>NZ_NRSW01000002.1 GCF_002288635.1 Mucilaginibacter sp. MD40 | reverse complement strand
TCGACTGTTATCCAGTGAAGGCTTTTAATAAAGGTTGGCACCGACCTACTCTCCCACATTTTACTGCAGTACCATCGGCTCTGGCGGGCTTAACTTCTCTGTTCGGAATGGGAAGAGGTGGACACCGCCGATATAGGCACCTGAAGATCTTTTGTTAGTACATAGTAGTTAGTATCAGGTATCAAGACCTGAATTGGCTACACTAACAATATTTTTATGTTTATGAAGTAATCAATATCTCAATACTATGTACCTGATACTTGCTACTATCATCAAACAATGACATATTATTGAAAGAAGTAATTTTCGGAGAAAACAACAGCAATTTCTTCTGTTAGAGAAAGCTTCGGATAATTAGTATTACTCGACTTTGATGTCACCACCTTTATATCTGTAACCTATCAACGTAGTCGTCTGCTACGATCCTATAAGGAAGTCTCATCTCGTGGCTAGTTTCGCACTTAGATGCTTTCAGCGCTTATCTATTCCCAACGTAGCTACTCTGCAGTACACCTGGCGGCATAACAGATTCACCAGAGGTTAGTCCAACCCGGTCCTCTCGTACTAAGGTCAGCCCCACTCAAACTTCCAACGCCCACAACAGATAGGGACCGAACTGTCTCGCGACGTTCTGAACCCAGCTCGCGTGCCACTTTAATGAGCGAACAGCTCAACCCTTGGGACCTTCTCCAGCCCCAGGATGTGACGAGCCGACATCGAGGTGCCAAACCTCCCCGTCGATATGAGCTCTTGGGGGAGATCAGCCTGTTATCCCCAGCGTACCTTTTATCCTTTGAGCGATGGCCCTTCCATGCAGAACCACCGGATCACTATATCCGTCTTTCGACCCAGCTCGACTTGTCTGTCTCACTGTCAAGCAAGCTTATGCTATTGCACTCCGCGTACGGTTACCAAGCGTACTGAGCTTACCTTTGAAAGCCTCCGTTACCTTTTTGGAGGCGACCACCCCAGTCAAACTACCCGCCAAACAATGTCCTCGACATTATCGAGTTAGACACCAAATACAGAAAGGGTGGTATTTCAACGTTGGCTAACCTACTCCTAGCGAAGCAGGATCACAGCCTCCCACCTATCCTACACATCCTGTATCCGATATCAATGTTAAGTTGTAGTGAAGGTGCATGGGGTCTTTCCGTCCCGTTGCGGGTAACCGGCGTCTTCACCGATACCACAATTTCACCGAGCTCATGGCTGAGACAGCGCCCAGATCGTTACACCATTCGTGCAGGTCGGAACTTACCCGACAAGGAATTTCGCTACCTTAGGACCGTTATAGTTACGGCCGCCGTTTACTGGGGCTTCGATTCAATGCTTCGGTTTAACCCTAACATCCCCTCTTAACCTTCCAGCACCGGGCAGGTGTCAGGCCTTATACGTCATCTTTCGATTTTGCAAAGCCATGTGTTTTTGTTAAACAGTCGCCTGGGCCTTTTCACTGCGGCTGACATTGCTGCCAGCGCCCCTTCTCCCGAAGTTACAGGGCCATTTTGCCGAGTTCCTTAGCCATGATTCACTCGAGCACCTTAGGATTCTCTCCTCGACTACCTGTGTCGGTTTACGGTACGGGTTTTTATAACCTGAAGCTTAGCGGGTTTTCTTGGAAGTCTGATTACCTGAACTATCCCGTCCCCCGAAGGTTCTGAGTACTATCAGCATTCAGCAAGTCTGGCGTACTTAACTACCAAACCTATACCTACTGCCTTTAACGAACTATTCCGTCAGTTCGCGTCAGTGTCACTACTCCGTCACCGCATCGCAGTTATAAAAAGTACTGGAATATTAACCAGTTGTCCATCGGCTACGCCCTTCGGCTTCACCTTAGGCCCCGACTAACCCTGATCCGATTAGCGTTGATCAGGAAACCTTAGTCTTTCGGTGGGCGGGTTTCTCTCCCGCCTTATCGTTACTTATGCCTACATTTGCTTTTCTATAACCTCCACAGTCAGTTGTCCTTCCTGCTTCACCGGCATATAGAATGCTCCCCTACCAGATACATTACTGTAAATCCATAGCTTCGGTATAACGCTTAATGCCCGTTTATTATCCATGCCCGATCGCTCGACTAGTGAGCTGTTACGCACTCTTTAAATGAATGGCTGCTTCCAAGCCAACATCCTAGCTGTCTGTGCAATCGGACCTCGTTAGTTCAACTTAGCGTTAATTTGGGGACCTTAGCTGATGGTCTGGGTTCTTTCCCTCTCGGCCATGGACCTTAGCACCCATAGCCTCACTGCAGTGTATATTACATAGCATTCGGAGTTTGTCTGGATTTGGTAGGATTTGACTCCCCCGCACCCAATCAGTAGCTCTACCTCTATATAACTTTACCACCACGCTGTTCCTAAAAACATTTCGGGGAGTACGAGCTATTTCCCAGTTTGATTAGCCTTTCACCCCTACCCACAGATCATCCGGAAACTTTTCAACGTTTATCGGTTCGGTCCTCCAGTACCTGTTACGGCACCTTCAACCTGTCCATGGGTAGATCACAAGGTTTCGCGTCTACCCCCTCTGACTATACGCCCTATTCAGACTCGCTTTCGCTTCGGCTGCGTGGCTTAACCACTTAACCTTGCCAGAGAGGAGTAACTCGTAGGCTCATTATGCAAAAGGCACGCCGTCACAGAACAAGTCTGCTCCGACCGCTTGTAAGTACACGGTTTCAGGTTCTATTTCACTCCCCTGTTCGGGGTTCTTTTCACCTTTCCCTCACGGTACTGGTTCACTATCGGTCTCTCAGGAGTATTTAGCCTTACCGGATGGTGCCGGCAAATTCCCACAAGGCGTCTCCAACCTCGCGGTACTCAGGATACCACTATCTTACTGTTACTTACCCGTACGCAGCTATCATGCTCTATGGCAGGGCTTCCCAACCCCTTCCGGTTCATTTCAGTAGTCATGTTATGGTCCTATAACCCCGGCTATGCCGTAACATAGCCGGTTTGGGCTTCTTCCATTTCGCTCGCCACTACTCTGGAAATCACTGTTGTTTTCTCTTCCTCTGCTTACTTAGATGTTTCAGTTCAGCAGGTTTGCGCATTTATGCAACTATTCTTCAAATAGTTAGGTTTCCCCATTCGGAAATCACCGGATCAATTCATATTTGCTGATCCCCGGTGCTTATCGCAGCTTATCACGTCCTTCATCGCCTCTGAGAGCCAAGGCATCCCCCGTGTACCCTTTCTTACTTTCTTCTAATATCTTTGCCGCTTTTGCTCGGCACGATACGTTTTTATTGTTCGAGTCGCTTTTCTTGAGTCAAGAGTCAGGAGCCAGGAACCAGGACCGAAGTCTTGTCTCTTGTTTCTTTCTTCTCTCATCTCTGAAAAGACGTCCCTACTGTTGTCTTCTCTTCAATTTACTTCTTCCAATATGTCAAAGAACGTTCGTTTGAGGTTAAAGGTTAAGGGTATAAAGGGTAAAGGTTTTCACCTTTTGCCTTTCGCCTTTCTTCCTTTTACCTTAACTTGGTGGAGAATAACGGATTCGAACCGTTGACCCCCTGCGTGCAAGGCAGGTGCTCTAGCCAGCTGAGCTAATCCCCCTTTCGGATGTGTCATTAGGTCATTAGTCATTATGTCATCACTATGCAGTTTTTGACTCTTAACTTTTGACTTTTGACTTAACCTAGTAGTCCCGAGCAGATTTGAACTGCTGACCCCTACATTATCAGTGTAGTGCTCTAACCAAGCTGAGCTACAGGACTGTTTTTATTTCGGATTTAGGATTTTCGATTTCGGATTTATCAATCGTAATTCGTAAATCATAAATCGTAATGCCTTACAATCTCATCGCCCAGCGGTAGCACCACTGATGGCTTCATCTTCCGGGTTGTTGTTTCATTGTAATAAGAAAAGATAATGCAGGTAACAGCGTTGCTGTTCCGTTTAGTAAAGTAGCTTAGCGGATAATGCTCCAGAAAGGAGGTATTCCAGCCACACCTTCCGGTACGGCTACCTTGTTACGACTTAGCCCCAGTTACCGACTTTACCCTAGGCGGCTCCTTGCGGTTACCGACTTCAGGTACTTCCAGCTTCCATGGCTTGACGGGCGGTGTGTACAAGGCCCGGGAACGTATTCACCGCGTCATTGCTGATACGCGATTACTAGCGAATCCAACTTCACGGGGTCGAGTTGCAGACCCCGATCCGAACTGTGAATGGCTTTACGAGATTGGCATCCTGTTGCCAGGTAGCTGCCCGCTGTACCATCCATTGTAGCACGTGTGTAGCCCCGGACGTAAGGGCCATGATGACTTGACGTCGTCCCCTCCTTCCTCTCTATTTGCATAGGCAGTCTGTTTAGAGTCCCCATCATTACATGCTGGCAACTAAACATAGGGGTTGCGCTCGTTGCGGGACTTAACCCAACACCTCACGGCACGAGCTGACGACAGCCATGCAGCACCTAGTTTCGTGTCCCGAAGGACTGTGACGTCTCTGTCACATTCACTAACTTTCAAGCCCGGGTAAGGTTCCTCGCGTATCATCGAATTAAACCACATGCTCCTCCGCTTGTGCGGGCCCCCGTCAATTCCTTTGAGTTTCACCCTTGCGGGCGTACTCCCCAGGTGGAATACTTAACGCTTTCGCTTAGACGCTGACCGTATATCGCCAACATCGAGTATTCATCGTTTAGGGCGTGGACTACCAGGGTATCTAATCCTGTTTGATCCCCACGCTTTCGTGCCTCAGTGTCAATAACACTTTAGTAAGCTGCCTTCGCAATTGGTGTTCTGTGACATATCTATGCATTTCACCGCTACTTGTCACATTCCGCCTACCTCAAGTGTATTCAAGCCCATCAGTATCAAAGGCACTGCGATAGTTAAGCTACCGTCTTTCACCCCTGACTTAATAGGCCACCTACGCACCCTTTAAACCCAATAAATCCGGATAACGCTTGGATCCTCCGTATTACCGCGGCTGCTGGCACGGAGTTAGCCGATCCTTATTCTTACCGTACATTCAGCTTCGGTCACGACCAAAGGTTTATTCCGGTACAAAAGCAGTTTACAACCCGTAGGGCCGTCTTCCTGCACGCGGCATGGCTGGTTCAGACTTGCGTCCATTGACCAATATTCCTTACTG
>NZ_NRSW01000001.1:3985003-4280019 GCF_002288635.1 Mucilaginibacter sp. MD40 | reverse complement strand
GGGCTTTTTTGCGTCAGAAACTTTTTTCAGTTACTAACTGCACGCATATCCTTCGATAAAATTCAAACCATAACCCCATCATACGTAGGACTATATTTCTCCAATATCTGATAAAGCTATTTTAGAAGATATCTGATTGTCACAAATAGGTGATTTGCTGCTCTTCCTGCCAAGAAAAGTTTGCCTGCCAAAATATTTTTATTAATATTGAGGCATCTACGTATACCATGAAAACTATTGTCTATGTAAGTAAATCGGCATATCCTATGCACGAAAATCAGCTGCTTGATATTCTGCACAGTTCGCGTATACATAATGCAGCACTCAAGATTTCAGGCGTATTACTTTATTCTGAAGGTACATTTATACAATTATTAGAAGGTAAGGATAATTTTATTGATGCGTTGTACAAGCGTATACAAGCCGATGAAAGGCACAAGAATATCATCACGTTGGTTGATCGGTCTACGCCCGAAAAAAGTTTTGAGCAATGGCTTATGGGGTTCGCCGTAACAGATGCGAATAAAACAGAAAAACTGGTTGGTTACCTCAAATCAATAAACGACTTAGACCTGGATAATAAAAGCAATGAAGCTGTATCAGCTATTAAAGATTTTATTGAAAGTAACAAACTTAATATCCAGGATTAAGTCTTTGCCCCATACTTGCATATCTGCCCTGCTACCGTTATCTTAACGGCATAAACCATTCCCTTTTATTTTATGAAAATTGCAATGCTCGGCTCGGGCTTTATTGCCAGGTTTTATGCGGATTCATTGATCGGTCATAGGCGTATTGATAAGCTTCATGCGGTTTATTCACGCAATATTAAAAAGGCTAAGACATTCGCAGCCGATTATGGGCTACCTATTTATAGCGATAACCTGGAAGAGGTAGTAAATCACCCGGAGATAGATGTAGTCGTAATTTCGCTGCCTAATGACCTTCACCTTACCGCGGTTGAAGCTTGCGCTAAAGCTGGTAAACACGTGTTATGCACCAAACCATTGGGCCGTACTGCTGCCGAAGCTAAACAAATGCTGGATATGGTGGAGCAGGCCGGGGTTATGGGCGGTTACCTGGAAGATCTTTGTTATACGCCTAAGTTCAACAAATCTTTAGCGAGTGTTAAAGGCGGCAGCCTTGGCCGCGTTCTTTGGGCCAAAAGCCGCGAAGCGCACCCCGGCCCTCATAGTAATTGGTTTTGGAATAAAGAGCAGAGTGGCGGTGGTGCCATTGTGGACTTGGGTTGCCATTGTATTGAAATTGCCCGCAACTATATTGGTAAGGATGTTCGCCCGGTTGAGGTGATGTGCTGGGCAGCTACGCAGGTACATCCAATAGATGCCGAAGATAACGCTATAGGTATGGTGAAATATGCTAACGGTGCTATTGGCCAGTTTGAGGTAAGCTGGTGCTTTAGAGGTGGTATGGACTTGCGCGATGAGGTAATGGGTACAGAAGGCACCATATGGATCAATAACTTTCTGCGTACTGGGTTTGACATGTTTAGCACCGGTAAAGAGGGTGGTTATGTAGCCGAAAAAGCGGAAAGTAACACTGGGTGGTTATTCCCTGTCGGCGATGAGGTAAACGAACTGGGCTACAATCACATGTTTACCGATATGTTTGAAGCCATTGAGCAAAAGCGCGAAGCTTTTGAAACTTTTTATGATGGTTACGTGGTGAATGCCATCATCGATGCAGCCTACGCATCAACCAAAAGTGGGTTATGGGAGCCGGTAATAATTGATGACTGGAGGGGACGAAAAGAAGATAACAGCGGTAATAAATTTGCTGAGTTTGATGAGCAATACTACCTCATTAAGGAAGAAATACTACCCCACGGCGACCGTAAACTTATTCTCAAGGATAAAAAGACCGGTGAAGTAATTGTAAGGGACCTGTAATTCTGATTAATATAACTTTTAAGGACCCTAAAAGATTAACGCATGAACAGAAGAAACTTTATCCAAACCGGCGGCATGTTAGCTGCACTGGCAGTATCACCGACCATGGCGAATATTACCCATAAGAAGCCTGCCTTAGGTATGCAGCTATACATGGTAAAAGAAGATATGGAGCGCGATCCGGCTGGTACGCTTAAGCTGCTTGGTGCTATGGGTTACAAGCAAATAGAAAGTTATGGTAGCGATAAGGGAATATTTTGGGGATATAGCCATAAAGATTTCAAGAAACTTGCCGGTAGTTTTGGTTTAGAGTTGATCAGCAGTCACTATAACCCCTGCAGTCTACAGGAGTTTGACAGATTAGCCGGGCAGGCGGCAGAAATCGGTATGAAATATCTGGTGTGCCCCTGGTTAGGCCCGCAGAAAGATATTGACGCCTTTAAACGATTTGCGGAAGATTTTAATCAACGGGGAGCTATCTGTAAAAAGCACGGATTGCGGTTCGGTTACCATCCGCATGATTATCCGTACAAAGCGGTTAATGGACAATTACCTATTGATGTATTATTAAATAATACCGATAAAGCACTTGTAGATTACCAGATGGATGTGTACTATGCCATTACAGAGGGTGCCGACCCTTATGCCTACATGCAAAAATATAAGGGCCGTTTCACCTTGGCACATATGCGCGATGTGCTGAAGAAGCGCTTACCCGCCGGCAGCAAAGAAGAATCTGCCTGTGACCTGGGAGAAGGTATTATTAACTTCCCTAAGTTTATTGCAGCAGGCGAGGATAATGGCATGGAATTTTTCTTTGTGGAACAGAGCCGCTATCATAACGAAACGCCTTTACAAAGCGCGCAAAAAAATGCCGCATACTTAAAAAGCATGCGGCTGTTATAAGGAATAGGAGATAGGAATTATAATAAAAAGCTCTTCAGGTATGATTGCCCCCAGGTACCCCAATCTTTCATCACTTTTTTCATGGTAGCTACAAAGCCTTTGTAATCCGTTGCTTTACCTTTGGCAGGTATTTTTAATTGATTTTCAGATACGGGTAGGTCGGTTACCTTGGTAGCAAACCAGGTAATATTATCATGTGGCATGGCTACCCCTAATATCATCCCTGGTAAACCCGTAAATGATTCCGGCCCGCCAGATAGGGGTATCTCATCTGTATAAAAAGCGACCACATAAACAGAATCCATAATAACCGCGTTGGCCCTGCGGCAATTATAGCCGGCAATTTCGCGGGTTTCATCCGTAATTTTCCAGTTGATCTTACGCACGGTATCCTTTACTAAAAACTGTTCCTCAAAAACACGCTTTGCGCTGGTACTAATGTTGGTGCTCAAATCGGTATAAACGGTATTGCCCTGCAAACCCTCCGGGACATCGCTAAACCAGCTGTTGTTGCTTTCAGCAGGAGCTGCGGGCGTAAACAAAGTCTTGTTATTACTAAACGTGAGGGTGCTCTTTAATACTTTAAACTGTGGTTGAGTTTTCTTGTAGTTCTCAAACGCCTGCGCGCCAAAGCTACCTTCGTCATCCCCCATACGTTTCTTAATGATCGCGTACATGTTTACGCGTTTTTCATATTCAATAGTGCCCGAGGTGGTGAAATGCGCGTTGGTTTGGGCGAATATGCTGCTGCAGAACAACGAAGCTATAATGGTTAGTATTAAATTTTTCATGTTATTTTTTTGCAGGCGCTCCGCCGCCCATTTTATTAAAGTCCCATATTACCGAAAACAGGAAGTACCTTCTAATAGTAACCGAACGAGTTTCGCTGTAATTGGTACCGTTTGAATTACGATTAAAGCCCGAATTTTGGTTTAAAAGGTCGTTGCCTGAAAGCATCAACTTTAAGTTTTCAGACTTGAAGAATGATTTACTGATCCGTGCATTCCAGATAAACTGCCTGAAATCGTCAGGCAAGGATTGCGTGGCTGCCTGGTAGCTATAGTTACCATCCGTTCCAATTTGAAATTTAAAAGGCAGGTAAAAGCTCATGCTGCCATTAGCGCTAAAACCATAGCCGTTGTTATTAATATTCGGGCTTAATGATGACTGCCCTGTGTTGTACATCGGCCCTGCCGATAGATCAAAAGAATATTTCTTTTGCACGTATTTACTTAGCTGTAACTGTGTGTTGATGGTGTTAGATGAAGTGCGGTTTAAGCGTTTCCCCGAAAGATCATCGGTTTTAAAGCTATAATACACTGCGCCATTCACGTTTGCCGAAGCTCCTGCGTTAATGCCCCAAACACCGGTTTTACGCCCCATGTACAGGCCTCCATAGTAATTGAGCGGTGTTTTACCTGAAAGATTTTCATACTCAAAAGTGTTTTTACCCGTAGCTGTACTGGTGGTGATGTTATTTACAATAGGGTCTTGAGTAAAAGTGAAGCCGCTATATAATGACACATATTGCTCGCTTAATACCTTATAATTATTAAAGTTAACGTTAAAGCGGTGATTGAAAGACGGGCTAAGGTTAGGGTTACCGATAGTAATATTCAGCGGGTCGTTGTTAATGCGTACCGGCTGTATCTGGTCAATACTTGGTTGATTTTGGCTTCCATTATAACTAAACCTGAATGAGCCTTGTGACGCATAACGGAACTGATAGGTTAACTGCGGATTCCAGTTGGTAAAATGCCGCTCCAGAATATTATCAACCGATGAACCACTTTGCATAAAGGTGGCAATTTGCTTAAAGCGCAGATCGGCCACACGCGTACCAAAATTAAGGGTGTGTTTACCCTTCTTATAATTAAATATGGCACCCACCTGGTTGCTAAACTGGTTAAATTTGTAATCGCTGCTTAAAGAATCTATCAGCACATTGTAGTTCCCCGGGGCCGATTGACTGTATGATTTACGGTCGGCGTTACTGTTATTAATGCTAATACCATAATTAAATACTAATGATAGCGCTTTACTTAAAGGTTCTGTATAAGTAATGTTAGTAAGGAAGTTAGATCCCCTGAGATCGTTGGTCTTAAACTGATCGATCAGTTTGGTACTGTCTTTACCTGTACCGGTTGAATTAAAATAATTGATCTGTGAGTAAAGATTACCGTGTGCCTTACTTTCATTAACACCGCCAGTGATGTTTACGGAGAAAGTGCGGCCCGGTTTTTTGAACTTCTTGTTATAAAATACTGTCGCGTTGAAAATTTTACCGTCGAGTTTGTTATCCAGCCTTCTGTTTTGGTTGTTTACCAGGGTGTCGTTCCTGAAAGTAGATGATTTATCTGTGGTGTTGGTTTCAGAGTTTTTCAGGGTGCCGTCAACCGTTACTTTTAAATTTGAAGTAGTATCCAGTTTAACCTGGTAGGTAGCATCAGCCTTTTGCCTGAACATGAAGTTATGACTGGTTTCGTCAGAATTGTTGCCAATGACAAGCGAATCTGAAAGGGTATTACGGGAAAGTGAAGTACGCTGGCCATCAACAGTTAATGAACCAATCTTATAGTTAAAGTTGATAGACTGTTTATCGCTATTCCATTTATTATCATAATGTACCCCTCCGGTACGGGCAATTGGTATACCCTGGCCGTTATAATGCCCATCGAATGAATCCAGATCATCGCCACTGCCCGAAATATAGATGTCCCCGTTATCACCAAAGCTCATACCCTCCTGGGTACCTAACTTATTATTATCTTCCCATCCTAAACCTATTTTTCCTGTATTACTTATAGTGCCATAGGCAGAGAATTTCTTTTTCCCCCTGAATTTGTTAAACAAAGCCTGGGTTTCGTAAAAATCGTCTGTACCGACACCGCCTGTAACTTTACCAAAATATCCGTTCTTTTTGTCCTCTTTTAATTTAATGTTGATAGTCTTGGTTTTTTGGCCGTCGTCAATCCCGGTAAAAGTAGCTTGGTCGCTCTTTTTATCATAGAGTTGCACCTTATCAACCATATCGGCACGTATGTTTTTGGTAACAAGGGTAGGGTCGTCACCAAAAAATTCTTCCCCGTCAACCAATACTTTAGGGACTGATTGCCCCTGGGCAGTTATTTTCCCATCTTTATCTACCTGTATACCGGGCAGCTGTTTAAGCAGATCTTCTACTTTTGAGTTAGGTTCTATTTTAAATGCTTTGGCATTAAATTCTGTAGTATCGCCTTTAATTTTAATGGCCGCTACGGTACCCTTCACAATTACTTCTTTTAACAAGCGCGATTTCAGGTTCATATTAATGTTACCGAAATTGCGGGTAGTTTTTACCGAATCAAGCGAGAACGGCTCTACGTAATCGGCGTAGCCAGGGTAGGTTACCAGCAGGATAAACTTGCCTTTACCAAGTCCGTTGATGCTGAAAGAGCCGTCAGACCGGGCGCGGGTAAATTTTCGGAGGGTGGAGTCTTTAGCGTTAAGTACGCTGATGGAGGTGTTGGCCAACTTGGCATTGGCAACGCTGTCTGCAGCTATACCCTTAATAGCATAGGGCGATTGCTGCGCAAGCGCGGTTAAAGAGCACAGGAATAATACCAGTGCCGTAATTGTGATTTTCATTACTTAGGATTTGATGTCGCAATATATAACTAAAGTTTTAGTAATAAAAAATTACGACATGTTAAAAAGTGTTAAAATTACAGTTTAGACTAACTGTGACGATATTATGTTACGGTAACTTAACAATTTTGTTTGTAAGTAAAGTTTTACCATTAAGCGTGATAACTCCAACGTATATGCCGGGGATAACTGGTATAGTGAGGTGATTTTCGTAATTATTGAAAGTGGTATGAAAAGCCGTTTTGCCAGCCATATCATATAAGGTGAAGGTATACGGTTTTGAGTCGCCGGCGAGGATATTGAGTTGGGTACTTACAGGGTTAGGATAAAGGGTAAACTGGTCGGTTTGTAATAGTACGGCACTTGCCGTATCTGTAGTTATGGTACTGTTATCTGTTTTATTTAAAACCGCCCTGTAATAATTAAGACCTGCCTGGGGGCTGGTGTCAACAAAATTGTAATTAAAAGCACCAGGTGTTATGTTGGATTTGCCGATGGTAGTGTAATTATCCTTGCCGGTAAGCCTTTGCCATGTTACCGATGCCAGTCCCTGGGTACTGGCTATAGATAGGTCAAGTGTAATTTGAGTTTTGTTGAGCGGTGCAGCCAGTAAGGTTTTAACATAGCAGCCTACTCCCTGCGCGGTAGCATCTATGGTATAGCTTTTTATACCTTCAAAGCCATTGCCTACGGCGCTTACAGCGTAGTATTTTGAAGTTTGCAATTGTGGCGGGATAATAATGGAGGTATCTGTAACGGATGAAAGCTGTTGTAAACGATTATTGTTAATGGTGTAGATATGATAACCCATTGCATTTGGCTGTGGGTTCCAGTGCAGTAGTAGCCCATCTGTGCAGTTAAAGCCTACCTGCAGGCTACGCGGGGCCGAGATCACAAAATCGGTACTGGTAAAGATATTACTACCGATCTGCATTTTTATCCTTGCCTGGGTAAAGGCATCGGGTGCCTGCCATTTATAGTCACCCTGGTTGAGATTAACCGCGCCCGAAAGCTGCTGCCAGGTTTGCCCTTTATCATAACTGATACTAAGTATGCCGTTTACATTGGTGAAGGTATGTTGCCACCTTATATAGGCATCTTCACCGGGAATTAATGGCCTTAATGCTGTTGGCGCAATCCACTCAAACTGGCCGGCTGCACGGGTTTGGTAACTGACAAAAAATGACTGGTTACCGTTCTTTATCGTTTTTGCATAAATATTGATGGTGTAAACACCCGCCTGCGGCGATTGCAGCGTTACCTGTTCTACATTGTTAAGCGAATCGCGGCCCGGTTTTGCCAGTGCACGCAGTGAATCCGCTGATGGATAATTGCTCAAAACCCAGGGCTGATATGTTTTTCCATCAGGTCCGGTGATGGTGAGATCAAGATCGTTTACCAGCGCGGCAGCCGCATTAAGATCTGCGGCAGGGTCGGCCCAGGCAAGGGTAGCTTTAAATGAGTAAGTATTAGTAGGAACGGTTATTTGATAGCTGGCTACTATATCCTGACGTAATATACCAGTCTTAAAATCTCCGGCGTTTAAACTCCGAAGTGCTTCCAGCGCGTTAAGTTTGCCAAAGCCTGTTTTAAAATCAACATGGAGATTACCAACATCATCGGCAGTATTGATGAGTATGCTTTTGATCAGTGCCGATGGCGCGGGCTGATGATATTTTGATTGGTAAGCTTGTTTTAGTAATGCCACGCTGCCGGTAACCAACGCGGCCGCGCCGGATGTGCCATCTTCGCCGTCGGCAACCAGTTCGGGTTTCACACGGCCATCATAAGCCGGACCGGATGAACTAAGGTCTTCAGGTATGCCGGTTAAGCCGGTACCGCCTACCACCAATACATTTTTTGCCTGTTTAAATGTGCCCGAGAGGTTGGCCATATTATCAATGCCTGAATAAACACCCGTATTAGGCGTAGTGGTGCCGATATTACCCGACGAAAAAACATGCATCAGGGTGTCGTTTTCATAGGTTTGCTGGTCATAAGCGGCGGCTTCTATGCCGTAAAAATTTTCAATACCCGTTCCGTAAGAATGGTTTTGTAAGCCAATACCGAAATTCCTGAAAGCGGTAATGGTATCAGGTAACAGGCGGGAAAAATCTGATGAGGTCAGTCTTACTTCAGGAGCAGCTCCTTTGCCTTTAATGAAAGAATTACCGCTGCCACCAATGAGCGTAGCCATAATGGTAGCGTGGGCAGAGCTGTTTTCGGGCAGGTCGATAGATTTAAAAGTGCGGCCCAGCAGGTCAAGGTCTTCTTTATCAAATTGCTCTTCTTTAACACTTACTCTTACACCGCTGCCATTGATAGTGGGGTACAAAGCAGCTATAGCATCAATGTTGTTTTCGCCCAAATCAAGATCATTAATAGTGAGTTCGGTATGGGGTTTTCTTACTAATGTGGCCGCTGCAATGGTGGTATCGCTTAATACCTGCGGAAGATCTGCGAGTTTTACTTTAACAGTTGTATATGCCAACGTTGTATTTTTTTGCCTGGTTGCCAGCGTCAGCTCCACCTTTTTCTGCGGTGAGTGTTGGTAAGCGTAAATGAGGTTGTCGTCGGCTTTCCAGATAGGATTTGCAGGGCTTACTGTAACCCCATAGGTACTGTTAAGTGTGCCTTTAGCAGATACAATGTAATAGTTATAGGCCAGGCGCCTTAAAATTTTAGTTCCCGGTATAGCCGGTCCGGAACCGTTAGTTTTTAAAAGGTATACAGTTTCACCATTAAACTTACTGTTAATGCCTGCTGCTCCGAAAGTTTTGCTCATTACCGCGTCTTTAGGTAACTGCTGACCCAAAGCGAACGCGGAAATAAATAACAAGAGAAAACAGGCAAAAAGTTTAAACATAAGGTAAAAAATAAAGGGGAATAAAATTCCCCTTTAAAATAAAGCACTTGCTTACATTAATCAAAGCTATATTTTGGTTTAGTAAAGGTAATCTAAAGCAATTTTATCATTTGCGTTAAAGGTTCTGTCGCCCCCGTTTGAGCAGGCCAGCATCCATGAACCTGCATCAGCGGTTGATGGTGTGCCCGGGATAAGTATCGCGCCTACGTTTGACGCGCCTTCATTAGTAGCGGTGCCGCCACAGCTAAATGCACGGTTAAAGTAATCGGTATGGCGGAAACCAATGCAATGGCCCATTTCATGCTGCAGCACAGAGGTAAGGTAATTAACATCCGGGTTTGTACCATAAGCCTGTGAGTTGGTGTTCATTTGTATCTGGCTGTAAGGGTTACCCTGTTTGGTTGGGAAACCTGATGAGCCTAAAGTAATGTAGCCACCGCTTGGGCCTTCGTTAAAGCCAATGATCTGTATTTGACCACCGCTGCTAACGAACTGAAATTTAAGCCTTAAGTTTAAAGCATTATAACGTGCAATAGCGTTTTGCGTTGCGGTTGCATAAACTGTTGGCAGGTTAGAAATAGATACCGTAACGGTACGCGGAAGGTTTTTTACCAGGTTGGTAGTACGGTATTGCTCAGTTTCGGCAATGCGTACATTAGGGCTGGTGCTGGCTTCTGTTAAGTTTTCGTTAGTTAATACAATATCGCCTTCTACCAGGTAACCGTTGCTTACCTTTCTCACCTGGTCGGTGCTAAAGCCGAGGTCGGAGATGTTTTTCAATACCGCTGAGGATATACCGTTTTGTGGGGTGTCGGCTGTAGCGGTTTTGTTGTTCTCTTTAGTACAAGCAAATAATACGGTGGCCGCGAACACGGCTGCTGCGCCGGTTCGGAACATAAAGTTAGTTTTCATACGTGTTTAGTATTTACTGAATTAAATAGTTTAGTTATGTAGCCGGCCAGCTATCATGGTATACGAAAGATAGGAAAATAAAGTTATAGGTATTAACAAATAATTAATGAATTTCTTAAATATTCCTTTTGGTTGTTGTTTTATTGTTAAACGAAAAAGCCGTAACATTTATGTTACGGCTTTTTATAAGGAAAAACGTATCTATGCTTTAATAGACAAAGGGACTTTGGTATGATTTCCAGTCGGACAATAACTGGTCTTTTTCTGATACGATAGCATCGAACTCATTAATGCCCCATCCAATGGCTAATTCGGGATCGTTCCATATTAAACCGGTCTCAGAAGCCTTATCAAAGTAGTTGGTTACCTTATAGGCAAATATGGTGTCATTCTCTAACGATACAAAACCATGCAGGCAACCTGGTGGTATGTAAAATTGCTTATTGTTCGCGCTGGTAAGCTCAACAGTAACATGCTTTCCATAAGTGGGCGAGCCAAAACGTACATCAAGCGCAACATCCAAAACAGCACCTTTTATTACCCGTACCAGTTTACCCTGCTCAAAAGGCCCTTTTTGGGCGTGCAAGCCTCGTACTACATTTTTATGCGAAACCGATTGATTATCCTGCACAAAGTCAACATCAATTCCTTTTTGTATAAAATGCTTTTTATTAAAAGTTTCTATAAAGTAGCCGCGATCATCGGCATAAACGTTGGGCTCAAAAATGTATGCTCCGGGGATGATGGTATCTGTAATGGTCATTATTATTCAACTGTTTTCATTAACGTATTGAACAATACAAAACGCTCGGCAAATTGTTGTTCATGCGCGTCTTTAAACCTAAATAGGTGTTTGCTGTAAAACTCCTGGAATTGCTCCATGCTGTCGGCGTTATATTGTACACAATAGGTAACCCCGTCGTTAGGCGAATCAACTATGCTGAGTATACGGTATGAGCTAAAGCAGCCGGTAGCCATAATGGCCGGTATATGTACCTCTTTCATCCAGGTAAGCCATTCCTGCTCGGCTGTGTCATCTAAAATTACAGTGTCATTGTAAACTATCATGTGGTAAAATTACAATTTGTTTTGTTGGGATTGCACTGATTTTGCATTTTGGATCACACTGATGTGATTAGATCATTAGACCGGTGATTGGTTGATCTCCAATTGCATAACCCGGTTAACTGATCTCTAATTAACCAATCTCTAATCAACTAACCTTATCCCCCCGCAAGGCTCTGAAACGTTTACGGGCATCATTTATCCAAAGGCTGCCGGGGTAATTTGTAATAATTTTCTGGTAATACTGCATGGCCGTAGGGCTATCATTTAGCTGGTTCTCGTAGATATCGCCCAGCATAAAAACAGCATCATCGGCCCAGAGGTCGGTACTATGTTTTTCCGTAATGTCTTTTAATAAAAGAACGGCGCCTGCAAAGTCTTTTTCCTGAATCCTGATGCGTGCTTTGGCCATTAGTACATCGGCTTCAAGTGTATTGCCAGGAAATTGTCTCGCTATACTGTCCAGCGTTTGCAGGGCTTTAGCCGGTTGTTCGGCAGATATGAGCAGATCAGCCCGGGCATACATTTTTAGCGCCTTACCGGTACTATCGGCATTCAGATTATCGCTGATCAATAAGGAAAGGTTCAACGCGTCATTAGCGATCAGTTGTGTGGTGGCCGCTTTTAAAACATCCAGTTGCCTTTTTGCCCAGGCAAGGTCGCCGGTGTAATAAGCCAGTTTGGCATTACGCAGCATGGCTTCCTGGGCAACTGGCGTGTTGGGGTTATCTTTTTCGGCCTGGCTGTAAAGCAGGGTGGCATCCCACGGCTGGTTGCTCAACAGGTATACATCGCCCAGGTCAATTTTACAGGCGGCAATGAGGGTTGGATTAACACCGGCCATGCCAACCACTTCTTCCAGTAACGCCTTTGCTTCGGGTAGTTTATGCAATTTAAACGCCTGCAGGTTGGCCAGCTTTTGCATGGCAAATGCTGTGGTTTTATTGTGCCCATAAGTAGTCAACAGGCTGTTATAATCACTTTCGAGACTAAGAAGATCAGCAGGGTTATAGCGGCCAGTGGTGATCTTCAGGTTACGCGTGTCTATCAGGTTTATCCTTGCGGCAATATAATCGCCGCTTGCCTTGTCAGTATTTTCAATGATGAATTCATATCCGCGTATAGCGGCGTCATAAGCGCTATTGGCAACCAGTATGCGGCATAAGTCATCAATTTGAGTAGTTCCATTATTCAGTCGGCGACTTAGCGCAAGCGCCTGGTTAAGGGCCATGTCATATTCCTTTTGTTGTATAAATACCCATGTAAGCATTTCGGTGTAAACCACTTCTTGCGGGTCTTTTTGTAAGCGTTTAAGTAAGGCACCCTTCAGCATATCATAATCGGGGTTACCTTCGTAAACAGAAGCTAAAGCATTTTTAGCCTGACCAATGAACAGAGGGTTTGCAGGTAAAAAATTAAGGCATTCTTCTGTAAGTGATACTTTATCGTGCCTGTAACGGTAAAGCGCCATAAGCTCATATGAAAAGGCCTTATCATCTTTTAATAATTCTCGACCGCGCTTAAAAACGCGTATGGCAAGGTCGGCATTGCCTGTTTGGTAAAACTGCGATGCCAGCATATTTACCGCGTTGCGGTTCGCAGGCAGGTTTTTGATCAGGTCGGTATACAAAGCTTCGGCTTTGCCAGGATTGCCCTGTTGGGTATAGATGTTACTCAACGAAATTACGTACTCATAATTTTCGGGGTAGTTGCGCGCCATTGTACGGGTAATACCTTCGGCTTCGTTTAATTTCTTAAGGGCAATAAGTTCACCAACATACAACTGGAAGTAGGCCTGTTTATCCTGTTTAAAAAGTTTCTGGTAAATATCAGCGGCTTTTTGGTGCTCGCCGTTAAGAGAATATTCACGGGCTAATTCTGCATCATTGCTTTGCGCATGAGCCATCATGGTAAAGCAAACCAGAAGCATAAAAAGCAAGCTATACAGGTATTTCATAAGTGCCGATGAGGTAATTTGCCGCTGCCTATATAACGTACCAGCCGGGTAAAATTGTAGTGACATATTTATAAAACTCTGACTAAATTAGTTATTTTGACCTCCGTTAATATTTATAATAATACAAATGCCGATCCGCTTAAGATATTTACTTTTGATTGTTGCAGCAGTAATAATTACCGGCTGTAAGCAAAATAAGGTACGTCCCATACCGGTTGAGGTATTTTTTAAAACGCCCGAAAAAACCAACTTTAAGATTTCTCCCGACGGTAATTATATATCGTACTTAAAGCCTTATAAAGGTAAGCAAAATATATTCATACGGTCGCTGGTTAATGGCGCCGAAAGTAGAGCTACTCAGTTTACTGATTATTCGGTTAGAGACTACACCTGGACATTTAATAACCGTATTGTATTCACCCAGGATATCATCGCTATAGACCAATTCAGGGTGTACACGCTTGATGTAGCTACCATGAAGTATGATAGCCTGCTTACGCTCAACAATACGCGTATGCGCATCATTAACCGTAACCGCCAGCAGCCTGATATGGTTACCGTTGCTATGAATAAGCGCGACCCTGTGAATTTTGATGTGTACAGGCTTAACGTGAAAACCGGTGAGCTGAAGTTATACTTGCCAAATCCCGGCAATATTATTAAATGGTACCCTGATGCCGACGGGCGCATCAGACTGGTAAAGGTATCTGACGGGGTTAATGAGAGCCTGATGTTCAGGCCTGATGATAGCTCGCCTTTTAAAACCATCATCACTAATAATTTTAACGATAGGGTGGAACCGATAGCTTTCGCGGGCGAAACCAACAGTTTTTACGCACTGTCAAACGTTAATCGCGATAAGACCGCCCTGGTAGAGATGGATGCCGAGAACGGACAGCAGGAACGGGTTGTTTTTGCCAGCGACAAGGCCGACCTGATGGATGTAGGCTACTCAAAAAACAAGCAGCGTATTGAGTATGTTGGCTGGGACGAGGCCAAGCCGCAAAAGCATTATCTGGATGCGGCTATTGCTCACATGTATAACAAACTGGAAGCTGTAATTAAAGATTATAAGGTAGATATTGTTGACCGTGATAGTAACGAGAACAAGTTTGTTATTGTAGGTTATACGGATAAGAACCCCGGCACTTACTATTTGTATGAGCGTAATAAGGACAAGCTAACCAAATTGGGTGATGTTAACCCCGAGATCAATAGCACAGAATTATGTGATATGCGACCTGTTACCTTTAACGCAAGCGACGGTACATTGATCAATGGTTATTTAACCACACCGCAAGGCAAAGAGGCAAAAAACCTGCCGGTGGTAGTAATGCCGCATGATAATATTTGGGGCCGTAACTCATGGGGATACGATGCTGAGGTGCAATTTTTGGCCAACAGGGGTTATGCGGTTTTCCAGGTGAACTACCGCGGCTCCGCAGGTTATGGCAAGGCTTTCCGTAAGGCGGGCTTTAAACAGGTTGGCGGCAAAATACAGCAGGACATTACCGATGGTGTAAAATGGCTCATTGCCCAAAAAGTGGCCAACCCCAAAAAGATAGCCATATTTGGCGGTGGTTTTGGAGGCTTTTCGGCGCTTTATGGTGTATCGTTCCATCCGGAAATGTATAACTGTGCTATTGTAAAATATGGCCTCATCAATTTCTTTACCTACTTAAAAGATGCGCCGCCGTTTTTTAAACCTTTTCTGAAAATGACGTATGAAATGGTGGGCAACCCTGAAACAGATGCCGACCAGCTACGGGCCATTTCGCCGGTTTTCCATACCGATAAGATCAAAAGCCCTTTATTGATATTCCAGGGAGCTAAAGACCCCCGGGCAAATATTAGCGAGCTTAACCAGTTTGTGCGCGAATTAAAAAAACGGAACGTGCCCGTTATCTATCGCCTTAAGGAAAATGAAAGAGCCTATTTTAAGAGTGAGCATAACCGTATGGAAATGTACGCCGAGATAGAGAAATTCCTGAATACTAATATGCAGGTTAAACCTTAGCCTGTTATGAAAGCGCCCAAGAATATCTACCGCAAAAACTTTACGCTTTTAACGGTTTTCCTGGTGCTGATCACCGTAAGCTTTGTAATAGCGGTTATTATTTCATACAACCTTACAGCCAAGTATGTTGAAAACGAGTTCTCATCCAAAAAGGTGGAAGTGCTCGATCAAACTTCAAAACCCTATAACGATTTTTTTTCGCTCAAGATACCCGAGATCACCTCTTACCAGGGTTTTTTGGACTCCGCGTCAGCCGCTAACTATTCGGCAACGGTATTTAAAACGTACCCCTTTGTTCGGCGCATATTATTTTACGACTTGCAGATAGGCAATAAGCCAACCAATGTGCATTTTACCAATAGCCGTGGTATATCTGTAAAGGCTATTTACCAGTATAAATTAAAGCGTAACACGGTTAGGGGATTAAAGGATATGGCTTTTGCCAACCAGGAAGACTTTAAACGCATGGCTTACAAGCTTAGTAATTTCATCAGCGTAGCAGATACGACTAAACTACCCACGCAGGATGAGATTTTCCGCACGTTTTACGATGTAAGCCCTGATAAGATCAGCTACTTGAATATACCCCGAAGAGAGGATGTAAAGATTTACCAGTCGTTATTGCGCAACAGCGCGGGTAAAACCTTTTACAAGCAAAATATGATGACGTTTTTGCTTGACGCACATTTTCTGCGGGTAAAAAATACCCACCCCGAGCTTTACCAGCAGGTAAGCATAGAGCCGGTGGTGTATGACCCGCTTGATGTTGACGGAAGCCGAAAGGTGACAGAAGCCGCTTTAACCGGCGCGTTCTCTAATTACAAACTGTATTTTACCTCAAGCAACGAGCATCTTAAAAAGGAGATAGACCGACGATTTTTGCCCATAGGCGCTATAGTGATGCTGGTTTACTTGTTTATGATACTCATCATATGGCTTATTTACCGTAACCTAAACGTTAACCTTAAGATTTTTAAGCTACAGTATGATTTCATTAACAATTTTACGCATGAGTTTAAAACGCCTGTAAGTGTTATAAAAATAGCAGGCTCAAACCTTCGAGGCGATGCCGAACTCAGCGAAAGGCAGCGCAAGCATTACGGAAAGATACTGGATGAAGAAGCAGATAAACTGAACGATCTGATGAACAGGCTGCTATCCTTTACCCAACTCGAAAACCGGTCTATCAACATCAATAAAGAAAATGTGGCGCTACGCGATTTTGTTCAGGGCTATGTAAATACGTTTAAAATAAAATATCCGGATTTTGCACTGAGCCATACCATCGCCACTGGTGTAAACGAATTTAATACCGATCCTGTATTGTTAGGGAGCGTTTTCCAGAACCTGATGGAAAACGCGTATAAGTATTCGCACCCGGGCCGTAAGGAGTTGCATATCGACATCAGGCCGGAGAAACGCAATTTGATTTTTAAGTTTGCTGACAAAGGCATAGGAATTGCACGGCCTGAAATGGGTGATGTTTTTAAAAAGTTTTACCGGATTGAGAACCAGTATAACCAAAACGGAAGCGTGGGTTTAGGCCTTGCATTTTGTAAAGAACTGGTTAACTTTATGGGTGGCGAAATTACGGTGACCAGTAAGGTGAAAGAAGGATCGACTTTTACCGTGATATTGCCTTTTGACAATTAGCAATTATAATTAAATAATGAATAAGGAAATTAAGATAGCACTGGTTGAGGATGATGAAAATCTAAGGTTCCTGGTGGCAGAGCGCCTGCAAAGTGAGGGCTATAAGGTTTTGGAAAGCAATAATGGCGATGATGCCGAAAGAATGATACTGGCAGAACAGCCTGATATAGTACTGTTGGATTGGATGCTGCCCGGTAAACAAGGCTCCGAAGTATGCGCAGAATTGCGTAAAAACGGTTTTGATAAGCTGGTGATTATGATGACAGCCAAGGCGCAGGACATTGATAAGATCGACGCTTATAATTTTGGCGTAAGCGATTATATCACCAAGCCTTTTAACATGGATGTGCTGGTAGCAATGATAGAAAGCAAGATCAAGTTTTCGCTGAATAGCGAGAAAACCGAATCGCACAGGTTTGGCAATATGGAGCACCAGCCCAACACCCACCTGCTTATACGTGATGGGCGTAAAACCGAGCTTACCATATTGGAGAACCGTATTTTACTTTACTTCCTGAAAAATAAGAACAAGGTAATTAACCGTGAGGAACTGATGATGGAAGTTTGGGGCTACAATGCCGACGTAAATACGCGTACACTTGATATGCACATTGTACGCCTGCGTAAAAAGATAGAGAACAATCCCGACTCGCCTACCTACCTGCAAACGGTTAGGGGAATAGGCTACCGTTTTGTTTATTAGTCGATAAAAAGGAAAATCTTTTACCGGGGAGAGGTATAGTATTAACTATGTTCTCCCCGTTTATTTTTGATAAGCTCTGCTGATAATGAAATTGCCATAAAAGCCTTTATCATCTATAATGGAGTACTTATGCCGTGCAAAAAGCCCCGCCACGTTAGGCAATCGCCATGATTCTACCCCGCACAAAATTTTAAAGAACAAGAGCATACTTTTCAGCATCAGGTTTTGCCAAAGTTTTCCTGTAAGCCTGAAATCGGTATAGAGCCACACCCCGCCAATTTTAAGTGCCTGGTGTATGAGCGTAAATATTGCCGGCAGGTTCTTATCGGTAAAATTATCCAGCAAAAAGGGGGTGATCACCACATCAAATGCTTGAGAAAGCCGGGCTTCCTGTATAGGCTTGTTGATAAAGTTAACCTCGTTGTGGCCGAAATTACGTCTTTGGGATAAAGCCATCATTTTAGCCGATATTTCTACATAGGTAATCTTTAAACCATCAGGGTGCTGTTTAGTAATTTCTTCAAGAATATAGCCGGTACCGCCGCCAACTATTAATACTGTGGCATTAGGCGGGATATGTCTTAGTAAATAGACCTGCGAGTTAACAAGCGCCTTACCGAATACCAGGCGGGAGAGCCGGTCATAAAATGGCGCGGCGTTATCATAATTACCTTTTGCCATTAGTGGTTACCAAATATCAGGGTAAACGCGATAAGCATTACATATTGCAACACCAGCACGCCATCAAGGTAAAAGAAGTAGTAATATTCGTTCTTTTCCCATTTAGACCTGAAGATGAGCCAGCCCATCAGTACAGCGGTTAACGCCAAGGCAAAGAAATCTACATTAAAACCGTTGTTCCTGAACATGAACAGCAGCACAATATAGCCTGCAAGTAATAGCTGGCAAAACAGGTAAGCATTTTTTTCGCCCCATGAAACGGCGATGGTTTTTAAGCCATATTGCCTGTCCTGGAAAAGGTCGCGAATATCAAAGGGTACGGTTAGCGCGCCAATGAGCAGGAAACGTTTAGCAATTAAAATGGTAATATCACGGGTGGATATATCTGCCAGGTGCATATCCTGGGCCTCCAATATGGGAAGTAAAACACAGCTTAATGTCCATACCAGGGTTATGAGAAAAGGCTTCAACCCCGGAATATTTCTTAATCCGAACTTTTGTTCACCAACGGTAAACAGTGGCAGGCTGTAACAAAATGATAATACCGAAAGGAATACCAGCAATATGCGCGATTCCATGGAGAGCAAAAAGAAAAGCGGTATCAGAGAGAGCAGCGATATCATGGTAAAGGTAACCATGAGCCGGTAGTGTGCAAAGAACCATCTTACCCGGCGGTATGGCGACTTTTCGGGGTGCTTAGGCTTACTAAGCAAAATACTGAAATTGTATATACCCAGTGTTGAGGCAAACAACAGGCCGGTAACCGTATGGATGGGTTTGGTATCAATTAAATGAAAAGTAACCAACGCCTGCGCTACCGCGCAAATCGCCATAAACAGGTTGCTAAAAAGCAAAAAATCAAAAGCGCTTAAAAGTGTTTTCTTCATTTTTTAGCAGCCGCTTTTCAGGCTTTGTAATTCGGATCGGTCGCAGCTTTGAGCTCAAATATCGTAATCTCCGGCAATATTCCAATTCGGCCGGGGTAACCTAAAAAGCCGTAGCCTACATTTACGTAAATTTGCTGGTGCTTTTCGCGGTAAAGCCCTGCCCATTCCTGGTAAACATATTCAATAGGGCTCCATTGAAAATCATTTGTGCGTACGCCAAACTGCATGCCATGCGTATGGCCCGAGAACATCACATCTATCTGCGGATATTTAGGTATTACTTCCGCGCGCCAGTGAGAAGGATCATGTGATAGGAGCAGCTTAACGGGCAAATCATCGGTACCTGCAACAGCTTTTTCCATTTTGCCATACTTGGGGAAACGGCTTAACTCGCCCCAGTTGCCAATACCCAGTACGCCCAGTTCCTGCCCATCAATTTTAATACGGCGGTGTTCATCTATCAACAGGTCCCAGCCAAGGTTTTTATGCGCCTGATACATATTCTGCATGTTTTTTTCCTTGGCAGCAGGGGTTGGCCAGTTGCCATAGTCGCCGTAATCATGGTTGCCTAATATGGAGTATACACCCAATGGCGCACGTACTTTCTTAAACACATCAACTACCCGGTTTACCTCTTCGGTACGGCTATTAACCAGGTCGCCGGTAAAAAAAATCATGTCCGCTTTTTGCTGCATCAGCAGGTCAACACCGCCGCGCATGTTATGTACGCTATGAAAGCTGCCGGAGTGTATATCAGAAATTTGGCCAACACGTAATCCATCAAACGCTTTAGGCAGATTAGGCAGATAAAGTTTTACATTTTTAACCTGATAATCGTAAATGCCTTTAGACATATTATGTTTTAGCAAATACAAGGGTACGGCGCCTGCTAATATGCCTGCCTTCATCAAAAAATCTGAGCGTGGGATTTCTTCGAAATACCAATCATCAGATGTTGATTGAGTTGGCTCAGGACGTTTTTTTCGCCTTTTGATAATACGTTTTATTGCCCTGCGTATGTCGTCAGTTATAATAAATAGCGCATAAAATATCTTAAAGAGCAGGGTAATAAAAAACAGGAACAAAAAGGCTCCCCGTGCGCCAACGGAAAGGTTGCCATAGATGCTGAGCATCATAATGGTGATCAGGAAAATCGAATAAAACCAATAGATAATGGCAAACCACCTTTTACGCGTAAAGGGCCGTTTGCGGAAAGCCGCATGCAGCCCTTGCAATATATAATAGTCAATGGCTAAAAGTACCAGTGGTAGGGTAATGATATAAAAGGCCTGCAGCATAGAAATGACAAAGGTATTAATTAAATGGCTGTAGCTTCTCTAAATTTCCTCACTTCGCTGTCATGATGAACTTATCGAACCACTCACCCGTCGTGTAAAGGTCTTCGACAGGCTCATATTACAAACAAAAAACCCTCCCTTTTAGGGGAGGGTTTGGTTGGGGTTAATATCTGTCGTCAATATCAAAATCTTCGTCATCATCGTCCGGCTCCAGGTTAAACAGACTGTTGAACATGTCTGAAAAGGCGAAGCCGTTATCCAGGAAACCTTTATTTAATTGCGAAAACTCTGCCAGGCCATGCAGCACAAATTCCATTAATAACAAGTGTTGGTTTTCGCTTAGGCGCGGATGGAAAGTTTTTACCAAATTTTTAAGGCCCGGCACACTGTTAAGCAATTTTTTATATTGCTCAAGTGGCAGGTCATCTATCAGCGAAATGGTGTTACCATCGCCAAACCAGTTGACGATCTCGGCATAAGGATTTGGCGCCTTAGACTTTTTAGCTTTCTCCGGATCAGGGAAAAATTGCAGCATCAGACTTTTAATAGCTTTGCCAATAAGGATGTTGGCTACTTTGCCCGGGCCTTCCAGTTCGCCCTCATACACCAGCTCAATTTTACCGGTAATAGCTGGTATTACACCCAGGAAATCGGAGATGCGTACAAAGGTTGATTTTTCACCATTGATGATCATGCGGCGCTCGGCGTTGCTGATCAAATTTTCATATGACGCGATGGTTAAACGCGCAGATACGCCCGACTTTTTATCGATGTACTCTGATGCACGTGCTTCAAAGGCTATTTGTTCAACCAGGTCTTTCACTAAGCCATCTGCCTCAATAGTAGTACGTTGCTCAGGTGTGAGCAAAGCCTCCTGCTGGGTTATCTTACGCGAGATCTCTACAGAACGAGGGTAGTGCGTTAATATCTGACTTTCTATACGGTCTTTAAGCGGGGTAACTATAGAACCACGGTTGGTATAGTCTTCCGGATTAGCCGTAAATACAAATTGCAGGTCAAGCGGTAAACGTAGTTTAAAACCACGTATTTGTATGTCGCGCTCCTGTAGTATGTTAAATAACGATACTTGTATGCGCGCCTGTAGATCGGGCAATTCGTTGATCACAAAAATGCCACGGTGCGCACGCGGGATCAATCCGAAGTGGATAACGCGCTCGTCATTGTAGGTTAATTTCAGGGTGGCTGCTTTTATAGGGTCAACGTCACCTATGAGGTCAGCAACGGTAACATCAGGCGTAGCCAGTTTTTCGGTATAGCGCTCGCTGCGGTGCAACCAGGCAATAGGTGTGGCATCGCGGTGTTTTTCCACCGTTTCGTGGCCATACCAGGAGATGGGCGCCAGGGGATCGTCAAACAGTTCTGATCCTTCTATGTAAGGTATATACTCGTCCAACAGGTTTACCAGCAGGCGGGCAATACGTGTTTTTGCCTGGCCGCGCAAGCCCAGTAATAATATATTATGTCGCGATAAGATGGCCGTTTGCAGATCGGGAATAACGGTATCTTCAAAACCAACTATTCCTTCAAAGCCGCCCTCTTTTTTTTGTAATTGTTTGATGAGGTTGGCCCTCAATTCATCCTTTACCGAGCGGCTTACATAGCCTGATTCTTTGAGCTGACCAAGGGTTTTTATTTCTGTATGGTTCATTTGTTCAATTATTCATGGGTATCTGTGAGTACATTATATGCATATCTGAAATTAGCACATCAGCTCATCAACGTACCGTTCTTCTTCTGTTTTTTATGTAATCCTCAAAAATGTATTCGCCCAAACCATTAAGGGAACTGTAGAAAGCCCGGCCTCCATTTGTTTCGGTAAACTTGCGTACAAACTGTTGCAGGTAAGGGTCTTTGGCTATCATAAACGTGGTGATAGGGATCTTTAAGCGCTTACATTGTGCCGCCATGTTCAGCGTTTTATTCACCACTTTTCTATCCAGCCCTATGCTGTTCTTATAGTACTTGGTGCCTTCCTTTAAGCAGGTAGGTTTACCATCGGTTATCATGAAAATTTGCTTGTTATGCGTTTTGCGGCGGCGCAGCATGTCAGTAGCCAGCTCTAAGCCCGCGTAGGTATTGGTATGGTAGGGGCCAACCTGTAAGTAAGGCAAATCCTGTAAGGATATAGGCCACGCATCATTACCAAAAACCACAATATCTAAAGTATCCTTAGGGTATTTGGTACGAATAAGCTCGGCCAGGGCCATCGCTACTTTTTTAGCGGGTGTTATCCTGTCCTCACCGTATAAGATCATGGAGTGCGAAATGTCGATCATGAGTACAGTTGAGGTAAGGGTTTTATAGTCCATTTCCTCTACCTCGAGGTCGCGCTCGGTCATCATAAAATCGCCACCGATGCCATGGTTGATCTGCGCGTTATGGATAGACTGTGTCATGTCTATCTGGTCCAGGCTGTCGCCGAACTCAAACTCACGGCGTTCGGCATTGCGCTCATCGCCCTGCCCGCTTTGCGGCGAGCGGTGGTTACCCTTACCAGATTTCTTTAACTTACCGAAGATCTCTTCCAGTGCTGATTGCCTGATGCTTTGCTCAGCCTTCGCCGTAATATTGAAACTACCATCCTGCTTGTTTTCGTCCAGATAGCCTTTCTGCTTCAATTCATCAATAAAATCGCCCATGCCATAATTGTCATTGGTGATATTATATTGCTTATCCAGTTCGTTGAGCCATGCCAAGGCTTCTCCGGCATCGCCGGCCGTATAATTTAATAATTCGAGAAATAGTTTTAGCAATTCTTCAAACCCGCCTTTTGGGATCTGATTTGGTGTAAACTTCGAAAATCCGAAACCACGCATAGTATACCCTTTCTGATATAAAGTAACGGATTATCCGGCTTAAAAGTTTAATAACTACACCAATAAAGCGCAATTGTTAGGCTGTAATGACAATTATACCTGTACGCTTTCTTTTATGCCGGTAATTTCATCTCTCACATAAACAGGATTAGCGCCACGTTTACTTGCCACAAATGAACCTATAGCGCAGGCATCAACCAATATTTTTTGCATAGGCTGCTTTTCAATAATACCGGCTATAAAAGTAGCTAGGAAGGCATCGCCGGCACCAACGGTATCAGCCACCTCTACAGAAAAGCCCGGGTGCTCAAAAAACTCGTGGTTATGCCATACAATGGCGCCGTTTTCGCCGCGGGTAACACAAATGGTTTGTGTATGGTATTTTTTCTGGAATTCTACCATTTTTTCTCTGAGTAAGCCATTGCTGCCATGTATCAGCAATTCCGCTTCCTCTTCGTTCATTTTAATAATATTAGCACGTGCAGCGAGGGTTTCAATATCAGCTACGGTGTAGTGAGGCGCACGTAGGTTTACATCAAAAACCTTTAATGCAGGTGTTTCTTCCAGCATGTTCAATAGCGTATCGCGGGTGGTTTTGCCACGGCTGGCCAGGCTTCCGAATACTACTATGGTAGCTGTCTTAGCTTCTTCCAGCAGGTTTTTATCCGATTGTATATTGTCCCATGATACCGGTTCAGGTATAATGTAAGTGGCCTGGTTTTTTTCATCCAGTTCAACGGTTACCTCGCAGGTGGGTAAGGTGTTATCTTTTTGGATAAGGTTAGCCGTGTAAAGCTTGTTCTCTTTTAAAAAATTGATAAGCCCTTTACCCGATTCATCTTTTCCCACACGGCTGGCAAATACCACACTTACATGTTGTTGTGCCAAATGCCTGGCCACATTCATAGGTGCGCCACCGGCCTTTTTTTCTTCGCCGAAAGCATCCCATAAAACCTCACCAAAGCATAATACCTTATTTCTCATATCGTGATTTTGAAATTTTGCGTAAAGCTATAAAGGATTTACCGTATGCAGTGTTAAATTTATGATAATTGACTTAATAAATACTTAACAATTGTTTAAAGCCTGTAAGCCTTAATCATTATTTGTTATCATTCCAATAAAGTTCATGGTAAAACTTATATTTAGGCTATGAAGAAACTTACCCTCTTATCATTACTGCTTTTTTTATCTTTTTACTGCATTGCGCAAGACAAACAAGCTATTGCCAAAGTGATGCACCAACAGCAGATAGACTGGAGCAACGGCGACCTCAATGCTTTTATGCAAAGTTACTGGAAATCGGACTCGCTGGTTTTTATTGGCAAGCGCGGCCCGGTATATGGGTGGCAGCAGGCGTTGGATAATTATAAGAAAGGTTACCCGGGTAAGGCCGCTATGGGGAAGCTCACCTTCAGGCTGGATAAGATACAATTGCTCGGCAAAACCGACGCTTTTGTAATGGGTGCCTGGCACCTTGCTCGCGAAAAGGATAACCCTAGTGGTTATTTTACGCTCTGGTTTAAAAAGATAAATGGCAAATGGTTAATCGTTTGCGACCATTCGAGTTGAGTAGGCTAAATCAAGATCGACAATATTGTAGGATTCGATAGAATCTTCTACTCCATATAAGTTTTCAAATAATACGTCATTGCAAAGGCCGAAGCAATCTCTTTGCTCTACAGAACGAACCTTTATAGTTCGGAGATTGCCTCGTACTCACAATTACGCAAAACATTAAGCAGGGTTATTCACCAAACAATAGATCATCCCGTTAAGTAGGTTGATATAAGTGTCGATACCCTGATGTATCTCATCCAGGTAAATATATTCATCGGCCATGTGTGAGCGGGCCGAATCGCCAGGCCCTATCTTGAGTGAAGGGATGGACAGCCAACCCTGGTCGCTGCTGGTGGGCGATACATAGCTACGTAACCCCATTGCTGCCCCGGTACGTACTATGGGATGGATGCTATCTATACAGGATGCGGTTAAAATACCCTCGCGGGCGCACACGCTACAGGTGGTGTTTTGTTTAATGATGGCTAAAACTTCGTTGGGTTGGTAGCAGTCGCTCAAACGAACATCAACGGTAAAATGGCACTCATGCGGGATGATGTTATGCTGCATGCCGGCATTGATCTGCGTTACCGTCATTTTAACCGGCCCCATAAATGCCGATTGCTTAGGGAAGTGATAGCTGGCAAACCATTGTATATCGGTTAAAGCCTTGTAGAGTGCATTGGTCCCTTCGTTTCGTGCGGCATGCCCCGCAACGCCGTAACACGTACAATCGAGCACCATATTACCCATTTCTGCAGTGGCCATTTGCATTTGGGTAGGCTCGCCAACAATGGCAAAACTAAGGTCGCCTAAATGTGGCAGTACCTCGCTTAGGCCATGCTTGCCGGAGTTTTCTTCTTCGGCGCTGGCGACAAGGCAAAGGTTATAGCAAAGGTCTTTCTCGTTGTAAAAATGTACAAAGGTAGCCATTAGCGAAACCAGGCAGCCTCCGGCATCATTACTGCCGAGGCCATATAACTTGCCATCTGTTACCTGCGCGAAATATGGGTTTTTAGTGTATGCGCCGTTTGGCTTAACGGTATCATGGTGCGAGTTAAGGAGTATAGTTGGTTTACTTTTATCAAAGTAGCGGTTAAAAGCCCAAACATTATTGTGCAGGCGGTGAGTAGTAATATCATAGTTTTCTAAATAAGCTTGTATAATATCCGCGGTTTCAAATTCGTCGCCGCTTGGTGATGGTATGCTGATGAGTTTTTTAAGCAGCAAAATGGCCTGATGGCTTAAATCGCCGTGAGCGCTTTTGCCGGTATAGTCTGTTAATGCTGAGATCATGATTGGTTAGCGTTTAGTTTTTTGATGGGTTGTAAAGCATAGCGGTACACAAACAGTTGCGGCCTTGTTTGCTCGTTAGGATGTTGTAGTTAACACAGCTTTTGCAGCCCTGCCAAAAAGCTTCTTCTTGTGCTATTTCGGCGTAGGTTACAGGCTCGAAACCCAGGTGGGTATTCATTTTCATGATAGCCAAACCGGATGTAATGGAGAATACCTGAGCCTCGGGATAAGCCTCGCGACAAAGGTTAAACACCATTTCTTTTATCTGATGTGCCACGCCATGCTGTCTGAACTCGGGCGACACAATGAGGCCGCTGTTTGATACAAATTTGCCGTTATCCCAAACATCGAAGTAAGAGAAACCCGCCCATTTGCCGTCGGCAGAAACGGCCACCACGGCACGGCCGTTGTTCATTTTATCAAGTATGGATGCTATTGATCTTTTAGAGATACCGGAACCCCGCGCGATGGCAGAGCGTTCGGTTTCTTCAGAAATTTGTTGCGCGTAAATACAATCAGCCGATTGGGCAAGTCTCACAATTATTCGTTCATCTTCCATTTTAGTATTGTTTACAAACGGTTATACCCGTTGTTAGCTATGCCACTAAAAGGATGCCTTATCGCATAATTTTTGTAAAAAGCGGTTTTAAACAGTGTAGGGACTGCTTTTTGTTTTGAATTAGGAAAGGTGTATATGAAAAGCTTTCCATTTTGGAAGGGCGGTTTGCAGGAATGGGAGATAGGCTCAGACGTCCGTCGCTACGCTTTTTAACCCCTCTCTCTTCGCTTTACTAAAAGAGGGGCTAAGTAAATCTAAAATCTAAAATCAAAAAATCTAAAATCAATACGGTTTTCCTTCTGCCAATGCCTGGTTAGCGCGTTTAATGGCTACGCTTTCTTTCCAATCCATGTAGCGGCTTTTAAAGCTCCTTTTCATCACATCATCAAATTTGCGCTGTATGGTAAGGTTGTACAGGCTTTTGGCTTTAATGGCCCACGACTTATCCCATGCGCGCAAACTAAGCGAGTAGGAGCCGTCCAGGTATTTCATCCAATGCCAGTAGCCGGTGGGCATAAACAGGGTGTCCCCGTGCTCCAAATAGGCTTCTGTGCCGGGGATGCCGTTTAGCGATGGGTATTTTTCTACATCCGGATTAAGAACATCATAATCTTCCAGTGCATAAGTGGCGTTAGGCAGGCAATACAAGCGCTCTTTCCACTTATATTCAAACAGTATGACATGCTTGCGGCCGCCAAAATGAGTATGGAAAATATGCGGCAGATCGATATCGTAATGCAAAAACGTTTCGGAATTCGAACCGCCGAAAAACATGGCCGGCATGCTTTCTATGAAACCACCCATCAGGTCTTTAGGCAAAATAATATCATTTAACAGCTGGGGTGCATGCTTAAATATGTTGAAGAAAAAAATGCGCAGTTCGGTAGGTTGTGAGCGGATCAGATCGATATACTCATCAAATGCCATCTCTGTAGCTGCAGAGTTAATAGGCTTCGCCGGATCGGCCTTGGAATTATCATATAGGGGGACAATTTTATTGCCCACTACACTTTTTAAATATTCCGGTGTCCACTTTTCACGGGCGGGCCAGTTATTTGTGAGCCCCTTGATGATGAGCGGGCGGCGGGGTTTAAGGTAGTTGTTTTGAAAATCCTGTGCGCTAATGGTATCAACAGTATCAATTGGGGATAGCTTAAAGCTCATAATGCTGGCATTGAAATACAATGATGAAGCGAGACACCTCATCCCAATGGGCCAAATAACGGTTTTAAATGTTGGGTTGCAGTTAAAAGCGTGTTAAGTTTGTTAGCCTTGTGCCTAACCATACGAAAAGAAGGTAAAACAAAAGCCCCCAATGCAAAGCATCAGGGGCTAAGTAAATCTAAAATCTTAAATCTAAATCAATACGGTTTACCTTCGGCAAGAGCCTTGTTAGCGCGTTTAATGGCCAGTTCCTCTTTCCAGTCCATGTAGCGGCTCTTAAAATTCTTTTTCATGATATCATCAAACTTACGTTGTATAGTAAGGTTATACAGGCTTTTCGCCTTAATGGCCCATGATTTATCCCAGGCACGCAGCGATATGGAAAAAGAACCATCCAGGTACTTCATCCAGTGCCAAAAGCCGGTAGGCATAAATAGTGTTTCCCCATGCTCCAAAATGGTTTCCTGCCCTTCAATGCCATTAAGTGCGGGGAATTTCTCAAAATCGGGATTGGCAATATCGTAATCTTCCAGTGCGTAGGTGGCAAAAGGTATGCAATACAGTCTTTCGCGCCATTTATAGTCGAACAGGATAATATGTTTACGTCCGTTGAAGTGCGTATGGAAGATATGCGCCAGATCTATATCGTAATGCAGAAAAGTCACCGAACCCTGGCCACCAAAAAACATATTAGGGTATTTATCCAGGAAACCGCCCATCAGGTCAGATGGTGAACGGTAGTCTTCCAGCAAGCCCGGCGCATGTTTAATAGGGTCGAATAAAAAGATGCGCAGGTCGGTGGGGCTTTTTTGTATCAGGTCAATATAGTCGCCAAACTTCATTTGCGCGGCCGATGCATTAATAGGTTTTGACGGGTCGGCTTTAGAGCTGTCATACAGCGGTACTACCTTATCGCCAACAACTTCCTTCAGGTAATCAAAGGTCCATTTTTGCAGAGCAGGCCACGTTTCGGTAGCTTTGCTAATTACCAGGGGCTTACGGGGCTTTAGGTAGTTGTTAACAAAATCTTCTTTAGAGATATTGTCAACTCTGTCTATAGGGGTAAGGGACAAACTCATTTCTTACTATAATAATTCACGCAAAATTAATTATTTAATAAAGAGCAAACATCAGCTTAACTCAATTTTAAATTCGGCTGACAAAAAAGCCCGGATGGTCAAACCATCCGGGCTCATCTTTGAATTAGCAGTCTTCAGTAACGGCTTAAGCTCATTAAAGTATCTGCAAATTAATTTCTGCCAATCAAATTAGTTAGGCATTAACACCGTGTTTACTACGTGGATAACACCATTGCTTTGGTTAACATCAGCAATAGTTACCCAGCTTTTGCCACCTTTTTCATCAACCAGGTATAATTTTTTACCTTTCATCATGGCTTTTAACGTACCACCGCTAACGGTTTTAAGTTCGGCAACACCATGGCCAGCTTTAATTTCGGCAGCTATGTCTTTAGCGTTTAATTTACCTGCAACTACGTGGTAAGTTAAAATTTTGGTCAGCGTAGCTTTGTTCTCTGGTTTTAACAAAGTTTCTACAGTACCTTTAGGTAGTTTGTTAAAAGCCTCGTTGGTAGGCGCAAATACAGTGAACGGACCAGCTGATTTTAAAGTTTCTACCAAGCCGGCAGCTTTAACAGCAGCTACTAGGATAGTGTGGTCTTTAGAGTTAACAGCGTTATCAACAATGTCTTTTGTTGGATACATTGGCGCACCGCCAACCATTTTAGTTTGAGCGAAAGTACTTGGGGCAATAGCTGTAGCTACTATAGCTAAGGCCGCGATGATTAATTTTTTCATTTTAAATTTCTGCAAGTTTTTATTTATAAGAAATACGCCCGTGGTGCTTTAGCGGTTTTTAAACAACGCTTTGTTTTGAACAACCAATAGCTATCTTAAACAACTAAAAGTTGTTATGAGGATAAAGTATTTGATTACAAGCGGTTTATAAATGAGTGGCTTTAGTGCAGAAGATATCCTGCCTCTCTTCTCAGAAAATTAGGCGGATAATACAGGCCGTGCAATCAGTCAAAAAATAATGCTGCTGCTATAGCATCAGCATAAAGTTTACCCTTTGCGGTTAGGGTAAGTGTGTTCCCGCTTAAAACCACTTTCTCTTGCGCTATGTATTCTTCGACTGTTTTCATCAGAATAGATGACGAACCTTTGGCGATGCTATTCAGTTTGCCAAGGTTGAGCCCCCATATAGTGCGGAGCGAGGTCATGATGTATTCGTTAAGCCGGTCGGCCTCGGTAAGTATCTCCGTTTCGGCGGGGATGTGGTTATTACTTAAATGTTCCAGGTATTTGGCATTGTTGGCTATATTCCACTGGCGGGTATCGCCATTAAATGAGTGTGCCGATGGGCCAATACCCAAATAGGTTACACCTTTCCAATAATTAGAATTATGACGGCTGTAATGCCCCGGTTTGCAAAAGTTTGATATTTCGTATTGCTCAAACCCATGTAACTGCATGGTATCAAGCAACATGGCAAATTGTTCGGCGCTTTGCTGCTCATTCATGGGCGGCTGTTTCTTTTTGCTAATGAACGCTGCGAGGGCTGTTTGTGGCTCAACCGTCATGCTATAGGCAGATATATGGGGGATGCCAAGTGCAAATGCGGTATCAAGGTTGTGTTTCCATTTGCTGTCGGTAAGCAGGGGGTAGCCGTATATGAGATCAATGGTGATATTTTCAAAGCCGGCGTCCTGCGCGCGTTTCACGGAAGCTTCTGCCTCCTGGGCGCGGTGTACCCGGTTCATCCACGCAAGGTCCTCATCAAAGAATGATTGTATGCCGATACTGAAACGGTTAACGGGCGTTTGCCTTAGACCGTTAATTTTTTCACGGTCCAGGTCGTCGGGATTGGCCTCAAGGGTGAATTCCGAGTTGCTACTTACCGTATGCAGTTGAGTTATATGATCAATTATTTTATTTACTTCTATTGGTGACAGAACAGATGGTGTGCCGCCACCGAAATAAATAGTTTCGATACTTTCGCCTTGCAGATAATTTTTTTGCAGTTCCAATTCGCGGTGTATAGCTTCCAGCATTTGATCCTTATATTTCAAGGAAGTACTGAAATGGAAGTCGCAATAATGGCAGGCCTGCTTGCAAAAAGGGATATGGATGTAAATACCTGCCATGAGTGAATAAAAAGCAAAGTTAATAGATAGTTGTAGGCCGAAGTTGATATTATTTAATGACTTTATAATCTTGAGTATCGGTATCCTGGTCAGTGATCCATTGACATACATATCCTTGGTCATCCCAAGACACTACTCGAACAATTATTTGTGCCGAAGAAGACTGGTTATTGCTTTTATATGCCTTTTCATCAATTAAGGCAAATGTATCTGGCGAAAACCATGCTAAAAATCTTCTTAAATCAACTTTTCCGTTATTATCAATATAATTCATTGATATTTTATCCCTGATAAATGTAGTTTGTTCTCCATTCGTTGAAACAAACTTTCCAGTTTTAATATATTCGGGTACAAAGACTTTGTTGGTATACGGTGAGTTAAACCACGTGTCAGAAATATTCTTGTTCAAATTAACTGATATTAAGTCTAATGTTTGTACGCTATCGGAATTAGCTGACGAATTCCCTATTCTGGAATTGAAAAGAACGCCGTTTTTAAAAATATAATCCATCATGATTGACCTGTTACCGTTAGGATATATCACCATTATTAGCCTGTAGTTTTTTTTGTCAAAAAAATTTTTAGTAGTATATCCGTTTTTCGCTTTTGCATTAATCACAAAGCAGTCAAAGTTTGTAAATTTATGGTCAGGAAGTCGCGAGAATTGATATTTAAGTTTTTTGTAACCATATTGGACCAGACTGTAGGTTTTAAGTTTTACTTCCTCTATTTTATCAATGTTTGTTATGTTAGTCACTGAATCTCCGTTGACTCTGCAAAATTTTTTTCCGTTGAAAAATGTGGTCTGTGGAACATATACTCTTGATAAAATGCATTGCACAAACTTTTCTCCGGCCTTTATTTTAATGTCAACCACTCCAGTGGAATCATTTGGTTCGTTGATTTTGTAAGTAGTTTCAATTGAACTAATCTTTGAAATATTTGCTTCGCCACCGCAAAAAACTATCGAAGAATCTATGATTTGATTAGCGGTTAATGTTCTTTTTTGAGCATACAAAAAGGCAGGTATAAACCAAATAAGAACTAATAAATATCGTCTTGTCATCGCTGTAGTTTTTAACTGCACGTATCTTCCAAATATAAGTGGTGGATTTAACTTGATAAAGTAGGTTATAATTTAATTGCCGTGTAAATATCTGTTATTTAAACTTCGCCCAAATACAATAACTTTGCGGCGGATGGCAAAAACGCGCTGGCTGATTGTATGTTTATTAATTACCTTTTGCACTTGCGCAATGGCGCAGGCGCAGGTAACGCAGGATAGCGCCGTTACAACAACGGATACTACAGCAGTAAAGCCCCGGCCGCGATATAATGGCCCACTGCCGTTTCTCGACTCGGTAGCCCGCGCAACGGCCCTGCATGAACAGTTTGTTTCCGACTCGCTGGCTAAGCGCTACATAGCCAAGCCCGACCCTAACCGCCCTAATGCGTTTGTTGACAGCATATTAAGGACGAACCGTTACAAAGGCGATTTTTTTCTGAGCCTATCATCAAAAACAACCATTCAGCAAGGTTACGGGCGCAACCGCCCCTCACGTGATATTTGGGTAATAGGGGTTATTTTTGTTTTGCTGCTCTTCGCGGCAGGCTTAAACATTGCTTCCAGTAAAGATGTAAGTAATGTATTCCAGTCATTTTACCAGCGCCGCAGTGCCGGTCCCGCCGGTAAGGAAGATAGCCCCATAAACGCCTGGACATTTATCGGCCTTTTCGGGTTGTTCGGGCTAACATCGGGCATGTTCCTTTACCTGCTTACCACCGGTTATTACAAGGTTTATTATACCATTGCAGGCTTTCAACTGTTTTTAACCCTGTCGTTTGTCATCATTGCGTTATTTGCTGTTAAATTTCTTGTAATTAAGTTCCTGGGTTTCGTGTTTGATATCAACAAACTGGTTAACGAATATATCAACACACTTGCGCTTACTTACTTTAACATCACATTTGTGTTTTTGCCTGTAGCTGTGTGCTTTAGCCTCATAGCAGATAAATTTATTCCATTCCTGCTGGTTGTAACGTTATTGCTGGTCATTATTATTTTTATTTGGCAATATCTGCGCAGCAGTGTAAGCATCGTAGCAAATTTCAGGTTTCATAAGTTTTATTTATTTATGTATCTTTGTGCCCTCGAAATTTGCCCTATATTAATACTAATAAAGGCGCTTAATATTGGATTTAGGTAGATAAAATGGCATTGGAAGACAGAAAGAAAAAGGTAAAAAGTATACTGGTTACCTTACCCAAACCTGAAAGTGATAAAAACCCCTACGCCGAACTGGCAAAAAAACTGAACTTAAAGATCGATTTTCGTTCTTTTATTCATGTTGAAGGGGTGCCCGCGAAAGACTTTCGCAAAGAAAAGATCAACCTGGCCGATTTTACTGCTGTTATCTTTACCAGCCGCAACTCAGCCGATCACTTTTTTCGCATTTGCGAAGAAATGCGTTTTGAAGTACCTGTTGAGATGAAATATTTCTGCCTTTCAGAAACCATTGCCCTGTACCTGCAAAAGTATATCCAGTACCGTAAGCGCAAAATATTTTTCGGAAAGCAAACCGCTGCCGATCTGGCCGAAGTGTTAAAAAAGCACTCATCCGAAAAGTTTCTTTATCCATGCTCTGATGTAGCCGCCGAGGAAACGCAAAAGTTCCTTTTGGACAACGGTTATAATTTTACCCCGGCGGTATTGTTCCGCACAGTTTGTAGCGACCTGAGCGACCTTGCTGAAGTGTTTTATGATGTCATCGCGTTCTTTAGTCCGTCGAGCATACAATCATTATACAAGAACTTCCCTGACTTTAAGCAGAATAATACCCGTATAGCCGCATTTGGCGCAACCACTCATAAAGCCGTGCTTGAAGCCGGTCTTATACTGGACATACCCGCACCTACACCCGGCGCACCATCCATGACAATGGCCATTGAGCAGTACGTAAAACAAGCGAATAAATAAAATAAACAGTAGTTAATTGCAACTTTCTGTTTCATCAAGCGTATAACGGTGAAATATTTTATCAAAATGATTAAATATTTCACCGTTTTTTTTGAGTGTAACGACTTGGAATTCATTCGATCAACGCGGATATTTTGCTCACTTTAAAATTGAATATTTGGCCTTGTATACGTTAAAAATTAATATATTCGGGGCGTTTCGTTTACTTGAAGATTGAAGCATATTACTGATTGGTATATACAATGAAACAAATTTACTTTGTAATAGCAGTTTTGGCCGGTACTGTATTAACCGGCTGTGGAATTGGAGGAGGAGGCAACAGCGGTGAGGTAACCGGTGTTAAACAACGTTCATTCAGATCTACAGTACCTTATGGGATGGTATACATTAAAGGCGGTACCTTTTTAATGGGGCAAACCGACCAGGATGTTACCTTTTCGCAAACCGCGCAAACCAAGCAGGTGACTGTTCCGCCATTTTTTATGGATGAAACGGAGATATCGAATACCAAATACAAACAGTTTGTATTCTGGGTACGCGATTCAATAGCCATCACCAATTACCTTAACGATCCTAAGTATTACTATCAGCCTAAAAAGGGTGCAGCGGCTGATCCAAACGGCCGTAAATACATTAATTGGGATTATGTAGCTAAAAATCCTGTTTTCAGTACCCGTGGTAAAAATGCTTCGGCCAACCAGCAAAAACTACAGGGACTGTACTACCAGGGTGATGACCGCGTGTTTGACCGCAACGAGATCGATATCCGTTTGCTTAAATATAATTACTCTGTAATGTCGTTACGTGAGGCATCCAATTACCGTAATGATAAAAACAAACGCCGTTCAGATTTCATTATCCGCGATACCGTGGGTGTATACCCGGATACGCTGGTGTGGTTGAGCGATTTTTCGTACGCAGCAAATGAGCCTATGGTTGAGGGTTATTTTTCTCACCCGGCTTTCCGTAATTACCCGGTGGTTGGGGTTACCTGGCGCCAGGCACGTGCCTTTACCGTATGGCGTACACGCCTTAGCGATGGCGCAAAAGATAAACGCAAGTTACCACACAATAACCCTTACGGTTTACCTAACGAGGCGCAGTTTGAATATGCTGCACGTGGTGGCCGTGTAGGTACCGATTACCCATGGGGCGGCCCTTACATTAAAAACGCCAAAGGCTGCCTGATGGCCAACTTTAAACCCGGCCGCGGTAACTATACCGATGATGGTGGCGCATATACCGTTAACGTACGCTCGTATTTTCCTAATGATTTTGGTTTATACAATATGGCAGGCAACGTGGCCGAGTGGACCTCATCAGCCTATGATGAATCCGCTTCAACCTTTGTGCACGATCTTAGCCCAACCTTTAACTATGAAGCCAAAGCTACCGACCCTGAAGTGCTGAAACGCAAGGTGGTACGTGGCGGTTCATGGAAAGATATCGGCTACTTCCTTCAAAACTCAACCCGTACTTTTGAGTACCAGGACACTGCCAAATCATACATCGGTTTCCGTTGCGTAACAGATTATATGGGCAGAGACATCAGAGACAAACGCTAAAAACAAATACTAAAACAAATATCTCAACAAATTTATGGCTGGTAAAAAGAAACCCTTCGGAATTAGTAATATCGTGTCATGGGGAGCAACGGTGGTTATCATAGGCTTGTTATTTAAAATACAGCACTGGCCATATGGTGGTACCTTTATCTCAATAGGCTTATTGGCCGAGGCACTGTTATTCTTTATACTTGGTTTCCAGAGAGAGGAAAAAGAGATCGACTGGACACGTGCGTATCCTGAATTAAATGAAGATTACAACGGCGAGTTGCCAAAAGTATCTGCACGCCCTGTAGCCGCTCCGGTGAGCGCAGGTTTTTCAAACACAGCTGCTTTGGATAAAATGCTCGAAGACGCTAAAATAGGCCCCGAACTTATCGGTAGCCTTGGCGAGGGTTTAAGAACATTTGGCGATAAAGTGAACGCTATCTCACGTGTTACTGACGCGGGCGATGCTACCATTGCTTTTACCAACAAGGTAAAACAGGCAACAGCCAGCTACGATAACCTGAGCAACGCTTTTGATCGTGCATCAGCTAATCTTGCCGAAATGGCCAGCACTAATATTGATACCAAAGCCTATCATGAGCAGGTAAATAACCTGGCTAAAAACCTGTCATCACTTAATGCGGTGTATGAACTGGAATTGCAGGATTCAAGCGCGCACTTAAAATCAATGAACAAGTTTTACCAGAACCTGTCATTAACCATGAGTAATTTCAATGAGTCGCTTGAAGATTCAAAACAATTTAAAGACGAAGTGGGCCGCTTGGCTAAAAACCTTGCATCATTAAATGCAATTTACGGTAACATGCTTACCGCTATGAACCAACCCCGCGTTAGCTAATAATTTTAATAACCAGGCAATAAATACACCATAGGATGGCCGGAGGTAAAGAAACCCCAAGACAGCGAATGATAGGTATACTCTACCTGGTATTATTAGGGTTAATAGCCCTTAACGTACCGGATAGTCTGCTTGATTCATTTAAGAATATTACGCGCAGTTTAGATGCCTCAAGAAGCAATGTAACCAACAGTTTAAAAACTACTTACAGCGCATTTGAGGCCACCAAATTAAAAGAACAGCCCGAAAAGGCGAGCCAGCTATTGGCCAAAGCTAAAGAAGCTACTAAAATTACAGATGAGCTGAACAGTTACGTAGAAGAACTGAAAGCCGAGCTGATAAAGAAAGGCGGCGGCATTAACACGGACATTGATGATGTAAATGCACGCGAAAGCTTGGATATATCATCAGAAGTGATGATCAACGGTAAAAAGGCCGATGTACTGAAAGAAAAGATAAAGGCAACCAAAGAAAAGTTATTGGCATTACTGGGTAAGGATGCCCAGGGTGTTAATTTCTCGCTTAATGCTGATGATCTGCCATCTCGCCCGGGATATGTCAAAAAGACCTGGCAGGAGGCTTACTTCGGTGAGGGCATCCCGCTGGGTGCGGCGTTAACTACATTAGCCAAAATACAGGCTGATAACAAGAATGCCGAAAACGAAGTGGTTAAAAAACTATTAGGTAAAGTTGATGAAGCGCAGGTAACGCTTAACCAATTCAGGGCTGTAGCGGTTGCGCCAAGCAGCTATGTTTTGGCCGGGCAACCTTACAAAGCAGAAATTTACCTTACTGCTTATGACGCCAATTCTAATCCAAGTATTACGGTAGGCGGCTCCACGGTGCCAACTTCAAATGGTGTAGGTACTTATACGGTGACAACCAGTGGTGAGGGTTTACGCACCTGGACAGGTACCTTATCTGTAAAACAGGTTGATGGGCCGCCAAAAACTTATCCTGTAAGTGGCAGCTATATGGTAGCCAAACCATCGGCAGTAGTATCGCCTGATAAAATGAATGTATTGTATATCGGTGTGCCTAACCCGCTATCGGTATCTGCACCGGGTGTTTCCAAAGAAAGCATGAAGGTGAGCATGAGCGGCGGTTCTATTAGCGGCTCTAACGGGCACTATACGGCTACAGTAAGTTCTGTAGGTACGGCTAAAGTTACCGTAACAGGTGATAAAGGTATGGTGCTCGGCACATCAGAGTTCCGTGTGAAGCGTATACCTGACCCTAAAGCCATGTTCGCGGGCAAAAGCGGTGGTAACACCAGCGCGGCTAACCTGCGCGCTCAAGACAGGGTATTTGCCAAATTGGAGAACTTTGATTTTGACGCTAAATTTAACGTAACACGCTTCACGCTGATCGTTATAAAGCCCCGCCAGGACGCTATTATCAACACAACAACAGGCGGCGAACTTTCAGGCGCAATGAAAGCGGCAATGAACGGTATAACGCCGGGTTCAACCGTAGTGTTTAAAGATATTGTGGCTGTTGGCCCTGATGGTACACAGCGCGGTTTGGACGCTATTGTGTTAACGGCTAATTAATAGAGATTATGAAAAAGAGCTATTTGATCATTTTACTTTGCCTGGCTTGCAGCGTTACTTTTGCGCAAAGGAAAAGGACCACAAAAAGAGCTGCTAAACCTGCGGCGGTAAAGGCCGCCCCTAACAGCGGTGTTTCGCAGGCCGGTGCAACTACAAGTGCTGTAGTACAGCCCGATACTTCTCGTAAGGCTTTTGACCGTCCGCTTGATGGCTATTACAAAAAAAATAATATCCTGAGCGCGCGCGTAACACCTTATGCTAACCTGCGCGAGGCCGACGTAATGTTTGCAAGGCGTATATGGAGAGAGATTGACCTCCGCGAGAAAATGAACCAATATCTGGCTTCGCCTAAACAACGCCTTATAGATGTGCTGATGGCGGCTATTGCCGATGGTGAATTGACCGCTTACGACCCTACTCCGAGCAAAGATGATCCTAACGGCGACAGCTTCAGCAAGCCGCTTTCGGCCGCACAAGCTCAAAGCAGAATGGCTGACAGCGCTGTGGTAGATAAATTTGATAAGGACGGTAACAAGATAGGCTCTGAAGTACGTGCCGGAGAGTTTAACCCCGATAGCGTAATTAAATTCAGGATCAAGGAAGACTGGGTGTTTGATAAGCAACGCTCTATTTTTGAGCCGCGTATTATTGGTATAGCGCCGCTTATTAAACCTAAAGCCGCAGGTTTAGACCTCGAGTATCAGCCTGCTTTCTGGATTTACTTCCCTAAAGCCCGCCCCATATTGGCTACCAAAGAGGCGGTGAGCCGTAATAATGATGCTACTGGATTAAGCTTTGATGATTGCTTTGTAAAGCGCATTTTTACCAGCTACATTGTAAAACAATCAAACGATAAGGATGAGCGTATACGTGATTACATGCAAGGCATAGATAAGCTATATGAATCGGATCGTATCAAGAAAACATTGCTTGATTACGAACTTAATCTTTGGAGATACGGTGAATAATCGCATCAGTTAGAAATAAAAAAGACCCGCTTACCGAAATAAGCGGGTCTTTTGTTATAATGAAATTTTAAGGTAATAAGCCGCCTGCTTTTTGCTCGCTTACAGCAGGATTAAAGTAGGCGGTTATGGCTTTGGCCTGTTTCAGATTTACTACCTCCTGTAATTCCGATTCAGAAGCTTCCCGTATCTTCTTTACCGATTTAAAGTATTTTAAAAGCTTTTCGGCGGTGGTTTTGCCTATGCCGTCTATCAGTTCCAGTTCGGTGGCTAAAGTGCCTTTGTCTCGTTTTTTGCGGTGGGCCGTAATACCAAAGCGGTGCGCTTCATCACGCAGTTGCTGTATGATCTTTAAGGTTTCAGATTTTTTGTCCAGGTACATCGGGTATTGGTCGCCGGGATAGTATAGTTCTTCCAGGCGCTTGGCAATGCCTATCACGGTTACCTGTTTATCAATACCCAGCAGTTTAAGGCTTTTCATAGCCGATGAAAGCTGGCCCTTGCCACCGTCAATAATGATCAGTTGGGGCAGGCCGGTATCTTCATCCAGTACACGGCGGTACCTGCGGTAAACGGCTTCTTCCATGGTGGCAAAGTCGTTTGGTCCCTCAACCGTTTTTACGTTAAAAAAGCGATAATCCTTTTTTGAAGGTTTCGCATCCCTGAAAACCACAATGGCCGATACCGGGTATTTACCCTGAAAGTTGGAGTTGTCAAAACACTCAATATGGCGGGGCAACTGGTTCATGCGCAAATCTTTCATCATCTGCGAAAGCAGGCGCTCGGTACGCACTTCGGGGTTAAGTTTTTCGTACTGGTCTATCTTTTCTTTTTTAAAGAACTGCACATTCTTTTGCGACAGATCCAGCAGTTTCCTTTTCTCACCCAGTTTTGGTACGGTAAATTTAATACGGGTATCTTCCAGGTCGATGTTAAACGGCACAATGATCTCTTTCGACGTGCTATTATACCGGCTCCTGAACTCGCTTATGGCTATCTCCAGCAGTTCCTCGTCGCTTTCATCCAGCCGTTTTTTAAGCTCAATGGTTTGCGTTTGGATAATAGTGCCATTCATCACCTTTAAGTAGTTAACAAAGGCATATTTTTCCTCGGATGCGATGCTGAATACATCCACATCGGTAATTGACGAGTTTACTACTGTTGATTTGCTCTGGTAGTTTTCTAAAAGGTCCGATTTGCGTTTAAGACGGTGGGCCAGTTCAAAGTTAAGGTCGGCAACGGCTTCGTCAATATCGCGTTTAAGGTTACGCACCACATTGCCTATTTTGCCATTCAAAACATCGGTAATTTCGCTGATGTTGCGGTCATAATCTTGTTCAGACTGAAAATTCTGGCAAGGGCCTTTACAGTTGCCCAATTGATATTCCAGGCATACTTTAAACTTGCCTTTATCAATGTTTTCGCGCGTGAGTGCCAGGTTGCAGGTGCGCAGCGGATAGGTTTCTTTGATAAGCCCTAATATGGTATGCATCATGCTTACTGAGGCATAAGGGCCAAGGTATTTTGAGCCGTCTTTGATAATGCGCCTGGTCCAGTAAATACGCGGGAAATTCTCGTTCTTAATGATGATCCAGGGGTAGGTCTTATCATCCTTAAGCATTACGTTGTAACGGGGCTGATGCTTCTTGATCATGCTGTTTTCCAGCAGCCAGGCGTCCACCTCCGTATCAACAATAGTAAAGGTGATCTTGCGTATCTTAGATACCAGCACGCGTGTTTTGGCGTTTATCTGCGTATCCTTGTTAAAGTAAGAGCCCACGCGGTTGCGCAGGTCCTTTGCCTTGCCAATATATATCAGCTCGTTATTCACATCCCAGTATTGGTATACACCGGGTTTATGCGGGATATTTTTTAACGCTTCTCGGTAATCGAATTTTTCCATTTGTTGTTGGAAGGTTGCAACGTTACAATGTTGTAATGTTGGATTTGTTAGAAAGCAAAACTTTTAAACCTTACAACACTCAAACGTTACAACAGATTCTTAAAAATCTAACTTCTTCTCCACTTCTGTTTGCCCGGTTTGTTGCTGGCTGTAGGCGTTGCAATCAAGCGTGATAGATAAACCGGACTTTGGCGGAACAAAGTCGACGTTCTTTTTGATGCCCAGTTCAGGGTTGGCATATACCCGCTTCATATACAACGCAAATATAGGCAGCGCGGTATTGGCACCCTCGCCCAGGCGGGTAGAGCGGAAGTGGATATCCCTGTCTTCGCAGCCAGTCCAAACGCCGGTTACCAATTGTGGGGTAATGCCAATGAACCACCCATCAGAGTTATCATTGGTGGTACCGGTTTTACCGCCTATAGGGTTCATAAGCTTATAAGTACCGCGCATGCGCCAGCCGGTTCCTTCGTCAATAACGGCCTTTAGCATGTAGGTCATTACGTAAGCGGTTTGCTCGTTAATAGCCTGCACTACACGGGGCGAATTGTTGTATAATACGTTACCGTTCTTATCCTCAATGCGTAACAGGTAAGTAGGTTCGGTCCAAACACCCTGGTTGGCAAATGCCGAGTAAGCGCCTGTCATGTCAAATACCGAGGCGTCAAAAGTACCCAGGCAGATGGATGGGTATGGCGGCACAGGGCTGGTGATTCCCATCTTTTTGATCAGGTCGGCAACGGGCTGTGGTTTAACCTCGTTCATTACATAGGCGGTAACCCAGTTCTGTGAACGTGCCAGCGCGGTGCGTAAGGTAATTACCCCGGGTACGGTTTCGCTCGGGGATGAGCGGGGCGACCATGGTGTACCATAACCCGTAATAGTAATAGGCTCGTTAGGTACCTGCATACATGGCGAAAAACCATTCTCCACAGCTACTGTATACGTGAACGGTTTGGCAGTTGAGCCTACCTGCCGGGTACCCATTTTTACCTGGTCGTACTTAAAGTGTTCAAAGTTGGTGCCGCCTACCCAGGCTTTAATGTAACCCGTAGTAGGATCCATACTCATCATAGCGTTGCGCAGCATCATTTTGCAGTACACAATAGAGTCAATGGGTTTCATCAACGTATCAATGTCACCACGCCAGGTAAACAGGTTCATTTTGGCCGGCGTATTAAATTCTTCTCTTATTTCCTCGTCAGATTTTCCTAACTGCTTGGCGGCAATGTAACGGTCAGAACGTTTCATACCCTTATCCAGCAGTGATTTAAAGGTAGGGATGGTTTTCCACAAGCTGATACCTTTCCAGTGCGCGTTAAACTGAGCTTGCAGGTTACGCATATACTCTTTTTGAGCATCTTCGGCGTATTGCTGCATAGTAGCGTTAATAGTAGTATAGATCTTCAGTCCATCGCGGTCAAGGTCGTAAGGGGTAACGCCGTCCGGTTTAAAAATGGCTTTATCTACCATTATCTTTTGCACTTCCTTTTTTAATACCGCTCGGAAATAGGTGGCAATACCGTCATTGTGGTCAATGGGATTAAATTTAAGCCCAAGTGGTTTGCCCTTAAATTCTTCGGCCTGCCCTGCGCTCAGGTAATTTTCCTCAGCCATGCGGCGTAAAACAAAATTACGGCGGTTAAGCGCGTTATCCGGGTGATTGATAGGCGAGTAGATGCCCGGGCCGTTGATCATGCCGATGAGCAGAGCAGCCTGGTCGGGTGTTAGCTTATCTGGTGTGACATTAAAGTACGTGCGCGATGCCGAGCTAATACCAAAGGTGTTGTAAGCGCCAAAATCAACGGTATTTAAATATAGGGTGAGGATCTCCTCTTTGGTATAATTTCTTTCGAGCTTAACGGCAGTTATCCATTCCTGTAATTTTTGAACAACACGTTTAAAGGGGTTGTGCGAACGCTCGGAAAACAGGTTAAGTGCCAACTGCTGCGTTATGGTACTACCACCTTGTTTTTTACCTACCAGGTTATACAATACAATGGTAAACGTACGCTGGAAATCAATACCGGAATGCTCAAAAAAGCGCGCGTCTTCTGTAGCAACCAACGCGTTAATTACATTGGGTGAAATTTGCTTATAGGTAACGCTGGTGCGGTTTTTTATGTAGTATTTTCCTATAACCTGCTTATCAGATGAAATTACTTCTGATGCCTGGTCGCTTTTAGGATTTTCCAATTCCCTGAATGAGGGCAGCGGCCCGAATACCTGGAAGGCTATGAGGAAAAGAATAACCGCGAATATAGCGAAGCAGGCAATAAAGAAGCGCCATATGTACCAGTTGTAACGTTTTATATCTTGTTGCGATAGCTTAGCTTTCATGCTTTTCAATAATTTTTCTGATAATAGTCAATGTAACTATCCAATGTTTTTCGGTCGGCTAATTTATCCAGATTTTCCTTTGTTATGATAAAAAAGCTGTATTTATCCCTTGGGATGTTCATAATATCAGGCAGCAGCGGTATAATGGCCCTCGCGTAGTCCTTAACATTGCTAAGGCTGGTAAAGCGGCCAACATAAATTAACTGGTTGTTAGCCCCCACCGCTTTTAGCTGATGTTTGATAGCGCCCTTCTCAAAATTAACCCTGTTGAATTGCCCAATGCCAAAACGTGAAGAAGCCAGATCTGTTGTGCCTGTGCTCACATTAATAACAAAGTAATAGTTAGTGCTATCGCGTAGGTTAAATATGGATGGCGTTAGCTTTTCGGTTATAACTGTAGTGCTCTTTGGCTCCTCGGGAGCAGTTTTAACTCCTGCGTCAGCAGGTTTGGTTAAAACTGGCTGCTGTGCAGTTGCGGGAATATCAACCGCTTTGGTTTCTGCTTTTGGCGTTTCTTTTACCACGGGTTGTTGCGCAATCAGCGGCTTTTCTTCGGGCTTGCGTACATCGGGCACAATTTCAATTTTTTCGGCAGGTACGCGATACTCTGTATTTTGCTGATAAACCACAGGTATGGTAAATAAAGGCTCTGTAGCGTCGCGGTCGGTAAGTACTACCTTGCGTTGTGCCAGTTCCTGCTGGTTAGCGGCGATGTAGGCCAGATGCTGGTTAACCAGCGGGGTGATCAGTTTGTCGTCAGGGAAGCGGGAAACGATCTGCCGCAATTCGGCGCTAAAAGGAGCCAGTGGCTCGCTATGCGCCGCAGCAAAGGCACGCAGGTAATATAGCTTGGCCGCATAACGATTGTTAGGGTACTGCATTATCAATGCATCGGCCGCGGTAACCACCTGTGGGTATTGCTTTGTAGCGTAAAGTTGATAGACATTATTGTACAGATTGCTGAAACCGGTATCCTCCTCATTCATATGCCTTGCGTAATCAGGATCAAGTATGGTTTTGGCGAATGGCGTTTGAGGATAATTTTTCACCAGCATATCCTTGTATTTGTTAGCCATAGCTGGTTCATTTGAATCTGTATACAGACGATACAGATTATAGTAGATGGCCGGTGTATTATCATTACCCTCAAAACGGATCAATATCTTCTCATATGCGGCAATTGCTTCTTTTTTATCTTCCAGTATATCACGGTAAAAATTGGCGATATCCATGTAGGCATCAAACATGCGTTTGTTTGATTGTGCCATTAGCTGTGGTGTAAGTGGCAGGTCCTGCATGAGTTGCTGGCGATAGCTGGCGGCGTTAATATTTACAGGGTTAGCAGGATTGTCGGAGTTGGTTGTTACCAGGTCAGGGTCGGTAGCGGTAATAGGAATGCTGTTGTTTTGAGTGATGTTACTGCTTGCCCTATTGGCCCTGCGCCAGTTATCTTCCAGTTTACGGTTGCCCCATACCCGTTTAAAACTGCTGAAACCCTGGCTTACAGCGTTTGCATTATTAAAATAGAAGGCGCTGCCGGTTGGCAGGCTTTCCGCAGGCGGCTCGTTCACATTTACAGCAGTACGCGCCTGAGCGGCCGTTACTATGCTGGCGGCCTGGGATTGCTGCAGGGTGCGAGCCTCAACCATTTTATCTATACGGGCCATGCGTGTAGCTTCATCCATCCGGGCCAGCATTTGGAGCGTGTCTTCATGGGCTATTATTTGTAACCTATCGGCCAGTACCTGCAGGTTCTCGCTTTTTTTCCTGATAAGGGCGTAGCGGGGGTAAGTAGGGGGCAGGTTAGCGAGCGTGCTGTCGTAAAAGTTACTGGCCTTTATATAGTCCGCTTTATCTTTAAAATAAATATCGGCCATGCGCAGGTAAGCAAGGCCTTTCTGCGTTTGGTTACGCGTAGTCGCTCTTGCAGACTGCCGGTAACTCTTTAAAGCATCGTCTATATCGCCGCCGGTGTACTGCAGCTCCGCGATCTGGTAATAGATCTGGTCATTAAATTCACGGTTATTCTGGTTCTTTAATAACGATCGCAGCCGGGCCAGGCGGGTAAGTTTAACACCATTGCGGCCTTCCTCAATACGTATGCGGTTAAGGTTGGCATTAAAAGCCATATCAAACAACGCGTTGCTTTTGGCCACCCGGCTATAACTTTGTATGGCATCAACGGGCTTGTTGTTAAGTTCCTGCAACTGCCCAAGTATAAACGTCCATCTTATTTTTCGCTCGGTGCTATTGGCATACTGTATGGCCAGCTTGGCCATGTTTTCGGCATCGGCGTAATCCTGTACATTAATGTCATATTGCAGTTTGCTGGCATACACATCGGCGGTTATACTTTTTTTTGGGTTGATGTTTTGCAGCGCGGTGTCTAAGGTTACTTTGGCATCCGCGGGTTGTTTAATGTACAATAGCGCGCGGGCTTTGTATACCAGTGCTTCCTGTTTTAGATCGGGTTGCTTATCGCCGTAAGAACGTGCCACATAATTGGCATATTCAATCGCATCAAAATAATCACCATCATAAAAATCGGCTTTGCATAGCAGCAGGTAAGCATCACCCAGATAGTGGCTTTGCTCCTTAACGCTGATGATGGTGTTAGCACGTGCCTTAACGGCGTCAAGGTCTTTGTCTGGCTGGTCTACCATACCGGCAATAGTATCGCGGTAAACACTCAACAATTCGCTGTAATCGTCTACATAGGCTTGCTCATATGCCTGTTGCTTTTGCCGCAATAGCTCGTTAGCATTAAACAGGATATTATATTTAGCGGTAAGGTTTTGCAGCCCCCGGTTAAGGGTGCTTTTTTTTCAAGCGAGCATCCTGCCATTATTAAAATAGTGGCAAGTACCGTATACTGGGCCGATACCCATCTGTTTAAAGTGAAAATATCCCTCAATTGGCGGTTATTCGTTAATGGTTTAGACAAGGTTGCAGGCTGTTTATAAATGCCTCGCTAAAATACTAAACATAATGCAATAGGTTTAATAAATTTGCCCCATGGCACAAAATGAACAAAAGGAAAATACCAGTGGTAAAACTGAAGTAAACGCCTATGCTAAGTATACCGGCGTGGCCTTCCAGATGATTGTGGTTATAGGTGTATTTGCCTTTGCCGGTTACAAAATTGATGAAACTGCGGGCCATGCCACTAAGTGGGTGACTGCCGTTTTATCATTAATTGGTGTTTTTGTTTCATTATATCTGGTGATAAGGGCGGTAAGAAATTGAAAAAAATAACTGTATACCTGCGTTTTGTAGTATTTATTTTACTGCTGGCCGCGCCACCTTATGTGCTGCAAAGTATTGGAAAAACCGCGTGGCTGGTGCCAAAATTCTGGGCGCTTTTTTTCCTGATCACCCTGTTCACTTTTATGGTAATTGCCGCGTTAGGGGTCATACAGCGCATTAAACCCGGTTTATATGCCCAAACCTTCCTGGCCACAACCGTGGTAAAGATGCTTGGATGCATGGCTTTCGCCTTGGTTTTTGTGTCAAAAATACACCCGGATCACGGCGTTTTTTTAGCCAATTTCTGTTATTTATATTTCTTAAATACCGCCTTTGAAGTTTACGTTTTGTTGTGTAACTTGCGCAACCAAAATTAAAAGCAAAAAACACCCATTCAATGTATTTAAGCCATATTTTGAATTCAAAAAAATAGCTTTAAGCCTCATTTTAGGCGTTTTTCTCACGTTTTTCACTTGTAAAAGTTTTGCTATACAACATGAGGAACATGCCGCTACCGGTGCAGAAAGCCACAATAAGGAGGAGTTTAGCCCAAGTGAGGTAATACTTGAACACATTGCCGATTCGCATAGCTGGCATCTGTGGGGTACTACCACTTTCCCGCTGCCGGTTATTTTATATACCGACAAAGGTTTTGAAGTATTCTCTTCGGCTCATTTTGAGCACGGCCATGCCGATTATACCGGTAAATATTATACTTATCGCCTGGTAAAGGACAAAATTAGTATTGTAGGCCCGGGTGAGGAGCTTACTGCAGGCGCTAATATGCTTAATATGCACAAAAAACTGATCGACTTCTCTATCACCAAGAACGTGGTAAGTATGTGGATCTCCTTTTTGTTGTTGATCATCATCTTCTTTAGCGTTTCTGCCGCTTACAAAAAGCGTGTAGGTAAAGCGCCAAAAGGCTTGCAGTCTTTTATGGAGCCTATCATCCTGTTTGTACGTGATGATATTGCCCGCCCAAACATTGGTTACAAATACCAGCGCTTTATGCCGTTGCTGTTAACCGTGTTTTTCTTTATCTGGATCAACAACCTTATAGGTTTGGTTCCGTTCTTTCCGGGTGGTTCAAACTTAACCGGTAACATCGCGGTAACTTTTGTACTATCAGTTATCACCCTGATCATTGTAAATGTAAACGGTAATAAATACTATTGGAAACACATTTTCGCGCCGGATGTACCGGTTTGGTTGTATCCAATTATGTGGCCGGTAGAGCTGGTGGGTATCATCTCCAAGCCTTTCGCGTTAATGATCCGTTTGTTTGCTAACATCACCGCAGGTCACATTATCGTACTGAGCTTAATATCATTGATATTTGTGTTCAAGAGCGTAGCTATTGCACCTGTATCGGTAGCGTTCGTAGTGTTTATGGATGTGTTAGAGTTGCTGGTTGCCGCGTTGCAGGCCTTTATCTTTACGTTGTTGACCGCCCTGTTCATTGGTACTGCTATTGAAGAGCATCACCATTAATAATTGTAAATAACCATATAATATATATTCACTTTTAAATTTAAAACAATGATTGGAAGTATTGCTGCATTAGGTGCAGGTTTAGCGGTTATCGGTGCTGGTATCGGTATCGGTCAGGTAGGTGGTAAAGCGATGGAAGGTATCTCTCGCCAGCCTGAAGCTGCTTCAAAAATCCAAACTGCGATGATCATTGCTGCCGCCCTTATTGAGGGTGCTGCTCTGTTCGGTGTGGTGGTATCATTCCTGGGCTTGAAATAATCTCAACCCGGAGAAAAATTTTAACCTTACCTGCAGCGGTTGGCGGCAGGTAAGGTTATTAAAATTTGACATTTAAACTCATATATAAAACAAAACATGGAATTAGTAACTCCTGAGATTGGTTTAGTTTTTTGGACCACCGTATCGTTCTTAGTGCTGTTTTTCCTGCTTGCTAAATTTGCATGGAAACCCATCATGGGCGCTATTGATGATCGTGAGCGTTCTATCGAAGATGCTTTGCTGAAAGCTGAAGCAGCTAAAGAGGAAATGAGCCGCCTTACCAACGAGAACGAAAGCTTGTTAAAACAAGCCCGTGCCGAGCGCGACCTGATCCTTTCTGAAGCCAAGAAAATAAAAGAGCAGATCATTGCTGATGCTAAAGATGCTGCCCATAAAGAAGGCGCGCGCCAGATTGAGCTTGCACGTGTTGAAATAAACAACCAGAAAGCTATAGCGATGGCTGATGTTAAAAACCAGGTGGCTACGCTATCTATACAGGTTGCCGAAAAGATCTTACAAAACCAGCTGCAAGATCAGCAAAAGCAGGACGAGCTTGTATCGCAACTGTTAAAAGAAGTGAAATTATAATTAGAGATTAGTGATCAGAGTTTAGAGATTAGTTAACTGATCATCACTCGCTGTTCACCACTCACTACTAAAATACTATGTCAGAAGTAACCATAGGGATCAGGTACGCCAAATCGCTTATAGAGCTTGCGCAGGAACAAAATATTGTTGATGCCATTAAAGCAGATATGGATACCTTTATTGCAACAGTTAAGGCATCATCTGAACTTAAAGCGGTATTGAGCAACCCAATTGTTCCGCAACACAAAAAAGTGCAGATACTGGATGGCGTATTTGGCGGTAAGGTTGATAAATTAACCATTGCCTTTTTTAAGTTGATGGTGAATAAAGGCCGCGGCGATGTTTTGTATGTAACGGCTAAAGAGTATATCAATTTGTACAATATAGCTAAACACATCACTAAGGCTACCGTGGTATCAGCAACACCGCTATCTGCCGCTAATAAACAGGTTATTACTGATGAGTTGCAGAAAGCCATTGGCGGTACCATACAGCTTAACGCTAAGGTTGATGCAGCTTTAATAGGTGGTTTTGTACTTACCGTTGGCGACAGACAACTGGATACCAGCGTACAAAGCGCCCTCAATAAATTAAGAAAAGATTTTGCCGCTAAGGCAGTTTAATAACAGAAAAATAAACTCTAAATAAATTTAAAATGGTAGAGGTAAGACCGGACGAAGTATCAGCTATCCTGCGTCAGCAATTAGCCGGCTTTAAGTCAGAATCTGAATTAGAAGAAGTGGGTACTGTACTCCAGGTGGGTGACGGTATTGCACGTGTTTACGGTTTAAGCAAAGTACAATCAGGTGAGCTGGTTGAGTTTGGTAACGGTTTACAGGGTATCGTACTTAACCTTGAAGAAGATAACGTGGGTGTGGTATTGTTAGGTAAATCAGACGATATTAAAGAAGGCGACACCGTTAAACGTACCAACCGTATTGCATCTATCAACGTAGGCGAAGGTATGCTTGGCCGTGTTGTTGATACTTTAGGAACTCCTATTGATGGTAAAGGCCCAATCACCGGTCAAACTTACGAGATGCCTTTGGAACGTAAAGCACCCGGCGTTATCTACCGCCAGCCGGTTACCGAGCCATTACAAACCGGTATCAAAGCTATCGACGCGATGATCCCTATCGGCCGTGGCCAGCGTGAGTTGGTTATCGGTGACCGCCAAACAGGTAAAACTGCGGTTTGTATCGATACCATCATCAACCAGAAAGAATTTTATGACGCAGGTAAACCTGTGATCTGTATATATGTTGCCTGCGGCCAGAAAGCTTCTACCGTAGCTAACATCGTACGTACATTAGAAGAGAACGGCGCTATGCCATACTCTATCGTAGTTGCTGCAAACGCTTCAGACTCTGCTACCATGCAGTTCTTTGCTCCGTTTGCGGGTGCAGCTATCGGTGAGTACTTCCGTGATACCGGCCGCCCTGCTTTGATTATCTATGATGACCTTTCAAAACAGGCTGTTGCTTATCGCGAAGTATCATTGTTACTTCGTCGCCCACCAGGCCGCGAGGCTTACCCTGGTGACGTATTTTACTTGCACAGCCGTTTATTAGAGCGTGCCGCTAAGATCAACTCTAACGACAGCATCGCTCAGCAAATGAACGATCTGCCGGAGTCTATCAAAGGCATCGTAAAAGGTGGCGGTTCATTAACCGCGCTGCCTATTATTGAAACACAGGCAGGTGACGTATCAGCATATATCCCAACGAACGTAATCTCCATTACCGATGGTCAGATATTCCTGGAGTCTAACTTGTTCCTTGCCGGTATCCGCCCGGCCATCAACGTAGGTATCTCGGTATCTCGTGTAGGTGGTAACGCGCAGATCAAATCAATGAAGAAAGTAGCAGGTACCTTAAAGCTTGACCAGGCACAGTACCGCGAGTTAGAGGCTTTCTCTAAATTCGGTTCGGACCTTGACGCTTCAACCAAATCAGTAATTGATAAAGGTGCACGTAACGTTGAGATCCTTAAACAAGGTCAGTTCTCTCCGGTATCAGTAGAAAAGCAGGTTGCTATCATTTACATTGGTACCAAGAACTTAATGCGTAACGTACCGGTTAACAAAGTACGCCAGTTTGAAGAAGAATTTACCAGCCAGTTAGAGGTGCGCCACCCTGAGGTGCTTGCAGCCCTTAAAGCAGGTAAGTTTGACGATCAGCTAACCGGTGTGTTAGAAACCGTAGCTAAAGAAATATCAGCGAACTATTAATTAGTACTTAGTAGCAAGTATCAGGTATCAAGACCCGTTTTTGATACCTGATACAAATAAACTTTTTGAAAGTAGGGTAGCAGCAAGGCAAAAATCTTGATACTTGATACTCGAGACTTGATACTCAAAACAACGAATGGCTAATTTAAAAGAAGTAAGAAACAGGATAGCGTCTGTGAACTCAACGCAACAGATCACCAAGGCCATGAAAATGGTTTCGGCGGCAAAGTTGCGCAGAGCTACTGATGCTATTGTACAATTGCGCCCTTACGCCAGTAAATTGAAGGACTTGTTGGCTAACCTTTCTGCAAGCCTTGAGGATGGTGCATCACCTTACCTGCAGGAGCGTGAGCCCGTGCGTGTACTGGTAGTTGTAGTAACCTCAAACCGTGGTTTGGCCGGTGCATTTAACACCAATGCTATAAAAGCTGCCAATAACCTCATTAGTGAAAAATACAGCGCCCAAATGAAAGCGGGTAATGTATCTATCGTAGCTATTGGTAAAAAAGGTCATGACTTTTACACCCGCCGCAAGTTTAATGTGGTAGGTAACCATAATGATCTTTACCTTGACCTTAACTTCATTAACGCATCAAAAATTACTGATGAGATAATGAAAGGTTTTGTTAATGGCCAGTATGACCGTGTTGAACTGGTGTACAACCACTTCAAGAACGCGGCAATGCAGTTCCTGATCACTGAGCAGCTGCTACCTGTGCCAAAACCTGAAAAGAACGAGAAAGAAGCTGCTAAAAAAGACGCTACTCCGGAAAGCCAGGTGGATTATATTCTTGAACCTTCAAAGGAAGAGATAGTAGAGCAACTGATCCCTAAGAATATTAAAATACAGTTATACCGCGCAGTGTTAGATTCAAACGCTTCTGAGCACGGTGCACGTATGACCGCCATGGATAAGGCGACTGAAAACGCTGGTGAGTTATTGAAATCACTTAAGCTTTCATATAACCAGGCGCGCCAGGCAGCCATTACAACAGAATTAACCGAGATTGTAAGCGGTGCGGCAGCATTAAGCGGCTCGTAATCTGTTCAAATATAATAACAAGAAAGGCTTGCCAATTGGCAAGCCTTTCTTGTTTATGGCAATTGCTTTGAAACTTACAGCGCGGGATTAGCCGCATATTCTCTCCACAGGTCATCTACAGATTTACCGGTGAGTTTGTTCCAGGATGCAGCAGTGTAGGTGCGGCCACGCATTTGGCTGTCAAGCTTTTTAACAGTTCCTTTTTTTACCTTTTTTTCTACCCAAACTAAAAAGCGGGCGGTAACGCGGTAAGCATTATTATAGTTTTGTGTTGGTTTAAAATCCGGCAGATTCCATTTGGCAGCGGCGTTTGCTACGCCATGCTCGTTACGTACATAGTCAGCAATACCTTCGGTTAACCATCCGGGGCCATCAAAGTCGCCGTAATCCTGGGCAATGTGCATCACCTCATGGGTCACTACGTCGATATCATCAGGATGAGTAGTCATGTAAGCGGGGCTGAATACTACACGGCCATTATCAGTAGCAGCAACGCCATGGTAAGCGGTATCAATAAAAAAGTTAACCGTTTTTAGGCTTTTCTTGTTGTATTCGTTCACAATTTTAGGATAAACCGTAAAAAAGGTGCTGATCAGTTTATCAGTGATAGCCTTATCAAAGTGCTCATCGTTACCGGATATGATAAGTGTATAGCCGGCACGTTTAATTGTATCCGGCGCAGATGCAAAGCTTGTACCGCAGATAAGGCTTATTAGAAATAGTAATGATAGTTTTTTCATATCGCAAATGTAAAAGATACAGGTATAAATGCTTCCGAACTGCGTAAAAAGGCTGATACATTTACATTGAGAAATTAACCAGAAAAAATGTGACTTGCATTTATATAAGCACTTATATAAATTGCATACATGAATTTGTATCAAAATTTAGGCTATCTGGTATTAGGTAGTCGGTTAAGGCGATTAAGTGAAGCTTTCCTGAGTGAGATCAACCGCATTTATCAGAATGAGGGGATCGAATTTGATGCCAGTTGGTTCCCGGTATTTTACCTGCTTTCGCAGAACGACTCACTATCCATAAAAGAGTTGAGCGATAAAACAGAAGTATCGCACCCTGCCGCCAGTCAGTTGATCACTAATTTAAAGAACCGCAACCTGGTAGAGACTACCGTAAGTGCAGATGACGGCCGTCGCCAAATGGTACAATTCACAGAGAAGGGCAAAGCCTTGCTGCAACAAATACTGCCTATTTGGGATGCTATCAGCACCAGCATGACTGAGCTTGCCGGCGGTAATGAACAGTTACAGCAATTACTGCCTGCCATTACCGCTATGGAAGATACTTTCCGCGCTTACAACCTGTCTGGACGTGTAGGAGATAAACTTAAAGCCGCCACCTCTAATGAAAACATTTAATTACGGTACAGATCATTTAAGTGTTGGCCTATGCCTTGACATAGCTGCGGGTAAAGTAAAAGGAATTATTAATGAAGAGGCCAAAAATCGTGTTGATACCTCATGGCGCGAAGTGGGGAAGATAGCGCATGGAACTGAAGCTGTTTATGGCATCAATACCGGGTTTGGTCCGCTGTGCGATACGCGTATATCTGAACAGGATACCAGCATGTTGCAAAGTAACATCCTGAAAAGCCATAGCGTGGGCATAGGTAACCCTATTCCAGAAGAAATTGCCAAACTGATGCTCATCACCAAAGTGCACGCTTTGGCGCAGGGCTTCTCCGGTATCGCGTTACAAACTTTAGAGCGTATTATCTGGCATATCGAAAATAATGTGATACCGGTTGTGCCGGAGAAAGGCTCCGTAGGTGCATCGGGCGATCTGGCGCCGCTGTCGCACTTGTTCCTGCCGTTGATAGGTTTGGGCGAGGTATCAGTTAATGGGCAACACCACCCCGCTGATGTGGTATTAAAAGACAATAACCTTAAACCACTTACGCTGGGACCAAAAGAAGGTTTGGCTTTAATTAATGGAACGCAATTCATACTTGCCTTCGCCGTAAATGGTGTGGAGCGGTTCAAAAATATTTTGGATACAGCTGATATTATCGGTGCGGTATCCTTAGAAGGGCTGATGGGTTCCGCGAAACCATTTGATGAGCGTTTGCATACGATTCGTCCGTATAAAGGCACTAAACATGTAGCCAAACGCCTGGCAGCTATGTTGCAGGGATCGGAGATAGGCAGCTCACATGCCGACTGCGACCGAGTGCAGGATCCATACTCGTTACGTTGCATGCCGCAGGTGCACGGCGCTTCTCGCAATGCCTGGCTACATTTAAAGGAAATGACGGAGATCGAACTTAATTCTGTTACTGATAACCCTATTGTTTTTAACGCTGATGATACTATTAGCGGTGGTAACTTTCACGGGCAACCAATGGCCATCCCGCTCGATTATGCAGCCATAGCGGCAGCAGAACTGGGCAACATTGCCGACAGGCGTTGCTACCTGATGAGTGAAGGGCGTTACGGATTGCCTAAATTATTGACCAGCGATGCAGGCCTGAACTCCGGCCTCATGATACCGCAATATACCACAGCGGCATTGGTTACCGAGAACAAAACGCTTTGTTTCCCGGCGAGTGCCGATAGTGTGCCAACATCATTAGGCCAGGAAGATCATGTTTCCATGGGATCTATCAGCGGGCGAAAACTTCACCAGATCATCAATAACATTGAATACATACAGGCGATTGAATTGCTATATGCCACACAAGCTTTGGAGTTCCGCAGGCCTTTACAATCTACCGGTATGATAGAGGCTTGCTATCAATTGGTACGCGAGCATGTCCCAGCCATAAAGGAAGACAGGATATTTGCTACGGATATAAATGCCCTGCATAAACTGATCACCAGCGGGCAGTTTTTAGCCTTAGCTAACCAAACCGCCCAAAACCACAACATCAATTTAAATAACGATGGCCAGTTCGGGATATATTGATACCTGCGGTAATTAACTGCATTCAATAAGCTGCCTTTGCTACTATTAATTTAATATACCCTTATTATAAGCTCTGAAAACTTTGTAACCGTGTTATATTAGCAGCGGCAGCAATCTTAATGGTCAGGTATTGATGTATATGAGATTGCTTTGTCGTTCTCGCAATGACATAAGCTGACTCAATGGAATCAAAATATGAAGAAGTTAATTGAATGCGTACCCAACTTCAGCGAAGGGGTAAACATGGGTATTATCAAGCAGATCACTGATGTGGTGGAAGCTGTGGATGGTGTACGTTTGTTAAATGTTGACCCCGGCAAGGCCACCAACCGTACAGTGGTAACCTTTGTGGGCGAACCGGAGCAGGTGATAGAGGCCGCTTTTCGGGCCATAAAAAAAGCCGGAGAGTTGATTGATATGAGTAAGCAAAAAGGCGAACATCCACGCATGGGCGCTACAGATGTTTGTCCGCTGATACCGATTGCCAATATCAGTATGGAAGAAACAGCAGAATTTGCCGTAAAGCTGGCCAGGCGCGTTGGGGAAGAATTGCAGATACCCGCTTACTTGTACGAACATGCACAGCCTAATAAAAGCCGCAGCAATTTATCTGTAATCCGCGCAGGTGAGTACGAAGGTTTCTTTAAGAAAATAAAACAGCCGGAATGGGTACCTGATTTTGGCCCGGCGGAGAATGACGTTAAGCGTGGGGCTACCGTTATTGGTGCACGCGATTTTTTAGTTGCTTACAATATTAATCTAAATACCACCTCTACCCAACTAGCCAATGCTATAGCATTTGATGTACGCGAAAGCGGCCGCAGCTTACGCGAAAACGACCCCATAACAGGTAAAGTACTAACCGATAATAACAGTAAATTAAAGAGAATCGCCGGTTCACTCAAAAGTGTTAAGGCGATAGGCTGGTTTATTAAGGAATACGGCATTGCCCAGGTGTCCATGAATATAACCAACATTGAAGTTACGCCGGTACATGTGGCCTTCGACGAGGTTTGCAAGAAAGCCAATGAACGCGGCATCCGTGTCACCGGCAGCGAACTGATAGGGTTGATACCCTTAAAAGCAATGCTGGAGGCAGGTAAATACTTTCTGCGTAAGCAAAAGAGATCGGTAGGCGTAAGCGAAAGTGAGTTAATTAAAATTGCCATTAAATCCATGGGGTTAGATGAGCTGGCGCCCTTTAATCCGCATGAAAGGATTATTGAATATTTGTTAAAGAATAAAGCTGATACCAGGTCTTTTAATGTGTGATTTTACGAATAAGAGAAGGTCTGGTATCATGCAACATCAATTGAAGCGTACAATAGATTGTATACATGGCAAATGAGAAGATTATCCTCAAAGGGATAAAGTCTAAATTCAAATATTTGCGTGACTGATAAATTGATACTTAAGCAAACTCCGTGGCATAATTGTTGGTTAACTAATAAGTAAAAAATCTATCATGAAAAACGTAACAAAATTACTATTAGGAACAATTATGATTGCCGCCGCGGCATGTAGCGGCAATGGAAGCAAAGGCGGTGCGGATACCGACAGCTCAAAAAGCGTAATGAGCAATAGTACCGATGCCGCTATTGACAGCAACAAAAAGGAACTGGCATCTAAAGATTCTACTGAACTCAAGGATGATGCTAAGTTTATGGTGAACGCCGCAAATGGTGGCATGCTGGAAGTTACGTTGGGCAAACTGGCTCAGCAAAAAGCTTCATCGCCGCAAGTGAAAGAGTTTGGTATGATGATGGTTAACGACCACTCAAAGGCCAACGCTGAATTAAAAACGCTGGCAGGTACTAAAGTGATCACCCTGCCGGCCATTCTGTCAAACGATAAGCAAAAAGACGTTGACGATATGGCTAAACTAAGCGGTGCAGAGTTCGATAAAAAATACACCGAATACATGGTTAAAGACCATAAAGAGGATATCGAAGAGTTTAAGAAGGAAGCGCAGGATGGCAAGGACGCGGAAATTAAAGCCTTTGCCGCCAAACATGTACCTATACTGCAACATCACTTAGAAGCTGCTGAAAAAGCACAGGCTGCAGTGAAAAAATAATATATGTCATTGCGAGCGATAGCGTGGCAATCTAACAGAACAAGCACCTTAACATGCTTATGAGATTGCTTCGCCGTTCCTCCTCGCAATGACACAGAGAGCAAAACAAGAAGAGCCGCATATGCGGCTCTTCTTGTTTTTAAGTGTTTATTTATGTAATTCGTTCAATATTGGGTGGTCAATGGTGGTGATCTCTTTGACATCTGTATTATGCAGCTCATCAAATATCACGATCTCATTGGTGCCTTTTTTGAGCCATGCAGCCGGTACAAACAAGGTTTGCTGGGGGCCGATATACCAGTATTTGCCTAAGTTATGTCCGTTAACAAATGCTATACCTTTACCAAACGCGCGCATATCCAGGTAGGTATCACCCACACCGCGTAACGAAAAAGTACCCCGGTATAATACCGGTTGTTGTATAGCCTCTCCATGTGATGTGATATATTTAAAGCCCGATGTGCTGTTAAGCGGGAATTTATACATCTTCCAGCCCAGCAATTCCTGCCCGTTAAGGATTACCGCTTCGGTTATACCTTTGCGGTTATCGGTTAAATAAGGACCATAGTTAATACGGCCATTGTTCTCTACCAAAATATCCAGGGTACTGTTGGGGCTAACACCCGCTAATTGTACCGAATCCTGGCCCAGGCGTCTGTCTAAAACGGCTAAGCGTTTACCATTCACATAAACAGTAGCGTAATCTCTCAATTGTTTAATTTTAAGCAGGCCGTTTGAAGCATTCGCTAAAGTAGTACGGTAAAGCACCAGGCCATAGCCCTGGTCAAGATCCTCAAAGCTCCTAGGGTGTTCGCTTTCTGTAGGCAGGCCAAGGTTATTGAACAAATTAGCCACGCCCGAAACCTTTGTTACTTCCAGCGCATAGGTGCGACGGCGTTTTTGCGGTATCTCCGGTAAGGTTTGCCCTGCCGGTAAATGTTTGGCAATTACATCGCGCAGCTTGTAGAATTTTGGTGTAGGGTCGCCTGCTTCGTTCAATGGTGCGTCATAATCATAGCTGGAGGTTTGCGGCGAATAGGGCTCGTTACGGCTCATATTGGCACCATTCATAAAATCGCGCGTGGTACCGCCATGAAACATATACATGTTAATAGATATACCTGCCGCTAATACCTCATCCAGCTTTTTAGCATCCTCATCGGCATTACTCCCGCTGTGCGGTTTGCCCCAGCTATCAAACCAGCCCGGGTACCATTCAGCTATGTAATAAGGCCCTTTACCATTATGATACTTGTTGATGAGTTCTTTAACCTTGGCCGGGTTATCCTCGCCGTTTACGGCAGGTAAAAAACCGGGTAGGTAGCCGGCAGGCATCTGGCTTGGTCCATCGCAGGTAAACAGCAAACCATCAAAACCGGCATCCCTAAAGATCTTTTCGTTTTGTGCCAGGTATTCTTTGTCGTTACTGTATGAGCCGTACTCGTTTTCTATCTGCACCATCAGGATATTACCACCGTGGTTCACCTGGAGTGCGGCTAATTGTTTACCCACCTCCATCATATAAGCACGATAAGCATTGATAAAAGAGGGCTCTTTGCTGCGGACCTTCATGTTCCGGTCTTTAAGCAGCCACCATGGGTAGCCGCCAAATTCCCATTCCGCACAGGCATAAGGGCTGGGGCGCATAATTACCCACATACCTTCTTCCTTGCATATGCGTACAAATTCGGCCACATCATTGTTACCGGTAAAATCATAATGCCCCTGTAAAGGCTCATGAGCGTTCCAAAAAACATAGGTGCCAATAGTATTAAGCCCCATTGCTTTGGCCATTTTGATACGCTCGCGCCAGTATTCGCGCGGAATGCGCTCATAATGCATTTCGCCGGATATCATTTGCAGCGGTTTTCCATCCAGTAAAAAGTCTTTATCACCCAGGGCGAATGTGTGAGTAGCAGTTTGAGCGATAGAAGTGACGCTGCCGGCAAAAGCAAGCATGGCACATAGTACAATACGTTTCAGCATATATAATTTAGTTTAAAATAATCCTAACTGGCCTTTATCATCTATATCTATATCGTCCGGATTGGTGATTTCCAGGTCTATTTTTTTCTTGGGCTGCTCTGCCGGCTCAGGACTACTTTCGGTCTCCTCAGTTACGGGAGCCGCGTCTTTTACCTCTTTTTCTTCAGGGGTAATGATGATCTCGGTATCTTCAACAGAATCGGGTGCAGGGTCGGGTACGTCTTCCTCATCATCATGTTCGGCAATCAGCTCAACAGCTTTTACCTGGTGTACCGACAGGCGGTTACCCATCGCTTTCATCCCTTTAACATCTATCAGATCGGTAAGGTTAAGCTCTACCGTTTCTTCTACTGCGGTTTTGCCCTTTAATTGCTCTACCTTAACCACCGGCTGTGCCGCGCCGGATATAATGACCAGTTTAGAACCACTCTCATCACTGATGATGCCGGATTGTTTACCTATAGCTATTGCCTCGAACACAAAGCGTTTTACCATGTAATTCTTAGATTTCCCGTCATAATGTACCACCGCGAATACTTTAGCAGGGTCATATTTCTCGATCAGGATCATCTTATCATCAAAGTGGTTATTGAGATCGAAACTGGTAAGCTCGTAAACGCCGTTAGCCATCACGGTAAGGATGCGATCGTCGCCATCAAACTCGCCCAGGTATTTGCCGCGCCCATCGGCATTGAGGCGTTTCAGGATATCATCGTACCATATTTTTCTGCCGGCAAGGGTAGAAATACCCTTGCTTTTCAGTAAAACCTTTTTGATAGGATATTTGGTAACGATATTACCCATTGAGGCGCGGCCCTTGATAGCTATCTGCGCGAAATCTTCATCAAACTGGAGCTTTTTAAGTTTGGAATGAGGTTTCAGCTGCACGTTCACTACTTCGGCCTCACCGTTAGGGTTGGCAGTGAAGTACAATACTTTGGAGCCTTTTGAGCCTTTGGTGAGGTCATACTCCTTATCACGCGTGATACCGGTAACCGAGAAACGTTTAATATAAGCTACACCGCTTTGCCCATCCTTGTAGATCATGTTGTATACGGTGCGCTCGTCGTTTTTCTTGAAAACGGCTACGTGTACAATATCCTTACCTACGAAAACTTTATCCTGCATTCTGGTTACAATAAAGCGGCCATCATTACGGAACACGATAATGTCGTCAATATCAGAGCATTCGCCAATGAGTTCTACATTCTCGTCTTTCTTTAAGCCGGAGCCGATAAAGCCGTCGACTCTGTTTACATAAAGCTTAACATTTGCCAACGCAACCTGCGCCGCTTCAACACGGTCAAAAGTGCGTAGTTCGGTTTTACGTTCTCGGCCTTTACCGTATTTCTCTTTCAGTTTTTCAAACCAGGCAATGGTATAATCAACCAGGTGCTTAAGATGGTGCTTAACTGTTTTTATTTCCGCCTCGAGATTTTTGATCTGTTCATCCGTTTTCTTTACGTCAAAGCGGGTGATGCTGCTCATTGGCTTATCAATGAGCTTTTTATAATCCTCAGGCGTAATGGGGCGATAGAATTGAGGGAAAAACGGCTCGAATAAGCGATTAAGCACACCAACCACCGTTTCAAAATCTGTAGAGCTTTCATAGTCGGGGTGTTTATACATCCCTTCCTGTATAAATATCTTTAACAGTGAGCTAAAGAATATCTTTTCCATCAGCTCTTTCAGCTTTATCTCCAGCTCCTGTTTCAGCAGGTCCTTGGTAAAGTGTGTGCTTTCGGTAAGCATATCGTTCACGCTCATAAAGCGTGGCTTATCGTCCTGTATTACGCAGGTGTTGGGCGATATGGAAACCTCACAGTCGGTAAATGCGTAAAGAGCATCGATGGTAACATCGGGAGAAATACCCGGCGCGAGGTGCACTACAATCTCTACATCCTTGGCGGTGTTATCTTCTATTTTCTTGATCTTGATCTTACCCTTGTCGTTAGCCGATATTACGCTATCAATTAAGCTGCCGGTGGTAGTACTAAAAGGTATCTCATTAATGATCAGTGTTTTTTTGTCACGCTCGATAATTTTGGCGCGTACACGCACTTTGCCGCCGCGCTGCCCGTCATTGTAAGCAGATACGTCAGCCATGCCACCAGTAGGGAAATCCGGAAATAAATTCGGGCGTTCGCCACGCAATACGCCGACCGAAGCATCCAGTAGTTCCACAAAATTATGTGGCAAAATCTTGGTAGCCAAGCCTACGGCAATACCTTCGGCACCCTGCGCCAACAATAAAGGGAACTTAACCGGAAGGGTAATAGGCTCGCGGTTACGGCCATCATAACTGGCCTGCCAAACCGTAGTGTCAGGATTGAACACTACATCCAGTGCAAATTTTGAAAGCCTGGCCTCAATATAACGCGGTGCCGCTGCGGAGTCGCCGGTTATGGGGTCACCCCAGTTACCCTGGCAATCTATCAGCAGGTTTTTCTGTCCTATCTGTACCATGGCATCGCCAATGGAGGCATCGCCATGCGGGTGGTACTTCATAGTGTTACCAATAACGTTGGCGGCTTTGTTATAGCGGCCATCGTCCATCTCTTTCAGCGAGTGTAATATACGGCGCTGCACGGGTTTTAGGCCGTCGTTAATGTGCGGCACGGCACGGTCAAGAATTACATAAGAGGCATAATCCAGGAACCAATTTTCGTATAACCCGTTGAGTGAGGTTACATTATGAAGTACGTTATCTTCGTTGTTTTCGGGAGTATCAGTGTGGCTAATATCTTCGCTCATTTATACAGCTATAAAATTAATGCGGATGGGTAAAGATAAGAGAATGTGCAGATATGATAAGGTGCGAATTAGCATATTTTATGCACATTTTAACACTTTATTGATTTGCAAGGCTTCGACTTTTTACAGGCTGATTTCTCATTGCCGTTGCCTTCAGGCAACGGTGTTTGTAAGTGATCCGTTGGCTGAAGCCAACGGTAATGATTGGGCTTGTTGTAATTGAGTTTCCTTAGTACTGCTTTGTGATCCGTTGGCTGATGCCAACGGCAATGATTGGGATATGCTAACTTGATCTTTTCAGTACTGCTTTGTAATCCGTTGACTGAAGTCAACAGCAATGATTGGGTATGTTCCTATCTTGGTTCCATAGGATTGCCTGTAACCCATTGACAGAAATTAATGATATTAATATAATCTAACTTGTTCTTTTGGGATTGCTTTATCATTGCCGATGCCTTTAGGCAACGGTATTTGTAAGTGATGGCAATGATTTAAATTGTCACTCCCTCAATTTTTTCAATTCCCTTATCATTGCCCCGTAATCCATACGCTGGTTAGCTGCGTTAATGGTAGCCGCTATGCGGTTAGCGCGTGTTTGTTCGGTTTTGGCACCATTTATCCACTTAAAGAAATAACCCTGGTGCGATTTAGACAGGCTATAAAACCAAGCAAGTGCTTCAGGTTGTTCATACTCAAAACATTCCTGCAGGTCGGCCGGCATTTCCAGTTTAAAGTCCTTGTCATGTTCCAGCCTTAAACGGAGCATAGCACCTTTTTCTTTACGCAGAGCTTTTCGTATTTCTGCACGTAACGCCAGTATAAAATCGCCCTCGCCGGCAGGGAGTAAGGCCATGCCTGAAACAGGCAGATCATCAAGCCATCCGCACACACGCATGGCCTTCTTGTTGCCGGGTAATATCTCCTGCGCCACATCAAACGGAACCATTACATACGTCCAACCGGTCTTCTCACCGTTTTCTCCGTATTGGTGTATAATGGTGGTGTAATCGATCATGTATCAAAGATATCTTTTGAAGCGCCAAATGTTAAATGTTTGTTAAATGAGCCGTTTTAACATTTCAGGCTGTAACGCGCGATATGGTTATTGCATCTTATAGATAAATAAACAATCTTCAAATCAAAAAAATCAATACCATGAAAACCTTAAAATCAGTAACCATAGCATTAGCCTTGTTAATTACCTGCAGCTTTGCAAAAGCCGCCGATGAACCTACCGCAAACCTTACACGTGTACATGCCATAAACGTATATCTTGATGCCATGACGCGCGGCAAAGTTGACGGACTAAACCAGGTGGTTGATCCTTCGGCCAAGTTTAACATGTTGCGCGGCAACACTATAATGAGCTTTGATAAAAAGCAAATGACCGACTTTTTAAAAGCAGAAAAAAACGTTGAACAGACCTGCACCACTAACACAGAGGTGGTTGAAAGCAACCTGAATATAGCGGTAGTAAAAGTTGATATGAAATATCACGACTTTACACGCAGCAATTACGTAACCATAGCCAACACCGGCAAAGGCTGGAAAATAACCAACGTTTACAGCGTTTTCAAATAGTTTTATTTTAGTGTTTAGTGTGAGATGGGCCCCTGTAAAGGGGCTTTTCTGTTTTAGGGAAATATAGTGTCATTGCGAGGGATAGTGTGGCAATCTCACAGGCGTGTTGCATGAATGCTTGTAGTGTAAGATTGCTTCGTACCTCGCAATGACATCAATTAGTTTATTTAACCAAAGGCGTAAGTACCGCCTGCCACTTGTCATAGCCTTTACTGTTCAAATGCAGCATATCGCTTTCAAAGAGGCTGGCATCAGGTTTTTGCGTGTTGGGGTCAAGTATTACTGTAGTTACATCCACAAAATGGGTTTTGCGTTTGCCTTTGATGAACGCTTTAATAAGGCTGTTAGCTCTAAGTACCTCAGGCAGGAACTTAGCACGGCTGGGGCTTTGTTTTATAGATAGGTAATAAATCTCGGCATTGGGCAGGTTTTGTTTGATCATGGCCCATAGCTGGTAAAACTCACGTGCTGTAAACTCCCCGCTTTTGCCTGCGGCTATATCATTTTCGCCGGCGTAAATAAATATTTTACGCGGGTGGTATGGGTACATAATGTAAGGCATGTAATAGTTAACCAGTTGTTCAATAGTACAACCGCCAACGCCACGGCGAATGATGGGTTTGTCGGCGAAGCGTTGTTCCAGGTCCGTCCATTTCCGGATGGATGAACTGCCGATAAAAAGAATGCCGTTTTTAGGTGGAAATTTTAGGCTATCCTCGTGTTTAAAATCGCGGATCTCGTTATCAAACGGAAAGCCTTTCTGGGCGTAGGCACCTAAGCTTGCCAGTGCAAGTACAAAAAGCAGAATTAATTTTTTCATAGTAATGGTTGTTGTATAAGTCGGTCCTCAAAAAACATGAAAGGCAAAAAGCTTTGTACACCATTAACCTCCCAAATTGGACCATTACTGCAATGTAACAATATTCTGAAAGGTTGATGTTGCCTTTTCTCACATTCGGCCATTACCTGCAGGCAGGCCCCGCACGAGGTAATGGGCTTTGTTAACTCAAATTCGTTGGTATGGGCGGTAACAGCCATAGCCACAATAGGGTCGTTGGCATGTGCCGTTCCCCAATGGAACAGCGCCACCCGCTCGGCACAAAGCCCGGATGGGTAGGCCACATTTTCCTGGTTGCTGGCATGTAAAATGGTTCCGCTTTGCAGTAATACTGCGGTACCAACCTTGAATTTTGAATAGGGCGAATGTGATGATTCAAGAGCCTTAACGGCTTCTTCGCAAAGCAGTTTATCCGATATATTTAAATCTTCAACAGTATTATATTCTTTGAAGGATATGTTGATCTCGTGGTTTGTCATAAAGCCTCTCCCAACCCTCTCCAAATGAGAGGGTATTATTTTAGTAATAAACAAAAATCCCCCGCACTTTTTAGAACGGGGGATACAAGGTAAGTTTAATTTATTAAAAAACAATAGTTACTACGGGTTCAAGCTACTATCATTTCTGTTACACAGCTACCGGGAGCTCTACATCATCAAGTTTTTCGGCAACCAGCGGGTTAACGCTTTCGTCGTCCTTCTCTACGCGCAGGTTGTTTACAATATGTTGCTGACGGGTTGGCGTATTCTTGCCCATAAAATATTCCAGTAATGATTTTATGTCGGCGTTCTTTAATATCACCGGGTCAAGTCGCATATCCTTGCCAATGAACAAACCAAACTCTTCCGGAGATATCTCACCTAAACCTTTAAAGCGGGTTATCTCGGGCTTGTTACCCAGTTTGGCTATGGCGTTGCGGCGTTCCTCGTCGCTGTAGCAGTAAATGGTTTCCTTTTTATTACGCACACGGAACAATGGTGTTTGCAGTATAGATACGTGACCGGCCTTTACCAGGTCAGGGAAGAACTGCAGGAAGAAGGTCATGAGCAGCAGGCGAATGTGCATACCATCCACATCGGCATCAGTAGCTATCACAATATTGTTGTATCGTAGCGTATCAATGCCATCCTCAATGTTCAGGGCGTGTTGCAGCAGGTTAAACTCTTCATTCTCGTAAACCACCTTTTTGGTTAAGCCAAAGCAGTTAAGCGGTTTACCCTTTAAGCTGAATACAGCCTGGGTCATTACATCTCGCGATTTGGTGATAGAACCACTGGCCGAATCGCCCTCGGTAATAAATAACGTGGTTTCCTGTTTACGTTCGTGGTTATCATCAAAATGCAGCTTGCAATCGCGCAGTTTACGGTTGTGTAAAGATGCTTTTTTGGCGCGATCATTAGCCAGCTTTTTAATGCCGGCAATATCTTTACGTTCGCGTTCCGATTGCAGGATGCGTTTCAGCAGGGCGTCAGCGGTAGCGGGATTCTTGTGCAGGTAATTATCCAGCTCTTTCTTCAGGAAATCGTTGATAAACCCACGTACCGACGGCCCATCAGGCCCGATATTTTGTGATCCTAATTTGGTTTTAGTTTGCGATTCAAAAACCGGTTCCTGCACTTTTACTGCGATGGCGGCCACAATAGATGCCCGGATATCAGCAGCGTCAAACTCCTTTTTATAAAATTCCCTTATGGTTTTAACCACTGCTTCGCGAAAGGCCGCCTGGTGCGTACCGCCCTGGGTAGTGTGCTGCCCGTTTACAAATGAGTAATATTCTTCGCCGTATGACTGGCCGTGTGTCATGGCTATTTCAATATCCTCGCCTTTGAGATGGATGATAGGGTAGCGCAGGTTTTCGGCATCAGCGTTACGGGTAAGCAGGTCATAAAGGCCGCGCTCCGAAAAATATTTCTGGTTATTAAAATTGATGGTAAGCCCCGAGTTGAGGAACACGTAGTTCCAGATCATATTCTCCACAAACTCCGGTATAAAACGGTAGTTACGGAAAATGCTGTTATCGGGCGTGAAGTTGATGGCTGTACCATTACGCTGAGTAGTATCTTTCTCAGGTTCTTCGCGTACCAGTTCGCCTTTCTCAAATTCGGCAATTTTAGTGCGGTTATCGCGGTAGCTTTGCACCGTGAAAGAGGTCGACAAAGCATTAACTGCCTTGGTACCCACACCATTTAAACCAACAGATTTCTGGAAGGCTTTGCTATCATATTTACCACCAGTGTTAATTTTTGATACACAATCGATCACCTTTCCCAAAGGTATACCACGGCCGTAATCGCGTACAGAAACCTTATGGTCGCTCATGTTGATATCAATGGTACGGCCCGATCCCATTACAAACTCGTCAATAGAGTTATCTACTATCTCCTTTAACAGCACGTATACACCATCGTCATAAGCCGAGCCATCACCCAGCTTACCAATGTACATACCCGGCCTTAAACGGATGTGTTCTTTCCAGTCGAGCGAACGGATACTATCGTCGTTGTAATTTATATTCTCTGCCATAATTTCTCAGTAGTACTTACGGGCGCGGAAGGCCCTATTTGCAAAAATAAACATACTGATTTTTAAATGAGCATTTAAAAATCTTAACATATCCACACCACTTATTATCAGGGCTTAAACTTTATGCAATTGCTGGCGCCAACAATATTCCGGAAAAACTCGGGTCCTTTTTGGTTAGAAAAGCAAACAGCCATTATGGTACCTGTGTGGAATTTTTGCAGCGTTATAAGCAATGCATAGCGGTAATGCTTGGTTATTTTCTCGTCGGGCAGGTTAATCATAAAGGAACGGCCGGCATCGGCGTTGTATCGGTCGGCTATGCTGGCGGGTAGTACCCGCTCAAGCGGAGCGTTATCACCCGAGAAGGCCAGCGCCTGCGCTTTTCCTATTTCGTAGTATAATGAATCGGGATTAGCCTGCTGGTTAGCCTTATCGTTAAGCGTTTTTTCATAGGCTGCCCAGTTCTCTTTTTGTGAGCGTACCTGCAGCCATAACTCAAAATCTTTACCAGGCATCTCCATGGCATAATCGAAAGAAACATCCTCGTTATTGGGCGCCTTTATTTCTTTAAAGCCTTTGGGAAAGCTGAATGTGGCATTGGCATCAGCTACCAGTTGTAAAAAATTTTTAAGCTGCTGGCTTGTTATAAGGTTTTTCTGCGCGGAAGCAAATTTTACTTTACGGGTTTTTAACGAAGCTTTGTGCTCTTTACCGCTTTGCGCAAACAGAGCCGGTACAAAAGCAAACATCCATATACCTGTAAGTAATATTTGTTTAAATTGCTTCAAAATAATTTTAATAGGGCGGTTTAGTTTTCCAAACGAATTAAACACTTTTCTATTTCAATTACAACAAGTTTAAAATACAATTTTTATTTAAAAATATAACATGAGTATACAGCCCCGCCTAAACCGCTTCGACCTCAGCATGATCGTGATTAGCCTGGTTATAGGCATGGGCATATTTGGCAGCCCAAGCGATGTAGCAGTTAAGGCCGGTAACACGTGGGTGTTTTTTGGCGCATGGATATTTGGCGGATTGGTTACTTTGTGCGGTGCACTAACTTTTGCCGAGATAGGCGCGCGTTACCCAACTACAGGTGGCTTTTATAAAGTTTTCTCGTATTGCTATCACCCTGCTTTCGCATTCATGATCAACTGGGTGCTGGTGATCAGTAACGCCTCATCAGTTGCGGCTGTTGCCCTGCTGGGTGCCGAGTACATTAACCCCATATTGCTGCCTGCAAGTTTGCAAAACCAGGCGGGTACTAAAATTACCACCATTTTAACCGTGCTTATCTTATATGTAATTAACTTTTTAGGCATAAAATTGAGTGCACGCGCCCAAAACGTACTCACTATATTTAAAGTAGTGGCCATACTGGTTTTGTGTACGGCTATATTTAAAAGCGATGCTACAGCCCATGTAGCTACCGCGGTTCCTGCACAGGGTGGTAACATGATATCAGCTTTCGGCCTTAGCCTGGTGGCGGTATTTTTTACTTACGGCGGTTATCAGCAAACCATCAACTTTGGCGGCGATATTATTAATGCCAAAGCTAATATTCCTAAAGCCATCGTATTTGGCATAAGCACCGTTATTGCGCTTTACCTGGCCATTAATTACGCGTACTACGCGGTCTTAGGCATAGGGGGCATACAGCAAACCCACACACTGGCGGCAAAACTGGCAGGTGTAATTTTTGGTCCTACGGGTTACAAGGTAACTTCAATACTCATGTTTGTATCGGTACTGGGATATGTAAACGTGAACATCCTGGCTAACCCGCGGGTATACTATGCCATGGCCGAAGACGGTATATTGCCACCGATATTTAAACGTGTAAACCCCAAAACGCAGGTACAGGAACTCGGGATGACGGTGTTTGTGGCGGCCGCACTTATCATTTTGTTCTTTGTAGATTCTTTTAGCCAGATGCTTAAGTACGTAATGTTTTTTGATACTATCGGGCTTTCGCTTTGCGCTTTAACCATTTTTATTTTGCGAAAGCGTACAAAAGACCTGGACACCAGTGGCATCTATGTCATTAAATGGTTCCCGCTTATCCCGGTGATTTTTATACTGGCTTACTGGTTTGTTACCGTTAACATCTTTATAACTTTTAAGGAAGATCCTTTTGCCGCCTTTTGGTGCCTTGCGGCTTACGCTTTGGGTTTAGGTATTTATTATCTCGGTGCGCGTAAACCCAAAACTATACAACCTGAGTAAACAATGGACTTATCTTACATCCTGAACGAACTTGGCGAAGAGCGCGACCAATATTTTAACTCGGTATCGCCGCCAATTATGCAAAGCAGCAATTTTACCTTTAATACGGTAAATGATTTTCGCGAGGCGCTCAGTGATGAGTTTGAAGCTACACTTTATTCGCGGGGGCAAAACCCAACGCTTAACATTTTACGGCAAAAATTGGCCGCCCTTGATGGTGCAGAAGACGCTTTGGTTTTTAGCAGCGGTATAGCCGCCATAACTATACCGGTACTGGCTTTGCTTAAGCAGGGTGACCATGTAATATCGGTACGTAACCCCTACAGCTGGACAGTGAAGTTATTTGACCACCTGCTGCCTAAATACGGCATCAGCACTACTTTTGTCGATGGTACGGATGCTGAGCATATAGCGAAAGCTATACAGCCCCACACCAAACTGATATACCTTGAAAGCCCCAACACCTTTAGCTACGAGTTGCAGGACCTGGCTGCTGTAGCAGCTATAGCCGGGCAACACGGTATCATTACCATGATTGATAATAGCTATTGTACACCGCTTTACCAGCAGCCTATTCAACTGGGGATAGACCTGGTGGCGCAATCAGCCACTAAATACATAGGTGGTCATTCTGACGTGGTAGCCGGGGTAGTAACAGGTAGTAAATCGCTTATTAAACGCATATTCGAACAGGAATTCCTCAATATCGGCGCGGCATTGTCGCCACATTCGGCGTGGTTGCTCATACGCGGTTTACGTACCTTACCATTACGCCTGGGCAGGAGTTTTGAAACAACCAAACAGGTGGTAGCGTGGTTAAAACAGCAACCGCAGGTTGATAAGGTTTTATGGCCTTTTGATGCAGATTTTAAACAATCAGAGTTAGCCCGGCGGCAAATGAGTGGCTGCGGGGGGCTATTCAGTTTTACACTAAAAAACTCCACATGGCAGCGTATAGAAAGCTTTTGTGATAGCCTGAAACATATTTTAATGGCCGTATCATGGGGCGGGCACGAGAGTTTGGTTATCCCGGCTATTGCCGGTGTTAAGCCGTCTGATTATGAAACTTCAAATGAACGCCAACAACTGATAAGGATGTACATTGGGCTGGAGGATGCCGGTTACCTGACAGACGATATTAAGCAGGCACTTGATAAATTATCTTTTTAAATAATTTTAAAAAGTATTTTGCTACTGAATAATTATTTACTAAGTTTGTGTAATGATTTTAGGTACATCAGATATAAAATCAAACTTGCTCCTGCATAGGGAGTTAATTTATTTAGTTAATTGGTTGTAAATCCTCACTTTTTAGGTGGGGATTTTTTTTGCCCTGATTTTTTTAGATATTGAACAATTAAATAACCTTTTATGGCACGATTAAATTTATTAGAAGAAACCCGGTATGAGAAGCTGCCGGTAACGGTCTACTCAGACCAGAAAGCGGCTTCGGTGGCTGTTGCTAAGCGCATAGCCGATCTGATACGCAGCAAACAGGCAGCAGGACAGCAGGCAGTGTTGGGCCTGGCTACAGGTGTTACCCCTATACAGGTGTATGCCGAACTGGTAAGGCTGCACAAACAGGAGGGGTTATCTTTTAAAAATGTGATCACCTTTAATCTTGATGAGTATTATCCCATGAAGCCGGATGCCGACCAGAGCTACGTGACCTTCATGAATGAGAACCTGTTTAACCATGTAGATATTGACAAGGCCAATGTACACATACCTGATGGTACACTCGCGGCTGATGATGTAGCCGCGTTTTGTTTGGAGTATGAAAGACAGATAGAAGAACTGGGCGGGCTTGACCTGCAAATATTAGGTATAGGTCGTACCGGTCACATCGGTTTTAACGAACCGGGCTCAGCGCCAAACTCGGGTACACGCCTGGTAACCCTTGACGACCTTACCCGCCGCGATGCCTCGCGTGATTTTGGTGGTAAGCAAAATGTGCCTACTAAGGCCATTACAATGGGGGTAGGCACCATCTTTAAAGCGCGCGAAATTATCCTGATGGCCTGGAGCGCTAAAAAAGCGCCTATTATTCGTCAGGCTGTGGAGGGCGAAATATCAGGTGATGTGCCTGCTACTTACCTGCAGCTATCAGACAACGTAGAGTTTGTGCTGGATGTTGATGCCGCGTCGGGCTTAACCCGTTTTGATACGCCATGGTTGGTTAAAGACTGTGTTTGGGATGAAACACTGATCAAGAAAGCGGTGATATGGTTATCAACCGCGGTAGGTAAGCCTATTCTTAAACTTACCGAAGAGGATTATAACAACAATGGTATGGCCCAACTGGCGGTAGAAAAGGGCCCGGTTTACCAGATCAATATTGATATATTTAACCAGGTACAGCATACTATTACCGGTTGGCCGGGTGGTAAACCAGGATCTGACGATAGCCAGCGCCCGGAACGCGCAGAACCTGCACGCAAACGCTCTATTGTATTTTCTCCGCACCCCGATGATGATGTGATCTCAATGGGTGGTACGTTTATCCGCCTGGTTGACCAAGGGCATGATGTGCATGTGGCATATCAAACATCAGGCAATACTGCTGTTTGGGACGATGATGTGTTACGCTTTATGGAATTTGCTATAGACTTTAAAGAAAGCGTAGGAGAGGACACTGCTAAAATGAAAGGCATATATGAAGATATGCGCAAATTTATGGTCACCAAAAAGCCTAACCAGATAGATACGCCGGAGATACGTGATGTAAAGGGCTTTATACGTAAAACCGAAGCGATTGCCGGTGCGCGTTACGCGGGGGTACCTGATAGTAATATACATTTTCAGGCGCTGCCTTTTTACGAAACCGGTAAAACGCAAAAAAATTCGGTTGGCGAGGAAGATATCAGGCTGACAATGGAGTTGCTGCAAAAAGTGAAACCGCACCAGGTATTTACCGCAGGTGACTTTGCCGATCCGCATGGCACACACGTAGTATGTTTCAATATCATCATTGAATCGTTGCGCCGCTTGCGCCAGACAGAAGACTGGGTAAAGGATTGCTGGGTATGGATGTACCGTGGTGCATGGCAGGAATTCCCAACGCACGAAATTGAGATGGCGGTTCCGCTATCACCGGCAGAGGTGTTACGCAAACGCAACGCTATCTTTAAACATCAATCGCAAAAAGACCGCCCTGTTTTCCCTGGTGACGACGCGCGCGAGTTTTGGGTACGTGCCGAAGACCGCAACCGCGAAACAGCACAGGCCTACGATAAATTAGGTATGGCCGAATATGCCGCTATGGAGGCTTTTGTACGTTACCATTACTAATATGGTACAGCCTTAAAAAGTAAAGCCTCCTCATGTACATGAGGAGGCTTTACTTTTTGGTGTTATCGCTGATTACAGGATCAGGATAAGAACCAGGATAATAATGATGATAGCACCTAATGAAAGGTAAATACCACCGCTACCCATAGCCTGAGCTTCTTTTTTCAATTCTTTAAGCTCAGATTTAAGCTCTTTTTTCTCGGCTTTGTTAAGCTGAGATTTGTCCATCGCTTTAATTTCTTCAACGCGTTCTTTAATTTCCTCGCAACGGGCAATGCGCTGTTCTTTGGTCATATTGGCAGCCGCCTCTTTGTACATATCTTTAGTGTCGATAACGGTAGCTGCATTGGCGTTAAAAGAAAACACAGTTAGTAAAAGAGCGATGGCGAATAGATAAAATTTGTTTTTCATAGCTTTAATTATTGTTGAGTATGTATTAAAGTGCCAAAGTGATGTAAATGTTTTCTAAATATTAAAAAAATCCTAATCAGATACTTACGTAGTACGATGCTTCAAACACGTGACCAACGGCTACTTTTTGTATAGCCTCTTTCTCTTTAATGTCTACAGGCTCACCGGCTTTGTCGGCGCAACCCAGCCAGGGCTCTATGCAAACAAAATCGGCACCGGGTTTTGACCATATACCCAGGTAATTAAAATGCGGAAATTCTACGGCTAATGTCTGGTCGTGCTTAGTGCTTTTAATGGTCACCAATCTCGATTTTAGATTTTTAAATACCAAAGCATCATTCGCAAACAAATCACGGTTTAAATGCAGTTGTTTATTATTTAACGGGATAAGTGTAGTTTCACCGGTAAACTGGCCGTCGCTGTTCAGTAAGTGTGAGTGCAGGTCTTCCTGGCCTTCAAACTCAAGGTAGTAATCTTCGTAGGCTTCGCCACTGTTAAACGGAACGTTGAAAGCAGGATGGCCGCCTACCGAAAAATATACAGTTTGGGTGTCGCGGTTGATCAATTTATAAGTAATACGCAGGGCATTTTCGATCAGCGTGTACAGTACCTGGAAATCAAATTTATAAGGGTAAACCTCCAAAGTATGGTCTGAATATGGCAGAGAAAATCCGGCATGCTCGTTATCGCCTTCCAATACCAAAAACTCAGATTGGCGGGCAAAGCCATGCCTGTTCATGTTGTAGGTTTTGCCATCTACATGCAACTCATTATTTAGTAAACCACCAACAATAGGGAAAAGGTTAGGTGCATGATAAGCCCAAATATCCGGGTTGGCCTGCCATAGGTGTTCAACGCCGGTTTGCTTATTTATAATTGACGTTAATTGTGCACCCCTGGCATCTATGGTTGCCTTTAGGTATTCATTTTCAAGAATGGTCATGTTGGTATGAGCGTTTAAGAGCTATTAACAAATAAGGCCTCGCGCGGTTTCAATTTGCTGAAATCGCCCGAGGCTATATTAAAAAAGGAATTATTGTTTATCTGTCTTAATGTTCGCTTTGATCACGGAATCCTTTTGAGCGCCGCTAAGTTTGTAATTGTACTTGAAAAGTGCGGCTTCAAAATCTCCGTAGGAGGGGTTAGGTATTACAATGTACCTGCTCCCGAACTCCTTTTTCAAACGCTCGGTTGCAGCTGTGCGGTCTGCTTCGGATGGTTTATTATCGTAAGCCTTGTCAAAATCGGGTAGGTTATCTCCGCATAGCAAAACAATATTACATTTGGCCAATACCTGCTGGCGGCGGGATTCCTTGCTCGATGGGCCATTCTTTAAAAAGATATGTGCCGCGTCGGTAAATGGCAGGCCGTATCTCTGCAGGTTTTTAGTGGTGCCTTCGCGTTCACTTTCGTCGCGGTTGGTAATATAGTAGACTTGTACTCCTTTTGATGCCGCATATTTAAAAAACGCAGGCGCGCCGGGTACGGTATCCGCTTCGGCCTTTTGCGTCCAGGCCTTCCAGGTATCTAAGGTGTATTCGTGATTATTTAAAGCACGCATAGCATCGTAAGGGCTGTTATCGAGCAGGGTTTCGTCAATATCAGTCACTACGGCCATGGGTTTGGCATCTGCTGATGGTTTAGCCAGTGCTTCATCCAATCTTAACTTAGCCAAATTATATGCCTGGAAACAAAGCGCTTTATATTCTGCCGCGCGCTGCTGCCACAGCGAGGCCCATACCTTGCCACCGTTTGCTAATGAAACACTTTGCTGCGTTTGTTTTGGCGCAGAGCAGGCAGCCAATAAAGCGGTGCCTGCGAATATGATACCGATGATTTTTTTCATAAGGAAAGCTAATTAGCCCTTACAATAATTCGGGCTTTATTTTGTCTGTAAACTCCTTCACAAACTTATTCAATTTGGGATGAATAACAACGTTACAGTATGGCTTTAGCGGGTTGGTGCTGTAATAATTTTGATGATGGTCCTCAGCTTTATAAAATGCTGATGCAGGGCTGAGTTCGGTCAGGATGGGTTTATCAAAAAGTTTTTCATCGGTAAGCCGTTTGATCATAGCCTCCGCTTTTTGTTTTTGTTCATCGGTATGGTAAAAGATAACGGAACGGTATTGGGTGCCGATATCGCCGCCCTGGCGGTTAAGGCTGGTTGGATTGTGAGTTTTAAAGAAAAAGAGCAACAGCTCATCCAACGAAACTATATCGGCATCAAATTCTATCTCAACCACTTCGGCATGACCGGTTTGGCCGTTGGAAATTTCCATATAGGTAGGGTTTTGAACCGTACCGCCCATGTAGCCCGATGTTACCGAGAGTACTCCTTTAACACTTTGGAAAATGGCTTCGGTACACCAGAAGCAACCACTGCCGAAGGTGATTTTTTGAGTATGCATAAGATTAGATTTCTTGCAAATATCTATTCTGTTAATACCGTGAATTTAAAATCCAGCGGTTCAAAATTACGTATCAGTTCGTCAATAAATAACTGTCCCCATTTTACGTAGCTGAGGCCAAAATTTTCATTACGTTCCTGCAGGCTGTTTTTGGGGAAAAGGTCTTCTTTAATATGTTCTATCTGCTCAAGACGGGTTTGATAATTGCGCTTTTCGGCTTTTACCAGTTTCTTTTGAAAATTATCTACGGCATGTTTTAACCTTGCCTGTATGGCTGCTGCCGATGGTGGCAGGGTAGGGTCTATCTTATGCGAAGCGAGTTTTATTTTTTCAAACGTACGCTCAAATTCGCGCCATTCTTCGGTAAGGCTCAAATCATGGTTGCTATGTTTTTTCACCCAGTCGTTCTTGATCTCATCGGTGCTTTTAAACAACATAGCCGGAGAAAGCTCCATGCTTTTGATCTTGGCAGCGGTTTCCTTGCGGACCACTAAACCGGAGTTGCGCAGTATCAGCACCGGAAAATCAATGCCGTAAAAGTCGAAGTTAGATTTTAGCTCCAGCCAGTAAACTACCTCGGCACCACCACCAATATAAGCCGCATTGGGTAGGATACATTCCTGGTATAAAGGGCGCATCACTACGTTGGGGCTAAAGCGTTCGGGCGCTGCTTGTATCTCCTGTTTTAGCTCATCTTCGGTGAACGATATGTCAGTATTCATCACGGCGTAGCGGCCGTTTTCAAACACAATACGTTCACGAAGCTGATCTTTCAGGTAAAAAAAGTTGATCTCCCGCGGATTAACCTGTATGTGTACGCCCAACTGCTGCAATTTGGAATTGGCTTCGCTGATGTTTTTAAAGCTGTTTTGCTCAATAATGTCGCGTTCTATAATTGGTGCAAATTCGGCTTTTAGCCTGCGGTCGTCTGCATCTATGATCACCAAACCATACTGCGCGAATAAGGCATTTACCAGGTAACGGGTGGCATCAGCCAGTTTATCAAATTTGGTATAAGCAGTCTCCACCATTTCGCCCAGTTCAGACGAGTGCCCATCAATACCCAAAACACCTTTGTATTGGTTAATCGCCTGGCGCATAGTATCGGGATTAATACGGCCTGTAGCACCGGCAGCTTCATACCACCAATGCACTTTTTTACCACCGATATTGGTGTAGTTGATCTCGGCAAAATCATGGTCCTCAGAGGCCATCCAGTATACCGGTACAAAGTCTTTATCAGGGAAGGCTTCTTTAAGCTGCCTGCAAAGCTTTATGGCGGTTACTATCTTATAAATAAAGTAAAGAGGCCCTGTAAAAATGTTTAGCTGATGGCCGGTAGTGATGGTAAAGGTGTTGTCGTTTTTCAGCAGCTCTATTTGCGCTTTAACAAACTCCTGCGATTCTAATTGCGGGAAATCAGCGCCTTTGCCAAAGTATTGTTCGGTTAAAACTTGAGTAAGGAGAGGGCGGTTTGCTACAATCTTTTTATTATTGAAAAACTCAGCGAAGCCTTGAAGCGTTGGCCTGTAACAGTAAAAGGAACGTAATTCCGGAACATCTTCCAGGTAATCGATCACCGTTTGGGAAAAGAATCCCGTGTCTTTATAGTCAATACAGGCAGCTTCCATTTATTGTTGAGTAATATCGAACATTGAATTTCGAATAACGAACATCGAAATTTCTAAAATAACAATGTCGAAATTAGATTTTAATATTTGAATAGCAACACGGAGCCGCTGCAAACGGTTTTATTTTACAATTTGTCCATAAAGGTCAAAGTCTTCCGCGCTGTTGATCTTTACATTAACAAACGTACCCGTTGCCGCATAATTCACGCTGGCATCTATCAAAACCTCATTATCTACTTCGGGGGAGTCATACTCGGTACGACCTACGAAATAGCCTCCGTCTTTCTTGTCGATCAATACTTTATAGGTGTTGCCGATCTTTTCCTGGTTTTTTTCATAAGATATGCCCTGCTGAATCTCCATAATAGCATCGGCGCGCTCCTGCTTTACTTCTTCAGGTACATCGTCAACTAAAGTATGGGCGTGGGTTTTTTCCTCGTGCGAGTAAGTGAAACAACCCAAACGGTCAAACCGGGTATCTTCCACCCATTGTGCCATCTCTTCAAAGTCCTGCTGGGTTTCGCCGGGGTAACCGGTTATCAGCGTGGTACGCATAGCGATGTTCGGCACACGATCCCTTATCTCATTTACCAGGTCGATAGTTTTTTGCTTGGTAGTACCACGGCGCATAGATCTCAGCATGTTATCAGTAATGTGCTGTAAGGGCATATCCAGGTACTTGCAGATGTTATCACGCTCGTTCATCACGTCCAAAACTTCCATCGGGAAGCCTGCAGGGTAGGCGTATTGTAGTCTTATCCATTCCACACCGTTCACATCACTCAGGCGACGAAGCAGCTCATCCAAATTACGTTTGCCGTATAGGTCTAAACCGTAGTAGGTGAGGTCTTGCGCAATTAATATTAATTCTTTGGTGCCGTTAGCAACCAGGCTTTGGGCATTTTTAACCAGTTGATCTATTGGTGTGCTTACGTGTTTGCCGCGCATTAAAGGAATAGCGCAGAAAGAGCAGGGACGATTACAGCCCTCGGCAATTTTAAAATAAGCAAAGTGTGAAGGAGTGGTTAGTAAGCGTTCGCCGATCAACTCGTGGCGATAATCGGCGCCAATGTTTTGCAGGATATTCTGGAGATCGTTAGTGCCAAAATAAGCATCAACGTTGGTGATCTCAGCTTCCAGCTCGGGCTTGTAACGTTCGCTAAGGCAGCCGGTAACAATCACCTTACCTACCTTACCCTGTTCTTTAAGCTCGCTATATTGAAGTATGGTATCAATAGATTCCTGCTTGGCGTTATCGATAAACCCGCATGTATTGATCACTACGATGTCGTTCTGGCCAACTTTATCAGCCTCGTGTACCACATCAAAGGCATTGCCCTTAAGCTGGCCCATCAGTACTTCGCTGTCGTAAATATTTTTTGAGCAACCTAAAGTGACAACGTTTACTCTTGGTTTTGCTGTTGGCTTTACTTGCTTACTTATTTCCTTAGTCCTCATTATATCTCACTATGTCATTGCGAGCGATAGCGTGGCAATCTCCTCGCGTTTATTATCTACAAGCGACGAGATTGCTTCGTCGTACCTCCTCGCGATGACAACCTTATATTTTATATCAATTAAACAAACTGTTGACGAATTCCTGCCTGTCGAACAGCTGTAAATGATCTATACCTTCACCAACGCCGATGTATTTTACCGGTATCTTAAACTGGTCTGATATACCTATTACCACGCCGCCTTTCGCTGTGCCGTCCAGTTTGGTTAAAGCCAGGGCATTTACCGCGGTAGCTTCTGTGAACTGTTTGCATTGCTCAATGGCGTTTTGCCCTGTTGATGCATCCAGTACCAGTAATATCTCGTGAGGTGCGCCAGGTATTACCTTTTGCATCACGTTTTTGATCTTGGTGAGTTCGTTCATGAGGCCTACCTTATTATGTAAACGGCCGGCGGTGTCAATAATTGCCACATCGTCGCCATTGGCTACTGCGGAGCGAAGGGTATCATAAGCTACCGAAGCAGGGTCGTTGCCCATAGCCTGGGCTACAACCTTAACACCAACTCGCTCGCCCCAAAGTTTGATCTGGTCAACAGCTGCCGCACGGAAGGTATCCGCCGCGCCTAACACCACCTGGTTGCCTGCCTGTTTAAGCTTGTGCGCCAGTTTGCCAATAGTAGTGGTTTTACCTACACCATTTACGCCCACCACCATAATTACGTAAGGCTTGTGGTCGCCGTACTCAAGGGTGCGGAAGTCGTTACTGTTGTTTTCGGCAAGCAGTTTTTGTATTTCGTCTTTTAACAGCGAATTAAGCTCCGAAGTACTTACATACTTATCGCGTGCTACACGTGCCTGTATACGCTCAATGATCTTTAGAGTAGTGGTTACACCTACGTCTGACGTTACCAGCACTTCTTCAAGATCGTCCAATACGTCATCATCAACGGTAGAGCGGCCTGCAACAGCTTTGGTTATTTTAGAAAAGAAACTGTCTTTGGTTTTTTCGAGGCCGGCATCCAATACCTGCTTCTCTTCCTGAGTGGTTTCTTTCTTTTTAAAAAAATCAAATAATCCCATGTTAATATGCAGATGTGTATATATGCAAATGTGCAGATTGTTGTCCTAATACCCGAAAAAAAGCATCTGCACATTTGCACATCTGCATATTCGCACACCAATCTGCCTGTAACAAAAAAAGCCCTCTCGTTTTAAACAAGACGGCTTTTATATTTTTATCAAAAGTGATTACAGTTTACCTGCAATAGCATCTTTAATGTTATCGTTTGGAACGATCTGCTCTTTGAATGAGTAAGCACCTGTACGTGGCGACTTAACCATTGTAATAACTTTTGAAAATTCTTTTCCTTTACCTGTTTTCAGGGTTGCAACTACTTTCTTTGCCATGTTATTATGTTTTTATGTTGGAGTGTAAATCGAAATAGTAAATCTATAACGTTTATACTTCAATCAAATTACTTAATCTCTTTGTGAACTGTTACTTTACGTAATACAGGGTTGAATTTTTTCAACTCTAAACGCTCAGTTGTATTTTTTTTGTTCTTGGTGGTAATGTAGCGAGACATACCTGGCATGCCGCTGGTTTTGTGCTCTGTGCACTCTAAAATTACCTGAACTCTGTTACCTTTCTTAGCCATCTTGATGTATTTTTAATCTGCTACAGGTCTCGGGGTGAACATCACTGCTCTCCGAATCGCTGGCTGCAATTATATTGAACCTTTTTTTACAAACTTGTTGATACAAGCAGTTATACCGTTTTTGCTGATTGTTTTAATAGCAGAAGTAGATACTTTTAAAGTGATCCATTTATCTTCTTCAGGTATATAAAACTTCTTAAGTTTTAAGTTAGGATAAAACTTGCGTTTGGTTTTAACGTTTGAGTTAGAAACGTTATGACCGTTCATGTAGCCTTTTCCTGTTAAATCACAAATTCTTGACATGACAAATATTTTTTATTTACCCTTCTTCTAAAAAGAGTTTGCAAATATCAGGCTTTTAAGTGAAAAAGGCAATAGTGTAAATAAAATATTTAAAAATATTATCAACATAATTTATACACGGCCCTGCGTGAGTATGGGCATCTGGTTGAATATACTTATTAAATTTTTTTTAAAAGTTTAGTTAAGGGTAGTATCATCTATCAAAAATAATTAATTTACGCCACCATTATAACCATATTATGCAAGTTAAATCATTTGAGGAGTACCAGCAGGCCTGGCGCAAAAGCGTGGAGCAGCCTGAGCAGTTTTGGGCAGAAATAGCCGGCAACTTTCAATGGCGCAAAAAGTGGGATAGCGTGTTGGACTGGAATTTTAAGGAACCTAAAATTGAATGGTTCAAAGGCGCCAAACTGAATATAACCGAGAACTGTTTAGACCGCCATCTGGAGAAAAATGGCGATGTGCCTGCCATTATCTGGGAGCCTAATGATCCTACAGAAGATCATCGTATTTTAACCTATCGGCAGTTGCATGACAAGGTTTGCCAATTTGCTCATGTGCTGAAAAATAATGGCGCTAAACGTGGCGATCGCATATGTATATATATGCCTATGGTGCCGGAGTTGGCCATAGCTGTATTGGCTTGTGCCCGTATAGGTGCCATCCACTCGGTGGTGTTCGGGGGCTTTTCAGCGCAATCCATTGCTGATCGTATAAAAGATGCTGATTGCAATATCATCGTTACGGCCGATGGCAGTTACCGTGGTACTAAAGAGGTGCCACTAAAATCAACCATTGACGATGCCCTGGTACAGTGCCCTTCAGTTAAACGCGTAATTGTACTCACCCGTAGCCATACCCCGGTATCCATGATAAAAGGTCGTGATGTTTGGTGGGAAGATGAAGTGAAGAAAGTAGAAACGCAAGGCAACCCTGAGTGCCCTGCGGAGGAGATGGATGCAGAGGATATGCTGTTCATTTTATATACCTCGGGCTCAACCGGTAAGCCGAAAGGTGTGGTACACACTTGCGGAGGCTATATGGTGTACACCGGATATACCTTTAGCAATGCTTTCCAATACCAGCCGGGAGAGGTTTATTTCTGTACGGCCGATATTGGCTGGATAACCGGTCACTCTTACATTGTGTATGGTCCGCTAAGCCAGGGTGCTACTACGCTAATGTTTGAGGGTATACCCACATGGCCTAATGCCGGCCGTTTCTGGGACATTGTTGAGAAATACAAAGTAAATATATTATACACAGCACCTACAGCCATCCGCTCGCTAATGAGTTTTGGCGATGAAGTAGTTGCGGGTAAGGACCTGAGCTCGTTAACTAAATTAGGCTCGGTAGGTGAGCCCATTAACGAGGAAGCTTGGCACTGGTTTGATGAAAAGATTGGTCACGGTAATTGCCCTATTGTGGATACCTGGTGGCAAACCGAAACGGGTGGCTTTATGATATCACCAATCGCAGGTGTTACACCAACTAAACCGGGTTATGCCACACTGCCATTACCGGGCGTACAACCAATTTTGGTAGACGAGAACGGTAAAGAGATTGAAGGTAATGGCGTTAGCGGTAACCTGTGTATCAAATTCCCATGGCCGGGCATGTTGCGTACCACCTATGGCGATCATGAGCGCTGCCGACAAACTTACTTCGCTACTTATGAAAACCTATATTTCACCGGCGACGGCTGCCTGCGCGATGAGGATGGTTACTACCGCATAACCGGCCGTGTAGATGATGTGTTGAATGTATCGGGCCATCGTATAGGTACTGCCGAGGTAGAAAATGCTATAAACATGCACAGCTCTGTGGTAGAAAGCGCTGTGGTGGGTTATCCGCATGATATTAAGGGTCAGGGCGTTTATGCCTTTGTGGTGAGCCCGGATAAACATGGCAATGAGGATTTAACACGTAAGGATATCATCATGACGGTGTCGCGTATTATTGGCCCAATTGCCAAGCCGGACAAGATCCAGTTTGTAAGCGGGCTGCCTAAAACGCGCTCAGGTAAAATCATGCGCCGTATATTAAGGAAAATAGCCGAGGGCGATACGTCTAACTTGGGCGATACTTCAACCTTGCTTGACCCAGGAGTGGTAGATGAAATAAAAGAGGGGGCACTGTAGAAAAGAATCAGGATTTAGTACCTCTCTTATTTATTACCTTCAAACCAAATAGCCCATTTAGCGTTCCTTTTATACATCTAAATTAAGGAGAAACAAGCCATGGATAAATTAGAATTAAAAGGCAGCTGGAATGAGCTGAAAGGAAAAGTTAAACAAGCGTATGCAGATCTTACTGATGATGATCTGAAATGGGAAGAAGGTAAGGACGACGAAACGCTTGGGCGCCTGCAGCAAAAAACCGGCAAAACCCGTGAGGGATTAATAGACTGGTTAAAAAGTTTATAATTTAATAATGTAAAGGTCGTAAGGCCTTTCTTTTTTTTCGCTAAATTAGAACCTTTAAGGGATAGTTAAAGGAGGTAAGCATGTATACTATATGTTGCTGCCAGAAGTTTTAAACTTTATCTATCACCTCAATCAGTTTATTTTTCCACTCACTTACTACAAAAAACTATGAAATTTACAACTAAAGACGGCACCGAGATCTATTACAAAGACTGGGGCAAAGGGCAACCTATTGTTTTTCACCACGGCTGGCCATTATCCAGCGATGACTGGGACGCGCAAATGATGTTCTTCTCACAAAAAGGTTACCGGGTAATAGCGCATGACCGCCGCGGTCACGGCCGTTCAACACAAACGGCAACCGGTAACGATATGGAAACTTATGTGAATGACGCGGCCGAGCTTTATGATTTTTTGGGCGTTAAGGATGCCATACATGTAGGCCACTCAACAGGTGGGGGCGAGGTGATCAGGTATGTAGCCAAATACGGTAAAGGCATTGTAAGTAAAGCTGTATTGATCAGCGCGGTTACCCCGCTGATGCTGCAAACGGAAGCCAATCCGGATGGTGTACCGATGTCGGTTTTTGATGAGATACGCCAGGGTACCGCGTTTAACAGACCGCAGTATTTTGAAGACTTTACCATCCCGTTCTATGGCTATAACCGCGAAGGAGCAAAGGTTTCTGAAGGTATCCGTAAAAACTGGTGGAGACAGGGTATGATGGGCAGCGTGCTTGCTCATCATGATGGCGTCAAGGCATTTTCCGAAACTGATTTTACCGAAGACCTTAAAAGCGTAGATATCCCGGTATTAGTATTACACGGCGAAGACGACCAGATAGTGCCTATTGATAACTCGGCAAAAAAAGCGATCAAATTATTACAAAACGGTAAGCTCATCACTTATCCGGGTTTTCCGCATGGCATGCCTACTACGGAGGCTGCTACTATTAACGCTGATATTTTAGCGTTTATACAATCCTGATGCTAATATTTAAGTAACAAGAAAGGGCGCTTTTAGCGCCCTTTCTTGTTGGTAAAGATGTAGTTATGCGAAAATAAACATTTGCGTTTCTTGATAAATACATTTAACTTCAGTTAAAAATAAAACTAAAAACATGAAAGACTTAAAAAAACTTACCAGGGAAGAAATGAAAAATGTAACAGGCGGTGCCTTTCATACAGTTATTTATACCTGTAATGACGGGACGACAATTGAAATGAAATCTCCTGCATGTGACCCGGCGTCGCATGTTTGCGATGAAAATGGCGGTGTTAAGTTTTGCAATATGTAATTATATATTGAATTGTCATTAGTCCATTTGAAATATAAATTATAATTTTTCTTAGCCATCCAAGCAGGGATGGCTTTTTTTATAAAACAGAGAAAATAAAAAATAGGGGCTTTTTGGAAGATACGGCAATAGTTTGATTGTTAGCTCGTTAATGTATTATTGGATTGATATTTGCTGATACTTAATAAATCCGTTTTACATCATGAACAGTACAAAGAAAAGAGTGAGTGGTATGCTCACCAGCAGGCTTACCCAATTGCATTCTGAGGGCTATATTTATGATTTTGCCCTTAAAGGTAAAAACACAGTAATGTGTTTACAAAGCAACGCCATTGCCGACAAAACTTCCTTTACCGTTAAACTGGTTGACCAGATTTATGACCAGTTATGTAATAATTATCAGTACATCCATATTATTGAAACAGACTGCGGGGAGAAAGGCATCCTAATGCTGCCCGAAATTTATTTCGAAAAGATTATGCTAAACTAAGCACTTCTTTTTCAAAAGATTGGTTATTAAAACTCATATTTGAGCAATCGTCCGTTTCTCTTTACATATAGCTCATAGGAGCGGCTGCCCCAGCCCAAAACTTCTTCTATAAGAAGTATGTGCGCGTTTTGTGCGAGTCGCGAAATATGTAATTGCCTTGTGTAAGGCAAGTCTGTAAGTTTAACAGCACGTTCCAGTTCTATCCCTTCATCAAGGCCCAGTTCAACAGCGTAGCGCTGCTGTTTTGTAGCCAATTGGGCCTCCATCCCATGTTCAATCCAGGTAAACCCCAGTTTTACATTTTCTTTGGTGCGCAAAGTTTTTACCGAACTGCCAAGCATCAATACACCAGATAGTACCATGGCTGTAAAGCCTGTACGCCTGAAACTTTGTTCAGTAAACAGCAGCAAGAGTTTTTTTGTGCACCATGCCGAAACTACCGCTGCAACAGAAATGAGCAAGCCTGCCCAGGCCGATTGCGGGGTGAGCAGGCCAAAAGCTCCATACAATATAATTTTAACCAAATGCAGTAATAATTCATTTGCCGCGCGTGTAGCAACAATTTGTTCCTTACTGAGGCCGTAATTAAGATAAAAGCGATTAAATAATAGACCGACAGCGCCAGTTAATCCTGAAATAAAACCTGTGGCTAAACCAATTACAGGCAGTATCCACTTAGATCGCTTTTTTTGGGATGGGGCGTCTTTTTTAAATATAAACGGAATGTTGATGACCAAAAACAGCCCGATCACAAATTCCATCCAAGCGGGGTTAATGCTGCTTAACAATTTGGCCCCTAACCAAACAGCGGGTAATGCAGGCGGTACAAAACGCATAACAATATCCCACCGGATGTGCTTTTTAAAGATCAAAAGCCGCGAAACGCTGCTTGCCGCCGACCCTACAGACATAGCAGCCGGCACCTGGGCCGCAGGTAAAATAATGCCCAGAAAAGGTAGCAATATAAAGCTGGCGCCGCCACCGCATACGGCGCTAAGGCCAAAAGCCACTATAGCAACTATAAAAAAAAGCGCGTACAACATCCTCTATTTTTTATGCGAAATAAAGTATCAATTCTAAATAAAAACTGAAGTTGACATTTGCGAGATGAAAATAATGCTTCAAGATGGAATAAAAAGGAAACCGCTTACTTGAAGATAAGCGGTTTTGCTTCTATCTGCTCTTTAATCTTCAGTGTTTTAAGGGTGCGGCACGGTAATATGTTCAAACGCCTGCCCTGTAGCTTTATCAAAGTATTTGTCTTGCCATACGTCAGTGGTTTTTAAACCCCGAAAAGCCCTGTTCCCTCCATCGTCTTTACCTTGAGCGATGATCGTGTATCGCCACCTGTAATGGTCGTACAGATCAATAACGTGCGCCGCATAAGCAGCTGCAACCTGCTTGTCTCCCTTAATGCAAAGCAGGTTTTCATCGTTAAATGCTGATGCGCGATAACCGTGGTTGTGACTGCCTGTAAACACTTTGCAATTATCAGTGAAAGGATCTATTACTACGATCTTGTTATGGATAATAGCGTGACCGGCACTCAATAATTCAGCTTCCCAGTAGGAAAACTGATCTTTTATTGCCGATGCGGCAACAACGCTATAAAAGTCTGGTTCGGCAGATCTACCGCTATATAACGTTGTATTATAGTCTTCTATAGCTTTAGAATCTGTAGCTGCGCCGCGAATATATAAATGGGGTTTGCGTTGTTGAACACTAAGGATTTTGTCCAGTACGCTTGGCGAGCCCGGCTGAAACTCCAGGAATAAAATACTTTTCTCAGCTGTTTCTATCGCATCAAACATTTCTTTTAGGTCCAATGGTTGGGTAGGGTCGTTGTTTACATTTATTGTACCTGCAGGTGGTTTGGTTGCACTGTTTGTATTTGGTGAAAACCATACCCCGGGATTGGCATCGGCTGATGGGAAGCGTTTCTGATTGGATTGCCTGAGTTCCTTACCTTGTTGGCTATTGTTATCGTTAGTGTCTTTTAATAAACGGTTCCAGTAATCTTTGTATGATTGTGCCAGGGCAGCATCTTCCAGTATAATTGTGTTGTTAGATTGTGCACATAATCCGGTCGAAGTCCAGTTGGTACTGCCCGTGAGTACAATTAGCGGCTTATCTGTATGGTCTGCATACAATACAAATTTGTTGTGGCCAATATGTGTTGCCGGAACAAAACGGTCATGAACAATAACCCCGGCATTTTTTAGCTCTTTGCGGAACTGCTTATTCTCGTCATCAAGAAGTTTAGTGGTATGTTTCTTCCCGTCTGCATCGGTCGTAGTTTTAGATCCGTCGGCATTGGATAATATTATTTCGATGTTGTTCCTGGCTAATTTTAACTCATTTATGAGTTCAGGGTCGGTAAGTTCGTATAAAGCCAGGTAGCATTTGCCGTTTTTAGCAACTGCTTTTCTTAACAATGAGGGTAAGGCTGTTCTAATATCTCCCGACAGTGCGTTTCTCAAAGCGTCGCCGGGAGTAGCGATGTGGTCTTTAAGCGTACCTAATTGAGGGCTTTCGGCGCTATTATGTGGTAATTGCCTTGCTATAAATTGGGTAGAAAGAATACCCCTGTTAAAATACACTTTTATTGGTCTTGTTCCCGGCGAAATCTGCACGGCGTTGGTTTTTAGGTGGAGGGAAGTATCCTGGGTAGGGGCCAGATTGTCCACGGTGCCAATAAGTGGAATGATGTGATACAAATAAGATTTATTTTTAGGGGCGGTAAGGTCTTTCCAGCTAAATTTTTGAATAGGCCAGATAAAGGTGTCCTTCATTTCCCAGTCGGGGTTTTGTTGTCCTTCAAAACCTACCCATGCAGGGAGGTTTATTTTTTCTCCGGTCTGTTGGTCTTCCCGTTGAATTCCAAAACCGAGGCATGATTCAATTTTTGAAAAATACTTCCAACTGATAATTGCTACGTCGTTGTTTGCGTAGGCTTTTGCAAAAGGTTTCATGTGTGTGTGGTTTAGATGAATATTTAATTTCCCAACACCAGTTTTAAGCAGGTATCGGGTAAAAAATTATTAAGATAAATTTAGTACACATAAATTGCTTAAACAAGAATTTTATACTGTTTATGCAGCCCGGTAATATAAATTTTTATGATGTAAAACATTGTATTATTGTGTATTACATTTTTTTAAGATGCAAGCGAATACTGAGTAACGGTATCAATTAATTTAGCTAATACGTATCATTAGTATTAATACAAAACCTGCTTTAATTGATGCTTGTTGGGTGCCGGAAAAGCAAAAAACCGTTTACTACAGTAAACGGTTTTTTAAGTGGAGAATATCGGAGTCGAACCGATGACCTCTTGCATGCCATACGGCTTTTTACTAATTATACATAATTATACATTTCAATCAAATGTCTGATAATAAACATTTTATCAAAATTTATTTACTAATTTATTTGGTATTTTAGACCCGATATCACTACATTTGTTTTATCACAGGTTTATCACAGCTGTGAATTTAACTGACCACTTGCATGCAGGGTAGCATGCATTTTAAAGATAATATATCTAATACATTGCTATGGAAATTGCAGTTAAAGCGGTACTATGGACGTATCGGACAATTTTAGACACTGAAAATAACTACGTCATGGGTGAGCATGAAGTTAGGATCAGAATGACGCAGAACCGTGATACTAAATACATGTCTACGGGTTATAGTAGTTCTATTGCAAATTGGAATAGCGAAAACAATAGCCCAAGATCGTCTCATCCTAAGTACAAAGCCTTAGTTTCCAAGATCAAAAAGATGGAGGATGATATACATTATGAGATTAAAACCGCTGAAAAGGCTGGTCGTTTGATCACCCATGTAGAGATTAAAGCCGCCCTTACTTCCAATGTAAGCTTAACCCCTGCTGCTGAAAAGCCAAATAGGATACTGGCTTATATCCAGTCCCTTGTTGATCATTATGACGCCATTGACAATCCGGGATATGCAAATGTGTTTTATAACAACAAACTCACCGTAAAAAAATTGCTGAAGGATAAGGATAAGATGTTTCTTGCTTTTACGAAAGCAGATCACGAAGCTTATGAACGGCAGATCTCCGGAACAAGCGAATCGACCAGAAGTCATTATCTAAGAACTTATTACCGGGTTTGGAACCTAGCCATTGAGGATGGATTGTGCAGCAAGGATCACCATCCCAAAAAGTATATTAAATTTAAAGCCTATAAAAGGATCAGAACAAAAAAGAGGTCGATCAAATCGGATTATTGGGAACGGTTGCTTAACCTCAAGCCTGCCAAGGATACGCGGATTTACCGCTCCCACCTGCTTATGCAATTTATGTATTATGCAAGGGGAATGAACTTCAATGACATGATCAAGCTGAAAAAAGAACAGTTTGTCAATAACGGCATTGTTTATAAACGTTCCAAGAACAAACGAAATTATGATTTCGAATTGCACCCGGAGGCTGTACGGATCATTAATTTATTTGAAGACTTTCACGAGCAGTCAGATGCGGGTTACATCTTTCCGTTCGTCATGAAAGAACATGATTCGGCAAAGAAAATTGATGTGAGAATCGATTCCGCGTTAAAGGATTTCAACGAAGATGCAAAAGCTATGGCGGAGGCTGTGGGATGGAATAAACAGTTTACATCAAATGCCTTGCGTCATGGATTCGCCAGCCATTTAAATGAGGCGGATGTCGATATCAAGATCATCCAGGAAGCTATGGGGCACGAAACACAGGCTGATACCCGTATATATTTAGCAGACTTAGAGGATAGTATCATCACCAATGCTATAAACGGGGCGCTTATTACGCGGGGTGGCAAAAAGAAAGAGCCGGCAGATCAGCCTGTGACCAAATTCAATGCCATAAATAAAGAGGTTGCTTAGTTAGAGCTAACATTAAAAAACGAGAGCTGGTACGATTTGTACCAATAAAATAATTTTCGTATCTTTATTAAAGATCATAAAATCGGAACGATATGAAGTATATGCGGTAGCATGAAGGTTAAAATAATAAAGGCTGCTACTATGGAAGAAGTGGCTGCCCTGATTAAAAAAGGCAAGGTTGCAGAGTTGCCCTCCATACAACAGGGCTGGAGATTTAATTTCGATAAAGAGTTAAAAAGGCTACCGAATGCAACAGGTTACCTTTTAATAACGGAAGAGACTCCTTCGGTTATCGAAGGATGTATGATTTTCCAGTTGATAGATAAAAAAGAGCCGTATATGGCTTTTGTTGAGGTTGCCCCTCATAATAGAAAAGATAAAAAGAAATATGACCGGGTGGCGGGTTGCCTGATAGCCTATGCCTATCAGCTCAGCCTTATTTAAGGGGTGGGACATTTTAAAGGCTACCTTCAATTTGATGTCATGGAAGAGAAGAAAGAAGATGAGAAGAAATTGATGAGTGTTTATTCATCCAAATATTATGCGAAGCGCTTTGGAGATACGACCATGGTAATTGCAGATGAAGACGGGGACGCACTTATTGCGGAATACCTTACACCACCAAAAGATAGTAAAGATGGACAGGACAAAAGTAGTTAAACAACTTAGGGAACGCCGGGGCACGTTGTCAGCAGAGCTGACTATAGGGCCTAATGACGGGTATAACAGGGATCCGAAGAAGAAGGCAGAAATGGCTGAATTAGCCAAATTACATCACAGTAAACGCTCGCCCGGGCGTTTACTGAAAAATGCCATGTTGGCTGTGCAATACCGCATGGATCATTATCTACAGGACGATCTCGTTTCATTTGAAAATATTTGTACGATCGAACAATTCGCAAATGATTTTCTTAAAGTACTGGGAATCAATAAGACAGCTTTTGCGCGGTTTATAGAAGTGGACGGAGCAAACTTAAATAAGTATTATCGTAGTGACCGGCGGTTTAATACTGAACTGGCTTTAAAGTTTGCGCATTTCTTCCATACTTCGGCCGACTTGTGGTTAAAAATACAGATCAAGAATGAATTGCTGACGTTACAAAGAGAGAAAGAAGCTGATGAGAAATACAACAAATATGATTATGAAAAGCAATTGCAAATAGCTTGATGACGGAAAAAGCCTCAGACCTAAAGATCTGAGGCTTTTTCCTATAAACTGAAGCAGCTGAGTCCGGTTCAAGTTAAAGTGCAGATCTACCATTCAGTTTTGCATTCGGGTAGCTCACAAAGATGTATATTTTGATTTAGTCAGGTAATCGTCAATCTCCTCCGCACTGTAATAGCAGGTGCCGCCTAATTTTCTAAAGGGTATCTGGCCGCGGTTTCTTAAATTCTGCAAAGTGATTTCTGATATTCCAAGCAACTCCATGACGTCTTGGGTCTTAAGCCATTTTTTAGGTTGTTTGGTGTTGAGCAGGTTTTCAATATCGGTCAAAAGTTGTACCCGGAATTTTTCCAGGTCATCAACGGTTAATACCTGTAATGCCATGATTGGGTAAGATTTAATAAAGATGTGCAGCTGCGAATGCGGCAGCCGACTGTCGTGTAGATCGGTTAACAAAAGTGACGCATTATCGTCCCCGTCTGCGAACAAGACTATCATCCGCTGTTAAATGGTCTCGCCTTTTGATGTATTCTGCAATAAAAGCGGACAACCCGGTTTCAGATAGCGGGGTTACCCTGGCAGCAATGTTCATCTGAAAGGGATGATCCGGTAAAAGGTCTGTTTCACCGATACCAAATTCCCTGGCCACGGCCACCGGATCGAGCTTGATTTCGTTGGGTATTTCCAGCAGCACTACGTTTTGAGGAAGTTCAAAAAGGTCTTCGCCGGGTATATACAGCTCGTGGGTATCTATGTGATAAAAGCAAAGATATTCTTCTCCGTTATCCGACATTTCCATATCCCGTAAACTGATGTTCTTCCATGGAAATTCCGTTTCTCTCAGCTCTTTCAGACGCCAGTCAATGGTAAAATCTGTACCTGCCAAGTCAATATTCAGAAGTACTCCCGATAATCTAAGCGCCGTATCCCGATCAGCAAGAAAAAATCCGAGTTCTTTGCCTTTACTTAACAGGTTCAAATCACTCACCTGATCGTCGGTTAAAGAGTTCGGTGAATGGAGTATTTGTGATGGAAGAACAACGTCGATCGTATCCGCATGATGTTCGCCAAATTTTTTTTCCTTCACGATGACCTTGTGGCGGCTTGTATCAAACGTAGCGGAATAATACCCTTTCTGCTGTGTGAGGCTATCGAAGGCGATAACATTATCCTGTTTGTTAAATTGCCTCAGCTGTAAATTTTCCGGTTCAATCATAAAGGGAGTCGAACCAATGACCAATAGCACTGATAACGTTTCCATACTGCTATTGATGATGTGTGAGTTTTTCGAATAAATCAAGGAGATATTTACAACCGGCCTGCCTGCTTTCGAGTTGATCAATGATATTTCGATAAGCGCTTTGTAAAGCGGTTCGATCAATACCTTTTAATTTGATCATCAGTTGCTGATCATCTTTGGTAACAAAGGAAATGGTAACAATGTCAAGATAGTTCATCAGCCTGCTTTGATGAACGCGATAATCTTTTAATTGAAGGTGCGGCAGGCAGGTTACCGATTTTTGCAACAAGCCTTTGTTCACTATAAAAAGATCGGGGCTCATCACATAAGATTCCGCGCAAAGCAAGAACAGGTGATAAAAGAAGGCCAGCAATGATAGCCAGCATACGATCAGGGCAAAAGGACTTACCAGAAGAGTGGCAAGTAGAAGTCCATAAAACAGAATAAGCCAGGGGGCTGTACAAATTAACATATATCGGATAGACGGCCTTAACGGCACGATACCCATCGATGGATTTCTCATAACGATAATTAAAGGGTCAATTAATGGGATAGACTGTCCTGGCCGGGACTTGTATGGCCGGGATAATTGGGATTGGGCTAAAAATAAAAGTCCCCAAACACTCGCTGCCGGAGACTTTCAACCTAAACCTTATCACAATTGCGCGGCAGGAATGCCGGCTTTTAAGATGCTGCTAAATTAATAATTAAATTTAATAATGCCTGTTAAACGCAGAATTACGCATGTAATCGTTAAACCTGCGCTGGTACTCCCGCTCTTCATTAATTCTTTTATAAAGAACGTTACACCTCCATGCACAGGCACCGCAGGCAATGAAGGCAACCGCCAAACAGGTTAAAGTCTCCTTTCTCGCCTCTGCCTTTTGTGCTTCAGTCATTTCAGCCTTGGTATGCTTCCGTGCAACTGCCCCAAAAAAGGCAAACATGGAAATGATACAGGCTAATAAGATGTTACGTACAATCGCTTTCATGACATTCATTTATTAATTAAAATTACTAAATAAGTTAGCAATATCCAAGCGTTTAGTTAATTTATTTCGTAAATATTATTGTTTTTACGGGCGCTCAAAACCCTATCGCGGATGGTATCAAGGATGCCGGATTCAGGAATACCTTCCAAACGGATAACCTTGTTTTCTTCATCTGTACTTTTTAAGGTGAGGTACATTAGCCTGCAAATTTGTAAAATGAAAGGCTGTGTGATAATGTAATCCTTCACCCGAAACATTTCCACCTGGTCAATGCGTTTAAAGAATATTCCTTTTGTGATCAGGATATACTCCGCGCTAACCAAATACTTAAAACTCCGGATGTATAGCAGACGGTACCAGGCAACGCCGCATACGGCGGGGCTAAATAGAACAAAATAAGGCGAGAGGTACCAAGCCAGCAGTAGAAAAGTCAGCGCTAACAGGATAAGCGGGAACGCTTTGAAAAAGGCGAACAGCATGGCCGGCCTTAATAAAATATCATCGTTCTGAGTCATATTTTAATTGGTCTAAAAAAGTTAATGATTGAACCGGCTTGCCGGTTCGGAAGCGAGGGCGAATACCGAAAGCTTCCTGAAAAGCATGCAGGGAAATTTGCTCCTGCGTAAATATCTGTAACCATTTATCACGGTAAATATGGATTTCGTTATCCTTAGAAGTTATCCTCAGCAATATACCCTTGATAGCCGCAGCTAATTTGATATCGGTAATATGCCCGATCATGTCTTTGCCGAAAACCAGGGTAACTTTTCGCCCAGGAAAATTCTCCCTAAGCCAATCTCCCTGTTCTACATGCAGCCTATTGCCGATAGCCACAAATGCCAGTTGCTCCAGCCGTGGAAAACGATGGCGATTAAGCGTGATAAACGCCATCGCTTCCATAACTGAATAAGTAATGATCAGATGGGTTGCATTAGGCAGGCCGGCCACCCAAAGGTTATGGGTGGAGGGCACAATATGATAATCTGAGCCATATCGCTCAAACTGATCGCCATAGCTAAAGGTTATTTCACTTGCTGCCCCAAAAAAAGCCTGGATCTCCAAAGAAATGCCAAGCCCTGTTAAAAGTGGATTCATTGACCTTACCGTCCTTTTCGGGATTGCGAGCGCTCAAACTCATGCGGCTTGAACCCATGCTGGTTTTCAATATCCTTGATCGCCTGGTAATAACCGGGACTCAATTTCTCAGCAGCCTTTTGGTCACGCTTCTGGTTGAATAAGGCATTCAGCCCCTTAAATACCATATAGGATAAACCGCCATCCATCAGGATGGATGCAACCAGTGCCAGTTTATTGGAGCGGATGCCGTGCTTATCTGTTGCCGAATAGCTGAAGCGGGTGCCATCAGGTATCTGCACTTCCTTGCCCTTCCGGTAATTCTCTTTTTGAGCCTGGGTCAGGAATTCATTATTGACCATATCAGGGGCTAAGATCTTCTCTGTATCCGAAACAATAAACTCCTTTGTTTCCGGGTCATATTCGACCAGCATTTCCTTCTTATTGCCATGGTTATCGAGGGCAATTCTCAGCACGCTGCCAACTTCACCCTTTTGCAGTTGCAGGGCTTCATCATTGGTCAACAGATCAGGTATCTCCGCATTCCGGTAAATCGGGTGGATCAAAAGATCCAGCTGACCCTTTTCATTTGGCTTCAGTGATATTTTGGCATTGATCGATTTGATTTTGACATTTTCGGCTTCCAGGTCATGCAGTTCCATTAAGCTTGTGCGGCGACCTGAAAGCAAAGCCTTCAGGTCATCGACGTTTAACAGGAGTTGACCGCCTGTTGCCAGCCCTATAGTCTCCAGGTCCTTGACCGGGAGTTCATTTTCTTGAAACATTATCGGATTCATACTAACGGCCTATTTTATGTTGCTGACCCTGCTCCTCGGACTGGCCCTGTTCTTCTTCCAGCACCATCTCTGGTTCGCGCGGATTTGTTTTGGCTTCCAGCAAGGATTTATAAAGACCATATTCGGGTTTTAATACTTTGCGGGTACCTTCGGCATCTTCCACTTTGATGCTTTTGGTTTTGTATGTCTCCAGCACCTTGTAGGTTGTATCCATATAGGCGATCTCGTCCCCTTTTTTAAAACCCGCTTCCGCACCCTGCTTCTGCTCCCTTTTCTGATTTACACCTAACAGGAGATTCGCGATCTTTTGCGCATCCCTGGAAGCCTTGGCGATTTCAAAAGGCTCATCTTTTAAGATCTTGGCGAAGCTATTCATGTAGGCCGCCTGGTGTCCGAAATTGTGGCCGATCTTTAACTCACCGCCAATCAGAACGCCGGCAATCGCCGCGCGTAATTCTTCGCGTGCATACTCCATTGAACCGAACTTGCCTTCCATAGGGCGGTTCAGACGGCTTTCATGCCCGGTCGCATGGGCTAATTGATGAATAGCGGCTTGCAGATATTTCACCTCGTTGCCAAAAGTCTCAGGCTCGGGCAGGAAGATCACATCATGTTGTTTATCATAATAAGCCTCCTGACCGCCATGAATGATCTCCACTTTGCTATCATGAACAAGTTTCATGGCCCGCTCTGTCGGGTCCAGCGTTTGTTCCGCTTCCTGTTTCTGAAAAAATTCGTCTAAAGGCATGATGTCCTTCATCTGTTCCGCGTTAAAAAGGAAGGCCTGGCCGCGCTGTGGCTTGTCAAATTCTACTGTTTTAGTTTGGGTGACGCCTTGATCATCCTTGATCGTTTTTCCTTCCGCTGTACGGATGGCCTGAATATCGCTTGTTTTCGGGAACTCGATTAGGGTGCCCTTTTCGTCCTTTTTTACCCAATTACCTGCATAGCGGGCAGCATCGGCCGACATCCAGCGCGGGTCGTCGTGACGTTGCATGCCCAGGATCAGCGCGTTCATTGCGCTATAGCCTTTCCCGGTGGTTGGATTTATCGGCTTGACAAAAGCGGGCATGCCATTATCTTTAATCGATTTTTGAAACAGGGAATTACCCTCCTTGATCTCCGCGATCAGCTTATCTGAAAGCTGAACGGGAAGTGCTTTGAAATTTTTGCTCATGTTCTTGTTTAATTAGCAGTTCATATAAAAATTTGATTGGATTGATGTATTGATGCCCGTAGCAAATGCTGAAGTGCAGGTGCTCGCCGGTCACGTGTCCGGTAGCCCCGGTGATGCCGATAGGCTCACCAGCGGTTACGCTATCGGTGGGTATTACAAAAATTTGACTGAGGTGACCGTATATGGATTCAACCGCGCCATGGGTCAGCCGAATGTTTATACCCAGGCCATTATCATAGCCGGTGGATCTGACCAAACCACTCAGGATAGCGTAGACGGTATCATGGCGGGCTTTGAGATCAACACCCGCATGCATGGCATATTTGCCGGTAAGCGGGTGGATGCGGCAACCGTATTCTGAATTTATTTTAAGATGTTTGAGGGGCAGGCAGACCAGGTAAAAGCTGATCAGTAGTTTCATCGGCTATACGTTTTGGCCAGTTCCTGTTTTTGTGCTGGACTGATGGAGTCCAACACTTTTTCCTGTAAACCGGGATGATCATTGGCGATAGCTAAAGCAGCGTACAGGGCCTGAGATGTGCCCCTGTCCTGCAACAGCATAATCTTATACATACCCTTAAAATCATTGAGCGGCATGGACGAGCCGTTGCTGGTCAGGTCATTAAAGATCTCCTGTTTATCCTTGAGCATCAACACCTGCTCCGCAGGATAATAGGCCTCCCCACCTTCCGGGAACTTTACATAGTTTTCTGTTTCAGACCTGGCATAGGTTAACACGCCAATCTGGCCCCGTTTTGCATCGGGGCCAATTTCTAAATCCGGCTTCACCAAAACGAGTGTACCGGCTAAAGTTTGATTTTCCATGATGTTTAATTGTTTAATGATTACCTGCCAACTTTTCGTGTCGGCGTTAAGTCCATGACCTCGTTTAACCGGATGGTAGCTTCGCGATGAAGTTCCGGGTCATCCTGTATAAGTATATAGGCTTTTTTCAGTTGCTCGGGTGCCCCGGATGCCTGTAGCAAAGCCAGGGTTTGCAGATTTTGAGCTACAGGCGGCCATTGCACAGACTTGAACTTTTCCGCCAATTCCTTTAATTCTTCGGTAGTTTTCAGGACAAACAGTGTTTTAGCGCTGAAAGAACCTACTTCCTCGTCCTCAAATCCTACCCATATTTTATCAGCCTCAAAGTTTGTAAATTCAATGAGGCCGATTTTGCCACAATGGTCAGAAGTCCAGAGGACCGGGCTGACCATGACCATTAATCCCATGGTTTCTTCCTGTTTCATGTTTATTGCTTTAAATGTTTGTTTGATTTATAAATGGCCGTTCTGCCTGTAAGTCGCTATCTTTTCAAGCCCCTGGTTTGATCTATTCCAAGAAACTTGTCTAAACCAATGGTTACCGCATCGTGAATGTTACCGTTCTTTTTAACCAATTCCATGGCAGTGCGGATATGTTTTTGCGTTCCATGATCTAACAACAGCGCGATGTTTTTCAAGTCTTTAAAATCATCCACGGATAAGGTCAGCGCATTTTGATGCATAAAATCATAGATTTCGCTCGGCTCTTTAAAAGTGAGCAGCGCGTCAGCACCATAGAAACCAATCAGGTGGTCGTCAAAACCCACATAAAACTCATCGGTGTTCAGGATCGCTGCCGTAATAAACCCGATCTCACCTTGTTTTTGTACTGGGTCATCTTTCAAATCAGGGTGTACCAGCAAATAGTGGGGTAATTGTATTTCATTAGGTTCTTCTTTCATTTTCTCATGGTGGCTTTAACTGGTATAACCGGTGTAGGTGGCTTGAATGCCAATACCATTTCCTGTATTTCCTGGCTGATATGGTTAAAGTTCTGCCGGAGTTTTTCATCGAGCTTCCCGCCAAAATCATAAAAGGACGGCAAAGTTTTATAGCCTTTTTCCTCCCTTTTAATGGCTTCCATATCGAGATTGATCCGGCAGTTGATGGCGGAAGTTTCAAATTGGCCGGTAAACTTTTCCTGTGCATCGGCGGCAATTACGCCAACCATCTCGCCGGAATTGAGTGATGCGATTTTCCCTGCCGGGATAAGGGCTTCCAGTTTTTCATTCAGGGACGTAGAAGTTTTATTGCGGTCGATAGACAGGCCTTCACCGATCTGTTTGGATTTACCAAATAGGCGCTCCAACCATTCCAATGTGTCCTTATTTCTTACAGAGCCAGAAAGCACGGTACCTACTACGGCCGTGATGGTGGCAGCGGTATCTTTACCATATTGCTGATTGAATTGAGGTAATTCCTGTAACCCCATTAACACCGCCACCTTATTTGAACGGGCAGTTGCAATGAGATTCTCCACCCGGTGAACAAATAAGGTGGGCACCTCATCCACGATCAGGGCCGAAGGCAAATTGCCTTTGGTGTTGATCAGCTTAGTCAGGCGGTTGATGATGATCGAATAGCAGGCCGAATTGATATTTTGGGTGTTCGGGTCGTTTGCCAATACCAGCATTCCGGGATTTTCCTTTGCTGAAATTTTCAGGTCAAAGTCATTGCCGGAAAAGACCCAATAGGTTTCTTTTGTGGCCAGCCTGCTTATAAATATCTTCAGGGTGCCGATCTGTCCCTCCAACTGGTCGAATGCCTTAGCGTTATACGCGGTCATAAAGGGTGATAGCAGGGAACGCAGTTCCGGCTCGGAGGTCAGCGCGTTAAATATTTCCTCGTAAGAGCGGTTAAGCAAGGCCAACACATGGGGAAAACTGGAATAGGTGCCCCCTTTGTACTTGCTCATGAAGTAAACGCATGAGGCTAAAAAATTGATAGCAGATTGTGTAAAGAACTGGTCACTGCCACCTGAGCGGTCGCCTTTTTTCAATGCCTCCACCAAAGCTTCGGCAGTTTCTGCCGCATCGGCCAGTGAGCGGATATAATCCGCCTTCCAGGGGTTGATCCTGCGGCTTCTTTCAATATCATTAAGATTGATGACATGAAAGGCAAAGCCTTTCAATTTGCCGTTTTGTTTGGCCAGCAAATAATGGTAGTAAGCGATATGGCCGAGGTCCGGGAATTTGAAATCATACAGACATACTGCAAACTCTTTAGCAATCAGCTGACGGATAAAGGGATTGACTATACTAAACGATTTTCCGGAACCTGGTGTACCGATCACCATCGTACCACGAAAAACATTGCAGATATTGATCCACCCATTTCTCACCTTTCCTTTGTAATAGAAAAGCATGGGAATGTTGACCGAATAAGGTGTATCTACCCTTTTAACCGGCTGCATAAAGCTCTCGGCCTCGGTATTCCATTTGTCCTTGCCCAAACCGGATTTGATGAACTTGGAAATATTATCCATAGACACGCTTACCATAAGCGCCCCGGCGAAGGAGCAAACCAGGTAAAGCAGGTTATACCAGGTGGTATAGGCAAATGCTACCGGGGAGGCACGACCCGCAAAAATAAGGCTGCCGAAAAATAAAAACAGACCGATGGTAAGCGGATAGATGATATGTTTTTTAGGGTCGAGGTCTGTTTTCTTTTTTGCCAGCGTACCGATGCTGACCAGGCAGATCAGGCCAAACGTGGCCAGCTTACTATAGACCAGGGCGGAGTAAATGACCAGGTGGCTGATCTTATCCAGTGGGGTAAAGAAAATGCCCCAGAAAGGGGCATCATGGTAAATAAAAATGGCAGCTTCTAAGCCTATGGATATATAGATGGCGCATTGCAGAAACCCATGGAGTTTTTGCTGCTCTCTGGTTTCTTCCATAATCAGGAATGTTTGAAATGAAAAAGCCACCGGCTTTTGCGGGTGGCTTGATAAATCGGCAACACTATTGAGTTATCCGGTTTAAACGTTACTAGCGCTTCACTATAATAGGCACAACCTCCGCCTCCTGTTCAACAACCTCTTCCTGTTGTGTGGGATCTACATCAAGCGACTGCTGCGCCAGCGCCAGTTTATCCTGTTCAGCAATTTTATTGCTGATCTCCATTTCCAGCTTTGACAAATCCTTTTTCAGGGATGCCAGTTCATACTCCTGTTCAAACGGACGTTGGGTGAGTTCCCGCACTTCCGGAATCTGCTGATTGATACCCGCCAGTTCCTTTTCATAACGTTCCGCCATGCCAACCACCCGGTTGATCGCTTCCAGAAAGTACCGGGCGGCCAGTTTGGGATTATCGATATTAGGCGCACCCCCGTTTTGCAGGTATTTGATTCCAGTAGTCCGGCTTTCCGCGTACAAAGAGGTAACGTGTTCGATACGGCTGGAAAACCCGGTGTCAACCGACTGTATCTTTCGCCTGATAAAGAGATCAAAGCCGTACAGTTCGCCCAAATGTAGTTCAGGCTTGCTGAGTTCAGGAGGTTGCCAGGTTTTGTAGAGTTCGATAAAATAATTCCCAATGGCAATGGCTTGTGGCTGAACGGAATCCGGAAGCTTTAAGGGGTTGAGTTTAACGCCATCAGCGTCTTTTTTTAGGACAGCTTTATATGCCTGCTCATCCTTACGCACCAGTTCCAGCGTTTGTCCGTTTTCCCGGCTTTTTTTTTCCAAATCCTCTAATAGGTAACGGTTCCTGGACACTTCCTTGAAATGCGCACTTTTATAACCTTCCAGTTCGGCCACCTTTTTTTCCAAACGGGTCTTTTCAAGTAATGAAGTATCTCCTGATAAAATCGCGATGTATTCAGAAAAGCCCATTCCGCTTTGTTCATCGATAGCGCCTTCATCGAGCGTACGCACGGACAACTCATTGTTCTTCATCTGGCTAATAAAGATCTGTTTGTTTTTGAGCAGGTTGAACTTGTAATTATCCAGAGATTGCTCCACGGCATAAATAAAGTTCCTGACTTTATTGCCGTAAAAATTTTTGGCAAGCCAGTTTCCTTGCCTGGCACCTCGGCCGTCGCGTTGTTCCAGTTCCGACGGTTTCCAGGGAATGTCCAAATGATGCATAGCAACAATGCGCTCCTGCACATTTAATCCGGTTCCGGCTTTCTCAGTACTGCCGATCAGGATCCGGATTTCTCCGGCATTCATCCTTCTGAACAGTTCCTTGCGTTGTTTGTCCGTCGCCCAATTATGAATAAAAGTGATCTTGTTTGCGGGAATATCAAAATCAGTTACCAGCTTATCCCGCAGGGCATCATAAACGTTGAATTCACCGGGCTTTGGTGTGCCGATATCGCTGAAAATGATCTGCGTTCCTTTATGCGGTGTACTTTCATGATAGATCGATGCTACGTTCCGCGCACAGACATTGACTTTGTTTTCGGGATGGTCATCATATTTTTCCGGGTTGACCAAGCGCATGTCCACTGCCATTTTCTTGGCATAATTGGTGGCGATCAACATCCGGCCCTTGTCTTCATCCCTTGTCAGCGGACGCCTGCCTATCAGGGTTGCATCCCCTGTTTTGGCAAAAGCCATCAACCTTTTGATAAAATCCTGCTGGTCAGGTGTCGGTTTAATATTGACCAGAGTTTCATCGATCTCGGGCTTATCCAGGTTGATGTGTTTCGCTGTTTTGTAATCGGTAATCTGATTATAAAACAGCGCCAGTTCAGGAACTTTGATAAAGTGGCGAAAGCGCTCTTTTGCCCGGATCTCATTAGTAACCGTAAATTCAAAATCCACGGTCTTTCGTGCATAAACCGCAGCCCAGGCATCAAAGTTGGAGATACGCTGCCGCTCCAGTTCCCTCGGACGGAGGTACTTAAAAATCAGGTACATCTCGGTCAGGCTGTTTGAAATTGGGGTGCCGGAAAGAAAGGTCGCGCACAGGTCGGTATTGTACCTATCCTGTAAGGTGCGGATAGCAAAGAGCATATTGAGTGCCTTCTGGCTTCCAGCAATATTACCCAAGCCGGCTACCTTAGTATGCCGGGTGGTAAAAGTGAGGTTCTTAAATTTATGCGATTCGTCAATGAACAAATGATCAATGTTCATCTCGCGAAAATTGATACCGGTGTCCTTGCGTTGTTCTATCGCTTCGATCACACCTTTCAGTTTGGCTTCCAGATTTTCCTTTCGGATCTCCAACCCTTTGAGCATCTCCCGGCTTATTTCTTCCCCGGCGTTCTGGATAGTCAACAAATCCAGTTCAGTGTTCTCCAGCTCGATCTCCAGGATCTGCCGTTGAATTTCCGGCGCCTGCGGAATCTTACCAAACTGGTCATGCGTCAGAATGATACAGTCCCAGTTATTGTTTTTGATCTCGTGGAAGATCCTTTTGCGCTTGGCGGGTTCAAAATCATTTTCGCCGGGTGCCAGCAGCTTTGCTTTGGGATAAGCCAGCCGGAACGTATCGGTGATCTGCTGCACATTAGCTTTTAGCGCCAATATTATTGGTTTGTGGACGATACCGAGCCGCTTCATTTCCATGGCGGCAATGATCATCGTCAGTGTTTTGCCCAGTCCCACCTCGTGATCGATCACCCCCCCGTTATTTTGAATCACCCGCCAGGCAGCATTTCGCTGTGAAGGGTAGAGATCTTCGATCTTTAATGCTTTAAAATCAAAGCCCGGAAGGGAGAGGTGACTACCGTCAAACTCGCGTAAGGCATAGCAGTTGTAGGTATCGTTGTATAATTTTTCCAGGTACTGCTTTTCCTCGTTAGGCAACTCCAGCAACCAAAGCAGGTATCGCGTCCTGATGTGTTCGATCTTGCGGTGCGCATTTTGAATCGCCTCGGTATCAGGCACTCTTACAACCTTTCCGTACTGCTCAACCGGGTAGGTGAAGTGTGGGTTGGTGTTGAGCAGTGCATATTCCAGCAGCGTACGGCCGGTAACTTTATTACTTTCTTTGGGCGCGACCGCGAACTCCTCATTGGTGATGGTGTTTCCTTTTTTAGCGTAGGTTACCTTATAGTCGTCCACGGAAACGAGGTAGTTGATCTTCGTATCCAGCTTAAAAAGGTCTGTGGCAAACCGCTCATAGTATGCGATGGGAACCCATCGCTCCCCGAGGTTGAAATCCAGCCGTTCGAAAGGTATCCGTTCGGGCTGAACCCGGCGGATCGCGGCAAGGCTCCTGGCAAATTGCAAATTATTCGGTTCGTCAACGGCAAGCTTTTCCGCGATCTTTAACTTTTCTACAACGTTGCCCGACAAATAATTGTCGATAGTTTCCCAGCCGAGCGTTTGCGGGTTTAACAGGATCTGTTTATCCAACTGAATAATGATCTCGTCCTCCGTTAAACCGGTGACCTGGGCAATGACCGAAAGTTCGACCCGACCTGTATCATTAAGGCATCGCGCGAGCGCTTCTAAAGGATCATCGGTCTTCAGCAATTCTTTTTGTTGAAAAAGCGGGCCATAAAAGATGTCAGACCGGACAAATTTATCCAGTTCCCTGATCTCCAGGGAGGAGAGCACCTTAAAGCCTAATGCCGCATCGCTGAGGATCCGGGTACGGTTGACGGAATTGTTCAGTTCCCCGTATTTACTGACAAAGGCCTCGTAATAAAAGTTCAGTGATTGGCGCAGTTCGGGGAATTGGATAGCGTGCTCGTTTTCATAGCCGGATAGCTCCAGGTAAATATCCCGCAGGGTCAGGTAGTCCTCGAAAAAGAACAATTCCGGCTGCGGATCAAGGGGCTCAAATTTCGCCTCAAAATTATGTGGCTCACCGATCAGCCCGACCTTACCTTCGAAGATTACCAGTGTATCTTTTTGGTAGAACGGTTTGATGTCCGTAAAAGCTTTTGGCCGGTCGGCTACTAATCTAAAGGCAGGCTCTAAGGTACTGTCGCCTTCATAGCGGTAATCATGTCCATATTGTTTCAGCTTAACAGATAAGGCATCCAATTCCTGGCCAAGGGCTACGCCGGTCATCCATTTAGCGGGGAAAGATAACTCTGAAAGGTTACTATAAAGTTTATAACTAAACCTGTTGCTCGCTTTGGCACGGGCAGTCAATAATACTACGCTGTCATGTAACGGCCGCTGCGTAGTACGGATAATACTTACAACACGTGCTGTTTCCGCATCGACAAATTGCCGGTCGAGATCATCCAGGTAAGCCAGCGCCTTATTGTCCGATTCGGGTTGAACCGGGGCGTCAAATAAACCTAACTGGCCGAAATTTAAGCCGGGTTTTTCCGTGGCTTTCTCTTTTTCCGGAACAGGTAAAAAAGTGAACTGCCTGAGTTGGCTTCCCTTTTTGTCAAAAGAAATAGCTTCCCACTTCGCATAATCAAAGCTACCGAATCCGGCAACCAGTTGTTCTTTGAGTTGGGGAATGATGTCCAGCATGTCACCGTTTTGCCAGGCCACTCTGGATGCTTTGCCCCGTGAATTGGTACCCTCGATGATCTCATCAGCATAAACCAGTTCGTTTTTGTCGGCCAACCAGGCATTAATATAATATTTCCCAAATGAGTTTTCGACTTCTACGGTGTCCAACAGCAGGCTTTCTGCTTCGGTCAGGGTTTCTTTGGTATCATTTTTCTGTACCAGGATCAGGTGCATACCCACTTCGACGTTGGCATTTTCCTTCATCAGGTTAGCAGGTAAAACGGCTACGGTCAAAAGATCGGCAGAGGTAAATAAATATTTCCGCGCGGTGGCGTTGGACGGGTTGTTCAGGAAAGCATCCGTAACAATATAAGCCAGGATTCCGCCGTCTTTGATCTTATCCAATCCTTTGGCAAAGAAGTAGGTATGTACCTTGGCGGAAATTCCGCTTTTGTTATAAGCAGGATCATGAACGGCGATCTTGCCAAAGGGGATATTGCTGATTATAAGATCCGATTGCCCCTTCTCGGTTGCTGCCGTTTCTTCCAGCCTTTTGATCTGCACATCGATCGGCGCATCATAAGTTGAACAGATAGCGGTCAGAACCTTTCCTGTTAGAATATCCTTTTCCACGGCCGTAACCTGCTCCAATCCCGGAAAAGCGAGCGAGGCTTCTTCAATAAAAACACCGGCCCCGGCACTGGGCTCATACAGGCGTTTTGGCAGAATGTTGCTTTGCAGCATGGCGGTATAGATCGCCCTTGGTAAAAAATCAGGCGTATAATAAGCCGTTTGAGAGCTGCTTTTCAAGGCATCGATGGCCGCTTTATAATCTTTTGCAGTCAGTTTCTCCTGTAACAGTTCATGCAGTTCCATTACCTGGGGATAGAGCTTAAGGTCTGCCTTTGAGGCCCCGAAGTTTTCCCAGGAGGCTAATTCCCCGGGCGGGAATAGTACAGCCTTAAGCCCCCCAAAGCCCGCGTATTTTTTTAATTTTTGCAGCTCTGCATCGGAAAACTTTTGCCCGTTAAAGTCCAGGGCGAGCCGGATGGCCGCGATATTATCTGCCATCTTCCTTACCGGATTAAATGCCATATCACACCTCTTGTAAATAATCTGCTATGGTGCCGATCACTTCGTATTTTAGGAAGCGGTCGTCCTCGTCGAGTCCCTTGATCAAAGGCGCACAGAGTTCGAGGATATTAGTAAGCTCGTAGTGGAGTATCCCATGATTGGAAAAGCGGAGATAGGCCCGGATGAATTCCTCCTCCAACACCAGCTTTACGTAATCATAGGCTATGGAATCAGTCATAAAAATGGGTTGAGTATTAATTTGGCAGGATATCCGCATCAAGGATATCCTGGTAGGAGATCGATAACGTTATGATCCGGCCGGAAAGCTGCTGCTCGCTCAGCTCAATACGAAGCACTTTATTACCCGGGAAAGACATCTTTTTAAAGACGAAAATATTCCGGTAGTTCTTTGTAAATGCTGGTGGTGTAAATAGCACAAACTCTGGCTTGATCTCCACGGATTGGTTGTTGGCGGCTTTGGTTACTTTTTTATCATCTATCCTGAACCGCAGTTCAGCGATATCATACTTCAGGTTGGTTTTATTGCGATAGCTGATATCGAGAAAAATATAGTCGCCAACTGTGTAAACATGGTTCAATTGCCCTTTTATACCAAAGGCTTTTACCTTTTCCATCCGTTTATCAGGGCTTTTGGCGATCAGGTTAAGTGCCAGGCCCTTCAACTGGTTCTGGGAAAGTCCAATATTAGAAATATCAAGCGGGTGCATGTCCTCCGGCATTATATTGATCTCTGTCGCAACTCCGGTATAACCCGGAAGCAGTCGGTACTGTGCAATAAATTTTTCACCCGCAACAGTGATGACCGATCCCTTAAAGGACTGAAGCGAATCCCGCAACTTTAACCGGAGTACGTTTTTTAACGGAAGGTCACCAGTCAGTTCTTTCGCGGAAATATCCACGTACTGGATCGGCTCGGGTGAAATAAAGTGTATGGTCAGATTCTCCGGCAGGTAAACAACCGGTAATGGCTTTTGGGCATAAAGCCTTGGGGCGCAGAGCACCAATAAAAAGAAAAAAATCGTTTTCATGTTAATAGTTTTTTTGAGCGTTTTGCAACGCATCGGTGTCGATTAAATAGAGGTAAGAGTTGTATTTAAGCTTTGCCTTGTTTTTGCGGATCAGCGAGGCAATGGCAGAGGACGTGGATTGAAAAACTTTATCGAGGGAGCTCATGATAAATTGGTTGTTGCCTGAACTGCCGTCGATCGTTACGCCCTGAACTGAATTGCTGCCCAGATCTTTGGTGAAATCCCGGAAGGCAGATGAGGGTACATAAAGGCCCGGTAATCCGTCCATATCATACACATCGAGTTTGACCGGAAGGATCTTCCCTTCAAATAAGATAGAAGTAATGGATAACGTTACGCGTTGTTCTGAAAAGCCACTGATCTGGGCAAATACATAAGTACCTTTTTTGACCAGGTTATTCCCAGCATTGATATCCTCCAGCAATTTCAGCCGCAGCCTGGATCCCGCGTAACCCGTCACATTCTCGTCTATTACCGCGCTGATAAAAGCCGGTTTCTTTTCGGGAAGGATGGTATTAAAAGCATCAGAAAGGGCATTCGCTTTCTCAACAATTAGTTTAACCTGGCTGGCCTTCAACTTGGCAGCTTTGTCGGCAAGATCTTTTTTCTTTAGCTCTTCCCGGTAGCTGGGATCGTTCTGCTTACTGACACTATCCATGATCGCCATCTGCTGTCTGAATACGTCCATGGGGTCTTTCTCTTTTGGCATAGGCTCAACCTGACGAACGGCGTTTGCCTGCCGGCGGCTCATCGCTTCAACGGCCATCGCGACTTGCTGGTCATGTGACTTACCTGCCGTCCGCCCCTTCCCGATAACCAGGTTATTACCCGTCCAGAATTTCAGCTTCATCGCCTGGCGAATGGAATCCAGTTTCTTTTTCTGCGGGTCGGAATAATCATTATTGAAGGCCGGGTTACTGGAATTCTCGCGCGGGATCACATTAACCGCGGTTAAACCATCGGCTTCCTTATAGGTATTGCGGTAGGCGTCCAGCTTATCGACAAGCTGTTTTTTTCGTACATCGGCGGAAACCTGCCCAACCGAACCATTGAGACCTACTGTTTCCTTGACCGTTTCCTTTGGCTTGGAAGAAAACCCGCTTTGCCAGGCATAAAAGAACAGGCACAAAAACGGCAATAGGATGACCGGCAGCACATATTTTGGCTGTTTAAAATCAATTTTCATAGCATATTTACTTTAATGTTTGATGGATTTTCGCTAGGCGACTGAGCGCGCTGTCCAGCAGGATACTGTCCCGGCCTGATAGCTGTTTTTTAGCTGTGAGGCTGTCTACCATTTGTTTGAGTTGCATCGTTGCACGGATATTGCCGGCAGCTTGCAATATTTGGCTGAAGCCATCTTCCACCGGGCTGACCTTTTTAACCTCGGCAGGCTGTTTCTTATCCGGGTGGCGAAAAATGGTGAACGACAGTACGATCGAAAGTGCCATTAAGAAGATCATGCACCCGAACAAGAATTTTGGATATGCCGATGCCAGGTTCTTAAAGGCGTTACCGGCAACAGTGAAATAGCTACTAAACTCCTTTTGTATCTCGCTGTACAGGGTATCCCTGGGATCCCTGTTAGAATGAATTCTTTTCCACATCTTGGAGGTCTTTATTTTCAAGGGTTTTCCAGGCACAGATTAATACGCCGTGCGGGTTATTATCACTTCGGGGGATGTCTTTCAGGTAACCTTCGGTAATGAGGGAGCGGACGACAGTTGAGCTACGCCGGTCGATTTTCAGTTTTCCGTAATAACGGAAATAATGTTTGGGGACGTCTACCGAAATGGAATCGGTTTGCAGTGTTAGCACAGAACTGGAGGATAAAATGGAATTAAAAAAGCCATTTTCCTTGAGGTTATTATATTGCTGCATGCCCGATTCGTCTACCAGATACATGGCTTTTTTCATCTGATACTCCATGTAATTATCATCGGGTGTGAGGGAGAAAAAAAGTGAATGAAAGAGGTTGACATCGGCCCGGTACTCGGCCGGCCGGTTGATCTGCACGTCCGTCTGCCTGGCCAGTATGGGAACATTGTTATCCAGGATATAAATGTTTTTCTGGGCATTGGATACCAGCTTAAAAGCATACAGGCAATTCATGCCTACGATGACCAGCGATGTCAGCAGGCTACCGGCCGCGATAAATGTTGCCAGCCTGACCTTTGCTTCAATATTTTTGATGATCATGGTTATCGATTAAATAAAAATGGCCGGCCCGCATTTACGGGTCAGCCTGACATAAAAAGGAAGAAAAGAAAAAGGAACTAAAAGAAGCTTCCGGCTGCTTTCCGGGCCATACTGGTCACTGTTCCGGCGCTGCGGCCAAACGTTGATGTTGCCGAACTGATACCGGAAGTTGAGATGATCCAGGTGGAGATGCTGGGCACGGTGAACATACAGATGGCACCGATCAGGAATACAATGATGACGGTACCAAAGGACAGGACACCATTGCCTGCAAACCAGGCCATTTTTTCTAAATTGGCGCTCAAGCCGTTCTCACCGACTAGCTCCTTGTATTTACTGATCTCCGACTTTAATGCATATTCCTGCATCAAACCGCACAGGTACATGATGAGGTAAGCGATGCCGCTGTAGAGATTAACGGAAATAAACCGGGCGATCCAGGTACTGAAGCTATCACGGAAGGCCGGTAAAATACTCGCGGCAACGGCGAAAGGCCCGAGAATGATCAGTATGGTGGAATAGATGATTTGAATCATAAAGATAATATAAACGGCTATGCGCAGAATCCAGATCCCTAACAATTCCAGCAACTGCGTAAATAGCAGTTGCATGCCCACGGTCAGCCGGTTTTTTAATTCCAGCAATGGCGAGACTACCGAGCTGATCCCCTCCTTAACGGTGCTGGTTACAGAATCCCAGGCTTGCCCGTACCATGTATCGCTTTCCTTTTCTGCGACTTCCGCCTGTGCCTGGTAAGTGTATAACGAATTGGCAACAGCCAGCATCAGGCTGGACCTGTTCAGCCGTAAGTTGTTAACGATGGTCTGCTCACTCTTAAACATCTGCTCGGTACGGTTAGCCACTACCTCCGTTGGAAATGCGATCATTTGTACGAAAACACCCCACCAGAGAATCACCATGGCCAAACCAAAGGGACGCAGCAACGGCATGATCTCCAGCTGCTTGTCGCCGACCATCATTTCGTACGACTTGATCGCGAAGAAGATGATCATAAAAATGGCAGCAAGCGCCTTCGCATCATTGATAAACATGTCAAAGTGTGTCCATACCGACCCTTTCAGCTCTTTTAAAAACACCATCACGCCAGTTTCGTAAACGCCGTCACCCTGTAGAAACTGCAAAGTTTTTCCATTGTCAGGTGCGGGTGCCGTTTGGGCGAATAAGTTGCTTAAACAAAAGCACAACAATATGACTAATATGAATTTCTTTTTCATTGCAGATTTTTTAAAACGTCTTTGGCGATCTGGATATCCGACTGAGGTGTCCAGTTGCTGACCGTTACTTCGCCAGCCTTTAATCTCTGCTGCCGGGCAGTCATATCTATGGTGGCTTTTGCTGAAGAGGTCCTGATCGCCCAAACACTGGCAAGGGTTCGGTATTCCATCAGCAAACGGTGATAAGCGATAATACGCGAGCCCCTGTCCATTGTCGTGTTAAGCGCGGCATCGAGCCGCTCCTTGAGCATGTCCAACTCGTTTTTGTACCAACTGTACAAACCTTCGTTAACTAGCCTGGCGCTCACCTGTGGTGATAACCCTGCCAGAATAGAGGACATAGAATGATCAAGTACTGGGTTCAGTTCCTTACTGTAATAGAGCTGCCATAAAGGGTCTAATACGGAAACAAAACCGGATTGATTGGCTATTTCAGATAATGCTGTATTGCGTACTGTATCGGACTGAAGCTTGTATTTATTATCCGTGTTGTTCATCACACCAACCAATGCCAGACGCTGTGTCTGCGGCCCGGTTGCACTAAGCGGCCGTAGATCATTTTTGTGATAACTGGGGTGAAACAAACCCCAGGTTAGCCAGTAATAGGGATTGAGGCTAAGAAAGCCGGCTTTGGGTTCAAATTTATTTTTATCCCATTGGAGGTAAACCATACGTTCCTGTTGATATCTAACAGCTTTATCCTGTGCGAGGCTCTGGCTAAAACATTGCTGCATCAGGGAGAACCATATAAATGGTAGCGGAATTAGAAATTTCATTGTCGTAAGTACTTTGCGTTTTGAATGATCTCGCCGACCAGGCGGGTATCCTGACTGATAAAATTTGCAAAGGGGTTTAGCGAGGCAATCACTCCGCGTTCCTTCGCCCAATACATCGCTTTCCAGGTGCCATAGGCTAACCCATCCAGTATGTGCAATTGCGTGATGACTTTGCGCAGTAACTGGTCCCGCGCATTATAGTCGGCTAATACATTATTGCCTTCTTTAAGCACATAACCGGACACATCCGAAACCAAAGCAAGCGAGCGCTCCCGCATTTCAGAAGCGATACTTTCAGCAAATAATAACAAGTAGGGCTGGTTCTTCGCCATGGCAAGTGCCTGGTTAATATAACCGGTCATATCAGCGATAATGACTGCCATGTTTTTAACAGCCAACCCATCCTTTAAAGCAGAGTTCACATTGGAAAGCCCTTCATAGATCATTGTCTGTGCCAATACCACGGAACCAACATTGGTGTTGAGGTCATTGATATTGGAATTGATCTTACCCAGGTATTGGTCATGGGTCAGCTCCGCACTGCTCCTGACAGCGGCATTCTGTGAAACCGCGATGAGGTGTTGGTAGTCGATCACATATTGCTGTGCTTTTGCCCGGTAACATTGTATGAGCAATAGCGGAATAATAAAAATCCATTTCATTTTAAATATTTTGCGTTTTGAATGATCTCGCGACCGATAGCCTTATCGGCGTCAATAAAATTCTGAAAGGGGTTTGCCGCCTTTAACAGTGAACCCAGGCTGGAATATTGCATCATGTTCAGCATATTTCCCGACAGATCCTGGATGCTACTTAATTCGGAGATCACGTAGTCGAACAGCATTTTCCGGTCGGATGCCCTCATCTGGTTTATATCGCCAAGCGAAAGCGTGAGTCCTGTTACATAAGCTACGAGGCTTTTTGCCTGGGAAGTGAATTGCAACGCAGACTGATAACCAATCGCAATTAATGCGGGATTTTTCTGAGCCAACTGAACGATCTGCGCCTGGTTGCTCACGATACGTTCTACCATCGGTGTCGCATAGATGCCTATCTCCGCGATATTGATAGCGGCTCCTAAAGTATTGTATCTCTGCTGCAAGGTCCGGTACATCGATTTCGTCTTTTCCAGTAAGGTCAGGTTCGCCTGTTCATTCGAGGTAGCCAGACCCTGTTGGTTTTTAGCTTTCACCTGTAGTTTGTTTTCTGATTCCGATTCGTTCACCAATTGATGCAGTGCCGGAATATTCAGTATTTTTTGCTGGGCGAAAGCGGAAAAGCTGAAGCCTGCCCATATGAGAAAAATGGCAATAATATTTTTCATAAATAATAGATTAAGTGTCATTACGTTGAAAAATGTCCCAGCCCGGACGATGGCAGGTGCCGAATATCTGTACCTTCGACCGGGTGGGATATAATGCTTCGATCATGGCATATGCGTCATCCGGCTTTTGGCCCCGAAACTTTACTTTGCCTAAAAAGGGTGCTTTTAAAGGGGCTGGAAAATCAGTAGCAGGTACTTTGTACCCATCTTTTTGAAACACCATCAGATATTCAAAAACCGCCTTTGTATCGCCTCGCTTCCATTTTGCCCGTTTCCATAGAAGAAAGGTGTCATACTGATAACCTAGGCCTGCCAGGTATTCCCGGCATTCTTCGGTAAATTTATCAGTGACCCAAACCACAATAACATGTTCTTTTGAGGCCAGTTCGGCCAAACATGATTCCATAAAGTTAAAGGCCCGCAATGCCCGCCACATCCGGGCAGGAATACTATCGGTCAGTACCTGTTGATATCTTTTATAAGTTCTGTATTGTCTCCAAGGCGGACAGATCATGAATAGTTCATACTTCATTGTCTCAGGTATTTAGCATTCGTTATTACATCATTGGCGATCCTGACATCCTGGTTTTGCCATTCTGCCCAGGGATTGAGCGAACGAAAAATGCCGTTGATCTTTGCCCAGTACATGGCCCGGCTCATGCCATAGGCGATTCCACGCAGGATACGCATCTCATCGGCAATATGATTGAGCAGCTTGCCCCGCTCGCCGGAATCCATGAGATTTTTGGTTCCCCCTTGCAGGACAAAGGCGCTGACCTCGGCGGCGAGGGTTGTCGCCCTTGTTTGAAAATCCCTTGCGCCTCGCTCTGCAAACAGTAACAGTGCCGGGTTGGATTTAGCCAGCCTGACAGATTCCTCGACGTCGCCTATAATATCGACGCCGCATTGTGCGATCTCCTTTACCGTGTTCAGGTTATTGATCACGGATGCGACCTGACTCAGGCCTTGATAGATCTTATTTTGCAGGTTATTGACGATAACGAGCTGGCCGGTAACGGCGAGCTGGCCTTTTTGTATCAGGTCCAGTTTATTATTAGTGGTATTCAGCTGACCGTTGATAACGCCGGCATTGATGGCGATCGCACCAGATACGAGTGGATCAACAGTTAACGTCTGTGCGAAGGAATGACCAACGGTTAGGGTCAGAAACATGTAAAGGAATAGAGATCTTGCGATAAATTTGATATTCATGATTGCTGGTTTTGATTAACCTGTGAAATAAAAGCAGGCAAAGACTTGCCGCTTTCGTCAAAATCCCGGACAAAGGCATCCAGACCGTCCTGGTAAGAACCGAAGCGATCCGTATAACTTTCTACCGCAGTTTTTTCCGGTTTTTCGGTGGTGTAAGTAAGGTATTGCTGAAGCGAAACTTCAACACCGTAAACTTCACCAACTGCCCCGCGACGGATATACACCTCCTTAAACCGGCCGCGATTTTCGGTATTATCCAGCTGGTTGATCGTAAATATCTTTCTTCGCTCGGTTTCATTGATGGAAAGCAATGCGGCTATATCATTATAGTTGTCTTTGAACTTGGTTTGGTCAAGCAGGCAGATGGTATCCGAGTTGTTAATGATACTATCTTTAACTACCGCATTTCCAATAATATCCCCGAGTTCCTGGGTAACTACAATTGCCTCACCCCAAAATTTTCTAACAGTTTTGTAGAGGTACAAAAGATAACCGGCCATCAATGGGCTGGCAATGGCCTTCCATGCTTCCTCGACCACCAGGGCTTTTCGCCTGTCGGACCGGTACCGCATCTTTTGGATGAATACATCCATAATAATTAGGGTCGTAATTGGAAAGAGGGTCCTGTTCTCCTTGATGGAATCAATTTCAAAGACGATGAAGCGTTCCGAGAATAAAGATTTATCAGCGTCCTTATTTAAAATGGGGGCAAACTCACCGCCCTTATAGAACTTTTTCAGAACATAACGGAACTCGTCGAAATCAAACATGATCTTTTCTTCGACCTTGATTTCAGGGATCTTCTCCAAAGCGAATTCATAAAAGCTATTGAAGCTTAAATCACCATCTTCAGCGAAGAATTTGCTGTAATAAGCCGAGATTACATTGGCGACCACATCCCGTTCAACGGGGCTTAGCGTTCCTTCGGCACCCTTCCAGGTCACACCGATCAGCGTGCAGAGGAAGTCCTTTTTTTCAATGTTGTATTCCGCTTCGGTAATACGGAAAGGGTTCATCGTGATCGGGTTTTTGTCCGTGTAGGTGATGTATTTTCCCTGGTAATAAGAACAAAGTCCTGAGTATGAGTGCCCCGTGTCTACGATGACCATATCCATATTGTAGAGCATGTATTGCTCGATCATGGCATTCATAAAGAAACTTTTCCCCGAACCGCTGGGTCCTAAAACAAACTTATTCCGGTTATTGATGCGACCTGTTCGAAGCGGCAGGTCAGCGGGATCCATGCCAACTGGAATGCCCTGGCGGTCGGTAAACCGCAGCAAAAAATCGGAGGGTTCATCCCTTGGCAGAGACTCCTTAAAAAAAAAGCAGATCGCGGCATCACAGGTGGTCAGGAACCAATCGTATTCTTTTAATTCTACACCATTGCCGGGTAAGGCTGTGCGAAATAGCTCCAGTTGGTTATAAGCGTTTTTGCTCGGGATAATCCCTAACTGAAAGAGGGAGCTTTCTATAAAATTGACCGCCTTTTGAATCGCGTTATGCGGTGCTGATACCAGAATATTAAAGTGGCAATTAACCAGTAACTGGTTCTCACGGGCGACGTCATTCAAAAGCTGGTCGATGTCTTCGACACATAGTTGGTTTGCCGGATCAGGGATACCTGCATGCCGTTTCTTTTTCTGCTCCAGCTTGCGGAGTGTTACGACCTGATTTGGTATTTCAATGACCTGGTTATAAACGATTACCTCCACGCCGGGTACCTTAAAGAGAAAGGACAGGAAATCAACCGGGAACCCACGCATACTTTCCTTGTCGTTCAATTCTATATGGGTAGAAACATCGGCGGGAAGATCGATGCTGTCAATATTGACCAGGCTGATATTGCGTATCGATCGGTCACCGATCCTGATCTCTGTATCGGATGGGGACAGGTTGTTCAAAACGATATTGGACCTGCCAAAGTCCATACTGAGCAGCTGTAAGATCAAGCGGTTGAGCTGCCCCTCGCTTAGTGTGCTTGCTGAAGGAAGCACGTCTAATACCTTGCCGATCGCTTGCCTGAAATCCCGCAGTATCCGGGCATCGTATACATAAAATGCCCCTTTCTTTACTTGGCGTGTAACAGTTAAATAAGTGACAACCTGCAGGCATTCCCGTCCATTGAAGTGGGCATTATACTTCTTTTGGAGATATTCGCTGGCAGGTGGACCTTTATAAGGTGATCGGCTAATGATATCTTGTTTTTGCAGAAGATAACCATCACCTAGGATCTTGATTACATTATTGAGCAGATGGTGAAATTCTTCGTAGCCTGCAGGATAAGCGGAATAACGGATGACCGGGTTTATCAATTGGATGACCACGGAGCATTCGCCATTCAGTCCGATGAGCAGGTCGTATTCCCCATCTTTATCCACGCCCGCATAGGGAATGTTAAACAAGGTTTTTACGGCCATAATGATTAAGGATGTAAATGTTTGAGGTGCGGCTTTTAGAATGCAGGCCGCCTTTTTGTTTGCTGGCGGTAAAAAGCAAACCACCGACAATAAAGCCGATCAATACCATGGCGCCAAGCCACATATTGACTAATGACATCGTCAACGCGCCGAAAACCAGACCGGTTAAGAGGGAGGCAATTCCCCAATAGATGAACTTGCCTTTAAACCCCTTGAATATAAGGGGCCGTTGGAGCCCCTTATAAACAGGATACTTCCTGGCCATAATTACAAGCCGAAGAACGCTTTGATGATCAACGCGGAAACGACAAGGAAGACGCAGGAGCCGCCCCAGCCCATCAATTCTTTATTGATATCTTGGTCACCCGAATTCCACTTGGAGTAGACCCGGATGGCACCTACGATACCAACGATGCCACCGATCACCAATGTAATATTGGTTACGGGTGCCACATAGGTTTTTAAGGTGGAGGTTGCTGTGTTCAGGCCGTTAACCCCGCTTTGAGCGAACACAGGAATGGATAGCGCCAGCAATACGGCTGAAGCCCATAACTTTTTTGTTTTTGAGAACATTAATTTTGGAGAAAAAATAAAGGCGGAGATCTTTTAGAGCCTGCTGAGTGCAGGCCGGTTATGCTAAAAGAGCGTTCAGATCACGAACAACGCCCCGATTATTTCACCCATTAGGGTGGCAGTTTAAAGACTGCCTGACAAATCCTATAAGGATGTGTAAATTGAAGAAGGTTAAGACAGGAATCTTTTATGGCTTCCGGGAGGAAGCAACAATAAAAAACAGGCATTCAGATTCCGAACAATGCCCGCAGGAAAGGACCCGCAAGGATCATAAAAAACGAAGCAAAGAACCAGCCGGCAACGGCCGAATCGATATGGTCTTTGCCCATTTGCCAGTTGTGGTATATCCTCAGTCCGCCAAAGAGGCCGAAAAGGACGGCCAGCACCATGCAACAGTCAAAGGCGGAAAAGAACGACCTTGAAAGGTCTTGCTTGGCCTGCTGCATTTCGGCAATGCCGGGTTGGGCAAAAGTTACCTCCGTTAACAGGCAGCAACCAACAGACAGTAAAAATTTCATGCTTTTAAAAGCTTACAGATTTGATGTACTCGACCGATTCTTCACGGGCGAGATTAAAAAGCTGCTTAAGGCTGACACCCCCCGAAAAGGCGACCGGCGATTCCTTGCCGGACCCGACTATTTCTTCGAAATATGATTTTACGGGCTCAATGTCCTCCACAAAGGTGAGTTCATGTTTATCGTTTGCGGGTTCGCCGCGACTTAGTCGCAGGTAGTCCCAAAGGATCAGGGCAGCATAATAGGTACTATAAATTCCAAGCAGCCACAAGGCGAATTTCATCCAGGTCATAATTGGGTTCTGTTTAAATAGTTATTAATGATGTTTTTAAAATCGGGATTGGTATCCAAAAGATGCCTGACGGAAAAAGCCACAAACTTGGACATGTCCACACCGGTAGCCAGTTTGAACTTGTTAAGCGTATCGACCGTTTGCCGGTCGAACCTTACATGCATCAGCGTTTTGTGATCGCTGGTGTCATAGGCAAAAAGTGCTTTTTTGATGCCGCGATCAGGCACCTGATCATTAGCACTTTTATGGATTGATTGCACAGGTGCCACCGACTTATTCAACATAAAGCAGGTTGACCCAACGGTCTTTTGAGTCCGGTTCAAATGGTCTTGCCACCTGCGGAACGCATAGCGGGTCAGTAAGCCGCCAACCAGTAAAGCAGAGACTTTTGTTAAATTCATAAGTCAGTATTTTGAATGTATTCTTTGATAATCGTTTTGAGTTCAGGATAGGTTTCCAGAAAATGTTTAACCGCAAACGAGACGAACTTCGTGACCTCGATACCCGTAGCCATTTTGAATTTATTCATGACATCTACCGTCTGCTTATCGAACCTGGCGTGCACCATGCTTTTGTTGCCGCTGTTATCATAGCCGATCAAAGCGGTGAGAATGGCGACCTCTGTTGTTTTTGCCGCTTTCTTGGCCGTCGTTTTTGATTTCTTTGACCCGGTAATCCTGACTTCTTTTGTCAACTTGTCGGCAGGCTTGCTCATTTGCTCGCGCAGCTGGTCGGCTAAGGTTTTCATTTTTTCCATAAGCGGTCGGCAAATATTTGTTCGAATACCGGGGTGATCACGCCGTAAAGCGATAAGGGCGTTTGAAAGGTGGTGATCCGTTGAAAGTCGATGCGGTCCGGGATGGCTGCGGTGATGGTGCCAAATTTTGACAGCTGTTCGTTGACCTCACTCATGATCTCAAATTTTACATTGGCTTTGATCCGATTAGGGATAAAAAACACCTGCACGTTTGGGTTTACCTTTTCAAGAACCACCGTAAACAATACCGTCGATTCAAAAGTGAATTCATCATAGGCAAAAGGACAAATCACCAGGTCGGCGTATCTAAAGACGGGGATCAACCCGTCATCATCCAATTTACCCGGCAGGTCGATAAGTACAACATCCTTCTTATTTTTGGTCAGGACATTGGCCAGCATCGGGAAGTTTTCCAGGGTTGCCGGTAATACATCATAGGGCTCATCATTTTCAAGCACCTTGGCCTTTTCAAATTTCTGTGAAATGGATTGCTGGTAATCCATGTCAATGATGGTCACGGGCCAATCTTTAGCCAGGCTCAGGTAATTCGCGGATAAAACGGTGAGCGTACTTTTTCCGACGCCGCCTTTTTGGTTGCCATATAAACAGATCATAATTTTGCAATGGAGTTATTAGTTTAAAGATGATAGAGAGCCATTATGAATGGCGAACCAAACCGTATTGCCAGCTTCTTAACGGGTATTTGTCCTGGCCTTCTTTTGCCGGCGGCGTTTCATCCCCAGTACCTGCTGGTCATCGACATCGTCGGCGATCATCACAGGGCTTATATGCACGGGCTCCGGCGCGTATTCTGAATAATAAGTGATCGCATTTTCGGCTAAATAATCATTCAGTTCGATGCTTCGAGGTTGGTAATTATTTTCAGTTTTGATGTTTTCATTAAGCAGGTACTTGAGGTTGAGGATCTCGCTTCCTTTGAATACCTGTTTGGTGGCATGATCTATGACCGAATAACCGTAAGGCTTTTTACCTTCGGAGGAATGAAAAACAAGATCAAGCTGATAGTTTACCCGCATCATTTTCACAAAGTTCGGGTCAGACTTGAGGTCATTGAAAAGGTCTCGAATCTCGGCTATCCTTACCTTATCAGGCATAAAGGCATTAAGCTTTTTCTGTAATTTTTCTTCCTCGACGTAATCCCTGCCGAGATAACCCTGGTTCTCCAGGATGAGATAAAACTGTGCTTTGGTACTAAAGCGGTACTGCATGGCGAAAGTGTAGCCCAATACCTTGTTGATATTTCTGACCGCTCTGACCTGTTCATAATCCCGGTCTACCTGTTTGCCATCCTTTCCGACACGCGAACTCACAATATGCACGTGATTGTTATCCGTATCTTTGTGAAAGACGATGAGATAAGGCTGATCGCCATATTTCATTTCCTTTAACCACATTACAGCAGCTTTTGTTAATTCCTGCTTGTTATAATTGCGGCCACGGGCGGAGATCGTTGCATGAAACTGCGTGTTTTTAATGCCTTTTTTTTGCGCGGATACCATGAGCAGGTAGTTGACCAGGTCCTGCGGCCGCGGGTTGTTTAGCGCCTGAAGTATTCCGAAGTTAGCGATCAGCATCAGCTCCCCGGTATTCCGGTCAACTTTATTCGTATTGTATTTTACGCCGGCAAATACCCTGGAAGGTTTTTTAAAAATATGAGCGATCATGGCTGCGGGCATTTATAACGCTGTAACGGCTGAACGGCTAGCAGTATAACGCTATTACCGGGGAACTGGATAACGCGATATCAGCCGGGCTGTATAACGCAATACCAAAGGATCGACCGATCCGGATAACGCGCTAACGTTGTAACATTATAACGACGTAACATGATATCACGGTAACATTATAACACCACCTGAACAAGATAACGATGTACCGTTCTAACTGAATAACTTTATACCGGCTTAACACGGTAACCTCATAACCCGATATCTTTAGTTCTTTATAACACTATAACACGCTACCCCTATATCACCGTCCCATCAAATTGCCATAGCTCTGATGATTTTTCGAAGTGCGGCTTCCAGGGATTGCTGGATTTGGATATATTCTTCAAACAGGTCGTTAAAGTTTTGGATGACCTGTGGTGATAGCTGGCCTTTTAGTTTCAAAGTATTGGCATGCTTGGCTAATTGATTGATATTGTTGCCGATTCGACCCATCTCGGCGCCGACCCCGTCCATATTTTTGATCAATTCCCTGGCATTTATTACCGCTTTTTTCGCATTAGACAGGACCCGCATACGGATCAATTCGGTTTTGGAGACACCCAACTCTTTTTCCAGTGCAGTTACCTCCCTGAACTCGCCTTCGGTGAACCTGACATTGATGAACTTAGTTCGCTTACCTGCCGCCAATTGTGGCCTGCCCATCAATTTCTTTTTGCGTTCCATGAAAAAATGAGTTGCGAATTTTTTTAACTCCCCCCGGGAGGGCAAGAGACTTTTTGTGAAACAAAAAGACATCTTGCCGTTGCAAAAGCAACGGAATTATCCATAAGCAAATCGGTGATTCACCCATGACACCGTAGATTGGGTAGCTCTGCCCCGGTCAATGCTGCGATAAGATCATTAGATTTGATGATGCGCCGATAACGTTGCCATAGACGATCAAAATTAATCGAGACATTCCAGGGATTAATAGTTGTTCCATATGGTAGGTGACATAATATCAGATCGATGGAATTATCGGGAAACCAACCCATGACCTCCAGGCAATCGCCCTCAATTACAGTATTCAGGTATTGGTCAAGCGTTAAACTCATGAAACTTACCTTTCAAAAGGAACTCTAACGTTTGCAAAGAAATCTACTTGAGTTCTTTGCGGCATTTCAGACACTTTTAGCTGTGCCTTGATCTTATCGTTATAATCATTAAAGCCCTCATAAATCGCCGAACGGTCAGTCGCATAAGGCAGTGCTTTGATAAAATCACGGCTGGCCGCTTTACCCGCCTTATCCCGGTCAAAATAGATATCAAGCGATGAAAAGGCTTTTGCCCTGACGATCCCTTGCTGTAATAAAGTTAAGGTGTTAAGCACAATAATGCTGTGGTCAGCGTCCGGGTTTTCAAAACGCCAGCTTAGGAAATCTATAAAACCTTCAAAAACAGCTGCCTTTTTGGGGTGACCGGGTATAATAGTTATTCCTTTGTGGCCCATGCACCCTTTAAAGTAGCGGTTCCGCACTTCCCATGCGTTATTTTCGTTGAGCCAGCCCGCTGCGAAATAATGCTTGCGGACATCGCTATCATCTTCTATGTAGTAATATACTTCGCTCAGGTAGAATTTTGCTACATCGTAAACACCACGGCTTTTCAGGTAATCTGTTATGGCCGGATGAACACCTAGAGGTTTTACCCGTTCGACGACATGATGAACTTTCATTGGTTTTCGTGGACGTGGCAATCTATGCTGAACCTGTTCCAGTAAACAAACCTGCTGTATCTTTTTAACGACCTCGTTAAACCCCAGGTTTTTCCAGTAGGCCAGGCCGAAATCAATGATGTTGCCGCCTTTCCCTGCGCCATGGTCAAACCATACGCCCAGGTCGTCATTTACACTAAAAGATGGCTGGGTATCGTTGTCCCTGAGCATGCTGATGTACATTTTTTCCCGCCCGCGTTTGGGAACGGGCTGGTAGCCCAAACGGCTTAGCAGGTCAACCAGGGAGGCCTGCTCTTTGAGCTCTTTCGCTGTTAATAAATTAGCCATAAATGATTATTTTGAAGTAAAAAAAGTAGCCGGAGGTAAGCGGTGCTTTAGAAAAAAATCACACTTGCCGGCAAAAAATAAAAGACGATTACAAAAAAATCATGAAAATAGTCCAGGAATAATTTTTCTGAGTACCGGCAGCGGGTATCGATCCCGATAATTCATTTCTGCCGATATATGTAAAGAGTCGGAATTACTCGCGTCGGATCCTACGATCCGGGCCCTCGCCTGCCTTCGCGCTTTCGGGTATTGCGGCTTTACGCTCACCTTCGCGAAATTTCCGGTTGTTGGCCGGATAATGTTTCATTCCTGTATGTCAAATAACGTTCGTGCCATCTCATTTTGATTATAGTATCAATGATTTGGTGAGAGCAAAACAACAGCGTTTTGGGATGGCCAAAAAGTTCAACTTTTTATTGCACCCCTGTTGCACCCCTTGCACTCTATTGATAATCAGATATTTACCAATGTATATTTTACAAAAAAAGGCCAGCGATTTCTCGCTGACCTATCCTGTCAATGTAGTGGTTAATTAATACCCCCTGATTGTGGCAATCAATTTTTCAAGGGCTTCGATGGCAACATCTTTATCATGCTGTTCCATGTGGTAGGTGCTTTTTCGCATGCTGTTCCAGGAGATACGTTTGGACTTCTCGGTGGAGAGAAAGGGAACAATTGAACGGAAGATCAGACTTAGCGAGCTTGCAATAATCAGCCGGGTGTCGTCGGCAGCTTTTAAAATGATGCCGATCTGGTCGACGCTCAACTTACAGAATATTTTAGTTAGCACATTGCCCTCAGCGGCAGGGCTATCTTTTCCATCGCCAGTAACAATCAAGCCAAAGCGCTTGATAATGGCAGCTTTCAAATCCTGTATAGCCATCAGGATATTTTCGCCGGTAACCGTTAAGGGCTGATCGCCCGGATAGGCGGCGAGGTTAACCATTGCCTGGCGTTCCAGTAAGAGGAGCGCATCATAATAATGGTTGACAACAACGTTTAATTTTTTGGAAGATAAAAGGAAAAATGTGCCCGCTTTTAATTGGCGAAACACTTCCTGGAGATCTTCCCGGAATCGCAATTCTATCGTGATCAATTGCTGAACCTGTAAAGCAGCAACATCAGTTTGCTGCGGGTTGAGGGTAAAATCGATGATCTCGTCTAACCACGCATATGGGTATTTATTTGTAAATAATGCCTTTTCCATAACCACGCTCTATTCTAGCTCATTGCAAAAATTATTATTTGTTCCGCAAATTTGGGCAGAAAAGTGGCTGGCTAACAATAGGTAAATTCCCTCATTTGGCATAATAAGTAGAAACCACTATACTAAAATATCAGGCATTAAATAGTTTATGCAGCAGCGCTATCTTGTTATTAGCCTCTGTCTTTTCGAAGATGTGTTGGATATGGTTTTCAACTGTTTTGCCTGCGATGAAGAGCTTGGTGGAAATCTCTTTGTAGGTTAGTCCCTGACGAACGAGCAGCACAATCTCGATCTCCCGGCTGGTCAATTTATAATAGCAGCACATTTCCTCAAAAACCTGTGTGCCCTCACCAACCCTCACCAGTTCTAACAAACGAGTATATTCCAGACGGGCATTTTTAATAGAACGCCAGATGACCAGGATGGTTATACCGATTATTCCTGTATTGGTACACACGACTTCTACCAACTGACTGCTTTCGACCAGGCCAAAAAACGATAACGATGCCCATGGTGTTATGGCGCAATACATGGCTATTTCTTCCAGGTATTGATGCGCGTTGCGTTCCTGATTGTATTTACGCCTGATCGCCCAAAACATGACATATAGCAGAACCATGGCATAAATGAAAGGTACGATCATCCCATATTTTAGGTTAAGATGGCCTTTTATGGCGAAGTCAACGATAAAAAAAATAATATAAGGCAAAAAAAGAAACAGGGGCACTCCAAAATAAGCATGCCAGCGAAGGGAAGGCAATGCAAAGGCCTTGTAAAAGTAAAAAGGGAAATAAGAGGCCATCAGGAACCCACTGCCGTAAGCTATCATGAGTTGTACGCTTACCGGAAAACCGATGTTAGGGTCAGGAAACAATCCGCCTGTGATATTATAAAACAGCATGAGGAAAAGCAAGATCAGGTACCATTTGCGCTGCTCGTCCTGCGGACGGAAGAGATAATAAAACAGTTGAAAAAAGAACATGCCCGTTTCCAGGACGATAAATAGGAAAGTAACAATATGAATTTGCGTCCCGAATACCAGCATGTCAATATTATTGGATTGTTCGCTTAAGAAAATACAGCGTGTAACCTAAATCCAATTGGTCATAAATCTCAAAAGCGAATTTTTTATACCAGGCAAGATTGCTAGTTGTGGACGTTTCCAGAAATAAAGGCAGACCGTTTTTTGTTGCCGATTCGATAATATCATCTAAAAGCAGGCTCCCTTGCCCCGCATGCTGTGCCCTTGGATCAACGCCAATAAACCACAAATAAGCCATGGGCTCTTTTGGCTGGACCTTTTTGATCAGGCTTTCACGTTTCAGCGCTTTGAAAATGTCAGCGATGCCAATAGCCTGGAAGATTAGTTTAACATCTAACCAAATCGCTAAAAGAGAGAATTTCTTTAAATGCGGGTATAAAACTAAAGCGCAGCCATTTTCTTGTTCAGTTATCCAAATGTCTCCAAACTTTAAACACATTTCAAAAGAATATTCCATAAGCGCACGAACGCGTTTTATTTTATAATCATCTTGCTGTATGATATAATTTACACTTTGGTTGTCTATGAAAGATTGTGTCAGTAATCGAACGACCAAAGATTTTTCCTTGCTTGTTGCTTTAATCATAGCTGATTTGTTTTATTATTCTATATTACGTTGGGAAAAACATCTTGTTGACTTTTGCGACCATTTTTAATAAAAGTTCCCGGACTGCATAGCCTGTAAATTGATCTCCACTGTAATATAACTTGTTCATACTTCCATAGGAAATATGTTCTTGTTTTTTGCTCATAAAGTGATTTGAAAAAAACCTTAGTAACGCGGCAATGTTTTTCATAGCAAAAACATCCTCTTCATACAAAAGTCTTACTAGTAATGCCAGTTGGGCTACCGTCAGCTTTAACTCGATTTTATCTGGTGGCTCAATCTCACACATCTCAAGATGGACCGTTTCGTGCCTGATATATTCACTTAGCCAGCTTTCCAATTGGCTATTTATCGGTTGCACCTTCGGATCGAAACTCATAGATGTCATTACCGGCATGGATTTAAGGACCAGCAATTGTTTCATTAGCATGGGCAGCTGATCCTTTGGCCGAAGTGATGATTTTATCACTTCAATAGTTTCCTGGTACCACTGACAAAAATTGTGATGATTGAAATTCATATAGAATAGCGCTTCTGTAACAATTTGGGTTAGATCCCGGTTGTCTGAAAAATTAGCCATTACCGCTATCGTTTCGGTAAAAGAAATGAGATATTCGACAGATCGGTACCTAAGGCGAGAATCAGGCTCCATCATAATAATGTCCCCTAAATAATCGCAGATGCAAGCCCTTAATTTAACATCCAATTCCACATTTTGCAGTGTGGCGCTGACCTTTTCTGCGGCTTCGGTCATTCTCTTTCTTTCGGTGGGAATAGCTGCGTCAGGTAATTTTCCCTCATCATCAATATAATTATTAAAATATTGGAGCTGAAAATCTTTTAATCCCAACAGGCATTCCAGCATAAAAGCAGAAACATTTAGTAAAGGATAAATTTCCTGCGCTGATGTTTTTCTGCTGTTTTCAATCTGCTGATACAGGCTGTCTGCTAGTTCCAATATGATCTGTTGTTGAAACCCGATATAGCGTCTCATGACATGATCTTTAACCGGACTAAACAACAGGTCAGTCCAGCTTTTTTTTATCCGAAAGCATTCCGTACTTATGCGAGCTTTCTGCTCATTCTCGTATTCCAAAGACCGTCCGCTTCCATTTTCCATCTCCAATAGATACTCAGCCGCCAATTGCGCCAAGAGCTTCATTTCATCCTTTAGCATATTACTTTGATTATCTAAAAAATATCATCCTTTACACTCTTAGCTTATCCCCATTTTGTCGGTTATTAAAATGTGTTGGCCCGCTGACAGTAGTCAGTACCGTGATTGTCGTATTGGTAGGATCTCCAATTATGGTATCAGTTGGAGTACCGGTTGAATTGATACCCGACAAATGAGTAAAGCTGTATAGCTTATTTGTTTTCTTTTTGAAGTTTTTTACAATTAAATTTTTCATAGCGATAACTTTTCAGTCAAATTAGGAGTACAAAAGGGTACACAACAACTTTGTTACACGCACGACAGTTTGCGGTAGAAAGATAACCGGCTATGACAATGGGATTACAATCCAAATTCGCATTTTTCAGCAAGTTGGATGGCAAATTGCTTTTTAAGCATTTTGCGGGCTGGGCTATTTTTATAGCCTATGAAATTAGCTTTGTATGGTTTAGCATTGACACTTTCGCTTCATTAGAGAATTACATTTGTTATTATGGATTAAATATTTTACTATTTTATTTCAATGCGCATGTATTGCTTGCATCAGCAATTAAATCGGACAGATCATACCTGGTGATTCCTGTATTGATGTTATTCGAAGTGCTGGTATATTTAATTTTGAAATATTTACTTGATTTTTTTCTGGCATTTCCCCAAAATGCTGTTCCAAGCCAAATTGTATACGTTAAAAAGCTGCTTGTACCGAATATTTATAGAGGAGTTTCTTTTATAGGCTTTAGCACCCTTTATTGGTCTGTTCTACGTGTTATTTCGTTCAGGAAACGTGTGCATGAAACAGAAACGGTGCAGTTAGTAACACTCAAGGAAAAGGCGGAGTTAGAAAGAAACCTGGCCGAAGCTATGAATGCTTATTTACAGCAACAGATCAATCCACATTTGCTTTTTAATACGCTAAGCTTTATTCACAATACTTATGCTAAACATTCACGCGAGGCCTCTCAATGTGTATTACTATTGGTTGATATAATGCGTTTTTCGTTAAACGAGGTCAGTATTAATGGCAAAACATCATTGGATAAGGAAATCGAACAAATCCAAAATTACATTGAAATCAACCAGCTTCGCTATGACTACGCATTGTTTATTGATTTTGAAGCTGAAGGTGATTTTGAAGCTTATCAAATTATTCCCTTGGTGCTGTTAACGCTTACCGAAAATATTTTTAAACATGGTTACCTTAAAAAAAAGCAGGGCGCGGCCAAATTGCATATTACGCTCAACGACCAAAATGAGTTAAGTTTTATAAGCTGGAATTTAAAAGGAGATCAACCAGATTACAAACGAACGAGGTCAATTGGAATAAAAAATGTAATCAAACGTTTAGAATTCAGCTACAAAGATCAATATAATTTAATTATCAAAGACGAGAAAGAAAGTTACGGATTGGAACTGAGGGTGAAATTATGAATTTAAGATGTTATATTGTAGATGATGAATATCATTCTATAGAAATGCTGATTGAATATATAGAACGGACTGATGGACTTGAATTACAGGGATTTTCTACCAATCCGCTTACAGCGCTTAACGAAGTGACCGGACCTAATCCGCCCGATATTACTTTTTTAGACGTAGAAATGCCTGAATTATCAGGCATGGCGTTTGCCGGATTAGTAAACCTGCATACTACGATTGTATTTACCACCTCTTTCCAGGAATTTGCACTTGAAGCATTTGAAAAGGAGGCATTCGATTTTCTTTTAAAACCGATCAGCTATGCACGGTTTCGCAAATGTATTCAGCACATACAACGGACGGGAATTGCAGCTCGGCCGGCTCAAAAAGAAAAAAGAGATTTCTTTTTTGTGAAAACAGAAAGCAGAGGCAAGATGGTCAAAGTGATTATTAATGAAATTCTTTATGTAGAAGGTGCTCAAAATTACATCAAGATCCATTTGACCTCCGGTGATATTATGCCTTATTTGACCATTAATGAAACAGAACAATATCTTCCGATGGACCAGTTTTCGAGAATTCATCAATCCTTCATCATTAACAATGACCGGATTAAATCTGTTGAGCAAACACGGGTTACCTTAGAAAAAGATATTACTTTAAACTTAGGCCGGTTTTACAAGGACGCTTTTCTTGAAAAAATGAATGAATTGTTGTTGAGGTCGAGAAGAAAGTTTTAACCACTCATTTTCTTTTTAGCTTTCACCGATAGCTGGTATTTATAAAAACAATAATAAATTATCAGTTCCTGATTGCGTTGCCGGTCAATGAATAAACGGTTCAAATGCATATGTATTAAGTCAGCGAGGAGCTGATTCCGACGTTTAGTTGGAAAAGGGATTGTTTTTTTTTGTAGCGCATCAATTCTCATTTTATAAAGATTTGCCCATACAGTCAATTTTAAAGACAAATAATACTCCTCGTTGGTGAGCAGGCTGCTTATCTCTGTTTTCAACTCCCTGAATTTCTGGTCGAGGTCTATTTTTAACGATTTATCAGTTGAAAATTCAGCATAAAACGTATTGACCATCTGTTCAAGAAAAATTAACTGATCATTAATTTCCGGTATAAAACAGTTTAACAAACAGGCAACTGAAACAAAGGCCAGGCTATGATAACTGTAGGGTAGGGATTTCAGGGTTGCTATTCTAATATACCGCAAGACAAGTTCACTGCTACCACAAAAAAAGGATTCTACTAATGTGATGATGTCCGGACCGTATCTTTCCATCTCCCTACGATAGGTATCTGCCTGGTATTCCCTGATCAAATGATAATGCACAGTATCAGCAAGGCGCTTTTTCAAGCGTGCTAAAATATTACCAACAGCGGATTCGTTGATTTTTAGGCGCAAACGAATGTGATAGCCGGAATCCCTATAACGAATAAAAAACCATAATAATAATTCTGTTTCGCCTAACTGGTTTAACAGAGGAAGCAGCTTTTTAACGAGCAGGTCATTAGCAATAGCAGGGGCACAATACAATTTTAAATAAAGCCATTTGCCGCCTAAGATATAATCCTGCTGAACCTTGGGCCTAATCATCACATCTGGTATTCGGTTGCCTTTATAAACCTCCTGATTTTTATATAAAAAAGCAATGAACTGATTGACCAACGGTTTTCCTTCACTGGTGACAATTGGTTCAGCGGGTAAAAAAAACTCCTGGAAAACCGCGGTTACCATAGATTTCAGACAATCCAATAAAAAGACGATCTCATTTTCTTTATCGATATTGAAAATGAGTTGTTGATCGAATTGGCTTAGTGCAATAAGTGACGGAAGCTGTAACGTTTCCCGCATTATTTTAAATCGAATAATAGCTTCACTTTCAGCTGCTTCTTTTAATTCCTTTAAATTCTGAGCGGATAGATACCATTTTGCCGCAGACAGGATAGTGTTTTTATAAACCACACGGGGGTAGTGGGCCATACCCGGAAAGTATTGTTCCAAATCAAAGGAATAATTCCCGTTTAAACCCTGGTATTGTAAATCGCAAAGCAGGCGAAAAAGTGCCAGATTGTTGCGGCTGAAATTATAAGCAGAGGTCAAGCGGGGTACTATTACTCTGTCGTGTGACTTCGATTCCAATACCAATTCATTCCCAACTACTGAAATCCAAAGATCAGAAAGGGCAATCTGTTGTTCAACCGGAAAGGTAGAGATTGAATTTATAGGTATTTCATAATCATAGATATGCTGCCTTCTATTGATATTATCTGCATGTGTGTCGGACAACTGCCCGATATCAGCGAAAATAACGTTTGGATTTGCTAATTGTTCTTTTGAAGCAAGTTCACGACCAAGCTCATGGACCTTATTACTCCAGGCTGTAAAGCGCCCTATTAAGGCTGTTGCTGAAGCTCCTCCAATGGTTTCCAAATAGATATGATCACCAAGTACTCGAAAAACGACAGGTAACGTAGGCGGGGATGTGAAAGTTTGGTCGGGTGAAAGTTGTGATAAATCGGAGTCATTCAATTGGATCGGGGCAGTACTTTTAAAATTTTCATTCCATTTTTTAAATAATAACCGGTGAACCATTGACCATTCCAGGTTTACCTTCTTGTTCTGCTGATCTGCAAATTTCACATGACGCAACAAATCGGTTTCAGCAGCTGTAGAGACCAAGGGGCCATATCCTATGCCGATCTCTGGATCAACAGCCTCTAAAAGGAGAACTTTTCGCAAATCATACCTCGCTTTGAAATCATAAATAAATTGCTGTAGTAGTGATGTTTGCACAGGCGTGACAAGCAATTCCAAAACCCTGAGCCCCTCCTTAATTTGCTGCTGGCGCTGTATTGAAAGATTACCATTAACAGCTTTTCTTTCCAATCCAGCATAAAATACCTGTTTTTCTATTTCATGTTTCAAGGAAAATAATAAATTATTTACCTGCCCGGAAATTTTGACCAATTGGCTTGCATCAGGGAAATTGTAGGCTATCAGTTGATCCTGAATCGCCGACAGGTCCTGCCGAATTGCAGTCAATGGCGTTTCAGGGTGATGCAAAAGTCTTTGCAGATAATCTTCCCCAATGATGTTTGTGTTCGTGTGCGGTATAACAATATTCGCATCTATCAGGAAATTCAGATAGTCACTGGCGGTTTCCCAGTCACATCCTGTTTTTTTTACCATATAGGAAATAATTTCTTTTCCTTGCTTGATTTCTCCCGCACAGTAACCGAATAATGCGTTGGTTAACGTATTTCCTTCGATAGATTCCAGGTCAAAAAAGATGTTTTTTTTATTTTGCGAATAAGATGTTTTAATAAATCGGAAGTCTTTGCCAGATTTATATAATGCCGGGTTACAGATATAAGTGTAATCTTCTTTTTTATTGCCCATTAAACCCTCGGATAAACGTAAGGTAACTTCCTGGTCAATGTTCAAATGTAACTTTGCATCCTTTTTATTGCCTAAGATAATTGCCGCCGCTCCCCCCCATACAGCCATAGAAAAAGAAGAGAAGCTTCCAAAGGGTGTCGGCCGGAAACTCATGCGGTTGTAGTACCGCATGAAGCTTAACCGCTCACGTGAATTAAGCGCTTTAAAATCAAACCCTTTTGCTGCTACTATTTCGAACAATTGAGGACTGGCCAGATACAATGCAACCTGAAAATAGGAATCGAGCAGAATCTTCGCACGTTGATCAGGCGAGTATTGATCATAATCATAAAGCGGGCACCTGAGTAACAGATCATTTAAAAAATCATAATCATTCATCGCGGTAGGTATTTAGGTAAATAAAAATATTCCAATGGGTACCGCGAAATCAAATTGTAGATTATACCATTAAATTTAAGTTAAAACAACTGTTGATCAAAAAACAAAACTACGGTGAAGACCTGTTTATTGTTGGTCAAATTAATGGGGTAATTGTTAAAATTGCAAATTCAGTTAATAAGAGGGGGGTAAATTATAGCGTTATTAACTATCAAATATAGTATTAGTTTAATAGATCTGATTGTAATTAAGTCCATTCTAAATCCTGATCCTTAATAATTACTATCCTCTAAGAAAGGAAACGAGAATTCTCCACCGATTTAGGATTATGCTTTGCCAATAATGTTTAATTGAAATTAATATATTTAATTTAAAAGTTTTTCAGGTAAAGGAGCAGAATAATATATAATTTTAAAGCGTGTTGATTTATCAACAAAGTCATACAATTGCGTCATGAGATGAGAAGATTACTGTTATTTCTTTGTTTTCTTCCGTTTGGCTGTTCGACACAAAAATCTATCGTCACAGATTCCTCGGTGATTCAAGCACATTCTCAACCAGTCAAAATATTTGGCATTGGCTATTGGAGGCCTGGTTACATGATCCTGACACTATTGGACGCAAAAAAGGAGTATTTTACGATTATTACTAAACGTGATGATTCATTAAAAAAGAATGATATCTATTCGCGATAGTTTTATATCCAAACGTATTGGATTTTGGCAGTAATACTTATTATCAATCCTATTGCTATTCAATAAAACGGCTTCCCAATTCAGGCCAGAGATAGAAACTATTTGGAATTTTTTGATGTGAAATTTTGTTCAACAGCTCTTTATGAATTTCTGAAGACCAGGTTAACTGTTGCTTATCATCGGCTTTGACTAGGCCGTATTTCCCCGCAAAACCCACTTCGGCCTTGTGAAAGGAGAATTTAACGCTGTCACCCAGCTTTTGTATTTCAAAAACATGGTAAGGCATCATACCTCCGTCCAATTTATCTCCCTCTTTGATCAGGAATACCACTTTAAAAGTATCGTTGCCTATAATATAATGTTCGTTAAAGACTTCTTGCATCATGATCTATATATAGATTAAAAGTGGGAATGTTATGCATGTGCATGCTCACGGGCGGTATAAATTAATGGAGCACCTAATTCCGCTTCCAGTTTTGCCAATGTTTTAAGGGTTAAATTATGATTTCCTTTTAGCCATTTGTTAATTTCGGAAGGTTTTTTATTCATTTTCGCTGCCAGGTCTTTCTGGCTATAACCCTTCTCCTGCATAAGCTCGTTAATCCGAACTACGATATCGGTGTACTGGCGAACGAAAATGCGAACCTCTTGCGGCGTTTCATCCTGTATCCTTTGTGCAACTTTACTTCTCATGACCGTACTTATTTATAGAAAAATTTCTTCGCCGTTATTAGCCGACAGCATTTTTCTTTTACCCTCATCAATTATGATTTCACCATCTCGTAGTGCTTCTTCAATACGCTTTGCAAACTGGCAGGCTTCCACCCATTTAAGATGAATATCTTTACTTTCCTGATTTGTCCAGGAGGATTTAACACCTCCGTTAAATAATATAACGATATCGTTCCGGTTATTAATTCGCAACGCATATAAGCGAAGCGGAAAATTAGGATAAGTAAACATTACTTGTTTCACCTTTACCTTACCGGTGTTAGGCAAACCGGTCACCGCATTTTCCGGCCGGTTAAACAAAGCGTCAATAGCCCCGTGATCATCCCCCAAGCTATCCAGCACAAAACTTAACATTTGCTGGGTTGCTGTTTTTAGTTCAGGGATGGCATCGTATTTATTAAAGAACTTATCTGTTTCACTTTCCCTGGCATCTTCCCAGCGTACTGTATAAAAAGTACACTTTTTTCCTTCATCATCCCAAATTTCCAATGCAAAGATATTCACTTATAAGTTAATTTACAATATTTTGTTTTATATTGGTTTTCATCTACGGCAAAGCGACAAACTTAGGCATTATTAGATACCTGGCAAAATCAGGCACATTAAGCGTAACATTGTCGAATCATCAATTGAATAAATTTTAAGGAACAATTGATAATTATTATCAACGATGGGCGTTTAACTTTTTATAACATTACCAATTATGAAAGCATTTGTAACCTCCTTATTTATACTTGCATCTTTATTTTTTGTAAAAGTTTCCGTGATGGCTCAACCACCGATCAGGATTATTGCCGGAAAAGTATTGATTAATGATGGGAGCATGATATTTACGGCCTCAAAATATAAATCCACGATAAATAGCCTGGATAAAATTCTTAAAATTAATCCCAATGACACCACCAGTTTGTTCTATCGCGCTTTATTTTATTCACATAGTAATAATTTAATGGCTAAACCCTACCAAAAAGAAAACGCCCCCCTGGAAAATCTACTCATTGGGAAAGGTCAAATTGAAAAAGCGATCAGTCTGGGCATGTCGAGTTTCAAAACAAGAGTCTTACGTGCTCAAATATATAGTGATATTGCCTATAGATATACCGGCGATGAATCATGGATGTTTAATAAAAAGCAGGTTGCTGATCGAAAAACATTGTATAATACCTATAAAGACCTGGCAAACAAATACTATGATGAATTGGCAAAGGAAGACGAAAACAATGCCTGGGACTACCAACGACTAAAAGTAGAAGGCGACTATCCTATCAAATCATAAATAGAGTGGATCTGTTGATGGAGTGGCGGGCCATAATAGTGGCGTTAAGAAATTCATCCCACTCGGTTTTGGGAATAATAATGACTTGGTATTCCGCAAGCCTTACGGTAATATTATTATTTTTTAGAATACAAATTTGTACCATTCTTTTCCGGATGAGGGCTGATTTTAATTAAATGGGACATCCTTTTTAAAGCCGTATGAAGTGAATTAGCCTTGAAATTCCAGCCCATATCTAAAAAGAAACGCTTAACCTCATTTGTTTCTTTAGGAGTATTGAGAAAATTAGTGGGTAACATTTTGTACTTAATGCAATATGGAATTGAAGGTTCCTGTCGTAAAAGAACATATACCGAAGTTACCGCCTTGTATTTTTTGGTAAGTATTTCACGCAAATTATTAGGAGGGGCAAAATTACTTTTACTCAAATCCTCTAATTTAATTGTCGTAAAATTGATAATCCCATCTAAGGACTTAATTCTAAACGATTTTTTTCCAGACTCAATGTTAACTAAAGTCGATGTAGACAGGTGCGCTAACAATGCAAAATCTTTTTGTGAAAGCCCCAATGCATCCCTAATTTCAATAATGTTGGCACTAATAATTAAACTTGATTTGTCCATAAAACAAATGGACACCGACAAATCGTGACATTTTCAATAAGTATTTGCTTTTTTTGAAGTGATTTATTATATTTGTGATAGTAAAGTCGTTCAATTAATAAATTATAGAATAAAAAATATTTAAAAGGTATTAATAAAAAGTCTTGCGACCCATCTCAGGCCGTTACCGCAGGGCAGCAGATTGATACCCCATCACTTTCAAAAAAGTGCTACATTAGCATTAATTTGATAAGTGTGGGGCGCTGCTGTTTACACGTGGTAACATAAGGCCTGAGAACCAATATGGGGTCACGTGATGCAGCTCCCACACTTATTGAATATAAAAAGCTCATCCCTCCCAAGACTTGTTTTATAGAACAAGTAATGAAACCGCGAAAAAATAATATAATCAGTATAGCATCCCAAACTGTTTTTCCAACAGACTCGGCATACTATGATCTTTATACTTTCGGTTGGTTTTTCAATTTCAAAAATCGCTTTAAAAACATTATTAAGTCCCCCGATTGATTGCTAATGGAACGGCAACCCAAGATCAGTTGTAGTTAATTTTATTTTCGGTTGCCGTTTTCCATTTTAGTTCTTACTAACTGGTCTTTTAACGAATACTTAATTAGATTTTAAATGAAAAAAACTATACTTTTTATAGTGCTGGCCGCACTTTGCTTTTTTTTTAATGCTTCGGCTCAAATTAATTCACGGCCACCTAACATCAAAATTACCGGGAAAGTAACCGATGAACAAGGATTACCGTTGCCAGGTGCAACAGTTAAAATTCAAAACGAAAGCAGTATAAGTATTACTGATAAAGATGGCAAATTTACGCTGACCAATACCCCCAAAAATGGTGTAATAACGGTAAGTTTTATTGGTTTTCAAACAACTAATATTCCCATACCACTCAATTTAGATAACGAGTTTATCATCCAATTAAAAGCAGATGCTAATTCATTAAATGAGGTGCAGGTTATTGGCTATGGAACGACAACTAAACGGCTTAACACCGGTAGCGTATCAACAATAACTGCTACGGATATTGAGAAACAACCTGTTACTAATATTTTATCGGCTCTCTCTGGTAAGGCTGCTGGTGTTAATGTGCAAAGCACAAACGGGCTTCCCGGAGGTGATGTTAGCATCCAGATTCGTGGTAAAGGCTCTCTAACAGCGGGTACGAATCCTTTATACATCATTGATGGCGTTCCATTTGCGTCTACCTCATTAGTATATAACACAGCACTTGCGGCAGGTATTAACGGAGCAATTAGTCCCCTGAACTCTTTAAATCCTAATGACATTGAAAATATAAGTATCTTAAAAGATGCTGACGCAACCGCAATTTACGGTAGTCGCGGCGCAAACGGAGTCGTGCTCATCACCACTAAAAAAGGCAAATCTGGAAAAGTTAAAACAGACATTAATTTATATCAGGGTATATCGCAAGTAGCTAACCTGCCAAAGCTTTTAAATTTGCAGGATTATTTAACGATCCGCAAAGAAGCCTTTAAAAATGACGGACTGATTCCATCATCAGATCCAACATCACCAAGCTATGCGCCTGACTTAACAGTGTGGGACCCCAACAAATCAACAGATTGGGCAAAATATATTTTAGGGGGTACCGGACATGTAACCAATTTCCAGGCAAATGTTTCCGGCGGGAGCGAGCAAACTACTTTTGCTTTAGGAACTAATTACAGAACGGAGACTAGTGTGTTACCCGGAAATAACCGCTATACACGCGGTGGTATACATATGAATGTCCAACATATTTCCTCAAACCGTAAGTTTAATGTCCTGATGTCAACTTCATATACCCAGGATAATAATAAGCTTGTTAACCCGGCAATAGCATTGTCCAGTAATATTTTGTTGCCTCCCAATTTTCCTATTTATTACCAAAATGGAAACTTCAACTTTTTAAATGGGATTAATCCGACGGCATCTGTGCAGAACACGTCAGATATTCAAACTAATAACATTATTACTAACGCGGTTGTCAGTTATAAAATTCTTCCCGGCCTACAGATCAAAACCAGCGCTGGAATGAATTATTTAAATATGAATCAAGTAATGGTTAATCCAAAATCAGCTCAGGACCCAAGTACCTCTCCGCAAAGTTTTACCTACTTTGGCAATAACTCCACCAAATCCTTCATTGTCGAGCCTCAGATCAATTATTCTTTAAAGAAGAATAAATCAAATTTTGATGTGCTTTTAGGCGGGACATTTCAAAAAACAGAAAATAAGAGCGAGATCATTTATGCGACCAACTTCAATAGCGAAAGCCAACTCGAAAATCTTGCTTCTGCCGCGACGCTAAGACCGTCAAACTCCTATATTGATTATAAATACGTATCTATTTTTGGAAGAGTAACTTATAACTGGGATGAAAAATACCTGATCAACGCGAGTGTCCGCAGGGACGGATCATCGCGGTTCGGGCCAGGGAACCAATTTGGAAATTTTGGTGCCGTTGGTGCGGCCTGGATCTTTAGTAATGAAGGTTGGATTAAAAGTAATTTAAACTGGCTTAGTTTTGGTAAGATCAGATCAAGCTATGGCATAACAGGAAATGATCAGATAGCAGATTATCAATACCTTTCAACCTATAAGGCCTCAAATTATGTATATCAGAATATCACAGGTCTAACTCCTGCAAGAATTGCGAACGATAATTTTCATTGGGAATCAAATAAGAAATTTGAAATCGGTCTAGATATTGGACTGGCTGGGGATAGGGTACTTCTCACCATAAACCGCTTTCAAAATCGCAGTGGCAGCCAACTGGTGAATTACGCTATTCCGTTTATTACGGGCTTTGACAGTTACCAGGCAAACTTACCTGCCTTAATCCAAAATCAGGGTTGGGAAGTGGAAATAAGCACGAGAAATATTCAAAAGCCAAATTTTACTTGGTCCACTAATTTTAATATTACCACCAGTAAAAATATACTAAAAAGCTTTCCTAACCTGGCCACGTCCAGCTATGCGAACGTTTATATTATTGGTGAAAGTATATCAAGGGCATACGGTTTCAGATTCGCTGGTGCCGATCCACAAACAGGGGCATCTTTATATCAGGTTAAAACGGGAGGAACGAGTTCTTCTCCGGCATTCGAAAACTTCTATTATACTATGGGCGATACAAACCCCAGCTATTATGGAGGAATGAATAATGCTATCGCCTATAAGAATTTTCAGTTGGACCTGTTTGCGCAGTTCTCCAGACAATCTTTACCAGGTAGTCTTATTCCACCAGGTTCCTTGTCCAACAATTTCGCCGTTGCTTCAAACCGTTGGCAAACGCCCGGCAACAGCACCAACATACCTAAAGCTACAACCGGGACAGACGATTATTACTATACACTTTCTTCTGCTAATTTCTTTAATGCCTCGTATATCCGGTTAAAAAATGTTTCGCTTTCCTATACGTTCCCTGAGAGCTGGACAAAATATAGAAAGATCGACAGATTAAGGATATATGCCCAGGGAGAGAATATAGCAACATGGTGGAGCAATAATACAGCATTATATGATCCAGAAAGTGGCGCATCTGCTAATGTGCCACCACTAAGAATAATAACTATCGGCTTTCAAATTACCCTTTAGATCGAAAAAATGAAAAAAATTATAATTCTGCTATTTATTACACTGGTCTATTCCAGTTGTAAAAAGCTAATCGAGGTGAATAGTCCTAAAAATCAATTAACCACGGTTGATGTATTTTCGGATACAACATCGGCAGTTGCTGCATTGGGTAATATCTATGCGCAACTGGACAGAACAATTGAGGTCAATTATTCAAAATATTTGGATATGTATACTGATAATCTGGATTACACAGGCTCCACTCCACAAGATCTTGAATTTTTTAAAAGTACTATTTCTGTCAGCAATTCAACAGATCTGGCGATCTGGAAAAACTTTTACTTTATTATTTACCAATGCAACGACCTTATAGAACACCTGCCAAAATCCACTAAACTGCCTGTGGCTAATATTAACCTATTAAGCAACGAAGCCAAGTTTCTAAGAGCTTATGCTTATTTCTACCTGATTAACCTATACGGCAAGGTTACACTAGTATTGAGCACGGATATTAACTTAAGCTCACAAGCGCCGCAAAGTGAGATCTCAGCCATTTACCAGCAGATCATCAAAGATTTAGCCGATGCCAAACAGGGATTACCTGCTAACTATCCAGGGAATGGCAAGGTAAGAGCAAATAAGTGGGCTGCTGCCGCCCTGTTATCAAGGGTTTATCTTTTTCAAAAAAACTGGCCCGCCGCAGAAACTGAAGCTACCGAGGTAATAAACAGCGGCCTTTATAGCTTATTAAGTACGCCCAATAATGTTTTTTTAGCAGGGAGTGACGAGGCAATATTGCAGGTCTGGACACAAAACGGGTTTGTTACCAGTGCAACAAATCTCGTTCCATCGTCAAATACTTCATTACCGAGATATCCGATGTCCACAAATTTATTTAATGCCTTCGAAAGTGGTGATCTAAGAAAAAATGCCTGGATCGGCACCAGCAATGTGAAATCAGGAAGTCTTACAACAACTTATCACTATTTATCCAAATATAAAAACCGTGTACCAAATACCACCAGCCCTGAATATCTAATGGCGCTGCGCTTGGCAGAAACCTACCTGATCAGAGCTGAAGCAAGATCGCAGCAAGCAAAAGTCACAGGAGTAGGAAGCGCGGCGGATGATTTAAATCTTATCAGAAAACGCGCAGGAATAGCAAATACCACTGCTACTACTCAAAGTGGAATGCTCACTGCCATATTACAAGAACGACGAGTTGAATTGTTCGACGAATGGGGAAGTCGTTTTCTCGACTTAAAACGGACCGGACAATTAAACCCGGTGATTGGAATGTATAAAACTACATGGCTGTCCACTGCCGCGCTGTTACCAATTCCTCTTAACGAACTAACATACGATCACAACCTTGTGCAAAATCCGGGGTATCATTAATCCTTTTTTAAAACAATTAGTATGAAACTTAAAATAATTATAATAATAATATATCTTTTTGCCGGCAATCATTTTTTGGTTATTGGTCAGCAAAAAACTGTTAAACCTCTAAAGATCGGGGACCATGTACCAGACTTTCTTTTCCAAAACCTAAAAAACACTGCTAAGTCTACTCAACAGGCATCTGATTTGTATCGTTCCGGCCTATTGATCATTAATTTTTGGGCAACGTGGTGTGTCCCATGTGTCAGAGAAATGCCTAGTTTGGATGAGCTCCAAAAGAAATATGGCGATAAGTTACATATTATTAGCATCACTAATCAATCAGATATGGTTTTGACTACATTTTTGGGAAATCATAAGGAACTTGCCTATCTGACTTTTTCGGCACGTGACACTTTACTTAAAAAATACTTTCCTCATACCATTGTGCCGCACAATATTTGGATAGATAAAAATGGAATAGTTCAAGCAATAACTGATGATGAACAACTCAATGAAAAAAACATTCTTTCCTTTATTAATGGTAACACAAGTCTGGCTACCAAGCATGACGATTTGGAATTTGATTGGAGAAAGCCCTTAAAAGTGGCGGATACAGAATTTGTTCATCGATCAATAATTACACCGCAAAAAGGCAGTATAGGTAATGGCGGAGTATTGCTGCCTGACAGCAATGCGAATTCAACCAGGTTTCTTGCATGGAACAGAAGTAAAACAGACTTATTTTGGGCTGCATACATGAAAAAACCAATGCAAAAAAGAGATTGGAATTTTGTAGAAATTCACACGAAAGATTCTTCTAGTTTCTTCTACCCGGCTTATACTAACGAGCTCAATTGGACGAAAAGATATGGGATGACAATGTTTAATGAATGGTCTGAAAGGAATCTATTGTGCTATGAATTATCATTTTCAAAAAAAATTAATATATCACAGTTCTATCTTCTAATGGCAAATGAACTATCGCTATATTTTAATGTTAAAGCAAGGGTCGAAATGAAACCAACGGATTGTTGGATCATTACTCAATTGCCATCGAAATTTAAAGGGAGTGATTTTAAAGAAACGAATCGAGAACCTTTACAGATTGTTGGAACTTCGATGGTTGTAAAAAATCAGACATTAAAGGAAATTGCGGAGCAACTTTCAGAAATGTACGGTAACGAGCCCCCGTTTATAAATTTAACCGGAATTAAAGAAAGGATAAGTTTGAAGAAAGATTTTGCCGATCTAAGTGAAGGATTGAAAGTGTCCATGTTAAAAGATTATTTTAACCGCATAGGCCTTGATATAAATTTAAATAAATACAATTATCCATTTTTGATTCTTGCCGACCAATAAAAAGGCAACAATCAGATGTTAATTCTGATTGTTGCTTATACTGTGTTAATTGTAGTAAATAGTAGGAGCACCTGTTGCGGTGGCACATTTAACAGAAGTTGAACCAGGACAACCCAAATCATCTCTTGCCTGATCCACTGTTGCATTTGGAAGGCTTCCTATTGGAGATCCAGATTGGTTAAAGTGTGTCCAATTATAAGTTGGATCATTAGCCTTAGGCGCGGCCTGGATTTTTTGAACAAACGCTCCGCCAACACCAACGGCGAAGACTAAGGCTAACATACTAATTTTTAATTTTTTCATGATATTAATGTATTAAGTTTAATAGTTACGCCATTGATTAAAATTACAGGCAACGGCACTACCTGTTCTTACGCGCGTGAAAGTATTTTATATTCATCATCGCCGCGGTCAATGGCCGGGGATGTTTTATGTTTTTTTAAATATTTGATTGAAAAGTAAGCTGCCAGAATAAAAAATGCATTAAAGAATAAATGCTGCTTCCAGCCCATTGTAGAGATTATACCTCCACAGGTACAGGGAAGATGAGATCCGGACAACAACAAAATAATTATGTAAATTTCAAAAGCAACCAGCAGGAAAGCAGATGCCTTAAGCGCTTTAATTTTTATCGATGGAACAAACATTCCTACAGCTAATACTATGGAAAGAGTAAATTCGACCGCAGGTACCAGCCACCCTAAAACGGGTGCCACTATTTTCACCAGCGGCACAGGGGCGAGACGCATTTGAAAGACAAACTTATCATAATCTAAAAATTTACTGGCCGATGTATAGACAAAAAGCAGACAAAGAAGCAATAGACAAATTTGGGTCAGAATCATTTTCATGGTAATCGTATTATTATGGGAATACACCAGCAAAGTAAACACAACCAGCAGCTCTAAAACAGTAGTAAAAGGATAGTAACTTTTTTCTTAAGAATTAAACCGTTTATCAGAAAAATAGATCGATGCAAGCAAGCAGTGAACCGAAGCCGTACGTTATATTGCTTATTAAATAATTCTTTCGGCGTAATTTACTACTACCCCTATACCCCAGTTAGTATAAAAAAATCTGTTGTCTGATAGCACAACAAGAAGTGATTTTATAAGTAATTTTAATTTCAGCGATGCAAAAGAAAATCGACAAGGATAGCGGTGGCGTTCATGATCACCTAGCTATATTTAGTACGCTCTCTTATCAGACAATTATTGGACTGATACAATTGTTGATTGACGAAGGCTTAACAGATCAGGACGAGCGAAACGGGTTTTACGTCAATGTCAAAGATTTCAGGGCTAATGCAAAAGAAATATACCGGGGAATTGACGAGCATCAAAAAAAAGAATTGATTAGATACTGCCAATTTAAGCGGTATCTGTACCGTCCATTTAATTCGGAAACATGACCTTTAACTTGGAGGATTTGTATTAAATATTTAAACGCCCGAGAAGCAATAAGGGTCTTCTTCCTACAAATAACGTTGCTAATTAACAATGTTGCTAACCATTAAGGTTAGTTGGTTATTTACCATTATATATGTCGATAAATATTACCAGGCTTGGTGTATGTGTTATAATCATTGGGTTATTAAAATAATTTTTCGATATTTATTATCAGTTATTGCAATCATGAGCGCTAAAAATTTAAAAAAATTGACCGACTTAGTTAAAGAAGAACTTAAAACCATTCCTACAAAGGAACAGGCGCTTCAATCCTTTATTTCGGCAGGCATCAAGAACGACAAAGGGGAGTTCACCGAACCTTATGCCATCTTAAATAAACTTGTTAAATCCACCTAATTATGATTCCAGGCCAAATCTGATCATTGGTTTTCATGGGTGCGAAGAAGAGGTCAAGAACAAGCTCATTAACAGCGCTAATACTACCCAGTTAAGTGAAAAGCCTTACGACTAACCCGGTCATGACATTTACTTTAGAAAAACTATGACAGGGCTTTACAGTGGGTCAAAGACAAAAAGAAGGGTGAAGAGATAAAAGTCCCTTAAGTTATCGGCGCGGTTCTTCATTTAATTTATTGTTGTAATTTTTTAATAGGCGTTCAAGGGTTTTCAATCCCAGTAAGGGCTTTGATTTTTATAAAGTGGCTCGACAGAAAATATGGCAGTAACTGAGTATCCAACTAATCAGGTATAGCGGACTTTGCTGTCAGTTGTAATAATTGCTTTTAACTCTTTACTAAAAAAACCAAAAGCCACAATAACAGAAGCAGGGCTGCATAGATTTGCTGGACTGAAAATTTTCCTTTGATCCTAACTTCAGTCAGATATCTCAGGTAATCAATGGCCGGTTTCTTCATAACTTTATTAACTAAATCGCTTTTTTATTTTGAATCGTTAGCAACCATCAGGGTGTAAAAGTTAACATTTTTTAAAGGAAACGAATTTCTACTGTTTTTGCAAACCTCTTTTGGGAACCATAAAAATATAACCGAAATAAAGCAGAACATATACGTCGGGGTAGCTCAGATGGTTAGGGCGCGGATTTAACGCCCTGCGGTCATTTTCTACTTCCGCCTGCGTAAGATAAATAGCCCGCATTAATTTATTTTCCGGTATAGTAATATCAAGTGGCTATAAGATGGCTTGCGCTTCAATCCTTAAATCAGCCAGTATACTACTCATCTTTTAGGCATCACCGGCATTCCTGCTGAAGCGGTCCCACTCACCCTGATAATAAATCGGCTATTCCCGTTGTGTTACATAATGATCCACCTCTAATTTAGCAAAAATATATAGCAGTTCCAAGATGTTTTTAGCTTCTTCTATACTCACTTCCATCCCACTTTGTGCAAGAATCCGAACCGCCTCTTCAGGGCTGATTTTCCTGTTCTTTATTTGCCTATTATCCATTGCAACTCTTTAATTACTGTGCAATAAATGTACATGATCCGGTAATCTTTTTCAATTAGTCCTGCGTATGCTTTTTTCTGCTTCCAAAATACGCAGCAGGTCAGGAAAATCTTTATGGTCATGAAGATATTTATCCGGCATAATCATTTAACATATTAGGTGCTAATATGGAACTGAGCATTTTTTTGGCTTTAGCATTGCCATAGGCAACCAAAGACTGTTGGAGTTTTTTCCTGTTCATGGAAAACGCTTTAGACATTATATTTTTCAAAAGGCAGTCCTGGTCTTCTGCTACTTTATCAAGGTTATTCACCATGTCCACCAGCAGAAATTCCTCAGTCAGTTTTTCAGGAAAATGGTGTTTGATCTGAAAATCGAACTTGCGGTTGCCCAGTTTAAATTCACCATGCCGTTTATGGTTATAAACCACTCTCTTGTTATAGAGTTGGGTAGCACCTACCCCGAGGCTGTTATACGCATTCGGTGAAGTGAGCAAGAAGCGGTCGTCTTTCAGGAAAGTGCGCACCAGGTCTTCTTCTTTTGGCGGCGTTTTACCAAATGCGGATTCCTTCGGAAAGTAATATACCCCTTGCGAAAGTTTTTGCAGCGTTCCGTCTTTGGTCAATATATCCAAATGCCGGTCAACCGATTTAGACCATTCGACTAAGTCCGTCCGGCGATATACTTTTCCTCTTTTCAGGTGTTTCTTTAGTTCATCCAGCTTGGCCATAACACATTGATTAAATCAAGGTATAAAATTATTATAAAATGCAAGAATATTTATTTAAAATTCATGCAAATTTGATCTTAAAAAAAACAAGATATACACTTATTACAGCATAAATTACGCCTAAAAAGGAACAGGAATTTAATTATGAATTAGATTAAGAAACAAACCAGGCTTGTCCCGTAAAAGGCCGGGAAGATATTTTATATTATTATCACCTACGCAATTTTACAAAATTACAGCACAAAGTTAGCTACAGCAAGAAGTTCCCTGTTGTATAGGAGGACATTTTACCGTTCCATAACTACAAAATACACAGCAATCACCAGCGAGTGGTTTCAAGTTGATATGACACTTTTCACATTCATAAAAGAACTGACAAGCATCTGTAGGCATTGTTTCTTCTTTCTGATGGCCGCATTTCGGGCAGGTTAGTACAGATTGCTGTTGAATCTCTTTGAACATAATATTTATATGAATTTATTTAATGTAGGGAATTTTTTTCGGCTCTAAAAGTAATTTTACTTTTCACTATAAAAATACCGGCTGTTCAAAAAATCCTAAAGGATAAATAAACAGTCGGCAATATGAGCCCCGGCAAAGCCCGGGCCGTCCCAAAGGATTTTCAAAAACTATAATTTGAGGAACACATTTCTTTATAACGTTGCCCTAACCATTCATGGGTAATTCCCGGTGTATTGGCCAGGTCGACAAAGGACTTCACCACGCTTTCCCTGGTGCGCCAACCAAAGGAGTAGACAAGTGTTTTCTTGTTTAAGGTCACGGTTAACGGGATCGGTAATCTCAGATTGTGGGCGTTTTGCAGCATTACTATCCGGCAACAGGTACTTTGATAGTCCTGTTCGGTTAAATCTTCAAGGCTAAGTTTTCGAGCCAGTTTCTCCAACTGACAGCGGCGCAAATCCACAATTGGCTTACGTTTTTTCTTCCGTAATTTTGTTTTCGTTACCAAAAGGTCGGCTTGAAGCATCGCTTCGGTATAGTCAGGATATTTGGCGCTTACCTCTTCCAACGCAAATAGTTTGTTTTTTCGGTAAACCCTCCTAACATAATTCCTGCGGGTAAGTTGCTGTGACATCAACGCCTTACGTTCTATTTGCGCAATGGTAACATTAAAGCCTCCAGTTTGCCCTGTTGCCTTGCTTTTGTAGAGCTCCCGCAAAAGAATAAGAATGGTCATCCTTTTTTCACCCTGCTGCTCTATATTCAATAATTCGCTGATTTGCTGAACGGAATAGTGCTGCCCGTTGGTAATCAGTTCTGCCATTAAAATATTTTCCCCGCTTTCCGTTAACTGCTCTTTAATTCGGGGTTGCGAATTTTTAGGCTGTCCTACGGGGTAATCATTCCTGTAACTTTTTAGCTTCTCCAAAAAAGCGCTCCCTGTACCGGGATTTTCCTTATCCAGTTCTTCCGCTTCCTGTTCCTCAGCATAAATGAGCTTATCCCAATCCTCATATTGGTGGTAGCAAAGCCGGATGTCAAAATGATGGTATTCTATTTCCTCGCGGTTCATTGGCCGGGATAAAAACGAAATAGCGTGAAACAACCCCATTGGGCGGCGGTTACGGTCACACCAAATTTCAGCGTGCATAAAAACATAAATGCGTGGCGGGTATTTCGTTTGCGGTTTGAAGTAATAAGCCACCACCCCGGATGTTTTGCGTGACAGTGCATTGACTCTGTCAAATTCAGCTTTTTCACGGGCGTTCATCACATAGCCCTCTTTGATCTTTACCATAATCTTGATTTGAAACAGGCCTGTTTTTCCTAAAAGCAACAGTGGCCGGAGACAGGCGTTGATTTTAGGAAAGTCAGGCGACCCAACACGCCAGACGGCCTGTTGCGGATGAAAGCAGCAAGTGGCCGGCTGGCGCGAATTTTTATTCGCTTCTTAACTCCAATAATTTTTGATAGACATCTTCCCAATAGGCTTGCAAGCCCTCATCCAATAGTTTTAATGAGGGGTCAATGTGCCTGTAATGGCGGTAATCATCTGCTTGCAGAATTGCCAACTCCAAATTTTCGATGGTAATTATTTTACCGTTTTGATCTGTTATTGTCATGGTTGTTTACGCTACTTTTAAGGGCTGTGTCCGAAAATCATGCAGGTTCATAAAAAAACCACGGTGAAACAATAAGCCCTCCTTAAACAGTTGCCATAGCAGGGATGAACCCATGTTGGCTAAGGTGGAATTGATAAATAAATCCTGTTTGGTCAGGGCCTCGGCTAATGAACAACTTGGCGTATTGTCGGTGGCGTCTGCCGTTTCCAATAGTTCCTTAAAAGTTTCGGTAACAAAGGGCAGGTTTCCTACGGGCGCATACTTTTTGGATTCCGGCTGTTTGTGGTCGCCAATAGTTGATAAAACCACCTGCCCGGTGTCCTTGCTGTTGCCTAAATCCATCCAGTATAAGGGGCGGTTACGTTCGTAACTACGATAGTCCCTAAAATCTGCCAGTATCGTACCAATTTCAAATCTTGAAACAGCATTGTCCACGCAGGTGATAAACAGATTGGCTTTTCCATCGTTCGGCTGTGCCTCTGCATAGTCGGTATCATAACGTTGGGTGACCGCTTTCCAGTTCGTACCAAAAAAACGGTTGATGCGGTTAATCAGTACGACACTCTTGTGCAGCCCTATTTCTGCTTCGGCAAACAACTGCCTGCCGAGGTTGGCTTCGCTTACCGTATCATCATCGTAGGCCATAACCATTAAGCCCGGATGATTAAGCGCAAGCATAGCCTGGTTCATCCGGGCAAGGTTGGTGAGCATCTGGCTACCCGTTCCACCGCAGCCAATGAGGTTAACCGTAATGGGATTGGTCGGATTGATCAGGTAATTGTCTGTGATATGTATGGGGGTGAGCGTTTTCATTTGAGTAGATTTTTAATTTGATAGTTGTTGGGAATTAATACATCGGTTGGGAATTGCTCCCCGCTGACGGTCAGGTGCTGCCATAGCTGAACGATATCTCCTTTAACGGGCTGATGACCGCCAAACAGGTGACTGAAATAGCTGTTAAAAAAATAGGTTTGCCATAGTTCCATAAACTGCTCCAGTCCGCAATCTTTGGGTATGCTGATACGCACGTTGCCCATACATACCCTGCCGTCAGGATAGACATTAAAAAACGGCGCATGATACAAGGGCGTATTTTCGGAAAAATTATTATCGGCCACCGCAAAAACCTGAATACTGTTTTTCCCTGCTTTCCAAACCATTGCAGGAATAGCAGCTATGCCTGATGGAATACCGAGGTTCTCCGTAAATAACAATTTGATTTGTTGCGGTGGCGTATGCCATATCGCATAGCCTGATGAACCACTGTTAATGGTTAAAACATTGGGCGGCATTAAGCCCTTTGGATTTAAAAACCCCTGCGCCTTTTTTTCATTCACCTGCAATGCTTTGGCTAACTTATGGCTTTCGGTAATGGACAAGGGATGGCCATTGATGGGGCAACCCGTACTATCCATATCATAGCTTTCGATGTAAAAATCGGATTGATAGTCGCTTCCCGTTTTTTGCAGGATAAGCAGGGCTTTTACAGGCTGGTATAAATTCCCAAAAGTGGTGGTTAAGTCTTTCATGGCTTGTGGTATAAAAGGGTACATAAATCATCTATCAGGGCGAACAGCCTGTGTTCATAGGCCAGTTCATCGGCATAGGGTGGTTTGGCTTCATTAAAAAAGGTAATGACTTCCGGCTCCTGATAACGGGCACGTTCGTTAAAATCGTTGTTCACCATATCCCGCAACGTGTCGCTAACGCTGTCGTTTACGCTCCCGACAAAAGAAAAATACTCGTGCATGGCCACATAATTATCTTCGTAGTCCTCCACTTCGTAATCCTGCAAACTGGCGTGTTTAAACAGGTTCATACCGGGAAAAGCTTGCCATAATCCCCAACAGTCTTGGGCTACGCTGAGACATTCCTTTTCAAAATCGCTTTTCGCATTAAAATTGGCTATGAGGCTATCCAAGCGTTGCCGAAAACCTGTCGCCATCATTTTTTCCTGTATAAAGTCACCCTGTGACAGGGCGTTATCATAAGCGGCTTTTTGCCTCGTATAATCTTCTTCGTCCATGTCGTCCCTGCCCTCGGTTATCCATTCTTCCAAAATCTCATAGTTATAAAACATATAGGTTTCTTCATCACGGTAATAGGTTACATCCGCTTCGATATACAGGTAAGCACAAACAGCGGTAATCAATTCGGCGCAATGCGCAAAATCCGGCCTTTGCCACAGGTCATAAATCGGCATTACAGGGATATAGTACAGCCCGAAGTCGTTTTTAAACGTTTCCTTAACGGTCAGACAGGTATGATTATCTTCCTGTTCAACAATCAGCAGTTCCCTGTACCTGCCCTTTTTTTTCAGCTTGCGGTTCGCTTCCCTTTCCGCCATGAGGATATTGTAGGGGTATGGCAGGGAGCGGTAATTGGTCAGGGTTAAACCATAGTGTTTCGTCAGGTGGGAGAGGGATTTAAAAAAATCCCCCTCTACCGATGACCGCTTTGGCAATTCTGTTGCAGGCTGGTACATGGGCATAAAGCTGTGCCTTAAAAAATCATTGGTAACAGGCTCTGTGGTGATGACTTGGGGCGGTTGAGCCTTGCTTCCTGTGCATCGGGTAGCCTGTCGAGGTCTTTTATAAAGTGTGCGAGTTGCTGATGTAGTTTCCATTGCTGTTGATTTCGTTCTTTGATTAATCCTTTTTCCTTATTCGCTTTCATAACTTAACCTTTCACTCCTATGGTGGATACAAATTCATATTCCCTATGGTCGTCTACAAACTCCGGCCCTGTGATTTTGGCGGTGGTCAATATGGCGTACAGGTTGCTGTAATAGTTGCATACCGCTTCGGGGCTAAAATCCTCGTTGGGGTCGGTAAGGCGTATCTTTTGTCCGTTCTCGGTATGGACAAAAACTCTTGGTAATAATTTCGTTTCTAACATGGCTTTATGTTTTATTCTGCGTTAAAATTCTGAAGTGCTTTTTCATAGAAGTTGGCTTGCTGTTCCAAATACTGGCGCTTCTTTTTCAGTTCGTTTTCCTTGTTGGGATATTCGGCAACATCGGGCAGGATGGCAAGGGCTTCGGAAAACTTCAACTTTTTAATCAGTTCGGTTACATTTTCCATTGCGGTATCGTAGGCTTTTTTCTTGTCCTCCTTACTGATTTTTGGTTCAGGTATTTCCGCATCTTCGGTCTTTTTGGGCGTGGCTGTGGCTTGCAGTTTTTCTTTGTTCTTTTTGTCCTGTTCCATTTTAGAAGCTGCTTTTGCCTGTTCCACACTCTTTAAGTGGGCTTCCAAATTGGTTTGCAGTTCTGCGGTTTTTGCTACAGGCTCGGTAATCTTCGTAAAAAAAGCTTCATCTAAATCCTGCGCCGTGCCAGTAAGGGTATAAGGAATAATCAGCTTTACCGCTTTGTCCCCGCAGGTGGCGTTAAATAATTCGGAAACGGTCATATTGCCGTCTGCATCAGTTTGTATCACTAACTTCCACGTACCGGGAAGATTAAGGCTTGCTATATTTTGAAAAAAGTTCGTTGTCATGATGTTTATTTTTTTGATGTGCGTTTGTTCAATTCAATTAAGTGGTTCGCCGACCTGCCGTCTGCGGTAAACAAGTATTCATTGGTTAAAATGCTTTCCTTGATAGCGGTATCACTGGTCAGAAATTCGTATTGATTTTCGAGGGATTTGTACAGGTGGCGGTTTAGAATTTCAGCAACCGAGCGTAGCCATTCTTCGAGTTTGTCCAGTTCTTCAAAGATGTTATCGTGCGTTTTGCCGTTTTTGATAACTTCCGAAATGCCCAAATCGGTCACTATGCCGAATTGCCTTGACCTGCTGATAATTTGCGGTTCGGCGGGCAACGTTCCGTCCGCAACCAATGCTATTACCTTGCGGTCAATCGGCGGGACGCTGAATTGAAATTCCTGCATCGGGGCATAGTCTTTCCATGACTGGTTGGCAACTGCGATAAGCAGTTTGGGTAGGTCAACCGTGGCGGAAAAACCGCTACCGTCCCCTTGTGAGTAAAACCCGCTGAATTTGATACTGTCTTTTATTACCGCTATACCTAAATAGGAACACAGTTCTATAAAGTCTTCAAATTCATCGTCCCACCAATCAAAATTCACATTCAAATCCCGATACGTTGTCAGGGCTTTTTCTTTGGCTGTTTTTTCCAGTTCGTTAAAACTGTACAATTTGAGTGTTATCGTTTTCATGGCTTCAAAGGGTTTTATTTTCAATTGACGATAGATAGGCGGTGTACCTGCGGGTAAGGTTTTCGCCTTTACGGAAAATGTCCGTTTTATAGAAATATATCTCGTCAAAAAAGCCTACCGTTTTGGTTTGGAGATCAATCTCATAGCGATAGGTCGCATTGGTGCGCAGTTCATTCATGGCGCAATGCGCTCCTAATAACGCCAGTTCCTCATCCGCATCGTTCAGCGTTAAAAGCGGGAGCAATAGTTCTTCTACAATGTAGCCTTGTTCAGGTGAGCTACTGCTGTCGGAAACGCAGATAATGGCCTCGCCATTGGATAGGGTGATATAAAGATTTGAGCGTGTCATATTCTTTGATTTTAATTTAAGGGGGGATTGCTCCCCCCGTTGGTGATTAATTGAGGGTTAATGCTTCTGTTCCGTTTTTGGCATAGCCGAGGCATAAATCAAATGCAGCCTGTGTGCGTAACTGTCCAGTACCGCCTATAATGGATTTTACTTTGGCTTCATCGTCCTTGTATTCCTTTACATTCTGGAAATAGCCTGTTATGGCGTTGAACGCTCCGAACAAAGTGCCTTTGGTGGTTTCGGTCTGTTGGGTCGGGCTTGACATGGCGTACATAAAGGCGTTATCGCAGATGTTTTTGAACACGGTTGACAGTTCTTCGCCAGTTTTCAGGCTCTTTAAAACTTCTTTGCTCGGTGCCATTGCCTGTTGTATCAGCTTCATGACGTCCTTATCGGTGATGCGCACTTTTGTCCATTGGTTAAAGATGCCGTCCAGTTCATCAGCCATTTTGTTGGATATACCCATTACCTTGTGGGCTTCCTTTAACCTGTCCTCTGCGCTTGCAGTATGGCGTATTTTAATCGTATTGGAGCTGTTACGGAGTGCAGCGCTTAGTGTATTCTGGCAAACAATTCTGATGGGGGTAAATGCTGCGGTGATACTGCCCGAACCATCGTGCGAGGTGGTCAGGAAAAGGTATTTTTCGATATAATCATCGTTGCCAACTTTGATATAGCCGGGGAGTTTTGCGGTGATGAAAATCTTTTCGCCATTGCCTAAAGCCCCTGCAGTTTCGTACTGCATCCCGTCCCCGCCTACGATGGCATCAAAAAAGCCGAATGCATCAGCATTCTGAACGATGTTATAATCAGTGCCTACTTTATCGCCTAATATTGCGCCGTTATCGGTACGGTAGGTAAAAAATGAACTTTTTGATATGGTTTCTGTGCCATCCTGCAAGCGGTGGATATTCGGCATTTTTACTACATTGAAGTCAAGCCCTGCAAATTGCAATGCTTCTTTACTGGTGGGGTAATCTTCTACGATTTGTCCTAATCCGTGCCATGCCTTTTGCTTTACGCTGAAGAAACTGTGTTGTCCTGTTTGCTCGTTGAAATTGATATTATGTGCCATGATGGTAATTTTTAAGTGTTTTGAAATTTGTTAATGAATGGGTTTGCTTAGAATGGCAGGTCGTCGTCATCCTTTGCGTTTGCTCCTGCGGTTACTGCTCTTTTCTCTGCGCTGTCGGTGGGGTCGGCTGCCTTTGCGACCAATGAAAAAAGCTTGATGGTGTCGCAGGTGCAAATCAGCCTTGCACGGATTCCGTCCTTTTTGCTTTGGTAGCCCTGCGCTTCCATCCAACCCGAAATTTCCACTACTGCGCCTTTGGTAAGGTATTCGGCAATGCCGGAATTGCGCCAGTAAGCGCAGTCAACGAACGCTGTTTTTTCCTTTTTTTCGCCCGCCTTGTTTTTCCATTTTTGGTTAATGGCCACGGTGAAATTGATTACCTGTTTGTCCCCTTTGATCGCATTTACTGTTGCGTTTGCGGTTAATCTTCCTGTGAATAGCATAATTTTAAATGTTTAATAATGAATAATTTTGTTGTTTGCTTTTCCTTTCGCCGCCTTGCCCTGATTGATTATTTTTAAAAGAAAAAGGGAAAAAAGAAAGCAAATCGTAAAGCCCGGCAGCGGGCAAAAGGAAACGGAATAATTGGAGGGGACCCGCCCAGGAGGCGGGGAGGAAACCGTTTATGCCGTAGTCTTTTGCAAATCCCACGACAACTCCGGGATTGATTTTAGCTGCGCTTTTTACCCGTTTCGCCTAAAAATATTCATTGATTAAATAAAAAAATGCCATTGGAGCCGCAGGCGATAAAGACCTCCGGCAACAGGAAGGAGTAAAAAATCAACAAGTAAAATGATCTCCGACAATAACCAAATGATCACCATCCACTTTTCCGCATCATGGGATTGCAGCGGCATCCTTCGATAGAAGATACAGCGGAAAGCCCGGCCCGCAGGGGATGCCATTTAGCGTGAGATTTTAGTATTGAGGTTGACAAAAAGCGCGGGCATTCTTTATATTTACCATAAGTGGGACGAATGCAATTAAGCAAGCGATGGGATTACTGTCATTTTTTATAAAGCTGTTCAAGTTTAAGCCAATATGGAACGGAACGCCGGAGATGTTCCTGGCGATGGTTATGGAAATGCAATCGAGAAATAACAAGGAATTTTCAGTGCGGGAGGTATTGCAATGGGGAGAAGTGATGCAAAAAGTGATCAAAGTCAATCTTGCGCCTTATAAGGATTTTGCGGATTTGATGGCGCATGGTCAGCCGGATTTCGCCATGGTCGAAAAATTAAGGGGAAAGATGGACGAACTCAATAACCGGAAAGAGTTAAAGCAAGCGATATATGGAGAAAACGTTGATTTAGGGGACGATGACGTCATGAAAAGTAATTCAGAAGGTGCCATTTTTGCCAGGAAAATGGTTAAAGACTTGTCCGAACATGTTCAATTTTCACCTGAAGAGCAAAAAAAGCTGGATGAGCTTGACCATTAAGAAATAGACGACTTAATAAGATGGGAGTTCGATAAAAAAAGTGGTGCCTTTATTTTCAACGCTTTCAAACCAGATCCTGCCGGCATGCTGTTCGATAGTTTTCTTTGCGAAATATAAACCAAGGCCGGTCGGCGTTTCGCCTTCAGTACCTGGCCGCTGCGCTTCTGAAAACTGGTCAAAAACGAAACCCTGAATTTCAAACGGGATGCCAATCCCCTCGTCCTTGATAGCTAGAAGCCACTGAGGCTTGTGAAACTCACCTTTTACAATCTTGCTGGAAATTCTTATCAATCCGTTCTTCGGTGAGAATTTTACAGCATTTGACAGGATATTGTGCAATACCCTTTGAAATGGTTCTGATCGATTTTTGCGAAAAATTCAAGCGGAGATAGATCACATTGAAAGCTGATATTTTTAATGGCAATTGTACCTTTCAATAAATTGATGCATTTGGGTATAAAATGCGATAATTCAATAATTTGGAAGCCAGTGTGGTGATTTTCCTTTTTTTCGATCAGTAGAAGTTCATTGAGCATATCCATCGCCTGGTTACAGGACTCATGCCCAAAACCAACGATTTCCAGGTTTTCCGCATCAGTCAGCGTTTCCTTCAATAATGTCAGTATCCCGGAAATGTTACCGACAGGGTTTCTCAGGTCATGGACGACATGCTGAAACAGTAACCGGTATTTTTTTACTTCTTTAGCAAGGGCATATAGCAGATCTTTGGATCGAATTACCCCGATGACCTTGTCATTTTCTTTTACCGGCAACGCTTCAAAACCATTCTTTTGCATGAGGTTAGCAATGTCAATTATCTTTTGCCCAGGGGCTACAAATGGTTTTTGGTACTGGCAATCGCCGACTATAATAGCACCACCCGGAATATCATGGCAAGTGATCAGGCCAACAGGAATAGCCTGTAAGTTTAACACAAGCAAAAACCCGCAAAGGTTCAACCTTGCGCGGATCTGTTCTACCTTGTCATGGAGAGACACAAGCTGGTAGTCTGTTTCTATGTATTGCTGTATGGTCATTCTTTAGGTTTAACAGGAAGAATTAGGTATTTCGTTGCTAAAAATGGGAAGAAAACATATCCATTCCTGTAACCGTTTTCGCCTTCCAAAATCATTAAATCACAGCCGTTCGTGTGATCAATGATGAAATAATAATTTTAATAAAACTGTAGTATAAAGTCAATTAGAACATTCAATTTGACTTCAAATATATAAATACTTTAAAATCAAGTTAAAAGCTAATAAACAGCAAATTGTTTTTGCTGTTTATTTCAAATTTTTGAATTATGATGCGGGTTACACAATTATCCCGCAAAATAGTATTGTATCTACCCGCATCGATACTGATGGGACTTCTGTCACTTGCAGCATTTGTTTATTTATTATTTTGCCTTTATCAGACCGGAAGTTCCAGAAAAAAGTACAGGAGTATAAAAATCCGCAGTTAACCGCAATAAGATTTTTTATATCGCCTTCGCGATCCGATATATAGATAAAAAGGCCGTCTAAACAAATATCTGCAGACGGCTTGTGTTTTTCAGGCCCGGCAATTATTTAACTCCTCAGAAAACCAATTGAAAAAAAATGAGTTCTTAATTTATAGTGGGGCATCGACGTTATGGAGGTTCTGTGGCCATATTGGAAATTTACAATCAGGTCATTCCGTTGGTCCCGGCTGGTAAACTAAATTATCTTAAAATGTCAACTGCCATTTCTGAAAAAGAAATTACCACCCCGCTTAAAATAGCCCGCAAACCACCTATGGCGCGGTCGGCAAGTCATCAAAAGAAGTTCGCATCTTCTGGTAATGGCGCATTTACAAAACCTGTCATAGAAACGGAACATGCTTTAATGCCGGAAAACGCACGGGTAAAAAACGCCAACTCTTTTTGCTTGCCGGAGATATTCGCTATAACTATTCACTATTCGCAGCGATCCTGGTGCATCAAAGTATTGAAAATTACCTACAGGGACCAAAGCTGCCTCTATAAAGTGATGCTCCCCGATCAATGCTGCATGTACTGGCTAATGCCCTCGCCGCAGGGCTGGCGGCTGATTTTGGGTGAAGTTATGGATGAAAAACTATTAGCCGTCATTACTTCGGGTATCGAATCCGCTAAATGCTCCTTTTATAAGACAAGTTCATGAAAAAGGAATTTATTTATTACGAATTTGTTAACTCCCAAACAGGCAATATTATCGCTTATCTGTCCTTAAAAGCGGATCTGGGTAAAGAAGAATAAAACCAACAGCTGGAAAAGAAAAGAGCAGGCCTGGCCATTTCTAATAAAATATACATAGAACTGATCTTTTGGCAGGAACAGGGCCACGGCATCCGGCTGCAATACCATTTTTTTCTGAACGCTTTATCGCACCATTTTCCTACAGAATGATTTTTTAACGTTGGTAAAAAAATAGAAATCATGATGAAGAAATTAGTATTTGCAGGCATTGCGCTGGTGGTCACCGGCAATGTCATGGCACAGGACTTAAAAAGTTCCGCTGTACCTTCGGTGGTTAAAACCGCGTTGGAAAAAAAATATCCGGAAGCTGCTAAAGTTAGCTGGGAGAAAGAAAAAGGAAATTATGAAGCCAACTGGGGCGGAAAGTCCGGGGAGGACAATTCAGTGGTGTTTACTCCCTCGGGAACATTTGTAGAAATCGTAAAGGCTATCGCTGTGAGCGACCTTCCCAAAAACATCGCTCCGTATGTCGCGGCACATTATAAAGGCGCCAGGATCAAAGAAGCAGGAAGGGTGACAGATGCGGCCGGTAAGACCATGTACGAAGCTGAAATAAAAGGTGGTGACCTGATCTTTGATGAAAACGGTAGTTTTCTGAAAAAAGACTGATCAGGAAATCTATGGATGTATCGAAAATATGTGGGCAGTAAGTTCCGGCGATCTTACCAGGAGTACCCGGCGCTTACTGCATTTTTTTATTGGGCGGGGGCCAAAGGACAGGAGTTGCAAAAACCGCTACAAGACGTGCTAAAATTAACCGGCTCGTCGGCTATGTTTCCATTCATTTCACGCTTTAATTCACCGAGTTAAACTTGGCTGACAGAAAGTTTTTGAAAGCTGCAAAAGAGGAAATTCTGTTTAGTTTGAGAAGGCGTTAAATGATCCTCATTGACACAGCGAATCTTTCTAAAACCATTGTCGAACCGGCTTTGTAATTCCTTTTCCGAATATTGTTTCACGGGTAAGCCACTGCATTGCTGCGGCCCGTTTTCTGAAAAGGTTCCAATGATCATATAGTTCGCAATTGCCCCCGCTGCAATATGAAGGTAAGCAGAGACTTGATGCTGCGTAGTTAAAAAATGAAAGGTGGCCCGGTCATGCCAGATATCGTATTGATTTGCAGGCTGAAATTCCGTAACATCTGAAACGATCCACTTAACTTGTTTACACTTTCTGCCTAATCTTTTTTTTGCTTTTTCCAAAGCCGCTTCCGATATATCAAGGACGGTTATATTCCGGTAACCATCGGCTAAAAGAAAATCCACCAAGTTGCTGTCACCGCCACCGACATCGATGATCCTGGCGTTTCTTGATACATTACAGCTGTTGATGAAGTTAAGCGATGTTCGGGGAATGAATTGTGTCCAGCTTAACTGCTCCTCAGTTTTATTCCGGTAAACTTGGTCCCAATGTGCTTTTTTATTTTCTTTCATCTTTTAACTGCCTATTTATTTAAAGGTCTTTATAATTATTGGAAGTATAAAAATTATCTGCCGGCTACAAATTGTAGTAACGCAGTGATCGGTTCACTGATGTGCCAAATCGGGCATAAACATCACCCGATAAAGGGAAAGTTTCTTTGTAACAATGGCTGACAGGCAACTTTTGAAATGATTATCATTTAATTTTGTTAATTTTCAAGCATTAAAAAATCATAAACATGAAGCGCATACTACCCGTTCTGCTATTGACCCTTATTTTTTTTTCTTTGACCTCGCTATCGAATAGCGTCACGGGCGTAATTGGTGCAGGAGCGCAGCCACAGATCAGCGTGGACAAAAGCGGGGTAGCGCGGATCGTCTATGGTACGGCCGATAAAATATGGTGTGTTACCTCAAATGACCATGGCCTGACCTTTTCCAAACCGGTTATGGTCGCTGAAGTAAAGGACATGCACCTGGGGATGTCAAGAGGCCCTCAATTAGCCAGCTCTAAAAACTATTCGGTGATCTCCGCTATGGACAAGGCAGGGAATATCCATTGGTTTAAACTTCGTAACACCAGCCAGAAATGGCAGGATATGGGGATTATCAATGATCTGAAAGGTTCCGCTCCAGAGGGGCTGATGAGTATCGCGGCTGATGATGAGGATCATTTTTATGCAGCCTGGCTGGACATCAGAACCGGCAAACATAACCAGATCTATTTTTCCTCCTTATCAGGCAAGTCCCTTAAGTGGTCAAAAAATAGCTTGGCCTACCAGTCACCTGATCAGCATGTTTGCGAATGCTGTAAACCAAGCATAGCGGTACATGGTTCTTCAGTCGCTATCATGTTCAGGAATTGGCTGAATGGTTCCAGGGATCTGTATGTAACCAGATCATCAAACAGCGGGCAGACATTTTCAGCCGCACAAAAGTTAGGACTGGATACCTGGAAGTTGAACGGCTGCCCGATGGATGGCGGCGGACTTGTCATCGACACTTCAAATACTGTTCAAACCACCTGGCAGAGAAAGGGTGCGGTATATTATTGCCAGCCGGGCCAGCCTGAAATGTATGTCGGCAACGGCAGAAGCTGCGCTATCGCCATAAGCGGTACCAGCAGCTTTATTACTTACCAAAACAGTGATACCGTAAAATTAGTGTCGCTACAAACTAAAAAAACACAAATAGTAGGAAATGGCAGCTTCTTGAAATCTGCCATCCTGCCAAACAACAAAGTCATCTGTGTCTGGGAGCAGGATAATATGATCAAGTTTAAGAATATATAACTTATTGAGCTGCCAGACAGGTTAATAAGTTCGTGTCTGTAAAATCAGCCTATCCCTGGTGTTATCAATGTAATTGCGTTTCAACCGCGTTTATCAATTCAGCAACATCAAAGGGCTTTGGTACAACGTCATCTGCGCAAACTTCTTTAAGGGCGGTCAGGACTTTGGGATGGGTCGAAAATACGATTACGGGGATGTGTTTTGTTTTGGGGTTTTCCTTTAGCGTAAGGCATAAAAGTGTACCTGCTTCACTCGGCCTGATGATATCCAGTATAATGACATTCGGTTTATACTCATTAATCACATCTAATATCCGGCTCTCCGTGTTTAATGCTTTAACTTCATAGCCTTCATCTTCCAGTATCAGGGACACAATTTCGATTATGGCCTGGTCATTCTCCATCACAAGGATTTTTTTCTTCATGCTTCGTAAAATAAACGTTAAATGTAAATATATTTATTTATTCGCTAAAGTGCACCTGTATTACTCGCTGTATGTAAAGTAACAACTATCTGCCGATTTACAATGCCAGCATTAGCTTAATATAATAATTTGCAGTACTGCGCTCTAATGCTTTAAATTAACCAAGCAGGCCTTTAGATGCTTGGCTGAAATGAGGCTAATTTGTGAGCAGTAATAAGTGTTAACATGAGTGTGAATTGCCCGACCTTTAACAACTGATAATCAGCAGCTACAGCAAATACCGATATAATATAGGTTCACGAAACAAAATAATAATAAAAATGTTAACTTTGATATTCAATGAGAAAAAAAGCGGTATTTCTGTTATTTATCTTTTTGCTCAACTCTTTGATCGGGCTCGGTTGTGCTTTGCACGAGAGTTTTCAAGACCAACCTAATATTCTATCTCATCATAATGAACATCAATTTATAACTCATACCTTGGTTAATTATGATGATGCCACCCCCTCTTTTACCGAAAAAAACAACAATCACTCTATTCTGCAAAACGAGGATGAGGCATGCTGTCAGAACAGTACAACTCATTTTAATTCCCTGGCCAAAGAAACACCCCAAGGTAACAGGGTTTCATTAGAGGCACCTCAAAATATATTTTTTTCTTGTAATCCACATATCGTCAAGTTTACCCATTTTTTGACCGGGATTAAGAATAGTAAAAAGGTTTCCCAGTGGCCACCATCCTGGACGATGCGCATAGCTATTCAACGTTTCCAGATTTGATCAATTCCAATATTTTTTTTCTTCCTTTTCATCATTCAAAGGAATAATTGACGCGTGACATTTTTGACCATTTTACGGTCCATTAGGTTACAGTTGATTTTTAATAGAATGCCGAGAAGGGTATTAGTAAACCATCATTGTATTTAAAAATGCATTGCTTGTTTTATTATGAAATTTAGTATGGTTTTGTACCGGTCAAATATCAAATCTTTAATATTAAGACTATGCTTTCAGGATTTCCCTCTTTACACCCATTAATTATACATTTTCCTATTGTATTGATTTTAATGGCATTTGCTTTCCAGGTAATTATCGTAGCCAAACCGCAATGGCATCAAATAAGATGGGCCACATTGGCCATTATGGCCGCCGCTTTTCTTTCCGCATTAGCGGCCAGCACTTTGTTTCATGCTGATCCGGCAGACAACACGCCTAAGGCTGCTATGGCGATATTTGCAGAGCACGAGAAGTATGCACGGTATACCTTATGGTTATCGGGCATCACGTTGCTTTTAAAAGCAATAGGCGTTTTTGCAAAATTTTATTCCAGGTCATATAATGCTTTAGTTTTGGTGTCCGCTACGCTTGCTGCCGTCTGTTTATCAATTGCCGGTCATCACGGCGCACGGTTAACGCACATCGCCGGCGTAGGGCCAATGGGCAGATATTTGATGAAAGAGGATGATATGGGTAAAGAGCATGCTAAACCTGGCAAACCAGATAGCCTGATGAAAATGGATTCCACCATGAAATAACCGGCTTTTCCGGTAATTATGCAGAATCTCTAACTAACTATATCAATTCCCATGATGCGCAAGACACTTGGACTTTATGCGTTATATTTATTTTTTGCCGTGACCGTTCATGGTCATGGCAGGAATATATACGTTTCGTCCAATTTTTTCGACAATCAGGATACCACGGTTAGTTTCAATAGTATTATTGATAAGATGAATGTGCAACTCGGTCAGTTGCTCATGACGGGTAATACTGACCGGGATATCGTCATGTTAATTATCGTGAACAATCTTGGTGCTGTGGACATGGAAATGCTGGAGATGCAAAAGGGAAAACATAACCGGTTGGCCCGGAATGTCCGAAAAATGATAACTGTCCGTATCCATGAAACTTTAGAGTTAAATAATTTCCTGGTCAAAGTGAATTTCCCTGTAAACTATGATCTCATACATAAAGAAACCGGTGTAAGCCGTCAAATTGCTTTGTTGTCCCAACATAAAAAAACGACTTTCCCAAGTAGGTCAACAACCGACGAGGAATTTGTGCTGCAGATGATTGATCTAGACCAACAAGGCTTAAAAATGGCAAAGGCATTATCGAAGTATGGGACTGATAAGGAACTGGTCGCTTTTTCCAAAATAATTAGAAAGCGACTACGTGCCGAAATGGTTGAATTATTAGGTTATTATCATCGTAGCGGCAGACCTGCCGTAACCAGACCGGAACATTTTTGATTGATGCATAATTCGTTAAAGTGACAGACAAGGACAATTCAATTACACTACCCTGTTAATTACTGTTTATGCCAATTCCTAAAAAGCAAAGACTTAAAAAGTCTGCCCCTAAAAAGAAAAGGCCCTGGACGGCCGGCAGAATATTTAAAGAAGTTATCTATACGCTTGTATTCTTGTTAAGCCTGGCGGGTGTTATTGCTGTTTTATGGGCGGCATTCCATACGCACTTGCGTTAAAGAGAACTAATTATGGCGGGACGATACCAATTCCTTTAGGCCGTTATGACAAAAGTAGTGAGTTGGACTTAACTAATTATGTAATTCTTTCCCGGAATTATGTAATCGTGATAAAATAATGAGGCGTAGCTTTGTAACAATATATTTAATTTAAGAATGACGGCATCAACCCAAACACTTATTTTCCCAGTGACCGGCATGACCTGCGCCGGATGCGCAGCTAGTGTAGAATCAATGATCAATGCACAGAAAGGTGTAGAAAAGGCGGAAGTTAATTATGCTACACAGTCGGTAAAAGTAGCCTTTCATCCAGCTTTGGTACAACCATCAAGCTTGCAACAGGCTGTACAATCTGTAGGGTATGATTTAATTATTGATACGGTCAACGGCCGAAAAAAACAAGAAGACGCCCAGCAAAGCCATTTGAAAAAATTAAAGAAGAATATCATCTGGGCCGGGATATTAACAGTTCCGGTTGTATTGATTGGGATGTTGTTCATGAATGTACCTTATGGAAATTACATCATGCTAATACTGACAGCGCCCGTTTTATTCATAGCAGGCAGGAGTTTTTTTAGCAATGCCTGGAGACAGGCCTGGCACGGCAGGGCCAATATGGATACGCTTGTCGCGATGAGCACGGGAATCGCTTTTGCGTTTAGCTTTTTCAATACGGTATATCCCGAATTTTGGTATCGTCAGGGGCTGATGCCCCATGTTTATTTCGAAGCCGCCGCTGTAGTGATCGTCTTTATTATGCTGGGCAAGCTACTGGAAGAGCGGGCAAAATCGAATACATCTTCAGCTATCAAAAAATTGATCGGGTTGCAACCAAAAACCGTTTTATTGATCACTGAAAGGGGAGAAATAGAAACGCCGATTGCAGCAGTTCAGGTAAGTAACCGTTTGCTGGTTCGTCCAGGCGAAAAAATTCCCGTTGACGGCACCTTATTTGAAGGGAACTCTTTTGTTGATGAAAGTATGATCAGCGGTGAACCTGTTCCGGTTGAAAAAAAAGCAGGTGATAAAGTATTTGCAGGAACAATAAATCAAAAAGGCAGTTTTCGTTTTACGGCTGAAAAAGTGGGAAGCGCCACTATGTTGGCCCAGATCATTCAATTGGTTCAGGAGGCGCAAGGATCAAAAGCGCCGGTTCAAAAACTTGTCGATAAAATTGCCGGGGTGTTTGTGCCGGTTGTCATGTTAATTGCGCTGCTGAGTTTCGGAACATGGCTCTTGTTTGGCGGGCAGCACGCCCTTACCCAGGGCCTATTAGCTATGGTAACGGTGATGGTGATCGCCTGCCCTTGCGCTTTAGGACTGGCGACACCTACCGCTGTTATGGTAGGGATCGGTAAAGGAGCGGAAAACGGCATCCTTGTTAAAGATGCTGAAGCACTGGAACTTGGTTACCGTGTGAACGCTGTTATTCTTGATAAAACCGGAACATTAACAGAGGGCAAACCAAAAGTAACAGATCTGCTCTGGACAAAACAGGCTGAAGAGAACAAGTCATTTCTTGCAGGAATTTTGCTGTCATTAGAACAGGAATCAGAACATCCTTTGGCGGCGGCTATTGTTGAACACCTTAAAGAACTTGACGTAAAGCCTGTTTCCTTGAGTTATTTTAAAAGTCTTACCGGACGCGGAGTAGAAGGCTTGCGGGATGGAAAGCCTTATTTGGCCGGGAGCCCCAAACTGGTTAACAGCGTTAACATCAAAATACCAAATGATTTGAAAAAGCAACAGGATTTGTGGCTGAATTCCGCTAAAACTGTTATCTATTTTGCAGATCATACGTCGGTACTGGGTATTATCGGCATTCAGGACAAGCTTAAAAGCAATTCTGCACAGGCAGTAGAAGAGTTGAAAAAACAAGGCATTGAAGTCTATATGGTCACGGGTGACAACCGGCAAACGGCGAACCACATTGCAGCTGTAGCAGGAATCGATCATGTCATAGCAGAAGCATTACCTTCAGATAAGGCAGACTTTGTGAAACAATTGCAAGCCAGCGGAAAGGTCGTAGCAATGGTCGGCGATGGTATCAATGATAGCCAGGCACTCGCCCAAGCTAATCTTTCCATCGCGATGGGGCACGGTTCAGATATCGCAATGGATGTTGCTAAGATCACACTGATATCCCCGGACCTTACACAGATCGCAAAAGCGTTGAAGCTTTCGCGGCTGACAGTACGTACGATAAGACAAAATTTGTTTTGGGCATTTGTTTACAACCTGATCGGCATACCTATCGCGGCGGGACTGCTATATCCTATCAACGGATTTTTATTGAATCCAATGATCGCCGGGGCGGCTATGGCACTAAGCTCCGTATCTGTGGTGAGCAATAGCCTTAGGCTGAAATTATCAAAAATTAATATTTAGTATAAATCAAACAACATGGAAACTTTCAAATTCAAAACCAATATCAACTGTGGTGGCTGCATAGCAGCTGTAACCCCGTCATTAGACAATTTAAAGGGCATAGATAAATGGGAGGTAGATACGAAAAACCGCGACAAGGTGCTTACCGTACAGGCAGAGGGTTTGACTGCCGAACAGATCATCGAAAGCGTGACGGCAAAAGGCTATTTTGCACAAAGAATTGATTAGCAAATTTATAGACAGAAATCCTGCTGCGATGTCAGCAGGATTTTAATTTTAAGGAAAAATATATACTCAAGAACAATTGTAACTTTTTTATGTAGTAATAATGAATGAAAAAGTTTAGTGCATTGATTTTGGCGGCCTTATACCTGATGTTAACATCAGGGGTATCAGCCTGCTTTTTTCATTGTTGTACTGATGCCGAAGCCGGCCATGTTAACTATGGGTCCGCTTTGTCTAAAACAGATTCTTGTGACGACGATCATTGCTGTAACGAGTCTTCGGAAGATTCCGCTTATCAAATAAAAAGTCAACATTGTTCTTGCTGCAACCAGCAGAACTTATCGGTGATCAAGGAAAATATTGCCGCATCGTCAGAGTTCCAGTTAGAGGCACACCAACCTCCACTTCATCGGCTTGCATATTACGAGGATTTTGCTATCCAGGTAGGCACAGATCAATTCAAATGGCCTATAGCTAAAGGACCGCCTGGTGTTTCAAAACCATTTTTATACATTTTAAATAATTCTTTCCTTATCTGATTTAAGCTGCCGCAACCTGCGGACGGATTGCTCTTTTATTAATCAACAGCTTAAAATTTACTTATGATCCTTCATATAAAAAATATGGTTTGCGACCGTTGCATTATGGTTGTGAAACAACAGATAGATAACCATAATTTTCTCGTCTCTGATATCACGCTCGGCACTGTTCAATTTCATCCTGAACCAACCCCGGAACAGTTGCAGGAAGTTTCTTCCTCTTTAAAAATACTGGGATTTGAAATTATCGATAAAGAACGTGACCGGCTTGTAGAACAGATCAAAGCAACGGTGATTCAGTTAATTCATCATTCGGACCTAACGGACCTTCGTCAGACCCTTAGCAGCCTGGTGGCCGAGTACCTGCAAAAGGATTATACTTATCTCAGCCGAATATTCTCCGATCACGAGGATATGACCATCGAAAAATTCATCATACAGCAGAAGATAGAAAAGGTAAAGGAGTTCCTTCAGTATGGTGAATTGAATGTTAATGAGATCGCGTATGCTATGGGATATAGCAGCAACGCCCATCTGACTAATCAATTTAAGAGTGTGACCGGTTTCACCCCAAGTCAATATAAACTGATTGATAAAAATGGCAGGAGGCCGCTGGATAAAATATAAATCAACTATGAAAAACATCATCACCATAATAATGATCATGCTGCTCGGATGGGGCCTTTCAGCTTATGGCCAGCAGAAAGAAATGAAAATGGGCGATACCACCATGCCAATGAAAATGCCCGCCACGAAGAAACCTTTGGTTAAAAATAAAAAAGCAACTTCACCTGACCATTTAAACCAAAAGAAAACCTCACCCATGGTTATAAAAGAGGGAACCAAACAGGGAATGCCCGCTACAGCTGCTTCGGGAATGAGCGGAATGAAAATGAAAGGCAAGGCTGTTAAAAAAATGCCGATGAAAAAAAAGGGCAATTCGGCCATGCCAGGAATGAAAATGGACAAGGGGAAGATGCAGGGAATGGATATGAATGGAAAAAAGGATGCTATGCCCGGAATGAAAATGCCGGATACGGGCACGAAACCTATGGACATGCAAAAGCAGGGCGGGATGAAAATGGATATGAACAAGGAAGGTATGATGCCCGGGATGAATATGAGCGGAATGGCGAAAAGCGGGAAAGACACCATTGCCAGCACGTCCTCAACGCTTAATGATCATTTTATACATGCGGGCAAACGGGTAACCTATAATCTCTATATAACGGATACCGTAGCGAATTATACGGGCAAACCGGTAAAAGCGATGGCGATCAACGGCCATATACCGGGCCCTACGCTTACGTTCACTGAGGGCGACACGGCATATATAAAAGTTCATAACAGGATGAATACCGAAACATCCATCCACTGGCATGGTGTTCTGGTACCCAATCAGTACGATGGCGTGCCCTATCTGACTACCGTGCCTATCCTGCCTGATTCAACTCACCTATTTATCATTCCGCTGAGGCAAACCGGAACGTTCTGGTATCACTCCCATACCGAACTGGATGAACAGTCGGGGCTTTATGGATCAATTGTAATCAACCCGCAGATCAAGAAAAATGACTATCCGGAGCAAGTGATGCTTTTTTCTGACTGGACCGATTATAAACCGAAAGAGGTGCAGCGGATGCTAAAGCGTGGTACAGACTGGTTTTCCATACAAAAGGGAAGCGTGCTCAGTTATGGCGGAGCTATTTCAAAAGGCTATTTGGGCGATAAATTAAAGCTGGACTGGAGGCGGATGCCGGCCATGGACCTGGCGGATGTTAAATATGACCGTTTTTTGGTCAACGGTTATACGGATCAGCAACTATCGAAATTTAAGCCGGGGCAGACAGTAAAACTGCGAATCATTAATGGTTCATCATCAAGCTATTTTTGGTTAAACTACGCCGGAAGTCAAATGACGGTAATCGCGGCAGATGGCCTGGAAGTAAAGCCGGTAACAGTTGACAAGATCCTGATTGGCACAGCAGAAACTTATGATGTTCTCGTCAAAATACCCTTAAAAGGCAAATATGAATTCCGGGCGACCTATCAGGATGTATCCGGGAAAGTGTCGGCTTGGCTGGGTTCAGGTGCCGAGGTCAAAGCTAAAGACATTCCCCCCGTCCCCTATTATAAACTGACCCATACTTTTAACCGGATGATGGGCCAGATGAATATGCCCATGAATGCAGTGCCCAGCTCGAAAGTGAAGAACGATGGTTTGGAATTCAGCAAAAGTACGGGTAAAATGAAAATGGATGGCATGGATATGGGCGGGATGAAAATGGATGGGAAAGAAAATAAACCTGTACCGGATAAAGGAGACATGAAAATGGCGGGAATGGACATGAAAGGCGATTCCAGTATGAAAATGAGCGGCAGCAAATCAAAAAAAATGTCCATGAAGGGAATGAATCCTGATATGGCTGACCAGCAAAAAGATATGGGCAATATGGATATGGGTGGCATGGGGAGAATGAATATGACAGATGACGGTAGGGGCACGAAAATGGGGCCCGGAGGTTCCATGTTGCTGGGATTAGGCGGTGAAGGCAAAATACTAACGTACGATATGCTTCAGGCCAATAGTTCGACGGCGATTGAAGGCACACACACGGTCAGAACTTATCACCTTTACCTGACGGGAAGCATGATCCGTTATACCTGGCTGATTAACAATAAAGCGTTATCAGAAGCCGATAAACTGCTGATTAAAAAAGGCGAAATTGTCCGTTTCGTTTTACATAATACGACCATGATGGAGCATCCTATGCACTTACATGGCCATTTTTTCAGGGTATTAAACGCAAAAGGCGATTCTGCGCCTTTAAAGCACACGGTCAGCATCGAACCCATGCAGGTAAAAACAATCGAGTTTTTAGCCGATGAAGCGCATGACTGGTTTTTCCATTGCCATACCTTATACCATATGATGTCCGGAATGGCAAGGGTCGTACGGTATGAGGATGCTCCAAGCAATCCGCAGGTCGCACCATATCAAAAAAACAATCCTTTATTAAAAGATGACCGCCAATGGTACACTTGGGGAATGGCGGCTTTTCATTCACAAACAAGTGTAGGTTCTGTTTTTATATCCAATACTCGGTATGAGTTCAATGCCAATTACAGGTTCAGCTATGACGGGCGGTATGAAATTGATCCCCGCTTTCAGCGCTACCTGGACAACAATCAATATTTGGCAGCTTATGTCGGCGGAAATTTTGAGCAAACCGAAAAGGGACGGCTCTTTAGCCGAAAGGGAGATAATAGTGCCGTAGTCGGGCTGCGTTACCTTCTTCCGCTCTTTGTGCAAACCGATGCCAGGATCAGCAGTAAAGGGCAATTTCGGTTGACGGTCAGCCGCGAAGATATCCCGCTTTCTACCAGGTTATATATGGGGGCATCGTACAATACGGATAATGAATTCCAGGTGGATACGCGTTATATTCTTACGAAATACTTTGCTGTTTCCGCAAGTTATGACAACCAGTATGGTTTCGGCGGCGGACTGACCATCATTTACTAAAATAAATTATAAATAATAATCAATGAATCTATGAAAACAACAATTTTAATGATCCCGCTGATCGCACTGGGTGCGACCGGCATCAACAACAGCACCGGGATGGCCAGGCATTCCGAAATTTCAAACAGCGTATCCGCTATTGCTTTTACAAACCCGGTAAGGAGTGATTTTTTTCATGGGGACGAGCTCATGGAGATCATGAATAAAATGATGAAGGACATGGAAGCACAACCCATGAAAGGCAATGTGGATCTTGACTTTGCCTCTATGCTAAAGCTTCATCATCAGGGCGCTATAGATATGGCAAAATTTGAACTGCAGGATGGCAAGGATGGGTCGATGAAAAAGATGGCCCAAAAAATCATTGATATGCAGACCAAAGAGGTTGCCAACCTGGATCAACTGATCGCTTCTTTGCAAAGTGCCCCTAAAAATTATGACCCGATGAATAAAACTGCGGGGCCGGCGAAAGCGATGGCGGATAATATGATGACCATGAAAAAAATGGGGCATATGTCCATGGGCTCAGTCGACCATGAATTTGCAGATATGATGATCAAACATCATAGCGATGGGATTATAATGGCCAAAAGTATCATCACCTACAGCAAGGCCGTTAAACTACGGTCGATGGCGCAGAAATCGATTCCTGAACAAGGCACTCAAATTAGGGAATTTAAACAATGGACGAGCCAACACAAAGGCTAATAAATACATAAACAAAAAATAGACTACCATGAAAAATGTGTTAAAAATTACTGTATTAACGGCCTTTGTGGCCATATTCAGCGCATGCAAAAAAGACAGCAGCCAATTACAATTGCAGGCACATGATCAAAACCAGATGATGGCTATTATGCACGCCACGATGGCGAAAATGGACACCCTGAAAATGACCAAAGACCCTGATAATGATTTTGCTTTAATGATGCGCATTCATCACCAGGGCGCTATTGATATGGCCAACCTGGAACTGCAAAGCGGAAGTGATGCAACCATGAAACAAATGGCACAGTCCATTATTACAGCACAACAGGCGGAGATCGCCCAGTTAAACGCGTTTTTAAAGGCTCATCCCGCTCATGGGAACGACCCAGATTTTGATATGCAACAAATGATGGCTATGCAAAAAGGGATGAAACAAGCTGATCTTCAAATCATTAATGGGCGAATTGACCATGACTTCGCTATACTGATGATCGGCCATCATCAGACCGCGACAGAAAACGCCAGGTTGGAACTGCTAAAAGGCTCGGAACCTGCCATGAAAACCATGGCGCAAAGTATCATTGACAGCCAAACCAAAGAGATAGGCCAGTTCCAGGATTGGTTGCTTGCTAATGGCAATAAATAGAAAATCACCGAACGTTAACTATTAAAAGTAAATTATGTCACATCAAAAATTTAAAGATTGCATCGATGCCTGCGTGGCCTGTGCAGTTGCCTGTAGCCATTGTGCTACTGAATGTTTAAAAGAGGAAAATGTAAAAATGATGAGCAGGTGTATTCAACTGGACCTGGAATGTGCAGCCGTTTGCCGAGCGGCCACCGAACTCATGAGTTTAGGCAGTGAATATAGTGAGCATCTTTGCCGTGTTTGTGCAGATGCCTGTAAGGCCTGTGCAGAAGAATGCGAGAAACATGCGCAGATGGGTATGGAGCACTGTAAAGAATGTGCGGACGCTTGCCGCAGATGCGCGGAAGCTTGTGAACAGATGGCTACTGCCGTTTGATTTGTTGCAAAGGCCTGCTGAAGACGCAGGCCTTTGCAACACAGTGTTAATTCTCCGCATTCCCTACTATTAAAAGACGAAATCTATCTGCTAAAGACAAGTAGTCATATTTACGAATACGCAGCAAAAGTGACATTGTTCAGCTGCAATTTTTAATGTTTTAGATGCAAACGATGGAAAATATATATGACCATGAATTAGTTCAGGAACTTGAAAAGTGTGCAACGGCTTGCGAATACTGTGCTGTTGAAAATCTAAAACACAATTTTAATGGCCTTACTGAAAGAAGCATCCGGTTGGCCCTGGAGTGTGTATCGGTATGCCGCGCAATGGCGGCAGAATTGACGTCAGACGACATTTATGCTATTTATTTGCGACCGGTATGTATGTTTATTTGCAGGTCCTGCGGGGAAGAATTTGAAAGACTTGCCGGTATCGGCGTAGCACATTGCGGTGAATGCAGTGAGGTTTGTTATGAATGCGCAGAAGCCTGTCAGCAGATGGCCACATTGACTTGATGCATTAGGTAAAGAACTGTTTATAAAGGATGTAAGGTAATAAATCATCTAAAAATGGAAAAAAGAGAACCCGAAAGCAGATCCCGCGGAGCACAAAAAGAGCTGGTCGTGGTAACAGGTGCCAGCGGCTTGATAGGGACTGCGCTGATTGAAAAGCTGGCGTCCAAATTTCTTATTGCAGGACTGGATAATGCGGGTTATCCTTTTCCCCCTGCTGAAGCGGAATGTATTTGTGTGGACCTGACCAGCGACAATAGTGTTGAGTTTGCTTTGGATCGGATCCGCTATGCCTATGGAAACCGGATCGCCTCTGTAGTACACCTGGCTGCGTACTACGATTTTTTAGGAAAACCTTCCGATTTATATGATCAAATAACGGTTAAGGGGACGGAAAGGTTATTAAAGAACCTGCAAAAGTTTAAGGTAGACCAGTTTATATTTTCAAGCAGCATGCTTGTCTACAAACCCTCGTCACCGGGGGTAAAGATAGATGAAGAATGGCCGCTGGAACCCAAGTGGGACTATCCAAAATCGAAAGTAGCCACGGAAAAAATACTGCATGACAAGAGAGGTACAATCCCGGTCGTGACTATGCGTATTGCGGGTGTATACAATGGACAAGGTAATTCTATACCTGTAGTCAACCAGATACAGCGCATTTATGAGAAGCAAATTACCGCAAGGCTGTATCCCGGTGATATTACACACGGAAGTACATATGTTCACCTTGACGATCTGGTAAATGCTATTGTTCATACGATTGGCAACAGGAAAGAATTGCCTGCGGAGCTTACCTTAAATATCGGTGATGATGAAACCTTGTCCTACCAGGAATTGCAGGATATCATCAGTAAACAGCTTAGCGGAAAAATAGCGGAGATTATCCCGATACCAAAGTGGTTTGCCAAAGCCGGGGCATTTATGTTAAATCTTTTTGGTAAAGCATTTATCAAACCCTGGATGATCGATTTAGCCGACGATCATTTTGAGCTGGACAGTGACAAAGCAAAAAAATTACTCGGCTGGAAGCCCAGACATGGACTAAGGGAAACTTTACCTGAAATCGTCAAAAACCTGAAAGCGAATCCTGAGAAATTCTATAAGGTGAATAAACTTAAATAATAGCGGGTCAAATGTTATAACCAAATCCAATTTATATGAATCAGCACGATCACTCTTCTATGTCACCGCAAGGTGAACCATCCTCCAAAAAACAAGTGGCAGATCAAAGAAAAATGATCATTGAGCATTACAATGGCCTGTACTGGACGCATGCTACGAACATACTGCTCGGTTTTTTTCTTATTGCAGCACCCTTTACCTTTGGCTATCAAAGTATCGCGATGACCTATAGCGATCTCCTGAGCGGCGTGTTATTGGTTGTATTTAGTTTATTGTCGGCCAACCCTTTCCGGCTTTGGGCACCCTGGGCTTCTACGATGGTTGGTTTATGGCTCTTATTCGCCCCGTTGCTTTTCTGGTCACCGGATGCCTCAGCTTATATAACCGACAGTATAGCCGGTATCTTTGCTATTGGTTTATCGGTGCTTATCCCGGAGATGCCCGGCATGATGCAGATGATGATGACGATGCCTTCCGGACCCGATACTCCTCCGGGCTGGTCGTACAACCCTTCTACCTGGCTGCAACGCACCCCCATTATCATACTGGGCTGGATCGGTTTTTTTTGTTCCCGCTATCTGACCGCTTATCAGTTAGGCTATATTCATCACGCCTGGGACCCGTTCTTTAGCATGGGAACTGAAAAGGTTTTAACCTCCGCTGTTTCCAAGTCATTTCCTATTTCTGATGCGGGTCTGGGTAACCTTTCCTATACCATCGAAGCGCTAATGGGATATATGGGTATGTCCAACCGCTGGCGTACGATGCCCTGGATGGTCAGCTTTTTTGGTATACTGGTCATTCCGCTGGGTGTGATCAGTATCGTGCTGATCACTTTACAGCCGGTTTCCGTCGGACACTGGTGCACCATCTGTTTGATAACTGCCATAGCTATGGTCATTATGATACCGCTTACACTGGATGAAGTGGTAGCTATGATCCAGTTTTTGAGCAGGCGTGTAAAGGAAGGAAAACCGTTTTGGCGTACTTTCTGGATGGGGGACACGGTTAAAGGCGGCAGTAAAGATGTGCGCACTCCGCTATTTACGGATTCCATTTTTAAAACGCTTCCGGCTATGGGTTGGGGAATGAACCTGCCCTGGAATTTGCTGTTGTGTACAGCTATAGGGTTGTGGTGGATGTTTTATCCGGGAAATTTCAATATAACCGGTAAAGCCGCTAATTACTTTACAACGCTTGGGGCCTTGGTGATCACCTTTTCGGTGATTGCTATCGCGGAAGTGGGCCGGACTTTACGGTTCGTTAATTTTATTTTCGCCCTTTGGTTGATCGCAGCCATTCTTTTGATAAAGGGCGTACCGGCTCTTGCTTTATGGAACGCCATTGTGTCCGGTCTGATACTGATCGCCTTTAGCTTACCGAAAGGGAGGGTAGAGGAAAAATACGGAACATTTAACCGATATATTTTTTAAACAGCGGCACCATGGCACAAAGCGTAACAATGAAACCTATTAAAATTAGGCCACAGCTAAAAGCTTTATTAATTGTTTCCGTTTTAATGACCACGATAACTGGCATTGTAAATGGGCAGGATGCGGTTAAAGGAAAAGCTTTATATGTGACCAATAATTGCGGCACCTGTCATAAAATTGACCGGCAGCTGGTAGGGCCCGCCCTGGGGCCGATGGTTACCATGGGACATAAAGAGGAATACCTAATCCGATGGATACAAAATAACCAAGCGCTGATCGCAAAGAAAGATCCTGAAGCGATGGAAATATATCAGAAATTTAACCAGCAGCCCATGCCTGTTTTTACTAACCTCGCTGATCAGGATGTAAAAAATATCCTCGCTTACGTCAGATCGGAATATAAAACCATTCAGGAAGGCGGAAGAAAGGTGCCGGCTGCGCCCCTTAATAAAACGAGGGCGAAAGATGAAAGCGAAAGTAGCCTGATGGTATACGTTTTACTCGGGATCAACTTCCTTTTTTTCATTGTTATCCTGTTATTAAGCCGGGTAATTACCCGACTGGAACGGATATTGACAGGTAATGAAAAGGCAGCTTCTTAAAAGGGTTTTCCTATGAAACGAAAGTAGGCGGGGCATTTCCGGTTGAGAGCGCAAGAAGAAGTTAAAAATTAACTGTAATGTTCATCATAATATTTTTCAATGCCTTCGCCAATCAAATTCACTGTTTCCTGATCAAGTTCACCCCCGGCCAAATCCCAGCTTTTATCTTCGTTACTGGTAACAGCGCCTATTGTTGTTCCATTCAGAGAAACCTTGAAAACTTCCCCTTCGTGATGGATTTCGAGGGTTTTGGACAGCGTGTTAAAACACAATGGCGCTTTAATAAAAAAATGATTTTCCATAATATCTTATAAGATTACCCGCTAAAATTTGTTTGACCCAAAGACGGAGCCTTCGAAATACATCCAATGCCACCAAATTGATTGCTGTGATTGCAAGGATGTCAAACTTGCCTAAATTGATATTTAATAAACTCCGTTTTCTCTTATCAAGTATTAGTGATTAGTATTGCCTCTGATGACTTCCGTGTCTTGCGACCGGGACGATTTAGCCGCAGTTGCCGCTTTCACGGGAAAGTTTTCCAGCAGGGAATGTACCGCCGGGTGCAGGTCTTTTTGAATGGTAGCGGGATCGTATAAGTCTGCTTCTACCGTAGCGGTGTAAACAAATCTATTCTGATTTTTATCGATCACATTTAGTGTGATCCCTCCCCTTGTATATTCTACCACACGGCTCGTATAACCATAGGTATAGGCGTTATAGTTGTAAGGCCGGTTATAATAGTAGGCCCGTGGGTTTACATTATAGTAGGGATTATGCGGTGAGATCGCCCGGTACTGGTAAGCGTTGTTATAATTATAAACAGGTGCGGCCGACGCCACAGATTCAGTGCGGCTTTTCTTGCTTTCGGTCACTTTCAGCTCCAGCAGGACATCCGGGTTGTCGTTGTCAACCCTCAGGCCCCTTGCGGAAAGCTCATGCGAAAAATAATTAATTGTATTATTAAAAATGATCTGGTTATGATACGGGGTATTATCGTTATCCTGGTGGGGCAGCCATGAAAAAGTTTTGTATCTGCGAAAATCTACCGTCTGGTCTGCATCGCTGTAAGCTAGCTTATAAGCTGTGCCGCAACCGATAACGATCAACAGCAACAGGGCTGGAATAATGATTTTGGTTTTCATGGGCGTTTGTTTTTAAGTGCATATTTTAACAAGAGCTGTCATCCCTTTACCGTAACGGGCTGAACATATCCGCTCATGTAAATATAAAAATAAAAGATGGACAGGCCGATAAACAGGTTCCACAGGGAATGTAGTGATAAGTAATCTCCGGGAATACACCATATCCTATATTTATCCAGTTCAAACCAGATTAACGCCAACATAACAGATATATTGCTTATTGCCAGGCATTTCCGGGCCTGACTGCCGGTTTTGCCCATCTCCGCTACAAAAGAAAAGGCGAAAAACAGCATGATAAAGATAAAGGCCGCCAGTCCCTTTTCCCGTAAGGGGACAAAAACTGCGATTGCAGCTAAAATAGCGATAGTTAAAGGGAAATAGATGAATTGCAGCCGGGACTGCGCTGTTCCGTTGGCCTTTAAAAAAATGCTTTGCCCGATATACAGGCAGGGGAAAGCTGCAATGGCATAGACGGCCGAGTAATCCAGCTGAACCGCAACCCGTGTCAGGGAAGCATGATAAAATAAACTGCACCCAAAAACATAAACAAGTACAATGGCCAAAAGCAATTCATAAAACAAGCGGGTTTTCCGTAGCGGGTCACCGGCCACGCTCTTTTTGTATCCGGCGTTGCTGAAAATAATGATCGCCAACAACAAGTAAACGATCCCGCTAAAGGCACTTGCGGGTTGACGAACCGGGTTGTTCAGGGCCGTACCCTCGCATATAATATTTATTTTTGTGGCACTGATCGGCCAGTCAGTCCAAATATTTTGCAGTGCAGGTATATGGTTCAACCCGAAGATCAGGATACCGTACAGGGACAGCGTAACAATTATTACCCGCCGGGTTGCCTTTGAAATCAAACCGGCCAGGGGCAGGCCGAATGCGCTGAAGGCGGAAAAGTTGCCTGTTTTGGTCATCAGATTCGTGCTTGGCTACAAATTTTTTTGCTTTAACCAAGATACAAAGAATTTTACAAGCATAAGCCACTGCCATTTACCATCGTGCCCGTCTCATCTTCGACGATAAGTAAATTACCAAAACTTACTGAAATATAGTTGGTTATCGGTCATGTGTTAGATCAGATGAATACTTTCATTTTATTTCCGGCGTTATAATTAAACTTAGCCTGGTAATAATAAATAAAAAAAGAACCTAATTAGCAATGAACATGTACACGGAAACCGCGGATGACCGGGAGATTGTAGTAGGGCTATTGAACGTGGCGACCAGGCAGGAGGCTTTCCAACAATTGCTTCAGAAATACTTGCGTAAAATGTATTTTTTATTGCGGGCCATAAATTTAGCGCATGAGAATGCGGATGAATATGTACAGGACCTGTTTGCAGGATTCTGGAAAAAACTAAATACGCTAAAACCGGGCGACCGGCTTGACCTGTTACTATTTCGGCTGGCGGTTGAGCGCAGCCATGCCTTTTTAAAAAGGCACCCGGAAGCTGTCCTGTACGATTTGTCGACTGAGCAACAGATCATCCTGGCCTTAAAACAGCAGGGCTTATTCGACCAGGAAGAAATTGGGGCGATCGCGGCTTTACCGGTATTGCAGGTAAGAGCGGATCTAAAAGCCGCCACAATAAAGGTTTTAAACCGGGCAATATGATTGCCGCATCGTTTTTTCTTTTCATATTAGATCGCGCAATGCTTATTAAGAAACTATAAATAGGGTGCTGATGGCGATTAACTTAATAGAATACAGCTTTAGCCAGTTGGCCAATTCTGAAGGCAACTGAAGGATCAACTCTGCGCCTGACATATTCGGTATGTCCAGGTCAGTAAACACGAGATCAACCGAGTATTGATTAAAAAAAACAAAGAATCTGCTCCATTATTAAAAGTACCTATCAAATCGAGAAAAGAATGTCCTTGGTATAATGTATACGATTCCAAAGAGGCATATTCATCATCTACGGCAAGTCCCCGAATTGTTTTTTTTTCATAACGTCCTGAATAAGTACACCGCCATCTACAATATGGCCAAATTCATAACGTTACTATTAAATAATAATTTCGTTTATTAAGCTCTTTTGATCATGACCAGGATCGTCGCTTTCTTTGTTGTGCTTTTTTTGTCGCTAAACATTGTTCACGCTCAAAAGCTGGTCAACGATTATATTATTACAAAACAAGGTGATACCATTGCCGTAAAACTAAAATATAACTGGTTGGGAAATATTGTATATGAATTACCCGGAAGTACGAAGGCTACATCCGTACGGGAAGGTAAGATAAAGGAATATCGTTGGTCAAAAATGGACCCCCAGACATTTATGGCCGTAGTTTTACCGGGTGACGATAAGCCTACTTTCGTTGGCCTGCTGGAACGAGGGCAAATTAATTTATATGAATTGATATCTCATCGTTACAGAGCTACTACCAGGTATTGGTATGCAAATAAAGAAAATATGCCCCTGGTTGAAATTTATAGTCAAAATCGTTTGTTTGGAACAGACAAACAATTAGTCCGGCACTTTACTGAGCTGATCAATGATAAACAGGCGGTTTACCTTGCTTTCAAGCAACAGAATAAATACAATTTTAAGGTCATTAGAAAAACGATACAGCAATATAATTCTTTAAGATGATCATCGACTAAGGACACAGGATTATTGATAAATAACTTTTCTGATTAATCGTATTAAAGACTTAGCAAACACATAGATGATTAAGCAACACCCACTTAATTTCAACAATTAGGTCGCAAGTCTAACAACGACTTTATCACCAGCTTTTATGAATAAGTTTACTTTTAAGATAGAAAACCTGTCTCAATTCAACCTCATGGAAATATTTCTGTTGAATATTTAATGGTGTTGAAATAGTCAAATAACAGCATTTCACTCATTTCTTTATAACCCATAGCATAATTTTTTAAATTAAATTTTACTTTCTATGGGATTCCTTGTATCATTGCGACTTATTTATAATTAGTCTAAATAAAAATGAATCCAGCGTTTCTAAATTTTTTCCTTTTTAAAACAAAATCATCAGTCCTCTTTATGTTTTCTTTCATAATCCAATTTTCCATTTCTGCCCAAACCATACGGCATCAGATTTATGGGCAGGTTACCGGTGAAAATGAGGTAGGCCTATCCACCGTAACTGTTCAATTGGACACGCTAACAATTACGACTGACAAAAATGGATTTTTTGCGTTTGATCAAATTCAGAGTGGAAGTCATCTGATCAAATTAAGCCGGGAAGGATATTTACCCCAGCAAATGACATTTACAGTCACGGGGATGGAACGATTACACCTTAATTTCCAGCTTAAAGCGGCAACAAGGCAATTAACAGAAGTAATCGTTAAGGGCTATAAAGCGATAACCGGTATGGGATATCTGAATGATGTGCATAACGGGGTAATTTATGCCGGTAAAAAAACGGAGGTTATCTTGCTGGACAGTCTGGATGCGAATACCGCGCAAAATAATCCGCGGCAGGTTCTCGGACGTATTCCTGGTGCCAATTATTCGGAGACGGAAGGCGGCGGTTTCCCATCGAACGGTATAGGTTTCCGGGGGTTAAACCCAACACAATCTGTTTAAACCAACACAAGACAGAACGGCTATAATGTAGCCGCGGATATTTATGGCTATCCGGAGGCTTATTACTTGCCTCCTTTAGAAGCTGTAGAACGGATAGAGGTTACGAGAGGCGCTTCGTCTTTGCAATTTGGGCCGCAATTCGGCGGAGTGATCAATTATATCACCAAACAGGGAGTAAAAGACAAACCACTGGAGATCAATGTTCAGGAGACCGGCGGAAGCTTCGGATTATTTAATGCATTTACCTCCGCAGGGGGTACTATCGGGAAATTTAATTATTATGGATTTATCCAATATAAAAATATACAAGGCTGGCGGCCAAATTCCGAAGTACAGCAGGTTTCAGGCCTTGCAGGTGTTAATTACCAGGCTAATGCCAAGCTAAAAGTAGGACTAGAATATTCAATTTTGAGAAACCGTATCCAAATGCCGGGTGGTTTCGATGATATGCAATTCAATTTTGACAGCCGGGCATCTTACCGTGCCAGGAACTGGCTGCGCAGTCCGTGGAATATCTTTGCTGCAACCGGGGAATATAAATTTACGGGTCATACCGCCCTGTACCTAAAATCTTCCGTCTTGTTAAGTGCCCGCGACCTTGTTTGGAAAAATGAGGATGGCGGGCCCGGCGAGTTAGACAGCATCAGTCCGATAACCAATAATTATGTAAACCGTGAAGTCCAAAGGGAGCGGTTTACAAACTGGACGACCGAGGTACGCTTATTGCATACTTATCAATTATTTAAACAAGAAAATATACTCGCAGCAGGAATCAGGGTGTTCACCGGTAAAATGAAAAGGCAAGGCGGCGGAGAAGGAACGACAGGTAGCGATTTTGACCTCACCTTATTAGATCCAAGATATGAATATGATCTTGATTTTACCACTTTAAATATCGCCCCATTTGTTGAAAACACCTTTAAGCTCAGCGAAAGATTTAACATAACACCAGGACTTCGTTACGAATATATCAATTCCACGGCGAAAGGCTATGTTACAGACGGAAATGATGTGCTGACTTCTGATCGGTCTAAAAGCAGGTATATAGCCTTGTTCGGAATAGGTCTTCAATATAAAACCACCAATAGCACCAATATTTATGGTAATATCTCTCAGGCTTACCGACCGGTAACTTACGACCAGCTTACGCCATTTGCAAGTACCGCGGTTATAGACCCCAATATGAAAGACGCTGACGGTTATAACACTGATCTGGGCTGGCGCGGGTCGGTCAAAAGCTATTTTAATTTTGATGTTAGCGGTTTTTATTTGCGCTACAATAACCGGATTGGGATCATACAAAAAACAGATACGCAGGGAAATGAATATACCTTGCGCACTAACGTGGCCAATAGCGTTCACCGGGGACTGGAAACTTATCTAGAGTTGAATGTGACCAGGGCCTTCTTCCCCGGTACTACTTTTGGCAAGATCAGTTTTTTTAATTCTTTTTCTTTTGTAGATGCGCGCTATACGACAGGCGAATTTAAAGACAAGTATGTCGAGTACGCCCCGCGGACCATTAACCGGTTGGGTATCACTTATGCGTACAAACCATTTTCTACGACCTTTTTAATCAGTAACACGGCGAAATCTTATGCTGATGCCACTAATGCCTTAACCAGTACTGATCCCGCTGTAGGCCTGATTCCTGCCTATCAGGTATTAGACTGGTCCGGCAAATTGACCCTGTATCGCTATAGTTTTAAGTTCGGTGTAAATAATCTTGCGGACAAGCGATATTTTACCATTCGCACGAATGAATATCCGGGGCCGGGAATTATCCCTGCCATAGGCAGAAGTTTCTACTTTGGGATCGGCGCAAAATTTTAGTCATTTATTAAACAATTATATATGTTATTTCAAAAAATACTCCCTAAACTCAATATATCCGTCCTTTTGCTTTTTATTGCGTTCTTTGCAGCCTGCAAAAAAGATAAGGATATTTTAACGACCTCAACTTTAAACAGCCCGATAATCTTTCGTACCTATTATATTGCTGCCGAAGAAGTGGAATGGGATTATGCGCCGACGGGCTTGAACCAAATCACCGGGAATGTATTTGGCAGTAAAGAAAATACCTATCTTCAAAACGATACAGACCGTATAGGTAAAAAGAATATCAAAGCCATTTACCGGGAATACACTGATGCAACTTTCACAAGACTGAAACCACAGGAATCAGTAGACATGGGGCTGCTCGGGCCCGTAATCCGGGCGGAAGTTGGTGATAGTATTAAAGTTGTCTTTAAAAACAAAGCTTCTTTTCCTTTTAGTATCCATCCGCACGGGGTGCTTTATGATCGCAATAATGAAGGGATTACAGGAGTTTCACCAGGCGCAACTTTTACCTATCAGTGGGCAGTCAGCGAAAATTCCGGTCCTGCCATGAGCGATGGCTCATCGGTTGGATGGATATACCACTCGCATGTCATGGAAGAAGATAATAAAGATATTTATGCTGGCCTCGTCGGTGCTATTGTGATCTACCGAAAGGGTTATCTCGATTACAATAAACCTAAAGATATGAACAAGGAGAAATTTGCCTTATTTATGATCATGGACGAAAATAATAGCCTTTATTTACCAGCTAACAAAGCCAGGTATACACAAAACCGCGTCAATGATGACGATGCTGATTTTCAGGAAAGCAACTTAAAGCATTCGGTAAATGGGCTGATGTATGGGAACTGTAAGTTTACGGGTATCAAAACAGATGATAAAGTGCGCTGGTATGTGATGGACCTCGGAAATGAGTTGGATAATCATACCGCGCATTGGCACGGCAATACCGTGACGGTGACCGGTAGCCGTACGGACGTATTATACCTCGGCCCTGCTAATTTAACTACTGCTGATATGATAGCAAATAACACCGGCAGCTGGCAGTTTCATTGTCATGTCAATGACCATATAGCGGCTGGAATGATTGCGACGTATGAAGTAAATTAAATGATCCCTGAAAACGATAAGATCAATACAATAATAGGTCCGAAAAAACGTATATACCCATATAAATCATGAAAAAGATTAAAAGCGGCCTTATTTGGCTTTTTAAATTCTTCTTTATAAAAAAATGCTGTCGTTAAGCTTAAAAGCAAGCGCACCACTACTCATATTTAGAAGCAACGTTATCTATTATTTTTGCGTATATGCTAATTGAAGTCCTTATTTGTAGGGGCTCAATATAACGGGATAAGATGATGAGCATGTATGATGATTAATAATATAGATCATGATCCCGATTTTGAAAAGGCTTATGTCGTTTTGCGACAAAAGGAAAAGAGAACCTATTCTGATTTTCAGGTATCGTTGCTACCCGATATCGAACCCGGTCATGTTCATTTTAAAGAATGGAAGATCAGAAAAAAATCCTGCGATAGATTGATCAATTATCTTAAAAAAAAGAGGAAACCCTTAAAGATTTTAGAGGTTGGTTGCGGCAATGGTTGGCTTTCTGCAAAATTAACCGACATCCCGCAAACTGAAATCATTGGATTAGATCTGAACAAAAGCGAAATCAACCAGGCGATAAACGTTTTCAATAAGACAAATTTAAAATTTATTCATGATAGCTTTCCATCTGAAAGCTTAACAGGACTTAAATTCGATATTATCTTATTTTCCGCTTCTGTACAATATTTTGCTTGCTTTGAGCGTGTCATAACCGAGGCGCTAAAACATTTAAATGATCGTGGTGAAATACATATCACAGATACCCATTTTTATGAGGCTGAAGAACTCACAGAGGCCATGAATAGGTCGAAAATGTATTTCGAAGGATTAGGTCTTCCCGAAATGGCCAATCATTATCATCGTCATGCAATAAGTGATTTTGTAGTATTCAACCATAGGATCTTAGCAAATCCGAAGCGGCCATTCAACAGGATAATCAGGAAAATAAATTTTTACTGGATAGTTATAAAGAAGGATTGATCCGTAATCCCAAAAAGCTATAAAACAGGCTTTAGCAAGTTGGATCACAAAATAATACAATTAACACTTACCTTAGTTAACCAGCCTTCATCGCCCTAAAGATTTAGCAATGATTAGAATCAATAAAAGAGTTCTGTTATCTTAGCCCTATTAATCCTAAACATGAGCGAACATTTACAATCCATCATTGCCCAGTACAAGAATGATCAGGAATCCGTCTATAATACCTGGTTCATCAATAATGAAGAACGATTAAAAGCCTTTCGTTCTATCCGTAGGGGGGTGTTGCAGGTTATCGATGATATCAAGACCAAACGTTTCGGCAACGATTTTAAGGGAACATCGCTTGAGTTTGTTTTGAGTTGCATTACGGAACAAAAACAAGTCTTTGAGGGCGCTTCTCATCCGTTTTATTGGAAACCTAAATTAAGAATTCCGGATATTTATGAGAACCAGGCAAATAAGATTGCTTTCGGACAATTCCTGGAAAACTGCATCAACGCAAAAAATGAAGCCCAAATCATACGGGAAATTGAAAAGCTGGATGCTTTGAAGATAAAAGGTTTAGGACCTGCAGTTGCGAGCATTCTCTATTTTTTACATCCAACCTGGATACCGCCTTTTAACACCGCAATCATAAACGGGTTTAATTACCTGTTTAAAGACAAAAAGAAATTAGGCAGCTGGAGCGAATACCTCAAGATCAGGGAGGTTATAATGGATATGAACCGTAAATATTGTAATGAACTTTCCTTAGACACCGGTGCATTCGCTGGTTTACTTTTCGAGATAGGCACCCAAAAATTACTGTTAGGTAAGGACGAATATTTATCCGAAACTGAACGTACCCGGCTGGAAAAATTAATTGAAAAGCGGCATAGGGACAAAAAGGCAGAAACAGAAGATGAACATTTACATAACGAAATGCAATATCGCCTTTTAAAGATCGGGTACTCATTAGGCTATGATGTAATAGCCGCATCTAATGACCGTTCCAAATCATGGGACGGGAATAAATTTACTTTTATTTCCCTGGAAGAATTCCCGCGAATGGATCTTGAAAAAGAAATATTGAATACAGTCAAACTTATTGATGTTTTGTGGTTCGCTAAAGGCACAGCCAAGGTAATTGCCGCTTTTGAAGTCGAAAAGAGTACGAGTATTTATTCGGGGATACTACGATTGACTGATTTGAACTGTAGTGTACAGGACGGTGGTGAAGTGTTATATTTGGTTGTCCCTGATCTTCGGGAAAAGGATGTCATTATGCAGCTTTCGAGGCCCTCTATCCGTAAAGGGAACATGCAAATGGGCTATATTTGTTTTTCTGACCTGCGACAATATTGTGATGCAATCTGCAAATTAGGTGAAGATCATCATAGCATGAAAAAGATAGCAAAATGCGTTTGTTGATTGCGATATCCTTAACCATGGATAATTGTGTAATTTTTTTACTAAATTATGTAAACATTTATAAAAATAGTTATGTAGATTTGTTCGGAAAATGAAAAGTAAGGCTCTATTTCTTTTAATTGTTTTTTTACTGAACGCGGTTGCCGGGTTCAGTTGTGCGCTCCATATGAATGTGGAAGGCATGGGGAAAAGCATATTGCATGAAGAGAGTTCACACGCGGCCCATCACGATCACATGAAAATGATGCCCCCTCAACGGCCGAAAAGTGACAGTCCACAATTTGAATCAAAAGCGGACCCTTGCTGTCAGGGAATGTCCAATAATTTTGCGGTACTTGCCAAGCTTGTTCCACAACCTGAGAAGGTTCATATCCAAATTCCATTTATCTCTGCAGGATTATATTACGGTTTCCGTTCGCTACCCGCATATGATTTGGATATACCTTTTAATTACCTGATACCTCAAAAGCGGCCTCCGACGAGGGGCATCCGGCTCATCATCCAGAGTTTTCAAATTTGATTTTTTTAATTTTAGTTGCTTGTTGACATGGTTAGTCATGCCTCAAATGTTTATTAAAAATTAATTAAAATCAAAATGAAAAAAATATTTCTTTTAGTTGCATTAGCTGCAGCTACTTTTACCCAAAGTTTCGCTCAAAATAGTGCAAAGCCATCTGCACTTGGTCCTTTATTGTCTTCTTATTACGATGTTAAGAACGATTTGATCAAATCTAACAGCACCGATGCAGCGACGCATGCTGCTGACTTTCTCAAAGCGGTTAATGCTGTTGATATGAAATCATTGCCAGCAACTGATATGAACGCCTTTATGTCATTCCAAGACAAGTTAGCGTTCGATGCCAAGCATATATCTGAAAGCAAAGACATCGCGCATCAGCGCGAGCATTTCGCTAACTTCTCTTCCAACTTCTTTAAATTGGCCAAGGCTGTAAAACTGACCGATCAGGCAGTTTATTATGACTATTGCCCAATGAAGAAAAGTTATTGGTTGTCTGCAGATGCCACGATCAAAAATCCTTATTTCGGCAGCCAGATGCTTACCTGCGGTAAAGTCACTGAAACCCTGAATAAATAAATCAATTAACTTCCATTATTTAATTATCATACCCCGCGGGTCGTTATACTGCGCGGGGTGTGATTTACTTTCCAATATAATCACATGAAAAATCTAATTATCATTTCGGCCATCGGCCTGGCTTCTCTATCTATTGTAGCCTGTAATAATAACACCAAAAAAGCGTCTGCGGATGCCACCAAAGATACTACTGCTTCGACAACAACAGCTTCTACCACTTCTTCTACAGCCAAATCTGGAGTCGATGCCAAAACCTCGGCTTCCGTAAAGGAAATGGTCGCAAATTATTTACAGTTGAAAAACGCACTGACTAACGACAACAGTAACGATGCAGCTACTGCGGGTAAAACTTTATCGGAAGGTTTTGTTAAACTCGACAAGTCTGTATTGACCGCAGACCAAAAAAAGGCGTACACAGACATAGCTGATGACGCGAAGGAAATGGCGGAGCATATCGGTATAAGCGGCGGCAAATTACCGCATCAGCGCGAACACTTTGATATGCTGAGCAAGGACATGTATGATCTGGTAAAATTATTTGGACCCAGTCTGCCGCTATATGTAGACCGTTGCCCGATGTTTAATGATAAAAAAGGTGCGATCTGGTTAAGCGAAACAAAAGAGATTAAAAATCCCTACCTGGGCTCTGCCATGCCTACCTGTGGTTCGATCAAAGAAGAATTAAAATAAAAATATGAAGCGTAAAGTTTTAATTGGGCTGGGTGTCGTCATTATTGTATTTATTATAATTCAGTTTATACCCGGGCAATTCAACCAGAGTAAACAGGCTTCAGCGAACAATATCGCTGAGGTATATAGTATGCCGCAGGACGTAAAGGCGATTCTTAAGAAAGACTGTTATGATTGCCACAGCAATAACACCAATTATCCCTTTTACGCGCATTTGCAGCCGATGCGGCTTATGCTGGACAGGCATGTCCGTAATGGCAAGGATGAATTAAACTTCGATGAATTTGCAACCTATTCGGAAAGGAAGAAAAGAAGCAAGTTGCGGGCAATCAGCACAAGTTTAGATGAAGGAACCATGCCCTTACCTTCCTACTTGCTGATACACGGTGACGCTAAACTTACTTCAAAAGATAAAATGTTAATCAAAAGTTGGATCAGGAGCGCCAGCGAAGCGGGTAACGAATAAATAACCGGTCAGTTTCGGAAGGGCTGACCGGCTACATAGTACTAAAATAAGAAATGTAAAGATGAAAAAAATATTAATAATTGTGGTAATGCTTTTTTTGAAGCAGCTTGTATTTGCCCAAACCGATATGCAAAATATGGCTGGCATGCAAAAAACACAGCCGGTTACCTATACATGCCCGATGCACCCGGAAATTCACGCTTCCAAGCCTGGTAATTGCCCAAAATGCGGTATGAAACTGGTCAAAGAAAAAGTCAAAGCTGTTTCAAAAAAAACTCCCGGGAAACAACCGACCATGAAGGATCCTGCAAAAAAAGCAGATGATATGGACGGAATGAAAATGGGTGAAGAAAAACCGAAGGCAGCTACTGAAAAGTCTGGGGATATGACGATGCCAATGAAAGGCACCGAAAAGAAAACGGATAATATGGGTGGAATGAAAATGGGTGATAGCGATGCTGCTGCCGCTGATATAAAAAGTGCCAAGGCCAATTTAGGGCCTATAAAAACAATCAATGCTATTTCACCACCGCGTACGGTCCGGTATGACTTATATATTAAAGACACTACGGTCATGCTTGGAAAAAAACCAAAGCGCGCCATTGCCGTAAATGGTCAGATTCCGATGCCGACCCTTACATTTACGGAAGGTGACACCGCAGAGATCTGGGTACATAATGAGCTAAATGAGGAAACTTCGCTGCATTGGCATGGACTCTTTTTACCAAATCGCTATGATGGTGTACCTTTTCTTACCCAAATGCCAATTAAGCCTCATACAAAGTACCTTTATAAGTTCCCCATCATTCAGCACGGCACACACTGGTACCACAGCCATTCTGGCTTGCAGGAACAAATCGGTATGTATGGCGCTTTTATTATGAATAAAAGGCAGGAATGGGATATTCCGACGATCCCGGTGGTACTGAGCGACTGGATTGATATGAATCCCAAGGAAGTAAATCGAAGCCTTCATAACCAGACAGACTGGTTTGGGATCAGAAAAAATACTATACAAAGCTATTCTGAGGCTATAAAGACCGGCCACTTGAAAACAAAACTTGCGAATGAATGGAAACGTATGCTGGCAATGGATGTAAGCGATGTAGCTTATGATTCATTTTTAATAAATGGAAAGAATCAAAGCAGCCGGCCAGAGTTTAAGGCTGGCGATAAAGTGAGACTTCGGATTGCCAACGGCGGGGCATCTTCTTATTTCTGGCTAAAGTATGCAGGTGGTAAGATAACCGTAGTAGCTACTGATGGTAATGACGTAGAGCCGGTAGAAGTAGACAGATTGCTGATCGCCGTATCTGAAACATATGATGTTGTGGTGACCATCCCCGATAATAAAAGCTATGAATTTTTGGTGACGCCGGAGGATCGTACTAAATCAGCCTCTCTTTGGCTCGGTAGCGGGCAAAAAGTACCTGCGGGAAAAATGCCCACGTTGAAATATTTTGCCGGTATGAAAATGATGAATGAAATGATGGATATGAAGGGGAATATGGTAAAAATGGATGGTATGGAGATGGCCAACCAAACCATGGATATGAATACAGTAATGTATCCCGAAATAACCGGTTACGAGAAGGATGACAAAACCAAAGGGTCCAAAGGCGAAAATGGAACGGGCAGCAGCGGCATAACCGGGGAAAACGCTGACAGGAAAGATATGGATATGAAGCGCGGCAAAAGCGAAGCGCCTCGCGCAGACAGCACCACAAGCAAAACGAAAGCAGGCAAGACTGATGAGAAGGGCGAAATGAAAAATATGGGTGACATGCACATGGACAATACTAGCAGCGACATCGTAACCCTAAATTATGCCATGTTAAAAGCACCGGAAAAGACGACGCTCCGCCCGGGGCCTTTGAAAACACTATACTTTGAACTTACCGGAAACATGAACCGGTATGTCTGGAGCATTAATAACAAGGTGGTTTCGGAAACCGATAAAATTTTAATAAAGAAAGGCGAAAATGTGCGCATAGTGTTATATAATAATACAATGATGCGCCACCCAATGCACCTGCATGGACATGATTTCCGCTTACTGAACGGACAGGGGGAATATGCCATCATGAAAAATGTGATAGATATTATGCCGATGGAACGTGACACCATAGAATTTGCCGCAACTGAACCTGGAGGTGACTGGTTTTTCCATTGCCATATTCTATATCACATGATGAGTGGAATGGGGCGTGTATTTAGCTATCAGGACACACTAATCGATAAAACAGATATTACCAGCGCGAAAGTAGCTAAACGGGGCTTAAATTCTGATGATCGGCACTACCATTCGATGGCGAGAATAGGATTGGAAAGTTCCGGCAGCGACGGTATGGCTATGCTGTCCAATACGCGTAATACCATCGCAACGGCATGGCATCTGGGCATTCGACCCGAGATGGGCGAAGAAAGCGAAACGACAATTGGACGGTACCTGGGCAGGATGCAGTGGTGGAGGCCTTTCATTGGTTTTGATTATCACTACAAAAAAGAAGGGCCCAATGGCGAACAAATCATGAGAGGAATTATGGGACGTAACATCTTCGGCAACGACAAGCGCAACTTGCTTGGTCAGGTGAGCAATAAAGACAACCGCAGCACTATGACCGCAGGTATTCAGTATTTATTGCCGATGAATGTTATATCTGAATTTCGTGCTGATCTGGATGGTAAATTACGCTTTCAATTTAGCCGGGAGGATATTCCATTAACGCCACGACTTCGAAGTAATTTTATGATCAATACAGACAAGGAGTATGCCCTGGGGCTGCGTTATATTGTCACAAAATACTTTAATCTGTCTACTCATTATGATAGCGATATGGGATTGGGCGCTGGTTTAACAGTAACTTATTAATTTATCAAATGCCGGCTCATGAGCCGGCATTTTTTATTGCCGGCATGAATTTCACGGAAACGTGCTACATATTGATGTTTTTGTTCAACGGCCAGTTTTATTGAATAGTCGGTTATCTATAACTAGTACCAAATTATGGGCAACCGACTGCAAAGTGCAGGAAATAGTTAAGTACGCATCACATTAAAAGACATCTGCACCAACAGTTTATAAAAGACGAACAGTCAAATGATGAAATGGAAGTAGTTATAAGAATGCTGTTAACTCACAAAAGGCTTTGCCGTTCACTATGGTTACTTAAAATGTAGCCATCCAATACTGGGCAAGAAATAAAAATGTTAAGAAAATAACTAAACAATGAGCCATCAAACATCGATCACACAAAGGAAAGCCTGTAAAATCATACCTATCGGCTTATTTTTAATATTAACGGCTTCATTTAATGTTTCGGCTAGCCCTTTTTATTTATATAAAAACAGTCTTTCGGTATTTCCATTTAAAATTTCTTCTGTAGAAAAAGATGTACCATCCTTTATCCTGAAAGACAAAAATGGTAAAAGAATAAAATTAACCGAATTAAAGGGGAAAATCTTACTTATTAATTTCTGGGCTACTTGGTGTGCGCCTTGCAGAGAAGAAATGCCCGGTTTGGATAAACTGTACAGGCATTTCAAGGACGATAAAAACGTAATTTTTATCACAGTGGATATGGACCATAATCTACAAAAGTCTCTGGCTTTTATGAGTAGCAATAGATTGATGCTCCCTGTTTACGTGGCAGAGAGCCGGATTCCTGCGGATTTTATAGGCGATGCGATCCCTACAACAGTCATTTTAGATCAATCTGGAAAAATTGTTTTCAAACAGGAAGGGGGATTAGATTTTAACGATGAAAATTTTATCAAATATTTAAAGAGTTTAATAACAAAATAAGTAGATAATGAAAGACACTCACAAAGATCATCCCGGAGATATGAATAACATATCATCACCCCATGAACATAAAAAACAAGCCACGGGGGCAGCAGTAAACAGCGGGCATATGGGGCACGGCAAGAACGATGCTCAAGCCCGAATGGGAATGACAGGCCATGATCATCATGCAATGATGATCGCTGATTTTAAAAAGCGGTTTTATGCAGTGATGTTATTGACCATTCCAGTGATGTTGCTTTCTATGCAGATCCAGCAATGGCTGCACCTTAATCTTCAGTTCACTGGTTCGGGTTATCTGCTGTTCGGCCTGTCAACCGTCGTATTTATCTATGGCGGATGGCCGTTTTTAACCGGCTGGATGAGTGAGCTGAAAGCGAAGAATCCGGGCATGATGACCCTGATCGGCTTTGCGATTACCGTGGCTTATGTTTACAGCGCAGCGACCGTGTTTGGTTTGAAAGGAATGGATTTCTTTTGGGAACTGACCACCCTGATCCTGATCATGCTCCTTGGCCATTGGATTGAAATGCGTTCTGTTGCCGGAGCTTCCAGGGAACTGGAGTTGCTAGTACAGTTGATGCCTGCCGAAGCGCATTTGATTGATGGAAAAAATACGACCGAAATTAAAACAGATAGTTTAAAAACTGGCGACCTGATCCTGATCAAACCGGGAGAAAAAATCCCGGCTGACGGCATCATTGAAGATGGGGAAAGCTACCTCAATGAATCTATGTTAACCGGCGAATCTACTCCGGTGCAAAAATCAAAAGGACAGGATGTAATCGCAGGTTCTGTAAATGGCAACGGCTCGCTCCGGGTAAAGGTTACGCATAGCGGTGAAGATTCTTATTTGTCAAAAGTTATTACGCTGGTTAAAAATGCGCAGGATGCCAAATCCAATACACAGCTATTAGCTGATAAAGCGGCAAAATGGCTAACCATTATTGCGTTGATCGCAGGTATAGGTACGTTTGCCTTTTGGTTAGCGAATGGTAAAGACCTGGCCTTTGCAATGGAAAGAATGGTTACGGTGATCGTGATCTGCTGTCCTCATGCGTTGGGGCTTGCCGTTCCGCTGGTAGTCGCCAAATCGACATCTCTTTCAGCCAAGCATGGCCTGTTGATCAAAAACAGGACAGCATTTGAAAATTCCCGTAAGATCAGCACGATTGTTTTTGATAAAACAGGGACTCTCACGGTAGGGAAATTTGAAGTGGCCAGGGTGGTTGTGATCGACCATCAAAGCAAGGACCATCAAAAATGGGAAAACGAACTACTGCGTATCGTTGCCGCGCTGGAGCAAAACTCGGAGCACCCTATTGCCACAGGAATCCTCGCTGAGATCAAAAAGCGTTCCCTGGATGTTCCGGAAGCGAAAGACTTTCAGGCGATCACCGGTAAAGGTGTGGAAGCAATGGTCGAGGGTAAACATCTGAAAGTGATCAGCCCAGGCTATCTGAAAGGAAAGAATATCGCTCTACCGGAGGGATTCGAGGCCAACGGAAGCGAAACGGTGGTCTTCGTTATGATCAATGACGTTTTATACGGCTATATAGCTTTATCAGATACGATACGCCCTGAATCGGCCGAGGCTATACAAACCCTGCATTACAACGGGATCAAATCACTGCTTTTAACCGGCGATAATAAACAAGTAGCCGAAAGTGTAAGTAACCAGTTAAAAATGGATGGATTTTTTGCCGAAGTTTTGCCCCATCAAAAATTAGATAAAATCAAGGAACTACAGCAAAAAGGCGAGTTTGTGGCCATGACCGGAGACGGCGTTAATGATGCCCCTGCCCTGGCACAGGCAGATATTGGCATTGCGGTGGGCTCCGGCAGTGATATTGCGGCAGAAACCGCCGGAATCGTTTTGGTAAACAGCAATCCGAAGGATATTGTTAGTTTGATCTTGTTTGGTAAAGCCACTTACCGGAAAATGATTCAAAACCTAGCCTGGGCGACCGGTTATAATGTGGTTGCCCTGCCTCTCGCCGCCGGTGTGCTGTATAACCAGGGTATTGTATTAAGCCCGGCAGCTGGGGCTGTATTAATGACCGTTAGCACGGTTGTAGTAGCCATTAATGCAAGCTTATTAAAAGTAAAATAGTTATAAATTAATAATAGAATGATGGCATGGATTATTCAATTTACATCAGGCCTTTGCTGATTAGCGATGCGGAAAATAATTTAAAGTGGAGTATTGATCCAGAGCTGTGGAAATTAACCGGGGAAAATCCGGAAAAATACATATCGATGGATTTAGAAGCTGCCTGGTTATCTTATGTGCTGCAGAATACAACAGATAAATGTTTTGCCATATGCTTGAATTTTCCTGATCATCATATTGGAAATATCGAGCTAACGAATATTTCAGATGAAGAGGCCCGATGCAATGTCCTTATCGGAGAAAAACTATTTTGGGGTAAAGGAATAGCGGGTAGGGCCTTATCCTTGGTTAGCAACTATGCCTTCTCCTATCTCAAATTAAAACGTCTCTACACAAAAATTTACAGTGAAAATAAGCCTGCGCTTTCAGTTTTTAAAAATTGTGGATTTATCCAAATCGGATTAGCAGAAAATAATTTTATAAAGCTTACGCTCGATTTAGAAGATCATGATGTTAAATTATCTCATTAACCATTTGCTAAAAAAATGATAAAATTTTTTAATTTATTTAAAGAATCGAAAGCTGAACCGCAGGTCGACATAGATTTTTTTTCTTCATGTTATCGTCGTTATCAGAATAAACAAATTGTAATAAGCCCCCAATCGGACGCCTCAGGCTTTCATACGGAAAATACAGTCATCAGGGTCAAAACTAACATGCCAACAAATCCGGGATATAGTGTTTTCGTTAAGAAGTCTGACGAGAATATTACCGGGGATACATCTGTCATGCCAATTCCTATGAGCATTATGCATTCCAACAAATATATTACTGTTTTAAAAGGTTTTGGGGTTCACCCGAGCGGAAGTAAATATTCAGATTATGGATTGACAGTGCGGCGGACCGATCAGAGAATTGAAAAAATAATTTTTCATCTGCACGACAGGGATGTTAATATCGAGTTTAGTAAATGAAAGCGGAAATAGTAAGCGCTATATCACCCGCCTCCTTTAAACCATTAAAAGCTATTGCTATGAGTTCAGATCAATTCACCCGTAGATTACTAATCATTAACTTAATTCTGCTATCGGCTATACAATTTGCGGTTGCGCAGGATCCAGTCAAAGGTAAGGCATTATTCACAGCCAACAACTGTGGCACCTGTCATAAAATAGATGAACAAATGGTGGGGCCGGCCCTAGGGCCAATGGTGACAATGGGTCATAAAGAAGATTATCTGATTAGTTGGATACAAAACAATCAGGCCCTGATTGAAAAAAAGAATCCAGAGGCATTGGAGATTTATAATAAATTTAATCAGCAGCCGATGCCGGTGTTCAGTAACCTGACCAATAAGGACGTTAAGGATATCATTTCTTATATAAGAAGCGAGTGGAAAACCATGCAACCTGTAAACAATGATATGCAGAGTAATGGAAAATCTGTTGGGCGAAAATCGTCTGCAGACAATACCTGGCCAATTATTGGATTAGTTATTACGTTGATTATTGCCTTTCTCATTATTGTTATCTTAAACAAGACAATAGCCCGGCTGGAAGGCCTATTGCTCAACAGGAAAAAAATATTACCCAAAAAACAATTTTCAAAAAAGAAAAGATAGCAGGAATTGCCAATCAAACACTTTAAAAATTTGTCCGTTGGTCGATTTGCATTTGTAAGTTCTGTATTACCAAAAACCGCATATTCATTGTACATTGGGGGATTCGCTTTTAGCACGCAAAAGGAGCGAGTGAGGTATGCGGTCTGATAACAATTGTTAAAGCCAGTTAACGCGATTAATTGCAGTTTGATCCATAGCATTTCAAATATTGGAATGACTATTGTGTGTAAACGTGAGTACCTTAATAACAAATTAAAAATACCATGAAAAATTTTTGTTGTATAATTGCTTTAGCTGCAATCTCATTTGGCAGCGTCTACGCGGAACCAAACATAAACTCAGCTGTGAAAGTTGACGTATTGCAAACCCATAAGAAAAAAGTTCTTCATAAGAAGAAAAAGCCAATGAAAATGAAAAAAGGAACCTCAATGGGTAAAATGAAAATGTAAATTTAACTTAGTTTTAAACGCCCCGGCTTACGGGGCGTTATTATATCTAACAGGCTATTTCAAGAGTTTTTCAATTTTTTTCAACTTGGCCAAATTAATCTGATTCTGATCTTTGGTTGCTGCCTTAATATTTTAGCTAGTTAGTTGTTGTTGATGTCAAAAATAGTTAGTTGCGGCCCGTTTAAAAGCATTACATGGCTTTGGATTATCTCAATTGTTTAATTAAATATTAAATATAGTGTATTGGCAGTTAGCATGGCCGACTGCGCGTGAACAACTGTCTTTTCATAAAAGTTCGCTTTGTACAAACTTTTTACTGTAGTGCGTGTTAATATTAATAGTTCTTTATCTATATTTGTGTATTGAAAAAAGTAATTGCCATATTACTCGTATTTGCTTATGCAATCTCTGTTTACGGGGTTTCCGTAAATAGATTTTATTGCTGCGGGCAACTTTCAACCGTCAGTATTGCTAAAACTGCACAACTGAATTGTCCGAACAAGTCCGATCCTTCTTGTTGTAAAACAACTAAACAAGAGTTTAAGATAAAAGACAATCATGTCTTTGCAAAAGCAAGCTCCATTGTATATGTACAATTTGCAGTAGTAATTGCTGAGTATTATATCCAAATACCTGCTGAAAACATAAGCGTCAAAAATGCCATGGCTTATAATAGTCATGCGCCGCCAGCCACTCAGGATGCGCTTTACACACTGTTTTGTACTTACAGAATCTGATTCCTTTCTCCTCTTTTCTTACGGTTTAATGGAGCATCTTGCTCTTAAACCTACAAATCTCTTTTTTTATTAATCAAATTTTGCTGCAAACTCATGCAGTGGGATATTTATTTAAATTTTTAAAAAATGAAAACTATCACATTTTCAACCATATTGCCTGTATTGTTGTTTTCAACAACACTTATTCAGGCTCATAGCTTAAATGCTAGCAAAATCCTTTCAAATAGTACTGTCATTACTGCCGTTCAACAACATCAACCTTCTGAGTATAAAGTTGTGGATAGAGGCGTCATCATCATATACGAACGTGAGCGTCCCGGAGGTAAACTTAATCTTTTTAAACCCGTTGTTTCTTATTATTTCAGCTTGAAAGATTCGGAAAAGATACATTCGCTTACCCTGGAAAATTTGAAAAATATATACAGGGACGGTAAAGCTTTCGACTTGATAGATGGCAACTTCAGGGCGGATAGTGATTTGTTTTCTTACGATGCTTATCACCATCAGTACCGAATCAATTATTATCTGTCAAAAATTAATCATTCTTAAGGGATGCGCGTCTATTTGTTCATTTTCAAATTAAAAAAAATGAAAAAAGTAACCCTGATGGCTATGGCCATTCTTTTCTCCGGTGCAACCGTATTTGCTGGCAGCCTGCCTGTCAAAGCTTTATCAGACACGACCAAAACAAAAAAGGTAAAGCCAGTGGTGAAACCTGAAAAGGTACAATACACCTGCGGTATGCACCCGGATGTATTAAGCGACAAACCGGGCAAATGCCCTAAATGCGGCATGGAACTGGTAAAAAAGGAACCAGCAAAAAAGAAAGCTGAAACAATGAAGATGTAATTCATTTAAGCCCGTCCCTCTGCCACCTGGCGGATAGGCGGGCTTATCAAAACCTTTAAGATGATCAATCAACTTATTACCCTGTCCTTAAAAAACAGGTATATCGTATTACTGATCGCCATTGTGCTTTTTGCATGGGGAGCTTATTCCGTAAGAGAAAATCCTATTGATGCCATTCCCGACCTTTCGGAAAACCAGGTAATCGTATTTACGGAATGGGAAGGCCGCAGCCCGCAGATCATGGAAGACCAGGTGACTTACCCGCTGGTGAGTAATTTGCAGGGCATCCCCAAAGTAAAGGCCATAAGGGCCACCTCCATGTTTGGGATGAGCTTTGTCTATGTAGTCTTTCAGGATAATACAGATGTATATTGGGCACGCAGTCGTGTACTGGAAAGGTTAAGTTATGCGCAGCGTTTGCTGCCGGAAGGCATCACGCCAACCCTCGGGCCGGACGGAACGGGTGTGGGCCATATCCTGTGGTACACACTGGATGCTAAGGGAATTGACCTGGGCGAACAGCGGGCCTTACAGGACTGGTATGTCAAATTAGGGCTGCAAACCGTTCCGGGCGTAAGTGAAGTAGCCTCTTTCGGTGGCTTTGAAAAGCAGTACCAGATCAATATAGACCCGCATAAACTCAGCTATTATAATATTCCCCTATCACAGGTATTAAAGGCTGTTAAAAGCAATAACAATGATGTGGGCGGGCGCAAGTTTGAAATGAACGGCACCGGTTATATTGTCCGTGGCCTCGGGTATATCAAGAGTTTGCAGGATGTAGAAAATATTTCCATCGGAACCATCAAAACCATACCTGTCAGGGTAAAAGATATTGCAACTGTTCAAATGGGCGGTGATCTTCGCCTGGGCATATTTGATCAGAACGGTGAAGGGGAAGCGGTTGGCGGTATTGTCGTCATGCGCTACGGCGAAAACGCGGATAAGGTTATTCATGCTGTTAAAGATAAAATGGCCGATATCCAAAAAGGCTTACCGCCGGGTGTGAAATTTAAGATCGCTTATGACAGGAGCGAATTGATCGAAAACGCTATCGGCTCTGTCAAACATACGCTGATCGAGGAAATGATCACGGTGTCTATCATCGTTATCCTGTTCTTATTGAGTTTAAAAAGCGCTTTAAGTATTATTATTCAAATTCCCATTACCATTGCCGCCAGCTTTATCCTGCTCAATGCTTTTGGAATATCCTCCAATATCATGTCCTTAACGGGTATCGCTTTGGCCATCGGGGTGATCGTAGATAACGGGATCGTCATGGTAGAAAACTCGCACCGGAATTTATCCGCTGCACAAGAAAAAGAAAAGTCATGACTACAGCAGAAAGAATTAAAATTATAGAAGCATCCTGCAAGCAGGTCGGACGTGGCGTGTTCTTTTCTACGCTGATCATCGTAGCTTCCTTTCTCCCGGTATTTATGCTGGAAGGACAGGAAGGTAAATTGTTTGGCCCTTTAGCCTGGACAAAAACCTTCATACTGGCTATCGATGCGATCCTCGCAGTTACGCTGGCCCCGGTACTTATTTCCTTTTTTCTGAAAGGTAAATTGAGCTCAGATGACCGTAACCCATTGAACCGTTTTTTGGAACGCGTTTACCGGCCCATTTTAAACTGGTGCATTACCTGGCGTAAAACGACAATAGGAATTAATATCATAGCACTGTTGATCAGTATCCCACTGTTGTTGAGTTTGGGCAGTGAATTTATGCCGCCGCTCGATGAAGGAACGATCCTGTTTATGCCGGTTACCTTACCGGATGTATCCAATTCTGAAGCCAAGCAACTGTTGCAGGTACAGGACAGGATCATTAAAAGCATACCGGAAGTAAAGAATGTATTAGGAAAAGCAGGCCGGGCAAATACTGCAACCGATAATTCTCCGATCAGCATGGTGGAAACCATCATTCTGTTAAAACCTACCAGCGAATGGCGCAAGGGTATTAAAAAGGAAGATATCATTAATGAACTCAATAGCAAACTACAAATACCCGGCGTAGTGAATGGCTGGACACAGCCTATTATCAACCGGATCAATATGCTTTCTACAGGTATCCGTACCGATGTGGGATTAAAAGTATATGGTCAGAATTTGGATACGATCTATGCCTTATCCAATCAGATGAAACAGGCTTTGCAAGGCATTAACGGTGTTAAAGATCTGTATGTTGACCCGATCACCGGCGGTAAATATTTGGATATTCAGGTCAACAAAGATGCAATTGGCAGATATGGACTGAGTGTAGATGATGTGAACGAGGTCGTGGAAAGCGCATTGGGCGGGATGAACCTGACACCTACTATTGAAGGGCGCAGGCGTTTCAGTGTTAACCTTAGACTTGCGCAGGATTACCGGAGTAACCTGGATGAGATCAGGCGCACCTTAGTTCAAACGATGAGTTATGGTCCGATACCATTGTCTTCCGTTGCAGATATTAAGATCAGCGATGGCCCGGCAATGATCCAGTCTGAAAACGCACTATTACGGGGCACCGTACTATTCAATGTACGTGATCGCGACTTGGGCAGTACGGTAAAAGAAGCACAGGACAGGCTTAACAGCATGGTGAAAGCGCTGCCTAAAGGATACTTTATTGAGTGGAGCGGCCAGTATGAAAATTTGATCAGGGCAGAACGTACCTTAAAGCTCATTCTTCCTATTGTATTGGTTATCATTTTTGGCTGCTTGTATTTTGCATTCCACTCTATCAGGGAGGCATTTTTTAGTTTGATTAGTATTCCTTTCGCCTTGATCGGCGGTGCATACATGGTGTATTTCTTCGGGGTGCATTTATCCGTTGCGGTAGCCGTCGGCTTTATCGCGCTTTTTGGTATCGCGGTAGAAACGGGTATCGTAATGGTGATCTACCTGAACGATGCGATGCAGCAGTTGGTCGCCCTGAAGGGAAATTCCAAAGAAACCATTACACGTGAAGATCTGCGCGTTTATGTGATGAATGGGGCAGTGAAACGCTTGCGGCCAAAACTCATGACCGTTTGCGTGGCCCTGTTTGGTTTAGTGCCCGTACTCTGGGCTACCGGAACAGGAAGCGATGTGATGCTGCCCATAGTGCTGCCGATGATCGGCGGGGTATTAACTTCTTCCACCCATATTTTACTCGTTACCCCTCTGATCTTTTTAATGGTAAAGGAATACGAATTAAAGAAGCATGGCCAGCTGGAAGTATTGGAGGTAAAGGAATAATATCATGAAAAAAACCTATCAAGTTATATTTACGATGCTCATCTGTTTCGCGGGCGTAAGTACTGTGAAAGCACAACGGCTCTCTTTAGACAGCGTTTTGGCACGTATTACCGCTAACCCGGCGTTGCAGGCTTATGATGCCAAAATCAGTGCACAGGATGTTTATGCTACAGGCGCTAAAAGCCTGGATGCACCAAAGATCAGTGCAGGGCAATACCAGACTCCTTACCAGGTCAACCCTAATACAGGTTCCTTTATGGTCCAGGCCGAGCAGATGTTCACCAACCCGGCGAAGCTCCGGGCGAAGCAAGATTATATGAAAGGCATGTCTAAAGTAACCGCCGAGGATAAGAACTACCTGAAAAATCAACTGATCGCGCAGGCAAAGCAAAACTATTACGATCGGGTCGTGCTGGAGAAAAAACTGGCTTTATTGCAGAATACGCAAAGCCTGTTAGAGTATATGCTCAAGGACGCGAATATCCGGCTTACCTATGGCAAGGAAAAGCTTCCTAATATTTACAAAGCCAAAGCAGACTTGTATCAGCTGGATAATATCCGGGAACAATTAAACAATGAGATCAGCCAGAAGAATATCATGCTCAATACGCTAATGAACCGGGATAAGCAAACGCCGTTTACAGTGGATACGAGTTTGGTATTAAAGGATTACGAAACTGCTGTAACAGATACTGCAAGCCTTGCAAATGCCCGCAGTGATATTAAAGGGATCAGCCGGAATATTGATTTACAGCAATTAAATGCACAGGTGGAATACAGCAAGCGCAAGCCCGATTTTGGTATCCAGGCAGGGCATATGTTCAGCTATGGGGGAATGGCTAACCAATACATTTTAATGGCTTCGGTAACCATACCTATCGTCCCCTGGGCATCCAAAGAATATAAGGCCAATCTGAAAGGTATCCGGTATGAGGTGGCTGAACTACAGCAAAAGAAGCTGGATATGCTGAACCAGGCCGAAGGTCAGCTGGCCGGTTTAAGAACAGACATGGGCAGCAAAAAAAGGCAGCTCAAAAACTATAATCAAAATATCATTCCTGCTTTGCAGAATACTTATAAAACATCCCTACTCGCTTATGAACAGAATACCGGCGATCTGGCATCGGTATTGGATAGCATCAAAGGCTTGCAGTCAGCCCGGATGGATGCTTTAGATCGCTTACAGGAATTATTAACCTTACAGGTAGCTTATGAAAAAGAAAATGAAAGGTATTAGGATCATATTGACCAGCCTGCTGTTAAGCACGATGTTGATCAGTGCCTGCTCCGATAAAAAGAAAACACCTGTTGCAACACAGGTAAAAAATGATGTCAAATATACCTGCCCGATGCATCCGCAGATCATGGAAGATCATCCGGGTAATTGCCCCATCTGCGGGATGACCCTGGTTAAAAAGTCAGGCCAGGACAGTGAAGGGTCAGGCATCAGTCTGAATACAGTATTACAGCCTGTTAATTCATCGGTAATTGCCGACATTAGTGCAATTAGCCCTGAAGAAAAGTCCATTCCAACCCAAATAACGGCCCAGGGATACCTTGATTTTGATTCCCGGACATTTAATAACCTTGCGGCCCGTTTTTCGGGGCGTATCGAAAAGCTCTATATCAAATATGCTTTCCAGGAAATACATACCGGCCAGCGCATCTTTGATATTTACAGCCCGGATATGGTTGCCGCGCAGCAAGACCTGATTTATCTGAGCAAAAACTCAGCAGCGGAAACGGGATTGATCAATGCGGCCAAACAAAAACTACTGTTATTGGGAATGACCATGCCACAGGTGACCCAGGTAATCAAAAGCGGTAAACCGTTTTATAGTCTGCCGGTGTACAGTCCCTATGATGGACACGTACATGATATGCCGCATAGTCAAATGGGCGGCCCGGCAAATCAAAAAGCCGCTTCGGACTTTTCCAATAACCTGCCTTTAGCCATTAAAGAGGGCATGTATGTCGAAAAAGGGCAGAATATTTTTAATGTGGTAAACCCGCATCAGTTATGGGCGATCATTAAAATCGACCGCTCTGTCATTGCCGGTTTGAAATTAAACCAGCCTGTAGAGATCACCCTGCCGGATATGCCGGGTAAAACGATCCGCGGTAAAGTCAATTTCATAGAGCCTACTTTACAAGATGGTGATAAAACCACCAGTATCCGGGTTTATATAGACAATATGGATCATGCGCTGAAAGTAAATAGCCTGGTCAAAGCCACCATACAAACCGGGGAAACAAAGGGTCTATGGATACCAAGATCGGCATTATTGGACCTTGGGAGAACCCAGGTAGTATGGCTAAAAAAAGGCGCATCATTTCAAGCTCATCAGGTTCTTGCAAGTGTTAAAAATGGGAATGAAATACAAATTACAAAAGGTTTATCTGTTACGGATAGCCTGGCCTCAGATGCCCAATATTTAACAGACAGTGAAAGTTTTATTAAAACATCAGGCAATGAATAACAGGATCAAACAATATATATGGCTAAAAGCATTTCGATTATTAGCCTTTTCATTACTGATCGCTGCGCTGTTCGCCGCCTGTAAGCAAAAACCACAGCCGGTGACAAAAACGCAAAGCAAAGCTTATTATACCTGTTCCATGCACCCGCAGATTCATGAAGACCATCCGGGCAATTGCCCGATCTGTGGAATGAAGCTGATCAAAGTCGAACTTGCAGGCGGCAATAGCGGTGCCGATATGAACAAGATCACTTTAACTGCCGCACAGATCCAGTTAGCAGGTATCCGGACGGACACGGTTCGGGAAGAAAATGTCGGGCTTGAAAAGACACTGACCGGAACGGTAACCACTAATGAAAATACTGCGTCAGAATTAAGCGCCAGGATCGCAGGCCGGATACAGCAATTATTCGTCAAAGCTGTCGGCGAAAAAATAGCAGTGGGGCAGCCGGTGTATTCCATTTACAGTGAAGACCTGCTGGAAGCAGAAAAGGAATACCTGCTGGCCAAACAGCAGCAAAAAGTGCTGCATAACCCGGATGTAGATTATCCACAACTGATCAGTGCTGCCGAAAATAAATTACAATTATGGGGCTTGTCTCCGGCACAGATCAGGAACTTAGCAGCTTCTGAAAAAGTAGCTGCGACGACATTTGTTTTAAGTAAAATCAGCGGGACAGTGAGTGACATAACCGTTCATGAGGGAGATTATGTAACCGAAGGCATGTCGGTACTGAAAACGCAAGCATTAAATAATTTATGGGTGGAGGCTCAATTATATGCCAGCGAAACCGCAAATTATAAAGTAAATGACCGCCTAAATGTTTCCTTTCCTGATTTGGGCGGACAGGTCATCGCCGGTAAGATTGAATTTATTAACCCTGAATTATCGGATGCCTCCAAAGTAGATTTGATCAGGCTCAGTGTTCCTAACTCGCAGGGCCTGATAAGACCCGGAATGATGGCCTATATTTCCATTGCCAATGGCAAACAGCGTTCGTTAGCCGTTCCTGCCGCTGCTGTTTTAACCAGCGGAAAAGGCAATATGGTTTGGATTAAAAATTCCGATGGTAGCTTTTCACCCAGGATGATAAAAACAGGGTCTGGAAATCCAAGCTATATGCCTGTCCTTTCAGGTTTAAATAAGGGGGATATTGTTGTAACGGGTGGTGCCTATTTATTGAATAGTGAAGCAATATTTAAAAATGGAAATGATAACAGCATGAGTGGAATGAAAATGTAATCTCGATGATAATTAGCAGGAATTATTGGGTAATCGCTTCATTATTTCTTTTCCTTTTTTTGCCATAATTTAAGCCTTTAACATGCTAAATAATATGATTACTTTCTGTAGTGTTATATATTATCAACGGTAAAACGAAGTAAATTTATTAACATGATTCACCGACTAGCTTTTGATGGAATAATTGCCATGAATGTTCACTGAAAGTAACATTGTAACTGTAGATCCTTACATAGATGATATTAAACACATGCGAACTCGACTGTAAATTAAAAAAATACTCCAGATTGCCAATATGTGCAATTTTGCTTGTTGCAACCGGTGGTAACGCCTATTTGTTGAAGGAGCCATCTTAAGTGTTGGGGGCGGCCTTGAAGATTTAGTCAATCCATAATCCAACCTCACTTAAGCCCAGTTGTGGTTATTGATACCTGACTGGGCTTTTTTTATATTCCTTATATTGATTTAAATGGAGAGATTTAACTTTTGTCTTTCTACTCGTTGATATTATATGCTGCAATGCCCCAAATATTGTCTTAAATGGAATCGTTAGGGACTTTGATTCTGAAAACTTTTTACAGGATGTGGCAGTACGGATGGTGAGACAAGTACCGCAAGTGACTTATTAGGAAAATTTAAAATCACGGTTGAGCTTCCCAATTTAAACAGCAGAGTATTCGCTTTACAAATGTGGGATACAAGCAATTATTTCTAAATTATACCAGCAATTATACCTTGACATAGAATTGCGAGCAAGTTATGTAGAACTTGCAGAAGTCAGAATTGTGGGCACGGGCTCAGCCATATTAAAAAAGGCTATAAGTCGTATTCCTGCTAATTACCCGCAAAAACCTTATATTTAATAGGCGCAATGCGGCTGCAATATTTAAGGAATCGGTCAGATCTATTCAATAGTGATGCAATAGTAAAAATATATGTGCCCTCATATAATGCAAATAAGTGGGAGGAAGTAAAACTGTATAATCATGACAAGCACATTATCAGAAGAAAATTACTTAAAGGCTATTTTTCATTCAAGCAGAAACAGCAAGGAGAAGGTCAGTATCACAACGCTGGCCGCATCATTAGAGAATACTGCAGCCTCCGTAATTAGTATGCTCAGAAAATTGACGGCTAAGGAATTGGTTGATTATGACAAAAAGAAAGGTGCAAGTCTAACGACTGCGGGTGAAAAAGCAGCGATAGATATTGTCCGGAAACACCGGTTGTGGGAAGTTTTATTGGCTGAAAAACTGGAATTTTCCTGGGAAGAGATACACGATATCGCCGAACAGTTAGAGCATGTCCATCACCCGGAATTAGCGGACCGTCTGGATAAATTCCTGGGATTTCCTCAATTCGACCCGCATGGCCACCCCATACCGGATATCAAAGGCAACATCTCGAAGGTATCGGGGAAATTATTAGCGGATTCGGCTATTGGAATTGAGTTAGAAGTTGTTGGTGTGAAAGACAGTTCATCCATGTTTTTAAATTACCTGAAACAGCTGAACATAAAAATCGGATCAAAACTTATGGTCGAGCAAATTATTGATTTCGATCAATCCGCCGTAATTAAAATCAACAACAGCAGCATTATTAGCGTTTCAAGAAAATTTTTGGAAAGTATATTGACAACTTAAACCTCTTCCGAAAGTAATGGCCCGAAATAAAAGGAAAGGGACGGCGGCAAATCGTACAGTTCATTATACACGAAAAACTCAACCGCGCCCCTTATGGATAAAAATAATCCGAATTTTCGGAATGATCATCCTGGCCATAGGTATGTTACTGATCATAGTTGAAGCGATTTTACAATACTATCATGTGATCAGCAAACATTAACGATGACAGCATTTTATTATAAAACTATTTTTTGCCGATTTACTGGTCTACCATCATGAACATGATGCGATAGACCTTTATGAAAATTGACCACTCCTTTTATAAAGGTAAAGGTAGTGGCTTTATAAAAATTACCCGGTATGGCAAGTGTCGGCAGTTTCGGCGGATAACCGGAACAATATGTAATCTCAGTAGACGCTGACCGGCTAAAAGTTAATCGCCTTTCGATCACCGAAATATTTACTGCATTACAAAAGAACTAAAGCAATACAGGCGGTGGTTATAAAGTAATTTGATCAAAATTTACAGATAGTAATTTGATTTTTTGGCAATGAATTAGTTGTTAACTTCTAACTTTTGTTGTACACCGATGAAACTTATTGTTGGTTATTCCTGTTATTTAATAATTACCAATATAAAATTTAATTATGACACCAGGAAATCAAGAACAGCCGGAAAAAGATCAGCACCCGGAACATCACGAGCACAAGGAGCACCATGTACATCCCGAACACCATGAGGCACCGGGACACGAAAACGAACCGGAACATCACGATGAGCCGGAACATCATCAGGAAGAGGAACATCACGAGGAATCGGAGCACCATATTAAAAAACCCTGATCTTATCAAAAGGCCCGAACAGAATATAGGGCCTTTTGATTTTATTATGCGATAACCCAATTACGCCTCTGAATCTACACCACTATTCATCGTCTTTAAGTTTACTAATTTTTTGCGGCCTAAATTGTAATGACTTTGAACGCCTGTTGGTTATCATTTAGCTTCCAGTCGCCTGGTGGAAACTTAAATAAACTGTTCTCTAATATGTTTGATTAGAAATTTGGTATAGATCATATCAAACTGGTTGCCGGTCTTTTTCATATTAAGCGTAGCCCTAATTTATCCGGCTGCCTTCGCTGAAGTAGCATTCATCTTTGACGGCCAAACGATGATAAGCCGCATATGTGCTGACGACCATGCCTAAATAAATCAACGCTTTGCTGCGATCGTACAAAGCAAAAACAAGAGACAAATAAAGTATGCTGGTTCTCATTTATTCGTGTTAACTCCGGCTAAACAAGCGATTATTCCCTCTATCACACGCTTGGTCTCTTCCGGATCCCGCACTTTAATGCAATCCGCTCCGGTCTTGCGGACAGGCTGATCATTACCTCCCGGAATCAGCGCGTCACCTAAAAAGATCATTTCCAAGACACTTATCTTCAGAATATCCCTTAACTTATATATTCCATAAGCTTTATCTATTCCAGGTTTAGTAATGTCAATAGACGTTGTTCCACCCATGTGTACGGAGAAGCCGGTTAACTTCGCATCCAATATCGCTTTGATCTTTGCGCGTTTTGAAAAGTCAGGGTCCCATCTGCTTTTTTCGTTCAGTGGTGCCTGCTGCCCTAACCCTGAGAATGTAATTTGACTACCGCGATCCTCCGTCTGTTCTCCCCAAAGTTTGCTGAACGTTATACCTGATTGTGCAAGCGCCCCGTTTAGGCTATTTGTGATTAGTTCCTTCTCGGTCTTCGAAAAATTTTCAGCGTAGAGCGGTTCCCAGCGCGTGGTGTAATGGTAGAATTTTGTTCCGCAGGTCGGAAGGATCGACAATCTTTTTAACAGGTTGTTCTGCGGAAGTTTCGCAAGTACCTGTTTTTCAAATTGCGGCCAGTCTCCGCCAGAGATTACGGCGACCTTAGCCGTAGTGAGTAAGCGGGTTAGCAATTCCGCCATCTCAGTGTCAAGCGGCGCCTTGCTTTTAGCTAAAGTGCCATCAAGGTCAAATATGATTAGTTTTTTCATTAATAATGTTTAAGAAGTTATTCAGACCGGTAGTTTTGTTGGGCAACACTACAGATAAGGCAGGAGTATTTTACCCAATAAAGCGATGCCAATCAGAATAGATAAGATAATATAAATGATCCCCTCCCAGAAGGACGGAAATCTTATATTTTTAAACCACGCTCTTTTTCCTTCCCGCTTTTTTGGTTCGTTTTGATCTTTCATAGTGCTATTGATCGTTTAGTTTTGAATAATATTGGACAGGACATTAATGCTGAACGTAATGATCGACATATAAAACAAAAAGACGGGTTACTTTGAAAAGAGGCGAGCATGCGTATTATTTTATCTGAGATAGCATGTCCCAGGCGCCCCTTTCCCTTCGGCCCCTTAGTTGAACCCAGAGAAAGAACGATTTCCAAAAAACTGAGAATTTCAGCAATCGATATCAAAGAGATTATTGCTAAACCAGTTATTAATTCCATCTTATGTAGATTTGATTATTGATTATTTGAGTTTATGCATACTTTAATTTTTTGTGATCAATAATTTTCGGCTTTTGCCTTGTTGATCCTTTATCAAAATAATCGCGGATTCTTTTCCGGCCAACAAAGGTTGTTTGCTCGTGATCATCTCGCATAGGCTTACGCTCGGATAGGCTTTGCCGTCGATTTCTGTAATTTGTTCACCCGGTTTTACCGAATTCCCGCTCTTGTCCCAGATCAGCCCCACCACAAGTTTGCCGTCAGAAACCACTGGTTGAAAAGGCCAGGTCTTTCGGTTCAGGTCATGGACGGGTTTATGAGCATCAAAATAAAATTTACCTTTAATAAAGTCAAGCGTGACATTTCCATATTCTAAGAGCTTCGTTCCCATCGCCGGTAAGCCGCCTTTATTGGTTTCCGTAATCACATTATTGAAGCGTGCCAAGCCGATACTTATGGCACTTAATTTCAGCAGGTATTTATCGGCAACCGCCTGCAATCCGAAGAGACCGACACTGTTCGCACCATATCCTTTCGCTACAATGTCATAAACCCCTTTATTCTGTAATTGCTTCATATAGTCATCGGTAAAACGCATGAAATCACTATCGCCTGTATCGAACCCTAATAACATGCCGACGCCATGTTTCAATGTGACCTTAATAAAAGGATTGCTTTGCTGGTTGTTCTTTCCGGTAGTGATCATTGGCACACTGCTTTTAGGATTTAATTTTAGTTTGTCCGGCTGGTCGGTGATAATGACCAGCCTTCTATCGCCGGCGATGGTAATCATCGAATTTCTGAACAGATTACTGCCGATGACCCCCTCAATGTCAAAACACTTATAAAAATCCGATTCAACCACTACCGCCGGGATATCAACAAAATCGATATTACCCAATCGGATATGGCCCAATCTGACCACGGCTCCGGAATCAGCCACGCCATTAACGTCCCTGATCATGTTATTATAAATGAGGTCAGCTTTTAATTCGGCAGATAATCCCTTACTGATTGCAACAGGGGCACCTGTATCCAATAAAAACCTGCGCAACTTCCCGCCAAGTTCTGCCTTTATAATGATCTTTCCTCCGATGAATTCATAGGGCAGTTCGGCATAATAGCCTTTAGGTGCTGCGCCTCCCAGATTTAAGGTTTGTGATTGAGCCTGGCTTGACCTCAGGCAAAACAGGCTTATTATTAAAATTAAGGATATTTTCATAGTTTAAAGGATTAAATTTGTAATTCACTTACTTCAAATAGATAGGGGTCAACACCATATGAGCCCTTTGAATGCTATAATTCCGGTTGCGGTATCATAGTAAGCGGCTAAAAGGCCAACTTTACCTTCATGGTTTTGTTGCCGGATCAGCGGGCTGCCGTTTAAGATCTCCTCGATAGAATTGCTAATGTTAATGTGCTCCACCCGCTCAGAGAATTCGTCACCGTCAAAAACAGGGCTAATGTTTTTGGCTGTAACGATGGCCGGATTGATTTTCCTGGTAACAAAGCCGATATTCTCATCATCCATAGCATTTATCGCGGCGCCCACAGCTCCGCACTTGGAATGCCCCATAACAACGACCAGTTTTACCCCCATTTCCCTGATAGCGAGTTCTAAACTGCCGATGATCTCATTGCTGACAATATTGCCTGCTATACGGATAGACAAAATATCCCCGAGGCTGACATCAAAGATGATCTCTGGCGATGTCCTCGAATCGATGCAGCTGATGATCACCGCCATAGGAAATTGGCCTGATGAGGTCGCATTGACCTGATGCCGGAAATACTTCGCATTCCATTTTCCTTGTCTAAACCGCTCATTTCCGCTTTTTAACAAATTTACTATCTGTTCCGGAGTAAGTTGCTGTTGCGCCTGACGGTCTAACACATTAACAAACTGCACATGGTCTGACAGTTGATAAGCTGACCTGATGCCGATCATGTTCAGCATGATTTGCTTTTCCGGTGCGACCACATTCTTGTAATCATCGAATAATTCCAACACATCGTTATCAATAAAGTCAGCTTTACTACCATCAATAATAACATTAGAACCGGCCGGAACCGTTAACAGCGTATCTTTTATACCCGCCTTGTTTAGAAAGGAAACCTGACTGGGTAATTCCAGCCGGATCGTTTCACCCTGCTGGAGCTGGTTCCTTTCAAGCAGGAACGGATTGCTGTAATTGCTTTTTAAAAGATAGAATAAACTGACGGCCAGACCGATCAGGATGCCCATCAGCAGGTCAGTAAAAATGATGGCAGTGATTGTTACAACGAACGGAATGAGCTGTGTCCAGCCTTTCGCATACATCTCTTTAAAGATGGAAATCTTCGCCAGCTTGTAACCTGTCACCATTAATATGGCCGCTAAAGAGGCAAAAGGTATCAGATTGATAAAAGGACTTAAAAACAAGATCGCCAGCAGAAGGAAAATACCATGGATAACGCTGGAAGCCTTGCTTTTTGCGCCTGCATTAATATTGACTGAACTGCGGACGATCACCGAAGTAACGGGCAGACCGCCCGTCAACCCTGCTAAAATATTACCAACGCCCTGTGCGACCAGTTCTTTATTAGGCGGAGACTGCCGTTTATGTGGATCAATATTATCTATTGCTTCCAAATTTAACAGCGTCTCCAGCGAGGCCACAACAGCGATGGTGAACGCAGTTAACCAAACGTTGTAGTTGGTCAGTGAGGCAAGATCTGGCAAATGTAAGAAAGAGGACAGATCACCAGGCTTAACAGCAGGAAGCGCTACCAGGTGCTTTTGACCAAGATAAAGTATAGGTTTAAAAAAACGGAATAGTTGATTTATACCGATCCCAAGCAGCACAACAACAAGCGATGCCGGAAAAAATTTGATTTTTTTTAACGGCATGATGTCCCAAAAAACCAGAATCAGCACCGAAAGGAAACTGATAATAACGGCTCCCGGTGTAATATGAAATAAGGCATGGTATAAATGGGTAATTGTGTTCTCTCCATTAGCCTGTACGAAGGCAAAGTCATCCTGATGGCCACTATTATAACCAAAAGCAAGGGGTATCTGCTTAAGAATAAGAAGTATGCCGATAGCGGCCAATAGACCCTTAATGACATTGGAAGGGATATAGTTTGCGATAAAGCCGGCTTTGAATATACCGCTTAAAAACTGCAACGCACCGGCAATCAGCAAAGCTGATGAGAAAACTTCAAAGCCGCCCAGTTTGTTGATGGCGGCCAGAACGACAGCCGCCAAGCCGGCGGCCGGCCCGCTGATACTGGTTTGCGAACCGCTTATTGAGCCGACTACGATACCACCTATGATACCAGAAATAATTCCGGAAAGCAGTGGCGCTCCGGATGCCATTGCAATGCCGAGGCATAACGGCAAGGCGACGAGAAATACTACTAAACCTGCGGGTAAGTCGTGTTTGATTTTTGATAGGATAGTCATTATTTTTCTATATAAGAATTAAACGCACGGCTGTCCGGCGATAATTCACAGGTTGACTCTCACCGAAATATTGGGTGGGAAGATTAAATTGTTGATACATGAGATTTCCGCCGGGATCTTACGGAACTACAGAGAGCCTGAAAGGGCTCGGGAGAAAGGTTAAGCTAATATTTTGGGAGGCAACCAGACCGGCGCAGCTGCTACGGGTAGGTCGTCCTGATCAACGGAAAAATAATGACCAGCGTAAAATGTTGGGATGGCTGAGTGGTCCGCACAATCTTTATAAAGTGACGGAGTGCTGCAACAGGTACAAGAACAGAATGGGGAGCAATCATCAACTGTTGCCGAACATAGACTGAAATTCTTTAACGGGACCTGACGAACGGTCGGCTGGTCAGTTTTCGCTGCGCGGGAATCCATGCAGGGAACCATTACCAGCCACGTGATCATGATAAGTAAAAGATAACAGGCAAACTTCATTGCAGGCTAAGTTATAATAATTAACCGATGTTATACACAAAGTTACCTAAATTAGGATATGAAGCTGAAAACAAACTGGATTAATATACCAGCTATTTACCGTTTCAGCCAATTTCAATTATCGTTTTATAAGCACACCAGCGAAAATAGTTGTATTTGTTGGTTGAAAATGAGTGTTACCAGAGAGCGTAAAATGATTCCGGGCGACGGAAATCAGTAAAGAAACGTTATGGGTTATTTCGTAAGCACCGGAGGTCCCATAAACAAAATAATTTGCCCGGCCCGTTTTATTCTCGTTCTTCTCATCAATTGATAATAGGTTGTATCCAAAATAAGGTGCCAATGTAATAGCGTGTGCAGATTCGTTTAGCACAATGTCATTCGACAAATGAAAAGCATATCGGGAAAAATTAATTTTATCCGTACCTGTGTTTCCCGATCCTTCAAATTGAAAAAACAAGGATCTATATAGGCGAAAATACGTCCCTATCTGAAATCCGTATTTTACAAAATTTGAAATGTGTGTAGGTGAGTTTACAATATTAACCGGGAATTTTATAAAAGTTAACGAATAATGAAAATTATCCTTCGTAAAATAATTTAACCAACTGCTTTTTTGCTTTACTGAGTTCCTGTTTGTTCGTATGGTATCAGTTATATCAGCAGAAAGTTTGCTTAAATAATTATATCGCTCAGAATGACTAAGCAGTGTATCAGCTTTAAGCCAAATTGAAGAATCCCCTTGTTTTGAAATGTTTTGTGTTATATCATTTTCTTGAATTATATCCCCATAGGCAAATGGTTTGATATTGGATGTGTCTATTTTTGAGGTGATATAATTAGTTATTGTAGTTGGATTTTCATTTTTATAAATCGTATTACCTTTCATGAAGGCTTCTTGTATGTACCAACTATTACCTAAAGGACTATAAGCAATGTGGTACTGAAGCTTTGACTTGGGTAAAGTGCCATAGCGGGTAACGTTAAAATAACTAATGTCGGCACCAACAAAAGCATAAGTGGCTGTATCTATATATAAAGTTCCGCTGGTGGCTTTTTGCTTTTGAGTAGAATCTCTTTGCGAAAAATTGATGACATAAACATTCCTATCATGGTACATTCTGTTTTGCATCAACTGATATTGAAAGTCTTTTACTTTAGATGCTGTAATAAAAGGTTCTCGATTATTGATGATGTCGGCATGAGGAACTGTTAAATATCCTCCTATCCATTTTATAAAAATTAAAGATTTATCAGTAATGGTATCAATCTTATTTTGAATCAATTTTACATTTTCCTGCTTATTTGCATTATACGATGGGACATATATTTGCACGATAGCAACGCTATTGAATAGATCTGACCGGTTCCTTAAATATTGCAGCCCCATCGCGCCTGTTAATATATAGGGTCTTTGCGGATAATTATTCGGAATACGACTTATTGCCTTTTTTAATATGGCCGTGCCTGTACCCATAATTCTGACTTCGGCAAGCTCTACATAACTTGCTCTCAATTCTATATCAAAAGTATAATCACTGGTATAATTTAGAAATAATTGCTTATACCCTACATTCGTAAAACGAATACCCTGCTGTTTGAATTGGGTAAGTTCAACTGTAATTTTAAATTTCCCTAATGAGTCCGTTGCAGTACTTGTTTCACCAACCCGAACAGTAACGCCCTGTAAAAAGTTTTTAGAATCAAAGTCCTTAACACTTCCGTTTAATATAATTGTTTGAGCTTTGGCGTATATAGTTCCAAAGAGTAAAAAGAAAAAAACTAAACATTTCTTCATTTTATGAACATGTTAGCATTATAATTTTGAACTGGATAAGGTTTTGCGGTTATTATATATTTCGTTAAATTTTATCATTGTGATATTAATATATATGACGAAGTTGAAACATAAAAAACCAGTATAAACTAATAACAATAGTCTTTTTAATTCACAATGTAAAAAGATATTGACTTTGTGTCGCACCCATGTTGATTATTATAACTCTTTATAATATACTAAGTTGTCACTATTTATTAAAATTGTAGAAGATATACCAATGGCAATCTAATTTATGTGATCTTTTTTTGCACATATCTTGCGTTATAAGTGGAATTTACACAATAAAAAATATTTGTTTGGTTCTACAGCACGAATATTGCAATTCAATCTATGTGCGCTCTGATCTTTGTGCTGGAGCCTGACACCCTGCCAACATACTAGGGCCGTATCTGAATTTCTTTATTATAGTAGCCGCTGAATACGGCGAATTAACCTGATACCGGCATGTACGTCACTGTTCATATCAGCACATTCAGCAAACTAATGGTCGTTGTACCTGTTGAGGTAGTGGTTCATTCGGAAGGCAAATGCATTTATCTGAACTAAAAAGAAGTAAAGATGATAAACCCTATTTATCAAGACAAAGGGGATAGCTACATGCGCAATTAGACTATATAGATTACACCATTAGATACTGTCCGCCTAATGTATAAATAGCGACAAAAGAACATTATAGCTTAACGGCCTTGGAGCAAAGGGGCAAAAGATGAAAGAACTCGAACGCAGATTACTCGAAAAACAGATCAATCTAACTGCTATGCGGTTAGTGGTATTAGATTATTTAGTTAAACAAACTAATGCGGTTAGTTTAACTGATATGGAATTAAGCCTGGAAAAAACAGACCGGGTAACCCTGTACCGCAGTGTCAAAACTTTTGAAGAGCATGGATTAGTGCACCGGATCGATGATGGAACAGGTGTTACCAAATTTGCGCTTTGTCAACCAGCCTGTACCATCGACGGACATCATGACCTGCATGTGCACTTCTACTGCATCAATTGCCAGGAAACCCACTGCCTGCCGAAAGCACAGATACCGGAAGTCAAATTACCGTGTGGATACGAGCGGCAGGAAACAAGTTTGCTGGTGAAAGGCTTATGTTCAGAATGTAAGAAATAAATGCACTACGATTGCAGTTGTTTCTTGCTTAAATTTGAAGGAATTAAAAATGAGTGAAATAAAATTTAAAGGGTTTGATGATCAGTTAACAGATCTGCGGCCTGAAGTAAAAGAAAAGGCGCTCGAACTGGCTGCCGGTTATCTTGATGATGGAACCGATCCGGGAGTTGCTTTAAAGAAAGCAATTGCGGAAGCGGAGCTATGGTTTTTAGATTCAGAAGGATAATTGAATTAAAAAAAATTATGAAAGAGATTAAAAATAAGCAGACACCAATAATAACGGCTCATCCTAATGCGCCCGCTAAAAACGACAGTCCCCAGGTGAATATCATTAAAGATCAGGATCGCGAACTGAAAGCGGACGAGGGCGAAGATGACGAAGAAGTTCTTGATCTGAACAAACCCACTGAAGAAGAAGGCTGGCAAAGTCATTGGCCCCTGCTCACGGCATTAGCGATATTGCTGGTCATGCTGACGCTGGAATTTGGTTTTAAATACCAGCCGCCTTTTCCTTTTAATCTGATCATATTTTCGGGGGCATTCTTATTGGCCGGGTATAATGTTTTAGGAATGGCCTGGCGTAAAGCCAAACACTTTGATTTTTTTAATGAGTTCTTTTTAATGAGTATCGCCACATTGGGCGCTTTCAGTATCGGCTCTTACAGTGAGGGTGTGGCAGTAATGGTGTTTTATTCTATTGGAGAATGGTTCCAGGATGCGGCAGTAAACAAAGCTAAGAAAAGCATTAAAGCATTGCTGGATATCAGGCCTGATAAAGTAACCGTCATGCGTGATGGCAAAACATTGGTAAGCGACCCGAAAGAGATCAAAGTAGATGAGATCATCCAGGTTAAAGCCGGTGAAAAGGTTGCACTTGATGGTGAGCTTTATTCAGATGCCGCCACTTTTAACACGGCTGCCCTCACCGGGGAGAGTAAACCTGATACAAAAAGGAAAGGCGAAACAGTTTTAGCCGGGATGATCAATCTCGATAAAGTGTCAGAAATTCAGGTTAAATCACTTTTTAAAGATAGTAAGCTAAGTAAGATATTGGAAATGGTGCAGGATGCTACCGCCCGAAAATCACAAACGCAGCTCTTTATCAGCCGTTTTGCTAAGATCTACACACCTATAGTATTCGCGCTGGCACTATTGGTTTGCTTTGCGCCTTATTTTTTTACAGACCCTTACAATTTCTACCAATGGTTTTACCGGGCCCTGGTATTCCTGGTGATCAGTTGCCCTTGCGCATTAGTCGTATCTATTCCATTGGGTTATTTCGGTGGCATAGGCCTGGCCTCCCGCAACGGTATCCTTTTTAAAGGTTCAAATTTCTTAGACGTAATGACCACCATTAATACGGTTATTATGGATAAAACGGGTACGCTGACCAAAGGCGTTTTTAATGTTCAGGAGGTGGTTACCGATGGCTTTGACCAAAAAGAACTGGTCAGGGTCACTGCGGCTATCGAAAGTAATTCTACCCACCCGATTGCCAAAGCGGTAGTCGCCTATGCAGGCAAGGCTTTAGGTGATCTCAAAGCTAAAGATGTTGAAGAAATATCCGGGCATGGTTTAAAAGGGGTAGTTGAGGGTAAAACTGTTTTAGCCGGTAATGCCAAATTGCTAAAAAAATTCAATATCGCTTACCCGCCGGAAGTAGATCAACTGGTTGATACGGTGGTTGTGGTTGCCATCGATGAAAAGTATGCCGGTTATCTAACCATAGCTGATGAAATAAAAGAAGATGCCAAACAGGCGATTGAGCAGATGCACAGCTTAAAAATTCAAACAGTAATGTTATCAGGGGATAAACAAGCTGTTGTGGATAAGGTGGCTAAATTATTAGGGCTTGATAAAGCCTTTGGCGACTTGTTGCCGGACGGAAAAGTACAGAAAGTACAGGAATACAAGAACGCCGGCAGCCGGATAGCTTTTGTAGGTGATGGTGTAAATGACGCGCCGGTAGTGGCATTGGCTGATGCCGGGATTGCGATGGGGGGGGTGGGCAGCGATGCGACCATTGAAACGGCAGACATCGTTATTCAGAACGACCAGCCTTCTAAAATTACCGCCGCTATAAAAATCGGACGAATAACCAAACGGATCGTGTGGCAGAACATCACTATCGCCATGGTGGTTAAAGTCATTGTTTTGATTCTTGGCGCAGGCGGGGTAGCTAATTTATGGGAAGCGGTTATTGCTGATGTAGGAGTTGCGCTATTGGCGATCCTGAATGCGGTGAGAATACAGAAAATTAAGTTGGAATAAATCACGCATATAACTAAGTAACATCATAACCTCGACGCTAAAGACTGTTTCTCACCGTACAAATTTTAATTTCTTAAATAGTTAAATATAAATATTCTTATGCAAACTTAAAAAGTCAATAAAACTTGATCCATTCTGTTGCATTAAACGTTTAATGTTTTTGTGACTAAATTAGTAGATATAAACAGACGCGGACTTTGAGGCTTGCAACTTGATTGATTGTTTTGACTCAGTTATAATATACAATATGCGAAGCTGTTACAACTAATCAAATTGTTATATATTTACATCAGAAATCGGATGGATCCGATGATGCTTAACATGAATTTTGCTATAAAAGTGGAATTTGTATTTATAGATTTAGTTGTGTATTTTTGCCAATAATGAAATTTTGGAGTTTATTTATGTGCGCTGTGATACTTGTGCTGGGGCTCATGCCCTGCAAAGACAGTAATGCCGCGTCTAAAACGCTCACAAAAGTAGCCGTCGATCAAGGCCACCGGGGGGCTAACCCGGTTCAGGATCATTGTTCCCCGTTTTGTCAGTGTTCCTGTTGTAATTCGCCAACACTAACCGTTATAAGACCCCTATTATTTTCAATACCCGTAGAGGTGTTAAAGTTCTATCCGGAACTGCCTACATCAAAGATCAAAAACAGGAGCATAGTTATTTGGCAACCTCCCAAATTATTTTCCTAAGACTTCTCTTCTCTCTCATGCTAAACGCGTGAAAATTTCTATTTAATAATTTATTCATCAGGTATGGCTCGAAAAAAGAGAGCACTGCCAAACAAGCACCGTGTGGTTTACTATGGAAAAAAAATCCAGCCTAAACCAACATGGATGCGCGTTATCAGAATTATTTCACTGGTCATTATTGTGATCGTAATGGTTCTGGCGATGATTGGCATTGCCATGAAATATTACCATATGGTAACTAAGCACTAAATTCACATGTTAAATAAAATAATCAATTTTTCCATCAATAATAAGTTGGTCATTGGGCTATTTACGCTCGCCCTGATCGCTTGGGGAATTTATTCTTTGAATAAATTGCCTATAGACGCCGTTCCCGATATTACTAACAATCAGGTACAGGTAATCACGCTCAGCCCGTCCCTTGCCACGCAGGAAGTGGAAAGACTTATCTCCTACCCGGTAGAGCAAACGATGGCTACCATTCCCGAGATAGAGCAAGTACGTTCACTATCCCGTTTCGGACTTTCGGTGGTTACTATCGTTTTTCACGATAAGGTAGACATTTATTGGGCACGGCAGCAGGTTAACGAAAAGCTGTCCGAAGCAAAAAATAATATTCCGGCTGGTCTTGGTAACCCCGAAATCTCGCCCATATCAACCGGTCTTGGTGAGATCTATCAATACGTAATTCACGCTAAACCCGGTTTTGAAAAGAAGTATGATGCCCGCGAATTACGGAGCATCCAAGACTGGATCGTTCGCAGGCAACTGCTTGGTACCCCAGGGATCGCCGAAGTCAACAGTTTTGGAGGTTTACTTAAGCAATATGAGATCGCCCTTGACCCGGACAAGCTGCGCAGTTTAAATTTAAGTATCAGCGATGTATTTAATGCACTGGAACAAAATAACCAAAATACCGGCGGAGCCTACATCGATAAAAAGCCGAATGCCTATTTTATTCGCAGTGAAGGTCTGGTCGGTACCGTTGATGATATCAACAAGATCGTAGTCAAGAACAATGCAAATGGTTTACCCGTACTCATTAGGGATATCGCAAACGTAGGGATCAGCAATTCCATACGCTATGGTGCTTTAACCCGTTCGACGACGAATAGTGAAGGCGAAGCTGTCGGCGGCATTGTAATGATGCTCAAAGGCGCCAATGCTAACAATGTCGTTAAGCTGGTAAAAGAAAAGATCACACGTATTAACAAAACACTACCCGAGGGGGTGACCGTAGAGCCGTTCCTTGACCGCAGCGCGTTAGTCGACAGGGCAATCGGCACCGTCGCTAAAAACCTGATCGAGGGTGCACTTATTGTAATTTTCGTACTGGTGCTATTCCTCGGGAACATCAGGGCAGGTCTTGTCGTTGCCTCGGTTATACCGCTGGCGATGCTTTTTGCTATTTGCCTGATGAACGTTTTCGGCGTTTCAGGTAATTTGATGAGTCTTGGCGCGATCGATTTCGGCCTTATAGTCGATGGTGCCGTTATTATCGTGGAAGCGACCATGCATGTGCTAGCGGTCAATAATCCAGGACGCCCCTTTACGCAAAAGGAGATGAACGAGCAGGTCGAGCAGTCTGCCGGAAGAATGATGAGCGCTGCTGCGTTTGGTCAGATCATTATCCTGATCGTTTATCTCCCTATCCTGGCCCTTGTCGGAATTGAAGGCAAAATGTTCGGCCCTATGGCACAAACGGTATCTTTTGCCATACTTGGCGCATTCTTACTGTCGCTAACTTATGTACCTATGGTTTCTTCACTGGCCTTAAGTAAGAACCAAAGTCATAAAAAGAATTTTTCTGACCGGATGATGGATGCGATCCACCGCCGTTACTTGCCGCTGATCAAAGGCGCACTGAACAAACGGCTGATCGTAGTAGGTAGTTCAGTTGCTTTGCTTGTTGTCAGCATATTCGTCTTTACCCGTATGGGAGGTGAATTTATCCCGACGCTGGAAGAAGGTGACTTTGCCGTGGAAACCCGCCTGCTCACCGGCAGTTCCCTTTCGCAAACCATCGATAAAGTCAATCAGGCCTCTCAAATCCTCGTGAAGAAGTTTCCCGAAGTTAAAGAGGTTATCGGTAAAATCGGCGCAGCGGAGATTCCGACCGATCCAATGCCTATGGATGCCTGCGATCTCACGGTCATCCTGAAGGACAAAAAGGAATGGACCACGACGCACAGCCGCGAAGAATTGGCTAATCTTATGGCAGAAGCATTAGAGGAAGTTCCGGGTGTGACATTCGGTTTTTCACAACCTATCCAGCTACGCTCTAATGAACTCATCTCGGGTGTGCGGCAGGATATCGGAATCAAAATATTCGGAGATGATCTCGACGGACTTACTGATCTTTCTAAAAAAATCGGCAAGATCGTTAGTTCAGTACAGGGAGCGAAAGACGTTTACCTGGAACAGGCTACCGGCTTACCGCAAATTGTGGTCAAGATCAACCGGGACAAAGTAGCCCAGTACGGTCTAAGCATTGGTACGGTTAATCAGGCGCTTAATACCGCGTTTGCCGGTCAATCGGCGGGTTTGGTCTATGAGGGTGAGAAACGTTATGATATGGTGGTCCGCCTTTCTCTGGCCAATCGCCAGGGCATTAATGATGTCAAAAATCTCTACGTGACCGCACCAAATGGTAACCAGGTGCCGATGGAACAATTGGCTGATGTATCTTTCCAGATCGGACCTAACCAGATCCAGCGCGAAGATACCAAAAGGCGCATCATCGTCGGGTTGAACGTACGTGGCCGGGATATTCAAAGTGTGGTTACCGAAATTCAACAGAAGATAGACCAACAGATCAAACTGCCTGCAGGGTACTATATTACTTACGGCGGACAGTTCGAGAACCTAAAAGAAGCAACCAAGCGCCTTTCAGTAGCGGTACCGGTGGCTTTGTTGCTTATCATTTTGCTGCTTTATTTTTCTTTTGGTTCATTTAACCAGTCCATACTTATTTTCTCAGCCATACCTATGGCCGCCATCGGCGGTGTATTCGCCCTGCTTATACGGGGAATGCCGTTCAGTATTTCCGCTGGCGTCGGTTTTATCGCACTATTCGGTGTAGCGGTGCTGAATGGTATCGTTCTGATCACCGAATTTAACCGTTTGAAAAAATCAGGCAAAAAAGATCTGAAAGCGATCGTCCTGGAGGGTACTGAAGTTCGCCTCAGGCCTGTATTAATGACTGCAACCGTGGCTTCGCTCGGGTTCCTGCCGATGGCGATCTCCACTGCGGCCGGTGCCGAAGTACAGAAACCACTGGCTACTGTTGTGATAGGCGGACTCATCACTTCTACTATTCTAACTTTAATTGTTTTACCTGTGTTATATACCTATTTCGAAAAATGGCGGGAGACCAAAAAGGTTAAGGCTGTGCCGGTTGCCGTTATAGCCCTGCTGGTTTTATTCGGGTTACCTGCTAAAGCCCAGACTGTTCCAACTCAACCATTGAGTATCCAGCAGGCGATCAGTACAGCCGTTGCGAACAATCAAAATGTGCAATCATCGCGCCTGCAGATTACCCAGCAGCAAGCGCTTAAAGGCAGCGCAACTGAACTGGGAAAAACGGATTTCAATATTCAATATGGGCAGATCAATAGTGTAAAAAGGGATAATAACATCAGCATTCAGCAGAATATTCCATTCCCGGGCTTATACAAAAATCAGCGCGAGGTTTACAACGCCCGGATCGGCGCAGCGGAGATCGGCCTGAACGTGACAAAAAATCAGCTTACGTATGAGGTCAGACAGGCCTATACACAGCTCACCTATTTTGTTGCACTGCAAAAGCTGTACTTCACTCAGGATTCCATTTACAGTGCCTTTCTAAAGGCAGCCGGGCTTCGTTACAAGACCGGCGAAACAAACCTGCTTGAAAAGACCACTGCGGAAACACAATACAATGAGGTCAAAAATCAGATGATGAAAAACCAGTCTGATATATTAGCGGCAAAATCGGAGCTCAAACGTTTGCTTAACACCGCAGATAGTGTGACCGTGATGCCGGAACAATTCGTTAAAACAACGGAGGTAGTTCCTTTTTCAGACAGCAGTATTGTGAGAAACCCGCTGCTGGCCTACCAAAAACAGCAGATCGTGATCGCTGATAAAAATATCCGTTTAGAGAAATCACGCTCCGGGCCTGATTTTACGGTAGGCTATTTCAACCAGTCACTGATCGGTATACAGAATATCAATGGGCAAGACCGCAGCTTTTCAGGCTCGAACCGCTTCCAGGGAATACAGGCCGGTATTTCAGTCCCCTTATTTTTCAAACCTTACGCGGCACGAATAAAGGCAGCAAAGATTGACAAACAGGTTTCCGAATCCCAGTATAACCTCTACCAGGTCAATCTGCAAAGCCAGTATCAGCAAGCCTATCAGGATGTGTTGAAGAACGCGCGAAGCATCGAATATTATGAACAGAGCGCGCTGCCAAATACCAACCTTATCCTGAAACAAGGTCAGATCGCGTTTCAGAGCGGAGATATCGGCTATATCGAATTTGCCCAGGCGCTCCGTACCTATTCTGAGATCAGGTTCAATTACCTGCAAGCTATTAATCAATACAATCAATCTGTTTACACGCTCCAATACCTTATCGGTTTATAATTAAGCATATGAAATTTACCATTCAATCCATAGGAAAACTGGCTGTTACTATAGCCCTCCCATTCTTCATCAGTTCTTGCGGCAGCAAGCCGGCGGAAAATTCTACTGCCGAGGCCAAGCCGGATACGGCCCATCAAGAAGATAAAAATACCGTAGAAGTGACCGCAGCCCAATACAAGGCGATCGATATTAGTTTAGGTTCAGCAGAACCTAAAAACCTTGCCGGACTACTGAAAGTTAATGGCTTTATCGATGTTCCGCCACAGAACCTTGTCAGTATTACCACACAGATGGGTGGGATCGTCAAATCCACGCCATTATTGCAGGGCAGCAGTGTGAGCAAAGGCGAAGTGATCGCCGTTCTGCAAAACCAGGACTATGTACAGCTGCAACAAGACTATCTGGAGAGCAAGAGTCAATTGGAGCTAAGTGATACAGAATACAAAAGGCAGCAGGAACTGTCTCAGCAAAATGTCAATTCTCAAAAGGTCTTGCAACAATCCAAAGCGCAGTACCAGACGATGCTGGCAAGAGAAAATGCCCTGAAGCAGCGCCTCCGGCTGATCAATATTAGCCCGGAGAGCTTGACGGCAGGCAATATCCGAAGTTCTATCAATATCTACGCGCCGATCAGCGGCTATGTAACTAAGGTTAATGTGAATACCGGCAAGTTTGTTAATCCCAATGATGTTATGTTCGAGATCGTAAACAGTTCCAACTTGCATGTTGAACTGAATGTTTTCGAAAAAGATGCGGAAAAAGTTAAACCGGGGCAAAAGGTTCGCTTTAACCTTTCCAACGATTCAACAGACCGCATAGCGGTTGTTCAGCTTGTGGGGCGCGAGATCAATGCGGATAAAACGGTTACAGTGCACGCTATTGCCAAGGGCAGCATCAAATTTATTCCCGGGACCTATTTGAAAGCCTATATCGAAACCGGGACGAGCCAAGTCACCGCGTTGCCGGAAACGGCCATCGTCGATTTTCAGGGTAAAAAATATGTTTTTGTACACACGGAGGTAAAACAAAGTAATGCCCACCAGCATGAAAAAGATGAACCGGAAAGTATAAAAGAAGCAGCCGGGGAATCATTTCATTTTGAAATGGTTGAAGTGACCACCGGCATATCCGACGGTGGGTTTACTGAGGTGCAATTATCTACCGACCAGCCTTTCAAAGGAAGGATCGTATTGAAAGGCGCCTATGACCTACTATCTAAAATGAAAAACAGCGAAGAAGAGTAAGCCGTTATGATGGGCCTGTTTAAATATTTAATACCAAACGCTATGAAAAACAACAAAAATATGACATCGGCAGTAAAGGGAGAACCAGTAAAGAAAACAGCAGGTTCATCTTCAGACGGCATAAAAAAAGGCAAACCTAAGGCAAAAGATGCGCCCAAAGACGGGCATAACCACAAAGAGGGAGATGACCACGATGAAGAAGAAGGCCATGAGCATGGCGGAATTTTCGGAAAAAACACGGAAATGATCTTCGCTGCCATTTGCGGTGCGGCACTTGGAGCTGGCTGGGGCCTTACATTCGTTACCGGCCTGCCTTCCTGGATAAGCCTGTCCCTCTATATCGTCGCATATTTCTTTGGAGCATTCTTCACGGCCAGGGAAGCAGTGCAGACCATTCTTAAGGGTGGCTTCGAGATCGATTTCCTGATGCTTGTGGCGGCTATCGGGGCGGCTATTTTAGGCTCCTGGGCTGAAGGCGCATTATTGTTGTTCCTGTTCAGCCTGGGGCACTCCCTGGAACATTACGCGATGGCCAAAGCCCGAAAATCTATCGCGGCACTTACCAGTCTCGCACCGCCTACGGCGCTCGTTTCACGCGACGGCAAACAGGAAGAAGTTCGAATTGAAGAACTGGTGTTAGGTGACGTCATTATTATTAAACCTAACAGCAAGATACCGGCCGATGGTGTAGTCGTTAAAGGTGAAAGCAGTGTGAACCAGGCACCGATCACGGGCGAAAGTGTGCCAGTAGATAAATCTCCGGTGCCTGATGCCGGAAAAGATTATAGCAAGGATGTCAGCATCAAACCGCAATACAGGGTTTTTGCAGGAACGATCAACGGTGCTTCCGCTTTAGAGGTGAAAGTGATCAAAGAGGCCAAAGATTCTACCATATCCCGTTTGGTGAAAATGGTCAACGAAGCAGAAAAGCAAAAATCTCCGACTCAGCTGTTCACCGATAAATTCGAAAAGTTCTTCGTGCCGGCAGTGTTAATCTTGGTTACAGCGCTGTGTTTTGCTTACCTGGTGATTGATGAACCGTTCAGCAAAAGCTTTTACCGCGCCATGTCGGTGCTGGTTGCAGCAAGCCCTTGTGCTCTTGCGATATCAACGCCAAGCGCCGTACTTGCCGGCGTAGCCCGTGCAGCCCGTGGTGGTGTGCTCATCAAAGGCGGAAGACCCTTGGAGGACCTCGGTTCTCTGAATGCAATTGCTTTTGACAAAACCGGAACTTTAACGGAAGGCAAGCCGCAATTAACTAATGCGATCCCATTTGATAAAATAACCGAAGAGGAACTGCTGACAGTGGCGGTAGCGGTGGAAAAATTAAGTGACCACCCCCTCGCAGAGGCTATCGTTAATGGAGCCATGGAAAAACTGAAAAAGGCCCATATCCCGGAAGCGCATCATGTGAAAGGTATTACAGGCAGGGGCGTACAAGCTGAAGTTAACGGAAAAAAAGTTCTTATTGGGAATAAAGCGTTATTTGCAAAAAGCATACCCGATGGGATACTTAAGCAAGTTGAAGACCTGGAAAAGCAAGGACATACAACGATGCTGGTCAAAAGGGACAAGGATTTCATCGGCTTACTGTCGTTAATGGATGTACCGCGCAAAGAAGCCAAGCACGTCCTTTCTGAACTAAGCGGTTTAGGTATCAAAAAAATGATCATGCTCACCGGTGATAACCAGCAGGTCGCGGATTCGGTTGCCAAACAGATCGGCATTACGGAGGCCTGGGGCGACCTGATGCCGGAAGACAAGGTGAAGGCTGTACAAAAACTGGACAAGTCGGAAAAAATGGTTGCCATGATTGGCGACGGTGTGAATGACGCGCCGGCTATGGCCAAAAGTACTGTAGGCATCGCTATGGGAGCTGCGGGGTCAGATGTAGCATTAGAAACCGCTGATATTGCCTTGATGGGGGATAAACTGGAAAGCCTGCCATTTGCTATTGGATTGAGTCGTAAAGCAAAGGGTATCATCAAACAAAATCTTTGGATCAGCCTGGGTGTAGTAGCTGCACTGATACCGCTTACCATTTTAGGCATCGCCTCAATCGGGCCGGCCGTGATCGCTCACGAGGGATCAACCTTACTTGTTGTGTTCAACGCACTTCGGCTGCTGGCTTATGATAATGACCATAAAAATGTAGCTAAAACGGAAAAGAAAAAAGATGCTTAAAAAAGTAAAAAAATTCTTCGGCGCGTTAGGGCCGGGGATCGTAACAGGTGCAAGTGACGACGACCCGTCGGGTATCGCGACTTATTCACAGGCAGGCGCAAAATATGGTATCGCTACATTATGGACGGTGCTAATTACTTTCCCCTTGATGGCCGCCATCCAGGAAATGTGCGCCAGAATCGGCCTGATTACTTCCGCGGGGCTGACCACTACGCTGAAAAAGCACTATGGTAAACCTGTGCTTTATCTGATGGTGATTTTCAGCGTTCCTGCTATAATCCTGAATATCGGGGCGGATATCGCCGCGATGGGCGCGGTTGCTAATCTGCTGTTTCCATCGGTTCGGGCCATTTTTTTCAGTATACTCTTTACAGGCCTGCTGTTATTTTTTATTGTGTACCTGCCTTATCAAAAGTTAGCCGCAGTGCTGAAGTATTTATGCCTCACCTTGTTGTTGTATATCGCTGTGCCTTTTTTTACTAAACCCGACTGGGGTATAGTCTTAAAGCAAACACTGATGCCGACGATCAAATGGGATAAGGATTTTATAGGCGTGTTGGTGGCGATATTAGGCACGACCATCTCCCCCTACCTGTTTTTCTGGCAAACCGCTATGGAAGCTGAAGATGTAAAAGCGGTTAAAAGGCAGATCATGATCAATAAAAGATTGTTGTCTGTTAGCGATAGTTTTCCCGACAACGGCAAAAAACGCGAAAGCCGGCTGTTGGAACTACTGATCCAAAAAATGAGCATTGATGTTAATCTGGGTATGTTCCTTTCCAACCTGATCATGTTTTTTACCATACTGGCGACCGGTACCGCATTATATAGCCACGGTATCAGAAATATTGATACGGTTGAGCAGGCGGCTAAAGCTCTGGAACCTGTTGCCGGTAAATTTTCCTATTTGCTGTTTGCATTAGGGATTATTGGAACTGGATTTTTAGCCATCCCGGTATTAAGCGGCTCCTTGTCCTATATCGTAACGGAAACCTTCGGCCTGAAAGGTAACCTGGATAAAAAATTTCGCAAGGCGAAAGCTTTCTATGCGATTTTGATCGTTTCGGTATTGCTCGGGTTGAGTATCAACTATTTCGGGATCAACCCGGTTGATGCGCTGCTATATACGGCTATCCTTTATGGGGTAACTTGTCCGGTGATCATAGCTATCGTATTGCATATCGCCAACAATAAAAAGATTATGGGTAATTATACAAATAAATGGCTATCCAATACACTGGGTGGTCTTTGCCTGCTGGTCATGACCGCAGGGGCGGGTTTTCTTATTTACCTCCAATTCTGAAAATGATGATGAAGGAGATAGATATGAAATTTCCTGTACAACTGGTCGGGCTGGTATTCTTCAGCGTGATCACTTTTACGTGCCTGGCTAACGCTGCGCTAACCACAAAGTTAGCGGTTATCAATCGGCAGGTAGGTCAGGGGATCAATAGCGCCCGGTTTCCTTTGATGGATACTCTTTCGCCGCACTTTGGAAATTTTTACTTCTGGATTCCTTTTTATTGTTGCCTGGTCTTATTATTAATCGGTCTCGACCGGGTAAAGTTTTTCAGAAACTGCGTATTTCTTGGGGCCTATCTCGTCATCGCGGGTTTATCTGCTTATGGATTAAACAGCATTGGCACGAAGATTTTTTCTTGTAATCAATTCCATTATAATTATAGCGCCATTGTTTCTGTGGATTGCTCATTCGTCTGTTTAAAAACCACGCTTTTCTTCGGCGCTGCAATTTTTGTCAGTCTTTATTTGGATAAAAGATTTACCGTGATCAAGGTATTGATGTTGATTTTTGCCTTGATCTTTATTTATAACCTGATCTATTTAGGTGATGATCTGCCGGTTACCGTGTTATTAGGTATGGGCACAGGGCTGATCAGCGCAATTGTTTGCCGTACCTGGTTTAAGCGATTAGGTGCCGAATCAACTGTAAAAAAACTATACCGAAATGAACACTAAAGAAATCCTGTTTTCCATTATTCCGGTGCTACTGTTATGTGCTGGCGGTCTTATCGCTTTATACCGGCCGCCTGGCGCAGTCGTGAAAAGTTTTGTGCTTCACTTTGCTGCAGGCGTAGTGTTCTCCGTGGTCGCCGTTGAGCTTTTGCCGGATATGATCAAAATACACGATGCGAAATCTATCATAATTGGGTTTACAATGGGTATAACGGCAATGCTGCTAATCAAACATTATACCGAGAAACTGGCGAATAAGGAGAGCATTATAAAAGAAAGCAAATCACTTCCCTGGGGAATACTGACGGCTATCAGTGTTGACTTGTTACTCGATGGCATCTTGTTGGGAATCGGCTTTGCCGCCGGAGCAAAAGAAGGTGTATTGCTGGCATTAGCGCTTGCGCTGGAATGTTTTTCTCTCGGTATGGCAACAGTAACCACTTTGCAGGAATCATCTTTGCCGAAGAAAACTGTCATGATCATCTTATTAGGATTAAGCGGGTTATTTATCATTGGTGCACTGATTGGCTTGTTGCTATTACATGCGGCAGGTGACAAAGTATTAGAGCTGATCCTGTCTTTCGGTTCAGCGGCACTTTTATTCCTGGTTACCGAAGAATTGCTGGTAGAAGCACACGAAGAGCGCGATTCTCCATTTTTAACGGCTGCTTTTTTCGGCGGCTTTTTAATTTTTATGATCCTGGGAATGGTAATTTGACCAGTAAGGATTTCAGTAAAGAAAACATGATAACAAAAACAAAATTTAACATCAACCGTATGGACGCGCATCACAAACTTTATGTTTCATTGGGTCTGGCGGGGATTTGCTTTTTTGTTACGCTTGGCCGTTTCTCAGGATCCGTACATTTCATGGTTACCTGGCTGACCTATGCTGCCACTTCGCTGACCTTATCAGGTTTGACTATATTTAACATTCATCCCGCCGAAGTGCATCGGGAAGCCCATGCGCAGGATTCCAGCCGGACGATCGTTTTTGTCTTTGCGGTGTTTGCATCGCTGGCCAGCCTGCTGGCGATACTGCTGCTTTTACGAACTACGGGAAGTGATAAGAATACCCAACAGCTAACTTTACATATCCTGCTTTCCCTGGCCTGCGTGGTCAGTTCCTGGGTGCTGGTGCATACTATTTTTACTTTCCGTTATGCGCATTTTTATTATTGCGATATTGATAAAGATGCCGACGGTAAAAATCCTAAACCCGGCGGCTTGCAATTCCCGGAGGAAAACAAGCCGGATTATCTGGATTTTAGCTATTTTTCTTTCGTGATCGGCATGACGTTCCAGGTTTCAGATGTGCAGATTACCTCTAAAAGGATCAGGCGGCTTGCCCTGATGCACGGCTTACTATCCTTTACTTTCAATACCGTCATTGTTGCATTAAGTATTAATGTGGTTGCCGGTTTAATGCAAAAATAGAATGAATGGTAACAATTAAAAATAACAGCTATGGTTTGGAATAATGAGCACTATCCCTTTGAAATGAATGACCTGGAGCCACAGGTCCGGGAAAAGGCGATCGAGATCGCCAACAAACTGAAAGAAGAGCGCACGGTATCTGAATTGTCAATTGTGCCGGAAGCTATAAAGCAGGCCCAGGAATGGTTTTTAAATATGGAGGGCTGAGCAATGGATATTATGTTTAATCAAACCTCCGGTGAAGGGCTGAACAATTATTTATTCGTTAAACAGACAGCAGCTGATCATCGTACAACACAGTATTACAGGCACCTGCACTATTACCTGTCGCTGGCTAAAAAATTAACGTCAGGACTTAATTGTTACATGCTGATTCGATATTCTCCGTTCTTGGCGGAGGTATTGCCGGTCATATATACCACAGACTGGCATTACAATTTGCAGTCGGACGATTTTCAGGGATTAGGTACAGATCTTGGATTTAGTCTGTCCCATAGATTGAGTAACGGCAATGTCGTTAAGGAGCAAAGTGCATATTTTCCACTTAAAGACCTGCTGACGCTGCAAAGTTTTCCAGAAGACACTTTTGGGGACACATCGTCTTCTATCACGGTATTTGCGCTTAAGTCCGGTTCAGAACAGGATCTGCATTCGTTTTTGGGAACGCAGCGAATCCCTTACCTACCGGAGCTTCTACTCGAAAGTGAAATTTTTATTCATATTCTCTGCGGCAAATGTTCCGGTTTTTATGATACGATATTGATTAAATCAGTGCAAAGTATTGCCCATAATATTAATGTGATTAACCGTAATGAATTATAATGATATGATGAATAATGAAAGCGAGTGGACAATCGTTTTAAAACTGCTGCTGGCAGTAGCACTCGGCGGCGTTATTGGGCTTGACCGGGAAAAACATGGCCGGAGTGCAGGCATCAGGACCTACGCCGCTGTCTGTATGGGTGCGGCCTTATTCACAGCTATTGGCGAGCATTTGGGTGACCTCGCGGCAGCGTCCCGGATCATCGCCAATATTCTCGTTGGAATCGGATTTTTAGGTGCAGGCATTATTTATAAAAATGATGTCACCAATAGTTCCAGCGGATTAACAACAGCGGCAACGATTTGGTGCACGGCCGGGATAGGTGTGGCAGTCGGATTAAACATGCTGATCATTGCTTTCGTAGCAGCAGGCGCGCTTTATGCCCTGTTGGCGTTGCACCATCAGTCGTGGTATACAAACTGGAAGAAAAAAATGCAGGCCAAACATGGAAGTGAAAAAAATGATGAAGAATAATATGATGGAAAATGAGGAATTGATCACCATGGCGATCCGTGAGCACCAGGAAACAGTCGCTACACTTTATGAACCCGGATTATTAAATGCAATTGCGGCGGCAGCAAGGTTGATTACCACCACTATTTCCGGCGGCAAAAAGATCCTCGTATTCGGTAACGGCGGATCAGCCAGCGACGCCCAGCATATTGCGGCGGAGTTTACCGGGCGCTATGTTAAAGAGCGCAAAGGCCTGCCCGCAATTGCCTTGACAACGGACACTTCAGCACTCACAGCGATCAGTAGCGATTATGGCTTTTCAAGGGTATTCGCACGTCAGGTAGAAGCGTTATCCCAGCCGGGAGACCTGGTTATCGGCATATCAACCAGCGGGAACAGTGAAAATGTCCTGCGAGGCTTGGAAATGGCAAAAAATATCCAATGCCACACCCTGGGATTTTCCGGAAATGGAGGTGGAAAAATGGCCGGATTGGCCGATGTTTTGTTAAATGTCAATTGCCGGACGACAGCCCGCATACAGGAAATGCATATTTTGCTCGGCCATATCCTTTGTAGCGCGGTCGACAGATTATACTAATAAACACTGATATGGATATAGTGATCATGATAGCGCAGTTCATACTGGGCATTTCTATACTGGTAACAGTCCATGAACTGGGGCACTTTATTGCCGCCAGAGCATTCGGTATTCGTGTTGAAAAATTTTATTTGTTCTTTGATGCCTGGGGTTTGAGCCTGGTTAAATTTAAAAAAAATGGCACTGAATACGGAATAGGCTGGCTACCCTTAGGTGGCTATATAAAAATGACCGGCTTGCATGAAATTGATGATGAAGAGGACGGCAGTCGAAGCAACGAGCAAGCAGGATCATTTTCTTCAAAACCTGCCTGGCAGCGATTAATTGTAATGTCCGGCGGGGTCCTTTTAAATTTGATATTGGCAGTTCTGATTTTTTCCGTTCAAACAGCGATTTACGGCAAAGATTATATCCGCAAATTAAAAACTGATTATGAGATATTGCCCGGCGAGATTGGTTTAAAGGCCGGTTTATTACCGGGTGATAAAGTAGTTGCGCTTGACGGCGACTCTGTTTTTTATCAAGATGAATTACTAAGCACACGTATCCTGAAAGGCAACACGATACTGACGGTTATCAGGACGAAAGCGAACGAAAAGGTACATATGCATCTTAAAATCTCCCCTGAGATCATGCGCCTGCTGGCAGATAAGGCACCTACCGAATTTTTCAGGATGGGCACGATCTTTAAATTTGATTCTATTTATACCAACAGCGATCTTAAAACTGCTGGGATCCAAAAAAACGATCGTGTAACCGAACTTGATGGAAAGCCGTTAAATTTCTATGAGGACTTCTTGGTAAGGTTGCAAAAGAACAAAAAAAAGCAGATTCAATTGACCGTTATCCATGATGGAAAGGCCAGTCAGGTAATTGCACACAAGGATAAAGACGGGCATTTCGGCTTTTCTTTGCAGGCCATACACCCTCAAATGAAGCCGGTGGAGATCAGTGTCCCGCAGAACTTGTCCTATGGTGCCGGACGTGCATGGTCAGCATTTTCAGACAATGGGTTAAATGATATTTTGAGCGGTAGGATAAAAGTGGCGGACGCGGTAACAGGACCGATAGGAATTGCTGTATTGTTCGGCGGCAGTTTCGATTGGCCCCGGTTCTGGCGCCTGCTTGCCGTACTTTCCACCGCAATAGCTTTTTTTAATTTGTTGCCGCTGCCTGTACTTGACGGTGGACAAGCTTTTTTTATTGGTATCGAAGCGATCAGGGGAAAGCCAATCAGCACTACGATAACAGCTTACCTGCAGATCAGCGGATTAGTCATCCTGGCACTGCTGGCAATTTATGTATGCTTTATAGATATAATAAGACTTGTTAATATATAATAAATGAAAATCATCATCATAGCTTTATTGATTTACTGCAGCTTGGGCTTAACCCAGGGTGTTCAAGGCCATACAATTCCCTTAAGAAGTAATAACATTCAGTCGGTCGATTCCTCCCTGAGCAAATTGCTTAATGCCCGTGTTGCTAAATTCAAAGCGATCCCGGTAGAAAGCGGTACTGATAATTATTATGTTAAACTTATGCTCGCTTTGTACGACGGAGCGAACGACATGGTAAAATTCCAAATAAGGAATGGGCCATCAAACAGCCTTGCACAACAATCAGCCCTGTTTCAGCGATTTCATAGCCAAATGAGTAATCGCTTTGTCGGTTTTCTGTCCGTCAAATCCAAAGAAACAACGGTAGACGCACGCTTTAAATTAACGGTTGATGCCGCTTTACAGCATTTCAGCAGGTTCAATTACCAGCCAAATATCAAAGCCGGCAAGCTGCTGGCAGCTGTCCTCATTGAATTTTATGAAAATATGGATCAGATCAGTATCGCTTTTGTATCAATGGGAAAAAGTGAACAGTTGAAGCAACTGGCCTGGGACAGTATCAAAAAGCAAAACAAACTGGTTGAACTTTTAAAACAAAGGTAAGGGGATGTTAGAAGTAGTTAAAAGATCAGAAATATTTGTCAGGGAATTTCTAACAACAAATCTACCGGCAAACATGCACTTTCACAATATTGGTCACGCGGAGGATGTAGCTTACGCTGTTAACCAGATTGGTCTGAGCAGTCCGTTGCATGAAGGAGATCTGGATGTTCTGGCTGTATCGGCTTGGTTTCACGATACCGGTTACTGCTTTGAATACGAAGGGCACGAAAATTCCAGCGTTGATATTGCAGATGGTTTTCTGAACAACGAAAATTGCGAGCGATCTTTCATTGAAAAAGTATTAAACTGCATTTGGTCGACCCGGTTTCCACAGAAACCGGAAAACTTGTTGGAACAAATCATTTGTGATGCCGATCTCTATCATTTTTCAAAAAAAATTATAACGATTATGCCGGGCGTTTACGGGCGGAATGGTCTTTAATTTTGCATAAAACCTTTACAGATCGAGATTGGAATTTACAGAATCTCGAAATGTTGAGGAAACACCAGTTTCATACAGATTATGGACGGCAGATTCTGGAGAGTAGAAAACAGGTAAACATCAAAACGCTGAGTTCCGCGATTGTTAAAAAGGACATTAATTAATAGCTTATTTATATAAGTATTACATCATCGAATCATAATCTGTTTTTTGAAAAAAGTATTTTTATAAATATGTATTTTTGGGCATTTAATTAGGTATTGTATTCACATTTTGGCTTTAACAACACTCGTCTCATTCAGCGATCAAAGGGAATTCTGCCATATTGATCACTCACTATTTCTCAACTGCCATTTTAGTCCGATCGAATTGGTAGCAGCTTTCGCAATGAAACCGCTACTTATTTCAGAACTTTGAAATCTATAATTACAATTTAAGACATAGTTGTACTTGAGAATACAATTTGGTGGTTTTTCGCCACAATGATTAAAGCAGGTGTGGGTAATCAAATTTATGTGCCTGTTCTATCAGGACTAAATGCGGGGGAGATCGTGGTAACAGATGGCGCTTATTTGTTGAATATCCAAGCGGTATTTAAAAATGAGAGTGATAATATGGCTGGAATGAATATGTTATTTACAATTCATCGAAGCGCGGTGGTGCAATTAAGTTGTGCTATTCAACGCCCTGCGATTACCGGAACAGGCTGCTAATAAACAGTCTGCCGTGCCTAAGATAATTATTTTCATTTTCATGTGTGTATATCGTTTATGTGTTAATCAGTGTGTTCTTCCGGCATTAATGACGATTCATAAGTGGTATTGTCTTGTACTGGCGATTTGAATTAAATAAACCAAATTACTTACATTTGTCTATGAGGCTGCCTGATCATAAAAAAACAAGTGTACTGTTACTAACTGCGGCATACCTTTTTATTGTGCTTACCCATATACTCATGCTGCCTAACCATCACCTGGTGTCAAATAAGTCGCAGGCGCGCTATAATTCGATCTTTAAAAGGAAATTGGATAATGCCAGCGCCCAGACTTTTAGTTTGATGCATCGTACTGATAAGTCAGTATTGAATAAAGATCAAAATATACAGAGCTTGTTTTTGAAACTGGCCGGGGTATTTTTGATATTGTTGTTAATTGCCAAGACGGTGTGGCAACTAAGACCGCCAGTTCCAATTCGGCATTACTTTTCGTCCATTTTCCCTTTCCGGCTCTCCCTTCGTATTTGATTCTTTTAGTTATTAACTGTTTGACAAACTGTCCAGTCCGGCTTGTTTCATTTCTATTTTTCTAAAAGAAATTTATTATGCAAATTTTATTATCGAAAAGTTTACGTCGTTTAAGCAGGCTGTACAGCCGTGCCATCGTTAAAGTCCTGCCTGACCTCCGCCTCGAACATTACGCAGAGATTATCCTGTTACTGGCCTCCACGGAACACACTCCAACTCACAAAGAGCTGGCTGAGCTATTCCAAGTAGATAAGTCGCGCATAGCGGTGCTCATCGAAGGTATGACCAGGAACGGTTTTGTTTATACCGAACAGAACAGCGCAGACAGAAGGGCCCATTTTGTTTACCTGACAAGTAAGGGCAAGGAAAGTGTGCCCAAGATTCAAGAAGCGATAGAGCAAGTGAATAATTTGATCAACCAGCAACTAGATAAGACGCACTTGGATCATTTCTACGCAACGCTTTTTAAAATGCAATCTAACTTAGTTGAGATTGCGTTATAGTGGTAAACGAAGTTAGCTTCAGATTGGTTCTGGATAATTACTCGACTATCCGGGTAGGAAATCACAATAATTACAGCAAAACAGACTTGATCGCGCAAGTTTGCAAATATGTTTCAAAAAAAATTAGACATTTAGGTCTGCAAAACCCCCTTTAATCCATAAAAATAAATAGATCTTAAATCTATTTAAAAAAACCTTGTTTTATCACTGTTTTATCGGAAAGAAAAAAGGCTTTACGAAAATTCGTAAAGCCTTGATTATCAGTGTGGAGAATATCGTTCCAGACGTTGAACGCTCCCCCTATTACTACCTATTCCAATTTCTCTACCAATCTATATAGCCCTATAATTTTTTATTCGTCGCTCATCTCTGACAAAGAAAGAACGCCAATTTGAGTAAAGGAAAATTCGTATGGATTTTTGTATGCGACTTCCTCAAAATCCATCCTCAAGGCGCAAAAATAAAGTTTGTAAAGTTTTAATATTTGTATCCTCTTTGCGCCAATTCAAAATACAAATAGTTAAAAACCAATAAATTATTATTAATTAACATTTTCAGTTAGAATGGCGAGTACTAAATTTTATATCGAAAAGCGTAAAGGTGCGGATGGAGTAATAAAGACTAAAAACGTACCAATATTATTGTCCTTCAGCTTTGATAACAATAGAATGTGGATTCCTACAGGTGAGCGAATCGACGCGAATAAATGGGATGATGACAAACAAAAGGTAAAGAGTTCAGCGATAGGTGCGGCAGAGATCAATAACGTGCTACAGAAAAAAAGAGACGATGTTATGGGTATCTATCGTAATGCAATTGCAGCAGGTACAGAGCCTTCAATCAAATATATCAGGGAGGCCCTTAACGGCAATAAAATCACCGCTCGAAAATCTGTATTTCAACTTTACGAGGAATTTATCAAATCAAATGCTAACTTTTCGGAAAGCACCATTAAGAAACTTAAAACGAACCTACAGCATCTACGCAATTTTGCTAAAAAGGAAGGAACAATCGAGTTTAAATATATTGATGACGCGTTTATAAGCCGATTTGAGCGATACTACATTAATGATCTAAAACACACTAATAATACTATACATAAGAATATCGGCAATTTTAAGTGGTTTTTGAAATGGGCAAGTAAAAACGGTTATGCTACAGAGATCAATTTGTCAATCAGTGGGAATATACGTCAGCACGAAAACGAAATCATTGCGTTAACTACTGGCGAATTAAAAGCTGTCATGGACCTACAACTTACTGACTTTTATCTGTCGGTTGCAAAAGATGCGTTTTTGTTTGGTTGTTTTACCGGGCTTCGCTTTTCAGACATACAAAAACTGCGCAAAGAAGATATTACTGATCATTTTATCAACGTTACCGTTCAAAAGACAAAAGACTATTTAAAAGTTCCGCTGAATGTTCAAGCTAAAGCAATATTAGATAAGTATCGTGATACGCCGATAGCTTTAGCCATCCCCGTCTACACCGGCCAAAAAGTCAATAACAATTTGAAAAAGATTGGTGAGCAAGCAAAATTGAATAGGTTAGTTACAACAATGAAGTATAGGGGATCTGTTCTATTAAAACAAACTTGTCCGTTACACGAGATATTACATTTTCACTGCTCAAGGCGTACATTTATAAGTTACATGTTTGCCCAAGGCGTGCCGAGTGAAGTTATAATGAAGCTTTCGAACCATAAAACCCATCGAAATTTTTCTAAGTACAACAGTATTCAAGATCAGCAAAAATCCGATGCAATGAACTTAGCTTTCGGCTCGCTTGTATAGTTTTTAAATTTGTGAGACCTTGCGTTTATATATATCTATAAAAGATATTTATTAATCAATTAATTATATTAAAATGATTTTATTTCAAATTTAATGGCATCCCAAACAGAAGGAAACAACATTTTAAAAGGCCAGCAGTTAAGCATGGTTACCTTCGTAAATCAATTTTTAACGCTTGTCACTGATGCTGTTCAGGAGAGCGTAGACAAAGCTGCAAAGAATATTATAGCCGAGCTAAGTCAACAAAAAACAACCCACCCCGGCGTTGATAATTTAAACGACGGATACATTACCCGCGAGCAAGTAGCCGACCTCCTCCAAATCTCTTACCCGACATTACATAGATACCAATGCCAGGGACTAATTCCGGTTGTGCGAATAGGCCGAAAGTGCTTATATAATAAAACAGAGGTATTGGATTCTCTAAAAAATGTCAGTCGAAAAAAAGGACGACAACTAAATAAAAAATAAATTAATACAAATTAATAAATCAAGGGCCGAGAAATCGGCCCTTTCCTCATTTAAAAAACATATGACGTAGATATATAAATATCAGCAATTACTTAGCGTTGATAACAACGTAAGACTGAAATACTACCGAAGTGTAAACTTCAAAAGAAAAAGAACAAATGTTTAATAAACAAATTTTAACATTAAAACAAGACATACTCGATGCCACTAAAGGTGGCTTTCTATTCTACAAAAGCATTATACCTAACCTAACAGTCAAAGAAAATAATGTAAGTTGTAAATCTGTACGTAACCCATTTTATAATGACTCCAATCCCAGTTTAAGCATTTATTACTGGAATGGTCAATGGCGGTTCAAAGACTTCGGTGATGAAAGCTATGCCGGCAACGTTTTTGAATTTGCAGGCACGCTATATGGGATTGACCCTGAAGACGAGATTGAGCTACTGTTGGCTACAATGTGGAAGCATGTTGATAGCTTCGATGAGACGACTATAAACAGTTGGGTTCAACCTAATATCTTAAATAAAGACAACGATTTTGTTAAGGTAAAATTCAATGACAGAAAAAGCATTGACTTTACCTCTGATGAGCTTTCTTATTGGAGTCAATATGGAATTGACGGTGCAACACTGGATAAACATAGAGTTGTTGCTTTAGATTCTTATAGCATACAGCATGATGAAGACCTCTTACCGATATTTAAAGAGCGACCAGCTGGGAAAATGTGGTTTGCCTACAAAGGGGATAATTACGGAAAAATTTACAGCCCAAACCCCAAAGCTTTTTGGTATGTTGGTATAAAACCAGTTGATTACACCTTTGGAACACCGTTCGATAATTACCCAGAAACGCAAGATGTGATTTTAGCAGCCGGTGAAAAAGATACATTATCGTTGATTGCTCATGGTTACAACGCTATTACACTTAACAGCGAGACTTCGGATTTCACACCTAAACAAAAAAAGAATCTTTTTGATAGCAGAATGCGCATAACGTCTGTTCTGTATGATAATGACGAAACAGGAGTAAGAAGAAGTAAAGAATTATCAAAAACGTTCAATTGCCCTTCAGTTGAGTTGCCTTGTTGGTTGAAAGATGTCGGCGGCAAAGACGTTTCAGACTTCTTTAAACATGGTGGTACTATATCAGAATTAAATCAAATCATAGGGGAAGCAGTCTCGAACCATTTACTTCCAGCACCAACTTCGCAAAGAAAAAGCGTCCGTACTGCTTCCCAACGAATGGAAGATGCGAAGAATATGCCTGAAATATACAAGATGTTTGATGTGTTTTTACACTCGGGCGAGTTAGGTATATTATTTGGCGATACAGGTATCGGCAAAAGCATCTTGGCTGTAGCTATTGCTGATGCTGTAAGCCGAGGGAGTAATTTGTTATCGTTAGAGAATCAATGTGACCCTTGCAAAGTGATTTACTACGACTTTGAATTATCTGACAAGCAATTTCAAAAAAGGTATAGTAGCGAAGGCGGTACCATGCACATGTTTAGCGATAATCTTTTTACGGACAACGTAGATTTCACCCAGTTGGTAACAGATCGTCAATATAAATTTGAAAATGCTTTATTGGATAAAATAAAGCAAGATATAATTGATACAGATGCTAAATTCATCGTTATTGACAACATCACTTTTTTAAGTGCTCAAACATCTTCTGATGTTCAGGTTGCAATGGAATTGATGAAGCTTTTGAAGCAGCTAAAAACGGAACTGGGTGTAACCATCTTAGTGCTTGCCCATACTCCCAAAAGGCAGGCCTCTCAATCGCTTACAATTAATGACTTAGCGGGAAGTAAACAACTCAGCAATTTTGCTGACACGGTGTTTGCTATTGGGGTATCAGCGGCCGATTCAGGTCATCGATACGTTAAACAAGTTAAACCCAGTAGAAGTGGTGAACTTGTATATGATAAAAGTAATGTACTAAAATGTGAGTTGCAAAGGGAGGAATCTGACGAATCACTACTAACGTTCAAGTTCATCGAGTTTTGTGACGAAGCATCTTTGTTAGCAGATTCTTTAGATATGGAGAGTTTAAAAGAAGAAGCAATGCGTCTAAGGGCTACTGTACCAGGGATTACTATTAGGCAAATAGGCCAACAACTGGGGGTTAGTAAAACCACTGTGGGTAGATGGGTGCAGTAATGTAAAATAGAAAAGCCGAGCCATCTTCTTTATGGGTTCGGCTTTTTATTGAGCAATATTAGTGTCCCAAATTGACCTCACAAACCTATTCGTCCCTTCCTGTACAAGGGGACAAAATTGATGATGGGACAGTAAAGTTGCTCAATACTTTTAGCCAATCATGATTAAAAAAAAATCGCAAACTGCCATTTCACGCAGAATAATAGATTTCAAGCCTAAAATTGGCAAGTTTTTAAACTTGATTGAACAGCATTTTCGTTCTTAGAAGAAGGTATATATTGCTATTATAACAATTATAAATTTTATACAATTGATCTATTTAATATAAAAATTTATAATTCTCAAAATGCTAAAAGTTTCAGAGGTCTTGCTTAATATATTGACAATAAGGAACTTGTGGTCATTAAAAAACACTTATTATGAACGAACCAATTTTAAGATTAAGACAGAAATTTATTTGCGACAAATGTAAAAGACCTATCAATTCGCCCGAAAAAGCTTTCGTAGAGTATATTTATAATAATGGCGATATACCCGGTCTTGACACCGGCCATAAGATTCTCCATAAAGGGTGCGAGTTTCATAAATTTAAACCACACTCTTCCGTTGAATTAAGCACCTTCCTTAAGGAAAACGGTATTATTGAAATAGTAAACAAACTGGAAACAAATCTATACGGAGTAAGTGATAGTGAAAAAGTAAGTGTAGAAGAAATTAGAGATAATTTAAACTTTACAAAACGGATTCTTGAAGCATTGCATGGCAAACCAAAAACTTTAGCAGAAGCATGAAAACAAGAATTTTAATAACAAAAAAGCAGGGCTCTTGGCCCTGCTTCTGTTAAACACTTAATTTTAGGACAAATCTTCTACTGGCGCGGTAGGAGCCTGTGCCTTTACCAAACTTATACCGTTATCTCTATTTGTAGATGTAGTATAACTTTCACTGGTACCAACAACTTGACCATTAGAAGCCTTCAAGTTGAAATGATATTGCCGATACGATGTGTACAACTTGTCATATCTTGAGTCGTAAGGTGCATTTAACTTAACAGACTCAATCCCTGCCTTGCAAGCTGATAAAGATGTATAACCTTCACCACGTAATATGATCTCGTTGTTTCCAGTGGCTCTTAGATGATAATAGTATTGATAATTTACAGTGCTTTTAAAAATTTGAAACTTTGCCATTTTGTTTTAGCTATTAGTTATAAAATAATTTTGCGAATGCAAAATCGTTAACTTGATAACTAAACCTTTTGTAAAATAAATTTACTAAATTTGAAAAACGAAATACTTAAATAAGGGGCACGAGCCCTTAATTATTGTCTCCCCAGACGTAATAAAGTTTTCGATAAACGGGTGGTTAGTTATCATTATCACCCGTTTTTTTATTCTTTTTGTTTCGTGTGTGTATGCGCTTTATAAATTTAAAAATAGAGTTGCCTTCATAGTTAAAATCAATTATATCATAAATAATTAGATTTTCTTGATCCTTGTAATCAATGCCAAGTCCGTCAAAAAGTGGCTTGGTATTAGCATTATAGTACTCGCCACCTTTATTAATTCTAAATCCACCACCATCGGCTGTATCTTCAAGCCAAGCATAAAGATTTTCATCGGTAGAATCCTCTTCGTTTGTAGCAATAACGAGATACTTGCCGGTTTCAATCTTCATTTTTTTCTTCGCGCCATCTGAAAAGCCAAGTCGACCTGTTGACTGAACAGTCGCTTTGACATTCTTTTCGAATTCAGTGGCCTTTTGGACTTTTAACTTTAGCATGAGCCAAATATAAGATTTTATTCAATTAAAAAATACTTTGTAAATTATTTTTATTTAGAAGTGCGTCTGTTTTAAAACAATGTTACTTTTTAGATTGAATTTATTTCTTATTGATTAGAATTTCTTGTAAAAAAATACAACCCAATTGCTAATGTTTTTCTTATTATATCGATTCTTTTTCTGACTCTATTATTGCTGGCGCTATCTCATTTTTGAAATTCAATAAGGATTCTTTTGTGATTTCCCAATCAATAACTTCAAAACTCCATCGTTCTTCCATGAATTTTAACATTTTTAAACCTCTCTCTATAATTTCTGTAGGTGTCCAGTTTGCATAAGATGCTACTTGTATTTCACTATAAGACCCGTTATGGAAGCCCTGTAATTCTCCGCTGTCATCATCATGCGACTTTTTGAAATCGAAACATTTGTTTTGTAACGATGAGTTTTTAGATTTTGCAAGCAAAACAAGATTCCCTAAGCTGTGCAGATAAATATGGCGTTGCTTTTTACCTATTCCTTTAAAAGCTTCTACCCAACACTGCAAATTCGCAGTTTGCGGATAAATATGTTCAATGGTATCTTCTTTTTTCCTGCTGTTAAAATCAGTCCAAGATACTTTTTGGTTGTTGTTAGCTTTGGTTTGCAAGTGTAATTCATACTCATACAAAAAGTATCGTAAGCCATTCCAAGAATAATAGCCTTCACTTTTTTGTCCTAACTCGTTGATGTAAGTTTGAAAACGGGTAAGATCAAATAAACCGATATAGTCTTCATCTTTCCAACCATCAATGTGCCATGAAATATCGCCAGTAACTTTTGATACGTCCGTTGGCCCATTCCCCCAATAATCATGTCCAAAGTATAGCATATTTGAAAGACGGAAAAAATGACTATTCTTAGTGTTAGATTGTCTTTGGCTTAATCTGAATATTAAAAATTGGAACCGCTCTGCTGTTTTTAACAGTTTTAAGATGTTGTCTTGATTTGTCTCCTTACAAAGGGCAGCCATTATCAGTGGCACAAAAGCTCCTAAGCTTAACCTGTTTAATTTCTGCATCCATTCTTTTACCTCACCATTAAAATGGGAATATTGAACGTTGAATATAAAAAAGTAAGACCTTACACTTTCTGCAAGACTATCAACATAGCGCTTAATATCCTGAAAGCCAATCTTATTGTTGATAGTGTTTTTTGGCGTAAACTTATCATGCAACAGGTAACGTGCTGATGCGTCTGCGATACTCCGATCATATTTGAAATACATTATCCAATGATTGTACAGAAACACGTCGTCATCTAATGGATTAAATTTATTCTTACCTAAGTATTCATAAATTGTCTTCCAAGTTTCATTAATATCCTTACGTAATCTATCTTTAAGAGACTGATCGTCAGACAGCAAGGTTGTGAGGTAGATCAAACGATTTTTTAGTAGTTCGAGATTTGATAAGCTTTTGCCACGGTTATTCATCGTTTCAAAAGTTACATATTCATCAAGTTCGTCATCAATTTCATAGAAATTGAACTTTAATTTATTAACTAACTTTTTAAAAAGATTTTGAAGCTGGGTCTTATCAAGCTTACTGAATTTCTTGCTAAAAAATTCTTTAGCGTATTGAAGATTAGCTGTATATAACGTTTGTTCAGGAACTTTGTCCGAAGTAGAAGTCTTTTGGTTTAGAATCCGAGTTTTAAAAAACTCATCACTGGGATTATCTTTTTCATAGCCAAATATGAACGATTTGTAATGGTCACCATATTGCTGGAATAAAAATTTGCCTTGCCATGATTCTCGCGAATCAAAATTAATACCCTCTCCAGTCGAAAAACATTCAAGTAAGCAGTTTATAAATATAATAGATGTCGTAAGGCGTTGTTGTCCATCTATTAAGTAATAGGCCTTCATTCCTTTGTCAAACAACCACAGGTCTTCCTGCCATTTCTCAGAGTTAGCAATATCACCGCTTTTGATTGGCTTTACAGTTATTAGGCCTGTGTAATGGATTCGGTCATCTTTAAGGTTATTTAGGTCATCCCAAAAATCGGTTAATTGATCATTTCCCCAAGAATAACCCCGTTGGAAATCTGGTATCCTGAATACTTTTTGATTAAAAATCTCAGTTAGAGATTGCAGTTTGTTGTCTGACATTGTGAAAGATTTAGTTTATTAAAATATATATGTCCCATCGTCCCCTTAGGTAAAGAGGGACATGGGACAATTTAATTAAGTATGATTTGCCGAAGTAAAGCCCATATACGGCAATATAATCTTCGGTCGGTGCCTTTATCGAAGTTTAGAAAACTCTGCCGTATAGTGGCCATAAAACAGCAATGTGCAACTACAGTTAATTGTAGCGGCTATAGTATCAAAAATTGACTTCTATAATTTTACTTGTGTCTATGCCTAAAATATCTACAACCTTAACCATTACTTTGTACTTTCCGGGCTTGGCATATTCGTAAGGCACAGATTTGAATTCTAATGCTGTGTTCTTCTTTGTTCTAAAACTCTGCCATTCGTTTTCAAACAGGTAATTACCTGTCCATTTTTCTTCTACCTCATCATTCTCATTCTTAACTTTGATGATTTCCTTTTTACTTAGGTAATCAAAATCTATAGCCCAGTAATCAATCCAGTCATGCCAGTTTTGAGTTAACTTAGTACTGCTAATTATACCGTTTTTATCTTTTTCAACTTTTATTATCTGCCCGTCTTCTATAACTACTTTACTCCCTGGCTTCATGGATTGTTGAACATCTTCGATATCGTCTTGAGTGTAGTGAGTAACAAAATCAGTTAATTCTATTTGAATACCTTTATCAATTCGATTTACTTTGGCATCCAGATAAGCCACGTCAAAAAATTTTACCTGACCTTTATCTACGGCGCGTTTGTCAAATACATCTTTTGGTATGTATTTCAATGTTATCGCCACCCCCTTTTCTTTTAGCTCCTGAATGAATTGTGGCGTAAGACCCATTTCAAACTCAAAACCTAAAACATCGACTTGTGTGTAAAGCTTTTGGCGACATTCTTCAAAAATATCTGTCAAACGTGTCTGCGTAACAGGAACATCCAAAGGGCCAACGTGAACAAAACGACCTGACTTAGCCCCATGTAGGCAAAGATGACCCTCTATTCTTTTAGCTTTATAAGCCTCTAAAATGAGATCGACGTAAAGGTCTTCTTTAGCTTTTCGTTTACCGTTGGTTAGGTCATCCATGAAAAACTGACGCTCATATTTACCGAGGTTAAGTAGTTCAAATGCTCTAAAATCTTTGCCAGTAGCTTGTAGTTCCCGCTGGACATTTATCAATCGTTTGCGGGCAGTGTGAATACTAAATCGGCCAAGATCAGTGGTAATCCATTTGCGCCCGAGCTTTTCAGCAACCGCCGCAGTCGTTCCACTTCCACAAAAAAAATCAGCAATCAAATCGCCGTCATTACTACTTGCTTTTATTATTCTTTCCAAAAGTGTTTCTGGTTTTTGAGTGGGGTAGTCCAAACGTTCTTGTGCCATTGGGTTAATAGGAAATATATCAAGCCATAGGCTTTGTACTCCTTGCCCTTCCCATTCGTCTAAGTACTGCTTCCTTTGAATTCTTCCAGTTTTATCCTTTGGAAAATATAATTTACCCTCTTCATCAAAACGCTTCATAGTTTCAATTGAAAGGGACCAGCCATTTTTTGGTGGTAAATAGCCCTTATATTCGTAATATAGCGTTGGACTGTATGATGGTGAGTTAATAGGACTCAATCTGAATTTTCTTCCTGACTCGTCTTCATACCTAAATCTTTCATTTATATAATCTTCAGTATCCGATTTAGTAAATTGAGGATTCCAAATATTTCTATCTGTTTTGGCATAAAATAAAATTGTATCCGTTGATGCTCCAAATTGTTTACTTTGATTAAGTAAACCACCCCGACGCTTCCAAATTATTTCATTAATGAAATTTTGCGCGCCAAATATATCGTCGAGCATTAATTTTAAATAAGCGCTGACTCGATAATCAATATGAACATACATGCTACCATCATCTGCTAAAAGAGTGTGCATTAGTTTAAGGCGTTCATACATCATGCTTAGGTAAGACGATATACCTTTACCCCAAGTATCTCTGTAAGCTATTTCTTCCAGGATACTTTGCTTTTTCTCAACTATGTCGTCACCGATCTCTATGTTAAAACCAAAGTCTGCTCCAACTGCAAATGGTGGATCAATATAGATCAACTTTAAACCGCCTTCCTTTTCTATCTCCTCACGAATCGGTCCGTTTGTTAAAGAAGATAATATTAGCTTGTTGTCTCCCCAAATAAGCTTATTAGTCCAACCCTTCAATTGTCTCCCTCTGAAGTCAGTTTCAAACATGCTAAAATTACCTCCAGCTTTGACTGACTCTTTCCGTGGTTCATCTATATGTTCAATGCTGTGAAAAGGCAATGCAATATTCGTTACATCTTCCTTTCGGCCATTCCAAAATAAGAACACATCCTCCTCGTCAGAAAATAGCTTATATATGTATTCCTTTGGCAGTTTTCCGCCGGCCTTTATTAATTCAATTAAATTGTTTTTCTCAGCGTCGTTTAAATTCATCAATCTAATGGGTTATTTACTATTAAATCATTAATATGATTAAAGTCTTCTACGTTTCTTGTAATTAGTTCTGTACAATGCAATAAAGCTGTTGCCGCTATGATAGAATCTGCAGCTTTCATATTTGCCTGTTGTCTTAAAGTGATTGCACGGTTAATAACTGCATCACTTATAGGTAAAACTGTTACCAAATCAAATACGGCATTAAAATATTCCTCAGCCTCGGGAGCTAAGTGACGGTACCCTAATACTTCCAATTTGGTTAGTTCTGAAATGGCGATATCCTCTTCTTCTAATAATTCTTTTAAATTAAGATATTCAGGCCTCGCGGCGTAAATAATGATGTTACTGTCGACTAATCTCATAACCCATTGATTTTACGATCTGTCCTATCTTTTTTTTGCCATTCGATAGGGTCGCCAAAGCTTGAGACGTCGGCACCTCGCTTTAATATTTTTTTTGCATCTTCTTTTGTTAACGAGATTCTTATTTCAAAAACTGAAATAATGTCTTCAAAATATTTCAGCGAACTCTTTATCTCATCCCACTTTTCTTGCTTGATGTAAATGGTTCTGTAGGTATAATCCTGCTGAACCTTGTTAATATCTTTACACCAAGTAGTAAGTCGCTTGATCTTCCTTAGATCATCTAAATCTTCTCGGCCTTTGGTTTCTAAAATAAAGTATTGAGTAGGAGAAGTTTTAACAAAAAAGTCGGGATAGTATTCTCTGATGTTACCATCTTCTGCCTGGTATTCGATTTTGAAGTTAACTCCACCTTCTCCCGTTGTGTTCTTAGCAAATGAAATCACGTCCGGTAACCTATTTTCAAGATAAGAAGCTAATTCCAATTCAAATGGATTATCGCCGATTGTTTTATTAAAAACGGATTTTTTAGAATAAAAAAATGGCTGCTCTTCAGCTATTTTGGGTTTTGTTGTCTTTAGCGATATATAGTTTTTAACTTCAGCAGAACCTTTATCAGTTACGGTTAATTCATCTATCGCTTTTTTAAAAGTTGATTTCAGGATTTCTTTAGGCCGCAACTCTGACAGATTCCGAATGGTCTGCGGATCGGATAATTCAACTTCCTTATTAAAAAGTCTGTACTTAATAAAACCTTCAACTTTAGGGTAAAGTGTGTTAAAGCCACTTACCATACGACTGTCTTTCAAAATAACCGAAGTAAAGAAACTGATCACATTTCTGTAATCGGGCGCTGTGTCTTTAAAGATTGTCTTATGTGAAAAGTCGCCATCAATGGTATTAAATATAATTTCCTTTAACTCATCTTGACTGTAGTTTTTTAGTTCTGCTCTGTCATTATCGAATTTATTAATATCGATCAATTCCAAATTTTTGAACTCCCTGTAAAACCTCGGGCTCATCTGAGGAATAGGTATATCTAACTTATCTAAATCTTTATTAGGATTATCTTTATCGACTTCAATAATAACAGGAGACTTACCTTTTGTACCCTTACCCATAGGGCTGTATTGAAATTCAACACCTTCAGTTTTCAAGCCTTCAACAAATTGTAAGAATGCTGGTGTGCCAACAACTACTAATTTTTCTGGCGTATCTAAAGAAAACATTTTTCTTAAACCCCTACCAATTGTCTGTTCGGGTAAAATTTTAGAATCAGCGCCAAATGGCCGCAAACCAACTATCGTTGTAACATTACGTACATCCCAACCCTCTCTAAGCATCAGTACTGATACTACTGCTTTGTAAGGTGAGTGATCTTTATCTATATCGTCGGCAGCCTTTCTTAATGCCTCTAAAGCTTCTTTGTCTTTCTTTGAATTAGCGGCTTCCTTTATTTCACCGGAGTTGTTGGTGTGAATGGTTAAAACCGAATTCTTCATTACTGGATAACTGGTTTCTAAAAAAGCAGCTGCCTGATCAGCCTCTTTAGTACTCATAGTCATAATGAATAATATCGGGGTCTTATGATTTTTTAACTCTTCATATTGCTGTTCCCACTCCAAATAACCCAAATGAATGTAGTCCCGATAACGCTCTACAAAATCGCTGCTATCTTTTTCGTGAATTTTTTCACGCGATGCTTCATCCGGTAGTACTGGCAACTTAACCACGTTTTGTTTGATGGCTTCTACCAAAGGGTAATCGCTAATAGTCTGAACAAATATTGCCCCGTTATTATGTTTAGGAGTGGCAGAGTAATCTGCTTGAAGACTAATACCATCACCATTTTTAAGTTTGAGTTTATTACTTATGTCCTCAATACTTTTAAACCAGGCTAAGGATTTATCATGAATATGGTGGGCTTCGTCATTTAATATTACCAAGTCTTTGATTTTATCACTTCTCAATACCTTGCCTAAGTCTAACCCCTTAGATGTATCGGCATTAGGTTTAGGCTTAACACCTAAAAAAGTGGTTTCAAAAGATTCTCGGGGAGTTTCGTTAAAAAATACTCTATGAATATTAGTTAAGAAGATGTTACCCGATTCTGTTATTGGCTTCAGATCATCTTGAATATGCAATGTTAATTGAAAATCGTTTTGCCAATCTTTATCATCATATCCGTTGTCGGGAATAAAAGGTTCTTCAAAAAACATTTTTAGGCCACCGAAATCCTTTAGTAATCGATTGAGTACGATTATATTGGGTGCAATAACTAAGAAATCTTTAGAGAGGGTGCTGTTAACTTCGTACAACTTATGAAAATAAGACCAAACTAATGTTAAAGCCATCACTTTGGTTTTGCCAGCACCAGTCGCCATTTTTACCACGTAACGCGTCCACGTTTCATCAAACATCCCTGCACTTACTCGTTGGGATGAATCAAAACGCATTAGATCATATTTGTCTTTAGCTTTAGCTACTTCAAATAAATAAACAATTGATTCAAGTGCTTCCCTTTGCGAAAAGAAAAAGCCAAACTTATTTTGACCTATCAAATGCTCTTGATTAAACCAAAAGTTTAGCAATGACTTAGATGTTTGGGATGCTCCTTCATAATCATCGTCTCTCCATTTAACTACTGCAGCGCGTATTTTATAAACCAATGGAGGCAATAATTTTTCGTAAGCATCTTGAGCAGCGTCAAATTGACTTTGAGAAGGTGCCCACCGCTCATTAGGTCGTAGTATTTTGAATGGATTAAACAGGTTCATTAGCTAATACGTAATAAAATTTAGAATGATAAAAATACTATAATTAAAATACGTTGTGGTAATAATTTTTGAGGGCGGTGTCCTGCTGTCCCGAATAATAGAGCGGGAAAACGGGACTTAAAATAATTCCTTAATATCTACCTTGAGTGCCTTCGCCAGCACATTTATAGAACTTAAAGTGGGATTGATTTCGCCTCTTTCTATTCGTCCCACTTGAGATAGTGGAATTTCGGCTTCATTGGCTAATTGCTCTTGTGATAAACCGGTAGAGATTCTTAAATCTCTTAACCTTCTTCCGAAAGCCTTTATAACTTCGTCATTTTTGATGTTTATCACACATCGAAAATGAAGCATATATGTGTTTTTTATTGACGCATATATGAGTTATTTATTATCTTTCATCATTAATCCAAATCACATAATTAATGAAATCTTACAACGAATGGGTTTTAGATAATCCTGGTAAATCAATCAATGACTATTATAAAGCTACTGGCGCAACACCGGTAAATATTAATCAACCAATTCAAACCAATCCAATGATAACAATGCCGGAAACAATTAACATTAAAATATCGACCTTAAGATTATTCCTTTATACGGGCATCGTGATGGGTGCAGCCATACTTTGGACAATAATTTATCTTATGATTATCTATGGAATAGCGGGAGGTTTATTAAAGCAATTGTTACTAAAAATGTCGGGGCAGGGTATTTAGTAAGAAAAACTTACAAAGATTTTGAACAGTGGCGACGTGATTGAAGTAAATTCAACACGGCGCTTTTTTTTTGAATCCTTCGTAAAATTTTAAGAGGTTTTGACCTCGAAAATCTCCTTTTTACGTTTGCAAGGGGTAGTTTTTTCAGCCCCTAATCAATATGATAAAAGCAGATTTTAGCAAAAGTAGTTACCTTTTTTTAAGTTACCCAAAAGGATTTTCAAAAGAGTACGAGACCTTAATCCCCTTTTACAATGAACTGATAGAGTTGATACCAAGGGACATTAAACTCTTTGTGATTACTAACACGAAAAAAGTTGAACAGGAGTTAAAGGCGATGTTTAGGCATAAGCCGAATGTAGACACAATCGTTGTTAATTATTTTGATGAGATATGGCTAAGAGATTGCATGGGGATTTTCGCCGGCGATACGATTTTCAAACCTATTTACTCTCCAAATTATTGTACATTAAGTAAGGAAGGTCAGTATTTTCAGTTTTTAGATAAAGTTACACGCCGCCTATTATCTCAAGCATTTACATCAAAAATTGTAGATATACCATTGGTAATTGATGGCGGAAATTTTGTACACAACACGAAGAAGGTATTCCTTACCGATAAAGTGCGTGAGGATAATCCTGGTAAAAACGTTGACCAAATTATAAAAGACTTTACTGGCTTAGATGCGATAATAGTTGATCGCAGTTATTATGATGTACTTGGACACATTGACGGATATATGGCATTTAAAGACGAGGAATCATTATTCATAAGCCAGTATCCCGATTTATCTTATTTAAGACAAGATATAAAATATGTCGAAATGCTTAAATCAGTCGCTAAAGACAATGGCTTTAAAGTGATTCCTATATTTGACCGCCCTATCGACGAGCCAATTTTTTGCAATTGTAAGGGTAAGAAAACTCGAAGCTGCCTTTATTCTGCAAAAGGTGTATATGTCAATTATATCAGATTTAATGATTGTATCATCATGCCTGAATACACAATTCCTAAAAACAGCAAAGTCGAATACAACTGGACAAACAGAAAATTACTTGAAAGCTATGGCTTCAACGTTATAAGCATCAATTGTGATCAATTGGCCAAATTCGGTGGCTCACTACATTGTATCAGCTTCCAAGCATGATATAACAAACTGGTAAGATAGGACTGCTTGTAAAAAAGCTTCAGATTTTCGAGTTAAATAATTTTAAATCAAATAATTTCTAAATTTTACACGTACATCATGGCAGCACTACAATTGAAGACCGTATGTAAAATCGTATGTGAAAAAAGAAAATCCGCCGATTTCATGCGAAATTCGGCGGATTTTGCGGAAAGGTTGTGGAGAATATCGGAGTCGAACCGATGACCTCTTGCATGCCATGCAAGCGCTCTAGCCAGCTGAGCTAATCCCCCTCGGTTGGGCTGCAAATATATCATTCTATTGGTAAAATGAAAAAGAATAAATTTTATTAAATATATTTATAGTGTTAAACCCGCATTTTCATGAGAAAATTAGCTTTTGCATTAGTTGCAGTGGTGTTGGCTATTGCCGCCTGCAACTCGCCTGAAAAAACCAAGGTCGCAAGTAATAACCTCGAAACTTACTTAACCGATACTACCAACGGTGTAAAAACCGGGCAGGTGCAGGTGGTAAAGATCAACACCCCTAAAGGTACTTTTAAGGTATGGACGAAAAGGATAGGTAATAACCCTAAAATAAAATTGCTGCTGTTAAACGGTGGCCCCGGCGCTACGCATGAGTATTTCGAATGTATGGAAAGCTTTCTGCCAAAAGAAGGCATCGAGTTGGTGTATTATGACCAGTTAGGCTGCGGTAATTCTGATAACCCTAAGGATACTTCCATGTGGAGCCTGCCCCGTTACGTGGAAGAGGTAGAGCAGGTGCGCCAGGCGCTCAAGCTGGATAAGGACAATTTTTACCTGCTCGGCCACTCATGGGGTGGCATTTTGGCTGCCGAATATGCTTTTAAATACCAGGATCATTTAAAGGGCCTTATTATTTCCAACATGATGATGAGCTGCCCCGATTATGGCAAATACGCGCAGGATGTGCTGGCCAAGCAATTCGACCCCAAGGTCCTGGCCCGCATAAGGCAGATTGAAGCCAACAAGGATTTCGATAATCCTGAATATATGAGCTTACTGATGCCAAATTTTTATGCCAAACATATTTGCCGTATCCCGCTTGATAAATGGCCCGAACCTGTTACACGCTCTTTGGGTAAGCTCAATCAATCGTTATACGTGACTATGCAGGGGCCAAGCGAGTTTGGTATCTCCGGCAAATTGACCAACTGGAACCGTGTGCCTGATCTGCCTAAGCTAAGCGTCCCTGTTTTAAGCATCGGTGCCCAATATGACACCATGGACCCTAAGCACATGCAAATGGTAGCCACCAAAGTTCAAAACGGTAGTTACCTGTATTGCGCCAACGGCAGCCATATGAGTATGTACGATGATCAGAAAACGTACATGGCTGGGCTCATTAAGTTTTTAAAGGATATTAATGCCGGCGAAAAGAAAGTAACCTTTTAATCGGCTGCATGCAGGATGTTACTCAATATCATCCTGCATGTTTTCTTCCTCCAGATCAAGCCTGTTTTCTATATAGCGGATAACATCGTCATCATAACCATCTTTCTTGCGGAAACGGTGAAGTTTACTGCGCTCTTTTTCGGTCACGCTGGTCATAATTCTTTTATATTCGTTCACCAATTGATTAGCTTCCCGGCGCTTGCCATCGTCGAGTACTGAGCATTCAAGCAGAACTGTTTTATGCTTTAAAAACTCATATTTATGTTGCAATAAGGGGTTGTGGTTCATTTTTCCGGCATACCTGTTTTCCATTTCCATGATAGCTGTTCTCATCAGCTGCAATTCTATTTCGGCTATCTGCTGGTCGTTAGGTTTGTCATCAATATTACCGTCTGGTTTTATTTTTCTGATCATCCAGGGTAGAACAAGGCCCTGACCAACCAATGTGATAATAATAGTAACGAATGTGATAAACAAGATGAGGTTGCGGTTGGGAAATGCCTTGCCGTTATCTAAAAGCAAGGGAATGGATAATGCAGATGCCAGCGACACTACGCCCCGCATGCCCACCCAGCCGATAATTAAAGGGTTGCGCCAGCCCGGGTTGTTTTGCGCTACGGTAATATAACGGCTAATGAACTTGGTGAACATAGCTGATGCGATGCCTGAGATTAAGCGTGCTGTAATCACTACGAAAGCGATGGCCAGGGCAATAATTATGGCCGTGCGCATACTTACGCTACTCAAACCCGCGGTAACATCAGGCAGTTGCAGCCCTATGAGGAAAAACACCACCGCGTTAAGGATAAATACAATGGACGACCACAACGCCCCTGCTCTTAATCTGCTGCTGTGCGAGAATACAAAGTGGTTTTGGTAGGCGATAAAGAGGCCGCCGCTTACCACAGCAAGTACACCTGATGAGTGTACGCTTTCTGCAGCTATATATATAATATAAGGTATAACCAGCGAAATAGCGATATCCAGGTTAGCAGTGGTAGGCAGCCATTTGTAAATGGCATAAAACACCAGGCCGAATAATAAGCCAATTACAATGCCTGATACCGTTACCAGCGCGAAGCCTCCGGCCGCCTCATGCCAGGTAAACTGGTTGGTAAGTATAGCTGCCAGTGCAAACCGGAATACGGTTAAGCTTGTAGCGTCGTTAAGCAGGCTTTCTCCTTCTAAAATAGATACCATTCCTTTAGGGAGTTTGGTGTATTGTAAAACCGCAGTGGCCGCAGCAGCATCGGGAGGTGAGATGATGGCCCCGAGCAGGAAACCTTGCTCAAGCGTAAAGCCCGGGATGAGCCAATGACTTACATAGGCTACCGCAATAGCGGTGAATAACACAAAGCCAATAGCCATAACGCTGATAATGCGCCGCCACTTCCACAAAGCCTTTAACGACATATTTTGCGCAGCATCATACAGTATTGGAGGCAGTATTACCAGGAACACCAGGTTAGAATCGATATGGATCTTTGGGACGGCGGGTATAAAACTGATAATAAGCCCTGCCATGGTTAAAAAAATGGGATAGGCTATTTTTAGTTTGTTGGCCACAAGTACCAGCAGCGAAACGCTGAAAACCAAACCGAGGCAAAGTACTAATACAGAATGTGTGTTTTCCAAAACAGATTGATTAAAAGAGAAATATACAAAATCAGCTGTTATTTGTACAAATAAGGCCTGAACTAAAAAATATACAACCGGCTGTAAAAAAGTAAAGCCCCTGATGGGCAGGGGCCTTTACTAACCAATTATAAACCTAAATTATGAGAAGACTTTTTATTAAATTTTGATAGTGTAAAAGTAACACTATCAAATGAATTACGAAAATTTATTTTGTAATTTAATTGTAACTTTTTGATTGTTAAGTGAATTAAATTATTTAGTTCGTAATTCTGATACAAATATAGTAACAAAATTAAATTTTAGTACTACAAGCAATAAATTTTTTTATAAAATTCTGCAATTATCATGATGTAATTTAATTTTAACATCTATTTAACATTGTAATTAGATGAAATGATAATATTTAAAGGTGTTTTTTAAATAAAATATAGAGTTTATTATTTTTTTGGTAGATATAACCTGTTTAATCGCTTATAACAAACATTTTTTTTGATTTTTTAGTCCTAAGCCGCATTATTTAACTGATTTATCTATAAAATCTATTGCACTAAAGATTAAATGTGCTAAAAATGGTATTGCGCGCCAAATTATCTCCATCATTAACCTGAAATGCTCACAAATGCTTTCCGTTTTGGTCTTATAAATTGTCAATAATACATTTTAATTGGTGTTTTATAGCTGTAAAACTTTTTTTTAAAATAATTTTCAAAAAATGATTTTTTGGCACTCAATTGGAATAGTACTTACCAAACGCTATAACAATGGAAATTGATAAGCAAGCAACTAAAACAGATCAGGAAAAAGAGTGGGAAAATCCCCAAGCACCTGAAAATACATCGGATAGCCGCGACAAAGAGCAAATTGAAAGACAATACGAAGAAGCTAAACGCAGGCACGATAATTTAACTGAAAACCAGGAAGAAACAAAACAAGATAACACACACAACAACTAAAATATTTTACTATGAAAACCTATCAAAAACAAGCAACAAGCAAATTGGTAAACCGTTTCGACAGAGAGTTAATGAACATTCTGATTAGCGATCTTAAGACCATCAAAACAAAAAAACAAGCTGCATAGCTGATCATCTTATTAAAAACACACAACATTAAACACTACCACTATGAAAACCTATAAAACAGCTACCAGCAAATTAGTTGCACGTTTTGATAACGAACTTAAAAACTTGTTAATGGAAGACCTTAAGGCTTTCAAAGACCGTACACAATTCACAAGCAACAAACAGAAAGCCTTACAGCAATTGTCGGCTGCCTGATCAATCATATATCTATCCTGTTTTAAACAATCACCTTTGAGACAAATAAGGCTTTACTGTAACCAGTGAAGCCTTATTTTTTTGCGGCATATTTTACTATCAGCGTAGCCGTTTTAGCAGAAGCACCCGGCATGCCCATTTTAAGGTGGAGCTGGTGATAATTGGCAAGCATGGCCGCACGATAGGTGTTGTTGTATAGTAACGCGTTTAACTCAGCTAAAATATTTGGAGTGTTACAGTCCTGCTGTATCAGTTCTTTTACCACCGCTTTATCCATAATGAGGTTTACGAGGGAGATAAAGCCGATCTTGATAACCACGCGGCCTATAGCAATGGTAATAGGGTTGCCTTTATAAACAACAATTTGCGGTACATTAAAAAGCGCGGTTTCGAGCGTGGCCGTTCCGGATGCAACGATAGCTGCTTCTGCATGGTGCAGTATATCATACGTTGCACTAAATATTACGGGAACATTCTTGCCTTGCAGGTATTGGTCGTAATAACTGCTATCAAATGATGGTGCGCCGGCTATAACAAACTGGTGATCGGGAAAGTGTTCCGTTATACTTAACATTTCTGGCAGCAGCCTGCTGATCTCCTGCTTGCGGCTACCAGGCAGTAAGGCTACCAGTTTTTTGTTGCCAAGGCCATGCTTCTTAAGGAAATCAGTGTCGGGTTTAAACGCGTCAACGGCGTCAAGCAGGGGGTTACCCACATAGTCAATATCCATGCCCCAGCTTTTGTAAAAATCAACCTCAAAAGGCAGTATGCAAAAAAGGTGATCAACAACGCGTTTGATTTTTAGTACACGTTTCTGGTTCCATGCCCACACTTTGGGTGATATATAGTAACAAACCAATATTCCCCTGCTTTTGGCATATTCCGCTATTTTAAGGTTAAAGCCCGGGAAATCTATTAAAATAAGCACATCCGGATGGTACTGGCTGATATCGTCTTTGCAGCGTTTGAGGTTTTTTAAAATGGTCCCAAGGTTCATTACCACTTCGGCAAAGCCCATAAATGCCATGTCGGCATAATGTTTTACCAGCTCACCGCCTTCCGCTTTCATGAGGTCGCCGCCAAAGTATCTGAAATTCGCGTCCGTATCTAATGCTTTAAGCGCTTTCATCAGGTTGGCCCCATGCAGATCTCCGGATGCTTCGCCCGCTACCAGGTAATACTTCATATTATTTGATTAAGATCCCGGCTTCTTTATAAGCAGCCAGATCAAATGAACTTGGGTCTTTTTCTGTAATCAGCAGGTCAATACTATTAGCCGCAGCTATATAAAACGGGTTAAGCACTCCAAGCTTATCGGCAGTAGAAAGTGCAACGATATATCTTGACGTTTCGATCATGGCTTTTTTTACCTCACAATCTTCATAGTCCAAGCCAGTAATTCCGGCTTTTAGGTCAATATTACAAATACCTAACAGGCAAATGTCGGCACGTATCTTCCTGATGGCTTCAATGGCTTCATAACCGTAAGTAGATGCTGTACGCTGGCTAACTCTACCCCCGATAAGGATAACTTTGATGTTTTGAAAATCTTCAAGTACTGATGCTACCGGAATACTGTTGGTGACTACTGTAAGCGGAATATCCTTCGGCAGGCTTTGTGCGGCTATCACCGTTGTGGTACCCGAATCAATTAAGATTACCTGATCGGGTTTAATAATATCCAGCAACTTGTTTGCAATAATTTGTTTTTCTTTAGTTTCAATAAGTTGCCGTTGCTTAAACGTAGGCGGCAAAGGCGATTGGTGTATTGCGCCACCTCTAACCGCTTTTAGCATTCCTCTGTCAGAAAGTTCTTTAATATCTCGCCTAACGGTATCGGTTGATACTTTAAGCAATGCGCTTAACTCTTCAAGCACTACCCTGTTATTCTTTTCTACCTGTTCAAGAATGATATTCTGACGTTCTGCTTTAAGCATATTCAAAAGTAAACAAAATTTATTTGCAAAATACAGCAATTTTAATTGCTGTATTTTGCAATATTTTATATTTATTGCATATTTTTGCAGTATGAAACAAAGAAAAATAATTGCTATCGATATGGATAGCGTGCTTGCAGACACAGAAAAGCAATTTTTAATTTGGTATGAGCGTGACTATGGCGTAAATGTACCTTATGAGAGTTTATTTGGTAAGAACGAAGAAGATTTCTTCCCTGCAAAGGGAGCCATCAGGAAAATGGTTTTTACACCTGGATTTTTCAGAACTATACCTGTGATGCCCGGTGCTGTAGAAGCTGTAAAGCAGTTGATGAATGATTTTGATGTGTACGTAGTATCGGCCGCTATGGAATTTCCTAATTCACTAATAGAAAAGAAAGAATGGCTTGAAGAGCATTTTCCGTTCATCACGTGGAAAAATATTGTATTCTGCGGGAGCAAAAGCATTATTGATGCCGACTACCTGATAGATGACCACTGCAAAAACTTAGATGTATTCAAGGGAAAGACATTGCTTTTTCATGCGGCACATAATGTGGGCGTTACTCATCACCAACGCGTTAAAAATTGGGAAGAAGCACTTAGTGCCATTGCTAAATTAGAAGCCCCACCTACAACCGAAGTTTAAAGCCTTATCCTTGTTAAAAAGACCAATATCATAAAAGCAAAGGTAACTACCATAATACCGCGGGTGGTAGCATCAAAATGCTTGCGGGCATAGTAACGCAGTATGAGCAGGTTAATACACAAAGCTATCAGGTAAGGGGCAGCGGGCTTTTCCATAATTGCCGCTTCGTTCTTTAGTATTACCGCGAACAGCAGCCACGCCATTAATGGCGGCAGGCAGGCCAGCAAAATTCCTGAAAAAAAGTTATTACGTTTAAACATTAAATTTCCAGCTGTTTAAAACAGGTATAGCATGGTGGGCCGTCATATCAAACTGAGTGGGTACAACTGACGCGTAATGGTGGTCAAGCGCCCAAACGTCGGTATCTTCGCCATGATCGTTATTCTGAAATACACCTGTTAGCCAGTAGTAAGGCCGGTCGTGCGGATCCATACGCTCGTCAAATTCCTCGGCCCATTTCGCATTTGCCTGGCGGCATATCTTAATACCCTTAATATGGCTACCCTGAGGGAAATTAACGTTAAGCACCGTGGCGGTAGGCAAGCCGTGTTCCAGTACTTGCGCAGCTATTTCCTTTACAAATTTTATACAGGGTTCAAAATCGGCTTGCATGGTGTAATCATCCAACGAAAAGCCTATTGAAGGTATGCTTTCTATAGCGCCCTCTACCGCGGCAGACATAGTGCCCGAATAAAGTACATTAATGGAGTTATTTAAACCATGATTGATGCCTGATACGCACAGATCGGGCTTGTTGCCCTTAAATACAGAGTTTACAGCCAGTTTAACACAATCAACAGGGGTACCGCTGCAGCGGTAGGTTTCAATACCCTCATATAATTCTATTTTATCCAGCCGAAGCGGCTTACCTATGGTAATGGCGTGCCCCATGCCAGATTGAGGGCTGTCAGGCGCAACTACTACCACACGCCCCAAGTCTTTCATGGCGTGCATAAGCGCCTTAATGCCCGGCGCGGTTATACCATCATCATTTACAACAAGTATATTGGGCTGTCTTGATTTCATCCCTCAAAAATAGGGAATAAAAGATAGAACGCTACTTGCGGTATTAATTATTGCGTTTGGCTGTTACGGGGCGCGGCTGCAAAACAAACGCGGCACCTGTTAAAGTGCTCTTTTGTTTAATATAGTTAAGGTCTGCCCGGCATTGTTTATAAAAAGATGGGTATTTGCCTGCAATCTCATCGGAGGACAGTATGTGGCCCAGCAGGGCTAATTTACAAAGGTGCAACTCACCGGCTATTTCCATTAAAGAACGAGTATCCTCCATAAGATATTTATATCTTTTTAGCAGCATGTTGTTTTTTATCTTCAATAGGTAAAACATGGTTTTCATGTAGCTGGTGAAGCTGTTGGTATCAGGTGTGTATATCTCTGAGAATTTAGTATAGATATTTAAATGGGCATTGGTTTTACCCGTTTGATAATAGCAATCGGCTATGATGATATTAATAAAATAGGCGTAGCTATGTTTGGACGATAATTCCGGTTTTTTGTAATAGCGCTCGAGCAGTTCTATAAAGCGAAGCGTTACCGCTGGCTTTTTATATAGTAATAAAGTCCCTGTGGCAAGTAAAAACACGAAATCGTTTGATGGCAGGTCCTCGAAGTAGTTGCCTTCTTTGGGCGGGTTATTGTAAAAGCGTAATAGCTCAATAAATGCGCTTTTTTTGATAGTTCCGGTTGTTAAATAAGTATAGACAGCGCTTATGCAGCTTAGCGGGTTTATGGCAAAACTGCTGTACGCCTCAGGCGGCATGCTTTTAAGCTTGTGGTAACTATCCTCCAATTCGGAAATATCTAACCTGACAATTGCTGACATAGCCAGTGCTGTATAGATAAGTACCCGTTTACGCTTGTTGAGGTTAAATTGTAGTAATGTGTAAAGTGTTTTTTTATAATTGGTATCTATTAACTCCAGGGCGAAGAAGTAATTGAATAAGGCCCGGCTGCAATCCTGTTTAAAGTAAAGCGCAAGCGACTCTGAGTTACCGGTAATGGTACATTCCCTGCTTAACAGATCGCCCAGGAAACTAACCAGATCAGCTTTTTCCGCAAAGGATAGTTGTACCATAGTAAGCAGGTCAAAACTGTTTTGCTGCCCGGTCTTAATAGCGTAAATGATATACCATTTGAGTAAAGGCAACTTGGTCGATCCCTTTACAAACAATATGTTTAGGCGGTTAATTAACTGCTTGTTAAACATATCGTTGTTTTTACGGAGGAGTACTTTTGCAATAGTATATTCCAGGAAAAAGCTATTGGTGAACTGTATAGTAGTACTATAATTAAGACTCGTACTCTTATTAATTTCGCAAATAAAGCCAATGCTCAGTAATTCGTTATAGGCCTTTTGATATTGTTTAATAGCGCTTGCAACCTTACTGCGGGCTACGTCGTATTGCTGTTTAGAAAAGTCCATCTTCTCAACTAAGGCTGTAAGGAATTGTATCTTTTCTTCAGCATACTGGCCCATGTAAATTTTATTAAGCACAAAAGCCGATACCAACTCATATAAACAGGTTTGATTTGCGTAGCTGAATGAAAAATTGTCCCGGTGCTTTTTGTAAAAGATCTGGAAGAAGAGCGGGTGCCTGAAGTGCAAAACCATCTCTGGAAGCAGATCGTGATTGAGCGCGGGGTTTATTTTTGCTGCCAACTCCCGTATTTCGTTAAAATTGAAAAGCGGGGTATTGATAGCGGATAAATTATTGTCTTTAAAATTGGTAAACCACAGATCTGTCATGTGCTCAAATTGCGAGCGATTATTTATCCAGGTGGATGACCGCATGGTAATGATGAGTTTAAACCAAGGGGTGGACTGATAAAACGCTAAAACATCAAGCAATTGGTTAAGTAACAGCTTAAAATGCCTGGCCTTATATGCATATTCATCAAAAGCATCAATTACCAGGAAAAACTTACTATGCTGCTTTTTATGTTTACTAAAGATCTCACTGATAGTTTCGTTACTGGTATATCCCAAAAGTTCGAGCAGCCATTGGTTAAGATCATGTCCGCTTAAGTAAGCGTTCATAACGGCGCCGGCGCTAAATAACAGTATGATATCGTTGTTTTGCTCCGTTATATTTTTGCGGTTTTTTTCTTCTATCCAATGACAAAGCCCGATTGTTTTACCATAATATGCAGGCGCCGATATAACGGTGGCTCTATAATCACTCTCTTCAAACGCGTTTAAATGCCGGGTAATAAAATCTCTTTTAATGGTTTGCGAGTACGGTATACCCGATTTGTTGCGTAAAACCTGTAGGGTAAAGTTGGTAATCTTTTCTGTGTTTATTTTCAGGCTTTCCCAACTACCTGTTAACCGTCGTTCATCCTTTACCGGTATATTTTCCTGGGCAATACAAAAATCTTCCCATCCGGGAAAGCCGCAAAATTGCGCCAGTATATTAATGGTAAATACCGAAGGCTTAAATTTAGTTTGGGCAAAGCCATAAATTCTTTTTAACGTGGTTTCGCTTACACTATTCCTGGTTACAGTAAATATCTGTGCGGCAAGAATACGGCAGCCGTGTGGAGTTATATTCTTAATATCTGCCGTTTTTAAAACGGCATGTTTAAGCAATTCAAAATAATGCGGCAAAAATGCTGTCATAAGCAACAGTTTTAAGCCCTTGCATACATATATGTTATGTGGTATGTGCCGCGAGCGACAAGGCTTTTAAAATCAAAAATCTATAAATTTTAGCCGGTTTATTTTTATCTGTTTTACATTGTATATTTCTATTTATAAACCGGCAAGTTTATTCTGATCAATTTTCTGAAAATGCAGGCCGGTTTTCGGTAGGGGTTGTTGGCAGGCCATGCAATGCTTATGAGGGACAGAAGTATAATTTTCTATCAGTAAAATATGCTATCCACTCATACTCTTTTTCAGAATAATTAATTATACGTAAATATAATCAATGCAGTTGTATATGGATTACACTTTAGGTTTTAGAAGTTTAATATTATTTCCCATAGATTTAATATTAACTATTTTATTTCCTATTAAGAATATTTGTTTCTATTTGTTTTGTGTTTTAATTAAAAGTATGGTAAGATCGGCCAATGAATAGGCTAATATTTTATGAAAATCACGTGAATCTACGTTATAAAACAGGATCTATCAACTGATATTTTATAGCAAAAAGAACAAGACCGGCAGTGGTTTGACAGCCTATTTTATTCATGAGTGCGTTGCGGTGCCCTTCAATAGTACGGGGGCTTAGGTAAAGCTTATCAGCTATTTCAGCATTATTCATATCCTTACAGATGAGATTAAGGACCTGTATCTCGCGGCGGGTGAGTTTAATGGGTAAACGGCTAACAGTTTTATTAAGAATAGCTCTTTGCTTTTCGCCACTCTGAAGTGCCTTTTTTACATCGTTATTAAAGTAAAAGCCGTTTTTAATAACCCCCTCTATGGTAGCTATCAGTTCATCCTTGTCGCAGTTTTTGGCAAGGTACGCGGCCGCGCCGGCGTTAACCATTTGGGTGATCAGTGTTTCAGTAGCATGTACGGTTAGTACGATTACCTTAATCGCAGGATGATGCTTTTGGAGGAAGTCGTTCAACTCAATACCGTTCATCCCGGGCATATCCATATCTATGATGGCTATGTTTACTTCGTAACGTGTGTTTTCCAGGCTATCTATAAAAGCCTGCCCTCCGGCACATTCTGCCACCAGGCAAAAGTTTTCTACCGAGTGTATCAGCATGGCCAGGCTCTGCCTGAACAGATTCTGATCATCCACAATGGCAATTTTTATTTCATCCATTGGAGGCAGCGGTTACAGGGTTTAAGTGAAGGGGATAGGTAATCTCAATACCAAAGCCCTGGCCGTTATAAGGTTGTATGGTGTATGCTGCATCAATATTCAGCAGGCGGCTTTCTATATTCTGCATACCCATTCCCTTTTTAAATATATCGTGGCTAATGGTTATGCCTTTACCATTATCATTGTAGTCGATGACGATGTTGTTCGCAATCATTTTAATGCTAATAGTGGCTCTGTTGGCGCCGGAGTGTTTAATAGTATTATTAAGTAACTCTTCCAGCACACGGTATAGCGCTGTAGCTACGGTGATGTGGAGGGACTGCAGCTCTGCTTCGGCCTGGTTATCAAATGTTATAGATAATTTGCCCGATTGATTGATGATGGTACAATGCTCGGTAATAGCAGCAGGCAAACCGTAATAGCGCAGGGTAGTGGGCGACAAGTTGTGTGAAATGTTGCGCACATCCTTTACAATCTTATCTATGATAGATTTACTGGTTTGGGTAAATTCTTTAAGGTTATCATCATCGGGGTGAGCAGGCTTAAACATCTCTATAAGCAGTCGCAAGCCCGAAATAGTGGTGCCAACATCATCATGAAGGTCCTGGCCAATACGTTTCCGTTCATTTTCCTGCGACTCGATAGTCGCCTTCAGCAGTTCCTTCTGATGCGCTAACTGCGCTTTCTGGAACTCCTGCCGCTGCCGCAATAGTTTGTTCTGGTTGCGTATAGAATAAATGATAAATGTACCAACCGCCAGGAAAACGCCCAGCATAGCCAGTATGATCAGGACAGCTGTATTGTCGTTGTTGGTAATTTGCATTTGTAAAAGCCTATAGCAAATAAAATATATTCTATGAGTAAAATAGTGTCAATTATAGTCCATATTACTAATGCCCAGGTATCCCATTTAAGGAGGTAGTTATTAAACATGAACATCACTACACCACTGGCATAATATAATAGCAAACCCGAATTTATCCAATTAAAACTATCTTCTGTCCATTTACGCTCTTCCGTACCGGTTTTAATAATATAACTCATACAATATAGCACAATAATTAAGGCGCCTACAGGCCTCGTGTATGAATTGTATTCGATTTTGTTTTGAATAAAAAATGTATTGAAAGTACAAGCAATGGTAAATAGGGCTATGAGCGCGTATAATAATGGGCGTACACGTCTACTGAAAATTCTGCTAAAGGCTAAGGTGATGAAAAAGAACTCGACGATAGTGTAAAGATGAATAAGTTTTACGGTATGCATATGCCTCGAAATCATGATGAGGTTTACCAGATTAATGAGGCTGGATACTACAATAAAATTGAGTAATATTTTTAGTGACGGTATTAAAAATTTATAGTTTTTTATACCGTAATAAACCGGCACGAGCGCGCAAAGTGGGACAAAATAAATGGCGTATATGTCATAAATTAATTGGGGATTCATAAGCTAAAGATAAATCCTAAGCTTATAAATCCCCTAAATTTGTTAAAAATTATTAGATTGGCGGCTCTTCGCCACATTTTGGCGGGCAAACTACTGTCATGTCATACGTGTTGCTTTGGCTGCCGTCGCCGCCTTCTACCTCCGTACCCGAACCTTCACCCTGAGGCATAATAATGCGGCGCACTTCTTTACCGTCAACCACCGGTATAAATATCAGTTTGGCACTAAGCGGATCACCGGGTGTTTCCAGTCCTATATAAACACGTACATCTTCCGCATCGGGGTTAAATTGTACAATGTTAGTAAAACTGGCAATTGGTGTAAGAAACGAGCGGCCTTCAAAATGAGAGGTTGGGTCGTCAACAAATGCTTTCCAGTTAGCGATCATGAAATTAGCTTCGGCTACCGGGATGCTTCCTTCGGGAAAATAAGATTCACTCATTTTTAGTGATTTAGGGGTTAAAAAATAAATTGATTTTTAAACTTTATTTAAAAGAAAACAAGCTTCGGAATAGGTGTTTTCTTCAAGCAATTTAGCCAATACAAGTAATGTTTACCCGGCTATAAAAAACTGAACAAAATGAACACGCCCGAGATAAAATGAACAAAATGGCATTCATCTGGTAAGTAGGGCAGTTTCGTAAATAGTTGTATACACCAACCTAATACTGTATGCAAAAAAACTACACCCCATCAGGCAGCAACAAAGCTATTGTTTTAGCACCGCCATTTATCACTATTTAATTATCGAGAAAGCAAATTTTCTTGCACGGTAAAAAAGTATTTGCAGCCATAAACAGTTACACACAATGGGACAAGATCAAAAAAACAATGCAATTGCTATAACAAGGCCGACGCTAAAAACGAAGGGCTTTTCTACCCACCACATTACTATCTTTAGCATGATACTGCATGGTAAAACTAACCGGGAAATAAACCAGTTACTGGGCTACACTAAACGTTCTCACGCAGTGGTTGATCATTCACGAAAAGTGATGTACAAATTGCTGGCACTTGAAGAGTTGTGCCGTAAAGACCATCGAGCGCATGTGGTTTACCCTCGAAAATACCAATTTTGGTGGAAGAAATTGTTACAGAAGCATATGGAAGTTTTGCTATCTGTAGCTATCGCGCCCTGCTTTTATGGCAGTGAAGAACCCAAGCACTTAAAACAAAGTGTTTACAGGTCTGATTCAAGCCAGCAGCTTTGATAATTAAGCAATACTTATATTCTGGAAATTGTGTACACTTAAAAGTTTTACAATAATTAAGCCGCCATATTTTGGCGGCTTAATTATTAAGTTGAATGATGTTTATGCCTTTACTTTTTCAGCGAGTATATCTACCTGGTCTGCAGCAAAGTTTTTTGCTTTATCAAACCATTCAGGTGCTTTTTCGGTAAGGTCATCCAGCACCGAACGGCCGTCTTCAGGTCTTTTTTTGGTCAGGTAATTAATGCCTAATCCTACCGCCGCGCCTACAGCTATAAATTTTAATAAGCCCATGATATTTATATTTAAGTAAATGATAATATGGAAAGTACAATGATAATGCCAAAGCCGGTTGCATAGAGAAGCGCAAGTGGTGCCTGATAGCCTGCTTAATATGTAGTACAAAAATTATTGGTTTATAATGCATATGCCAGGTAATTGGGGAATTGCCTCAACAGGTATGGTTATCTTTTACCCATAAATACCTAACTTTAACCTGTTATTAAGGTGTTGTTACCCGGGCCTGGTTTTTGCAAATAACCTGAAAATTAACAAATAAACGATAACTACCATACAGCATTATGACTACTTCATTAGTAACCGGCGGTGCCGGATTTATAGGATCACATGTAGCGAAACATTGTTTAGCACTCGGCCACAAAGTAATTGTACTTGACGACCTGAGCGGTGGCTTTGAAGATCATGTGCCCGATGGTGCCGAGTTTATTAAAGGCTCTATTAACGATGTTGACATGTTAGAAAAATTGTTTGAGCAGCATCGATTTGATTATGTGTACCACCTGGCAGCTTACGCGGCCGAAGGCTTATCACATTTTATACGCCGGTTTAATTATAATAATAACCTCATTGGCTCGGTAAACCTTATCAACTTATCAGTATTATATAAGGTTAAATGTTTTGTGTTTACTTCATCAATTGCCGTGTACGGTGCAGGCCAATTGCCTATGCTGGAAAGCATGGTGCCGCAACCGGAGGATCCGTATGGTGTAGCTAAATACGCTGTTGAGATGGATCTAAAGGCTGCACACCACATGTTTGGCTTAAATTATGTCATCTTCCGCCCGCACAACGTTTATGGCGAGAACCAAAATATTGGCGATAAGTACCGAAACGTGATCGGTATCTTCATGAACCAGATCATGCAGGAAAAACCGATGACCATTTTCGGCGACGGTGAGCAAACCCGCGCCTTTAGCTATATTGATGATGTAGCGCCGCATATTGCTAATAGCGTAAACGTACCTGCGGCTTATAATGAGGTGTTTAATGTTGGTGCCGATAAACCTTACACTGTAAACCAACTGGTACAGGTAGTAGCCAAAGAGTTGGGCGTTGAGCCCAAAGTAACCCACCTGGAAGCGCGCAAAGAAGTAATGCATGCCCATAGCGACCACTCTAAAGCGGCAAAGGTATTTGGTAACTCGAAAAATGTGAGCCTTGAAGAAGGGATAGCTAAAATGGCGGCATGGGCAAAAGTGGTTGGTTCGCGTGCCAGCGCCGAATTTGAGAACATTGAGATAGAAGAAAACCTGCCGCAGGGGTGGACCAAAAAAGAAAAGGCAATTAATTCATAAACGCTATCCGTTTTTTCGGTAAACATTTATATTTTTGCCTCAAATACTTTAGCAATGCAACATTCAACTCAAAACGCGAATTCAGAAAAACATTATATAGCTTTAATTCTTGCTGTAGCTATTGGTTTAGTAGGTGTTTTTATCCGCTTTGCCGATTTCCACTGGGCTTCTGCAATTGGTAACATCCTGATGGGTATTGGTACCATATTAGTACTGCGTGCTGTTTTCGCGATATTGAAATAAGTTTAAAAGCTTTACATATTAAAAAAGCGCTACCTGACAGGTGGCGCTTTTTTATTTTTAAGAGTATTGCAGCTATCCGAAATTATTCCTTTGGATTCTTTGGCCGGTATTTGGATTCGTTCAGTATCTTTTGGGCATTATGATCTGCCATGAGTTGCGGAAGTGTAACTTCGGGATGTTTATCCATGTAGGCACGCACGATCTGCCACCCGGCCCATATGCCTAATTTAGGCGCCGATTCATTGTTATCTCCCAACCCGGGTGTAAAGGGGGCTTCAGTTAGGAATTTTTGTATCTTTTGATAATCGGTTTCATACAGTAGGTTCTCCTCTAAAAAATAGCCCCATATGCTCGCCTGGTAATCACCGCACCACTTTAGCTGCGCTTTGGTGTAGCCTATCTTGGTTGAGTCGGCCACCTCAGGTAAAATCTGGTCCATAAAATAAAGTATTTTACCGTTGTAAACCATCTTGTCTAATAGGGTATTGTCTTTATCGCTTTCAGGAAACATGTCTTCCCGGGCCATGCCTTCCACAACGCGCGGGGTAATATTATCCGGCGTAAACCTGCGCGAAATATAATGCGGGAAACTTTGCACCAGCGCCGGGTAGAACCTGGAGTTTGCCCCCAGGAAAAGGTCCAACCCTATGCCAAAATAGCCGTCGCCAATGGTGGTTTGCGCCTGAAAGCCTGAAAAGTAAGCGTAAACTTTGGGCAGGCTTTTTTTAGGAAAGTAATATTTAATATGCTTAAACGCGTCGGTAAGTTGGGCATTCTGCTTATCCATATTCGGGAATGCGGCATCTACATCGTGCTTAAGATCGGTATAAGCCTTACCTGCGAATACCTGCCGCAATACGGCGTAGTAGGCGGTATCGCGCGCGCTGCCTGCTTTTAAAATACGTTCTATAAAATCCTGGTAAAATTTACCGTATTTGCTGTAGAGTACACCGGCCTGCTGGTCCATCGGCTGCGTCCGCATTAGGTCAAAATCCTTATCGAAGCGTTCAATTTTTACAGTCACCGGTATTTGGCTTACATCTGCCTTATCGCGGTGCCTACAGGCCGTAAGCGCCAGTGAAAAAATAAAACTTACATAAATTACAGTTGTTTTACACGAATAAGGCATTGCTATAACGTTTTAGCAAAAATAATTTTTTTATTTGTACAGCGGCATAGTTCGCGTTCAGTTATACACCAACCATGAAGATCGCATTAGCACAGCTTAACTATCATATCGGTAATTTCGAATCCAATACCGGCAAAATTATCCATGCCATACAGCAGGCCCGGCAAAACGGCGCCGACCTGGTAGTGTTCTCGGAGTTATGCGTATGCGGTTACCCGGCGCGTGATTTTCTGGAATTTAATGAGTTTATCAGCCATTGCGAATCAGCGGCTTATCAGATAGCCGCCGAGTGTACAGATATTGCCTGTATCATAGGGCTGCCAACGCCAAACCACAACCCTGAGGGGAAAGACCTTAACAACTCCGCGTACTTTATTGAGGATGGCGAAGTAAAGGCGGTAGTAAATAAGGCATTGCTGCCCAACTATGATATTTTTGACGAGTACCGCTATTTTGAGCCGTCAACATCTTTTAACTGCATTGATTTTAAGGGCAAGCGAATAGCATTAACCATTTGCGAGGACCTATGGAATACCATTGAGAACCCGCTGTACATTACCAGGCCAATGGATGAGCTTATTAAGCAAAACCCCGATGTGATGATCAACATAGCGGCATCGCCTTTTGCTTATAACCACGATGAAGAACGTATAGCTATCCTGAGCGATAACGCGCGCCGCTATAACCTGCCGCTTTTTTATGTGAACCATGTAGGCGCCCAAACAGAACTGATATTTGATGGTGGCTCACTGGTGTTTAACCGTGCCGGTGAGGCTGTAGATGAACTGCCGTATTTTACAGAACAGCTTGCTTACTACACGCTGAATAATGAGGGCGAGATAACCTTTACGCATCAACCAACGCTTAAGCTTAACCGCGATAGCGATATACAACAGATACATGATGGCCTGGTATTAGGTATACAGGATTATTTTCACAAATCGGGCTTTAAACAGGCCATACTTGGCCTTTCGGGGGGGATTGATTCGGCGGTGGTTTGCGCGCTGGCTGCCGAGGCTTTGGGCCCCGAGAATGTGATGGCGGTTATGCTGCCGTCTAAATTCTCTACCGACCATTCCCTTAAGGATGCCGAAGACCTTGTGCGTAACCTGGGCTGTAAATCAGAAGTGATAGCTATTGCTAAAATAACCGATGCGTTTGAAGAAGCTTTGCACCCACAGTTCCAAAACCTGCCTTTTAACATTGCCGAAGAAAATATACAATCGCGCAGCCGGGCTATCCTGCTAATGGCCATGACCAATAAGTTTGGTTATATATTGCTTAACACCTCTAATAAAAGCGAGGTAGCCGTTGGGTATGGCACTTTGTATGGCGATATGTGCGGCGGTATCTCCGTTATTGGCGATGTATTTAAAACCCAGGTTTTCCAATTGGCGAGGTACATTAACCGCGATCGGGAGATCATACCGGAAAATACCATTATTAAACCACCATCGGCAGAGTTAAGGCCCGATCAGAAAGATACCGATTCGTTACCTGAATACGATATATTGGATGCCATACTCTCGCAGTATGTGGAGTATCGACGTTCATCGGCCGAAATTATTAAACAGGGTTTTGACGAGGAAACGGTGCGTAAAGTATTGCGTTTGGTAAACCTGGCCGAACATAAACGCTACCAAACGCCGCCTATTTTAAGGGTATCGCCCAAGGCCTTTGGTATGGGCCGGCGTATGCCAATTGTAGGGAAATATCTTACCTGAAAAAATATTTTTTATTTAGTGTAAAAACAGTTAAACCTTTATACTTGTCTTAGTCTAATCGGTATAAAAAAAATTGGTGACGCCATGAAAAGATATATCCACCTGGTACTGATAGCTGCCTTTGTATCAGTGCTCTCTGCCTGCAGCAGTTACAATTACTACACTGCGGCAGCTAACAAAACAAACCTTTCTGCTTACCGTACATTTGCCCTTGCCGGCCCCATGCAAGGCCCTAACAAGCAGTGGCGACCGCTTGACGAAATAGGCAACGGCAAAATACAGGAAGCTACCAAACAAGCGCTTACGGCAAAAGGGCTGGTTTTATCACAGCAAAACCCCGATCTGCTGGTGCGTTACGCTACGGTTACCGGCCGCGGCACCAAGTGGGAGTATTACAGCCCTTATTACGCCGGTTACCCTGGCTGGGGCTGGGGTTGGGGATACGGCTGGGGCTGGGGTGGTTGGTACCGCCCGTGGGGCTGGGGTGGCTTTTATGGCCCGGGTTATGCCCAAAAGGTACACTATAAAGAAGGCACTATTATTATTGACCTGGTTGATGCCCGTACACAGCAAATTGTATGGCGCGGTTACGGGGTAGGCGAATTGCAAAACCCTAAGCGTACCATGAATGATATACCTAAAGTAGTTGATGGTATTATAAAGCAGTTGCAGTTAACACCAATGAACAGATCATAATCTTACAAACATCCATTATATAAAAAACGGGCGCTGTACATACACGCGCGCCGTTTTTTTATATAAGGTCGTTATTTATCTCAATTGTTAAGCAACTGCGGTTGCGCGTTCTTTTTATACAATTTATAGGCACCGTAACATAGGACTACCGCCACCAGGATATATACCCATGTATCAAGGGGCAGGTTGCACGCGTTAGGGTCATAGTTCGGGTCGTCGGGGTCTCCTGTACACGGGGTTGGGTCATCTGCAAATGCCATTACGGTGTTCAGGAAGAATACGGTTAATAAAAGAAATAAACTTTTCCAGCTGCACTTGATCATCATAGTTTTATAAATTTTCCGGTAAGCACAGCGTCGCTGTTGCCTTCGGTAGTAATCTGAATGGTGTAGGTGCCCGGCATCAGCGCGGAAACATCCTGCTGGCCTGAACTGTTACTGAATAACGCGGTTTTCATCAATCCGCCGGTAGAGTTATAAATGCGCACTCTTACCGGTAACTTAACGGTATTGTTAAGGCTGAAGTTGATATTGTTTGACGTAGGGTTAGGATAAATACTCAGCGATCCGTTACCGGCGGTGTTAATGATCACCACGTTAGAGTAAGATTCCTTGTTGTTAATGTCTACCTGTTTAAGGCGGTAGTACACATTACCCACCGGAAGCGCGTCTACATCCTTGTAACTATACGTGCCCGATGTGGTTGACTGCATGTCACGCACGGCCTGGAAATTCTGACCATCAATGCTGCGCTGCAGTTCAAAACTGGTGTAGTTGTATTCGTTAACGGTGTTCCAGTTAAGTGTAACATCTTTGGCGTTGCGTGTACCGCTGAAGGAGATCAACTGGTATGGAGGTAACTGCCTCTTGCGGATAACCACCTCGAACCTGTTGCTGCCAAAAGTAGCCGGGTTATTTTTATTCAGGTTGAAATTATAGGTACTGTTGGCCCTGAGGTCAAGCGAATCCTTGGTGAAGTGGTCCATTAACCACACTTCATAAATATCAGGTATATCTTTTAGGGTATCTCTTTTAAGCGTATATATGCCGCTATTGCTATCATCAATAGAAAGGTAAACAGAGGTGCGCTGCTTGTCAAAAGGCTGCGAGGCCACGGCTACCTTGTGCGCGTCGCTGGTCATGGCGCTCAGGAACACGGTTTGGCCTTGTCCGTTAAAATCATCGGCATCTTCCATATCATAATAGGTAGGCTTGTAGTTGTCCAGGAAGCGCAGATGCGCAATATCGTAATTAGCCGAATCCTGTACCATGCGCATAGTTAAAAGCGGCTCGGGTGTAGCTTTAGGTAAACCCATTAATAGCGCAGCCCCGGTAGGTTGGGCAGTGGATTTAAGCGCCTCGGTAAATGTTATATAACCGCCGGCAGCATTAGCCCTTACAAAGAAACCCTGGCCGCTGGCAATATTAGCAGAACCGAGTTGCGTGACAACACTGTTTCCTGAAGTATAGGTATAAATAAAGCCCGTAGTACCTGATGGCGATAGGGCAGCACTGCTTACTGCTATGGTTGAAGGATAGGGGTTACCTACGGCGTTCCAGCCGTTGCCGGCATTGGATAGGTTGTACCTGAAACTTTGCTGGTTAAGGTAGCCGGTTTGCTGCCCTACGGTATTTGCCTCAGGGTTAGGGAATGGCCGAGTAAATTTGTTAGAGCTGCGGTTACCTCTGAAATAAAAGTAAAATCCTGAGCCTACCGGTACGCTGGTGGTAAGGCTCGGCAGCGACGAGAACAGGAATGTACTGGTGTTGTAAAGTAACACCGTAGGCCCATTATTGGTAGAAGCATCAAAGCCGTTAGTTGCACCGCCAGTACCGCTGAAAGGCAGGTTGTTTTTTAGGCTTGAAAAATTATATGCCGCCGTTGTGGCCGTGTTACTGTTGGCGGCTAATTGTATATTGGTGGAGTTATTAACCGGCGAACTCATTAACCGCCAGCCGCGGTTACTCGCGCTGCCGCCGGTAAACCAGCGCTCTACCGTAACATTACCGGTAACGCTTAAGCCTGAAGGTATTGCCGCTACTCGTGCGGTAACCGTACCGGAGCTTTTAAGCGTAAGGGCACCGTTATTGGCATTATCAATAAACAGGTTGCCTGAGGTAAGGGTGAGGGTATTATACAGATCTATAGGGCCGCCGGTAATCCTTACCTGTCCGCTGGTAGCTGTGTTATTGATAATCATGTTGCCTACCTGCCCGGTACCGGAGGTATTAGTGCCATAGTAATATTGCGGCGTAAAAGTACCGTTGAAGGATATAGTTGAACTGGTATTGGATATAGTGCCATTGTTGTAAACATTACAGGCTACGTTTAGCGTTTGCCCGTTAACGCCAAGGTTAACACCGCTGTTCACGGTAAGGCCGTACATGTTTAACCCCGCCGATAAGGTTGTTGAATTGGATATCACGAAGTTCTCATTTCCGTTGAATGATGGCGTGTTGGAAGGGCCGGTAATATTAGGCGTGTAAGTGGTACCGTTGTAGGTATAGGTAACCCCGCCCGGTATGGTTTTTACGTTGGTAGCATCGGCCACGGTTGTACCCTCAACAGTAAAGGTGCCGGGGTCGGTTTGGTTAACATATTCGGCTTTTACCCAATCGGCAGAGAGGTTAGTGTTGATCACCCTCGATTCATCAACCGTACCGGTAAAGTTTTCGGGCCCAAATGGCGTATAACTGCCAAAAACTATGGTGTTGGCTACGGCCGTATTGGGCGATGTGGTATTGGTTTTGGCTAACGCCCCATCTACATAAATGGTGCTGTTTGTGCCATCATAAGTGTAAACAACATAATGCCAGGCGGCTGTTGTTGGCCACACATCGGCACTCACTACCACACCTCCACCGCCAAGGTTAAGGCATATGGCATTGTTATTGGCGGCATTAGCGGTACCCCTGAAGGCCATCTGTGAGTAGGACCCTACCGCTTGATTTTGCACCGTCATTACGTTTGAAGCGTATGCAGGGTAAGTATTGTAATACATCCATGACGACATGGTCATAGGCGTATTTAAAGCCGTAAGGTTGGTTGCGCCGGTTTTAGCTAATGTTGCTCCGTTAAGTGTTGCCCCACTTTGTATAATTGCGTTTGATCTAGTTGCGCTGGTAGAGCTTGCGGTAAGGTCATTGCCGGATCCTGTGGCATCTAAAACGCTGGCGGCGGTGGTTGATGGTACTTCCGTAAAGTGCCATACCCCCTGGTAGTTGCTGGAGGTAGTGTTTACCGACTTCCAGGTGTTTTGGTAGAACGTGGTGGTATGTGTTGAGGGCGCTGTTGCGTTACCGTAATAAAAGTTAAGTACGTTGTTAGACGATTTGTAGATGATGGGGATCTGCACCCAAACAAGCAAAGTACCCGTTGTTTGGTCATATGACTCTACCTGGTAAGGCAATTCGTTGGCAGATGAGTTGGGGTCAACAAAAGCAAAGTCATAAGCCGGGCCTGTTGGGAACTGTACGCGGTTGCTGCAGCCGCCGGTAGTAACTACTAAGCCCGGGTCAACAATTTTTAGCAATACCGGGAACTTGGTTAAGTTGCCGCTGATGCCCAGCCCGGTAGTATTGAGCGTAATGGGCATTTTGTAAGCATATCCTGTTGGGTAGGTAGCGGCTGATATTGTGATGTTGATATTAAACGTAGCATTGGTGGTACCATTTGTAGCGGTAATGCTGTAATTAGCGGCGGCACTTGCTGTAGTTGGCGTACCCGTAATTTGCCCGTTTGTGGTATTCAGCGTTAAACCCGCTGGTAAGCCGGTGGTAGAATAACTGGTAGGGTTACCCGTTGTGGTAGGGAATTGGGTAGGTATGGCGCTGCCCGCTGTAAAACTTAACGGCGTAGTGTAGCTGAGGCTCACCGGCGGGTTGACCGTAATATTTACCACCGCGGTGCTGCTACCACCACCATTAGTTGCCGTAACCGTATAATTGGTGGCCGGCGAGGTTACTGTGGGCGTACCGCTGATAACGCCGGTGTAATTATTAAAGCTTAAACCGGCCGGCAATGTTGGGCTGATGGAGTAACCGCTTGCGGTTGATTTATAAACCAGGTTGTTATTAAAGCTGGTGTAAAACAAGTTTCCGGAGGCATCTTGTGCTATACCGACCGGGGTACTTAAACCGCTCACTATAGTGCTTACTGTACCTGAGGTGTTTAAAAGTTTAATAGCGCCATTATAACAGTCGGCGAAAAACACGTTACCCTGGCTGTCAATGGAAATGTTACGGGGCGAGTTTAAGCCTGTTGAAACAACCGTTGTAGGCGTGGTGGAGCCTGACGGATATTTGTATATCTGGTTGATGTTGTTGGTAGGGCCATCAACGGTTACATACAGGTCGCCGGTGGAGTTAATTCCCACATCCCATGGGCCCGAAACTGAAATATAAGCCGTACCCGCGGTAGTACCGCCCGATGCTATTTTGTAAATGGCGTTGGCGCCAAAATCGGCCACGTATAAATTGCCCGCGGCATCGGTGGCCATGCCTGTGGGACGGTTAAAGCCGGTAATGGTAGTAACCACATTGGCAGGGGTTATTTTTTTTATGGTACCACCAGTGCCATTACTTACATAAACGTTTCCGGAATTGTCAATGGTAATACCATCAGGGCTGTTGAAGTTGTAGGTTGCGCCGGTTAGGGTGCTTTGAAGCGTACCTGCCGAATTGTATATATATACCGCGTTACCCGTAGTGCTGGTAACATAAATATTGCCGTTAACAGGGTTTACCGCTACACTATTACTCGCGTTAACGGTTGCAAAGTTTGCTGCTGCGCTGTAGCTACCCACCGCGCCGCCGGTGTTGGTAGGGGCAAGCGGCGTTATGCCAATATTGGTAGTGTAAACCTGTGGTGTAGCGTATGAAAAGGCAGGTGCCGGAGGCGCGTAGCTAAAGCTATATGTAGTAGAGTTGGTGTTATTAACCGTTATACCTCCTGCGTAACCATTTTGGGTAATATTAGCTGCTGAAGGTAAGTAAAAATTATAAGAGGTAGGTTGAGGTGTATTAGGGCTGGTATTGTAACTGATAACCAGGTAAAAATAATAGGTAACAGAAAAAAACTAAAGCGATTGTCTATAATAGGCCATCCATTGATAGCAATTCCATTATCTCCTGATCCGTTTACGTTTGCTCCATAGGTGCCTTGTGGCGCACTTAAGGCAAGTGTAGGGTCAGCGCTGGTTGTCCGCACCAAGTTGGCGCTGCTGGTAAAACCATTTAAGCTTTGTGTAACACCAATCCTGAGCGGGCCGCCGTTGAAATATGCTCCCGCAGGCACAGTTACACTAAAACCATATACCACAGCGTTGGTAACGCCTTTGGTATATACCGGCGAGTTACCCTGCAAAGAGTTAAACACCACCTGCCCTGTTGCTTTTTGATTAAAAAAAAGCAGGGTAATATTGAGTAGTAATGCAGTAAGGAGTAGTAAACGTTTTTTCAAAAGCTAAGTAATTAGGGTTAAATGTCGGGCTTTGTACGCGCGTAATGCAAAAAAGATGCTCAAAATCAACTGTTAAAAACACTCCCTGTGGTTGTAAACACATAAGGAGTAAACATGTGGTAATTACACAGGCCAATCTGATTGTTCTGAAAACATTAGTAAAAAAGAAAAATTGCAGTGGGTAATATTTTCCCCATAATGTGTAATTCGTTACCTGTAAATGCAGCCTGATTGAACGAAAAGGGATATGGATAAGTACAAATGAAAGCGCGTAATGGGTGTTGGCTGGCTTAACTATTAAATAAAATCAATGTTTATGCCATTAACTATTATTTTTTGCAGCTGATGGGGCTGTTATAATATAAAATAAATAATTTTAAAGCTGCCAAAACGCATGCTGTAAATGTTTAAAAAGCCGCTTACCTTATTATTTGTACTGCTCTTAAGCGGTTTACATTTTTTATCTTTTGCTCAACAGTTGCCCGTAAGCGCCACAGGCAAAAGGGAACTGGATATGCTGGCCGGTCAGGCCGCGCAAAACTTTACTCAGCGCCACCAAAAGGCCCTCACGCTGGCCATAGCTAAGGGTTGGGTGGTTAAACGTATAGATAAGGCCGGTAATCTCATTGCCCTACAGGGTGTAAACGACAGGGGGTTCCCGGTATACCTCACCACACATAATAATACCATTGCCGCTGCTACCACCGGTACCAACGCGGTGCAGCCCGGCGGGTCTTTAAACCTTAATTTAAGTGGCTCAAGCGCGATTTTAAATAATAAGCTGGGTATTTGGGATGGCGGTAACGTGTATGCCCTCCACCGCGAGTTCGATGGAAAGACCATCAAACTCAATAATACCGGCGATGCTATTGACCATGCCACGCATGTATCCGGCACCATGCTGGCCAAAGGTATATACGCGCCGGCGAAGGGAATGGCCTTCGGGGCGGCTACGCTCCAGTCATGGGATTTTGATAACGACGTGGCAGAGATGAGCAGTGCCGCCGCCGGTCTTTTACTTTCTAACCACTCTTACGGGGATGTTGGCGGCTGGGATTACAACGCCGCTGATGGTCGCTGGGAATGGTACGGCTTACCTGGTGATACAGAGGATTATAATTTCGGCTTTTACGACGCACGCACCCAGTCATGGGACAAGATCGCCTACAACGCGCCTTATTATCTTATTGTTGAGTCGGCAGGTAATAGCCGTTCGAGCAACGGCCCACCCGTTGGCAGCACCTACTATGGCTATACCAGCCGTACTGATCCTACTTTTATCAATAAAGGCCCGCGCCCGGCAACCATCAGCAGTAATAATGGTTATGATGTAATCACCACTACAGGTACGGCCAAGAATATATTAACCGTTGGTTCGGTTGGGCCGCAGCCCAATGGGCCGGTAAACCGGCAGGATATCAGCACCTCTTATTTCAGTAGCTGGGGGCCAACAGATGACGGGCGGGTGAAGCCAGATATTGTTGGCGATGGCGAAAACATCTACTCAACCGGGGCACAAAACCCCAGTTATTACTTATACCTGTCGGGTACGTCTATGGCAGCACCTAACATTACAGGGTCATTATACCTGCTACAGGAATATTACGCTCAAAAAAACTCGGGAAATTTTATGCGTGCCGCTACCCTCAAAGGGCTGGCCTGCCACACGGCATTTGACGCGGGCAACGTTGGTCCCGATTATATATACGGCTGGGGTTTGCTGGATATGCGCAAGGCGGCGCAGTCCATTACAGATAATGGCGTTAAAAGTATCATAGCCGAAAATACGCTGAATCAGGGACAGGTAACTACGCGTGATATCATCGCGTCTGGTAACGGGCCCCTTTCGGTAAGCATTTCGTGGACCGACCCTGAGGGCACACCAACCACCGGTACCACGATCAACGACCGCACGCCAAAGCTGGTGAATGACCTTGACCTTCGCATCAGCGATGGCAGCACCACTTATACCCCCTGGGTGCTTTCGCCCGATAATCCATCGGCGGCGGCTACCAATGGCGATAACATCAGGGATAACATAGAGCAGGTGTATATTCCTAATTGTATACCCGGAAAGAAATATACCATCACTATATCGCACAAAGGCACCCTGCGTAACGGCTTGCAGGCTTATTCGCTTATTGCTACCGGAGTAGGGGGCAGTCCCTATTGCGCATCGGCACCGGTGTCGGCCGTTGATTCCAAGATCACCAACTTTACCTTGTCAAACATTAATAAGAATGGCGCGCCCGGCTGCACCGGGTATACGGATGAAACCGATACCGCCATACGGCTTGAGGTAGGCAAAACTTATCCGTACGGTTTAAGTTTGGGTACTTGCGGGGAGAATTTCAACAAAGCGGCTAAGATATTTGTAGACTGGAATGGAGATGGCGTTTTCGATAATACCGAAACGGTGGCTACCACGGGCGTTATCAACGGCCCCGGTACATTTACAGGTAACTTAACCGTGCCTGGCAACGCTGTGCCTGGCAATACTACTTTGCTGCGTATTGTATTGGTTGAAACCAGCGATGCAGCTACCATATCACCCTGCGGAAACTATGCTAAAGGCGAAACGCAGGACTACCGCGTGCAGTTCCTTAAACCGGCTGTTGACGCGGGTGCTATAGCCATCCTGAATGGTACCGACGGGGTTACCTGTGATAAAGCCGTGGCCGTTACTGTGCGTTTAAAAAACTTTGGAAGCGCTTCTATCAGCAATATCCCTGTTAAGGTAACGGTAAATGCACCCGGCATTACACCGGTGGTTTTCAATGAAACATACACGGGTACACTGTCTCCCGAGGAGGAAACAGATTTTACGCTTAGCAGCCAGTTTAATACAGTTACCGGTACTACCTATACCGTAACAGCGGTTACAGGCCTGGCAAATGATCCTATTCCGTCAAATAATTCAGTTACGGATAGCATAACGGTGGGCACACCGCCACAGTCGCCATCGGCCACGGGTTTTTACTGCGTTAATACACAGGCTTACCAGCTAAGCGGTACCGGGGATGGGCAACTGTTCTGGTACACCTCGCCAACGGCTACTGTGCCGGTAGGCGCTGGGTCAACCGCGACGGTTACTACACCACCGGTTAATAATCAATACTACGCAGGCTTAAATGATTTTAGCGGAAAGCTGGGCCTTGTTAATAAAAATGCAGCCCCTACAGGTGGTTACAACCAGTATACATCGGGTGTGCGCATAAGTACCGGAGCGGCTATCACCATTGAAAGCGCCCGGCTATATGTAGGCACACCGGGGCGTGTAACCTTTACCGCCACCAATGATAATGGTGAGGTGGTAGCTACTGTAAGGCTGAACGTTACCGCCACCAGGACCACGTCAACCACGGCCGCGTTCCCTACCGAACTGCCGGATGATCCGCTTGATAAAGGGAAACGCTATACTTTAAACCTGCTGTTGCCAGCCGCCGGTAATTACACCATTACCCCAACTTTTGAAGCGGGCGCGTCGTTATACCGCAACAGGGGGCCGGTAAGCGGTTATCCTTTTGGCATAGGTGACATTATAAAAATCACAGGAAACACTGCCGTATCTGGCCAAAACAGCGCCGATACCAGTTATTACCGTAATTTCTACTACTATTTTTATGATATGGAAGTGCGCAGCCCGGGTTGCGCATCTACCCAGCGCGTAGCGGTTAATGTAACTAAGCCATCCATAACGCAGGATAACGATATGCTGAAATCAAGCAGCAGCGACGGTAACCAATGGTTCTTGAACAGTGAGGCTATTGACGGTGCTACTGCTGCTACCTATACCCCTTTGGTTAGCGGCAATTATAAAGTACAGGTAACGCTTAATACCGGCTGTATCACCGAATCGGATGAGTTTAAATACGCCCTGGTCGCCAAAAATCCCGACAAAAACAGCGAAATAGGACTTACGCTGTTCCCTGTACCGGCTAATGATAATGTAAATGTGGTTTTTGTAGCCAAAGCTGATGACCTGATGAAATTATCGCTCGTGAATACCTCCGGTGTGGTGGTTTACCAAACCAGCCGGAAAGTTACGGCGGGTAATTTTAGTATCAACATTAATACTGCCAACCAGTTGCCTGGTACTTACGTGCTGAGAGTGCAGCTGGGGCAAAAGCAATACGGGCATAAGCTCATTATTGCCCACTAACAGAAACGGCCCGCTTGGCGGGCCGTTTCTGTTTAAATGGTAAACTTAAAAAGTATATTTAATTCCCAGTCCCGGCGCCACATCAAAGAATGGGCCGGTGGCCAGTTCAACGCGTGGGTTCAGGTCAAGGCTTATAGCTATCGGCGCCTCGGCTATTTTATACTCCAGCCCCAGCACAGCATCGGCACCTAACAATAGGTGGCTGTCGTTATAGATCTTGTCATCACCACCAAAACGTTTGTAAACACCGCTGCCTACGCTGCCCAGGTGTGCGCCAAAGCCATAGTAAAACTTTAGTCCGCTGGTGTTAAAAGCAGGTTGGTGTAACTCATACAAGCCCGAAAAAACTACGCCGTGGCTGCGCAGGCCTATTATACCTTCAAGGGCGGTACCTTCATTCATAAAATATTTGATGGAAGGGCCGTTCTCGTAGCCACCAAACTTAAGGCCTACGGCCGTCTTGTAATCCTGGGCTTGTAAGCGCCCGGCCATCAGTACAAAAGTGCATATCGCAAATGCGTAAAGGAGAATTTTTTTCATGTTGTTAAGATGCTGTTTATTGTAAAAAAGTTTCCATAAGTAACGGCATAAAGTGTTGTTTATGCTGTAAATGGGTTAATAAAATGTGTAATGATAAGTCATTCGGCTCAAAATCAGTGGTAAAAAAATGGCTTTTATGGCTATGGTTTTGGCTGATAAATCACTTATCTTGCCTAAAAACAGAACATTAATATGAACTATAGGCGCATTATATTTTACGTGTTGGCAGGTATAGTGGGAGCTTTAAATATGGCCGAGGCGCAGCAGCAGGTATATCCGCATGGTGTGGTGGTTTGCGCCTATCCGGATGCTTCAAAAATTGGTGTGGATGTGTTAAAAAGAGGCGGCAATGCGGTTGACGCTATGGTGGCCGTACAATTCGCGCTGGCCGTTACGCACCCGCAAGCGGGTAATATTGGCGGTGGTGGTTTTATGGTATACCGGCAGGCAGGTGGCGTGGCAAACACGCTCGATTTTAGGGAAAAAGCCCCGGCTGCTGCGTCAGAAAAGATGTACCAGGATGCTGCCGGGAATATTATCCCCGGCAAAAGTACTTATACCCACCAGGCATCGGGCGTGCCCGGAGCAGTAGATGGCATGTTTACCGCTCATCAAAAATATGGAAAACTCCAATGGGCCTCGCTGGTACAGCCCGCCGTTGAGCTTGCTCTTAAAGGATTTAAGGTCACCAAAAGACTGGCAAGCGACCTCAACCGTGCTTCGGGCGATTTTTCGGCACGAAACCCTGACAAAAGCTATCTGCTTAAAACTGGTGGCTGGGCAGAAGGGGATGTGCTGGTACAAACAGACTTGGGCCATACGCTGGAACGCATACGCGATAAGGGCCGTGAGGGCTTTTACAGCGGCCCTGTGGCCGGCTTAATTGTTACCGAGATGAAAAAGGGGAGTGGCCTGGTTACTGCTGCCGATTTAAAAAACTATCATTCCGTATGGCGTAAACCGCTTACCGGGAGTTATAAGCAATACAACATCATCACTATGCCGCCACCCTCAAGCGGAGGTGTGGCTTTATTACAATTGATGCACGCGGTGGAGAAATACCCCCTGCACCGTTGGGGATTTAATACTGATAGTACGGTGAGGCTAATGGTAGAGGCAGAGCGCAGGGTATACGCCGACCGGTCTAAATACCTGGGCGACCCTGATTTTTTTAAAGTTCCGGTAAACGGCTTGATCGAGCCGGCCTATATGAATGCCCGAATGAAAAATTTTAGCTGGGATGCCGCTACGCCAAGCGCGGCCATACAACCCGGCACCTTCCCGGGTTATGAAAGCGAGCAAACCACCCACTATTCTATTGTTGATGGCGATGGTAACGCGGTATCGGTAACCACTACACTTAACGATACCTTCGGTTCCAGGATATTTGTGGGCGGCGCGGGCTTTTTGCTCAACAACGAGATGGACGATTTTAGCGCAAAACCAGGTGTACCCAACATGTATGGCCTTATTGGCGGTAAAGCCAACAGCATACAGCCGGGTAAACGCATGCTATCCAGCATGACGCCAACAATCCTCGAAAAAGATGGAAAGCTGTTTATGGTAGTAGGCACCCCCGGAGGTTCAACCATTATCACGTCGGTTTTCCAGACGATACTTAACGTAATTGAATTTGATAAAAATATGCAGGAAGCTGTAGCCGCGAAACGTTTCCACCACCAGTGGCTGCCCGATGAGGTAGAAGCCGAAAAAGGCGCGTTTAACGAGGCGACGATATTATTGTTACAGCAAAAAGGATACAAAGTAGTTCCGCGTGGCGCCATTGGCAGGGTAGATGCTATATTGCTGACCCCGGCAGGCTACCAGGGCGGCGCCGACCCAAGGGGGGATGATACAACAAATGGCTATTAAGTAAAAATTCAAAATTTAAAAGTTAAAATAGGTGCAGCTTCCAATAGCTATATCAACCTTATAGCTTTTACTTTAAACTCATTGCTAAAGATATACCGTTAAAAATATTATGTTTGTGCTATATGCGGAGCTATGTAAAACAGCAGGAAACTATTGATTATTTTTTAAAGATAGTTTGGCAAACGGTTGCTAATCGTTACAACCAAATAGTTACCGAATTTGGCATTACACAGTCTATCGGTTACCTGCTCATAAATATTGATGAGGAGGGAACAACTGTTTCACAGGCGGCGGCGCTGCTTGGGCTCAAGTCAACCAGCTTATCGCGCATGCTTAATCAGCTGGAGCAATCGGGGCTCATCTACCGGGCATCAAACCAGGGCGACAAGCGCTCTGTAAAGATATACCTCACCGATCTTGGCAAGGAAAAGCGCCAGCTGGCCAAAAATGTGGTAAAGCAGTTTAACAACTACCTTAACGCCCACATCAGCGACGCTGACAAGCAGTATCTTACCGAAATGCTTAAAAAGATCAACCAGCTTACCCTCAATTACAAACCCTGACGGCACTATTTTATACCTGTATGTGTTAAAAAGTGTTAAGCTGCTGTTTTTGCCATATAAAACAATAAATTTGCGGTTGCGAAATTCATGAACAGGATACTGCTGATATTGTTATTGTTCGCCGTGGTATTTGCCGGGTGTAAAAAAGGCTACGATGCTGTAGCCCTGCAAAGGCAGCAGGCGGTGATTGATGATGGTATTATACAAAAGTATATTGATGATAATAACCTGCGTGGAAGCGTAAAGCAGGTAGACAGCGCCAACGTGGCAACCGGTATATATTACATTGTATTGCAACCGGGCAGCGGTAACGACTTGTTCACCAACTCTACCCGTGTAACGGTTGATTATACCGCCAAAATACTGACCACGGGTAAGTTGTTCGCGCAGAGCAATGATTTTCATCCGTCATTTACTTTAGGCGAAGTAATGCCGGCCTGGCGGCTGGCCATACCCGAAATAAAAAAGGGCGGAAAAATACGTATCCTCTCCCCATCACGTTATGCGTATGGGCCTTACGATCAGCCGGGCATTGGCCTGCCCAAGAACAGCGTGGTTGATTTTGAGATAGAACTTTTAGATATAACGAACTGATTTTAAATGAAACATAGATTTTTTACTTTTTTGCTCATCGCGTTTGCCGCTTTATCCGCCTGTAAAAAGAACGACCAAAACCAGCCCGATATAAAGCAATACGACGACCAGCAGATACAAAACTACATGACTGCCAACGGCCTTACCGGCTTCACTAAGGATACCACTACCCTAAGCGACGGTAACTCGGGCATCTATTATAAAATAATAGGACAGGGGAAAGGTGATACACTCAAGTATTCTGACCAGGTATCTATTGTATATACCATCCGCTCTATGGATGGTAAGTTTGTCATCGGTGATACCATTGCCAACAGGCGGTATGATTTTCTGGGCCATTTAACTAACCCGGCTGCTATAAGTGGTTTTGCATTGCCATCGGGGCTGCAACTGGCCATACACAATATTTTAAAATATAAAGGTAGCAACATGCGCGTGTTGATACCCTCACGGTTGGCATATGGTACCAGGGGTTATGGTTCAGGCAGTATCACCAACACTAATACCCGTATTGCAGGTAACCAAAGCCTGGATATTTATGTAAATGTGATAAAAGACCAAAATGCTTACGATGATATGGTGATCAGAAATTACCTGACTGCTAATAACGTAATAAGCGGTTACACTAAAGACCCATTAGGCTATTACTACAAGGTGATTACCCCGGGCACGGGAACAGTAGGCGAAATTGGTGATTACTCCAACGTAAGCCTGACCTATGCCGGTTCTTTTTTAAATGGTGTATATTTTGATAATACCAATTCTACTACTGCTATTACATATCAGGGTATTTTTGGGACGGTAACAGGTTTTAAAGACGCGTTGAAAAAACATGCCGCTACCGGTACATCACTTTCAGTATATATACCCTCAGCGTTGGGTTATGGTGTTAGCGGATACAATACTATACCTCCAAATTCTATTTTGCATTTTGAAATGCAGATTACACAGGTAACACAACCATGATTACTTACTCAGCGCCTCTTTAAACGCTTTTAAACAGCGTTCGCGGGCAAAGGAGTGGTCAACAATGGGTTTTGGATATTTGCTAAAATCGGCATATTCCGGAACCCATTTTTTGATGTATTGCAGTTTAGGGTCAAACTTTTTGGCCTGGCTGTCGGGGTTAAATATCCTGAAGTATGGCGCCGCGTCAGTACCGCTGCCAGCAGCCCATTGCCAGCCGCCAACATTGCTGGCCATCTCATAATCAAGCAGTTTGCGGGCAAAATAGCGCTCGCCCCAGCGCCAGTCTATCAGCAGGTCTTTACTTAGGAAGCTCGCGGTAACCATACGCACGCGGTTGTGCATAAAACCGGTAGCATTTAATTCGCGCATGCCGGCATCAACCAGCGGGAAGCCTGTTTTTCCCTCGCACCAGGCCTTAAACTGCTTTTCATCGTTGAGCCATTTAATGCGGTCATATTCGGGCCTGAAAGCATGATCCATCGTTTGCGGGAAATGATATAGGATCATGGAGTAAAACTCGCGCCATATCAGTTCATTCAGCCAGGTTTTATCATGCGCTTTATGGGCATCGGCAGCGCACTGTCTTATGCTTACGGTACCAAAACGCAAGTGCGGCCCAATATGCGAAGTGCCTTTTATTGCCGGTATGTCGCGTGTTTCGCCGTAGTCGGCTATAATATCTTTATATTTTTTATCCGGGAGTTGCAGGCTGCTCTTCTCAAAGCCCATCTCTTTAAGTGTCGGCAGCGTAGGCGCTTTAAAATGCAATAACTGCTTAAAGTATTTATGGGTTGGGTAAGCCTTTAAATAAAACGGTTTAAGTTTTTGCAGCCATTTGTTCTTGTAAGGGGTAAATACGGTGTAGGGCTTGCCATCGTCTTTTACCACTTCCTGCTTTTCAAATATCACCTGGTCCTTAAAGGTCTTTAATTCGGCGCCGGCTTTTTTCAGTAAGCTTTCAATATGGCTGTCGCGCTCTTTGGCGTAAGGCTCATAATCGTGGTTGGTATAAACGGTTTTTACCTCATAAGCTTCCAGGAGCTTTTGCCAGGCCTGTTTGGGTTTGTCATAACAAGCCAGCAGGCCGCTTTTATGCTCATGCAGCTGCTTGTTTATGTCTTCAAGCGCATTCATGATAAAGGTAAGCCGGGCATCATCCTTATCTTCCAGATCGTCGAGGATATCTCGGTCGAAAATAAAAAAGGGTAATACGGGGTGTTCGCCTTTCAGCGCGTGGTACAAGCCGGCATTATCATCCAGCCGCAGGTCGCGGCGAAACCAGAATACGTTTACAGGTGCTTTGTTATCCATAAATTTCTTTTAATGCAGAGCCGATATCCGCGTATTTGAACTGGTAACCTTCGTTCTCTATTTTTAATGCCGAAGCCCTCACGCTGCCCAAAACAAGTGAAGCCATTTCGCCGAATAGCAGTTTGATTAAAAATGCCGGTACTTTAGGTGTCAATAAAGGCCGCTTCAATTGGGCGGCTACCGAGCTTGTAAGCTGCAGGTTAGTAACCGGCATAGGCGAAACCATGTTAAATACGCCCGCAAGACTTTCATTTTCCAGCGCGAAGATATACATGCCGGTTACATCATGTGTATGTATCCACGGTACCCATTGTTTTCCGTTACCTAACGCCGAGCCAACACCAAGCTTAACAGGCATAGCCAACTTAGGCAGGGCTCCTCCTTTTTTATCAAGCACCACACCCGTGCGATACTTTACGATGCGCAGGCCAAACTCAGTACCCTGGTCAACAGCGTTCTCCCATTCTACACAGCAGTTACCAATAAAATCATTTGCAGGTGGTGTATCCTCGTTCAGGATAAGGTCGCCGCAATCGCCATAGTAATTAATGCCTGATGCGGATATTACCGTTTTAATCCGGTGTGGTTTGTTGCGCATGAGGTTGTAAACCAAGGCAATGGATTTGGTGCGACTATCAGTGATCTCTTTTTTACGTTTGTCCGTCCAGCGTTTATCGGCAATGCCAGCGCCTGCCAGGTGTATAATGGTATCAACACCGTCTATGCAGGCCGGGTCTATCTCTCCTTTATTAACATCCCATACAAATGTTTTTATACGGGTATTGTTCGGATTGGGTTTACGGCTAAGGTGGCTAACGCTATACCCTTTGTTTAAAAGTTCATGGGTTAGTTGTTTGCCTAAAAGGCCCGAGCCTCCGGTAATGAGTATGTTTTTTGCGCTCATTTTTTTGAAATATGCTTATCCATTATATAACAACCGTATGGTTACGCCCTTGATAATAAAAATGTTTGTATAATGTTTTAACCATTGCGCACAATAGTTCTCTTAAAATTTAAAAAATAATACTTGCATAACATTTATTTTACAAACAAAAATATAAAAAGTCCGGTTCTCTGATTATTAAGAAGTTACGAGGAGGATATTTTATGATGCTTTCAACAACATTTCAGGTTTTTTTAATTGTACTTGGCGCATTAATCATGTTTTCAACAATCGCATTTGCCGTTTATTGCAGGCAGCGCGCAAAAGCATTCATGGGCACGGGCCGAATTACTGACATAGAATCATGGGCCATGCGCTCCAACATCAGCCTGGTTTTTTGCGCTGTTTTAACAACCATTTTACTGCTCACTTATGCTGCCGCATAGGGATTAATTTCCCCCCGAAAGGCAAATAAGTACACAATTAAAAGCAGGTTAAACAACCTGCTTTTTTTTATGACCTTAAATTTTCACCAAAATCAACAAATGTGATAAAAAAGCAACATGGCAACTGTTTTGCACGTAAAAAGCCATATTGTTATAAAATATATGTTAACCCAAAGTTTTCAATACCTTCTCATCAGCATTGCTTTTATAATTCTTTCTTTTCTTATCATGTATGGCTATTATTGCCGCCGCAGGTATAATTCTTTTTACGGTACAGGGCGTATTGCCGATATGGAAATATGGCGGGCAAAATCAAATGTTGCCTGGCTATTCACCTTTTGCCTGGCCATGGCGCTACTATTCCACCTGATCTAACTCCTGTACATGCGGTTTATACGTGTCTGTTTTTACACGGGCTTTTAATTCATGCAGGATATTGTACAGACCAAAATTAGTACGGTTAATATATATAAAGTGTTTTACGCCGCGGGCCTGCTTAAACTCAGGCATCTTGGCCACCTTTTCGCCAAAGCCAAACAAGTCGTCAAAAAAGGCCTTATCGCTAAAATCAAATACATCTGTAATATAAGGCTTGGCAAACAGGCTGATCATTTGTTTGTATAATTCGTGGTAAAAATTAACCTGCTGCGGCGTATCTGATGGTAATATCATTTCCAGCTTGCGAAAAGCCTTAATGGTTTCTTCCTTATCCTCAAAAAGGTTGGTAGAGGTAAGTGAGAAAAACGGGTAATAAAAATCGTCAGGCATTACTTTAATACAACCAAAGTCGATAACGCCCAGTTTACCATCAGGCGTGATCAGGAAATTACCGGGGTGTGGGTCGGCATGCACGGCACGCAATTCATGTTGCTGGTAATTATAAAAATCCCATAACGCCTGGCCTATACGGTCGCGCAGTTCCTGCGACGGGTTGGTGGCTAAAAACTCTTTAAGGTGAATACCTTCCAGCCAATCCATGGTGATGATGCGCTTGCTGGACAGGTCAGGGTAGTAGTCCGGAAACACCACATTATCCAGCACTTTACACGCTATGGAAAATTCTATAGAGCGCCGTACTTCCAGTTCGTAGTCTGTTTCTTCCAGCAGGCGTTCTTCCACCTCCTTCATGTATACATCCAGTTCCTTTTCGCTCATGCCCAGCATCCGGAAGGCAAAAGGCTTTATCAGTTTCAGGTCTGATGAAATGGAATCGCCCACGCCTGGGTATTGGATCTTAACCGCCAGTTTTTTGCCGTTTAATTCGGCCTGGTGTACCTGGCCAATAGAAGCGGCATTGGTTGAGCGGATATTGAACTTATCATAGATCTGCTCGGGCGTTTTACCGAAATACTTTTTAAAGGTTTGTACAATAAGCGGCCCGGAGAGTGGAGGCGCATTGTACTGCGATTGGCTAAACTTATCCACATAAGCCTGTGGCAGCAGGTTCTTATCCATACTAAGCATTTGCGCAACTTTTAACGCGCTGCCCTTTAGTTCGCTTAATGATTGGTATATGTCAGTCGCGTTATCCTCGTTTAGTTCGCTGCGGTCCAGGTCGGGGTTAAAAAGCTTTTTAGAATAGTGCTTTATGTAATTACCGCCTATTTTAAGTCCTGTAGTTACAAACTTGGCACTACGCTCCACCTTACTGGTGGGTATACTATTTTGTTCTTTTGGTTTATTGTCGCTCATTTTATAGTATCTTCAAATAAAGTATTTAGCCGGCTTATGTCCAGTTCGGTGTAATTGTTAAACACTATGTTGGCCAATCCTGCTATTTCGGCGGCGCTATGGCTGGTGGTTATACCGGCAACCTTCATGCCCGCGTTTTTACCGGCATTTAACCCTGCTATCGAGTCTTCAAAAACAAGGCATTTGGCGGGTTCTGCGTTAAGCAGGCTTGCTGCTTTCAGAAAAATTTGCGGTGAGGGTTTAGGCTCTGTTACCATATTGCCGGTAACAAGGGTATCGAAGTATTTACCTATAGCTACCGAGTTAAAAATAAAATCAATATCCTCTTTACCGGATGATGTTGCAAGAGCTATTTTAATACCTGCAGCTTTTAAACCGGCTAAAAAGTTTTCTAAACCTTCTATAGGCTTTACATGAGGCCCATAACCCTTACGGTATAACGCTTGTTTCTCTTCGGCAAGCTGTTGGCTAAACTGCTCATCGGCGTTTTTACCAAAAAACTGCCTAACCGTGTTGATAATAGGAACCCCACTTATCTGGTTAAGGTAGGTTTGTTTAGTAAGATGCGGCAGCTGATGTTTTTTGAATAACTCCTGCCAGGCTTTATAATGATAGGAGGTATTATCAATGATAGTACCATCCATATCAAAAATGGCTGTAAATGCGGCGGGCGTGTTGTTGTTCAATCAAATTTTACTAAAAACCCATTTTCTCTTTTATACCACCATTCTTGGCCAGAAACTTACCGTATTCAAACAGGTTATCTATAGGCGAGCGCTGGAACAGATCGAAGGTTACGTTTACGCCTTTTTCAATAGCTTCGTCGGTTTTCTCAAAACCGGCCGAATCATCATGGATCCAGAAGTTAAGTACAAAGCCAAACTGTACCCAAAGGGCATCCTTGTAACGCTTGCTGAAAAATTTACGGTCGCTTAATTCGGCGCTTTCAAGTCCCTCATTTAAAATACCGGTGGCAAACTCTTCGAAAATGTCTTTAGCCGGTTCAAGCACCTTGGGTGTGCCAATGGTTTTATGTTTTTTTATGCTGTATACAGCAAAGCTGCGGCTACCTTTTAACAGCTCGAAAAAACTGTAAAAAAATGATAATGCTTTTTCACGCGAGCTGTATTGTGGCCATATTTCCTGCGAACGGATCTCGCTGATGGTTTTTTGCATCAGGCTGGTCCATATACTTTGCTCAATAGCGTCAAAAGAGCCAAAGAAGCGGTAAAACTCTTCTTCCGCCATTTTGTTCTTTTTGGCAAAAACGTAAACAGACTGGGGTTGCTTCCCCTCTGTCAGCACATAATCGATATAGGCTTTTTGTATGCTTTCGGTAGTGGCCATAAATGTTTTTATTTGTAGTAAAGGTAGTGATAAAAGCTACTCTGTTATATTAACGATGCAGGGCTTGCTTTAGTTTTTACAATAGAATAACACTTGGTTGACAGGCTGTTGTCTGTCCGTCCCAGAAATTGGGCGGCAATGATATTATGAACTGCGCCGGGTGATTCATTGCCGCTAGCTTCAGCCGACGGTAGTAGTGTGGCATTTACTATGAAAGCAATTGCAGTAGGCTTTGCATGTTATCCGTCTCATAAATGGGGACGGCAATGATATTATGAACTGCGCCGGGTGATTCATTGCCGTCGGCTTCAGCCGACGGTAGTAGAATAGCATTTATATTATTCTAATTGGTGCCTATCCGTCCCCATGAACGGGACGGCAATGATGTTATTAAATGCGCCGGGTGATTCATTGCCGTCGGCTTCAGCCGACGGATGAATAGATGAAGAATTATATTAATGGAATACAAAGGAAACAAACAACATCTTCCGTCTAAAAATTGCCTGGTATGCAATAAACCTTTCTCATGGCGAAAAAAGTGGGAGAAGTGTTGGGACGATGTCAAATATTGCAGCGACAAGTGCAGAAGAAGTAAAAATTTAGCATCTTTGAAATCAATCTAAATAAGATTGATTTGTTCATATGAGTGATAAAACTATACTGGTTTGGTTTAGAAATGACCTGCGCATCCATGATAATGAAATATTATCTGAAGCGGTGCGCCGGGCTGATAAAGTATTACCTGTATACGTTTTTGACCCCTTCTATTTTAAAGCAAACAGCGCCGGTGCTACTAAAACCGGCAGTTTCCGTACCCGTTTCCTTATAGAGTCTGTCGCCGATTTGCGTGCCAGCTTACGCCAAATAGGTGCCGACTTGCTCATCCGCACCGGTGACCCTGCCGAGGTGCTGGTACAGCTGGCTGAGGAATACCAGGTGAGTGAAGTATACCACCACCGCGAAGTGGCGCCGGATGAAACCACCATCTCTGAAAAGGTAGAGGAGGCCCTTTGGAAGAAGCAGCTTAACCTCAAACACTTTATAGGGCATACCATGTACCATAAAGAAGACCTGCCTTTCCCTATAAAAGATATACCCGATAGTTTTATCACATTTAAAAAGAAGGTGGAACGTGACAGTACCGTACGCCCGGTGGTGACAACTCCGGAACAGGTGATCATCCCGGAAATTAATGACGCGGGCGAATTACCAACCCTGCATGACCTTGGCGTACCCGAACCGGTGGACGATCCCCGTGCCGGTGAAAAGATAAACGGTGGAGAAACTGAAGCGCTAAAGCGCATGCAGCAATACCTGTCTAACGCTGATGTGCGTAACCAGCCCAATTCATCGGGGCTGGGGCCATGGTTGGCCGTTGGCTGCATATCGCCAAGGCAGGTATATTGGGAGGTACTTAACTACCAGAAAGAACATCACCTGCAAAACGCCGACCCGCTGATGCTGGAACTGCTGTGGCGAGATTATTTCCGGTTCATGTTTAAAAAGCACGGGCAAAAATTTTTCCGGTCAGAGGGGTTTGGCAGTGCGCCGGATATAGCGGATAACCAGGATGAACTTTTTGAGCGCTGGAAGAACGGCCAAACCGGCGAACCGTATATTGATGCCGCCATGCACCAGTTAAATGCTACTGGTTATATCAGTAATTATGCACGCCAGGCAGTTGCCGCTTACCTTATTAAAGATTTACAGGTAGACTGGACCAAAGGCGCTCTTTATTTTGAAGAAAAGCTGATTGATTATTCTCCGGCAAGTAACTGGGGCAACTGGGCGTTTTTGGCCGGTGTAGGTAATGATACCAAAAGCAACCGTTTCTTTAACGCGGCTAAGCCATCCCAGTCTGATAACGCCTACATTAACACCTGGCTCCCGGCCATTGGCAACACCCTGCCTATTGCCTGATAGGCGGTTTATGAAACATAAGGTTTAAACCTTAAAAGAAATCTTTTATCAAACCTTAGTTATGACTAAAAAGTTATAACAGATATTTTCGGCATATTGTACTATTATGCTTAGTTTTGCACCGTTTACCACATAGCAATCTTATGGATCGCCTAAATTATATAAACAGCGGAAACGCTGCCTACATCAATTCATTATACGAAGCTTATCAACAAGACCCCGAATCAGTAGACTATGGCTGGCAGAAATTCTTCGAAGGATTTCAGTTTGGCCAGGATAATGCCCCTGCTGCAGGTGTTTCTTCTCCGGAAACATCAGGCCATCTTTTTAAAGAAATCAACGTAATGAATATGATAAATGGTTATCGCTCACGCGGCCATTTATTCACCAAAACCAATCCTGTACGCGAACGCCGCAAATACTTTCCTGGTAAAGAGCTTGAAACCTTTGGTTTAAGCGACGCCGACCTGGATACCGTATTTAATGCCGGTGTTGAAGTGGGCCTGGGCCCCGCCAAACTGCGCGATATACGCGACTTGCTTGAACAAACCTATTGCCAGTCTATTGGCGCCGAATATACTTACATCCGCAACCCTATTAAATTAAAGTGGTTTGAGGACCGGATGGAGAAAAAACGTAATACGCCGTCATTTACCGCCGAGCAGAAAAAGCAAATGCTGTCAAAACTGAATGAGGCAGTGGTATTTGAAAACTTCCTGGGTACTAAATTTTTGGGCCAGAAACGTTTTTCGTTAGAAGGTGCCGAAGCATTGATACCAGCACTGGATTCTGTTGTAAAGAAAGGATCGGAACTGGGTATCGAGGAGTTTATCATCGGTATGGCTCACCGCGGCCGGTTAAACGTGCTTACCAACATTATGGAGAAGACCTATAAAGAGGTGTTCTCTGAGTTTGAAGGTAAAAATTACGATTCATCACAACCATTTGGTGGCGACGTGAAATATCACCTCGGTTACTCTACCGATGTGGAAACAGCCGAAGGCAAAAAGGTTCACTTAAGCCTTTGCCCCAACCCATCTCACCTGGAGGCGGTTGACCCGGTTGTGGAAGGTATAACCCGCTCTAAGATAGATTTTAAATACAACGGCGACCATTCTAAAATAGCGCCGATATTGATACATGGTGATGCCTCAGTTGCCGGCCAGGGCATTGTTTACGAGGTATTGCAAATGGAAAAACTGGATGGTTACAGCACCGGCGGTACCATTCACCTGGTGATTAATAACCAGATAGGTTTCACCACCAACTATAAAGACGCCCGCTCAAGTACTTATTGTACAGATGTGGCCAAAACGGTGTTATCACCGGTTTTCCATGTGAATGGTGATGATGTGGAAGCATTGGCCTATGTAGTAAACCTGGCTATGGAATACCGCCAGGTATTTAACGAAGATGTTTTTATTGACATACTTTGCTACCGCCGCTATGGCCATAACGAAGCTGATGAACCTAAGTTTACCCAGCCCGTATTATACAAAGCTATTGAGGCCCACCCCAATCCATTGCAGATATACAGCAAAAAGCTGATAACTGAAAAAACGGTTGATGAGGCGTATGTGAAAAAGCTGGAAAAAGATTTCCGTGCCGAGTTGCAAAAAATGCTGGATGAAGCGAAAGCTTCTGACAGGTTTACTGATACCATCCCGATGTTTGAAGGTGCCTGGAAGGGCCTGCATTTGGCCAACCACAGCGAGTTCATTAGCACTCCGGATACTTCGGTAAGCGAAGAGGTGATCAGCGAAATTGGTAACGCCCTCACCGATCTGCCTAAAGACAAGGCTTTCTTCAAAAAGATTGAAAAGTTATTTGAAGACCGCAAGGCAATGGTTAACTCTACCAAAATATTTGACTGGGCAATGGGTGAGCAACTGGCTTACGGTACCCTGTTGAAAGAAGGTTTCCCGGTGAGGCTGAGTGGTGAGGACGTTAAACGCGGTACCTTCTCACACCGCCACGCGGTATTAACCCTGGTTGATTCTGAAGACGAGTATACACCATTAGAGACCATTAACACCCAGGCTAAACTGAGTATTTTTAACTCCTTACTGTCTGAGTATGGTGTGCTGGGTTTTGAATATGGCTACGCTTTGGCTAACCCTAACGCGTTAACCATTTGGGAAGCACAGTTTGGCGACTTCTTTAACGGCGCCCAGATCATTGTTGACCAGTACATAGCCAGCGCCGAAACAAAATGGCAGCGTGGTAATGGTTTGGTAATGTTATTGCCGCACGGTTATGAAGGGCAGGGCCCCGAGCACTCATCGGCACGTGTAGAGCGCTTTCTGGAACTTTGCGCTGATGATAACATACAGGTAGCTAACTGTACAACTCCTGCCAACTTCTTCCATATTTTAAGAAGGCAAATGCACCGCAGCTTCCGTAAGCCGCTCATCATATTTACACCAAAGAGCTTACTGCGCAGCCCTAATTGCGTATCGCCTTTAAGCGAGTTTACCAACGGTAAGTTTCATGAGTTGATTGATGATACTTTTGTTGATGTTAAAAAAGTAAAACGCGTACTGCTTTGCACCGGTAAAGTATATTACGATCTGTTGGAGAAACAACAGGCAGATAAGCGCAAGGATGTAGCTATTGTACGTGTTGAGCAATTGTACCCTACACCAGTACAGCAGATACTAAAAGTTAAAGCTAAGTACGAAAACGCCACTGAGTTTTTCTGGGTACAGGAAGAGCCGGAAAACATGGGAGCATGGCCATACATTTGCCGCAAGTTCCATGATGATAAGTACCTTAACCTGCGTGTGATTTCACGTTTGGAAGGCAGCAGTACGGCTACCGGTTTTGCCAAACAACATGCGGCACAACAAGCGCATATTGTTTCAAAAGCGTTTGAAGCGCCTGCCGGCAAAAAGGTTAAAGAGAAAATCGAGAAAACGACTGAAAAAATGGCCAACGCCGGAGCGGATTGATTGTTAAGTTGTAAGGTTGCAATGTTGTAAGGTTAAAATGTTAACTTTCCGATAGGTCAACTTTCCAACTTTAAAACATTCCAACTTTCCAACGAAAATAAAAAAACTACAACTACTATCAATAAAAATATGAGTTTAGAAATAAAAGTTCCGCCGGTAGGCGAATCCATTACCGAGGTTACCCTGGCATCCTGGAAAAAAAAGGATGGCGACCATGTAGAAATGGACGAGGTAATTGCCGAACTGGAATCAGACAAAGCAACATTTGAACTTACCGCCGAAAAAGCGGGAACTTTAAAAACAGCGGCTGCCGAAGGCGATACTTTAGCCATTGGTGCTGTTGTGGCTACCATTGAGGAAGGTGGCGCTGCCGCCGCTGCACCGGCCGCCGAAAGCGCCCCTGCTACCACTGCCGATGGTGACAAACCTGCCACGGCTAATAGCCCTGAGAACCCGGCCAATGCCTACGCGCCTGCACCGCAGGCTGGCGGCGAAGCTATAGAAATAAAAGTGCCACCGGTTGGCGAATCTATCACCGAGGTTACCCTATCACGCTGGATCAAAAAAGATGGCGAAGCCGTAGAAATGGATGAAGCCATTGCCGAACTGGAATCAGACAAAGCGACCTTTGAACTTACCGCCGAAAAAGCCGGTACGTTAAAAACTTTGGCTAACGAAGGTGATACGCTGGCTATTGGCGCGGTGGTTTGCAAAATAGAAGGCGCGGGCGCAACTGCCCCTGCTGCAACTTCGCCAGCACAGGTTACACCGGCTGTTGCCGATAAAGTGAATGAGTCGCCACAGGCTGCCCCTTCAAAAGGTACCACTTACGCGTCGGGCACGCCGTCACCGGCCGCTGCAAAAATACTGGCCGAGAAAGGAGTTGATCCTGCATCTGTAAACGGTTCAGGCGTTGACGGCCGTATCACTAAGGGTGATGCACTTGGCGCGCAAAACAAACCGGCCGCTGCTGCAACTCCGGCTGCTAAACCACCCGCTGCTCCTGCTGCCGCTCCTCAGGCACAAGGCCCGCGTAGCGATCGCCGTGAGAAAATGTCTTCACTGCGCAAAACTGTTGCTAAACGCTTAGTTGCCGTTAAAAACGAAACAGCCATGCTAACCACCTTCAACGAGGTGGATATGTCGCCAATTATGGAACTGCGCGGCAAATACAAAGATAAATTCAAAGAAAAACACGGCGTAGGCTTAGGCTTCATGTCGTTCTTTACCAAAGCGGTTACTGAGGCACTGAAAGAATGGCCTGCAGTGAATGCCCGCATTGAAGGTGAAGAAATTGTTTACAGTAATTTCGCGGATATTTCTATAGCGGTATCGGCACCAAAAGGTTTGGTGGTTCCGGTGATCCGTAATGCTGATGCCATGAGCCTGGCCGAAATTGAGAAAGCCATAGTTGTTTTAGCAGGTAAAGCCCGCGAGAACAAACTCACCATTGATGAAATGACCGGTGGTACCTTCACCATCACCAACGGTGGTGTGTTCGGTTCCATGATGTCGACTCCGATCATCAACGCGCCGCAATCAGCTATCCTGGGCATGCACAACATTGTCGAGCGTCCGGTAGCCGTTAACGGACAAGTGGTTATCCGCCCGATGATGTACCTGGCCTTATCTTATGACCACCGCATCATTGACGGCCGCGAATCGGTAAGCTTCCTGGTACGTGTTAAACAACTGCTGGAAGACCCTGCAAGATTATTATTAGGCGTTTAAGCCTTTTGAGATATAAAACAAGAAAAGCCAGGCATTTGCCTGGCTTTTC
>NZ_NRSW01000001.1:2561851-3984987 GCF_002288635.1 Mucilaginibacter sp. MD40 | reverse complement strand
TTTTCTTGTTTTATATAGTGTCGTTGCGAGCGGGAGCGTGGCAATCTCAGAGGACAAGCACTACGGATTTGCCTTTGAGATTGCCGCGTCGCTATCGCTGCTCGCAATGACACGGTTTGAGTCGCTACACCAACTTCCTCATCGCCATAATGTACCCGCAGTGCAAACCTTCGTGGAAAGGCAAAAAGGCAACTGCGTCGTCAATGCTGCTCATGTCAACACCGTAGCGGGTGGTCCAGGTAACGTAGTTGCCAAATATACCGGCATGGTAGTCTTTTTCCAGTTGATCCAGACTGGTCAGTAGCAGGGTTTTGATAAGCTGATATTCCTGCTCATCTGCCGGTCCTTCCGGTTTGGTTTCAGATTTATAACGGTTAAAGAAATCTTCATCTACCCATATATCCAGCCCGGCGCGTTTATAGCAGATACCTTGTTGTGCAGCTATCATGTGACCCAGGTTCCAGATAATGTTATTATTAAAGCCAGCGGGTATCTTGTTGAGTTGCTCCAGGCTAAAGCCTTCTAATGTATTTAAAATGCTCAGGCGTGTTTTACGTACAATTTCCAGTTGTTTCTCTATCATGATGTTTATTGATATAAACACTAAAAAAATAAAAAAAGCTGGCACTTGCCAGCTTTTTTTATTTAAAATTTGCCAGGATGACTGCTTTGACCGCCGCCTCCGGTTCCTGTATTTCCAATAAACCCATGCGTTAAATTACCACGATGCGCACATTCATATTCTTCTACAATGTTACCATCAGATTGTAAGACCAATTTCGGTAAACTTTGATTTGCGCATAATATAGTGTGTGTACCCCATATTTCTACGATATTGTTGTTCTTATCTCTTTGTCTAATTACTAAGTTACCGTCACCCTGAAGGATTACGTAAGAATTAATTTGCTTAAACGCACCACCTGTTGCAGTTTGAGAACTCCACAAAGATTTCCCAGTACTTCTGTTATACAAAACCAGATTGCCATCACCTTGAATGGTAAACTCATAAGATGATCCAAAATATACAGAAGAAGGGTACTGCGTTTCATTGGAAGGCTGATAAACAGCCATTATTGTACCTGCAGGTAAAATTACTGTTCCGTTTCCTGCAACGGGAGTCGGCAGGGTCGCAATACCGCAATTAGGTATGGCAGCAGCCGTAATAGTTCTACCGTTAGAAACAGAAGATGAATCAACTACTTTTGTGATCTCAGCAACTTTAGAAGAGATTCCATCGGTTTTCAAAGTTGGTGCTTCTTGTTTTTGACAGCCAAAAAGGAAAAGGCCGAATAATGCGATGTTAATAAATTGTTTTTTCATTTAATAATTATTGTTTAGCGTAAAAATATAAAAAATAATGCTATCTATAGTTAATTTATATTAATCCTTAAGATAAATGAATGAGTATTTTAGGACAAATTTTTAAATTACATTTGTAGCCGATGGAGAAAACGGCTGCAACAGTACAAAGCAACAGACCAATATGGGTTTTTATTGCCTGTTGGACGCTGTTTAACATTATCCAGTCGGCCACGCTGGAGATCCATGCCGATGAAGCTTACTATTGGATCTACTCGCGCTTCTTAGCTTGGGGGTACTTTGACCATCCGCCCATGGTGGCGTTGTTCATAAAGGCGGGTTATGCCATTTTCCAAAATGAGTTTGGTGTACGGCTACTCACAATTTGTTGCAGTAGCATAGCGCTTTATGTACTGTGGCTTATTGCTAAGCCTTACCGGGTGCAATCTAAATGGTTCATACTCGTTGTTTCGGGCATGTTCATTTTTAATATCTACGGCTTTACTACCACGCCCGATGTGCCGCTGTTTCTGTTCACGGTGCTGTTTTTCTATTTCTATAAGCAATATCTGGAGCGTGACAACCTAAAGCTTACCTTATTACTGGCGCTGATTATCGCTTGCCTGCTATACAGTAAATACCACGCGGTATTGGTTATCGGTTTTACCATCCTGTCTAACCCCGCGCTGCTTAAACGGAAGAGCTTTTGGCTCATGGCTGCGGTAGCTACCGTTCTTTTTCTGCCGCATATATTATGGCAGGTTAACCATGGTTACCCAACCATTACCTACCATTTGTTCGACCGCTCGGAGGCAGGCTACCGTATCGACCAAACCTTGGGTTATCTGCCGGCACAACTGGCCATGGGCGGGCCGTTTATTGGCTGGTTTGTGTTTTATGCTGCATTTCGCAAACGGGCCACCGATCCATTTAAACGTGGGCTGATGGTAAACGCGGCGGGTACTTTTATCTTTTTTTTACTGAATAGTTTAAAAGGCATAGTTGAGCCCCACTGGACGCTCATAGCCTTTGTGCCTCTGGTAACATTGGCGCTGATATACATTACCGAAACTGCCAAACCCTACCAATGGCTGCAAAGGCTGGCCATTATCAATATCGCCTTCATTTTTATTTTAAGAGCATGCCTTGTTTTCGGCCCCGCCTGGATACGTAAGGTTGAACAGTTTAAAAGCTATTACGGGTTTAAGGAATGGGCGCACCTGGTGAAACAAAAAGCTGGTAGCCATTACGTGGTAATGAGCGAGGGTTTTCAAAACCCCAGCAAATACAACTTTTATAATAATACCGTAACCTGCCTCAGTTATGACGCGCGCGACTACCGACGCACACAATACAGCCTTTGGCCCATTGAAGATAGTTTGCAGCATAAGAGAATATATTATGTACTCAACCGGTTTCAACAGGGCGTTACTACCGATACGATAAAGAACATGGCCGGCACCTGGTATGCCGGCTGGGTTGATGATGCGCGGAGTTACCAGAAGGTGCAGATCAGTTGCCTTCAAAAGCATATAAAAGCAAGGCCGGGGCAAAGTTTGCAATTTGACGTAACCATAACTAATCCGTACCCTTTCGCAATTAACTTTGCCAACCATAATGCTAAGCACCCGGTATTTTTGGAGACCTGCTTTTTTATACATACTACCCCTGTTGCGATACAGCAGGCTGATAGCACATTTAACCAGGTACAGATACCCATAGGTAAAGCAGCGCGTTATACCGTGAAGGTGGTGGCACCTAAACAGAAGGGACTGTATGACCTGTTCTTTTCGCTCCGCACCGAACCGTTTACCGGTAGCCGCAACAGCAGCTACATTAAATTTACTGTTGAATAACTTACCCGCATGATTAGAAAAATATACGCACTCCTGTTATTAACCCTTTTAACTTCCGCGTTAGCAAAAGCGCAGAACGTTGATTTTCATTTAAATGGCTTTGGTTTTTTTGATAACCGGGAGTATAAGGAATTTCCGGAAAGGTCGCGCACCTATTCGGGCGTACGTACCACTATTGATCTTGGCTTCCACATCGATAGCAATAACCACTTTTATGCCGGCGCCAACATGCTGCACGAGTTTGGAGGCAACCCGTTTTTTGTAAGGGTGAACCCAACCATATATTATAGTTTTAATAACAAGAACTGGCTATTTAATATCGGCGCGTTCTCCCGTGAGGGTTTACTGACCGATTATCCGCGTGCGATGCTGAATGATACGTTGCGTTACTATCGCCCCAACGTAGAAGGTATGCTAACGCGATTCAAAAACCAGCATGTAACAGAAACCATATGGATTGATTGGGTGAGCCGCCAAACCGCTACAGACCGTGAGCAGTTCCTTTTTGGTTTTTCGGGCAAGTACCAGCCCTGGTTAAACGGGCCACTTTACCTGGCTCATTACGCCTTTATGCTGCATGATGCGGGTCCCGGAGTAGCCATACCAGGCGACCATATACGCGATAACGGCGCTTTACAGGCAAAGCTTGGGGCCAATTTCAGTCATAAAACCTTTCTTGATTCGTTAAGTATAGAGGCGGGTGCCATGATGTCGTTAGAACGCGTGCGCGGGTTGGATAATTTCCAGAAACCAAAAGGTTTTGTGGCTAATGCCTACTTAAGCTACTGGCGACTGGCGATCTTTGATGAGTTTTACAAAGGCGATGGCCATCATATTGAATATGGCGACGCTTATTATCGCTATAAAACCTATAACCGCCTTGATTTTATTATTACGCCATTTGTTGCCAAAGGCTTGCGCGGTCAATTTATATTCAGCTTGCATAATACGCCGGGCTTTAGCAGCAACCAGGAAGCTTTCAGGCTGGTGTATGATATCGGGCGAAAGAATCTGGTAAGGTTTAAGGATTAAAAAAACAGAGCAGGCACATATAGTACGTTAACTATGCCACAACTTAGCAATAACCAGCAACTGCGGCAACTGGCCAACCTGGAACTGCTTGCCCGGCAAGTGGTAGAGGGCTTTATTACCGGCCTGCACCAAAGCCCATTTCATGGCTTTTCAGTCGAGTTTGCGGAGCATAGGCTGTATAACAGTGGCGAATCAGTAAAGAATATCGACTGGAAGCTGCTTGCCCGTACCGATAAGTTATTTGTAAAGCAGTTTGAGGAGGAAACCAATCTACGCTGCTACCTGTTGCTGGATACTTCATCTTCTATGAATTTCCCACCCGTGGGTACAAGCAAGCTGGAGTTCTCTATTTATGCTATTGCCTCGCTCATGTACTTGTTTAAACAGCAGCGCGACGCTTTTGGCCTGTGCCTTTTCTCTGATCAAATGGACTGGATAAGCCAGGCCCGGTCTACTTCGGCACACCTGTTTTACCTGTTTGCCGAACTGGAAAAGGCCTTCGCCGCGCCTAAACGACATACTGCAACCAACATTACCCAAACGCTTCACTTTATTGCCAATGAGATACATCAGCGCTCTATGGTGATCATCTTTAGTGATATGATGGAGAATAGCATGGACCCGGAGAAGGCCGCAGAGCTGTTCGCGGCTTTGCGGCATTTAAAATACCGCAGGCACGAGGTAATGATTTTTAATGTTATCGCCCCCGGGGAGGAACGCGATTTTAATTTTGATAACCGCCCGCACCATTTTATTGATATGGAAACCGGCAAAGAAGTACGTGTGCAGCCCGGGCAGGTGCGCGATAGCTACCGGCAGGCCGTAGCGGCATACCGGCAACAACTGCATTTAAAATGCGCGCAATACGGCATACAACTCATGGATGCCGATATTGACAAAGGTTACCAGGCTATCCTGCGCAGCTTCCTTATCAAAAGAAACAGCATGATCTGATGCCAGGCAAGATTGATGTTGATTTTGCTTTTTAACTTTTAAGTGTAATATTTACGGCTTTGTGAAATTGTTGAAATCAATTTAGCATTGGATGTGTTATTGAGTAAACGCACTTATTTTAAGTATGAGACTTTCTGTAGAACGCAAACCCATAAGAGTAAATCCGGATCCGAAACGTGTTATAGCAAGATTTTTTTTTAATGGTAATAACCGGGCTAAAGAAGTTATACAAAGAGTAATGGGTATAAGCGAGGAAACCGCCTTTGGCATTATATCGCCATTGCTGCAGGAGTACTCTAAACGCCACCGTAACATTACACGGGTACTTAACCGCCATTGCAGCAAATTAAAACCGCTGTTTGCCGAACTGGGGATTGATTTTGACAGCCTAACCGTATACCGTAAACTGCTCATGGGCTCGTATTTTACGCATGAGTATTCTATCGAGTCGGCGGCGTTTTTTAACCCTTCGGTAATTGAGGACCCCGACCAGGCTGAGCTCGAAGAAGGGCAAAAGCGTATCATCCTTAGTTTCAGGGCAGTGGGAGAGGGGCATATTTCTTCTATTACCTTCCGCCGCGCGCTTATTGATAAAGATAACCAGATAACCGTACAGCCTGCCGGTAGTTATATTGACGAAGCCGAGATCATTCGTAACGCAGTATATAATAAGAAACTATTCTTAGAAAAAGCAGCCATCACACAGATCAACATCTCTGTGTTGAAGGAGCTGGAAGAAAAGCTCGACCATCATTTTGAGTATGCCAATTTGCGTCGCATTATTATCGACTCGCAGAATGGGCAGGAAGACGACATGATGCGCCTGGAATATGACAAGGTGCTGTGGCTGGCCGACTCTTATTACGAGATCGTTTTCTCGATGGATACCGATATATCAGACCGTGTGATCTTCCCGATATCGGAGTATGAGCGTAAAGGTATCGAGGATGCCCGCTTTGTTAAATTTACCAATGATGATGGCACATCGGTTTACTATGCTACCTATACCGCCTATGATGGTTCGCTGATTATGCCGAAGCTGCTGCAAACCAATGATTTTTATAATTTCAAGATCATGCCTTTATACGGGGCAGGCGCGCAGAACAAGAACCTGGCTTTATTCCCGCGGAAAATCAATGGCCGCTATGCCATGATCTCACGTATAGATGGCTGCAATAATTACATCATGTATTCTGATAAGATCAATATATGGGAGAAACCCGATCTTTTACAGAAACCAAGCTTTACCTGGGAGTTTGTGCAGATAGGTAACTGCGGCTCGCCTATTGAAACCAAGGACGGCTGGATAGTAATTACGCATGGGGTTGGCCCGATGCGCCGCTATGTGCTGGGCGCGAGTTTGTTAAAGCTGGATGACCCAACCGTTGAGATCGGCCGCTTAAAAGAGCCATTATTAGTACCCAACAGTGATGAGCGTGAAGGTTATGTACCCAATGTACTTTATTCCTGCGGATCTATCATTCATAACAACAAACTGATCATCCCGTACGGTATATCCGACTCTTCTACCTCTTTTGCCGAAGTGGACCTTAACGAGCTTTTAACCCGCCTCAAAGAGGATGGTGTAGAGTAATTTCTAATCTAAAGCGATTTTAAGATAAATAAAAATCCTCTTCCATGGAGGGATTTAGAGAGGCGTCACAACTTTGTCTAATCCTGCAAGTCAAAGCCCTCTCCTTTGGAGAGGATTTAGGTGAGGCATCAAAGCAAAGCATTGTGTAAATCCTACAAGTCAAAGTCCTCTCCTTTGGAGAGGATTTAGGTGAGGCATCAAAGCAAAGCATTGTGTAAATCCTACAAGTCAAAGTCCTCTCCTTTGGAGAGGATTTAGGTGAGGCATTATGGTTTTATACGTGTAATATTTACCGTATCAGGCGAGGTGAGCATTAAAGGTACCTTTTCGACGGTAACAAAACTCAGGTCGAGGCCAAAGTTGCGTTCTTCGGAAAGGCTTACCTTTTTCAATTGCCCGTAAATAAACATCACCGCCTTCTCATATAAAGACAGGTTATGCGAACGCGACATTACCTTTTCGATTACCACAAAGCGGAAGTCGCCGACTATTTTATGTTTGTTGAGCGATTTATACCTGCTGGTGATATCAACTTCACCGTTCTTTACCAGGTCTTCAACCACTTTACGGAATAGCAGGTTAATCTGCTGCTCTACCCTAAAGCCCAGCTTAAAGTCTATACGTATCAGTTTACCGGGCACCAAAAAATCTACCTCGTATTCGCGTTTGTAAGGCTCATCTACTACGTCAACGTGTACCAGCCAGTACACATCGGCACGTTTGGGTTGCTTTTGCAGTATGGAGTAAATAATTTTTGATTCTATTTCAGAGTTAAAATTGGCGCTGGTTAAGTAAACGAGTTGCGAAGCATATTTAGGCACTGTTTCATCCTCGCTCATCTCTTTGATGATGCTGAAATAGTCGTCAATCTCAATAAATTTCACGTACCGGTTCTTGATCTTGCGGGCGATGTGCCAGGTCCACATCACCACAAACAGCAGCAAGCCAATGGTAAGTGTAAACCAGCCGCCGTGTACAAATTTTACCAGGTTACCTAATAAAAAGGTGCCTTCGATAAGGATATATACAACAAAAAACGACCCGATGATGTAGGTAGGTACCTTTTTGCGTTGTAAGAACTTAGATACCAGTATAGTGGTCATGAGCATGGCTACGGTGATGCTTAAACCGTAAGCCGCTTCCATTTTGCTGGAGTGCTGGAACAATAATACCACACCAATACAACCGGCACAAAGCAGCCAGTTAACGCTGGGTACGTATAATTGCCCTTTCTGCTCGGACGGGTAATTGATCTTCACTTTAGGCCATAAGTTCAGGCGCACCGCTTCGGCAATAAGCGTAAACGAACCCGATATAAGGGCCTGGCTGGCAATAATGGCCGCGATAGTGGCGATGCCGATACCATAGATCAGGAACCAGTCGGGCATTATCTTATAAAAAGGGTTGTTAGTGCTCAGGTCTATCACCTTACCCTCGCGTTGCAGCAGCCAAACGGCCTGGCCAAGGTAGTTGAGTACCAGGCAGGTTTTAACATATATCCAGCTGATGCGGATGTTATCGCGCCCGCAGTGGCCAAGGTCGGAGTATAGTGCTTCGGCACCTGTAGTACACAGGAAAACTGCGCCCAGTATAATAAAGGCGTCGTAGGTATTTGAAGTAAGCAGTTCAAAAGCGTAGTAAGGGTTAAGCGCCTTTACAATGGATGGCATCTGCACAATGTAGGCCACACCCAATACGCCCATCATAGTAAACCACACAAACATAAGCGGCCCAAAAGCCTTGCCTACCAGTGATGTACCAAACTGCTGTATAATAAACAGCGCCGCTATTATGGCGATAACTATTTGTACCGTAGGTAAATTAGGGTAATAAGTGGTTAACCCTTCAATGGCTGAGGATATGGTGATAGGTGGAGTAATAATACCATCTGCCAGTAATGCGCAGCCGCCTACTACTGCCGGCACTATTAACCACTTGGCCTTTCTGCGTACCAGCGAGAACAGCGAAAATATACCACCCTCGCCTTTGTTATCTGCCCGTAGGGTGATCACTACGTATTTAAGCGTGGTTTGCAACGTAAGCGTCCAAAAGATGAGCGACACCCCACCTAAAACAAGCGCTTGCGTTAATGGTTGTGAATTGCTTGAATGCTCTAACCCTACTATGGCCTTAAACACATACAAAGGCGATGTACCTATATCGCCGTAGATTATTCCTAAACTAATGAGCAGCCCCGCAGCCGATAGTCGTTGTAGATCTTTATGACTTGACACTTTATATAAAATCGATGCAAAACTATTAAAAAAACGGCACAACTTAAACCCGCAGTAATCGTATAAGTCTATACCACATAGTAAACTAACAAAACCAGTTTTTGTTAAAATTTGTTAAAAGTATTATTTATTCATATGTATGATAAGCAGGTGATAAGTTTATTTATACTTTTGCAAAACGTGTAATAATATGGTTAAACGATCTACTTACGTTAATTCCTGGGTAACTGTGTTGATGTTAGCTATAGCAGTTAACATTGCGCTTGCAAAGGGAGTTAATGCCCAAAAAAGTGATACGTCATACCTGCGCTCGTTCCGGGCACGCCAAACCAAGGCTTTGTTTAAAAACAGCCTGCACCTGGCCATACCGCCTGTAAAACCCGCGGTTACTTCAACCACCAAGCTTAATATTCCGCGTGCCGATGATAAATTGCTTTCCAATGTGCAGATCTATCCTGTACCTGTAAGTGATGTGATCAATATTAAATACACCCTTTCGCGTAACGCTTATGTAAATATCAAGGTGCTGGATGTATTGGGTAATGATGTACTTACCCTTTTATCGCAGCGCATGGAAACCGGCGAGCAAACGCTTAGCTACAACGTAAGCAATAAGCTTAACCGGGGTTTTTACTTTGTACGCCTGGTAGTAGGTAACGAAACCATTAACAAGCGTATTCCTGTTGTATTCTGATCAATTCCTTCACCCCGCCATCATTTTCAACGTTATTTTAGGATTTAGGCTGTATAGTTTCTAATTTGCGGGTCTATGAAAATTATAGCCATTGGCCGCAACTATGCCGAGCACGCCAAAGAATTGAATAACCCCGTACCCACTACACCGGTGATCTTCATGAAGCCTGATACGGCCCTGTTGAAAGATAATAAGCCGTTCTATCATCCCGATTTTTCGCAGGATATTCACCACGAAATAGAGCTGGTACTCAAAGTAAGTAAGGAGGGTAGGCACATCAGCGAAAAGTTTGCCGCCAATTACTATGAAGAGATAGCTCTCGGTGTTGATTTTACGGCCCGTGATATCCAGTCGCGCCATAAAGAAAAAGGCCTTCCCTGGGAACTGGCCAAAGCTTTTGACAGCTCCGCGCCGGTAAGTAATTTTGTGCCCAAAGCCCAATTTGGTGACATCTATAACATCGGCTTTAGCCTGAATATTAACGGCGAAACCCGCCAGCAAGGCAATACCAAAAATTTGCTGTTCTCCTTTGAGCGCATCATCGCTTTTGTATCTCAATACATTACACTAAAAAAAGGCGACCTCATTTTTACCGGCACCCCGGAGGGCGTAGGTAAAGTAGCCATTGGCGATAGATTGGAAGGATTTTTGGAGGGGGAAAAGCTTTTAGATTTTTATGTTAAATAGGTATACAACTATTAAAACGATGTCATTTCGAACGGGGAAGGGGGAGAGATCTACCTCAACTGATACTTACCTATCAGAGGATTTGTCTTCGATGAGCTCCGCTTCATTACGGTTCTCTGTCCCGAAGCTCTTACGAAAGGGTGCAATAAGTGTTATTAGCAATAGCACTCGTTTGTTTTTCGCAATCACGCTGCTTTTCGTATCTGTAAGTGCTTTCGCGCAGGATGTAATTCAAAGCAGGCAATACCCGCGTAACGATTTCAGGTACCCGCTTGACTTGCCCCCTTCCACGGCAGGCTCGTTTGGCGAGTTAAGGCCCAACCACTTTCACTCCGGTCTTGATTTCCGGACCAATCAACGCATTGGGTTTCCCATCCATTCGGTTTATGATGGTTACATATCCCGGGTGCGCATACAGTTCGGCGGTTTTGGCAAGGCATTGTATATTACGCACCCTAACGGATACACCTCCGTGTATGGCCACGTGAATAATTTTACGCCCGAGGTAGAAAAATACGTTAAACAATACCAGTATAAGAACCAAACTTTTGAAGCCGATATCGCTATACCGGCTGGTGTATTCTCCGTTAAGAAAGGCGATGTGGTAGCTATCTCCGGCAATCAGGGTGCCTCGGCAGGGCCGCATCTGCACTTCGAACTGCGCGATACCGTTACGCAGCAAACCATTAACCCGCAGTTGTTTGGCCTTACCATACCTGATAAGATACCACCGGCCATCACCGCTATCGGCATATATCATTTAAACGGTAACCCCTTCAGCGAGAAAACGCCCAAGGAGTTTTTACCTGTGAGCGGTGTTAATGGCAGTTACCATTTATTGAAACCACAGGTGCTAAACCTGAGTGGTAACACAGGGTTCGGTATTTCTGTAACCGATATGAACAGCGCTTCGGCTAACCATAACGGCATCTATTCGCTCGAGTTAAAGCTGGATGGCGTTACCATGTACACATTTTCGGTTGAGCGTTTCGCGTTCGATCAAACCCATGCCATCAACGCTTATATTGATTACCCGGCCTTCCTAACCTCAAGGCGCTGGATGCAGAAATGCTTTATCTTGCCGGGCAGCCGCATTACCTTATATCCGCAATCTATCAACAGGGGTATAATGGCCTTTAATGATGATAAGCTGCATGATGTAGAATTTGTGGTGAAAGACGTTGCCGGTAATACCTCCATGCTGGCTTTCAAGGTGCAGTCAAATACATCAGCGGCCAGTATTGCACCTGCAAAACCCGAGGGTGCGCTGCTCCGTTACGACCGCGAAAGCAGGTTTGCCAACAACAAGGTAAAGGTGGTGATACCGGCAGGTAATTTATATGACGACCTGGATTTCATCTACTCGGAGCAACCGGCTAAACCAGGTGCTTTATCGGTAACCCACCGTATCCATAATAAGTTTACGCCTGTGCATGACAGTTACGAACTATGGATAAAGCCCGACATCAGCCCCGGCCCAAATGCCGAGAAAACAGTAATTGTAAACGCCGTTGGCGGCGCCATACCCAGTACCTGGGAAAACGGCTGGGTAAAGGGCGAGGCTCGCGCCTTTGGCGATTATTACATCAGGATAGATACCGTGCCGCCGGTTATCACCCCCATAAACATCCGCAACGGTAGTAACTTACATGCTGTGCGGGCCATTAAACTGCGCATGAGCGATAACCTTTCGGGTATAAAAAGCTTCGCGGGTAAAATTGATGGGAAATGGGTGCTGGTTGAGCGAGATTACAAAACTAAAATATTAAGTTATACCTTTGACGATAGTGTTGGTACGGGCAAACATACTTTTGAGTTTACCGTTACTGATGCAAAAAATAATACATCAACTTTTACGGCAGAATTTAACCGATAAAAACATGGCAACATCACTTAAAGCCGGCGATAAAGCGCCGGATTTTACCGCTAATGACCAAAACGGAAACCCTGTATCGTTATCTGATTACAAGGGTAAACATGTGATCCTGTATTTCTACCCGAAGGATGACACCCCGGGCTGTACGGCTGAATCATGCGATTTCAGGGATAATTACCAGTCGCTACTGGCAAAAGGTTTCGAGGTGATAGGTGTAAGTGTTGACGATGAAAAGTCGCACAAGAAATTTGAAACCAAATACCAGCTACCTTTTACCCTTATTGCCGATACCGAACACAGTATAGTAGAGGCTTACGGCGTATGGGTTGAAAAAAATATGTACGGTAAAAAGTATATGGGCACAGCGCGCGCTACTTTTGTGATTGATGGTGACGGCACCATTACCCATGTGATAGAAAAGGTGGATACCAAAGCGGCATCACAGCAGGTGCTGGATGTGCTGGCGCAATAACTGTCTGGTAAACATATTTCAAACAAAAAAGGCTTATCTTTATTTTACAGAGAATAAATTTTAGTAAATGGCCCAACAGGCAGACGATGATGAAATATTAAGCAAGTTTAGGGACGAGAACACCCGGAACGAAGCCTTTAACATGCTGCTGAAAAAATATCAGCAGAAAATATACTGGCATGTGCGCCGCATGGTGATAGACCATGACGACGCGGATGATATTACGCAGGATGTTTTTATTAAAATTTGGAAGAACCTGCCCGGGTTTCGTAACGACGCGCAATTGTACACCTGGATGTACCGCATTGCTACCAATGAGTGTATTACTTTTCTGAATAAAAAGAAGCAGAAGAATAATGTGCCGCTTGATGAGGTAGATTACGAACTGGCCGATACCCTGCTCAGCTCTGACCAGTTTACCGGCGATAAGATACAAATGAAGCTGCAGCAGGCTATACTTACCCTGCCCGATAAACAGCGGCTGGTATTTAACATGAAGTACTTTGATGATATGAAGTATGAGGAAATGAGCGAAGTGCTGGGCACAAGTGTAGGCGCGCTCAAAGCTTCATACCATTTGGCTGTTAAAAAGATCGAGAACTTCATACTTTCAAATGATTAATTTTTAAATTAGTATTAAACCTTTGGCAACATTATTCATCTATAGGAGTGTATGAAAAGCGATATGGAGAATAAAGAATGGGCGGACGATGAAGTGTCACTTCAACGGTTTTCAAAAGAAAACCCGTTTGCAGTGCCTGCCGGCTATTTTGAAGAGGCCGGTCAGCGCATATTGTCCCTTGTGAAAGTACAGGGTTTAAAAACTGATGACGAAGCACAGGGTTTTGCGGTGCCCGAGGGTTATTTTGATAGCTTGAGCGGTAATATCCAAAGCCGGATAGCGCTTGAAGAAGCCGTACCGGCAAACCAGCCTTCATTCTCGGTCCCGCAAGGGTACTTTGATGAACTTGCAGCTAACATACAAAACCATATCAATTTAGAGGAGGTTACTAAAACGCGCGAAACCGGTTTTGCCATACCTGCCGATTATTTTAACGATATGCAGCAGCAGATCAGCAGCCGCATAGCTGTGGAAGAAATACTGCAGCAACCTGTAGCCTTTGAAGTACCTGCCAACTATTTTGAAACGCTTAATAAAGACATACTTAACAAAACCGTTGGCCGCGAGGAAGCCATACGTAAAACCATTGTACGCAAGCTTTGGGCTTCAAACACCTTTAAATATGCCACTGCTGCCTGCTTAGCGCTGGTAATAGGAGCAGGCGCCTTTTTACGTAACGCTCCGGCACCTGTTGAGCACCAGAAAACTTTGCTGCATACCCAGTTATCACAGATCCCGGCCGATGAGATAAAGGACTACCTGGAGCTGCACTTGGATGCTAACGACAACCGGCAGTTAATGGAAAACGAGAAACAGATAAATACCGATGCGCTTGCAGATGACCTGCAGGATTACATGGATGTTAACTAACCGATGAACAAGCTTTTTAAATATATAGTACTGTTTATTACCCTGCTGGCAACAACCGGCGACGATGCTTTTGCGCAGGTGAACGATCTGCGAAGCGGTTTCAGGCGCACCACCGTTCCTGCTGCGCAGCTTAACCGGCCACGCACTGCCAAAGGGCAAAAGATACTGGCTGCACGCAACAATTTCATTAGCAGGCAGCTTAACCTTACTGATGATGAGTCGCGCAGGTTTTGGCCTATTTATAACCAGTACCAGCAGGACCTCACCGCCGTACGTGTACTTAAGCGCTTAAATAATTCCAGCGCATCTGCCAACGGTACCGAGCAAATTGATAAGGAGATCGCTTACGAAAAGCAAATGGTAGAGATACGCCAGCGCTATCGCGACGAGTTCCTGAAGATCATGTCGCCGGAGAAAGTAAGCCTGTTATACAAAAGCGAACGCGAATTTACCGACGAACTCATCAAGCAACTGAGCGAACGCAGCGTAAGAGCTGGAAATTAAGGAGTTAAAACGTTGTAAGGTTGTAAGGTTGAAATGTTATCATTAAATTAATAGAGCAGCGTTAAGCTGCTTTTTTGTTAATAACCTATCTGCAAACACAACCAACTTTACAACTTTCCAACACAGCAGTATTATTCTAACTTTGCAACATTCCAACGTTTGAACATTACAGCCAGAGAATATGCTCACCCTTCGCCAGCTTTTTTTAAATAACAACGCGCAAACTACCCACTTCCCGCTTCTGCTTGAGTTTGACCGTGCCGAAGGCGTTTATATTTATGAAGAAAGTGGCAAAGCCTATATCGATCTTATATCGGGCATCGGGGTAAGTAACCTGGGTCACAGCCATCCAAAAGTGGTACAGGCGGTAAAAGACCAGGCCGAGAAATATATGCACCTGATGGTGTATGGCGAGTATGTGCAAACGCCGCAGGTACGCTTTGCCGAAAAGCTGGTGAGTCTGCTGCCCGCCGCGCTTAACTCTGTATATTTTACTAACTCCGGTACCGAGGCCGTTGAAGGGGCCATAAAGCTGGCCAAACGTTATACCGGCCGGCCTAATGTACTGGCTTACGAAAACTCTTACCACGGCAGTACGCACGGTGCGCTGAGTGTAATGGGTAACGAGGAGTTTAAACAGGCTTATCGCCCGCTATTACCGGGCACGGGTTTCCTGCGCCTGAATAACTTTGATGATCTGGAACGTATCAACAACCAAACCGCTTGCGTGATACTGGAAACCATACAAGGCGAGGCCGGCGTGCGCGTGCCTCAAAAAGCGTATATGCAGGCGCTGCGCCAACGCTGCAGCCAAACAGGTACGCTTTTAATATTGGATGAGATACAGGCCGCCCTCGGCCGCACCGGAAAGTTATTTGCATTTGAGCATTTTGATATCGTTCCGGATATTTTGCTGATGGCTAAGGCGCTTGGCGGGGGTATGCCCGTAGGGGCATTTGTTTCTTCGGTAGAGATCATGTCGGCGTTTAAAGAGAATCCTATACTCGGGCACATTACCACGTTCGGTGGTCACCCGGTTTGTTGCGCCGCGGGCCTCGCCGCGCTGGAGGTATTGCTGAACGAAAACCTCATCAGCGGCGTAGCAGAAAAGGAGGCTATCATACGCGAGCATCTGCAGCACCCGGCTATCAAAGAGGTGCGGGGAACCGGCCTCATGCTGGCGATAGAGTTCGAAAGTTTTGATATTAATAAGAAAATTATAGACACCTGTATACAAAATGGTGTAATCACCGACTGGTTTTTACACTGCAGCAACTCTATGCGTATAGCCCCGCCTTTAATTATTACTCAAAAAGAGCTGATTAAAGCCTGCAATGTTATTACCTCAGCTATAGCACAACATACAGGTATATAAGTACTTACCCATTAGTCTTAGGTGTTATACATCAAATTTGCGTAAAAAAAATACAAAACTGCGCTGGCAGGGTTATACGTGGCATTTTATGGTATGCTTTATGCATATAGCTAAGTGCCTTTGAAAATTTTGCTTATATCAATGTTAAAAGGCCTTTAAAAAGGTCTTTAGTGCATAGTTTTCGGGTCAGTAGGTGTATGATAAAAACATGCTACCGTTTTTCTTGAGCTAAAAACAGAATTCTTCTACTATAATATGAAAATCGCATACATATCAACCTATCCACCCCGCGAATGTGGTATTGCCACCTTCAACCACAATTTAATGAATGCCATCAACGCTAACTTTCCTGAACGTAAGGATCCGCTTGATGGGGGATATGTGGTAGCCTTGAATGATTCTGAAGATCTGCAGGAATACGAGTACCCGTCGCATGTAAAGTTTGTTATCCGCCAAAATCACCAGAAGGATTACATCCGTGCCGCAAGTTATATTAATACCAGCGATGTGGATGCCTGCATACTGGAACATGAATTTGGTATTTACGGCGGCGAAAGCGGTATTTATGTATTACCGCTCATTAACCGTTTGGAAAAACCGCTTATCTCTATCCTGCACACTGTTTTAAAAGACCCCAGTTACGTACAGCGTATCGTAATACGTGAAATTGCCGAGCAATCAGCTAAGATCATCGTAATGAGCAAACGCGCGGTGGAGTTCTTAACCACTATTTATGATATCCCGGCAGAGAAGATACAGATCATTGAGCATGGTGTGCCTGATCTGGAAGCGCCGGAAATTAACCCGGTTAAAAGCCTAAGCCAGTTTAAAGGCCATAGGGTAATGCTTACTTTCGGTTTATTGAGCCGCAACAAAGGCCTCGAAACCGTAGTTAAGGCCCTGCCAAAAATTGTAGAAAAACACCCTGATGTGATGTACGTGGTATTAGGTAACACCCATCCAGGCGTTATTAAAAGTTCTGGCGAGGAATATCGCGACCACCTGAAAAGCCTTGCAGCGCAGCTGAAAGTTTCGCAGCACCTGTCATTCATCAATAAGTTTGTGACCGAAGATGAACTGATCAATTACCTTACTGCTACAGAAGTATACGTAACCCCATATTTGAACGAGGCGCAGATTACGAGCGGTACCCTTTCATACGCTGTAGGTTCGGGCGCGGCAGTAGTATCAACGCCATACTGGCATGCTACAGAATTGTTAGCTGATGACCGTGGCCGTTTATTTGATTTCAAAAATGCCGACGCACTGGCTGATACGGTAAATGAGTTGCTGTCTAACGACGCGTTGTTGAAAGAACTTAAACAAAACGCCTATGAATATGGTCTGCACCTTCGCTGGCCGGTAATAGGTGCCGAGTTCATTAAAGTGGCTCAGGAAGCATCTGCTAAGCACGACTTTAGCGATAAAATATTAAAGAACAGCATAGTTGACCCAGAGATATTACCTAAGTTCAGTTTAGCACACGTATTAAGGCTTACAGATGATACCGGTATTGTACAACATGCTAAGTATGGCATCCCTAACCTTAAGGAAGGGTATTGCCTTGATGATAATGCCCGGGCGCTCATTATGGCGCTAATGGCCTATCAGCGTAACAAAAGCAGCGATGCGTATCGTCTGTTACCTATCTACCTGAGCTATATCCACTACATGCAAACAGATGATGGTAACTTCCGCAACTTCCTAAGCTTTGATAGGCGTTATCTGGATGAAGTAGGATCAGAAGATTCATTTGGCCGTACCATATGGGCTTTGGGCCATTTGATCAGCTGCGCGGCCAGCAATTCTTACCGTGAGTTCGCGCTGGAGTTGTTCCATAAATCATACCCGCACTTTAAAGCACTTAAACATATTCGCGGGCAGGCTAATACCATTATTGGTATAGCGTTGTACCTGCAGGTTTACCCTACAGATGAAGGTATGGTGGCAGAGTTGGTACGTTTAACCAATCCGCTGGTTGAGGCTTATGAAAACACCCGTTCTGACGATTGGGAATGGTTTGAAGAGAGCATGACCTATGATAATGCCATATTACCGCTGGCCCTGTTGCACTCTTATGAAATTACCGGTAACCAAAAGGTAAAACAGATCGCTTTAAAAACGATGGCGTTCTTAGACAAGCTTACCCTTTCTAACGGTTACCTGAGCCCGGTAGGTAACGATGGCTGGTATTATCGTGGTGGTACCTTCCCAACGTTTGACCAGCAGGCTATTGAAACCATGGCTATGGTACTGATGCACTTCCAGGCTTACCAAACTTTCCGTAAGCCGGAATATATTGAAAAAATGTTCCTGAGCTATAAATGGTTCCTGGGCGAAAATACCCTGCGTGCACCGCTTTATGACCACGAAACCAAAGGCTGCTGCGATGGCTTACTGCCAACCGGCATTAACCGTAACCAGGGCGCCGAAAGTACACTGGCCTACATGATATCTCACCTTACCGTATTAAAGGCTTTTGAGCTGGAGTACGAGTATAATAAGATGGAGCAAAAAGTAAAGATCTGCTAACGAATGAAGGCTGCTATACTATCGCCCGTTGCCTGGCGCACACCGCCCAGGCATTACGGGCCCTGGGAGCAGGTTGCATCTAATATTGCCGAAGGCCTCATAAAGCTGGGCGTAGATGTTACCTTGTTTGCCACAGGCGACTCCGTAACCGCGGGCAAACTTGACGCGATATGTGAGCAGGGCTATGAGGAAGACCGTACCCAGGATGCCAAAGTGCTGGAGTGCCTGCATATTAGTAACCTGATGGAAAAAGCCGGGGAGTTTGACATTATCCATAATAACTTTGATTTTTTGCCGCTCACCTATACAGGTTTGATAGAGACGCCGGTGATCACTACCATTCACGGCTTTTCGTCGCAAAGGATTATCCCGGTATATAAAAAATATAACAGCCGTGGGCATTATGTGTCTATCAGCAATGCCGACCGCAGCCCGGAGCTTAATTATCTGGCTACCGTTTACAATGGCCTGGACACTGCCGATTTTAAGTTTACAGAACAACCTGGTAACTATCTGTTGTACTTCGGCCGCATCCATCATGATAAGGGCGCTGCGGAAGCGATAGAAATAGCTAAAAAAGCAGGCAAGCAATTGCTGATAGCGGGTATTATACAGGATGAAAATTACTGGAAAGAAAAAGTAGAACCGCATTTAAGCGACCAGGTGGTGTACCTGGGGCCGGCAGGGCCAGAAAAACGCAATGAGTTGTTAGGCAACGCGCTGGCTCTATTGCATCCCATCAATTTCGCGGAGCCTTTTGGCATGAGCGTAGCCGAAGCGATGCTTTGCGGCACACCCGTAATCGCTTTTAACAAGGGCTCAATGCCGGAGCTGATACAGCATGAGCGTACAGGTTTCCTGGTGAACAGTACAGATGAGGCAGTCACTGCGGTGAATGATGTTAGCCGTATAAACCGCAACTATTGCCGCGAATGGGCATCAGCTAATTTCTCTAAAGAAAAAATGGCCGACGATTATTACCGGCTCTATCAACAAATATTATCGGTTTAAAATAAAAAAAGGGCTGTTTCTATTGAAACGGCCCTTTTTGCTTTTACTTTATACACTTAGCGGTGGCGCTCATGCTGTATTTGCCTGCTCAAATGGTTTTGCTGGTGGTTTACCTGCCTGTACTGCTGCGCCATTAGCCTGCCACGGTTGGCCTGGCGGTCGGCAGCTATTTGGCGGTTAATGTTTTGCTCGCGGCCTTCAAGCCTTGCAGCTTGCCCGGCATGCAGTTGCCCGGCGGCAATACCATTGGCAATACGTTGCTGCTGGTTAAAGCGGCGCTGCCCCACTTCGTTATTGGCATAATTGGCCCTGGAAGCATTGTGCTTGTCGTTATAAATATCCTTGCTTTCCTGGTTTTGGTCTTGCTTGAGCTGCTGGCGGTCCTGTTGGGTAAGGTGCCCGTTATCGGCAGCACGGTCTGCACGTTCCTGTTGATTAATGTTCTTCTGGCCGTTTTCCAGGTTTTTGGTTTCGCCGGCGGTTAGCTGCCCGGAATGTATGCCGTTGGCAATACGGCCCTGCTGGTCAAACTTGCGTCCGTTTATACGGTTCATGGCGGCAACAGCCGGATGCCCTCCGTTTTGAGAAGCCAGCTGGCTGCGGTCCTGGCGGGCTGCCATCATGTGTGATTGCTGCTGCGGGGTAGCATCAATGTGCCGCTCACTCATGGCAGTTTGTTCCTGCGGGGTAGGGCGGGCGTTTACGCCGCCTTGCCCGTTAAAGCTTACACGGTTATTATTCACCACTGTATTATTGATCACGGTATTGTTTACATAAGTATTGTGTACCACAGTAGTATTTACGTTGGTGACGGCTGTATTGTACCTAAATACGTTACCGGCCCATACACCACCGCCAAAACCAACGCCGCCGTAGCCAAAGCCATAATTAATGCCGCCGTAAAAACCAACATGCGGCCCCCAATAACCGGCATGGTAAACATACACACCATCAGTAAAGCCCCAGTAGCCGGGAGTCCATAATAAGCCGTAATGCGGTGGCCTTACCCACACACCCGGAACCCAGTAATAACCGTCATCGCCGTAGGCCCAGTAACCGGGTGTCCAAATATAACCGTCGCCGGGGCATACCGGCTGTGTGTAAACAGGCAGTGCAGGCGGGGCTAAATGAACCGATATACCTACGCCGATGCTTACCTGCGCGAATAATTTTGTTGATGCAACCATCATCAGGAAAGCGATGGCCATTGTTTTCATTACTGTTTTCATAAGATGTCCATAAATGAATAATTAGGGTATTCATAGGGGTCTGACCAATAGCTATACCAATAGTTTAAGATTAAAAAAATACTAATCTGTTCAAAATGATATACTTGCGCTTGGTTTCCTCCGATAACAGCATTGGTTTACGGGTGGTAAAATGTAGACAAATAAAGAAGCCGCTTCTTAGTTAACAGAAGCGGCCTCTTTATATTATTTATCAGCTGGTTATTTTGCTTTTCCCAGCACGCTGTTCTTATAACCGTAGCTGAAATAAATAACCAGGCCTATAACGAGCCATGACAGGAAACGTATCCAGCTTTCGTACTCCAATTCGGCCATAAGGTAAAAACAGCTTAGCAGGCCTAAAACCGGTATCAGCGATAGTTTCTTAACAAATGCAAGTATGCTCAATGTGAGCGAGAGCAGCAGGAACAGGAAATAAGGGAACTTATGATGTAAAGCCTCACCCTCAAACAAGCCCGATATCCAGTGGCGGCCAAAGTATACGCCGATAATAAATAGGGCAGGCACAATAAATTGCGAATTAATGTAAGGCAGGCGGAACTTACCCCTTACAGCTGCTTCACGAGGTAACAGCAATACGCCGCCGCAAACCAGCACAAACGCGAACAGCGTACCTATGCTGGTAAGGTTGGTTACCTCGGTGAGGTTTAAAAACAGTGCCGGAACGGCTACCACAATACCGGTAATAATAGTAGCGAAAGATGGCGTATGGTATTTTGGGTGGATGCGTGAGAACGCCTTTGGCAACAGGCCATCGCGGCTCATGCTCATCCATATGCGTGGCTGCCCCAGCTGGAAAATGAGCAATACGCTGGCGGTAGCGATAACCGCGCTTACCGATATAACATAGCTGATATTTTTAAGCCCAACCTTTGAGAATACAAAAGCCAGCGGATCACCTACCTGCAGGTCTTTATAGTTCACCATACCGGTAAGTACTAAAGCGATAAGGATATACAGCACAGTGCAGATGATAAGCGAGTAGATCATGCCTTTGGGCAGGTCGCGCTGCGGGTTTTCACATTCTTCGGCAGTGGTAGATATAGCATCGAAACCAATATAGGCGAAGAATACGCCTGATACGCCTTTCATGACCCCGCCAAAGCCATTAGGCAAAAACGGGTGCCAGTTGGCCGGGGTTACATAAAAAAAGCCGATGATAATAACCGCCAGTACTACGCCTATTTTTAGATAAACCATGGCGTTTGTAGCTTTTTTAGTTTCGCGTATGCCTATATAAACCAGGTAGGTAATAGCAATTACAATAAGCAGTGCCGGTATGTTGGCAATAAACTTTAAGTTGCCTATGCCCGGGGCCGTGGCCCATGCATTGGCAGCATTGCGTATATGTTCGGTAATATCGGCGGTGTCGCCGCTGGCGGTGAGTTCCTGTACCTGCTCGTGCGCCTTAAAGGCCGAAAAATAATCGAGCGTAACCCAGGTGGGCAGGTGTATGTGGAAACCATCTAAAAGGTTCACAAAATATTCGCTCCACGATATGGCTACGGCTATGTTTCCTATGGCATATTCCATCAGCAGGTCCCAGCCTATGATCCAGGCAATAAGTTCGCCGAAGGAAGCGTAGGCATAAGTATACGCGCTGCCGGCCACCGGTATACGCGAGGCAAATTCGGCATAACACATAGCCGAAAACCCACAGGTGATAGCCGTAAGGACAAATAACAAGGTTACACCGGGGCCGCCATTAAATGAGGCCTCGCCAATGGTAGAGAAAATACCTGCGCCAACTACGGCGGCAATTCCCATTAAAGTAAGATCGCGGGTATTGAGGGCTTTTTGAAGATGTGATGAGCCCCCCGAGTGTTCGCCGTCGCTGAATCCGCTGGCAACATCTGCCAGAATTTTTGATACAGACTTTTTGCGAAATATGCTTTTCGACATGTACGTAGGTCAGTTTTATTACAACATCAAACATAACCATTTTTTTGCATTGAAAAAGTATATGCCTTACTTTGTGCCGATGAACAATGGCGCTAAAGATGTTTTGTACCGGGTACGTACCTTATTTGTACCTTATCTGTTTATCCTGAGCGCCTGCCTCATCATTAAGCTGATATTTACCCGGGCAGAAATATTCTTCGCCGTTAACAGCTATTACACGCCTTTTCTGGACACTGTAGAACCTTACATTACCCACCTCGGCGATGGCTGGACGATGATCACCCTTGCGGCCATACTATTGCTTTTTAATTACCGGGTGGCATTTTTAACTATTACCAGTTACGCTGTAACAGCCCTCACCGCGCAGGTGCTTAAATATAGTTTTGATATGCCCCGGCCACGTATCTATTTTGAGGCCGAATTGAGTCGCATACACTTTGTAAAGGGATTGTATATACTGGCAACGCATAGTTTCCCCTCGGGGCATACGGTTACTGCCTTTAGTTTGGGTATGGTAGCTACTTACCTCTTAAAAAATAAGAAGTGGGGTTGGGTGTTCCTTTTTTACGCGCTAATGGTGGGTTATTCGCGCATGTACCTAAGCCAGCATTTTTTTGAGGATGTAATGGGTGGCTCGGCCATAGGTGTACTGGTAACGGCGGTATGGCTTACTTACCTGGATAGCCGTAAATTTATCAACAGCCCCCGTTGGAGCCGGGGGCTGTTGAAACGATAACACTTAGGCCATCGCTTTTTTTCTGCGGGTAACTAATACCACAATTACAATGATCAACATGGCAGCGCCTCCAAAAATCCCCACCTTAGCGGCGGTAGACATACCTTTGGCGTTGCTAAGGTACTGGTCGTTACGCTGTAACTCGGGAGATATTTTAAGCGATGCCGAGTAAAGTTTGTACTCACCTTTCGCCAGATCTTTCCTTAAGGCCTCGTAGTAATACTCAATGGTATAAGTAATATCCTGCGTATACACAATGATGAAATTACGCGATTGTATACCCGCGCCTTCATCAACCTCGAGCGTAAAGGTTTTGGCTTTTAAGTGCCCCACGGTAGTATCGCGCAGGTTCATCACATCGCCATTGCTTTGGCCTTTAATACCTTTTACATAATCCTGTAATACCTTATTCAGGTCTTTCTCTTTCTGTAAAGGCTTTTTGTCCTGGTTAGGCGCGCGTATCACGGTCATGTAACCATATGCGCCATTGGCGTTGTAAATGGTTTGGCCTAAGGTGTCCTTTTTGGTGTATTTCTCCGGGAGGGAGATGGTGATCAAACTATCAATTTTAACCGGCTTTAACGGTACCTGTCCTTGTGCAAAGCTTTTTGCAGCAAATAGCACAAGGCTCACAAATGCAATTAACTTTTTCATGTATAAGTAACGGCTTAAACACGGATAAGTTTTAATTGATGTACCTTATGGGTGCTTAAAATATCATTAAATATCTTATTTACTGATATTTAGCAATCTTGTTTTGTTGTATTGTTGTAGTAGTATCGGCAGTATATTGTAAATAACATTGCCTATTATAACGAGTGCTGCAAGCAGATAATAGCCATTAAATACGGCCAATATAGCCGTTAAAAAGAAAAATACCAGGCATAACAAGTGGAAGCGTTCATACATGGCTATGGTATGTTTATAAGCCTGCGCCTGGCCGCGGTTTCGGATGTGTTTATACTTAGGATCTTTAGCGCGGGAGCGGCGGTTGGCCAAATCGCCGTTTTGTACAAACCTGCGGATAAACCTTACTCCGAGCGCTTCATAAAATTTGGAACGGTAACTGAGCTGCAACTTTTTAGCAGGAATAATTAACGCTGCCACGCTTACCGCAATAGCCGTTATTAACCATCTTACATCAAAAGCCTTAAACCAGTAGGTGAGTACCGGCGCAAAGCAGATGATGGTCCAGAAGAAGTTGATAAGCTGGTTCATGTATTGTGTTAAACAAAAAACCCTCTCCGGTATGGAGAGGGTCAGGTATTTATATTTTATCCATTTCGGCTTTTACAAATTCGGCGAGTTCTTTTACATAGTCCGCGCTGAAATCAAATTTGATCCCGGCTGTTTCGTAGATTTCCTTAATGGTTTTGGTATAACCCAATTTTAAAGCGTCCAGATATTGCTGTAAACCTTTCTCCGGGTTTTCCTTGTAATTTTTCCAAACGGCTATGGCGCCAAGTTGGGCCATGCCGTATTCAATGTAATAGAAAGGCACTTCAAAAATGTGCAGTTGTTTTTGCCACAGGTTTTGTTCGGCTTCGGTAAGGCCGCTCCAGTCGGCAAAGCCCGCGCCAAAAGGTTCATATATTTTTAACCATGCTTCGGTGCGTTCGGCATCGGTGTGGTCGGGGTTGGTGTATATCCAGTGCTGGAACTGGTCAACGACGGCAACCCATGGCAGGGTTTTCAGCACATCATATAGCTGGTCGCGTTTGGCGCGTTTGAGGTCTTCCTCGTTATCAAAGTAAACGTTCCAGTTATCCATTGATATCAGCTCCATTGACATGGATGCCAGTTCTGCTACCTCGCTTGGGCAGTGTTTAAAATCGTTCAGTTCCAGGTCGGCCGTCAGAAAGGTATGTACCGCGTGGCCGCCCTCATGCACCATCGTAGTCAGATCGCGGAAGGTGTTGGCCGAGTTCATGAAAATGAACGGTGCGCCTGTTTCAGATAAGGGATAGTTATAACCGCCTGGTGCCTTGCCTTTGCGGCTCTCCACATCAAACAGGTTATTATCCTTCATGATCTCGAGGCGCTCGCCTAAATAACGGTTGATATTAGAGAAACACTGGATAGATTTTTCGATCAGTTCGCTGCCATTGCTGAACGGTTTTAATGCGGCGCGCCCATGCGGGTCTACATCCATATCCCAGGGTTTAAGGCTTTCTACCCCCAAGGCTTCGCGGCGCTGCTCGGCAAATTCGCGAAGAATAGGCACCACTTCTGTTTCTATAGCGGCATGGAAAGCGTAGCAATCCTGCGGCGTATAATCAAATCTGCCCAGCGCCTGGAACATATAATCGCGGAAGTTCTCGAAGCCGGCATTTACCGCTACCTCATGGCGTAGGCCGCGCAGGTGGTTAAACAATTCGTCCAGCTTTTCCTTATCCTGCAAGCGGCGCGCGGTGATCTTTTCCCAGGCATCCTGGCGTTTGGTCCGGTCGGTATCTTTCAGAAATACAGACGCCTGCTCCAGCGTATATTCCTTATCGCCAATGTGTACCGACATAGAGCCGGTGATCGACTGATATTTCTGCTGCTCCACCTGTATCTGCGTTTGCAGCGGGATATTCTCCTCGCGGAACAGTTCCAGTTGCTTGCGAACGCCGCGCAGCATTATAAAATACTTTTCTTCGTTCAGTTGATCAACAAACTCGCTGTTCACCAGCTTTTTATTCAGCTCGTTGTTATAAGGCGCTGTTTTAGGCTCAATTTCGGTAGCGAAATACTGGAAGTTTTGCAGCAGTTCGTCGTTGGTGGTATCGCAGGTCATGCGGATGTAGCGCCAGGCAAAATCTTCTTCTAAGGCGGCCTGTAGTTCGCTACCATCGCGCAGCCATTGTTCCAGTTCCTCGACCGAGCTAATAGGGCGTTCCAGCAGTTCTTTGTATATCGGTTCCAGGGTTTCCCATTTAATTTCGAGGTTCTCCGGAATGTAGGTACGTGTTTTCTTGTGGATCATATAATTGATGTGCAGATATGCTTATTTGCAAATATGCAGATAAGTTAGGAAGTTGGGAAGACCGTAAGTCGGGAAGATGTAAAGAAAACCGGGCTGACTCACCCAGGCGCCGCTACGCTGGCCGACTCTCTCTGCTGCGCGAAAAGAGGGTGAGGAATAGAAATAGAGATAAAAATACCCCCTCTTTGCGCAGCAGAGAGGGGGCAGGGGGTGAGTCAACCTTAAACCGGCTTATATATCGTCCTCGCTACTTCCCTTATACCCTCCTCGTAACTGGTGGGCTTAAAGTTAAAGGCACGCTCAAATTTGTCGCTGTTAAAGTTATAGTCGTGGTCGTACTGGTAGTACATTTCAACGGTGCCGGCAATTACTTTTACAAAAAGGCCCATCAGTTTTAGCATTAGCTTACCCACACGCATAAATTTAGGTTTCACGCCATAAGTACGCGCAGCAATTTCCAGAAACCGGTGGCCGGTAATGGCAGGGGCGGTGGGTAGGTGCCACACCTGGTTATCACTCTCCGGCGACTGGCCCAGCAGGTACATCGCGCGACCGGCATCTGGTATGTAAATAAAGTTATGCAGCTTATTTGGGTCGCCCAGCCATTGCGCGCTTTGTTTTTTGGCGTATTTAGCCATTACCATCATATCAAAGAAGGCGTTGGTGCTGCTGGTGCCGTAAAAGTCGGGAGCGCGGGCTATGGTAGCATTTATATTACCGGCTTTTACTTCATCCATCAGCATGTTGGCTACACCGGCCCGTATCTCCCCTTTTTTACTGACAGGTTGATAAGGCGTTTCTTCTGTGATAGGGCCGTTCACCAGGCCATACATGTAAATGTTATCAAAGAAAATTAAACGGGCGTTGTTGGCTTTGGTAACCTCTATCACATTGCGCATAATTACAGGCCATTGCTGGCGCCATATGTCAATATCATACACCAATCCGGCGCAAAGGTATATCACATCAGATCCGTTTGCGGCCTGTCTTACCTGTTCAAGATCAAGCAGATCTGCCTTTTGCCAGCTTACGTTCTTGTTTTGAATATTCACCGGGCAGCGGCTCACCAGGCGCACGGTCTTATTGTTTTTTATTAGCTCATCGGTTAATGCGTTGGCCACCGGGCCGCCAGCACCTAAAATGGTATGTATCATGGTTTCTCTGTTTTTGGTATGATACAAAGGTGAGTAAAGCCTGATAATGAAAACGTTATCTTAAGATAAGAAATTGGGGGTTAGAGATCAGAGATTTGTGATTAGAGATCAGGGGATTATCATACATCCTCTCCTAAGGAGAGGGTAGGGTGAGGCTACACCAAAATCCTTCTCTTTATCCGCGATAGCGATACCGGCGTAATGCCCAGGAAATTGGCAATATAATGTTGCGGCATACGGCGGATGATGTCTTTACCGCTTTCCAGTAGTTTAAGATAGCGTTCTTCCGGTGTTTGGGTGATAAAGGAGGTAACGCGGTCTTCGTAGCAAATGAGGTAGTATTCGGCCAGCAGGCGGCCAAAGCGTTCTATTTTGTAAGCCAGCATGGGGTTGTTCAGCATAGCATCCCAGTTTTTCTTGCTCACGGTAAGTATAGTGGTGGGCTCCAAAGCCTGTATATAACTGATGCAGGGTTCGCCGGTTAAGAAGCTTTTATAAGAACTCACATAATCGTTCTCAAAGCTGAAGTAATTGGTAATATCCTTACCATCAATCAGGTGGTAATACCTTACCGAGCCGGATAGCACAAAGCCTATGGTTTTGCATACCTGGCCGGGTACTACAAAATGCTCTTTCTTTTTTAATTTAAGTAATGCGAGGTGTTGTATGCAAATGATCCACTCCGCCTCGTTAAACTCAACGTAAGCGGCCGCATGTTCGCGAAATTGGTTTAACTGCTGCTGGCTTAGCGCATCCATAGCCTGTCTAACAAAAAGAAGGCGGCGAAAACCACGCTGGCTATGCCATTGGTGGTCATAAAGGCCAGGTTCACACGGCTCAGGTCGTTTGGTTTTACCAGCAGGTGCTGATAAATTAACATGCTGCAAAAAAACACTATACCCACATAATAAAGCAACCCAACGTGGGTGTACATCACCGGCATAATAATAAATATGGCCGAAAATACATGCAGCACGGTTGATAGCCTGAGCGCATTTACTTTACCCAACCAGGTAGGGATGGAATGCAGTTTTTCGCTGCGGTCAAAATCCTCGTCCTGCAGGGCGTAAATAATATCAAAGCCGCTTACCCAGCAAAACACTGCCAACGAAAAGAAAATAGGCGTTAAGGCAAAGGCGCCGGTAACCACCAGGTAAGCGCCTATAGGGGCAAGTGACAATCCTAAACCCAATACCATGTGGCAAAGCGCGGTAAAACGTTTGGTGGCGCTGTAACCCAAAACCACCAGTAATGCAACCGGCGAAAGGTAAAAACACAGCGGATTAATAAACCAGGTGGTGAATATAAACAAGGCACAGTTTGCCAGCGTAAAGGTTAGCGCGGCGGCTGGCGTTATGCGGCCGGCGGGTATGTCGCGCTGTTTGGTGCGCGGGTTTTTGGCATCAATGTTCCTGTCCAGGTAGCGGTTAAAGGCCATTGCCGAGTTACGGGCAAATACCATACACAACAGCATCATCACCAGTTTTTGCCACTCAAATTTATGACTGGTAGTAGTAACCGCCAGAAAAAAGCCTATAAAGGCAAAGGGCATGGCAAAAATGGTATGCGAAAACGTAACGAGCGAAAAATATTTTTTCATCTTAAACTGAAACACAAATATCAGAGTTTTTCCTCACACTGGTAAATTTCACATGAGTATTCATTAGTCAAAATCCCGTGTTCGGCATCATCTGAACCTATTGATAGTGCTCATCACTAAACAGAGGTTTCTCAAATCCCTGGTTAATGGAGTCAATAAAGTTGAGCACCTCATCGCGGCCCAAAAGGTTTTCTGCCGAGGTGATAAAAAATTGAGGCGCTTCCTCAAAATACGCCAGCAAAGCCTTACGGAACCTGGCAATGTTCTGGTCGGTTTTTACGCTGCTTTGCTTATCGGCCTTGGTAAATATGGTTACAAAGGGCAGGCCTTTTTCGCCCAGCCAATTGCAAAACTCCAGGTCTATTTTTTGCGGTTCCAGGCGGCTGTCTATCAGTACCATTACACATTGCAGGCTTTCGCGTTTATCCAGGTAGGCACGTATAAATTTGTTCCAGTCCTCTTTTTTACTTTTGGAGATACGCGCGTAACCGTAGCCCGGCAAATCCACAATATACCAGTTCTCATTAATGAGGAAGTGGTTAATAAGCTGCGTTTTACCCGGGGTTTGCGAGGTTTTGGCCAACCCCTTTTTCTGCGTAAGCATATTAATGAGTGACGACTTACCCACGTTTGACCTGCCAATGAAAGCATATTCGGGCTTCAACGGCGGCGGCAGCTTGGATATCTGCGTATTGCTGCAAATAAAATCGGCAGTTTTGATTACCATATCGCAAAGGTACGGTTTATTATTTTGTGGGAGGAGCGTTGGAATGTTTGAACGTTGAAACGTTAAATAGGGAGTGGTCAATTAGAATAAATGTTTAAACATATAAATTGCTTTGTAGCGACAAATTTTGTTTAAAAACAACTTAGCTTTACACTATAAGGAAGGAAACATTTCAACATTTAACTTTCCAACCTTTCAACATTAAAACGCGAATATCATGAGCGACTATAAAATACCTGCCCAAACCCGCATAGGGCACGTACATTTAAAGGTGAGCGATCTGCAACGGTCAATGGCTTTTTACTGCGACCTGCTCGGTTTTGAACTGGTAACCATGTACGGCGACCAGGCCGCCTTTATATCAGCCGGGGGCTACCACCACCACATCGGGTTAAACACCTGGCAAAGCAAGGGCGCGCCGCCGGCACCGCAATACGCGCCGGGCCTGTTCCACACGGCTATACTTTACCCGGAAAGGAAGGACCTGGCGGCTATCCTGAAACGCCTGTTGGATAAGGGTTACCCGCTTAGCGGCGCATCAGACCATGGCGTATCAGAAGCCCTGTACCTGGATGATCCTGATGGTAATGGTGTAGAGTTGTATTGGGACCGCCCGCGGGAAAAATGGCCGTTAGACGCGCAGGGCAACCTCACCATGTTTACCCGGCAGTTGGACGTACGCGGTTTATTGGCTGAACTGGAATAAGAGTTCAGCCGCTACTCATTTAGCATAAATTTATCCACGCCGGGAGCGGGCTGCCATTTGCTTTGCGGCTCAAAATAATGCCACAACAGGGCCGATACTTTTTTAATAAGAATGTCGGCCTCGTTTTGCGGTGTCCAGCTTTGGTCCAGGTTGTTTTTGGTGATGATCGAAAAAACGTAATCGCCGTGCGGGGCGTTTACCAGCACCGTTTCAGATCGAGAAGCGTCAACCGCGCCCTGTTTAGAGATAGCCTGCACATAAGGCGGTATCTGCGATAGCGCGTTCTCGTCCCAGTAAATACGGTTAAGCGTACGGTACATACGCTCGCTGGCCGCCGGGCTTACGGCCTTGCCATCACGTATTAGGGTAAACAGTCGGCACATTTCATAAGGTGTAGTAACGCCCCAACCGTATATTTTACGCATGTCCTCGCGGCCTGCCACGCGCGAGTTTACCCGCATTACCTTAAAGCCGTTAGTGGCGAGCCAGTTATTAATATACTCGCCGCCCACCAATTTTTGCAGCCACAGGCTGGCCGTGTTATCGCTCATGGTGATCATCAGCATGGTTACCTTGCTCAATTGTATGGTATCACCGTTCTTGAATGATCCCAGGATATCCTCGCCTGCATAAAGCAACGAATCGCGGTAAACCAGTTTTTGGTTGTAATGCAGGTCGCCCTTTTCTATTTTATCCATCACTCCGTTCAGTATGCTTACCTTGATCATACTTGCCGTTGGGAAAAGCGTATCCGAGTTTATAGCGGCGGTTTTGCCAGTTTTTAAGTTGTGCACATACACACCTGCACGGCCATGAAAATCTTTCAGCAAGTTTTGCAACTGGACGGTCAGCTTAGTGTCGGTTTGCGCTATGGCGCTGAAGGTAGTAATGCTTAACAGCAGGCAAAGGAGTTTCTTCATAGCAATAAATGTAATAAACATTTACGAGTGCCGCATGCCCAAAGCGCAAAAATAAGCACAGGTTCATTGGCTATTATTTATCTTTACCACCCTATGCGGTACCTGCGCTTACTCTTGTTACCTTTCTCTCTCATCTACGGTCTGGTAGTGGTTATCCGCAACTGGTTGTATGATGCCGGGCTGTTCAAAAGCCGCGGTTTTGATATTCCCGTTATCAGCATAGGCAATCTTGAAGTAGGCGGAGCGGGCAAAAGCCCCATGACGGAACACATTGTGCGCTTGTTAAAGGATGAGGTAAAGCTGGCAACCCTGAGCAGGGGCTACGGCCGCCAAACCAAAGGTTTTATAGAAGCGTTAGCCTCATCTACCGCGGCCGAGATCGGCGATGAGCCATCTCAGTTCAAGCAAAAGTTTCCCGATATTACAGTAGCCGTTTGTGAAGACCGCGTAGCCGGTATAGAATGGTTAAAAACCAACCACGAGGTAGTGGTAATGGACGATGCCTTTCAGCACCGGGCGGTAAAGCCGGGCCTCAGCATCCTGTTGTTTGATTACCGAAACCTGCAACTGCCGCAGATTGTGCTGCCCGCCGGCAACCTGCGCGAACCTTTCAGCGGCCGCTGGCGCGCGGATATCATGGTGGTGACCAAATGCCCCGAAACCATCACAGAGGCCGATATGACCCGCTGCTATCACAAACTTACACCGCTTAGTACGCAGCCCTTATTTTTCAGCGCCATCAGCTACCAGCCGTTACTTACATTATATGGCGAACAAACAGATGTAGCGATAGACGGGGATACTACCATATTCCTGCTTACAGGTATTGCTAACCCGGCGCCGCTGGTTAAATATCTGGAAGAGCTTGGTCCGTCAGTTATCCATCATAAATATCCCGATCATCATCCCTTTACCCCAAAAAATATACTTAAACTTGCTGATGATTTTAAGACCTGCAAGGCAGAAAAAAAGATCATCATCACAACAGAAAAGGATGCGCAGCGTTTAGGGTTACAGCACCTGCAGATGATACTAAACGGATTACCCGTTTTAGTACAGCCTATAGGCATAAAGCTGCTGAATAACGCGCAGGACGCATTTGACCATTTAATTACTACTTATGTTAGAGAGCATATACAGCACCACTGAATACATCAAGAAACGCATAGGCGATTTTGAGCCCGAAGCAGGTATTATTTTAGGTACCGGCCTGGGTGGCCTGGTGAATGAGATAGAGATAGAGAAACAGCTCATGTATTCGAACATACCGGGCTTCCCTATATCAACGCTGGAGTTCCATTCGGGCAAGTTGATATTTGGTATGCTGGGCGGTAAAAAGGTGGTAGCCATGCAGGGCCGTTTGCATTATTACGAGGGTTACAACATGCAGCAGATCACGCTGCCTGTGAGGGTAATGAAAATGCTGGGTATTAAAACGCTGTTCGTCTCCAACGCCAGCGGATCATTGAACCCCGATTTCAGAAAGGGCGACCTGATGGTAATAGAGGACCACATTAACCTGCAACCCATGAACCCGCTTATTGGCCGTAACGACAGCGACCTGGGCCCTCGTTTCCCGGACATGAGCGAACCTTACCGCCACGACCTGATCAATAAAGGACTGGAGATTGCCGCAGCCAACAATATTACCTGCCATAAGGGAGTTTATGTAGCGGTAACCGGCCCCAATCTGGAAACCCGTGCCGAGTACAGGTACCTGCGTATCATAGGCGGCGACGCGGTAGGGATGAGCACCGTACCCGAAGTAATTGTGGCCAATCACATGGGGCTGCCGGTATTCGCCATATCTGTTTTAACGGATGAGGGGTTCCCTGAGCAATTAAAACCGGTATCGGTGGAGGAAATACTGGCGGTAGCGCAGGAGGCCGAACCCAAACTAACCTTAATTTTAAAAGAACTGATAGCCGGGCTTTAATGGCAAACAAGCTGAAGTATTTACTGCTGATATTGATCTGTGCCGCCGCGCAGGGCGCCTTCGCGCAGATAAGTAACCCGAGTTTCCCCGGGCAGCGGCCAAATGAGCCGGTGTACAGTCGCGATACCACCCGTAACCGCCCGCGCAATAATTCCGCTTCGGATAACCTGGACTCGCTGCGCAAGCGCGAGGAGAACAAGCACGATTCGATTGTTTTTACGTCCAAGTTTATTAAGGTAACCAGCGAGCGCTTACTGGCCGATAGTATACAGCTTTTCCCGCTGGATACCGGTTTGGTGAACTTTGAGAACTATAGCCCGCTTAACCAGCCGCGTAACCCCAAGATAAGCCTGGGCTACCCGGGCACCGCCGCCCGCGACCTGCTGTTTAACCCCCGCAAAACCATAGGCTTTGATGAGGGCCAGCACGCGCTGGATGCCTACCTGGTAAACCCGCAGGACCTTAATTACTTTAATGCCCGCGCCCCTTACACGCTGTTATCCTTATACAGTACTATCGGCGGCACCAAAGAGCAATTGTTTAAGGCCCTGCATACACAAAACGTTAAGCCCAACTGGAACGTTGGCTTTTTACTCAACTTTAACGGCTCAAAAGGGTATTACAGCACCAATAACGTACTGAGCCAAAACGTGAGCGATTTTACAGCAGGCGTATTTACCTGGTACCATAGCGTTAACAAGCGTTATAACCTGCTGGCTAACCTGTTGTTCAATAATTTAAAAGCCCCGGAAACAGGGTCCATTTTAAAGCAGGATATCTTTACCAATCCATCGTTTGATAAAACGGGCGAACCGGTGCGCCTGCCGGGCAGCTACAGCAACTGGAAAAACAACGGCCTGTATGTAAAGCAGTTTTACTACATAGGGCATATTGATAGCCTTAACAAGGGCAAGGCGGGTACCAACAACGTGCTGCCTACACAGCGCGTGGGCTATACGTTTTACTACAATCAGCGTAAATATAACTACCTGCAAAACGGACTGGACCAGTTTGGTGCCTTTCCTGATTATTATTTCTCTTCCGCCCGCTCGCGCGATTCGCTCAACGTGCTGCACCTGCAAAATGATTTCTCGTACAGTTTTTACCTGCGGGGGCGCAGCAAAAAAATGCTGAAGAATGAGTTGAAACTGGATCTCGGTTTAACGCAGGATTTTTATAAAGTAAGCCAGTTTGTGGCCGATACCATTATTAACCAATATGGTAAAAAGCAGATACAGCCGGTGCAGGTACAAAACACTACCTTCCAGAATATTACGGTGAAGGGTAAGCTGGGCTACCGTTTCAGCGATCGTATTAACCTTGATGCCGACATACAGCAGATTGTACAGGGACGCAATTTTGGCGATTTTCTGTATGATGCCAAGCTTACCCTCGCTGGTAACCGCAAAACCGGCCGTATAGTTTTAGGCGCCTACCAGCAAAGTAGTTCGCCGGGGCTGGTGTATACCAACTGGATATCCAATCACTATATTTTTAATAACAGCTTTGCCAATCAAAAGGTCACCAACCTGTCTTTCAACTACGTGAACGAAGCGCTGGAGCTGGACCTGAAGGCCGAATATTTCCTGGTGAACGATTACCTTTATTTTGCCTCGCAGCCAAACGGTATCGATGCCTCGCCAAGGCAGTATGGGTCGCCAATTAACATGCTTAAATTAAGCATTGGTAAAAACCTGCACTGGCGTAAGCTTAATTTTGATAACTATATTGTATACCAAAAAACCGATAACGCGGCCATATTGCGCACGCCGGAGGTATATACCTATAGCAGCCTTTATTACAAGGCGCAGTTGTTTACCCTTAATTCGCAGTTTGGTATCAACGCGCGGTACAATACCACTTACCTGGCTCCATCGTACGCGCTCAGCATAGGCCAGTTCTATAACGGGCCCGATGTTACCTTTACCTCGTACCCGGTAGCCAGCCTGTTCTTTAAAGCCACGCTGGTACGCACCAATATTTTTGTGCAGTATGATTACGTGAACCAGGGACTATTCAGCAAAGGTTTTTATACCGTTAACCGCTACCCGCAAATGGACCGCGTGCTGAAATTCGGCGTGTCATGGACGTTTTATAATTGAAGGAGCGGGAGCGGGGTGCGAGAGCGGGAGATTTATAATGTCTAATGCTGAATTTCGAATGATGAATTGTTTTAAGATAATATCGAACACTGAATGCTGGACGCCGAATGATGAAGTGTTTAAGATAATATCGAACATCGAATGCTGAACGACGAATGATGAAGTGATTTTATTTCATTATTCATCATTCGATATTTAAAAACGCTTCATCATTCAACATTCGAAATTCAATATTCGATATTAAAACATGCTTATATTGCATCTTTTAAGTTCACATGAAAAAACTATTGGTTACGCTGCTGCTTCTCCCCGCGGCTACTACTTCTTTCGCCCAAAAACTTGGCCCGCTTACCATTGAAAAAATCATGCGCGACCCGAAATGGATAGGCGTATCACCCTCCGGTATTGATTGGGCCGATGATAGTAAAAAGGTCTATTTTAAGTGGAATGAAAATGCCTCTGGCGACGCGGAACTGTACGCCGTGAGCCCTACGGATAACAAGGCGCGTAGGGTAAGCATTGCCGAAGAGCGCGGCCTGAGCACCGGTAACGGCGACTGGAACAAACAACGCACCCGCAAGATCTTCAGCAAGGATGGCGACCTGTTATTGTTTGATGTGAAAACCGGTAAAACTGCCCGCCTTACCAGTACAGAAGCCCGTGAAACCGAGCCGGTATTTATGGGCGATGAAAGCAAGGTTGTTTATCGCCAGGATAATAATCTGTTTAGCCTCAGCTTAAAAAATGGCCAACTGGTACAGCTTACCAATTTTGTACATGAGGCAACTGACCAAAAAAGCAAAAAGCAGCCTAACGAGCAGGAGCAATGGCTAAAAAAGCAGCAGCTGGAACTGTTTGATATTATTAAAGAGAAAGCCAAAGAAGATAAAGCAGATTCGGTGAGGACCGAATTGCTTAAACCCGAACAATTGAAAGAAATTGTAACCGGCGATAAACGGGTAAGCGAGGTAAAGATAAGTCCGGATGGCAGGTTTATTACCTACCGGCTCACTAAACGTGCCGATGGCGTAAAAAATGCTATGGTACCTAATTATGTAACGGCATCGGGTTTTACGGAAGACATTCCCAACCGCTCAAAAGTTGGCCGGGCTTCCTCAACATCCCAAACATTTGTTTACGATACACAGCAGGGAACGTACTATCCCATCATTACCACAGACATCCCAGGTATAAAAGACCTGCCCGATTATCTGAAAGATTACCCCGAAGAGTTAAAAGAGCGGCAGAAACAAAATGCCGACAGGCCGGTAACCATTGATGGGGTTTTATGGAACGAGAGCGGTAGTAACGCCGTGGTGATCATATCATCGCAGGATAATAAAGACTGCTGGATCATGCGGCTCGACCCGGTAAGCGGCAAACTACGTTTGCTCGACAGGCAGCGGGACGAGGCCTGGATAGGCGGCCCGGGCATTGATAACCCCGGCAGGGCCGGTTTTATTGACGCCACCCATTTTTATTACCAGAGCGAAGCCAGCGGCTATTCGCACATTTACGTGGTTGATGTGGAGAGCGGTACCAAAAAACAACTCACCAGCGGCAAATGGGAAGTGCAAACGTTGCAATTAAGCAAGGATAAAAAAATCTTTTACTTTACCGCTAATATCGACCACCCCGGCATTACGCATTTTTACAGTATCCCGGTTAGCGGTGGTACACCCGTTAAGATCACCGGCATGAAGGGCGGCAACGAGGTTACCCTATCGCCTGATGAAAAATGGCTGGCTATCCGCTATTCGTACTCCAACCGCCCCTGGGAATTATATATACAGGCCAATAAGCCCGGTGCAAAGGCGGTCCAGGTCACCCACTCTGTGTCGGCCGAGTACCTGTCGTACCCATGGCGCGACCCGCAGATCATCAGTTTTAAAAACCGTTACGGTACCGATGTTTACGCGCGCTTGTACCAGCCTGCCAACCCCGACCCGGCTAAACCGGCCGTAGTATTTGTACATGGCGCCGGTTATCTGCAAAACGTAACGTATTCATGGAGCTATTATTTCCGCGAATATATGTTTAACAACCTGCTGGCCGACAATGGGTACACCGTTTTGGATATAGATTATACCGCAAGCGCGGGCTATGGCCGCGATTTCCGCACGGGTATTTACCGCCACATGGGCGGCAAAGACCTTACCGACCAGGTGGATGGCGTGAAACTACTGGTAGATAAGTATGGCGTTAACCCAAAACATGTGGGCCTGTACGGCGGCTCATACGGTGGTTTTATTACGCTGATGGCCATGTTTAACGAGCCGGATGTTTTCTCGGCAGGCGGCGCCATCCGCTCGGTTACCGACTGGGCGCATTACAACCACGAATACACCTCTAACATACTCAATGAGCCCTTTACAGATGAGCAGGCTTACCGCAAAAGTTCGCCTATTTATTTTGCCAATGGGTTAAAAGGGAACCTGCTGATGCTGCATGGCATGCTGGACCAAAACGTGAACTACCAGGACATTGTACGCCTTACTCAAAAGCTCATTGAACTACATAAAGAGAACTGGGAGCTGGCATCGTACCCAATAGAAGACCACGCCTTTGAACAGCCCAGCAGCTGGGCCGATGAATATAAGCGGATATATAAACTGTTTGAGAATACATTAAAGAAGTAGCTCGCCGCGGTGTTTTTAATATCGAACACTGAATGCCGAATGATGAAGGGGTTAATAGAATCACTTATCATTATTCATCAAGTTAAATAGATAGTTATAATGGTTATTTAGTATATTAAATTTAATTTACGATTTGAAAAGTTACACTTTTGAATATACTAGGCAAGGTTTCACCTATTTATTATTTGGTGTATCAGTTGCTATTTTGGGGTTGGGTTTATGGCTTTTCAGAACATTGTTTGGAAACACGCTTCCGGCAGGCCTTGTAGTTGTATTGATAATCGGATCATCGGTGGCATTCTTTTTATTAAATAAACACAGAATAAGAAAGACAGGAACGGCTACAATCTCTGTAGATGAGTTGACAATAGCGTTAAATCAAACAGTTCATGTTCCTTTTAATGGTTTAAAATATTATTATATATACTTTGGGAAAAACGGAACTGTATTTACTTTAGGTTTTTTAGATGGTAAAAAAATTAAGATTACCGCAAATAATAACTTCTGTAATGACGAGTTGCTTAAGGCATTTGTTTCTGATTTTCAAGTAGCTATAGAAAATTATAAGGCTCAAAATCAAATTAATATAATACGCTTAGAATCAGTATTCGCACGTAAACAAACGCTGTATATTTTGAGCTTATTTACCGTATTGGTTATACTGGGTTTTGGGTTTACCAGTATGCCGGTTATGATATTGCCAATTAGTGTCAGTGTATCTCTTTTATTTGGCTGGATCAGCTATTTTCAGCAAAAAAGAAAAGGTAATCTTGTCGATTTTTGATAATACGAAACGCTCGATAAACGTGTTTATTTACCATTTGATATTCGCTTTTCGATATTCATTATTGGTCAATGGATTAATATAACGCCAAAAGATGAAGTAGTTTTTAATTCTATTACTTCATCATTTACATTCCAAATTCAGTGTTCGATATTTATCATTTGAAATTCCATACTAAAACATCCCGCACTACTTTCCGGCATCCCGCTCCCGTATCCCGCACCACCACCATCAGGTTTTCTGTTTCTTCTTTTTAGCCGCCGGGAATAGTACATTGTTCAATATCAACCGGTAGCCGGGCGAGTTGGGGTGGAGCTTGAGGTCGGTTGGCGGGTCGCCTACGGCGTGCTGGTAGTCTTCCGGATCGTGGCCGCCGTAAAAGGTCCATTGGCCTTTGCCGTATTCGCCATGTATGTAGCGGGCTTCGTTGGCGGTTTTGGTTTCGCCCATAATGGTAACCCCGGGTTTAAGCTTGCTTTTATCATAGGCGGTAGTGAGGCCCATAAAGCCTTTAATTACCTTATCGTGGTTTTGCGTAAGCATGCTGGGTACCACATCCCACTTGGCCGAAAAATCAAACAGCGTAAAAAAATCGCGTGTGCGTTCCACCTGCCGGGTCTGCGTTACATCAATATTCGCAAACACGTGCGAGAGCGGGTTTTGGTCGAGCGTGAAGTTTTGGAAAGCGAAGGTTTGGGTAAAGTCGAGCTTTTGCTGGGCGTTGGGGTCGGCGGGGTCGCCGTCAAACATGGCTTCGCAAATATCGGTGTTGGCCGCGGCCAGGGCTATGTCAAACGTATCGGTCCCGCTGCACATGGCAAACAGGAAACCGCCGCCGGCGCAAAAATCGCGTATGCGCTGCACCACGGCGAGCTTCATTTGCGATACCTTTTTAAAGCCCAGCTTAGTGGCCAGAGCGGTTTGCGCCCGCACATCATCATTATACCATTGCGCGTAACGGTAGGCGCCGTAAAACTTGCTGAACTGCCCTGTAAAATCCTCGTGGTGCATGTGCAGCCAGTCGTACTTGGGCAGGTCGCCCCGTATCACTTCCTCATCGTACACCACATCATAAGGTATCTCGGCGTACTTGAGCACCAGGGTAACGGCATCATCCCAGGGCAGCTTGTTCTTAGGGGAGTACACGGCCATTTTAGGCGCTTTCTCCAGTTTGATGATGTCCATGTTCACGGATGGGTCGCTCACCTCGGTGACAATGGCATTGGCTTTAGCATCGGCAATTACCTCGTAGCTTACGCCGCGTATCTTGCACTCGTCTTCCAGTGCTTTGGCATAGGTCATCATAAAGCTACCGCCGCGGTAGTTAAGCAGCCAGTTAACGGTTTCGCCGTTCTTCAGCGTCCAGAAAGCGATGCCGTATGATTTTAAGTGATCCTTCTGCTCCTCGTCCATCGGGATAAGGATGGAAGAAGCCCTTGCTAAGTGAGCCAAAAGCAAAAAGACGAAAGCAAAAAGATATTTTTTATTAAGCATGCGGTATTGCTAATGTAACGATTAAATTATCCTGAGTATTATAAAAAGTGTATATTACAACACCTGAACTTTATGGAACAAAATAAACTACAAAACTTACTGCTGCAAGTACGCGCCGTATCTGAGCGCTACTCCAGGATCAACGAACTTACGGGCGAAAAATTTAATGTTTTCAGGATATTGAAACTGGAGTCATCCGAAGTGAGGATGCATTCCGCGTTTATAGCCGAATTGCTTAACCCAAAAGGCAGCCACGGGCAGGGCGATTTATTCCTCAAATTGTTTACACAGCTATTTTGCTTTAAGGGAAATGAAATAGATACCGGCAGTTGCATAGTAGAAATAGAAAAGCATACCGGGTTTATTTCAGAGGATGGAACAGAAGGTGGGCGTATAGATATTGTGATAACAGATGGTAATAAGAACTCGGTGATTATCGAGAATAAAATTTACGCAGGCGACCAAAGGAATCAGTTGGTTCGGTATCATCGTTTTCATAACAATGCTGATATCATCTATCTTACTCTCGACGGAAAGCTACCAAGCGAATGGAGCAAAGGCGATTTGCTGGAAGATACTCACTATAAATGTTTCTCTTATAAAACAGATGTGCTGAGGTGGCTTGAGCTATGCCGGAAAGAAGTTGCGGTATTACCCATTATACGAGAAGCGATAACCCATTATATTAATTTAGTAAAACACCTTACACGCCAAACCATAAATCAAAATATGCAAGAAGAAGTAAGTACTATCATTAAATCCAACTTAGAAGAAGCCTGGCTGATCTCTGAAAATCTGGATAATGCCTGTCAGAAAATTGCGGATGATTTTTTTGACGATTTAAAAAAGACCTATGAGGAAAAGGGATTTGTGTGCATACATAATATAAACTTGAGCAACAACTTTACATCTATTAACATTTGGAAGAAAAATTGGCAAAATGTAAGTATATCTATAATGGTACATAGCTACGGGAAAAATATGATATATGGAGTTTTACTGAATGATAGTTTGGAGAACAGATTGCCGGATGATATTATTAAAGAGTTGCGTTTAATGCCGGATAATACAGGAACCGGATCTGAGAAATGGCCTTGGTTGAGAACTCTTGAAAAACCTTATGGCAATTGGAACTTACTGGAGGTATGGAAAGCAATTTTAGATGGTACTATGAAGAAAGTAGTGATGGAAAGAATAGACAGACTTTTCAACGCAACTGAAATTCTTGATGAATACTTTGCTAAAAAGGGTTAAAACCTATCGGGAAAAAGGTGTTCCAAAAGCGTTCCATTTATAGTTTCCAAAAGCGTTCCATGCGGAACGCTTTTGGGATTTTTCAAACACCTGTAAATAAGTTCTTTATGACTGAGGGCGGTTATTACTGACAAAATAATGTCAGTAATAAGTGTTTGTTATTCAGCATGTTCCGTCTGGCCTGCTTTTATCTCATCCGGAGCGGAACGGGCTTTTCAGTCTGTTGAAAGTCGGTTCAAAAACCAGGCGTAATAAAGGGGTAACCGGCCTCGCCAAATGGTAAACGCGCAATCCAATTACTAAATACTGATCACTAATTCACTAACCTCCAATCTCTACTTCCGCCTTTAAGCTCAAATCATTACCTTTGCCACCTGTTTAAATTTTAAAACCATGAGCAAAGCAATAATTAAAACCGAAAAAGGCGACATGACCGTTCAGTTCTTTGATAAGGATGCGCCAAATACAGTAGCCAACTTTTTGGAACTGGCCAAATCGGGTTTTTATGATAATGTTACCTTTCACCGTGTTATCCCTAACTTTGTTATTCAGGGCGGCGACCCAACCGGTACCGGCGCGGGTGGCTCAGGCAAACGTATCGATTGTGAACTAACCGGTGATAACCAATACCACGATCGTGGTGTGCTTTCAATGGCGCATGCAGGCCGTAATACTGGTAGCTCACAGTTCTTTATCTGCCATAGCCGTGATAATACCGCTCACCTTGACCGCCACCATACCGTATTTGGTAAAGTGGTAGAGAACGTTGACGTGGTTGACGATATCCGTCAAGGCGATAAAATTTTAGGTATAGAAATTATTGAAGAATAGTTAAGTAGTGAGTAGCAAATGGTGAGTAAATGATTATTAATTACTCACCTGATCAACTCAATCAACCAATAACAACACATGAATTTACTGGGAATTGTTGCCGTATCGGGCAAGCCGGGCTTATGGAAAGCACTCGCGCAAAACAAAACAGGCTACGTGCTGGAAAGCCTTGATGACAAAAAGACCAAGCTGATTGCCAACCTTTCAACTGCTAAGCTGGCTGCCTTGAGTGAGATCACCATTTTTGGCCTTGAAGATGATATCAGGCTTACTGATGTTTTCGAAAGGATGAAATCGGTAACCGTACCCAACACAAAAGACGATGGCAAAAAGTTACGCGCGTTCTTTTTTGAGGTAGCACCCGACCATGATGAGGAAAAGGTATACTCGTCTGATATTAAAAAGATCATCAGCTGGTACCAGATCCTGAAGGATATGCCTTTGTTTGAAGAAGCTGACCCAACCGCTGCACCGGCAGAAGAAGCGGCACCAGCCCCAGAGGCTGTAACGGCAGAGCAACCTGCTGAAGAGGCCACTGCAGAAGCTCCGAAACCAAAAACTAAGAAAGCACCTGCTAAAAAAGCATAATTTGTGCTTACTGAATAAAAGGAAACCCCGGTAAATAATTACCGGGGTTTCCTTTTATATTTTCTATCCTAAACATCCATTGCGTCATAAACAATAACCTTATCCCAAAGATGGCTGCAGTCTTTTATAAACTGCTGGTGTATAGGGTGGCTCTGATAGGTGGCCTGTCCTTCCAGATTTTCGAAGAACATCAGTTCTGATACAGCCCAACTGTTATCCACAACATCGCGCTTTTCGGTGCTGGCAACAACGCCAATACGCAGTTCTTTAATGGTTTCTATTTTGCGCAGGGTTTTTAATCCGGCAATGATGCTGTCGCGGTCTTCAACCGAGCCGGGGTTTTTAAGCCAAAAGAAAACGTGGTGTACAATGGGATATTTACTTATCATGTTAGTCGGTTTTATAATGGATGGCATAGCAGACGCTACGGCCGTGCCAGCGGTTACTGCAGCGGCGGTGGCTATAAATTTACGTCGGGTGGTTTTCATATTCTGGCAGGTTTAACAATCAGGTTGTTGGCACTTTTGATCGCTAAATTCGGGCTCAAAAGTGCTGTGCGTAACAGATAGGTGTTCCAGCCGGTGGCGCAGGTCATGCTTAATCTCGTCAAACCTCGCCATGTCATCAGGGCTTACCACTAAGTGCGCGGTGAGCGCATTTTCTGTTGTACTCAACGCCCACACGTGCATATGATGTATATCTACAATGCCTTTAGCCTTTAACAGTTCGGCCCTTATTTTATGGAGGTCAATATCTTTAGGTACGCCATCCATTTCCAGGCGGAGGCTATCTTTTAGCAAATTCCATGTACCGGCAAGGATAACTACGCCGATGATAATGCTTACCGCGCTATCAATCCAGTTGTAACCGGTGAAATAGATAATTACACCGGATATCACGACTCCTAACGATACAATGGCATCAACCGCCATGTGCAGGTAGGCGCCTTTGACATTTAGGTCGCTTTCTTTATCTTTCATAAAAAGCCAGGCGGTAAAACCATTAACACCTATACCCGCTAAAGCTACCCAGGCTATAGTACCACCGGCCAAAGGCTCAGGGTGGATAAAGCGCATCACCGCTTCATAGATAATGAAGCCAACGGCAACTACCAGTATCACCGCATTAAAAAATGATACGATAATGGTTGAGCGCTTGTAACCATAAGTATAATTCTTGTTTGATTTTGCCTTGGCCAGTTTAAAGGCCAGCAGCGCAAGCGCCAATGAGGCCACATCACTTAAGTTATGCCCGGCATCGGTTAGTAGCGAAAGCGAGCCGCTGATTAAACCATAGATCACCTCAATGACCACAAAGGCCGAATTGAGGATGATGCCCCAGATAAAGGCGGCGTTCAGATGGTCCAGCTTGGGTGTATGATCGTGGTGTTGGTGCGAGTGGTCGTGACTGTGCATATTTTAGATGTGCGAATGTGCAGATATGCAAATGTGCAAATTAATTCGCCAAGACCGCAATTTGGGGAACAGGAAGATTGATAAAGGTTGGGGGCTGAACAATTGGGTAATAGCCTTTTTAAATCACAGTTATAAAATCATCTACACACCTGCACATCTGAAATCCGCACATCTAATAATTACTGATGGTGATAAGGCTCCCCCTTAATAATGGTATAAGCGCGGTACAACTGTTCAACAAAAAACAGGCGCACCATCTGGTGGGAGAACGTCATGCGGCTAAGCGAGAGCTTATCGTTTGCCCGCTGGTATACCGATTCGTGGAAGCCATAAGGGCCACCTACCACAAAAATGATATTAGCCGATGAGCTTACAGACCGCTTGTTGATATAAGTGGCAAACTGTACCGATGTATATTCTACTCCGCCCTCATCAAGCAACACTAAATGATCTTGCGGGGTTACCTTTTTCAGGATCAATTCTGCCTCTTTGGTTTTTTGCTGATCCTCGGTAAGGGCTTTGGTATTTTTAAGTTCGGGCAAGTCTTGTAGCTCCAGCTTGGTATAGTGTTTAAGCCGTTTAACATACTTTTCAATGCCTTCTTTGAGGTAAGCATCTTCAGTTCTGCCAACGGTGATAAAGGTGATTTTCATGCCTTGCTGTAACTATTTAAGTGGATATGTAATCTTATTGTTGTAAAATTGAAGCTGTAAAAATACCTATAAAATCTGTGCAACATACCATTATAGCCAATTACCAGGAAGCTGCGAATAAGGCCTGCCAACAGGCCGATCACTACAAACAACAAGCAAACACTTACTCGCTGCTGCGCTTAGGTGTTTTTGCCATGATGGTATTAGTGGTTTATATTACCGTGCAGCAGGATAGCTTTGTGGTATTAGGCGTAGGTATAGTAATGCTGCTGGCCGCGTTTGCAGCCTTGGTAGCCCAACAAGGTAAATATGAGCGACTGCGTGATTATCATCTCGATCTGCAGCGTATAAATCTCAATGAGATCAACAGTCTGCAAAACAGTACCAACCTGTATGATAATGGCCAGAAATATAGCAACGAGAAGCATTTTTATACCTCTGACCTGGATATCTTCGGGAATGCCTCGTTATATAATCTTATCAATCGGGCAGCTACATCTGCAGGAAACGATAAACTGGCAGGCTGGTTAAGTACGCAGGCTGATAAAGCAACAATATTGGTTCGTCAGGAGGCGGTGCAGGAAATCGCTGCCAATAATGATTGGAAAATTAACACGCAAACCAAACTGCTATTTGCTGCTAAGGAAGATGCAGATCAAATGAAGCGCTTGTTTGTATACCTTAGCACGCCTTTGCATCTAAGCGGAGAAAAATGGCTAAGTATTTACATCAAAGTAGCGCCCTATCTGCTTTTTGGGATGCTGCTTGCCGGCGCTTTTTTATCGCCTTATTTCACATTAATGGCGCTACTTGTAGCACTCGGAAATATATTTATTTTGCTGGCCAAAGGCAGTTACATACTTAAAGCAGGCGCCATTGCCGATAAAATAAGCGATGTGCTTGCCAAATATGCCGTTGTTTTTAATGCAATAGAAAGTCAGCAGTGGCAATCTCAAAGATGCGCGCAACTGTATGAAAAGCTTAAGATAAACCAAACTTCAAAAAATATAGCCGAACTATCTAAACTGATAAATAAACTTAGTTACAGCCTCATCATGATAGTCGGGTTCATACTCAATGTATTTTTCCTGTGGGCTTTAAAGCAGATCATCCTCATAGAAAAATGGAAGCGTAACAACCACCAGAATTTTGAAGAAGCCTTTGATGTTATCGCCGAGTTTGAAGCACTGATAAGTCTTGCCGTGCCGGCTATTAACTACCCCGACTGGATTTACCCAGCCATTGCCGACACAGAAGGGTATACACTTAAAGGTAAGCATCTTGCCCATCCACTCATCCGCGGAAAAAGAGTCGATAACGATTACGAATTACATAATGCTTTTAAGATAGATATTATCACAGGCTCAAACATGGCCGGTAAAAGTACCTTTTTGCGTACAATTGGCATTAATACCGTGCTGGCATTGTGTGGCGCGCCGGTGTGCGCTGCAGAAATGGAAGTTTCAGTAATGACCATTGTGAGCTACATGCGTATTAAAGATTCGCTCAACGAGAGCACTTCCACCTTTAAGGCTGAATTGGACAGACTACAGATGCTGCTGGCCGCCGTTGAGCACGAGCACCGGGTTTTCTTTTTGATAGATGAAATGCTGCGCGGTACCAACTCTATGGATAAATATCTGGGCAGTAAAGCGGTTATAGAACAGCTTATCGCCAAAAAAGGTGTTGGCATGGTTGCCACCCACGACTTGCAAATAGCCCGCCTGGAAGATAAGTATCCCGATTATGTACGTAATTACTACTTCGATATCCAGGTACAAGAAGGCGAAATGTTGTTTGACTACAAACTAAAGCACGGCGAATGCAAAACCTTTAACGCTTCGCTGTTGCTTAAGCAGATAGGCATAAACGTACAAGCGGAGTAATAGCGCGAAAGACGTATATAAAACTTCTCATACCCACTTTTCTGCTTGCAGCAGAGAGGATGGTCGAGCGTAGCGTAGACAGGGTGAGTCAACTTTGCGCTCATTCGTCGGTGAAATACCCACCGCCTAAACTGCTTTACTTAGTTGCCCGGCTAATACTTTTACCGACATTTTAGCCCTGTTTGCCTAATAGTACTAACGCTGGGGACTGGTTTTGATACAATTTTGTGTTGTAAACAAAACTCAATTGCTATGATAACGCTATTTACAACTATTACTTTTACTACCATTTTAGGCCTGATAACACAGGGGATCACCTTTATAGGCCTTATTGGTCGCCATATATTTTAATTAACGGTTTGGCAGGCCTATTGCTTAGATAGTGTTAAACATCTGTTATGAAAAAAGGCGATACCGTACACTGGAAATGGGGCTCATCAGAAGCTGAAGGTAAAATTGAAAAGAAGCATACTTCCACCACTACTAAAACCATAAAGGGTTCAAAAATAACCCGCAAGGCAACAAAGGATGAGCCTGCTTATGAAATAAAGCAGGATGATGGTGGCAAAGTACTTAAATCAGAAAGCGAATTAAAAAAGGGCGGGAAATAATACCCGCTTTTTCATTCTGATCATTTTATTTTTTTTCCAATAGATCGCATGGTCATCTGCCTCGTATTTTCTAACCGATTTTTAATGCAAATCCAATGTAATACCTGCCGTATTTTTGTAAAATAGAATGCATATTTACATATGGCAAACCAACCAATTATCACGGTTAAAAACCTGGTGAAAAACTATGGTGATTTTGAGGCTGTTAAGGGCTTGAGCTTTGAGGTATATGAGGGTGAGATATTCGGCTTGCTTGGCCCTAATGGTGCCGGCAAAACCACCACGCTGGAGATCATAGAAACCCTGCGAGAAAAAACCTCGGGAGAAGTTATTGTAGACGGATTTAATATCGATAATAACGCCGATGAGATCAAAAAGCGTATAGGTGTGCAACTACAGGCAGCAGGTTATTACCCTAATCTTAACCTATCAGAACTTATTGTGCTATTTTCGGGCCTCTATGGTGTCAACAAAACGCCAACCGAAATGCTGGAAAAGGTAGCGCTTACTGATAAAGGCAAAGCGAAGTTCAAAGACCTGTCCGGCGGGCAAAAGCAACGCTTTTCTATTGCCACTACGCTTATTAATAATCCACGCATTATATTTTTGGATGAGCCCACCACCGGCCTCGACCCCCAGGCGCGCCGTAACCTGTGGGACCTGATACGCGAGATACGCGACCACGGGACAACCGTGGTGATCACTACCCATTACATGGATGAGGCCGAAGTACTTTGCGACCGTGTAGCCTTTGTTGATGGCGGACATATCATCGGTATTGATACGCCCGATCATTTTATTGACGAACTGGTGGCCAAAGGCTTTGAACGTAAAAAGCAGGTAAAGGCTGCAAACCTAGAGGATGTATTTATTAACCTGACCGGGAAGGAATGGCGCGAAGCATAGCCTTCTGATAGTCGGCAAGTATGAGTTTGCAGTTAGCAGTCTCTTATATTAATACCAACACTTCACAATGACTGAATGACCCAATGAATAGTACAAAATACAGTAATACACGTGCTACGCTTGCCATTGCCAGGGCAAGTTTCCGCTCCATTCTCCGCAGCCCGTCTGCAGTGGTGTTTAGTCTGGCTTTTCCACTCATCTTTATTGTCGTGTTCGCTAATATAGGTGGCGGCGGCATGAGTGTTGATGTTGGCGTAGCCAAAGGCTGCGATACGCTTAATCCTATTTACAAAGTTTTGGCCCAAAATAAGATCATAAAGCTTATTAAGGATGAAACGCCAGATGAAATGCAAAAGAACCTGGCCAAGGGAACCATCGACGCTATTATTGATCTGAAACCGATGGTACCCATGAAGCCTATGCAGGTAAACGTACAGTATAGCCATGCATCTGGAGATAAAGGGGGCGTATTAAAATCTGTGCTTAATAATATATTTTACCGTATACAGTCGGAACAGTTTAAGCGTATACAGCAAATTTCAGGCATACCTATACCTAACGCCGTTGACCTGAAAGAAACCGTTGTAACCGGTCGTGAATATAAATACATCGACTTTATATTGCCTGGTCAGTTGGGCTTCTCTTTACTGAGTAGCGGGGTATTTGGTACGGCCTTCGTATTCCTGAGCTTGCGCATTACACTGGTAATTAAAAGGTTTTTCGCTACCCCTGTTAAACGTTCAAGCATTGTACTGGGCGAAGCCATAGCCCGTGTAGTATTTGCTTTGCTTGGTGCTTTGTTTATTATTGTGATTGGGCATTTTGTATTTGGCTTTACATTAATACACGGGGTTGTTACCGTGCTTAATATGCTGGTGCTGTGTACTATTGGGCTCATCATATTTATGGGCTTCGGCTTTACCATATCAGGCCTGGCCAAAAACGAAAGTTCTATACCGCCTATATCCAATATTGTGACCATGCCGCAGTTCCTGCTTTCGGGTACTTTCTTTTCGGTAAGCGCATTCCCGGTTTGGCTGCAACATATTAGCAGGGTGTTACCACTTACACACCTTAATGATGCCATGCGTAAAGTGGCTTTTGAAGGGGCGGGCTTAGGCGATGTTACTCATCAGCTTTTCATTTTGCTGCTATGGGGCATAGGGGTTTATGCTGTAGCGGTAAAGACTTTTAAGTGGGAATAGTTTTTTAGAGAGCAAAGAATCAAGATACAAGAATCAAGAATTATAAGTCAAAACGCATGAGGCTCGCACTTTCCAGTGTGGGCCTCACACGTTTTTATGTTTTAACTAAGCTTTTAAGCCAATCCTTCGAGATTATTTCTTAACATAAATTTAATATTAAGCATTGTCTATTTAACATCTTAGTAACATTAAGGAAATAGATTTGCATTATCAAAATATTAAGATAATGTTAAAAAATGCCTTTAGGATTGTCGCTATAACTTCCTTCTTCATATTCAGCTCGCTTTTTGCTAAAGCGCAGGATTCCAAATTAGGTACCTGGGGCATTGCCACTGTTGTAATGCCCGGAGATAGCGCACATCGCTGGGGAGGTTATTCCGAATTTCAGATGCGTACCAATGGCGCTGCCTTCGGTCAGTTTCAATATTATGAGGCCAAAGCAGGTGTAAGTTACGATATCGACAAAAATTTTATCGCCCTATTAGGTACCGGTACTTATCACACCTATAACTATCTTGATATTGCCGATGGCCCAACTGTTAACGAGTTTAGGGTTTGGGAACAAATGACCATTAACCAGTTTCTTACCCCACTAAAGTTTGAGCACCGTTACCGTGTAGAGCAACGCTGGCTTGACGGCAACTATCGCAACCGCTTCCGTTACAGGCTTAATATGTTTATACCTTTAAACAACGTTAAGATCGTAGCTAAAACCTGGTTTATTTCTGTATTTGATGAGATCTTTTTCACCAATAAAACACCAAATTTTGAGCGCAATCGTGTATCGGCTGCTTTAGGTTACCAGTTTGATAAAAAATGGATAGTACAGGCCGGCTGGATCAACCAGCGAAATTACACCACCACTACCAGCAGCGCGAAAAATAACATGATGGTTACATTAATGTACCGTATTAATCGTAAAAACAGTGCAGAGCGCGAGCACTTGCCTACCACTTCAGATTAAGTAATTGTTACAAATGTAAATTTTGGTTGCTATTTCTTGATTTTGCGCTTAACTTAGCCGACCAACTTACTATAGTAAATTCAAAAAAATTACGATAACAAATTATGAGCTTGATAATTGATGTTCATGCGCGCCAGATACTTGATTCGCGCGGTAACCCTACAATAGAGGTAGATGTTTTAACCGAGAACGGTGCCCTTGGCCGTGCTGCTGTACCATCTGGTGCATCAACAGGTGTGCATGAGGCTGTTGAGCTTCGCGATAATGATAAAGCTGTTTACATGGGCAAAGGCGTTTTAAAAGCCGTTGAAAATGTGAACGAGAAAATAGCCCCTGAACTAAGAGGTGTTGATGTGTTTGAACAAAACGCTATCGACAGCCTGATGATCAAATTAGATGGTACCGAAAACAAAGGTAACCTGGGTGCAAACGCTATCCTGGGTGTATCTTTAGCAGTTGCTAAAGCTGCCGCGCAGGAAAGCCGCCAGCCTTTATACCGCTACATTGGTGGTGTAAACGCAAATACGCTACCTATCCCGATGATGAACATTGTTAACGGTGGTTCGCACTCTGACGCGCCTATCGCTTTCCAGGAGTTCATGATCATGCCGGCAGGTGCTTCTTCTTTCTCTGAAGCATTGCGTTGGGGTACAGAGGTTTTCCACAACCTTAAAAAGATCCTTCACGACCGTGGTTTATCAACAGCGGTAGGTGACGAAGGTGGTTTCGCGCCAACTTTCGAAGGTACCGAAGATGGTGTTGAAACCATCCTGAAAGCTATTGAAAAAGCAGGCTACAAACCGGGTGTTGATATATTCCTGGCGTTTGACTGTGCTGCGTCTGAGTTCTACAAAGACGGTAAATACGACTATACAAAATTTGAAGGCGATAAAGGTGCCATTCGTACCAGCGCTGAACAAGCAGATTACCTTGCCGAATTAGCAGCTAAATACCCTATCATCTCTATCGAAGACGGTATGGCTGAAGACGATTGGGAAGGCTGGAAAATGCTTACTGATAAAATTGGTGACAAAGTACAGTTAGTAGGTGATGATTTGTTTGTAACCAACGTAAAACGTTTACAACAAGGTATTGATGCTAACACTGCAAACTCTATCCTGGTTAAGGTAAACCAAATTGGTTCGTTAACCGAAACTATCAACGCGGTTAGCCTGGCGCAAACTCACAGCTATACTTCTGTAATGAGTCACCGTTCAGGTGAAACCGAAGACGCTACTATAGCCGACCTCGCTGTTGCCCTTAACTGCGGCCAGATCAAAACCGGTTCAGCATCACGTTCAGACAGGATCGCTAAATACAACCAGTTACTACGTATAGAAGAAGAATTAGGCGAGAACGCACGTTTTATCGGCAAAAACTTCAAATACGTTAAAAACAGAAAATAATCTCTTAGGAGATTGATGATATAAAGCCCTCTGAATTTCTTCAGAGGGCTTTTTGTTGGACATAATAAATTACGCTTGTACTACCGCGTCATTGCAGGAACGAAGCAATCTCTTTTATAACCAGCAGTTTATTTGGGTGTAAATTGCACATGCAACCGTAATAATTCATAAAGTCTTAGTTGTCTTAAAACAAGAAAGCCTCTCCAAATTGGAGAGGCTTTCTTGTTGATATGTGGGTAATACTATTATCGGCCACCTGCCGCGCCGCCGCCCATGCCGCCACCTTGCTGGTCGCCGCCCTGGATCTGGTCGTCGTTGTTAACTCCTTTTTTCTTTTGCATCGGGTTAGCCGGTTTAAAGCTGATCTTACCGAAACTGTAGCTAAACGTTAAACCGAACGATTGGAACGGAAACTGTGTACGGCTTACCTGGCTGAAGCCCGGGCTTGATATATTCTGGTTAAAGGCTTTGTTAACCGCGAATGGCTGTACGGTATTGAAACCAAGCGAAGCCTTTTTGTTCATAAACTGTTTCTTTAAACCAAACGCGTAAATACCAAATGAAGGGCTGGTACCCTGTATGGTACGGCGAGCCGAGTTAATGAAACCAAACGCTTCAAAGATGATATCCTTAGGTAAGTTTAAAGTAGCGCTGCCAAACATGGTGTACTGTAGACGTGTTTTAAGCGCGTCGGGGTTAATGAAGTTGGCATACTGCGCATACACTGTTGGGTTATAGGTAAACACGTTAACGCTACCACGTATGGTTAATGGCTTAATAGGGTTAACAGAACCAAAGAAGCTTGCACCTACAGATTTGTTAATGGCTACGTTATTTTGCACTGTACGGGTACCGGTAACGGTGCTGTCGCCAACCAGCTCCGTGATAGGCACAGCTATACCTTCAATAAGGTCGCTGGTTCTCTTGTAGTAAACCGAGAAGTTTAACACGGACGATTTAATAAACGTGTTGTAATTCAACTCAACAGTTTGTGAAACCTCAGGTGCCAGGTTAGGGTTACCTACCGATTGTGCCTGGATATTAGCCCTGTTGATGAAAGGGTTTAACACCTGCAGGCTCGGGCGCTGTATACGTTTGCTGTATGACAGTTTAAATGTATTTGAACCAAGAGTTTTCTGTATGGTTAAACTTGGGATATAAGTGTTATAATTAGCACTAAACGGATTTAATACCTGCTGGTTAGCGCCGCTTGCATAAGGTGTTTGAGGGTCACCGGTAATTTGGGTATTCTCGTAACGGAAACCACTCAGGATAGAATAGTTCTTAGGCAATGTAATGGTAAATACACCATAGCCTGCATACACGTTTTGCGTATAGTCATACAGGTTTGAGTTTTCGGTATCCAGGATGGGGTTGTTGCCTGCAGCGTCAACATCGTAAATGTTGTAAACGCTGTTGATGCGCCTCTGAATGGTTTTACCACCGGCTTCCAGTTTAAGCACTTTGCTTATAGGCAAGGTATAGTCTGCCTGGGCGGTATACTCATTGTTTTTACCATCGTTATTGCCGGCCTGGTTTGGCTGCCTTGCGGTAAATAAGCTGTTGTAATCTGTTTTAATGATGCTATGGCTCCACTGACCTGAAATAATTATTTCGTGGCCTTCTTTTTTAAATTTGTGGGTATAGTCGATATTCCAGTCGAAACCACTGAATTTGTTATGGTTAGTGCTGTTACCAAAGTACTGTATGCTTTTGGAAGGGTTGATAAAGTCCTGGATGCTGTATGTACCGCCGCCATTGGTATTAAAACCACCATCGTTTACCGCAATGGTACTGTTAATGCTGTTGAAACCGTTGAACTCGTAACCGGCAGTAAAAGTGCCTCTTGCTCCATGGCGTTTGGTTCTGCTGGCTGTATTGTTGAAGTTGCGTTGGTGTACGGTTCCGTTATCAATAGTTTGGTCGAAATCTGTGGTCATGGTTTGCGGCCATGTAAGGTTACCACCCAGGTTAGCCGAAAAGTTAAACCTGTTTTTGTTGTAGTTGAGGTTAAAGTTACCATTGTTTTGACGGGTACCTACACCACCGCTAACCGAGCCGCTTATGCCTGACGCGTTTTTGGTTTTAGTGATGATGTTAATGATACCACCTGAACCTTCCGCATCGTACTTGGCCGATGGTGAAGTTACCACCTCAATATTCTTGATCTGGTCGGCAGGGATGGTTTTCAATACATCGCTTAAGCTGGCAGAAGTAGCGCCTGATGGCTTGCCATTAATTAAAACGCGTACGTTCTGGTCGCCACGGATGGCCACGTTACCGTTCATATCTACGGATACGAGCGGCACTTTCTGCAATACGTCGGTAGCGTTACCACCGGTTGAGGTTACGTCTTTTTCGGCATTGTAAACAATTTTATCGATCCTGTTCTCAATAAGTGGTGCCTGCCCTACCACCTGTACCTCTTTTAATGAAGTTGCACTGGGCGAAAGTAGTATGGTACCCATATTGTTATCAGGCTTAGCGGCGGTGGTTTCAACCGGGTCATAGGTTTTAGCCGGGTAGCCGATAAATGATATGGTGATCTTGTATTTACCGGTACGGATGCCGTTTAACTGGAAATTACCTTTAGAATCGGTAAGTACACCGTTGATAGGTGTTTTAGCACCGCTTTTAAAAATGCTGATGGTAGCGTAATCTACCGGTTTTTTAGTGATCGAATCGATAACCGTACCGGAAATTTTGCCCACTATGCCAGAGCCTCCGCCACCCATTGGTATCTGGGCCTGGGCTGTTATAGCACTGCATACTACTATAATAAGTAAAAGTATTCGTTTCATGTGTTTTGAGCGTTTTGGTAATTTGAGGCGAAAATGCCAAAAATGTTACAGGCCTAATCTCATAAATTAAAAAATTGTTAGAGATGTAATGTATATGTTACACTTAGTTGGTGAGTGATGAATAGTTAATGGCGAGTAGTGAGCAAAAAACAGTGAGTGGTTAGGGAAGAATGGCATGTGTTTATTGTAAATGCTTTCGTGGTCCCGAACTTGTTTCGAGGTCTCATATGGGTAGTTAGATTGGTATGTGGGATGCTGAAACAAGTTCAGCATGACGAGATCTATCCAAAAAAAATATGGCGTGCTAAAAGCAACGCCATATTTCTTTTTATGTTCTTTACAGCAATATACTTACACCACCACGTTCACGATCCTGCCTTTTACCACGATTACTTTTTTGGGCGGTTTGCCATCAAGATGTTTTTGTACATCGGCATGAGCCAGTACTGCTGCTTCTACATCGGCAGGCTCCATGGTTAGGGGCAGACTGATATTGGTACGCACCTTACCGTTAAAAGAGACAGGATAAGCAAATTCATCTTCTACCAGGTATTCCGGGTTAAACTTAGGATAAGCCGCTGTTGAAATAGAGCCGGCAGGGTTACCTAACAACGACCATAATTCTTCCGCGATGTGCGGCGCATAAGGCGCCAGTACAATTACCAAATTTTCGAGTATGGCGCGTTTGTTACATTTAAGATCGGTAAGCTCATTTACCGCGATCATGAAGCTGGATACGGAAGTATTGAACGAGAAACGCTCAATATCATCTTCTACTTTCTTGATGATCTTATGCAGGGCTTTCAATTCCGCCTTGGTAGGCGCTTCGTTTGATACGGTAAAATTCCAGTTGGCATCATGGAACAGCCTCCAGAATTTACGCAGGAATTTGAATACGCCCTCAATACCATTGGTATTCCACGGTTTGCTTTGCTCCAGCGGACCAAGGAACATCTCATACATACGCAGCGTATCGGCACCATAACGTTCTACTAAATCATCCGGATTTACAACGTTGAAATAACGTTTTGACATTTTCTCAATTTCGTGTCCAGTGTAGAATTTTCCATTTTCCTTTACAAAAATAGCATCTTTGAACTCTGGTAGGTGTAATCCAAGTTTTTCTGTCTTTAATATATCATTTTCGACAATATTTACGTCTACTCTTATTGGTATAAATGTTCTAACATTTGAATAAGGTATATTTTCAGCTACATCCTTACCATATTGTTTTTTAATTAGCTCTTTTAAGTCTTCATTTAAAAATGGCTGGCCATTTGAATCTCTCGCACTTTCGTAGTCTTTAAAAATGTTTTTTGATAAAAGGATCGGCAAATAACCGCTCGGATTTTCATCGAATACAAGTCTGTAAACTATACTTGATCTTCCCTGTATCATGCCCTGGTTAATGAGCTTTTTGAAAGGTTCTTCTTCAATAGCTTTACCAATATCTTTCAGGAATTTATTCCAGAAACGGCTGTATAATAAGTGACCGGTAGCATGTTCGCTACCGCCAATGTACAGGTCAACATCTTTCCAGTACTCAATGGCTTTTTCTGATGCAAACTCTTGGTTATTATCTGCATCCATATAGCGGTACCAGTACCAGCTGCTGCCCGCCCAACCCGGCATGGTGCTTAATTCATATTCGTAAGCCTCACCCCGGCCCTCTCCAGAGGAGAGGGTGTTATACTTCCAGTCCGTAGCGCGGCCCAGTGGTGGTTCACCGGTTTCGGTTGGCAGGTATTTATCAATCTCGGGTAATACCAGTGGCAGTTCGCTTTCCTGTATCAGGTATGGTAAGCCATCTTTAAAGTAAACGGGTACAGGTTCGCCCCAGTAACGCTGGCGGCCAAATATGGCATCGCGCATGCGGAAATTCACTTTGGCTTTACCCAAACCAATTTCTTCCAGTTTGGCAACAACAGCAGCGGTAGCTTCCTTGTAACCCAAGCCATTAATAAAATCACTGTTAATGTATTTGCCTTCCTTGGTAGGGTCGGCCTCGGTATCAATCTTTTGGATGTCGATGATCTGGATGATCGGCAGATCAAAATGTTTGGCAAACAGGTAGTCGCGCTGGTCGCCGCTTGGTACGGCCATAACCGCACCGGTTCCATAGCCCGCCAACACATAATCGGCTATCCATACCGGTATTTTAGCACCGTTCAGCGGGTTGGTCACATAGCTGCCGGTAAATGCACCCGATACGGTTTTAGTATCAGCCATCCGGTCCAGTTCGCTTTTCTTTTTGGTTTGCGCAATGTACGCGTCAATATCGGCCTGTTGCTCTGGCGTAGTAAGCTCTTTAACTAATTCATGCTCCGGAGCTATTACCAAAAAGCTTACGCCAAAAATGGTATCAACCCTTGTTGTAAATACTTCTATAAAATCTTGACTCTTGGTTCTTGATTCTTGGTTCTCTATCGGGAACTTCACACTTGCACCCACGCTTTTACCTATCCAGTTGCGCTGCATTTCTTTCAGCGGCTCGGGCCAGTCAATGGTGTCAAGGCCTTGCAAGAGTCGCTCGGCATAGGCGGTAATACGCATGCTCCACTGCATCATTTTCTTTTGCTCAACAGGGTAACCACCGCGTTCGCTAAAGCCGTCTTTCACCTCGTCGTTAGCCAGTACGGTACCCAGGGCGGCGCACCAGTTAACGGTACTTTCGCGTAGGTATGTAAGGCGGTATTTAAGTAACTCTTCCTGCTGTGCTTTTTTAGAAAAGGCTTTCCATTCATCAGCCGTAAAGGTTAACACATCCTCGTCGCATACAGCGCTTATGCCTGCCGAGCCTTTTGTTTCAAAGTGTGTTATCAGTTTTTCTATGCTTTCGGCTTTGTCTGCATCTTTGTTATACCAGCTGTTAAACAGCTGCATAAATATCCACTGCGTCCATTTATAATAATCGGGTGAACTGGTGCGCACCTCGCGGCTCCAATCGAAAGAAAAACCGATCTGGTCCAGCTGTCGGCGGTAGGTGGCGATGTTTGCCTCAGTGGTAACCGAAGGGTGTTGCCCGGTTTGTATAGCATACTGCTCGGCCGGTAAGCCAAAGCTATCATAACCCATTGGATGCAGTACGTTAAAACCTTTGTTGCGTTTGTAACGTGCAAAAATATCAGAAGCGATATAGCCCAGTGGATGCCCTACATGCAACCCCGCCCCGGAGGGATAAGGAAACATATCCAGCACATAATACTTTGGTTTATCAGAAGTATTATCGGCCTTAAATGTGTTGTTATCGGCCCAAAACTGCTGCCACTTTTTCTCTATATCTTTAAATTGATAGTCCATTTGAGTATTTGGTATGAGGTGCGAAAATAATAAAAACTGCTTATAGATTAAGCTTTTGAAGCACTAATAGCCAATGTCTACCTACCCTGTAGAATAACATTAAACTTGGTAAGCTATTTTTTAAGACTTATTTTCGTGGCTCACCATACTGGTTATAGCCGTTTTACCATATGCTAAATAATTTTAAGGATAAAGATATGCAGGCCGTTATTGGCTGGGTATTGCGTGGCGGAGTGCTCATATCAATGCTTTTGGTATTTATTGGTGGTTGCTTTTATTTATATCGCCACGGTAACGCCATTGCCAACTATCATGAGTTTAAAGGCGTGCCGGATTTTATTCATTCGGCAAATGGCATTATCAACGGTATTATTAACCTGCGCGGCAGGGCTATAATCCAGTTTGGTATTATCTTACTTATCGCTACACCTATAGTGCGCGTACTGTTTTCGGCTTTGGGTTTTATTTTAGAGAAAGACCACCTTTATACAGCTATTACTTTTGTTGTGCTCTTCATTATCATTATCAGCGCTTTAAGCGGCCACGCCGGTTAATTAAAAAGCAAACCATATTTTTTGCCGTGTGTAGTATATATATATGCACCGGGAATTAGTACAATCCACAGCATTACGGAGTATAGGTTATGACGCCAAAAAGAAGATACTTGAACTTGAGTTTAAGGAGAACAGCGGCGTATGGCAGTACTTTGGCATCAGCCCGGCAACCTATAAAAGATTAATGAATGCGGCATCTATTGGGCATTACTTTGTTACCCGTATTAAAGGGAAATATCCCGAGCTGCGAATTATTTGATACTCATACGGCTCTGCACATCTTCGTTACCAATACTATGTTTGGCAGCGCCTTTTACCGTGCTCCGCCCAAACCGGTAACTAAAGCTCACGGTAACTTTACGATATTCGCGCACATCAACAATACGCAGATTGAGGTTCTGGTAATTGGTGAAAGACCTGTCGCGATAGGTCTTAAAAATATCAGTAAGGCCTACGCTTAACTTACCCATATTACTGAATAAACTTTTACTAAGGCCCGCGTTAGCTATAAAAGTTGGCCTGAATTGGTTGATGCCATAAAATGTAGCGCTTTCATACTTGGCGGTAAGCTGCGCGGCAATGGTTTTGCTGATCTGGAAATCCTGCGTAGTGTTAATAATGAGGTCGCCAGTAGCCTTATTTAAGTTGCCAAATTGAGGGTAGGCTACGTAGCGCTGGTATGATGCATCTATATCGTAAATGCTGGTCCACCATGCAGCAACGGTTACCGGGGCGTTAAGGGTAACGCCATAATTGTAGGCCCGCCCAAGGTTAACTTCTGTAGACAGGTTAATTTTTGATTCGTCGTCCTGACTGTAATAAGGGAACGCCGCGCCGGTATTAACTATGGCATATACTGAGGTTACCAGTTGCTGGTTGTAAGTGTATCCTAAACTTAGGCGGTTGCTGTATTGCGGTTGCAAATAAGGATTGCCCGCCTGGTAATTATAAAGGTCAACAAAATACAGGAAAGGGTTAAGCTTATCATAAGCAGGCCTGCTGATGCCCCGGTTAAAAGTCAGGTTATACTCGTTCTTATCGTTTTGGTGATAGTTGAGTATCAGTGTAGGGAACAGGTTAAAATACTGATGTGGTGTTACATCATCTGTAGTAACAGATGTGCCTTTATTGTTGGTATACTCACCGCGCAAACCGGCATCAAGGCTATACTTCCCCCATTTGCCTGTATAATTTAAGTAAGCTGCCGCTATATGCTCTGTAAAAAGAAAGCGATTGCTGAAATCATCGTCTACTGTGTAAACACCATTTACTTTGGGGCCAAAAACCAGGTTATTATCCGTATTGGTACGGCTGAACTTTAAACCAGCGTCCAATTTACCGCCGTGCCGTAAAGGGTTACTATAATCTACCATTGCCGTCCAGTTAGTGATGTGCGTAGGCGACAGGTTTTGCAGTAACAGCGGATCTCGGTAAGGCGTATAGGTATTATTGAAAAATTCATTGGTGATATACTCGTCAGACTTCCGGTTTGAGCGGGTATGGGTAACATTAGCGCTGATGGTGCGGCCGCTGGTATCTAACTTATTGGTATAGTTAATATTATAATTAATGTTGTTGATGTTGCGCGTAATGCCCGAAGTCGCGTTAATTATAGAATCGAGCTTACCGCTGTTAGATATCATGAGGTTGTTATTCTTGTTATAGTCGGTATAGCTGGCCAACCCGCTTACTAAAAAACCTAAGGTTTGGCTTGGTGATAAAAAGAAGTCTGTACCAAGCCTGAAATTATGTGCAACCGCGTTTGAGGTATTATGATATAAGCTGTTGTATTCGCTTTGTATTCCCTGGTAATTAATAAGTCGGTCATTATCAATGTCGCGGTAGGTTTTGTTACCGTTAACACTGTAGCCACCGAAGAGGTTGTAGCTTTTGGTTCGGGTATTAAAAGAAATACCGCTGCTGGCTTTGTAGTAGCGACCATAACCGGCTGAGGCATTAACAGTGCCGTTGGTACCCAGGTTCTTTCCTTTTTTATACACAATATTTACCACACCACCGGCTGATGCGTCATACCTGGCAGAGCCAGATCTGAGTAATTCTATGCGATCTATATTACTACCGGGCGTACCTTTTAACAGCGCGGACAACTCGGGGCCATTCAGGTTGGTAGCTTTACCATCGATCATGATAAGCGCGTCCTGCCTGCCGCTTATGCTAACATTATCATTATTATCCACCCTTACGCCCGGAGATTGCTTTAAAACATCCAATACCGATTGCCCCGCGGCTATGATACTTGCGCCCGGGTTAATAATTGTCTTATCCGGTTTAACTTCAATATAACGGCGCCTGCCTGTTACCGCTATTTCTTTTAGCTGCGCGCTGGTAGCTGTAAGTACAATGGGCGAAAGATTGACTAATTTATCAGCAGGTACCTCAAAACCGCTGCTGTAGGCGCGTTTATACCCCAGCATGGTGGCCAGCACAGTGTACTTGCCCTTGGGAACGCTGGTAAACTGAAAAGCACCTTTTTTATCAACCAGGGCCGACATGACCACAATTGAATCGGACAGATGGATCAATATAGCACTGGCTGCATCGGCCGGGAGGCCTTCACCTGTATTAACCGTGCCTTTTATGATTGATGTACCTTTTTGGGCGTAACAGTAGTTAGTAATAGTAATCAGGAACGCTATGTATAAGCATCCGAATTTGAACTTCATTAATAGTAAAAAATTGCCTTATAGTTAGTTAGTTATAGAAGTTTTAAATATAACAACATTTTTACAGTTGGTAATGTTGTTTTGTGCTTTTTACGGAAATTCACGAGTAATTGTTTCAGCCGATAATATTTGGCAGGTAAAACTGTTAATTTGTTATTTTCGTGCTTTGTTTACACCAGTACATAACATATGAGGAAAATATACATTTTATTAGCTACTCTCTTATTTACTACCTGTTTAATGGCGCAAAGTGCTCCTGCTAATTTTACCGGGGCCGTAAATAAATTCAGGCAGTACTATAATAGTAATCACCCGGATAGTATTTTTAATATGTTCAGTCCGCAAATGAAGGCTGCGCTCCCTCTTGAGAAATTTAAGCCAACTACCGAGCAGTTACGTGCCCAACTGGGAATGCTGAAAGGTATTGAACTGATAAAGTTTAGCCAGCCGCTGGCCGTTTACAAGGCCACGTTTGATAACGCCATCTTTGACCTTAACCTATCGCTTGATGCACAAAATAAGTTAACGGGCTTGCTGCTAAGCCCGCATACCGACCAGTCCGCCGCCAAAATGGCTATGGACCCATCACTTAAAGAATCGCCTTTGTTGCTCAAAACCATGAGCGGTACTATATCAGGTACGCTTACTATGCCTGCCAATGGCGCTGACAAAGTACCGGTTGTGCTTATTATTGCCGGTTCGGGCCCTACCGATCGGGATGGCAACAGCCCTAAGCTTGGCCTCAATACCAACGCTTATAAAATGCTGGCTAACGAATTGGGTAAAGCAGGTATAGCTACCGTACGTTACGACAAAAGGCTGGTGGGGCAAAGTGTAAGCTCAACCAAACCAAAGGAGCTTCGTTTTGAGGATTATGTGGATGATGCCGTTGGGTTGGTGCAACTGCTCGCTGAGGATAAGCGCTTTTCAAAAGTTATTGTACTGGGGCATAGCGAGGGCTCGCTTATTGGCATCCTATCAGCCCGTGACGAACCTGTTAACGCGCTGATATCTGTAGCAGGTGCAGGCCGCTCTGCCGACCTGGTGGTTACCGACCAGATGAAAGCCCAGCCAAAATTTATACAGGATAACTTTAAGGTGATGCTTGATAGCTTGAAGAAAGGGAAATTTACAGATAACATAGATCCTAAAATATATGCCATTGCCGGCCCCGAAGTACAGCCTTACCTGATGTCGTGGTTCAGATATAACCCGGCAAGGGAGATAAAAAAGCTAAAAATACCTATTTTAATCCTGCAAGGAACCACCGACATACAAGTGCCGGTGAGTGAAGCCGAATTGTTAAAGAAAGCAAAATCTGACGCCAGATTGGTAATTATCCCCGGAATGAACCATATTTTAAAAGCTGCCCCTGCCGACCGGGAGCAAAACCTGGCTACCTACAATAAGCCCGAACTACCACTTGACCCCGAACTGGTTAAGAACATTATAAGCTTCGTAAAGGAACCGAAGTAGTAAATTGTAAGGGGGAGTGGTGAATAGTGGGTCGTGATAAAAAGTGAATAGGTTTTATATATAATCATTTGCGATTTCGAACGAGCGATAGCAAGGAGGACAGGAACGAAGTGGAGCTCTTCGAAGATAACTCTTTTGTTTGCAGATACTTCGTGCAGAAGATTTCTCTCTATCGTTCAAATTACACTTGAAACAACTCACCATTCTCTATTCACCACTCACTACATTATTTCCATATCCCCAGCAACCTTCTTAGCAGAATGATCTCTGAGGTGTGATACGCGTTATGATCTGCTATTTGCAGGGCTTCGCGAAGGATGCTTTGGCCCTCGCCGTGAGGGATAGCCGCGTATATATCACCGCTTTTTAAAAGTTCTATAAACGCTTTGCGATCAGCCTTAATAGCTGCAACAGTTTTATTCCATTCTGCTTCATCGGCTGGTGCGGTTTCTTTTGGCCAGTAACCATCCGGCCATTTAGGCGATTGATGGCTGGCATCCTTGCTAAACTCCAGCATATCCCATTGCGCAATGCGGATATGTTCGGCTAATTGCCATATACTATAAGGCAGGCCATGTGGTTTTATACCTAATTTATCGGCTGGTATACCATCCAGCGCATCCTCAAGCGTAGCATGGGCGCCGCCACCCTCCAGTAGTTTTATCAGTTCTTTTATTAATATATCGTGTTGATCGCTCATGCCAGAAGTTTTATTATTTAACAAACAGAAGTAAGGTTTGATTTATAACTTCCAAAGTTTTAAGTTTATCACCAAAAGCAAATCCTACTCACCGTGACTAAAAGAATACTCATCCTTCTCGCATTGTATGTAACCGCCTTTACCGCCTGTAAAAAAGACCAGGGCGGCAGCATAGATAACGGCTTAAAAGACGACGGCACCTTTATCCGATATGAAGATCATTTTCTGGAAGAGTTTTGGAAAATTAACCCTGAATGGGCTACCTCAGTTGGGTACCATAAGTATGATAGCCTGTTGATTGTACCCAGCGCAAAAGCACGCGAGCAAAAACTAAAGTTTGCTAAAGTACAGCTGGATTCGCTTAGCCGTTATGAGCCAAGCCTGCTAACGGATAATAACAAGATAGATCATCACATGATCAAAAATCAACTGGAGTCCATGCAGTGGGGTACCGAGCAGTTAAAGTCGTACGAGTGGGATCCATCAGCCTACAACGTGATCGGTACGTTCGCATTTATGCTGAATGAGCATTACGCGCCACTGCAAAAACGCCTGCACAGTATGTACCAACGCATGGAAAACATACCGGCTTACTACAAAGCGGCACAATTGCAATTGAAAAACCCGGTTAAGGAACTTACTGATCTGGCCATAGAACAGAACGAAGGCGGCTTAGGTGTTTTTGAAAACGACCTTACCGATTCGCTTAAGAAAAGCAAACTGCCTGATGCGGAGCAAAAACAAATTACCGACAGGGCCAAAACAGCGGTTGAATCTATTAAAGGATACGTAGCATTTTTGAAAGCCATGAAGAATGACAAGCCCCGGAGTTTCCGCCTGGGCAAGGAGTTGTATGAGCCTAAATTTAAATACGAGGTGCAGGCAGAGATCAGTGCGCAGCAAATGTTTAACGCGGCCGTAGAGCGGAAAAAGTTTTTGCACAGGGAAATGGCTAAGATAAGCAGGCAGCTGTGGCCCAAATACTTTAAAAGCGAGTCCATGCCGAATGATTCGCTTGAACTCATTAGCCGTGTTATCGACACGCTTTCTGCCAGCCATGTTAAGCAGGACGAATTTCAATCTGCCATTGAGAAAACGATACCTAAGCTGATAGCCTTTATTAAATCAAAAGACCTCGTAACGCTCGATCATACAAAACCTTTGGTGGTGCGTAAAGAGCCGGCTTATATGGCAGGAGTAGCCGGTGCGTCGGTAAGCGCGCCCGGCCCTTATGATAAAGGCGGTAATACCTATTATAACGTAGGCAGTCTGCAAGGTTGGCCGGTCGCCAGGGCAGAAAGCTACCTGCGCGAGTACAACGATTATATTTTACAGATACTCTGTATTCACGAAGCCATACCGGGCCATTACACCCAGTTGGTTTATTCCAACAAGGCACCGAGCATGATCAAATCTATATTTGGTAACGGTGCAATGGTTGAAGGCTGGGCGGTATTTAGCGAGCAGGAAATGATTGATGCCGGTTATGGTAATGGCGCGCCCGAGATGCGCCTGATGTGGTATAAATGGCACCTGCGCTCTGTTTGTAACGCTATTTTAGATTACAGCGTGCACGCCGGTAACATGACCCGCGAGCAGGCGATAAAAATGCTTACCAGAGAAGCTTTCCAGCAGCAGGCCGAGGCCGAGGGTAAATGGAAAAGGGTAACTGTGAGCAGTGTACAGCTTACCAGTTATTACACCGGTTACAAGGAGATCAACCAGCTTTACCAGGATTGGCAAAAGAAACAAGCTGATAAATTTAAAGTTAAAGACTTTAATGAAAAGTTCCTGAGCTATGGCAGCGCCCCCGTTAAATATATTAAGGAAGCTATGTTTGCCCCGCCCAAGAAAGAAGGGAAGTAAGCAAGTCAAAATTCAAAAGTAAAAATTAAAAAAGCCTGGCTATGTGAGTAAACGGGCTTTTTGTTTTCTTAGAGCCATGTCTTTGCGAGGAGCGTAGCGACGTGGCAATCTCGTAGGCATGTCAAACTTGCTTATCCTGTGAGATTGCCGTGCTGTCGCTCGCAATGACACTTAAGAACTTTACGGTATCAGATCCTCAAACTTATCCCAAAAGCCATCTTTAGGTAAGCTGGCTACAATCTCTATAGGTTCATTTTTAACCGGGTGGATGAACTTTAAGCGACGGGCGTGCAGGCAAATGCTTTTGCGCAGGCTGCCGCGTGGATATCCGTATTTATTATCGCCTACGATGGGGCAGCCCAGGGTTGATAGTTGTACACGTATCTGATGTGGGCGGCCTGTTATCGGATCTACTTCAATAACCGAATAGCCATCGCGCTGGCCAACCATCTTGTAGTTTAATTCGGACCGCAGGCTGCCTTGCACTTCCTTATCATGGGCTTTGGTGACGTTCTTTTGCGAGTTTTTTACCAACCAGTGTACCAGGTTACCGGCAGGGGGCTGAGGCTGCTGCCTTGTAATGGCGAAATAGGTTTTATGCATTTCGCGGTTCTTAAACATCTTGTTGATCCTGTCTAACGCTTTACTGGTTTTGGCAAACAGGATAACGCCACTCACCGGGCGATCTAAACGATGCACTACGCCCAAAAACGCGCCATTGGGCTTGTTGTATTTAGCAGCAATATAGCGCTTAACCTTTTCGTCCAGCGGCTCATCGCCGGTTTCATCAACCTGTACAATATCACCGGCACGTTTGTTAATGGCAATGAGGTGATTGTCCTCGTACAGCACATCTGCGTCGGTAATGTCTTTGTTTATGTAGGTATGTTGCTTTAAGTTCATGGTTAATGGTCCATGGTCCATGGTTTAGCTGCTATGAACTATTAACCATGAACCAGCGTAGCTGCTAATATTCCTCTTTCTTGTTAGGGAAGCTTTTCGCCTTTACATCGGTAACGTAATTGCCGATGGCATTGTTCATTACATCAAACAGGTCGGCATACTGGCGCAAAAAGCGGGGTTTAAAACCTTTGTTAATGCCCAGCATGTCATGTATCACCAATACCTGGCCGTCGCAGTGCTGTCCGCCGCCTATACCGATGGTGGGTATGTGCAGGCTTTCGCTTACTTCTTTAGCCAGTTGCGATGGTATTTTTTCTAAAACAATGCTGAAACATCCCAGTTCTTCCAGCTTTTTGGCGTCCTCTTTCAGTTTTGCTGCTTCGGCCTCTTCTTTGGCGCGTACGGTGTAGGTGCCAAATTTGTATATGGATTGCGGCGTTAAACCCAAATGGCCCATCACCGGGATGCCCGCGGTTAGGATGCGGCTGATCGATTCAGCTATTTCTACGCCACCTTCTAACTTGATACCATGCGCGCCGGATTCCTTCATGATACGGATAGCCGAAGCCAGGGCCTCTTTGGAATTACCCTGATACGAGCCAAAGGGCAGATCCACAATTACCAGCGCACGTTTGGCTGCCCGCACAACCGACGATGCGTGATAAATCATCTGGTCTAAGGTAATTGGCAGGGTGGTTTCGTGCCCGGCCATTACGTTGCTGGCCGAGTCGCCCACCAGTATTACATCCATACCTGCATTGTCAACAATAGCAGCCATTGAATAATCATAAGCGGTAAGCATCGCTATCTTTTCGCCACGGTTCTTCATCTCCTGCAGCGTATGAGTAGTAATGCGCTTAATTTCTTTGTTTACCGACATGGTATCATTTAGTTTTTGTAAGGCAAAGGTATCGTTTGATTTTAGATTTACGATTTTAGATGTACGATTTGAATTCAATCTTTCATTTCTTAGCTTTTATCTGTAAAAAATCAAAATCACACATCCGCAATTTGAAATTTTTCTCTACTTTTGCGGCGTGAATAAAGAGGTACTTCACTTCAGCCCTTTACTTTCTTTTCACGGAGCTTCGAGCCAGAAAATCCGAATATTTAACCCTTTCAATTTTTTTGCTAAATGAATCATTTCACCAAGTTACCTGCTATTTTGCTGTTGGAAGATGGCACCGTTTTTCATGGTAAAGCCGCAGGCAAAATAGGTACTACCACAGGCGAAATTTGTTTTAATACCGGCATGACCGGCTACCAGGAAATTTTTACCGACCCATCTTACTTTGGGCAAATTATGGTAGCAACCAATGCGCACATTGGTAACTACGGTATAGCTAATGAAGAGGTTGAATCTGAACAGATACAGATTGCCGGCCTGGTTTGTAAAAACTACAATATTACTTACAGCCGCAAGCAGGCAGATGAATCTATCCAGGATTATTTTCAGCAGCATAACCTGGTAGGCATATCTGATGTAGATACCCGCCAGTTGGTGCGCCACATACGCGATAAAGGCGCCATGAACGCTATTATTTCATCTGAGATATTAGATGTTGAAGAACTGAAAGCTAAATTGGCCCAGGTGCCCTCAATGGATGGTTTGGAGCTTTCGTCACAGGTATCAACTAAAGAAACCTACACTTTTGGTAAAGAGGATGCTACCTACCGTGTTGCCGTGCTTGACCTCGGTGTAAAGAAAAACATCCTGCGCAATTTTGATGACCGCGATGTTTACGCTAAAGTTTACCCTGCCAAAACCACTTTTGAGGAAATGGAGAAAGATTTTGCGCCATCAGGTTACTTTATTTCTAATGGCCCCGGCGATCCATCGGCTATGCCATACGCTATTGAAACGGTAAAGAAAGTTTTGGCTTCTGAGAAACCGATGTTTGGTATTTGCCTTGGCCACCAGTTACTGGCCCTGGCTAACGATATCCCTACCAAAAAAATGTTTAACGGTCACCGAGGATTGAACCACCCGGTTAAAAACGTGATCATTGATCATTGCGAAGTAACATCACAAAACCACGGTTTTGGTGTGGTACAGGAAGCGGTAAGGGCATCAGATAAAGTGGAAGTTACTCACGTTAACCTGAACGACCAATCTATCGAAGGTATTCGCGTAAAAGGTAAAAAAGCTTTTTCGGTACAATACCACCCAGAATCGTCTCCCGGCCCGCATGATAGCCGTTACCTGTTTGATGATTTTATCAATCTGATGAAGAAATAGTTTTAAGATTATAAATGAAAGCCTTTCAATTTTTTGAAAGGCTTTTTTTATGTCTTTTATTACCTTCGCACCGAGATGAAGTTGAAAGGGGCTTACCGAATTGCGGCCATACTGGCTTTGCTGGCGCTGAATATCAGTTGCGACCAGGTTACTAAATCAATGATGCGCGATCATATCAATATCTATGATCAGTATTATTTTCTTGACGGGCATGTTACACTATTACATGTAGAGAATACCGGGGCTTTTCTGAGTTTAGGTGATAAGCTGGTACAGCCATTCCGTTTCATTGTTCTTACTTTATTACCCATACTGGCACTTATTGGGGGGCTGGTGTATGTAATGGTAAAGCCTAAAATGTCGCCGTTAATGGCTATGGGTATTGTTTGCTGTATAGGCGGAGGCATAGGCAATTTGTATGACCGTATAGCGCATGACTCTGTAACCGATTTTGTGCATCTGAAATTTGGCCCCCTGCAAACCGGTATATTTAACGCCGCCGATGTGTCTATCATGATAGGCCTTGGCTTAATACTGCTGGATGGCTTTGTTGCCAAACGCAGGCAAAATAGCAGCGGCGCATCTGCGTAATAGGGCTCTTGCCTTTATCTGCCGATAAAAGCGTATCTTTGCCGTTGAATTAAAATTTGTCTTTCACCCTTCAATATATAGCGGAGATATATTTCCGCGTTTTTCCCTGAAAATGTTATTTACCGATCTTAAATTAATTGAGCCTATTTTAAAGGCTTTACAAACCGAGGGTTATACCAGCCCTACACCCATACAGCAACAGGCCATCCCTTATATATTACAACGCCGCGACCTGTTAGGCTGCGCGCAAACCGGTACCGGTAAAACGGCCGCTTTTGCCATACCAACGCTGCAATTGTTTTATAACGAGCGCCAGCAACACCGTGAGCAAAAAACTATAAAAGCGCTTGTGCTTACCCCAACCCGTGAACTGGCTATACAAATTGGCGATAGTTTTACCGCTTATGGCCGTAATACAGGTTTAAAGAACCTGGTAATATTTGGCGGTGTATCGCAAAACCCACAGGTTGATGCCTTACGAAAAGGTGTTGATATCCTGGTGGCAACACCCGGCCGTTTGCTCGACCTGATGAACCAGGGTTATGTTCATATCAACCATATCAAAATGCTGATTCTGGACGAAGCCGACCGCATGCTGGATATGGGTTTTGTGAACGATGTAAAAAAGATCATCGCTAAAGTGCCTGCGAAAAGGCAAACGCTGTTCTTTTCGGCAACAATGCCTAAAGAGATTCAGTCGCTGGCTGATTCAATACTAAACAACCCTGAGAAGGTAGAGGTGGCGCCGGTATCATCAACAGCCGATACCATACAGCAGGCGATATACTTTGTAGAAAAAAGCAACAAAAAGAACCTGCTTATCCATATCCTTAAAGATAAGAACATTAGAACCCTTTTGGTTTTTACCCGTACCAAGCATGGCGCGGATAAAGTAGTAAAGGACCTGCATAAGGCAGGTATAACCGCCGAAGCTATCCATGGTAATAAATCGCAGAATGCCAGGCAGCGGGCTTTAACAAACTTTAAGAACCGTACCACACGTGTGCTCATCGCTACGGATATAGCCGCCCGTGGTATTGATATTGATGAGCTGAGCCATGTGGTAAACTACGAGTTGCCTAATATTCCCGAAACTTACGTTCACCGTATTGGCCGTACAGGCAGGGCAGGTGCCAGCGGTATTGCTATGTCATTTTGTGATGGGGAAGAAGAGATAGAATACTTAAAGGATATTAATAAGCTTATTGGTAAACAAGTGCCTATAGAAGAAGGCCACCCATACCCGCTAAGTATTGAACTGATGAATGCCCGGATGACCGGAAAGGCCGTAAGCATTGCTGTTAAAGGTAAAGCGCCGGCTGGCGAAAGCCGTGGAGGCCGTAATGGTGGTGCAAACCGTGGGCGTAACAACCGTGGCGGAAACAAAAGTGCAAACGGCGAAAGCCGTCATAACAGCGGTAGCCGTAAAGCAGGTTCCAAAACCGGCGGTACCAGTGGCATGAGCGGGCGGAGATAGTTAATTAGAGGTAAGAGATTAGCGATTAGTTGTTTGTTAAGATTGGCGTGTTCCTAATCTCTGATCACCAATCTTTAATCTCTAACGCAAAACTTGTTTTGCATTTAAAAAACATTTAGCTTTAAAGTGAAATTAGATTCGGTAAAAATGAAACGTCTTTTGGATCTTATCAAGAATAAGTTTTTCCTGGTGACACTGGCCTTCATTATTTGGATGATATTTTTCGACAAGAACGATCTTTTCTCGCAGTATGAGTATCGCCAGCAGGTGAACAAGCTGAAAGAGGAAGAAGCATTTTATAAAACAGAAACAGAAAAAGTTAAAAAGGACCTGGAGGAACTAAGTTCAGACAAGTCACGACTGGAGAAATTTGCCCGTGAGAAATACCTCATGAAAAAGGATAACGAAGATGTATTTGTTATCATTCATGAGAAAAAGAAATAAAACAAGCGCCTACATGGCGCTTATTTTTTTCCATACCTCTTCGTCCGCCCAAATACCTTCGCGCATGCTTTGCTCCCGGGTGCGCATCATTTGTTCGCCGGGGTAGAGGATATCAGCTTCTGGATCGCCGCTTTTGGTATAGTTAAGGATATCTTCAATTAAGCTGTTGTTACGCTCGTTATCCGTTTTTATGGCGATAAACACCTGCGACACACTGCTTTCTTTCCGGCCGGCCTGCGTAATGGCAGCAGTTGATTGTCCGCCGCTTAGTATGGTGGCCAATACATCCAGCACCAATGACAGCCCCGAACCTTTCCAGAAACCTATTGGTAAAGCACGGCCGCTACTGAGTATGGCACCGGCATCTGTACTTAAGTTTCCTGCCTCGTCGTAACCGCCGGGTTGCGGTAATGGCTTATCGTTCATTTTATATTGCTGCAATTTACCCATAGCATATTGCGACATGGCAATGTCCAGTACAATAGGTCCGTTTGGTCGGGGTATGGCAATAATAAGCGGATTATTCCCCAGGCGGGGCACTGTGCCTCCCCATGGTGGCAGGTTGGCAATGGTGTTGGTAAAGCACAGGCCAATGTAGCCGGCTTCGGCCGCCTGTAAACCATAAGTGCCACCGCGCATCCAATGGTTGGTATTTTTTATAGCTACACAACCTATGCCGTTGTTTGTGGCCAATGCAATAGCGCGGTCCATACAAAAGCAGGCATTAAGCATTCCAGGGGCCAGGTTTCCATCCCATTGCTCAATAGCGCCAAATGAACTTACCGGTGTTGGATCTGCGAGCGGGTTAACCAAGCCGAGCTTTACATATTCTATAAATACAGGGAAACGGTTGAGCCCGTGGCTATACACGCCATCGCGGCTATTGTTGGCGAAAACATGGGCACATTGCAAAGCTCTGTCTTCATTAAAGCCATGCTTTAGCAGTATATGGTAAAAGGTGCCGAGCAGTTCATTATAAGGTATACGCATATGGCAAATATATATTTAACCATAAATGGGCTAATGTTGTTGGCGGCAGTAAAATAATTACAGCGCTTGGGAGTTATCATCCTATCACTTTTGAAATTAAGCTATATTTGTGCAAATGATGAGTAAAAATCAACGTTTCCTGTTTTTATCGTTATTACTGATAATAGCCGTTGCAGGTAACTCGTGCAAGCGGCAAACAGTTAACAGTATACCCTCGCTGCTTACTACAGGTTACTGGCAATTAGGTTCGGCAATACGCACTCGTTACGTAGGCGATTCGCAGCTGAGTGTAGATACCATTCAATGCGACTCGGCCCAGATATTTACTTTTAAGCCTGACTATACCTGCACTTATACTAATTTAAACTGCCGTGCGAGTACTATAAGCGGGAGGTGGTCGCTGTCTGATACACGCCTGTATCTCATGTCAGACATTACGGCGCCCGCAACCAGCGGAACGGGTACTTATCAGCCTTTTGCTTACGCGCACATTGCCAACCTTGGTGAATACTCACTGATACTCGAAACAGGCGATATACAATTATATTATACCGCAACAGATAAGCGTACCATTACGCGCTGGGGATTTACCCGCGTAAGGCCCAAAACCATACAATAAGTTAAAATATATTTATATTTTGCAGTAAATAAGCTACCAATTGTTTTGAAAAAGAGAATAGCCATTTTTGCTTCCGGTTCGGGGTCAAACGCTCAAAAGATAATGGAGCACTTTAAACGTAATGCCGATGCCGAGGTGGTGCTGGTTTTAACCAATAACCCCCAGGCCTACGTTTTACAGCGTGCCGATAATTTTGAAATACCCTCGCATATTTTTAACAGGCACGAGTTTTACGAAACAGATGAGGTGATCAGGCTGTTGAAAAACCTGCAGGTAGACCTGATTGTACTTGCCGGCTTTTTATGGCTGGTGCCAAAATCGTTATTGAACGCTTTTCCGAATAAGATCATTAACCTGCATCCCGCGCTGTTGCCTAAATTTGGGGGTAAAGGGATGTATGGCGATAATGTACACAAAGCGGTGCTGGCAGCAGGCGAAGAAGAGTCGGGCATAACTATTCACTTTACCAATGCCGAATTTGATGAAGGGGAGATCATTCACCAATCACGGTTTAAAATAGAGCCGGGCGATACCCTGGAAATGGTGAAATTTAAAGGGCAGCAGCTGGAACATCAGCACTTTCCAAAAGTGATAGAGGGATTGCTGAAGAAGATGAAGAGTTAGGAATTGGTTATTAGTGATTAGTTGACTTGTGATTAGAGATTAGGTCTGCGCTCCTTCATCAACCTGTATAAATCGTCAAATTTCGTTTTTAAAGCATTGGCAGTAACCGCTACCGGCGAACCATATGATCTATAATTCATAGATGCTGTACGGCGGGCAAGGGCGTTAGGCTGGCGATGGATGTAACCATCCGGGTCTTTAACCAGTATCATGATTATTCTTTGATTGGCTACGTTTACTACATCAAAGCCCAATACATCTTCCCAAGGCACAAAACCTACCGCAAACATGCTGGAATTATCGGTTATGCCATCATTATCAACAATAAAACCCGGGCGGGTATCAAATAATTTACTCACGATATAAAGGGCTATCACTCCGAAAAATACTATAGCCGCTATACCTACCGCCATTATCAGTACATGGTTGGCATGAAAGCGACCGGAGTTACTCAAGAACCATATGCCTGCTGCCACAAATAATGCAGAACCGGCAAGCATTAAGGCCATTTTTGTTTTGCTTAACGGTATTTCAATAATATCGAGCGGATCATGGGTTGGCATCATGTTACTGTGATTAAATGCTGTAATATAAACAAATGATTAGCTGTTTTTGATTGATTTTAAAATGGAATAATTAACACGTTATTGCCAACACTTGTAATGTTGAGGACGAAGTATTGCCCCTCCGTTCAGATTCTTCGCTGTCACTCAGAATGACAGCTGGGCAATAATAATACGATTTGCCAACTGATGTACTGGATAACAACGGGTGGTTTTAACCGCTCAATACTTAATCCAATTAACCATTCATCAGCTTGCACAAAAAAACTAACCTCAACTCTCTAATCTCTAATCACTAATGCGTACCTTTGCGGCTCAAAAATTCCCTGTTGTAATGAGTCATCCTGTTCAAATCAAAAACGCCCTCATCTCCGTTTATTACAAAGACAATCTCGAGCCGATAATTCATGAGTTAAACCGCCTTGGTGTAAAGATCTATTCTACCGGTGGTACCGAAACTTTTATTCGCGACCTGGGTGTTGATGTGATTGCAGTTGAGGACCTTACCTCATATCCTTCTATTTTGGGCGGCCGTGTAAAAACGCTGCACCCAAAGGTATTTGGCGGTATTTTAGCGCGCAGAAGTTTTGACAGTGACGAGCAGCAACTGGCCCAGTACGAGATACCGGAAATTGACCTGGTGATTGTTGATCTTTACCCGTTTGAAGAGACCGTAAATTCAGGCGCAAGCCAGGAAGATATCATCGAGAAGATCGACATTGGCGGTATCTCTTTGATCCGTGCTGCTGCCAAAAATTACAAGGATGTAGTTATCCTTGCTTCAAAAGATGATTACACCGAATTAGAGCAGATATTAAAAACACAAAATGGCGAAACCACTATTGATCAACGCCGCCGTTTTGCGCAAAAAGCATTCAACATATCATCCAACTACGATACGCATATCTTCCGCTACTTTGATAGCAGCGAACCGATGCCGGTTTTTAAACAGAGCATACAAAAAAGCCAGACATTACGTTACGGCGAAAATCCGCATCAGAAAGGAACTTTTTACGGTAACCTTGATGCTATGTTCACGAAATTGAATGGTAAGGAGCTATCATACAACAACCTGGTTGATGTTGACGCGGCTGTTGCCCTGATAGACGAATTTACCGAGCCAACCGTTGCCATATTAAAGCACACCAATGCCTGTGGTATTGCATCGCGCCAGCACATTAAAACTGCGTGGGTTGATGCCTTGGCTTGCGACCCGGTTTCGGCTTTCGGTGGGGTTATCATCGCCAATGATGAGATCGACGCGGCAACCGCAACTGAAATTGATAAAATATTTTACGAAGTGCTTATTGCGCCAGCCTTTACCAATGAGGCCGTAGATATTTTAAAAGCCAAAAAGAACCGTATTGTATTGATACGTCAGAATGTTGAGTTGCCGGCTAAGCAATTTAAAACCTTGTTGAACGGTGTTATTGAACAGGATAAAGACAACACAGTTGAAGGGCCTGAACAAATGACCACTGTAACAGATAAACAACCTACCGAACAGGAACTTAAAGACCTTTACTTTGCCAATAAGGTAGTAAAACACACTAAATCAAACACCATTGTTATCGCTAAAAATAACCAGCTGATGGCAAGTGGTGTAGGCCAAACGTCGCGTGTTGATGCGATGAAACAAGCCCTGATCAAGGCCGCTGAGTTTGGCTTTGATGTAAAAGGCGCGGTGATGGCTTCAGACGCGTTTTTCCCGTTTGCTGATTGCGTTGAGATTGGTGCAGATGCTGGTATTACGGCTGTATTGCAGCCCGGCGGTTCTATAAACGATAAGTTATCTGTAGAGATGTGTAACCAAAAAGGCATTGCCATGGTTACCACCGGGGTACGCCATTTTAAACATTAATGGTGAGTAGTGAGTAGTGAGTAGTGAATTGTCGCGATGTGCAACTACTCACTAATCACAATTCACCAATCACCAGATTACACTAATTTTTAAAAAATAGAGTTATTATTAACTAATTGGTTTTTATTCGTGAAATTAGCGTCGATAGGGTGCGATTTCGGAACAAATAGGTTTGTTAATTACTAACTTTGCAAAATATTGAAAATACAGCCGCATGGGTTTATTTAATTTTTTCACACAGGAAATAGCCATTGATCTGGGTACTGCAAATACCCTCATTATACATAATGATAAAGTTGTAGTTGATGAACCATCAATTGTGGCTTTTGACCGTACCACCAATAAGGTAATTGCCATTGGTCGCCAGGCCATGCAAATGGAAGGTAAAACCCATGATAACATCCGTACGGTACGCCCGCTTAAAGATGGTGTAATTGCCGACTTTAACGCTGCTGAGCTGATGATCCGCGGGATGATCAAAATGATCAACCAGGGTAAGGGCTGGTTCTTCCCGTCACTGCGTATGGTGATCTGTATCCCATCGGGTATTACAGAGGTAGAGAAACGCGCCGTACGTGATAGCGCAGAAATTGCCGGTGCCAAAGAAGTATACCTCATATATGAACCAATGGCGGCTGCCGTAGGTATAGGTATTGATGTTGAGGAACCTATGGGTAACATGATCATTGATATTGGTGGTGGTACTACCGAGATAGCGGTTATTGCCCTTTCAGGTATCGTTTGCGACCAGTCTATCCGTGTTGCCGGTGATAACTTTGACTCAGACATTGTACAATATATCCGTCGCCAACATAACATAATGATTGGTGACCGTACTGCCGAGAAAATTAAGATTGAGGTAGGTGCCGCATTGCCCGAGCTATCAGAACCACCTGCGGATTTTGCCGTACAAGGCCGCGACCTGATGACCGGTGTGCCAAAACAGATCACCGTATCTTATACCGAGATCGCACACTGCCTGGATAAATCTATCTCGAAAATTGAAGAAGCGATATTAAAAGCGCTGGAGATCACTCCACCTGAGCTTTCTGCTGATATTTACCAAACCGGTATCTATTTAACCGGCGGTGGCGCGTTATTGCGTGGTTTGGATAAACGTGTAGCTGCCAAAACCAAACTGCCAGTACACGTAGCCGAAGACCCACTAAGAGCGGTAGTACGCGGTACTGGTACAGCGCTTAAAAACATCGGTAACTTTAAATTTTTAATGCAATAATTTCGATTTACGAATTACGATTTTAGATTTACGATTGTTGTAAATTGATAATCGTAATTCGTAAATCTAAAATCGTAATTCCCCAATGCGTAACCTCCTGATTTTTATCACCAAGTACAACGCATTCTTCCTGTTCCTGATATTTGAGATCGCATCGCTGGTTATTTATATCAAATACAACTCATTTCAAAAAGCCTCGGTAATCAATAGCACCAACCAAATCACCGGCAGCCTGTACACACGTGCTGATGAACTAAAAGGTTACCTATCCCTGCGTGATGTAAACGACCGCCTTGCTCGTGAAAACGCGGCGTTGCGTAACCAGCTTAAAGCATCAAAGTATGTAGATACCGTAGCGCGTAAAACAATTGTCGACACGGTTTATAAGCAACAGTATATATACATTGCTGCCAAGGTGATCAATAACTCCATCAACAAACGCAACAACTACTTAACTATTGACAGGGGCAGCCGCGATGGTATTGAAAAGGGCATGGGGGTGATATCCGCGGATGGGGTAGTAGGTAAGGTAGCCTTTGTAGGCGAACACCTGGCCATCATCCAATCTTTATTGCATAAAGACTCACGTGTGAGCGGTATGCTGGCCTATAACAAAGAGATTGGCTATCTGCAGTGGGGCGATGATATGGATCCGCACAAAGCTTTACTGGTAGATGTATCAAACAATGCTCAACCCAAGATAGGCGAACCTGTGGTAACGTCAGACCTGTCTTTGTTCCCGGCTGGTATACCGTTGGGTAAGGTGAGTAAATTAAAGGCGAAAGGTGCCGGCTTTTTCCTGAATATGGAAATAACGCTGGCAGTTGATTTCAGCAAGCTGGAATACGTGGATGTGGTAGTAAACAAGTTTGCCAAAGAGCAGGCGGCACTGGAGGGCCAGGAAAAGAAAGATGAGTAGGGTAATATTAACCAACCTGGTACGCTTTGTTATGCTGGTGCTATTGCAGGTGTTTTTACTTAAAAACATTTCCCTGTATAACCTGGCTACACCTTATTTATACATACTGTTTGTACTACTGCTTCCGTTTGAAACGCCCAATATATTGTTGTTCGTGTTGTCGTTTATACTGGGCCTTACTATTGATGCTTTTTATGACACCCCGGGGCTGCATGCAGCAGCCTGTACGTTACTGGCTTTGGTAAGGGTATTGTTTATCAGCATCACCGTACAAAAGGACGGCTTTGATAATGAACCCGAGCCCACCCTAAGTATTATGGGCTTCAGGTGGTTTTTTACCTACGCGCTTATCTTAACTTTATTTCATCATTTTTTCCTGTTCAACCTGGAGGTTTTCAGGCTGTCGGAAATTGATTACACCCTTGTCCGGTTTTTATTGAGTACAGTATTTACCGTATTTTTGATACTGGTTTCGGGGCTGTTGTTTTTCAGAAAGAAAGAGCGTAAATGAATAATTATTTCGAGCGGCGATATGTTATAGCCGGTATTTTCATTGCCTTTGTGCTGATACTGCTTGCCCGCCTGTTTTACATACAGGTGGTTGACGACCGCTATTTCCTTTACGCCCAAAATAACGTTATCCGCCGATTGATCCAGTATCCTGCCCGTGGCCCCATACTGGACCGTAACGGCAAAATAATGGTACAAAATGAACCTGTTTATGATATTATGGTGGTGCCCAAACAGGTAAAGCCATTTGATACGCTGGAGTTTTGTAAACTGTTGGATATTGATAAGGATGGCTTTGATAAAAGGATGATCAAGGCGCGCAAATACTCGCCTTACCGCTCATCGGTGTTTGAGAAACAGATCACGGCCCAGCAATATGCCTCGTTCATGGAGCGGTTGTCCGAATTCCCGGGTTTCGATGCCATACAAAGACCTATTCGTACCTACCCCGATTCAACAGCCGCGCAATTTCTGGGCTATATCGGTGAGGCTACTGATGCTATCATTAAACGATCAAAGGGCTACTACAGCCCCGGCGATTATGTGGGTATTACCGGTGTAGAGAAATCATACGAAAGTGTTTTACGTGGCCAGCGTGGTGTGCGCAACATGTTGTATGATTCGCACAACGTGCCTAAAGGTATTTATGCCAATGGCGCATATGATACGGCTGCAGTGGCGGGTGAAAGACTGATATCCTCGTTAGATACCAAAATACAGAAGCTTGGCGAAAAGCTGATGCAAAACAAGGTAGGGAGTATTGTAGCTATTGAACCCTCAACCGGTGAGATATTGTGCTTTGTGAGTTCACCAACATATGACCCTAACCTGCTGGTAGGTAAACAGCGCGGCCACAACGCAGGTATACTATATAAAGATCCTTACAAACCGTTCTTCGTTAGGCCCATCCAGGCCTATTATCCTCCGGGTTCGTCGTTTAAACCACTAAGCGCGCTCATTGCCATGCAGGAGGGTATTATTACGCCGCAAACCATTTATCACTGTCCAGGCTACTATATATCCGGTAATCGACGTATCAGGTGTTTTCATGGGGAGGTACATGGCGATGTAAACCTGGCCAGCGCGGTGGCGCACTCGTGTAACGGCTATTTTGATATGGTGTTCGAGAGGCTCATTAACCGCCAGGGCGCACGTAAAACCGATACATCTTTTAACTATTGGCGTGATAACGTGGCAAAGTTTGGCTTAGGCCATCGTCTTGATCTCGACCTCCCGGCCGAGAACCGTGGTAACCTGCCTAAAGCAGCTTATTATGATAAGGTTTATGGCAAAAATGGATGGCGTTCGAGCACCGTAATTTCACTGGGTATTGGCCAGGGCGAATTACTGGCAACACCGTTACAATTAGCCAATATTGAGGCAACCATTGCTAACCGTGGCTTTTATTATAAACCCCATCTTATTAAGGCCATTGGCGATAAAAAGGTGATCAGGCATGAGTATACAGTAAAAAACTATGTTGGGATAGATTCGCAATATTTTAACCCGGTAATTAACGGGATGCAAAGTGTGGTAGATTTCGGTACAGCTAACGGTTCCAAAATACCCGGTATTATTATGTGCGGTAAAACCGGAACCGCCGAGGTGAAAAATAAAAAAGATAACTCGGTATTTGTAGCATTCGCCCCGCGCGAAAACCCTAAGATCGCTATTGCGGTGGTGGTAGAAAACTCCGGTCAGGGTGCTACATGGGCTGCGCCGATAGCCAGCTTTATTGTAGAACAATATTTGCGTGGCAGCATCAGTAAGCGGCCTTCGGGTATATACCCGGAATACTACATGAATGCCAACCTGTTGCCTGAGGTGCCCGGCTCTCCGGCTGAAAAGACACGCAAACGTGCTGATAGTTTAAGAAGGGTAAGGGCGGATTCTATTAAAAAAGCCGCTGCTGATACTGCTAAAAAGCAATTGGAGCTAAAAGCCGCTAAAAACAAACAAGCCAGAAACACAGTGCAAAGTTCAATAGCCATGTTGCTAAAAAGGAGGGATGATGAATAACCAGCGCAGTTTCTTTTTTAATGTAGACTGGTTAACGGTACTCATTTACCTGGCCCTGTGTACTATTGGCTGGTTCAATATCCGTGCTGCCGTATTTGATGAGGCCCACCCGGATATTATCGACCTGAGTACAGAGTATGGCAAGCAATTTATTTTTATTGTTACCGCGCTTGTTTTAGGTTCTGTGGTGTTGTTATTAGAAAGCCGTTTTATTGCCGCGCTGGCCCCGGCATTTTATGTAGTAACCGTATTGTTACTGCTTTTAGTGTTGGTAATAGGGCGTAATGTTGGTGGTAACCAGGCCTGGATTGACCTGGGCGGCGGTTTCAGATTGCAACCCTCGGAGTTTGCAAAGTTTGCTACCTGCCTATTGCTGGCGCGCTATCTCAGTTCAACCAATGTGAAGGTTACCGAACTTAAATCATTCCTGATAGCAGGGGGGATTATCTTTCTGCCTATGCTGCTCATTAAACTACAGCCAGATGATGGTTCAACCCTTGTTTTCTGCTCGCTGATATTTGTGTTGTACCGCGAAGGTCTGTCCGTATACTTTTTGGTATTTATCGGGCTGGTAGCTACTTTATTTGTATTGGCCTTGCTGTATAACGTTTGGTTTGTGGTGGCAGGTATTGTGGTTGCCGGCTTATTACTATTATTACTGTTCAGGCGTAGCCGGCAGTTTTCGGTAGGGGTGTTAATAGCAACGGTGGCCTGTGTGGCTTTTGTATTTGTAGTAAAGCCACTATATTTTGACGGACTAAAAAAACATCAGCGTGCCCGTATTGATGAAGTGCTGGGTCTCAATCATGATAAGCGGGGGGTAGGCTACAACCAAAACCAATCTAAAATAGCTATAGGATCCGGCAGGGTATGGGGTAAAGGATATTTACAGGGTACCCAAACCAAATACTCTTTTGTACCCGCCCAAAGCACCGATTTTATTTTTTGTACGGTAGGCGAGGAATGGGGTTTTGCCGGTTCTGTAACTGTATTAGGCTTATATCTCTTTTTATTGCTCAGAATAATCCATATCGCGGAGCGACAGCGTTCGCCTTTTTCGCGCATATATGGCTATGGGGTAGCCTCTATTATTTTTTGCCACGTTATTATTAACATTGCCATGGCCATAGGCTATATGCCTGTTATTGGCATACCGCTGCCATTCATCAGTTACGGTGGATCGTCGCTTTGGAGCTTTACCATCCTGTTATTTATCCTGCTTAAGCTGGATAGTAACCGTATGGGAATGAACTACGCGTAACGGCGTTTAAGTAAAGCGTAAAATTTATCAGCGGTACTCTGCTTACTGTCCCAGTTGTTTTTGGTAACATAGTTGGTTTTCAGGAAACGGTCCGCCTCTTCAAAGCTGTTAAAGCGGTTTACAATTTCAATGGCTTCGCTGTATGCCAGGCTATAACCGTTAAACAAGTCCTTCACAAAAAGCAGCTTATCATTTAAACTGATAGCCGATTTAAGGTCGGTAATAGGCAGCTCCTGTTTTGGATAAGCCATTGCAGGGTTTGGCGTTTGCTGCGCTCTTAGCCGCTCATTTAACGTCAGCGGCCGGTCCTCTTTTGCAGGTTCTACTTTTTCAGCAGGTGCGGCATATGTCGCACCTGGTTGTGCTTTTTCCGGCTCCTGTACCGTTGTTTTGAGTGTATTATCTATAACCGGCTCGGGGTTGGTAGGCACAATATGCGGCTCCTCGGTTTCATCGGTGGCTGCAGGGGCTGGAGTTGGTTCCTCAGCTAAAGGAGCGAAAGTTATTTCAGATGTAACGCTGTTTGTTTCGGTTTCAGGCGAAAAGGTATCAGCTTCATCCACATCAAGATAATGTTTCACTATCTGCGGCTCCTCCCGCTCAAAAGCGTAAGCATCCGCACGGCTATCGGCACTTAGGTCAATATGCGGCGTAGGTGTATCATCAGCTTGTTCAGGTTGGTTTATTTCCAGTTCAACAGGCTTTTGCTGCACAGGCGGCTCCGGTACAAATGGCGTTTGGGCTATAATAGGTTTAACTGGCTGTACAACGGGTTCAAAATATTTAGGCTCTCCGGGCGTGTATTTAGTTTCAGGTGCAGCAGGCTCGGGTTGTACAGGCGCTGCTTTAGGTACTTGCGGCCTTAAAAAATCGGGTTTGGGTAAATTAAAGCGCGATATTTGTTCCGGCTGTGGTTCCGGCGCTATAACAGGTTCCGGCTTTGCAGGCAGTTCAATCACCTGCTTAGGTGCAGGGGGTGTTGGGGCCGGTGTAGTAAGTTCAATAGGTACTATTTTTTCTTCCTTTTTATTTTCAATGGCAGGTGGCAGCGCTTTTTGTTCCTGCGAGCGTTGCTGGTTAAGCTTTTTCAGTATCTCGGCATGGTCCTTTAAAAAGTGCGTGTTGGCAACAAAAAGTTCCAGTTCAAGGTCGTTCAATTCATCCGGGTTTTCCTGGAGATATTCATACTGGTCTAAAAGTTCTTTTATAATGGCGCCGGTCTTTCTAAATACTTCCTGCTGCTTCATATGGCTATAGATGTTAGGAAAAATGCTTACCAAAAATACTACAAAATTCTGATATTAGCCCTTCACTAATGAGTAGAACACGTGTATAACGAGGATGTTTTCAGAAGAAAAAATGAGATTGGGGGTAGCATCGAAGTTATCTGTGGTTCAATGTTTTCCGGCAAGACGGAAGAACTGATCCGGCGCGTAAAGCGCGCCCGTATCGCCAAAGTAGAGGTGGAGATATTTAGTCCGGCGGCAGATATCAGGTACGATAAGCAGGCCGTGGTATCTCACAATGCCAACTCTATACCCTCAAAATCGGTAACTAAAGCTGCTGAAATACTGCAACTGGCCGATCATATACAGGTAATAGGTGTTGATGAAGCACAGTTTTTTGATGATGAACTGCCGCAGGTAGCACAAACGCTGGCCAATAAAGGTGTACGGGTGATTATTGCCGGGCTCGATATGGATTTTAAAGGCAGGCCTTTCGGTACCATGCCCCAGCTGATGGCTATGGCCGATGCTGTAACTAAACTGCATGCGGTTTGCATGAAATGCGGCGGTCAGGCCATGTACTCCTATCGCCTTGTACCTAATGAAAGCCAGATACTTCTTGGCGAGAAGGAAACCTACGAAGCTCGTTGCCGCGAGTGTTACAACCTCGATGGTGATATATAAATCAAATGTGGCGCTATTGATCGGTTAGTTTTTTCAATTTAAGTTATCTGTCTGCTCCCACTGGTTACAACTCTATCATATTACGTTAATAATTAAAGTACTTAAACAATATATCGGTTGCAGCGTTTTACTATCAAACGTGATGCTGTTATATTGAAGAATGCTATGGCCAAAAAGATTTTAGTTATTGAAGATGATAAGGATATAAGGGATACAGTTACTTACATCCTGGAAAGTGATGGCTTTGAAGTAGTATCATCTGAAAATTCGAGGATACTGAAATCTCTTGACCAGCATAACCCCGACCTTATCCTGCTTGATAACTGGCTTACTGAATGGAAGAGCGACGCCAACGGGCAGCAGTTGAGTAAAGAACTCAAATCGAACCCTAAAACAAGCCATATCCCTGTAATTATTATTTCAGCTGTTAACAATGTGGCCCAGATAGCCGAAGAAGGTATGGCTGATGCCTATATCAAAAAGCCGTTTGATGTGGAGGAGTTATTGGCTCTGATAAAAAAGCATACGGATAGCAAGGAATAAACCACCCGAATTAATTATTGCCAAGCAGATAGTCAAAGGTGTATTTAGGGGTGTAACCTAATATTCTTCTTGCTTTATCTATTACATAAACCCTGTCAATACTCTCAGGGAAAACCCAATTATTTTCCCGGTAAATATCAGCGGCCTGCGGATATGATGTTAAAATCACCTCTTTAGGATCATGCTTTAGCTGTTGCAGTTCAACTGGTTTAAACGGACTTGTACTGGCTATATTAAAAATTTCAAAGCTGTTAAATTCATGCTGCAATGCCAGGTAAAGCGCTTCGGCGCCATCGCGTTCGTCCAGCCCGCGGTACAAGCGGTGATTAGCTTCAAGGTTAGGGCTTTCCGGTAAAAAACGACCCACCCTGTAAACCGATGTTTGTAAATGCTCTTTGTAAAAAAAGTCTTTACATAACTGTTCCGCCGCTTGTTTGGTAATGTCATAAATATCGCGTGGTTGTTCACGCAATTCTTCGTTTACCCAAACGGCTTTATTATTATCAACCATAGCGTTCCCATAAATGGAGGTGGTGCTGATATATAAAAACTTTTTAACGCCGTGCTGTACCGCAGCGTTCAGCAAATTAAGGGTGCCGTGTATATTGGTGTCAATAAACTCCTCGCGGGGGTATTGAAGATCATAATGTTTGCCATGCACTGCGGCTGTGTGTATAATGGCATCCACGCCCATGCAAGCTATGTTTACCTCCGATTTATTTTTTACGTCGAGTATAATATCCGTGGTATCGCCGGGTAACAGATCGGCACCAATAGGAGTTAATCCGGCAGTTTTTAGTCTATCCATAACTGCCCTGCCAAGTTTGCCGGCAGAGCCTGTAACCAATACTTTCATGTGGCTAAGATAGATTCAAAAATTTAGATGGACTGATATCTTACTTTAAAATAAAGTGTGAAGTTGTTATTCATCACACTTTATTTTGAATCAGATTTTCACACCAAACCCAATGTTAAATGATATGCCATCCCCCGGCAAAATTCCCGGACCAGGGTACATGTTAATGCGCCTGGTAAAATATTTTTGGTTGGTAAGATTATTCACGTTAAAGTTTAGATGGTAGTTTTTGAGGAACCGGTAGTTAAACGCGAGATCGATTAGTTTGTAGGCAGGTACTATGCCTGATGCGCCGGTTGGGTTAAACACTGTATTGTTTGCGTCGCTGAACTGCTTGCTTACATAGCTAAATAATACGGTTGATGTAATGTGCCCGTTGATGTAGGTAAGCCCGGTACGGTTGGTCCAGTCTGGTGTGCCTTCCAATTTATGCCCAACAAGGCTGGTATTAGTGCCGTTGTTATTTATGCTGCCGCTTATATACCTGCCATGCGTGTAGGCAAGTGTGTTGAATATGCGCAGATCGCTTGCAGCCTGATTATTAAAGCCTCTTATTAAAGATAGCTCGGTGTAGGCCTCAATGCCTTTTGCTTCGGCATTGCCAACAGTGGTTAAATAAAGATGATTTGTGCCTCCAGCATCCTGCACTGTCAAAGTACCCGCACGATCATTATATCGCACAAAAAAGCCGTTCACATCAAATGTAAAAACCTGCCCGATCTTACCACGGTAGCCCAGGTCGGCGTTGTAACCTTTGCTGTCCTTCATATTCGGGTCAACCAAAGTTAGCTGATCTGCTGGGGTAACTGCCGCGTAGATATAGGGGCGGTAAGCTTGTGAAAAGTTGCCATAGAGCTGCGTGGCATTATTTACGTGATATTGCACACCTGTACCGAACAATGGGAAAGTGCGGTCACGTTTGTAATCTACATTGCTACTGCGGTTATTTACCACACCGTTGATAGTAGTTTTAATCCCTTCAAACCGTACACCAGGTGTTACCGAAAACTTATCCGTTAAACGGAAGATATTTTCTGCGAAGGCAGCATAATTGATAGCGTTCAGGTCCAGGTCGATGCCGTAATTCTTAACTATACTCAGGTCATAGTTGGTGCCGGTGGTACCCACGCCCTTTTGCTGGCGATGGGTTGAACCATCTGCATATCTAAAACCAGTACTAAGCGTGCTACTAACGGTGCCAATATTATAATTGGTTAGTAAACGCGCTTCGGTAGTAAAGCTTTTATAATGGTCGCGGTCAACCTGGCGCGGGTTGTAGGTGTTGAGTGCTTTATTCACCGTGTCTGCCACGTTTGACCCGGCAATATACTGCACGCTGCTTCGCTCGCCAAACAAGGCATGACTGATAATTTCCAGTTTGGTAGTCGGGCTAAAATTATAATTAAACACAATTGCAGGGATGTTGATAGCCGGCATAAAAAAGTTACGGAACCTCGTGCTTTGCCTGCTATTAGTGGCAAACATAGCATCGGTTAAGCCACCGGCAATCTGCTGTACGTAATCAGATCTTGAGAACTGGAACGATATGCTTCCTTTATCATTAAACTGATATTTAATATTAGCATGGTAAGCATGGTAATTAAAGCCGGCATTTGGCCGCCAACTATCACTGCTCCGTGCATCAAAGTATGCATAATAACTTACCTTACCTACTTTGCCACCAATAGCATTGTACGAATTAAAGAAGCGATTGCTTCCCGCTGTTTGCTCACTCTCTATGCCAAAAGCTTTTGTAGTATCTGGTTCTTTGATCTTGAAGTTTACCATCCCGCCAAACTGGCTGCCGAATTGTAAGGACGATGCGCCACGAACATACTGCACCTCGCCAATAGCCTGGAAGGGTAAATTGTAATGGTTCTCCGGGTAGCCCACCACATCCGAGTTGGTATTGTATCCGTTCTGCCGGATATTGGTTTCAATAGAGCGATGTATATCTGTACCACGTGTACCGATATTGAGCTGTAAGCCTGCGCCATCCATCTCCCAAACATTTATGCCGGGCACTTGAGAGAATAGAGTGCGGGCATTGTTACCGGCCAAATTGGCCTTGCCGGCATCAGGATAGATGATATTGGTTTTTTTACCGGAGAATATGTGCTGGCCGGATACTTCTGGCAGGTATTTGCTGCGGGTTTCTTTTATTAAAACGCTGTCTAATTTCAGCGTGTCTTTGGTAACGGTTTGGGCGTTTGCTGTATACGTAAATGCAATTGCCATTGCCATTAAAATATATTTAAAATGGAATTTCATTTAACTGAGGTTTTAAGTTAAAAATAGGCGTTGTCAACCGGGCGCTGTGTACCGATCAACGAACGATGAAATAATAAATAAGCAGTTTAACTTAAAAATTCAGGAGGCTGCCCTCGAAGTGAAATAAATGGAGTTTTAATGAGTTTGTTGCGATACTTAGCTAAGGCAACCATATCATTGTTAACAAAGCTAAAGTTTATACGCGATATAGGATGATCGTATTTGCTATCCTGCCCGCTTTTCTTAGCTGAAGGATCATTAGCTTTTTTATCGGAGGGGATATCGTTTATCTCCTTTGCGTAAATGATGTTACTCTTCACCAATTTGGTTTTCTCGTAATTAGGTACACACAGCACATAAAGCGTATCCTTGGTAAACTTCAGCTTTACATAATTATAGCAAGCATTTTTTAATTGCAATTGGCCGGTTACATTTTTATAATCCGGCCATTCAAAAATGCCTGGGATGTTCTGTTTTACCTTAACCTCTATGAGTGAGTTAGGGTCGTAAAGGTTTTGGCTTATCAGGTCATTCATATGCCTGTCTGCGCGTGCAACCAGGTAATTTTGCAAAAACAAATATCCACCCCAATTAAAGAGGTAGATCACCAGGAAAGCTAATGCAAAAAGCCTCTTCACGTATTTGGTTCAATTAGTAAGGCAATAATAAGTAAAAACGAGGTTATCTTCTACCGTCTGCATGCAGTTTATAACTTACCACACACATTTATAATATTTGGTTATTTTTGTGGTTGATTTAACGTAACCAGACAAGGTTGCAGTTTTTAAGTAAAAGTATCAATGCAAAGCAAAAAGCGGGTACTGTTCTATTTGGTGGATGGTGCCCATGCAGAGGTGCTTCCCGAATTACTGGAACAGGGCCATCTACCTAATATTCAGCGCATCATCAACGAGGGCAGTTACCGTAAGGCTACCACCTGTTTCCCCTCAACAACAGGGCCTGCCTATCTGCCATTTTTAACCGGGCATTTCCCCGGCACTATGGATATCACGGGCATACGCTGGTTTGATAAAAAAGAGTTTAAGCGTACGCGTTTTAATAAAATGGCTATGCGCAGCTACTGCGGCCCTGAAGCGGCGTGGTTCAACACCGATATGCCTGCCGATAAGCCAACACTGTTTGAGCTGATGGGCGAATCATACAATCTCTATAACATGATCACCCGCAGTGTGCCTGATGAGTACGACCTGGGTAAAAAGGGGAAAGGTCCGCTTTACATGAAAGCCCACTTTAAACTGCGCCATCACCCGGTGGATATACAAGGCCACGGCCGTGTAATGGAGATGCTGAACAGCGGTAAAGATTTTGATTTTCTGTTTGCCGTATTCCCGAGTGTGGATTGGGATTCGCACTATCACCATATCCGCGATGAGCGTACGGTTGAAGCTTACAAAATAGTAGACCGCAGCCTGGGCGAAGTGCGTGCTAAACTGGAAGAGCAGGGAAGATGGGATGATACGTTGTTTGTAATGACATCAGACCATGGCCTAACCCCAACCACCAAACACCTTGACCTGGGCGATTGGATGACCGCGCAGGGCTTAAAAGCTGTTTATTACCCGGTGATTTGGAAAACTAACCCAAAGAGCGCGGTTTTTATTTCGGGGAATTCATTTGGTGCTATACACCTGCTTAACCATAAAGGCGACCACGTGCTGCGCGAAAGTGAAATTATGCAAACGATGGGTGCCGATAAGCTGGAGCTGTTGGTGAAAGAAGAAGCGGTTGATTTTGCCATTTACCGTGGCGATGATGAGGATACCTTTATAGTTCATAACCGTAATGGTAAAGCCAGGATAGCTGTTAAGGATGATGTATTTACCTACGAGCCTTTAACCGCTGATGTGCTGAAATATGGCGGTAAGATAGAAGCAACCGGTCATCGTGAGATATTAGCTAAAACATTTGACACTGATTACCCGGATGCCGTATTCCAGATCTATCAACTATTCCGCAGCCGCAGGGCAGGGGATATTGTCATAAGCGCGACTGTAGGTTATGACCTGCGCGATTTTTGGGAATACCCTGAGCACAAGGGCTCGCACGGATCGCTGCACCGCCACCATATCCATGTGCCGTTGATCTATAACCAAAAAGGCTGGAAAGACTTCCCGGCCCGTACCGCCGACCTGTTCGATAGTATTCTGAAGTGGAAAGGCATCACGCCAACAAGTTCAGAGGGCGAACCATTATTTTAATTTGCTATTTTGCAATCGCAAATGACAGAGACCAACGTGCAGCCAGAGAAGCAGGAAGCTAAAAACGTATTCAATAAAAAGGTAATTATCAAAGGCAGCCTGTGGTTTGCCTTAATTACCGTTGCCACCATAGCCGCTGTATTTTTTTACAACAACACAGGCGATACGGTTAAGGCCTTGCAGCATATATCCTATAAATACATCGCTATCTGTTTTGTGATGCTGTTTATCGACCTGATGCTGGGTAGCTGGCGCAACCATATCTACGTTCAAAAACTGGCGCCCGGTGTATCACACTGGGTAAGTTTCAGGGCAAATGTTGCCAACATGTTTATGGGGGCGGTAACCCCTGCGCATGGAGGTGCTGGCCCGGCCCAGATATTTGTGTATACCAGCAACGGTGTAAAGTTTGTTGATGCCTTTGCTATCAGCCTGATCAATATGGGTGCCACGCTTATATTTATGCCGCTTGCCGGTTTCGTGGCCATTATGCTGATGGATACCACCGAGGTAGGCAGCATGGTGCCTGCTATGCTCAGGTATGGTTTCAGCTTTTTCCTGTTATTCCTGCTGGCCTTTTTACTGGCCTTCTGGAAACCGCTATGGGTAGGCATGGCGATTAAAAAGATCGCCGCGGGGCTTTCCAAAATATTCCCTAAGCGTAAAGAAAAGCTGGCTAAATGGGCCGATAATTCTTTCCAAAGCATCAGTAAATACCAGCAAACCTGCAGTGTTATCATCAGGCAGCATCCTTTGTTGTTTCCTTTAAGTCTGGTGATCACCACCGCGCTGTATATGAACAAATACTGTATGCAATGGGTAATTCTGATGGGCCTCGGCGTGCATGCTAATTTGGTGCAGGTGATCTCCATACAGATACTGATCCAGTTTATGATCTACTTCGCGCCTACACCTGGTGGCAGCGGTTTTGCAGAAGGTTTTATATCTACGCTGTTTGGCAAAATAGTGCCTGCTTCACTTATATCCATTTTTACGCTATTACAGCGCTCGTTTTTATTGTTTTTCCCGGCCATGGTTGGCGCATATGTGGTGATAACCCTGTTGCGCAGGCAAACCATTAAGCATAGCTAAAAGTTTTAATACAGTATTTTACAATTAGATGTTGTTTGCTATATTTAATAACTGATCTTGTTCCCCGATGAGAAAGTTACTATTGATGCTCAGCTTCTTGCTGCCATTTGCGCTATACGCGCAAAACAGGCATATCGATAGCCTTAAAACGCTGTTGACCATCACCACGTCGGGTACGTTGCGGGCCGATCTGTATTATGATATTGCCATTAGCCTCCAGCGTATTGACCCACCCGCCTCTAAAACATATATTGATAGTGTAGCAGCTATAGCCAAAAGGCTTAATTACCCTATGGGAAAAGCTAATGTTTATGCTTTTGAAGCGGTACGGTGCTCGTTACAGGGCAAGTTCGACTCGTTATTGATATATAGTCAGCATTGTATGGCTGTTGCGGATAAATATAAGCTACCATTAGCTGCCGCCAAAGCTTATAACGGCATGGGTATCTACCACTGGCAAACCGGCGATTATAAAGAAGCTATCAAAAACCATCTCGCTGCGTTGCGTATACGCGAGCAACAAAATGATTCGGCCGGTATATCATCTTCAAAAGCCAACCTGGCCTGGGTGTGCTTTGATAACCAGGAAATAACAGGTGCCGAAAAATACGCGCTCGAAGCTTTAAATATGGCAAAAGCCATTAATAAACCTACTATCATCGTAAATGCTTTACAGGTATTAGCCAATATATACGGCTCAACCGGCCAATATCAAAAAGCGCTGGATATTGATGACGAAACCATTAGCATATGTATACGTGAAAATAATAAGCGGGGGCTATCACAGGCATATTCTAATATTGCTAATTGTTATTCTGAAATGCAGTTGTATGATAAGGCATTGCAGTATCAGCAGATGGTACTTGCGGTAGACCTTTTTTTTAACGACAAAAAGCAGGTAAGCGATACCTACCTAAACATAGCGCAGATCTATGTAAAAAAGAAGGCTTTCCGTAAAGCATTAAAATTAGCGAAACAGGGTATTGCTTACGCCGAAGAAAGCAAATTTAAGCAGGGACAAAAAGCAGGTTGGCAACTTTTAGGCACCATATATGAGGCTAATGGCGATTACAAGAGCGCTATCAATGCTCACCATAAGTATGAAGAAATAAGCCTGGCCCTGGTAAATGAGCATAGCATTAGCCAGATAGCACAAATGGAAGCTCGCTACCATACAGAAAAAAAAGAGCAAACCATTAAGCTGCTCAATGCCGAAAACCAACTGCAAAAGTTATCTATCAATACGCAACAAACTACTATTGGCTTTATCATGGGTTTATTGGTAGTGGCTTTGGTAATGGGGGCTTTGTTGTATAACCGCAATAAATTAAAACAACGCAGCGAGTTACAATCGCAGTTAATGAAGCACCAGGAACTGCTTACAAAGGCTGTGCTGGCAGCCGAGGACCATGAGCGCGAACGTATAGCTGCCGACCTGCATGATGGCGTAGGCCAGTTGTTCTCAGCTGTAAAAATGAACCTTAGCGGCTTGTTTGACCGCATTGACTTTAGGCGGAAGGAGGATAGCTTCCTGGCCGAAAATACGTTGGCATTGGTTGATGAAAGCTGCAAGGAAGTACGGGCGATATCGCACCAGATGATGCCAAACGCCCTGCTGCGCTCGGGACTGGTGTCGGATCTGAGAAGTTTTATTGAAAAAATCGATTCGGATAAATTAAAGATCAGCCTGGAAACAAGGGGATTTAAAGACAGCATGGAAAGTAACACGGAAACCATGCTTTACCGTATATTACAGGAAACCATTAATAATGTAATTAAACATGCCCACGCTACCCGGCTTGATATTAAACTGAAACGCGATAATGAAGGCATTAATGCCGAAATCAGGGATAATGGCGTAGGCTTTGATATGAACCGGGAGGGCGATGGCATTGGGCTAAAAAATATATTTGCACGCATAGCTTACCTCAAAGGAACCATCAATTACCATACAGCGCCAGGGCAGGGTACTCATGTACGTATTGTGGTACCCGGTTAAACTTAAAGGGTAAAAACAGCTTTTTTAAAAGCTAATCGGCACCTGTAAGGTATGGTTTAGCCGTATTAATTTAGTGCGGGATAAAAACCTAAACTTTATCTGTACTAAACTTAAAAGTTATTGCAGCCGGGATCGGGGGACCCCGGCTGCTTTTTTAGCCAACTCTTTTATTAACCGCTCCGTGCACCATTTCTCGGTTTAAAACACTTATTTTGGAGTATGGTTATACCCCAAACCCGTTAATTGATGAAAGTATTGCTTGTTGAAGATGAACCCGGCCTGGTATCAGTAATTGTACGCGGCCTCACCAGCGTGGGTATGGAGGTAAGTGTAGCTGCTGATGGCAATACAGGGTTGGAAATGTTCAGGGCGCACAGTTTTGATATTGTATTGCTGGATGTAATGTTGCCCGGTATAAACGGTATACAAGTTTGTAAAGCGATACGTGAGGAAAACGAAACAATAGCTATACTGATGCTCACGGCGCTATCCAGTACAGAAAATGTGGTAATGGGCCTTAATAGCGGTGCCGACGATTACCTGGCGAAACCCTTTAAGTTTCCCGAACTGGAGGCACGTATACGCACCCTGGTGCGCCGCAGTAAGGCAGGCAGTTCGCCCAAAAGCGTTTTAAGTATAGGCGGGCTGGAAGTAGATACACTTTCAAAAACAGTGCAACGAAACGGGCGCTCCATTACTTTGACAGCTACGGAGTACAGCCTGCTGGAGTATTTCATGAAAAACCATAACAAAGTGTTATCGCGCTTACAGATATTGGAAAATGTGTGGGATATTGATTTTAACATGGGCACTAATGTGGTAGATGTTTACATTAATTACCTGCGCAAGAAGATAGACACCGGTTACGATACAAAATTGATACACACCGTTTACGGAATGGGCTATATGTTTAAAGAAGGTAAGGGTAATGAAACTGCAAACTAAAATTACCCTGCTGTTTGTAGCTATATCAACCACGGGGCTTATTTTACTTAACATCTCTATATTTTATTTTGTATCAGAGTTTAATTTTGAGGATTTTTTTAAACGGCTGGAGTCGCGGGTAAACCTTGCCGCCGAAATAAACATTGATCCGGATGCAGGTTCTGTAGCTTACCGAAAGGTACGCCAGCAATACCTGGAAAAGCTGGCTAACGAAACCGACTACATTAGCCCCGTAGACCCGTCCAAACAACCGGCTTTTAACCGTATAAAGGGCCTGCCCGAGGATTTTTACCAGGCTATACTTGCCGGTAAGAATGCCAGGTATACCATACATAATCATTTTTATGCAGGCCGTATGTTCACCGGCAAAACCGGTAAATATATGGTGGTGGTTACTGCTGATGACCCATATGGCTTTAAAGAGTTACAGCAGCTTAAACGGGTACTTATCTTCGTTTTCCTTACGTTTATTGTACTGGCCTATGTTGCCGGTAAGGCTTTTTCCTACATTACGGTGCAGCCCGTGCGTAATATTATTAAAGGTGTACAAAACATAACGGCTAACAACCTGCATATGCGGCTGGCCGATGTTTCGGGCAAGGATGAAATAGCCGAACTGGTGCAAACCTTTAATAATATGCTCACCCGGCTGGAAACATCCTTTGAAACACAGAACAATTTTGTAAGTAACGCGTCGCATGAATTGCGCACGCCGCTTACCATTATATCCGCCGAAACGCAATTGCTCCTCAGCGGGAATAAAGTTAACGAGGAGGGTAGGCAATCGGTCCAAACCATTATGGAAGAGGCCGAAAAACTCACCGGTATTTTGGAAGGTCTACTGGGCCTTGCGCAAACCGGGTTTGACGGCAAGAAGCAGCACTGGCAACGCATACGTATAGATGAGTTGGTTTTACAGGTGGCAGAATCCGTCAAGAAAACCAATCCAGGCAGTATCATCGATCTTGATTTTGCCAACCTGCCGGAGGATGAGGATATGATCTACACGCAAGGCAACATCAACTTATTACGCCTCGCACTAAGTAATATTGTCTCCAATGCGTGCAAGTACTCCAATAATAGCCCGGTAAGTGTTCATCTATCGTCATACACCGGTCGCATTGTTATCAGTGTAACGGATAGGGGCATAGGTATACCACAGCAGGAGCAAGCTTACGTGTTTGTTCCGTTCTTCCGTGCGTCAAATACAACTGATTTTCATGGCTATGGCATAGGTTTGCCGCTTACGCAGAATATCATCCGCCTGCACAACGGTACCATTGGCATCCGTTCAAAAGAACAGGAGGGAACCGAGATACAGGTGACCCTGCCAGTGGCTTCCTGAAAGTTTTTATCTGTTTATTGATTCCCCATAAAGGCCGCGGACAAAATGCAGAGCAGCCTTTATGGGAAAATGAAAGAATTATACCTCGTTCAGATACTTATGTACGAAACTGATAGCCATGGAGCCTTCGCCTACGGCGGATGCTACACGGTTCATGGCGCCGGCACGTACGTCGCCCGCCGCGAATATGCCGGGGCAACTGGTTTCAAGCAGGTAAGGGTCGCGATCAGTTTTCCATACTTTTCTAAAATCGGGGCAAAGGTTAAGGTCGCGCCCGGTTTCAATAAAGCCCTTGTTGTTCACCAGGATATCTTTACACAACCATTCGGTATAGGGTTTTGCTCCAATAAATATATATAAAGCGTCAGCATCAACGGTTTTTATTTCGCCGGTGTTAAGGTCTTGTATATTTAATTGTTTCAGGCTTTCTTCGCCAAATGCTTCAGTTATTTCCGTACAAGGCAATAGTTTAATGTTTTCCTGCCCGTTAAGCTGGTCAATGAGGTATGAAGACATGGTTTCTTGCAGCGATGGTTTCCTGATCAGGATAAACACCTCTTTGGCAAACTTGGACAGGTACATGGCCGCCTGGCCGGCTGAGTTACCGCCGCCAACTACGTAAACATGCTTATCCTTACAAGAGGCGGCCTCTGTCATGGCGGCGCCATAGTAAATACCCGCCCCGGTAAATTTTTCGATACCCTTGGTAGTTAGCTGCCGGTAATCAACCCCGGTAGTAATTACAATGGCTTTGGTTATTACCTCAGTATCATCATCCAGTACAATGGTTTTATAAGCGCCATTGGTTTTTATCTCTTTTACTGCTTTGGGCGACAGAAAATCCGTCCCGAAACGGGTAGATTGGGTAATGGCCCTTCGGGTAAGATCAGCACCACTTAAGCCTGAAGGGAAGCCGAGGTAATTCTCTATTCTTGAACTGGTACCTGCCTGGCCACCGGGTACCTTTTTTTCGATTAGTAAAGTTTTTAATCCTTCGGACGAGCCGTATACAGATGCTGCCAGCCCTGCCGGCCCCGCGCCAATGATAACCACATCATACAGCTCGTTTTTGGCCGATGAGTTGAGGCCGATCTTAGTAGCAATATCCTTTACATCCGGTGCTTTCATCACCGCGCCATCAGCGCAGATAAGCGCAGGCAGGTCTTTTGCTTCCAGGTTATTCACCTTAATAAGTGCCTTAGCCTCATCGGTATTGGCATCCAGCCACTGATAAGGGACCAGGTACCCGGATAGGAATTCCTTTATGTTATGTGATTTTGGCGAATACTGATAGCCTACCACCTTTATACCATGAAAGTCGGGTTTGTAAATCCCTTTCCAATCCTCAAGCAGGTCGGTAATTACCGGGTATAGCTTTTCTTCGGGCGGGTCCCAGGGTTTGGTGAGGTAATAATCCAGCTTTACCTCGTTTATGGCCTTTATAGCCGCTTCGGTATCCGCGTAGGCGGTTAACAATGCCCGCTTGGCATTAGGGAAATATTGCATGGTTTGGCACAGAAAGTCAATGCCATCCATTTCGGGCATCCGCTGATCTGAGAGGAAGAGTGCTACGGTTTCGCCCTTATTTTTGAGTTCAAGCAGGCTGGCCAGTGCTTCCTTTGCCGAAGCGGTGTTCAGGATACGATAATGTTCACGATAGTGTGTTTTCAGGTCGCGGGTTATAGCGCGTAATACCTGCTGGTCGTCATCAACAACAAATATGATAGGTTGGTTCATGTATGTTTAATGGCTAATTATCATTAATAGGGAAACAAACAGTAAAAACGGTATTGCCCGGTTCTGAGGCTACTTTAACGGAGCCATTGTGCTGGCGAATAATTCGGGTAACCACATCAAGCCCCAGGCCCGACCCTTTACCCATTTCCTTAGTCGTAAAAAATGGATCAAAAATCTGCGACTGTAATTCTGCAGGTATGCCGGGCCCGTTATCGCCAATATAAACACATACAAAATCCCCGTCTTTTTGAGTGCGTATGGTTAAACGGCTGTTAGGTGTGTTTTCAAGTGCATCAATAGCATTATCAATGAGGTTGGTCCAAACCTGGTTAAGCTCACCCGCCAGCGCTTTTACCTGTGGCAGGGAGGTATCAAAGTTTTCCTGTACCTCAATATTATGTTTACGAAGTTTGTAATTGAGCATGGTAATGGTATTGCGCAAACCGGCGTGTATATCCAGCAACTGCTTATCGGTATCGCGGTCCATGTGGGTAAAGTTTTTTACTGAGCTTACCAGTTCAGAGATACGTTGGGAAGAATCACGGATATCAGCCACCATTTTTTCCTGTAACAGGTAGTTGTTCATCCAGGCCAGAACCACATCCAGTTTGGGCGAAGGTGTGCAGTTGTTAAGATGATCCAGATCGGCCGGGCTGAAATCAAAGTCAGCAAAGTTCTCGGCCATGTCCAGGTCTTTAATATGATGGTCTAGTAGCCAGTCGGTAATTTCATCTTCCTTATCTGCGCGTTGCAGCATGGTAAGTATGGGCCGGTTGGTTTGTGTGGTTTTATTAATCAGCAACTGGTTAATGCTGTCTATCTTTTCAGGCTTCATATCAATGGCTGCAACATCCTTAAAAAGCTCAGGAAGATGCTTTACCTGGCATTGCAGCGCCGCTGCGCCGCGCGTAATGGCCGATGCCGGGTTGTTAAGCTCATGTGCTAAACCTGCCGATAATTTACCCAGGGCAAACATCTTTTCGTTCTGCTGCTGTAAAGAGGTAAAATCGCGCACACGGCTGGTCATGGCGTGTACCATGGCCTCGGTAAGCTCATAATGCAGCTTTATAGCATCCTGCATATGCGTTTTACTGATGCTCAGTATGCGGGTTTTTTTGGTACATTCGGTATAGCCGGGTGTTTTGGTAGCCCTGCTAAAGGGAAGGTAGCCGGTAATGGCGTGCGCCTGTATTACGGCCATCTCACGCAGCTTGCCATTTTGCACCATGCAAAGGCGTATGCGGCCCTCTATAATAATGTACGTGTAACTAAGCGCGGTATTAACCTCGGTCAAATGCTCTCCCGCTTCCAGTTCGCGGGTTTCGCCGTTGTTAAGCAGCCATTGTAACTGATCATCGGGTACGGTTTCAAGCGCCGGTATGGCCCTTAATTCGGCAAGTGTTACTTTATTCATGCGGTAGTGCTAAAGTAATACAATAATAAAGCTAATTATTCAGAATTGCAGAGTGGTGCCGTGGTATGGGTGTATTATATCGTTCTTTTCCTGATTTATCATTAAAGTTCATCGGCGGGTTGTTATCATTGCTCCGCCCTAAATTATCATATATTTGAGCCTTGCCGCGCAAACAAAATCTTAGTTACATTATTATTGAAACTACGAGGTGCGGGCAATAAAACTATTGGCTTGGGATAGCCTTTTAATAATATGTTAAGTACAAAAATAAAGGCTGCTACAGAGCAGGCGCATCAATCGCTTGAAGGTAAAGTGGTAAGGCGGTTGAAAGCCATACGGGGAAATAAAGATTACGCCGATCTTTTAAAATATTTTTACGCCTATTTTAAAGGGCTGGAAGCAGCTGTAGCGCCTTACATTACACCTGAGGTGCTGACAGATTACAGCAACAGGCGGCATGCTGACCATTTAAAAACGGATATTATAAAACTTGGTGCTGATGACCAGGATTTGCCGACAGTTCGTATCCCTAAAATAACTAATCCGGTGCAGGCTATGGGGGCGTTGTACGTAATGGAGGGTTCTGTAATGGGTGGCCCTTATATTGTACAAATGCTCTCTAAAGGCGGCGTAACCGAAGGTGTTTCTTTTTTTAGCGGTTATGGTGCGGAAACAGGCAGGATGTGGGCCGGATTTGTAGATGCATTAAACAGGATAGCCCCCACCGAAAATGAGGAGCACCAGGCAATTGAAAAAGCTAATGAAACCTTCTCCAATTTTGCCGCAGTGTTTGATGTGGCAGAGGCTGTTTAATACTTTCACGGAAACTAAACGCTAATTATCCCGTTATTTCTAAAAACAAGAGTCATGAGAAACCCATTCAAACAAGAAGAGAATCACGGTATATTAATATCAGGCCTGCTTATTGGAGCAATGTTCGCAGGTGCTATTACTTATCTATACATCAGAAAGAAAAGTGACCTTAAGGAAGCTGCTGAAGAACTAAAGTCACACGCTAAAGATTATTTAAAGAAAAAAGAAGGTAAGTTGAAGAAACACAAAAGTGACATTCAGGATCTTGGAGGCATAGTAGGATAACGCAGTTCTGGTCTTAGCGCTCATACGCTCATTTACAAGGCAGCTGATTCAATGAACGGCATTCAATACCTTGATTTTTTTATAAGAAGTCAGGTTGGATAGTTACCAACCATAATAAAAAAAGCCCTCAACTTTCGTTGAAGGCTTTTTTGTGGTATCAGCTGGAATCGAACCAGCGACACAAGGATTTTCAGTCGGATGTTAATCGTTCATAAGTAACTATATTTCAGCTACTTTGCTGCGATTAAATTAAAACTATCAAGTATTCATCAAGTATTTTAAAGTTTTTCGCAAACATCAATTTTAAAGAACAGACAATGGATACCGTGTAATTGATGCTTACTCAAATATCCGGAAAATCCGCGAAAATCCGAAATATAATTGCGGTAAACATGACGTTAATTTTACCTGTTAAGGTCAGGTTCAAAAGCATTCCCCTGTTCCACATAATTTAAAAATTCATTAACCATTGCATCTAAAAATTTAGACGGCCGTGTAGACTTACGCATTTTGATCTCGGCAAATCGGTGTGAATACCTCGCCAGATTTACACCGAACGCATCCTCACACCATTTAACCAGTGCAGCAATAGTAATATGGCTCCCCCTGGAACGCATATAAATGTAAAGACCGTAAACCAGCTCAATAAGGTCTGATTTATCAGCAGGCCATTTAGAAAGAATTTTCCGGGCTATTGGCTCACCCTTGCTATCGGATTGATTTGAGTTTGACCAATTCGGATTACAATTTCCTCCAAACTCATTTTTTGATCGATTGCATATCCAACTTAATTGTGTAGCAAGTAAAACAAGTAGCTTCGTTGCAACCGATTCTAATCCATTTAGCAACGAAGAAGTCGACCTTAATCTTAACATCTCCAAATGCAATTGTTTCGTTCTCAAATTTCTTTCAATTTGAATTAAACCTTCTGAATCCGCCACCGCTAATTGTGGCGATTCGTAAATGTCAAACATATATTCCAAAAAAGCTGGATGATTGAAATCCACCAATACCAGGTAATCAATCAGGTACTCGGCTGAAATTACCTTTTTTCGCTTTAACCAATCGGCGAGCGATCTCAGGAAATCGATAATATGTAGGGATGGTTCACTATTTAGTGAAATATCTTTCAGCGCTGATCTCAGGGCTTCGAATAACCCACCTTGAATTTGTGATTTAATTAACTGGGTAACTACTGAGTTTGCAGAGCTAACAACTGTGATCTTTAGTTCACTGCGGCGATATTTTTCAGGTATCTCGCGTTCTTTTAATAAATCCCCCAGCTTGTCCAGAAAAAAACGTAAAAAAAAGGTGAGCCTACGGCGTTTCCTATAGTACTCATAAATCTGATCACTCAAGACTGCAATAGCATTTAGATAACGGGTTTTCTCATCTTTGGCTAAAATCAGCTGAATTTGAATTTGCAAACAAAGCCGCTCCCAAGTTTCAACAAAATTCTCTTTTTCAATCATGGATTCGTCAAGCCCTTTGATTCTTTCCCAGATCTCAAACAATTGTGTCAATTCATTTGTCATATCCGCCCCCTTTCGAAAATAATTTAATTTTAAAGCAAAGCTGAGAAGCCTCTAAACAGTTGACAATAAGGATAAATACTCTAATTGATGTATATGGGTATAATCCCTCATAGGTTCAAAGGATCAATTTTGAAATAACTTTTGCAGGAGAGCTACTTTATTTTTGACATGGGTCTTTTCATAAATATGCTGGATATGATTTTCGACCGTTTTACCGGCTATGAATAATTTTTGTGATATCTGTTTATAGGTAAGTCCTTCTTTGACCAGCAGAACAATTTCCATTTCACGGCTGGTCAGACGGTAATAACGGCACATTTCCTCAAAAACGTTCGGGCCATCCCCATGGCTGGCAAGTGCTATCAAGCGTTCATATTCAGATCTTGCTCCTTTTATGGAGCGCCAAATAAACAAAACAGTAATTCCAACAATTCCGGTGTTGGTACAGAGCACCTCTACCAACTGGTCACTTTCAACCAAGCCGAAAAACGCCAACGAGGCCCAAGGTGTGACCGCGGCATACATAGCCATTTCCTCCAAATATTTGTACCCGTTGCGCCGACCTTTATGCTTTCTGTGAATTGCCCGGAACATCACCCATAATAAGACCATAGCATAAATGAACGGCGCGATCATACCATATTTGATATCCGCTTGCAGGTTGCCATAAATGGCATAATCGATAACAAAAAAAACAATATAAGGAAGAAACAGAAAAAGTGGCACGCCATAGAAGGCGTGCCATCGCAGGGAGTTCAATTCAAAAGCCTTGTAAAAATAGAAGGGGAAATAAGATGCCATCAGGAAACCACTGCCGTAGGCAAGCATTTCCTGCAGGTTGATAGCAATATGAATTTTAGGATCAGGAAACAGACCGCCTGTGATGTTGTAAAATAACATCAGCGCTAATAATAAAAGGTACCAAAACCGGCGCTTATCCTGGGGACGAAATAGATAGTAAAAAAACTGAAAAAGGAACATACCCGTTTCCAGTACAATAAAAATAAAGGTCACGATATGAATTTGTGTACCGAAAACCAACATTTTACCGAGTGTCCAATGGTCGCTTGAGGAAGTGCATCGTGTATCCAAGACTGAGCTTATCGTAGATTGCGAACCCAGCCCGTTCATACCAGGGCAAGTTGGCCATAGTGGATGTTTCAAGGTAAACTGGAAGATCCCTAAAATAGGCAAAATCGATCACTTGGTTGAGCAGATCTGTGCCGATTCCCTGGTGCTGAAAGCGCGGTTCAACGCCGATGAACCAAAGATAGGCCATCGGTAATTTGGGCTGCTTTTTCTTGATGGCACTTTCGCGCTGTAAGGTCTTAAACAACCCTCGAATGCCTATCGCTCTAAAGATCAATTTAATATCCAGCCATATCGCGGCAATAGAAAACTTCCGCTGGTGCGGAAATAAGATCAGCGCACAGGCATTCATGTCAGGTGATAAATACACCCCTCCAAATAACCTGCATATTTCAAAGGAATAATCCATTAAAGCCGCAATCCTTTCCATTTTTTGGCTATCCTGCCGCACAATATAGTTGACGCTCTGGTTATCTCTGAAAGCTGCTGTTAACAGACTCACCACCAAATGTTTTTGCTCCTTTTTTGCCTGGATCATATTTGATAATTTAAGAGGGTTTAACACTGTTTAGATATGTTTAATTGCTTGTTCACATCGCTGAAAGCAGCCAGTACTTTGTCTAAATGCGCTTGAGTGTGCGTGGCCATCACGTTCATCCTGATGCGTGCGTTTTTTTTTGCCACCGCAGGGTACATAATCGGGTTGGTATAAACACCGGCCTTTAGCAGTAACCTGCCAGCCTCCAGAGTTTTCATGATATCGCCGACTTTAACCGGTATGACAGCGGAAGCGGTCGTGCCGACATCGAACCCCAGGTCGATCAGCCCCTTTTTTAAGTAGGCTATGTTTTCCCAAAGGCGCGCGCGCCAAACCGGCTCTTCATCGATTAAATCTATGGCTTTCAGGATACCCATTACGGCAGGTGTTGCAGTAGTAGAAAATAAATGCTGCTTGGACTGGTATTTGAGATAGGTGATAATCTCCGGGCTGGCAATCACATAACCCCCGATATTACCAAGCGCCTTGCTGAAGGTACCGGTGATGATATCCACCTGGTCGAATGCATTATCCAATTCGATAACACCTCTCCCTGTATCGCCCACCACACCAATACCGTGCGCATCATCAACGACCAGGTAGGCGCCGTAACGATGGGTTAAGTCTGCTATCGCTGCAATGGGCGCAATATCCCCGTCCTGGCTGTAAACGCCATCAATCACCACCATTTTCGTGCGGTATTTATCTTGCGCGTTCTTCAGTACATGTTCCAGCATATTCAGGTCGTTATGCAGGAAGGTTTTCACCGTTGTCGTCAGGGCGCCTTCGTAAACACTGGCATGTACATTCATGTCCAGGATCGCGATATCGTTCTTCTGGGCATCGTGCTCATCTTTATGCAGGAAACACTGGAGGGTAGCGCTGTTCGCGGTATAGCCTGTGGTATATAGGATGGCATCCTTCCGTTTATAAAAGCCGGCGATCTTCCTTTCCAACTGTTCATGATAAACAAAATGACCGCCGATAGCTGGAGAGGCTCCAGAACCGGTTCCAAACAGTTCTATTCCTTTGATCACCGCTGCTTTGACCAGCGGATGCTGGCTGAAACCAAGATAATCATTGGAAACCAGGCACACGCACCACGTTGGGTGACTATCACCCGGTAATATCAGGTTCATCTCCGGGCCGACAGGCGACAAAGACTCGATCCGGTAATTTAAATGACCATTGGACCGCAGAAAATCAAGGTACTCCACAAATTCACGGGCAGTCTGATATACATCCTGCCCCGCAATGCTCTCAAAATCTTTGAAGCTTGCCCTTTCAAAATTTATTGCCGACATAGGTATTTAGTTAAAGTTAATCCCTAAAATACCGTGCAAAAACATTCAAAAGTGTGACATGTGAATTTTCAGTTAATTTTTAATTAACTAAAACGTAAAATAATTAAGCATGTCACACTTTTGAACAAAAAAGGCTATTTATTTTGCTCGAATTATTGGAGCCGGTCATTATCGCCTTTACATCTAAATACACCTGTAATTAATCCGTCCTGGTTTTTAATGGTAGTGTATCAGTTTACGGGGCTTGCAATGGCTTATAAAACTATACCTATGAATTTAGCATCCATATTCAGCGTACTGTCAAACATTACCGGATTATCAGACACGTTAAAAGAAGAACTATCCGAAAAGGCGGGAGAAGAAAAGTACAAAGCCCATCAAATCATTCATGCCGCCGGGCAAATGGAGAACAGGTTATATTTTATTGAAAGTGGGTTTGCCAGAAATTATTACTATGACCATCATGGCAATGAACACACCGTTAGGTTTTGGAAAGCCGGGGACATTGTATTTTCCCATGAAGGTTATTATAATGTGCCTTCTTATTTTTATACCGAAATATTGGAAGAAAGTAGGTTGATTACCCTGAACTATATAATATTACATGACTTAGATAACAGGTTCTCTGAAATTGCCACTGTAATCAAAGCCATACTGATCAAGTACCAGCATGAAGAATACGAAAAACAAAAGTTGATCGCACTACCGGCAGAAGAACGGTTCCTGTTATTCCGCGAAAACAACCCCAACATTTTTAAAAAGGCGCCCTCCCGGATCATCGCGTCTTACCTGCACATTACACGCGAAACCCTGACCCGCTATATCGGTCGTAACTAATCCCCTATAAATCTGCCAACGGTGTGATTTCAATCACAATAATCCATCACAACGGCATGCAAAAACTGTGAAAAATCAACTTGTAAATAGTGATTTGGATCACAAGGCGTACCAAGAATTTGGCCTTAGATTTATCCCATAAGCTTCCCCTCTTATGGAAACCAATTAAATCTATTTACTCTTACCTACTCATAGGTATACAAAAGAAAGGAGCAAGTGACAAACAGGAAAATGACAAAATGTGGGTTATGTACCTGCCGATAACAGACGTTATCAATTGAATTAAAGATGGGGCAATCTACGATCTTATGGAAGATGTGATAACTAATATTTTGAAATTTCAAATTTCAGAACTTACAAAAGAAAGAATAGTGATTGCTATTCGATGGGGCTGTATGGCGCTATTTTTTTATACTGCCTATGCGAAAATAATAGATCATCACCGTTTTTTAAGGGGACTGATGAGAGTACATCTTATTAGTACTTCCGCCGCTTTTATTTCTATTGCCGTTCCGATAGTTGAAATTATTGTGTCGTTATTATTGCTTATCCCCAAAACTGCTAAATTCGGTTTATGTTGTTTTGTAACCGTAATGACCGGATTTACACTTTATATTATCAGTGCGTTGATTTGGGAAAAAAATCTCCCGTGTAATTGTGGAGGAGCCATCGAAAAACTAAGCTGGATACAACATATATGGTTTAATGTCGCATTTATTTTAATCGCCATATGTGCTATTTGGCTAACGAATTTACGTATAACATCAAATTTAAAACAAAATGAAAAATTTTAAACAAGTAGCCTTTGGCCTATTAGTAGGCGCACTGGCAATTGGTTTCAGTTCTTTTACCAATGCACCAAAAAAATTAGCTACAGATTGGTACGAGCCACTAAGCAGCACCTTATCTCCAAGTTCTACTGCTGCCCAACAATTTTCCAGTTATGATGGTGATAATCCAATCGATCAGCCAAGCTGTTCGGGTACTACAAACGTTTGTGCTGCTGAATTTCCGGTGACTACAAACCCACCAACTCACATCAGCACCAAAAATTAATTTATAAAACAAACCCGTTTGCTGAATAACAGTGACGGGTTTGTTTTACACTTTAAGATTTGAAATTTAATTCGATATTCCATGAATTATGTTTGTTTTTTTTACAACTATTACATCGGTTGTCGATTTCTTTTCAACAAATTTCAACCCGTATTTCTCCAAGTCTCCATTCAAATCAAGAAAATTATTGTTAAGCTTGTTTAGGCTAATATCTATATTTCCATCATAGCCCGTTTCATTTACGATAACCAGGTTATTATTGTTAATAAAAGGCTTGATCTGAGATAAAAAATAAGACATGGGTAGATTTTCTATCTTCATATAACTGCTGGTAGTATAGTGAGACGATTTACCACCGGCAATATTTTGATAGCTTTTGTTATTACCAATTTGGGTCAATGCCAAAGTGTTAATTACTCTTTTTTCTAAACTCGCTTTTATACCCATCGTGGCGAAGTATCTATTTAAATCCTCAGCCATGATTTGAAATATTTCTTTGTTTGAAAAAATGCTGTCTTTAGTAGCAAACTCATAGCTAAAAGCATTCTTTTGAATGTTGTTCTGCCATTCATGAATTAGTCGCTCTGATGTAAAGATCCCGAGTTTGACAGAATCAGCAAACGTATTAAACCCCAGGCAAATTACCCTATTCATATCCCAATATGATAAATCAAATTTGCCAAAGGCGCATTGATATAACCGGATAATCGGACTGTTTATGCAAGAGATGAAATCATTATGAGTACCCCGAGAATATTCAGAATTTAAGTCATCACGATATTTTGTTATCATAGAATGATATAAAAATTCATCTTCGAGTCTAATTTGTTTACTTGCATAGGGAGGCTTATTGTCATCGTATTTAATTGTTTGTGGTTTATTTGTTATATCCAAATTAATGCCTGAAATTAAATTTTGAACGTTCCTGAATGTCACTTCGGGTTTATCTGTTATTGCCTTTATCACACCGTTTTTATCAATCCAAATGCAATGAGGAATTGTTTGATGAGGAAAAAATTTTTCTGTTAAAGTGTCTTTCAAAAGTATTGAAAAGGCAGGTTGTTTATTGCTGAATACTTTTTTAATTACTTCATGAACTGTTTTATCATTCTCCCTTGTTACAGATATGACTTGCAATTTATTTTTAAAGTTCGTCTGTAAACTATCAAGATAAGGTAAAGAAGAAACACAAGGCGCGCACCATGTCGCCCAAAAATCTATTAAAATAGCGTTGCCCTCATTGATGGCAATATACTTTTTTAAATGGCTGTATAGATTTTCTGGTAATTTCTCGCCTATTACCATAGGTTTTATTTGCGCGGCACATTGATTACTAATGATTGAAAGAACTATCCCAATCATTATTATTAAATATCTTTTCATTTTTTCTAAATAGGTTATCTTGGGTTCTGTTGCATGCCCGATAAGGCTATTATGTCATTCGGTAATGGCAATGCAAAGCGCAAATCATTCGCTGGAAGTGTAAAGATTTTACCATTTAGATTTCTATTTAAGTTAATGCCGGCTCCTTCCTTATTGAGCCGTTTAATATCCGCCCACCTGTTCCCCCGCATAACTAATTCTTTATGTCTTTCCGTAAGAATTTTTGACAAAGCATCACTGGAATTTGATGCAGATATGGGAGTGAATGTGCCAGATTTGTAGCGTTTGGCCAGTAAAGTATTTAAATCAGACATTGCATTGTTGACATGCCCTTGACGTGCATTGCATTCAGCCCTAATTAAATAAATCTCATCAATAGCGACTCCATTGAATTGGCTAAAGGTACCTTCGTAACTACCTTTGAAAAAATGTGAACCATCTCCATTAGTTGTAAAAAACAGTATTTTCCGTAGGTCATTGGCAGCATAGGAAGAATACAATACCGAATCAATCTTTGCCTGGCTATCACTAATTAGCCCGGAATCATACCCACCTACCGTAGCATCATAAATTACTTCAGAATTAAATTGAGGTATCGGATAGGCAGATAAAGCATTTAATGTGTTATAATCTAATAATGAGTTTTTTAACTGTAGGCAAGAATCTGCATATAAAGCGGCAAGATCATATTTGCGCATTGACAGGTAAGTTCTTGCCAGTAAGCCGTATGCAGCGGGCTTTGAAGCTCTAAGCACATGTACAGGTGTTATAACTAATAGAGGTATAGCCGCCTTTAAATCATTAATGATTTGGGTATATGTTTGTTCGTTTGTGGATCGAACTGAAATTTCATTAAAATTGGAATTTAATCTTAACGGAATACCTAAATCCGATGAAGATGTGGTATTGTCGTAAGCCAAAGTCCAAATAGTTGCCGCTTTATAAAAACTATGGGCTCTAAGAAATAAAGCCTGACCCTTTATATTATCCCAATCGGATGCGTTTGCATTGTTCCGATTAACTTTAATCATGTTGTCTAATACAGTATTTGCTACGTATATGTTGTTATATACCAAATTCCAATCATTTGGCAGGTTCGTATATGGGCGAAACAAATCGGTTGGTTGCCAAGTGTATAAATTCCGTTTTTGTACCTCTGGTAACGCCAAATAACTTGAATAGTCAAGATAATATTCATCGGAACTTGCTTCATCGGAACTGGGATTACTCCAATTTATATTTTGATTATCATCTAATAAGCTTTGAAGGTCTTGCGTATTGCTTATTATGACCAATGATTTGTCAGACTTTGCATCTAAATATTTTTTACATCCACTGAGAATAACAAGTAAAGCGATTGTTATTCCTATATTAAATTTTATGATTTTCATGTTTAATCAAATTAAAGGTTAGCTCTTAAACCGATTGCGATATTTTTGGGTGTCGGCATTACAGAGTTAGTATAAGTGTAGTCGGGGTCAATTCCATCATGATTTGCCCGCCAAAGAATCCCTAAATTATTTGCATTTATATAAAGCTGAATGGCTTTAAACGGAAGCCAATAAACCTGTTTTTTATCTAAATTATAGCTCACTGTAATGTATTGCAATCGAATACAATCTCCCTTATCTACAAGAATTTCTGAACCATTGTAAAAATCATCTCTGGCCCCAACGAGCGGATAGATAGATGATGGAACATTTGTCTTATTCTCATCACCTGGATTTTGCCATCTTTTGGCATAGTCTGCATTTCCAACGCCAGTGCTTGCCAATGTGGAGTAGTTTATAGACTGTCTGCGGAAATAATTACCAAACTCGTAAGTCATTCTGGCAGTTAGTGAAATTCCTTTGAAACTTAGAGTGTTACCGAGTGAACCGTAAAAAACCGGGAAGCGAGGCCCATTGTAAACAAGGTCAGAAACCTTTGTTCCGCTGCCAGTTATTGACGCATAGTCCTCACTAATTTTTCCATTTAAATACCCTTGCGGATTGCCATTTGCGTCTAACCCGGCCCATTTATATGAATACACACCCCAAACCGGGTTGCCTTGAACTGGATTTTGGTAATCTGCCACGTAATAACTGCCACTTGAAGAACTTAGATAATAGTTAATTACCTTATCCTTGTAATAATTTATGTTTAAGGAGGTTAACCATTTAACTGGACCATTTAGATTTACAGAATTGATTTCTATATCAAAACCTCTACCTTGCATTGACGCAACGTTTTTTGTGATAGTAGCGATATTTAGTCCAACGGTGTAATCTAAAGGAACAGTCGCATAAAGGTCAGTGGCGTTCTTTTTGTAATAATCGATGCTACCTGATATCCGATCATTTTTTGATTTGAAGTCTAATCCAACATTAAAAGTCCTAACTTTTTCCCACCGTAAATCCGGATTGTAAAAATTGGAAACATCGGAATATGGAGAATTTGTATAGATAGAATTAGCAGAATAATAAGAAATGGTAGTAACAGCAGATTTGCTCGGGTCTACATTGCCACTATAACCATAAGTGGCTCTTAATTTTAAGTACGGTAAAGCCGATAGATTATAGAAATTCTCTTTTGATAAATTCCAACTCAGACCTGACGACCAAAGGGGTGTCCATTTATCATTGGTTTCAACTCCAAAAACATTTGACGCATCTCTACGTATACTTCCTGAAATGCCGTATTTATCAGCATAGGTGTATGCTCCGTTTGCGTAAAATGACACGAAACGATTAAGTGTTTCAGAATATTTATTATTATAGGGAATTGTGGCATTCCTTTTTGTAATATAGTTTGGATAGCTGTTCGTATAATCTACCCCGGTGCTACTTAATATATCGTTGTTATAACCGTAAGAGCGGAAAATACTCGAATTGTTTTCTATCTGTCTAAGTTCTTCCCCGGCTAAGAATGTAATGGAATTTTTATCCCATGAACGATCATAATTAATTTGCCCTCGTAAATCATTGGAGGTTAGCGCGGCGTTCTGTTGATCTAAAATCCCCCCTTTTGGGATGACATTTTTTACACTTGTACCCGTTAGTTGGGTAAAAGTATTGACAAGATTACGGGCAAAATAACTTTGAGCATCATAGAGCGTGTTAGATTTTAATTGTTGCTTTTCATACTGATACTTTACATCAACATTTAAGCCTTTAAAAATGCGGTATTGCGCACCGAAATTGCCCAATATATCTTGTGTGTTTACAGCTGTAAAATTATGTTGATAATCAGTCAAAGGGTAATAGTTCCAATCCAAAAACCTTCCAGTTGATGCAGCATTATCTTTAGCAAGCTGACTGTATGTTTGAGCTATCGGCAAGGCGTTCCCGTTCCCATCTGCTAACATTTGGTATGGTGCCAATGGATTGATACTTCCATAGGCAGGCTTACCGGTCTTGTTGTTACTTAATGTGTAAATCAGGCCAGTTGTAACCTGAAGGTTATTAATGGGTCTAAAGGCGACTTCGGAACGTAGATTGAGTTTGTCATAATTAGCCGATAAATTAGATATATCTTTATCATAACCTGACGAAAAAAGATATTTTACATCGGGGTTACCGCCATTGATGTTAACGTAGTGTTGTTGGTTAAAAAGATTTTGATAAATATATTTTTTGAAATCGTTCCTCACATCTAATCCACGTAAGGAATTAATTTGGTCGGTAGCTTGATTTGAAGAAATTGTACCATTAGTCTCTTTAACTAATAATTGGATGACGGGAGATAATACAGGGTAGGATGTGCTTGATATTTTACTTTTATAATATCCATTATTGTACATGTTTTTTTCAAAGTCAATATAGTCGCTACTCGTCATAGGCGTCAAATAATTTAAATCTGGTTTTTCTCCGATAGTTATATTTGAATTGATTTCAATATTAAGCGGTTGATTATAAGTTCCTTTTTTTGTCGTTATTACAATTACACCATTACCTGCACGCGTGCCCCATATCGAAGCTGCTGCTGCATCTTTTAATATTGTAATTGATGCTACATCGTTAGGGTTAATGTTGGTAATATTGCCATCGTAAGGAAAATTATCTACGACTATTAAAGGCGCTGTTGGCCCATTAATAGTACTTAATCCCCTAACCATTAATTGGCTGGTCTTTGTACTACTATTGCGAAATACTGATACACCGTTTGCTATATATTCTAAGCGACTTAATACATCCTGTGTTACCTGTTGATTGTATAAATCTTTATTAACTATTGTAAATGAGCCTGTCGCCCTTTCTTTTGGAATTGTCTGATAACCAGTTGAAACAATGCTTACTTCTTTGAGTGTACTCTGATCTTTCGCCAGTGCAATATTAAATGGCCCAATGTCTGATTGAGAAAAATTGATTTCAACGGTTTTATAACCCATGAAGCTGACAATTAATAAACCTTGGCTTTTTTCAGAATTTATAGTAAAATTTCCATTTTCGTCTGTTGAAGTAGAAAAAGAGGTGGACTTGATTTTGACCGTAGCTCCGTGAAGAGGTTTATTATCAATAGAATCAGTTATTCGACCTTTTATAGGAATTGTACTTTGGGCCAACGCTCGAAAATTTAGGCAAAGCACGGCCAGTACTATTATGAGTATAGTTTTTTTCATGTAATGAGAGTAGTTTAATTAGTTTGTCTTGGAAAGAACACAAAAGATGGCAGCCCAATAAAATTATTAACTGTTAACTGATCTTTGGGCCGCCAATCCTTAGAGATCATACAGGGGCCTTAATGATGTTTTTAAATCTGTTTTTAATAAGTCTGGCGGAGTAGTTCTGACAAAATAAGAAGCATAAAAAATGACTGCTGCTGTAAAAAGCAATTTGAGAATGGTCATCATTTAATTGTTTTTTGCTCATTATTGATCAGATCAATAACAAGTCTCATTAGGCATATAAATCAATAGGGTTGAAACCTACTCCGCCATTTGCACTCCAGGCTCTGACAAAGCCTCCGCCGAAACGGTAGAACCACAAATACGTAAGTAGGCCCAACCCTATTGATATAGGGATTGGGCGCTTAAACTTACTCTCGCGGTTCTAATGAATTGTCAGATTCGGAGTGCGAGACCCGTTAAGCGCTTACCTTCTTTCTATAATGAAGAAGCGCTAAATTACTACTTTTTCTAAGAATGTCATTTTCATTCAAAACACTAATTTGAGGATTTTAATTTGTTGATAAGCAATTATATGAATAAAATTTGTTCCTGTCAGTTACATTTTGTAATTTAGATTTTCAATTTTCACTATGCAGAAGGATATCGTAATCGATGAGATGTTAATTTCACTTGGCCGAAATATTTCAGCTATAAGAAATGCAAAACGGGAAACACAATATGGCGTGGCTAAATCCATAGGAGTTACCCATCCTGTTGTAAGTAAGATTGAAAACGGCACCTATAATGTCACCATCGAATTGTTGGTTAGACTTTGTAATCATTTTAAAATCTCTTTGCAACAAGTTTTGGATTTAGACAACAATCAAATTTTTTATTTCACACAAAAAAATATAACTGGTAATTTTCATAAACAATATGTTGTTCACGAATTAGCCGACGGCTATGAAATTCTTATCAATCAATTACAATCAGAAGTTAGCTATCTTCGTAAATATTTTGAACAACATTCAAAAAACAATCCACCATTAGAATCATAATTATGTTAAAACATCAAACTAATGAAATTATCCCCGAAGAATTATTAAAAACGATTGGGAAAAATTTAAGCAAAATTCGCAATGATAAAAATGAAGAAATCAAAAGCGTAGCAACTGCCGTTGACGTAAAACCCGCACTTATAGAAAAGATTGAAAATGGCACCGACGAATTATCAATAAAAACCCTCGCAATACTATGTAATTATTATGAAGTAAGTTTGCAGAAAGTAATGGAACTGGAAGGCGCCCAGGTCTACCATTTTACACAAACAAATTCTGCTGGTAACAACCATAAACAATATGTTGTTAATGATCACACCAATGGCTATGAGCTTTTAGTACAACAGTTACAATCTGACGTTGAATATTATAGGGCAAAATATATAGCATTGACTGAAGGAAAATGATGTCGCACAATAAAAAAATGTAACTGAATTCGGATTTTGGTCTAATCCTTTTTAAATCTTAATAACTCATCTGGCGCAAGATCTAATGCCTTGGCAAGCTGTAAAATTGTCAACAAGGTAATGTTGGTTTTACCACTCTCGAATTTCTTAATATCCGCATAGTCTAAATCACATAAGGCGGCCATTTTCCTGAATGATAGCTTCTTAGACAGCCTAAATGATTTAAGATGTTTTCCAAATTGTATTAAATGTTGTCTGTCTGATTCGCTAACCATTTTTCCTGTGAAATGATTAGGAAAAATGGAACATTATCAGCTTAAAAGTGTTGGTGATTTAACCCACACTAAAGATCTTCTTAAGCTATTGAATATAAATTGCCCCTCTCTTTAACGTATCATTCTGTTTTGTTGTAATCACAAAATATTGATTATTTGCATCGATGAGGGTCAATACAGAATAACCGGGTTTCCAGTTACCAATTCCAAATACCTTTATTGGCTTGGGGTGTTTGGCTATGATCTGTAAGTTATCAATAACTGGCTTTGAGGCGGTACAACTGAAAAGAAACAACAATAATAATATTCTACTCCTTTTCATTTTTAATTTATGGGGCTTTAATGGAAATTATATACTAATGTAGAATTTTGTGCCCTTTCCCTCTGTGCTTTTAAAATAGATGTGCCCGTTATGTTGTTCCAGGCATTGTTTAGCAAAGCATAACCCCAAGCCGGTTGACGGCTCTCCGCTTGTCCCGGCTCTTTGCGCCGGACTAAATTTCTTAAACACTTCGGATTGTAATTTTTCAGGAATACCAACCCCTGTATCTAAAACTTTCAGAACGATGTTCCCGCCCTCTAATTTACTGGAAATTTTAACAGTAGAATGGGGGTAGGAAAATTTAATAGCATTGGAAATAACATTTTGTACCGCTCTTTTAACCGCATTCCTGTCAATCTCCTTTAGAATTATATCGTTGCTGAGATTGGTTGCAATATCAATTTGTTTTAGCAGGCTTAATCCTGCTTGCTCATTGATACATTGCTTATAAAAGCTGTTCATTTCTGTCGAAATTTTAGTCAATGGTTTGTTTTCATCAATCTCCACAAATAACAAATCGTCTAAAATATCCAATGCATGTTTACAGGATAGATTAAGCAACTTTAAAAGGTCGTGGTTTTCCTTATCTGTTAATGTTTCATTAAGGATGTTTGATAATCCTTGTAAATTGCCGATAGGATTTCTAAGGTCATGAATAACTTTTTGATAGTGTTGTTTCATTTCGGCAACTTCAAAAACAAGCTTCTCCATAACGGACATTAAGGAAATAACACCGACAAATTGATCATTCTCGTAAACTGGTAAAAAATCCGACTTTGCTTCTTTCATCAAGTTAAAAGTTTCAATGATGGTTTGCTCGGAGCTGACTTTAGGCTTGGTAATATTACAATCAATAACTTGCAGGCTTTCCGGGTTCGCTTGCAGATCTTTAATGGTAATAATACCAATGGTCTGATCTTCCTCATCGATGACGGCTGTATACGGGGTTTCCTTTAGAATATCTGCGACTACCCTCGTATCTTCTAAAACAGACACAGCGCTAAAATTGCGGTCAATAAGATTGTTTATTTTCATTTGATACGGTTTAGGCCACCACTTCTAATTTAATCATTACCGGGATTAAGCAACACCATACTTCCTGACCTTATATCAAATTTCCTGCCTATAAATTCAATGCATTAAATAGCTTCTATCATTTGCAGTACCTCGAACAGATGTTTTGCCCAAAGCTGGCCCTGCTTGCTACATTATACCAGTCAGACTTACTTGCATATCAATTTTGGTGTTTCCTAACTGCTGTGCATTTCGTGAGCCGCGTGCTTCGCAGCAACTATTTGGCGCTAAAAGTCGTCTATGCCCTTAACTTTAGCCATGTAACAAGGTTTATAGGAGCAAGATAAATAATGTTGGTTAATTCACCAATATATTTTATATAAAAGTATTAATTATTAAATCTATTGATTAGATTTGGCTACTATTTAATGCGGGTACTTTCTGTACCGCATTATTGTGATAAGGTTTAGGTTGAAAGCTTCCCGGTGCAAGACTTGGGGAGCTTTTATTTGACAACTTATTTTCCCCCTATATACACACTGAGCTAATGATGAAAAGGCTTATCTTTCGGGATAAGCCTTTATTGTTTCGTTGCTGATTTTTCGCGGATGAATACTTCGTCAAATTAATGATCCATTTCGACCTGCCGGTTGTAAAGGAGCATACCACCTTTCAGAATGCCTCGCCTGTTATAAAAGCCGTTATCGCCAATTCTTTCAAGGAAAGGCTGTCATTTGTCGCGATATTTAGACGGGAAATGATAACAAGGGTATATTTAATCCAGAGGCCATAATGCGTGTCTTGCTCCGGTGTACCATTGAACCCCAAAATCCATGCTGCTGCGGAGCCATGATCAACAAATCGGCATCCATTCTTTTTATTTCGCCGGCGATGCCCCGTATAATGGAATCCGATTTAATATTCTTATAATAATAGTCAATACCTTCCAGTCCCTTATCAATGCGATGCAAGCAATCCGGGTCGGCCCCTTTCGCTTTTAACTCTTCCACGGTTTCATTAATTAAGAGTATTTCAACTTCAGCCTTTGTGATCAGGGCGATCTCTTTGATCCGCTCCAGCAATTGTTCGGAGACACCATGCACCGCATCGCAGGAAAATAGTACTTTCTTTAAGCCGTTAAATTTTGCTTTCGCGGGAACCGCAAGGACAGGGACATGCAGTTTTTTGATCACCGAAGTTGTCGTATTTCCCAAAAGCTCCTGTTCAAGCGTTTTTTCTTCCATGCCCATAACGATCAGGTCGGGCGCATATTTAGTTATCAATTCCTCTATGGCACCCGCTACAAACGAAAACGTAGTCACCGGTATTGTTTCAATTCCATATTGCTGAGCAAGCAATAAAGCCTTTGCTTCCAGCAATAATTTGTTCTCATCTAAAAGATCCTGCACGTCCTTTGCCGAAACAGCAGCACTCATCGCGTGTATCGGCATGCTGAAATCATTAAATAAAACAAGCCGGTAGTTGTTAAGCCCGGCTATTGCAGCGGCGGCATACTCCACAGCGTTTTCAGCTAACTCAGCATAGTCTGTGGCAGCAATTATGGTTTTCATGATTATTAGGTGTAAGTAATAAAAGCTGAAATTAGCTTCAATTTCTGCGTGAATTGTTATCTGAGCGTAAAACTTGGGTCCCGTTGTAATCGTTGCAAAAGGCCGGCTGTTTAATTCTGTATTATTCGTTCCCCATGCATAAAAAGGAAGAGGTGTTACCAAGGCTTATTACCCCGTCTAAAAATGTCGCAAATAGTATTATTTCACCTTTAGCCTTTGGTAATCATAAGCGTTATCTTTGTCAATCAAAGCCAGTTTATCATAATACGCGTTGGCCAATCCCTTAAAATACTCGAACTTCTTTTTCCTTTCAGCAATTTGCTTTTCAGTGAACCGCCACAGATCCATTGGCGCATAACGGTTTGTCAGTTCTTTGGCTATTTGAGCTCTCAGCACCTTTAAATTAAAATTTTGCATCCTTAAACTATCGGCCCTTCCTGCCATTGCCATGGCTAACAGCAATTTGTTAGTTGCCCTGTTGGTAGATAAATCCGGGTTAACAATAAATTTGTTAAATTGCAAGTACAGCAGCGCCCGGTAAAACAAACTGGTGGTGTCATTCGGATGGACGTTCAGGTTCCTGTCCAGGCTATCTGCGAAAGGTTGCAATTTCCTTTCATCGGGCCTTTTCCAGGGATCATTGACAAAGATCTGCCCGCTTTCAATTTTTACCTTAACCTGCCCTTTTACAGAACCTATTGAGATCAGCAATAAGGCGGGAATGGCATAAAACAATTGGCTTTTCATCGTTTTGAAGTTGTCGTTGGCAGATATACAAAATTAACGGGCATTTTCTTTCAAAAGTGTGACATGCTAAAATTGCATCGGGTATCTGGTTTACGATACCGAACCTGCCCCCCCGGAAACGACAAAAAAGAAAAGACACAGGATAATCTGATTTAGAGCATTGCCCTTGACTTTAGAATAAGTCCTTTTCAGGAGCAAAAAGTAAACCTTCCCATTCTCTTAATTTGACAAGGATTTCGTCCATATCTTCGTTGGCCAGGTTATTTATATCGTATTCCCTGCCGGTTATCATTTTTAAAAACCACGCCCAAAATTTGTCCTTGTCCAGTTGCGGGAAATTACGCTTAAAAAATACTTCGACTGTATTTATGTAAAGAGAGAGCTCTTGAGTTTTGGACATAAACGAATCTTCCATGGTGTGGTTGTTGCGGATGGCGCATATGTTTTTTGTTTCTATTTTCTAAACAAGTGTATATAAAATCTATCCAAAATCAAAATAATTATTTCATTTAATTAAACAGGTGTACATTAATTCTATATAAATATTTAGGATTTAGAAATTAATGACAGAGCTGGGATTATTTTTATCAAAGAAGTCAGTGAATAAGGCAGAAATATCCCGCCGTTCAGGTATCAGCAAAGCGAGGTTAACCCAGCTTTCAAATAGCAACAAAACGAGGCTAACCGTAGAAGAATTATATAAGATCGCGGTAGCTATGAATGTTGATCCATGCGATGTGTTAACGACCGTTTGCAAAGGAATTCAACTACCTGATCAGTCCGCTTAGTTCGCCCACCATGCATTCGATCTTATTACGTTTAATTCAAGGAACCTTAGCTGCCGTACATATAAATCCATTCGATAATCTGTTTAATTGCATCTAATATATCAGCCTGTCCCTGTTCAGATTTCACATCCATTCCGCAAATGATTTTTCCGTTATGCAGCGCGTGAACATTGGCATAATATATGCCGCCTAATAACAGGACCGCGATGGGCTTAAACTTGATGGTTTTATGCTTTAATTCCGCTTCCGCCATTTCTATGATGGGCTGGGCCATCAGTTCCCTGGTGTTGTGAATACTTCTCATTAAATCGCTGTTTCCTGTTAATTCCCATAAGATCAGTTGCTGCATTTCTGTTTCAACTGAGAAGTATCGCCAATGGTTAACTAAAATGTCAATGATCAGGTCCTTGCTGCTCTCATGTGTATGTTTGCTGACCTCGGCATTTATCTTTTCCGCAAATTTTAACCAATAGTCTTTTTGCACGACATAGGCCTCAACCAGTTTATCAATATTTTTTCCAAAATACCGGTAGATCAATCCCCGGTCCACACCCGCCCTGGCAGCGATCTTTGCGTAATTCAATCCTTCCCGGCCTTCGGCTTTAAAAATTTCACCAACCGCATTGATGATCTTTTGTTTAGTTTCTTCTTTATTTTTCATAGGTGTTAAGGTTTAGTTATTAGGAAAGACCCGAATGCAACGGGCCTTGATGTATAAAAGTTAGCATTAGGTTTACCCCGGTCGGCACAGCCAGAGAACAAGGTCAGTTGTACAATAAAAAGGAAACTGCTTCCCGAACAAGCGCGGGAAGTCAGTCTTTTTACTTATTCGAACGACCATGGTTTTGCAATCCTCGATTTTGATGCGACATGATAGCATGTGTTAATGCTTTAATAAATTCTACATTTTCATCATCCGGGGGTAAAGCCGCAGGAAGACCTCGCCGCCCATTGGATTTTTACCATACAGGCTATTGAGTTTGTCACCGGCAGCATAATAAGTCAGCTGACCCCCGGCGGCGAGGTTCAGCGGACCGATCTTAAACAAGTCGTAATTCAGCCCCAGGGTGATCGCATTGATCGGAAAAATGGTATCATCGCCATAGCTCAAAGGATTCAAAACCAGTTCTTCTGTGGTCTTCTGCACAAATTCGTAACGGCTATAGATTGCCAGCTTTTTCAGCCTCAGGTCACCTTCAAGCAAGGCCGAATTATTGCCCTCATGGTTCGGCATTTTATTCAGGCCCCACAGCGCTGTCGCATTGAACGTTTTCTCATCACCGAAAGGCAGGCTGTAAGTAGCCGAGGCCGTAGTACGATAAACATTTTCCTCCGGGTGCAGCTCCTCCGGGCTCTTGATATAGCCATGTGAAACTTGCAGCGCCCAATTGGCTGAAGGATTATAATTTAAACGCCCGCTCCAGGAATCAAATCGCGGCTTGTCAAAGTCATAACGGTTCTCATCAGGTTCCCTGCCTGTAAAAGACGAGGCCTCGATCTTGAAATCATAGAACCGAAAACCGATGGTCGCGACCCCGAAAGTGATATGCGTCGCATCAGACCAATGGTGGCTGATCGGCGCATCCGGATCGGACATCGCCGAGGGCCGGTGCATAAAAGCCACCGGGCCTAACGCCGGCTCGCCGGGGTAGCCTACATAAATACTCAGGTCGGTCTTTTTGGAAAAGGCATAGGCATAGCTCGCCGATACTTCGGAAAAAAGATCATGCGGATGCTGATGATCGATCAGCGGAGAACCTTTCCAGCTTTCACCTGTCTGGAACAGGAGCGGATAGCCGCCGCCGCCTTCCGTCAGGCGGTCGAGGGACATCATCAGGTTAAAATGCAGCAGGCCGTTTGTGCCAACCTTACGCTGAGCCATGCCCATGAACCAGTTGGGGGCATCGATCCTGTCGTCGCCCCTGCTGCCCTTATTGCCAAGGTCTTGTTTGGTATAACGCAGGGCGATATTGCCATGCAGCATATAGCTCCATTTGCCGCTGCCCAACATGATGCCATACATCGGCGAAGCATCCGGCAGCCAGCTGGTGCCGGAGCCGTCCCGCGTCATGGGCAAATTAAGCGATTGTGAACTGCTCATCATTTTCATGGGCATATCATCCATTTTCATTCCGCCCATATCCATGCCCGACATGGAAGTATCTTTCATCTTCATGCCTTTCATATGGTCATGGTTCATCGGCATACCCATTTTTTTGCCTTTTACCTTTTTGGCGGTGTCCGGCATTTTCATGCCCTTCATCCCGTCATGCTTCATCGGCATGTCCATTTTTTTATCTTTTTTGGCATTCGTTGTATCGTTCATCTTCATGGTTTGAGCGAATGCGATAGATGTGAGCCCTAAAAGCAGGGCTGCGGTAATCATTAAGTTTTTCATAGGATGATAGATTTTAAATTTTGTCAATGGCTTTACGCTGCCTGTGCCCTGATGCTTTGAACTGGCTTGGCGTTAACCCGGTTATCGTTTTGAACTGCGCGGACAGATGAGCGCTACTGCTATAGCCCATCTTCCAGGCGATCTCGTTCATATTGAGTTCGCCGTACTCCAGCAGTTCTTTGACCTTTTCTATCTTTTGCTGAATAATGAATTTTTCAATAGTGGTATCTTCCGACTCTGAGAACATCCGGCTGAGATAAGTATAATCCTTATGCAGCTGATCAGACAGGTAGTCCGAAAAGCTGAGGTGGCTGTCCGATAGGTCGCTGTGATGTACCTTTTCAATGATCAGGTCCTTAATGCGTTGTACCACACGGTCCTTTTCATTATCGATCAGCTCAAAGCCGAGCAGTTTTAATGCGGAAGAAATGGCGCTTAATTGGTTGGCATCCGCTTCTGGCTGAACAACGGCGCTACCCAGCGCAATGGAATCGACCCGGAACCCTAAGTTTTCCAGTTGTTGTTTAACGACCATAATGCAGCGGTCGCAAACCATATTTTTAATATATAATGTCATGTTTTATTCAAGCTAAAAGAAAGTGAAGGCAATAATTCTTCAGGCCGCAGAAGGCGGCAAAGCTTGAATCAGATCAGAAGGGATCGGTATTTAATAAATAGCGGTGGTCTGACCGCCCCAGGCGGTCCGGTTGCGTTAAGCCAGGATACTTTGGCTTCGTAAATGCCGGGCATTGGTGGCAATGCCTGGTAAGGTAATGGGAACAGGATGACCTGGATGGCGAACGATTGAAATTCGAGTGATCCGGAAGTGTTTTCTTTAACCACATAGTTGTCGTGCCGGTTACAGCAACTGCAATCTTTGCCTTCCCCGCAGGATTTCTTATGGTGCTGTGATTTTTCCTTTTCGTGCTCATCATCATGTCCGGCAGATGGCGCGGCATCATGGTCGTGATCATCATCGTCACCATCCTCATGAACGACTAATTCATGCCCGGGTGTTCCAAAAAAATATTCGGCGCCGCAATGTACCAGGCATACGAACATACCTGTTGTCAACAACAGGTAAAACGCAGCCAGCGTAAAAGCACCGAATCTTCTCATTAACTAATAGTACATCAAAATGTTACAATTGTTTAAATTTAGTGTATTTTCCGGATAATCAAATAAACCCCTGAAGCCTTTGCTTCAAGGGTTTACCGGAATAGGTCTATTTATATGGATTCCGCATGGTATCCCCTGGCTGCCAATGCGGCGATCACCTCCTTTGCCTCCAAATCAGGAGTTGCCTTTATCGTGAGTATCTTATCGGGGTTTACGGTATCCACTTCCCATTTTTCTACCCCGTTTAAATGATCGAGGACGGGGGTAACCGTTGCTATGCAGCCACCGCATTTGATGGTGGTCTTGAATTTTAAAGTTTCCATTTTTCTGTTTTTAATTAAAAAGTAATTTTTGAATATTTAAGCCGCAGGCTGTTGCTGACGACTGACACCGAGCTTAGCGCCATGGCCGCCCCGGCGATCATCGGGTTTAGTAAAAATCCATTCACCGGGTATAGGATACCGGCAGCCAGCGGTATGCCGATCAGGTTATAGATGAAAGCCCAGAACAGGTTTTGCCGGATCGTTCTTACAGTCAGCCGGGACAGTTTAAGGGCTTTAGGCAGTTGAAGCAGGTCCGATGATACCAGCGTGATCTTAGCCACGTCCATGGCGATATCCGAGCCGTGACCCATGGCGATGGAGAGGTCTGCCCGCGCCAGCGCCTGGCTATCATTGATGCCGTCCCCAACCATAGCTACAATATTTCCCCGGCTTTGCAAGGTCTTAACAAAAGTGGCTTTGTCAGCGGGCAGCGCATCGGCAATGATATGACTGATCCCGGCTTCCCGGCCAATATGGGCCGCCGTGACCGCCTGGTCACCGGTCAGCATATAGACCTCGATACCGCTGGTCTTTAGCGCTGAAATGGCTTTTGCCGAATTATGCTTGACGCGGTCCTGCAAAGCCACTATAGCCAATACAGAAAGGTGTGAGGCAAAATAGATCACGGTTTTTCCGGCCTGTGAAAGCTGGGCTGCCGCAAAAGCGAGTTCACCCGGAAGTGGCGTCTTACTGCTTTCGACCAGTTTAAGGTTACCGGCATAATAGGGCTGGCCGTTAAACAGGATCTCGACACCCCGGCCGGTCAGGCTGTGGAAATAGTCCGATTCCACGCTTTGTATATCCCTTTCTTTCAGGTAGCTGACGATAGCGGCCGCTAAGGGATGTTCTGACTGCTGTTCCAGTGCCAACAGTATCGCCGATAATGCCTGTTCCCCGCCTGCGGCCTGATTGGCCCAGACGATATCGGTGACCGCAGGTTTACCCTCGGTGATCGTTCCGGTCTTATCAAAGATGACCGCGTTGACCTTGTATCCCAATTCCAGCGCTTCGGCATCCTTGATCAGGATGCCATTCTCAGCTCCTTTTCCGATACCGACCATGACGGCGGTAGGTGTGGCCAGCCCCAGTGCGCAGGGACAGGCAATGACCAGAACGGTCACCATGGCTAAAAGTCCATGTGTCAGCGCCTGCGGGCCGCCGAGCAACAGCCAGATGCCTAAAGTCGCCAGCGCGATCAGCAGCACCACCGGGACAAATACACCGGCAATTTTATCGACCAGTTTCTGAACGGGTGCTTTCGATCCCTGCGCTTCCTCTACCAGGCGGATGATCTGACCCAACAGGGTTTCACCGCCGACCTTCTCGGCTTGAAATTGAAAACTGCCTTTCTGGTTGATCGTTCCGGCAAAAATGTTGTCGCCCTTCTTTTTTTCTACGGCCACAGGCTCGCCGCTGATCATGCTCTCATCCACGTAGGAGCCGCCTTGCGTTACGATGCCATCCACCGGAATTTTTTCGCCCGGACGAACCAACAGCAGGTCGCCGATCTTCACCTCCTCAACAGGCGTGATTTTTTCTCCCTGGGGCGTTATGAGCAATACGGTTTTCGGCTGTAGGCCGATCAACTTTTTGATAGCGGAAGAGGTGTTGGATTTCGCCCGCTCTTCCAGCAATTTTCCCAGCATGATAAATACGATCACCACCGATGCCGCCTCGTAATAAACGTGCGGATGTAAGCCCTGCCGGTGCCAGAACTCCGGATAGACGGTATTGAACACGCTGAAGAAAAAAGCGATCCCGGTACTCATCGCCACCAGCGTATCCATGTTTGCCCTGCCGTGCCGTGCCTGTTTCCAGGCACCGGTAAAAAAATTCCTGCCCGCGATGAACAGCACAGGGGCGGTCAGCACCAGCATGATATAATTGGCATAAGGAATGTCCATCAAAAACATCCCGATCATGACAACCGGCAGGGTAAGGACAGCGGCCCAAATGATATTTTTCTTCAGCTCACGGTAGTGGGCCAGCTGTGCCTGTTCACCTTTTTCTTTTCCATTTTCCGTGTCAATGATCAGGTCGTAACCAACCGACTGTACGGATCGCTGTAAGCCTTCCGGCCGGATGAGATCCGGGTGGTAAGCTACCTTTACGGACTGGGTGGCAAAATTAACTTCAGCTTTTTCAACACCTTTTTGGGCGCCGATCATCGATTCAACGCTTGATGCGCAGCCGGCGCAAGTCATGCCGGTAACCGGAAAAGTCTGGGTGTATATGGTTGCAGGTGACATTCTTTCTCTGTTTAGGATACAAAGTTAGCCTAACGCTCAGCCGCATCTTTACAGGATTCCGTTAAACTTTTATAAAATACCGCCAAGTGGTCCCGAAACAGGAACTGGCAGCAGAAATCACCCGTAAGGATCCTGGCGATAAGAGAATCTTAAAGCAAGGGTTATTTCAGACCCATTGTTATTATCTATTTAAACTTGCTTAATTTAGGGGCACGCGTTTTACGCCGGCACCTAATTTTATCCGCAATGAGCGAACACTTACAATCCATCATCGATCAATACAAGAATGACCAGGAATCGGTATATAATACCTGGTTCATTAACAATGAAGAACGTTTAAAAGCTTTTCGTTCGATCCGCAGGGGGGTACTGCAGGTAATCGATGATATCAAGACCAAACGTTTCGGCAATGACTTTAAAGGCACGTCGCTTGAATTCGTGCTTTCCTGCATCACAGAACAAAAACAGGTATTTGAGGGCGCATCCCATCCGTTTTACTGGAAGCCCAAATTAAGGATTCCGGACATTTATGAGAACCAGGCGAACAAGATCGCATTCGGGCAGTTCCTGGAGAACTGTATCCATGCCAAAAATGAAGAACAGGTGATCAAAGAGATCGAAAAACTGGACGCACTCAAAATAAAGGGCCTTGGCCCGGCCGTGGCAAGTATCCTGTATTTTCTGCACCCGACCTGGATACCGCCGTTTAATACCGCGATCATCAATGGATTTAATTACCTGTTTAAGGATAAGAAAAAGTTAGGCAGCTGGAGCGAATATCTGAAGATCAGGGAGGTTATTATGGACACCAACCGAAAGCACTGTAATGAACTTTCCCTGGATACCGGCGCTTTTGCGGGCCTGCTTTTCGAGATCGGTACCCAAAAGTTGCTTTTAGGTAAGGATGAATACTTGTCAGAGACGGAGCGGAACCGGCTGGAAAAACTTATCGAAAAGCGCCACAAGGAAAAAAGTACGGAAACTGCGGATGAACAGCTACATAATGAAATGCAGTATCATTTGCTAAAGATCGGGCATTCCCTCGGCTATGACGTGATCGCCGCATCTAACGACCGCTCCAAAGGCTGGGCCGGAAATAAGTTCAGCTTTATTTCCCTGGCTGATTTTCCGCAGATGGACTTAGACAAGGAAGTACTGAATACCGTAAAGCTGATCGATGTACTCTGGTTTCAAAAAGCCACGTCAAAAGTGATCGCGGCGTTTGAAGTAGAAAAAAGCACCAGTATCTATTCCGGCATCCTGCGGTTAACCGATCTGAGCTGTAGCTTAAATAATAAGGAAGAAGTACTTTACCTGGTGGTTCCCGATCAGCGCGAGAAAGATGTCATCATGCAGCTTACCAGGCCATCGATCCGGCAGGGAAATATGGAAATGAAATACATCTGCTTTTCAGACTTGCGGCAGCATTGTGATGCACTTTGCAAATTTGGCGATGACCATGCGATTATGCAGAAAATCGCAAGGACGGCTATTTGAAAACTTTCACGTCAAAATATAAAAAAATGACGGAATTATATAAATCTGCCGCCGCGTTAATTTTTAAGTTTGTATCCTAATGAAAGGTAAAGCGCTGATATTGCTGGTTGTATTCCTCCTGAACACGGTCACCGGGTTCTGCTGCGCTTTGCATATGATGCATGAGGATGATCACGAGCTGACAGGGCATCACGAACATCGGCACACCACCGGATCCGTTACTCACGATCAAATAGCCCGCAGCGCCATACAATCGCCAAACGAACCCTGCTGCCAGGGTGCCGTGAATAACTTTACTTCCCTGGCCAAACAAGTACCGGCAGGCAATCATCTCTTACCGCTTGCTTCGTTTACTTTCCTCAGCAAGCCCATTGATTTTTTTCTTATTTCAACAACCAATCTTTATGTAGCCAAACTGAAGGTTACGCGGGAGAAAAAGCGGCCGCCGGACAAAGATATCCGGGTCGCCATACGGAGTTTCCTGATCTGATTACAATAGGTATAAAACTATCATGGCATTTCTATGCCCTTTTATCGCTATTACTATTTAATCAAATTTAAAGATCATGAAAAAAATATTTTTAATGGTTACGCTGATCGTGACCGTATTTACCCAACAAATTTTCGCGCAGGATGGTAAGGCTACCCCGTTGACACCACTACTGACCTCTTATTACAGCTTAAAGAACGCGCTTGTTGCTTCCAGCAACCAGGATGCAGCGGCCAGTGCTGCCGAATTCGGCAAACTACTGAGCGCCGTGAACATGAAATCATTGCCCGCGGCTGATATGAATGCTTTTATGCCATTGCAGGAGAAACTGGCATTCGATGCCAGGCATATCGCTGAAAGCAAGGATATCGCCCACCAAAGGGAGCATTTTGGAGATTTATCCGCTAATTTCTTTAAACTGGCCAAAGCGGTCAAACTGACCGGCGAGGCTGTTTATTATGACTACTGCCCGATGAAAAAGAGTTACTGGTTATCAGCAGAAGCGCCGATCAAAAACCCGTATTACGGCAGCCAGATGCTGACCTGCGGCAAGGTGAGCGAAACCCTGAATAAATAATTTCCGACAAAAATGAACAACCCTGCCAGCGAACAGGCTTCGTTTGGCAGGGTTATCCCTTTGCCTTAAATTTTCCGTTATGAAAAATCTGATCATTATAGCTGCATTTGTGGCAACCACGTTAACCGTGCTGGCCTGCAATAATGCCAATAAATCTGCTACCACTACGTCTGCTGATTCCACCGGGACGGCTTCCGCGACAAAAAACCCGGCCGCTGAAGGCCCCTCTGCAACAGCGGTAAAAGGTCTTTTGGACAATTACCTGCAACTAAAAAATGCGCTCGCCGCCGATAACAGCAACCAGGCGGCAACGGCCGGTAAAGCGCTTGCACAAGGCTTCGAAAAATTTGATCAAACCGCTTTGAACGCAGCTCAAAAGAAATCTTTTGCTGACATCGAAGGTGATGCCAAAGAAATGGCTGAACATATTGGTAAAAGCGCCGGGAATTTACCCCATCAGCGGGAGCATTTCGAGATGCTGAGCCAGGATATGGTCGACCTGGTTAAACTACTTGGCGCCGGACAACCCTTATACGTTGATCATTGCCCGATGTATAACCATAACAAAGGGGCTAACTGGCTGAGCGAAACCGAAGCGATCAAAAACCCATACCTGGGTGCTCAAATGCCGACCTGCGGTTCTATTAAAGAAGAAATCAAATAAGGCATGAAGCGCTTGTTAAAACCTTTTCTGGGTATAGTCGCATTGGTGCTGATCGCCCTTCAGTTCATCCCGCGTGACCATAATGAGGCGGGTAACACGCCTGTCAATGCGATCGACCGGGTGTATAAGATCCCAGCGAATGTGAGCGTGATCCTGAAAAGATCCTGTTATGACTGCCACAGCGACCAAACCGATTACCCCTGGTATGCCCGCCTGCAGCCGGTGAGGCTAATGATGGATCGTCATGTCAGGAATGGTAAGGCCGAACTGAACTTCAATACTTTCGGAACCTATACGGCACGAAAGCAACGAAGCAAACTGCGTGCGATCGGTCAAAGCCTGGAAGAAGGGTCTATGCCGCTGTCTTCCTACACACTACTGCACCGTAATACGATACTTTCCCAAACGGAAAAGACACAATTAATGAACTGGGTTAAACAAACGTCGGATAGCCTGTAGAAAAATAAAAATGAAAAAAATACTAATTGCGGTGTTGATACTTTGCCTGAAACAGATAGCCTTTGCGCAAAGCGACATGCAAACCATGGCCGGTATGCAAAAACAGCAGCCAATTACTTATACCTGCCCCATGCACCCGGAGATACACGCTACCAAACCGGGGAATTGCCCTAAATGCGGTATGAAGCTGGTTAAAGAAAAGCCAAAGACCGCTCCTGAAAAAGCGGCCACCAGGAACATGCCCGTGATGGGAAGAGACATGAAGATGGTCAAAGAGCAGCCAAATATCAAGAAAATGCCGGAGGGTATGAAGATGCCGGTGACGGACAGCACGAAACAGGACGGAAAAATGGATGATATGGGTAGTATGCCAGCAGGCCCGGCAGCGAAGGCCCAATTGGAACCTATTAAAACAGTCGCAGCCAAATTTCCTCCGCGTACGGTGCGTTACGATCTGTATATTGCTGACACGACGGTGACCTACGGCGGAAAACCGAAAAGGGCCATCGCGGTCAATGGTAGTATCCCTATGCCCACACTAACATTTACCGAAGGCGATACAGCGGAGATCTATGTGCACAACAAACTTAAAGAAGAGACTTCCCTGCACTGGCATGGGCTGTTCCTGCCTAACCGTTATGACGGCGTTCCGAACCTGACGCAAATGCCTATCAAGCCAGGCGCCACTCATCTTTACAGGTTCCCGATCAAACAGCATGGTACGCACTGGTATCACAGCCATACCGGCTTACAGGAACAAATCGGTATGTACGGCGCTTTTATCATGAACAAACGGCAGGAATGGGATATCCCGACCATTCCGCTCGTTTTAAGTGAATGGACCAATATGAACCCCAAAGAGGTACAGCGCAGCCTGCATGCAGCCACGGATTGGTTCGCTATTAAAAAGGGTACAACCCAAAGTTACCTGGAGGCCATCCAAAGCGGTCATTTTAAAACTAAGGTAGGCAATGAATGGAAGCGAATGAATGCGATGGATGTCAGCGACGTTTACTATGATCAGTTCCTGATCAACGGGAAAAACCAGCTTGAGCAACCGCAATTTAAGGCGGGTGATAAGGTAAGACTGCGAATCGCCAACGCCGGCGCATCCTCCTATTTCTGGCTCAAGTATGCGGGCGGTAAAATGACCGTGGTCGCGACGGATGGCAATGATGTGGTACCCGTCGAAGTCGACCGGCTCATTGTGGCCGTTTCGGAAACTTACGATGTGGTGGTGACGTTGCCCGAGGATAAGAGTTATGAGTTCCTGGTGACACCTGAGGACCGGACCCGGTCCGCATCACTTTGGCTGGGTACGGGTGATAAGGTTTATGCCGGTAAGATGCCGAAGCTGAAGTATTTCGCCGGGATGAAAATGATGAACGACATGATGGACATGAATGGCAATATGGTTGAAATGGACGGCATGAAAATGCAGAACCAGACCATGGATATGAATACCGTGATGTACCCGGAGATAACCGGTGAAGAAAAACCCGCCAAAAAGGAACAGCAAGCTATGCCGGCCGTGCAACAACCGACTGATAAAAGTATGTCAGGCATGAATATGGATACGGACAATGCAGACCTGGTCACCCTTAATTACAGCATGCTGCGTGACCCGAACAAGACAATATTACCAAACGGCCCGTGGAAGGAGCTGAAGTTCGACCTGACGGGCAATATGAACCGTTACGTTTGGACGCTGGATAACAAAACCGTTTCCGAGTCGGATAAGATCCTGATCAAAAAAGGGGAGAACCTGCGGATCATCCTATATAATAATAGTATGATGCGGCACCCGATGCACTTGCACGGGCACGACTTCCGCGTGCTGAACGGGCAGGGTGAGAACGCCCCGATGAAAAATGTGATCGACATTATGCCCATGGAAAGGGACACCATTGAATTCGCGGCTAACGAACCGGGGGGCGACTGGTTCTTTCACTGCCATATCCTTTACCATATGATGAGCGGAATGGGCCGCATATTCAGTTACAGTGACTCCCTGCCCAACCCGGATGTTCCCGATCCGGAGTTTGCACAGCGCCGTTTATTCTGGGACGACCAGATGCCGCACCTGATGGGAAAGATCGGTTTGGAAAGCAATGGAACAGACGGGCAGTTGATGCTGGGCAGTACCCGCTGGAAAGCAACTACCATGTGGCACCTGGGTACGGATGCCATGATGGGGTACGAAAGCGAAACAACGGTCGGCCGATATATTGGCAGGAACCAATGGCTGTTCCCCTACGTGGGCTTTGACTATCATTATAAAAAATTCAATCCTGATGAGAAGAATATTTTTGGCAGCGATTACAAAAACCTCTTCGGGCAGGTCAGCAACAAAGAAAACCGTCATACAGTGGTTGCGGGCCTGGCCTATACGCTGCCGATGTTATTTGTAGCTGATATGCGCATTGACGCGAACGGTAAACTGCGTTTTCAGTTAGGCCGCGAAGACATCCCCCTGATGCAACGCCTTCGCTTTAACATCATGATCAATACCGACAAGGAATATGCTGCCGGGCTGCGGTATATTGTTACTAAGTATTTCTCCTTTTCAACGCATTACGATAGTGATATGGGAGCAGGTGCGGGTTTAACAATCACCTATTAATGAATAAAAAGATGAGCAATACACCAGCCGCACCGAAATTTATTCCCGCCTTGAGCTTTAATTGGTTAACCCCGTTTTATGATCGTTTACTAAAGGTTACGATGCCGGAGGAAACCATCAAAACGGCTTTGATCAGCGAAATAAAAGTATCAACGCCGTCAGACATTCTCGACTTTGGTTGCGGTTCGGGGACGCTTACCATAATGTTGAAAACTGCCCATCCTTTAGCCAATATTTCGGGTGTTGACGTGGATATAGACATTCTCAACAGGGCTAAGGAGAGAAGGAGCAACACCATGGCCGATATTAACCTGATCAGGTATAACGGGGAAAGACTTCCATTTAAGGATGCTTCTTTTGACATTGTAGTGTCCTGTCTCGTATTTCATCATATTTATAGTTCACAAAAATCAGTCATCCTAAAAGAAATCTATCGCATCTTAAAAAGCGGCGGGCAGCTGATCATAGCTGATTTTGGCCGTTCAGCATCTGCCTGGCAAAGGTTTAAATTTAACATGATCAGGACCCTTGACGGGTTTGAATCAACGGAAGCTAACGCCAAAGGGCTACTTCCGGGGTTAATTAATGAGGCAGGATTTAACAAGATTACGATCAGTGAGCATTTTAAGACATTCTTTGGGGAGGTACAAATCATCATGGCTTATAAAAAGGGTTAGAAAATAACTATTGGGGGATTAAACATCAAATGGATCATCATGAGCGCATTTAAATTACACCGCCTCGGCACAATAATGGTACCCGAACCGGGTAATGATATGGAGATCGAGGGCGTGCTCAATCCGGCAGCAGTTCGCGGGCCTGACGGAGCGCTTTATTTATTCCCCCGACTGGTGGCTAAGGGAAATTATTCCCGCATTGGGATAGCACGAGTAAAGTTTGACGAAAAGGGCGACCCCTGCGGCGTTGACCGGTTGGGCATTGCCCTGGAGCCGGAAGAGGATTACGAAAAACGTCCTGGCGGCGGCGGTTGTGAGGATCCCCGCATAACCTTTGTCGAAACACTGGGGCGGTATATGATGACCTATACCGCTCTTTCGGCAGATGGTCCCCGTATCGCGCTGGCCCAATCAACAGACCTGATCCGCTGGGAGCGTTTAGGCCTGGCAAAATTTTTACCGTATAAAAAAATTCGGTTTAATGGGATCGATAACAAGGACGCCTGTATTTTTCCAATGGGGGTGCTTAGCAAGCATAACCACCTCTCCATGGCTATGCTTCACAGACCACTTTTCCCCGGCACGAGGCCTGAAGATACGATGCTGAAATCTATTAACCGCAGAATAGGGGATCACCATGAATGCATCTGGATATCCTATTGCCATATCAAAATGGACCCGGCTAAACCCAGGCATTTAGCAAGGTTTGAGTCCAATCAGCCGCTGGCGATCCCATCGGCACCCTGGGAAAGCCTTAAAATTGGCGCGGGAACACCGCCGGTGTTAACCCCTCTGGGCTGGCTCATCTTATATCATGGCGTAAGCGATATGCGCCCCACTAAAGATGATGCCCATGAGCTACGGTATGCTGCCGGGCTGATGATACTGGATAAGGAACATCCGGAAAGGATATTGTACAGGTCGCCGAACCCTGTATTGTCTCCGGATCTGCCTGAAGAACAGGTTGGGGTGATCGCCAACGTAGTATTCCCAACAGGAATAGACCGGCGGGACGACCTGGGACAACCGCAACGCTTTGATGTGTATTACGGTATGGCGGATAACCGCATCGGCGTTGCACGATTGGATATACCTGATAGATTGCCTACGGATATGGAATAATAGATATGCTCTTTGAAAGCCGGTTGATAAGGGTTGTCGATGTTTCAGTTTTACATATACAACACGAGGTATTGAAACGTCGGTTATGAATTAAATGATATTAATCACTTTTTAAATTGCTGATAATCATGCAAATAAAAGACAAATCGAGCTAATTTGCACTAATTAAAAACTATATCAACGTAAAAAAAATGAAATCATGAAAAAACTGTATTTTCTATTATTGATATTAACAATGACCACGGGTGTTGCTGTTAATGCCTGGGGGCAAACTTCAAAAGACAGCACCAGGAAATTGGTGATCGATGCCAAGGGCGGGATACATGATCACGGCGGTACCAAACTCGGCTATATTGACAAGAATGATATCGTCCGGAACAATAAGGGACAAAAATTATATTTCATCGACAGAGACGGGAATGTGATCAGTGCAGACGGCACCAAACTGGGAAAGGCTAAAAAGAACGGCGATTATTATAATAACGAGGGAGAAGTTGTGCTTCAGCTAAAAAACCCCGATGCAGAACGTTGTGAAATTTTAGACCCCAAAGGTCATAGCCAGGGCTATGTTCACCAGAACTATAAATTGCATGCCTGCGCGGCGCATTGTTACTGGTTGGAACAGGCTAAGCTAAAGAAAGAAAAAGCGGATAAAGCGAAGACAAAATAAGCCCTATTTACGTGGGGTATGCTCATTCGTTTAGCCCGGTAAGTCTTCTGCAAGAGTGCTTACCGGGCGTTTTCGCTGGCTGAATTATATTGAAGTAACAACATTTTTGAGCAAATAAAAAACTGAATTATGAACAAGCACTTATTCTGGATGATCATCGGTTGCACAGTGCCCCTGCTGCTCATTTTCCTTTTGCCATTATTTGGCATTACAGGTAATTATTCATTTCTCATTTTCATAGTGTTAATGTTTGGCTGTCATTTTATGATGATGGGAAGGCATAGCAAACACTATCATTCATCAGCACAACAGGGCCAGGATCAGCCTAAGGAGGACAGATCATGAATCGTTTGCATGTAACTAAGTTAGGATTTGAAGCCGGCACAACCGTTGCCATCATCTATTCCGGGTGCATTATCATTTCGTTGGCGCTCGGTAACGAGGCTGTGGCCAGATTTTTCGGCTCCCTCGCTCATAGTTTCGACTTTACTGCTATTATCAGAAAGGCACCTATTACTTTCGCTGAAGCGATAACGGGAATCATAGAGTGGTTCATTATCGCCTGGTTAATGGGCGCTTGCATAGCTGTAATTTACAACGCTGCCTTAGGCCGAAATAAATAATTAAATTATAAAGATCATGATGTACTACAACGGTAATTTTTGGGGAATGCACCTGATATGGTGGTTCGTTTGGATGATCCTCCTTTTTTGGATATTCGCAACACCTTATGATATTCCCGGGCAGCGAAAGAAAAAAGAATCGCCGCTCGATATTTTACAGAAGCGGTTTGCTTCGGGTGAGATCACAACAGAAGAGTACCAGGAAAAGAAAAAGATCCTGGAAAATGATTCAGCAAAGCAAAAATAAATGGCCGCTGTCCGCAAGCGACCGGTGAACAGTTTTTTTTAGTTACAGGCCTGTCCGAAGTCAGCAACTATACTTTATGGAAATGATCAGCACCGAAACCTGTTGGGTAACGATCATTTCTTCCATGGACTGATTGGGATCTGATCCGTTTGGATTTAACAATGCAGGGGAAATTATACTAAAAATGCCCGGATGATTAATATAAAAAAATATGATAAGCGAAAGATAATATTGCTGTGCGGCGTGTTCCTGGTAATGACAGGGTTGGGAATAACGCTTCCGGTGCTTCCGTTCTATATTGAAAAGTTGCTGCTGTCAGGCAGCATTTCATCTGATAAGGTTTCCCTCCACGTAGGGTTGATCACCGGGAGTTTTCCGCTTACCCAGTTTTTGTTCTCTTCTTACCTGGGTTCATTGTCTGATAAGATAGGTCGGCGGCCGCTCATCCTGACGGGCATAGCCGGATTTGCAGTCTCCACTTTCCTTTTTTCGTTGGGAGGCAGTATCATGTTACTTTATGCCTCCCGTTTATTAGCCGGAATTTTTACCGCCGGTTTTGTGACCGCATCAGGGGCTTACATTGCCGATTTGACTTCAAAAGAACAAAGAGGGAAAAATATGGCGGTGCTGAGCAGTATTGCCGGGCTCGGCGCGGTTGCGGGCCCTTTACTTGGAAATCTGTTAAAAGTTAATGTAAAGCTTAATCTTTTTTTCGGGCAGTTAAAACTTGATAAATTTTCTACACCCTTTGTTATTTCATCCTTGCTTGCATTAGTGGTGTTTATTCTTTATGTTATTTTGCTGCCGGAATCACACAAGGTTCACCGTAAAGCAGCAACGCAAGCTATACCCAAGGCAAATATATTGCTGATCCCAAACTGGAAATTATTAAATAGGACATTCCTATCGTTACTTGCTTTTTCCTTTATCAGTCAGTTCGCCTTATCCATGTTTGAAGGCACCTTTGCCTTACATTCCCAGCGCCTTTTCTCGTTCGGCCCGCAGCAATTGAGCGTTGTCTTTATCGTTTGTGGCTCACTGATGGGCTTTCTGCAGTTAGGTCCTGTTGCATGGTTAATCGATAAGAAAGGTGAAAACAGCTTGCTGCCTTTTGGCTTTCTATTCCTGGGCATTGGAATATTCATGCTCACTACTTCGCGGGCAATGGAATGGATTCTAATTTATGTCGCTTTCATTTCCACGGGGATGGCCATTTTGACGCCGGCCCTTGCCTCACTCATAACAAAAAATTCAGAAAAAGGGCACGGGGCATCCCTTGGAATATTTAGTTCTGTCAATAGTCTTGGGCAGGTCACTGGTGTAGTGACCGGGGGAGTAATTATGATTTGGTCAAATCATATTGCTTATTGGTCGGTCGCGGTCGTTCTACTGGGGTCTGCGTATTTGGTATTGCCAAAAAACAAGTTACTGGTCCTTAAATCATAAATTTAATATCTATTAATAAATTAAAAAATGGAACATCAACATCACACTGAATCGCCGGCAACGGATCACTCAAAAATGGACCATAGCACCATGCACCATGGCTCCAATCCCTCAATGGGTATGGCAGGGCATGATCATTCCATGATGATCGCCGACTTTAGGAAGCGGTTTTTTGTGGTGCTGGCACTAACTTTACCGATCATGCTGCTATCGGCAATGATACAGCGTTTCATTGGTGTTGACTGGCAATTTGCAGGTTCTTCCTATCTATTGTTTGCGCTGTCAACCGTGGTATTTTTTTATGGGGGCTGGCCTTTTTTAACGGGATGGATCGGGGAAATAAAAGCAAAGAACCCTGGTATGATGTTCCTGATCGGCTTCGCTATAACAGTTGCCTACATCTACAGCGTAGCCATCGTATTTGGGTTAAAGGGTATGGATTTCTTTTGGGAACTGACAACCCTGATCGGGATCATGTTATTAGGGCATTGGATCGAAATGAAATCTATTGCAGGGGCGTCCAAAGAACTGGAGTTATTGGTACAATTGATGCCATCAGACGCCCACATGGTGATGCCCGATATGATCCATGATGTCAAGACGGACACATTAAAAGAAAATGATATCATCCTGGTAAAACCGGGCGAAAAGGTTGCTGCAGATGGGATCATACTCGAAGGGGAAAGTTATCTGAACGAAAGTATGCTTACCGGAGAGTCAAAACCGGTAAAGAAAGTAAAGGGGGACAAAGTGATCGCCGGCTCCATCAACGGAAGCGGCTCTTTTAAAGTTACGGTATCCCATGCCGCAAAAGATTCCTACCTCTCGCAGGTAGTGAAGCTGGTGGATGATGCACAAAAATCAAAATCAAAAACACAATTGCTGGCAGATACAGCCGCCAGATGGTTAACCATTATTGCTTTGTGCAGTGGTATAGCCACATTCTTATATTGGTATCTGACGGGCCAGCCCTTAGCCTTCGCTATGGAAAGAATGGTTACGGTAATTGTGATCTGCTGCCCTCACGCTTTGGGTTTAGCTGTCCCTCTGGTAGTAGCCAAATCAACAGCCCTGTCCGCAAAGAATGGCTTACTGATCAAAAATAGGAACGCATTTGAGAATTCAAGAAAGATCACAACGGTTGTATTTGATAAGACGGGCACATTAACTGTAGGAAAGTTTGAGGTTTCAAAAATAATTTCCCTTGATAAAGAGCTAAAGGAAAATGAAATCCTTCGTTTAGCGTCCGCATTGGAACAAAAATCAGAACATCCGATCGCGACAGGCATTCTGCAAAAAGTAAAAGACCTGGCTATCAAAGTACCGGCAACGGAAAATTTTAATGCCATTACAGGCAAAGGTGTGGAAGCAACGGTAGAAGGTAAAAAAATATTGGTTGTCAGCCCCGGCTATTTAAAGGAAAATAAGATAACCATTCCTGAGGGTTTTACCGCTGATGATACAGAAACAGTTGTATTTGTCATCATTGATAAAAAATTGGCCGGATACATTGCTTTGTCCGACAAAATACGGCCTGAATCGGCAGAAGCGATCAAAACTTTAAAACAGGAAAAGATTAAATCCATATTGCTTACCGGGGACAACAGTAAAGTAGCGGCAAGCGTAAGCAAGACTTTGGGCATGGATAGTTTTATCGCCGAAGTATTGCCTGATCAGAAATTGAAAGAAATAAAAGCATTACAGAAAAAGGGCGAATTCGTAGCGATGACCGGGGACGGCGTCAACGATGCGCCTGCATTGGCACAGGCCGATATCGGCATTGCCGTTGGGTCGGGCAGCGATATCGCTGCGGAAACCGCAGGCATTGTTCTGGTGAACAGCAATCCGAAAGATATTGTTGGTTTAATTTTATTCGGAAAAGCAACGTATCGCAAGATGATCCAGAACCTGGTTTGGGCAACCGGGTACAATGTCGTTGCCTTGCCGTTGGCTGCCGGTGTGCTTTATAACCAGGGCATTGTATTAAGCCCTGCCGCAGGGGCTGTATTGATGACCGTCAGCACTGTTGTGGTTGCGATCAATGCCGCGTTGTTAAAGGTGAAAAATTAAATTTTACTTTTCTTTACCTCCTGGAATGTTGATCAGCCGCCGGTTTCAATAGCTTGGTATAGTAACCGGCCAGGCGCGGAAATAAGATTCGGATCAGCAAACAAATTACTTCAAACGAAGTCCGGGCAGCGGCATTGGTGAACACTGCCCGGGTTTGATTTCATATCATCTAATTCCTATGCTACATCTTCATGCCGCCCATCGGGCTTGAACCCTTTTTGAATTTGTACTCGCTGTTTAATAAATAGGCACCGTTAATGACGACGATATCGCCTTTCTGCAGGCCCGATTTTATTTCGATATCATTTTCAGTTTCCAGCCCGGTTTCCACCATTTTATTTTTGAAGGTATTCTTTCCTGTCTGAACCCAAACGACCGACACCGTGCCATCTCGCAACACCGCATCTATTGGTAAGGAGAAAGCTTTGTGTACCGGTGCCCTAAAAATCAAATAGGCGGGCATACCCGGTTTTAACTGACGGTCCGTATTGGGGATAACCACCCGTACCAGATCAATGCGGGTATCAGGATTGATCTCAGGGTTAACAAATTCAATGTGGCCCTTAAATTCTTTACCCGGCATATCGGGTATTTGGACCGTTACAGTCCCGTTTTTATCAATATCATTCATCTGGGAAGCGTAAACCTGTGCCTCCGCCCAAAGCGTAGATAAATCGGCAAGGTTGACAACCTTGCCCCCCTCCATGACATAGTCGCCTTCCTTTACACCTAATTCTGTAATAAATCCTGACGCTGTACTGTAAAAAGAGGTTAGTCTGGTAACCTGTTTATTGTTACCTAAATCCTGAATCTGTTTTTCCGTTAATCCCCATAAGAGCAGCTTATTCCTGGCGCTCTGTACCAGACGGTCATAGTCAATTAATGAATTATCAAGGGTTTGTTTTTTTTGAAGTGTGTATATATATTCCTGGCGTGCATTATTCAATTCCTCGCTATAGATGTCAAATAATGGATCACCTTTACGCACATAATCCCCTATATTTTTGAAGTACAATTTTTCTATTCTTCCGGCCACTCTTGCACTTACCGACGCCGTTTTATACAAGTTGAAATTCAGCGTTCCGGTAAATATGACCTTATCGCCAATGCGCTTATCGTTTATGGTGTCCACCAGGATATTACCCAGCTGTATTTGTTGTTGTGTTAGCCGGATCTCATCGGCCTTCGCCGTATTGGTTTCGCTCACTTCGATCAGTTTCATGCCACAGATCGGACAATTTCCCGGTTTGTGCTGCATGACCTGGGGGTGCATAGAGCAGGTATAATAAAATTTGGCCGCTGAAGTATGCGTAACTTGCTTCTCCGCTTTGTTTTTACAGGATAGCAATGCCATCAAAAAAAATAAAAACAAACCGGGAATGCGTAGCGAGCGGGTTACAGGCAGCCGGTTGCGCTTCACCCCATGCGGGCCGGTTGTACCGTAACCTAATCCTATATTGGCGTTTTTGTTTTTCATAACTATTCGTTTACTTTTATAAAGCTTTCACTGTCCATCAGGTACTGCGCATTGGCTGCTACCGTATCCTTCACAGAAAGACCGGAAAGGATTTGAATTGATTTATCATTTGTTAAACCGGTGATCACCCTGTGGGCTTTGAAGCCCGTAAGGTATTTGACAAATACCACTTTGTCCATCCCCAGGGAAAGCAGCGCGTCTGAAGGAAGCCAGTTTGTATTCGGGTTTTTACTGGTGATGACAGCCGAAACCTGGCTGCCGACAGGAATTTTGAGTTTGGTGTTATCAAAGTACACACGTGCTGTAACCGTTTTGCTGTCTTTGCGATAAAAAGGCTCGATATAATCTATAGTTGCCTGGAAACTCTTCCCCGGGGCAGTTTCAGGAACAATGCGGACCGGGCTTCCTTTTTTTATAATGGCTTGTTTATCAGCAAAAAAATTCAGGATCACCCATGCTTTACCCGGATCGAACACACTGAAGACTGGTTGCCCCTGTTGCACGTACATCCCTTCTTTAAGCGGAAGCTCTTCTGTGATCAGGGCAATGTTTTTCATCTCTCCGGGTTGGGCTGAGGGCATTTCAACGGTTCCCTGGGAGCTTGCCTCATGAATATGGCCGCTGTAAGGGCTGTAAACCGAAATGGTGAAGTCCGCTTTTTGAGTCCTGATGACCTGTGCTAATTGCTCTTCACGCATACCCAATAGCAATAGTTTTTCTTTGGCCGCTGTTATGAAAGGCGCGTTTTCAGGATCGCTTTTTAAGAGATACAGCAGATTTTGTTCGTCGGTAACTATTTCAGGACTGTATATATCCATGATCTTTTGCCCCTTGTTTACCTTTTGGAACCGGTAACGTACATAAAGCTTTACGATCCTCCCCGTTATGCGCGCCGAAATAGATCCTACCTGCCTGGTATCATAGGCTACGCGGCCAAACGCATTTATCGCTATATCCTGTGTTTTATTTTGAATGGACGTAGTGGGAATTTTTGACAATACATATTCATTCGTAGGTTTCAGCAAAAAGCCAAGTTTAGTATCTATAGCAGTGTTATTCGTTTCCTCCCCGGGCATCGGCATATCCATATCCATCTGTCCCTTATCTCCCATATCCATGTTGGCCATAGCGTCAGGTTTCAAGGGATGACTTTTTTGACGCATGTACTTAACGTAAATCCATGCGGCTGAAGTTAATATGACCAGGACCGATAATATGATCAGCGTTATTTTCTTTTTTTTCATCATCGTTATTATTAAGGACCTGTTTCTAACGTATTTGCAGCGTCCGATCCAATTCGACCTGCATGGCCAGCAATTGCTGCAGTTGATCCAGGTAATCCAGCTGCGTCATATTCAGCGTTTCCCAGGCATCATACAATTCAAACAATTCCTCTGTATTTTGCTCATATCCCAATTGCATCGTTTGATAATTTCTGCGTAAAGCGGGAATGATATTTTTTTCAAACAATTCGATTTGCTTTTTCTTTGTTTCAATTTCCGTCAGCGCACTGTGTGCCATACCCGTACTTTCGTTAATAACCATCTGTTTTTGGGCCTCCAGCGAAATGGCCTGCCATTTTAGCCCTTCTATATTTGCCTTATTCATTTTAGCGCTCCAGGGCGCGATGGGAATACGCACCATGCCCATCAAGGTATATAGGTTCGATGCTCCGCCAAAGCCGAACATATGCTCATAACGGATACCGAATTCCGGTTTTAACTTTGTCCTTTCCAGCTCCCGTTTCAGATAAGTTAGCTGAATATCTTTTTCTATCGCTTTGATATCACTTCTTGAATTGACAAACAGGGAACTGTCGATGATATAAGATGAATAATCCCTTACCAAATAGGTCGTATCGATCATATAATCCTTCATCTTGTCTTTTGCATTCATTAACGTATTGAGCAAAATGCGTTTTTGCTTTACATCATTCTGTAACATCAGGCGCATGCTTTGCAACGAGCCCAGGGCTGCTTTCGCTTTGTAGTAAGCATTGATCTTTTCTAATCCATTTTTATACCTTGTTTCCGCATTGCCTATCATAAAATTCAATACCTTTTCGTTCTGATTGAGAATGGCCAATTTCTTTTCAAGGATCATCCAGGCATAATAAGCAGATTTAGCCTGTGCATAAAGGTCATTTAGTGTGGCGCCTTTTTTTTGTGCTTCAACGGTCGACATGGCGTTCATATATTTGGATTCTGCATCCAGCCTGCTTTTATTAGGGATCATCTGCTGACCGGCTATCGAATATTGACCCATACCGTTGATGTCACCGCTTTTTTTCCAAAGCGCAGGATTGTAAGGCGTCATAAAAAAACCTGTGCTTAATTCGGGCGCCATCCAGCTTTTTGCGCCTTTAGCTGTTTCATTCATCGATCGTATATCGGCATCGTACATCTTCATTGATGGGTTACCCGACTCAATAGAATCAAGAATGCCTTTTATACTCATCATCTGCTGTGCCTTAACTGCATCCGCTGAAAGGATCAGAAGTATTGTGGCAATACCTATTATACCCCGGAGGCAGACTCCCGGACAGGGAATTGGTTTTATTTTGCGGCTTTGATTCATCATACTGATTTTTTTAAGATTAAACATCTTGCAACACTTTCATTATTTAGTGATGCGTTTCCATTACTTCTATTTTCCCGTGTTTTTTTAATTCGTGTTCCTTGTTCATCAGGAAGATCAGCGGCGTTACCAGCAGGATAAACGTTGAAGAAGTCAGTACACCGCCTATCATAGGCAACACGATAGGTATCATCACATCACTTCCTACGCCCGTACTCCAGAGTATGGGCACCAGGCCAAATAGGGATACACTAACGGTCATCAGCTTTGGCCTTAACCTCTTAGCAGCCCCGGCTATCACATATTCCTTCAGCTCATCCCTCGTAATGGTATCACTCGAATTCCCCTTTTTCGCAACTAATTGCAACATGGCATCATTGAGGTAAATAACCATCACAATATTCGTCTCCACGGCTAATCCGAACAATGCAATGAATCCTACGGCGACGGCAATAGAAATATTCACTCCCCAGAAGTAAACGATATAGGCCCCGCCAATAAGCGCAAATGGGATCGTGATCAAGCTTAAAAAGGATTCCCGCATGGAATTGAATGCGAAATACATGAACATGAAAATGACCACTATTACAACCGGCATGATGATTTTCAAGGTTTTTTCGCCACGTATCAGGTTCTCATAATTTCCGCTCCAGGTCAGGTAATAACCTTTCGGCATTTTGCTGATCATTGAATTTAATTTCTTTTGCGCTTCTTCTACTGTGCTTGCCAGGTCTCTTTCCCTTACGTTAAAAAGGACGGTTCCGCGCAGCATGGCATTCTCAGAGTTGATCATCGGCGGCCCTTCGCTTATTTTCACGTTCGCCACAGCTTCCAATGGGATCGGGCCGTAGCTCATGGTTTGCACCTGCAATCTTTTTAGGGATTGAATATTATCTCTGAAATTTTGAGCAAAACGGGCGTTTACCGAAAAACGCTGGCGTCCCTCTATGGTTGTTGTAAGCTGCATCCCGCCAAGGGCGCTTTCCACTACGGCATTTACGTCATCTATACTTAGTCCATAGCGCCCAATTTCCTGCCGTTTTACAATGATATCTATATATTTCCCGCCGGTGATAGGCTCGACATACAGGTCTTTTATACCGGGTGTTCCTTCCAGCGCCTTCTCTACCTTTTGGGAAAAGGAATAGATCGTATCCAAATTCTGACCAAACACTTTTATTCCAACGTCTGTTCGGATACCCGTTGAAAGCATGTTGATCCGGTTGATGATCGGCTGGGTCCATCCGTTGATCACGCCTGGAATCTGGAGTTTTTTATTCAATTCATTAATGATACTGTCTTTTGTAAAACCTTTTCTCCACTGATCCCTTGGCTTTAGCATGATGATGGTTTCTATCATGCTGATTGGCGAGTTATCGGTAGCCGTATAGGCCCTTCCCGCTTTTCCCATCACATGCGTTACCTCCGGCACAGACGCGATGATCTTATCCTGCACCTGCAATAACCTTTTGGCTTCTGAATTGGATACGTCCGGCATCATGACCGGCATGAACAAAAGGGTGCCTTCATCCAGCGGGGGCATAAATTCCCGGCCCAAACTCATCACCAGGGGAATGCTGATGAGTAACGCAATTATATTTATCCCGATAGTGATTTTTCTTCTTTTGATACATGCCCTGATCATCGGTTCATAAATCCGTTCAAGCACGCGGTTTACGGGGTTAACATTTTCAGGCAAAAACTTTCCTTTCATGAAAAAGGAAATCAGCACCGGGGCCAGTGTTACCACTAATATGGCATCTACTGCCAGGATAAACGTTTTCGTATAGGCCAGCGGGTGGAATAATTTCCCTTCCTGTCCGGTTAAAAGAAATACCGGCATAAATGATACGATAATGATCACGGTTGAAAAAAACACCCCTCTTGACACCTGTATGCACGAAGATTCCACCAGCTTCATCCGGATATCTTCCGGGATCACCCGGTAAGACGGTTTCTTTTTCTTAAAAAATTCCTTTAATTTGATGATGAATTTCATAACGTTAAATATTTTCTGGGTGATCACTATTCTGCCATTCGGAAAGCCTCCGATAGGCATTTTCGGACATGATGATTCCGTTATCTACTATTACACCGATGGCGATAGCAATACCAGTCAAGGACATTAAATTGGAGGACAGACCAAAGGCATTCAGCAGTATGAAACTGATGGAAAGCGTGATCGGGATCTGGACAATAATGCTCACCGCGCTGCGCCAATGGAACAGAAAAATGAGCACCACGATGGAAACGACGATCATTTCTTCTTTTAACTTTCCGGTTACGGTGCTGATTGCAGCTTCTATCAGATCGCTCCGGTCATAAGAAGTTTTAAACGTGACCCCTTCCGGAAGCCCTTTTTCCACCTCCTTCATTTTGGCTTTTACAGCCTTGATGACCTTATCTGCGCTTTGCCCATACCGCATGACCACGATACCTCCCACGATTTCACCTGTACCGTTCTCGTCTACGATCCCAAGCCGCAGGTCTCCGCCCATTTGTACACTGCCGATATCTTTTATTCTGACCGGTACCCCATTGTTCTCGCCTAAAGCAATGTTTTCCACATCTTCCTTCGACTTGATATATCCCAGGCCCCGGATGACATAGCCCATATCGCTCATTTCGAACTTTCGGCCGCCGACATCATTGTTATTGGCCCGTACTTTATTCATCACCGTCATGAGGGGAATATTGTAAAACTGGAGTTTTACCGGGTCCAGGATGATCTGGTATTGTTTTTCAAAACCGCCGAAGGATGCCACCTCTGAAACGCCGGGCACGGTTTGCAAGGCGAACTTGATATACCAATCCTGCAGCGCACGCTGCTCTCCAAGATCCATTTTTGGGGCATCAAGATGATACCAGAAGACGTGACCTACTCCTGTTCCATCTGGTCCTAAAGCGGGAGTGATCCCCTGGGGCAAAAGCCTTTGCGCGTAATTTAACCGCTCCAATACCCGGGTGCGCGCCCAATAAATATCCACGTTATCTTCAAAGATGACATAAACGAAACTCATGCCGAACATGGATGTACCCCTGACCGATTTGATATTTGGGATTCCCTGTAAGTTGGATACCAAAGGATAGGTGATCTGGTCCTCTATCAACTGCGGGCTGCGTCCCATCCATTCGGTAAAAACGATCACCTGGTTTTCTGATAAATCCGGTATGGCATCGACGGGATTTTGTGTAACGGCATAAATTCCCCACGCAAAAAGGCCGCCTGCAAGCAGTAGCACGATAAAGCGGTTTCGTAAAGCAAATTTTATAAGGGCCTGTACCATAATTGGGTTGGGTTTAAATGTTAGCTAATATTTTTATTGCTATAGTTTTAATACGTTATATTTTATTACTGATCAAAAACGCTGCGGCAAATGCCAAAATGGAATACAGTTCAGGGAATACCGCCAATATCATTGTTTTGCCAAAAACATCGTTGCCCGAAGCAATTTCTGCAATGCCGTTAGCACAGATCTGCCCCTGCCTGATCGCCGCATAGGTCGCTACAACGAATATTAATCCGGCGCCAAACACCGCTGTAGCAGCAAAAGGCGTAATGTCCGGAGTGAAAACTGTCTTCGAATAAAAGATAAAAAAAGCGGCAAAACCGAACAGGCCATGTGTCCCCGAAAGGGCGCTTAGCAACATATAATTTCCAAATGCATCGGGTCTTTTTTTTAAGGCCCCGATGGTGGCGTTCGAGCCGATGGAAACGCCTATCGCACTTCCTATGCCTGGCAGGATGATCATGAGTGCGAGTCCTGTATATGCTATTAATAAATTTGTCATAATGATTATTTTTTAGTTTGAAATAGTTGCAAATGGTTTATAAGGATTTCCGCCCCCGGTAAATCCGGCATTCTTATAAAATTCCACAAACGTGAGCCGCATGGTGTGCACAAAGGCACCCAGCGAAGCCACGAAGAGGTTTAACGTATGGCCAAAAATCAGTACGATAAGAAAAAGCACGGGGCCGATGTAGGATACTTTTTCGATCTGCCAGGCAATACTATTGATCACCAGGCCAAGTATGGCACTTGAAACCCCCAGTGCGAAAAGACGGATATAAGACAGCACATCACCCATGAGGCCGGTGATGCCGAACAATTCCCAAATGCCGCTGCCGATCCCTTTGAAAAAACCCGCGTCGGGGTCGGCAAAAAATATGATCAGGCCCAACCCGATAAAAATGTCAACGTGGGCATACGTCGGCAGTATCTTGAAATAAAACATGTTGAGTATATGCAGGATGATCATGATCCAGCCCACCTGGGGAAGGCCATACCTGAATCCGAATTTTACCATTTTATTTATTCCCTGTAAGGTCATGCCGAATAAGATTTGCACAAAACCGATGGCGATGGCCAGGGTGAAAATCTGCTTATCTTTCAGGAATACATTTTTTAAAAAAGAAAGCCCCGGTAATTCGGCAATTGAAAAGCCGAAAATGTTTCCCGTAATCAGCCCGAAGCAAAAAGTAATGCCGCCAAGCAGTTGCACCAGTGTAAGATATGACCGTTTGATCTTCGGTTTCCCCAAAATCTTCATAAGTGTTGCGCCAATAAGCAGGAGCAGGCCATAACCCGCATCGTTCATACCGAAACCGAAGAACAAAGCAAAAAACGGGGCAAAGAAAACGGTGAGGTCTAAATCATTGTAGGTTGGCAGTGAAAACAAACTTCCTATCGGTTCAAACAGGCGGGTGAACCAGTTGTTATGCAGCAGGATCGGCGGATTGTCAGCAAAAAGCGCCCGCTTCTCTATATACACAATGCCTTTGCTTGCGAGAAATGCAGAAAATCGCTTTTCCTCCGGTCTCGGAACGAAGCCTTCCAATATGCTGATCGTTCCGTCGGCTGCCTGCTGCGTATTTTTCATCATTCGGTTTAACTCGTAAACCGCCTCCAGTTCGGCTTTTCTTTTTTCCAGCAAGGACATCCAGGCAGCTGCAGATTGTTCCAGGTTTGTTTTCACTTCTTCATTCACCTCTGTCCCTGATTTTTCCTTCGCTTGTTTCACCTGCTCCAGAATTTCATCAACCGTTTTATTCGCGTCAGTTGACGGGCTATCCGTGTCCTTCTTAAATGGGAGAAGAAAGGCTATGGCCTCATTGACTGCCGTTATCATTTGAAGCTGGTCGGTTTGCGCGGCATCAGTTCCTTTTGTTCTTTCGGCTACGTGGAAAACCCCTATACCTTTAAGTTCCTCCAAAAAAGCATCATATTCCCTATGGAAAATAAGCATTGAAAATTTATACATCGGTACGATCATGGCTTCCGTTTATTTAAATGGATAAAATTCTTTTCTTCATAATTTTTTGGGTGGCTTTTCCCAAACTTTCTTCATCATTCATAAACTTTTTAATCTTTGAAATAGCGATCAGGTACCCGGGTACCTGCACTTTTTCATAAAGGTTAACTTTCTGGGTAGTTTTTTTCCTGGCCGTGTTCAATGATTCCGTTTTGATCACCAGCAATTGTTTTTCGATCGAAAGGCGCAGCAGGTCGCAGAGCAGCGCAATGCCATCAGCAACCCAAAACGGTTGATTGAACAGTACAAGCGGTTTCATTTCAAATACGACATCCTCGAATTGCTGCACCTTTACCCCGGCAATATTTTTCAGACATGTCTTAATTTCTTTCACGCTTACTGCATCTTGCGGAAATTCCTGCCATAGCCTATTCATATATTCGTATTGGTTTATTTTATTCAAAAGGGTCGTTTCCAGGGCTGTCATCTCTCTTTTTGCTTTTTCCGCTTCTGCGTGCAATACCATCTCCTTATACCTGATCACGGGGAGGGCGTCCAAACGAACTTTCAATTGCTTTTGCATATCCTGCAATGAAATTTTATTATATTGAAATTTTATTGCCATTTTGGTGCTATCTTATTCCTTTGTTTAAATGAGGTATCTGCCAGCATTACGTTTTCGTCTGTCAGGACATCGTCTTCACCTTCCGGCTCTGTCGCTTTTTCCCAATATGCCTCAATATATTTCTCGCGGATGCCGAGTTCTTCGGGCTGAAAATGCTTTCGGAAAAGGCCCCAGCTGATATCCAGCATCCTGGTAATATCGATGTTGACGTCGATGGCGAGTAATTTTTGCGCGTACTGTTTTGCAAATGCCAGGGTGCGTTTATCGTAGTCGCTCAGGTCAAAACCATTTTCCAGTTTTGTTTTGGCGTTGGCCGCGTCAGCATACAGGCGAATAGCTGCATTCATCACCTGGGGGTGATCTTCCCTCGTCTTTTTGCCGATCACGAGCTGTTTCAATCTGGATAAGCTGCGGAAAGGATCGATAATAACTTTTCCGATCTCGGTGTCCCTTCGTAAAAATAGTTGTCCTTCGGTGATATAACCGGTATTGTCCGGAATGGCATGGGTAATGTCTCCCTCTGAAATAGTCGTTACAGAAATGATCGTAATGGAACCGCCCGACGGAAGCTGCAGCGATTTCTCGTAGATCTTTGCAAGGTCGCTGTACAATGAACCCGGCATGCTGTCCTTTGAAGGGATCTGGTCCATGCGATTAGAGACGATGCTCAGGGCATCACAGTATAAAGTCATGTCAGTGAGCAATACCAGCACCTTTTCATTTTTTTCTATGGCGAAATATTCGGCTGCCGCCAGCGCCATGTCCGGGATGAGCAGACGCTCCACGGCCGGGGATTCGGTGGTGTTGATAAAGCCGATGATCTTTTCAGGCCTGTCTGTATTGGCAAAGAGGCTCCTGAAATACAAATAATCATCATTGGAAAGACCGATACCGCCAAGAATAATGCGGTCGGCATTGGCGCGGAGCGCCACAAGCGCAATAACAGCATTATAGGGCTGATCGGAATCAGCAAAAAACGGGATCTTTTGCCCGGCCACCAGGGTATTGTTCAGGTCAATTCCGGCGATACCGGTTTTAATCATGTCGAACGGCTGTTTCCTTCTTACCGGGTTTAATGCCGGTCCCCCTGTTTCCACCGCTTTTCCTGCAGGCGCATATTTGCCGTCTATAGGATCGCCGTAGGCATCGAAAAACCTTCCGCCTAATTCTTCGCTTACCTTCAATGTTGGGGCTGTACCCAAAAAAACGACCTCGGCATCTGTGCGGATCCCCTCTGTTCCCTCAAATACCTGCAGCGTAACCTGCTTGCCGGCTATCTTTACGACCTGGGCAGCTTTGCCGTCCACGATGGCCATTTCTTCATAACCTACCCCTGTCGCCTCCAGCGTACAAGTGGCCTTGGTTAAATGAATAACTTTTGTATGAATTTTTTTAAACAGGGACGCTTTCATTTGTTTTTTTCCTTTGATTTAATAACTCATCCAATTGCCTGTTAAAACCTTTAAATTCCTCGGATTGGAACAGGGAGTAGTTGATCTGCTTCCATATATTAATGATGGCCCGGAAATAACCGCCTATTTCTTCGTAATCGGAAAACCGGAACGACGTTTCGCAGATTTCGGCCACTTTTTCCTGCATATATTTCAAGCGGTCAAGCGCGGTAAAGCCGTCTACCGCATCGAAGGCATCCTGTTGCAGAATGACAAAATCGATCAACTCCGATTTCCAGAATTTTTCGTGGTAATCGAGGGGAACATTGTCATCGCCGAGGATATTGATCTGTTCCATCGCTTCATGGCCTTTGAACAGGCGGTCTTTCATTTTTACCACTTCAGCCTTCCAGTTCTGCGAAATGGTTTGCTGCATGTAGCCGATCAATTCAGGATAGTCGAGGAACTTGGAATAACTTTCAATAGCATCGATGGCAGGATAACGTTTGCTGTCTGCACGCTGCTGTGACAAGGCGTAAAAACTATGCGCCGCTTTTTTTGTCGCTTCCGTTACCGGCTCTTTTAAATTCCCTCCCGCCGGGGAGACCGTTCCGATAAATGTAATACTGCCTTCAGCGTCGTTCACCAGTTTTACCTGGCCGGCCCGGGCATAAAAACCGGAAACAACCGCCGGCAGATCCATCGGAAAGGCATCGGGGCCGGGGAGCTCTTCCATCCGGTTTGACATTTCCCTTAGCGCTTGCGCCCACCTGGAAGTGGAGTCGGCCAGCACTAAAACTTTTAATCCCATTGCGCGGTAATACTCTGCGATGGTCATCCCGGTGTACACGGAAGCTTCGCGGGATGCCACCGGCATATTCGAGGTATTGGCGATAATAACGGTTCTGTCAATAAGTTTGCCGCCTGTCTGGGGATCATCCAGCTGGGGAAACTCGGTGAAGATCTCGACAATTTCGTTGGCCCGTTCGCCGCACGCGATCATGACAACGACATCCGCTTTCGCCTGCCGGGCGATGGCATGCTGCAATACCGTCTTCCCGCTGCCGAACGGGCCCGGAATAAACCCTGTTCCGCCCTCTGCCAAGGGGTTCATCATATCGATGATCCTGATGCCGGTTTCCAACAATTTATAGGGGCGGACTTTTTCCTTATATCCTTTCAGCGGCCTGATAACCGGCCATTTCTGCACCATTGTTACCGCAGTTTCATTTCCGTCCTTATCTGCGATCACAGCGACGGTATCCGTTATTTTATACCGCCCCTTCTCAGCCACTTTCTTTACGGTGTATTCGCCTTCGAGCAGGAACGGAACCATGATCTTATGCGGGATATTTTTTTCTTTTACTTCACCGATCCAGCTGCCTGCCCTAACGGTTTCCGCAATTTTTGTGATCGGGGTGAAATCCCATTCGCTGTCCTTATCCAATGCATCGGTATAGGTGCCCCTGGTAAGAAAAATAGTTTCGATCTTATCCAGGTCATTTTGCAGCCCGTCATATTTTTTTGTAAGGATGCCGGGGCCCAGATCTGCTTCCAGCAGATGGCCCTGGAAAACAGCCTCATCACCAACTTTTAAGCCCCGCGTGCTTTCGAACGCCTGCACATAAGCATCTTTGCCAACCACCTTGATCACTTCTGCCTTAAGGAATATTTGGCCAAGACGGATCATGCAGATCTCATTCTGCATAACCGTTTCATCCGCTGAAACGATGACCAAATTTGAAACGATTGCTTTTACTTTTCCGGTGCGCATCTTATTGTATATTTACTGTTTCGGGCATTTCAATTTTTTCCAGGTAGGCACTTAATAGGGATGGAAGAAACGTTGCTTCATTATCATGCTTCAGCTTCACCCATCGCTCAACTATCATGAGCTTAATAAGGAAACTCATGATGGCTTCCACGGTGAAATAGTTAAAAAAGGTCATTTCTTCGAGCTTCCTCCATCTCAGCCAATCAATTTTTCTTTCCCGTTCAACGATATTTCCTGTTTCCATAATTTTAGAAAGGCCGCTCATAAAATCAATAGCCGATTCCGTGCTGAGATCAACCGATGGGTTTTGTTTCATTATTGCTGCCATTCCATTCGCTTCCATTAAAAATTCGGCAAATGGAAGTTGCTGCTTTCTGTTCTTCGTTAAAAGCAGCAGGTTTTTCAGGTTCAGTTCGAATTCCATCCAACGGTTAAGAAACCCGTTCTCCGAGTTCATGGCTTCCCTGAAATAAGCTTCGGTGAGCCTGGCTTCCCATTCGGTTTCGCTGAAACGGTTCTTATTTTCGCCGAAAGCGGAAATAAACCTGTTCATATAATCCGGTAAAGCCCCATCTCCCTCAATTCCCTTTTTTAGCTCCTGAAGTGAATAGCGGCCCCCGGACGGTGCCGTCTCCTTTTTCCCGAGCAGTATGTCGAGAAGGTTGCGGTTGTCGTTTGGATAATACAGGTAGCAGAGCAGTCTGAAATCATTTTCGTCTACCTGGTCTTTATGCTCATCCAAAAACGTTTTCGCAGAAAAAGGCAAATGCGCATCCTCCGCAGAAATGTCCGGCAGGCCGGAGATCAGGTAAAAATAATGCTGCTCAGACATGTTCGTTTTCTTTTGTGCCGTAAATCCATTCCAATGTGCTCTTACGCAAATACCCCTTGAAGAATTCCTCAAACTCTCCGCCGGAAAAATCCACATAGTAATCTTCATTTTTTACGCCGATCTTAAAGCCGCTTTTAATTTTATTGTCAATTGTAATGTCGATCCCGGCGCTTAATTCTTTTTTGATCCGCTGCTCAAAAAATTCCTTCAGCCGCGCTTCATCATCTTTATTTAAAAGCAATTCAAATTGAAACTGATCATCTGACGGGTCCCACTTCCGAAGCACATCGGAAATGATTTTTTGCAAAAATTCTTTATCCGCCAAGGCATCATTGATCTCGCGGACGCTTGTCTTTTTGGTGATGACCGCAGCGAGTTCCGTTTTGACGGCGCTAATGGTTTGACCGGCGACAGCCTTCAGCTCGCTTTTTAAATTTTGACTGACCCGGTTAGTCTCAGCCAATGACCGTTCTTCCAGCCTGGCGATCTGTTGCTCCGCTTTTTTAAGCAGTTCTTCCGCCTGCCGTTTTGCAGCTTCAATGATTTGTTCCGCTTCATCCTTTGCCTTTTTAACCCCTTCCTGATAGACTTTTTCGACAAGCGGCTTCAGGTCTGCATTCAGGTAATCATTCGTCTCCATTTTAATAATTTTTAAGTATAACCAACTGCATGGGTTTCAATTCCAGCCTGATATAGCTCACCGGGTAGGATGGGTCTGTTGAATGCCGTATTTCCACGTTGTTTTCATAGCCATAAACCGGTATCATCCATCGCCGTTTGCGGTTGACCTCGCGGTCTACCACGATGTGTTCCTCCTTTGTTTCCTCGGCGGAGGAATTAAATACGAATACAATCTCCTCTTCGGACAAGATCCTGGAAAACGCCAGTGTGCATTTGTTGCAATCCGGCAAATGAAAGTTGATACCGTCATTTGAGATTTCCCGCATGAACATCCTGCCGAACTTCAGCACATTGCTTGTGCTTCTGAATTTTGCCAGTTCGGCTATGGCCAAGTAAATGGAAGAATGCTGATTAAGAAGGTTGGTCGTTTTATCGCCGGGATCGAACAAACATTCCCTGATATGGCTATCACCTTTACCTTGTCCGTCAAGACCTTGTTCCGTGCCGTAGTAAATACAGGGCGTGCCCAGGGCACAAAGCAGGAAGGCAATCCCTGCAATAATTTGAGCGGGTTCTGCATGATAGCCGTAACGGTGCTTGATTTCAGCTCCAACCTGGTCATGGTTATCCAGGAAGGTTACCAAAAACTCACCATATTCGCCTCTGTCAAGCGCGCTTTTTTGGAGTTGCTGATATCGGTCGATCAGTTTTTCCGGCGAGTCAGCGCCTTTGATCACACCTTCCAAAGTGAAGTACAACTGAAAATCCAATACGGAGTTTAGTCCATAGTAAATATTTTGATCATGGTAAGTCGGTAAGATCTTAGCCCCCCAATAGCGGTTGTACATTTCATCTGCGCCTACAACCTCGCCAAAAAGAAAGAAATTTTCCTTGCCGAGCGCATAGGCATATTCCCGTATGGCTGAGCAAAAGCGGCTGATGGATAACTCGCCCATATGCTTTACGGCATCCAGCCGGAAACCATCGATATCCAGCTCTCTCATCCAATAGCAGTGAATATCAGCTAATATCTTCTGAACATAAATGGCTTCGGAAGACTCATCATTTTTGAATGCCTTTAAACCATAAAAATCCCCTTCCCTTGTTTCAGGGTAACTGTCAAAATTCCGGATCTGTCCTTTACGTCCATATAATTCCGGGTCCCGCAGTTCCGCCGGTGACGGTTGATCTTCATAACGCCATCCGCCGAAAGGAAACCTGAACCCTTTATAGTAAAAATATTCGAGACCATCCGGATAACGCCAGTTATTGCCGCTATGATGTAAAACGATATCCAGGAAAACACTCATGCCATAACTATGAGCGGTTTCGACCAGTTTTTCCATGTCGTCCTTGGTGCCAAAACGCGGATCTATTTCCAGGTAATTTTCAATAGCATAGCCGTGATAGGATTCCGGATTATTTTTAAAAACCGGGCTTAGCCATATTGCCGTACAACCCAGTTCTTTGATATAATCAAGATGATCTGTGATGCCGCGAATAGTGCCCCCGCACGATTTACCCAGTTGTTTTTCATCTCCAAAGCCGGAATGCCTAACTTCAAATTCCGCGCTTTGTCTTTTCTCGTTGTCATGAAAACGGTCAACCAATAAGAAGTAGATAAACTCTTCCCGCCATTCGCGGTGACAGCTATCCCAGTACTTTTTTCCAGGTTTGGGTGACAGGTCTATATCATTTATGGATTTCATATAAAGCTTTTAACCAGGGTATAAACAGGTATTTCAAGACAAAATCCATGAAATACCTGCTTTTTAATTCATCTGTATCATCCTTTTTCAATGGATGTATTGCAGACATACGTTTGGGTCGTCCTTATTTTATTTAAGGCTGTTATCAAAAATCCGGATCAGTTTATATGTTTTATGAAAGCTGTCATAAGCGGCCAGCTCATCATCCGTTTTGAAGTTTTCATCCAATGTATCATGAAATTTATGATTGTTGGGAAATGCTGCCTTCAGGTTATTCTTTGTTAGAGGTTGCAAGGCCGAAGATGCACCGGGACTGAAAAAGTAAATCGAATAATGCCTGACGTTTCCTTTGCTGACGGTGGAGATCTTTGAGAAAGCGTAGAGTAATAAGGATTGCCCTTCAGGATTAAGCACCTTATACTCCTTATCGTCAACAAATCTGAAAACCTCACCGGTCGTACTTTTATAACCGTAGGTGCTGTTTTTGTCCGTGAAATAGGCCTTGCCCTCATGAACTACTTTTATTTTGCTTGCGCTAAATAAAAAATTGTCATTGATCTTATGCTTTTCTGTTTTGTAATTAATAGCATAAGACAATTTTTTTTGCTGAAAATCGGCGGCGGTCTTATAGATCCCGCTGCTGTCTTTTTGGGCAAATGAACTCTGCGATATGGCAAGGAAACCTCCTGCCAGTATCAAAAAACAATTTAATTTTTTCATTTTTACTTTTTTTTAATTTAATTATCATTAGATCACAAACTTAACTTACCGTGTAATCGGCTATTGTTCGCCTGGATGCTCTTGTTGTTTGATATATTGATTTGTCAGCGCATCAATATTATTTCTCGGCGGCAACGGGCTTAGCTGGTACTCATGAGGTGTTTTCCCGACATCTTTCCTGAACTGTGTTATAAAAGATTGCGGGCTGTTATAACCCAGCTTGTAGCTAACCTCCGTAACAGATAATTGCTTTTGAATCAGCAGCTCCTTCGCCTTCTCTAAGCGCAGCAGCAACAAGTACCTCTCAATTGTTACCCCCTCCGATTTTGAAAAAATCCTGCTTAAATGGGAAAAACTCATTTGCATATGGCCAACTATAAATTCTGACAGCTTGATCGGCTTCTCATTTTTCATCAGTTCATCCCGATACTGAAGGAGCAGCGTTTTGAGATGGCCGATAACTTTTTCCTGGTGGGTTTCAGAAAGATAAAAACCTTCTTGATTAATCTTTTTTTCAAAGTCATCCTTGTCTTCACTGCTGACTTTACCCTTAAGAACCAGTTCACCCAGTTTAATTGAAATAACCGAAAGTTTAACGCTTTTTGACAGCCTCCTGATTATTTCAATACATCTTTGGCAGCACATATTTTTGATATGCAAATAAGTCGCATTCATCTTTTTATTTTAAACTGTTATTAAAAATCCGGTTTAGTTTATATACTTTGTGAAAGCTGTCATAAGCCGCCAGTTCACCGTCCGATTTGAAGTTTTCGTCCAATGCGTCGTGAAACTTATGATTGTTTGGGAATGCCGCTTTGAGTTTTTCTTTTGTTAAAGCCTGCGGGATTGAAGACGCATCGGTGCTGAAGAAATACACCGGATAGGTGCGAAATTGCCCTTTGCTTGCCTTGTTGATATTTGGAACCTCATATAGCATTAATGAAGCTTCGGGATTCAGAATCTTGTATTCCTTATTGTCAACAAATCTGAAAACCTCACCAGTCGTGCTTTTATAACCGTAGGTACTGTTCTTGTCCATGAAGTAAGCCTTGCCCTCATGAACGACTTTTATTTTACCTGCGCTAAATAAAAAATCGTCATTGATCCTATGCTTTTCTGTTTTGTAGTTTATAGCATAAGACAATTTTTTTTGCTGAAAGTCGGTGGCAGTTTTATAAATCCCGCTGCTGTCTTTTTGGGCAAACGAATTCTGCGATATGGCAAGGAAAAGTCCGGCCAGTATCAAAAAACTATTTAATTTTTTCATTTTTACTTATTTTAATTATGGTGATTATTGATAGAACTTTAGAAATAAAGCAACTACATCCCCTGTTAATCAAATGGATCGCCATTGCCGGCAAATAGGGCTATCTTCATTTATGAGCCCCTTGCGTTAAAGGGTCGATAAATAATTTAAGCCGAAAAGACCGGTACTAATGTGGCGTTAAGAAAAATCAACAGGAAACGCTAACCATGCAGCCGAAGTGGCGGTTAGACAAAGGATCACTCAGATCAGGTAAGTGCAATTGAAAATATAAACGGATGTTTTAAGCCAGTCAGGGGGCCGCCGGTGGTTGTTATAAGAAATAACCTGGTGCCCGCGGTTATTTAACCACGAGTTAGTGGTAACATAAGGGCTGAGCATATCTAAAGCTGGAAACAGCTTTACATTCAAATTAAACCCGGGCTCGCCCCAATGCCGGTCCTTAAGCTTGAAATATTGCTTCTTTGTTTTACAGCATCCGTTGTTATCGGACGCCATTTTGCAACCGTCATGATGTTTAGGTCCCGGGGAAAGGGAAGTCGACAATAATACGCCGCAACAATAATAGCTATTAACCGTTAACCCAAGGTTGGATAACAGATAAATGGCTGTTAATAATATGAGCGTTGCGCGTTTCACCTTTGAGGTATTAAATTAATAACGTATTACTTTCTCAGAATCGTAATATCAAATTTTTAACTTGCCAAGCATTTGTTCGAGAGCGATCCAGTCTCCTTCCCTGTACGTGATCTGATCAATACAGTTTTGGAGTTTATTTTTAAAAAGATAATCTAATCCCTTTTCCCGTTTTTTTACCGGCCTCAAATACTTTTGAACAGTATTCATTTTTGATATAAATTGAAATCCTGTTCAAATCTATGGTCATATCCTGGTAATAAAACTGATCGCGGACATTTGGAAATGTGATTGTCATCATCTTTTATAATCTTAGATGGGATGTTGTGAACATCAACATAGATGACCTCTTTAGTGTAAATTTAAAATTTCTATTGTCCTCAATCAGACAGTATAATGATACGCGTCATTTTTCATCAGCATCCCTGCACTGATATTTGATTTATGGATTCAATCTTAAACACAGTAATCGTTATAGCTGCAAACAACAATTAAATGACCGATAAACCGGATACATATATATTAGCGGTGAACTGTGGTTCTTCAAGCCTGAAGTTCTGCCTGTATCGTTCTGCACCTATTCAAATTGAATTTTCAGGCGCTATCAGCACCATTGGGGCTCATAATAGCCAGCTTGAAATAAAGGATAGTGCTTTTAATATCCTGGAAAACCGGGTTGCGCATTTCAATGATATGGACGCCGCAGCCAATGTGATCGTTGACTGGCTGAAAAACAGGCAGCTACGCTATCCGCTGGTTGCCATAGGACACCGGATTGTACAAGGCGGCCCGGAACACCGCCAACCAGAAAAAATAACCGATGAGTTATTGCAAACCTTACGCCGGTATATTTACCTCGCCCCAAATCACCTTCCGGATGAGATCAAAGTCATCAGGGCATTTCAATCAGCTTATCCTGATACAGCACAGATCGCCTGTTTTGATACCTCTTTTCACCGTGATATGCCTTCTTACGTTCAAAATTACCCGCTGCCAGCTGAATATAAAGATAAAGGGCTAATGAAATATGGTTTTCACGGTATATCCTACCAGTACATCATGCAGAAACTGGCTGATGAATATTCCGCCCTTGCTGCGAAAAAAATCATTATTGCCCATTTGGGGAACGGCGCCAGTATGGCGGCAGTAAAAAACGGATCAAGCTTTGATACGACAATGGGTATGAGCCCGATAGGGGGCCTGGTCATGGGTACCAGATCAGGCGACCTGGATCCCGGTGTATTATTATACCTCTTAAATCAATATCAATTAAGTCCAGCCGAACTGGACGATTTGCTGAGTAAACATTCCGGTTTAAAAGCCATCTCGGGTGTGAGCGATATGCAGGAATTGCTTGACATGGAGCCTGACGATGTCCGGGCAAAAGAAGCGCTCACCACTTTTTGTTATTCGGCCAAAAAGTTTATAGGCATGCTCGCTGCTGCAATGGGCGGGCTGGACATGTTGGTATTCACCGGGGGTATTGGCGAAAACTCGTCCGTTATCCGCGACCGGATTTGCAGGGACCTCGATTTTATAGGTATTGATATAGACAAAGAAAAAAATCTGGAGAACACCCCCCTGATTTCTAAACAGACGAGCCGGGTATCCGTCCGCGTCATAAAAACAAACGAAGAGTTAATGATCGCAAACCTGGTTGTCGGGGTATTAGATCAAGCCGTTAAAAATTAACATGATGAAAACTGAATTGATTAAACCGGAACCATTGTCGCCCGAAATGCTTCAAAAAATGAATGCATACTGGCGCGCAGCCAATTATTTATCAGTCGGGCAACTTTATTTACGCGATAACCCATTGCTTAAGGAGCCGTTGAAATTGGCGCATGTAAAAAATATGCTGCTGGGGCATTGGGGCACAACGCCCGGGCAAAACTTTATTTACACCCATTTAAACAGGATAATCAATCGGTATGACCTGGATATGATCTACGTCTCCGGGCCGGGGCACGGTGGACCGGCGGTAGTTGCAGGCACTTACCTGGAAGGTACCTATAGTGAAGTTTATCCGGCTATTTCACAAGACACCGATGGCCTGAAAAGGCTTTTTACGCAATTTTCCTACCCCGGTGGAATTTCCAGCCATGCTTCACCACAGACACCAGGCTCTATACACGAGGGGGGCGAGCTGGGCTATTCCTTGAGTCATTCTTTTGGCGCTGTCCTTGACAATCCCGACCTGATAGTGGCCTGCGTGGTCGGTGACGGCGAGGCCGAAACCGGCCCGCTGGCTACCGCCTGGCATTCCAATAAATTCTTAAACCCGGTTACAGATGGCACCGTATTACCGATCCTGCATTTAAACGGCTATAAAATATCTAACCCTACCGTTTTAGCGCGGATAAGTCACGAAGAGCTGGAACAGCTGTTCATTGGCTATGGCTGGACGCCCTATTTTGTCGAAGGCGCTGAGCCGGAGGCTATGCACTGGGCAATGGCGGCAGCATTGGACAAAGCAATTGAGCAGATCCGGCAAATTAAACAGGATGCTGTTAGCCAGGAGAAGCTAACGCGCCCGCGCTGGCCAATGATCATTCTAAGGTCGCCAAAAGGATGGACGGGGCCCAAAGAGGTGGACGGGTATAAAATAGAAGGGAATTTCAGGGCTCACCAAATACCACTGGCGGTTTCCGCCGCTGCCCCGCCTGAACATTTGCAATTGCTGGAAAGCTGGATGAAAAGCTACAAGCCGGAAGAACTTTTTGACGAAAACGGGCGATTGAACCCGGAACTGGCAGAACTGGCACCTAAAGGAGACAGGCGAATGGGCGCAAACCCCCATGCCAATGGAGGGCAACTGTTACGTGAGTTGCGTATGCCTGATTTTAAGAAATATGCCGTACCCATTCCCGTTCGCGGAACCGGCGGCGAAGGAGATACCTATGTTTCCGGGCGCTTCCTGCGGGATGTGATCAGAGAAAATCATGACAAACGAAATTTTAGGATTTTCGGCCCTGACGAAACTGTTTCAAACCGCCTGGATGTTGTGTTTGAAGCGACTGACCGGCAATGGCTCGGACCGGTTGATGAACATGACGAATTTTTATCTTCATCGGGCGGTGTAATGGAAATGTTAAGCGAGCATCAATGCGAAGGCTGGCTGGAAGGTTATTTATTAACCGGCAGGCACGGACTGTTTAACTGTTACGAGGCGTTTATACATATCATCGACTCCATGTTTAACCAACATGCCAAATGGTTAAAAACAACCCGTGAAATCCCCTGGCGAAGAAATATAGCTTCGTTAAATATTTTATTGACATCAACGGTATGGCGGCAGGACCATAATGGATTTACGCACCAGGACCCCGGCTTTATCGATCATGTTGTTAATAAAAAGGCGGACATAGTACGGGTTTACCTGCCGCCTGATGCCAACTGTTTGTTATCGGTTACCGATCATTGCCTGCGAAGCTGTCATTATGTAAACGTTATTGTAGCCGGCAAGCATCCTGCGCCGCAATGGCTGACCATTGATGAGGCGATTGAACATTGCACCCGTGGGATCGGTATGTGGGATTGGGCCAGTAATGACCAGGATTGTGAGCCTGATGTGGTGATGGCCTGTAGCGGCGATGTGCCGACCCTGGAGACATTGGCAGCCGTGACCATCTTGCGCGAACATTTACCCGAATTGAAGATCAGGGTGATTAACGTGGTTGACCTTTTCAAACTGGAAAAGAATACGGAACATGCCCACGGTTTATGCGATAAAGATTTCGATGAGCTGTTTACCACCGGCAAGCCCGTCATATTTGCATTTCACGGGTATCCCTGGCTGGTACACCGGCTAACCTACAACCGGGCAAACAATGCCAATATCCATGTCAGAGGCTATAAAGAAGAAGGAACTATAACCACTTCATTCGATATGACCGTTTTAAATGAAATGGACAGGTTTCATTTGGTGATGGATGTGATCGACCGGCTACCCCAAACCGGCAGCAAGGGAGTTCATTTAAAACAACAATTGATGGATAAGCTAACTGAACACAAACAATTTATAAGGTCGAATGGTAAGGATATGCCGGAAATATTGGATTGGAAATGGACCGATAGGACAGGAAGTTAATAAATGTTAAAAATAAAAGCGTTACGATAAATGATAACCAGAGGAGATATTTTTGGCTTTGCGCCGGATGAAAAATATACTGCCAGCATCGCCTATTTCTCCATGGAATTTGCCATCGACCAGGCGTTGAAAATATATAGCGGCGGACTTGGATTCCTGGCGGGATCGCATTTGCGCAGTGCCTATGAGTTGAAGCAAAACCTGCTGGGCATTGGTATTTTATGGAAATACGGTTATTACGATCAGGTGAAGGGCAATAATGGCCTAATGAAACCCGAGTTCATAGAAAAGGAGTATTCGTTTTTACAGGATACCGGCATTGTTTTTACGGTTTCCGTCCATGATTCGCCGGTACATGTAAAGGCTTACCTGCTCAAACCGGAAACATTTAAATCGGCCCCGTTATTTTTATTAAGTACCGATATCGCTGAAAATGATGAGCTTTCGCGCTCAATTACCCATTGTCTTTACGACCAAAACGAAGCAACCCGCATTGCGCAAACTATAGTTTTAGGTATTGGCGGGGCCATGCTCCTGGATATTTTAGGTATAACACCTGATGTGTACCACATGAATGAAGGGCATTCCGTATCACTTAATTTTTATTTGTACGCGAAATATAAAAGCCTGGAAGAGGTAAGAAAACGGGTGGTCTTTACCACACATACCCCCGAGATGGCAGGTAATGAGGCCCACTCGTATAGTTTGCTAAAAGAGATGTCTTTTTTTTACCACTTGCAGGATCATGAAGCGAAATCCATATTAGGTATGGAAGGCGACTATTTTAACTATACACTGGCGGCATTAAAATTTGCACGAAAGGCTAACGGTGTTTCTAAACTACACGGGGAAGTAGCACGGCGAATGTGGGGCGACAATCCCGGAATATGTGAAATTGTATCGATCACCAATGCGCAGAATAAAGCCTATTGGGCAGACATCCAATTTAATACAGCTATTTCCGCGCGCGACAATAAATGTATCACCCGCAGAAAGCAGGAAATGAAAAGTGATTTGTTTAAAGTTGTGGCCGATCAATGCGGAAAACTATTCGATGAAAATATATTGACCATTGTTTGGGCCAGACGTTTTGCGGATTATAAACGCGCCGACCTGATTATGGCTGACTGGGATAGATTCATTAAATTAATGGATAGTAAAGATTATCCTGTGCAGCTAATTTGGGCCGGAAAGCCATACCCGGAAGATGAAGGATCAATAAATTTATTTAACCAGATGATTAGCCGCACAAAACCATTTGCTAACTGCGCTGTGCTTACCGGCTACGAACTTGGCTTATCGGCGTTGCTCAAAAAAGGTTCAGATGTTTGGCTGAATAATCCAAGAATGTATCATGAAGCTTCAGGAACAAGTGGCATGACAGCGGCTATGAATGGGAGCATTAACCTGTCTTTGCCTGACGGCTGGGTGCCGGAATTTGCAAAGGATAAGGAGAATTGCTTTGTAATAGCGCCGGCACCAGACCGGTCATCGATGGTTGAAAGAGACATCCAGGAAAACAAAAATCTGCTGGACACCCTTGAAGACATTGTTTTGCCGATGTATTATACTCAACCTGAAAATTGGATCGCCATGATCAAAACCGCAGCGAACGAAATAGTACCCGAATTTGAAGCAGGTAGATTAGCAGATGAATATTATGAAAAGATCTATATGGCATAAAGTTTTTTCACTGACAATTATGAGCCTGGCTATTAATTGACAATAAACATTTCTCCTGGTGACCGTCATCATATTTTAAACGCATTTTGTTTTTAAACTTTAGGCTTAAAATAGAAAGACGATAGCCAAAGCTCATGGGAACCATTTTGATCATCAACGATAATTCTTCCGAAGCGCGGCATGCTGCGGAATTTGCGTTAATAATAGCGCAAAAGATGGAAGCTGACATTTTATTATTGAATAGCATCGGAATAGACGAAAAAGAATTTTGTAAAGTACCTTCAGAGGCAATTTTTGACCTCTGTACGGATCGATGTGACTGCTTTCCTTATGAAGTTTCCGATAAGGGAATGAAAGATGAGCTATCCAAGCCCTGCCCCGAAGACTGCAATTGTGTTGATTATCCTGCTTCAGGTATGCGTTACCATCTAAAAATACTTACCGATGGCCAGGCTAATTTTATGCCCCGGATAGAAGAAGTCGATATCGCGTTTACAAGCCAAAATGAAGTGATCGAACTGGTGATTAAACGTCAGGTATGGATGATCGTTAAAGGAATGGGCGATACCATAACTGAAGCTCAACTAAATAGAACTTTTAATGCCCATTCTGTATTGAACAGGGTCCTTTGTCCATTATTGCTTGTTCCGGAAACCTGGCCATTAAAAAAAATTGAACGATTGACCTACCTAACTGATCTAAGATATTGCCGCATACAAATCGTACGATATTTGGCAGCGCTCGCAAAACCATGGAACGCAAAATTGTCCATCGGACACGTAACGGCACCTGGATTAACTGAAATGGTCGAAGCATACGCGCAGGAAGTATTTACTGAAGAAGTCTGCAAAAAGGTAAATTATGATCAACTTTTTTTTAATAATATAAAGGAAAAGGATTTGTTAATTGCTGTTGACGTCATCATCAATGGTATGCAAAATGATCTGTTGGTATTGGTTAATCGTCATTTTCATTTTGAAGAAATAGTAGGCAGGTACATAACCAATGCCCTTCCCGGGCATATCACGGTCCCATTGCTTGTTTTTCCATATTAACGGATCACCGATTCACCGTGGAATATGGGTACTCAATCAAAGCTTTCAGCTCCAATAACCATCAGCATTTAAAAATGATTTGTTGGCAAGAAAGGCAACACGTTCAAAAATGCTTGTAATTAATCATCCGAAACATTGCCGGGTCAAATTTTTTTTGGCACCTTTTGACCCATGTTAACGGACAGCATTAGCCCTGAACTTGTTTTTGACTGCCTGATGTCCATTCAAAAAAAGCATCGCCGGTATTTCAAGGAAAACGACCTGGATATTTTTCGCTTCGTCTATATTCACTGGCAACCCCTAACTTTTTTGATTATTAATGAAAAGTTGCCCGAAGATATCTGGTAGGAGATCCTAAATATCCCTTTTTTATAGCCGGGTCGTTGGAGCATGGTCAGCTAAATTAATGCCGTCCATCACTTTTTAGTCGCCGGATAGGGCTTATCTTTGATCAAGGCTCTTAATTTAATGAAAAGCAAGAAAAATATACCCTTAGTCTCCATCACGGCGATGCTTGCCCAGGCAAATGAAGAATGGCACTCGTCAGAGTATTTTATATCAGCGGATGAATACCTCACGGCCGGCAACGCGCTTTTCCGGCCGGATTATTACGCCTTATTTATTTGTGTGGAAGGAGAGCTGGAGGTAGTGGTCGATCAAAGGCGCATGACCCTCACTCCGTATGATTTCATTGGGGCCAGTCCTGAAACGATCATCCAGGTCACCCGGATCAGCCCGGATTGTAAAGGCAGGTTTTTGTTTTTTACCCGGTCGTTCCTACTCCGCAACATCATCGATCCATCCCTGCTGGACGCCTTTCATTACCTGACCGAACGGGTTGGGTTTTGTATCCCGCTTACCTTCAAAGATGCCTCCCCACTGCTTCAGCTGTATGAGATACTGAAGGAAAAAAGAGGAGATGAGGGGTCGGTCTACCATGTAGAGATCATCCGCAGCCTCTTCTTTACCTTTTTGTTCGAAGCCGCCGCCATCTACAAAAAAAATCCCGGCGATGCCCGGCACCGGATCGGTCGTGAACAGGAGTTGTACCAAAAGTTCACCGAACTGCTGGTCTTGCACGATAAGGAAGAGCATCACCTGAAATTTTATGCCGACTCGCTTTTTATCACCCCCAAATACCTGATCCACGCCATCAAGAACGCCTGTGGTAAAACACCGGGGCAACTGATCGATGAGGCGATTGTGGCTGAAGCTAAACTGCTGTTGGCGCAACGGGGCCTGAGCATTAAGCGTGTGGCTGAATTACTCCATTTCAGCAACCCGGCAGCCTTTACTAAATTTTTCAAAAAGCATTCGGCCTTATCTCCTTCGGTCTTTCGTCAGCAGCCGGAACGCTGATCTGCGTGTTTTGGATAACTATTCAGGTGTTTTGGATGGGTAACTTTACGGGTTATTGCCGATATTTAACCAGTAATTGCTGATCCGAACCTATTAACGGTGCATCTAACATGCAGAAAACGATACTACTTATTGAAGACAACCAGGATATCCGTGAAAACACAGCAGAATTACTTGAACTGGAGGGCTATCTGGTCATTACCGCCAACAACGGAACGGAAGGTATCAGGTTGGCCGAATTGGAATTGCCTGACCTGGTGATCTGTGATGTGCTGATGCAGGAAACAGATGGTTATGCGGTTTTCAGCGCATTACTGGAAAGTACTACAACAGGGCATATCCCCTTTGTTTTTATGACCGCTAAATCAGAAAATGCCGACCGGGCAAAGGCCCTGTCCATCGGCTATTGCGATTACCTCATCAAACCTTTTGATGAAAATGAACTTTTTGCCTCCGTGAAAAAAATGCTTAGTGATGGAGGGGTGGAAAACACAAGGTAAAAGTGGTGCCGGCCTTTTCATTGCTTTCAAAACTGATACTACCCTGTAAGCGTTCGGTGATTCGTTTGACCAGGTGCAAACCAAGACCGATACCCGGTATATTGACCGTATTGGACGACCGGAAAAATACATCGAACAAATGGGCCTGTTCGGCCACAGGGATCCCGATCCCGTGGTCGATGACACTGATCCGCCAGTCCTCTGCCGAGATCACCGACCGCATGTCGATGATGCCCTGATCTCCGGAATATTTAATCGCGTTGGATAACAGGTTGCAGAGGCAATACCGCAGCATATCCTTGTCCAGAAAAACGTTTGTCTCAAGACCGGTATGTCGGTACGTGATCGTCTGACCAGCCTGTGCCTGTTCTTGCATTTCTGCAACGATCTCCCCGCAAAGCTGCGCCAGGTCAAACGTTTGGCCGACCGGCTGAAGCTTGCCGCTGTCAATTTTTTCCATTTCTAAAAAATCCTCCAACATAGCGATCAGTCCGCCCACGGACTTTTTAATCTTATGTAAATGCCGGAACACCCTGGTTCGGTCCAAACGGTCATAATAGCGTTCGATCAAGGCAGCCGATGAGCGGATACTGCTCAAAGGGGTCCGGAACTCATGTGAGGCCAGCGCGATGAAACGATGCTTCATCCGCTTAAGCTCGCTTTCTTTGCGCAGGAAAATATGGACCTCATCGCTGGCCTGCGTTTCCTTCTCCCGGCTCAGATCACAAAAGACCGCTGCGTAGTACTGCTGGCCCTGGTGCATCACCCCGCTTACCGATAAGCGGGCCGGAAATCTGGAGCCATTCCTTTGAAGTGCTTTCACCTCGCCGCAGAACCGCATAGCGAGGGGAGCGGCCGAAGCGCTTAACAGGATCCCAAAAGGCTGTCTGTACAATTCCTCTCCGGCGTAACCGAACATCAGGCAGGCCGCCTTGTTGGCAGACAAGATCAACCCCTTTGCGTCTGCGATCACAATTCCGTCGGCCATATGCTCGTAAATCGCCGCGACCAGGTCGGTATCCTTCATCTATTTTGTTAAAATTAATTTAGCTCCACGGACGATCATACCCTGTGATCGCACCGACCGTATTTGTGTGCCGGTATTATTCAGACAATAAAAGTAGTGATGTATCCAATGCCAAATAATGACTGCCGTCACCAGTTAAAATGATCATCGGGCATTATTTAACGATGACGTGTCGAAACACGTTATCTTTAGAGCGGATGAACAGCGGATCATCGATAACTTCGACGATTAATTCATCCCGGACATGGAGCGACCATTCCATGCAATAAGCTCAATTATAATTAGCAAATAGTTAAGCGGAATCAAAAATATATTGATGGTTTATTTGCAAAAAATATCCTACAATGATTTGTACTCCTTTTCTGTTACAGCCTGTCCTGATGTAACACCTCCTTTGTCCAGATTAGGAGTGACTACCGTATGTACCATAGGTCCATCGGGTGTAGCGCCGTGCCAGTGCATTACATTTGGCGGGCAGATCACCGACTCACCCTGTTTAATAACCTGCTTTGGTTTACCTTTTTCCTGGTACCAGGCCGTGCCTGAAACAACTACAATGATCTGCCCGCCTGCATGAGCGTGCCATATCGTGCGAACGCCGGCTGGAAAACTAACCTTGGCTACGCCACAGTTTATTTCCGGTACAGCCGGAATCCTGATTACGGAGGCGGTACCGCCCGTGAAGAATCCGCCTGCCGGGATTGATCGCGTCGAGTCTCGACCGGTTTGGGCGCTCGCACTGCCCGGAAGGAAAACAACGAAAATGATACCGGTCAATATTCCTCCGGAAAGCCTTTTTATAAAATTTTCAGTTTTCATAACAATAGATTTTAGTTATCGTTCCTCTGGTTGAGCTGCTAAAAGAAGTTGCACAACTGCAATTATTTTAGCATCTTAATTCTCCTTAGCCATTGGTTCACTTCTTCCCGTACCTGAATTTCCTTTTCGCCTTTCATAACAAAGAGTATTCCATCACGTTCCTTCCCTCCTGTGGTTGAGAAGCCTTCTTGTACAGTGCTATTCGGGCAAAGCTGTTTCAATGTTTCGAAGCCACTGCCTACCCCATAGCCGGCATTAGTATTAAAAGGAATTATGGTTTTCCCGGCGAGATTGTACTGATGTAAAAAACTCTTCATGGGCGGCGGCATCTGCATTGCCCAGGTCGGAAAACCTATAAATATGATATCATATTTTTCGATACTGTCAATTTTGGTTTTTAATGGTGGCAGAAACCCCGTCTCATTCTCGTGCACAACCTGGTCGACCTGCTGACGGTAATTTGCCGGGTAAGGGTTTTGCAACTCAAGCGCTGCCAACCTTCCACCCACATAGCTTTGAATCATTTGAGCAACCGCTTTCGTATTATTAGTTCGCGACAAATACACGATCAAAATCTTTTTTGATGATTGAGATTGTGCGCTTGAGCATGCCATACAACACAATCCAAAAAGGAGAAATAGAAAGATCCGCTTTTTCATAACCCTGCTTTTTTATTGGCAGCCCGGGCGCTTTTTACTTCACTTACGGTTACCGGGCTGGCTTTATTGCCGAAACTGCTGCGCACATAGGTCAACACTGCTGCTATTTCGCTGTTTTTCAACACAGCTTGCGAGGGCATTTCGCCTGAATAATTATCCCCGTTAACCTTTATATCTCCATTTAGTCCGTTTAGCAATATCTTAATAATCGCTGCTTTAGGTCCAAGTACATAGTCGGTTTTTATCAACGGCGGAATCATCATGTTCTGTACGCCGGTTCCGTCTGACTGGTGGCATGTCATGCAATGCTTTACATATATCGCTTTTCCGGTCACCCTATAGGTAACATGTGATTTTCTTTTTTGCGCTTGCGAAATGAGCGATAAAAAGGTAAATAGGATGAGGAAGAATGGCCTTCTCATCCCATTATTTTTTATAAGTAATTCTATAGATTACACCTGCTGTGTCATCCGAAACCAGCATTGATCCATCCGCGAGTACAAGCACGTCTACCGGCCGGCCCCATACCTTTTGGGTCGCGTCATCCAGCCAGCCGCTGGCGAATGTTTCGTAACCTGAGGCTTTACCGTCTTTGACGCTAACCAGGCTGACCCTATAGCCGTTCTTTTTGGTGCGGTTCCAGGAGCCATGTTCTGCAATGAATATTTGATTCTTGTAATCTGCAGGAAACATATTGCCAGTATAGAATTTAAGACCAAGCGAAGCAACATGCGGCCCAAGGTTTTGAGCCGGCGGTGTAAATTCAGAGGCCTGGTGGGTGCCGCCAAACTCGGGATCTTTGATGGTGCCGGCATGAAAATAGGGATACCCAAAGTTCATCCCTGCCTTTGGTGCATGATTTAATTCGTCGGGAGGCAAATCATCTCCCAGCATATCCCGGCCATTGTCGGTAAACCACATTTCTTTCGTCGTTGGGCTCCAGGTAATACCGACACTGTTGCGTACCCCGCTTGCAAATTTTTCAATTCCCGTTCCATCATCGTTCATTCGGAATATGGATGCGTGCCGTTCGTCGGGCATACCAATATTGAATGGAGCGCCTACCGGAACATACAACTTGCCGTCCGGTCCGAAAGCAATGTTTTTCCAGCCATGCGGCCATTCTGTGGGGAATTTATCATAGATAACATCGCCTTTGCCGGGATTGGCGAGATGATTTTCGATGTCAGTGTATTTGGTGACCTTGCTGATCTCAGCGACGTACAAATTACCGTTTTTAACCGCTACGCCGTTGGGGTTATTCATGCCTGAGGCAATCACCCATCTCTTATCTGCTTTATTATCGCCATCTACATCTTTTACAGCGTAAACGAAACCTTGCCTCATCGTTCCTACAAAGAGGGTCCCGGAGGGGGACATCACCAGCGACCTGGCCCCCGGAACTTCCGCGTACACACTTATCGAAAAGCCGGCAGGTAATTTAATTTTATCTAAAGGCAGATTAGCGCTGGCATCGGTAATGGCAGGAACTGAACCGTCACCGGCGTTTTGCGCCGCAGTTTTATAGGTATTCCCAAGTAAAATCAGGCCGGTCAACACGGCGGCGAGAGGTATAAATTGTATTTTTTTCATAGCGGTTAATGTTAAAATGATTTGAAAAATGATTCGTTGACGTCTTATTTTACGCTATAAGCGATGATGCGGTTGGTACGAAATGAAGGAACATATAGCGTATTTGTCTTCTCATTATAACTGATATCGTTGGACATTATTCCCTTGGAGCGGGTGTCCAATAATACCTGTTTTGTGCCGTCGACTTTAACATCGTATAAGATCCCCGTGTAATTACTGAGTATGAACTCGTCCTTGGCTATCATGACGATACCATCAAGACCGCTTTCGTAACCATCTCCGATTTTTGTGATTTCTTTACCGGAACTTACTTTTTCGAATAGCGTTGAGCCTACCACATATAGATCATCACCGACCGTGAGCAATCCGTTTGCACCCGGTATACCTTCGAGGTATACGGCAGGTTTGTCACCCTCTATCCGGTGTACTTTGCCAGTTCTGGTATCGCTCACATAAACAATTCCTTTTGAATCTATGGCCAGATCGTTTAACATCCCTGCGCCTTCGATTGGTATGCGTTTAATGATAGCACCTTTTGCAAGATCGATAACGGCAACAGCCGATGTTTCGGCAGTATAAAATAAGCCGTTATAAATCCCTGATCCCTTATTGGCATTGAGGCCTTTTACCAAATCACTTTTCATTATGTTGCCGTTCAGATCCATTTGCACAACACTACCTGCACCCATGCTGGAAATATAAAGCGATTGGGATTTGGCATCAAAAAGCGCCGATTCCGGGCCTTTCAGGGTAAGGGAATCAGATTCCCATAGTTTTTCTAAACGGCGCTGCGCAAATCCGGTCAACCCGATAAATAACACAATGATGGATAATAATAGCTTTTTCATAGCAGTCAATTATTTGATTTTAAATCATTAATAAAAAGAATTACGAACAACCTACTCCCTTAATCGCTTGCATTCAGGTGCTTTACACCGCTCTTGAATTACTGTTTAGCAGGTGCTTCGACATTCGAAAAGTTTAATACAGCCTGAGGCAGTCGTAAACCCTTGATCGCTATCCCTGCTAATTCCTGGTTAAATTGTTTCCAATCGTCATCGGTGAATTTCACCTCATTTGCAGCGCTGTTTTCGAGCATGTGCGCCATCTGTGTAGTACCAGGTATTGGAACGATCCACGGTTTTTGTGCCAGTAGCCAGGCGAGTGATACCTGACCGGGTGTAGCTTGTTTCCGATCCGCCCATGTTTTTAATAACTTGACCAATGCCAGGTTATTTGGCAGGTTTTCAGGTGAAAACCGTTCCTCTATCCCCCTAATATCGCCTTGTGCAAACCGTGTATTGGCGTCAATGGCACCGGTAAGGAAACCTACGCCAAGCGGGCTCCAGCAAACAAAACCGATTCCCAATTCTTGGCAAAGCGGGATAATTGTTTCTTCAGGTCCGCGCCATAAAAGAGAATATTCGTTCTGTATTGCAGTAATGGGATGAATCGCGTGCGCGCGCCTTACCGTTTGGGACCCGGGCTCAGAAAGTCCATAATGCAGCACCTTTCCTTGCTGAATCAGGTCTTTAATGGCGCCGACAACATCTTCGATGGGTACTGCCGGATCTACCCTGTGCTGATATAATAGATCGATCCGGTCGGTGCGAAGACGTTTCAGCATGCCTTCAACAACCAATTTAATGTGATCGGGCTTGCTGTTCAAACCGGGTAAACGCTGACCAGTAGCCTGGTCTATATTCCAGCCATATTTTGTTTCGATCACAATCTTATTGCGGAAGGAAGAAACCGCATCTCCTAATATCCGCTCGCTCTCAAATGGCCCATATGCCTCTGCCGTATCAAATAAGGTAACGCCCTGATCATATGCTTTCTGTATAATTTTGATCATATCAGGCCTGTATGGAATAGTAGTCTGATAAGTCCGCGGCATATTCTGTACCCCGATGCCGATGCTGGAAACTTCCAGCTTACCACCAAGCTTGCGCCGTCCGGGCGCTGCGTTTTGTGCAGTTGTTCCGGGCATTAAGGCATTGCCGTTTACATTTGAAGCAAGCAAAGAGCTGCCTGCAAGTGTCAGCCCTGTTTTTAAGACATCACGACGATTCATATTTTTTAGATTAATGTTAATGTTGTGGTTGTGTTGGTTGTTGACTTGTTCCGCCATTCATTTTGACCGGCCTTAACAGCGTAGAAAAGGTTAGTGAACCCATTTTCCATTTGCCATTCTCCCTGATATAAACTTCGGTCACCATAAAAGCATGGGTAACTTCATTACCGCCTACAACAGCCAGCAGGTCAATATCATTCAACAGGATGGCGGTATTGCCGAAAATGTTTACTGATGCACCATAAACTTCGGCTTTTTTATACCAGATAAAGCCACCTTTGATGGTGTTCAATTCCTGGGTTTTACCCCAACTGCCGCCCATGTGCACAAACACACATTTCTCACTGAACAGTTCATTTAGCGTATCCACTTTTTTATCGGCCATCCACTGCCATTTGGCTTTGGAAAGGTCAAGTAATTCCTGCTCGTCTTTAGTGGTGGTTGTGGCTGCCGCTCCTGGCAGTTTGGCCTGAGCATTTGATAATTGCATACCTGCAATGCACATAAACAGTGCAATGATTACTGCTTTCATGATTTTGTATTTTGGTTTATCTCAAATCAACGCAATTTCAACTACTTAGAATTTGGTAATAGACCGCTGCGCATAAAAAATAGACGAAACCGCTTTTAAAATCGATGGCTTTGATTTTGTGGGACTAATTGCAATTTTCGGCATATCGTTAGGGTGATTTTATGATGATAGCGACGATAGATAAAAAATACCATTCCATCGATTTTATAACGCCAACCGTCTATTAGGCGATTTTTATTCCATAAAAATATGCTGCTTTGTGCGATCCCGGTGAGATGGGATTTAGTTGATTACTGTTTTGAAACGGTATGGTGCGTTTTGCCTGAGAAACAAAACGCACTTTTTTATACTACTTTTATATTAAAAGGATATATGGGTTCTCCAGTTCTAAAAAAGATATTTCTCTCGGTACATTTTTACATCGTGGCAGGGCTGATCATTTATACGCTTTTCCCGTTAACCTGGCCATTTAACTTACCCAGTGAATTTTGGGTTAAGCGAATCTCCATGCATTTAATTTGGGCCGCCCTGTTCTATTTTAACCTGTTGATCCTGACCCCAAAGTTACTGTATAAAGGTAAACTGCTTTTTTTTATCATTATATCATTAATCCTGGTCATAGTCTCCGTTTACTTAAACGGATGGCTTGACCATATAACCGGCGCAAATGCCGCACTACGTAAGTTATTTAACCAAAAGCCGGATCCAAAGAATACGCATGACTTTTACTGGACAATGATGACCGCTCTGGTATTGCTGGGCATTAGCACCATCATTTCTTTTTATAAGAAGATGAAAGCCGACCAGGTTATCTTTGAAGCGACTTCCCGCGAAAAGGTAACCACCGAGTTGTCTCTGCTAAAGGCCCAGATCAACCCGCATTTTTTCTTCAACATCCTGCACACAATATACGCGCTTGCAGATATCAATCCAACGGCATCTAAAGATGCCATTTACACTTTATCACATATGATGCGGTATGTAATTTACGGAACAAAAAATGATACTACAGAATTGGAGAAGGAAATAAAATTCGTAGAAGATTATATTGCCTTAATGCGGCTGCGGCTCACAGATAACGTACAGGTCATTTACGAAAAGCAAGAAGGGATGAAGAACCGCGAAATAGCACCAATGCTTTTTCTACCCTTTATCGAAAATGCATTTAAGCATGGCATTAGTTCGGTACATCCAAGTTATATTTATATTGATATCAGCCAATTGGGAACTCAGGTAAAGATTGAAGTGAAAAATTCGCTATTTGAAGATAAATCCGAACATTTGGAAGATAGCAATGGGATAGGGGTAGCAAACACCAAACGCCGGCTTGATCTGCTTTATCCCGGCAGGCATATCCTTGAGGTCATCAATGACCTCAAGCTTAAAGATTATACCGTGATATTAACGCTGGATTTGCAATGAGAATAAACTGTATAGCGGTAGACGATGAACCGGTTGCTTTAAAACTGGTGACCTCTTACATAGAGCAAACGCCATTTTTACATTTAATGGCTACTTACACTAATGCCATTGAAGCGCTTAAGGCGATCCATGAACAGCCGGACCTGCAATTGCTTTTTTTGGATATCCGTATGGCTGATTTGAGTGGTGTAGAGCTCGCCAGGATAATCGAACAAACAGGAAGAAATAAAAGCCTGCGCGTGATTTTTACCACAGCTTACGATCAGTATGCGCTGGAAGGGTTTAAGGTTGACGCGCTGGACTACCTGTTAAAGCCTTTCAGCTTCGTGGACTTCACAAAATCTGCAACTAAAGCTTTTGAATACTTTAAACTGTTAAAGAACACCAGCGTAAATGCCGGTTCTATTCCAGCACAGCAAAACATTGAAAAAAATTATATTTATTTAAAAGTTGATTACCAACTGGTAAAAATTCAGATTACGGATATCTTGTACATTGAGGGATTAAAGGATTATGTAAAGATCTTTCTTAAAAATCAAGATAAGCCCTTACTTACTTTAATAAGCCTGAAAAATTTGGAAGAGCGGCTTGCCGCCTCAGGTTTTATACGGATTCACCGCTCATTCATTGTAGCAAAGAATGCAGTTACAGCAGTTACTAAAAACACCTTACAAATTGGGGAACTTACCATACCCGTAACCGATCAGTATAAAGAAGCATTCAGCGAATTTATAAAAGATTGGGTGTAGTAAAATTAGCTGTCAATTATCCTTAAAGAACGATTGACAGCTAATTTATACAGGAATTACCGGTTAATCATTTTCTGCGCATCCGCTGAATACCGATGCCCGAATACTTCGATTTCATCCAGTGATGCTTTGATCGTATCCAGGTCGGCAGCGCTTAATGTGATATCTGCTCCACCGAGGTTTTCTTCCAGGCGGTGCAATTTAGTTGTTCCTGGGATAGGCACGATATATGGCTTTTGAGCAAGCAACCATGCCAATGCGATCTGTGCGGCAGTTGCACCTTTGTCCGCAGCGATATGGCCAAGCTTCTCAACCAAACCCTGGTTAGCTTTCCTGTTTTCCTCTGAAAAACGAGGAACCGTATTGCGGAAATCAGTTTTGTCAAATGAAGTGTTTTCATTGATTGCCCCGGTCAGAAAACCTTTCCCCAAAGGGCTGAAAGGAACAAATCCAATACCCAACTCTTCGAGCACAGGGATAATTTCTTCCTCCGGTTCGCGCCACCAAAGCGAGTACTCGCTTTGAAGGGCGGCCACAGGTTGTACGGCATGTGCTTTCCTGATAGCATCAACACTCGCCTCTGAAAGACCAAAATATTTTACCTTCCCTTCGGCAATCAGATCCTTAACCGTTCCGGCTACATCTTCCATCGGTATATTACCATCTACACGGTGCTGGTAAAGCAAGTCGATACGGTCGGTGCGCAAGCGCTTTAAGGCGGCCTCGGTTACCTCGCGGATACGTTCCGGGCGGCTGTCTGTTCCTAATGAAGGTTTACCATCTTTAAAACCGAACTTAGTAGCAATCACCACCTTGTCACGATATGGCGCAAAAGCTTCACCCAATAATTTCTCGTTATCAAATGGGCCATACGCTTCAGCAGTATCAAAAAACGTTACACCGCGTTCTACCGCAGCATGTAATAATTTGATAGCCGCACCTTTTTCAGTTGCAGGGCCATAACCAAAGCTTAAACCCATGCAACCAAAACCGAGGGTTGATACTTCCAAACCGCTTGTTCCTAATTGCCGCTTTTTCATAATTGTAGATAGTTGTTTTTTAGTTATTCAGTTTGCGCTCGCCTAACCACTTCACCATTTTAGGGTCGCGGTGGTCGAAGAAAAGGCTGGCATTGGTATCCAGCGTTTTGATCTTTTCCATTTCTTCGCCAGTCAGTTCAAAATCGAGGCTGTTCAGGTTTTCAGCCATGCGTTCTTTGCGAACCGATTTAGGGATCGCTATGACACCTCTTTGCGTCAGCCAGCGCAATACTACCTGGGCAATTGATTTATTATACTTTTCCCCGATAGATTGCAGTAATTCGTTCTTGAATAGATCATTCTTCCCTTCAGCGAATGGCCCCCAGGATTCGATCTGTACATTGTTATCGATCATGAACTGCTGAGCTTCAGTTTGCTGATGAAATGGATGGGTTTCGACCTGGTTGACAGCCGGTACGATTTCATTATGTATGATCAGATCAATCAGCCGGTCCGGGTGAAAATTGCTTACGCCGATAGCACGGATCTTTCCTTCTTTATACAGTTCTTCCATCGCCCTCCATTCACCATAAACATCACCGTAAGGCTGATGGATCAGGTACAAGTCGAGATAATCCAGCTGGAGTTTTTTTAAAGATTTTTCAAAGGACTTTTTAGCCTCTTCATAGCCGTTGGACTTAATAAACAGCTTCGTGGTAATAAAGAGCTCCTCCCTGGCAATACCGCTCGCCTTGATTGCTTTTCCTACCGCTTCTTCATTCATATACGACTCAGCAGTATCAATCAGCCGGTAGCCTGTTTCGATGGCATCGATTACACCCCGCTCACATTCTGCCAGGTCGGTTACCTGGAATACGCCAAATCCTAAGATTGGCATCTCTACACCGTTATTTAATTTTACTGTTTGCATAAATTTTGTTTTTCATTAAACAGTACAAAGGTCGTACCTGCAATTGCTATTAATTGGATACAGATTACGGGAATTTGTACCATTTTTACCGTTTAATGCAGATTGCCAGTTGTCACCGCCTTTTCTATCACATCCAATCTCGATTTTCTTGGGTCAGGCTCTCCGACCGCAGAACCATCCGCTTTAAACTCCACTAATTCATTTGTTTTTGGATCATAAGCAGGCCAATTGGGTAAGCGCTCACCATTTGGATTGCCCGTTTTGGCGAAGTTCGTCCAATACATGTTCATCGTTTTTGCCACCAATTTATCCAACGAATCTACCGGTGCGCCATTCATGTTTCGCGGATTGCCGAAGACATAAGCGATTTCAGAGGCATGCATTGCGCCATTGCGCATAAACTGACGCGATGCCGGGGCAACGTAGGAAAATAGATAGACATAGGCTGGCGCTCCTTTAGCCACCATTGACCTTGCACTAAACCGGGCGGGTTCAGCCCAAACCTTATCTGTATTTACCCAGGTAAGCATTTTTTCAAAATCGGTATTGCCATCAGGATCATAAATTTTACCGGCCTCAGCTTTCATGTTGCCGAATAAATTCAGCAGAGCCTCTTTTGAAGTGGCATTTACAAAACCTGCCGGAACTTCCGCACTGTTCGAACCGATCAGCAGCGGAACCTTTGCCTGATGACCGGCATTATAAGCGCTTTGCGCGGTTTCAACAACGAGTTTGCCATCAAGGATAGGCCCGGAATAAATAGGTGTACTGCCATCGTTTTCCTGTCCGCCATCGACAATTTCATCCACACTTAAGGCTCGCAGCCTTGCAAGTGCTGCCGCGTCCGTACCATCGATATTATGCTTTTTTGCGAAGTTTATCCCGATAGTTTCTGCCGAGATCGGATAATAGGAATCAGCGTTATCCTTATTAATCGGCCTTCCCGTCAGTACGCCGTCCCTGCCGCCACCCGATTCAACGATGGCTTTTTGAAACAAGCCTTTGGCTGATGGTATGGTGAGCAATGATTGCACGGAGACGCCGCCCGCAGATTCACCAAAAATGGTTATGTTGTCCGGGTTCCCGCCAAATGCTGCAATATTGGCTTTTACCCATCTTAGTGCCGCAATCTGATCCATATAAGCGTAATTGCCTTTCGGTTCTTCGGGATGTTCTTTATCAAGCGCTGGGAACGCAAAGAAACCAAGGCGGCCCAGACGATAATTGACGGTTACCAAGAGAACCCCATGATCGGTGAAGGTTGAGCCGGAAAAGTTTTGCTGTGCGCCGCTTCCTGCAACGAAGCCGCCGCCATGAATCCAAACCATTACCGGCAACTTAGAGGATGATGTTGCATTAACCGGTTTCCAGACATTTAAAAACAAGCAGTCTTCAGATGAGGATTTGGATATGGATTTTCCATTGCGCGGCCAGCCCATTTGAGCGCAGTCCGCACTATAGTTTGTAGCATCACGCTCTCCATTCCATGCGGGAAATGGCTGTGGCGGACGCCAGCGATATTCGCCTATGGGCGCTGCTGCGTAAGGAATGCCTTTAAAGCTGGAAACACTGTCTTCAGTAACGCCACGTAATACGCCTGCCTTGGTACTGACAGTTGGTCCTGTGGCAGTTTGTTGACCACAAGCTGAAAATGCGATCAGAAATGCAAGACCTGCTAATACTATTTTCATAAGATTTACGAATTGATTTTAAGGCAACGATGCTATATACTACAAAGATGACTGGTTTCCTCTACTGGAATAGGATACAGATTACGGATGTTTGTACCATTATTACTGATTTAACCAAACGTCCTAAAGGCTAATGAATTAATAGCGTAATTTTGAAGAAAATAATAGTGCCATGGATGATATGCTACGGTTCAATACCATAAGTGAGTACAACGCTTTCAACAACAACGAAACAAAACACCCGCTGATCAGCGTGGTGGATTTATCAAAAGCCGCTCCGCGCCAGGGATCGAAGATGTATTTTGGGTTTTACGTTGTGTTTTTAAAAGATGTAAAATGTGGGGACCTGGTATATGGCAGAGATACTTACGATTATCAGGAAGGTACGCTGGTTTTTATGGCCCCGGGGCAGGTAGCAGGTGTCAACGGCAATGGCGAATATTACCAGCCAAAAGGCTATGTACTTGCTTTTGACGCAGATCTGATCCATGGCACATCACTTGGGAAACATATCCATGATTATAACTTTTTCGGTTACCAGTCCAACGAAGCGCTTCATCTATCAGAAAAAGAAAGAAGCATTGTACTGGACTGCTTTTCAAAGATTGATTATGAGTTAGAACGTGCTATTGACAAGCATAGCAAAAAGTTGATCGTATCCAACATCGAGCTGTTTTTAGACTATTGTATCCGTTTCTACGACAGGCAGTTTATCACCCGTGAACATGCACTTCAGGGAATCATAGAGAAGTTCGACAATTTGCTGAATAACTATTTTGCCTCTGAAAAGCCCCAAGCCATCGGGCTTCCATCGGTGGCTTATTGTGCAGATACGTTAAATTTATCCGCTAATTATTTTGGCGATCTGATTAAAAAGGAGACTGGCAAAACTGCACAGGAATATATTCAATTCAAACTGATTGATCTTGCTAAAGAAAAAATGTTCGAGGGCGACAAAACGGTAAATCAAATAGCCAGTGAATTAGGCTTTAAATATCCGCAGCATTTTGCAAGGTTATTTAAAAAACAGGTTGGGCAAACACCTTTAGAATATCGCAATTTAAATTAAAGCCGGGGAGCTACCTTGAATAGACCGTACGACCCGCATATCCGCCAAAATGCAAATACAAACGAAACCCATTGATTACCTAAAAAATACGACAACCCGGACTTTAAGGTTTTTGCATGAACCTGTTAATTGACAAACATATAGCCTTTAAATAAGTAAAAAAAAGTATCGGAGAACCCATTAGTGAGACGCTTTTTTCGCTTTTAATGAGACCAGTTGATAACAGGGGTTATTTTCCGTTTGTCATATTAAGATCGCTTAAAAAGTGAAGGGACCGCTCCAATGCTTTTTTTCCCGCATCGATATCCAGGTTAAACTGATACTCATGAGGCAAATTAGGTATATAGTTTGGTGGATAAAAGAGCGTATCTACTTTCACATGGAGCAATGCAAGCTTTCTGGCTAAGGCTTCTGAATGTGCTTTTAAAGGATCACCGTTACCAACTGAAATGAAACAGGGAGGAAAATCACTGTTCAGATAGTTAACGACCGAGAGGGTCTTAAAAAACGGGTCGTTTATAAAATCCTTTTTGCCATTGTAGGCCCATAGTAAAGTATTCAGGAGGAATGCGCTCTTTCCGTTCAGATCGACCATCCCTACATCATACGGCCCGCAATATAAAATAAGACCTGAAAGTTCAGCGCGGCTAATGGCCGGGACTATCCCCATCAAATGCGCATAACCGCTATTGCTTGTGATATTGCCTAATTGTGCCGCAATGCTTGCTCCGCCCGAATCGCCTGCAAGGATAAAGTGAGCGGCATCGATGTGCAAGCGTTTGGCATTTAGCCGCAGATAAGCCAATGCAGCATTCACCTGCTTAACCGGCGTTGGATAATGTTTCCCTGGAGCAAGCGAATAATCTACCGCTACCACCGTATAGCCTTTGCCCGCCAGTATTTTGCAATAGCCGGCCATACCTTCCTTGCTGCCTCCGATCCATCCACCGCCATGTACCCACACAATAACCGGCAATACCTGATCTGTACCCGATATGGCTGACGGGTAGTATACGTCAAGGAATGCATCTTTATCTATACGGTCATATTGCTGCTCCAATACTGAGGATATCCCGCCGGGGATATGCTTTTTCAGCGCTTCCGCTGTTTTTGGCCCCTCGTCCGGGAGGTAATGCCTGATCAATAATACCGACGGCCAGGGTGAAAGTTTAAAGGCCAGAAAAACCAGGATAATAATAACGATCAGGGAGGAAAACAACCAAATTAAAGCGCGTTTGATGCGGGAGCCTTTTTTTTGTTGACGGATGGCTTTTAAAGGAGCTTTATTTTCCATAAGGCGCTATTAATTTTTATTAAAAATAAAAAATTAAATCGCTGTACAAATGCGAATCACCGATAATCTGATTCATCTCTTAATCCTGTTGCCGAAAAATCCATCAATCTCATTTAAAATGAAAAAAGCGGGTCAACTAAAAGTTATTCGACACTTTTGGTGGTCATACTGAGCTACGCTATCCAAGAAGTACTATTTCAGCGTAAATCATATCAAAATTGATGTAATTATTTTCCTTACCACCAAAAGTGCCGAAAAACCGGTGAGTGTGAAAATAACAATTTACCAATGCCCTCTTCTCCTGTAGTGCCAACTCTCCTGAGATCCTGGATGATTCCCTGGTGAAACTTTTTCCTACTAACTTGATTTTAGTAAACCCGGCGTTTGTTATTGCCAATTGCGCAGCCTGTTTCTTTTTTATTGATTGACGCTTTTGATAAATTGCTAAGTAAATGCAAGAGCTTTGTCGAAAAAAAAGTCATTTACGATCCTCGTAAATGACTGACTATCAAAGCATATATCGAAGTCGAACAAATATCCTCTCGCTGGGCATAAACATAAGATCACCAACCACGCTATCGCCCATTTCGTAATGACATCACCCTCCCTTTAAACGTCATTTATGCGTATTGTCTGATGTTAATAACAAGCGAACATCATACATATATCCTGTTTTCCCTCTCAACTATCACATTATTTGGTGCAATAATTTGAAATATTGATCTGATTTTCAATTTATTACGTGTCATGGTAAAAAAATCGTTGGTGCCCCCTGTAGTGCCTCTTGAAAGAAAAATTCACCGTCCGGCAACCTTTGTCCTGTCATCCCGAGGCTATGGAACCAAACGAACTGATCGGATTGTTTACAGCGGCTGCGGTCGCCGGTGCCAATGAGGTACTGGCGACGGAACGCCTGCTCCCTGAAACGCTCAGCAGGTCGGAAGCCTACCGGCGCTACGGTCGCACCTGTGTGGACCGCTGGATCGCCGAAAGGCTTATCACCCCTCAAGGGACGACAATCAGCCGCTCTGCACTGGAAGCCGTAAGTGCCGCCAGCAACCGGCTGACCTACCTGCCGGTGGCAGAAAGGTGACGGACGTTATTTGACATCTGGGGACGACGCATTATCCGCCTGAAAAGCGGAAATCGGGCGAAGGTGAGCGTAAAGCCGCAACATGCTGAAAGCGCCCGGGCAGGCTGAGAGGCCCGTATTGTAGAATACGACGTGAGTATGTCCCGAATTTGTCTTGAAGGGGGCCCTGGTGGCCCCCTTTTTTATTGCACCGCTTATGGAAATCCCCCTGACTACCCAACAATTGCGGACCATCGTCCGCGAGGCCGCCGAACTCGGGGCTATTATCGCGCTCACCCGCACCGGCAAGCTGCCGCCTTACCTGAAGAAACGCGAGGCCTACCGCCGTTACGGCCGGCGAAACATTGACCAAATGCTGGCAAAAGGCGAGTTAAGCATACGCAGCGACGGCAATCATTCCGCCGCCTGGCGCATTGACCGGATAGAGATAGAGGCTATCGTCAGAGGCCTGGAAATCTGGCGTCAACTATAATTCAAACATGATGGAAACAACTATGAATCCTGCGGTCATCCGCGAACAGGTATCGATCACCGGACTGCTTGCCCGCCTTGGCTATCAGCCCGCCCATAATTCCGGGCGGGAAACCGTTTATCGCAGCGTTCTTCACCAGGACGGTAAAAAACCGTCCCTCTGCGTGAATGACACCCTGGGCGTTTGGTATGATAAAGGCACGGGCAAAGGCGGCAACGTGATCGATTTTGGCTTGGCCTTCTGGCCCGGACTTGAAATCAGGGATGTGTGCGGCAAACTTCGTGAAATGATGGAGCAGGCTGTTCCTGCAGCGGTCACGCTAATGAAACCATCCCGCCGTAAGCGGCATAAAGCTTTAATTCAACCCTATTACCATGTAGACAAGGTTTGCGAACTCGGCAAAACACCATCGATCCAGTTATTTCTGGAGAAGCGCGGGATATGGGAAGAAGCGCAGGGCATTTTGCAGGAAGTTCATTATCATAGCGTCCATGCCAAGCTGCAGCCCAGACAGTTTTTTGCTGCGGGGCATCGAAATGATTCCGGCAGCTGGCAGGTACGCAATAAATATTTCAAGGGTTGCCTCGGCAACAAAGGGCTTACCCTATTGACGGGCGATAGCCGTCGCCTTTGCGTGTTCAAGGATATCTTTGATTACTTAAGCTGGAAACACGATCATCCGGAACTGACCGACAGCGCGTTAATGATCAACAGCTATAGCCTGCTGCCTGCCGCTATAAAGATGGCCATGCGGTACCCGGCGATCTCGGTTTATTTTGACCATACCCCTGAAGGGCACCAGTCACTGCGACAGTTTATCATAGAATTGCCCTATGCAAGCGATGGTACACCGGCATTCAACGGGCATCACGATTACAGTGAAAAGCGCCGCACTGAAGCGCGCGCTGCCTACGAAGCACAAAAGCCCATAGACATCTTTAAAAACATCGAAATACCTTTTGTGCGTTGAGGGTTCTTTTTCTTGAAAATGTGCCATTTATTAATGCAGGGGCCCTCTTGTTTTTTACCCTGCAAGATGTCTTTTTGTCCGACGGAAACCCTTCGGGATTTCCGGTCGGCCAAAAAGAATCTTGCCCGGCTGATGCCGGGGGAAGAAATTTCGCAACTCAATTTCTTTGCTTATGACCAGGAACAAGGGCGGCAGGCCGCCGGCAGGCGATGACAAGCGATCCTTTAAGATCGATGTCCGGTTCACGGAAGCAGAATACCGGCAGGTCGAAGCTTTGGAAAAAGAACTTGGTTTAAAAAAGACGGAATTGGTCAGGCGGAAATTGTTATATGAGGGTAAAGGCATTGCGGTAAATGCCGCAGCGCTGATGAAACGGCTGGATGCTGTCAGCCTCGAATTATCAAGAAGCGGGAACAATATCAATCAGCTGGCGCGTTATGCGAACCGTTTGCAAAAACGGGGACTTTTATCTCCTCCGGTCATTGATGAATATCTCCGCCTTCTTGGCCGTCATGAAAATGAACAGATGGAACTTGCCTTGTTATTCCGGAAACTGATCAGGTCTTTGATACCGTGATCGACTGTTACATGGCGCCGTTGCTTCACAGCTACGAAATATCATCGTATCCCGATATTTTGATCATTTGCGCGTTAGCTGCTTTGTTCATTTGCTTTAGGATTACTTTGTTAGCCCGATCTTAAACTGGATTGCTGCCTGGTTCAGTTGTTTCAGGATTACCTTGTTAGCCTGATCTTAAGTTGGATTGCTGCTTAGTTGAGTTGATACAGGGTTATTTGATTACCGGGATCTAATGCTTGATAGAGATAATGATCGGAAATTAGCATGTTAGGTTGTTCGATTGCTCTGGAGCTGAATAGTTAGACTGGTCTGCTGTTTTGTTGTTCCAGCGATATCCGGTTTAGTGGTTAGTCTATTACAAGATTACATTGTTCACCTGATCGGTAGCGATTTGGTTCGCTTGGTATTTAGCTCATCTCTGCTATGATCGTTAAAATTTTCCGTGCTGCTGCAACTTTCAAAGCGATCACCTATAATTTTGATAAGATCGCCAAGGGACAGGCGACTTTAATGAAAGTATCGGGTTTTGGAGCGCTACGGCAGCTGCGCGAAGTACGGCCGGAAGATTACCGGAATTACCTGGAAGCATTATCCGGCCTCAATCGCAATGTAAGGCTTCCGCAGTTTCATGCCATGATCTCAGCGCCTGATCATTCCTTTGATAAAGATAAGCTGGCAAAGCTTGCCGGCCAATGGCTGGACCAGATGGGCTACAAAGATCAGCCTTACCTATTGGTACATCACCGGGACACCGACCAGTCCCATGTGCACATGGTCACCACGCGGGTTGACCGGCAGGGCAAAAAGATCGACAGCGCCTTTGAACATAAACGTGCAGTTAACCAGCTTAACCGTTTGCTGCAAATGGACGAGGCGCATCAGGCGCAATTGGATGCAGGCAAAGCACTGCAATACCAGTGTTCCACTAAAGCGCAGGTGCTCCTGTTGCTGGAAGGCATGGGCTATCAAATCCATGAAAAGGAAGGTCAGTTTTTACTCTATAAATATGGACGCCAGCTTTTTGCGGTCAGTGGGAAACGTGTTGAAGAACGTCTTGCGGCCTTTATGCCCGATAAACGCCAGGCAATTCAATGGAAAGCGATCTTTAATAAATACAAGGCCGTTTACAACCCTGTTCCTGAGCGTGCAACACTCCATCTTCCGGGTGGAAGAACATCCCAAACGGGTACTTATCGTTCTGACCTGGGTGATTTTCTCAGGAATGAATTCGGTATTGAACTGATCTACCACGCTTCCGGCGATAAGCCGCCTTATGGGTACACTGTCATTGATCACCTCCAGCAGCGGGTTTTCAAAGGCAGTGAGATCATCAAACTGGCAATACTGGCCAGCCCGGATACAGAAGTTTCTACAGGGTTATCTCCGGATAGAACTACCGGCGAAGCGGCTGACCATCATGCAAAGAACAGTCACCTGACCTATTTCCGGCCTTATCTCACGAACGACGTGGATGATCAGCAGATCCACGGCCCACGCAGGCGCAGGCAGAAAAAAGCGCGCACCAACACCCGTTAACTTAAAACTTAATTTTATGAACATTCTTATCGGCAATCAGAAAGGCGGGTGCGGAAAAAGCACGCTTGCGCTTTTGCTTGCCAACTACCTGACCATGGTCAAACATCAGAAATTAACGCTGATCGATATGGATTATCAGCAGTCCATCGCGCAAAAGTTTGAAAAAGCAAAAGTACTGGAAAATAAACCGCCATATGACGTGGTCGCCGCACAACTGGCGCATTACCCGGTATTACAAAGCGCCATCATGCAAACCCCGAACGAAGCGGTCATCATCGACCTGCCGGGAAAGCTGGATGATGATGGACTCTTGCCGGTTTTTGGTTCAGCAGACCTGCTCATTTGCCCTTTTTCTTATGATGAATTCAGCTTCGATTCTACCGTGCTGTTCGCTATCGTACTTCGTAAGCTCAACGCGGATATCCCGATCATATTCATTCCCAACCGGGTAAAAGCGAATGTACGCTACGAGACGATGCAGGAAGTAAACAAGCAATTATCCAAACTCGGCGTCCTGGCGCCGATGATCCCGGACAGGATCGATTTTCAGCGGGTTACCACCTTTATGACACCGCTGCCTGTTATTCCGGTCATTATCCCGGTCTTTGACCAGATCTACAGCGTGATTGAGGAAAAAATTACGGTGAACGCAAACAGCTAAAGCGATGACAAAGATCACCTCATTGGCTGATGAGATACGTAACCGTATCGCGCAGCCGCCAGCCGAGTCCCGGGAGCAGCCAAAGGGTTTAAAGGTTAAAAAAACAAAAAACGAAGAAGCGGAAATTCTTCAGCTGATCAGGGCCTATGACAATTCGAACCATAAGAGCCTGGTACACGTCCGGTTCGATGAAAAAACGGTAAAAACACTCAATCATTTTAAAATGGCGACGGGAGTCGATGTTACGCGCCTGGTAGCCTTTGCCGTCAAACAGCTATTCGAGGGAAACCCCGAACTCAAAGCGATCATTAAACAATTCATTCAAAACATGACTTTATGACCTGGATCAAATTTATTTCCTGGTTAACCGCGCTGTATGCGTTTTATTATTTACTCAATATCGCCTGGGATGTCCTGCGCAGGAAACAGCAGGGCGGCAAAGAGGCCGTCCCGGAACTTCATTTTGAGGAGGCGGTAGCGCCGCTACAGGTTGCACCCGAAGTACAGGAAGAAAAAAAGCGGAACCAGCCAAAAAAGGGAATACCGAAGTGGCGACATCGGCCCTTGGCGGGGTGAGGGTGAAAGACCTTTTTCAGCTTGCAAAATTAGAGCTGATCGCTTACAACCAGTCGGTGACCTTCTAAATGAAGAAGCTGCTGGTATTGCTCCTGTTTATACCTGCCGCCGCGATTTGCCAGCCGGGTATTACCGAAATGCAGGAGGCCCGTTCAGACCTGGCGCAGTCCTTCTTTTCAGCCCGCGATCTGTCGCTCGTCATAGCCGCCATTCTGGGCATTATCGGTGCCGTGCGTATTTACCACAATCTGCAAATGGGCCGCGAGCGCTTCACGGCTGAAGTGGCTGCCTGGTTCTTTTCCGCCTTGTTTATGGTTTTACTCGGTGCGTTCTGTCAGGCCGTTTTCGGTATTTAAAACCATCATTTTCCATGTTAGCCGCACGACATCTTTAAGCCGGCTTCAAAAAATCCTTTTTATGCTTTTTTCATGCTTAAAAACATTCAGCGCAAGCTGGTCTGGGTACTGGCGTTTATCGTCAGCCCAATCTTCGTATTTGCCCAAAGCGGTGTTAACGGCCTTAACGCCGCTACTTCAAACCTGAAAACCTATGTAGACCCGGTGACCGATATCACGCTTGTTATCGGCGGGATCGTCGGCATTGTCGGCGGTATTCGCGTCTATTCAAAATGGAACAGCGGTGACCAAGACATTAACAAGGAGTTAATGGGTTGGGGTGGTTCTTGTCTCTTTTTAGTTCTCTCATCGCTGATCATCAAAGCCTTTTTCGGTTTATGACAGCACGAAAATTTACAGTTTATAAGGGGCTCTCGCGGCCCCTTATTTACAAAGGCTTCCGTGGCAAATTCATTTATTGGGGCATCGGCGCCGTACTTACGGGCCTCGTTTTGGGTTCCGTCACGATGGCCGTGATCAATATGTGGCTCGGCACGGTCGTCCTGATCGGCTGCATTGTCGGCGGCCTGGTCTATATCGCCTCACGCCAGAAAAAAGGCTTGTACAACAAGACGCGGCACAAGGGCATCTTTATCGTTACCCCTTTGATCTATGAACGCCCGGAAGTTTGAAACGCCTTATATCGGCGTAGACGCCGGTAAAGACTTCGATATCCTGTACGGTGCAAGCGGTGAATTTTCCGTGGTGATCGCGATGAAAAATCCCATTATCCAGCATTCGGCGGCGGCGGGCGACTACGATGAATTTCAGAACCTGCTGACCGGCATCATCAAAATACTTGGCGATGGTTATCTGCTGCAAAAACAGGATATCATACACAAGGCCCCATTCGATCCGCCGCCCGCAACTGAATACCTGCAACAAAAGTTCAATGCGCATTTTCAGGGCCGTGCAGCACTGCGGATCGATACTTACCTGACGCTGACCAGGCAAGTTAAAAAAGGTCGCTTTTATATTTACGACCCCAAACAACTGCGGGATTTCCGCACGTCTGTTAACAAAGTTACCGATGTATTAAAGGCCGCCAAATGCGAACCCGTTATTTTAAGCGAAGCTCAGATCAGCGGCCTTATCCGGAGAGTGCTCGCCATGCGCTTTGGCAACGCACCATTTTCACTGAACAACTTCAAACCAACGGACACTGAAATATTGATGGGCGACCGTTCCATCCGCTGCATTCCATTGGTGAACAGTGAAAACGTAGATATGCCTTCTGAGATCGGAACGTTCACCGAGCTTAATGAGAACGAAGCGGTGCGTGGCTTTCCGGTGGATATGCTTTCCTTTTTGAACAGCGTGCCGGCCTTTGAGGCCATCCTTTATAACCAGGTCATCGAAATCCCCGGACAACAGGCATTGCTCAATAAACTGGAAGTCAAGCGCAAGCGGCATTCGGGTATTCCTGACCCTGCAAATTTACTTTGTGTAGAAGATATCGATCAGCTGCTCAAAGATGTCGCGCGTAACGGTCAGCTGCTCGTGAATGTCCATTACAGTATTATCCTGTCCGCACCTGCTGCCGATATCCAGCGCTCGGCAAATTTTATTGAAAGCGCTTTGTTCCAATTAGGCATCATTCCCAACCAGAATGCTTATAACCAACTGGAATTGTTCCGGGCAGCGATGCCGGGAAACGGCGTTGAATTGAAGAATTACGATTGGTTTCTGACCACCAGTGATGCCGCGCTTTGCCTTTTTTTCAAGGAGCGTCCGATGGAAGATGAACCCTCATCCTTTCGCATCCGGTTAACCGACCGAAAAGGTATCCCGGTGGCGATAGACCCCGCCGATCTGCCGATGCGCACCGGGCGCATCAATAACAGGAACAAGTTCGTGTTAGGTCCCAGCGGTTCTGGTAAGTCATTCTTTATGAACTCGTTAGTGGAGCAATATCTGCTTTTTAATGTGGATGTCGTGATCGTGGATGTCGGGCATTCCTACTCAGGTCTTTGCGCTTACTACGGCGGAAAATATATCACCTGGTCGGACGAAAGGCCGATAACGATGAATCCGTTCCTGATCACCGAAGACGAGTATAACCTGGAAAAAAAGGATAACCTGGTGACCCTGATCGCGTTGCTCTGGAAAGGTGCCGGAGGTTCTGTTTCCACTATTGAGCGGGATGTACTGACGGCTACCGTAAGCGGGTATTATGCGATCGCCTTTTCGGATGACGCTGACATTGATCTTTCATTTAATAGTTTTTACGAGTTCGCGCTAAACAAAATACCCGAGATCAAAAGCGAGGAACGGATTCCGTTCGATCTGGACGAGTTTCGCTATGTGCTCAAAAAGTTTTACCGGGGAGGGGAATACGAAAGTATCCTTAACGAGGCGGGCGACCAGTCGCTGCTAAATGAGCCCTTCGTCGTGTATGAAATCGATGCCCTTCAGGATAACGCCGTATTGCTGCCCATCGTGACGCTGATCATTATGGATGTTTTCATCCAGAAGATGCGCAATCGTAAGAACCAGCGCAAAGTGCTGATCCTTGAAGAAGCCTGGCGGGCGCTCATGTCTCCGATCATGAGTTCATTTTTGCTTTATCTGAACAAGACCGTGCGGAAATTCTGGGGCGAGGTCATAGAGGTAACGCAGGAACTCTCCGATATTATCAGTAATCCGGTGGTAAAGGACAGCATCATCAATAACTCGGATACCGTTATCCTGCTTGACCAAAGAAAATTCCGGGATAATTACGGCGAGATCGCCAAAGTGCTCTCCATTTCACCAACTGAACAGCGAAAGATATTCACCATCAATCAGCTGGATAATAAAGACGGACGCGCCAGATTTAACGAGGTCTATATCCGGCGCGGTTCCACCGGCGAGGTTTACGGCGTAGAGGTAAGCCGTCATCAGTATTACGTTTATACCACAGAAAAACCGGAAAAAAACGCCGTGCAGATCTATGTTCATCATTATGGCTCTTACCCCGCAGCGCTGGAGGCATTTCTTTCAGATTTGGAACACAGCGGCGTGGCTCCGGGTGACTTCGTGCAAAAGATCAACCTGCACAATAAACCAATAACGCTTTTAATATGAAAACATTCCTTTGTTTAATCACTGGGCTGATGCTATCCCTGGCACTACATGCCCAGGAACTGGTGGTTGACCCCGCAACGTCCGGCGCCATGCTGGCCAACAGCGCCATCATTAACAGCCAGCTGAATAATACCAACAATAAACTAACAGCCATACAAACCGCGCAGCTTGCCGTAAGCGGCCAGCTGGTCATCGTTAATAATTTGCAGAATAAGATCTACAAAGGATTGTCTGAAGTGGCATCGGTGATCAATAACCTGTATTCGATCAAAGATATAGCCGAAACCGGCTCAGATATTGTCAGCGATGTCAATAAAGCAGTTCAGACCGCACGCAGTAACCCCGTGCTGTTACTGTTCGCGCAACAGGGAGCGCAGGATTTTGAAAAACGGGCAGTAGCATTGGCAACAGATGTCTCCGCCTATGTATTACGCGGTGGAAGCGACAACCTGATGGATAGCTCGGAACGCGGGAAATTACTTAACCACATCGTTACCGAAATGCATGCCCTGCGCGGCCTGGCCTATGGGATGCAGCGGGCCATGTATTGGGCACAGCTGCGGGGCATCTGGGCATCGCTCAATCCATGGGCTACCTGGCAAAGTGAGGATGTACGGATCGCCAATTCTGTCATCAGTGAAGCCAAATACCTGCATCGATAAACCTTACGGCGTCTTGATGATCGATCCGCCATGGCCTATGCGCAAAGGTGGTTTACGAAAGGTTCGGCCTAATCAGGGCCGTGAGCTGGATTATAGCACGATGTCTGTCGAGTCCATATTCAGGCTGTTAGACGAAGATGTTTTTAGCCTCGCCGCCGAACGGCATTCGTTGTTTATCTGGACGGTTGAAAGCTTTTTGTTGGCCTGTGAAAACATGCTGCAAATGCGTGGCTATCGTCGTCATTGCCGACTGATATGGGATAAGGGCAACGGTATGGCGCCCTGCTTCAGCGTTCGCTTTGCTCATGAATACCTGATCTGGTGTTACCATGGCAAATTTATGCCGGTAGCACCGCATGTTCGCGGTAAATTCCTTTCGGTTTTTCATGAAGCCGCCAGGCAACATAGCCGCAAGCCTGAAATTGCCTACAGACTGATCGAACAGTTGTACCCGGATGCACGCCGGTTTGATGTCTTCAGCCGCCAGGCACGGCAAGGATGGGACCAGTATGGGAACCAGCCCGCATTCTTTAATCCTTAAATTTATGCTTAAAAAATATCTGCTGCTTACAGCTTTCTGCCTTTCACTTTCGGTATTGTCTTACGGACAGGGTAAGGTACTCGATATTCCGGAGCTTTTACAATTGGTTTCCTATTCGAAGTCGGAACATACGCTTCAAACCAATGCGCGGGATAAACAGGCTACCGTCACCTCGACGGAAACAACCAATAAGACCCTGCTTGGCCAGATCAAGGATATGTACCGTACGCTGCAAAACCGTTATTCAACGCTTGGAACTGCAATCACCGCCGCCAATGTTGGTATTGAAGCCGAACCCATGGTCAGCAGCATCATCAATTCGCAGTCAGAACTGTATCAGCTGGCACAAAAGAACCCCGCAATAATTCCCCTGGCCTATCAGACAGAGATCGATTTTGCCGGGCATTCCCAAATGCTCATCAGATATCTGGCAGGCCTTATTCTTTCTATCGGGGATGTCAATCAAATGAAGTCGTCTGACCGCAAGCTGCTCTTTGATTATGTAATAACAGAGCTCAGCAATATTGAAGATATGAGCAACCGGCTGGTACGCAATGTGCAGTTCGGCACCCTGGCTTCCTTACTGCATCACGTCAATCCCTTTGACGACTTCGTTTATGAGGATCAGCACATGATCGCTGATATCCTCACGAATGCCAAATACCTGAAACGATGAGAGGGTTGCTTTTATTAGTTTTCAGCTTTTGCTCATGCGCTGCCTTTGCACAGGAGATGGTCATTGATCCGCAGCATTTGTTAGTGGTTCAGGAAAACCAGGCCGTTCGGATGGCGGCCGAGGGTACGCATCAGGATTATCTTAAAAAGATCAACGATAACGTTAATACGGTTAACGCCAATGAATCGTCGGTGGTAGCAGCACAGACGCTGATCTACAATGCCCTCGCCAATGTGAATTCCGTGTTAAAAGACGGCCTGATGGTCAGGCAGATCTCCCGTACCACAACCGACATCATCTATTACCTCAACGAAAGCATGATGCTGGCCAAAGATGATCCGCTGCTGCTATTGGTAACCATGAAAATTCAGAATGATTTCGGGCCAAAAGCGACCGCCATGGTTAGTGATATATCCGGTTTTATCCTGAAATCGGACGGAAATGTGCTTGCTGATTACAATGGCCGCGACCAGTTGCTGCGCAAGGTGGTCCAGCAGTTGCAAATATTGGACGGCATGGCTTATGGAACCTGGAAGGCCATGTATTGGGCAAGGGAACGCGGCGTGCTCAAAACGCTGAATCCATTTGCCAATTACATCAATAAAGATCGCGCTTTCGCTGCGCAGATCATTCAAAACGCAAAATTTTTAAACAAATGAGATTTATCCTATTAATGATCCTTACACCGCTTATTGCCCTGCGTGCCTGCGCCCAACGGGTGGTCAGCGATGAAAGTGTCCGCTACCAGGAAGAACGTATGGTCTACCTGCAATGGGACCAGAACAAGTTCACGCCCAAAGCAGGCTTCCTTAGCCTGAACCCCTATTACTGGCTGACCTGGGGACTGTTTGAGCCGAATTACCATAAAACCGACCTGCGGCCGCTTTCCGCTGCCGGCCCCCAAACGCAGCGCCTGGCGCTCGTTGGCACGATGAACTCGGTTGACAATAGCTATAAACTAAATTCTGATACGATCAGAAACACGGCCTTAACTGCTATCGCCGAACAGTCCGGCCTGCTATCTGACGCCGATCCGCTTTGGCTGCTATATTATAGCCAGGCGCTTGCGCCCGTTCTGAATTACTCGGATGCCACGATCCTCGGGCCTTTACCCGCAAAGGTGAGGACGGCGGTGGTTTCAGAAGGCTTGCTGCCCTGGTATGAAAATGAACTGGCCATGCTGAAAGAACGTATCGAGGCGGCAAGAACAACAGATATGGACAGGGGCTCGCGTATCATGGCGTATTACCGCTATCTGAAAGAATACAGAACACTGGCAGCAACCTGGGCAACACGCGTGGCTACCGCGCAGAAAAACATTCATATGGTCAGTCAACAGGCCACCGCCAAAAGCACACCGGTCATAACGACGGGCTGGACACCGGCCACCGACGTAGCGCTGGCCAGGCAGGTTTTGGCAGAAAGGAAATATTGATGAAAGAGAAAATAATATTGATCGTTTTCCTTTGCGCGGTATGCTTCTGCTGTTTTGCGCAGGATACGACTTATGGAAAATCGCTGGAATTTTTACAGGGTGACGGCGTTTACGAGTCGGGAATGATGACCTTTCTAACCAGCCTAAAAGAATCTATCTGGTCCAACTTTGACCTCTTTATCACCGACGCCAAGGCACTGGCTGCTATCTTTATGATCATCTTTTTTGCTATAAAAAGTTATGAAATGATGGCGGGGGATAAAAAATTAGAGATCATGCCCCTGTTAAGGCCCTTCGGCCTGGCCATGGTAATACTCTGGTGGGGCGGGTTTGCTAAAATGGTCGCTTTTCCCACCGACCTTGTTGCCAATGAAACGCAGCAAATGTTCGCCTCGGAACAGGATAACGTGAACCAGCTTCGTTTTCAGAGGGCCGACCTCATGAAACAGGTGGCGGACTCCCTGTATAATTTCCAGGCACAAACCGAAGTTGCCGCCAAAGAATCGGATACCTGGTACGGCAAGGCCTGGGATGCCGTGACATCCACCGTCAAGGAAGGCATTTCCACCGTTGTCGCCCCTTTAATGGAATTAAAAGCCCGCCTGCAGATCAGTATTCAATTGCTGATGACACAAATATTGGAACTGGCAGGGATCTGGATACTGCGGATCGCGACCTACATAATTTTTATGATCCAGATCATCTATTCAAGTATCCTGATCATATTGGGGCCATTCGCGGTCGCAGTCAGTATTCTACCCGCATTCAGAGATAGTTTTTCAACGTGGGTTGCCAGGTTCGTTTCTGTTAACCTCTATACCGGTATTGCTTACCTGATCATGTACCTTTGCGCTTTAATGCAGAAATATGCGCTATCCTCGGAGATCAGCAAATACCAGGAGCTGCTCCGTCCGGGCGCAAGCGGCCTGATGGAAAAGTTCGCCGTATTTGCAGGTAATGGCGTATTGTCTTTCGGCGAAGTGATCGTCGTCTTCTTTATCGGTGCCGTTTGTATGTTCACGGTACCATCGATCTCAACCTGGATCATTTCCACGTCAGGGATCAGCTCAGCATCTTCAGCATTTGGCCGCAACGCCTCGATGGTGGTCATGGCCGCCCGCAAAGCCGGCGGCGCCATGCTGTAAAATCAATAGTTCATGCTTATTAAAAATATCGAAGCCAAGATCCGGCTTGCGACTGTCGTTGCTTTGGGCAGCCTCATCTGCTCCGTCGTCATCAGCGGTATCGTATCCATATTCGCCTTTGAGCAGGTGGCCAATGCGCGCAGAAGCGTATATATCCTGGATAACAATGTGCCGATCCTCGCCAAACAAACCGATATGCAAGTGAACAGGCCGGCAGAATACCGGGCGCATGTTGACCTTTTCCATTCCCTGTTCTTTTCGCTGACGCCTGATGACAAGTACATCGAATACCAGCTAAAAAGAGCGATGTACCTGATCGACGAGTCCGGGGCCCGCGAATATGACGACCTGAAGGAAAAAGGTTTTTTTACCTCTATTCTGTCCTCCAGTTCGGTATTGACGCTGCAAACCGACTCCATTCTGCTGGATATGCCAAGGCATTATTTCCGGTATTATGGTAAACTGAAGATCGACCGCCGCAGCTCCACGCTGACGCGCTCCCTGATCACCGAAGGCTACCTGAAGGATATTCCGCGCAGCGACAATAACCCGCACGGTGTGCTGATCACCGGCTGGAAAACCCTTGAAAATAAAGACCTCTCCGATGTTCAAAAGAATTCATTCTAACAGAGATCCCGGCGAAACACTTTGGAAATCGCTGCGCCAGGAATTCGGCAGCTATTTCGAGCAGGCAGGAACGAGCTTCGGGTACTTTTGCGCAAACCATCCGAAGGCCATTTTTGGCAGTATGGTCGCATTGCTGGTGCTTTCGGCAGCCCTGTCCTTCACGGTATTTCACCATCCCGCCCATGGGCCGGGGCCGGGTTCAGGTTCGGCTGCGCCTCACCACAACGCGGCCCCGGTCAAAAGCCCGCATCCGCTGGATGACGGCTTTTCCCGGATACTGGAAACAGGCGCCGCTTTAAAACAGACGCTTGGCCTCAAGCAGGAAGTGGAAGCCATCCTGGCGAAAGGAAAAATATCACCTGCGGATAGTCTCCGGCTTGAACAGGCATTGGACTCCATTGCCGCTATTCAACATCAAATTCATTAATTATGCAAATCAATTTTAAACAGCCGCGCTATATCGTGCCGTTGATATTGCTGCCCTTTTTATGCCTGTTCTTTTATGTATTTCACGGAAAGACGAAAGAAAAAGGGCCGGTAAATCAGGCCGCAGTAATACAAAGCAATGTGGGCGACGTTTCGGCCCACGTTAAAAAAAGCGCGCTTTCCGATAAGCTGGATGCTTTCCGGAATACTTATAAGGAAAGCGATGGCCTGACGGCTGTGACGCCGGTAACCAATGACGAAACCGCCGGTACTAAATTGTCGGCGGGCTATTCCGATAAACAACGGATGCAATTGGATTCCATTGACCGGGCCATGAAAGCCCGTTTCAGTTCAGGTATGACCGCGCCGCCCGCTAAACAGGGGTTCTCCGTTCAGGACAGGCAGGTGACCGCAGCCTTAAATGCGCTGGCCACCCAACGAAAAGCAAAAACAGCTTCCGCAAATTATCCCGGTAGCGGCGTTACCGAACGGGAAAAAGACCCAATGGCTGTCTTTAAGCAGCAGATGGCCTACGTAGACAGCATGCAGAAAGCAAATGACCCTTCGCTCAGATCCGAACGGCAAAAACAACAGGCCAAAGCTAAGGCGCTTGCAGAGCAGCCGGTGGCCCTGGAGGTCCGTAAGGCACCGGAAGGAGTCGTGGATTTTAACACGGTCAGGCCGGAAACGCACAGTGAGCTTATTTCTGCCATCATCGACGAGGATGTCACCGCTTATGCCGGTTCACGTATCCGGCTGCGGTTGCTCGAAGATATCTGGGCCGGTAAAAACCTGATCCCTAAGGGAAGCACACTTTATGGCCTGGTCAATGGATTTACCCAGCAAAGGGTAACCTTTGTGATCAATTCCGTGCTGTCAGCCGGTCAGATACTGCCGGTGAAGCTTTCAGTATATGACCAGGACGGGATTTTAGGGTTGTACGTTCCCGCATCGGCGTTCCGTGACTTTACTAAAGACCTCAGCGGTAACACCATGCAGGGTGTAAGCATAGAATCCGGCAGCGCCGGCAACCAACTGCTGATGAGTTCCATGGATAAAATATTCCAGTCCACTTCCTCAGCCATTGCGGGCGCTATCCGCAAAAACAAGGCGAAGATCAAATACGGCACCTACGTGTACCTGGTCGATCCGCAAACCCTTCAAAATAACCATTAACATGAAAAAATATTTGTTATTGCTTGCTGTTTTCATTTCGGCAGCAGGGCATAGTTTTGCCCAGCTAAAAAAACGCGACCTGCCGGTCGTCTACCTTCCCGAGAACGTATCCGTTCACTTTGTTTCACCTGAACCCATCCGCTTTGTGGACATTTCCGTAAAAGCTGTTTCCGGTGACCTTCCGGTGCCGAACATCCTGCGCATACATACCCGCGACTCCATTACGCGATTTAACGATGCCGTTGTTACGATCACAGGTGAAAAGTTTATTGCACAGTATCGCATCGTACCCTGTCCCGATGACCACGATGGAACAGTTCAGACTGAAATAGCCGTGGAGCCATCGGATTGCCGCCCTCTGGATAATCCCGAAGTTGGCCTTTCACAGCCGGAACTAAAAGCTAATGCGCTACGGTTGCTGGCCATGCGGCCGGATGATCCGGTTGAAAAAGCAAAAGCGTTTGGCCTGCAGGGTTTTCTTTATCACATCTATACGCTTGGCGATTATATTTTTCTGGATATCGGTTTTCGTAATAAAACCAGGCTGCCTTATACGATTGACCGGCTGCACTTCAGTATCGAGGACAAAAAAGTAACCAAGGCCAGTACGATACAGTCGGTCGAGGTTAAACCACTTTTCGTGTTGCAGGACATTCCTTCCTTTGATAAGTATTACCGGAATATCTTCGCATTTAAAAAACTAACCTTTCCCGGCAATAAAGTATTTGCTATTGACCTCAGTGAAAAACAGTTGTCGGGACGCACGCTGACCCTGAAAGCTGATTATAAGGACCTGCTTCACGCCGATGTCTTTCCAAGATAGGCGGGCCTAATTACAACAAATTATGGCAGAACCTACAATTCGCCTCGCAGAAGCGCTGGTGCGGCTTGACCCTGCCTTGTATATCCGCCTGCAGGATGAAAATACTTTAGCGGAATACCTGGCAGATTTAGACGGTATAGATAGCTTTTCGGCCTTGCCATCATCTCCGCTCGATTTTCTGGAAGATGTTTTGGAAGAGGATTTTCACTTGCATTGGCTCCGCTTTCATGAGGCAGGGATAATGCGTTATGAATTACTCAACATCTGTGCAGCCTGCGAAATCACCTTAAAAGAGTTTGGATGGCCGGAAACGGACGACAACCGCCTGCTGCGATACGCAGTGATCACCGCCATTGACGACTATTTACAGGAAGGGGGCAGCAATGGCCTATAATGCACGTGAGAAACTGGCCGCCAATATCGCCGCCCTGCGGATCGTTTTGGACTGGGACGGAAAACGGGGCCTGAGCACCACCGAAGTCGAATCACTTAAAGCTTATTCCGGCTTCGGCGGTCTGAAGGCAGTACTTTACCCTGCCGGTGAGCGCGAAGAATGGGTGAAGATGAACGCCTCGGAAGCTGATCTGCGCCTGTACCCGCAGGTCATGGAACTGCATGCCCTGCTGCAGGAAAAACTGAGCAGTTATGGGTATAAGCGTGCTTTTGATGACTTGCAGGATAGCTCTTTGACCGCTTATTATACCCCGGACCTCATACCGAGGGCGATCTATACCGCCCTCGGTGACCGGGACGTGTTACCCAAACGCGTTTATGAACCAAGCGCTGGTGCCGGAATATTCGTTACGGAAGCGGTGCGGCTGTTACCCGACCTGCAAAATGTCACCGCTGTTGAAAAAGACGAACTGACGGGCAAAGTGCTGGCAGCGATCTGTTCGGCCTTGCCGGTTCCGGTAGATGTCCAGGTGAAAGGTTTCGAAGAAACGGCGGCTACCGAAAAGGGCCGTTTTGATCTGATCACTTCTAACATCCCGTTCGGCAATATTTCTGTTTTTGACAAGGCATTTCACAACAACAATATTACTGATCGCATCCATAACTACTTTTTTGCAAAAGGGCTGGATAAGATCGGTCACGGTGGCCTGCTGGCATTTCTAACAACAGATGCTTTTCTAAATACCCCCGGTAATGCTATGGCACGCAAATACCTGTTCACACAGGCCGATTTTGTCAGCCTGCTGATCCTGCCGGACAACCTGATGAAAGATAATGCGAATGTGGAAGCACCAACGCACCTCTTAATGGTACAAAAGAATGATCACAAAGACAGTTTTACGGAAGCAGAGGAATTGTTATTGTCCACCGTTGAACAGAGCGGCGAAAATGGCATTTACCCCTTAAATGCCTATGCCCATCGTCACCATGAACTGATTATGGCCGACGAAGTTGCCGAAGGCACCAATCAATACGGCAAACCCGCACGGGTAGTTTGGCATAATGGTGATATGGAAGCCCTGTTTCCGGCCATGGTCGAACAACTGGCCAATGACCTGGATGCCCGCTTTGATAAAGTACGGTTCGAGACATTGCAGCAACAGTTAGGGTTTGAAAACGGGGATTTGGAAAGCCGCAATGAAGCGGTTAAAACAGACAGCAAGAAGTTCACTTTTCTGGATGTCCCGGTTCCTAAAGAAACCCATGTTGTTGCCCAGCTCGGCCTTTTTGATACTGCACCTCAACCGGTCGGAAAGGCACAGGCTTACTTATCGGATACCGATGAAGCAGCCGTAGTACCATCGTCCGCCCGTATTATCAGTACTATCCGTACCACCGACCGACCCGAACATGATACGGTGGTTTTGCTGACCGCCCGTTCAAAAGTAACCGGAAAATATCTGTATAAACAGTATTCCAATGCTGCTGAAGTTAAATTATCGGCCAAATGGCTAAGCGGGAATGCCTTATCAGACGAACTGAGGATGCTATCCGCAAAACTAAAGGGTTTTGGATATAATTATGTTTATGAAGGCGACCGCAGCCTTGAACCAGCCTTCGGCCTGGTAGCCGAAAAACCAAGAGGTTTTCGCAACCTTAAACCCTTTTATGTTAAGGATACGCTCGTCGTACATGGTGATAAAGCCGGACTGATCGGTACGCCGGGTGAGGCCGAAGCTGAATTTTTCCCTTTTGAAGACCAGCAGCAACGGGCTTTTTACAAGGCCTACGTTGCCGTTCGGGATGCTTATGTCGAACTTTTTGACACAGAAATGCAATCGCTCAAGGAGCAACCCGAATTACGTGCAACGCTCAATGGACATTATCAGGCCTTTACGGAAACCTATGGCGAACTGAACAAAACACTCAATCGCTCGCGTATCCTGAACGACCCGCCCTTTGGCTTTACAATTCTGTATTCGCTGGAAAAACAGCAGGAAGGTAGCATCGTGCGCTCGGATATTCTCAACGGGCCGGTATTTCCACGGCAGGAAGCGCTCAAAACTGACGACCCCGCCGAGGCGCTGGCCCGCTGTCTGAATGACAAGGGAAAAGTGGACCTGCCCTATATCTGCGAAATGACCGGGCTGCCAGAGGGCGAACTGGTTGCCGCGCTGGAAAAACACATTTACCTGAATCCTAAGGGCATGGCCTGGGAAACCAGCGACCATTATCTGTCGGGCAACGTTGTGCAGAAACTTGCCGAGGCCGAAGCCGTTACGAAAGAGCTTCCCGATGACCTGCAGGTGGCCCGAAGCCTGGCGGCCATTACGCGGGTACAGCCCGAACCGATCCCTTTCGAGCTACTGGACTTTAACCTTGGGGAACGCTGGATACCGGCGGACTACTATCAGCGTTTCGCTACTTCGCTGTTCGGCCTGAAAACCCAGGTGGCCTATTTCCCATCGATGGATATGTTCAAAGTCGGCTATTCTGGCGGCAATGCGGTAACCGACGGGGAGTTCAGCGTGACGCCGCGTTCCGGCCAGAAAATGAAGGGCCATACGCTGCTGGAATATGCGTTGGAAAACACTTCGCCATTTTTTACCTACAAAGTGACCAGGGATGGTGTTGAGGTGAAAGTGCCCGATAACGAGGCCACCCAAGCCGCGCATCAAAAGATCGAAACCATCCGCGAACGTTTCCTGGTCTGGCTGCAGGCGCTTCCTGACTACGAAAAATCCGCACTGGAAAAAAAGTATAACGATACCTACAACTGTTATGTGTTGCGGGAGTATGATGGCAGCCACCTGACCTTTCCGGGCCTGGATCTGAAGGCACTGCGTATTCCGGCGCTTTACGATTCGCAGAAGAACGCCGCGTGGCGTATCATTCAAAACCGGGGCGCGCTGATTGACCACGAAGTGGGGCTTGGCAAAACGCTGACGATGATCATTGCTGCCATGGAAATGAAGCGGCTGGGCATTGTGTTCAAGCCGTCAATTTTAGGATTAAAAGCCAATGCCATCCAGGTCGCGGATACCTTCCGCAGAGCGTATCCGGCCGCGCGTGTGCTGGCCCCCGGCGAAAATGATTTTTCACCGGGCAAAAGGCAGCAGCTTTTTCGGCAGATCGCCAACAACCAATGGGATTGCGTTGTGATGACGCACGACCAGTTCGGCAAAATCCCGCAGGCGCCGGAGATCGTTCGGGAGATCACCCAGATCGAGCTCAACAACGTGGAACTCGATTTAGATACCGCGCGGGAACTTGGCGGGGAGATCACCCGCAAGATGCTCAAAGGCCTTCAAATCCAGCAACGAAACCTTCAGGCTAAGCTGGACGGCGCAGTTTATGCCATCGAAAACAACCAGGATACCGGCATCACCTTTGAGACGATGGGGATCGACCATCTTTTCGTGGATGAATCGCATAAGTTCAAGAACCTCACCTTCACCACGCGGCATAACCGGGTCGCCGGCCTGGGAAACCCGCAGGGCAGCCAGCGCGCATTAAATATGCTCTTCGCGGTGCGTTCCTTGCAGCAGAAATTCGATCAGGACCTGGCGGTAACCTTTTTATCCGGCACACCGATCTCCAACAGTCTGACCGAAATGTACCTGATCTTCAAGTACCTGCGGCCGCGCGAACTGGAGCGCCAGCAGATCAGCAATTTTGATGCCTGGGCGGCTGTCTATGCGAGGAAAACGGTCGATTTTGAATTTTCGGTCACCAACGAGATCATCCAGAAGGAGCGCTTCCGGCACTTCATCAAAGTGCCCGAACTGGCGCTTTTCTATAACGAGATCACCGACTACAAAACCGCCGAGCAGATTCAGCAGGACCGTCCGCAGATCGAAGAACGGCTCATCAACCTGAAACCAACGCCTGATCAACTGGATTTTATCCAGCGGCTGATGACCTTTGCGAAAACCGGCGATGCCACCCTGATCGGCCGGGCGCCGTTGACTGAGGAAGAGGACAACGCAAGGATGCTCATAGCGACCAACTACGCGAAGAAAATGTCCGCCGATATGCGCCTCATCGATGCGGAAAAATACAGCGATCATCCCGATAACAAGGTCAACACCTGTGCACGGCTCATCAACGAATACTATCATAAGAGCCGGGAATGGCGGGGTACACAACTGGTCTTTTGCGACATCGGTACACCTAAAAAGGACCAGTTCGATATTTATAATGCGCTTAAGGACAAGCTCGTGCAGGATTTTAATATCCCGGCCCACGAGATCTCCTTTATCCACGACTGGCCCGAAAAGAAACGCCCGGAAATGTTCCGCCTGATGAACGAGGGTTATATCCGCGCCATGTTCGGCAGCACAGATATGCTGGGTACCGGCAACAACATCCAGAACCGTGTGGTCGCCATGTGGGACCTGGACCTGCCCTGGCGTCCCGCAGACCTGAACCAGCGCGGGGGCAGAGGCGCACGTCCCGGCAACTGGGTCGCCAAGCAGCATTTTGATAATACCGTGTTCCGCGGTATCCTGGCGACCGAGCAATCGCTCGACACCTATAAGTTCAACCTGCTGAAGAACAAGCAGACCTTTATTTCGCAGATCAAAAACAGCCAGCTCAGCGTGCGTTCCATTGATGAAGGCTCACTCGATGAACAGGGCGGCATGAACTTCGCGGAATATATCGCCATTCTTTCAGGCGACACCTCGCTGCTGGACAAAACCCGTATCGATAAAAAGATCGCAGTACTGGAAGGCGCCAAATCCACTCATTATAAAGAGGTGTCAAAGGCACGTTACCGCATCGAAACCATTGACCGCGATACGGAAAAAACGCGGGGTACATTGGAAAAATTGGCCGGCGATGAGCAAAGCTATCAAAGCCTGCTGACCCATGATGCCGAGGGCACGAAACACAATCCCATCCGCATCGATGGACTGGATTCCGCCGATCCCGAAGTCATCGGCCGCCATATCATCGACCTTTACCAAAACTGGAAACCTGCGAAAGGGGAGTCGGAAGATAAGCAGATCGGTACGCTGTATGGTTTTGAACTCTATCTCCGCCAGCAGCGCGAAGGCCTTGAAAGAAACGGTATCATGGAATACAGCTACCACAACAGCCTGTATGCCGAAAGCCCGGCCTCGGGCATCAAATACCTGTATAACAGCGGGCATCCCAATATCGACAACCCGAAACTGGCCGCGCGCTATTATATCAGCGCCATCGACCGGGTAACCGGTCTGAGGGAAAAATACCAAAAGGACCTGAAAACAGCCGACGAGGAAAAGGCCGTACTGACCAAGATCATGGGCCGGACCTTCGATAAGGAAGAAGAACTGGCCGAACTGAAAGCCGAATCTGCCCGCCTCCAGGAACAAATCGCCGGCACTATCCGCGACAACCAAATGAAGATCGTGGAAATCAATTCCGATGAGGTTGAGGAAATTGAAGAAGACAATGTGTTATCGCTTAACAGTGACGAGGAAAAAGATGAGGAACAGGAAGAAAAACCGCAGCTACGAAAATTTGGCGGAAGATAAGATTGTACTTGCCGTTTGTTCTCCTTGGTTCGCTTTAGCCGCATTCAAGCGGTTTTTCAATTCTAATTGTTTTTTATGCGTAACTCTTTCGCGCTTTATGAATTAAGCGACTCTGAAATGAGGTCCCTGGGATTGTATGATCAATACGGTGATCTAAAGATAGAACCCGAGGACTTGTATGTACTGCTGTCAGGCCGCCGAACTTCCCTGATGCGTTTGCACGATCTCTCATCCAATGGCATGAATATCGCACAAATGGATGCTAAATTATCATTGCACCGGGATCGCGATGGACAGGCATTTATTCGTGTTCATCCCGTTTATCACAAACCCAGGCTCCCGTTTGCTCGTGGAGATGACACTATACAGGCACTCATCGATGGCCAACAATTGCATGCCCGCTTTATGATGGCAACCGCCGTAGCTCCACCCGATGTGTCTAAGAAATATGAGTATATCTATGAATACGATGAGGAAACCCGTGAATTTATTTCTTATTCGCCTGAAGAAGTGTTAATACCGGACCGTATTAACGGTTTTGAATTAAGTCCGGCACAAAAGGCCGATTTCAGCCGCGCAATCCCCTTAACCTTACCGGATGGAACAAACCTGGTTTATAAAGCCACGGATAGCAATGGATTATTGGCGAACCGGTACTCACTTATACTATCGAAAGACACGGAAGACGGAAAGCACTATGAACTGATTGACGGTATCAGGCCATTGGGAACAGCGCAAATCGCTGAGGAAAGCCAAGCATTTAAAAAGGAATTTGATGCGATGAATGCCGAGGTGCAACCCCTATTTCGTGAAACACTCAACATTTCAGGAAAAGCAAGGACTCAGAAACCATATAAGCGTTAGCACGCTGTCTTGTCTGCTTTAAGATCAATGATTTAGGAAAGAACGGCTGCCATCCCTCCAGCCGATAAACAAATCACTTATGGAAGAAACACGTGAACAACAGAAGCTGCATGGCTTCCTGCAATGTCTGATCTATGTGATGGTCGCCCTTGAAGCGGCCATTTTTATTTACATCCGGGCGCCGATATGGGGAATTTTTCACCATGCGCTGTACCGGATCAGCCTGCTTCCATTTTACCAAAACCTGGTTTACAGCAAACTGGCCACCTTAGCCCTCATCTGTTTGGTCAGTATCGGTACGGTTGCCAAAAAGGAAGTCGATCTCGAACCCAAAAAACATATCGTTTACCCGCTCGTGTTGGGGCTGCTGTTATTTTTCGGCAGCCTTTTTTGTTACGGGCGGGACGGGCCATTAGTATTTGCCTATACAAGTTGGTGGGATTTGATCTATATGATCCTGTCGGCCGGTGGCGCTTTACTGACCAGTATCGCCATGGACAATATTTCCAAGCTGATACGCTCCGGCTTAGGCAAAGATGTCTGGAACGTAGAAGGCGAAAGTTTCCAGCAGCCGGAAAAACTGGAAGCAACGGATTATTCGGTGAACATTCCCATGCTGTTCTATTACAAGCGTAAAGTCCGGCGCGGCTGGATCAACCTGACCAACCCTTTCAGGGCGACGCTTCTGATCGGTACGCCAGGTTCCGGCAAGAGTTTTTCGATCGTCAATCCATTTATCCGGCAACTGACCGCCAAGGGTTTCTGCCTGGCGTTATACGATTTCAAATTCCCTGATCTCGGGCAGATCGCCTATTATCACTACCTGCTTGCCAAACAGCAAGGCAAACTGAAAGGCTATGACTTCCATGTAGTGAACCTCAACGAGGTGGAAAAAAGCCGGCGCATCAATCCCTGGAAAAAGGACTATATCCGAACGCTGGCTGATGCAGGTGAAACGGCTGAGGCATTGGTGGAAGCCATGAAAAAAGGCGACAAATCGGGCGGTTCAGACCAGTTTTTTACCCAGTCCGCCATTAACTTTTTGTCTGCCTGTATCTATTTCATGAGCCGGTATGAAGAGGGGAAATATTCTTCCTTTCCGCACGTGTTAGCCCTGCTAAACCGCAGCTATGAGGAAATATTTCAAACGCTGTTCAAACAGGCAGAACTGGCCTCGCTGCTATCGCCTTTCGTTTCAGCCTTTAAAAACAAGGCATTTGACCAGTTAGAAGGTCAGGTCGGTACATTGAAGATCTTTTTATCACGGCTCGCCACCAAGGAGACGTATTGGGTATTTTCCGGGGACGACTTTGATCTGAAAATATCAGATAAGGCACATCCTGCGATGCTGGTTCTGGCCAACGACCCGGCAACGCAAAATATCAATTCCGCCTGCTATTCAGTCATCATCAACCGGCTGACCAAGCTGATCAACAGCAAGGGAAATAAGCCTTCGGCACTGATCATCGATGAATTACCAACGCTGTTTGTGCATAAAATCGAAAATCTTATCGCCACAGCCCGCTCCAATAAGGTCGCCGTCCTGATGGGTTTGCAGGAACTTCCTCAGTTTCAGCAACAATACGGTAAAGAAACCGCTGCGACCATCACTTCTGTGACAGGCAATGTATTATCCGGGTCTGTGCGCAGCAAGGAAACCCTGGACTGGCTGGAAAAATTGTTGGGCCGAAATAAACAGATCAGCGAAGGGCTTTCTATTGACCGCAACAAGACATCGACATCGCTGAATGAAAAGCTGGAAACGTTGGTGCCCGCCGGCAAAATAGCTACGCTGAACGCCGGCGAACTCGTTGGCGTGATCGCGGCTGATGTCAAAGAACAATACACCGGGGATTACGAAACCTCATCGATTAATTGCCGTGTGAATCTCGACCTGGACGAACTCAAGAAAGAAGAAGCGGGCTACAGGCCGCTCCCCGTCTACTATGATTTCGGGGCAAACAGAGAAACCGTACTGACAGAAAACTTTAAACGGATCAACCGCGAGATCGCCCAGATCATCCAGAAACATCAGCCGCCAAAAGTTAATACGCCAAAAGCTACCATGAAAGAGCAATTAAAAAATAACAGAAAATGAATCAAACTGATGACCTGACCGGTACCCTCGTACTGGTCCATCCTGAACTGCCTGAAGACCCGGTTAACAAACAGGGTCAAATGGCCATGATCATATTTGCGGAACCCGAAAAGGATGATATCTATGTCACCTTTGGCAAGAATGAGCGCGCACTTTATGGCAGTGATGCCTTATTGGTTTTTAAAAAGCCTAACGATATCTACAAGGAGATGATGACCAATACGAAAGATATTGCGATTCCTGACCTAAAGGCCCTGTACCGTATAGGCAACCTCCTCGAAAACGGGACCAGCAAAGGTGCCAGGGAAGCCATGCAACTTGCTGTTGAAAACCCCGGTATTCTAAATAAGGCAATGGAAACCTTACAAAGCAAATTGGGCCTGGATATCGGAAACGCTGTGGAACAGGAACAAACGAATGCAAAAAGTTATGGCCGTTAGACTCTGGGGAATTATGCTCATGTGCAGCCTTCCTTTACGACAAATACGCCTGACTTCCGGCTTTGGTTACCGGCTGCATCCCATTTACCACAGGTTAAAGCTGCATACAGGCATCGATCTTGCTGCTCACCGTGACACTGTCTTTTCCATTCTGGACGGCGTTGTACAAAGCTGCCGGTATAACCCTAAGCTCGGTCTGTCCGTGACCATAGATCATGGCAATTCCCTGCGCAGTATTTACGGTCATTTATCCCAATGGCTCGTTATACCGGGCGACACGGTGGCAGCCGGGGAGCCGATCGCCGTTACCGGTTCGACGGGCGCCGTAACCGGCGAGCATTTGCATTTCGCCCTTACGTATGAAAACCAATGGCTTAATCCGTTAAAGTTTCTTTACCATACCCTCTACCGGCTTACCGATGATGAAAAGCCTTAACGACTTTTTGGGAAAGGTAACCGAAGGGGACTGCCTGGAAATTATGGCACAAATGCCGGATGCCTGTATCGATTTAGTATTGAGCGACCTGCCTTATGGCACCACGCAAAATCCCTGGGATACCGTCATAGATTTTTCGCGTTTATGGGAACAGTATAAACGTATCAGTAAAATAAACGGGGTTGTCATCCTGACGGCACACGGCCTTTTTACAGCCAGGCTGATCCTGAGCAATCCCGAATGGTACCGCTACAAACTGGTATGGATTAAATCCAAGACCCCCAATTTTTTGCAAGCTAACCGGCAGCCGCTCAAAAAGCATGAGGATATTTGCATTTTTTATAAAAAGCAACCGGACTACTATCCACAAATGGTAGCAGGCCAACCTTATGACCGGGGTTTCCGCAAACCCAATCTGACAGGTTGTTATGGTCATTATAAGCCGACACACTCCAAAAGCGACGGGCTGCGGCATCCCACCGATGTTTTATTTTTTGAGGATACCGATACAGACTGGGTTTATTTCAAAACAGCGGAATGTGAAGGCAAAACAGTTCATCCTTCGCAGAAGCCCGTTGCGCTCGGCCAATACCTGATCCGAACGTACTCAAAACCCGGTGCCATTGTATTGGATAATGCCTGCGGCAGCGGAACATTCCCGGTAGCTGCCATACGGGAAGGCAGGCAATTTATCGCCATTGAACAAAATCAGCATATCTATTACCTGAAAGATCAGCCTTTAGACCTGATCAGTTATTGCCGCGCAAGATTTGCGCAGGAACAATCCATTTACAAACAATTAACACAAATTTTATGAGTCAACAATCAAATCAACAGATTGCGGCACGCCTGGTCGAAAAAATGAACGACAGGCAGAGCCCATTTGATCTTCCCGGCTTTGCCATGCCGGTGAACCCGACAACCGGCAAGGCCTATCGCGGCATGAATGCCTTATGGCTTGCCATGCAGGGACCGCGCGACCCGCGCTGGATGACACTTAAACAGGCATCGAACAAGAACGGCTGGAAAGTACAGACCGGTTCCAAAGGAACGCTTATAAGCTTCCTGAAAACGACCGACCGTGTGCAACTTCTGGATGAGCAGGGCAAACCGCAGCTCAACAGCCGCCGTAACCCCAAAACGGAACTGATCAAACTGGCGAACCCGGTTGAAACGGACGCCTATGTATTTAATGCCACGCAGATCGAAGGTATTCCTCCATTAAAGGAATATGAAGAACGCAGGGCATCATCAAGGCCTGACCCGATGGAACAACTGGGCAAGCTGGTAGAGCTAAGCAATGCCAAGGTAGAGTCAACCATTGGCGAGCCGGGCTATGATGCGGCGGACCGCATCATTTATATGCCGGAGCCGGACAGCTTCGGAACGCCACAGGAATACCAGGCTGCCTTATTATACGAGGTCGTGAAATTTGCAGGCCAGGATAAAGAACTGTTTGACCCAATGGATATTTCCGCAGCGGAACAAGCCAAACCAGCCCTTGCAGCACTCTTTATCGGAAATGAAATTGGCGTCTATTCCCAACTGGCACCCCAGATCAACCTGGAAGATGTTTATCAGGCCGCCGTGGACATGCCGGACGAGTTGGAGAAGGCCGCCAACAACGCCCAATACATTACGGATTATCTTCATGGCCTGATCAACTCACCTGAACAACGCCAGGCGGCCAGGCAGGACCGGATCCTTATTGTAGGCGATGTGATCGACTATAATGAGAAACAATATGAGGTGATGGGCAAACTGCGGGGGAAGGACCTGCAGGTGATGGACAAATCCACCGGAAACCGCTTTAAGGCCAGCCCAGGTGACGGTATCTATGCTTCCTTGCTGAATGCCAAAATTGAGGGGCTGAAAACGCAACGGGAACAAAACAGAACAGCAGCGCCTGAACAGTCCGAAGGTTTGAATGAGGAGCAGGATAACAGTATCCAGTATGAGCATGAGAACGAACTGGAACATGAAGCTGACAATGTGATCAGCTTCCGGCAGCAGGACAGCAATGGTCTGGATGAAGAAGAGGGCAACATCCTCGATTTCAGTGAGGAATATGAAGAAATTCCAGAGCTGGACCTGAATGAGGAAGCCGGTGAGAAACAAAAAAGCGGGAGGAAACGGTGAATACCGAAATTTTTAACGAAGCCGAACTGCCGCTGGATGACCTGGCGGCAATCGGCCTTGTATCTGACGGAAGGGTGATGCTGGAAGAAGCGGACCTTAAAGCGCTGCTTTCCGGACGCCGCACTCAAATGCTACCCTTAAAAAATTTGGAGTATGCGGAGATCAGGATCGCTTCATTGAATGCCAAAATTTCGCTGGTCAGCGGTGTTGCCGGCAAACCCGAACTGATGATACACCCGACCTATCTGCGCAGCACAGCGCCTGAATATCTTTCCGAGGAAGAATCCTGGGCATTGGAAACCGGCGATGAAATAAGTCTTGAAAAGGACATCGTTGACAGTAAAGGGCAGAAAAAACGTGTACTGGTGGAGTTTGACCGGGAAACCAATCAGTTTCTGGAAACTGACGAGGAAAAATTGGAGGCGCCCGACGAGATCAATGGTCAGCCCCTTACGCCTGAACAGAAAGCCAAATTTAAGCGTGGTAAAGAAGTCGAAGTCGCTGACGGTACTAAAGTGCAGTATACCGCAACGAACCGCAACGGAATTCGGGCCAACCGCCTCGCTTTGATCGCTTCAATTGTCTTTGACGGTGGCATTTCCTACCTGTTATTCCACGGAATTAAGGCCTTCATCGGTCAAAAACATGATGCAGCTTCATCGGAATTAAGCCAGGATTATAAGGATACGCTTCAAAAAATGAAACAGCAGCAGGAAAAAGAACCTGCGCCTGTGCTTGACCTGAGCGGCGACGATAAAACACGGACAAATAGCCGCCGTTCGCGCTAAATGGCTATGCTGTTAAATAAGCTGGGCGTTCCCCGGAACGTCCGGCTTTTTTTTGAACCCTACTACCGGGTACTGGCCGATGGAAGTATCGCTTTTCCTTTCGGTGACGAATTTGAGCATGTCGCCCCAAACTTACACCGCTTACCAACGGCTGTCAATCCCTGGACTGCCGGCTGTGGCCCGTTGGTTTTTATCAGTTTTTCAGCAATGGAAGCCATCTCTTTTTTAAGTTTTTCGGCCCATTCCTTTCCGGATCTCGACCTCCTGCAATTCATAGCAGTTGGCAACCATTGGGAAAATATACCCTCGATCACGGGTAAAACCACCTTATTATTTGGTAAGGACATCCTGGGACGGCTTACAGACGTCAAGGTATCCGCTGCACTTCGCACTAAAAAAATCGCTATCCGGTACACTGGTGACGAAGAATTCCATATTGACGGGCACCGCTTTTCCGAAGGGCAGCTGACCTTGAACGCATTTGAAAAAACATTGGGCATCCGCTCCGGAATCCGGACCGTTAAGCCACGGAGCTATAACACCTTTTTTGAACAAATAAAATATCAAAACTTATGACACTCATCTCTTTTCAACATTCGGTCAAATACATTTTCCTGCAACTGGCACCATATACCATCCTCACTATCGTAAGCGCTTATATGGCCTGGGGAATGAATATACTATGGTACATGGTTTACCTTGCGCTTTCCGCCATCTTGATATGGCGGCTGATTACGCTTACTGCTGTGCAATATTATTTTACCCAGGACATGCTGGTTGTCAGCAAGGGCGTAATTTTTAAAACAGTGGAAAGCCGCGCGATCTGGCAACTGAAGGGTACCGACATTCGCTATAACGGGCCGTTACGTTGGCTGCACGTTTCACACATCCACTGCGGCCTTGAAGGGCCCCCGGCTGATCGTATCCGTATTATCGGCGTAGATAATCATACCATGCTGCAGGTCCTTCAGCAGTTAAAGGAAGGTATTGCCGCAAATAAGGAAATGTGGCGAAATTATTTCCAGCCTGAAAGCGTATGAATACGATCACCATTAGGCCATCCGCGATCTATGCATTACTGATGGTTATCCCGATAATCCTGCTTGCGCTGCTCTTTTTCGGTATGGCCTGCCGGTTTTTACCTGCTTTTATTTTGATCAGTGCATTTTGCAGCGCCATTGGTTTATACCGTTACTGGAAAATCCGGCAGACGGTTTATAGCTTTGATGCCGAGGTACTGCACATTTCAACCGGCATATTTCTGCGCAGGACGGACAGCCTTGAGTTATACAGGGTCAAGGATTACATTGTTACCCGCAATTTACTGATGCAACTTTTTGGATTAATGAGCCTTACGTTGCTGACTACCGATCTTACCGGACCGGTCACCATTTTACGGGGCATTCCTAAGTCCGACCTGCCGGATATTATTCGTGAACGCGTTCAGCGTGCCCGCCAGAACAGCAAGATCGTAGAATTAAACTGATATGCATATTTTAGTTATGGATAACCGCCCGTTCATTATTGACGCGGACCAGCAGGAACTCAAGCAATATAACCGCCCGGATAATACCATTTCGTACGAGGCATTAGGCTATTCTTTATCTAAAGATTTTTTTTGGGCGGAGATCAACGGCAATAATTTTAAAATCCCCGTTGAACTCATATTAAATCCCGAAGGCATTTCCGCGCTTTCGCGCACCAGTATCAACCTACGTAGCCATGATGAAAACTGGGGTATCTATTTCGGCGATGAAGCAACGGCGCGCCGGCTATCAGGAGAACTTCCCCACATCGATATCGCCGGAACCGATTTTACCGTGGACTGGCGGCTCCGTGAAATGCGCGAAACCGCCGAGCCCTGGAAACATATCAGCTTTAACGACCTGGATATGTCGGACGATGGCCTGAATTACGTATTCTTTTACGACACAGCGGAACATAACGTTTTCGATTTTAATGAAACGGTCACCGAAATGCCTGAAAATGTCCTTATAGCCGAGATCCCTAATGAGTATGGCCTTGACCCGGTGGCTTTAGCCCGTGAATGCGAACTGGGCGAAGCGGGGCTACTGGCCCATAACCCGGTACGGTTAAAACATTCCGCCAGCTTAAAACCTATCACCGGTATCGGTCTTGAAGGATTTATCGAAGAAAATAAGCAACGTTTAAGTCAACATGCGGGCCGTAAAAATGGGCGTTAAACAAAGCTGTTATGGCTAACTATTGCGCCAACACCGTAGAATTCTCGGGCGACCTGTCCGGGCTGCTGCGCCTCCGCACCTTGTTTGCAGCGGCGGAATATGGCAAGGCTTTCCGGCCCGATGTCCTGCCGGAAGAGCCGGACAGCAGTTATTTTTTCGATGCCGCCATGGAAGGGAACAAACTTTTTTATGAGACGCGCTGGGTGCCGAACCTGGAAGGCGTGCTCCGGCTGGCGGAACACTTCGGGCTCGACTATGTGCACTGGTATGAGGAACCCGCCAACATGGTCTATGGCGAGGCCTGGTATAAGGAAGGCGAATTTAATCATGTCTGGTTAGATATAACCGATATCGCAGGTCACGACTATGGTTCCTGGGAAAGGCTGCTGGAAGAAAAGAAGCGGCTGCTGGCGGAAACCCCCGCCATGTTCCGCACAACAAGTTCCGTTACCGCCGGAGAGCTGGAAGAAACCTATGGCCCCTTACTGACGGGCGATCTCTTTATGAAACTCGCCGAAAACCGGAACTTCCGGGCCGCGAAAACCCTGTGTGACCACTGGGACGCGGAAACGGTCTGGGCGATGGAAACTTACCTGGACGGGGAAATGGAGCTGGTAAACCCAAAAACCAGCCGCGATGAAGTGGTCGCTTTGCTCTTCCTCAGGGACTGCCTGAACAATTGGCAGCCCGGGCAGCAGCACAAGACGGGCCCAAACCGTTAGTTAATCAATACAAAACCATTACCTATGGCAAACACCTGCTTCAATGAAGTGAGCTTTGGCGGAAACCCGGCGGCCGCAATGAAAGCCTATCAGTTTTTTTATGATATCGCCGTTGTCGGGAATACCGATTTGCCCGGATTTCGGGGCATCGACCGCCCTGTGGCCTGGGATGTGAGCCTGGAAGACGGTCAGCTTTTCCGCTACCGCAGCGTCGGGAAAGCGAATACCGATCGCATCAGCGCCTACGCCGCGCATTTCGGCGCCGATCACCGCCACTATTATATCGAGCCGATCGCGGGGCTTTGCGGAGAAATGAGCAGTCAGAACGGGAACACAACACACATTAAACTGGTAGAAGATGATTTCGGCCTGATCCTATACGATCCGCTTAGCGAGCAATTCTATTTCAGGGATGAATTTGCCGATCGTGAACATGAGCTATGGCCGGTTTTACTGAGGGAAAAGAAATTGCTGGCAACCGGTAATGAAGTGGAACGACGCCTGAAAGGCGAATTGCCCCGCATCGACCTTGCCGGAAAGGATTTTTTTGTCGACTGGCAGCAAAAAGAACTCCGGCAGGCAGATGATGAACGGAACCGTATCCCGGCCGATAAGCTGATGCTGACAAAGGAAGGGGACGGCTATATCTGCTTCTATGAACCGCAGACCGGGAAAGTGGTGAAACCCCGCGACCTGTCTGACTTGCCGGAAACGATCTGCTTACTGGAACTTCCGAACGAATTTGAACTGGATCCCATAGCCCTGGCCCGGGAAAACGGGCTTGACGACACCGATCTGCTGCTTGCTTATCCCTACAAAGCACACCGGACAGCCATAGTTACCGAATTGTCCGAGCTCATCGAAAGGCAAAAGGCGAACGGTAGAAGCCGATAACTTAAGTTTCTGTTTTACCGCTATTAAAAATCTATTATTATGGCAAATCATTGCTGGAACACAGTAACCTTTAACGGGCCGGAAAGTTCCCTTTTACAGATGCGGGCCTGTTTTTCAAAGCTTGCAGACCTCGGTTATGGCTTACCCGATTTCGTCGGTAAAGAATGCGGCGTGTTTTTTGATCTTAGCCAGAATGATGACACGATTACCTATCATACCCGGTATGATCCTAACCTGAACGCGGTAGCACAGGTAGCTGAACATTTCGGCCTTGACTACGTCCATAACTTTCAGGAACTCAATATGGCTGTTATGGGTGAAGCCACCCGGATCAATGGGGAATACGGCATTACCAGATTAATACCGAATGACCTTGATCTGACTACCTATGATCCCGCCTGTGACCATATTGCTTACAATGGCCAATTTTATGACACCGTATATGACCTCTTCCCTGTTTTATTGTCGGATAAAAAAGTTTTGGCTGCCAGCCAGGCCGTTAAAGAACGGATCGCGGGCAAATTACCGCACATCGATATTGCGGGTACCGACTTCACTATAGATTTGGAAAATAAAAGACTGGTGGAAACCGGCTCAGATAATTTTTTGGAGATCGGCCCCGAGGCATTAAAGAAAAACGGCAATGGCATTTGCTTTATTTATGATCGCGACAGCCGGAAGCTCATTAATGGCTCCAACGCCATTCAAACGCTGCCCTCGGTGGCCTGCGTTATCGAACTTCCTTATGAAGGCGATCTTGACCCGGTAGCGTTCGCCCGCGCATCAGAATTGTACGATACTGATTTTTTATTGGTTTATCCTTACCGCGAACACCAGGTTTGCGGAATCACCGCAATATCCGAAATCTTAGCTAAAACGACCGTCCGTAAACAGGGCCTTTGAATAACTATAGGCGCGGCCTTCTTGGCCTCAGCTTTTTCTGTGGTTCGGCTCCCCGCTGCACCCGCTCGTATTTTACCGGACGCTCGATGGCCTGCTTAACTTCGGCAGGCTTCACGTCCAAAACCTTATCCCCCAAAACGGCCTTGTTCAGCGCCTCTATAGCTGCGGCCGCTCCTTCCTCACTGACCATCTCCACGAAAGCATATCCTTTGCTTTTCCGGGTCAATTTATCCCTCACGATTTTTAATGTGGCTATATCGCCATGTACACCTATAAGCTGTGCCAGGCTTAATTCATCCATATCTCCCGGTATGCCGCCGATGTACAGTTTACTCTCCATTTCACAAATATAATTTTACCCCGGCTTTTGCCGGGATTATTTTAAATTTCAAACCGGCAAAAAATTTATTTGCCTATTTCCATCAACAAATTCGTTTTCCTTTTACCCAACCAGTAAATTAGCGGTTAAGCCAAGCCAATCGCATGAACTTCAATCGAAAACTTGTAATTAACTATCAGCGCCTTTACGGTGAAGATAAGGAGATAACCGATGTAAGTCTATCTGCGTTGGACAGGAGCACCTGGGCGAAGCTTCTTGCCCGGCTGAATCATCTGGCACGCCACAACAAACACGACGGCGTAATCGATGTCTTAAAAACCTGGTTTAGCGAAGCCAACCAGGAACACGCGAATTTGTTACTAAACCGGATCATCAACAGCTACCGGGACGCGAATGTCCATCCGCGTCAATTGCTTACCATCAACCTCTGGTCCAATCTTTATTTACTCGACAAAATATTAAGCACCCCGGCCGACCCTGAAAACCGCCTCGACGATTTAGCGTCCGAAAAAGAGCTTTTTGATATCTACCTCGCGGCAAACGGACTTTTCGGTGCAAAAAACGATGGTATTTTCGCCTCTGTGCCGGCTGATCAATTCCCCGATGTGGTTGACAAATTAGCAAGAGTATATTTAACCAACCTCTTACCATATCATGACCTGAACCATTTCAATGCTTCAGAGCTGCTAATTGCCGGAACCATAAAAGCTTACTACCTGTTCTCGTTTCTCGAACACGGACACGGGGAATTACTGCGTCTTTTTCTAAATAGTTACGGGGTCGAAAACTGGCGGGATTACCTTAAGGGCATCCTGCCGGTTGCGATACATGCCACCACCGAAGGCGACGGCTCGGGACTGAACTACCTTGATATAAAAGACTCGGATAACAGGGAGCGAAGCAAGGCCTTTTTGGATCATCTTGCGCTTGTCGATGACATTGACTACAAAGCAAAGACAGATTTCCTTAATGCGAGGTCGATGCCACTCTTCCGTACCGGCGAAGATACCTATCTCATCCTGGATCCGGTCCTCGCCGTTAACCGTATTTATAACTCCGCCTTTTTTGAACTGCTCCGCCTTGCAGAACGCAATAAGAATTTACACCCGGCCTACCGGGAATTTTTCTCTTTCTACACTTTTGATTTTATTGAAAAACACCTCAGTTATACTTTGCTGAACAAGATTTTCGGCAGGACAAGCTATTACCGGCTTTCAGGAGCCGATATCGTTCAGCGCTTCGGTCTTGACACGGAACCTGATTATTATGTAAGGAACGGGCATAAGGTATTCCTGTTTGAAGTTAAAGGAAGTATACTCACCGGAGAGGCCAAACAATCCTTTAATTACCCTTTTGTCGCCAAGGAACTCCGCAAGAAATATGTCCATGATGATGAAGAAAACGACAATAAAGCCGTTAAACAGTTGGCTGAACGGATTGAATACCTTTTTAGTAGTGCCGACGGTTACGACCGCCAGCGTCAGCCTGCAAAGCTCCGTATCTTCCCCATTTTACTGGTTTCCGAACTGGCGTTGACCACACCCGGCGTGAATGTGGTTTTAAATGACTGGTTTCAGGAAGAAATCGAAAGCCGTGAAACATTACGGGTTAATAAAGCCAGGATATTTCCATTGGTGATCCTGGACTTTGATACCCTGATTTTGTACAGCGAAGAGTTCGAGGCCAATCGTGGCCAGTTTGAGGAGAGCCTGCTTGCCTATTATGCCGCGATAAACCGTAATAAGATAAAACCTAAACATGGTGTCCGCCCTACCGAAGACTACCTCGAAAAATTGATGCTTAATTCCTTCCAACCATACAATGGCTTCCTTCATGACTTCAGTAAATTGCGCACACCTAAACTCTTTATGGAATTCGGCGAAGACCTTTTGAAACCCGGAAAGGCTTAATATTCTTACTTTTACATAATGATAACCAGCGGAAAAATAATCGAACAGGTCAATGAAAAGATCGCCATTTTAAAAAATGAGATCAAACAGGCAGGGATATTGGGGATATTGAATATTCATAAATATTGTGAAAACCTGGTCAAAAACCTGCTTAACCTGACCTACGACTATCAATTGATTAACCTGAATGAACCGATCTCCAATTTCCCCGGCATTGATATTGGTGACGAAAGCCATGGTATAGCCTATCAGGTTAGTTCCGAAAAAACGAGTTCAAAGGTCGATGAAATGCTTGAAAAGGTTATCCGGTTCAAACACTACGTCAAATTCCCTTCCATCAACATATTTATGTTGTCGCCAAAACAAGGTAGCTATACGCTTAATACCAACATCAACGGGCTTTTTGCTTTTGACACGACTAAGAATGTTGTCGACTTTGACGACTGGCTCAAAGATATGCAGCATCTTCCGTTGGCGAGGCTGCAACAGATCATTGAGCTTTTAGAAGCCGAGCTGCCCTATACCATCAGCAAGCTCAAAGGCGTGGAAGCTGCTGCGGCTGTTAAGTCTACCACGCTGATCAATACTGAAGCCAGCCTGCAAATTTCCACAATGCCGTATTTTCAGCATACGGTAATCAGGGTCCGTTTATTAGGAAGATCCTTTTCGGCTCCCGTACTTTTTCAGGCATTGGATAAATTTTACGACGGCGTTAAAAAGAACAACCTATATCTTTTCAATCCTTATTATCGGCGTAGCCAAACCGCTCAACAGATAGATTTTTATGATAAGCTGGAGAATCCTAATACGCCTGATTATTTTAAAGAGGGTGCGCTTCGCATTCAGGCAAACTCCATCATATTTGAAAAGGCAAGTTACCAGGCAGAAAAAACAATGATCTCCAGCCTGGTTACTGAGGTGCTGGCTATTACAAGCCTTTTGATCATGCTGAAACAACTTTATGGTAAACAACCCATGCAGGTTGAGCTGGATTTTGATTTGGCAAGTAACGGCAAATTATGTTTCTTCAGCCAAAACTCCCCGTTGCATGTCAATAATATGATGACGACTACGTTTCTTGACCCTTCGCCTTTATCATTTTCAAAAATGATCCATGATATTAGCAACGCTACTTTAAATGATATTTATACCCAAATAATTCACGGATTTGTTTCCGAAGGACAGCCCGGCTATTTCTTTACGCCGTACCTCGAACTTAACGAAACGGAACAGAACAGGTCAAGCGAGGGGTTGAAGGCTATTTTCGCACCTTCCCTGAAAGATATTGAAGATTAACCACCTTGGTACAGAGATATGCGATTTGCAATGTTTGATAATAATCGAATTGAGGCGGAACCCGGTTTATCAGGGTTTTGTCCCGGATGCGGATTGCCTCTTATTGCCAAATGTGGTACACAAAGAATGCACCACTGGGCGCACCGCAATAAAATGTGCGATCCCTGGTGGGAGCCGGAAACCGAATGGCACCGATCCTGGAAAGGTAATTTCCCTGTTGAATGGCAGGAAATTATTTTGAATGATGAATTAACAGGAGAAAAACATATTGCTGACGTGCGTACCGCCCATGGAATGGTAATCGAATTTCAGCACTCCCGTATTGACCCTTTAGAGCGCGTTTCCCGCGAGAACTTTTACGGAAACATGGTTTGGGTCGCCGATGGAACACGCCTGAAACGTGAACATCAGCGATTTATTGACTCCAAAGACCACTTTTTTCAAATCAATGCCGGCAGCTTTTTGGTGAGCAACCCTGAACACAGTTTACCGGCTGCATGGCTCGGAAGTCCTGTTCCCGTGATCTTCGACTTTAAAAGCGACCAAACCTTTTACGGGTCAACTGAATTAAAAGAGCATGTATTTTGCTTGTTTCCGATTAGAATTGGAACATCCGCGCTTTTGGAAAAGATACCTGTCAAATCTTTTATAGCCGATGCCCTTAACGGCAGGTCCTCATTGCGGCTTCGCAGCTTCTTAAATAATAAAGACCAATTTATGCGGGACCTGCAAAACCAGATAACCATGCTGCGAAGAATGCAGCAAAGGCAGACCATGGCGAATTTCTCCAGGCCTGTAACATATAAAAGGCGCAGGCGCTACTAACTATATAATTTACTGTTCTTAAATAACCTAACCCGTCCTTATCTTACTTCCTCGAAAATATCTGCCTCACCTTCCATGCACACAATCTGCCTTACCGGGATAAAATTATTGTCCCCGTCGGTATCGATCAATTCCAAAAATTCCTGCATCTCCGATTCCTGCACCGCTGCATCAAGCGAAAAAACACTAAGTTCCCCTTTTTCCAGGCCATCATAGGTCAGTACGTCCGAAGCTTCAACCTTTCCTGTCAACTTAATAATCAGCTGGGGGATAAGGGCTTCATCCTCCTCCGTACTTTTTGCAAAACCCTTCTCCGTCTTTTCCGAATCCGGAAGCACATTAAAATTATCCTTATAGCTAAATTCTGATGACAAAGCCGGAAAATCATCCACAAAAGTGATTTTCAACAAGTAGCCTGTATTCAGATAGACCACCCGTTTAGGGAAAACACCAAATAAGACAAATTTAGCATTAGCCGGATTACGCCAGCTTAGTAAAGCATCACGCAAAGTCTGCTCAAAATCTTCCTTCTGATTTGTATTGAGTGCATAAGATAGTTCCGAGCCGTCAGTCAGGTTAATGATCAGCGTAAATTGCTCTGACAGACCCGGGCTGCCGTTATTTTTTGCCATAGCTACAAATTAATTCGCCTCAAAGTTAAGATTACGCCGCGCTATCCCCAAAAAAATCCCCCCGTTGTCAATCAAAAAAATATGGCCGTTCCGCAGGGGTTTGCGGCCGTGCTCTCCGCTCTATCTGCCGGGGAAGCGCAGGATAATGCTTCCGATCACTAACGGGTTACTTCGCTGAAAATTTTTTAGGCAGGCGGCGGCGGGGCAGCCTCGGCCGGAGCAACCACCGGCAGGGCATGCCCCGCCGCCGTCTCCTGCCCGGGTTCCTTTCTTTTTCCTGTTTACAATTCCATTTGATGCTCAGAATCCTCCGGGGGTTTTCCGCTTTTGACCTCTGCTTGAGGCAAATTTACCCCTCTTCAGCGCGCAAGGGCCAAGTGAATGCCGTCAAATTTTTTTGCCGTGAATGCGGCAAAAAATTTTGTGTGGCGGCAACCCTTGACGCGCTCTCCCCACGCGCAAGTGATTTGCCTCTATCAGAGGCCAAAAGCTAAGGACTGCCAAAGACGCCTCTGAAAAAAAATTAAAGGAAAAATTAAAAGCAACAAAATGGAAAAGCAACAATTCACGTACAGCATTCAGCCCCTGCTTGAAGAAAAGCAGGGCAGCATTTCAGGGCCAATGTCGCCATTAGAATTTGCTAAAGAAATCGCCCAACAGGTGGGCTTCAAATTCAACCGCTTGGCACGGCTGTGGTTTGCGGATGAACGCATCAATCAATGCCGTGAGGACGGCGGGTTGACAGGGCATGACACATTGATTATCGGCACGGTGTACAAAAATGACATCTGGTTAAGCCTGTGGGTAGACACAGGCGTAGGCGGGGTAGCCATCGCAATGGCTTACCGCTCAGACGGCAGTATCGATTTTACCGACCTGTACAGAGAACGGCATTACGTGTGTAAGCTGAATGAAAAACAGGTAACGGACATCTTCCAGTCCATTTTTAACGACCCATCCCAAATCAATATCAAAACCGCATAACATGACACGCTCGAATATCCATATCAAATTGACCAACGGAAAAATCATCGACTGCGTGGCAGACAGCAGCAGCGCGCCCGAACACGGGTGGATAGTGGAAACCCTGTTACTGCCCCTGCTTGCGCTGAACGATGCAGAAAAGGAACTGGCATTACTTACCGAATACTGTGCCATGAATGAACAGCGGGTAAACGCCGACTATCGGTACATCATCAGCCTGCCAAGTAAGACGGTGCAATTCTTTGAGGAAAATTACAACTACGGCAAAGACCGATTTTACTTAGGCGATAACCTGACCTACCGCTATCAGGAATACATCGCAAGCCATAACGCATTAGGCAGTATGCTCAATGACATCAATGAAAACCCACTTTAAAACCTGCGCCATGAAAACGATACAGTTAAATCTATACCATTTCAGCGAACTCAACGAGAGGGCGCAAAAAAAGGCTTTGGCGGATAATCAGGACTTCAATGTGAACAACAATTGGTGGGACTGGATTTACGATGATGCTGAAGAAGCGGGTTTGAAGATAACAGGCTTTGACCTTGACAGAGCCTGTTATTGCAACGCCCAATTTATACATGATGCCATTTACACCGCAACACAGGTACGCCTCAATCATGGCGAAAAGACCGAAACTATGCAGGTGACCACCGCATTTTGGGAACGCCGTGACCATGCGGTTAACACATGGAGAAGGGACGAGATTGGCGAGTTTGAAAACGCTGAAGAACTGGACACCACCCTCGATAGCATAGAGGAAGATTACCTGAAAGCCATGAGCCTTGCCTATCTGCGGTTGCTTGACAAAGTGTATGACGAACTGACCAGTGATGAAGCGATTGCCGAAAGCCTGACCGCAAACGAATACTGGTTTACCGCAGACGGCAGCACCGCCAACAGATTAGACAAATTAGCAGAAGAACTTACCCAACAAAATTAAACGAATATGAAAACGAACTTCTTTGAAAATATAGCCAGCCTGAATGCCCCCGGCATTTGGACGATTGGCATCCAAAATGATGAGAACGGCAATTTTACCGTATCTGCCTTATACGCCCCCTTTAAATCTAACGAACCCGCCACAAAAATGATAGTACCCCTTATTCACAGGGGTACGGCATTGGATATGGACGAGGGCTTTTTTGAAGCCACCGTAACGCAGGTGGATAGCCTTAAAGGGCTGTACAGCAATATCAAAGCCGTAACCGCAAGCGTGGATGTTGCCAAGAAAAAATTAGGACAGGGAAGCAAGCCCCAACCCGCCAAAGCTAAAACCAACGATGATACAGACGAGATTGAAGTGGGTGAACCCAAAATGTCCGCAGAGGAAAAGCGGAAAACCTATACCGATACCATCCGAAAAGTAGTGGAACTCAACGACCTGTGCAAATACGAAGATGCGCTCAACATCCTGCCATCGGTAGAGGACTACCCCGAAAAGAAAGAAGAACTGGAAAAAAGGCGTGCCGATTTGGAGCGCAAAAAGACACAGTACGCCCAAGCCCTGACATTATTTAACGAAGCCTAAAGGAAAGCATCATGTTACAGACAACGCAATTAGAACGGATTTTTATCCATAAGGAGAACGGGTTGGAAGTCCGTTTGACCGACCCTAACGAAGCCATGAACCCCGATAGTGTCCTGAACTTTTATACAGGTACTTATCCCATCCTGACCAATGCCCGAATTGTCGGGCCTGAGATCAAGGACGATATGATACAGTACCGTTTTGAAAGCACAATGGGTACGAAAGGTTAAACCGCAACATCATGGAAACTAAAAGAATTAACAGGAAAGTAACCGTCATAGAGGAAAGTACACAATGGAAACTACATCAATTATTCGGGGAATTCGTCCAAAAGTTAGACCGCTTGCCCGATGCAAGGGAAGTACAGCAAAACCCGCTAAGAAGCGCACCAAAGGAACGCACCGTAATGGTTTTCTGACCCATTCATTCAAGCCGTTCCAAAGCCTGCCTTTTTCGGGCTTCGGGCAGGGTGAACGCGAATTTTTTCAGTCGTTGGGAAACCTTTGCCAGTTGTACGGGTGGCAAGCCCCCGATACCTCGGGTTTGCCATTCCCTCAAAACATTTCGGCAATACTGGAAAAGCTGGCCTCACAGCGGTTTGACGGCGCATCTGTGATGCTGTTGCAGGATAAGGGTTGCCCCGCCCGACTGGCAACCGTCAAAACCTTTGATACTAACTTCTGCCTGTATTATGTGCCTGTCCGTCCGTTGTGGCAGATGAAAAACGAAAGGAACAAACAGCCCTATTATGAACTTACCCGAACGCTGTTTGCATACTTATACCACACAATCGGCATCCCCTTTTTTCGTGAGCCGGGCTATTTGGATAATTCCTATGATGCACTCGAAAACTGGATAAGAGAGATTGATGACGAATATGACGAGCATGATGACAAGGAAGAATGCCAATACCGCAAACGCCAGTTCGCAGAACTGGACTTAATGCGACTGGCAGGTGATACGCTGTTACCCGAAATCAAAATGCCCTATGATTTGGAGACGTGGGAACAGCAATTACAGCAAATCCCCGTAACGGACAAGCAAGGCAGGGAGTTAAGGGAAGTCGCAAGCGAACTGCTGAAACTGGCTAAGGACTATCCCGAACGTGCTATCAAAGACACCATGCACTACGAGTTGCACGAAGCCAGCGAGGATGATTACAGCATCTATTGGGAGAACTACATCTCCTTTTACTGGAGCGGTGAGGACACCTTGCAGCACATGCTGTTTGAAATGGTGAACAGCGAATTTCAGGAAATGGGCTATCAGGAAGAACCCGTTGCCGTCCAATGGTTTGACACGCCACAGGAAAAACCCCGCCACGATTTTGATTTTGAAACAAGACTATTTTTCCTGTTGGATGAACTGACAGGCATATTAAACGATTTTGACGATGAAGAACCTAACGCATAATTTCAGCAACCTGTATCAGCCTGTAAAATCCCTGCTGATATACACCAAGCATACCGAAGAAGATACAAGCAGCGTGTATGTAGAGAGTTACGACATCGGCAGGTTGGGCAACCCAATAAACGCCCACCCGCTGACCGTTAAGGAAATGCTTGCCCTGAGCAGCATTTTCCAGTCGGCGCAGGAATTTAAAACGGGCTTCCTGCGCTGTAAAGGCGTCATGCCCAATAAGGTGCTGTACGTGAATACCGAGCAGGAGGGCTATGCCATTTGGTTCACCCCACCGCAGGAAGTCCCCCTTTACTTTTCCAATGCTTTAGGCATCAAATCAGGCAGGGGAAAAGTACCTGCGATGGTGTGGAAAGCGGGCAGGGACAGTTTAGCGGTGTACGCCCTGAAGGGACACCGCAAGCCCGTAGGCAATACCGCCCTTTTTCATGCCCCCTTTTTCAATGTGGCTACAGATGGTAAGGTTTGTATGGGTAACGTGCGCATCAATATCGGCAAGACCATCCGACTGGAAGATTTTATGGCACAATGGGAGAACTACTTTTGGAACAGCTATTTCAGTCACCTGATGGGCGAGTTCAACCCCGTAACCGAGAACATAGTGCAGCTATGGCAAAAGCAGGTCGCCACAGACCGTGTATTTCCCTGCGAAAGCCTCAAACCCAATCAGCGAACCCTTAAAACCCTCTTTATATGAAAACGCCAAAACTGAAAGCGGTAAAGACCGCCGTACATATCGTGGAAAAAACCCTGCTGAACCCCTACAACCCCATCGTGGTCAACCTGATCGGTGCGGGCGGTACAGGCAGCCAGTTCCTGACGGCATTGGGACGAATAAACCATGCGCTCATCGCCCTGAACCATCCCGGCCTTGCCGTGCGGGTGTTCGATGATGATAAAGTGGAAGAAGCCAATTTAGGCAGACAGCTATTTTCAACCGCTGAACTTGGCTTGCACAAAGCCGTTGCGCTTGTCAACCGCATCAATCTCTTTTTCGGCACGAACTGGAAAGCCATACCCGAAAAATACGACCTGCAAACCCTGAACGAGAGTCCCGAACTGGCGATGGCGGAAATCACCATAACTTGCGTGGATACCGTAAAGGCAAGATTTGAGATTGCCGACCTGCTATCCAAAATCTATGCAAGCAGGAAACACGCCTATCACCATCCGCTTTACTGGATGGACTTTGGCAACAGCAGGGATATAGGGCAGTGTATCCTATCCACCATTGGCGAAATAACGCAACCCGCATCCCGAAAGTTTGAGGTGGTCAGCCGTTTGCCTTTAGTGACCGAGGAATTCAGGGAACTGTTAGTGAACTCCGAAAAGGGCGACCACACGCCAAGCTGTTCCTTAGCCGAAGCCCTCACGCAACAGGATTTGTTCATCAATTCCGCACTTGCCAACTTAGGGGCATCCCTTTTATGGCAAATATTCAGCGAGGGCATGTTGTTCAACAGGGGGTTTTTCCTGAACCTCAAAGACTTCAGGGCGCAACCGATTAAAGTTACCCCGAATGACGACAGCAAAGTGAAAGCGTTGAAACCAAAACGCTCCAAAACCGAAATCCCTAAAGCTGCCTGATATGAAGCTCATCGATTTAGACGGCAGAGTAATCGAGGTGGAAAACCTCGACCTTGCCCTATTACAGGCGGACGATTACCGCCATTACCGTGTAACAACACCCACCGAGAACGACATTTATCGCTACGCCTATTGGGAAGATGTTTACCAAAAACTACTCAAACTTAAAACTGAACAGTTATGAAAACATTCATTTATTTCATCTGCACCTGCTTTATTTCAACTGGTGCATACTTCGCCTCATTGAACAGCCAGCATTATATCTATGGAATAGCATTCGCATTTATCCTCTGGACATGGTTCTTATGGGGATGCGACCGCAGAAGCAGAAAAGCGGCTGATAGACGGGCAATGTACCGCCATTACCGTGAAAAGAACTGGAAGTAGAACGAAAGCAAAACCGTTATGGTAAAGATAAAAGAGGGATATGTGATGTCCCAACGGGAACGTGAAGAATACGAACGGCAAAACGTCCTGCCCCGCAAGGCTTCAGGGCGGGTTGACTACTATTTCAAGCCACAAACCAAGTACCCGCCACGCATTTACGTTTTTATGCACGCCGAAACATGGTGCGACCGCAACCGCAGGCCGATGGGGCTGCATACGGCATTTCCCTTTCTGAGCCGACCCATGACCAAAGGAGAGATAGAATACCACCATTTTGACTGGCGGTTATGTTACCACCAGTACGAGGATTGGAACAGGTTACTATACGCCGAGGAAAAGGAAGCCGAAGATTTGGATTTGGAAATGGAGGGCGCAGGGACGGAGTTCTTAAATCAGTTGAAGTCCTTTCGTGAAAAATTCCCGCTGAATGCGGATTTGGGGAAACTCCCGCCCGTCCCGCCCGAATTACCGGCGGATGAGGAAACCGTTTATTTGCGGGAACTGATTGACACGGGTGATGCCCTTAGTGGTGCCGAAGTTGCAAAGCTGTTGGATGATGAACTGAAAACGCAAAAGCGGCCTGCGGTTTTGATAGCCCTGCGCCAGCTTTATCAGAATTTCGGTAAGCCTGATGACAAGCAAAGCCCGCTTGCGGAGCAAGCCATCAGGCGCAAGGTTGAATTACAGCAGCAGCGTACCCGCCGCAACTTCGTGCGCCGTGTATGGCAAAAAAATAAGCTGTTCGCAATGGAAGAAATACGGGTTAAATATCCTGATTATACCGCGAACATGCTTGCCGCAGACCTGCACCAAAAGAAGAAAACAGCAAAGCGGAAAAAGCATAAACCCGTAACCGACCTGCGGCAATGCCAGTTGCAAAAGCTGGCGCACCGCCTGAAATATGCCCAACTGGATGAAAAAGACTATCACGATACCTGTAACCGTATCGCCATCCTGCAACAGGCGCATAGTCTGCGGTTGCCCGTACCGTTATTGGTGAATTTACAAAAAGAGGCATTGGTTTACAGCTTTCCGTGGAAGATACGGGAGGGCGTGGTCAAGAATTTCGTGACACTGGCCAACAAGCCAGGCATGACCCATCAGGCACTTCAGGAGCGCCACAACGAAATGGTGCGCTCTAATTACAGCTATTAATCAACAACATTAAAATCAATCAGCCATGAATATTACATACGAAAACATCATGAAGGTCGCTGACATCCCCGCCAGCGAACTAACCGAAGACTTTGTCAGCTTTTTATACCATTTGCAGGCAACTTATCGCGACCAGGTACTCGAAGAACACTTGTTCAGCCCGGATACGCTCTTTGAAGAAGAACCCGAAAGTGAACCTTATCCAAAGGACTTTACGGCTATCCTGTCTGAACTCAGAAAGCTGCTTTTTAAACTCGACTGCGCCTATTTCCGCGTAGTCAATCCTTAATCCCATATAATAACAACATGAGAACGATAACACTAAAAACCGCAAAAGCCATAGCCGCTGACTGGCATGGCGGCCAATGGAGCGCATTATATGCTTTTGCCTCCGGTGGCCTGTTAAATACCGCACAGGAACCTCTCTGCCTTGCCGAGGTCTTAGAAAACCTGAATGAGAACGGTGTAAGCAAGAGGCAGACAAAACGCCTGCAAATGCTAAAAACTTATTTTGAAAGTAAAGTACCTAAAGACATTGAGCAATGACCGTCAATCAGCAAAAATTAGTTGACGCGGCGTTGCAGGCTAAGGATAACAGAGATCACCATGACGCCCGTTATTGGGGCGTGGAATTGTTCGGCCACATGCACCGCACCGCCATGAGTTTGCAAAGCCGTCCGATGCCCCTGATTTGCATCGAAGACCTCGGTGAATATTATTACCGTCCCTACGCATTTTATGTCCATAATCCGCTTATTTGCGGCCACACGGAAACGATATTGAAAATGCCATACCTCATAGATTTCTGCATCGCCTGCCGGGGCGTGGTTAAGCCACCGGATTGGTATCTGGATGTAGCCGACCGATGAATCATCAGCCCCGATCCGGAAGAATTCAAGATGGTGGAAAGCATATTAACAAGGGACGGTAAGCGTTTATAGCAGGCAGCTTAGTTTGCGCAAGCCTTAAAAAAGCCTTAATATTGCTTGAAAAACGCAGCAATGGAAAAACTCTTTGCCAAAAAGGGAATTAAATACTTATCCTATTTAGATACTGACGGCTCTAAACTGGCGTATGCCTTTACGCCCCAGATGCTGGAAGATAAAATTTTCGTTGAGCTTGCAGTCCGTGAAATGGGTGATGAGGAAGATCCGGAGTACGAAACCGTTATCTCCGTGTTTACGATCAGAGACGGCAGTTCTTACGATTTTACAATTTGCCACGATGACCGCCCGGTCATTCCCCTCATGTATTTATACCGCCTGGTCTTAGATACCATTGAACTTATCAGCGGTTGCGAAAAGCAAACCCTTTTGGAAGAATTAAAGCAGGCCGCAACGGGCGTCAGCATTTCAAAGGAGGTAAAGGATAAGGAGTTAAAAGAGCGGATGTACGGTATAATTGAAGAAAAGATAGCTACGGTGCACAAGCTCATTAACCTGAACCGGCTTAACAGTAATTAATGATGGCCGCACTTTCTGTTATTAGGCTCTTGTTATGCCCCATCAAAGCAAGAAAAAACCTGAACTTTCTTTGAACTTATAGGCCGAAACTTTCTCACCGGGCAGTTTTTGTTTTAATTTTTAGTTATTAAATTTGTTGCCTACAGCAATCCCCATCCGTGCTATTGATTAAAAGTGCTACCAATTATTCACTTTAAATTTTGTTTTTATGGACTACACCATGCACGATGCCATCAAATGGATGCTGGCCGGAAAAAGCCTAATTGAACCCGTTTGGTTTGAAGAAAATGAGGATTTGAAACCCTACAGGTCATATATCCCAGCGCTCTGCGACTTGCTAAGGGCCGACCGTCATAAATTTGAAATCCTTGATCCCGCTATAATCCTGATGCAAATTATGCCGGCCGATCCTGATGCTGCAATCTTTAAGAAAATGATGGAACAGTTGCCGGGAAACCGGGAACGCGGGATAAGCATTCTGAAAATGCTGGCGAATTACCAAATTCCTGCCGAAGTAGATATTACCCCTGTATTGGATTTGATCGGTGACGACTATTTTTCCACCACTGCGATCTTTGCACTCCGAAAGACCTACCACGCGGACGCAGAAGAAAAGATATTGCCCTTGCTTCGTGAAGAATTCCGGGGCGACCTGAAGCTCTTAAAAATTTATTGCGACACACTGGCCGTCAATGGCAGTATCCTTTCGATGCCGGTATTAATGGCCGTCAGCCAGGATTTTGAGCAGCAGTCGGACAAAAAGCACTTCATCGATGCGGTAAAAGCGATCTGTAGCCGCCTGCAAATGCCCGAGGATATACGGGCGCAGTTAGAGGACCCCGGCTTTTGGAAATTCAAGTGGGAAGGCTCGCCGGAACATTTTGCAGGTTTCATCGAATTTATTTCGCTCTTTATGGTCAGCAGTGAGATAGAAGGCGGCAAAAAAGAAGATATGATCGCCGAGATATTTATGCAGGAAATGCAGGTTGATCTCTCACCTTACCAGAGCTTTGAAGCTGCCCGTGTATGCAGCTCCCCGGATATGATGCTTGAAGGGTTACAGAACCTGAAAAACAGTCTGGAATGTGATGTCCTGCTGGACGCCATTACAGAGGGAACGAATATCCTGCCAAGCACTTATACGATGGCTAAGGACCTCTATTTTGACCTGATGAACGACTATCTTATGACACGCCTGCGCAGGCATTTTTCGTTTGCTCCAAATCGCTCCTGATCCATCCAGTTTAACGCCGGCACCATCATGGACCGGCGTTAAATTAGACATTAGGGAATTCGTTTTACGATCAATTCTTAGGATTAATCAGGTTAACGACAACCTTTACCATCATCTCCTTTTCATCCGGCTTACTTTCCGCGATCATTAGGGTTAACGCGACCAGGGCATTGTCAGCTATGCGCTTCGATCCGTCCTCACGATATAAAATACTATTTTTTTCCAGGAACCAAACGAACAGGTATGCCGCGATGCGTTTGTTTCCATCTGAAAAGGAATGATTTTTAACGATAAAGTAGAGCAGGTTTGCCGCTTTTTCTTCTATTGTCGGGTAGAATTCAACGCCTCCGAAGGACTGATAAATAGTACCTACAGATCCTTTGAACGAATCGTCTTTTTCGTTTCCAAATAAGGAACTGCCCCCGAATTTATCTTTTAAATCTTTGATGGCCTGTATAGCTTCCTCGTAAGTCGCGACAAACAGTTGCTGATCGGTAGTCCCTTCAACCGTTAATTGCTGATGGTCATATTTGTCCAGAATATCCAGTGCGTAGCTATAGTCAGTAACTACTTTTAACAAGCCCGTAGCTTCGTCAGACGTGAGCTCCTTATTTTTTAAAACATTGCCTAACAGGTTTACGGTTTGTTTCAGGGAGTTGAATTGTTCGGTTTGTTCTTTTAACCTTTGTTCATTTACAGCATAGCCTTTTACTAAATATTCTTTCAATACCTGGTTCGCCCAGATACGAAATTGAGTGCCTCTTTTGGAATTTACACGATACCCGACTGAGATCACGACATCCAAATTGAAGTATTCTACATTGTAGATTTTATTATCGGCCGCAGTTGTTGCATTTTTTGCAACAACTGACACACGATCCAATTCCCCTTCTTTAAAAATATTGTTCAGGTGTCTTGAAATAACAGATTTATCCCGCTCAAAAAGGTCGGCTAATTGATTAAGGGACAGCCATAAGGTTTCTTCCTGTAACTTGACCTCGACTGATGTTTGTCCGTCTGGCGCTTGATATATAATGATCTGATCGTTTGACATAAAATTTAAAATTAAGAGTTTTAATAGAATTATTTACCGCCGCAGGGAGGCGGTTTATCACATGCTCCCTGAAACGGTTTCCAGTTGCCTATTTCATTCGCCGGTACCAAGCCCAAAAAAACAATACCCATACGCCAAAGGCAATGATATAAGGTATTGTTGATGCCTTTTGGTTGAATGCGGTCATAAAGGCGCCCACTGAAATGAACGCCGTTATGATGAGATAAATGAATGTTTTCATAATTCAGATAATTATTTAAGCCTCTACTAACTCCATTGATTCCACGGTTGATTCCAAAGGTAGTTCAATGCCGTGACCGGTAAGGCCAACTTGTTTGGCCAAATCATGGCTGGCAAGTACGCGGATAACCTCCGTCTGAACTTCATCGATAATGTCCCAGTTCTTGGATACATAAATGTCAGTCACCCGGTTTGACTGATCTTTGTGATTCATAGCCAGGCCGACATCATCCATACTGAAACGGCAACGGTTCCGTGCGAAATCACCGAAAGCATGGCGCGCATCGTAAAACTCAGGGTCCTTATGGCCAAGCTCAGCACCGATCTGCTTAATGCCAAAGGCAAGCGCATGGTCTAAACCGCTATGGGTAGCGTAGCGTTTCTGTAAGGTACCGGCATATTTCGCATACAGCGGCCGTGCTTCCTCCGGAATGAAAATACTGATATACGCCTGGTCGCGCCTCCGGCTGGCGGTTTTTGACCGGTTATAGCCGATCCGGGTATTCGATTCGTCGGCAGGCTGAAGCTTATACATATCCACGGCATTCATTCCGCAGAGATAAAAGCTTAACATAAACAGATCGCGGGCAAGCTCCATGCGGGAGCCGGGCTCCGCCTTAAAATCTCTAATGGCAATAACCTGCTCAACGGTCAGTTTTGGCTTTTCCTTCGGCTGCACCTGGGGAAGTTTATATTTTTTGAAAGGATAGTGTTTCACAACGATCAATTCGTCATCCTCATCATTATAAAATTCCTTGATATTGTTGAACAGTATCCGCAGGTCACGCATGTGGTTGTGCAGGCCGTTATTTGTCAGGCCTTCGATGGCCCGCGTTTGCGGCCGGTTGAACTGGTCAGGCCTGATTTGGGTTCGGGGCTTCCGCAGGAATGCTTCGTATTTTACAAGCATTTTAGAACGGATGTCAGTGATTCGAATGTCCTCCATCCGGAAAAAATCGATCAAACTATTGACCACCGTTTGCATATTCTTTGCACTGCCTAAACGGTCTGCCTTTTTCAGTTCCTCGATACGCTTTCGGCCGAACTCAACAACATTGATGTCTTCGGCTTTGATTTCTTTTTTGCCCGCAAGAAATGCAGCCAGTGTTAAGGCTGTATAAGTACGAACCTTCGGGCCGAGCTCCCCGATCTTTTTCCGGTAATCGATCAAAACGGGTTCGATCATTTCCTGAACGAGCGGGTCTTTAATCTGATTCTTTTTACGAATCTGTTTCGCATTGATGAAATGCGGGGTTTCAATGTAAGAACAGCGGGCGTCTTTTGTTACCCGGATTTTTACATTCCAGGTCCCATCATTTTTTTTCTGGCTTGGAATGATAACGGCGTTAATTGTTGCCATAGTGTTTGCTTTTGCTGATCTGCAAAACCGATAAATTCCATCATCAAATATTTATCAAAGTTTTTAGATCAATTCGACAATTTTGTTTGCTGAATTGCAAAGACACCCGATCGGGTTACCATAGAAGATTAACACAAATATAACCTTTTAAATAAAAAAAGGCCATTTCCGCTTGAAAATGACCTTTTTTATTTGTGGTACCACCTGGATTCGAACCAGGGACACAAGGATTTTCAGTCCTTTGCTCTACCAACTGAGCTATGATACCATCATCCCGTTTGGGGTCTGCAAATGTAGCGTTTTTTTCAGTTTTAAAAACTTTTTTTTCAAAATAGTATGTTTAAGTGCTAACCGGTATTGATTATCAGCGCATTAATTTTAAATAAGTATTTTGTGAACCATCCTCATATCTAAATCAAAACAATTTATACCTTGTAACATTAAAACAAATAACTATTTTCGTTATTTAAATACTATGCATGCATAATAAATTATGATCGGACAAGCTATCTTCTTTATCATATTGGCCGGTGCAGTCTACCTGTTTTGGAAGAATGCAGCCAAGATCCGTCGTAATATTTTATTAGGCAGGGATGCAGACTTTAGCGACCGCCCGGCCGAACGTTGGGCAACTATGGCCCGTGTAGCCCTCGGGCAAAGCAAAATGACCAGGCGCCCTGTAGCGGCCATCCTGCACCTGTTCGTTTACGTAGGCTTCGTGATCATCAATATAGAAGTACTGGAGATATTAATAGATGGTCTGTTTGGCTCTCACCGGGTATTCTCCAAGCCGCTGGGAAGCTTTTACGGCTTGCTTATAGGCGGTTTTGAGATATTAGCTTTATTGGTGCTGTTAGCATGCGTAATTTTCCTGATAAGGCGAAATGTATTGAAGCTAAAGCGCTTTACAGGGCAGGAGATGACCTCCTGGCCAAAGTCTGACGCTAACTATATCCTGATCACCGAAGTATTATTAATGGCTGCTTTCCTGACAATGAACGCTGCCGATTACAAGTTACAGGCGCTGCACTACAGCCATTATTTAAAGGCAGGCAGCTTCCCGGTAAGTGAGTTTATAGCGCCTTTGCTGCCATCGCAAGCAAGCGCGTTGGTGATTGTAGACCGGGTTTGCTGGTGGTTTCACATTATAGGCATATTGGCTTTTTTAAATTACCTGCCATATTCAAAGCATTTCCACATTTTATTGGCATTCCCCAATACTTATTATTCCAGGTTAAAACCCAAAGGTCAATTCACTAACATGGATTCGGTAACTAACGAAGTAAAAGCCATGCTTGATCCTTCTTTTGTTCCCGAAGCGGCAGAGGTAAGCCGCTTTGGTGCAAGGGATGTAACCGACCTAACCTGGAAGAACTTAATGGATGCCTACACCTGCACCGAGTGCGGGCGTTGCACATCTGTTTGCCCGGCAAATATTACCGGCAAAAAATTATCGCCCCGTAAGATCATGATGGATACCCGCGACAGGGTTACGGAAGTTGGTAACAACATAGATAGGCACGGTAAGGATTTTGCCGACGAAAAGACTTTGCTGGATAATTATATCACCCGCGAAGAATTATGGGCGTGTACAACCTGTAATGCCTGCGTAGAGGCTTGCCCCGTAAATATTAATCCGCTTGAAATTATTACGGAGATGAGGCGGTACATAGTGATGGAAGAGTCACAGGCGCCTGCAAGTTTGAATAACATGTTTGGTAACATGGAAAACAATGGTGCACCATGGAAATATAGTCAGGCTGATAGGTTAAACTGGGCGGAGAGAGATTAAGACAATAGTCAATAGACTATGGTCTATAGTTACATTAGCTTACCACGGACTATCGACTAATTAAAGAAATAATGGACCAAGATACAGAGGCTTTTGAAGCCGGATATAAAACGTTTGTAGAGAAAGCCGCGGCTAACCGGTCGGTTTGGGGATTGAAAGGCAAAGGCGGTTGGGCTAATGCAGAGGCGAGTGGCGAAGCGGATGCTGTTATTCCTTTTTGGAATGATCGCGCCCAGGCAAAGATCTGCGCCCGCGATGATTGGAAAGGTTTTTTACCGACCGAGATTTTATTAGCAGATTTCCTGGAGAACTGGTGCGTGGAAATGGCTGATAATAACACTCAGGCAGGCATTAACTGGAATGCGCAGATGCAGGGAGTAGAGGTTGATGCGCTTGATCTGGCGCTGGATATTCTACACCGATTGAATGAGATTAACTCTGCTATCACATTTTCGCAGTATGATAGCATTAGCCAATTTATAGAAGCCATTACCGAAGAATAATATAGCTTACTGATGGAACAAAAGATACCTACAATGGCCGAGATGGCTGCCGAAGGCAAGCAACCCGAGATACTTTTTTGGGTGGGCTGTGCCGGTAGTTTTGACGAACGCGCACAACGCATTACCCGTGATATTTGCAAGATATTGCAGCATGTAGGCATTAGCTTCGCGGTTTTAGGTACTGAAGAAAGCTGCACCGGCGACCCTGCAAAACGAGCCGGTAATGAATTCCTGTTTCAGATGCAGGCTATGAGCAATATACAGGTACTGGATGGCTACAATATTAGAAAGATAGTAACCGGTTGCCCGCATTGTTTTAATACCATTCGTAACGAATACCCTGCATTGGGAGGTAATTACGAGGTGATACACCACTCGCAGCTGATACAGCAACTGATTGATGAGGGCAAGCTAAAAGCAGAAGGCGGCGAAAATTTTAAAGGCCGTAAGATCACTTTTCACGATCCTTGTTACCTGGGCAGGGGTAATGATGTTTACGAAGCCCCACGCCGCGCGTTAGAAATTTTAGATGCCGATCTGGTTGAAATGAAACGCTGCAAAAGCAATGGCCTGTGCTGCGGAGCCGGAGGCGCTCAAATGTTTAAAGAACCTGAGCCGGGTAAAAGGGATATCAATGATGAACGTATGCTTGATGTGCTGGAGGCAAAAGCCAACGTCATTGCATCGGGCTGTCCCTTCTGTATGACCATGCTGACAGATGGCGTAAAACACATGGAAAAAGAGCAGGAAATAAAAGTGCTGGATATTGCCGAAATTACGGTTAGGGCAAACGGGTTGTAAGCTATTTCGTCCAAACGGTTACTATGCCGTTTTTGGCATTTGGCCCATATAATTCTTGCGGTACCGGATGTTTACTGTAGTAAATGTCGGTTATTGTTTCTGCCTTAACTGCCGATAACTTTTCAAGGCAATCAGCCTGAGTTACCGGCTGCCCGTTAATGACAAGTACCGGTTCGGTAGATGCAATTCCAATTTTACCGGATTGCGTTTTCTTGTACTTACTTAATGCTATTTTCAGGGTTGATTGCTTGATTGCGGCGTTCTGCTCACCTTTTTTCAAAATCAGTACCGTAAATTTTCCGGCGTTATTTGTAGTAGATATAAGTTCTTCATTCCAAAAAGGATCAACAGTTAGTAGGTCCGTGCTTTTGATCGATGCCAGATCGCTGTTTAATTTGACAGAGTCTTTAGGCTCATACATCGTTTTATTAAAAGCGTAACCCGAGATTTTACCAGGTTTATATGCTGTATCGCATTTTATTAACCAGCCATCAATTTGCTGTTTGGTTATATTTTGTGCCTTAACAATGATAACTAAGCAAATTAAAGCAGCACTTAAAAAATATTTCATGGGTTATTTCCTTTAAGAAATGTCAACGCTTCTTTTAAACTGTCCAGTCTTTTTGGCGAAATTTTTTTGATGGGTATGTCCCATTCCGTAACCATCGAATCCAAATCACCGGCGGGGTCTTCAAACGTTTGATAAATAATATCGTCAGCAAGGGTTTTAAAGGCTATGGTATCTGTATTGGCGTTGCCGGGCTTTAGATCAAGGCTGTTCAAACGGTTGATCTTGAAAGAAAAATACTCCTGCTTACCCTGTTGATAAGTTTTTCTTAAACGGATAAAATGATCTGGTGTAAGGTTGATCTCAAACTTTTTGATATTGGGGTCAACAGAAGGGTCATAAGCCTCGTTTAGGAAGCGGTTAGCCCAGTTGGTCCATTCCTGGCCATCCATAAAACCTTTAAAGCTGCATAATAACAGGCATAAGGCCAGTAACGCGATGCCCAGGCGTGTTTTTAAAACAGGTTTTACAATTGATGCTCGCATGACAACTTACAATAGCCTTAAGTTAAAAAATCAAGTAAATTTGTAACATGGAATTTTCTTCACATTCAAGAGTTTGGATCTATCAATCGGACAGGGAACTAACCTCGTCAGAGGCGCAGGAAGCGCAGGTTCTGTTAGATAACTTTACCCGCAACTGGACTGCACATAATAACCAGTTGTTAGCCAAGGCCGAAATTAGGTACAACCGTTTCCTGATTTTGTTTGTAGATGAAAGCCAGGCAGGCGCAAGTGGCTGTTCAATTGATAAATCTGTTCATTTTATGAAGCAGTTGGAGCAGCATTTCGGCATCAATTTGTTCGATCGGTTTAATTTGGCTTACCGCGATGGCGACACTATCAAATCAGCTCCAAGGCAGCAGTTTGAGGATTTGATAAAAGAGGGCAAGATAAATAGCGATACTATTGTATTTAATAACCTTGCACAAACCCCTGCAGATCTTGATACTAGGTGGGAAGTGCCTCTAAAAGAAAGTTGGCACCAACAATTATTCGGCGATTTAATAGTATAGATCAAACAAAAAACCCTGCTTTTACAGGGTTTTTTGTTTAATGCATGTAGTTATTGCAACAGGCAATTTATCTGCTATGCAGGACCTTCGCACGGAGGGTTAGCCTGACCGTCTTGTACACAATATCTTAAATAAAGAAGGTCGCCACCACCTATTCCAGAATGCCCCGGAACTGATTGTACACAGATATACTCGTGTGTACCTACCGGGCAATCATCGTCAGGATTGCGATAACCACCTAAAACCTTCTTTGCTTCTTCCCTCGAAAGGGGCTTAAATTTTTTGTTTAGCATTCTCATTTCGATGTAGATTTAAGTTAGACCGGAGCTGTTGAATTGATCATTAGCACCTTTACATGCAAGCTAATCAACTGCAGTGTATTTCGCAATAGTTTAATGAGAATAAATTTCAAAACAACTTTAAAAATTTATTTTCATTAAACGTTAAAAACAAAAATCGTTAACTATCTCATATTGATAATGTAAAGATCGGATAGGTGGTTTTTGTTTAGTATAATACTGAAAAAGCATCCTGATGTAGGTTAATATGTTATAATTCAGAATTTAATTATTAAAAATGGAGATATTTTTGTTTTAAATATTGCAAATATTGATTAATTAATAGGTAATATATGATATAAATACCTGTTTTTTAAATAGTTAAATTTATATAATTATTAACCTTTAATCTTTATTATTTATGAAAAAACTCGTATTCCTATGCAGTATGTTGGTAATGTTCTGCGTTGTTGTAAAGGCTCAAAACATCTCAGCTAGTTCTCAGGTTAAGGATGCTGTAACGCCTAACATTACGAATCCGGCAAAAGCAAATGCAGATGTTGTTATGCCAATCACGTATAATTTAACAGTGCAAAACAACACTGGCGGCGGCACCTTCCAATTTCAACTTGTTCCGCAATTTTCTGGCGGTACAAGCGCTTCTTTCAACTTTACCACATCGCAAACTATTTCTGTGGTAGCTGGAGTATATAATATATATATGCGAGGACCGGGTTCAAATTATACGTTTGCTTACCAGGTATGTGCCACATTTGGCAATGTTACAGGGCCAAATGCTACATTCAATAATGTAAATATTTGCTCCAATGGCGTAGTCTCTGTAAACTAACACAGCTTACCTGATTGCCAGGTATATTTAATGATAAAGTCCTCGCGGTATCACAAGATACGCGGGGACATTTTTATAATATAACAATCATTAATATCATTGCAGCCTGGGAGGAAACTGTATTTGAAATGTGTTAAAACTCCAGCGGCCCAAGCCTGCGCATATTCTTTAAAATCAAATACTGGCGATGTTTTAAATAACGGGTAGGGTTGGTGGCGCTCCAGCGAAGCGGGCTGGGGAATATCACGGCTATGGCCGCTGCCTGTTGCCTGGTTAGTTGTGCCGCCGGTTTATGAAAATATGCCTGCGATGCCGCTTCGATACCATAAATACCATCACCCATTTCAATCACATTCAGGTATACCTCCATTATACGCTTTTTGCTCCAGAAAGCTTCGATCAGCACGGTGAACCACGCCTCAAGCCCTTTACGAACAAATGAGCGGCCAGGCCATAAAAATACATTTTTAGCTGTTTGCTGGGTAATGGTGCTGCCGCCTATGAGCTTTTTACTTTTCGCGTTTTTTTCAATGGCCTTTTCTATCGCCCTGAAATCGAAGCCGTGGTTCTCCAGGAAGGTCTGGTCTTCGGCAGCTACGGCGGCGCGCTTCATCGGGTCGGCAATCTGGTCAAAGTCGACCCATTTTTTGTCTATCTTCCAGTCCAGGCCGCGCTGTTTGCGTTCAAAACCACGCTGTACCATTAGCCAGGTAAATGGTGGGTTGATAAAACGGTACAGGATAACTCCAAACAAGCTCGAACCGATAAATATAACGAGTGCAAATTTTACTATACGCAACGCCAGTTTTATGACGCCGTTACGGTGGATGCCTTTAGTGTTACCTTTTTTGCGGGGTTGCGCTTTCTTTGCCATTTGAGGTGCAAATGTAAGGTAAATAAAAAAGGAGCCGGGCAAATGCCAAACTCCTTTTTTATTTAAATCCTGAATTATAAGCTCTAAATTCTAAAAAATAAAGCTATTTAAGAATTTATAATTATTCAGCTACTACTTCAAAAGGTACCTGAACTTTTACTTCTTTGTGCAGGTTTACGTTAGCAACGTACTCGCCCAGGAATTTAGGCTCCTGATCAAAAGTGATGCGACGACGGTCAACATCAAAACCTTCTTTTTTCAATGCATCAGCAACCTGGATGGTATTGATAGCACCGAATATTTTACCGCTTTCGCCGGCTTTAGCGCCAATAGTAAGCTTAACGCCTTCTAATTTAGCAGCAATAGCGTCAGCATCTTTTCGAATTTTCTCTTGTTTAAACTGAGCTTGTTTAATGTTCTCAGCTAAAACCTTACGCGCGCTTTCAGTAGCCAATATAGCATATCCTTTAGGGATAAGAAAGTTGCGGCCGTAACCCGGCTTTACATTCACTACATCGTCTTTATCGCCGAGGTTCTTTACGTCTTGTTTTAAAATAACTTCCATGTGTTTACCTCCTTGATTATTTTAATGAGTCTGTAACATAAGGTAATAAACCAATGTGGCGGGCACGTTTAACAGCCTGGGCCACTTTACGCTGGAACTTCAAAGAAGTACCTGTTAAACGGCGAGGTAATACTTTACCCTGGTCGTTAACAAATTTTAAAAGGAAGTTAGCGTCTTTGTAATCAATATACTTAATACCGTTCTTTTTAAAACGGCAGTATTTTTTACGGTTATCCTCTACTTTAGGGGCGGTAACGTATTTAATTTGGTCGTTTGCCATTAGTTGTTTTCCTCCACTTTAGCTGCAGGTTTCTTGTTGAAAGCACCGCTGCGTTTTTTGTCGTTGTAAGCAATGGCATGTTTGTCCAAAGCAATAGTTAAGAAACGCAGAACGCGCTCATCACGTCTGAACTCAACCTCCAATTTGTTAATTAAATCACCCGGAGCCTTGTATTCAGTTAAGTGATAGTACCCTGTAGTTTTCTTTTGAATTGGGTACGCTAATTTTCTCAAACCCCAATTATCCTCCTGGACAATTTCGGCTCCGCCGTCAGTTAAAACTTTTGTGAATTTGGCAATTGCCTCTTTCGCAACGTCTTCTGACAGCAACGGGGTTAGAACGATCACGGTTTCGTACTGTTGCATTATAAATTGATTTTTAATTATTTACCCGGTATATCGGGGCTGCAAATGTAGGAAGAATAAAATTATTTTCAAAGCTAATTATGCTTATTTTCGAACCATAAAACATCATCAATCACACGAATGAAAAAAATTTTACTTACCCTTATCACCTTAATGCCCTTTGTTGTAGTTAAAGCACAAACAAAAACCATTGGCCCGGCCGAAACTAAGCTTAATAACCAGCTTTGCGATTGCATAACCAAACTTGATAAAGAGAAGATCAAAACATCTAAAGAAGCCAATGCAGCGTTTATGGACTGCTTTACCCAGCAGGCCGACCTTTTGCCTGATGTTGCCGCGGAGCGCGGTGTGGAGATGACCGATAATGAGGCCATGAACAAAATTGGCACCGAGATAGGTGCAAATTTAATGAAGATGAAATGCGGTGGCTTTATGGCTCTTGCTATGAAAATGGCCGCGAAAGATGATAAAGACGCTCCCGAGTCAAAAACTGTTACTGGTACGTTTAAGCGTATTGATACCAAAGGTTTCAATTACATAGTGCTGAATGTGGATGGTAAGGAGCGGTCGTTTTTATGGTTTAGGCAGTTTGCAGGTTCTGATGCCTTTAGCGGCCAGGCAGCCCGTTTAGTAGGTAAAAAGATACAGGTGACCTGGCAAGAAACGGAGGCTTACCTGCCTGCGGCCAAAGGTTATTATAACGTAAAAGAAATTACCGGTATAGAAATACTAAAATAAGCTTCAAAAGCAGTTGCATGGCATGTTATTTGCCTTCTCAAATGTAAATAAAACTGCCATGAATTACATCTTCCACCCTTATGATTTCAATGTTGTTGAATCGGCCATATTAATGATGCAGTTACCCGCCGGTGATGAAGACCAGAATGAGGCTGATTCCTTTGCAGACGATCTGAATTTAAATCCGCCCGATGAAGACCTTCCTGAAGAGGGTAGCTGGGGCGACGAGGAGGATGAGGATTTTGAGGACCAGGTGGAGTGGCGCGATGATATGAATGAGATACGCGCAGGCGATGACCTCAACGAACCTGATCCTGAAGATGATGACCATTTGCCGGATGATGATCTGCAATAGCTGATGGGTTAAGCATGCCAAATTGATTTTTAAGCCTTTCAGGTAAGCCATTTTCTTGCTACCTTAGTGGCTGTGGATAATTTTATTGTTTCGGCACGTAAGTATCGCCCGGCAACGTTTGAAACCGTTGTAGGACAGCAACATATTACTAATACGTTAAAAAACGCTATCAGGAATAATCAGCTGGCGCAGGCATTTTTATTCTGCGGGCCGCGTGGGGTGGGTAAAACAACTTGTGCGCGTATCTTGGCAAAAACCATAAACTGTACTAACCTGCAGCCAAACGGCGAAGCCTGTGGCGAGTGCGATAGCTGCCGTGCGTTCCAAAATGGTAACTCCTTTAATATACATGAGCTTGATGCCGCTTCAAATAACTCGGTTGATGATATCCGCAGCCTGATTGATCAGGTGCGTATACCGCCGCAGGCCGCGCGTTACAAAGTGTATATTATAGATGAGGTACACATGCTTTCCCAGGCAGCCTTCAACGCTTTCCTGAAAACGCTTGAAGAACCGCCTAACTATGCCATATTTATATTAGCTACTACTGAGAAGCATAAAATACTCCCAACTATTCTTTCCCGGTGCCAGATATTTGATTTTAACCGTATAAGGGTTGAGGATATGGCCGGGCATCTGGCAGGGATTGCCAAAAAAGAACATATCACCTATGAGGACGATGGGTTACATATTATTGCCCAAAAGGCGGATGGCGGTCTGCGCGACGCGCTGTCGATGTTTGACCAGATTGTTAGCTTCTCAGGTGGTAATGTTACTTACCGCTCGGTAATTGATAATCTTAACATCCTCGACTACGATTATTACTTTAATGTAACCGATAACCTTTTACAGGGGAACAGCGCCAATGTACTCCTGCTTTTTGATGAGATATTAAGTAAAGGGTTTGATGGCGCGCATTTTATAACAGGGCTTTCAGAGCACCTGCGGAATCTGCTGGTAGGTAAAGATGCCTCCACAATTAAATTGTTAGAAGTTAGTGAAACTATTAAGTCGAGGTATTTGCAGCAATCACAGGCTGCTTCGGTGTCTTTCCTTTTGTCGGCTTTAAATATTGCTAACCAGTGCGATATTAATTATAAACAGAGCAAGAACCAGCGTTTGCAGGTAGAGCTGGCACTCCTGAAGATGAGTAATCTGCAGGCGGTGTTTAGTATGGCATCCATGCCGGCCGGTATCACACCCACTCCAAACGGAGAGGTAAAAAAAAACCTGATACAACAGTAAACGCTCCTGCTGCCACTACAATAGCAAATGATAAGGTGGCCGTGGTTAGGGATGCGCCCGTAAATTATCAAACAGGTAAAAGCGCGCCGGTAGTTAACGAAGCACCAGCACCTGTTGCCACCCCGCAGCTAAAGCCACCGACTGCTGAACCCAGGCCGGAGCCTGCCGAAAAGCCCAAATCATTTATTCCAAATCTTCATGCGTCTGCATCATCCATTAAGATCCCCAAATTTAATGAGCTGGGTAAAATTGTAGAAGAAGAAGCTAAGGAAGAAGAAGACCCTTATTTAAAGGGCAATGATAAAGAGTCCTTTAATCTCGATCAGTTTTTGCAAACATGGAGCAATTACGCCGCTAAAATAAAAGCCGAAGGTAAACCCATGAGTTTGTTTACCATTTTTACGGCTAACGCGCCGAAAGCGCTTGGTGGTGTTAACTACGAAATTGTAGTATCAAATAAGGTACAGGAAGCCGCCTTTCGTGATGAGCGCCCTTATTTGCTCAACTATCTGCGTACTACGCTCCGTAATTTTGATATAGAAGTGAACGCCCGGGTTGAGGAAACTACCGTTGTACGCAAACCCTACACCGCGATAGAAAAATTTCAGCATCTGGCGGCCAAAAACCCTCAATTATTAGAATTACGCGCTCGCTTTAATCTTGATTTTGATTAATCCGTATTAACAGATCATAAAAAACAAGAGCGATGCTTATGAGCATCGCTCTTGTTTTTTAAAGGGTTATTAAATACTTGGCTTGTCGTTTTTAGGATAGCCTTCTTCATCCAGATCATCCCTGTCGTCTTCAGGCGTGTGTGAAAGGGCTTCATCACGAGGGTCGAGATGTACAATTTTGCCACTATCAATATGCATCCCTAACGATTCCGCGTCGGTTTCTAAAGAGCGGCCGGCATCGTATTCGCCTTTGGTGTCGTATGGATTAGCCTCGTCGTAAGTCGAGTCGAAGTCGTCGCCATTATCGGCCGTGGTATCGTATGGGTCGGGGTGATCGTAATCTTCGTTATCACCTTTAACATCATACTCGTAACTGTTAGACGCCTCATTATAGTTCAGGTTTTCATCATCTACAATGTCGTCATTTTCTCCCTCAATGGGTGTGTTCCTATCTTCAGGGTCTGTTACAAAATCGTCGTTTGGTTCAATGGTATTCATAGGTTTAAATATTTATGAAATATTAACTAAAATCCTGCCAAAAAACAAGTGTTATATGGTTTTGCGATACGATGTTACCCCGCCAAGCGCAAATTTCAGGTTAATGCTGATCTGCGACCAAACATCTTTACTACGCCCTGCAGTAAAGCCATCAAGGTTATCTGTAAGATCAAAATTAACCTGGTAACCGATATCGATTTTGAACGATGGCTGGTTATACTGGTTAAAAAATTTAAGTTCGTAGCCAATGCGCGCCGGTATATAAAGCTCATTGCTTTTATCGAGCCCGCCCCAGGTAATTTGCGGTGTAGTATTTGATTTCCGGTTGATCTCCTTCATGTCGTTAAGAACGTAACCTACGCCAGATGAGATGTATAAATTTTTTAAGCCGTTCATGAAACCGCTCCCGCTGTAATCAATTATTTCTCCTGCCTGTAGCTGCCCCCTAAAAACCAACGCCGTAAAACGGTTGCGGAAATACCTGCCGGATACAGAATTCTTATCTCCACCTTTAAGCTCCCCGCCTTGTATCTCAAAAAGATAGTTGGCATAGGGGGTTTGGTTATAATTTAAACTTACCGCTACAGAAGGGGTGCCAATTACTTTTTCGGCATCGCCATATACCTGGTTGTAAGCTCCGCCAAGGCCAAGGTCATACTGCGCGTAATCATAGCCTATTTGGGCTTTCGCCAATAGCGCTGCTGTTGTAAACAAAAACGTTAAAAATATTTTTAAGAAAGGTTTTTTCATAAACGGCAATTATGCTGCTACAAATACGCTGGTAATCGAGTGCTATAAAAGTAGCATCAAACTTTTAAAAAGCAATGGTTACTCACCAAATTAAAGCTTTTACCATTTTACAGGCAACAACTACTTGTTAAAATTGTTATTTGGCCTGCACCAATTATGTATACGGAGTTTAAACTATAATAGTTAAGTGTTTCGGGTATTTACATATAAAATTATGTATGTTTGAAACCGTTAAAATTAAAAATCATAACAAAGCTATGTCGAAAATTAAAGTAGCAAATCCGGTTGTTGAACTGGACGGTGATGAAATGACCCGCATCATCTGGAAGTTTATAAAAGATAAACTGATCATTCCTTACCTTGACCTTGATATTAAATACTATGACCTTGGTATCGAATATCGCGACCAGACAGATGACCAGGTAACTGTTGATGCTGCTAACGCTATTAAACAATATGGCGTAGGTATTAAATGCGCAACCATTACACCTGATGAGCAGCGTGTAGAGGAGTTTGGTTTGAAACAAATGTGGAAATCGCCAAATGGTACTATCCGTAATATATTAGATGGTACGGTATTCCGCGAGCCAATTGTAATGAGCAATGTGCCGCGCCTGGTACCTAACTGGACAGCGCCTATATGCATTGGCCGCCACGCTTTTGGCGACCAGTACCGCGCTACCGACTTTTTAACCAAAGGGAAAGGCAAACTTACCGTTACTTTTACTCCTGAAGATGGTGGCGAGCCGCAATCATTTGAAGTGTTTAACTTTAAAGGTGATGGCGTTGCCTTAACCATGTATAATACGGATGAATCTATTAAAGGCTTCGCGCATGCTTGTTTCAATCAGGCGTTAATGAAAGGCTGGCCTTTATACCTGTCAACTAAAAACACCATCCTTAAAAAATACGATGGCCGTTTTAAAGACATCTTTGAAGAAATATACCAAAACGATTATAAAGCCAAATTTGACGCTGCTGGTATTACTTACGAGCACCGTTTAATTGACGACATGGTGGCATCGGCCCTTAAATGGAACGGTAACTTTGTTTGGGCTTGTAAAAACTACGATGGCGACGTACAGTCTGACACCGTAGCGCAGGGTTTTGGTTCATTAGGTTTAATGACGTCTACATTGGTAACACCTGATGGTACCGTTATGGAAGCCGAAGCCGCACACGGTACGGTAACCCGCCACTACCGCGAGCACCAGGCAGGCCGCCCAACTTCAACCAACCCAATTGCATCTATTTTTGCTTGGACCCGTGGTTTAGAGTTCCGCGGTAAACTGGATAACAACCAGGAGCTGATCGACTTTTGCCACACTTTAGAGCAGGTTTGTATTGAAACGGTTGAAAGCGGCAAAATGACCAAAGACTTAGCCATCACCATTAAACCTAAGGTAGCGCACGGTACGGATTACCTGTATACCGAAGAGTTTTTAGAAGCTATTGACGAGAACCTGAAAAAGAAACTGGGTAAGTAATTAGCCGTTTCTCTAAAATATGAAGCCCGGTCTGATAATCAGATCGGGCTTTTTGGTGATTAAATTATTTGAAGAGGATTATTAGCAAAGTCTTTAAAAGATAAGTCAGTGTAATTTATGTTTTTACCTAAAAAGCGCTGGTAGCGATTTTTTTCTTCGTCTTTAATTGACTGTTCCTTGTCATCGTGATTATTGATAATCGTTACTTTGAGTTCGTTTTTAGGGTTTCTATTTTTTTGAATGCGTTTAATTAAATATTTAATATGGATATCAGCGTCAGGAAATGAATAGCCGCAAAAAATTAGATGATTAGTATTGAGTAATTCGGCTTCAGCAACATTCCAAACTTGACCTAAATACACTTTAGACATATCTTTATAAAAGGTAGGCGGGATAATTATTGGTGAATAAACTCCTTGACAATTCTCACATCTCATTGAATCGAGATTGGTCATCATTCGGTACACTCCCTTTTCGTTAGGAGTAATATGCAGATTATTACAAACTGGACAGTGAAGCCAGTTTAATGATCCATGAAGTTTAAGGAGTTTTATACTATTGTCATTGGGCCTTTCAAATGTACCGTTTCTATAATCTATAAATTCTACACCATAATCGACCTTTTTGTAATTAGTTTCAAACCGATTCAAGTAGTACAATGCATTGTCACACAGAATGTCATAATTAGTCGTCAAAAATGTTGTTTGATCTAATTGATCTTTTGATAAATTATTGACAAGAACTCGGTGTAATGTGTCGGGTTTTTGAAGTTTTTCGTTGATTATATCGGCCATAAGAAATAGTAGATATAAGCGAAGAAATTTTATTCTCCCGCTGTTGACTTCCAAATTTATATTAGAAAGTTCTTTAAAAGCTTCATTTTTTAAATCGGCTAAGTCAAGTATTCCTAAAGCTTCTTCAAATGTAGGGAAATTGATATTGTCAAGATTTTTATACAATACATCTATATCAAACATTTTCTTGAAAAAAGCAACTAATTCGTGTTCATGTTCTTTACTGGGTTTTCGTCGTTTAAGAGAATTAAAATAATCCCTAAATATATTAGACTGAATTGGTGCTCCGTCAGCAGCAGAAGCACCGGCGCCCAAGAAGATTGCAACTTTTTTCTTGGGTTTTGTATGTGGATTTATACGCAAGGTTGTAGGTATTAGAGTTTAGTATAACTAAGATACAAGTTAGCAACACAAAATTCCTAACTTAGCCGTAACAAATACACACTACCATGTCAACACCATTATACCCGCTAAAATTTAAAACCATATTTAAAGATAAAATATGGGGCGGCCATAAAATTGAAAGTTATCTCCACAAAAACATAGCCGACCTGCCCAACTGCGGCGAAACCTGGGAAATATCGGGCGTTAAATCTGATGTATCCGTGGTTGACAGCGGTGAACTGAAAGGCCAAAGTCTGGCCGACCTGCTGGAGAAATACCAGGCCGACCTGGTAGGCGACAAAGTATACAAACACTTTGGCAACACCTTTCCTTTGCTGGTTAAGTTTATTGATGCTAACGACGACCTCAGCGTGCAGGTGCATCCTAATGACGAACTGGCTAAAAAGCGCCACAACTCATTCGGTAAAACAGAAATGTGGTATATCATAGAGGCTGACCCCGGCTCAACGCTGATCACCGGTTTTAACCAGGAAATGGATGAGCAAAAATATGTGGACGCATTGAACAGCGGGCATATTATGGATATCCTTAACCGCGAAGAAGCTAAAGCTGGCGACGTTTTCTTCCTGCCTGCCGGACGCGTACACACCATTGGTAAAGGTTTGCTGATAGCTGAGATACAACAAACATCAGATATCACTTACCGTATATATGATTTTGACCGTGTTGATGATAAAGGTAATAAGCGCGAATTGCATACACAGGAGGCTTTAGCCGCCATAGACTACAAGCACTATGACGAGTATAAAACCCTGTATCAGCCTCAAAAAGATGAAACAGTACATGTGGTAAGCTGCCCGTATTTTACAACCAACGTTTTAGATGCCACTCACGGAACTGAAAAAGATTACAGTAACCTGGACTCTTTTGTGATACATGTTTGTGTTGAGGGCGAATACATACTGCAACATAATGATTTGGCTTACCAGGTTAAAATGGGCGATTGTATTTTGTTGCCCAAAACCATTGATAAAGTAGAATTGAAAACCACAGCTGGCTTTAAGATACTGGAAAGTTATATTGAGTAAAATTAACCTATTTTGATATCCTTGCCGAGATACTGTAGTTTACGGTAAATTTCGGCAAGGTAAATTTCATTAAGAGGTTTTAAAAGATAATCCGCTATGAGCGGATTTTTTTTGCCCTGTTAATATCTTCAATATCTATTGACGAACTAATATTATAAACCGCAATAGGTTTGGGTAACAGGGATTTTATTTCCTCAAATGCATCATTAAATTCCCACCCATCCATAATGGGCATATTAATATCCACAAACAATACGTCGGGTAAACGTGTGCTGTTTTGAGGATCTTTAAGATAGTCAATGGCTTCTTTGCCATTGCAAAAGTCTAAAATTTCATCGAAAAGACCTTTTATACCAGTTAATTTTCTAAAACCATAGGTAAATATCTTATCATCGTCCACTATCGCGGCCGTTACAAATTGGAGTTCACTATTCATTAATGCGATTTACTATACCAGCTTAATGGTAAATTTTGTGCCAACATTTACAGCACTCTCCACGGTGATGTATCCGCCAAGTGCTTCAACCTGGTTGCGGGTCATGAAAAGACCAATGCCTTTGGCATCAGGGTTAGTATGGAAGGTTTTATACATACCAAATAACTGGTTGCCATACCGTTCAAGATCAATGCCCACACCATTATCTTCAAAAGCCATAAATACTTCGCTACCGGCTTTGTAAGTGGTAATGTTGATAACCGGGGTGCGGTCGGGGTGGCGGTATTTAATGGCGTTGGTAAGCAGGTTTTGCAAAATACTTTCAAGATAGGCCGGTATGTAATTCACCGTAGGGGCATTGTTGAAATTAGTATTGATATGAGCGCCGCTCATTTTTATATCGGCTTGCAGCGCCGATACAACGTTAGTAAAGATATCAGCAAACTCGAGCAACTTGGTGCCATTGGATATTTCGGCCTGCATTTTCACTATCTCATCCAGGTGGCTCATGGTAGCGCTAAGGCTTTGGCTAATGGTTTTGATATGCGAGAATATTTCGGCTCGCTCATGCTCTGCAGGCGTTTCTTCAAACAGGTCAACCATAAATTTCAGGTTACCGGCATGTGAACGTAGGTTGTGCGATACGATGTAAGCAAAGTTCTGCAGGCGTTTGTTCTGATCATCGAGCAGGTTGATAGATGATTGCATGGTAATCCCACGCTTCTTGATACTATCAATGTTCTGAAATATACCCCTCAAATATTTTGAGCGCCCATACTCATCAATTACGGGTATGCCCTTACATTTTACCCATATGATATTTTCTTTGGCCGTTTTAAATTGGAGTTCAATATCATAAGGAATACAGTGCTGCAGGGCATCATCTATTGCCTTTTTTATAACCGGCTCATGTTGCGGTAAAAAGTAACTCAGTAATTCGTCAACGGATAGAGGTAAGGAAGGATTAAGCTCATAAATGTCGTATATCTCCCGGCTTAACTCCAGTTCCATTGTCCGGCAGTCTATCTGCCAGTAACCCATTTTGGCAATGCGGCCTATCTCGGCAAACTTAGTTTCGTTTTCAACCGCTTTTAATTCGGCGGTTTTAGCCTCGCTAATGTTGATCAGAATGCCATAAATAAACCGGCCGGTTTCGGTAATATATTGTTTGGTAGTATTTTGAAACCACTGGTAACCTTTATGTTTGGTGAGCAGCCGGATGTGTGCAGAATTTTCCACACTGTTGCTTGTCAGCAACGTGGTTTTTAAAAACGTCTGCCTGTCTTCGTAGTATAGCAGGTAATCAAAAAAAACACTGTACGAACACTCAATATCGTTTTTTTGATATCCTAAGGCCTGGTAAAAGCCTGTAGACCACCATACTTCACGCGTATCAATGTTATAACGCCATATGCTTACACCCGTATCTGCAAAATGTGCAATATGAGCTGCGTTCTCACCAGAAAATTGTTGTACTTCTGAACTCATTTACACTTCAACAGAAAAAATTACTTTGCCTATCTAAACTAAGGTACCTATTATAAATAATGTGCCAACCTGTGCTAAAAATGGCCTTTACAACCTAAAGTTGACATAAATGACAGGCGGTATTTAACAGAATGAAAAAATTTTATTTGTTAATTATTTGAGCCATTTTGCATGGTCAACCATACATTAAACTGCTAACCAACAGGATTAGTATACGGTGCTTTACGGTTAATGGTTATTTTTTTCGCGCAAAAATAAATTATAGGTAGAAGATTATCAACGCTTTCGTTGTTTTTAGTAGTTCTGCAGATTGCACATTACTTACTTGTAACACACATATTGCGGATACTCTTATACACACATGCTTGCCAACCCTTTTTGTGTGATTAAGCGGTTTTTTATATGTTTACATTATCCAATATAAAACCTATGAAAAGTATATGCTGCAAAGTAGCGGCACTCAGCCTGCTTACTTTAGTTGTTTCGTTCAATGCTTCCGCGCAAAAAAAAGTATCCGGAAAGATATGGTCGGCGGAGAAAGCCAACAAGTGGTATGCCGGATACAAATGGATGAGCGGTGCCGATTTTATACCCAGCACAGCCATTAATCAGTTAGAGATGTGGCAGGCTGATACCTTTGATGCCACTACCATTGACAGGGAGCTTGGATATGCAGAAGGTATTGGGTTTAATACTATGCGCGTATTTTTATATAGCCTGGTATGGCAGCAGGATAAGACAGGCTTTAAAAAACGCATTAATCAGTATTTGGCCATTGCTGACAAGCATCACATTAAAACCATGTTTGTGTTTTTTGACGACTGCTGGAACGCCGGCGCCAAAATTGGTAAGCAGCCTACACCTAAAACAGGTATACACAACTCGGGCTGGCTGCAGGATCCGGGCAACCGGCTCGGAAAACCCGGTCAGGAAGCTATGCTTGAGGCTTATGTTACCGATATCCTCAATACTTTTAAAAATGATAAGCGCATACTTTTATGGGATTTATATAACGAACCTGGAAATTCAAATAAAAAAGAAGCGTCGATGGATCTGCTGGTAAAGGTGTTTGGCTGGGCAAGAGCGGTAAATCCATCGCAGCCCCTTTCGGCAGGGTTGTGGGACTGGAGTTTTGAGAAGCTGAACACTTACCAGGCCTTAAACTCAGATGTGATCACTTATCATGATTATACCGAAGAACCATCACACCGTAAAACCATACAATTACTAAAAACTCACGGCAAGCCGCTTATTTGCACCGAGTATATGGCACGTACCAGGGGCAGCCGATTTGAAACCGTTATGCCTATGCTAAAAAAAGAAAATGTTGGTGCGCTTAACTGGGGATTTGTAATGGGTAAAACCAATACCATTTATGCCTGGGACAACCCTATCCCTGATGGCAGCGAACCCAAGGAGTGGTTTCATGATATTTTCCGGAAGGATGGCACAGCCTACAAACCTGAGGAAGTTGAAATTATTAAGAAGCTAAATGGTAAATGATTTGCCAGTAATAAAATTTATTTTACTGTAGATCAATCAAATAAAAAATAATTTATAAAGTCTATAGGATTAATAGTTTTTATATCTACATTTGCAATGTAATTGTTCTTTAAACATACTTATCCAGAAAGACCGAGGGAAAGGCCCTGCGAAGTCTTAGCAACCTGTATCTCCAAGGTAAAAGGTGCTAATTCCTGCTTTGTTTAATTGCAAAGACAGATAAGCTGATTTAAACAATGCATACTTTGCATGATCGCGCCAGAGCAAAAGTTTCTCTCTCTTATTCCGGATAATTTTAATAAATGTTGATAAGGCTATTGATGATAGTTTATCACATCAAGTTAAAAAATAAAATTTAAAATATGAGCTTACGAATTGGCGACGATGCCCCAAATTTTAAGGCACAAACATCACAAGGCGAAATTGACCTGTATGAATACCTGGGCGATGGCTGGGGTGTATTATTTTCTCACCCGGCAGATTATACACCGGTATGTACAACCGAACTGGGCAAAACCGCGGCCCTGAAAGATGAGTTCGCGAAGCGCAATGTAAAAGTGCTGGCTTTAAGTACGGATAACGTGGAATCGCACAAAGGCTGGATCAACGATATCAACGAAACCCAGCATGTGGAGGTAACTTTCCCGATCATTGGCGACGAAGACCGCAAAATATCCGAGGCTTATGACATGATACATCCTAATGCCTCACTTACAGCAACGGTGCGTTCACTGTTCATTATCGGGCCTGATAAAAAGATCAAATTGATTATCAGCTATCCGGCTTCAACCGGGCGAAATTTTCAGGAGATACTACGTGTTATTGACTCATTGCAGTTAACAGCCTACCACAGCGTAGCCACGCCTGCCGATTGGAAGGATGGAGAGGATGTAGTAGTACTACCATCTATAAAAACTGAAGACATACCGGCCAAGTTCCCTAAAGGCTTTACCGAAGTAAAACCTTATTTGCGTACAACGCCGCAGCCTAACAAATAAGGCTAAGATTTAAAGCCGCGTGGCCGAGAGGATAGGTATGGGTCTGCAAAACCTTTCACGGTAGTTCGAATCTACCCGCGGCGTCCAGAGGAATCATCAACTGCTAACTATAACAAAAGTAATGGGCCTATGGCCCTTTGCTATTTTATGGCCTTTTCTTATCGCCTTTAAAACGGTTAATGTAACAATCATCAATATGCTTTTAAAAGAATTAATCTATCATCAGTTAATTTAGCAGCATATGTAGTATAATTGTGTATCCCCTGCACAATTACGGTATTATCTCACATTAACATACCATACCCATTGGCCAAATTTAAACCTTTACTCTTAGGGCTATGCCTAAGCATGCTTGTTAGCGCAGTGTTAGCACAAAAAAAGAATGCCGATTACCGTTTGCATATCCGCCATGCGCAATCTTCCATAAAAATTGACGGCATACTTAACGAGAACGATTGGCTTTTGGCTGATAGTGCCGACAGGTTTTACATGGTTTTACCAATGGATACCAGCTATGCTAACCTCAAAACGGTTGTAAGGCTTACTTATGATAACAACAACCTTTACGTATCCGCGGTTTGTTATACGCCAAGCCCCGGCTATATGGTCGAATCGTTAAAGCGCGATTTTGCCTTTCTTAAAAACGACAATTTCATCTTTTTTATGGACCCTTTTGACGCCCGTACAGATGGGTTCACATTCGGTGCCAATGCGGTAGGCGCACAATGGGACGGTATTATGTACGAGGGTAGTAAAGTTGACCTGAGCTGGGATAATAAATGGTACTCTACAGTAAAAAATTATCCCGACAGGTGGGTTTTTGAGGCGGCAATCCCTTTTAAAAGTATCCGCTACAAAAAAGGGATAAAAGAATGGGGTATCAACTTTAGCCGTAATGACCTCAAAAGTACTGAGAAATCGAGCTGGGCGCCAGTACCAAGGCAGTTCCCTACAGCAGCGCTTGCCTACACAGGCACAATTGTATGGGATGAAGCCCCTCCCGTAGCTACGCATAACATATCTATTATACCTTATGCACTGGCGGGTGTCACTAAAGATTTTGAGCACAATAAAGATGCTGTTTGGCGAAAAGAAATAGGTGGCGATGTAAAGGTAGGCCTTACCTCGTCGCTCAACCTGGACCTAACCGTAAACCCCGATTTTTCGCAGGTTGATGTAGATCAGCAGGTGATCAATTTAAACCGCTATGAGCTTTTCTTTCCGGAGAAGAGGCAGTTCTTTCTGGAGAACGGCGACCTCTTTGCCAACTTCGGTTATGCGGATATCCGCCCGTTTTTCTCGCGAAGGGTAGGTCTAAATGCTCCGATTAGAGCGGGGGCAAGGCTTACAGGCAAAATTGACAAGAACTGGCGCATAGGAGTAATGGATATACAAACCGGGCAATCTTCAGCAGATAACGTGGCTGGGCAAAACTTTGGCGTGGTTACCCTGCAGCGGCGTGTATTTTCACGCTCCAATATCGCCTTAATGTTTGTTAATAAAGATGCCACCGGTAGCGCGCCGACGGCCGGGAGCACAGGGCTTGCCTATAACCGTAACGTGGGTGCGGAGTTTAACCTGGCCTCGTCAAATAACATATGGACGGGGAAGCTGCTCGGGCTTAAATCATTCACCCCGGGCGTTTCCGGGCATGATTATGTGCAGGCGGCCAATATCCAATACCTCAGCAAATACTGGACACTCGCGCTTCAGCAGCAATACGTAGGCCGTAACTACAACGCGGAAGTAGGTTATGTGCCCAGGAAGGGATACAATAAGCTCAACCCTTTACTTCAACATAATTTTTTACCTAAAAGCGGTATTATACTCTCACATGGCCCGCAAATAAGCGGTACTTATTTTTTTGATGAGGCTTTTAATCCTACCGATTACGAAACCATATTAAGTTATTTAATCACATTTCGTAACCGCAGTACTTTAACCGTATCAGGGCTTGATGATTATGTAAAACTGCTGCAGCCCTATGATCCAACCAATACCGGTAAGGTTAAGCTGCCTGTAGGTTTTAAAAATCACTGGCAAACCATTGATATACAATACGCTTCAAAGCCGCAAAGCGTGTTTACTTACCTGGTTGAGGCTGCCCGCGGCGGGTATTATGATAATGGTACTAAAAACACCCTGATAGGACAGGTGGGTTACCGCTTTCAGCCGTATGTTAATTTGCTGGTTAACGCCTCTTATAACGATCTGCACTTGCCACAGCCATATGGACACAGTACCTTCTGGCTTATTGGGCCGCGTGCCGATGTTACTTTTACCAATACATTATACTTTACCACTTTTGTGCAATACAACCAGCAGGCAAATAACTTAAACATTAACAGCAGGTTGCAATGGCGATATAAGCCCGCTTCAGATCTGTTTATAGTTTATGGCGATAATTCCATACCGTCACCATTTACAATCAAAAACAGGCAATTCACTATTAAGTGGACTTATTGGTGTAACATTTAGCACATAATTTCTTAATAAAATGCTTGATAGAATTTGTTAAATAGCTAAATTTGCGCCGTAGAAATACCGATAATCTCCTGTAGTGTAACGGTAGCACACCAGACTCTGACTCTGTTCGTAGTGGTTCGAATCCATTCAGGAGATCTCTTACTTTTCCGATACTTCCTGGCTCAGCCAACGCGCAACTATTCAAGTTGTAAAAATTACGTTTTTCCTTAACAAAGCGTATAAAATTTTGTTAACGCTTATATATTCACTCTCCTGATACTTTTATCAGTTACTTAATTGTTGGTCATACAGATGCATCATAATAAACCGGTAAGCTCTGAAGAGCAGGTTAAAGCAATAGCAGATACGGCACCTATTATGGTATTAATGCTGGATAAGGATAGTGGCGCTGTGTATGCTAACACCGCGTGGCTAAGGTTTACCGGCCGTACAATTGAGCAGGAAACCAGTGAACAATGGTTTAAAGGGATCCATCAGGCTGATCTGGACTTATGTTTGCAAACCTTAAAAAAAGCGGCATTTCAGCAAAGTAGTTTTAAAATAAGTTTCAGGCTTAAAAACGGTAATCACAACTATCATTGGGTGGTTTGCAACGGCGCAACCCGGCTTAATGCAACTGGGGAGTTTGATGGATTTGTTTGTTGGTGCCAGGATATTGATAACGTAATGCTTGCTAACCATCAGGAAAGCGAGCAACAGGCAATTGTATCAGGCCAAAACGAAGATATTTTAAGTAAAGAGTTGCTTTCTGCCAACGAAGAGTTACTTACAACTAACGAGGAGCTGGCTACTACCAACAAAGCATTGCACTTGACTCAGTTAAAACTTGCTAATTTAAATGATGAGCTGGAAGAAAAAGTACGTTTGCGTACAACAGCACTTGAAGAAAGTGAGCACGAACAACAGACGCTTAATGAAGAACTGGTAGCCACTAATGAGGAACTCGCAGCTACTAACGAGGAGCTGGCAACAACCAATGAGGAATTATTAAGTAGCCAGCGCCGTTTGGAAAAGTTGCTGGAAGAGCTAAAGGAGTCGGAACATCGCACGCGCAGCTTAATTGAAAGCGCGCCGTTACCGATTGCAGTGTACAAGGGGCGGGAAATGAAGATCGTATTGGCTAACCAATCCATCATTGATATTTGGGGCAAGGGGAACGATGTATTTAGCCATACCTATCATTCTTTACTGCCCGAATTGGGCAACCAGGCTATTTATGACCAGTTGGATGAGGTTTATACCACCGGCAAAGCTTTCCATGCCAGGAACCAGCGCGTTGATATTGTAGTGGATAACGTACTGCAGCCCTTTTATTTTAACTACAGCTTTGTACCCATTTTTGACACTAAAGGCGAAATTTATGGTATAATGAATACCGGCGCCGAGGTTACCGATCTGGTACGGGCAAAACAGCAGGTAGAGCAAAGCGAAAAAAACCTACAAAACATTATCCTGCAGGCGCCTGTAGCTATGTGCATATTAATGGGACCCAAACATACTGTTATGGTGGCCAATGATATGATGATTGAATTTTGGGGAAAAGAGAGCGCCGCAATATTAGATAAACCATTATTTGAAGTTTTGCCCGAAGCCAGGGAGCAAGGACTGGAACAAATAATGGCTGATGTTTTTCACCGGGGCGAAACATTTGAAGCCGTTGAAATGCCGGTTTCATTATATAGGGGCAGCCAGAATGGTGTTATTTATCAAAACGTGGTTTACGAACCCTACTGCGACAATACCGGCAAGGTGATAGGTATAATTGCTATTACTACTGATGCCACCGAACAGGTACTGGCCCGCCAAAAACTGGAGCAAAGCCTTGATGAGGTTCAGAAGTTACAAAGGCAAAAGGATGACTTTATTGGTATAGCGAGTCATGAACTCAAAACGCCGCTTACCTCACTTTCAGCACTGATACAAGTGCTTACTGTTAAACTGCGCGATACCACAGACCCTTTTGTTAATGGAGCTCTCGCGAAAGCCAATATCCAGATCAGGAAGATGACTAATCTCATCAATGGTTTCTTAAACATTTCAAGGCTCGAATCTGGCAAGATACATATTGAAAAACAACACTTTCGCCTTAATCAACTCTTACATGAGATGGCCGAGGAAATACAGATCACTACGCATAGTCATACTATTCATGTACATGACCATGAGCCGGTTGATGTGTTTGCAGATAAAGATAAGGTAGGTTCGGTATTAACCAATTTGCTAAGCAATGCGGTTAAGTATTCGCCCAAAGGTAAGAGCATAAGTGTAAGCTATGTTAAAAAGGACCATTATGTGGAAGTAAGCATTCATGACGAGGGGATGGGGATAACTGAACAGGACCTGGATAAATTGTTTGACCGTTACTACAGGGTCGAGTCCAGTTACACCAAAAATATATCGGGCTTTGGTATAGGGTTATATCTCAGCGCAGAAATTATTAAACAACATGGCGGCCGAATATGGGTGCAAAGTAAAAGCGGAGAGGGTTCAACCTTTTATTTTACCCTGCCGCTTAATTAAGTCAAACTATCTTTCATAAAATGATGTTGGTAATGTAAATGTTAGTTTATGAATAAATTTTTCCGCGCTATTATTGCCGCCTGGGGAGCCAAGAAACTGGGTGGTGGGTGCTTATCAACCATTGTTATTTTTATTATTATCTATACACTTTTAGGTAAATGCGATAATAAATCACGCGCAAGCGTACCTTTACCTAACAAACCACAAGTAACGGTTTGCAGATAAGAGAAACAGCTAACACTATTTTTGTATGAAACCTATGACAACCGTATCTGAAGTAATCAATAACCTCAGAGAAAAAGGATATACCGAAGATTTTAACCTGCATGAAAATTGCCTGCAATGTGCCGGGAACCAACTGCAATTGCACCCGGAAGATTTTGTTGTAGATAAGCATTACCGGTTTGAGGGCGACTCTAACCCTGATGATGAGGCTATTGTTTACGCCATATCATCTGATAAATACAAAATGAAAGGAGTACTGGTTAACGGCTATGGTATCTCAGCCGATCCGGTTGCCGATGAGATGATAAAAGCGCTGGCAGAAAAGCCGGGAACGGAACAGATATAATTAATCCAAACCATGTCATTTCAAACGAGCGTTAGCGAGGAGAAATCTTCTTCATCGCAAGTAGAGGGTTTCTCCTCGTTCCTCGTTCGAAATGACATTATTGTTTACGCCTACGTCTTTGCGAGCGATAGCATGCCAAAACGTGAAGGAGGAACTATCCCAACCAATCAATCTTCTCTTCGATCTTATCAGCTATTAAATGTACCAGTTTATTATCTAATTGGGCTGGGTTTTGGCACACAGATAGTGTTTCATGGTCATCGGGATTAAAGCTTAACAGGAATTTGTCGTCTTGATATACCTCAATTTTGCAGCGTTGGTGACTGTGATGCAGGTATTCCTTGACCTCCAATGCTAAGTTCTGCTTGTTGTATTTAATGTCGAGATTGAATTTTTCCATGGCATCTTGGATTTACAAATAAACGAACTGGAAACATTATTGTTCAAAAGTGTAGTAATCATTGCCGTTGGCTTCAGCCAACGGACCACCAGAAAAGCAAATGGCCCCAGCCAAACCAATTAAGATTCAGGCTGAAGCCATCTTTATATTTATTATTCCGTCGGCTTAAGCCGACGGCAATGAGTTTTTCGAGTCCACACTCGCTCTTACATACTGATAAAGATTGATGCTCTTAACACTATTAAAATACAGCATCATTGCCGTTGGCTTCAGCCAACGGACCATCAGAAAAGCAATAAGTTAAGAAATAGCTTCAAATGCTTTCTTAAAGTCGTTAAGCAGGTCTTCGCGATCTTCAATACCAACAGATAAACGGATCATGCCTTCCGGTATGCCCATTTCGGCGCGGCGTTCAGGCCCCAACTCAAAGAATATGGTTTGGGCAACCGGGATAGACAGCGTGCGTGTATCACCCAGGTTACTGCTTTTTATCACCACTTCTAAATTATTAAGGAAAGCAAAAACATCTATACCATCTTTCAAAGCAAAGCTCATCAAACCACCATGCAGGCGAAACAATTTCTTCGATAACTCATGCTGCGGGTGACTCTCTAAACCTGGGTAGTATACCTTGTCAACCAATGGATGCTGATCCAGATATTGAGCCAAGGCCAGGGCATTACCACATGAACGCTCTAAACGTAGTGCAAGGGTTTCAGCACCTACAGACAGGTTGTGTGCAGCTTCGGGTGCAAGGGTGCCGCCGCCATCGCGCAGGCCGCGTTTTCGTATCTGGGTAATACCTAAAAGTTCTGGTTTTATTTGCTGGCGCAGCACTTCTGCAATGCCGGGGTAGTTGGCCCAATTGTACAGGCCGGTATCTGTTACCGCTCCGCCAAGCGCATTACCATGGCCACCAATGTATTTAGTTAATGAGTTTACCACCAATGATGCCTTTACATCATAAGGCGTAAAAATATACGGCGAGGTCATGGTGTTATCTACTACATATATCAGGCCTTTTTCCTCACAAAGATCACCTATCGCTTGCAGGTCTGCAATTTGGGTGGCCGGGTTGGCAATGGTTTCAACAAACACCATGCAGGTGTTAGGCCTGCAGGCAGCCTTTACGTTTTCAACATCGGTAGCATCAACAAAGCTGATATCTAATCCCATTTCGGTAAAGGTGGTAAGTACACTGCGGCTGTTCCCAAACAAAAAAGAACTGGCAACAATATGGCTACCCTCTTTTACCAGCGCGAAAACCGTTGCCATAATGGCGGCCATACCGGTAGAAAAACTTACAGTAGCTATACCTTTCTCCATCATGGTGATTTTGCTTTCCAGCGCGGCGGTAGTTGGGTTTCCCTGGCGCGAATAGGCAAAACCTTTGGCCTTGTTCTGAAAAACGTTCACCAGGTCCTGCACATCATCAAAGCCCCAGGTTACAGCGGTATGTATGGGTTGATGCAGCGCGCCAAATTCCGGCTTACGTAAGCGGTCGGCATGAAGCAGGGTGGTGGTAAATCCTTTTTGTTTAGTCATGACTATTAGAACAGTAGATAATATTTCGCAATGATAGGTTATCTGGGGCTTAAATGCAATCTTAATACATAAACCTGATATTCAGATGAGGTGGCCAACCATTTAATCCTGCCTTTTAAAAGGATTTGCGTACCTTGCGGCCTCATTACAAAGCTGCCGTATGAAGAAATTGTTGTTACTGGTGCCCGTGTTGTTTGTACTATCATGCAAGCAAAGAGCATCAGACAGTGTGGAAGGTAAAAAACTGAATAAGTTAGCTCAGCAATATGTAACCCTTGGCTTAACTATAGGCCAGTACGACAAAGACTTTGTAGATGCTTACTACGGCCCGGACTCGCTTAAACCCAAAGAACTTACTGAGAAAATTAATAAAGACGACTTTCCGCGCGATAGTATACTGGCATCCATTAACGAGTTAATGAATAATGTTAAAATTGCCGGTGATGATGCCAAGATAGACTCCAACCGCATACGTGCCCGCTGGATATACAACCAGTTGCTGGCTTTTAACCGAAGGGTAAGAATATTTGCAGGAGAAACACGGTCTTTTGACGAAGAATCGAGAGAGCTTTTTGGCGTTGCAGCCCCGGCCTACGGCGAAGAGAACTTTAAAGCCGAACTGGACAAGTTGGACAGTATGTTGCCCGGTAAAGGAAATATCAATGACCGGTTCCAGAAGCTGGCCAACAAATTCATCATTCCGAAAGATAAAATAGAAATGGTGATGAAAGCCGCTATTGCCGAAGCGCGTAAACGCACGGTAACCCACTTTAAACTGCCTGTCGGCGAAAGCTTAACGCTTGAGTTGGTAAACAACAAACCCTGGAACGGCTATAACTGGTATAAAGGCAATTATAAAAGTGATGTACAGATCAATACGGATATTAAGATATTTATTGACAGGGCCATTGATGTAGGCAGCCACGAAAGCTATCCTGGCCACCACGTGTATAATATGTTGCTGGAGAAAAACCTGTATCACGACAGGGGTTGGGTGGAGATATCTTTATATCCTTTGTTTAGCCCGCAATCGCTGATTGCGGAAGGCAGCGCAAACTTTGGTATCGAAATGGCTTTTCCGGGAGATGAAAAAGTGAAATTTGCCAAGAATGTGTTACTGCCTATGGCCGGACTGGATACTGCAGGCGCTGATACTTATTTTAAAGCACTGGTGATAAAAGGCCGCCTGAACTATGCCCGTAACGAGGCCGCGAGGGACCTGATCAATGATACCATGAGCGAAAGTAAGGCACGTAGCTACCTGCGTAAATACTGTTTAATGAACGATGAAACCGCCGATAAGTCGATAGACTTTATTAAAAAATACCGCAGTTATGTGATCAATTATAACTATGGCCAGGACCTGGTTAGAGATTATATTGAACGTAATGGAGGTAAAGTGAGCAATTCTCAAAAACGTTGGGAACTGTTTGGGCAACTGTTAAGCAACCCGGTTAACCCTGCCGATCTGGTAAAGAAATAAACGAGTTTAAAAACTATCACTCGACCCACCACCACCGCCGCTACCGCCACCAAAAGGCGATTGGCTTTTAGCGGGAGTTTGATGCGCATGGCCCATTGTCTGGCCTATAATAAAACCTTCTAGATTAAGCTTCTCCCAATTAGCTTTACGTGTTTCGGTATAAGTGATGCCTTTCTTCGGCTGCTTAAGATAGTTGATAATTGTGTAAGCCAGTAAAAGCAGAATTGTCCCGCCAATGGTAAGCATAACCTCAACCGGCAAAAGATGGTAATAATACCTGAATGTAAAAACGGCTGCAACTGATAACGCCATACCTGTCCTTAAGAATAAGCGGTCTTTGTTTTTTATGGCTGTGGCTAATAAAGCTAAAGGCAATAATATGGTCCACAACCAAAACAGCCAGCCCAATTGCACCTGCGTGTGGCTATCGTCCAGATTTTTTAACAGGTTGTTTAGCTTGTTCACCACAAAATAATTACCTGCAAGGTAAAGCACTACTATTGCTACTAAACGCCCCGCGGCAATGCAGTTGATGTAGTTTATAACAATACTTTTCTTGTTTAACAGGTTTAGTATATAGTATGCTACGGCGGCTGCAAGTATCATGATAAACGGCATGGTTGCCATGCCAAACCCACCTAATTTTGCCCATGTAAAATATACTGCGCAAAAAAAGTAAATGCAGGTACCTGCAGCCATTAGCAGGTCGGCAAAACGTAGGGTAAGGTACAGGTAAACCAAAGTTAAAAGTATAAATGCCGGTAAAAGCCCCGATTGGTCATTGCTGAAGAAACCAACTATCCAGAAAGCGGTAGTGTTAGCAAGGCCGACAGTGTAATAAAGCAGAGCATTATCAATACCCGAATGGAAATAATTGTTGGCTTTTGTCATGCCCTCAAGGCAGGCATAGCAGCCTATGCACAAAAATAATGTCCAATATGGGGTGCCTGCAAAATTTCCTCCTGCTGCTATTAAACTCAGTAAAGCGAGAGATAATGTAAGGGCAAATAGTGTAAGTATAAAAAAACCTATAACACCCACCATTCTGGGTTTGTAAAAACCTACCGGATAGTGTTGTTTTATAGCTAAGAACTCGCCTTTACCTATGTAGCCATCCTCATAATCATCTCTTAACTTTTTTACTACGCGTAGGTTATTTAACCAAAGCTGATTATAAATGATCATCGGATTTGAGGTTTTTGTAAGTGTTAATTAAGAAAAATATAAGCCCGATAGTAGAGGAAATAATCAGTAATAATAAGAGGTAAAATCCGCCTATATCTTTTATGGCGAACAGCTCCAATATGCGTATACTTAAGCCACAAAGGGCAATATAGCCATATAAGACGCTGGTAAGAATAAAGTAGAATGAGTGATTTTTATAGGCATCCCTATACAAGTAACCGGCAAGTGATAAAATTACGGTAGCCCATATCAACGCGTAAGCATGTTCAAAGAAATGAAAGAAGCCGGCTAAAAGCGCGATAAAGGTTACATGAGTTCCGTAATTCTGATAACTGAATCTGAAGTGCTTTTTAAACTGGAACCTTTCGGTAAGCCATGCTGCCGCAAGTAGTATACAACCCAGTAACAGGTAGGTATAAATAAGCGTAAGGCTATTAAAATCGCCTATCAATAAGAGCGTTTTAGGAGTAACAGATATGCCCATCCAAACTGCAAGGCTGGTAATGGCCATACTCAATATACCCAGGTGATCGAAGCGATAGGCAACAAAAAAAAGTATCACCATCGGTATAAGGGCGGCCAGGTTGTAATTGTTGCCAAATAAATTGTACTGGTATTGTATGTAACCGAAAAATGTGACCATTAGAATGCTACCCAGCAGCAAAATATAATCAAACCCGGTATTAGGTGACGCCACTTTCTGGCTGGAAAATGGTGCCTTATGCTTAAAACAGTAATAAAAGCAGCCTATGCAAAGCAGCGCTATCAATGCCAATATAGCCTGGTGGCCAATGGTGTCAATATTTTTGTATATCAGTGTACCCAGTCCCCCGGTTAGCAACAGAACACCTGTATATAATAGCAGGTTGAGTTCCCAGTGTACGGAAAAAAGGTTTAAGCTTTCTTTCTTTTGCAGCCTTTCATAGCTTTCATCGTTAAGTAAGCCTTGTTCATGCAATTGCCTGTAAATGTTATTTGCCAAGGTTTAAGTGGGGTTTAATTAGTAAATATAATAAAGGATGTGTAAAAACAAGAAGGGCCTTGCGATAAAGCAAGGCCCTTTCTAATTGTTTATGGGCGGTTACAATTTATGTATTTCTACACGGCGATTAAGAGCGCGCTCCTCTTCGGTTTTATTGTTATTAAGCGGCTTAGTTACACCAAAGCCCTTAACTACTAAATTATCAGCATCAACACCGCTGTTTACCAGGTAGGTTTTAACGGCGTTGGCACGCTCTATTGAAAGTTCCATATTATGTTGTTCGGTACCCTCGGCAGATGAGTTGCCATCCAGTTCAAATTTAACTGATGGATCTTTTTTCATCTCCGCTACAGCTTTATCCAGTATAGGATAAGCCTGAGTTTTTAATATGCCTGAATTAAATTCAAACTGTATGTTCTTAAAATTATAATCTGGTGGCGCAGGAGCAGGCGGTGGTGGAGGTGGCGGAGTTTGCGTAGCAACCGGGGCTGGTTTAGGGGCAGGTGCAGTAGCCGGCGGTGGAGTGGGCGCTGGCTTAACCATCGGTTTTTTTGATTTACAGGCTGGCAGCAAAGCTACCGCCGCGGCAATAAACAAGGGCAGGTAAACGGTTTTTAAAAACTTCATGTGTTTTGTTGTTAGTTTAAAATAAAACGGTGGCGCTGGGTTGATATTGTTATTTACAGCGGCGCAAATTAAACTAATTGGCCTATTACTGTGCAATGTTTTATGAAAAACAACCCGAATCATTTCAGTGCTCAACTGTATTACTTAATGATAAATTAACATTGGATTAATTATTTTGTGGCTTAGCTGTAAGTAAAAAAACAAATGCACAGGCTCACCTATATTTTTGTACTAATTATTGGTTTAAGCTTACGCGCCTACGGGCAGGATATGGACTTGCAAAAGGCCGCCTCATTAAGCCAAACCCGGCCCGATAGTGCTTTGCTCTTGTTGCGTAAGCTGTACATCAAAGCGCAGGAAAAAGCGAATAAACCGATTGAAGGGCAATGCCTGCAGCAAATGGGTACCATTTGTTATAACCAGGGGCATTACAGCCAGGCACTTGATTTTTACCTCCACGCCGATAAGGTTTTTACACAAGCCGGCAAGCCCTTATCCGTAGCGGCCAATATGGGCGATATAGGCATACTATATTATTACAATAAGCAGTTAGACCGTGCCCGCAGTTTTTATAATAAGGCATTAAGCATTTACAGGCAGTATCATAATGTAAAGGGCGAAGCTAAAATATTGGGCAACATCGGTCATCTTTACGAAAAGCAGCACCGGTACGATAGCGCTTTTTATTATCAGCGCAAAGCATTGGAAGGGTATCAGCGTGCGAACTTTAAGCAGGGAGCCGCAAAAATATACGAGAACCTGGGCAGCATTTATGAGGATCTGGCCCGGTACGATTCTGCCTACGTTAATTTCAATCGTTCTTTACAGTTGTATCGGGAGCAGAACGACCAAACCGGCAGTATAGAGGTGATCAATAACCTTGGTGATATTTTACGCAAAACCGGTAAGTATAAAGAAAGTATCGTGCAAAGCCGCCGCGCGCTGCAGCTGGCCACCAGCTTAGGGAACGTATACCAGCAGGCATCAAGCGCTAAGGATTTGGGTAAGGCCTTCGAGCTGATGGAGCAGATGGACAGCGCATACCATTATGCCGAGTTGAGCCGTAAGTATTCGCTTGATGTTTACTCAAAAGACGGTGTTAAGCAAACCGCTTTTTTGCAGGTATTATATGATTTTAATAAAAAGAGCGATGAGATTGACCGGCTCAATAACATCCGTAAAGTAAACCGCATCATCGCCATAGCAGTTACCATAGTAGCTGTTTTATTAGTTATATTATTAATGGTTTTATTTAGCAGGCAGCGCCTCAAACTGCGCGACCAGCAGGCCATAGCACGCCAAAACGCAGCCGAGCATGAAGTGATGCGGCTTGAGCTGAAGAACCAGCATTTGGAAGAGGCCGCGTTAAAACAGCAGCTGGAATTAAGGAGCAAAGAACTATCAAACCATACACTCAGTTTGATAAAGAATAACCAGTTTCTTGAACAGCTTAGGGCAAGCCTGCAGGCAATGGTTAAGGATGAACGCCGCGACCAGAAAAAACAAATGCAGCAATTGATTACCCAAATCAATGAAAATTTTAGCCACGAACAACACTGGCGCGAGTTTACACTGGCCTTTGAGCAGGTACACCAGCAATTTTTTGAAAGTCTGCGAAACCGGGGGCTCGAATTAACCCCTGCTGATATGCGCCTGATAGCGCTCATAAAAATGAACCTGGATTCGGCGGATATTGCCACGTTGCTGGGCATCTCTACGGATAGCCTGCGGGTATCGCGCTACAGATTACGGAAAAAGCTCAATATTTCGCAGGGCGATAGCCTGTCTTTGTTTGTACAAACACTTTAGTTTGCCCTTTTAGGCCGTTACATCACTCTTTACAAAAGACAGCTTTAAACGCCTCTAATAGTGGTTAACATTTTGTTAATGTAACGATAATAAAACCATAATGGCGTTTATTAAATGCATCAAATAACTGGTTTTTAATAACTTGTAATTTTTTGTTGCCGTTTGGTATACGGAGTTTGTAACGCTGTTGCTGTTTGGTAACGGCCAAAATTTCATTTGTAAACAAGTGTATACACACCTTTGCGCCGTTGTTTTTAAACTATTGAATCAACCACAGCAATGAACAAACTTTTACAAATTTTTTTACCGCTGCTCTTTTGCGTTACTGTAGCTAACGCAGCTAAAATTAAGGGGCATGTTTATGATAAGCAATCCGGCGAAGCCCTGGTAGGAGCCACCGTTTTGTTAGAAAATACCGGTAAAGCTACCACTACTGGCTTGGATGGATCTTTCGAAATAAAAGGAGTTAACCCAGGCCCCGCAACCATCCGTATCAGTTACCTCACCTACAAAAACATCCGCAAGGACATTAATATTTTGAAGGAAGATAACCCTCACCTGAAATTTTATATGGAGAGCGCTTCAACAGACCTGAACGAGGTAGTGGTACGCGCTACAGCCGGGGGCTCAAATGACCGCGATGCGCGACGCATTGAGCAAAAAGCCACACAGGTAATGAACATCGTATCGGGCAAGGCTATCGAAGTATCGCCAGACCTTACCGTGGCCAACGTAATGCAGCGTGTATCAGGCGTGTCCATAGAGCGTAACAGCAACGGCGACGGGCAATACGCTATTTTACGTGGTATGGATAAGCGCTACAATTACACGCTGGTTAATGGCGTAAAGATCCCCAGCCCGGATAATAAATACCGCTATGTACCACTTGACCTTTTCCCCTCTGATCTTTTGGACCGACTGGAGGTTTACAAAACCCTTACCCCAAACCTGGAGGGCGATGCCATTGGTGGCGCGGTAAACATGGTGATGAAAAACGCGCCGCAGCGTTTCCAGGTAAATGCTAATTTGGCTACAGGATACAGCCAGTTGTTCTTCGATCGTAACTTTACCAGTTTCAACTCGTCATCCATCAACAGTAAATCTCCCTACGAGATACACGGCCGTGACTATAATGCTACCCAAGCCGATTTCCCAAAAGGCCCGCTTGATTATGCCTCAAAAAAGCCGGCACCTAACCTTGTAGGCAGCTTATCATTAGGCCAGCGTTTTTTTGATAATAAACTGGGCGTTATCCTGGCAGGTAGCTATCAAAACACTTACAGAGGAAGCAACAGTACTTTTTATAATACCGCTGTGGCCGGTACTGATAAATATGCCGTTATTACCAGTAAAAGCTACCGCGAATATTCCGAACAGCAAAAACGCCTGGGTTTACATGGTAAGGTAGACTACGTTTTTGATAAAAATAACAAGCTAAGTTTATACAACGTTTATGTTAACCTGCAAAACCAGCAACTGCGCGATGCTTTGGGTACTACCTACAACGGTGTTTATGACCCCGCCAATGGTAACGCCGAACTTACCTACACTACCCGTAGCAGGTTAACCAAGCAGGAAATCTACAACAGTACGCTGCATGGTGACCATAATTTGTTTAATGATAAATTTAAAGTACAATGGTCGGCGGTTTATTCATCTGCGCGCAACGAGGTGCCTGATAATACCACTATCAGTTTAAATGGCGTTGAGCAAAATTTTGTAGATAAGCGCACCACTTTAGTAAACAGCGCTCCTATACAACGCCGCTGGGAACGTAATACCGATGAGGATAAAGCCGGGTATCTCGATCTTACTTACAATATTTTCAAAAATACCAACACTGCCAATAAACTTGACCTGATGTTTGGTGGTTTATATCGCGATAAGCAGCGCAGCAGTTTCTTTAATAATTACACGCTTGCACCAGTACCCAGCGACATCAGCAAGCAATATGGAGTTGACTTTCAAAACTATACCGACCTTAACCTGGTAGTAACCAACCCGACCGGTGCCGTAGCCAACCCACTTACTTACGATGCTTCTGAAAAAACGTCTGCGGGTTATGGTATGCTAAAATACAATGCCGACAAACTGGAGTTGGTTGGAGGTGTCCGTGTGGAGCATACCAATCAGGATTATAGCCTGCTGTTTCCTGCAGGAGAAACAAGGCCTAATGGTAGTCAGGTTTATACGGATGTATTACCGAGTGTAAACGCTAAATATCATCTAACGGATAAAGCCCAGTTGCATGCTTCGTATTACAAAGCGGTTAACCGCCCCGGTTTTTATGAAATAGTACCAAGTAAGGTAGTGAATGAGGAATACCAGGAACGTGGTAACCCTGATCTGAAACGCGCTCTCGCGGATAATTATGACCTGCGTTATGAGTTGTTCCCCGGCGCTTCTGAGCAGTTACTGGTAGGCGCGTTCTACAAACGTATTAAAGATCCTATTGAGTATACTTTCCAGCCCGACCCTACACGCGGTCAGGATATTTACTACACACCAGGCAATTTTGGTACTGCCAAAAACTACGGTGCTGAGATAGACTACATTAAATTCTTTAACAAAATAGGCGTAAAGGCCAATTATACCTATACCCATTCGCGCATTACAACACCTAAAAGCGCAAGGCGGGTTAATGCCACAACCGGCGATTTAGAAACCTATCTGGTAGACCAGACAAGACCGCTGTATGGCCAATCGGCACATATTGCCAACCTGTCTTTATTGTATAAAGACACTAAGAAAGGCTGGGATGTACAAATAGCCGGAGCTTACACCGGTGAGCGTATCAACACGGTATCGCAATTCCTGGATAACGACCTGTGGCAAAAAGGCTTTATCCAGATGGATGCATCTGCTGAAAAGAGATTTGCAAAAAACTTCAGTGTATTTGTTAAAGCCAACAACATCCTGAATACGCCAACTAAGCTATTCATTAAAGGCACCAACCCGGCGAATGATAAGATAGCCGAAGATATAGTGCACAACGGACAGACACTTATCCGCGCGGATTATTACGGGCAAAGCTACCTGCTGGGCCTGCGCTACAAATTCAATTAATTACTGCTATACCATATAAGCATACAATCATGAAATTAAAAAAGTTAGTAACAGCAGCAGCCTTCGCCACAATGGCATTAGCCGGCTGCCAGAAAGCAAATATCGACGTAGATACCAGGCCGATCAATGGTTCGGCTTCGGGTGAGGTATCAGGCGTGTGGGCAAAGGGAAGTGTACACGAAATTAAAGGAGATATTATTATCCCCGAGGGTAAAACCCTTACCATTGAGGAAGGTGTTACCGTATTGATGGACGCCACCGCCAAACCGGAGGTTATTGTGAAAGGCAATCTGTACTCATTAGGGACCGATGTAAACCCGGTTAAATTTACAGTAAGCGATGCCTACCGCACAGATGCCAATAAATTTGGTAAGCTTTGGGGGGGTATACTGGCAGCGCCATCATGTGCCGAACTGGTGCTTGACCATACCATACTGGAGTACGGCGGTAACACTACGTCTGATGCTTCAACCTCTGTAAAAATGGGTTTGTATAAAAATAAAGCTGGTGAAAACCTTCCGGCGTTGTGGTTTTCAAACATCAATGGTAAACTGGTGGTGCAAAACAGTATCATCCGTAATTTTCAGGAAGATTGTACTTACATCCAGGGCGGCAAGATCATCTTTGCCAACAATATTTTTTACACCACAGGTATAACCGGTGGCGAGGCCATGAACTTCAAATCGGGCTGTTTGGCCGATGTGGCTTACAACTTTGTTTATAGCTGTAACACCAACGCGCTGAAGCTTTCAAATGCTGGTGACCTTAAACCTCAGGCATACATTATAGCTTATAATAATACCATGGTGAACACAGGCTGGCGCAGGCCAACCGCCAAAGGTGGTTCGGTGTGGCTGGAAACCAGCGTACATGCCGACCTGTTTAATAATCTATTTACTAATACCCGTTTCGGTATTAAACGTGATCCTAAAAATCTGGAGGATAGCCGTTCTAAAAACGATTATAACTGGTACTATGGTTATGATCAAACTACCGTTAGCCAATTCCAGGTAGGTAAGAACGATGTGGTTGCTGGTGGCACGCATGATGTGCGCGGTACAACAGCCGGACAGAACGATCCTAAATTTGTTAACTATCCGCTGGATAACCCTATGACCAGTCCTGACTTTAACACCAGCTGGGATTTTCACCTGCAAGGTAATTCACCTGCTTTGGGTAAAGGTACAACCGGCTTCACCCGCTTTTATAAAACAGGTATAGCAATGAGCAACGGCATTACTTACCTATCGCCTGAGCCGGCTACTTACATAGGCGCTTACGGAACAAAATTATAAGCATGAACGTGAGAAGCTGGATACAAATGGTGCCCTGCTGCCTGTTACTATCAATGGGAGCATGCAAAGCGCAGGTAAATGAAAATGATGTAAAGCCCGTAGTAATTACCGAGCCGGTAAAATACGATACGGATGACCCCGCAATATGGGTAAATAAAGCCGACCCTGCTAAGAGCCTGGTCATAGGAACAGATAAGGACGCGGATGGTGCCTTATATGTTTTTGACCTGCAGGGAAAAATTATAGCCGATAAGGTAGTGCATGGTTTAAAGCGCCCCAACAATGTGGATCTGGCTTACGGCCTTATGCTTAAAGGTAAGCCTACTGATATCGCTATTACTACCGAGCGTATGACCCATAAGCTGCGCATTTATTCGGTGCCTGATATGAAACCGGTTGACAACGGCGGTATTGATGTTTTTGTAGGAGAGAACGGCTACGAGTACCGTGACCTGATGGGGATTACTATTTACACCGCGAAAGATGGAAAAATGTACGCGGTAGTAGGTCGTAAAAACGGCCCTAAAACAGGAGGGTACCTTTGGCAGTATCTCTTGCAGGACGATGGTACAGGCAATGTGAAAGCCACATTGGTGCGGAAGTTTGGCGAATACAGCGGTAAAAAGGAGATAGAGGCCATAGCCGTTGATAATGAGTTGGGGTATATTTATTATTCTGATGAGCAGGTAGGTGTACGCCAGTATTATGCCGATCCGGAAAAAGGCGATAAGCAACTATCCATATTTGGCACAAGCGGTTTTAAGGCGGACCATGAAGGGATATCTATTTACAAAACCGGCGATAGTACGGGTTACATACTGGTATCAGACCAGGGGGCTAACCGTTTCCAGGTGTTTAGCAGGGGGGGCACACCGCAAGATCCGTTTCAGCATAAACTGCTGAAGGTGGTCCCGGTAGCCGCCCGCCAGAGCGATGGTTCTGACGTGGTGAATGTTCCGCTGAACAGTACCTTTAAACATGGGCTGTTTGTGGTAATGAGTGATGATAAAACTTTTCACTACTACCGTTGGGAAGATATAGCCGGTAAAGAGTTGACAGTTAAATAAATAAACAAAAGATTAAAATACCTGTGGCGTAGTCATTACCGGGCCGCAGGTATTTTAAAAATACATATCAACAGCTATTTTATTTAATGTTTATGTACCTTTGCGGTAGTAAACTACTTATGATAAAATTGTTTGTTGTGGGTTTCCCACGCGAAATGGACGAAATGGCCCTGGCCCAGATGTTTGGTCCGCATGGCGATATTGACATTCTCACTATCGTGCGCGATAAAATGACCAGGCAAAGCAAAGGTTTTGGCTTTATTCACATGAAAACTGCCGAAGGTGCCCAGGCCGCTATCGAGGCGTTGGACGGCCTTACCCTAGGCGACCGCCAGTTAGAGGTACGCATTGCCGAAGAAAAGCCGGCAGCAGCACCTAAATTTAAACCTCAAAAGCGCTTTTCGCCTCAACCTAATCGTTGTTCAGCATCGTCAGGTCAAAATAATACAAACGATTTTAAAAAGAAGCGCCCTCGTTTAAGTAAATAACATCCGTAGCTTTTAATAACATTATAAAAGTATTAAGGCAACAACAAAAGCATTTATTTGGTACGGGGCATTACTCGCACCATTTATGAATGATTTGTTATTTCTACTGTAAATGAACTACCGCAAGCCTGTACTAAAACTCAACCAGCCCGACGATAACTACAAGATAAGGCCCTTGCCACAGCCTACCGGTAAATATCCCTACCATTTAAATATTACAGACGTTATATGCCCTGCTCATACCAATAGCATGAGTTTTTATATGTTGGGGGATACTGGAGGCCTTGGGCGCCCCGAGGCAAGAGGCAGCCTGGTTGCCATGATGGCTGCGCAGCAGCCTGCGGGAGAATTTATTTACCACCTGGGCGATCTGGTTTATCATTTCGGCGAAGCGACTCAATATCAGGAGCAGTTTTTTAGACCTTTCGATAATTTTAAGGGGCCGGTTTTTGCCATAGCCGGAAACCATGACAGCGATGTTAATCCCCATGCCGCGCCATACCAAAGCCTCGATGCTTTTGTGAAAGTTTTTTGTACCCACCAACGTGATTCGGTAAGTTTTAGCGGTAATGCCATGCGCAAAAGTATGGTACAACCCAATGTATACTGGACACTGGAAACGCCGCTGGCCACATTTATTGGCTTACATACCAATGTGCCCAAGTTTGGAGCGGTTTTGGCTGATCAGCGCGCTTGGTTTGAACAGGAACTCCTTAACGCGCCGAAAGATAAATTACTCATCCTGTGCATGCATCACGCGCCTTACTCCGCTGATACAAACCATGGTTCAAGCATGCCTATGATCAATATGCTTAATGAGGTATTTGACCATACAGGTGTTAAGCCTGATATTGTTTTTAGCGGCCACGTACACAATTACCAGCGCTTTACGCGCCGTTATGCTGATGGTAAGCAGGTGCCTTTTATTGTTGCCGGCGCTGGTGGCTTTGAAGAGTTGCATAGCATTGCCCAAACTAATGATACCCGTTTTATAGCTTTAGATACCAACGAGGTTACCCTTGATGCCAGTAACGAAACACAGCATGGCTTTTTACGGATAGACATCAGCAAAGAAGATGGAATACTTACCTTAAACGGGGAATATTTTGTAGTTGGTGCGCCGGATAAACCCTTAGACGCTTTTGAAATATCAAAGGCATTATAGAGATCATTACATAAAAAAGACCGTGACAAATGCTGCCACGGTCTTTTTTATAAGATGAAGTTTACTTACTTTTTAATATCAAACCTGTCAAGGTTGGTTATTTTGGTCCAAGTGGCAACAAAATCCTTTATGAACTTCTGTTCAGCGTCAGCCGCGGCGTAAACTTCAGCTATGGCGCGTAGTTCGGAGTTTGAACCAAATACCAGGTCGGCACGTGTGCCGGTCCATTTGGTTTGGCCGGTAGCACGGTCGTTACCGGCGTAGGTTTCTTTATCCTGCGAAGCGGCTTTCCACTCGGTACCCATATCCAGTAAGTTTACAAACCAATCATTGGTAAGCTGGCCCGGGCGCGAGGTAAATACGCCGTGGTTTGAACCGTCGTAATTAATGTTCAACACTTTTAAACCACCCATCAGTACAGTAAGCTCAGGAGCGGTAAGGGTTAGTAACTGCGCTTTATCAATCAGCATTTCCTCGGTTGATGCTTTTGAACGGCCTTTACGGTAGTTGCGGAAACCATCAGCCTGAGGTTCAAGGTAACCGAATGATTCTACGTCGGTTTGCTCTTGTGTGGCGTCGCCACGGCCAGGAGTAAATGGAACGGTAACATCGTGGCCGGCATCTTTAGCGGCTTTCTCAATAGCGGCATTACCTGCCAGTATGATCAGGTCGGCAAGGGATATTTTTTTGCCATCGCTTTGCGCACCGTTAAAATTATGCTGAATACCCTCCAGTACGTTCAATACTTTTTGCAGTTGCGCCGGGTTGTTCACCTGCCAGTAACGTTGAGGTGCCAGGCGTATACGTGCGCCGTTAGCACCACCGCGTTTGTCAGACCCACGGAAGGTAGAGGCTGATGCCCATGCGGTACCAACCAGTTCCGATATAGTTAAACTCGAAGTGAGGATCTTAGCCTTTAAAATAGTAATATCGGCATCATCAACCAATGCATGATCTGTAGCCGGTATTACATCCTGCCAAAGCAGTTCTTCCTGCGGTACATCCGCGCCAAGGTATAAAGCGCGCGGGCCCATGTCCCTATGGGTTAATTTGAACCAGGCACGGGCAAAGGCATCTGAAAATGCTTCGTGGTCTTCCAGGAAACGTCTTGAAATTTTTTCGTATGCAGGATCGAACCTCAGTGCAAGGTCGGTGGTAAGCATAGTAGGGCGGTGCTTTTTTTCAGGATCATAAGCATCAGGAATAATATGCTGATCTGTTTTGGCTACCCACTGGTGCGCACCACCAGGGCTTTTGGTTAATTCCCACTCAAAATTGAACAGGTTTTCAAAAAAGTTATTGCTCCATTGTGTCGGGGTGGTCGTCCAGGTAACTTCCAAACCGCTGGTAATGGTGTCGGCACCTTTCCCGGAACCAAAGTTATTACTCCAGCCAAAGCCCTGGCTCTCAATACCTGCTGCTTCCGGTTCTTTACCAACATGGTCTGATGATGCCGCGCCGTGGGTTTTGCCAAAGCTGTGACCGCCTGCAATAAGAGCAACGGTTTCTTCATCATTCATAGCCATGCGGCCAAAGGTTTCGCGAATATCTTTCGCGGCCATAATAGGATCAGGGTTACCATCGGGTCCTTCAGGGTTAACATAGATAAGGCCCATATGCGCTGCCGCGAGTGGTTGCTCCAGCTTACGGTCGTGCATGTTACCGTCAGCGTCTTCATCAGATGAAACCACGCCGTGCGCTGCAACGCCCGGTTGTCCATCTGCGTAACGCTCATCATTACCCAGCCAGGTAGTTTCGGCACCCCAGTAAACCAATTCATCAGCCTCCCAAACATCGGCACGGCCACCCGCGAAACCAAAGGTTTTAAAGCCCATTGACTCGAGCGCCACGTTGCCGGTAAGTATCATCAGGTCGGCCCATGATATTTTACGGCCATATTTTTGTTTAATCGGCCATAATAACCTGCGTGCTTTATCCAGGCTAACGTTATCAGGCCAGCTGTTTAGCGGGGCAAAGCGCTGCATGCCCGCGCCTGCGCCACCGCGGCCATCGGTTACCCGGTAGGTACCCGCGCTGTGCCATGCCATGCGGATAAATAAGCCGCCATAATGCCCAAAATCAGCAGGCCACCAGTCTTGCGAGTCGGTCATTAGCTCATGCAGATCTTTTTTTATCGCTTCCAGGTCAAGGCTTTTAAATTCTTCGGCATAATTAAAATCTTCGCCCATTGGGTTGCTTAGCTCCGAAAACTGGCGCAAAACATTCAGTTTAAGCTGGTTTGGCCACCAGTCGCGGTTGCGTGTACCGCCGCCTGCGGTGTTATGTTTTAATGTGCCGTTGTGAAACGGGCATTTGCTGATGTCATTTGAATTGTTTTCCATGTTGAATTGGTTTTTAGTATCTGTGCATTAACAATGTGAAGTTAGGAGTTAAATGAACACAAAGCCAATCGAATTTTTCGATAAAGGATAGTTAAAAACTATAAGTATAGGTATATCGCGTAATTGCGGCGCCTTTTTTATTTCCTGAGGATGTGCGTATAGCCCCGTCAATCGATAATTCCTTTCCTTACGGCATACATCACCAGGCCCGCGGTATTTCTTACGCCTATTTTATCTATCAAACGCTGTCGTATACCCTCAACAGACCGTGGGCTGAGGTATATTTTATCGCCTATTTCTGCGGCGGTGTTTTCCTGGCATATCAGTTTTAAAACCTGCAATTCACGGTCTGTGAGCTCGGCTTCATTATTAAAAGAAGGTTTAACCTTACCTTTAATAACCAATCGTTTAAGCAATGCTTTATTGACTACGTCATTAAAATAATACCCATCCTGGTAAACCGCATGGATCGATTTCCTGATCTCTCCTGATTCCGCGTTTTTTAAAAGGTAGCCGCTGGCCCCCAGTTCCATCAGGTGAATGATGAACTTTTCATCATCATACAGCGTAATGGCGATGATCTTACAATCGGGATACTCAATGCGTATCTTTCTCGTAGCTTCCATGCCATCCATTACAGGCATTTTCAAATCCATCAGTATAACATCAGTAGGTGTATTAGCAAGATAATCCAGTGTTTCCTGGCCGTTTCCTGCTTCAAATACAACTTCCAGTTCTCTATCAGAAGCAAGACTTACTCTCAACCCATCTCTAAAAATGGTATAGTCGTCAACTATGCCAATCCTTATTTTGTTCATGGCGTTATGAAGATTTTGGTAAACGAATGCTGATATGATATAGTGGTTTCAGGTATGAGAACTGCAAAACGCCATTGAGCATGCCTATGCGGTTTTGTATATTCTTTAACCCTAAACCCTCTTTCTGAAATCTTAATTCTTCAAACTCCTCCTGCGTAAGGCCGCGGCCATCATGCTGAAGAAACACCTCCAGCTGGTTTCCCGAAAACTGGCTGGAGAGATAAATAACACTTGCGTGCGCGTGTTTAATAATGTTTTGCACTAATTCCTGCAAAATGCGGTAAAGTAGTATGTCCTGCTGGCTATTGCTGGTTACATATTCAGGGTCGAGTTTTAGGTGTAACGTTAACTCTTGTAAACCCGTAATTTGCTGCATAAAATGCTCAATAGCCGCGTTTAGGCCAAAACCCTGCAATATAGCCGAATGCAGGTTATGTGATACGCCCCTTATTTTTTGCACAGCCTCATCAAGTAAATGATTACCCTTCTTATGCGCTTTTTGCTCTTCCTGGGGCCAGGCATGTGTATCAACAGAAGAAAAATAAAGTTTGGCGGCAGATAATACTACGCCAATATCATCATGAAGTATTTCGGCTATCCGCAGCCTTTCTGTTTCTTCACTTTGCACAGCGGCCTCAAGCAGTTGCGATTGCTGATCTTGCTGAAGATCCTGCATGGCCCGCTGAAATTGTAACTTTTTTCGTTGTGTAAAAATAAATATCAAAAGCAGGCTGATGAACAGCAGTAGCATAGCGGCTACGCCGCTTATTAAAATAACCGTCAGGCTATCGTTTGTTTCCATAAAAACCTCTCACTAAAAACATATTAAAAAGTATGAACGACAGATTATGTAAATTCCATAAGCTGGCGGCAAACCGTTGCATTTGTACCGAAAGCCTGTTGTAGAGCAAGAAAACAAAAAAATTGATTGAAACATAAACGCCTAAACCGGTAACCACCCAAAATTGATTGGTAAAAATGTTAATGGCTTCATCTCTCTTTAATTCATATATATAATATTGCATTACAAAAAAGAGCAGGCAAAATGCCTCAACCGATAACAACCTGCTGCTGAAATGACTAAAGTTGAAAAAGTCTTCACTTAAGGAAAAGTCAACGATCACAAAAAGCGTAAATGACAGGATAATAAGCAGTTTAATTCCCACAAGGAACGGCTGTTGTAGCTTAACAAAGAAGGAACTAAAGAGGAAAAAGCGAACTATTGAAAGCAGGTTATAAAGAAAATTATTTGAATGATATTGCTGTGGCATCCGGTCGCCAAGCTTCCATATCAGGTCTATAGCGATATTGATTAAAAGAGAAAGCCACACATAACAAACAACCGGCCTGAAAACCGGCGGTTGTTTGTTATATAATAATACGGCACAGGGCATCAGGCCTGCCCATACTTCAGACCAATCGAGTACCTGTTGAGCCCAGCATGACATCTAATTACCTGTTAAATAATAGTAGCAGGTGGGCAGGGATTGGTTTTGTAGTCTGATTCAGAAGGGCTTCCTAAATCACCTGCTTGTACATTGTAATATAAATACTTATTATCCCGTACGGCAGGAACAAATGTAAGGGCGACGCTATTTGCCTCAATCAGTTTTTTTATGGTGGTTACCGGTAATACATTGTTCCCCATAACTACCGGTTGCGGTAGTTCCACACGCCTGGCATTATCCGGCGTGAGGATATCAAATGTTGAACTGTATACGGGTAATGGCGTACGCTGGTATGAAAACGCTACCAGCCCTACAGAGGCATGATGCCCGCCCAGGTAAGGCGAAAAAACAAAGTATTCTGTTTCAGGAAAATTGATGAGCCGCTCTTTGATCAGCCGGACATCATAAGTTAACCACGGAAGTGAATGTAGTGATAGATTTTGCATGAATGTATTGTTTAGGTGAGTATTTATCCCAAATATACACATAGCTAAGCTCAATACTATCCCGTATAAATACGGAAAGTTAAGGGTACGTATAAATACGTATAACACACCTTATTTTCCTGATTCTCATCTGCTTATTTAATTTAAAAATCTTTTTCTTATAGCTTGTGTAGGTAGCATGCAGGTATTGCTTTTACCGGCTATTAAGTACCGATGTTTGGCTATCAATTTATAAATACCATCGCGCAGACGTTTGGGAATAGCGTATGCCCAGTTAATTTTATTGGCTATCGGAATATCAAGACGCGAGAGTATAAATAATACCGCGTCTGACCTGTCATAAATACGTTCGTTATCTATCACCATCACCGTGTTTAGCTCGAGTACATTAAACGCGTAAGCTGTTTCCAAACGTTTTGCGGTTTCGCCGGTTGATGGAACAAAAAGGAACAGCCCGGCGCTATCATGCCGGATAACAAAATTTATCCAGCGGTTGCAAAAATTGCAAACACCATCAAAAAGTATCATTGGCGGTTGCTGAGACAACTCATTATTCGGTTTCATCAGGCCAATTGGGTATGGATAAAATAAATGGCCGGATAAGTAGCCATAAACGCCCATAAAAATGAATTTAGCCCCATAATTACAGCTGTAAGGAAGTGAAAAGTGAATCCCCAGATCCAGAAACAAACCGCCAGCGGAAAGGGTAAAAACAGGCTAAGCGGAAATAAGGTTTCCATCAGGATCACATTCCAGCACAGGAATTTGTTTAACCAGGGCCGGTTGTTAAGCAAGCTTAATGCCCATGGAGAACCGTAGGTACGCGTGTTAAAAACATCTTTAATTGCAGTGCCCCTGCGCCATTCATTTGAAAAAAGCTTGGCAAGCCCGGCAACCGCATAGGAAAGGCAGGATTGCAACCCCACAAACCAAATACCGATTTTCAATAAGGTAGGGTTGGCATGGCCTACGGGGCAAAAGACTAAAAATAGAGTAACGATGATTAAGAGTGTCATTTGGTCGGAGCCATCGCTGCCATAAAAAGTAACCAATGAGCTTAATAATACCGTTATTAAAAGCCCTGTAAGGCAAAGCCATGCATTTAAAGAGCCTACTGGCGCAAATGCCAGTGCAATCAATAATGCGCAGCGCAGCACGAAAATGGCCGATAACCCCCGTGGATTAATAAATTTAAAGGCAGTTTGCGCCAGCCAGTTTTTGCTGCTGTTTTCCCAGCGTATCTGCATCACGTTCCAGGATAGCAGCCCATCGGTGGCAAATATTTTAATTTTTACCAGGTACTCAGCAGTGGAGATGAATAAGCCTATACTCATAAGCATTATAATCTCGTGATAGGTGTTGTTGAGGATATTCATGACTTTTAAATTTGATGAAATACAGAAAGCAGGATAAATGTAGGATCGGTCTCCTTAATATACCCGCAGCTTTCGGCGAGCATAAACTGGCGCGATTCGGTTTCGGGTACTCGCTTGCATAAACTTACAGCGTGTAGCACAATCAGGTAGGGCATGGAAAACATTAATAAGCGATAGTCGCCCTCGCCGCTACGGTAATGCGGCATGGTGGAAACTAAATTTTGTACTACGTCTGAAATTACCTTTTTATCCCTTTTTTGGGGGTTCCAGATGCATGACCATAACTTGCGCTCTTCGGTAATTTCCATTTGCTGCCATTCGCCAACAGTTTGGTCAGCATATTTATCTCTAAACAGCAGGTGGTAATCCCGTTTTCCGGGGCTGGGTGCAAAAAATGTCCACAGCGGAATCATCCCGAAGGTATCAAGATGATGACGAATAAAGTTGGAGGCTTTTGATTCCCGGAATTGGCAAATGACAGTGGCAACAAACCAAAGCGCCAGTAACAGCCCCACTACACCGGTATAAACCAGTTCTGTTGTAAATTCGGTTTTCATATCTCATAAATAATTAAAAAGAGGAGGGAGAACACCCTCCTCTTGATAGGCTTACTTAAACTTTTTGCGCAGCTCGATCAGCTCATCCAGTGATAAGCCCTCTTTAGCTACCCCGTGTAATTCCTTGGCAACCTCGTCATTCGCGCCACGGCCTAAAATGGCGGTTAGTACTTCAGTCGCGTCAGTAACATACGGTGTTGCTTTGGTAGCTACTTTGGTCACCTGAATAGCGGTGCGAATAATTGCAGTGGTACCCAGCGCTGTTACGTCAGCTTCTACGGTTTCTTTATCGCCTTTTAATTCAGCGATGATGGCATCAAGTGCTGCCAGTTCTGCTTTGGTTAGTGTAACCTTTGCCATGATAAAAATTTTTTAAGTGATAAAAAGTGGTTAATTGTTGTGCCTAACGAAGCTTCTAAACACAACATAAAGTAAGGCGTATAGCAGATTCGGAAATAGAGTGCTTGTACCCGATGGTAGAATTACGTATTACTACGTTGTTGTGCGTATCACTACGTTATTTTACAGGGTTTTACCTCATAATTATATTAAGTACCGCTACTTATCTATCAGGCTGTTTATGTAATGTCCTAAAATATTTGTGCCTGCTTAATAATATGTGTATTATTCAGGTGTCATGATGAAGAAACACCTATACTCGCTTTTAAGCTTTATGTTATTTGCTTTGGTGGCTTGGGGCCAGCAAAAAAGTATATCAGTTGAACCAGGTGTCTCGCTTGAGCTCGCCAATTACCGAAAAAGCATCATCAGTAACATACAGTATATTCTTCAATTCAATATACCTACGGTTAAAACTGAACCGATAGCGGCAACAGAAACTATTCAATTTGATGCAAAATCCAATAGCCAACCCTTACAGATCGATTTTAAGCAGGATGTTTCTTACATAAAACGGATAAAAGTTTCGGGCGAACAAGTGCCGGTGGCTCTGCAGCAGGAGCACTTGTTAATTGCACCCGGCGCATACCGCAAAGGGCATAATGAAATTGAGATAAACTTTATTGCAGGCAGCCAATCGCTTAACCGCAATGACGATTTTATGTATGCCCTTTTTGTGCCTGATCATGCATGTTCGGTTTTTCCTTGTTTTGACCAGCCTGATCTGAAAGCCCGCTTCAGGCTTACTTTAACCGTGCCGAAGGGCTGGCGGGCTATGAGCAACGGAGCTATTACTGATTCAATTGCCGATGCGGATAAAACTACTTTTCGCTTCGCTAATTCGGATATATTACCCACTTATTTGTTTTCTTTTACCGCAGGTAAATACACGGCTGTAAGCAAAATGGCCGGTATACACCCTGCCGATTTCTTTTACAGGGAAACCGATCAGCAAAAAATTAAGTTGAGTACCGACTCGGTATTTGACCAGCACGGATACGCCATAGATTTCCTTGAAAAGTGGACCGGCATCAAATACCCTTTCCAAAAGGTAGGTTTTGCTGCTATCCCCGATTTTCAGTTTGGCGGCATGGAGCATCCGGGCGAGGTGCAGTACAGGGCATCGAGCTTGTTTCTGGATGATGCCGCTACCAGAAATATGCGAATAGCACGTATCAGCTTAATTGCGCACGAAACGGCACATATGTGGTTCGGCGATATGGTAACCATGCGCTGGTTTAACGATGTTTGGATGAAAGAGGTATTTGCCAATTTTATGGCGGATAAGGTAACGCAAAAACTGATGGGTACAGAAACCTTTAACCTGAAATTTTTGCAGGAGCATTACACGGCAGCATATAACGTTGACCGTACACCGGGGGCAAATCCCATACGCCAGCGTTTGGACAATTTAATGGACGCCGGCTCTATGTACGGTGATATTATTTATCATAAAGCCCCCATCATGATGCGCCAGCTGGAGATGCTCATGGGAACTGAAAACTTCCGGGCGGGCGTGCGGGAGTATCTGCGCGATTATGCCTATAAGAACGCCACCTGGCCCGATCTGATCAGTATTTTAAGTAAACACACCAAAGCCGATCTATACGCCTGGAACAAAGTGTGGGTAAACGATACAGGGCGGCCGGTGATTAACGCGGATGTAATATACAGAGGTAACCGCATAGAGAAATTTACGATAAAGCAAAGGCTTGAAAAGGGGCAGGAGCGGGTTTGGCCGCAAACTTTTGAGGTAACTTTGGTTTATGCCGACCATGAGCTAAAATTACCTGTTAATTTAAATGCTAAAGAAGTAAGTATCCTGAACGTTAAAGGATTACCTAAACCGTTGCATATCATATATAACTCAAACGGCATGGGTTATGGTGTTTTTCCTGTTGATAAGACGCTAACATACACAGAACTGTTTAAACTGAAGAGTCCTTTACAACGAGCTTCCTTTTACATTAACGCCTATGAGAACATGCTGAACAAGGATGCATATACGCCAATAGAACTCCTGGAAATGTTTGAAAGCGGGTTAAAAACGGAGAGTGAGGAAACTAATCTGCGATTGCTAACCGGCTACATCAGCAGCATCTACTGGGAATTTATACCTGCTGATGTACGCAACCGGCACTCGGGCGATTTGGAACATAACCTCTGGGAAGCTATGCAACAACAAACCGAAGCAAATAATAAGAAGCTTTTATTTAATGCTTATCAGAATGTTTATTTGAGCAATGAGGCCGGGCAAAGGGTTTACGGTATCTGGCAAACTCAAAAAGCTCCGCAGGGCGTTAAGCTTACAGAAGACGACTATACAGGGATGGCACTCACTATCGCTCTAAAAAGTGACTCGGTAACCAGCGTTTTGCAGCAGCAACTGGTACGTATAAAAAATCCGGATCGCCAAAAGCGACTTGAGTTTCTAATGCCGGCACTTTCTGTAAATGTAACCGAACGCGATACATTTTTTAACAGCATTAAAAAGCGTGAAGGTCGCGCCAAGGAAGCCTGGGTATTAACCGCACTTTCGTACCTGCACCATCCTTTAAGGCAAAAAACCTCTGTGAAGTATGTACCTGAAAGCTTAGCTATGCTGGAAGAAATACAAGCCACTGGAGACATATTTTTCCCCCAGTCTTTTATTGCTGCAACCTTAGGTAGTTACCAAAGTAAAGAGGTGGCTGGTATGGTGAACGATTATATTAAAAAGCACCCGAGGCTCAATGATAAACTGCTTAATAAACTATTACAGGGTTCAGATAATTTATTCAGATCGGTAAGTTTAATTCAATAGCATTAACGGTTGCGAAGAATAAACAGCTTACAGATTAAAATGTGACTTAAATTTACGAATATAGTAATGCATTTAATACCCATAATTGAGATATTATAATATCATATTGAGTTGAGCCAATGTGCTTTTCATGTTTAGTTTGTTACGAATAAATAAACTATGATAGCGTCAAGAATTTTTGGGCAATTTGCAATGCGATTATCTCTTGATCGTATTTTATTACGCTTGAAAAGGCATTTTCTGATAATCTTGCTCTTTCTCCATCGTTTAAAAGCAGATTTGTTAATGTTTTTGCGATAGCTCTTATATCACCGGGAGTCACTGTAAGTCCTGTTAAACCTGCAATAACAAAGTCGGTGGGACCAATAATATTCGATGACACAGGTACACAACCTGCTGATGCCGCCTCTAAGTAGGTGTAACCTAAGCCTTCATGATAAGAGGGAACACACAGCACATCAGCACAAAGATAATATTCGGCTATGTCCTTGATATATCCTACGGTTTTTATGTTTAGCTTTTCAAATTCGGAGTGTTCAAATTCATCGTTATTAGGGCCTACCAGCAATAGGTGGTGTTTGGGAGATCTTTCTACCAACTTCCAGGCCTCAATGAGGTCAAATAATCCTTTTCTTTTCACTGGCCTGCCTACATAAATAACTATCTTGTCTTTTTCAGAAAAACCCAGTCGCTTCCGCGCTGTTTCCCGTAATGGTTGTAATGATGAAAAATCTTTTGTTAATAACTTTATCCCACAAGCTGACCCGGGCTTAATAAGGATAGGTTGTACCATTGTATCAATATTTTTCAGCTCGTCGCTCATTCCTTTCCCTACAGTAAACACGTGATTGGATAATCTGATATTTATTTTTTCTACGAGCCTTAAAATTCCCTTTAGTATACCTTTATAACCCAATGCCGGTACACCGTGATTAAAATATATTCGCTTTGCACTGGAATTGATTTTTGCCAGCATCAAAGGTAAAGTACTGTCTAAAGTGGTATGAAAAACTATGATGTCGAAATTCTCCTTTTTTAATAGCTTATTATAAGTACTGTAGGATTTTATCAGGTTCCATTCAAATTTCCTTAATCTGATATTCAATATTTCTAATTCCAGATTTGGATTTCCTTCAGAGAATTTACACGCGAACTCTTTAGCCTTCTTGCCATCAATATAGTATGCAGATGTACTTATTACCTTTACATAATGGCCCATTTTTGCTTGTTGCAAACAAATGGGCCTAACAAAGTTATTTGCGAAATTGATATCAGGGGTAACGTGCAGAATTTTCATTTTTTTGACATTGTTGCTGAGATCAATACTCTACGAAAATACTTGGCTACAGAAAAAACTGAATAAACGAGGAGTTTCGAATACGATATTTTTTGCTCTTCATATAATATTTTAAAAGCCTTTAATTCTCGTTTTTCATGTTTCCAAAGCTGGCCACTGTATCCCCCGGGACTAAAATCAGGTCTGAGTGAAAATGCCAACACGCAATTAATTTTCTTAGCCATGTATCCGGACGATATTATTTCCAGCCAGAGTAAATAGTCTTCTGTTACACTTTTATCACGAAACCGGAAAGGAATGTCTTTTTTTAATATAACCGACCTTGTAGGAAATTTATTAGATATTAGCATTTGTTTTAATTCTACTTCTTCAATCGTAATATTGTTTTTAATTTCATACGTTTTGTTGTGATCGAATAATGCGGTTTGATGACCCCACATAGTAATGCTTGTATCTTTCTGAATAAACTGCCACTGTATCTTCAATTTATCAGGATGCCATGTATCATCTGCGTCTAAAAATGCAATCCAGGGTTGTGTGGCGATACCCCATCCCGCATTTCTTGCTATACCCGGACCACCGTTTTGCGGCATAGCCATAAGTTTGGCCGTAGGGTACTCAGGCAATATTTCAGTTAAAAAATCAAAAGTCCCGTCGCTACTGCAATCGTCAACTAAAATAACTTCTGTTGGCTGTAATGTTTGGTCTTTTACAGAATCTAATGTTTTTTTAACAGTGGTTTTGCAGTTAAAGCATGGGATAATAACGGAAACGGGTATTGGAGTATTGTTTAATTTCATATGACAGTGTAGGGGAAGTCGATTTTAAATGCGCCAGCGGATTACCATCGCGCATGAATAACGGGTTTACGTACATGTAATTAATGTTTATCAAAAAAGCTATGACAATAATGGCAAGTTTTTGATAGAGGTTAATTCTTCGGAACGAAAGAGCGAAATAAATAATCATGAAAGATAGCAGTAAGTCTGCTAACCTGCCTGCCAGTACCGGGAACCAGTAAAATAAAAAAATGCTTAATTGCGATAGCAGTGCAGCCATAAAAACACGCTTATACCAATCGCTTTTATTTTTGTGCTGATAGTCGATCCAAATTATCAAAAACAATGCTGCGATCGTGGAGAGTCTTAACAGGTTGATTTTTTCTTCCAGGCCGTTATGCAATTGGGTAAGGTAAAGGTCAAGAGGGGCGAATCCCGTTGTGGTTAAGTCTCCAAATGGAAACAGCTTTAACAAACCAAATGCTACACTACCAACGATGATAAAGTATCTGTATTTATACAAAACCTTATGCAGCATAAAAAAAATAGGCAGTATTAACAAAGTTTGAATGTGGCTTAAAAAGGAACAGATATAATAAAAGGCCGATCTAACATAGCCTTTCTTGCTGTAGTAGTAAATAGCGAGAAAAATAAACGCTGTAGACAGCGATGTTCGGAGTGCTGTAAGGTCAATAAGCTGAACACAGAACGCTATGTATACCAATAGTGCGGTTAATGAGTATTTGGACATTTTGCCAATAACAAAACACTTAATGGAGATACTTATTAAAGAAATACTTATTAATGCAGCTTTATCACCCATAATAAAACTAAGTGATTCTGCCAGATAATAGTATATGTAATCCCTGCCTTGATTTTCCTCCGGCAAATTATCAGTGCGAAAGTATTTTAACAGATCAAGATAGCTGATGTCATCCGGGTATGACCCTATAGGCTTAAAGCAAACAATAGTTAACAGCAATAATACACAAAACCAATACACATAGCGGCTATTATCTTCAGTAAATATGGCTAAGATTGCTGTGACGATAAAAAAGACCAGGTATAGGTGTATGTACAAATTGGTAAGCAAACTAGCTGTATTAAATTTTTACAAAGTTATTCATTTTGTTAACGAATAATGTACTTACATACTTAATCGTAAACTCTGGTTTTACAGTATGTGGCTTTCGTCCCTCGTTTTTGGCCATCAAAATCTTATCTGCAATATCGTTAACGTCAAAAGGATTAAAATAATGTGCGTAGTCGCCTGAAACTTCTCTTAACACAGGTAAGTCTGAACAAGCTAACGGAGTACCTAATGCCATAGCTTCTAAACACACTCTCCCAAAACCCTCACAAAGGCTTGGATACGCAATAACATCAGCATTTGCATATTCTTGGAACAATTTTTCAATACTTAAATAACCTAAAAAATTAAATTTTGAAATAGTTGATTGTGATATACTTTGTAACTCACGCTCCCAGGCACCTTTATAATTACCGGTAACGCTCAAGCTTATTTTATACCCCCTTTTTTCAAGTACCTCTAACGATAACGCCAGATTTTTTACGTTTTTTCTAAATTCTGCTCCGCCGGCGTAAAATATTTTAATATCACTATAATCGCTTTTAACTCCATTTGTTTTTGGAATTTTAAAATCCGCAGGCAGATCAAACGCGTTAGGGACTATATGTATACGATCTTCCGAAATTAAATAATGCTTAGCAATAGCCTCTTTACTGGCATGTGATACCGTTATAATGTTTTGAGATACTTTTAGATTCCTTCTCAAAGTTTTATCATAATACAGACGGATAGTTTTAGGATATATACCGCGCAGTTCTCCTATACACGTGTCGTGTACTGTTATAACAGAAGGAACATTTTTGGGTAACTTAACATCATGATATGGACTATAAATAAAGTCGGGTTTTATTTTTTTAACAGCTCTTGGAAACAGGATAAGATCATAGTAGGGATGCCGTAGCTGTCTTGGTAAATAAGTAGGCCATGTTACCTCTTTAAACTCAAAATTACTTAATCCGTCTATCCATTCGGTTTTCATTGAAGGCCCTATTAATACAAAAGATATATTTGGCTGACTTTCAATCCAGGCCTTTATTAAAGGTTTAACAAATGCGGAAATCCCTCCAGAAAATAATGCTATATTTTTTGTATCAATAACAATCACCATGCGTGCAATTTTTTAATTTGAAACGATCATATCTAAATACCGGCGTACTAAGTGGAATATAAATACCGCTAAAAACAGCAAATTAGGTTGGTTTTAAAATTTTATGCAGTTTATATACGTAAACCTGTAAAGCAATGAGGGTTGTATAAATTATGAATTTAAATACGAGGGTAATGAACGCACCATTTATAATTGTTTTAAATACAGATAAAGAGCTCACCCATAATGCTATGGTTATTGTTAAAATGATTTTAAAGCCTATCCATAACCAGTAAGATATTTTTGAAAACAACCCGCTTAAATGTTTTTTTACAGCAATAAGTGTTAATAGCGCGCCAAGGGTGTTTGCAATTAGCCAATGGCACATTATAAATGTTGCACTATTTATATAATAGGAGATAATAATAATCCCTATCCCCGAAAAGGCTATTGAAGACGCAGCTATCGCGAGGTATTTAGCTAAGCCCTTTGTAATTAAAATTCTGGTTAGCACATTATATATTCCAATGGGTATGGCTGTAAAAATGGTAAGCTGTAGGGCTTTACCAGTGGAGGCTATTGATTTGTAATCAAACTTTCCCCTTGAATATATTACCGTTATTACATCATAAGCGTTTGCATAAACAAACAGGCATCCAAAAAGTAAAATAAAGCACATCCCTGCAATAGTATACTCTGTGATCTTGATGATATTAGCGGAATCTCCTTCCTTATTTGCCTTCAAAAACCTTGGCCATACGAGGTTAGTAATAGGAAGAACAATCATGCTTATGCCAACATTTACAAGTGTAACACTATACTGGTATGAAGCCACAAGCCCTATTGTCATTTTATACATGGTGGACCTTTCAACCAAAACATATATCTGTGAAAAAAAGAAGCTTAACAGCATTGAAGATAGTATTGGCCAAAAGTATGGTACTTTAAGTATTATTTTAGGTGATACCCAAACCAGCCTTATGCCGTTTTTTCGTAATCCGATTAATGATATCAGAGCCGTTGAAAGTGGAGCAACCTGCAAGCTGAGAATTAAAGAATAGATACCGTATTTACGAGCGAGCAATGCAACAAATATTAAGCCTAAAACAGAAGACACCAGCCTGGCAATAGCTTGATAATTTAGCTTATTAAAACTTAAAAGTAGTCCATTAATTGTTTCTGAAAGCGCAAACAATAAAAGATAAGGAACAAAAAATAATAATAAACTAAAATTAATGACACTATCGTTTCTTGATCCTACCAATAACCAAAATGGTTTAGCAAAAAAAAGAACAGAACTTACCAATGCCAATAAAAGCTGTAGTATCAAGCCTGAGGAGAATAGCTTTGATGCTGCTTCGTTACTTTCGGCGCTGGCTTCATAAACGATTTTCACCAAAGTATCCTTAATTGGCGTTACGTAGAACAACAAAAAGCTAGCGGCGGCCATTACAGTAAAGTAGCTATCAACGGAGCTTGATGTACCTAAATAATAGGAAATTACTATCTGTCCTAAAAAACCTATTACGTAACTTAATGTAGAGAGAAAAAATAGCTGACCAAAGCTTTTTAAAAAAGATGATTTCATTTAAAGGCTATTCAGGATTCATTTTTTTTAGCATTCTTTCTGAAATAATTTAAGGTCTGTGTAAACTTAAAAATCAGGTATAAAGGAGGGCTTATTAATTTGATTATAATTTTATTGAATTTTCCCGTGTGTAATGATTTGAGCGTCAGGATTAAAAAAAGTAGCGCGTCAGAAATTAATCCTAATGAAATAAATATAGAAAAATAACTAATGGGAGACAGAACAGCTGCTTTTTGCGACCTATTCACTATTTCCAAAATTTGGTTCGCTCTTGCATCATATGTATGTAAATCGTTAATCAGCGCTTTGGCATTTTGGCCAATCTTCATTAATGCTTGTTTGTCATTACTTAAAGCATCTATAAGTTGCAGGAGGTGCTCTTTATCATTATAAACTAAATAATGCTCGCCATCAACAAACAAAGTATCAACTCCATTATTTATTAACTTATCTGTTAACAAAACGGCGCCCTCGCCCATTGCTTCAAAGTAGCGCATGTTGATGTCGTTATTAATACTTTTGTTAAAAACCATCCATGATCTGGCGTAAATTTTACTCATTTCAGCGGGAATGGCTTTTCCAAAAAATATGTTATTATACTTGTCTGTTATCGCTTTTATAAGATCATGGCGCTCTTTGTGTTTCTCCACGTTGTTTGATCCTATATATGATATCAAAAGATCACGTTCTAATTGCGCATGTTTTTCGGGCTGGGGCTCAAACGCCAGCGGTAGCCAATGCACTTGCTTAGCACCGTCTGACAAAAGCCGTGGCACGTATTCATATTGGGCAATAAAGTTAATATCAAATGCCTTACATATTGCTAAATGCTTGTTGTAGTCCATGTGGGTATCAATACCATACCATGCAGTAAGGCATGGTAAGTGTTCCAACCCTGATGGAAATATCTGCATGGAACCACCCTCTATAAAAAGGAAAAGATCAGGGCGCAAAGATAATTGTTCACACAAAGCAGATACATCAGGACTTCCATGAATTAACTTATCTACTAAGGGATTATCTATATCTGAAAATACAAAAACAGAGTCGCCCCGTCTTTTAAAAGCTCTAATGATATAATTTGCGGTAGTATCTTTTGTAAGGGATGCAAAAACAACTATCTTCATTTATTTGATTAAGCAAATTTACCTTGCCATTTTTTAGTGAAATAAGCTTTATTACGTTCGTGTAAGTCTTTGGTATTGATAACCGAACCCAAATAATGCACATCCATATTCTGCGCACTTACTCCATGATGATGGTAGTGTTTAATATCTACCGATTGATTTACTAGGCATTTCAGCCCAATTTGTCTTATTTTATAAGATAGGTCAATTTCTTCGTGCCCGGCAGGTGTGTAGGCAATATCAAAACCACCAACTTCGTGGAAAGTTGAAGCCCGCAATAGAAAGCAGAAACCAGATACTACATCCGCTTCTGTTGTAGACGCACTCTCCTCAACAAACGCGTGGTGTTGGCAATTGCGCCAGTAAGAGCCTGCAGGGCCTATTTCACCTACATCTTCTGATGCTAAAAGTTGATCGGTAAGTGTTTCTAATGAATTAGGGCCAATTGAAACGTCATCATTTAAATAGCAAAGTACCTCTCCCTCGGCTAATTGAGCGCCAATATTCCATGCTCTTGCAACACCAACATTAACACTGTTAATGCAATACCTGTCAATGTCCGGATGTTTGATAATGTAATCATGAAGGGCTTTATCTGTGCCATTGCACACAACAATTATCTCATAATCCATTTTTACATTCTTTTTAATGTCAACAAGCGTTTCCTTAAGCGTTTGCTTCGGCATGAAAAATCTCATTTTGTTTACAGGCCTCGATAAATGCAGTACCGGAATTATAATACTTAGTTTTTTATTTCCCATTTTTTATTTGTTCTATTTTTAACCATAAATCATTTTCGGCGCCCGCGAAATTTTCAGGATTAGCGAGGTCCATATCGAAAGACAACGCGCCCACATTATTGTTGCCTATAACATTGCAGCCACATAACGAGGCCTCTACTACCACACGTCCTTGCGGTTCGGGCCAACGAGGCATAAAAACAAAATTTTTTGCCCTGTTCATATAACGTGGTATTTCGCTATAACTCACATGCCCATGGTGGGTGCCGAAGTCTAACTTTATATTGGGCGCTATTTTTCCAATTAAATGGATGTCTTTGTCTTTAAATTTCTCACGCATTTCGTAATAGCCTTTTGCCTCGCTAATAATTCCAACAAAAAGGTACTCTATATCACGTGTTAAGCCCTCATTGAAAAAAAGCGTTTTATCAATTAATGGCTTTAAAACAAAGTTTTCCTTATTTTTTATGTTTAATACGTTCTCTGATACTTGTTTGTGTAGTGGCGACAAGTAAATATTTAGTGCCGAGTTTTCATACAGATCCTTTACCAAACTTTTAGTGGCGAAGCAGTTGTTGGAAAAGTCTTTTATAATTAGTTTATCTATTAACGAAAGATTGTTTTTTACCGGGCAAATTGGGCAGCTGTTGCCATTGCATGGCAGATATGGAAGGTTACAAATGTCAACGTAGGCATTTGTTAAATGAATAAATGGTGTATGCTTTACAGCATTTGATACGAAATTTTTAGGAAAACCCCTCCATGCACCCAATGAAGTAAGTGAGTGAGAGCTATTGAAAATATCCGTTAAGAAGATCAGATCGGGATTTGGGTGAAGATCAAATTTGTATGGACGAACAGAAGATAATTTGATATCATGGCCTCTTTGTTTGCCGGTGTCAATTAGCGCTTTTGTTATCATCTCACCGCCGCCAGAATATACGGTTGGATCTAAAAAGGATATAAAATTTATTTTCATTGTAGAGTATAACTGCCTATTAGCAGAAAAAGATATGGCGATGATAAGACTTTTTATTAGCTCTCATTTATTGTAAGAATGAAAAGCCTTTTAAGTATAAAAAACATACAGGTAAAAAACATTAACAGCATTCCCCCTAAAACAAGACCTTTTAATTTGCCAAATTTTTCTTTTTTCAGCGGATAAACCGGTATATCTACCGTTTGTATGAGTGGGGTTTCTTTCAATAAGCCAATTTTGCCTAGTTCCAGGCTTTGTATAAGGTTACTCAGCATAGCTTTATTAGTTTCAGCAGAGAATTGAGCCTTTTGGCTGGGTACAATCCTTTGCACTTGTTTTGTTGGGTTCAAGTTTGGTGTAGCATCTATAGCTGCTGTTGCCGAATAAATGGCACCATTCATTACGTTTCTAACAGAGTCCACCTTACGCTGTAAAATTTTAACATTAGTTAATGATTTCTGTGTTTTAGTTTGTATGTAGAAATTGTTTACGTTTTTTACTAGTTCCTCATTAAATATCTTTGAAAAATTTTCATCGATAGTTTTAACATCTACCTTTATAATACTTAACTTTTTATCAGGTTTATCAACACTAAGACAGTTTTTTCTGATATCATCAACGGTTTTTCCTAAAACACTATCCTTAAGCCTGAACATAGAGTTTGTTGTAAACTCATTTGTTGATGTTTTGTTTGTGTCATTAAAATTTACAGCAAGTAATTGTGGCTTTTCTGCCCAGTTTTTTTCAACTTATTAAATTCAATGTAGTATTGCATTAACGTTTGGCGTTTATTATTTATAACTACAGAGGTTAATAACGTTTTTTCTAGCATTTTTCGGGATTTATATAACTCAATAATATTGTCTCCCTGAAAAATGCCGCCGTCCTGCCCCCCCAAATCAACTCCAACCATAGAAGCTAAACCAGCGTATTGACTAAGCCTGCCTCCGGATTCTCCGGCTTCTAATACAAAGGTGGTTGTTGCTGTATAAAGAGGTTTTTGAAAGAGTGCATAAGTAAAACCAAGTACAGCGCCTATTACACTAAAAATTAAAATACGTATCCATTTGCTGCATAAATATTCCCACCAGTCTTTAACTTTAAAAATAAGCTCTTTTAAAGTAATCTCGTTTTTGGTATCTGTTGTTTCTTTAGTATTAATAGTATCCGGCATACTTTAAATATTGCTAAATCCGTCAAAGGTAAAATTTAAACACCAATAGTCTTCTAAATTAAATAAGTATTTAAAAGAACATCGGCAGGACTTTATAGCGGCACAGAATATCCTATGCAATCGATTACACTTATCTTCCTCATAAACTGGAAACATTACGGTATGTTTAAAAAGGAGGGATCATCTGAAGTAGAACTTAATTCAGGCTTTACACGCAGGTAATCTATTACCTGCATTTTCGGAAGCTTTTTATTAAGTTTTATTTATGCTATTCTATATCAAAACACTGTTGGTCTTTACCGCTGCATGCGTTATTTCTTTTGATACAATTGCCCAGCCAAATGCTGTACCTAAGCCACGTCATTCGTTTGTGGTTATAGCTCATAGAGGTGCTCATGTGAGCTACCCGGAAAATACTTTAGAAGCCTATCAGCAAGCTATTAACATCGGTGCAGATTACGTGGAGATAGATCTCCGTACCACCAAAGACAGCGTATTAGTGAGTATGCATGACGGTTCGGTAAACCGCATGACAAGCGGGCAGGGGCAAATAAAAGATATGGTGTTGACCGATCTGAAGCAGCTGATGATAAAAAGTAATGGCTCGCAGGTTAAAGGAGTTTACCGGATTCCAACCTTTGAGGAAATACTTAAACTGTGTAAAAACCGGATATATATTTACATTGATTTTAAAGACGCATCGGTAGCTCAAACCATGAAAGTACTTAAACAGTATGAGATGGAAAACCAGGTGATTGTATACATCAACAGCTTGGCGCAGTTGCAGGAGTGGAAACGGATTGCACCCAATATGCCTCTAATGCTGAGCTTGCCTAAATCGGCGGTTAACGCAGCAGGTTTTAAAGCATTTGTGCAGCAGTATGTCCCTTCCTTATTAGATGGCGAATGGATGGATTACAATGAAGAAATATTAAATGCGGCCAGCCAGCAAGGGATACCGGTGTGGCCTGATATACAAAGTAAAGACGAAGACCAGCAATGGCCTAAAGCGATCAGTAAGGGTTTTAAAGGCTTACAAACCGATCAGCCGGAGGCGCTCATAAAATTTCTGCAGGCTAAGGGGCTTAGATAGACTTAGGCCTACATGTTTTATTTCTTCAACAGGTTGGTAAACGCAGCCATAGACCGTGGCGTGATACTCCAGTCAGGAGCTTTTATATTTCCCCATGCTTTGGGGTTGTCATATAAATTGAAGTAACAAGCGCCAAAAACATGCGGATTGGCATTAATGGTTTGCGCAGCCTTGGCAAGCCATTTATTTTGAAAGTCTTCAGGGCCTTTTACACCAAATTCCGTGATAAATAAAGGTTTGCTAAGAAACCTCATGCGGAAAAATTTCCTGTTAAAAATGGTGCTAAAGGCTTCCTGTTTTTCCGGGTCGGTAATATTCTTATCCGGTAAACCATAAATGGCTATACTTATAAAATCAACCACATCATCTCCCGGCCAAAAATCAACAGAGCCCCTGTCGCCGGCAGGTCCCCAAACTTTCTTGACGTTTTTTCCGGGACCGCCGCCAAACTGCATAAAATACCTGTACGCATTTATATAGGTAACCGGGTCCTGGCTTTGCCACGCATACCGATGGATCGGGATTTCCATCTCGTGCATCCATCTTAAATAAACAGTTGTTTGGGTGGAGGAAATGATGGTAAATAGCTTTTTGATCACCGGGTCATAACGGCCTTTCATTATGCTTTGCAACATAGCCTTATCCGGCGTTTTGCTGGTATCTTTCCATGGCTCCATAGTTACAATAACTTCATGATGGCGGTTAATAACCCCAGAGAATTTTTTCTCAAAATCGCCTCGTTCCACCTCGCCCCAGTCTGTAAAAAGATGCTCTACAGTAATACCTGGTTGGTTAATCAGTTTTTTGTTGGGGTCAAAAACACCAATTTTTAGCGTAGTTCTCACTGGTTTGATACGGGCGCTGTCTACATAATTATTTTTGCTGTAGATAATGTTACGGTATTGGCTGTAATAACTTTTTTGGCGGTTTAGCAAACTATCCGGCAGGTGTGATTTTGCAGCGTTACCGCTCATGATCAATACCGGTTTATCAATAAACCTTAAGCGATGCAGTTTGTGCCTTAACATTTCCGCAACTGTAGTATCCTGCGGGTAAAAATGGGCCGAAAGTTCAGACGGGCTACCGAGAGTGATACTTGCATAGTCAACGGCTTTATTTCCGGGCCAATACTCAGTGTCGCCTGGATAGCCGGAAGGCCCCCATATGATCTGCGCCTTAGGAACATAAGCCTTCAATTTTTTTGAAAAATAATGGAAAGCATTAATGTAATCCTCCGGCGATTTAAATTGCCAGGGGTAAGTATCAGTTGGCACTTCCATATCCGGGTTCCAGCGAACAAATACCTGGTGATGGCTTTTGCTAACCAAAAGCGCCAGTTCTCTTATCTGTTTATCAAAACGCCCTTTAGTTACTTCTTTTAGAACGTTGGATGTGTAATCCGTTCCTTTAAGCCAGGTTTCTACCGTAATAAGTACATCCTGGTTATTTAATGCCGTTTCCAGGTTGCCGTGGGTTGACCATAGTGCCGTGCTTTTAAATACTGCGCCATAGCAAATAATGGGTTTAGCAGGTAAAATCCTGTTTAAATTATTAGGATCAAATATGCCCACAATTTGCTCATCGGTTTGGTAGTAGGTATTGGTAAAATAATTCTTAAACAATAGCCTCATACCATATGCCGATACAAGGAAAACCGTACCGATCAGCAAATAAATTATCAGGGATTTCTTCTTTTTCAATTTCAATTAATTTGAAGAGGCGTATTTAACGTGGTGTAATCACCGGTTTGATTATTGCCTTTAGTGGCTATCAGATATACCCTATACCTTTCGCTGTTTTGCGGAATAGAAATATATACTTTTGGGCCGTCGCCTACTTTTTTCATATCTGTAGCGTTACCCCAACTGTCTGTTTTAACCAGGTACCATTCAAATTTCAGATCGGTATTTATGTAAGCTGCAATATGCCATTTATTGGTTAAGTATATCAAGGCATTGTAAGGCAGGTAAGCTCCAGCTGTTGTGGTTAACGCCGGCTTTAATATTTTTATGGTTGGCAAGTTATACGCAGGGATTGAACCATGCCAGGCCTTGCTTATTTGATAGAGATAACGCTTGTTTCGGCCCCATACATCTTTTAGCCCATCGAGGGTAATGGCATTGCCGCTTTGCTGATCCTGCCAGTTGGCGTAAAAAATACCGCCTTGCGGATGTGTATTTTTTAGTGTGTTAGGATCAGCACTACTTAAAAAGTAAGGGATATTAAAGTCAGGTCTTATAAATTTTAATGCCTCCTTATTATTAATGATAAGGCCAAAAGCATCAATTTCGGGTATTTGCTCATGTAATAACCGTATGGTTTGGCCAAGTGTGGGGGAGCATAACAGGTCAATGGTTAATGGCCTTGATGGGTCTGCCAGTTTAATTTTCTTAACAAGGGATTTAAGGAAATTAATATACTGTTGCTGAGCGTTTAATAATTTAGGTCCTTGAAGAAATTGAGCCAGTTGTTGGTAGGTAGTGTTACCCAAATTCCACGTGGTGATGCTGGGGTTTAACTTATTATTTTCTACAGCTTTAATAATAATGTCCGCTTGTTCCTGTAAGTTATTATTGTTATCTATAAAACTTGCAGGCCCTGGTAGCCAAAAGCTATAATGTATTTTCAAATTTTTTTTGTCCGCAGCATCCAATATCGAATGGTCGTAAATATTAGGGCCGTATACTTTTATGGTGTTTATTCCCGTTTTCCGTATCTCTTCAAAATCAGCTACAATACTTTTTTTTGTAAGCGGGGTTACGTTTTTGTACCAATAGTTCCCCTTTGAATAGATAACCCCTTTAACCGATTGGAAATAAGAAGGATTTTCTAATGCTTGCTTTTGTTGCTTGGCGTTTTGGGTGATATCTATTAATAAAGTATCCGAACTGAGCTTTTGTTGAATAGGATAATTAACATTTTGAAAGCGGCCTTTGATATCATCACTTGTTTCGTCGTCTGAATGCCGGGCGGCATAAATGCTAAAACAAACCACAGATATGGTGAGTAGCAGACTAAATCTTCTTACACCTACATATACTTTTCTTCGGAATAGCCAAAAATGCCTCTTGAAGTTTTTTATGTGTGATATGATGCCAAAGAGCGTTTTGTGTTTATCCAGGTATACCTGGAATTTAAGTTCCGAACTCGCAAAGAGCATAAATACCATGAACAGGCAGTTCAGGCTGGTGATAGCGGCCATAAAGAGCGTAAAAGGGCTCCAATCGTTATACAAACCGTAAACAATAGCGGCTACAGATAAAACCAGTACAAAAATATTGGGGAGGTTATTTTTTAAGTTTTTCTCGTCTTTTACATCCTTAGGCGTAGCTATATAAGGTACATTTTTCCTGATGATGGTATAAATGAAGCCTAATATAAACACCCACCATGTGCCGATGAGCAATAACCCACCCACCACATGAAAGCCGCGTTCGTTATCCTCCATCACCCATTGCTGCACAAAGTGCCTGATTAAAATAACCGCGGTGATAAAAGGCGTGCTAATGATTAAAAAATCAGAAAAATCCATTCTCAAGGGAAAAGTATCCATGAAAAGGGAAGCAATGGGGATGGCAAAGTTGATCAGAAATACAAAGCCCGATAAGTAAAAAAGCGGTAAGAGGCCATAGTGCAGTTTTTGCCTCCAGTTAAACTTATTAAAAAGCTTTACGTAGGAGGTCACCAAAAGCTCAAAAACACCTCTCGACCATTTAATTTGTTGCTTGTAATATGCTGATAGAGTGGCTGGTACCAAACCTCTTGTTAAAACCGCGGGAACATAAACAGATTTCCATTTACGGGCGTGCAGCTGCATGGCTGTATGCATGTCTTCGGCCAGCCCGGCAGCATGCCCGCCAATTGATTCCAAAGCGGTTCTCCTGAAGGTGCAATTGGCCCCTATGGCCTGTACAGTTCCGTAACTATTCATGCACATCATCATTGGCCCATAAAACTGATAAGTTTGTTGGGCCGCTCCCTTAGCTATCCATCCGTTATGCTGGTTGTAATAAGCCTGTACAATTTGTACATAACCAATCTCAGGATTGTTGAAATGGCCAACTATAGGATCCAGGAATTCGGGTACAGGTACATGATCGGGATCGAGGATTACACAAAGCTCTCCGGATGATTGGGCTAATGCATTATTGATGTTACCTGCCTTTGCATTTATTTTTTTCGTTCGGGTAACATGATGAACGCCCAGTTCTTTACATACTTGTTTCAGGTAAGGATCATCGGCCTCGTCGCACAAAAAGGTTTCATGAGGGTAACGTATCGCCTGGATGGCGGTAAGCGTTTCCACGATCATTTCATAGGGCTCGCCGGCACAAAAGGTGGTAAAAATATCAACGGTATAGGTTTTTTTTGCATCCGGATTAACCGGAACAGAAATAGCCCAATAGTGATACCACTCATAAAGTATCTTAAAAAACGTATAAATAAAGGTTGATATTAACAGCCAGTACAGGGGCTTGTAGCCAATAACCGATTTATTGAGCAGGCTGTACAAAAAAAACAGCATGCAAAATACACCGATGAGAATCATCGATCTCAAGTAGAATAGTTGTAATCTGGTGGGTGCTTTGATCAAATTATTGCTCATGGTTTTTTTAACACATAAAAAGGCGTGTTTGCGGTAGCAAAAGCCCCGCTTTTATTGTATACATATACCAGTATACGATAAGGCCCTTCTTTATCAGGTACTTTAAAACTTAGCTCAGCCCCCCTTTGCCTGATAATCAAGTTATTGATTTCCTTTGGCTTTTTATTGCTGAAAATTCCGTTTGGCTTAAACCAATCCTCTTCTAATATTTTCCATTTAAAAGTTAAGGTGGTATCTGTATTATCAAAATAAACCCTGCTTTTGGTTACAGTATCGGCTTTTAGTATAATATTGTCTTTTCCGCCTTTTTCATTTAACAGCATATATCTCAGCATGGGCACCTTTTTTGTTGATTTTTTACCCGTCCAAATGTATTGCATCACTTTAACAGCTTCCGTTTCAGCGCCGTTTTCATCAAAAAGGCTAAACCATGTTGGCGTTAATTCTTGTTTTTGTCCCCAGTAAAATACCATTGAACCTAAAAATCTGGGGTTATTAACCGGCATGTACTTTTGGTAATTGGAAAGGTATTGTTCGGCTTTTTTAGTACTGGTATTTTCAATGTAAGCACCCCAGGCATTCTGATCTTCTGCAATCCACGGCCCTTCAATGCCCCATTCGGTTAATAGAAAGGGACCATCCCAAAACCACTTGAAATCTTCGAGGTCTTGTTTTAAGGTTTGGATGGAGCCAAAGATATTGAAGGAGAGAAAGTCGATTTTTGTGCGCAGCTTAATACTGATAATATTTTTCTTCTGGAAGGCCATGATCGTCGTCGTGACCGGATGCCGGGGATCTTTTTTATGGATCATGTCAACCATGCCATTGAACACTTTATAAAACGAATTATATTTTGGCTTGTAAGGAAAGGAAAGCTCGTTACCCAGGCACCAGGCCAGCAGCGCAGGGTGATTCTTGAATCGCTCAACAATACCTGTGATTTTTTTGCGGTACAGATCCGCTTTGGGCGTGTTGTAAAAATTATCAATGCTTTCGCTTGGGGGCAAGGGTAAACCCACTATAACTGCTAAATGATTAGCCTGTGCCGAATCCAAGATACTTGCCAGGTTTAAGGTATCCCAAACCCTTATGGTATTGCCGCCCGCCTCCTGCAGTTGTTTCAAATTGGTAAAACCGGATGCTCCTTTGACAAAAAATGGTTCGCCATTACGGTATAGTAGATACCTGCCTCCTTCATGTTTGATGTAAACTCCGTCTTTTGAAAATTTATTTGGTTGTGGCCGATTGCATGAGGAGTATAAAAGGCACATCACTGCGCAGATAAAGAAGATAGGGGGATTACAAAAAAACTTACGCATCAAACGGATTCGGCAATCCGTAAAGATAAAAATATTGTTTTTGAATGCTGATCTTTCAATCATATATAAATGCCCCATAGATTTTGGATCGAACAAGATGCCCCTTATATGTACAATAAATGACTTTAGGACTTATACGACAAACCTCATTCTTGGTTCATCTATTAACAATATTCTAATAGCATTTTAATTATTAATAGTAATCCAGAATAGAAATAATATGATCTGTACTGCATGGTATACCTGTATATATGAATAAATAGGTATTGACAAGGATACCATTATGTGATAGACCCCGATTTTGGGATTACAGATTTAATCGGCTGTTTTGAAATGAGAGGCTTTTTCAGAAAACCCAACGCTGAAGCGTATTAATAGAAAAAGCCACCGTGTGGTGGCTTTTTCCGTGATCCCGCTGGGACTCGAACCCAGGACCCCAACATTAAAAGTGTTATGCTCTACCGGCTGAGCTACGGAATCATCTTTTAACTTAGTGGATTGTGTTATCCGTTTCCGTTAAAGTGGTGCAAATATAGGCTTAATTGTAATTGCGTGCAAGTCTATTTTAAAATTATTGTAAAGTTTACAATAAGTGCCTATTACACAAAATATTAAAATTTAAATAAACCCACAGACCCTCTGTCACCCGCCAATAAAACCAATTTTCCGTTCTTCGCCTTGCGGCAAACGTTGTAACTTTTGTCGTCAATCTTTTTCCAGGTGTTGCCGCCATCGGTACTTATGTTGGTACCGGAAGTGCCCGTAGATAAGTACACATTAGGTATAATATGCTCTACAGAGGATTGAAAGCCATTGGGACCAATAGAGGGAAATAAAAGCTTGTCTTTTTTATTAAATAATACTGCAACTGAATCTTTTAGTTTGTCTTTAGCATAATTTCCTCCCACAACAACTTTCGGTTTATCATCAAGCGCTACAGAAAACGCACCGCGGCTTGATGTACCATCTGTGAACGGAAGATCTGTATAATGCCAATTATTACCTCCATCGTTTGAACTGATCAATCTGCTTTTTGCCCCACCGCTAACTAATACAATACTGCTTTTAGTTGTTCGGATGCAAGTTCCGCTGGCCGCAAATGCCGCTTCATTTTTGTAAGCATCTGGTGGATTTTGGGCTGGGGACCAGGTTTCTCCGCCATTATCGGTTTTTAACAGCAAAAATTTCCCGTTAATGGGGTCGCCTAAAACAAAACCATGCGCAGGATTCTTAAAATCCATTGCATCTAAAAAATAGGTAGTGTCGGCCTGTTCAAATTTTTTGGCCCAGGTTACGCCTCCATCGGTGGTTTTTAAGATATAAGCCGGACTACCCGAACTCATGATGATCGCTTCTTTACCAGAGAAAGCTTCTATATCCCTAAAATCAGATTTTTCATACCCCTTTATTTGCTGCCAGTTCCAGGATTTTCCTCCATCTAATGTAATGGCTACTGTACCCTTGCTTCCGCTAAGCCAGGCAATATGGTCATCCACTACCGATAACCCGCGGATGCTCGTTAACTTGCCCGATTGAAGGGGAATAACAGACTGACTTTTAGCTACGAATGACAGGAATAGGAGTAGGGCACTGATAATTTTTACTTTTTGCATGTGTATATCTTAATAACCGAAGATAAAAAATACCGGGTGAGTAATGAAAGCAGAATTATTTAATTTAGATATAAGCTTAATATGATAAAAAAATTATATTTGCACCCTCTTAAATGCCCGGATGGCGAAATTGGTAAACGTTGCGGTCTCAGAAGCCGTTGAGAATTGTCTCTTGAGAGTTCGAGTCTCTCTCCGGGCACATCCAGTAAAAGATAAATCAACCTGGTTTATCTTAGTGGTCTTTTCTTTAAAGCCCGGGTGGCGAAATTGGTAGACGCACCATCTTGAGGGGGTGGCATTCGTAAGGATGTACGAGTTCGAATCTCGTTCCGGGCACTGAATTAAGCATTTAAATTTACTTTACTTACAGCATATACCAATTGTGGTGTGCTTAATGTTGTTTGCAGGCTTAAATCAACCCCGTCATTTAAGGCCTTCCAGTAGGCAGCCCCGGCAGATAAACTGTGCAAAATGATTGCTTTGACTTTTGGGTCAGTGTTATCAAGTTTGCTACCAGCCCAGTTAAGTTCTGTAACCAGTTCGTACATAAAAGTCCTGAAAGCGGCTAAAGCCGCATCATCTAAACCCGTAGGGGTGAGCTTTACAATAATGTCCAATAATGGATTTTCAGCTATCGATTTAATTTCGTTGGCGATGTCTTTCCCAAATGTCAAAGCAATTTTGATCTTTCCGGCCGCGCCGGTAATCCAGTCCCATAGTTTCTTCAGCATCTTATTTCTCCTCCTCCGGTATCACTATTCCAAAAAGATTACTAAAACCAAGCACCAGCATATCCAATGCTTTAAGAGCCAGTATTACTTCAACTTTGGCTTCATCGGTAATTAATTTAGTTCCGCCTATCCAAAAGGCTGCTACAGTGGTTATTATAGCTACAGACCGGAATAGCCATGTTGCCCACACCGGTTTTGGAGCGTTTACTGCTCCGAATTTTACAATTGCTTTTTCCATTTTAAATTGATTTAAAGTTTGTTACCTGCTGGTAAGCAAAGGCAAGCCTGGTATCGTAGTTAAAATATTTGTAGCCCTCACCATTATAATAGTAGGCTACTTTTGGCCAGTCTTTCGCTTTAAGGGCCCGATCAAGCGTAGCTGATTTTTTGATAAATCTTAAGGCAAGCTCTACCTGGTTCATCTCGCTTTGTTTCGCGAAATCCCACATTTGCCCTACTGTTTTAAACCCTATGGATGCATAATGAAAACCCATTACCTGCATTAAGCCTATCGAGGTGCTTTTCATGGCGGCGTTTGGGCTTGATGCGAACGCGCTGTTAAAAGCCTCCCATTCAAGCGTTTGGTCTGCAACCTTGTTGGCCTGCCATGTAGTATTTTTAGTGTCTGCCTGCCAGTCTTTTTTGAAGCGTTTAAACCAGGAAGGTTCAAATTGAATGATAAGCTTACCTGTGATTGGCGAAAACCCATGATGGCCGCTTTCTACCTCAATAATCGCCTTAAGAGCCCTGTAGTCGTAATCGTAAGCCGATGCCAGATCGTAAAGCTGCCGGTCGGTTAGTTTTTTGTCCATAAGAGGATGTTAGTGTTGGATTCCTTGTATTTTTAAAGACTTATTTAGCGGCATTATTAAGCTCATCTACGCGGTGTTGCAGCATAGCTACCTGGCTTTCGAGGATTTTAAGACGAACGTCCGTAACCCGGTTTTGTGAGTCCTGCAAAGCGCGCATTCCCTGTAGATCTGTTTTTAATTGAAAATATGATCCCATGATAGTGGCTACAATACTCGCTGTGCTTATAATGGTAACAATGATATTTTTGATAGTGATGCCTTTTAGCTGGCGGTGTTCTATGGACGTCATGATGAGTCGGTTTTTTAATATTATGGCTTTAAAAAGAGCAGATGATGAGCAAATTGGATATACTTGTAAATGCTCAGAAGGATAAAAAATAGCCTGGCTTTTCGCTTTCCTGTTTTGGTTTATAAAAAGTGGTTAACTTATTTTTCCCACTATCAGCCGCAAGATAAGCCTGCAGCTGAATTCAATTACGTTGTTCTTTGCGGGAAAGACCATTATCCATTCCTGAAGCAGGTTATTATTTCCATACAAAAAAAGTTTAGCCAATTGCCGCATTTGTATACGTTTGTTGATTTTGGTTTCCCGGAGTCGCAGATCAAGAATATTTTGGCTTTATATCCGTCATCAAAAATTAGTGTGCTGAAGGCTGAAGAATGTGTGAAATATCACCTTGATAAAAATAATGTGCGTGTAAGTGAGTTTGCTTCAAAAAACCCCATGGGTTTAAAGCTGGCCGCCATTCTACAAATAGCAGATAATCGATCTCCCCTAATTTACACAGACACGGATGTGCTGTGGCTAAAAGATCCCATAGACGATATCAGCAATTTATTAAAGGACGATTTAAGTATGCACATGTCATACGATTATCAGCCCGGGTATGATTTTGATTTTATAGCAAAAGCCGGGTTGGAGGGTTTACTTGAACCGCCTTATTATTGTGCAGGTTTAATGCTCATAAAAGAAATCGATGCCGGCGATGTGGATACAATCAACAAACTATTGCCCTATTTAATCGAAAAATCGGAGCATTTAAGCGAACAAACCCTTTTTGCTCATCTGCAAAAGCAGAAAGGGAAATCGGCTTTATTTGCCGATAAATATGTATTAAGTACAACCGGACAGTTCGATCTTAGATATTCGGTTAAAGACGAATGGATTGCCAGACATTACATCGGCCCGGTAAGGCATCTTTTCTGGCGCGACGCGTTTTATATTTAAATAGGCTGAAATAGGATGTTTGCGTGACCAACGGGAAAACTTCCTAAAGTATCAATTTTTAGCTCACCTTCAAGCAAATCGAAATTGTAGGCATTGTAACCTAAATTCTTCATGTAATCTTGAAGTATTAATGCAAGCTCAGAAGGCGTGTTATTAGTAGGCATATCTGCTTCTAAAACAATCAGCGGTTTATCATTGTCAATTATTTCTTTTACGCCCTTTAAAACTCGTTTAACCGCGTTTTGTGCCAGCGGACTTTGCGGGGCGAAGAAGGGTTGTGTTTCGGTTTTAGCTTTGCTGCTCCTGCGTGATCCTTCGGGAGTAAAATCACTTTTAATTTCGTTTTTTATTTCTTCGCTATTTTTGCTTAGGCGGGCCTGCGCTTCTGCTAAGGCCGCTTTTGCCTCATTTAACAAAGCGTTTTGTGCATGCAGGCGGGCTTTTACCTCTTGCAGGCGGTTTTCTACAGTTGATAATTTCTTAGCTGGTTTAAGCTTAGATACAGGCGTATCCTCGTCTTCTTCTTGCCCGTCGTCTTCAGCATTAACTACCTTTTGTATCTTGCCGTCTTTAACACAAACCTGCTTTCCATCGGCAGTGGTGTAGGTGTCTGTAATGGCAGGTTCACTCATTTCTTCATCCTGGTAAACATGCGTGCCTTCAGCCATTTCATCTGTATGATGCAGGGTGCCTTTGTCTGTAATGGTTTGTTTGTTTACCACCCGCTTAAAAAAGTTCATGATCTTATCCAGAACGGAGGTGGTGCGTTCAATAAGGTCTCTGTTGTCCATGTTCATATTGCTGTTTTTTATTAAGATTTTGTTGATGCAACGCTGGTATACTGCCGGCGCCTGGTCAGTATATTTTTTGATGAGTGCACTGTTGATGATGGTTTGGCTATAATCTTCAATGCAGTCTACAAAGCCCATGTGCAGGGCCTGGTCGGCGGTCATCCAGGTTACGGAGTTAATGAGGCTGTTAATGGTTGCCTCGTCCAGCCCGGATCTGTCCATATAGATCTGCGCCAGCGCGATTGTACCACGTTTAGCATCTGTACATCTTTCAGCAATTCATCGGCATTGCCGCCACTGCCTACCATGGGCTTGTGTATCATCAGTAACGCGTACTTGCTCATTACAATGCGGCTGCCTGCCATGGCTACTACTGACGCTGCCGACGCCGCAAGGGCATCTATATAGGTGGTAACGTTGCCGGTGTACTTTTTTAACAGATCATAAATGGCGATGGCATCAAAGGCCGAACCGCCAACCGAACTGATGTGCACCTCAACATCGGCGCCGGCAGCTGCGTCTAATTGTGTTTTTACATAGGCGGATGAAAGGCTTCCTGAGCCGATACAATCCGTTTCGGTATCGTATAGGTATATCTTCATTTTTTTGTGTGGTTACACTGATTTTGTGAGGATTTCACTGATTGGTGAGGGTGATCTCGCCGAGTGGATTTTGAACCTTGATAGAGGATTTTTTACTTTCCTAACTTCTCTCGGTAATCATTTGAATCATTAGAATCATGGTTCAAACTGTAGTTGTTTTAAATGCCGGTTGGCATAATTCAAAGGTCGGGATAATTAAGTTTTGTTTTGGTGACAGAAGTTTGTCAGTACGATCAGAATTCTCAGGATTTAAGAATTTTCAGAATAAAGTTGATCGACAATTCTGTGAATTTTATAATTCTGAAAATTCTGGTTCCGACCGTTTGGAACAATACAAATATCGGGACTTATATTGGTGAGTATGGTGACAGAGGTTTGTCAGTAAGATAAATTATTCCGAAAAACTATTCAGCGCTCTCCAGATGGTGCGCTCGTCTTTCTCAAATTTTACTTCGGCTTCAAGCACAGCCTGGTTCTTGCTGATGTTACGCGTTTGCATTTGCGCCTTTACCCACAGATAGATCTCTCGATAGGTAAAAACTTTAGCCGTTATAAAGCCGGCTTTGTAAAGTGCGGTAAGTGTTCCCTCATTATAGAGGAGGTTAGCTTGTTGGATGTTCATGGAGTTAGTATCGAGTAGTTGGTATCAAGTATCTAAACTGAAGCAAACATTTTATTAGGATAAATCTCTAAATACTTACTATTATAGATTTACCCGGTTAACTGTTTGTGCCAGGATGCCTTGCTGGTTATTCACGTCTTTAACGTCAACGTAAATAGGAGGGAAGTTATTGATCATTTGGTAGGCGAGCGTATTAGCCAGTTCTTTGGTATCATTAACCGGCTGGTTGTAGTAGCGATTGGCATTACCTCCATCAGTAAATATACCGCCAATGGCGTATCCCCGAGTAGTATTTGGAACAGAGAAGTCGCGGCCGCCGTGGGCCACATTAATAGCACTTACCAGGTTGCGTGCCCAGGGGTTACGCATAGCTTCAGATACCACTACGGCTTCGCCGCTGCGCAGGTAGGCGTTGGTATCGTCGGTACGGCTGTAGCCTGATAGCAAAGCTCCGCGGCCATCAGATATGAAGCGACCACCTGCAGCAAACCCAGGTTTTTGTTTGGCAATGTCCGCAATAGACATTGCGCCCTGCGCAGCCATAAAGGCCGCTTGCGCTATCCCTAATGCCTGCCCTATAAATGGGATACCGCTGTAGGCCTTTAATGAATCCATAATAGCGCGCTTGGTGCTGATGATGGTATCAGCAATAGATGTAGCTTTTTTGGCCATAAAAGCGGCCTTGTAAATAGCCGAATCTTTTTTGCTGTTTTTAGAACGGCATCAATGTACTTATCGCCGGCATGTATTTTTGAGGTGGTCAATTTATCTTCAAGCTCAGCCTTCTTTTTGGCGTAGTCTTCGTCAATTTTTGTAGTAGCATCACCGCGTTTTTTCGCTGCAGCTACTTCTGCTGAGTATTTAAGATCAAGCAACTGTTGCTGTTCCTTTAAAGCCTTTATAAAATGGCCACCCTGTTCATTGTTGCTGATATTCTCCTGGAGGTTTTGTGCGTCAAAATTGTTATCTACAGCTTTTTTGTCGGCACTTTTTTGATCATTTAAAACAGACGCTGCGCTTGTTGCCGCATTTTGAATATTAATCTCTTTAGCAATTTTCTTTTGCGATTCAGGATCATCCGGGTTTGTATACCTCAACTGATTTTCTCGCGTAATACTTTCTTGTAAAGCCTTTTTTATCGCATCTTCATCTGCTTTGTATTTGTCATTAACCTGCGCAATAGCGAGTTCACGGGCTGTTTTCTTAGCATTTGCAGCTATCTCGCGCAGTTTGTTTTCATAGGCCGTAAGCTTATCCAGTTCATTTTGTTGGAAGTTATCAGATAGCTCAATGAGTTCCTTTTTCTCATCAGCTTTAAAGGTTGCTACGCCTTTTTGCGCCGTTTCATAATTCTGTTTATTCAGCTTTTTATACTCGGGGTCTTTGGCAGCCTTGCCCTCGTATTCCCCAATAAATTTTTCGTAGGCTTCCAATTTTTGGGCGTAATAGTCTTTAATGGCTTTTACATCGCTATCATACTGGTTAAGTACTTTTTCCGCCTTGCGGGCATTGGACTGAGTTTCAAGATCGTTAAAAGTATCGTTGGTGGCCTTCGCGTCTTTTAGGTCGGCGGCATGTTTTTGCTTAGCGCGTTCGGTAGCTTCTGCTTGTTTTCGTTGGCGTTCCTCGCGTTGATGTTGTTGTTTTGCTAAAAGTTCTTCTTTCTCCTTAGCCAATTGCTCCTCTGTTTTTTTTGCTTTCCCGGCTTCTGCTGCGCCTCTATTATAAGTGTCAGCAATTACTTTTCCTGCGGCAACAATATCGGCCTTGGTTTTATTATAGGCTGTTTTTATTTTATCGGTGGCATTAGTAACACCGCTTACGCTTTGTATAAGCCCATCGCCTATTTTCTTAAAGTCAAGGTGGATAATACCATCTAAAATTACGCCTAAAGAATTAAACCTGTTTATAAGATTCTCCTTTAAAAATTCACCTATCTTTTTTAGACTATCTATCGGGTGGCTAACCGCATCAACTATAATGCCACCTAATTTGCCAAATGCCGCATTAATTGTTTCTACAACCTTGCCAACCACAGCCATTGCCCCGTGTAGCTTTTTTGAACCTTCAGTAGTGTTGGTAAAGTATTCAACAAGCGATTTTAGCACCAGAATTAATAGGCCAAAGCCTGTAGTTTTTATAGCACCATCAACGCTTTGCAGGCCTGTTTTAACGGCACCGATGCCGGTTTTCATGGCATTGAAGCCTTCGGTAACTTCATCCAGCGTTTTCCCGAATGATTCGTCCGAATTTTTTATTTTCTCAAATGCGCCTTTAAGTGCCTCTATTGATTCTGTATGATAATCAAATACCTCTCGGCTTTTTTCCAGCTTCTTTTCCTGCTTATCAATAGTAGCCGATAGATGCTCTATTTGTACGTTAAGCTCCTTTACTTGCTTAGCATTATCACCCTCGGAGCGAGACAGGGTTGTGTAACGTTCTTCCAGGTCGGCTAACAGGTCTTTGTTTTGCTGCAATGAGCCCTTGGCGCTTTGTAACGTTTTGCTATTTTCAACTACCTGGCCATTAAGATCTTTGATTGCTTTTTGCGTCTCTTTGATACTTATTGATCCTTTTTTGAATTCATCACTATATTTTGCCACGCCCTGGCCCATTTCTGCCTGTTTCTTCTGCAGTTCGTCAAGCTGCTGGGTGAGTTGCGCTAATGAGCTTTTTAATTGTTCTGTGTTATTCTGAAAATCAGTTAAAACACCTTTACTAATATCATCTGCCATAAAATATGTATTGATTGCCAATTGGCATAATTGTTAAATAATAAATAGCCTTTAGGCTATTTAGATTGTCTTGATTTGAATTTCCCGCCTTCAAAATAAACATACTCATAAGGGTAAACCCATTGGTCAAGAGCGAATTTGCCAGTGCTTGCTGAATTGTTTATCGATTGTGGCTTGCCTAAGATAAGCCTTACCGCATCTTTATCCATACCGGGTGCAACGTAATCAATCTTAATGTTATCCCAGGTTTGCTGGGTAAAATGGTAAAGCGTTTTAGGGTCTTGAAGAAAAAGGAGATCAGATAGTAACCATACCTTTTCTTTGTCACCAACGTTGGTCCCTGTTAATGTTCCTGCAATGATCAATGCAGGCCCGCTCTCGGGCTGCAATGTTAGTTTAATGGGCTCAAAGTAATTTGGGAACATGGAAACTTCTTTAACCGTATATTTTTTAAATCTTTCAACTTTAGTTGCTGAAACAAACGTATCACGTACTGTAACCGGTAATAGACTCGGGTTCGTCCAAACAGTTTTTCCTAAATATATTTTCTTTGCATCCTCAATATCTTTTTCAGATATCATTAATATAAATTGTTCATTTGTTACCACCTCACTATAGGTGTTACCTACTGTATCTATAAAATGGCCTATTACATCATCACCTTTTTTATCAATTTTTATGAGTTTTAATTTTAGATTTTTATGTTCATCACCCTTGACGTATTCGTCTTTGTCGTTTTTGAGAAGGCCATATGTAAATCTGTTCTTAGTGGCAAGCACAAAATAAGTCTCGCCAACGGTTTCTTTTGGCGAGCGATATCTTGGCTGTTCCGTTTGGCAAAAAGTTGTTTTGGCTAATAGTATAAATGCAAGTGATAAGAGTTTTTTCATTTTTTTGTTGCTAATATTATTGGTAAATATAATTGAAGGTTTTGATAAATCATAATAGCTTTAAGTTTTAATGCATGAAGAATTCTTATTGTTTTTGTAGCCAAAGTTTAAAACATTGATCAGTTTAGTGAATTAAAGGATTGAGACAAACCATCAATTGAATTTCGTAAGTTGTTAAAAGATGTTATATACTTATCTAATTGATCCTGCCCGGTTACGGATACATCGATTTTCGTTATTTGGCATACTAAATTGTATAATTAAAAAAGGAAATGAAAATTTTAAAAGTAAAGGGTTTCAGGTTCAGGGATGCTTTAGTTGAATTTGTTAATAGCAACAATATTCAACGAGAGGATATTTTAATCATCACTGAAGGAATGGGCGGCCCTACACTATATTATTACGGTTGAATATTTTGAGTTTAAAAAGTATCGCTTTAAAATTGATTTCAAATTATGTTTATAATTCCATTTTGCATTCTCTGTTAAGGGAATGTATGATATTGAACATTAAATTCAAGCCATTACTTAAGAAATGGTTAACTCAATCTGGCCCTGTTTTTTTGGAATAGCGTTTCATTGTATATTTAGATCGGCCAGTAATGTTAGCATTTTTCACAATTAAGCTTTGTTAGAAATGTAATATCTTTTCCGCTTCGCCGGTTGTATTGGCATAATAGAAATTTTGTTGTTATAGCCGGTTGTCATAACATCAAATTAATTTGAATATGAGAAAATTTAAACAGGTAAAATTCGAAGCTGCATTTAAAAATCAGGCAGAAAATAATTGCCAATTGGCATAGCTGCATCCAACCTCAATGTTATCGAGGTCTTAATTTTTTAATTCTGTACGGATGTTAATTTACCATTATCAAAGTAATAGTATTCGCCTTGGCTGCGGTAAACCCACTGTTCGCGCACGCCGTAGGCATTGGTTGTACGATTGATATCATCAGGCTTTCCTTTAATAAGTTCAACAGTTTTTGCCGACATACCTATGTAAATATCGCCTTTTTTGATTGCTTTGATCAATGAAGGTGTTAGCGCAGGATTTTTCATAAAGAAACCATCGCTTAACCTGTTACGTGGCTCGAAAATATTACGACCATTAACGTTGTGCATCGCCATCTCGCCATATCTTTCACCTTTCTCTAATTCAAAGTCAAAATAGATCATTTGGCCGCCGGAGGTTTTAGCAAATACGCGATAAGGGTTAAATTTGTTATCTGATAATGTAAACTTTAGTACTGTAACTGGTTTAAATCTCAGGCTTGAAGTACCTGCATTATCGTAAATGTCATTTTGGGCATTATATGTATTTTGCTCTTTACTTTTAATCCAAAAGGTTTTATTTAGATAAAGCAAACTTAAAGAATCAAGTCTCTTAAAGCCTTTCGTGTCCATAGATCTCTCATCTTCAACGCAGGTGAGGTCTCCAACTCTTGGTTTGTAGTAATACCCATTTGCTGATACAGCATAAAATATTCCCAACTTTTTACTATAAAGCTTGAGATAAAATTTTTGATTAGAATCAAAAGGTTTCGCCTCGGTACATTTAAATTTTTCGCCAATCAGGCTTTCATAATCAGTGTGGTAGCTATCGATCGCTTGATTTACCAAACGCGGTAATTTATTCTTAGCATTAGCTTCGGGAAAATCATAAATTAAAGAAACGATAGATGTTTTATCCAAACTGGAGGTATCTATAGTAAACGTTTTGCCAACAAACTTAATATCTGAATACTTTTTTTGACAATAAGCGTTTAGGCATGCAAAACTTGTGATTATAAAGAATAACGTTTTTCTCATCGTAGCACAAATTATTTGGTAGAATTTAAGGTTTCCGAATCAGTCGCGTTTGAACAAAACACATACATCAAATCATCTGCTAATTTATATCCCTTAGGCACTTCAATGTTACTTATATTATTATCAATAATATTTGGATATGGCTTGATAATATAAAAAACAGTTTTGCCTAATTCGCCGTTGGGAGTTTTAAACGTCATGATCTTTTTATCTATAAATGTCCCTACAGCCGCAGAGCCTGCGCCTTTAAGTTTAGATACATTTATACCGTAGTTAAAATATTGCAAAACGGGTTTGAGGCCCTTTTTTTGAGCAATAGCTAAGGTCTCATCACGTGTTGCATTACTAAAAAAGAATGAATCTTTTGCTTCCTTTTCCGTTACAGGTCTTATAAGTCTAAGTTCGGCTATTACATCAATTTTGGCGTCCAGAATATCCTTGCTTAAATAAACCTTTTGACCTGCTTCAAAGTTTTTTGAGCCAAACGTGTAGATATACAACACCATTATCCGGCCATAGTTGAAAAACACAACTAAACTTGTAAGTACTAATACAGTGAGCCAAATAAGCAATTTTTTTCTCTTAGATTTTTAATATTTGGTTGGCGATTTAATTCTGTCATAATAAGGTTTTGCTAAAAATATTGGTAAATATATAAGCTTGCCATCAAATAAGCAAATCATAATCAACCCAATTTAACCAGTTCAACTTTTACTGGCTGGCCCTTGCGCCAGTTATCAATTTTGTTAATGTAGTAGTATGCACCATCCTGTTCTAAATAAATCGGTAAAAGTAAATCAAGCTCCAATATATCCTTGGGTGATAACATGAAATAGCGCTCCACCTTTTTTGTTTGCCGCAATACTTTCTCCAGTTCGGGGTAGTACTTAAGCCGCAGATCTTCCCACAACAGGCTGTGTTCGGCATTTGGTTTATAAAAATAGGGTACAGACAGGGTGTCATTCACTACCATTCTGTTGTGCCCATCAGTAAAAGTGATCCTCTTGGCAGTTGGCGAATTTTGCAAATCATACTGCTCATTTATTAAAAGCCGCGGTTGTGTACTTATGCTAAATGCCGGCTGTTCGGCATCATCCTTAGGGTCAATTTTTAAGATCTGCGCTATATAGCCGTTAAAGTAAGGGCGGTTAAGCGTAGGCGCAAACTGACTTTCAAACAGATCGGCAGATTGCGTAAGCGTTTTATCGGCTATGCGTATGGCCGAGTTGCCAAATTTAGGCGGGAAAATACCGTCATCTTCCTTGTACAACAGATTATTTACCTGCGCATAGTTGCCCAACTGAAAGCTGATGGATTTTCCCTGGTCCAGGCATTTATCCGTCCAGTTTAAAGCTTTGGGTATATTATTTACAATATCCCTGAAAGACGAGAAAGTAATGGTACGGTTGGTGTTATCTGCCTGGCAAATAATGCCGAAGCGCTGCAAGGTGTCTTTAAGCAGGTCTTTTTGAGTAATATCCGGGAATATACGCTCACACTGTACCTGCTGCCCGTAAAGCACTTCCTGGTTTTCGGCAACAATATTTAATTGGGTTGATGCAGGCATGGTAAAAAAACTGCCGCTATAACCTTCAAAAGAATAGATCACCCTTAGCTGATCACCTTGCTCTAAAAAGGCGTCGGCCGTTAACTGTACTTCATCTTTAAAAGTTTTGTAACCAAAGCTGGTAAAGTTTGATATACGGATACCACCATCGAGCCCGTAACGGTAAGTGGCCAGGTCTAAAACCCCATGCTGCGGATCAATCGATTGAATCTTGATATCCACACATGAACTGTAATCATTCAACTTTTTCATGTTACCGAACAGGTAAAAGCCGGGTATGGTAAGCTTAATGTTTACCTTAGAAATGCTCGATGCCGTGTAGATGCCGGTGGCAGCGTTGTAATTATTATCTACATTGTTGTCGATATTTCTGAAGTTGATGAGCCCCTGGTTAGGTGTATTAACATTGGGGTGGTCTTTTCTGATATCAGCGCCCAGTGTTGCCAGTAGTCCCGAAGCATCCCGTGATTTTTGATAATCAGTACCATGCTGAAAGGTATCAGCCGCGAACTGTACAATCAGCTTTTCGTACATAGGCTGCTTAAGTAAGAATGATGAAGGGCTTATTTTGTAACCGGCCTGCTTCACAAATAATTCTATAGCTGTTTTCAGGAAAAAGCCCGGTCGTAGGTAGCGTACATCAATGGTAGGGTTATTGGCATCCATTACCATCTTTCCGTAATCAACCACAGGCCATATCCACCCTTCGGTATGGGTTTGTGAGTACACTATGTTTTCCAGGTTCCAGGTGTGGTTATATTTTTCAAAGATCTTTTGTTTCCCGGCTGTAGTAGTGCTATCACCCAGGTCATAGATCTTTACATCGAGCGCGTCAAAAAAATCTACGTTTCCGCTTAATACGGTTATAGCGGCCGTATCATTATCAACACTGTTTAAAAGTGCCATACCATAAGGCACAATCTCCAGCCCGTCCTGAATTATTTTGGCCGGGTAATAATCATACGGCTGTATGCCAACAAGGGTAATATCATCCGGGAAGCCCAATACTTGCCGGTTATGCTGAGTGAGGGGTAATTTAAACTGGTTGCTGGTGTTGCCCTGCTGGTTCTTTACTTCGGCCAGGTTATTGATCTGAAAGGTAAGGGCAACCGGGCTGTCATCGGCCAGATCAACCAGTTGGTCGTTTATGTATAATTGGAGTTGATTCATAGGGATTGGAAGTCCATAGTCCATGGTCGATAGCCCATAGCTTTGGAATTACTAAATGAATGGTTTTATATTACTATGGACTATGTGCTATCGTCCATGGACTAATACTTACTGTGCCTGTACGTTAATAGCCGGTAAACTAAAGGTAATGCTGAATGGTGCTTGTTGGTTGCGGGTATCGTATTCGCTATAAGTAGCGGTGTTTACTACCACCGTTTGCCATTTCACCGGGTTGCGGCCTGTCAGCATCTGTACTTTGGGTGAATATTTAATCGATTGCAGGCCTTTGATATCGGCGACGGAAAGATCTTCTGCCACAACTTTCATTTTTTGCCCGGCAGCTTTGCTGATCACCTCATCAATGCCATGCTGGTTCTGCCAATCGGTTACATATTTTTTGATGATCACGGCATTCTGCACATCTAAACTTACTTCCTGGTTGTATACAAAGCGGTAATAGTTCCAACTGCCGCTAAGGCCTATCCAGCGCAGGTAAACCGATTGGTCGTCAACAGCGTCATCTATACGTATGGTTTGTGTTTGGGTTACGGTATGCGTTACGCCCTCGTCGTCATATTTAAGTACTACATCCATATAGTAAGCACCATTCGGCAAAGGGCTGTTTATTAGCAAGCGGTTAAGACCAAGCTGCGCGGGCACATCTGCTTTGCTGATGCTTTGCCGTGCTATTACCATTTTGCTGCCATCGCTATTGAGCAGCCACGAACCATCATCATTTAACAGATAGCTGGCGCTGCTGCCCGGCAACGGGTTGCGGTTAATATCCAATGGAGTAAACTCCGCGTATAGTTGCCTGCCTACCAGGTCCTCACTGTGTATAAAGCTCATATCAAACGGATAGCCTACGCTGTATGCAGGCTCAGCGAAGTCGGTTATCCATGCGGCTTTAGCCGCTCCCGAGGGTGTGGTGGCGAATGGTACATAAGCCGCCATATTGCCACCGTAGGCTTCGCCCAGTTGTTTGGCGGCATATACTACGTAATAAGGTTTATCAATGGTGACAAAATCGGCAGTGTAACCTTGGTCGGTTCCGTCATCCCAATGCTGGGCATAGGCTATCTGGTAACTGGCGCTCAGGTTGTCATCGCGGTAGCTTTGCGCGCTATAATCATAATCATCTGCAGCACGCAACAGGCTTTGCAAAAAGTTAGAAATATCGGCACGGGTTAGCCCGGTATTATTAGGCCGGTGAGTGGCTGTTATAGCGCTGAATTTTCCTGTGACCTTATCAAAAAAGCTGATACGTGTAAGCATTTTATAATAAGGGCGCAGGCGATTGATATTGATAAAGCCCTGGCCCGTTTGGCTGAAAGGTTCATCAATAACCAGTGTAAAATTGTCATATACTGATAGAACTTTAAAACTGCCTGTGACCGTATCGGTTTGCAGGTATACGTAGTCATCTTTCAGCACTGATGATACATCGGTATTCACACTTACCCTGGTTTTGCCGTCGGCAGTGTTCAGCGCCATGTCGGTTACCGAAAAATCTTTACGCTGATAAGTGAAAACAACGGGATTGAACGCCGCGTTCCAGCGTGAGATATTATTGCCGGGCAGTGTTACAGATGGATCTGATACTAATCTACTGGTGACGGTAGGGATATATATGGTTTGGCTTAGGCTGTAGTCGGCCGCGTCAATAACCGTAACGGTATGGTTGCCGCCGCTTAAACCGCTGAAAGTAGGGGCGGCCGCGGTAATCAAATCATCAAGCTTATAAGCGATAGGCAGGTAGTTGGAAGTTGCGGTGATGGTGATTTGTCCGTCTTTGGCATTAGGGGCGCTTTCGGGACTATCTACGTTAATTTGCAGCGTGAGGTTGCCGGGTACTGGTGGCAACGAAACACTATCATCGCCCGGCCCTACACTTAATACCTTAAAAGTTTTATTTGATGAGGATAGTATGTTTTTTTTGCTGTTAAATACCGTCCTGCCTACCTCACCTGTGTAGATGAGTGATCGCATCCCGGGGATATTGATGGTGTTGGTGGATGTATTGTTACTCTCATCAGTAACCGTGTAAATAACCAGGCAGTTATTGCCGTTTGCGGGTTGCGCGGTAATGGCATCGTATATGGCTATGTAAACCTGCGCGTTATTGATAAAACTTCCATTAATATCCGTAATGGTTGCGGGCTGGTATACAATTTCAATATTGGCTGTTAAACTCATGGGTAAGGTTATGGAAGGTTAATAAACGTTAAAGTACATGGTGCTTAGCGTAATGGTAAGGCCTACACCTGTTGTATTCACATCAAACTTGTTGTATACGGGCACACATTTAGCTTTTTCTCCGGCTTTTATCCTGAAGGTGCGGCCATCGCCATCGCGATAGGTTGAGGCTTTTGCTATAAACTCGTTGGCCATTTGCAGTGCCTGCTCTACCAGAACTTCATTTTGAGCCGTAAACTGGCCAAATGGTGTTTGATATAAAAACTCTATGTAGAGTGTAAAAACGTTGTTTACCGAGCCATTTACATGTGGCGATAAAATAAAGGGCTGCATAGGGTACATAAATGCCGCCGGAAAAGCTACATCATCAGCGAGGGTGTTTAACTCTTTTTCGGTGCCATAAATAAAGGTTGTTGGAGTGCTAAGGCTTTGTACAATAGCTTCTATGTGGTTTCGCATATGGTCTGGAAGCCCCCCAACCCCCTGAAGGGGGAGCAGTATTTTTCGTATTAAACAGGGATAATAATGTGTTATTTATTCCGAAGCGCAGATCTTACTAAGAAAGAAGTTCTGTATATCGCTTTTGGTACTCCGCTTCGGTTTTGTTGAGCAGTAATTTGGTGAGGAGGCGTTCGTAAGGCATAGCCATAATGAGCGGCCATTTGGTTACATCGCCCGAGGCAAGGGCGTTTACCGTGTTAACATAGCCGAACTTTTCGAACGCCTGTACACCAGCGCGTTTTTCAATAGCCGTAACAGACGACGCCAGTAGCCGGTTCTCTGTGTCCACAAGTTGGGATAAACAGTAAAAAAATGTTTGGCTATGGGCAGTGCCTCCGTTACCCTCAGTTCTTTAATGGTTTCAAAAAAATCGGCGGCTTCATATTCGTCATAGGGTTTAGCGGTTGCCTTGCAATAAAAGTATTGCGCTAAAATTTTACCGCAAGCTTGTAATGATGGGTTAAAATATTGCTGCCAGTCTTCTTCACCATACTCTTTAATATGTGCGGCAATTTCATCAGCAATGATATCTCTGGACGCCATAAAGGCACCGGCCGGTTCTATAGCCAGGTTTCCGCTAACGCTTATTTTAACGGACTTGTTGTTTACAACAAGGGTAATATCTTTCGGAATAGCGTCGCTGTTATAAAGGTTCTTTATCTGGTGCGATAACGATAGGATGGCATCTGTAAACTGCAGTAGTTCGTTACCGTTAGTGATTTGCATCAGCTCATTGGCCGGCACACCGGATAATATGCTAATGGCTTGTATGTCGCTCAATTCTTTCTCATTTTGCAAGGCGATCATTTGCCCAAGGCTGAGTTCGTGTAAATGCGATGGGATGCACACACGAAGCCTACTGTTGCCGGTTGCCAGATTTTTTTCTATCATAAATTATCATTGTTTAATCAAATATTACAGCATACCCTGCATTTGGCCTGCAACGGTGTTTTGTGCGGGGTGGTGTTGCTGCGGCAGCCTGCTACGAGGAGCTTTCTGGTTTTTTATCATCAGTTTATTCAGTGCCACGTAGCGCAGCGGATCAATAAGGTGGTTGTAGGCATCAATAGGCTGGTTAAGCGACTGGCCGCTTTTGTCAGTTTTCCAGGTGTATTTACTGAGTTCTTTACGCAGGTTTACGCTGCTGCGGGTAACATTAATAGTATAGCGTTTTAAAATATCTATAGCATTTTTGATACTATCAGGCCCTTTTTTAGCCGGGTTAATATACCATCCGAGCCTTCTGAGCTCTTCTATAGACTTAGGCTCGGCGCTATCGGCGATGATCTCAGTAGAAGTGCTCATCCCCATGCTTTTTAATTTATCGGACAGATCGGTATTGGTAAGCCCTGTTTCATAGATCAACTCATTAACCCAAAGTTCACCGTTCTGTTTATATACCAGCAGGAAGCCCGTTTCGTCATTGCTGAAGCCAAAATCAAGCCCGGCAGCAATAAGTTTAGCATCGGGAGGGATATGTTCACATACGTGCCAGTTGGTAAATACCAGGCCGCTTACTTTACCGGTTAGGCCCCTGGCATAAACTTTCCAAAGTTCCGTATCTTCCATCTTTAAACGCTCAATTTTACTGCGTGTGGCGTCATCGGTAAATGGGTTGTGCCGGTGGTCGGATATAAAAAGCTGTACACCAGGTTTGCCTATCAGCCGCTCATGTACCCAAAAGCCTGTATTGGGGTTGTAATCGATAAAAATGCGTTTGCGGGTGCGCAGCGCCAGTTCGCTGTATACCTCCCAGGAAATGCCGTTAGCTTCGTTAATAAACAAAAAATCGCGCTTGCCTGACTTAGCGTCCTGCCCATTGGCATAACTCTTAAATTCAATAATACTTTCGTTGTTAAACTCAATGATCCGGTCGGTCTTGTTGTAATTTTTAATAAGTAGTTTCAACGTATCCGATGCCGCTTGTATGCTAAGCGCATCGCGCAGAGCACCTGCTTTAAGATTAGGGATATCTTGCCCAACAACCGTTATGATCTGTTTAGGCATCTCAATAGCCAGGCAGAACAAAACCTGTAATATCGCGTAGGTTTTGCCGCTACTGGTACCCCCTTGATTAATAATTATCTGAGCATCGCATTCATAATTATATTTAAAAAGGATAGATGTTTTTTCATGCATGTTTAATTGATAGTATTATAATTCTACCTCTTTCTCGCTGTTGGCTACTTTAGGGCCGCTGGTAGTTATTTTTATGTGGATGGTTTTAGGCACCTCTTTAAGCGCATTCGGTTCATTGCTTTCTTTCCAGCCTAAATTTTTGAGTGCGAATATCGCCCCGGTGGCCGATTGGTAATGAAGGCGCTTCTCGTATTCGGCTTCTATCATCAATCTGCCCATCCGTAATTGTTTTTTATGTTTTCCATTGCGCTCGTAGGCTTCAAATTCGTCAAGACTATTAAAGCCCAGGTATAGTGCAAGGCCGGCAAGGGTAGGTGGCTCGGGCTCACGATCCCAAACCTTTTGTTCTGTAAAACTGGTTTTGTCTTTTTTATCAGGTAACTGCTCGGTATGAAACTCGCCTTTTATGAAATTAAAATAACGGGCAATGCGTACACCATAAGGTTTATTAGTAATGGTAGGCATATGTAAAGGAGATGTGTTTAATATGCCGAATGGCATAATTTATATACAAAGATAAGCAAAATTTACTGTAATTGCTAATTTTTTTAGAATAAATTTTATGATGTTGTAATGATACAGCGAAAACGATAATACTAACATTAAGAGTACCTTTGAGCCGCAAACACCTGCTCCGGAATATTGCCTCAATGAAAAAAATTATCACAACAGTATTAACCTTGCTATTACCGGTTTTGCTGTTTGCTCAAGACAAAAGTACTATCGTACTTACGCAGTCCCGCAGAAACGATACGCTGGAAGTTTCACGCCAGGATACATCGGCACAAAAAGACCTGTATGATGTAATTAAGCGAATATTTAATAAAAAGGGAAGTGTTAACAACAAAGCTACTACTGTAATTGGCACCAAACCGGTTTTTTCACTGCTACCAGCTGTGGGTTATACATTGCAAACCAAATTTGCGGTAACGCTTGCCGGTAACGTGGCTTTCAGGCTTGAGGGAAACAAACGTATATCTACCATTACTTCCAACTCCGCTTATACCCAAAACAAACAGATCATTATCCCCCTTCAATCCAATATTTGGGTAAGCGGCGATAAGTTTAACTTTATTGGCGATATCAAATACTACAAATACCCGCAAAGTACCTTTGGTTTAGGAAGCAACTCCAGGGCGGCAAATGAAAACCCGATGGATTATACGCTTTTCAGGTTCTACGAAACCATCCTTACCCGCATAGCAGGGAACTTGTATGCCGGTGCAGGCTTTATTTTTGATCACCATTTTGGTGTTTCGGAAACAGGCAACCCCGATGGATCTGTGTCTGATTATTCTTTATACGGGCCGCAAAGCAGTACCATATCATCAGGTGCTACTTTAAATGTTTTGTATGATATCCGTGATAACAGCATTAACCCAAGCAGCGGCTTTTACAGTTCGATACAATACCGCGATAACAAGAAATTTTTAGGTAGTACCTCGCCATGGCAGTCGCTTATTGTAGATGTACGCAAATATTTCAGGTTGCCGGGCACGTCACATAATGTGCTGGCGTTGTGGAGCTATAACTGGCTCACGTTGGGCGGCAAGCCTCCCTATCTTGACCTGCCCGCTAACACATGGGACCAATACAACGGCACCGGCCGTGGTTATATACAGGGGCGCTTCCGCGGTACAAAAATGGTTTATCTTGAGAGTGAGTACCGTTTTGGTTTAACCCGTAATGGGTTGCTGGGGGGTGTTGTGTTCACCAATGCCGAAACTTTTTCTGCCGGCCCCGGTACAGACCTGCAAAAAATACAACCCGGCTATGGCGCGGGCCTCCGCATAAAGCTTAACAAAGTATCCAAAACTAATATCGCTATTGATTATGGTATGGGCAGCCAGGGTTCAAAGGGAATATTTGTTGCTGTTGGAGAAATATTTTAATTGAAAAACCAGCTTCAAGCATAAATGAAATTTTGATGAAAATTTTATTATATTCGTAAACACACGGTAAGGTTTTTTCGTTATAGTTATAACGTTAAAATATGTTAAAATAACTTGCGGCAGCAGTTAAAGGATTTAGTGGCAATTGGTTTTTTTGTAGCTTTACCGTATCTATTTAAATATGTATTTTAAACAGTTTACAAAATGGTGTTTGTTGTGGATAGTAGCCGTGGCGCTTTTTGCCTCTGCCTGCCAGAAAGATACCAAAGACCAAGCTGTTGAAAACAAGAAAAACGCTCTACAGGCAGATAGCGCATTGGCCCTGAACCCTAACGATAATTTCCTCGCCTCATCAGGCGTGCTTACCCTTAAAATGCGGGACACCACTTATACTTTTGATGCCAGTAAAGATTCTGTAGCATTTGTAAACATGCATGTAGAAGATAACCGGTATTTTGGTATAACGGCCATTAACAAGGCGCACAATTTAAGTTTTGGCATCAGTTCAAAAGGCGCTGCGGCTGATAGCATCACCAAAGCCATAGCCGGTGGCCAGCTAATTGTTGTGAATGATGGTTTGCACTCTAAACAGTATACATTAGTACCTTATGCTAAACCCGGCGATGTAGGCACATTGAAACTGGTTTCCTACATGCGTAATGATACACTTGCTAAAGGCAGTTTCTTTACCTTCCTTGCTGCTGATAACGATAGCCCATCTCAATTATACCGGGTTGACGGAACGTTTGAACTTAAGCTAAAACCTAAGAAATAATCAAATGTGTTGGTTTGACACGTTAGTGTAAAAAACCTTTTACAGGGCAGTTATAACGCCTCGTTTGCTGCAAAAACGCCACTTTTTTCGTATATTTGCAGAAAAGAAAAGGAGATTAATGAAAGTGTTTATTGGAGGCCTACCAACTGAAGTAAGTGAGGCCGAACTAAATGCAGTTTTTGAAGATTTTGGGCCGGTTAAATCGCTCAGGATCATTAAAGACCGCGAAACAAAAGAAAGCCGTGGCTTTGGTTTTGTTGAGATGGTTAACGATGACGAAGCAAAAGAAGCCATCAGATGTATGAATGGACAAAGCTATTATGGCAAACGCATTACAGTTAACGTAGCAGAAGATAAGGGCCCCGGCTTTAACCGTGGTGGCTTTAGCCGTAACTAAATGATACTATACTTCAATAAAATTGGCCGGTTAACCCGGCTTTTTTTATGCTCATAAAGTTTTTCTTAAATTGTAATTGTTAGTTATAAAATGTGCGTTTAAGCACTTTCTTACTCAATAATTATTTGTACAATTGCAGCCCTAATTACGCTTAAATTGCGCCTTTTAAGAAATATAAATAAGCTTTGGGTAAAGCTTACCGGCCATACCTCCGAATTTGCACTTGAGGTTAGAATTTATCACTCAATTTGCCTCATTGCCATATTTGCCCTTGTCTATAATGTTCCATTCAATTATCTGATCGGGCTCCCTTTTGTATCATTGGTTAGCCTTGTTACCCTCACCGTTTTTTCATTACTTTATTATCAGTCGCGTTACCGCGGCCGGATAAATACAACAGTAATTATATTTACTTTATTAGGTAATTTACTGTTTGCCGTAAACTTTGTGCTTAACTCAGGCACTTACGGCCCTACAGACCTCCTTATGGGCTTATGCATATTCCTTATACTATGTGTAGTGCCTAAAAAACAGCAGTTGTTTTGGATCTTATTTAATATCTCCATCATTATAACAGGGCATTTGGTGGAGTACTATTATCCGCATTTAATACCGGATAGCTACCGCGACAGGCAAAGCCGTTATTGGGATATCTCATCGGCGTATATCGTTGTTGTAGTGGTTATTTATTATACAGTTACTTATTTCAGGCGCAATTATGATTATGAAAAGCGCTCTGCATCTGAAAGGGCCAATGCCATAGGGCGCAAGAACGAACAGATCATGCGCCAGAACCTGGAGTTGGAGAAGATTAACTCGGAGAAAAATAAGCTCATGTCCATTATTGCGCATGACCTGCGTTCTCCCCTAAGTAATATACAGAATTACCTTGAACTGGTTACCGAGTATGAGCTTGACAGCCATGAACGCCATATGGTGGAAGAGGACCTGCTAAAAGTTACCCGTCGTACTATTGATATGCTTGGCAAACTGCTCATGTGGTCAAAAGCGCAAATGGATGGCGTTAATGTTAAGCTGGGTTATGTAAATCTTAAAGAAGCCTTATTTAATACCATTGAGCTTGAGAAATCTATCGCCTCGAAAAAGGATATCAGTTTATCTACCACACTTGATTGGGACACACGCATTATAGCGGACGTAGATATGCTACAACTGGTTATACGCAATCTGCTCAGCAACGCTATAAAATTTACCAGGCACGGTGGCCAGGTAATATTTGAGGCTAAGCAAAACGGAAACGAATGCTGGCTCATTGTACGTGATAATGGTGTAGGCATGTCTGCAGCTAAGGTGAATGAATTATTTTCGCTCATGGCTACTTCTACTTTTGGTACTAATAACGAAAAGGGGGTTGGGTTAGGTTTGTTGCTTTGCAAAGAGTTTACCGAATTGCAGGGTGGCCGTATATGGGTAGAAAGCGAACCTGATAACGGAACCACGTTTTTTGTAGCCATGCCGGTTTAAGTGAAAAGTCAAAGAACATTATTTTAAGCTGACAGGTTTTTAATTTTGATTATCTAATTTTGAGTTGTAATGAGGCCAGGCGATAAAGTAATTTGTATTAACGACAAGATTGATCCGGAGAAGAGCGAAGAAATACGCCGCGATTTTGAAATATGGATCACTAAAGATAAAGAATACACCATTCGTGAAATATTGGATAACAACGGTATAGTAACCGGTGTATTACTGGAAGAAGTTCATAATTTCCCCAAGTTTTTTAAGCTCATCAACCGTATGCAAGAACCCGCTTTTGCTATATGGCGTTTTCGTAAACTCAATTATGCCAGCGCACCGGCGGAGGCATTGAGCGAAGTTGAAGAGCTGATACAGGCCGATGAGTTGGTGAAAACAAACAAATAGTACCTAAACACCAAATGTAATAAATGCCGATCGGCATAAATCTACCAGCCACGATCTGCGGCTGCTTCTGTTTCTACCAATTGTGTTAATACGGCTCTAAGCATTGCTTCGCGTGCCCATTGCTGCTCTGTTAAAGAAGCATCTGTTTTATACCAGGTAATGGGTTCGTTAATTTGTATGCGGGTGCGGTAGACGTATTGTTTGTTAGGGTGCAGCCTTTGCCCTTCATAACTGTTAAGATTTTCGGTTTTAATTAATTTAGCAAAGGCCTTAATAGGAATTTCCATTCGCAGGCATTCGTCAAGCGAATTTTTAAAGTCCTGCTTGTCTTCAAGCCATAGGGTGAGGGTTTCGTCTGTAAGGTCATGATCTGCTATGCAAATGCGGCTATAATTGTAGTCTACGGTAATAATAAGCCACCAAAGTTGGTCGCGGAATTTTTGTGAAAGTCGTATCATGGTTTTAATTGATTATTGTTGAATGGATTATTACAATTAATTTTTGAGTTAGATAAACTTAGGTGTCCAACCCGGCAGATATTTTTGAATGGCGGCAATTTCCTGGCGGTATTTGGCACACGCCGATTGATAACCTTCATATCGTTGCTGCAATTCTTTATCGCTTAGCAGGTTGGTGTCTTTTACTTTTTTTTTGCGGAGCGCGGAGTAAACAATGTGCATATGGTTTATTGAAACTTTTCTTTATTAATTGAGTTAATGTCTTTAAAGCTTTTTCTTTAACTTCTGTAATGTTGAAATTAGAATACTAAAATTATAAGTGCTATATTAGCCGTATTGACAAAACAAATATAAAGAATATTCTTTATATAAATCAAGAAAAATCTTTAAATATTTTTATTTGATATGGAAGACGCATCAAAACCTAATAAAATAAAAACGGTAAGACCTGAAACACTGGAGTTTATCATACTTTATAACCAATTGCGTGGTCGAGCATTTAATAATAATAGCGAACTTGCAGAGGCGCTCGGTTTTAATTCCGCCAGTTCTATAACTGAAATCATTAAGAGCAGGCAGAATATAGATCCCGATAAACTGAAGATTTTTAAAGAAAAATTTGGAGAGCAATTAGGTATACGGAAAAATTCAGAAAAACCTGTATTGCAGCGTTCGGAAGAGGGTATACCTATGTATGAAATAACCGCGACCGCATCAGGGGTAGAGGTATATAATGATATCAATGATTCGCTGCCTGTAGGGCGTATGAATTTTCCAGGTATTGAGGAATGCGATTTTGCGCTGCCGGTTTGGGGGCATTCTATGTATCCGTATCTGGAAAACGGTTGCTGGGTGGCGCTAAAGATCATCAACGATAAAAAGATATTGCCCGGCGAAGTATATTATATAGAGTGGGGCGACTACCGTATGTACAAACGCCTGCTGGCAAGCGATAACCCCGAAGAAGTAATTGCCCACTCTGATAATGTAACAGAAATGGTGGGCGGTAGGCTGAAATACGCGCCTTTCCCCATCCGTATTGATGAGATCAAAAAGCTTTGCTTGGTAAAGGATATCCATAAAAAGCATAATCATTGATTTTAGATGTGCAGATTTTAGATGTACAAATGATAATCATATTATCTCATGCGTCATTACGAACGATAGGGTGGCAATCCTCGACTTGTAGCGAGACGGCGTTTATTTATGATTTGCCGCACCGCGGCCGCTCCCCGCAATGGCTTGTTGCCGGATAAACAAAGTTTTGACTTTTTAATTTTGACTTTTTACTTTACTTCCCATGGTGCGCTTAGCTACAAACTCAGATATTCCTTATATTATGCAACTGGTTAAAGAGGTTGTACCTCTCATGCGCGCGAGCGGTAACCTGCAATGGGATGATGTTTATCCTAATCCGCAGGTTTTTGAGCAGGATATTAAAGATGGGCAGCTTTGGGTAGCAGAGTTGGGTAACGAAATTGCCGGTGTAACTGCCATTACTACCGAGCAATACCCCGAATACGCGCAAGCGGGAATGGATGTTAATGAAGAAGCTATTGTTACTCACCGGCTCGCGGTTAGTCCGCGTTTTCAGGGCCGCGGAATAGCCAAGGAATTAATGCAGCAGGCAGAGGAGGTGGCGCAGCAGCGCGGCATATCTTTGCTGCGGGTAGATACCAATAGCCAAAACCATGCTACCCAAAAATTATTCCCAAAGATGGGTTACAAATATAAAGGAGAGATCACGCTGCAATTCAGGCCGGGATTAAAATTTGTTTGCTTTGAAAAGCGCCTGTCTACTCAAAATATAAACTAAACATTAGGGTGCGTAAACCTAACCTGCTTAGCGGAGCGGCGTAAGGGGTGTTATCGTTTACCAGCATATTGGTAAAGGAGTTGGATAATTTTATTTCGGGCGATAGTTTAAAGTATTCAAAATAAATATCGAACCCAAACCCTGCCTCATAGGATGCGTAACCCTTAACATTCCTGAGTAGGCGTTCGGTAGGGGCAATGTTATCGCCCTGGTCTTTCTTTGAGCCTATAGCTCCTGAATATTTTAAGCCGCCTATGAGGTAAGCGCGCATATTACCCACCCTGTCTGATTTTAACTTTAATTGCACCGGGAAGTCAACCGCGGTTGTTTGTACCGATTTAGTAACCCGGCTATCGTCAGTATAATCATAATTTACATTACGGTCTGCAAAAACAAGTGAGGGTGTAACCCGGCCCTCCAGATGGTCGGTTAAGCGGTAGCGGGTTAAAAAGCCCACAGCAAACCCCGCAGATGGTGTTGAGCTGATGCCCTTTAAATAAGGTGTAGCAGGGGCGTTGGTCTGCGGGTCAATAAATGGTTGCGTCCAGTTAGCCTTTTTTGCAATGTCATAACTACTTTGCACGTATGAAAAAGAGAAGCCAAAACTCAGGTCGTTTTGGTCGGCGCCACCACCCCAGGCCTGTGCGAACAGCCTATTGGCGCTGCACATAAACATGATGATGGTAAGGAGCCTGAGTTTGATCATTTAACACCGGTGTAAATGGAACATATACCGAACATTAAAGGCCGTACTTTGGTATCTCTAAAACCGGCCTTGTTCATAATGGTCCTGAATGCTTCTCCATCCGGGAACGCCGCAACAGATTCAGGTAAGTAAGTATATGCCCGGGCGTCTTTTGAAAAAAGCTTGCCAATACCAGGTGTTACATAGTTAAAATAAAAGTTATACAACTGTTTTACCGGGAAGCCCTTGGGTTTTGAAAACTCCAGTACCACTGCTTTACCACCTGGCTTCAAAACCCGTTGTATATCGGTGAGGCCTTTTTCCAGGTTTTCAAAATTGCGCACACCATAAGCTACGGTAACCGCGTCAAACTGGTTATCTTCAAACGGTAGTTTTTCAGAATCGCCCAATTTTACTTCAAATTGAGCGCCCAGGGCCCGTTTCTTTATTTTCTGATCAGCAATGGATAGCATCCCCGCAGAAATATCTACCCCGATTATCTTTTCAGGCTTTAACATTTTAAGTGCCTCAAAAGCAAAATCACCGGTACCGGTAGCTACATCGAGTATCAGTTTGGGTTTATCCTGCTTCAATTCGTTTATCGCCTTTTTTCTCCAGATAATATCGATCCCTAATGACATAAAATGGTTAAGGAAATCATAGGTTTTGGAGATGTTATTAAACATATCGGCCACCTGCTCTTTTTTAGTAGCCTGGTTCTGGTATGGGGTTACAGTTTTGCTCATAAGAATGTGGTAAAGATACGGATTTTTATAGCTCATGTTACCCTATCATTGGCCATTGTAAACAGAAAATAGTTTACAATAATTAACTAAAACCTACCGGCTATTAACCAATTAAACTATTTTCTATGCGCTTTTAACATAAAATTCTATCTTCACCTCTGGGCCGCCCCTGCCCTGATAACCAACATCAAAACTAAACTACACTGATAAACCATGAAAGAAAATTCTGAAGCGTCGCGCAGAGGCTTTTTAAAAAAACTCGCCACCACAACCGCTGCAGTTGCCGCCGGTAGCAGCCTTATCGCTGCCAACAAAAACACCCCTTCCTTTTTTTATCTAAAAAAAGAGTATAAGCCGTTTGGCCCTAATGATCAGGTAAACGTAGCCCTGATAGGCGCCGGAGGTATGGGTACCCAGGATACCATTGTAGCCCTGCAAGTGCCCGGCGTAAAGCTGGTAGCGGTGTGCGACCTGTATGATGGCCGTTTGGCTGAAGCTAAAAAGCGTTGGGGTAGTGATATTTTTACTACGAGGGTTTATAAAGAGATCCTTAACCGTAAAGATGTTGACGCTGTAATTATCGCCACGCCCGATCACTGGCATCAGCAAATTTCTGTTGACGCCATGCATGCCGGCAAGCACGTGTATTGCGAAAAGCCGATGGTGCATTCTGTAGCCGAAGGGCCGGCAGTGATAAAGGCGCAAAAAGAAACCGGAAAAGTATTCCAGGTAGGTAGCCAGGGCGTATCCTCATTAGGTAACGAGAAAGCGCATGAATTATTAAAAAGCGGCGCCATAGGTGAGCTTAACTACGCCGAAGGCTTCTGGGCCCGCCGTGCGCCTATTGAGGTTTGGCAGTATCCTATACCAGATGACGCTTCACCACAAACTGTTGACTGGGAAACCTATATAAGTAATACCCAGAAACGCCCATATGATTCCAAAAGATTTTTCCGCTGGAGAAATTATACCGACTACGGTACCGGTATGGCAGGCGACTTGTTTGTTCACCTGTTTAGCAGCCTGCACTTTATTACCGATTCCATGGGGCCTAATAAAATTTATGCTTCCGGTGGTTTACGTTATTGGAATGATGGCCGCGAAGTGCCCGACGTATTATTAGGTACTTTTGATTATGGGAAAACCGCTGCTCACCCGGCATTTAACCTATCGCTGCGCTGCAACTTTGTTGATGGCACCAGCGGTACAACGTATCTGAAACTGGTAGGTAGCGAAGGCTCTATGGATATTACCTGGGATAGCGTTACGCTCAAGCGTAACAAGGTAATTGCTTCTGATGATCCATTTTACCTGGAGAAATTGCGCAAAGCAGGCCAAACCAACAGCGCCCGCAAGCAAATACTCCCTCCGGAAGAAATAACTTTCAATGCCGAAAAAGGTTACCTGGGTGGCCCTTATGACCATATGAATAACTGGATAACCGCTATACGTAACAACGGTAAAGTTACTGAGGATGCTGTATTTGGTTACCGTGCAGCGGCTCCGGCGCTGTTATGTAACGATAGTTACTACAAGAACAGCCCTATGTTCTGGGATCCTGAAAACATGAAAATGATCAAAAAGGCGTAATGAAAAAGCATTTCATAACCTTGAGCTTTGCCGCACTGGTGTGTGCCGCGGGCTCTACATCTTTCGCCCAGGCTAAAAAAGGCGCATGGGTAAACCTGTTTGACGGAAAAGATTTAAAGGGATGGCACGGCTTTAATAAAACCGGCCCGGTGAAAAACTGGGAGGTAGAAAATGGCGCGCTGGTTTGCCTGGGTGCCGTACAGGGTACTGATACAGGCGGCGATATTGTTACCGATAAGGAGTACGGCAACTTTGAGTTATCATGGGAGTGGAAGATTGATAAAGGGAGTAACAGTGGTGTACTTTACCACGTGGTTGAAGACCCTAAATATAGCGGTACTTATGTTACCGGCCCCGAATACCAGATAATTGATGATATAGGCTGGGTGCCTGATAAATTGGAAGACTGGCAAAAAACCGGTGCTGATTATGCCATGCATATTGCCAATGGTGATAAAAAACTGAAGCCGGTAGGGGAGTGGAATACCAGCAAGATCATTTTTAACAATGGCCATGTAGAGCATTGGTTAAACGGTAAAAAAATTGTTGAGTTTACCGCCTGGGACGCCGACTGGGAAAAACGTAAAGCCGAAGGCAAATGGAAAGACCACCCGGAATATGGCCTTGCCAAAACCGGCCATATCGCTTTGCAGGATCACGGACACAAAGCCTACTACAAAAATATCAGGATAAAAGAGTTGTAGTCGACACGTGTCATTGCGAGGAGCGAAAGCGACGCGGCAATCTCATCGGCAATTTACGATTGATCGTCCTCTTTGATGGCCACGCTATCGCTTGATATGTCATATCACATTAAAATAAGAAGGCCCGCATTGCGGGCCTTCTTATTTTAATAAAACTTTGGCAAAGGGTTCAACTTTAAGTTTTGCCTTTGGTGCCAGTATGGGTAAATAGGGTCGCGGTCGCTGGCGGCGTCAAGCTTTTTCACCTGGTCAACCGTCAGGTTCCAGCCTACAGCGTCAAGGTTTTGTTTTAACTGTTCCTCATTGCGTGCGCCTATAATGATGTTAGCAATCGTTGGGCGTTGCAGCAGCCAGTTAATGGCTACCTGTGCAACCGTTTTCCCGGTTTCTTCGGCAACTTCATCCAGTGCGTCAACAATTTTGTAAAGTCGTTCGTAGTCAGTTTCGGGGCCATGGCTTCCGCCTTGTGCCCGGCGGTTATCCTGCGGTATAGGTTGCCCTCTTCGGTATTTGCCGCCTAATTGGCCCGATGCCAACGGGCTCCATACAATGGTGCTTACTTTTTGATCAATGCCCAGCGGCATCAGTTCCCATTCAAACTCACGGTCCAGTAAAGAATAATATGCCTGGTGTGCCACGTATTTTGCCCAGCCGTAACGCTCAGACGCCGAAAGCGATTTCATTAAATGCCAGCCCGAAAAGTTTGAACAGGCTATATAGCGTATCTTTCCGGCGGTTATTAAGTCGTCAAGCGTGCGCAGGGTTTCCTCCACCGGCGTGTTGGCATCAAAGCCGTGCAGGTGAAAAATATCAATATAATCGGTTTTCAATCTGCGCAGGCTTGCCTCAACAGAAGTGATGAGGTGAAACCTCGATGATCCAAAATCGTTAGGCCCATCGCCCATGGTAAAGGTGGCCTTGGTAGAAATTAACACGCGGTTGCGCAGCCCTTCCAGTGCCAGGCCTAATATTTCCTCAGATACGCCGTGTGAGTAAACATTAGCAGTATCAAAGAAATTTACACCGGCATCAAGGCATAAATTCACCAGTTTTTTGGCATCTGCCAATTGGGTGTTACCCCATGCTTTAAAAAAGTCGCCTTGTCCGCCAAAGGTTGCCGTACCAAAACTCAGTACCGGTACATGTAATCCCGATGCACCCAATTGTCTGTTTTCCATATGCGTTAAATGTAGTTTATTATTTACTGACGCTGCGCACCAGCAATTATTCAAATTTCGCGGATTGATTTAAAGAAAGTATCATGCCAATACCATAAAACGAATCCTAAAAAGATCGCAGTATGTTTTAAGGCTGATTTATTCGGTATAAAAACATAATTTCGCTGCCGATAGTTACATCTATTATGGCAAAAATAGCTTTAATAACAGGTGCTACCGCCGGCATTGGCGAGGCCTGTGCACACACGTTCGCCCAGCAGGGGTATGATCTGATACTTACCGGCCGCCGATTAGACCGGCTGGAGAAACTGGCACATCATCTTAATGATAAATACAATGTAGAAATCGCGGTTTCGTCATTTGATGTGCGCAACCGTGAAGAGGTTACGCGCAGCCTGGATGGCTTACCCAGCAGGTGGCGCGAGGTTGATGTATTAATTAATAACGCCGGGCTTAGCCAGGGACTCGACCCATTAAACCAGGGTAGCTACGATGACTGGGATACCATGATAGATACTAACATTAAAGGTTTACTATATGTAAGCAAAATAGTATCTAACTGGATGATCTCTAACGGCCATGGGCATATTATAAACATCGGCTCAATAGCCGGTAAAGAGGTTTATCCAAACGGAAATGTTTATTGCGCTACCAAACACGCTGTAGATGCGCTGAACAAAGCTATGCGCGTTGATCTATTGCAGCACGGCATTAAAGTTACCGCTATACACCCGGGTATGGTAGAAACGGAGTTTTCCGAAGTGCGTTTTAAAGGCGATAAAGACCGCGCTAAAAAAGTTTATGAAGGCTTTGAGCCACTAAAGGCAGAGGATATAGCCGAAACTATCTGGTTTGTAGTATCGCGGCCGGCGCATGTTAATATTAACGATTTATTAATAATGCCAACCGCGCAGGCCACGGCAACTAATGTGTTAAAGAAATAGATGTGCAGATTTTAAATGTGCAGATGTGCAAATAACACGTGTAAACAAATAATAATACAACATTTAACAATAGGGCAATCCTAAAAACTAAATACCATGTCACTTATATCACAAATAGACCAGGATATTAAACAGGCAATGTTAAGCAAGCAGGCCGACAGGCTGCGTGGCTTACGTGCCATTAAGTCGGCCTTGTTGCTGGCTAAAACCGAAAAGGGTGCAGCCGAAGAGCTTACGCAGGAAGCTGAGATTAAAGTGCTGCAAAAGCTCATTAAACAGCGTAAAGAATCGGCTGATATTTACAAAGCCCAGGGCCGCGAAGATCTTTACGATATCGAAATGGCCGAGATGTACGTAATAGAACCCTACCTGCCGCAGCAAATGACCCGTTTTGAGATAGAGGGGTATATACAAGAGCTGATAACCCGGTTAGGTGTTACATCTGTAAAAGATATGGGCAGGGTAATGGGTGTAGCCAATAAGGAACTGGCCGGCCGTGCAGATGGTAAAACGGTATCTGAGGTAGTTAAACAACTCCTCGGCTAAGGCTGCCGTAATAAATCTGTACAAAAGCTGGTAAACTGTTTTTATAATTATATTTTTACAGCATCGGGCAAAAATTGGTAATGCGCCCGGTGTATTTTTTTCAACGAACTCACACACAATTTATATGGACTTGGTGCTTAAGGAAGAACATGGATTTAGCTACATAGAAGAAGGCGAAGGCGAACCGCTTTTACTTTTGCATGGCTTAATGGGCGCTTTAAGCAATTGGCACGATGTGGTAGAGCAGTTCAGCAAAAATTACAAGGTATTGATACCTATGCTGCCTATTTATGATCTGCCTATCCTGACTACCGGTGTACGCGCGCTTTCTAAATTTGTGCATAAGTTTATAAAATTTAAAAAGCTGTCAAATGTGGTATTGCTGGGTAATTCGCTTGGCGGCCATGTAGGTTTAATATATGTGCTTGCGCATCCGGGTTACGTAAAGGCGCTGGTATTAACCGGTAGCTCCGGCCTGTATGAAAATGCTTTCGGAGGCTCATTCCCACGCAGAGAAAGCAAGGATTTTGTGCGCGAAAAAGTACAATATACCTTTTATGACCCTGCTATTGCCACAGATGAATTGGTTGATGAGGTTTTTGTAACTATAAATGACAGGGCAAAGGTAATACGCATACTGGCCATGGCAAAATCAGCCATACGCCACAATATGAAAGATGACCTGCGTAAAATAACTATGCCGGTAGCACTCATATGGGGGCGTAACGATAAAATAACCCCGCCTGAGGTAGCTGTTGAGTTTAACGAGCTTTTGCCTAACTCGGAGCTACACTGGATTGATAAATGCGGGCATGCGCCAATGATGGAGCGTCCTGAAGAATTTAATCACTACCTTAAATTGTTCCTGGATAAACTAAAAAAGTAAAGATGATTGCAATTGAGCTGATAGAGGACGCGATACCCCCGGTACATACTTCTGATACCATACAGAAAGTTTTTGACCGCATGGCAGAGTTCCGTGTAAGCCATTTGCCAATTGTTAACGAAGAGCAATTCCTCGGTCTGATCAGTGAGGACGACCTGATCGAGGAGCCAGACTATAACACGTCCATAGGCGCGCTGGCTCTTTCGCTGGTTAATCCTTATGTTTTGGAAGACCAGCATGTTTATGATGTAATTCGCCTGTTTTATGAGCAACAACTCACGGTAGTGCCGGTACTTAACCAAAAAAAAGATTACCAGGGCCTCATCAGTATTAATTGCCTGGCTGAGTACTTTGCCAAGCTCACATCGGTTACCGATCCTGGTGGTATTATTGTGCTGGAGGTAGATATACGCAATAATTCGCTGGCGCATATGTCGCAGGTGGTGGAATCTGATAACGCGCAGGTATTAAGTTCATACACACGCACCTTCCCCGATTCTACACGTATGGAAGTAACGCTTAAAGTTAACAAACAGGATATCTCCAATATACTCGCCACTTTTCAGCGTTATAATTACGAGGTTAAAGCTACTTTTAATTTTACCGACCATAACAATAACTCTTTAGACAGGTATGATTCGTTTATGAACTACCTCAATATTTAGCACCCTACATGAGAATAGCAGTATACGGCAGGCAATTTAATGATGCATCGGTATTTCCTTATATACGCCAGGTGTTTGATAGCCTGAGGCAGCATAATGCCGAGATCTGTATACATCCTCAGCTTAAAGAGAACCTGCAGGGCAATGTAGATACATCGGCCTGTAAACTGCTCGACTGTGTTAACGCCAATAACGAAGTTGACGCTTTCCTTACCCTTGGCGGCGATGGTACGCTGTTGGATATGGTAACTGTTATCCGCGATTCGGGCATACCCGTTATCGGTATTAATTTTGGTCGGCTTGGCTTTTTAGCCAGTGTTAATAAAAGCGATATAGCCGCGGCCATACACGCGCTGATGGCCGGAGAGTATACGATAGACAGCCGTGAACTGCTGGTGATAGACTCAGACGAAAAAGTGTTTGGCGACAATAACTTTGCGCTTAACGATGTTACCATACACAAGCGCGACGATTCGGCCATGATCACCTCACACGTAGCGCTCGATGGCGAATTCCTGAATTCTTACTGGGGTGATGGCATTATTATTTCTACACCAACCGGCTCAACGGCTTATTCGCTAAGTTGTAATGGTCCTATTATATTCCCGCAGTCAAATAGCATAGCGCTTACTCCCGTAGCGCCACATAATTTAAATGTGCGCCCTGTTGTGCTGCCTGATAGCAGCAGGTTGTCTGTTGATGTGGATTACCGGGGAAACAACTACATTGTATCTTGCGATAGTCGTACCGTTATAGTAAATAAGCCCATGCAATTCAGGGTTTACAAGGCCGATTTTAAACTTAATCTCATCCGCCTTAATAATGAAAGCTATCTGTCTACGTTAAGGAAAAAGTTATTATGGGGACTGGATGCCCGTAATTATTAACTTTACTTAATGCCAAAATACTTTACTTTACTATTGCTTTGTATGTTGTGGCTTGGCGCAAGTGCCCAAACCTGGGAAATTGGCGGCAGCGTAGGGGGTACGGGCTACATTGGTGACCTCAATACCAATAATTATCTTAAGCCCGGCGGCGGTTATGGCGGCGTGTTTATAAAACGAAATTTTAACCCTTACCTGGCTATCCGTTTAAATTATGTTTACGGGCAAATAAGCGGCGCAGATAGTACTTCGAGCGTACAACAGTTAAGGCAGCGTAACCTCAGTTTTATTGACCCGCTTAAGGAATTGAGCATGGTGCTGGAGTTTAACTTTATGAGTTACGTGCCCGATGCCGGTAAAAATAAGTATACACCTTATGTGTTTTTGGGCGGAGGTATAACCGGTTACGCGCCGCGTGCCTGGTATAACGGGCAGTTGTTTAGCTTGCGTTACCTGCAAACAGAAGGGGTTGCTTACGGCAGCAAAACTTTAGTAATACCATTTGGCGCGGGTTTTAAATATAATATAGGTGGTAAATGGACGTTGGGTGCCGAACTGGGTTACCGCTACACCAATACCGATTACCTGGACGATGTAAGCGGTGTTTACAAAGGCGTATTTACCAATGATACCGCCAGGCGCCTGGCCGACCGCTCGGGCGAAATAAACGGCGGTGTAAATATTGGCACACCCGGCTCCCAGCGCGGAGACCTTAAACCCCGTGATTTTTATAGCTTTTTTGGCTTAACATTTAGTTATACTTTTGTAACCTCAAAGTGTTATTATTAAGAATTTAATTCTTAATAATTTTATAAAACAAAATTATATTTTGTTTTATAAAACATTTGTTTATATTTATTGGTAATGTAAGTAACCAATTTATTCACCCTTAAATATAAATATCATGGCCGAACTTAATTCACACCCACAAAACAGCGATAAAAAAGTGCGTGCCAAAAAAGCCGCCCTAAGAGTAGATTTAACCGCTATGGTTGATCTCGCTTTTTTGCTGATCACATTTTTTATGCTTACCACTACCTTAAGTAAACCCAGGGCAATGAAAATAACCATGCCAGTAGGGGAGAGTAGCCCCGTGCCACAATCACGCACCCTAACCATTTGCCTCGGCAAGGATAACCACGCCGTTTGGTATCTGGGCCAACTGACAAATCCTTCTGTAGCTGCCACCGTGACCAATTTTAGCCGCGACGGCTTACGTAGGGAAATAGCCAAAGCGCGAAATAAAGTGCGTACAGAAACCGGTAAGGATATGATTGTGGTAATAAAACCGGCAGAGACTTCTGTTTATGATAATTTGGTAAACACTATTGACGAAATGAGCATTGGTAATATTGAGCAGTATGCCATAGCCCGTATTGACAAAGCCGACATTGATATGATGAAAGCGAAAAGCGTTTATTGAAAAGCATACTCCTAAAGCTTGCTTACGCGCTGTTGTAATTATGCAACGGCGCTTTTTGTTGATATACAGCACTATCGGCTATAATAGTCATCAAACCGGTACTTATTTCTTTTTTAACGCATACTAAAATAATACAAACTAAGTTTTTACCTTTGTCAGCTGAAAATAACATAAGTTATTGAGTGCTTTACTATATGGTAACTACATTGCCCGTGTAAAGCGGTACACCAGCATTACGGAGCTGTAAAAAACCGTAAGGGAAATGAGTTATAAAGACCAGGTAGATCTTCAGAAATTACCCCGTCACATTGCAGTTATTATGGATGGGAACGGGCGATGGGCAAAAGGTAAAGGCAAATTAAGGGTTTTTGGCCATCACAACGGGGTGCTCTCTGTGCGTGATGTGGTGGAAGGTGCCGGCGAGTTAGGCATCCAGTACCTTACCTTATATACCTTTAGCGCCGAAAACTGGAACCGCCCCAAGCTGGAGGTTACCGCCATTATGGAACTGCTCATCAGTACCCTCAATAAGGAGATTGCCAAGCTGATGAAAAATAACGTGCGTTTAAACGCCATAGGCGATCTGGATAAGCTACCCGGCAAATGCCACCGCGAACTGCTGGGCGCCATTGAAAAAACATCGGGCAATACAGGCTTGGTACTCACCCTGGCGTTAAGCTATGGCTCGCGCGATGAAATAGTACATGCGGCAAGGCAATTGGCGCAAAAAGTGCGCGACGGTCTTATACAGCCGCATGAAATTGATGAACAAATGTTTGAAGATAATTTATACACAGCGGGCATTCCTAACCCCGAGCTGCTGATACGTACAAGCGGCGAGTACCGCATCAGCAATTACCTGCTATGGCAAATAGCTTACGCGGAGCTGTATTTTACAGATAAGCTCTGGCCCGATTTCAGGCGGGAAGACCTGTTTGAGGCCATACTGGATTATCAGAAACGCGAACGCAGATTTGGCAAAACGAGCGAACAGGTAAATTAAATTTTACTTTTAACACTTTTTAACAACTGTATAAATTATTTTTAGCCCACTAAAACATTCGGATGAATAAAGTTTTTTTTGCCCTTCTCTTCACAATTATAAGTACAGCGGCATCGGCGCAAATAACGGGCGGCAGGCAGCAAAGCATGCTGTCGGGCGGGTCTAAAATTACCGATACGCTCAGCTATCTTAACCCTAAGGACTATATTATAGGAGGTATTACTGTTTCGGGTATCAAACACCTCGACAAGGATATTATCCTTACCATATCAAAACTTAACAAGGGCGATAAAATAACACTTCCTGGCGAGCAAAATGCCAACGTCATCAAAGACCTGTATAAGCAGGGTTTGTTTGATGATGTGCAGCTGAACGTTACCGGCATACACGCGGATACCGTTTTCCTGGAAATTGTGGTTGCCGAGCGGCCACGTTTGTCGCGACTGCACATCACCGGGCTACGCAAAGGCGAAATAGAGGATCTGAACAAGAAACTGAACGATAAAACCGGTAAAATTGTTAACGAAAACCTTTTAAGTACTACTACCGCTATTATCAAAAAGCACTTTAACGAGAAAGGTTACCTTAATACTACTGTTGATATTAAGCAAACCAAAGACCCCGGCGATGCCAATAGTGTTATACTGGATGTTGCGGTTAATAAAAGGAACAAGGTAAAGATCAACAGCGTTACTTTTGAAGGTAATAAGGCACTGTCTGACGCTACCTTACGTGGTTTCCTTAAAAACACCCGCCGTAAACGTTTCTACAATATATTCGGTTCAAAGAAATTTAAGCAGGATAAATACGACGAGGATAAGCAAACGCTTGTTGAAAAAATGCAGGACCGTGGTTACCGCGATGCTGAGATCATAAGCGATACCGTAACACGGCATGATGACAAAACGGTTGACGTAAAGATCAAAGTTTACGAAGGCCCTAAATATTATTTCGGTAACGTTAAGTTTTCTGGTAATGCAACGTATTCAGCCGAATTATTGACCAAGATACTTTCTATCGAAAAAGGACAGGTATTTAGCGAGGAAGAACTAAATAAGCGTTTAACAGGCCCTACGCCAAATAATGATGATGTTTCATCGCTGTACTTGAACAATGGTTACCTTACCTTCCAGGCTGATCCGGTACAAACCAACATTCATAATGATACGGTTGACCTGGATATCCGTATTTACGAAGGTCCACAATACACCATTAACCGTGTTATATTAAAAGGTAACGATGTTACCAACGATAAAGTGGTAAGGCGTGAGATACGTACCAAGCCGGGCCAGAAATTTAACAAGGAACTGTTGATACGTAGTGCCCGTGAAATTGGCCAGTTGGGTAACTTTGACGAGCAAAAAACGGAACCGCGCCCAACCAATATTAACCCTGTTGATGGTACGGTTGATCTGGTGTATAACGTAGTTGAAAAGCCATCAGACCAGATCGAGCTTTCGGGTGGTTTTGGTGGCGGCCAGTTGGTAGGTACTTTAGGTTTAACCTTCAACAACTTCTCGTTACGTAACATATTTAACCTTAAAGCCTACAAACCACTGCCAAAAGGCGATGGTCAAAAGCTGAGCTTACGTGGCCAGTCAAGCGGGCGTACTTACCAAAACTTCTCCTTCACCTTTAGTGAGCCTTGGCTGGGTGGTAAAAAGCCTATTTACTTTGCACTTTCTGCCTATACGCAGGGTAGCTCGACAGGGCAGTATTATCCAAAATCAAGCCCTTACTATAACAAATTGCGCATTAACGGTGTGGGTGTAACTTTAGGTAAAAAGTTAAACTGGCCGGATAACTACTTCCAGTTAAACTACTCGCTAAACTTTGACCACTATAACCTGGATAACTACAGCGGGTATTTGTTCCAGAACGGTACATCATACAACATCAAGTTAACACAGGAGTTAAGCCGTAACTCGGTTGACGCGCCTATTTATCCAACATCAGGTTCAAACATCAGGTTAACCTTACAGGCGACACCGCCATACTCGTTATTCAATAATGTTAACTACAGGATAGCCACTCCGGAAGAGCGTTACCATTTTGTGGAGTACTACAAATGGAAATTTGATGCGCAATGGTTCAGCCGTATCACCGGTAAGCTGGTATTAATGTCGCAGGTGCGTTTCGGTTACCTTGGCCAGTATAACAAACTGGTTGGTCCGTCTCCTTTCGAGCGTTTTAAATTGGGTGGTGATGGTATGCAAACTTACCAGTTCCTACAAGGTACAGACATTATTGGTTTGCGCGGTTATGAGAACTTCTCTATAGTGCCTGTAGGTTCAAACCAAAATGCCAACACCAACCAGGGTAACGCTATATACAACAAATACACGTTTGAATTAAGGCATCCGGTAATTGCCAGCCAGTCGGCAACTATCTTCCTGGAGGCATTTGCTGAGGGTGGTAACGTATGGGATAATTTTAGTCAGTTCAATCCGTTTAATGTTAGGCGTTCAGTAGGTGTGGGTGCAAGAATATTCTTACCTATATTTGGTTTACTTGGTTTGGATTACGGTTATGGTTTCGATCAGATACCCGGTCAGCCTGATGCCAACAAAGGTCACTTCCATTTTACAATTTCACAGAGTTTGAATGGCGGATTTAATTAATTTTGCATAGCAAGTTATGAAGAAGATAATTTTAGTATTGATTTTTACGTTCAGTGCATTTACAGCGGCGCTGGCACAGCGTTTCGCTTATGTTGATTCTGATTACATATTAAAGCACATGCCCGAGTATGCTTCATCACAAAAGCAGTTGGCAGCTTTATCAGAATCATGGCAGAAAGATGTGGATGGCCGTTTTCAGGAAATTGAACGCCTTTACAAAGCTTACCAGGCCGATCAGGTTTTAATGACGCCTGAGCAGCGCAAACGCCGCGAACAGGAAATAGTGGATAAGGAAAAAGCGGCTAAGGATTATCAGCGCCAGATTTTCGGTCCGGATGGCGACCTTGCTAAAAAAAGCAATGCCCTCATTAAACCAATACAAGACAAGGTGTCTAAAGCTGTACAGGCAATTGCCGAGAGCGAAAACCTTGATATGATATTTGATAAGAACAGCGAGGTAATTATGCTTTATGCCAACCCGCGTTACAACAAAAGCGATGCGGTAATTACACGCCTGGGCCTTAAACCGGGTGTACTTGCCAGATAAAGATTATATATTTAGAACTATTATTAAACACAGGAAAAACAACAAATGAAAAAACTATTTAGAGTTGCGTTAGTTGCAGCGGGGATGTTATTTGCAGGCAACTTTGCCCAGGCTCAGTCTAAAATTGGCCACATCAACTTTCAGCAGTTGATCGGCCTGATGCCTGAAGCTAAAACACTGAGCAGCCAGCTTGATATCTACAAAAAAACGTTTATTGACAGGCTTACTGCCATGAACACCGAACTGCAAACCAAAAGTAAAGAATACCAGGACAAAAGAGCGTCTATGAATGATGCTACCCGTATCGAGAAAGAAAACGAACTACAGGATTTAGGTAAACGTTTCCAGGATTACCAAAACACTGCACAGCAACAAGTAGAGGCTAAAGGTAACGAGCTTACCAAGCCTTTGATTGATAAAGCACGCGGTGCTGTTGAGCAGGTAGCTAAAGAAAAAGGTTACGGCTATGTTTTAGATACCACTAACGATTATTTAGTTGTATCACCAGCAGCTGATGATCTGATGCCGGCTGTAAAAGCAAAATTGGGTTTAAAATAATTTAAACGTTAAATAATTGAAAAGCGCCCTCTATACAGGGCGCTTTTTTTATTTTTGGTATATATGAAGCAAAAAGGGCCTATAGGCGTATTTGATTCGGGAATAGGTGGTTTAACGGTATTGCGCTCTATTGTTGAGCAACTGCCCCAGTATGATTATTTGTATCTGGGCGATAATGGCCGGGCTCCTTACGGTAACCGTTCTTTTAACACCATACACCAATACACCTGGGAGTGCGTGCAATGGATGTTTGCTCAAGGCTGCCCGTTAGTGATATTGGCCTGTAATACTGCATCGGCCAAGGCCTTACGAACTATTCAGCAGCAGGACATGCCCGGACGGCATCCCGATGAGCGCGTATTAGGCGTAATACGCCCAACGGCAGAAGTGATAGGCAATTACACTAAAACAAACCATATTGGCGTATTAGGCACAACCGGTACGGTACAATCTGGCTCTTACCTGTTGGAGATCGAACATTTTTTTCCCGAGCTGAAAGTTTATCAGCAAGCCTGCCCGCTGTGGGTACCCATTATTGAAAGCGGCGAGTACCTAAAGCCCGGTGCTGATTATTATGTGAAACAGTACCTGGACGAATTACTGAAACAATCCGCTGATATTGATACCATCTTACTGGCCTGTACGCATTACCCGCTGCTACTGCAAAAAATAAAGCAGCATTTGCCGGAAGATATTAAGGTAGTAGGCCAGGGCGATATTGTAGCCCATAGCCTCAAAGATTATCTGTCGCGCCATCCCGAAATGGAGCAACGCCTGGCTAAGGCAGGTAGCCGCCAGTTCTTCACCACTATGGATGATACGCCAGAGTTTGATAAACATGCCTCGGCTTTTTTTGGTACCTCCATACAAAGTGTCTACACTGATGTGCGCAAATGCTGAAACACATGGGTTGTAATGGTAGAAGCATTCTAAATAAGCGCTAAAAAAGCCCTACCAAAACAGTCAACTATCCTAAGCATTTAGTAAGTTTGCAGCCTAAGCAAAACCAATTTGAGTTTATACCTCACATATTTTATTGTCGCGGCAGGTTTATTTGCTTTCGTGGCGGTTTTTACCATGTTTGGCGTTTATGCCGAGCGTAAGGTAAGCGCTTTTATACAGCACCGCCTTGGCCCTACAGAAACCGGTAAATATGGTACGCTGCAGGTATTGGCGGATATGCTTAAAATGGCTCAAAAGGAGATCATTATTCCCGCTGCTGCCGATAAGATTTTATTCTTGGCTGCCCCCGTGATCATTTTTATTGGGGTGTATCTTGGTTTTGTGGCATTACCCTGGGGGCCGGGTTTAGTACCGGCAAACATCAACATTGGTTTATACTATGTCTTCGCTATTATCTCGATAGAAACTCTCGGTATTTTAATGGCCGGTTGGGGTTCAAACAACAAATACTCCATATTGGGAGCTATGCGTTCGGCCGCGCAGATCATTTCTTATGAGATCCCCGCAGGGTTTGCTATTATCGCTGTAGTGATGGTGGCGCAAACGCTCAATTTACAGGATATAGCTACCCAGCAAGGCGTATTATCGGCAGAGAAGGTGAAGTTTTTGGGCTTGTGGGACGTAACACATACCGGAGGCCTGCTATCATGGAATATATTTAAAGCGCCGCATTTGCTGGTGGCTTTTGTTATCTATTTTATTGCCTCGCTGGCCGAAAGTAACCGGGCGCCTTTTGATATACCCGAGGCCGAATCAGAACTGGTGGCCGGTTTCCATACAGAATTTACCGGGCTACAATTCGCGCTGGTTTTCCTGGCAGAATATTCCATGATGTTCCTGGTATCTATGATAGGTGTAGTGCTGTTTTTGGGAGCATGGAATACACCGCTGCCAAATTTGGGGGCCGTAAAGCTGGCCAACTGGACAACCGGGCCGCTATGGGGTATATTATGGATACTGTTAAAATCGCTGGGGTTAGTTGGTGTACAGATGTGGATACGGTGGACTTTGCCGCGCCTGCGTGTTGACCAGCTCATGAACCTTTGCTGGAAAGTACTTACACCACTGGCATTTTTATGTATGCTGATATCCGGTATATGGCGGTTATGGGTAATGTAGTTTGGAAAGAGAATTAAGATACAAGAATCAGGAATCAAGAAGAGAGATCATGAAAATCCTTCAATCAGGCAGATCATGGTTCAAAACAAATAAATGATTAAACAGACAATAAAAGGATTAACCACTGCATGGAAGGGACTCACCCTTACCATCAAAGCTCTTTTTGCGTCAAATAAAAAGCGTAAGGTAGTTGCCGTAACGGATAACAATTACTTTAAGCTCCAGGAAAGTACCAATACCATTCAATATCCTAAACAGGCTTTACCTGTACCGGAGGTAGGCCGTTACCAGTTGGATGTGGAGATTGACGACTGCATAGTTTGCGACCTTTGTGCCAAGATATGCCCGGTGAACTGTATCGATATCGAGTCGATCAAATCAACCCAGGGTGTTATCGGCGAAACTTCTGACGGCTCCAAGAAAATGTTGTACGCGGCCAAATTTGATATTGATATGGCCAAGTGCATGTACTGTGGCTTATGCACCATTGTGTGCCCTACGGAATGCATCACCATGACCAATCAATATGATCGTACCGTGTTTGACCTGGGGCAGTTGACATACCAGTTTTCAGATATGGCGCCCGAAGAAGCAGCTGAGAAGCGCCGTTTGCTTGATGAGCAGCAGGCCGCCAAAGCCGCGGCAAAAGCAGCCGCGCTAAAGGCCAAAGAAGGAGGGGCATCCTGATGATAAAAGTATTCTTTTATTTAATGGCCTTTATCACCCTGGCATCGGCACTGGTTGTAGCCGCGGGCAAAAATCTCGTTCGCAGCCTCTTCATGTTTTTCGTTACCTTGTTTGGCCTGGCCGGCTTATATGTGTTGGCACTGGCCGATTTTGTGGCCGTTACCCAGATAGTGATCTATGTGGGGGGGATACTGGTATTGATACTGTTCGCGTTTATGCTTTCGGGCAAAGAGGCTTTAAATAAAGTGAGTGTACAAGCAGATGGTTTTATCTCTTTAAAGAATGCGCCTGCTTTATTGCTTGCCGGCTTGTTCCTGGTCATCATGTTTAATGTGGTGTTTAAGGCGCAGGCTGATAACCTGCCATGGGTGCAGGCCGCTATCAGCAATCAGAATATTATGCCGGTTAACGGTACAGGTATTAACCATATTGGTGTCAACCTCATGACACGGTATTTACTACCTTTCGAGGTAATTTCTATATTGTTAATGCTGGCACTGGTTGGCGCCGCTCATCTTTCACGGAAACCGAAGGAGGATGAAGTATGATCACGCTGAATGATTTTTTAATGGTAAGCGTGGTGCTATTCTGCATAGGCCTGTATATTATCCTTGCTAAAAGGAATGCTATACAGGTTTTAATTGGGATAGAGCTGATGCTGAATGCTGCAATACTCAACCTGGTGGCTTTTGGCCGCTTTGACCGTGCCAACAACGCCGGGCAGGTTTTTGCCCTTTTTGCTATTGTGCTTGCCGCGGCAACCACTGCTGTGGCGCTGGCTATAGTCCTAAACGTATATCGCCGATATAAAACAATTGATCCTGACCAAATAAACCAGTTGAAAGATTAATGAAACGGCTATTGATCATATTACTTGTACTGCTGTCTGTGACCAGCGCTGACGCGCAACGGAAAAAGAGCCGTACAAAGAAAAAAGCTAAACACACTTCTGTAAGGCGCTCAAAAGGAAGGCATCACAGAGCTACCCATTACAGTGAGCCTGAACCCGAACCGGAAGAAACACTGCAATATGTAACCATGGGTGCCGATAAACGCATGGTTTTTAATGACCCACCCGAGGGCGAGCCCAAACCTTACGTGTTAATTAACGATATACCCTATACAGGCAACCTACGCGATATTAATGTAAACGATGTGATAGAGGCCTCGGTAGTAAACCGTAAAAGTGCCAGGGCTATGTACGGCCCCAAAGCTTCTGCCGGTGCGGTATTAATAAAAGCCAGGCGGTTACCTGCCGGCTTAACAGGTACGCCGGTTACGCAGTTACAGCCACAGGCCACGGTACAAAGTGTGCCCCGCAAATCATTCATTTATAATGAAGAGGTTACTTACGGAAATGTAAGCGATATTGCGGCTGAAAAGATATTAAGCATTGATACCTTGATACAGCCTAAATTTATGGGGGCAAAAGAGATGGATACCACCATTAGTGTCACCTCTAAAGTGTATGGCCGTAAACTGTATCAATACAAATTCGGTACCTTGTCCAAAGCCTATAAAAGATACATCCGTAGCAGAAGGGGTAATGATAAGGGTGTAGTTTATGAAGTAAGCGATGGCACTACACTTGAAGGTGGTAACGAGGACGACCTGCTTAAACTCTTTAAACTCTACAGCGCGGATATACAATCAGTAGAATTTACCGGCCCGCATGGCACACGTAAAAATCGGGTACCGGCCAAACTAACCATAGTACTTAACCCAGGCACTACTCAGCAATGAAAAAAATAGCAATGATCATTTGCCTGTTTGCTTCGGTAAGCACGTTTGCTCAGGATACTGTTAAAAAAACGGTAAAATCTGTTACAATTGACGAAGATATGGCCAAGCGCCCTGAGCCGCTTTATGTTATAGATGGATATAAGGCGAATGACCATATTTTTAGGAAAATAAAACCTGATAATATTGAAAGCATAAGCGTTTTAAAAGGTGCTTCCGCGACAGCTTTGTACGGATCAGAGGGGGCAAATGGTGTAATAATTATAGCAACCAAAGCAGGCACAAAAGGCACTTTGGCATTAATCAAAAAAGATTCATTAGCTACCAATACTTTTAAAGGCGCGCTTTATATAATTGATGGGGTGAAAGTTGATAAGGCAATGTTGAAAAAGCTAAACCCTGATGAAATTGAGAGCGTGAGCGTTTTAAAGGATGCTTCCGCTACGGCTATATACGGTTTAGAGGGAACTAATGGCGTAATACTGGTAACCACGAAAAGTGGTTCGAAAAAACAAAAAGCTAAAAACTAATTTGATAAAGGCCCTATCACATACCGACGCACAAACCGTAAGCTTCGCCATTTGGGCGGTAGCTCTGCCTTTTGTGGCGTTTGCTGTTAACCTTCTGTTATTATTCAGGAGTCGCATAGCCGCGCTGGTATCAACCGCAGCTATATTAGCTTCGCTTATACTGGCAGTAAAGGTATTTTTTGCGGTATGGAATGCACCGGTGATACATGCGCAAACGGTTTGGTTTACCGTAGGCACTGCAAAGGTACCGTTGGGTATACTGCTTAATAACCTTTCTGCATTGATGCTGTTGCTGGTGCCTGTAATAGCGCTGCCGGTACACATTTACTCCATAGCTTATATGAAGGACGATAACGGCTATAGCCGCTATTTCCGGTACTTAAGCTTGTTTTGCTTTAGTATGCTGGGTTTGGTTGTGGTAGATAACCTGGTACTGCTCTATGCTTTTTGGGAGCTGGTAGGCTTTTCATCATACCTGCTCATCGGTTTTTGGTTTACCCGGCAAAGTGCGGTATTGGCCAATAAAAAAGCCTTTATTATGAACCGTATAGGCGATATAGGTTTACTAACGGCCATTGTTATCTTGTTTACGCAATACGGTACATTTGATATCAGCGCTTTGTTTGGTGCGGATGGTTTGGTGCCATTATCTACCATGGCGGCGGGTATGTGGGCCGGTCCGCACAGTGCTATGCCCGAGGTGTGGCAATATGTAGCCTTTGGGGGGATATTTTTGGCGGTAGCCGCTAAGTCGGCACAGTTTCCGCTGCATACCTGGTTGCCTGACGCTATGGAAGGCCCAACTTCAGTTTCGGCCTTAATACATGCGGCTACCATGGTGGCAGCCGGCGTTTTTTTGCTGGGCAGGGTTTATCCTTTATTTAACGCTACCGAGTTAACCATACTGGCTGTTGTGGGTTGCTTTACCGCGTTTATGGCGGCCACCATCGCCCTTACCCAAAATGATCTTAAACGTATACTGGCTTATTCTACCATCTCGCAATTGGGCTTTATGGTGTTGGCCATGGGTGTAGGGGCATACGCCTCGTCGTTATTTCACCTGGTAACGCACGCGTTTTTTAAATGCCTGTTGTTTTTGGTGGCGGGTATTGTTATCCACCAGATGAAACATATCAAGGAGGATAACAACCTGGATATCGATCCGCAGAATATCCTGCATATGGGTGGATTGCGCAAAAAACTACCACTTACTTTTATAATTACACTTATTGGCGCGCTGGCGCTGATAGGTTTGCCTTTAACATCAGGCTATCTCTCAAAAGATGGCATATTAATACAGGCCTTTGTTTGGGCCGAAAGTAAAGGAGCGGTATTCAGTATTATACCGTATGTGGCCTTACTCACAAGTTGGCTAACCGCTTTCTATGTGGCAAGGCTGGTGGTAAAAGTGTTTTTCGGCGATTTCAGGTTGCAAAAAGTTAATCCGCATATCCACATTCATATCGGCGATGGCAACTGGCTCTACAAAGCGCCGCTGCTGTTACTTGCGGCTTGCAGTTTATTTCCTTTGTTCTCCAAAAGCCCGGTGTTTTATGAGGACGCATGGATATACAAAAGCTTCCTGCCGTCAAATTTCCTGGCCCGCGAAAATATTTACCATACCATTGTTCCTGTTTTAGTGAACATCTTAGCGGTGGTGGTTATCTACGCGGCTTTTGCCATTTATGGCAGGCGCAATAGTTGGTCATTTCCGCAAAGGGGGCTGCTGTATCGCCTTTCTTATAACGAATGGTATATCGACCGTTTTTATAACCCCGTGGTGGTGAAAGCCGTGCTTTTGTTTAGCCGACTGTTGTACGCGTTTGACAGAAAAGTGGTTGATGGCCTGGTAGATAGTTTAGCCGGCGCAGGCATCGCTTTATCAAAAATAACCGACTGGTTTGACAGGTATATTGTTGACGGATTTTTGCATCTGGTAACCAGTGTAGTACAAACTATAGGAAACTTTGCCCGCCGTTTTCAGAGCGGTAAGGTACAATACTATTTATACAGTATGCTGCTGGTGGTGGCTGTTGTTTTTATCTTTAAATTGATCTGGACCTGATGAACTTGTTATCGCTGCTTATATTTACCCCGGTACTTTTTGGCATCATCATACTCATATTGCCATCAAGCATGCGTGCCAGTTATAAATATCTTACATTGGCCGCCACTTTAGTGCAACTGGTTATCAGCATTGCTATTTACCTGCACTTTAAAACAGGGCCGGGCTTTGCCGGTATTAATCATGAAGACCAGTTTCAACTGGTGCAAAAACTCCCGTGGATAAACCTCGATCTTGGCAGTGCCGGTAAGTTACAGATAGATTATTTTGTGGGTATTGATGGTATTTCGGTAACTATTCTGGTGATGTCGGCGCTGGTAATGGTGGTAGCTGCTATCTCATCATGGGAGATCAGCAGTAACCTGAAGGGCTTTTTCGCCTTGTTCCTGCTGTTGGATATGGCCGTGATGGGCGTTTTTTGCGCGCTTGATTTTTTCCTGTTCTACACGTTTTACGAGTTGATGCTGTTGCCGCTTTATTTCCTGATAGGCATGTGGGGTGGCGCAAGGCGAGAATACGCCGCTATCAAGTTTTTCCTGTATACGCTGTTTGGTTCGGTATTTATGCTGCTGGTAATGGTGGGCTTATACCTATCCGTAACCGACCCTGCCACGGGCAACCATACATTTAACATCATCCAGATGATGAACCCTAAAAATTATGCGGCGGGTTCGGTATTTTCTACCTTGAGCCATACCACAATTTTGGGTATGCCTGCGCGTATGGTGGGTTTTGTAGTGTTATTTATAGCTTTTGCCATTAAAGTACCGGTAGTGCCGCTGCATACCTGGCTGCCTGATGCGCACGTAGAAGCACCTACGCCCGTATCTATTATCCTGGCCGGTGTGTTGTTGAAAATAGGCGGATATGGTATCATCCGCATTTGTATGGGCATCTTTCCTGACGCTGCCCTGTCATCGGCCTTTTGGTTAGGTTTATTAGGCGTGATTTCTATTTTGTATGGCGCATTTAACGCCCTTGCCCAGCGCGATCTTAAACGCCTTATCGCTTATTCATCTGTATCGCATATGGGCTTTGTGCTGCTGGGTATCGCATCGGCTACGGCCGAGGGCATTAGCGGCGCCATGATGCAAATGGTTAGCCACGGTTTCCTGTCGGCAATGCTGTTCTTCCTGGTAGGGGTTGTTTATGGTCGTGTGCACGACAGGGATATCTATCATTTCCGGGGCTTAGCTTCATTAATGCCTCGCTACACGGTTTACGTAATGATAGCCTTTTTCGCCTCGCTTGGCTTACCCGGGTTCTCGGCTTTTGTGGCAGAAGCTTTTTCTTTAGCCGGCGCTTTTAAATCATCATCGGCAAATGGCCTGTTGCCGCAATGGATGGCCGTTTGCGGCGCAGTGGGTATATTGCTTGGGGCTGCCTATCTGTTATGGACATTACAACGCATGTTTTTTGGCACTACCAGCTTAAAGGGCGGAGAGATATGGAAAATAGCTCTTATCGATATTGGCTTACGCGAAACACTGGCATTACTGCCGCTTGCACTAATGGCCCTTGCCCTTGGTTTAATGCCATCGCTGGTATTTGGCAAAGTGAACGACGCGGTACTTGCCCTCGTTAGTTTTCTGCAGGTGAAATAATTTTTTTTGAGTGACTGTATGGAATCTGCTCCCCGGCTGCATCCTGTAGGTAATAAATCTGAATAATCATGATCAAGAAATTATTACTTATCGCTTGCCTTGTAATGGGCTCAAAAATTATTGTCCATGCCGATGATCCTCAGAAAGTAATTTCACAGGTGCAAAAGGTCACACTGTTTTTAAATGGGGCTCAGGTAACCCGTACCAGCATAGTTAGCATACCCGCCGGTAACTCAACCCTGGTTTTTGAAAATATCTCCCCTAATATTGATGTGCAAAGCATACAAGTAAAGGGTGCCGGAAATTTTACCATACTGGCGGTAAAGCATGAGATGAATTATCTTAAACAGCAGGACAAGCAAAAACAGGTGGAAGCCTTGCAGGTGCAGCAAAAAATACTGAGAGATAAGCTGGCATTGCTGAATGCCTCACTGGTAATTAACCAGGAAGAATATAATATGCTGGTGAAAAACCAAACCATTACAGGGCAAAACGCCAGCCTCGATGTGCAAAAGCTTAAGCAGGCGCTTGATTTCCAAACCGCCAGGCTTACCGAAAATAAAAAGAAAGAACAGTTGATCAATAACCAGGTAGCCGAAGTAGGTAAGCAACTGCGCCAATACGAGAGGCAAGTAGCCGATATCCTGAAAAGCAAAGGAAACACTGATGCCACCAGTGATATCCTGGTTACGGTGAGCGCAAAAGCTCCGGTGTTATCTGCTTTTTCGTTAACTTATTTAGTAAATAATGCCAGTTGGTACCCCACCTATGATATCAGGGCTAAAGATGTTAACAGCCCCATCGCTATATCTTACAAAGCAAACGTAACTCAGCAAAGTGGGGAGGATTGGAAGAATATCAAACTCACCCTATCCACCGGCAACCCTTCTGTAAGTGGCGGCAAACCGGAGTTGAAGCCTTATTTCCTTAACTATAATATGTACTATGCCGATAAGCAGGTAAGCATTACCAAAGTTAGCGGCAAGGTTACCGGCGCGAATGACCGGCAGGCGTTACCGGGCGTTACCGTTAAAGTAAAAGGTACATCAATTGGTACCGTAACCAATACTACGGGCGATTTCTCCTTGCAACTACCGGCGGGCAATCCTGTTCTGGAGTTTTCTTATATAGGGTATGAAACGCAGGAACTGCCGGTTACATCACCCGTAATGTATGCTACCTTACAGCCATCGGCCCGGCAATTGAATGAAGTGGCAGTTGTTGCGTACAGTTCTGAACGAATACAAATGAAACAGGAGTTACAGGATAGGGTAGCAGGTATACAAATAAGAGGAAAATCCACTCTGTCCTCTGTGCCGGTTGAAGTTCAGCAAACCGAAAACCAAACCAATATAGAATTTAATATAGCCAACCCATACACTATACCGAGTGATGGTAAGCAGTATTCTGTCGCGATAAATGAGGTAAGCACGAACGCCACTTACCAATACTATGTAGCGCCCAAGTTAAGCACCGATGTTTTCCTTACCGCGCAGCTTACCGATTGGAACAAATATAATTTCCTTTCGGGCGAGGCTAACCTGTTCTTTGAAGATACTTTTATAGGCAAATCTTTAATTGATACCCATGCCACAGGTGATACGCTCAATTTATCGCTGGGAGTTGATAAAAATATTGTGGTAACCCGTACCTTGCAAAAAGATATGACGGCCAAACAGGCGCTAAGCTCAAACCGTAAGGAAATACGTGATTGGTTGATCACGGTTAAGAATCGTAAGAGCCAGCCGGCAGCTTTACTGGTGGAGGATCAGATACCGGTATCGCAAAATTCGGGAATTGATGTGGAAACCCAGGAGATAAGCGGGGCAAAGCTCGATAAAGAAACCGGAAGGCTATCATACAGCCTTGCTGTTAACCCGCATGAAGAGAAAAAACTGCGTATAAAATACCAGGTGAAATACCCTAAGAACCAGGGAGTAATTGTAGACTAATAAATGAAGGATCTGTTACCAAATATTACCGCTCAGTTAAATGATATATTGCAAAGCTTGCACCTTTTTGTGCCCGAGCTTTACTTAACCGCGCTGTTCATTATTGTTCTGGTAACAGATCTTTTATTTGGCAGGCGTTCTGTTAAGATGTGCCGCCTGGTAGCTACCGGTGGCATGTTACTGGTAATTGTGCAGGTAATAAACCAGCAAGTAACCTTAGCCGCCGGTAACGCGGTAACGGTTTTTGGCGGTATGCTGGTACTGCACCATACGGCCATAAGTTTTAAGCTGATCACTGATGTACTTGCGCTGATCTTGCTGATGTATTTTGCCTGGGACGATCAGCTCAGGCGGCACCCTAAGGGTCTTTCCGACCTTTACACCATAGTTATTGGCTCGGTGCTCGGGCTGCATATGATGGCTATGGCCATCAACCTCCTGGCTGTTTATCTTGGTGTGGAAATGGTATCCATCGCTTCTTACCTGCTGGCCGCCTACCGTACAGGCAATGCGCGTAGCAGCGAGGCCGGCCTAAAATATGTGCTGTTTGGCGCGGCGGCTTCGGCGGTAATGCTTTATGGTATATCCTTACTTTACGCCTTTAGTGGTACGCTTGATCTGTTTTCGCCGCAAATGGCTGCCGCTTTATTGCATATAAATCCATTGAGTATAACGTTCGCGCTGGCTTTGCTCATGCTGGGTATCGCGTTTAAGATATCAGCCGTACCTGCTCATTTTTATGTACCCGATGTTTATGAAGGCGCGGCTACGCCGGTAACGGCTTACCTGTCTACCCTGCCAAAGATAGCAGGTTTCGCGCTGTTGATAAATGTTATTACCCCTGTTATTGTTTCGGGGCAAAATTTTGTCAACTGGTCTGGTGTCGATCTGCGGATAGTACTTTCTGTTCTCGGCATCATCACGATGATAGCGGGAAACTTTGCCGCGTTATGGCAATCCAATGTAAAGCGTATGCTGGCGTATTCGGGTATAGGGCATACCGGTTTCGCGTTAATGGCTGTGGCAACTTTTAGCGCAACTGGTCTGTCGGCATTAACCTATTATCTGTTTGTTTATGGCTTAGCCAATATAGCCGCGCTGATGCTGGCCAATTATTTCGAGAATACTGAAAACATCACAAACATCAATGATTACAAGGGGCTGGGTTTTAAATATCCGCTGGTATCGGTAGCGTTTGTGGTAGTCATGATATCGTTGACAGGTATCCCCGTTAGCGCAGGTTTTACAGGAAAGGTGTTGGTTTTTTCGGCGGTTTACGATGTTTATCAGCAAACGCATAGTGCATGGCTCATGGCGTTAATGGCTACCGGGGCTGTTACTACAGTTGTAGGCTTGTTCTATTATATTAAAATTCCGCTTAACCTGTTCCTGAAACGGGTGGAGTTTATCCCGGACGAAAGCTCAAAATCTACTAATTTAGTAGTTTTTTCTACTGTAATTGCATTATTGCTAATTATTTTTGGTGTTTTACCAAATTTGTTAACCAAAGTGCTTTGATAATTTCCATAATTTCAAATTTTTTCAAATAGTATTGATAAAATGTATAAATTGAGGCCGTTTTAACTAAACGATACCAATTTAAACATGAAACGCTATTTTCCCTTCATCCTTATTCTTGTCATTTTAGCCTTAACGTTTATTTTTCCGTCGGTTGAGTTCGATAAGTCGGCTAATCCTAATTTCAATACCGGGGATATTGCCTGGATGCTGATGTCAACCGCGCTGGTTTTGATCATGACACCCGGCTTGGCCTTCTTTTATGGGGGAATGGTAAATAAAAAGAACGTGATCTCTACCATGCTGCAAAGCATCGTGTGTATGGTGATCATCACCGTGATGTGGGGGATATTTGGTTTCAGTTTAGCGTTTGGCGACAGTATAGGCGGGGTAATTGGTAACCCAGGTACCTATTTTATGATGAAGGGAATGCTGGGTAATGCCAGCTGGAAATTAGCGCCCACTATCCCGCTGCTGCTATTTGCCATGTATCAGTTAAAGTTTGCTATCATTACTCCCGCTTTGATCACCGGCGCATTCGCGGAGCGCATCCGTTTCAATTCGTACATCATCTTCCTGGTGCTGTTTTCCATATTTATTTTTTCACCACTGGCACACGCCACCTGGCATCCGGACGGCATCCTGGCTAAATTAGGCGTGCTTGATTTTGCGGGTGGTACGGTGGTGCATATGTCGGCCGGTTGGGCGGCCCTGGCTTCGGCCTTGTTCCTTAAACGCCGTAACGAGGCTAACCATTCGCCTGCCCGTATCACTTATGTGATGATCGGTACCGGTTTGTTATGGTTTGGCTGGTTCGGTTTTAACGCCGGCTCGGCTTTCGGCGCCAACCATTTGGCGGTAACCGCCCTGGCAACCAGTACTACAGCATCAGCCGCTGCTGGTATCACCTGGATATTTTTTGATATGCTGCGTGGCCGTAAGCCATCGGCAATGGGTACCTGTATTGGCGCGGTAGTGGGTTTGGTAGCCATTACCCCGGCGGCAGGTTTCGTAAGTGTACCACACTCGCTGGCTATAGGCATTATTTCGGCCGTGGTAAGTAACCTGGTGGTAGAATGGCGTACCCGTACATCAATTGATGATACGCTGGACGTTTTCCCTTGCCACGGGGTAGGCGGTATGGTAGGTATGTTGCTTACCGGCGTATTTGCAAGTCAGAATGTAAACCCTAATAATACCACAGGGGAGGGCTTATTCTTTGGTCATACCCATTTGTTCCTGATTCAATTATTGGCACTGGTAGCTACCTCTTTATTCGCTTTTGTAGGTTCGGTAGTGTTACTTAAGATCACGGATATGATATCGCCACTGCGTGTTTCCAAAGAAGAAGAAGAACTGGGCCTGGATATCAGCCAGCACGGGGAAAAATTATAAGGTTAATCTGGGTAAATCATATGGAAGAGACGCAATATCTTGCGTCTCTTTTTTTTTATCCGATATTACTCATTCAATATCAATTGCTGAGGCCTCTTTACTATATTTGGGTAAACCCATTTCACAATGAAAAAGTTATTCGCTCTTTCTCTTTTGTCCTTGTTATTTTGCCAGGCTCAGGCGCAGGAAATGCCTGCTGATAGCGGGACCTTTTTACTGCACAAGTTTCAGCAAAATATAGGCAAGGAAACCTACAAGGTTTATAACTATAAGGATCAAAAGAAATATGTGGTTGATTTTAAATTTGTAGACAGGGGTACGCCTGTGCCGCTAAAGGCCACTATTAAGGTAAACCCGGTTGGCGATCCTGTAGAGCTGGTGATCAAAGGGAATACCTCCCGTATGTCAACCGTAAATGATTCTATAGCGATAAAAGGCAACTCGGCCCTGGTGCGTGTGAACGGCGAGTCGAAAACCAAAGCTGTAGGGCCTAATACTTTCCCTATCGCGGGTTACTCTCCGGCTACGGTGCAGCAACTGCTGTTACAATATTGGAATAAGCAAAAGCAGCCGGCTAACATCACCACGTTACCATTTGGTGCGCTGCAAATTAAAAAGGATGGTATTGATAACCTGTCTTTTAATGGTAAACCACTAACTTTTAACCGCTACCTCATCAGCGGATTGATTTGGGGCAATGAACTGGTTTGGACGGATGCTAAAGGCAAATTGATCTGTATCCTCACCATTGATGCCGAGGGCGACAAAACCGAAATGATGCGGCAGGAATACGAAAGCCTGCTGCCAGAGTTGATCAACCGTGCTGCCGGCTATGGCATGGCCGCGTTTGCAAAGGTGGCGCCACCTCAAAAAGCGGCTTCCGGGGTTGTTGCTATTAAGGGGGGAAACATCATTGATGTGGAAACGGGGAAAGCTGTGCCCAATGATGTTTTATTAGTGGAGAACGGCTTAATCGCCAAAATGGGAAAAGGTATCGCCATACCCAAGAATGCAACGGTGATAGATGCTGCCGGTAAAACCATTATGCCGGGCTTGTGGGATATGCACGCCCATTTTGAGCAAACTGAATGGGGACCGGCTTACCTGGCTGCAGGCGTAACCACGGTACGCGATTGCGGTAACGAATTAGGTTTTATTGATGCCGTGAGAAATGCCATAGACGCGGGCAAAGGGATTGGCCCGAAAATATTGCTGGCGGGCATTATTGATGGTAAGGGCCCAATGGCTTTAGGCATTATACAAGCTGATACAAAAGAGGAAGCCATAAAGGCGGTTGACACTTATAAAGCCAAAGGTTTTGACCAGATAAAAGTTTACAGTTCGGTTAAGCCCGCCATATTAAAGATCATTTGCGACGAAGCGCATAAGCAGGGCTTTACCGTAACCGGGCATATCCCCAACAACATGACGCTCAGGGCGGGGGTAGACTCCGGTATGAACATGGTGAACCACATCCAGTATGTGTACAGCCTAATGAAGCGTAACAAGGATCGTTCAATCAATTTCGATGATTCGGTGAGCAAGGCTGCTATAAAGTTTATTAAAGATCACCAAACAGTAATAGACCCCACCATTGGCGTTTATGACCTTGCTCTGCGCGATGTTAAAAGCGATATTACCAAAATGGAGCCGGCTTTTTACACGCTGCCGTTGCCTTTGCAAACCCAATTTATTAATACCGGAGAAGACTCTGCTACACATGCCATGCTGATGCCCATGCTGAACAGCATGAAGGTGCTGGTGAAAAAGTTGTATGACGAAGGCGTTCCAGTTGTTGCCGGTACGGATATGGGTTTCCCCGGATTTAGCGTAGCGCACGAATTGGAGCTTTACGTTGAGGGTGGCTTAACGCCTGCACAGGCTTTAAAAACGGCTACCATAATACCGGCACAGGTAATGGGCTTATCACAAAAGACAGGATCTATAACTACGGGTAAAAACGCTGATATGGTTATTATAGACGGTGATCCGCTCACTAACATCAGCGCGGTAAGGAATGTAAAGACGATCATTAAAGGCGGCAAGGTTTACAACCCTGCGGTGCTGCATAAAATGGTTGGGTTTAGTAAGTAACCTGATCGCCAAATAATCGGAATTTGTCATGCTGAACGTATGTGAGGCATCTATCAGACTACATGCAAAGTTTATTAATAATCAGATTCTTCGCTATCGCTCATAATGACAGGGGTGGGGAATGCCTTTACCCATATAACTCCGGCTTAAACCGTTTAGCTAAATATCCGGTTGCTTTTTCCAGATCTGCATCCGCTACAATGACACCTTCCTGGCCGTATGGTTGGTAGGCGAGGCATTCGCCGTTGGGCGCGATAATGGCCGAGGTTGATTCCTGGTATTTCATGGCATAACCTACGCTGGCAAAGTAGATGGTGTTCTCCAATGCCCGCATCATTATGGCTTTCTCGTAATATGGGCTGCTTGGGCTGCACCATTCGGTTATTTGCTTGCCTTTTACGTCGCTGCCGCTCAGGTAAGGGTGGAACACCACATGCGCACCCTCGCGCGCTGCCCAACGCACTGACTCGGGGTAGCGAAAACCTTCGTGGCAGATGGTGATACCAAATTTTAATCCGCTCACTTCAAATAACCGGCGTTCGGTGCCAGGCTGCCATTGCTGGTCCTCAGACGGGTCTAACTGGTTTTTGGTCTGGTAACCCAGTACTTCGCCTTCGGCGGATATTACCTGGGCTACATTGTAAAACTGGTTGCCCTCATACCAATCCATTGGGATAATGATGGCAATATTTTTGGCTTTCGCTATTTCGCAAACCTGTGCTAATGCTTCTCTTAACTGTTCTTGCGATGCCTGCGGAACTTCAACCTCAACTAAAGGATAACCGGGGATGAACGTTTCCGGGAAACACACGATAACAGCACCCTGCTTTGCAGCTTCGGCAGCAAGTTTTGCTACTTTGTTTAATCCGTCGGTAATGGATTTGGGAAAGTGAGGCGTGGCAAGAGCGATTTTCATACAGGTAAATTTAATAAAAAGCTATAAAGAGTTCACGTTCGAGCCATCCAACTCTTGCGAACGTACACGCGCTTCCAAAACGTCATGCCGAATTTATTTCGGCATCCCACAAGAATGGTTTACATTAGAAGCATACCCACACACGCGATATGCTAATTAAGCAACCCTATGTTTACATCATGACAAATGCATATCGTACAACCTTCTATATTGGGGTTACATCTGATCTTCGTGCTCGCATTTGGCAGCATCTAAATAACGAAGGTTCTTTGTTTGTGAAAAAGTATCGATTATTTGATTTAATGTATTACGAATCTTTTGATCGAATTACAGATGCTATTGACAGAGAGAAACAGTTAAAGAATTGGCATCGGGATTGGAAAATCAATCTTATCAAGTCAATAAATCCCGAGATGAAGAACTTAAAGCACGAATTAGACTAAGAATTGCTTAGCATGTGGGATGCCGAAATAAATTCGGCATGACGTGTTGATTGTTTGTTTAAGCAAGATTACTGCATTTATGGTGTGTGTGCATTAAAACATAAGTTTCCAAATTCTTAAAATTAGAGTTCAGACCAAATGCGTTAGCGATAGCAGCGGATACCGGCCTTGCGCCTAAAGCCGGTGCGCGTATGAGCGGATAGCGCGCGCCACAGGTAACGCCCGCTTTACTCACCCGGACATCACTACGCTTGTCGACTCTCTCTGCTGCGCAAAGAGCATAAGCTCTAAGTCCCTCTCCTTTGGAGAGGGGTTTGGGGTGAGGCTTTTTCCGAGCAGCAAGGAGAGCAGAGTGAGTTCACTACAGCAATAATTTACACCCCCTCTCTGCAAAGCAGAGAGGGGGCAGGGGGTGAGTAAAAAAAGTACTATTTAATGACATGCGTTTAAACACAATTTAAATTAAAGTCGTAATTTTGCGTGCTCATTCCCAATCATGAGCGATCAGATTAAACATGAATGCGGTGTGGCGTTTATCCGCTTATTAAAGCCACTCTCTTATTATCAGAAAAAGTACGGCACTGCGCTGTACGGACTAAACAAGCTTTACCTTTTAATGGAAAAACAGCATAACCGCGGGCAAGACGGTGCGGGTGTTGCTACCATTAAACTGGATATTGAGCCCGGTAAACGCTACATAAGCCGACACCGATCGATGGCGTCAAATGCTGTTGCAGACATCTTTGAATATATACAGAAGAAGTTTGCTGAGATACAGAAGGAGATGCCCGAGAAAATGGCTGATACCGAATGGCTCAAAGAGCACGTAAGCTTTACCGGCGAAGTGTTATTGGGCCATTTGCGTTATGGTACGCACGGTAAAAACAGTATAGAAAGTTGCCACCCTTTTCTGCGCCAGAACAACTGGATGACCCGTAACCTGGTGATTGCCGGTAACTTTAACATGACCAATGTTGATGAGTTGCTGCAACAGCTGTACGAACTTGGCCAGCACCCTAAAGAGCAGGCTGATACAGTTACCGTGCTGGAAAAGATAGGGCACTTTTTGGATACGGAGAACCAGGGCTTGTTTGATCAGTACAAACGCGAGGGCATGAATGATAACCGCGAGATCAGTAAGATGATAGCGAACGACCTTGACGTTGCCAAGATATTGACCAAGTCTGCCAAGAACTGGGACGGTGGTTACACCATTGTAGGTATTATGGGGCATGGCGATGCGTTTGTAATGCGCGACCCGGCTGGTATACGCCCGGCATATTATTTCCAGAATGACGAGATAGTAGTAGCTGCCTCAGAGCGCCCTGCTTTGCAAACGGCATTCAATATCCCGGTTGAGGAGATCAAGGAAATTAAACCCGGCCATGCACTAATTGTTAAAAAGAACGGTAAAATTACCGAAGACCAGTTCAGCGAGCCCAAAGAGAAAAAATCATGTTCATTTGAGCGTATTTACTTCTCGCGCGGTAGCGATAGTTCTATCTATCGTGAGCGTAAGCAATTGGGCCGTTTATTATGCCCGCAGATATTGGATGTAGTAAACAACGATATTAAGAACACGGTATTCTCCTACATCCCTAACACTGCCGAAGTGGCGTTTTATGGAATGGTTGAGGGCATACACAAATACATTAAACAATACCAGCGCGACCGACTGCTTAACCGCGCCGATAAAATAAGCGAGGAGGAACTTTCTGAAGTATTGGCGCTTGCTCCACGTGTGGAGAAGATAGCCATTAAAGATGTTAAACTGCGTACCTTTATTACACAGGATGCTGACCGCAGCGAGATGGTGGCACACGTTTATGATAGCACTTACGGTTTAATAAAACGCGATGCCGATACACTGGTGGTATTGGACGACTCTATTGTACGTGGTACTACGTTAAAGCAAAGTATCCTCAAGATATTAGATCGCCTTGGTCCTAAAAAGGTGGTGGTGGTATCATCCGCCCCGCAGATCCGTTACCCCGACTGTTACGGTATTGATATGTCGCGCATGGGTGAGTTTGTTGCCTTTGAAGCGGCTATCAGCCTCTTAAAAGAGCAGGGCAAGGAAGATGTGATTATTGATGTGTACAACAAATGTAAAGCCAGTGCAAGCCTGCCTAAAGAAGAGGTAGAGAACTATGTGAAGGCTATTTATGCACCGTTTACCGATCAGGAAATATCAGACCGTATTGCCAGGATCATCACCCCGGCTAACATTAAGGCAGAAGTTAAAGTGCTTTACCAAACATTGGATAACCTGCATAAAGCCTGCCCTGATCACCTGGGCGACTGGTATTTCAGCGGTGATTATCCAACCCCGGGTGGTAACAAGGTAGTTAACCGCGCCTTTGTTAACTGGATGGAAGGTAACAACCAAAGGGCTTATATGTAATCCTGAGGCGAAAGCTAAAAGTCCAAAGCTTTATAATATAATCCCTCTTTGCTTATGCAGAGAGGGATTTTTTGTTTCGTTATACTATGGTGAACTTGTGGAACCATTCTCGCTTTAAGAGGTCTTCGACAATCTCAGACTGACGCTATTCTTTGTCATGGTGAGCTCGTCGAACCGCATGCCACGCGGGGCGCTTTACGCCGGATGCGTAGAAAAGAAGAAGTGTGTTACCAGGCGATCTAACAGTACCAGCGCGGCAATAATTAGCGCCACGCCCGCCACTTCATTTAAACGGTGTACTAACTTAGGTGATATCTTTTCGCGGAGTTTATTGGCGTAAAACGCTTTAACCGTATCCAACCCAAACTGCACTATTAGCACGGTAAGGAACATGACGGCTATTTTCAGCGAGCGATTTGGCACACCTTCATGGTAAGCGGTGCTGGCCACACCAATTACCACCGTCCAGTGGAATAGGATAGTGGGGTTAAATATGCACATCAGGAACCCTTTAAAGAAGTATCCTGCTTTATTTACTTTGGCTGGTACGGCAGTTTTGTAATTAACGTCGGTTTTCTTAAAAATGTAATAGATGCCTATGGAGAAGAGGATAATACTTCCTATGATGCCGGCGAGGGTTTTATCATGGGCGGTTACATCAAAGTATTGCGAGCCGAAGAGTATGGCACCAACAAAAACCATATCGCTGCATACCACCCCCAGGGCAAGGGCAACACCTGCATGAAAGCCTTTATCAATACTGGTTTTTATTAAAGCGAAAAAAACGGGGCCTGTAAGAAACGTAAGCACTAATCCAAAACCAATCCCCGAAATAATAGCGTCTATCATTATTTAGGTTTATGTTCCTAATTTGCCCTGACTGATAAAAATCAGGACGCTAATATGCAATTTTTAATCTGTTTAACAACAAAACTTACATTGTGATTTAGATTTTGAAAAATTTGGCCCCGAATTACAAAAAATAAATTTAAGTTTAAAGCTTTAAATAAAACCCTTATAATAACCTGATATTAAAAAATGGCACAAGGTAACTCAAAAAGTAATAGTTCGGCGTTATACACCATTATTACTGTGTTTTTCTTCTGGGGCTTTTTAGCGGCCTCAAACGGTATTTTTATTCCATTCTGTAAAGCGCATTTTAACTTAAGTCAATTTGAATCTCAATTGATAGACTTTACATTCTATGGAGGTTATTTTATAGGCTCACTGTTGTTATATTTTGCTTCTGCGGCCTCTAAAGTTGATATCCTGAATAAGATAGGTTACAAAAATGGTATCATTTACGGCCTATTAATTTCTGCCGTAGGCGCTTTGATCATGATACCGGCTATCAACTCTGGTTCATTCGCGTTTATATTATTTACCTTCTTTGTTATCGCTTTAGGTTTCTCGTTACAACAAACTGCTGCCAACCCATTTGTAGTTGCGTTGGGGAGCCCTGAAACAGGTACCCACCGCTTAAACTTCGCAGGTGGTGTAAATAACTTTGGTAGTATCTGGGGGCCGGTAATTGTAGGCTTTGTATTATTTGGCTCAGCCTCAGCAAAAATCCCTGCTTCAGAAGTTAAGATAGCTTCTGTGAATACGCTGTATATGATACTTGCCGGGCTTTTCATTGCTGTGGCGGCATTTTTCTGGATTTCAAAATTACCGAGCGTAACCAGCGATGAAAAAATTGAACCCAGCAACAAAGCCAATAAACCTTTGGCTATTATATTCGTTGCGTTCCTGCTTATCCTGGCGGCAACGCCTTTAGCGCAGGCTACAGGAGTAGAAAAATCGTGGTTTGTTTATGCGGCATTGTTTATCATACTGGTTACTCTTATGGGTTCTGCATCAGCAGCCGGTAAAAGCAAGGAAAGTGGTTGGGGCGCTATGCAATACCCACAGTTGGTATATGGTATGCTGGCAATATTCACTTATGTGGGTGTTGAAGTAACCATTCAAAGTAACATGGGGTCGTTATTGGAATCGCCGGTGTTTGGTAGCTTTAAAACAGACCAGGTTGCGCCTTTCATCTCTCTTTATTGGGGCAGCTTAATGATCGGCCGTTGGACTGGTGCCATCGCTGCGTTCAATCTTTCAAAATCTACTAAATTTATCCTTACCGTTATTGTGCCTTTTGTAGCATTCGGTGTGGTATTATTGGTTAACCGCATCAGTGGAACCGATGTGAGCATACTTTACCCTTACGCGGCTTGTGTAGCTATCCTTGTGATCGGTTTCTTAATAGGCGATCAAAAACCTGTGCGTACACTGGCCTTGTTTGGTATACTTGGTGCTATATTTATGGTGATAGGGTTATTATCATCAGGCATGGTAGCCATATTCGCTTTCACAGCAGGTGGTTTATGCTGCTCAATCATGTGGCCTTCCATCTTCTCCTTATCTGTTACAGGTTTGGGCAAATATACCAGCCAGGGTTCAGCATTCTTGATCATGATGATCCTGGGTGGTTCTATCATTCCTCCGGTGCAAGGTATACTTGCTGATGGTATCGGTATACATAAATCATACATTATACCTGTTATTGGTTTTGCTTACCTGGCATTCTTTGCCTTTAAAGCAGGTGCTATACTTAAAAAGCAAGGTATTGATGTAGATAACCTGGAAGCATCAGGGGGACACTAAGAATTTTTCGTCATTGAGTCATTAGGTCATTGAGTCATTAATACAAATCCAATGACCCAATGACAGCGAAGCGAATGACCCAATGAACAACATGAAACCCAGTTTCGAACATATTTTTATGAACCTGGCAACCGACCTGGCCCAACGCTCACATTGCGTTAAGGCCCAGGTCGGTGCCGTTTTAGCTAAGGACACCCGTATTATTTCCATAGGATATAACGGCCCGCCTGCCGGTACCCACAATTGCGACGAGGAATGGCCCGAAACCGGCTGCGCCCGCGATTCAAAGGGTAGTTGTTCCCTTGCCCTGCATGCCGAGGAAAATGCTATACTTTACGCTGTAAAAAATGGAGCTAATCTCGAAGGTGCAACCCTGTACACAACATTATCGCCATGCCTGCCATGCGCCAGGCTTATTTTCTCGGCTGGTATTAAGCAGGTGTTCTTTGATAAATCCTACGCGCAATACAAAGGTCTGCCAAGCGACGAAGGGGTTGACTTCCTGAATATGTTTGGTGTAAAGGCCGTGCAGTTTACGGCAGAAGAGGTACAGAAATAAAGTTAACCCATCTGTCATTTCGAACGAGGTACGAGGAGAAATGACAGGCTTACAAAAACTAAGCATTCTTAGTCAGTGCTTCCAGCTTGTCCAGGGCAAACTGGAGCTGCTGTTCTTGCGTAAGCTCTGTATTATCCAGGATAATGGCGTCATGCGCGCGTACCAGCGGGCTTTCTTCGCGGGTAGTGTCCTGGTAATCGCGGTGAGCGAGGTTTTCGTAAATATCCTCAAGCGTTATGCCGGGATTTTTGGCATGTATCTCATCGTAACGGCGTTTAGCGCGTACGGCCGGATCGGCGGTCATGAATATTTTAAGCGTTGCATCCGGGAAAACAGCCGTACCAATATCGCGGCCATCCATCACGATGTTTTTTGATTTGCCCATGCGCTGCTGTTGTTTAACCATTTCGCGGCGCACTTCCTTAACAGCCGATACCTCGCTTACCTTTTCAGAAACCGGCATTTGGCGTATCTCTTCAGATACTTCTTCGTCGTTAAGGGTAATATGGGTCTGGTAATCACGTGAGTGAAAGTTGAGGTGAATATTCTTTAAGGCTTCCTCTACTTGTTCGTGGTTATGGATATCAATATTATTCCGAAGGAAATAAAGGGCAACCGCGCGGTACATCGCCCCGCTATCAACATAAATATAATGCAGTTTTTTTGCTAATGCTTTGGCCAGCGTACTTTTTCCGCATGACGAATAGCCATCAATGGCCACGACAATATTTTTGCTCATAACTACCGCGAAGATACGGTTTTCAGTTTGCAGTTTATAGTTTGCAGTTATCTGTTCGTTGTATGCATAAGTAGTGTCGACACGATACACCAATCATTAATCAACAAATTAATCAATTACTATCTTTGCCCCCATGAACCTTAATAAAGCTGACTTACAGCGCGAAGTACAATATAAAACCTCAAGGAGCGGGGGCAAGGGCGGGCAAAACGTAAACAAGGTATCTACCAAGGTAGAGCTGCTTTTCGCTGTAAATGAGTCTGCTTTATTTAACGATGAACAAAAGGTAATGCTTAACGAAAAGTTGCAGTCTCGGTTCAATAAAGATGGCTTGGTGCAGGTGATCTGTGATGAGGAGCGCAGCCAGTTCCTCAATAAAGAAATGGCCTTGGAAAGATTAATTGCTTTGCTTAAACAAGCGTTGCACAAACCAAAGGTTAGGAAGCCCACCAAAATAAGCAAGGCCGCTAACGCGGCCCGTTTGGATAGTAAAAAGAAGTTGTCGGCCAAGAAGGCCGGTCGCCAACGCGGCTTTGATGATTAATTAAACCGGTAAAGCAACCCTATTGAACCCCACTGGTGCGTTGATTTAACCATTTGTTTGGTATCTCGTGTTTGTACGAACACGCCAAGATCAAGCACGATGCGGTTGCTGGCATAGCTTACACCAAACTGGTTGCTGAATATAAATGGCTTTTTATCCAGCGTTATTTCCTGCGTACCGGCAACGGGATGGTCCTTAAATAAACTGCCTTGTATGGTAGCATCATAGGCAACCACATTGGCCATAGGCTTGTAATAGAAAAACAGCTCATGCTTGTGCAGCAAACGGGTATCGCCATAATAGCTGGCGGTACTTTGCGTACTTACGGACTGAAATAACTGATTAAAATTGCCCAAACGTAACATAGGGCCGGCACCTGCTCCGGTAAAGCCATTGCCCAGGTTAGCGTAGCCCGATAAGGTTACATCTATCCATGATGCCCTGGCCAGTAGTTTATTGGCTTCGGCACTCAGGTTAATTTCCACATCATTGCGTATCTGGTACTGCCAGGTGTTGAGTTCATAAAAGCCAAAGGTTTTATGAATGAACTTCTGGATAGGATATCCGCCTGCCGCCGGGCCAACAACACCCAGCCTGCCCGTAAGCTTTATGTTACTTTCGTCCTTATACAGCATGTTAAGCGATGCGCCGAGATAAAGGTACCCCGCTATTGGCCTGTCTACGTAATCAACAGATGGTAAACGGCCCGATTGCGCGTTGTAGATCTTTTGGCCCAGTTCTAAGCCAAAAACCTTATTGGCGATATTTTTATTCTTGATACCTGCCGTATCCAACGCTTTGTTGTAATACAGAAAGAAACCATTGGTGTAATAACGGTCGGAACCCTGTGCCAGGAACGAATCGTTCTCAGAGCGGAAACCAGCCTCGGCCGTACGGGTTTGGGCTTGCAATGCTATTGCGCTAAACAAGCCAGCAACAGCAAGAAAAATAAATTTCTTCATTTAAATCAACTGGGATAATAAACGCTAATGTAAGTATATCACTTTGTTTTATTATTCAGCTTCGCTTTATTTTTAAGTGCGTAGCCAATACTCAAATATGGCCAAAGTACTGATCTTCCAGAAAATTTTGAAATTATGTTTGTACCTAATCGAAAACTAATCCCACCTTTTAACGGCTGATAACGGTAACCTACTGATCCTGTTAAATATGCTCCGTAAGGGTTTGGCTTAATGTAATAATCTCCCAGATCAATATTAGGATTTTTTATGATATCGCTTTCAAATCGATAGCTGTCAAACTCCTCATCATACCTGTTTCTATGATAATAAAATAACGCTCCTACTCCTGTTTCAAAATAGTGTGAATGTTTACCAATTAAGTAATTGATGAGCACGGGTATGGCAAATGTTTCTCCTTCCCCCTGGCTTTTGAAATACACGACACCGGCACGTGCGCCTAAACCGTTTTGTTTGCGGGCAAAACGCATATCATAATTGATAGAATAATAAATGCCTGCACCCAAAAGCTCCAGGCACAAAGTTTTACCCCGACTGTTAAAAAGAGCTTTGTAAACGGAATCAGCTTTGGCTTTTTTTGATGTATCAGCCTTTTTACTTTGCGCGCGTGCAGTTTGCGCAATTATTACAATTAAAAATGTTGCAGCTACTTTAAATAAGGTTTGGTTCATGATATAATTAGAGGATTCCGAAAATACAAAATTCCTTTAATCGATAAGAGTTAAAATAAAAAAGCCACCAAAAGGTGGCTTTTTATCTATTGTATCGTTGTTGCCTGCGGAGGCGTTGTTTTATCCCTTACCGTAAGGTCTATCGGATTTTTCACTTTCTCGTTCAAAAGCGCCAGTTTTATTACGTCGCCCATGTCTGTTACGTAGTGGAACTGCAGGTCGCGGATGTAATCCTCCTTAATTTCCAATATATCCTTTTGGTTTGATTTGCAGAGGATGATCTCTTTAATATTAGCACGCTTAGCTGCTAATATTTTTTCCTTGATACCACCTACCGGCAGCACGCGTCCGCGCAGGGTGATCTCACCGGTCATGGCCAGGTTTGGTTTTACCTTACGTTGTGTAAAGGCTGATACCAGCGCCGTCAACATCGTGATACCGGCAGAAGGGCCGTCTTTAGGCGTTGCGCCGGCAGGTACGTGTACGTGCACATCCCACTGTTCAAAAAGCTTATAATTGATACCAAAATCGGCTGCATGCGCACGCAGGTAACCCAGCGCAATACTTACCGACTCTTTCATTACATCACCAAGGCTACCGGTAAGAGTTAATTTGCCATTGCCGGGGCTTAAGCTTGCCTCTATAAAAAGGATATCGCCGCCTACGGAAGTCCAGGCTAAACCTGTTACTACGCCTGCGGTATTGTTATTTTCGTACAGGTCTTTATCAAATACCGGAGCACCTAATATCTTTTCGACATCTTTTTTGCTTACCTGGGTATTGTAAGGTTCTTCCATAGCAATGCTTTTGGCAACACCGCGTACTACCGAACCGATCTTTTTCTCTAATGAGCGCACGCCAGATTCCCGGGTGTAATCTTCAATGATCTTTTCCAGTACATCGTTTTTTATAGATACATCCTTATTGCTAAGGCCGTGTGCTTCGCGCTGTTTCGGCACCAGGTGACGTTTGGCTATCTCGGTTTTTTCCTCAATAGTGTAGCCGTTCACCTCGATGATCTCCATCCTGTCTAACAAGGCGGGTTGTATGCTGCTGAGCGAATTTGCTGTGGCTATGAACATTACGTTGGAAAGGTCAAAATCCATCTCCACATAATTATCATAAAACGAACTGTTCTGTTCGGGGTCCAATACTTCCAGCAAGGCAGATGAAGGGTCGCCGCGAAAATCGTTGCTTACTTTATCTATCTCATCCAGTATAAATACCGGGTTGGCCGCGCCGGCTTTCTTTATCGACTGTATCACCCGGCCCGGCATGGCGCCGATATACGTTTTACGGTGACCGCGTATCTCGGCCTCATCGCGTACGCCGCCTAAGGCCATGCGCACATACTTACGGCCCAGGGCCTTTGCAATGGATTTACCCAGCGATGTTTTACCCACACCCGGAGGGCCAACCAGGCAAAGTATTGGCGCTTTCATGTTGCGTTTAAGCTTCAATACGGCCAGATATTCTACAATGCGCTGCTTTACCTTATCCAGACCGAAATGGTCTTTATCCAGTACTTTTTGCGCACGTTTCAGGTCAAAATTATCTTTGGTAAACTCGTTCCAAGGCAGATCAAGCAATAGCTCAAGGTAATTGATCTGTACAGAGTAATCAGCCGCCGCGGGATTGGTACGGCCCAGTTTCTCCAGTTCCTTGTCGAAATGTTTTTTAACATCGGCATTCCACTTCTTTTTGGCAGCACGCTGGCGCAGGTTATCCATTTCCAGGTCAGGCGATGAGCCGCCCAATTCTTCCTGTATGGTTTTAAGTTGCTGATTAAGGAAATAATCACGCTGCTGCTTGTCAAGGTCAACCCTTACTTTGGTTTGTATCTGGTTCTTCAGCTCCAGCATCTGCAAGTCAAGCGTAAGGTGTTCCAGCACCATGTTCATGCGGTCGCGCAGGTTAAGGGTTTCCAGCAGCTTTTGCTTGGCCGTAACATCGGCGTTCATGTTCGAGGCAATAAAATTGATCAGGAACGATGTGCTTTCGATATTACGGATAGCTATACCAGCTTCGCTGGGTATGTTGGGCGACAGCTGGATAATGCTCATGGCCATATCTTTAATAGAGGCGGCCATCGCTTTAAATTCCTTGTCTTCTTTGGGTTTGGTTTCCTTAAACGGTTCAATAGTGGCTTTAATATAAGGCTCACTTTGTATCTCTTCCTGTAGCTTAAAACGCTTTTTACCTTGCAAAATAACGGTAGTGTTACCATCCGGCATTTGCAACATTTTGATAATTAGCGCTACCGTACCCACTTTGTGCAATTGATCAAAAGAAGGGTCTTCGATATTTAAATCCTGTTGAGCTACCACTCCAATAAGGCGGTTGCCTTTATTGGCATCGCGTATTAATTTTATTGATTTATCGCGGCCAACAGTAATAGGAATAACCACGCCAGGGAATAATACCGTGTTGCGCAGTGGAAGTATAGAAACAATATCGGGTACCTGCTCATTATTCATTTCCTCTTCGTCCTCTGATGACATCAGCGGGAAAAATTCGGAATCTTCATTAATAGAAGGCATAGTATTTTTAAAATCAAACGGATCGTAACTCATTAATCACCTTTCGTGTGTATGTGCGGTAAGCGCCATTATGGCAGGGCTATATAGCTAATATAGTCATGCGGCAAGGCTTAATAGCACAGTTTAATTTGCAAATATACTGTTTCAAGAGCTATGCCATATCCACAGTAATTACAAACAGTTTGCGGTTTTAGTAATAAAATATTGAATTTCAGCTATTTGAAATGTGCCTTGATAGATTAAAATTATCGCACCATTAATGCACTATGAAAAAAAGTCAGGAACCGGTACAAGTTCAGGCACCCAGCATAGGGCTATTTTGCGGTATAGTTTCCTGAGGGCTGGTTTGGTGTTTGCTTAATTCTTCAAAGTATTTTTTGCGGACTACACTGGTCATTTTATGGTCGCCGGTATGGCTCCATCCGGGAGGCATAAAAATATATAACACCTTATTTTTGATACCCGGCGCGCGGTAAACATCTTTAGCCAGGGCCACTATTTCGCCAAAATAAGCATCCAGGAAGCTGTTTTTAAGCATAGGCCTGCTAATACCATATTCTATGGGTATGTTCCTGTCCTCGGAATAATAAGTGCCAAAGGCGCGATCCCAAATATTGAGCAGGTTGCAAAAATTAGTATCCATGTACACAATGTTGCGTGCATGGTGTACCCTGTGGTGTGATGGGGTAAGGATAATATTATTCAGGAAACCTAAGCGGGCGTCCTTCATCACGTTTTCGCCTACATGGATGAGCGATCCCCAGAAACCGTCAATAAACATGATCACGAAAAGCATAGCCGGAGGCACACCCAGCAATATGCAGATACTGGTACGTATCAGATCGGCATAAGGGCCTTCTAAAAAGAAGTGGGCATAGGTAACAGAAAGGTTCATGGTTTCGGGCGCATGGTGGGTAGAGTGCAGGCACCACAACAACCTTACTTTGTGCGCCAGGTAGTGATACACAAAGTGCGCGAGCTCCCATATTACATAGCCGTATATAAACCAATACCAGGTAAAAGTGGCCTTGAAAAGCGCCAGAGGTAAGAACCATTTAATGCACAGGCCAATCATGGCAATAGAGATTACCCTGCCCACAAAAGCGTTTAACACATAGGTGAAAAAGGGTATTTTATAGTCAATTACCTTAAAACGTTTGTAAAAAGCAGCTCTGATGATCTCAAAAAGTAGTAAAAATGGCGTTATGGGTACCAGCAAAGATACTACACCCTCATAAGTGAGAAACTTACTGTAATTGCCTGACTTCAGGATATCGGTTAGTGCCCCAAGGCCCCAAAAACCCGTGAACTCGTTGCCTATAGCTTTTAAAAAATCCATAGTTATAAAATTGGTTTATTAGAAAGGGGGTATAATTACAACGTAATTAACTCAAAAAAATTGAAAAGCCATAGTCGGGTCATAATTTATATCTATTAACACTATTGAAAACAAATCAGATTTGATGATTGTAATGCGTGATGATCTCGAAGTGATAGTTTTTGATATCTACCGGGCTGTATTAGCTTATAATTAAAATATGTTGTTTGGCATTAATTGCTTTTGGCTGCGCAAAAATTTTATCGCAAATAGTTGTAAGTATGACTAAATTATTAACAAATTGCCCTTACCGGATAATAATTTAGCAGGTAATTAGTTAATGTAGAGTTACCGGATAAAACCATCAAATTAAATGAGGCTATCGGCTATTGTATCGCTTATTTTACTTACCTCGGTTGAAGCATCGATGGCTCAGAATGCTTATGTACGTCTGGGGCAGCAGGCGTTTATGGATGGTAATTTTAAATCAGCAGTAAAGCAGTTGGAGAAAGCCTGTATGGTTGACTCCACCAATGCCAATGCCTACTGGATGCTGGGCTACTCCTATTATCATAGCCAAAACTACCGTAAGTCTATTTCCGCTTATGATAAGGTAATTTATATTAACCCTGCCGATGCTTCCGCTTATTATTACCGGGCCAGGGCTAAGGCTTATATGGGTAAAGATACCTATTTGTCACCTGCAGAAAGAGAGAAATACCTTTTGGGGGCGATATTTGACCTCACCAAATCCATCGCGGTTGATCCATCCGAACATGTCAAATGTTACCAGACACGCGGTATTACTTATCGTGAGTACGCCGAATTTAAGCTTCAGCCCAATACGCATAGCTATGATAAGGCAAGAGGCATCAGCTCCTTAAAAGCGTCCATCAATGACCTGGAAAAGGTACTTGCCGAAAACCCTAACCGGGCCGATATTGCCTCTCTGATAGAACTATCTAAAGAAAAGCTGGCTACAGCTACCGGCCATCATTAAAATTACCTTTGATCTGGTAATTATTATCGCCTATAATTTTTACGTGCTGCTCTTTCTGTATGGAATAGCTTTTACCTGGCAGGTAAGTGAGCTGGTCTGTAGTGCTGTAGAGGAAATTATGTGTGCTGTTAAGTATGTACACGGCGTTGATGCTTTCACCATTCTTTACAATGGTTATGCGTCTCGTTTTTAAATCTGGTTCAATGGCTGTATAAACAGTGCTATCGGGCGTGGTAGTAACCTTATAACTGTTGCGCCAGGCGGGTTTGTTAATGTCGCTTTCGGTAAACAGGTTAAGTTCCTGTTTCCAGGCTTTAATAGCTATGTTTTTGCTTTCTGATGCGCCGTTGTGAGTGACGGTTTTATTTACAACCGGGTTAAGTGTGGTTAATTTGGCCGCTTCTTTGGCAAAATAACCTTTCAGATCAAAATATTTGATCTGTGCGCCTGTTTCCTTTATTTCGGGCTTGTTACAGGCAGTGCTGCCGGCTATAAGCAGCAGCACGCCAAAGTAACAGGATATCTTTTGTGTTTTACACCAATACATCACCAGTCATTTCTGCCGGGATAGGCACACCTAATATGCTTAATACAGTAGGGGCGATGTCACCAAGCTTTCCATCCTTCACCTGCTGAATATCTTTATCAATAATAATGCAGGGTACCAGGTTGGTGGTGTGCGCGGTATTTGGCGAGCCATCTTCGTTGATCATGTAATCGGCATTGCCATGGTCGGCAATGATAATGAATGAGTAGCCATTACGCAGGCCGGTTTCAACTACAGCCTTAGTACACGCATCAGCAGTTTCGGCGGCTTTTACCACAGCGCCAAAAACACCGGTATGGCCAACCATATCGGTATTGGCAAAGTTAAGGCATACAAAATCGGGCCATTGATGCTCCAGCTCCGGTAAAATGGCATCGCGTATACCTTCGGCGCTCATTTCTGGCTGTAAGTCATAAGTGGCCACCTTTGGCGAGGGGATCAGCAGGCGTTTTTCACCTTCAAATTCTTTTTCGCGGCCGCCTGAAAAGAAGAATGTTACGTGCGGATATTTTTCTGTTTCGGCAATACGTATCTGTTTTTTACCGGCACTTTCCAGCACTTCACCAAGCGTTTTTGTTAGGTCGTCCTTTATAAAAACCACCTTTACGTTTTTAAACGTCTCGTCATACGAGGTCATAGTAACGTAATGGATATCCAGCGGTTTCATATCATACTCCGGGAATTCCTTTTGCGTAAGTGCCTGTGATATTTCACGTCCTCTATCGGTGCGGAAGTTGAAGCAGATCACCACGTCGCCATCTTTTATAACAGCTACCGGCTGGCCGTCTTCATCAACTTTTACTATGGGTTTAATAAACTCGTCGGTAACACCTTCGGCGTAAGATTTTTCTATTGATGCCAAAATATCGTTAGTTGGCGCGCCTTCGCCCTTAACCATCAGGTCGTAAGCCAGCTTAACACGTTCCCAACGGTTATCGCGGTCCATAGCGTAATAACGGCCCACTGCCGAAGCCAAACGCGCCGGTGAATCGGCAATATGATGTTCCAGTTCGGTTATAAACTTTAAACCTGAATTTGGATCGGTATCACGGCCATCTAAAAAGGCGTGTATAAACACTTTTTCAAGGTTTAGCGCTTTTGTAGCATCAGTTAAACCCTTTAAGTGGTTAATGTGCGCGTGTACGCCGCCATCGCTCACCAAACCTATAAAGTGCAGGTCTTTGTTGTTTTCTTTGGCATAATTAAAGGCATCAACAAGCGTTTGATTTTGCACAAATTCGTTATCCTGTACAGCTTTGTTGATACGGCCAAGCTCCTGATAGACCACACGACCCGCGCCCAGGTTCATATGTCCTACTTCTGAGTTGCCCATTTGCCCCTCAGGTAAACCTACTGCCAGGCCCGATGCTTCTAATTTTGAATTAGGATATTTTTGTATAGCCTCATCAAAAAAAGGCGTGTTAGCGGCCACTATAGCGTTTGAGCTATCATTTCGGCCATAGCCCCAGCCATCAAGTATTATTAATACAACTTTTTTATTGCTTTCCACAATGCAAATATAAAGTCAACGTTTAAACATTATACCCCAAAACGTGTTTTTTATTTGTAATTGATGCAATTAATTGTAATTTCAATTGTCATCTACATGATATGAAACTACACCGACTCCCTTTACTTACCCTGCTTTTTCTGCTGCCTGTGATAGTAAAGGCCGGCCCCATTGAAACCATAGCCGAGCTCATCAAACGCGGTAACGCGCATGAAGTGGCCACCTATTTTTCGGCAAGTGTTGATTTTACCATGATGAAAGACGCCGGAATTTATTCAAAGGCGCAGGCGGAGTTGATACTGGATAAGTTTTTTAAGGAACACAAGCCTCAAGAGGTAAAATTGCTGCATAAGGTAAGTTCAAATGCCAATTATAACTACGGCGTACTTATACTGAGTACCGATAAAGGTAAATACAGGGTTGCCTATACCTTGCGTGAAGTAGGTAAAATGATGGAAATCATTGAGATGCGTATTGAAACTGAAAAAACCTAATTAATTGCCAATTGTTCTTACTTTTGAAACTCAAAAAATTAAAGTTTGGACAAAGAAATTTTACACCAATTTATACTTAATGCTTTAAGCGAAGATGTTGGCGATGGCGACCATACATCTCTTGCTACCATTGAAGCCGGAACGCTCGGCAAAGCTAAATTGTTAGTTAAAGATACCGGTATACTTGCCGGTGTTGAACTTGCCCGGCAAATATTTGATGAAGTTGACCCTCAACTGCGGCTTAACGTATTCCTGAACGATGGCGACGAAGTAAAGCCCGGAGACATAGCCTTTGAGGTGGAAGGCGACGCGCAAAGCATATTGAAGGCTGAGCGTTTAGTACTTAACTGTATGCAGCGAATGAGCGGCATTGCCACCAAAACCCACGCTATTGTAAAGCTGCTGGAAGGAACAAATACCAAAGTCTTAGACACCCGCAAAACTACACCGGGTATGCGCTACCTCGAAAAATGGGCGGTGCGTATTGGCGGCGGTGTTAACCACCGTATTGGTTTGTATGACATGATCCTGATAAAGGATAACCATGTAGATTATTCCGGTGGTATACGGCAGGCTATTGAAAATGCTAACAATTATTTGCAGGATACCGGTAAAAAACTGGCTATTGAAATTGAGGTACGAAACCTTGACGAATTGGAGCAAGTGCTGCAAACCGGTAAGGTAAACCGCATAATGCTTGATAATTTTGATTTTGACACCCTGCGCCAGGCCATAAGTATGATACATGGCCGGTATATTACCGAAGCTTCGGGCGGCATTACCATTGATAACATCAGGGATTATGCCGATTGCGGTGTTGATTATATATCAGTGGGCGCATTAACACACTCGGTTAAAAGCCTCGACTTAAGTTTAAAAGCTGTATAGGCTTAACACTGTCCTCACAATGAGCTGGGTTAACAAGAGCTTTAGGAAGTAACAAAAACTTTATAATAACTATATTGCGGTAGTTAAAGGCAAATTAATATTATTGCAGGCAGATGCTATCAATCTACTCGATTTCGGCGCTTATTCTTGCTTATCTTTTCGGTTCTATCCCAACAGCGGTTTGGATAGGGCAGGCCTTTTACAACATTGATGTAAGGGAATATGGTAGCGGCAATGCCGGTGCTACCAACACATTCAGGGTGCTGGGTAAAAAAGCAGGTATACCGGTAATGCTGCTGGATATTTTAAAAGGCTGGACAGCCACTAACCTGGCTTACATGGTTGGCGTGAGTACAACAGGCGCTTATCATTCCGTTGGTTTTACCAACTTACAACTTGCTTTAGGTATAGCCGCGGTTATGGGCCACCTGTTCCCGGTATTTGCCGGCTTTAGGGGCGGTAAAGGTATAGCTACACTTTTTGGAATGATTTTGGCTATTAACTTGCCGGCTGCCTTACTTTGCGTATCAGTATTTATTGTAACGTTGCTAATAACCCGCTATGTATCATTATCATCTATACTGGCCGGATTTATATATCCTATCGGAATAACATTTGTTTTCCATGTGAATGTTAAATCAGTCATTATATATGGTATGTGTATATTTATACTGGTATTGGTAACGCATCAAAAAAATATTGAACGCTTATTGAAGGGTAAGGAGTCTAAAGTAAATTTATTTAAGAAGAAAAACGCCTGACTTACCATGAAAAACTTAAAACTCACACTTGCAGCGGCTATCGCAGCCGTTGGCCTTTACGCATGTTCTACTGTGCCTTTAACAGGCCGCTCACAACTTAGCCTCGTAGGCGACGACCAGGTAAACCCTGCCGCGGCGGCCAGTTACAGGCAGTTATTATCAGATCCTAAAACAAAAGTGATTGCCAGCGGCACCGATGCGCAACGTGTAAAACGCATTGGTAACCAATTGGCTACCGCTATTGAGCAGTATTTGCAGCAAAATGGTTATGCGGGCAAATACCAGTTTGCCTGGGAATTTAATTTAATACAAAGCCCCGAAGTAAATGCGTGGTGTATGCCTGGCGGTAAAGTAGCTGTGTACAGCGGTATTTTACCGGTTACCCAAACCGATGCAGGTTTGGCTACAGTAATGGGCCATGAAATTGGCCATGCTATAGCCCGGCACTCTGCCGAGCGTATGTCGCAGCAACTGGCCTTGCAGGCTGGCGGCGCGGCGGTTGGCGTGGCTTCAAACGGGCAATCATCAGCAGCGCAAAACATTATTAGCTCCTTGTATGGTGTTGGCGGGCAACTGGCGCTGTTAAAATATTCAAGGGCGCAGGAGTCTGAGGCTGATAGGCTTGGGCTTACCTTTATGGCTATGGCCGGTTATGACCCTCACCAGGCGGTGTACTTTTGGCAACGTATGGCTGCCCAAAATAAAGGCGGCACGCCACCTGAGTTTTTGAGTACTCACCCTTCAGATGCTACACGTATAGCCAATATACAGAGCCTTATACCTGAAGCCATGAAATACTACAAAGGTGGAAGATAATTATTAATAATATAAGCTGAGGCCATGCAGGACAATCTGTGTGGCCTTTGTTAATAACTATGGCCAAACATATACGTATTAAGAGAGTTATGTGCATGTATTTGCCGTAGTAAATTAGAGATATGCCGAATTCTAAAACCCGTTTTCTTACTGCCGAGTGGCGCAACCTGGTAATGCTTAATTACCTGGTAGACCCCGACATACTGAAACCAAATTTGCCTGCTTTTACCGAACTTGACCTTTGGCAGGGCAAATGCCTGGTAAGTATGGTAGGCTTTATGTTTCGCGAAACGCGGGTATTAGGTGTAAAGTGGCCTTGGCACGTCAACTTCGAGGAAGTAAACCTGCGCTTTTATGTAAGGCATTTTGATGGTAAACAATGGAAACGAGGGGCGGTATTTGTAAGCGAGATAGTCCCCAAACCAGTGATAGCGCTTATTGCCAATAATTTATATAATGAGCATTATAGGGCTTTACCTATGCGACACAGTGTTACCAAAACAGGTGCCGACCAAACACAGTTCCTATATGAGTGGAAAGTAAAAGACAGGTGGAACAAAATAGGGGCAACCGTAGCTAACAGCCTAAAGCCTATTGTGCCGGGCAGTGCCGAGGAGTTTATTTTTGAGCATTACTGGGGATATAATCGTATTAATGATTACAAGACCATGCAATACGAGGTGGAACATATATCCTGGCAGGTAGCCGAGGTAAGGGATTATATTTTTGAGGCCGATATAAAGGAACTTTACGGCGAAGCTTTTGTGCCTTACTTGAGTGAAAGGCCCTATTCGGCTTTTTGGGCCAATGGTTCAGAAGTATCAGTACGTATAGCCAATAAATTATTGTTTGCACCGGTGCTGCCCGATGCTGCTACAGATCATCTGTAAAATGCCGGCGCCCTTTTTCGTTATTAAATTTATTGGCATTATAGCTGGCAGAGCTGTTTTTAGGAATAGATAACGATTGCCATGAACCTCCTTGCTGCATTTTGGCTATGTATACTATTTGCCCTACATGGTAAGGGTAGTGTGCCAATTGCCTGTTGATGGCTTCCATTACAGTATGTCCGTCGTTACGAATGTACACTATGCTTTCCAGATCTTCTTGTTTGAGCGCGTTAATAGAGTTGAAAAGGCATTCCCAGGCTTTGTTCCAATTTTCAAAAATTGCCGCCCTGCTTTGTTCTGTAGCTTCAAATTCAGTATCCCGGTTACGCCACGGTTTCTCTCCATCGGTTGTTAAAAAATCGGTAAACCGGCTCAGCATGTTACCGGCAATATGGTTCATGATAATGGCAACGCTATTACTTTCGGCATCAGGTTGCCAAAACAGTTGCTCATCTGTAAGCTGTTCAACAGCTTTTTCCGCAAGTATCTTATAATAATTAAACTGCTTTATGCTACTTTCCAGGTAACTGTCCATAGGGTTTGTGTATTAAGAAAGCGCCTGTAATATGGCCTTTGCTTTCAGCAAACATTCCTCATATTCTTTTTCGGCATCGGCATGGTAGGTAATGGCACTGCCTACATGGAAAGATAGGTAATTTTTAGTTGAGTTATATAACAGGGTGCGAATGATTACATTAAAATCAAAATCACCATCAGGGGCGAAATAGCCCAAAGCACCTGAATATACGCCACGCTTACTGCGCTCGTATTTTTCCATGAGCTGCATGGCGCTAACCTTAGGCGCGCCGGTCATGCTGCCCATTGGAAAAGTGTTTTTAATTGCGTTTATATCACTTATGTCGTGGCGTTTGTCGCAGGCCACGGTTGATACCATCTGATGTACCTGGGCAAAGCTCTGTATAGCATACAATTCTTCCGCATGAACTGTACCTTCAATGGCCGAACGGGTAAGATCATTACGTACCAGGTCAACTATCATTACATTTTCCTGTAGTTCTTTAGGGTGGTTGCGTAGCTGTTCTACCAGGATCTGGTCCATAATTGGGTTGCTGTCGCGTCGTGCGGTGCCCTTTATAGGTTGTGATAGCAGCTTATTGTCGCGTTTGGCCAGGAAGCGCTCGGGCGAGGCGGAGAGAATATAATTCCCTTGCCACTTAAAAAATGTGGAAAAAGGAGTGGGGGATATGTCTTTTAATTGTCGGTAAGTAAAAAGAGGGTCAATTATTGCCTTATCGGCATAAAACTCCTGGCAAAAATTGGTTACATAAATATCACCACGTGTGATATGCCGTTTAATATGCTCAACAGTAGCCACATATTCCTGCTTATTAAAGCGGGGTGTAAAATTAACAGGCTTTTGTTGTTTCTCTACAACCAAAGGCAGCCTCTGGATAGTTTGTAGTATATGCTCATCAGCTCCTTCAATACTTAATTCGTCACCCTTGATAGTGATCACTATTTCAGGGACAAAAAAATACAGGTCGGGAAACCCAAGGCCATCCGTATTGGCTGATGAAAGGTTTTCTGTTTCGTTCTTCAGATCATACCCAAAGAAACCCAGTACCCAGCCGGTATGCGTTTGCCGGAAGGCTTCTAATTGCTCAAAAGCGCTGCCACTATTCACTTTTAAAGCGGCTTTGGTACCAACGGCTATCAGCAGGTCGTATTTGCCATACGGGTCTATAAAGCTATGGCTATCCAAATAGCAGCAGGTATCATACGCTGGCGCCCATTGCAGGGCTTTTTGTTTGAAGCTTTCAATATCTGTAACCTGGATTTTCACGAGGCAAAAATAGGTATCAAAATATAAAGGCTCCGCAAAGCAGAGCCTTTATCTATAATTTTTGAAATGAGTTTAGTGCAATACCAAAGTCTGTTTCCTGTCGGGGCCTACAGAAAGGTATTTAACCGGTACACCCAATTCAGCTTCCAGGTAATCGATATAAGATTGCAGTTTTGCAGGGATCTCGCTTAATTCGGTAATACCGGTAAGGTCTTCATTCCAGCCATCAATCTCTTTTAATACCGGCACAGCCTCAACCGAGCAAATATCATAAGGCATGTAATCAATGGTTTCGCCTAAGTAATTATAGTGAGTACAAGCGTAAATTTTATCAAAACCACTTAGTACGTCGGCTTTGGTCATTACCAGTTGGGTAACACCGTTAAGCATAATAGCATATTTAAGCGCCGGTAGGTCGATCCAGCCGGTACGGCGTGGCCTGCCGGTAGTTGCGCCAAATTCATGGCCAATTTTACGGAGTTCTTCACCGGTTTCATCATGCAGTTCAGTAGGGAAGGGGCCACCGCCAACGCGTGTGCAGTAAGCTTTAAAGATGCCTATCACATCGCCTATCTTATTGGGCGCTATACCTAAGCCGGTACAAGCACCTGCTGTGGTGGTGTTTGATGAAGTAACAAACGGATACGAGCCAAAGTCGATATCCAGCATGGTGCCCTGTGCACCTTCTGCTAATACTTTTCTGCCTTCTTTAAGGTAATTATTTACCAGTTGTTCAGAATCAACCAGCTCAAATTGTTTGATGAGTTCAATAGCTTCAAAAAAGGCAGCCTCACGCTCGCTAAAATCGGCTACTTCGCCGTAAAGCGATTGCAACATCGAGGTATGCTTATCAACCAGTTTCTGGTATTTTTCTTTAAAGTTAGGCAGGGTTATATCGCCGATACGCAAACCATTACGACCGGTTTTATCCATGTAAGTTGGGCCGATGCCTTTAAGGGTAGAGCCAATTTTGCCATCGCCCATTTTCTTTTCAGAAGCCGCGTCAAGCAATTGGTGAGTTGGCAGGATCAAATGCGCTTTTTTACCTATCACCAGGTTACCTTTAGCTAAAAGGTCGTGGCCGGCATCTTTTAACTTATCTAATTCTTTTTTAAGGGTGATAGGATCGATCACCACACCGTTGCCGATAAGGTTAAGTGTATTATCAAAGAAAATACCTGAAGGAATAGTGTTCAATACAAATTTTTTGCCTTCAAACTCAAGCGTATGGCCCGCGTTAGGCCCACCCTGGAAACGGGCAATAAGGTCATAACCTTTACTTAGTACATCAACAATTTTGCCTTTACCTTCGTCGCCCCACTGGAGGCCCAATAATACGTCAACAGCCATTAAATTTTATCTTTATAGTAGTAGTCAAATGCTTTAGTAATAATATCTTTAACCTTTTCCCAGGTCATTCCATCTAAGGATTGCGGTTCAATAGTATCTTCTGCGTCAGCAAAGTACACCACAGACCTAATTACTGCAAAGGTATCATCATATGGATATCTATCATGATAAAATTGAAAAAGTTCTTTAAAGGAAAAGTACTGCAGTAATTTTGCCAGGTCCCAGAAATCTTTTTTAACGCCACGGCCTTTTACCGCATTCAGTTTAAGTGCTATCAGATCTTTAACATCAGCCAAAGGAACATCTTCAATAACCTGAGCCGGATAAAGAAAAGGATCTTTTAAGCTTACAAAATCAACTTTTACATCATTGATGATGCATTGATATATCGATTTAGATCTGTCATTAGTTGTTATGATCAGGCCAAATGCATCATTAAGCGTTTCAATCAGCAAATCTTTATCAAATGGCGCATCTGTAAAAAGGTCTAAATCAATTGATTTTCTGTGGCCATATAAAAGTGAAAGTGCAGTACCCCCTACCAGTCTGAATTGTTGAAGTTGAGATAAGGAAACAAGTTTAGTTAGAAGTTCCAGTGTTGCTGGTTCAACTGTTTCTTTTCGTAGCATTTAAAATCGGTAAGTTTAATCTTAAACAGCGTGCAGCAAAAATTGATGCTTATATCTGATAACCAGTGCGCTTGTTTGGCTAATTCGCCAACGCGTTTAAAACCGTAAAATTTAAGTAAGTTCTCAAAATCCTCGGCTTTGCCTCGTTCAATTACCTTTTCAACTACATGTACGGCATTTTTTTCATAGTCGATAGTAGACATATCAACATCCCAGAATGCCTGTTTGCTTAAAAGGGGAGTATTCATAATTATGATACTTTACGGTCGCAAACACCATCACGCAATTTGGTGCAATTGCCATATAAATTAAGCGAGTGGTGTTTGATATCAAACTTGAGGATATCGCCCATCATGCTCTGTATCTGCTGGATACGCGGGTCGCAAAATTCCACAACCTTGCCGCAGTCTATGCAGATAATATGATCGTGCTGCTTGTATCCGTATGATTTTTCGAACTGGGCCATGTTTTTACCAAACTGATGCTTGGTTACCAGGTCACATGATACCAGTAGTTCAAGTGTGTTATAAACAGTAGCACGGCTTACCCTGTACTTTTTGTTTTTCATGTGGATATACAACGATTCCACATCGAAATGATCATTTCTGGAGTAAATTTCTTCGAGTATGGCAAAGCGCTCGGGTGTTTTCCTGAGGCTCTTGTTTTCGAGATAGGCCTCGAAAATCTTTTTAACCATAGCGATGGTTTCCTGTGCAGGCATAATGTTATGTTAACAATACAAATGTATTAAATATTTTTATACGAGAATCAAGAAACGAGAATCAAGAGTCAAGACAGTTGTGTTGATGTCTTGATTCTTGACTCCTGATTCTAAACTCTCTCTACTACGATGCTTTCTCTATCGCAGAGTCAAACCGGACAACTTGCGTGATTCCCTTTACCTGGTTGAGTTTTTTGATCAGGTTTTCGAGATGATCTGTATCGTTCACATAAACCATTATTGATCCCTCAAATATGCCGTTATCGCTATCAACGGTGATAGAGCGGATATTTACCTTAAAATCATGTGATATAACGGTAGTGAGTTTGTTGATAAGGCCAACATCGTCAATACCGGTAATGCGCAGGCCGGTAAGAAAAGCCAGTTCCTGCTGGTTGGTCCAGCGGGCTTTTACAATACGGTAGCCATAATTGGCCATTAACTTAGCGGCGTTAGGGCAGTTGGTGCGGTGTATCTTAATACCATCGCCAACGGTAATAAAGCCAAACACATCGTCGCCAGGGATAGGGTTACAGCAGGCAGCCAGCTTGTAATCTATCTTTTGCATATCCTCGCCTATCAGCAATATGTCGCTGTCTTTGGCTTTAATGCTTTTAACCAGGTTATGCAGCTGGTCGGCCTCAATTTTATCCTGCGGCTTATTCTCAATAATTTTTTCTGACGCCTGGTAGTCCTTCAGGTCCTTCATATCAATAAGCCCTTTGGCTACGTTGTAAAAAAGATCCTGTGTGGATTGTAGCTTAAAGAAATAGCTGAGCTTCTGCAGGTTTTCGGAGTTGTAAGTAAGTTTTATCGACTTCATCTTACGCTCCAGTATTTCCTTGCCATCTTCGGCAATCTTTCGTTTTTCCTCTTTAAGTGCCGATTTTATCTTGGCTTTGGCCTTGGCGGTTACAACAAAGTTCAGCCAGTCTTCCTTAGGGGTTTGCTTGCCGGATGTAATGATCTCTACCTGGTCGCCGTTTTGCAATTTATAGCTCAGCGGTACCAGTTTATGGTTCACCTTAGCGCCAATACAACTGGCACCCACGTCGGTATGTATCTCAAAGGCAAAATCAAGCGCGGTGGCATTGAGCGGAAGCTGAATAAGCGCCCCCTTAGGCGTAAAGATGAATATTTCATCACTAAAGAGGTTCATCTTAAAGTCGTCCAGGAAGTCCAGCGCGTTAGAGTCCGGGTTTTTAAGCATATCGCGTACCTTTTGCACCCATTGGTCCAGGCCGCTATCTGTTGATGACTCTTTATATTTCCAGTGCGCGGCGAAACCTTTCTCGGCAATCTCGTTCATGCGTTTGGTACGTATCTGCACCTCTACCCACTGCCCGCGCGGGCCCATTACCGTGGTGTGTAATGATTCGTAACCGTTGGCTTTTGGCGATGATATCCAGTCGCGAAGCCGGTCAGGATTGGGGCGGTAAAGATCCGTAACGATGGAGTAGGCTTTCCAGCATTCGGCCTTTTCGTTTTCGGGCGCGCTATCCAGGATGATACGGATGGCGAAAAGGTCATATACTTCCTCAAAAGGGATGGCCTTTTTCTTCATCTTGTTCCAAATGGAGTGGATGGATTTTGGCCTGCCGAAAACCTCGCCGTGCAGATCCTGGCCTTCCAGTATTTTTTGTACGGGCTTAATAAAATCGGCGATGAATTTCTCCCGTTCGGCTTTCTTTTCGTTCAGCTTGTTTTTGATGAACTGGTAAGTTTCGCGCTCCATGTACTTCATGGAAAGGTCTTCCAGTTCGGATTTGATGGCATATAAACCCAGGCGGTGTGCCAGGGGGGCGTACAGGTATACCGTTTCAGATGAGAGTTTGAGCTGCTTATCGCGCGGCATAAACTCCATCGTACGCATGTTATGCAGGCGGTCGGCCAGTTTAATGAGTATCACCCTTACATCATCAGCAAGGGTAAGCAGCATCTTACGGAAGTTTTCGGCCTGTAAAGAACTATTGGTATCAAAAACGCCTGATATTTTGGTAAGGCCATCAATTATTTTGGCCACTTTTTTACCAAATTCAAGCTCAATGTCCTCCAGGGTAACATCGGTATCCTCTACCACGTCATGCAGCAGGGCACAAACAATAGAGGTAGTACCCAGGCCAATTTCTTCGGCGGCTATCTGCGCAACGGCTATAGGGTGGTATATGTATGGCTCGCCGCTTTTACGGCGCATATCTTTATGGCTTTCCAGAGCCATTTCAAAAGCTTTGCGTATCAGTCGTTTATCGCCCTTTTGCAGGGTTGATTTACTGGCGCGCAGCAATGCCCGGTAGCGTTTTAATATTTCTTTCTTTTCGGCTTCAAGGTCAATCACTAAATCTTTCATCTGTTGGCGTTTACCGGCTTATTTTCATAACCATGTAACAATATTTTTTATTGTTGGTTAATCATAAAATAACAAAATAAAATGCTTTAATTTTGTATGTTAGTAAAAATATGAAATTAATATTACCTCTGCTGTTATTTTGTTTGGCAATTGGTGTTGCTAAAGCGCAGGACGATAAACCCGCGCCTCCTGTACACCTGGGCAAAAACGATACCACTAAGGTATATATGACCAAGCTTGACGGCGAACTGGTGCCCTGGATAGTAGCACCGCAGGTAAATATTGTGGATACCCGCATATTTGCCAGCGATGCCGACAGGCTGGCATACCGCAGGCTCAAATACAACGTGATGAAGGTGTTGCCTTACGCGCGTTTTGCCGCCCAGCGTTATATACAGCTACAGCGCGAACTTGCCCTTACTGCCGATAAAAAGAAGCAGAAAGAATTGATGAAGGCCTGTGAGATTGATGTGAAAAATATTTTTAACAAGGATATTAAGAACCTTACTATAAGCCAGGGCGAAGTGTTGATAAAGCTGGTGAGCCGTGAAACCGGTACCACAAGCTATGCGCTGGCTAAAGAACTCAAAGGCGGTTTTAACGCCTTTCTGTTTCAATCGGTGGCGCGCATATTTGGCCACAACCTGAAAGAGAACTATGATGCATCGGAGGAGCGTGATATTGAAGCTATCCTTAACCAAATGGGATATGTTTCTAACTATAATTAAATGAATACCAGTAACATCTACCAGTTTACCGTTAACAAGATCAACGGTGAAACCGTTCCGTTATCTCAATACAGCAATAAAGTACTTTTAATTGTTAATACCGCCTCGCAGTGTGGTTTTACCCCTCAGCTGCAGGACCTGGCAGAACTGAAAACCATTTTTGCCGATACCGATTTTGAAGTACTCGCTTTCCCTTCAAATGATTTTGGGCAGCAGGAGCCGCTTGATGGCGCAGCCATTGAAGCATTTTGCCATAATTACGGCACCAACTTTAACGTATTTGAAAAAATGCGGGTACGCGGGCCGCATGCCCACCCGCTATACAAGTTCCTGGCCGATAAAAAAGCCAACGGAAAAGTAAACGCCAAACCCCGCTGGAATTTTCACAAGTATCTTATTGATAAAGAAGGCCGCGTGATCGACTTTTTTTATCCGTTCACCAAGCCAACATCTTCAAAAATTAAGAAGAAGATACAACGCCTGCTGGCAGCCGGGGCTGATAAAGTTACCAATAAATGAAATTAGACATATTAGTTTTACCAGTGCATCCCGATGATGCTGAACTGGGTTGTGCCGGTACCATTTTAAAACACATTAAATTAGGGCATAAAGTAGGCATTGCCGACCTTACCCGGGGCGAACTTGGCACGCGCGGCTCTGCCGAGATACGCGACAAAGAAGCCGCTAAAGCAGCCGAAATACTGGGCTTAACCGTACGCGATAACCTGGCGCTGCCCGATGGCTTTTTTCAGAACTCGCAGGAGTATCAACTAAAAGTTATCGCGGCTATCAGGAAATACCAGCCTGAAATTGTGATCACCAACGCGTATCATGACCGCCACCCCGATCATGGCCGGGCCAATGAATTGGTGGAGGCATCGGCTTTTTTAGCCGGACTACGAAGGATAGAAACTTTAGATACCGACGGCCAGCCGCAGGAAGCATGGCGCCCAAAACAGGTGCTACATTTTATACAGGACAGGTATATTAAACCTGATATAATTGTTGATGTAACCGAGTTTTGGGATAAAAAGATAGAGAGCATTTATGCCTACGGCTCACAATTTCACAACCCCGACTGGAATGATGATGAGCCTCAGACTTACATATCCTCACCTGATTTTATTGAGCAGGTAAATGGCCGCGGCCGCGAATATGGTAAAAGCATTGGGGCCAAATACGGTGAGGGTTTTACCTCACGTAAAATTCTTGGTGTAGATAACCTGTTCGATCTTCGTTAAACTCAACTTTGCGTTTTGATGCCGTTTATGCGGTAAATAAATACAAATATTAATGATGTGGCTATTGCCCCAAAGGTGTGCCACAGAAAGTGCGTGCCTATGCTTAGGGTAGTATATTTATCGTATATCCTAAAACCTATGGCAATGCCAAATGCCAGCAGCGCGCCAAAAACAAGCTCACTGTTTTGCCAGTGTAGCCGCCATAACAGCAGCATAAGCGGCAAAACTATCATCAACACCATCACCGTATAATTAAGGCTGATGAGCAATTGAATATCATAACGAGGCATGAGTTTTCTGATACCAAATGTTAACGCCAGGAAAACTACCAGCGTTATTGCTCCAACATACCTGCGCCCGCTAAATTTTATCCAAAAATACACGCTGGCCAGCAGGCAGAGGATAGCTATGGGTAACCAATCCATCATAATAAAAATATGCCATTTGCGCAGGCCGTGGTAAACGGTGCTCCCCACACATCCTGTGAGCAACAGCCAGGTAGCTATGCTCAGGAAGGTGTATTGCCGGTTAAAGCCTTTAAGCTTAATAAGCCAATAAATACCCGGTATGAGAAACAGGGCGGACGATACCATGTTCCAGGGCTCCGGGAAAAAATGATGGAGGTTGGTTTCAGTGTAAACCAGGCCACCATCGGGCGGTAATATGGCTGCAAACATCACTGTTGGTTGTATAGTTATCAATCAAACGTCATAATATGCAATGTGTTCGGGCAACTTACATGTAACCCTTATTTTTACATCATAATTGATATGATGAAGCCCGAACAGAATGAGCGCATTGCGCAATTGAAGCAGGAGATAGATCCGTTACGCCAGCAATTGATCAACCACCCATTGTATGATCATGTAAACAGCCTTGACGAGTTGCACCTTTTTATGCAGCACCATGTTTTCGCCGTATGGGATTTTATGTCGTTACTTAAAGTGCTGCAACAAAACCTTACCTGTACTACATTACCGTGGATGCCTGTGGGTAATGCCAATACCCGTTACCTCATTAATGAGATAGTAACTGGTGAGGAAAGTGATGTGGACGAACGCGGTAACCGAACCAGCCACTTTGAGCTCTATTTACAAGCCATGAACCAGGCCGGCTGCAGCGCGGCGGCCATTGTGGATTTGTTTGCCGAGTTAGGCGTGCAGGATGACATTTATAAAGCGTTAAAGATAGCAAGTATTCCCGGTTCGGCACGTGAGTTTGTAAAGCATACCTTTGAAGTAATTGAAAGCGGTAAAACACATTTGCAGGCCGCTGTATTCACCTTTGGCCGTGAGGATCTTATTCCCGGTATCTTCACCAGCATCGTAAAAAAGCTGAACGGCCAGACCGCCGGTAAGCTGGACATATTTGTGTACTACCTGGAACGCCATATTGAAGTAGACGGCGATCACCACTCTAACCTGGCCTACGAAATGACCGCCGAACTATGCGGCACCGATGATACCAAATGGGCCGAAGCTACCATTGCCGTAAAACAGGCGCTGCAATCCCGCATTAATTTATGGGATGGGATATTGGAAGGAATAATGGTGACTACGATATAATCTAAAAACTTAACTGAAAAAGCCTGCGTAAAGCACGCTTTTTCAGTTATAATTTATTTAATTCATCCATGAGTGCTTTGCTCAGGCGGTTAAAGTAGCGTTTTACGCCATAGCCCATTACCCATTGTATGCCTTTGGTGGCGTTGGTCAGGAAAACCTCATCGGCTTCATTTAATACTTCGGCGTTAATTTGTGCTTCTGTTACCGGTATGTTATTTTCCCGTGCCAGTTGTATCACCACCCGGCGCATTACGCCCTCTACGCAGCCCTCGCTTAATGCGGGTGTATACAAATGGTTTTGGTACCACACAAAAATATTGGAGCTGCCGGCTTCGCAAAGGTTGCTGTTATCATTCAGTAAAAAAATATCATCCAGCCGGTTTTGCTGCTTAAACAGGCCAGCCATTACGTAAATAAGCGAATTGCAGGTTTTAATGTTAGACAGATAGTTGAACGGCTTTTTCAGTTCGCTGTACACATCCATGATCAGGCCCTTCTCATTAAGATAGTATCTTGGCTCGTCCAGCGGGCTTATTTCTATACAATACCCCATCTTGTTTTGTGATGGGGTGTAGAGGCCTTCGGCATTACGGTAAACCGTAAGCCGTACCCGGCCATGTTTCAACTTGTTACGGCGGGCAAGTTCTTCAACCTTATCTTTTAAAAACCAGCTGTCGGTTTGCGAGTAGCCATCAATTTTTAACGCTTTCATGCCTTTTTGCAGGCGTTCGGCATGTAGCTCGGGAAACTTTAGTTTACCCTTCATCAGCCGCATACTCTCAAAAAGCCCGTCTCCATACCTGAACGCCCTGTTGCCAATAGTTAGCAACTTATCGTCCTCAGGCAAAAGTTCTCCGTTAAAATTTATAAAAGCAGGCATTGGTGAACGGTGTATGGTATATAAACTATTGGACAAATTATCTTATATGAACACTTTTTAACAGAAAAAATTATTGATCGGGGCGTGCAATTATCTTTTTGAAACGGGTGGTACAACGTTTTTGTTTATGCCATTTAACTTTCGTTATCCGCCTGGGTATATCTTCGCCATTTTTCCAGCACGGCTTCAAAGTCGGCGGGCAGCGGCGCTTCAAAGTAAATATTCTTTTTAAGCGAAGGGTGTAAAAAACCAAGTGATTGCGCGTGGAGGGCCTGCCGTGGCATCAGGGCAAAACAATTCTCCACAAACTGGCGGTACTTATTAAAAGTAGTACCCTTTAATATTTTATCGCCGCCATAAGTAGCATCGCTAAACAGGGGGTGCCCAATATGTTTCATATGCGCCCTTATCTGGTGGGTACGGCCGGTTTCCAGTTTACACTCTATCAGGGTAACATAACCCATGCGTTCCAGTACCTTATAGTGGGTTACCGCCCATTTGCCTTTTTCAGGGTCGTCATAAATACTCATTACACGCCGGTCGGCAACGCTACGGCCTATGTAGCCGGTCACGGTGCCATCCTGCTCAATATCGCCCCAAACCAGGGCCAGGTAGCGGCGGTTTATGGTATGGTCAAAAAACTGTTTGGCCAGGTAATTCATGCTGCGCTCGTTTTTACTGATGAGTAGCAGTCCGCTGGTATCCTTATCAATACGGTGTACCAGGCCCGGCCGTCCGTCATTACCTGGCAGGGTAGGTAATTGCTGAAAATGGTATACCAGGGCGTTAACAAGTGTGCCGGTATAGTTATTATAACCCGGATGCACCACCATGCCTGCCGGTTTATTTACGATGAGCACATCGTCATCTTCATAAACAATTTCCAGCGGGATGTTTTCAGGATAAACCTCAGTATCACGGGGAGGACGTGGTAACACCACGGATATAACGTCCTGCGGCTTTACCTTATAGCTGGCTTTGATGATCTTGTCATTCACCAGCACGTTGCCGGCATCAATGGCGTTTTGTATGCGGTTGCGCGACGCGTTCTCCACACGGTGCATCAAAAATTTATCAATACGCAGCAGCGACTGGCCCTTGTCAACCACTACCCGCAGGTGTTCGTACAGGTCCTGCTCGTCGCTTTCTATTAAATTAGCATCATCAGCCATCCGGCAAAATTAATGTTTATAGTGTGATGTGATAATGATATTTTTGAAACGGCACCGTATTATCATTCCTGCAAGGTAAGCCACTTCAATCATGGATATGCATTTAGATATTTTTAGCCCGATACAACCTATCCGCAGCAAGATATTTGATGATAAGGGCTTAACAGTATCTATTAAGCGCGACGACCTCATACACCCGGTGATCTCCGGCAATAAATGGCGTAAGTTAAAGTATGTGTTACAGCGGGCTGCAAACGATCGAAAAACGCACGTGGTAACCTTCGGCGGGGCATACTCCAACCACTTGATAGCTACAGCGGCAGCGGCTGCTAAATTTGGTTTTAAAGCCACCGGTATGGTGCGTGGCGAGGCTGTTGATAACCAGATGCTTTTTATGTGCATGCTTCACGGCATGCAATTGTTGTTTGTGGATAGGGAAAGCTATCGCGATAAGCCAGCGCTTTTTGCCGAATATTTTGGTAATGACGAACAGGCGTTTTTTATTGATGAGGGTGGCGCATCTGCCGAAGGGGTAAAGGGCGTTGCCGAACTGGTTGATGAACTGCCGGAAAGCTATGATCACATATTTTGTGCCTGTGGAACAGGGACTACAGCCGCCGGGATTATTGAAGGTATTTCCTCGAAAGGATTGCAAACCGTTTTTAACGGCATACCCGTGTTAAAGAACGGCGATTTTTTACGTGCCGATATTGATGGGATGCTGAGCAGACCTTTGCCCTACCATTTACATACCGACTACCACTTTGGTGGTTATGCCAAAACCACTCCGGCCCTTATTGCTTTTATCAAAGATTTTGTGAGCAATACCGGTGTACTGATTGACCCTGTATACACCGGGAAAATGCTTTACGCGTTGCATGACCTTGCCGCTAAAGATCACTTTGCGCCGGGCAGCAAGATATTGGCCATACACACCGGCGGCATGTGGGGTTTACTGGGTATGCAGAATAAGTTTAAGTGACCCGGATGCTTCAATAACCAGCCGCATTTTTAATATTTTTTCAAAAAAAAATTCTCATACTGTTTAAGCGTTCGGTACAAAAAATAGGTTTAGTTAATTTAAAGTGACTTTTAGGCCCTTTGGTTCAAAAACGGCAAAATTACCGTTTTTGAGGGCTTTTGGCTATATTTGCTTAAACCAGATATACCTTTATGTACCAATTAAATGTAACTCCGCAAACTGTTCATGATACACTGAGCAGGCATATTTTAGCCGATGGATTTGACCTAACCTTTGATATGGAAAAGAGCCGGGGGGTACACATTTACGATGCCAAGAACAACCGTACCCTGCTTGATTTTTTTACCTGTTTCGCATCGGTACCATTGGGTTATAACCACCCTAAAATGTTAAACGATGAGGGTTTTAAAAAAAACCTGATGCTTGCGGCTTTAACCAACCCATCTAACTCGGATATTTATACCGAGCAATACGCCCAGTTTGTTGATACCTTTAGCCGTGTAGGCATACCCGATTACCTGCCGCACGCTTTTTTTATCTCGGGCGGTTCGCTGGCTATAGAGAACGCGCTGAAGGCAGCTATGGACTGGAAGGTACAAAAGAACTTTGCCAAAGGCTACACTACCGAGAAGGGACATAAAGTGCTGCATTTTGAGCATGCTTTTCATGGCCGCTCGGGTTACACGCTTAGTTTAACCAATACGCAGCCTGTTAAAACCAAATGGTTTGCCAAGTTTGACTGGCCGCGCGTATCATTACCCGAAATACATTTCCCGCTTACGGATGATAAGCTGCAGGATCTTATCGAAAGGGAAAACCGTTCTGTAGTGCAAATAAAACAAGCTTTCGCCGATAACAAGGATGATATATGCGCCATTATTATTGAGCCGGTACTTTCTGAAGGGGGCGACAAGCATGTACGCCAGGAGTTTTTAGAGCAGTTGCGCATACTGGCCGATGAGAACGAGGCTATGCTGATATACGATGAAGTGCAAACCGGGGTAGGCCTTAGCGGTAAATTCTGGCTGCACCAGCACTTTGGCGAAAAAGCCCGCCCGGACATGATCGCTTTTGGGAAAAAAATGCAGGTTTGCGGTGTGCTGGCAGGCAAACGTATTGACGAAATTGAGCATAACGTATTTAATGTTTCATCGCGCATTAACTCTACCTGGGGTGGTAGCCTGGTGGATATGGTACGGTCATCAAAGATCATGGAGATCATGGAAGAAGATAACCTTTGCCAACAGGCTGCCGAAACGGGTGAGCATCTGCAAAACCGTTTAAAAGCGATCGCAACCAAAAACAATATCGTGAGCAATGTGCGGGGTAAGGGCTTGTTAACCGCATTTGATTTCCCTGATACGCAAACCCGTAATACCTTTATGGATATGGGCCTGCAACATAACATTATGTTTTTGGGCTGCGGCGAACGTACTATCCGTTTCAGGCCGGCGCTGGTAATTCAAAAGGCCCATATTGATGAGGGATTGGATGTAATGGAAGCGATATTGCCGCAATTATAATTTTCTGTAATAATATTGCTACAAGCGCCTTTTTTTAATCAAAAAGGCGCTTTTTTGGTTTATTAAGTACTATAATCGTGTAATATCGTTATAGTAATATATTTAATAATAACTGTTATTAATTAAGCTTTAGCAGCGTATATAGATAAACACTGAACAGAAGCACATTATACGAGATGAACAGGCATATTGAAAAATTAAAGAAGCAATTAACAGAGCTTGCGGAAGTAGTGAACGCTTTCCAGTCTGAGGCGGTACAGGTGAAGGTAGTAGAGCGGCTTCTTGATGAGATCATAGATTCGGAAAAGTCGGAACCGGAAGCAAAAGAAAACGTGAATAAGCGAGCCGGCAAGATCGAGGCCGACACCCAGGCAAATGAAAGCCGGGATGCCGGGCGTAAAAAACCGGGTGCTACCAAAGTGCTGAATCAATTGCTTAGCAGCGATTTTTTTAAAACACCTCACACTATTTCGGCCATAGCCGACTATTGCAGGGAAAAATTCAATTCAGACTTTAAAACCTCCGAACTTTCAGGCATACTGCTCAAATTATCTAAAGAGAACAAACTGCGCCGCGAGCGCAATCACGATAACAACCGCTTTGAATATGTGATGGATTAAACATTAAAGGCTGCCCGTTAAAGCAGCCTTTATTGTTTATGGTACCGTATTAAGTTAAAGCCTTACTCCGCGTAAAAACTCCTCTATACCCATACGTTTTTTACCTTCCAGTTGAAGGTCGGTAACGCAGATGAATCCATCCCGTGCGGCAAATTTCAGGTGTGTTTTGTGGTTGGTAACAAAGCCCCCTGCTGATATACCGGTTTCTCCGGGTTCATAAGTGGCATTGTATATTTTAAGTACTTTATCATTAAGCATGGTAAATGCCGCGGGTGAGGGGCTAAGTCCGCGTATGAGGTTATATACTTGTTCAACCGGTTGGTTAAAATCTATCAGGCAATCCTCCTTAAATATTTTGGGGGCGTGTTTAAGTTCGACACCTTCGGCCAGTTGTTCCTGCGGATGCTCGTTGTATTTGCCACCCTCAACTCCTTTTACGGTTTTTACCAGTAAGCCGGCGCCCTTCTGCATGAGGCGGTCATGCAGCTCACCCGCTGTTTCAGTACCGGTAAGGGTAACCTTTTCAGTAAACAGGATATCCCCGGTATCAATTTCATGTTTCAGGAAAAAGGTAGTAACGCCTGTTTCTTTTTCGCCGTTGATAATGGCCCAGTTGATAGGTGCCGCACCGCGGTATTGCGGCAATAGCGAAGCATGTAAGTTAATAGTACCTTTAGGCGGCATATTCCAAACTACTTCGGGCAGCATGCGGAAAGCTACAACCACTTGCAGGTCGGCCTTTAAAGCTTTCAGGCTGGCAATAAATTCAGGGTCTTTCAATTTTACGGGCTGCAGCAATTTAAGGCCGTTAGCTACGGCATATTGCTTCACTGCCGATTCGCTCAACTTTTTTCCACGGCCAGCCGGCTTATCAGGCGCGGTTACCACGCCAACTATGTCACATCCGGCAGTTATCAGCGCGTCTAACGAGGCTACGGCAAAGGCAGGCGTGCCCATAAAAACTATTCTCATCGTATAAAAACTTAATATTAAACACAGGTTAGTTGTACAATAAATATTTAGCGCGCATAGCCCTGAATTTTTCTAAACCCGGCTCCCAGCTCTTGTGTATCTCCGCCTCGCTTGTTCCGGCAATAATTTGTTTCTGCAATACATCAGTACCGGCCAGTCTGTTAAAATAACCTATAAAAAAATGCGCCTTATCAGGATATATCCTGTACATGTCTATTAACCATGCCAAGTTAAGTTTTCCGCTTTTGCGGATGGTTTGCATATTGTAATTTTTAAGGTCGATACCGAAACAAACGGTATCTTTAAGTGGCGGATTTTCGCTCATTCCCGGCATACTCAACGGTTTAAACGAAAATGCGTATTTATCTTTTAGTAACGGGCTGCCCACTATCTGGAAAGGAAACAGGGTGCCCCTTCCCAGGCTAAGTTTGGTGCCCTCAAAAAAGCAGATATGCGGGTAAAGCACTATGGATTGTGGCGTATTAAGATTAGGTGATGGGTTAACCGGCAGTACGTAATCCATATCGCGGTTATAGTTAGCCACCTTAACAATTTTTAGTTTACACTTCACCTTGTTTTTTAACCACCCTTCGCCGTTGATCATTTGAGCGTATTCGGCAATGGTCATGCCGTGCAAAACGGGTATAGGGTGCATGCCCACAAAAGAGCGGAAACGGGTGGTATCTAATATGGGCCCGTCAACATACATTCCGTTCGGGTTGGGTCGGTCAAGTACCATCAGTTCAATATCATTTTCGGCGCAGGCCTCCATCAAATAGTGCAGGGTTGAGATATAAGTGTAAAACCGAGTGCCCACATCCTGCACGTCGAAGATCATGAGATCGATGCCGCTCAGGTCTTCTTTAGTAGGTTTGTAGTGCTTGCCATAAAGGGAAATAACGGGCAGCCCGGTTAACGCGTCGCGTGAGTTGCCTACTGTAGCGCCATTGCTGGCATTGCCCCTGAATCCATGCTCGGGGCCGTATATCTTTTTCACATCTACACCCAGTTTAAGCAAACTATCAACAAGTGGTTTTTTATGATCGCCAATAATAGATGTCTGGTTGATAAGCATTCCCACTTTACGGCCCTTAAGGTAAGGCAGGTATAATTCGGTACGGTCAGCAGCAGGAGTAATCCGCGAAGCGGTTTTTTGCGTGGTTGCCGGGTTTTTACCCTGGTTAGTAATTTTTTTATTGGCCTGGGCAAAATCGTCGCAACTGTATAACAGCAGGCTAATGGCTAACAATAGGGTGTATGGTTGTATACTTTTCATAGGTGGCGGTAATTTAGCAAATTTTGTGGCACTATGTTTAAGGGTAAAAACGCATCTTTGCGAAGGTAAAAAACATTTCTGTATTGAATTTCGCCGGTTTTATATCAAGTCGTATCACGTTTAAAAGTAAGCGTACTTTTTCCAAACTTATTGTGCGCATTGCCATAGCAGGCATTATGCTGGGGCTTGGCGTAATGATACTTTCTGTAGCGGTGATAAGGGGATTTAAACAGGAGATACGTGAAAAGGTAAGAGGTTTCACCGGCGATATACAGGTAGTTAAAACGGATAACAATGTTTCTTACGAGCGCTCGGCATTTATTGATAGCGTGCAGTATGTAAAAGGTATTAAAGCTACCGGCGGTGTTACAGATGTACACCCTTATGCTACAAAACCTGGTATCATTAAAGCCAATAGCGAAATTGAGGGTGTAATTTTAAAGGGTGTAGATAAAAATTATAACTGGAGCTTTTTACAATCGGCGCTGGTGCAGGGTAAGGTCATTGATTTTCGCGACTCGGCAGAAGCGATGCGGCAGATCATGATATCGCAGGTTACGGCTAATCGCCTTAAGCTAAAAGCAGGCGACGACTTGTGGATGTATTTTGTACAGGAGCCCATCCGCAAGCGAAAATTAAAGATCACCGGGATTTTTGATGTTGGCGTGGAGGAAGTGGATAAAACGTTTGTTGTAGGCGACCTGAACCTGGTACAGCGCCTTAACGACTGGAACGACGGGCAAATTGGTGGCTATGAAGTGCGCATTAAAAACTTTGATGACATGGCACAAACAGCCGACGGGATAGACAGCCATATACCCATTACTCTAAGATCATATACCTTACAAGATAACTATCCCACCATTTTTGAGTGGTTGAACATGCTGGATGTTAACATTGTGGTGATGCTGGTTTTGATGATTGCCGTAGCGGTCATAAACATGATATCGGCCTTGCTTATTATGATATTGGAGCGTACTTCTATGATCGGCATGTTAAAGGCCATGGGTGCGGGTAACTGGCTTATCCAGAAAGTGTTTTTATACAACGCCGCATATCTCATAGGTTTGGGGTTATTGCTGGGTAATGCTTTGGGTTTGGGCCTGGGCTTGTTTCAGCATTACACGCATTTTTTTAAGCTTAACCAGGCATCCTATTACATGAGCTTTGTACCTATTAAGCTGGAAGTAATGGATGTGATACTGCTCAATGCCGGTACGCTGATTGTTTGTTTACTGGTACTTATTGTACCATCAATGCTGGTAACCCGCATTACGCCGGTTAAAGCTATCAGATTTAAATAGACTATTTCCGATGTTCAATTAGGGCAGCCCTTTGGTCCACCTTATTTTTTACTGTTTTTAAAACTAAATTTCAGGTTAACACCACCCGACCCAAACCTGATGTCCTGAGCGCCGAGGCCACCAAGGGGATATTTTACAAACGGCTCGATAACTAACCTGTTTTTGCCAACCGGGTAGCCTACTCCAAAAGAGAAGTTAAGCATGCGGGCGAAGTAAAAATTACTAAAGCTGTTATGTGCCGATTGCTTTTGATCTTCACCCGCACCTTGGCTATCGGCAAGAAAACCATTGCTGTAGGTATATCTGTAGGTGTAGTTTTCGTCGATAAAGGTACCTGAGCTCAACCCGGCTGAGATGAACGCGTCTGACTTATCCGGGTTAAACTCATATTTTAAATTGATAGGCACATCAAGGCCAACCATACTTACATTATAGTTCCTGAATACAGGCGCCGCCGCCGACATGGCAAAAAGGGTTTCCTGTTTGAGCACCGGCGCACTGGATACGAACGACGCCGCGGATACCGTTTGCGGCAACGATGTAATGGCGTTGTAGTTTAACGAATTTTGAGCAAGGGCAACGCCGGTTGAAAGTTTTAACCGTTTACTCAGCCTGAAATCAGAACTTACGCCCGCACCGGCATTTACCTGGTTGCTGCTGCCTTCAGCATAGTTAAAATAGGTGGCCGCGTAAATACTAAAGGTTACTTTTTTGTCGATGTTGCTATTTTCAGTATTCTTTTTCGCTTGTCTGGCCGCCTTATCCTGCTCCAGCATATCCATCATATGGGCAGACACCTTGGCATTGGCGCCATTATCCGTAGCTTTTTGTGATACGGCGGGGGGAGTGCTTAGCACAACAGGGTTGTTCTGGGCGATTTGCTGCTGCGCTGCTATGTCAGGTGTATTTTTAGCACTATCGGGTCCGTTAGCAGGCTCTGTTTTAACAGTCGCGGCAGCTATAGAAGTAGATGCCGGTTGTGTGTAAGCCTCTCCTGTTGGTACAGAAGTCGGAACAACCGGGCTTTTCCCGTGTTGAGCAGTTGGTGTGCCCATGCCGTTTAACCAGTTATGCTGACGGACGGCTGGGTCAATTACAGGTGCATTTTGTGCCAATGCAGGCACTTCGTTTGTTTGCTTTTGATTGCCGGTATCGGCTGTTATGGCATGGGTTTGTTTAACAGCAGGTTTTGCAACCATGTTATTTACCGTGGATTCCTGATGAGTAAACCACATGCCCAGCCCCAGCGCAAGCAATATCACCGCGGCGGCCGCGCTTGACCACCACAGCCAGGCCATGCCACGCTTATGCTTTTCTGCAGGTAGCTGTTTTTTTAGTTCGGCCCATCCATGCGCTGCCGGGGGCGATTGATAATCTTCAAACACCTCCCTGATGCGGCTTGCTATTTTATCATCAAACTGCTCGTTCATGGTTTTAGTGTTTCTGTTGTTAACAGTAGCCTAAGCTTCTCTTTGGCCCTGCTCAAATAAACCCTCGATGAGCTTGCGGGAAGGTTAAGTATCCGGCCTATCTCATCGTGGTTGTACCCATCAATTTCGTACATATTAAAAATAGTAAGCTGTATATGCGGCAATTGCTTCATCAGCTTTAAAATATCCTTAGCGTTGAGTGTTTCAATAGCCTGCGCGCTGCTGCCAACATTATAGGCATCCTCAATATCGGTATTACCCTGGTGTTTCAGTTCGCGGCGGCGCCTGTCAATAGCAGTATTTACTACAATAGTGCGCAGCCAGGCTTTAAAAGGTTTATCGGTTTTATAATTGGCTATATTGTTAAATACCTTTATAAATGCATCATTTACCACTTCGAGCGCGTCGTCCTCATTAAGGCTGTATCGCATGCTTATGCCCATAGCATAGCCATAAAACTGCTTATACAGCAGTTCCTGGTGCTTTACGCTGCCCGACATACACTTACTGATGATCTCTTCATCAGTAATACGTTTAAGTAAATGCATTTAGTAGTATACGGCTTAATCAACTACCACTCGGTGTTACCCGGTGGTATTGGCTAAGCGCTTTTATTCCGGCCTCTTAGTTCGTTTTTTTCAAGTCGTACTCATACCTCACGGTATCGCCCACTACCTTTAACATTTGGAAAACATCGCCACTATACAAGTAAATGTACTGCCCGTTCAGTCGCACTTTTTGCGGCGGTACGTTTGAAGGGGTAGTGGTGGTAGTGGTAGGTATGGTTCTGTCTGCAAAAATGATGTTGCTTTGATTGATAGCATAGTCGCCCTTGCTGCCTGCGTGCAGGGTAACAGTATCGCCGGTAACGGCGTAGCCGGTTTTAACATCAAGCAATAGTTTTATGTTGGCTTTTAATGTATCAGGTTTAGTCTGTTTACTGGTTTTGGTAATTCGCCTGAATTCGCCGCTAAAATTACCTGTTGGGTAAGTAAAAGGCGGCGCATCGCTGGTTTTTAAGCATCCCGCAATAAAGATGGCGCCTACCGCCAGCAGGATCATATATTTAATTGCTTTCATTTTATTATGTAATTACTTTGTGTTACGTAATAAACAGGGCAAACGCTACAGGCGCGAAACAGGTATTTAAACTTTTTTCGCTTCCTCCCAAAAAACATCCATTTCAGCCAGGCTCATATCATGCAGTTGCTTGCCATTTTCGCGTGCTTTTTGCTCCAGGTATTGAAAACGTTTGATGAACTTGCGGTTGGTTTTTTCCAACGCGTCTTCGGGGTTGATGTTAATAAAGCGCGCGTAATTAATAAGCGAGAACATCAGGTCGCCAAATTCAGCTTCGGCTTTTTCCGTATCAATGGTATGCTCGTCAGCGGTATTATATTCGTCTTTAAACTCCTGCAGCTCTTCCTCCACTTTGGCCCATACCTGCTCACGGTTATCCCAATCAAAACCTACCCCGCGTGCTTTCTCCTGTATACGCGAAGCTTTAACCAGGGCTGGCAGCGATGCAGGGACACCTCCTAAGACAGATTTATTACCTTCTTTTAGTTTAATTTGCTCCCAGTTGCGTTTAACATCAGCCTCATCATTCACATGGGTATCGCTGTAAATATGCGGATGGCGGTTAATGAGTTTATCGCAAATGCCGTTCAATACGTCGGTAATCGTAAAGTCGTTGGTTTCTGAGGCGATGCGGGAATAAAACACCATGTGCAGCATAATATCGCCAAGTTCTTTCCTTATCTCGTCCATATCGCCGCTCAAAATAGCGTCAGACAGCTCATAGGTTTCTTCAATGGTTAAATGGCGTAAACTTTCCAGCGTTTGTTTTTTATCCCAGGGGCAATTGGTACGCAGGTCATCCATAATGGTGAGCAGGCGATTAAAAGCGTCGGCAGGGTTATGTGCGGTAATGGGAGGAGTTAAAGCCATGTTTATCTATTTTTACAAAGGTAGCAGTTAGTTTGCAGTTGTGAGCGGGTAATGGCAGATTGACGGTCTTAAAGATCCCCAGCTCAGGCTTGTCTGCCTACTACACAGAAATCGCTCTTAGCATCTCTCGTTTACCGGGCGCGCCGGGCGCTTTTTCAACCTTCAGGCCAAGGGCTTTTATACAGCGTTTGAGGTTGCCCGTTATGGCATAAGTGACAAATATGCCCCCAGGTTTTAAAAATTGCAGGGTATGTTTAATGGCCTCATCGCTCCACATTTCCGGCTGGTGTATGGCAGCGAACGCGTCAAAATAGATCACGTCAAATAGGTCGTCAGTAGTAAAGTTAGCCAGGGTACTTTGCGCTACGCGGAGTTTAGCGTTGTTAATATCCACCGGTTTTTGCAGGGCAGACTCATAGTTTTCCAGGAAACTTTGCCAGCTTGCAGGTGTAACATACTGTTCGTAACCAGTGGCCGCGATCAACTCCTGGGTAAGTGGGTAAGCCTCAATGCCTGTGTAATTTATCGAGGCTTTATGCTGGTTACAGTAGTCGGCGCTAAGCAAGAAATTAAGCCCCGTACCGAAACCCACTTCTAAAACATTCGCCGTACTTTGGCCGCTTTTCTCTAAAAAAAACTCTAAGCCCGAATGTACAAATACGTGCAGGCTCTCTTGCAATGCCCCGTGTTTGGAGTGGTAATTTTCGCCCACGAGCGCGTTGTAAATAGTTTTTGAGCCGTCGGCGGTAGTAACAATACTTAAATGCTGGTTGGCCTGCGCGTTATTCATAACTGCAAACAAACAAATAAAAGCACGGATTAAAAAGCGTGGTTGGGAAAGCCGAATCAGGCGCTCATAGCCAGCAGGCTGTTGAGTTTGCTGCAATAATCGGGCAGGGGAATCAGCCCTTTATCATAATCAGCTACCAGTTGGTCCAGTTCTTTGGCAATGGCGGTGCGATCGGGACCGGCCTCTGCGCAAACGGCTTTAAGGTTTTGTACTTTGTACGCGGCGGCTTTTTGCATTAGCATAGGTGGTGTGTCGCTGGCTTGCTTAAGTACCTTGTTGAGCTTCTGGCGGTTCTTTTTATCAAATAAAAGAATGAGATATACCAATACCGACCCTGCTATGAGGAAAAGGATGAATGTTTGTGTTGAGGATGATAACGCTGTTTCCATATAAATTATCCGCTACAATGCAATTTATAATATACCGTTTTGTACGAGGGCGTTTAATTATAGGTTACGGCTATTTCAGAAAAAAATATTCGTTTAGCGTATATTTTATCAACATGCGGATTGTTTAAACATTAAGCTTAAAGGTTTTAAACAATCCGCCTACCTTTGCATGATGTTACACAAGCCTTTAACTATCGCTTCACTCGCCATATTTTTAATCATTACCGCATGCAGCCCAAGCCTTTTTGCGCAGAGAAAGGCCTATAGTTTTCAGAAGATCGTTATTGATGCCGGGCATGGCGGTAAGGACCCCGGTTCGCACGGGGCTTACTCCAACGAAAAAACGGTGGCGCTTGCCATTGCGAAAAAGTTGAGAACGATGCTTAAAGAAGAGATGCCCGCAGTTGAGGTATTGATGACGCGCAGCACGGATAAGTTTATAGAGCTGCATAAACGTGCGGAAATCGCAAACGAAAACAAGGCTAACTTGTTCATATCTATACACTGTAATTCATCGCCGGAAAAAGTTGGCACAAGCAAGGGCGTTTTGCTGCTGGTTTACGGGTTTCACCGCAAACAGGAACAAATGGAAGCCCTGCGTGAGAATGCCGCCATATTTATTGAGAAAGACTACAAAAAAAATACAGTGGTTATGGAGAGGATGATGCGGTTAACGCCATTGTTTTAGGGGCGTTTCAGCAGCGTTTTCGTAAGCAGAGTATCCATTTTGGCAACTTGCTTAACCAGGAATTTAAGGAAAAAGACGGCAGGCACAGTTTAGGCGTTAAGGAGCAGGGCGTGCTTATTTTGCAGCAAAGCGGGATGCCCGGCCTGCTGGTGGAAACGGGTTTTATTAATAACCCTTCCGATGAAAAATACCTCAATTCCGACGAAGGGCAAAACGCCATAGCGCGCTCCATTACCAATGCCGTTAAAAAGTACCGGCAGGGGTTTGATTAGGGTAAACCATTAAAATAGCATACTATGAAACAGGCACCGAAAACATCAAGGAGAGATTTTATACGCAAAAGCTCCGTATTGGCAGGGGCGCTTGCTGTTAGTCCGGCCATATTATCGGCGGCCTGTTTACAACCCGGTAAAAAACTGGGCATAGCTTTGGTTGGCTTGGGTGGTTACGCGGGCGGGCAACTGGCGCCGGCATTGCAGCAAACCAAAAACTGCTACCTGGCAGGTATAGTTACCGGTACACCTTCAAAAGCCACCGAGTGGGCAGCTAAATACAACATTCCTCAAAAAAACATTTATAATTACCAAACTTTCGACAGCATTGCCGATAACCCTGATATAGATATTATATACGTGGTGTTACCCGTATCCATGCACAAGGAATACACTATAAGGGCTGCCAGGGCGGGTAAGCACGTGATATGTGAAAAACCAATGGCCCTGAACGCTGCAGACTGCCGTGAGATGATCGCCGCCTGTAAAAAGGCCAACCGGCTTTTATCAATAGGCTACAGATTGCATTTTGAGCCCCATACTCAGGAAGTAATGCGCCTGGGGCAAAAGCAAATTTTGGGGAAAGTAACGGAAATAGCAACTGGCAATGGTTTCAAATATACGGGCGACCCTAACGCCTGGAGGTTAAAAAAGGCTTTGGCCGGCGGTGGTGGCTTAATGGATATGGGTATTTATGCCATACAGGGTGCCCGTTATACTTTAGGGCAGGAACCTTTGGCAGTAAGGGCTACACAGGAGAAAACCCGGCCCGAGCTGTTCAGTGAAGTTGATGAAACCGTTTTTTGGGAACTCAAATTCCCGGGAGGGCAAAAAGTGACCGGGAAATCGAGCTATAATAATAACTGGGGCTTTTTACGGGCAAAGGCAGATAAGGGCAGTTTTGAACTGGAACCCGCCTATGGTTATGACGGGCTTGACGGTAAAGTGAACGGCAAGCCTATGAATATCCCCAACATTAATCAGCAAGCCGCACAGATGGATGATTTCGCTACTTGTGTACGTTTGGGTAAGCAGAGCCGTGTGCCGGGCGAAGAAGGGGAGAAAGATATGAAAGTGATCGATGCTATTTACCGCAGCCTGGATAGCGGTAAATGGGAAAACATCGGCTAAGTTTGGCTATATACATTTAAATTCATTTACTACCTTTAGGCAAAACCGTAGTATATGAAAGCTGTGATTTTATTAGCCATTATCCCTCAGTTCCTGTCCTTTTTCGGCTATGGCCAAAATATACCTTATGGTAAAAATGAGGCCGTTGGCAAATACTACCAGGTTAATGGCATAAAGCTATATGTAGAGGAGTATGGCAGCGGCCCGGCTTTGTTAATGATACACGGTAACGCGGGCGACATGAGCGCCTTTAGCCATAATGTGCCTTATTTTGCCAAACATTACCATGTGATACTGGTTGACAGCCGTTCGCAGGGAAAATCGGTTGACCCAAACCCCAAGATCACTTTTGAGCAAATGGCTGATGATTTCGCGAATCTGCTTGATGTGTTGCATGTGCCTAAAGCCTATGTGCTGGGTTGGAGCGATGGGGGTATCAATGCCATATTGATGGCGATACGGCACCCCGATAAGGTGATCAGTTTCGCGTCGACGGGGGCTAATATCACGCCTGATGCTTCATCCTTTGCCGACCCTAAAGGCTGGGCAAATTCCAAAAAATACTACGAGAAGAATAAGAACACGCACTGGAAAACCGCTGCTGAAAAAAATAACTTCAAAATGTTTATGCTCGATTGGGAGCAGCCAAATATCAGCCTTAGCCAACTGCACAAAATAACATGCCCTGCTTTTATCATAGCCGGCGAGCATGATGTGATAGCCGACAAGCATACACGGTTGATACAGGCCAACATCCCTCATTCAAAGCTTTGGATAGTAAAGGGATCGGGCCATGGCACCCTGATTGAAAAGGCCGACGAGTTTAATAAGCGGGTAGATGATTTCTTTAAGGGGAAATAGTTTGTCATTACTTTTCAATAAAAGATGTTTAAACATCTTTTATTGAAAACCTTTTTTACATTTGCATCACTAAAATAATAAGAACATAACATGAAAAAGATCTTCACCTTACTAACTGTAGCTTTATTTGCTACCGCTGCTTCGGCGCAAAGCACCTGGACGGTTGACAAAGCACACTCACACGTAACATTTACCATCACCCACTTAGCCGTGTCTGATGTTGATGGTACTTTTAAAGATTTTGACGCTTCTATCGTAGCTGCAAAGCCTGACTTTAGCGATGCTAAATATACTTTTACCGCTAAAACCGCTTCTGTAAATACAGATAACGAGCGTCGTGACGGTCACCTTAAATCTGCTGAATTCTTTGATTCAGAAAAATTCCCTACATTAAGTTTTACCAGTACTTCTGTTAAACCTAATGGCACTAACAAATACAAAGTAACCGGTAACTTAACCCTGCATGGTGTAACCAAACCGGTAACTTTAGATGTGGCTTACCGTGGTACTATCACTAACCCAATGACTAAAGCTCCTGATGCTGGTTTTAAAATTACCGGTACTATCAAACGTTCTGATTTTGGCTTTGGCAGCAAATACGGCGCGCCTATGCTGAGCGACGAAGTTGAACTTAACGCCAGCGGCGAGTTCATGAAACAGTAATTTTCAACAATATATATATAAAACAAAAGCGGCGCTCATTATGAGCGCCGCTTTTATTTTATATCCGTTTGAACGTTCTGGTTTTGCCCAGAAATTTTAGGTGCCAGTAGGTTTTAACCTTTAATTCACCTTTTTCATTGATGTAAGCGCATGAGTTCCACTGGCGGCCCTGGTGGGCGTCATACATCACGCCGTTTTCCCAGGTATTGCTTTCAGGCGCGTATTCCAATTTCTCAATCATGTTTATACCAACCAGTTTACGGTTGCGTAAAGAAGGGTCGGGGTTCAATCCGTCAACATGCTCTTCCATCTTCTTGGTTTCGTCGCGGTCGTCAAACCAAACTATGGTAGCTGTATACTCGGTGTTTTGTTTAGAGATGTTTATCATCAGGTCCTTGTCTTCAGACATCCACCTGCCGCATATTACTTCATCCATCCTTACCACAGTCGCAGCTTGCGACCATACGGTAAACAATAAAGCTATAACTGAAATTCTGATTACTTTAGACATAATTGGTTTGACATTGCTATGACATAAATATATGCAACAGTAATGTTACAATCCAAATATTTTGAAAATTATTTTCTTACGCGTCTGACTATACTCGTTTGAAAGTCAGTGTTTTGCCTATAAGTTTAATATGCCAGTAGCCTTTAACTTTAAGTAAGCCATCTTTGGTGAGGTAGGCCGATGAATTCCAATAGCGGCCATGTTTAGCGTCGTAGATCATGCCGTCTTCCCAGCTGTTAGTTGATGGGTTATAGGTAAGTTTCTCCACCACATTCATCCCTAAAATTTTTCGGCTGCGTAAGGCGGGGTTAGGGTTAAGGTCGTCGGTCCAATAATCAAGTGGTTTGGTATTATCGTGGTCGTCAAAGTATACGATCTTGGCCCTGAATTCTCCCTCCTCACGGTATACTTGTACTACCAGCGAACCATCTACCATTTGCCACTTGCCGCAAACCATGTCTTCGGCTGCTGTAGTACGGGGTGTACTATAATTGATACCACTGTACAGCATTAATGCAAAAAAACTGAAAAGAAACTGTTTTGTCATACTATTGCCATTTGTATTGTTATACAGGCAATAGCGATGCCAATTAATCAAGCCGGTATTATAGCCGGTGGAAAGTCATGGTTTTACCTAACAGTTTAACCTTCCAGTAGCCTTTTACTTTGAGGGTGTTTTCATTTTCGAGATAGGCTGCGGCACTCCATGTCTTGCCACTTTGTATTTCATATATGCGCCCGTTCTCCCATGAATCGGATTTCGGGTTGTAAACCAGGTTTTCCACCACATCCATCCCTAACACCTTTCGGTTGCGTAACGCAGGGTCGGGATTTTTTTTATCCGTAATGCTTTCCATCGGCTGGGCTTTGCTTACGCCGCCCGTGAACCTGATCATTTTAGCGCGGAATGTGTTCTTATACGGGTACACCTCAACCACCAGGTTCTTTTCGCTTGATTCCCACTTGCCGCATATACGGTTGGCAGGTGTATCCGTATCGGGCCCATAAGCGGGCTTTAGTAGACAGGTGAGCGATAAGATGAGAATGGATAGCAGACGCATAGTTAACAATAATATAAGGGCAAGATAAGTACAATGCAATCAATAACGCTAAAAGATGATATTGTTTGCAGGTAACAGATAAATTATCCGTCATAAATAGCTATGGTGTGAGTTCACTTTATATATTTGGCCTTAACTAATAAGCATCTCTCATCCGCATGAAAAAGCTGCCATTGCTGTTGCCTTTATTGGGGCTGGCTATATCCGCATCCGCTCAACAAAAAAGTATTTACCATAAAGGCTGGATAGATTTTAACAAAAACGGCCGTATGGATGTGTTTGAAGATTCTAAACAGGATATTGAAAAGCGCATTACCGATCTGCTAAGCCAGATGACCGTTGAAGAAAAAACCTGCCAGATGGCTACCTTATATGGTTATAAAAGGGTTTTAAAGGATGAGATGCCGGTACCCAATTGGAAAAATGAAATATGGAAAGATGGCATCGCTAATATTGATGAGGAACTGAATAACCTTACTTCGCATACAGATGATGCGCCCACACAATATTCTTACCCTTTTAGCAAGCATGCAGCCGCTATTAATACCATACAAAAATGGTTTGTTGAAGAAACACGCATGGGTATACCGGTTGATTTTACCAACGAGGGTATACACGGCTTAAACCACGACAGGGCTACGCCATTACCCGCGCCTATTGGCATTGGCAGTACCTGGGATAAGACCTTGGTAAGGCAGGCCGGCCAAACGGTTGGTCGCGAAGCCAAGGCTTTAGGTTATACCAACGTTTACGCGCCAATACTGGATCCCGCGCGCGACCAGCGCTGGGGTCGTGTGGTGGAATGTTATGGCGAAGACCCTTACCTCATAGCAGAACTGGGTAAACAAATGGTACTGGGAATACAGGAAGAGGGGGTGGCATCAACGCTTAAACATTACGCGGTTTACAGTGTGCCTAAAGGCGGGCGCGATGGCGCTGCCCGTACCGACCCGCATGTGGCCCCACGAGAAATGCACCAGTTATATCTCTATCCCTTCAGGCGGGTGGTGCAAGAGGCGCACCCTATGGGGGTGATGAGCAGCTATAATGATTGGGACGGTGTACCCATTACCGGCAGTTATTACTTCCTTACCGAACTGCTAAGGCAAAAGTTCGGTTTCAATGGCTATGTGGTGTCCGACAGTGAGGCCGTAGAATATCTGTACAGCAAACACCATGTAGCGGCTGATTATAAGGAAGCGGTAAGACAGGCTGTAGAGGCCGGGCTAAACGTACGCACTAACTTTACCATGCCGCAAACCTTTATACTCCCGCTGCGTGAGTTGATAAAGGAGAACCGCATATCCATGAAGGTAATTGATACCCGTGTGGCCGAGGTATTGCGCGTAAAATTCAGGCTGGGTTTATTTGATAGCCCTTATGTAAAAGATACCAAAGCGGCCGACAAAGTGGTGCATACCGCTGCTGATAAGCAGATGAGCCTCAAAATGAACCGCGAAAGCATGGTGCTGCTCAAAAATGACAATAACCTGCTCCCGCTGGATAAAGGCAAATACAAAAATATACTGGTTACCGGTCCGCTTGCGGCCGAAACCAATTATGCCATCAGTAGGTACGGCCCATCGCATAACCCGGTTACCAATGTTCTGGATGGTATTAAGAACTATGTGGGCAGCAGCGCTAAAGTAAGTTATGTTAAAGGCTGCAATATCATAGATGCCAGCTGGCCGGAAAGTGAGATCATAGAAACGCCATTGACAGCGGACGAGCAGGCCGGCATTGATTCGGCAGTGGCACAGGCCAAACAATCGGACCTGGTGGTTGCCGTTGTAGGCGAAGATGTGGACAGGGTGGGTGAAAGCCTTTCACGCACCGGGCTTAACCTGCCGGGCAGGCAGCTAAAGCTGATACAGGCTTTGCAGGCAACAGGTAAACCGGTAGTAATGGTATTGATAAACGGCCAACCGCTTACCATTAACTGGGAAAACAAATATGTGCCGGCAATACTGGAAGCATGGTTCCCGAGCGTGCAAAGCGGTCAGGTGATAGCCGAAACCCTGTTTGGTGGTAATAACCCCGGCGGAAAGCTGCCCATTACCTTCCCGAAAACGGTGGGGCAGATTGAGTTTAATTTCCCTTTCAAACCCGGCTCACAGGCAGGCCAGGGTGGTTCTAACAGCTGGGGAAAAACCAGTGTTAACGGCGCGCTATATCCGTTTGGCTATGGTTTAAGTTATACCACGTTCGCTTACAGTAACCTGCAGGTATCGCCTGATAAAGGCAACTCACAGGGCATTGTTACCGTAACGGTTGATGTAACCAATACCGGCCAGCGCAAAGGCGACGACGTGGTGCAGCTATACATTAAAGACGATGTAAGCAGCGTAACCACCTATGAGTATGACCTGCGTGGGTTTGAGCGCGTAACGCTTAATGCCGGCGAAACCAAAACAGTTACCTTTAAACTAACCCCGGATGACCTTGCCCTGCTGGATAAGAACATGAACTGGACAGTAGAGCCAGGCACTTTTCAGGCATGGATAGGCAGTTCATCTCAGGATATTAAATTAAAGACGACTTTTACTATTGAATAAGCAACACTATGATCCGTACAGAATGGATACCTTCGGCATATGCCAATAATGATCTTCCCGTTATCCGCAGGGCGACTGCTGAGGATATGCCTGTTTTACGCCAATTTGAGCAAGGGGTGGTGGAGGCCGAACGGCCTTTTACACCGCGTATGAAAGCAGGCGAACAATCCTACTATGACTTTGACTGGCTGCTTACCTCGCCCGATGCTTACCTCGCAGTGGCCGAACTTAATGGTGAACTGATCGCGAGCGGGTACGCCCGCATCAACGAATCCAAACCGTATTTACACCACACGCACGAAGCTTACCTGGGTTTTATGTACGTGATACCTGCTTACCGGGGTAAAGGTGTAAATGCTTTAATCATCAACTCACTTAAGCAATGGGCGCTTACCCGTAACATTACCGAATTGAGGTTAGAGGTATATACTCAAAACGCCCCGGCTATTAAGGCATATGAAAAATTCGGATTTAAGCCGTATCTTTTGCAAATGCGAATGGATAATGAGTAAACACTTCCCATTTACACGTATTTTAAAAAGTTTTTCAACTTATTGAGGTGTTATCCAAAAATACTATATTTATAGGGTAATTTTGGCAAAAACTAATTAAACACCTCTCATCTTTCCATGGAAATTAAGAGCACCGGCGTAAAAAGCAGCTGGCTTAAGAATATGATCATCAAGCGGTTGTATTTTGATAAAGCCATGTCATGCGCAGCGCTAAGCCAGCTTTTTGATAAAAGTATACCCTCAATAGCCAAAGCTATTAACGAGCTTATTAAAGAAGGTTTTGTTGTTGAACAGGGCTATGCCCCCTCCAGCGGCGGGCGCAGGCCGCTCATGTATGCCATCAATGCGCGGGCCATGTTTATCCTTGCAGTGGCGATGGATCAGCTGTCAGCCCGTATACAATTACTTGATCTTAATAACAGCCCGGTAGCGGAAATGAGCACCGTTGAGCTGAAGCTGCATAATAACAACGATGCTTTGCACCAGTTAACGGAAAGTCTTAACGGATATATTGCGGGTACAGGCATCCCTAAAGATAAAATTGCGGGCATAGGTATTGGTATGCCCGGCTTTATTAACGTAGTGGAAGGCATTAACTACACCTATTTGGATGCAGGGGGCGAAAGCCTTACCCGGCATATTGAGCGCGCTACAGGTATTACTACTTATATTGATAACGACTCGAGCCTGATAGCGCTTGCCGAGCAGAAATTCGGGATAGCGCGCTCTCAGCAGGAAGTAATGGTAATTAACCTGGGCTGGGGTATAGGCCTCGGGATGATTATTGACGGAAAGATATTTAGGGGTTATAATGGTTTTGCCGGTGAGCTAAGCCATATCCCTTTGTCTGATGATGGTGCCTTGTGCCTCTGCGGTAAACGTGGCTGCCTGGAAGCTGAAGCCTCAATGCTGGTGGTGGCCGAAAAAGCTGAGGAGGGTATAAAAAATGGTCGAGTTACCAGCTTGCAGCCTCACCACGGCCAATCTAAATTAATGGGCGACGCGCTGATGGAGGCCGCTAACCAGGGCGACCAATTCGCGCTGGAACTGCTAACGGACGCGGGCTATAAAATAGGCAAGGCGCTGGCCATACTCATCCATATCATGAACCCGGCTTATATTGTTTTGAGCGGGCGGGGGGCAAAAGTTGGGCATATACTCATGGCTACTATACAGCAGTCATTACATAAATATTGCATCCCCCGGCTTTCCTCGGGAACGGAACTGCTGATCTCGTCACTGGGTTTTGATGCCGAGCTGATAGGCGCCGCGGTACTGGTAATGGAAAATTTTGATAAAGACAGGTAACCTGCTTAAAATTCTATATAGTCGCCCGGTTTGTAAACCTGGTGAAATTGTATGCCTGCTTTTTCAAAGTACCGGGCATAGTTATCATATCTCGATCTCAGGAAAAACTCTTTCACGTAACCATCATGCACAGGTAGTATCTGCTTGGGTTTTAAGCTTTCGGCAAAGGCGGCTATGCGCAGTTCATTGGCGAAAGGGGCCATGGTTACCATCAACAGTAATTCAATACCCGGTATCTCGGTGAGCTTAGCCTCCATGGAATCTATCGGGTGCAGTATTTTTCCGTTGATGATGTAGCCCGTCATTTGTGGTATGGGCGCATTCAGCAAAGGCTCATGCTGCACATCAAACGCGTCTATGGTAAAAGGCCCTACGGTGTATTTACCTTGTTCCATCAATTCAAAGGCGATGCCCTCTTTCTGCAATGCTTCGCCAACCTGGCTATTGGCATATACCGTAGCATTGCTTAAACTGGTAATGGTTTTAAGGTGATCAGTATCCAAATGGTCGGGGTGGATATGGCTGATAATTATTGCGTTCACATCGGCAAAATCATCAGGTTTAACCAAACCCTCCGCGAAGGTAAACTTACCGGGGTCAAACAGCAGTTTAAAACCGTTATCTTCAAAAACAAGGCACGAGTGCATGAACTTGTAAATTCTCATGTTTGCAGTTTTAATTTTAGAACGGTAAACGCTTTTAAAGGTTTTAAGCCGAATAATTACAGCAATTGCTGAAGCTCAGTAAACTGATTAATGGTGGCAATCTGGCCTTCCTCAACCCGGCCAAAACCATATGCCGCGAATATAAAAGGCACACCAGCCTTGGTAGCAGCCTCATGATCGCCGGTGGTATCGCCCACATAAACGGGGGCTTTCAGGCTGTGGTCGTTCACAATGTCGCGTATATTATCGGCTTTGGGGTTGCCTTTGGTGCCATAGCACTGGTGCCCTAAAAAGTAGGTATGCATTTGGTGCTGGTCCAGGAATAGCTCTATGTAGCCGCTTTGGCAATTACTTACAATATAAAGCTGGTAATGCTGTGCCAGGTAAGCGAGGGTATCTGCGAGGCCCGCATAAAGTTCGCCACCCAGGCGGTGTAAAATATCCAGTTCAGCAATGGAGCATTGTTGCTGTACTTCGGCCCGTTGTTCGTCTGTAAGATTAGGAAACAGTTTTTTAAAAATGGCGTCATAAGCCATGCCGGTAATAGAACGCACGCGCTCGCGGGTCATTACTTCATTGGCCATAAAGGGTACTTTGTTTATGGCCGTTTGCCATGCATGGGCTACAGTGCCGGTGCTGTCCCAGAGGGTGCCATCAAGATCAAAAATTATGCTGTCGAATTTTCCTTTTAAACTTTCCATAGTACTTCGCGTGCCGCAAAAGTAAACTTTATTTACGAGCCGCGGCTATGGATATGCTTAGAAAGGAAACCTGCCAATACCAAACAACGCGATCATGGTAGGGAAAATGAGCAAAGCGAATACCCTTGCCTGTTCTGTCTTGCTCGACTGGCCTTTAACAAACACATGGTTAAAGTCTGATAAAATGGTGTTAATTGCTTTTTTCATGGTATACAGGTTGTAATTTCTATACCTGTGACCATGCCTTGTTACAAAGGTTTAAAAGCAATATTTCACAAAAGATAACCTGTTACATTATCAGCGTGTTTATTTCGCGTCGTTCACTTCTATCCAATAGCCGTCAGGGTCCTGTATGTATACCTGCGATACACCGTCAACCCGGTGCTCTACCTGCCCCGGTACTTGTTTCCAGTTGCAATAGGTAATGTTACGGCTTTTTAGCAGCGCGATGAATTCAGCTATCGAAGGGACGCTGAAGCAAATATGGTCGCCAATAACTTTGGGCGCAGTAGAGCAATTGCCCTGTATTACGTGCATGGCGGTATGGGGCGCTATACTATACCAGGTATGTACGGTATCCTTAAAAGGATTGGGGATAATTTTAAGCTTTAGTACCGAGGTGTAAAATTCATTGCTTTGCTTAAGATCTTTTGAGCAAAGCGCTACGTGGTTAAACACTGCCTGGGCTTTGCTTATCATCGGCAGGCAAAATAACGCCGCCAAAACCAGCATGGGGTAAAATATCTTTTTCATTCCTGTAATTAAATGGTAGTAATTGGTTATTAGCGCTAAAGTAAACTTTCCAGCGGTAAATCTGCTTTCGCAGTACTTCCTTTTTCACCTTAACCTACGCCCGGCATTGTAACAAGTTAGTTATAGTGGTATAGGAGCATTAAACGCATGCTTGTAGTTGTAGTTTAATATTTAAACAATAACAATAAATAAGCACCCGGAAAGGAAGATAAAAATATGGAAAAAGGAATGTTGAAGATAATGGCACTGGTACTGTTAGGAACCGTTGCGTTATCAAGCTGCTCTGTCGGGAACAGGGGTTATTATAGCAGGTACGACAGGTATAACCGGTACGATCGTTACCATCACTGGCACCACGATCGCTATAATAACGATGGGTATTACCGGAACTATTAATGTATCAGAACAAATTGTTGAACAAGTAAAACGAATGAGATATGAAATACTTAAAAATTTTCGCCATAGCAGTTGTTGCCCTACTGGGTTTTAATACCGCTAAAGCCCAGGTTTCCATAAATGCTCAAATAGGTACACCGGTGGCTTATAACAGGCCGGTTTACGTTAATCGCCAGGCATATTACCGCGAACCCAGAAGGGTAGTAGTGGTTAACAGGCATTATCATCGCAGGTATTACCGCAGGCCGGTAGTTATTGCCAGGCCGGTTTATCACCACGGCCCGCGCCGGGTGGTAGTGGTAAGAAGGCATTATTAATTAATGTGTTGTTGATTTGATTTGGATCCGCTCCCTGCCATGCAGGGGCGGATTTTTTTGTTTATCGGCCGCTGCAAACAATAGCCCATTATACCCCGTTATTAAGCGGCGTAACATACAGCAGCAAAGTTTTACAAACCAATTACCCTATGCTGTTTATATTGCGGCTTAAGCTTTAAGATATTTATGCATAGAGGTGGTTTATTCAAAATATTTCTCATTATATCAGCTGTAACCCTGCTGATGGACTGGTACGTTTTTAACGGCTTGCGTACGCTAACGGCCGACTGGCAGTCGCGCGTGGCTCGTTTGGCTTTACCCTGGGGCTTCCTGATCATATCAGTAGGGGTAACGGTAGTTTTCCTGCTGGGGATAAACAGCCTTAACTCCGCTCGGGGTATGACACCCTTCCATGAGTGGATGCTCAGCCTCTTTCTTACCTTTTTTGTAACCAAGCTGGTATTTTGCATTGTACTTTCTTTGGGCGATCTCGGTCGTTTTATTTACGGCATATCGCACAATATCAGCAGCGAACGAAAGCCGGGTGAGCCCTACTTTCCGGCCAGGCGAAAGTTTATCAGCGAGATAGCAGTTTTGCTTGCTGCCATTCCGTTCGCATCGTTCTTTTATGCCATGTTCAGGGGTAAGTATGATTATAAGGTCCACCGCCAAACTATTTATTACGATGAACTGCCTGAGGCGTTTGACGGCTTCACTATTACACAACTATCAGACATACATTCCGGCAGTTTTGATAATGTGGATGCCATGCAACGGGGGATCGACCTGGCTAAGGCTCAAAAAAGCGACCTGTTTGTATTTACCGGCGACCTGGTAAACAACGCCGCATGGGAAATTGAACAATATATAGATCGTTTTAGCCAGATAAAAGCGCCTTTTGGCCAGTTCTCCATCTTAGGCAACCACGATTACGGCGATTACATACAGTGGGACAGCGAACAGGCTAAGCGCGATAACCTGGAAAAATTAAAACGCCACCACGCCGAATTGGGCTACCGTTTACTACTCGATGAAAACGTGCAGCTGGAAAAGAACGGCCAGAAGATAGCGCTGATAGGCGTGCAAAACTGGGGGCGCGGTTTTATACAGATAGGTAACCTCGAAAAAGCCTTGCAGGGCGTTGATGATAAAGCGTTTAAAGTACTCCTTTCGCATGACCCTACCCACTGGGAAGACAAAGTGCGTTACCATAAAACGGATATACATTTAACACTTTCAGGTCATACCCACGGCGCGCAGTTCGGTGTAGAAACAGCCGGTTTCCGCTGGAGCCCTGTACAGTACCGTTACCTGGACTGGGCCGGTTTAGTAAAGCAAAATAACAGGCATTTATATGTTAACAGGGGCTTTGGGTTCCTGGCGTTTTCGGGCAGGCTGGGGATATGGCCCGAGATAACAGTGATCACACTTAAAAAAAGGCAGGCGTAGGCGCGTGAACAGTTTGTTTTTTGTTTTGGCGGTATTTGATACATTTGCTTTATGCCAATTATACCTGCTAATTTAAATGACGTGCCCGAACTGGTGGCGCTTATAAATTCTGCCTATCGTGGCGAGAGCTCTAAAAAAGGATGGACAACCGAGGCCGACCTCATTGATGGCACACGCACAAATGAACAGGGCTTAACAGATGATTTTAATACCCCCTGTGTAACCATATTAAAGCACCTCAACAACGAAGGCGCAATTACCGGTTGTGTTTACCTGCAAAAGCAAGGCGAAAAGCTGTATCTGGGAATGCTTACCGTATCGCCCGATCTGCAGGCGAATGGTTTGGGCAGGCAGTTATTGCAGGCGGCAGAAGATTTCGCGCGCCAAAACCATCTCAAGGCCATTACCATGACCGTGATTTCCAACCGTACCGAATTAATTGCCTGGTATGAGCGGCGAGGATTCAGCAAAACAGGCGAGGTAATACCTTTTAATATCCCCGAGCATAATGGTATTGTTAAACAACCGCTTGAGATGCTTAAGTTTGAGAAAGCGGTCTAAAACCATCCGTAATATTACACTATTACGCTTTTTTTGACGAGGCCACAATTACAATACCCCCAACCAGTAATATCCCGCCAAGGTAAGGCGGCCAGTTTACGCTTTTCTCCCTGTCGGCAGAAACTTGTATGGGTCCCGCATCAATTATCTTTTCCTTTTTGGTGTAAGTAAAGCCGGTCCATATCAGCATGGCCGCGCCTAAAACAATCAATACAATTCCTATGGTTCTGTTCATGGTTGTAATTAAATGGTTAAGTAAAATACTTTAATAGCATTTAGCGTGTAATTGTTTTGCCTCACGGATGGAACACTGTCATACTTCCACTTTTTTTTGGCTGATAGCGATTTATAGGTTAGGTTTGAAGGTAAATACCGACCCCAAGCAATGACCGAGGAGCTGATACTGGAAACCATTACCGTTACCAAAAATTTTTTTGGTGATAAATCATCAGGTGTAAACAATATTACCCTGTTTGTACCCAAAGGGAAAATTACCGGTATTGTTGGAGAAAGCGGGAGTGGTAAAACCACCCTGCTCAGGCTGCTTTCGGGCCATATAAAGCCTGATGCGGGCGATGTGTTCTTTCATGGCAAACCTTTACCCGTAAGAGGGCATAATCTGCAGCCTGAACATGCCGCCATTGCCATGGTAAGCCAGGATAATGCTGACATGGATATGCAGGCCACCGTGTGGGATAACCTGGGCCGTTCCTTACCGGCCGAGGATGTGAATTACAAGATCCAGAAAATTACACAGGCGCTCAACCTGCTCGGGATTGATGAACTGCGTGAGCTGCCTTTTGGTAAATTAAGCGGTGGCGAAAAACAACGGGTAACCATTGCCCGCGCGCTCATTAACCGCCCCGAAGTATTGATGCTGGATGAGCCCTTTAACCAGGTGGATGCCAATTATCGCGAGGGCTTGCAGCACGATATCAGGCAAATAGTTAAGGAATGGGGCGTAACGGTTATCCTGGTATCTCATGACCCTGCCGAACTGTTATCCATGGCCGATGAACTGATCGTGATAAAGGAGGGCGAAATTGTTGAGCATGGGTCGCCGGAAAAATTGTATCAGTCGCCAAAATTGCTTTATACGGCCAATGTATTGGTGAGTTGCAGCGAGCTTACCGCCGCCGAGGCCAGGGTATGTAACATCAAATCAAAACGGGGTACGGTAGTGGTGTATGCCGAGCATGTGCAGGTATCATCAAAACCTTTAGGTAATAAATGGCAGGTAAAACAGGTGCTCTACAAAGGCTTTTACGAGGAGTTAATTGTTGAACGCGACGAGGTAACGTTGCGAGCTTTCAACTTCGCGTTAAATAAATATCCGGTAGGCAGCAAGGTAAGCGTCAGCATAAAAAAATACCACGAGTTTGGAAAGTGGCTGGGATAACCCGGGCTGCCTAATCTCCCTGCTATATCAGGTTGTTTTTAAATGATATCCAAACCGGATAAACCTGATGTGCATCACTCACACACATTTTTTAATTTTATAGGTTTAGTAAATACATATCACAACTATGGCATTTATTGATTACTATAAGGTACTTGGAGTAGATAAAAACGCTACCGAAAAAGATATTAAAAGCGCGTACCGTAAGCTGGCGCGCAAATACCACCCGGATGTTAATCCTAATGACCCGGAGGCCGAAAAGCAGTTTAAGCAGGTTAACGAAGCCAACGAAGTATTAAGCGATCCGGAAAAGCGAAAAAAATACGATAAGTACGGAGAGAACTGGCAGCACGGCGAGGCTTATGAGCAGGCCAGGCAGCAACAACAGCAACAAAGGGGCTATACTTATGAGGGTGGTTCGGCCCAGGATTTCGGAAGTTTTGATTTTGGCGGCGGCGGTGGAGATTTTTCCGACTTCTTTAACTCCATGTTTGGCGGCGGTGGTGGAGGTAAGAGTGGCCGGCAGTCGGCACGCTATCGCGGGCAGGATTTTAACGCGGAATTGCAGCTGAACCTGCGCGACATCATGGAGTCAAAAAAGCAAACGCTTACCGTAAATGGGAAAAATATAAGGCTCACCATACCCGCAGGGATAGAGAATGGCCAAACCATAAAAATTGCAGGGCATGGCGGCCCCGGGGCCAATGGCGCGCCTGCCGGCGACCTGTATATCACCTTCAACATTCCGGAAGACCCTGAATTTAAGCGCACGGGCAGTGATCTGCATAAAACGCTGAATATTGACCTGTATACCGCTGTGCTGGGCGGGGAGATCACTGCCGATACCCTCACCGGCAAGGTGAAACTTAAGGTATCGCCCGGTACACAAAATAATACCAGGGTGAAATTAAAAGGCAAAGGCGTGCCCGTTTATAAAAAAGAGGGCCAGCACGGCGACCTTTATCTGACCTATAACATTACCCTCCCCACCAACCTTACCGATAAGCAACGCGAACTATTTGAACAACTAGCTAAACTATAACCCTTATGAAAGCAGAACAAGTAATTAGTGTAGATGACTTTTGCGTTTACCACAATGTTGAGTATACCTTTGTTGACTACCTGGCCGAAGCCGGTTTAGTGAATATCACCCGGATAAATGAGGTACGATGCATCCCCATTGAGGAAATAAGCGGTTTGGAACGCATGGTAAGGCTGCATACCCAGTTAGAAATAAACGAAGCGGGGGTAGCTACCATCAATAATTTACTGCAAAAGATAGAAAATATGCAGCAGGAAATGAGCTACTTAAGAAGCCGCCTGCGTATTTACGAGGCATAATCAGCCAAAAAGTAAAATTTATTTTTAAACCCTCATCGGTTTGCATGGTCATATACCCGTATGAACAATAAATGGTAATTAAATCTACTGTTATGAAACTGATGAAAATTTCAATTATAGCGCTCTTACTAACTGGTGCGGTACAATTGGCAAAGGCCCAGGTAAGTGTTGGCATAGGGGTACACATTGGCACTCCCATACACAGGGTTTATTACGAACCAGCACCGGCACCTGTTTATTATGATCCAGCACCGGCTTATTGCCCGCCGCCACCACCAGCTTATTGCCCGCCGCCACCACCAGCTTCGGTTTATTACGAACGCCCTGTTGTAGTGCGAAGGTATTATCGCCCTGCTTATTATGCTCCTCGTTTTTATCGCCGCCCGGTAGTAACCCAGGTGGTTTACAGAGAACGCTTCTATCATGACCGTGGCCACCATTACGGCCGCAGGTGGTAGTCAATATATATAGTTCACCAAAAAAACCTCCCAAGCAGCGGGAGGTTTTTTTGTTTATAGCCGTTGCCATTTATTTGTTCAGGAACTGTTGCAGGGCCTGCTGTGTAAACTCAGATAGTACCAGTTTGCCGCTAATGGCCGCGCGTTCGCTAAGCAGGGTGTCCCAGTTTTCGGTGCCCTCCCATAATATTTGCTTAAGGTTTGCCAAAGCCTCGGGGTGGTAAGCAGCCAGTTTTCGGCTTAAGGCCAGTACGGCCTCGTTTAGCGCGGATATATCATCATACACATCATTAAACAATCCTTTTTCCTGTGCCCACTGCGCGCTCTGGAAATCAGTAGCACGTATGGTAAGCTGCGAAAAAGCCGGTAACCCTATTTTGCGGGTAACAGTGGGCGATATTACAAAAGGCCCTATGCCAATGGCCAGCTCGCTCAATTTCACAGAAGCGGTTTCTGTTGCCAGGCAGTAGTCGGCCGCAGCGGCAAGGCCCACGCCGCCGCCTACCGCTTTTCCCTGCACCCGTGCGATGATGATCTTGCCGCATTTACGGCAGGCATTAATCACGTTGGCAAAGCCCGAGAAAAATGCCGCGCCGGTTTGCTCATCTTTTATGGCCAGTAACTCATCAAAACTGGCGCCCGGGCAGAAGGTACGGTCGCCGCCGCTTTGCAGCACAATTACCCTGGCATCGGGGTTATTACCGCAACCGGTAATAGTATCTGCCAGTTGCTTTAACAGGTGCGATGGTAACGAATTTTGCGCCGGATGGAAAAAACTGATGGTAGCAATGCCCTCCACGCTTATGGTGCAGCTTACATTTCCTTCGTTTATTGTGCTCATAATGGTAAATAATGATCAAGCCAATATAGGGCAAAATAACCTCAGCAAGCAACATTTAAGTGTTTATAGTATGTAATTAACTTAAGTAATAAATAAAAAATAACTTTTTATGAAAAACTACGATAGGAATAATGAGGCATAAATTTTATACTTGTACAATAGCGGTTGTGTTGTAAACTACCTTGCAACATATATAAAACTGCCACTACGGTTAAATGTACTACAGCCATCAGGGATCCGTGCAGGATGAAAATATATTTAAACAACTTATAGCCGATTCTCCATCACCTGTAGGATTGTATGTAGGCCCTGATCAGGTCATCACCCTGGTGAATAAATCGATATTAAAAGTGTGGGGCAAGGACGAAACAGTTTTGGGTAAAACCTTTTTAGAGGCCCTCCCCGAAATGGAAGACCAGCCGTTTGTGGCCATTCTTAAAAACGTTTACAACACTGGTGTGCCTTATGAAGCTTATGCCGAAAAGGTTAAACTTTTTGTTGACGGGCGCCTGCAAACCTACTATTTTAATTTTAACTACCAGCCCCTCCGCGATGCTGAAGGAAAGGTATGGGGAATATTAAACACCGCCTCAGACGTTACCGAACTGGTGATTACCCGCCAAAAGCTTGCTGAAGCCGAAGAACGGGTGCAGTTCGCGCTTAACTCAGCTCAATTGGGTACCTGGGAACTAAACCCACAAAGCGGCCAGGTACGCTGGGACGACCGCTGCAGGCAATTATTTGGTTTTACGGAAACCGACCCAATAAACTACGATTGTTTGTTGACACACATTCACCCGGCAGACAAACAGCGGGTTGATGAAGCGGTAAAAAAGGCGCTTGATCCTGAGGGTAATGGCCTGTACCATACCGAATACAGGACCATTCGAGCGGCGGATAAAGAAGTGCGCTGGGTGCGTTCTAAGGGAAAGGCTTACTTTAATACCGATGGCGTATGTACCCGTTTTGCCGGTACCGCGCAGGATATGAGCCATGAGGTAACCGAACGCGATGAGCAGAAACGGCTCATCACGCTGATCGATAATACTTCGGATCTGATCACGCTATCTAACCCTGATGGTACGGTTACCCATGTAAACGCTGCAGGTCGTGCCATGCTGGGGATTGGTGCAGATGTAAATTTACCCCATGTTTCGGCATTTGTTATGCCCCATGAAACCGACAGGCTGATCCATGAAGCGAATGCCGCCCTGGTAAAGCTGGGTAGGTGGAGTGGGCAGGTGATGTTAAAGCACTTTGTTACCGGCGAGGCCATACCTGCGCAGGTAACGTCTATCATGGTGTTTGATGCCGACGGGCAGCCACAAGGCAGGGCTACCATCGCGCGCGATCTGCGCCGTGAGATAGCCGACCGCCAGGCACTCATGCAAAGTGAGCAGTTGCTGCAAACCATTACCAGCGCCTCGCCTGCGGCTCTATGGATGACTGATGCCGAGGGGATGATCATTTACGCTAACAAGACCTGGACCGACTGGACAGGCCAGAGCAACGAAGAATTGCTGGGCACCGGTTGGTTACAATCTATATTACCGGAAGACCGCGATAGGGCAGCCCGTAAATTTATCCATGACCTGAACAAGCAACGCGCTTATGAAGTTGATTTCCGTGTGCGGCGTTACGATGGTGAGGTGCGGCGTTGCATTGCTACCGGTAACCCACAATATAACGCCGATGGCGTTTTTACCGGCTACGTGGGCGCATGTACAGATGTTACCGAAAAAACCATAGCAGACATTGCCCTTCAGCTTAAAAACCATGAGCTCAACAACCAGATAAGGCAGTTTGAATTCGTAACCGACTTTATGCCCGCCCAGTTGTGGACGTTTAGTACCGATGGCGAACTCGACTATGTAAACCGGCAAACCGAGCATTTTTTTGGTTTGCCTATGGCTGCCATAGTAGGTAACCAATGGCTTAACTACCTGCATACTGACGATAAGGAGGGATGCCTTGCCGCCTGGCAATACGCGTTGGAGCATGGCAGCCTGTTTGAATGCGAGTTTAGGCTAAGGAATAGCGCGGGCGAATACAAGTGGCACCTTTCACGGGCTCTGCCGTTTACTTCAGAAGGAGAAATAATTAAGTGGTTTGGCACCAATACGGATATTGACGAGCAGAAGCAACTGCAGCGCCAGAAGGACGATTTTTTGGGTATTGCCAGCCACGAACTTAAAACGCCGGTAACCAGTGTAAAAGCCTATGCCCAGGTGCTTGGCGCTATGCTTAGCCGCGAGGGCGAAGAGAAAAAAGCGGCTATGGTGATGAAAATGGATTCGCAGCTAAACAGGCTTACCAACCTCATTGGCGACCTGCTGGATGTTACCAAAATTAACTCCGGCAAAATCATGTTTAACAAAACATGGTTCAATTTAAATACTGCCGTGCAGGACGTGGTGCAGGACATACAGCATACTACCAATAAGCACCTGCTGGTAATGGATTTTGAAGAAACCGGCCATATATATGCCGATAAGGAGCGTTTGGGCCAGGTGTTAACTAACCTTATCACTAATGCCATAAAATACTCGCCTCATGCCAATAGGGTAGTAGTAAATACCCGGCTGGAGAACGGCGAAGCGGTAGTAAGCGTACAAGATTTTGGTATAGGTATACCCGAAGATAAAAAAGAAAAGGTGTTTGAACAGTTTTACCGTGTAGGTGGCAGCAAGCAGCATACTTTCCCCGGTTTGGGGCTTGGTTTGTACATCTCCAATGAGATCATTCGCCGCGAAGGCGGAAAAATGTGGGTAAACAGCGAAGTTGGAAAAGGGTCTGTTTTTTGTTTCTCAATTCCTGTTGGTAAAAGAGATTTACCAACAAATTAAATTTTTAATTAAACCTGCCCGTATTTTATTACTCATAAATACGGGAGAGTGAAAATGAGCGAGCGACTAAAACGAATAATGGTAGCCGATGACGATCCGGGGATTGTTGATGCTATAGAAATGATGCTGGAATTTGAGGGCTACCAGGTGAGCAGCACGGTTGATGGCGCAACTGTGCTGGATATGAAAGAAAACCTGCCCGACCTGCTACTGCTGGATATTTGGATGAGCGGCGAGGACGGGCGCGACATTTGCCGGAAACTAAAATCCTTACCCGAAACTAAAGGTATACCCATTATTATGATATCGGCCAGCCGCGATATCGAGACTTCAGCACGCGACTCCGGAGCCGATGATTTTTTGGCAAAGCCATTTGAGATGGATACTTTATTGAAAAAAATTGAACTTTTTGTAGTAAAATAAAAAGAGCCCGCTTATTCGGCAGGCTGCTTTTCCTAATTTACATGGTCTTTGGCTCTTTCCGGGTCATACCTCAGGCCTGGGGTTAACCAGTACAGCAATATTACCCTCGAATACCGGTAATTAAACGGCGATAAAATAAATATTACCCCCAGTAACACACCTACATATACCCATGGCGAATCGGAGCCGGTAAGCACATGCAGTGCCACAGCAAAAGTCACCATTTCGGCTACATTTAAGGCATAGCTCACAAACATGGCCACATACCAGTAACCGGGTTCGCGCTCATAATACAGGTTACAGTGTGAGCATCGTTCGTGCATTTTTTGCCCGGTAAAGCTATAGGTGCTTGATGCAAAAATATCGCCCCGGCGGCAACGGGGGCACTTAGCGTTAATCAGGCCGGTAAGCACAGGCACGTAGCCGTTGGGTTTGTTATCTGGATTGTTCATTTCGGTATTGGGTTTTTCTAAAGTCCTCAGGTGTTTGGCCTGTATATTTTTTAAAGAATTTGGTAAAGTAGGAGTTGTCGGCAAAGTTTAATTTACCGGCAATTTCGTTGATGTTCATGTCGTGGTTGATCAGCAGGCGCTTGGCTTCCAGTACCACCCGGTCGCGTATCAGTTCTCCGGCAGGTATGCCAAGTATATCGTTACATAAAGCGTTCAAATGGTTTGGGGTAATATACAGCAGCACGGCATAATCTTTTGGTAAGCGCAGCGTAGCGAAATGCTTATCTACCAGCTTCCTGAAACTTTGCAACAGCGTATAATTGTATCCCGGTACACCTAAGGTTGAACCTTCCGTTTTTTCCCGTGCTACGGTGATAAATAATTGCAGCATCAGGGCGCGTATCATATCCATATTTAAGCGGGAGAGTTGCGCACTTTCGCTGATAAGCTGCTCAAAAAGCCGGTTGATATCCTGCCGCACCGTCCCGTCTAATTCTATTACCTGCTCGTTTACAGCTCCCGTAAAAAACACAAAACCGTCCAGGTAATCGGGCCTCAGTAAAAACGACTGAAAGAACTCCGCCGAGAAATTAATGATATACCCATCAACCGGGCCCTCAAAACTCCAGCTGTGTACTTGCCCCGGGGCCATAAAATATACCTGGTAAGGCTTTACATCAAACTGTTTAAAATCAATAGCGTGTTTGCCGCCACCCTGGGTAAATAAAACCACATGGTAAAAACTATGCTTGTGCGCCAAAGCCAGGTTGTGGTGTTTTTGCAAATAAGGCGCAAAACGGCTGATAAGCAGATCATGGTGCTGATTATCAGCCAATGAACATATATCATATACCGGGAACGCCTTTTTCATAAGGCAAATATACCTGAAGTATTAAACACAGGAGTGGTGTAAATCACAGAACTTGTGGTATAATTTACTGATAATTGAAAAATACCATACGTGTTTTATCAGGCAAGCAGCAATAAACATTAAATGATTAACTTCACCACATGCAAAAACCGGATAGTTTAATTTTTGACATGGATGGCACCCTTTGGGATGCTGTGGACACCTACGCTTACTCGTGGAATGAAGTATTCAGGGAGAAAGGAATAGACAAGACCATTACCCGCGATACTTTAGCCGGAATGGTGGGGTGGGAAGGTAAAAAAGTAATAGAGGTATTAATGCCCGAGTTTGACCACGATAAGCGGGTAGAGATATATAGCACCGTGAATGATAAGCGCCATAACCTTATCCGCGAGAAGGGTGGAACGTTATACCCCGGTGTAAAGGATGGTTTAAAACAGCTTGCCGAAAAGTATCCGCTGTTTATACTGAGCAATTGCGCCAAAGGCATTATCAGGCAGTTTATTGACTGGGCCGGCATTGATGACTTGATTAAAGACGAGTTGGCGCATGGCGTGAATTTTATGCCCAAGAACCATAATATTAAATTACTGATGGATAAGCATGGCCTACAGCAGCCTGTATACATTGGCGATACCGCCGGTGATGGCGAGCAAAGCCGCATGGCGGGCGTGCCATTTGTATTTGTAAGCTACGGCTTTGGCACTACCGATGATTATGATGTGAAGTTTGATGACTTCCCTTCGCTGGTTAATTACTTTATGGCCTTATAAAACAACAAACCCTGCTACACTGGCAGGGTTTGTTGTTTTGTTGAGTGGTTGCTTTTTAAGCTTCCTGTTTAAGCGAATCGCGCAGGGCCTTAATGGCATCATGCGATATTTTTAGGCCGTTGAGGTGGCTGTTTAGCAGCGCTACCACCTTCGCATCTTCCCATATCAGTTCCTTATCGTCAAGGGCTTTGCGGTATGCGCTTTTGGCTACGTCTTCACCGTACTCACAATCAGATAGTACGGAGTGGTTGTCTTTTTTAGTGAAGGCCGCCTTAACGTCCATCCATGCATGGTAAAACTTACCTGATAAGGTAGTGCCATCCGCAGGCGAACCGCCAAGGTGATGAATATAATCGTTCAACTCGTTCACGTAACCGCGGCTTTGGTCTATGTAACCTTCAAAAACTGTTTTAAGGCCTGCCTCGTCAGTACCCTCAGCCGCTTTCTGATAGCCGGCTATGCGATCGTTGTTCACTTTTATCAGATCGTTCAGCGCCGATATCTGGTGTTGTATGTGTTGTAATGTTCCCATAGTATTTCGTTATATTAGATGTACTATGTGAACAGTGCGGTTCAGCCAAATGTTTTTTCATACAACTGCTGTTAGCCATATTATAGCAAACAGGTGTATGCCTCATTAATCAAACAACTCTTGCTCCTCGGTATAGTAAGTTTTGCGTGTACCGTTATCTATTTGAATAGGCGCCCCGCCCGGGCTGGTTTGTTTTTTGGGGTGATGGATGAGCATAAAATCCCTCACCTCGCCGGCAATAATATCCGGGTTGTGTTTAATGATCTGCTGTTGCGCTTCCGTTAAAACTTTGTGTATAGCTTTTACCAGCTCTTTAAGTTTTTGCTCAGGTATTTTGTTGGCTACAGAGAAAGGAGATATACGCGCGTGCCACAAGATCTCATCGGCGTAGGCATTTCCTATACCTCTTACTATTTTCTGGTCCAGCAATATGGCTTTAATGGTTGTTTTCTTTTTAGCCAGTATGGTTTTAAAATAATCGGCATCGGCTTCGTCAGAAAGCGCGTCCGGCGCGGTTTTAGGTTCCGGGTTAAGGGTAGGTGTAGCCGCCTTTTGGAAATCGGTGAGCACCAGCCCGCTGCCGTCGGTAAACAGTAATTCAATTATTGAGAATTTCTGGTCGTTTTTATCCTGAAAATAAAAAAGCTTACCATGCAGCATCAGGTGCAGCGCCAGTATGTCGCCATTGCTCCATTTAAAATATAGCTCTTTGCCTTCGCGGTAAATGGCTGCTAATTTTTGTCCTGTTAAGGCTCCTTGTAACGTTTTTTCAGATACATTGAGCTTTTGGCTGTGTACAGTGATATGTTTAAGGGTTTTGCCTTTTAATTGCTTTTGCAGGTTATGGCTAAAAACCTCCAGATCGGGTAGTTCGGGCATGGCGTTGCTGTTTAATGCTTACTAATGTACAAAGCGATTTAAAATAAAACACCGATTATGATGAATAGTTGACAACCAAAGCCTGTTCTATACGTATGTCTATATATTAACCACTTTAACATGCCAAACATAGCAGCCGCCAGCGGCCTTAGTTTACCCTATAAAGTACCCCAGCCCGAAGTAAAAGAGCAGGTACGAACCTTATTTTCCGGCAAAGTGGAACATGCCGAACGCCTGCTGCAGGCTTTTGACAATACCGGCATTGTTACGCGTAACTTTGCCAAGCCGCTAAACTGGTATGCAGGTAACACCTCCTTTAAGGAGCGTAACGACGAATACATTAAACTGGCGCTGCAATACGCCACTGAGGTAGCCGAAAAGGCTTTAAGTGAGGCAGGTATTTCGAAGGAAGCGGTTACTGATGTGGTATTTGTTTCCACCTCGGGCCTGTCAACCCCCAGTATTGATGCATTGCTCATTAACCATATGCGGCTGCCGAAGCATGTGAGCCGCACACCTGTATGGGGCCTGGGTTGCGCGGGTGGAGTGGCCGGTTTAGCAAAGGCAGCTACCATAGCAAAAGCCAACCCGGAGGCAGTAGTGCTGCTCGTAGCCGTGGAACTTTGTTCGCTCACGCTCGTTAAAAGCGATTACAGCAAAAGTAATTTTATTGGGTCGAGCCTGTTTTCTGATGGCGCGGCTGCCTGTATTGTTACAGGTGATGAGGCCACGGAGCATCGAGGCCCGGTGAAGGTAAAAGCCGGCAGCAGTAAGTTGTATTATGACGCGCTTGATGTAATGGGTTGGGATTTTAATGACGATGGCTTTAAGGTGATCTTTTCTAAAGATATACCTGCTATTATTAACAAGCATATTAAGCACGATGTGGACGCTTTTCTGCAAAAGCAGGGGTTGACGGTGCATGATATTAAGAACTTTATTTTTCATCCCGGCGGCCGTAAGGTAATAGATGCTTACAACGCAGCCCTTGAGCTGGGGCAGGATGAACTGGAATATACCCGGCAGGTAATGAGCGAAAACGGCAACATGAGCAGCGTTACTGTACTTTATGTGCTGGAGCAGTTTTTAAAGCAGGGTTATAACAGTGGTTATGGGCTGATGTTGGCCATGGGCCCGGGCTTTAGCAGCGAAATGTTATTATTGGATATGCAAAACTAATAACCATGACCTTTACCATCTTTATCGCTTTTTTGATCACGCAAAGGCTTTCGGAATTATATGTGGCGGCGCGTAATAAAAAGTGGCTGCTGCAGCACGGCGCTGTGGAATACGGCCGGGAGCATTATCCTTACATGGTTGCGCTGCATACCGCTTTCATTATCTCATTAATAGCCGAATATAATTTGCGGCCGTACGTTACCGTTAACTATTACCTTATAGCGTTGTTTGTATTGCTTACCTGCCTTAAAGCGCTGGTAATAGCCAATCTGGGTCCTTACTGGAATACCCGCATTTACCGGGTGCCCGGCACACCGCCGGTGGCTACCGGCATCTATAAATACATAAAGCACCCCAATTACATCATTGTGATTGCCGAGATAGCGGTGATACCCCTGGCATTTAGCCTGTATTACACCCTTGTGGTATTTAGCCTCTTAAACGCTGCCATGTTACACGTACGTATTAAAAAGGAGAACGAAGCGCTGGCTGCCTGATGCCTGTCTGATAAAAGATATATAAACAAAACGGCCCGTTATTTAACGGGCCGTTTTGTTTGCTTAGGGTTGCCCTATCACCGGGGCAAACTTGGCGCTGTATTCTTTTAACTCGGCGCTGAGCTTTTGGTTAAGCGCCGTTTGGTGGGCCTTATCCGTGTATTTAACCAGGCCGGTAAGTACTTCCATACCAATTTGTACATCGCGGGCGGGCATGCGCCTGCTATCCGTTTGCAGTAAGTGGTAAAAGTAGCCGAACTGGTCCATCAGGTACTGGTTAATATCTTCAGTGAATTTATTGCCCAGTTGGTTGTCGTTAAGGTCGTAGGCCATTTGCGCCATAAACATTTTACGGGCGGCAATATCAATAAAAGGGTATAAGCCACCGGGCATTTCATTATCGTATTTGTGCAATACTTTTAAGGCCATATCCGGGTGACCGTTTTGGTTAAGGCTGGTAGCCAGGTCAAGAAAAGTGGTCATCATCACCGGGAAAAACATACCTGTCGATTCCGGGTCGAGGTATCTGGCGGTTTTGTAGCGGCCAAACTTAAACTTGTTCATCACATTATCGTACATCACGCTATCGTTCACCTTGCTTAGCTGATCGCGGCGTGAAGTATCCTGTTTAAGTGGTAACAGGCGGTAGGTAAAACCTTCTTTGTATAAATAAGGCTGCAAGCCTACCAGGTTGCTGGTACCTATAGTGGTGGTAAAGCAAATGGGCCTTTTCCAGTCGTTATGGGCCAGTATATCTATCAGCGCCAAATCGTCCTTGGTCACATAGTTGGAGTTATATTTCCATTCCATAGTGGGCGTTAGCTGTTTCATTTGCTCTGCCGATACCACATGGTTTTTAACTACATCGGCAGGATTTACCGTGATTTTAAAATTCTTGGTCGGCAGGTAGTTTACATATTCGCCGCCCTGGTTTTGGCCCTGCATGCTGCGGTCGTCAGAGGTAATAAAGTTGAAAATATCCTTTAGCTCAACCGGGTCTTTAATGCCGCCATCGTTGTAATAGATCACATCCCTTACGCCATCCTTGTATTTATCATAAGGCATGGTAATGGGCAGCGGTGCCGAAGCGTTCATGGGTCGCTGCATTTGTCTGATGTACCAGCTGCCGCTAAATAAGCTGAGGTTTACAATGCGCACATCGGGGCGTATACCTTCTACTTCCTGATCATACCAGAGCGAGTAGGTATCGTTATCACCATAGGTAAATAAGATAGCGTTGGGCGGGCAGGATATGAGGTAGTTATAAGCCATATCATGCGCCACCATTTTGGTAGAACGGTCGTGTCCGCGCCATTCCTGTTTAGCCATCAGCACGGGGGCTATTAGCAAGCAAACGCCGGTAACTATATAGGCGGCGGTACGGGCATTCATTTTCCGGCGCAAAACATCAGTTAAGGCCACAACAGATAAACCTATCCATATAGCGAACGCGTAAAAAGAACCCACGTAAGAATAATCGCGCTCTCTTGGCTGCACAGAAGGCTGGTTTACATAAAACACTACTGCTAAACCGGTAAAAAACCACAATAGGCCTATAATAAGGGCATCGCGCTTGCGGCGCTCGGCCTGGTAAATAAGGCCAATAACACCTAAGATAAACGGTATGGCGTATAGCGGTGTATATGATGGGTTGTTCACCACATTTTTAGGCAGGTGGCGGCCGCCGTCCAGTATGCCGCTGGTCCAGTTGCCATCAATACTTTCGGTGCTTTGCTGCCCGTCGGCATCATTATACCGCCCTACAAAATTCCATAAAAAGTACCTGAAGTACATTTGGTAAACCTGCCAGCTGGCCATCCACTTGATGTTATCAGCAAAGTTTGGCGCTTGCCCTTCAGGTATCTGTCCCCAGCCGCGATAAAATTGCACATCGCTGGCATCGGTGCTGTACATGCGGGGGAATATGGTAGTATGGTCGTATTTATAACTAAGGCTTTTGCCTGCGAGTTCATATTTTTTGTCGCCCTTGCGGTAAATATTGCTGCCCTCAACCTGGTCGGTTATCTGGGCGTCAAAGTAGGGGCCAACAAGCAGCGGATTTTCGCCGTATTGTATACGGTTAAGGTAACCGTACATGGTAAACGCGTTATCCGGGTGCGAGTTATTAAGGTCGGGGTTGGCGGTAGCACGGATGGGGATATAAGCGAATGATCCGTATCCGAAATAAATAAACGCCACACACAGCAAAGCCAGGTTAAGCACGGGTTTGTTTTTGCGTTTGCTGTAAACCAGCCCGCCCACAATAGCCGCGATCAGCAGCAGGAAGAAAACAATAGCGCCGCTGCCAAAACCCAGCCCCAGTGAGTTAACAAAGAACAGATCAAAATAGGCCGCGAACTTAATGGTATAACCGCGTATACCATATTGCACCAGCCCGAGTATCACAATACTGATGAGGAAGGAAACCAGCCCGCTTTTCCACGTGATGTTTTTATACCTGCGGAAATAATACACCAGCGCAAGCGCAGGGATGGTAAGTAAATTAAGCAGGTGTATGCCTATGGAAAGGCCTATCACGTAAGCGATAAACACGATCCATTTATCAGCTCCGGGCTCATCGGCATGGGCATCCCATTTTAAAATAGCCCAGAATACGATAGCTATGCATAATGAGGAAAGCGCGAACACGATGGTTTCAACAGCCGAGAACCAAAAGGTATCGGTATAGGTAAAAGCAAGGGCACCTACCAGGCCGGAGCCCATGATAACGATGGTTTGGGCGTTGCCAAATTCCTTTTCGCGGCCAGCCACCAGTTTTTTAGCCAGGGCGGTAATGGTCCAAAACAGGAACATGACGGTAGCGGCGCTGGCCAGCGCTGCCATGGAGTTGGTAAAGTACGGTACTTTAGTATTATCGCCCATGGACAGCAGCGAGAAAACCTTCCCCAGCATGGCAAATAAAGGATAACCCGGCTGGTGCGACACCTGCAAGCGGTACGCGCACGAAATAAATTCGCCGCAGTCCCAAAAACTTACAGAGGGTTCTAACGTTAACATGTACGTTGCTGCCGCTATAAAAAAGCAAAGCCAGCCAAGCAGGTTGTTTATTTTGTTGTATTGCATGCCTCTAAGAGTAAAGTTTAGCAGGGCAAATATGAATATTTAAAAGCTTGTTTTTTTATGATGCCGTTTATAGTTTAACACTTTTAACACATTTTAACGCTGTATGCGGGCAATAAACGCCATGGTATAATACAATGAATGTTACAGGTGGTAAACGGATAATGCCGCCGGAGCTGTAAGCTAAGCGGATAAATTTTTATGTTACAATAATTAACGTTTATTTTGTTGCGTATGCAAAAAAACTACAACAGGCTTGCCGGTAAGCTTATCCTATTTTCGGTATTTGTTTTAACAGCCACTATTGGTAAGGCGCAATCTGTTTATCTGCCGCAATCGTATCAGTTCTACCAAAAATTTAACGCTGATATTTACTCCAAAAGCAGCAGTATGCATACTTCTTTAAGGCCTTTTTTGATAGATAGTGCCATCAGCAACAGGTATAACCAGTTAATGCAAATGGGGGTTGATAGTAACCGCCATAACTGGTTCCTGCGCAAGATATTTAACGAACACCTCATAGAGGTAAATAAAAAGGATTATACCTTTTACGCCGATTATTTGCAGGATAACACCATAGGGCACGATTTCTCGGACCACAGCAATACCGAAGTACACTTTAAGCCATTAGGCTTTGGCTTTACTACCCGTATTGGTACCAACACCCGTGGTTTCCAGTTTGGGGGTACGGTAGGCAGCAAATTCTCGTTCTACACCAGCGGTTACGAGAACCAGGCCGCTTTCCCGCAATACTATACCGACTATGTAAAGCAGATAGGTTTTGTACCCGGCCAGGCGTATGACCGTGGTAAAACCAAAACCTACCGCGATTATTCATATGCCACGGCCATATTATCCTATACGCCTATCAAGCAGATCAATATCACGCTGGGGCAAGATAAAACCTTTATAGGTGATGGTTACCGCTCTATCCTGTTATCAGATTACTCGGCTAACTATCCTTTACTGCGTGTAACAGCCAATGTAGGTAAGGTACAGTACATGATGATGTGGACCTACCTGCAAGACCAAAATCTGGTGAAGTTTGATAGCTTTGGCAACAATCGCCGTAAATGGGGCCTGTTCCATTACCTCGACTGGAATGTGAACAACAGCCTGTCGTTTGGTTTCTTCAACGCCTACATTGCTCCCGAAGCCGATGACCAGGGCAACCGCAGAGGTTTCGACGTGAATTTTGTTAACCCGGTAATATTTGCCAGCGGCCTTGGCCCGTCATCCCAGCCGGGTAACGCGCTGGTAGGTTTTACAGGTAAGTATAAAGTATTTGACAAATCGGCCATTTACGGGCAGTTATTGTTTGACCGCTTTAACGGCAAAAACTACTTCCAGACAGACAACGTGGATAACAGCGGCGGTGTACAACTGGGTATCCGCGGAGCGGACATTTTTGGGGTGCAAAACCTCAACTACCTGTTAGAGTATGATGCCGTGAAGCCTTATACTTATTCAAACAGGCAGGTGATCAGCGCCTACAGCTATTACAGCCAGCCTTTGGGCGACCCGCTTGGCGCTAACTTTAGGGAACTGGTAGGTATTATGAACTATACTTACAAGAGGTTTGATTTCCAGGGGCAGTTAATGTACGCTAAATACGGTCTGGATCTTAACGCTGCCGATAACGCCGGCCGTGATGTTACCAAGCCGCTTATACCTACTTATGCAAGTAATAAAGTGGGTCAGGGCTTAAACACCAACTTATATTATGCCGAAGGTACGGTAGCTTTTCTGCTAAACCCTAAATATAACTTACGTTTTGAGCTGGGCGCGCTGTACCGCCATGAAACCAACTCATTGGGCACTAAAAATGCCAGCGTGCTTACATTTGGTATCAAGAGCAGCTTCAGGAACTTGTACCACGATTTTTAACGGGCGTTTTCTGACTCACCCGGCTACGCTTCGCTGGCCGACCCTCTCTGCTGCGCAAAGAGGGTGGAAAGTTAGTTGACTGTTGAATAAATTGAGCATTATAAAAGCGGTTTGTCTGAGGCAAAATTCATTACCTTTGGTATTCACTACAAATTATGGCTACAGAAGTTAAGTGTCCGAGCTGTGGGCATGGCTTCCCTATTGAGGAAGTTATGGCCGAAGAGTATAAGCAGCAGCTGCGGCTGAAGATGCAGGATTATACCCGCCAGAAAGAGGAGGAGTTTAAGCGTAAAGAGGAGGAATTCAGCGCTAAGGCCAGGCAGCAGCAGGCCGAGTTTGAGCAGCGTCTTGCCGGCGAGAAAAAGCAATTGCAGCTAACGCTGGAAGAAAACCTTCGTAAATCTATTACCGCCGATTTTGAAACGCAGCTAACCATGCTGCAAAATTCTGTGAACGCCAGCACGGAGAAACTAAAAGAATCGCGCCAGAAGGAGCTGGAATACCTACAGCGCGAACAGGCGCTCAAGCAAAAGGAAGAAGAGATGGAAATAGCCCTGCAACGCAAATTGCAGGAGCAGCGGGCGGATATTGCCGAGCAGGTACGTAAGCAGGAAGCCGAAAAGCATAACCTGAAGGATACCGAATACCAGCTAAAGGTAAAGGAACTGGAAAAGCAGCTGGAAGACCAGAAACGCCTGGCCGATGAAATGAAGCGCCGGGCCGAGCAGGGCTCCATGCAGCTACAGGGCGAGGCGCAGGAACTGATACTGGAAGAGCAGCTGCGCAATTATTTTCCGTTTGATGTGATAGCCGAAGTAGGCAAAGGTGTGCGCGGTGCCGATTGTGTACAAACCGTACGCAACCAGTTTGGGCAGGAGTGCGGCCGTATCATCTACGAGAGTAAGCGCACCACCAGCTTCTCGAACGAGTGGATAGAAAAGCTCAAAAAAGATATGCGCGCCATGGGCGTTGATGTGGCCGTTATTGTTACCCAGTGCTATCCTAAAGGGATGGATTGCTTTGGTGAGCGCGACGGTGTTTGGATATGCAGTTTTGATGAAGTAAAGGCCGTGTCATACATCCTGCGCGATGGGGTAATTAAACTGGCTAATCTGGCCAAGGCGCAGGAAAATAAGGGTGATAAAATGCACTTGCTGTATGATTATTTAACGAGCAGCGAATTCTCCGAACAGTGGAAAGCCATACGTGAAGGTTACATGAGCATGCGCATCTCCATACAAAAAGAGCGCGACGCCATGGAAAAACTATGGAAAGCGCGCGAAAAGCAACTGGAGAAAGTTTTATTGAATGCCGCTCATATCAAAGGCTCTATTGAAGGTATTGCCGGTAATGATATGATACAGCTAAGCCTGGGCGACGATGATGATGCCCTGCTGATCGAATAAACAATAAGCAGCTAATGTTTATCGTTTGTACTTGCGGCAAAAAGCTTAATTTTGCCGCAGGTATTACTGGGTTAAAACCCGTTTATTATGGCAGATATCACTACATTGTCGCAGCAGGCGCTGGCTTTGCTGCAGCAATTAATTTCAATACAATCGTTCAGTAAAGAAGAAGACCGCACGGCCGACCTCATTGAGCAAACCCTTCAAACGCATGGGGTAAAAACCCATCGCAAACTCAATAATATCTGGGCCTGGAACGCGCATTTCGACCCGGCCAAGCCAACCATTCTACTTAACTCGCACCATGATACGGTTAAGCCCAACAGCGGCTATACCCGCGACCCGTACGATGCCAAGATTGAGGATGGCAAGCTCTATGGCCTGGGCAGTAATGACGCGGGCGGCTGCCTGGTATCGCTCATACATGTGTTCCTGCACTACTATCAGCAAACCGGGCTTAAATATAATTTTTGCCTGGCTACTACTGCCGAGGAGGAGATATCAGGCGTTAATGGCCTGGAACTCATCATCCCCGAATTAGGAAAACTCGATTTTGGTATAGTGGGAGAACCTACGCTGATGGACCTCGCCATTGCAGAGCGCGGCCTTATGGTGCTGGATTGTACCGCCTTTGGCATAGCCGGCCATGCCGCGCGTGAAGAAGGCGAAAACGCTATTTATAAAGCGCTGAAAGACATCGAGTGGTTCCGTAATTACAGGTTCCCTAAAGAGTCGGAAGTATTCGGCCCTATCAAAATGTCGGTAACCATTATTAATGCCGGTTCGCAGCACAATGTAGTGCCTGCCACCTGTACCTTCACGGTCGATGTGAGGGTTACCGATGCTTACCGTAACGAGGAAGTACTGGACATTATCCGCGAACATGTTAGCTGCGAAGTAAGGCCGCGCAGCATCCGTTTAAAACCATCATCAATAGATAAAAATCATCCGTTTGTGCAGGCCGGTGTGGCGCTGGGCCGTAAAACCTATGGTTCGCCCACCACGTCAGACCAATCCCTGCTGGATATCCCGTCCATCAAAGTTGGTCCCGGCGATTCGGCACGCTCACACATGGCCGATGAATATATTTATGTAGAGGAAATAGGCGAGGGCATTGAACTGTACATTAAAATGCTTGACGCAATAGTTAGTTGATTTACGATTATCTCGATTTACGATTTTAGATTTAATTAATCGGATTTTAGATTTACTTAACCTAAATAAGCAAAGTCGAAATTTGTTCTTCGATAAAAAAGGTGCAATCTAAAATCGTAAATCAAAAAATCGTAAATCAAAAATCGTAAATCAAAATGACTAAACAGGAAATGATGCACAGAACCAAGCAATTTGCTATTGAAAATGCAAAGTTGGTTTTAAGTGTACCATTAAATGTGGTTAATAAAAACTATTGCGGTCAGCTTGCGCGTAGTGCAAGTTCAACCGGTGCTAATTACAGGGCAGCCTGCCGGGCAAAATCAACCCCGGATTTTATTAATAAACTGAAAATCGTTGAAGAGGAGCTGGATGAAAGTATGTTTTTTCTTGAACTTTTAGTGGAACTTAACCCAGACCTCAAAGAAAAAATTACCCCTATTTATCGTGAAGCTAATGAACTTCTTTCTATAATTGTTTCGTCAATCAACACATCCCGCGCAAATAAATCATAAATAGAAAGCATCAATCTAAAATCGTAAATCACAAAATCGTATATCGAAGCAATCGTAAATCACAAAATCCAAAATCACAATGAGTAAACTGTGGCAAAAAACCACCAACGTTGATAAACTGGTAGAGAACTTTACAGTGGGCCGCGACCGTGAGCTGGATAACCAGATGGCCGCCTTTGATGTATTGGGTTCGCTTGCCCACACGCGCATGCTGGAGTCGATAGGCTTGATGAGCGGAGAGGACCTCGCCCTGGTGCAGCGCGAACTCAAACAGATCTATAACGATATTGAAGCCGGCAAGTTTAGCATTGAGGATGATGTTGAGGATGTTCACTCACAAGTTGAAATGCTGCTTACCCGCCGCATTGGCGACGCCGGTAAAAAGATACACAGCGGCCGTTCTCGGAACGACCAGGTATTGCTTGATCTGAAACTATTTTTCCGCCACAAGATACAGGAAGTAGTAACCGAAACCGATAACCTTTTCCGCTTGCTGATACAGCTAAGCGAGGAACATAAGGATGTATTGTTACCGGGTTATACGCATTTACAGGTGGCTATGCCCTCGTCGTTCGGGTTATGGTTTGGCGCATACGCTGAAAGTTTGGTTGATGACCTGGAAATGGTATTGGCCGCCTGGAAGATCACCAATAAAAACCCATTGGGCTCGGCAGCCGGCTATGGGTCGTCTTTCCCGCTTAACCGTACCATGACCACCGAGTTGCTTGGTTTTGACAGCCTTGCCCATAACGTAGTGTACGCGCAAATGGGGCGTGGTAAAACGGAACGTGTGATTGCGCAGGCTTTATCATCAATTGCCGCCACACTGGCAAAAATGGCCATGGACCAATGCCTGTACCTTAGTCAGAACTTCGCGTTCGTAAGCTATCCGGAGAACCTAACCACCGGCAGCAGCATAATGCCGCATAAGAAGAACCCGGACGTGTGGGAAATTATGCGTGGTAAATGTAATCGGCTGCAAGCCCTGCCAAATGATGTGGCCATGATGACGACTAACTTACCATCAGGCTATCACCGCGAGTTGCAACTGTTAAAGGAACTGCTGTTCCCGGCCTTTACCGAACTGCTAAACTGCCTTCATATGGCCAACTTTATGTTGCAGCATATTACGGTGAACAAAAATATATTGGATGATCCTAAGTATGCTTATCTGTTTAGCGTAGAGGAAGTGAACAAAGCGGTGTTGAACGGTACACCGTTCCGCGATGCCTACAAACAAATAGGTTTAGATATTGAGCAAGGTAATTTTAACCCCGAAAAAGCAGTTAACCATACGCACGAGGGCAGCATAGGCAATTTGCAGAACGAGCAGATCAGCGCGGCTATGGATAAGGTGATCGGCAGTTTTAATTTCAGAAAAGTAGAAGAAGCGATTAGCTGGCTGGTGAGGTGAGTATGGAAATTGCTAAAAAAACTAAAGTAAGACTGATATCTTTTTCCGGAACTACAACTCCGAAGAAAAGTACCGAACCTCAAAACAACTATTGGAAGTTGATAGGCCAAAAAGGGGAAATTATAAATGGCGAACGCTTTAACGAAAGAGTTTTAGTGTTATTTGATAAAGATCTCGATCAGTTTGGCGTTGCCAATCATAATCCTATAATTAACTCACTTTGGATTTTACCATCCGACCTTGAATTACAAGACACATAATCCCATGCACGGACGTAACAGAGCAGACATATATCCCGGACTGGAAGTAGATATCATCCTTAAAAAAGATCAGCGCAGCGGTAAATTTACCCGAGGTGTAGTAAAAGATCTGCTTACCAGCGCCACTTACCATTCGCGTGGTATCAAAGTACGTTTGGAAGATGGGCAGATAGGCCGTGTAGCTAATATTGTAGAGGAAGATTAACGATACAGCGTTTAAGACAACTATCTTACACGCTTACAAACAATTTATTACTCCTGCTGTAACTACTGCGTAAATGCCTGCTAATAAAACCAACAAGAACTTTCTGCTGCGTATTGACGCGCATTACCGCCTGCTCATCTCGCTTGGAGCAGGCCTGGTAGCATTTTTTTTATCCAGGCAGATAGATTCCATCCCTGAGATCGTACTCATTACCTGGATAGCTATCGCGGCTACCATCATCGTACTCGATTGGTTTATCATATTTAAAGCCCACCCCCGCGAAATACGTAAAATTGCCAGCCTGGAAGATTCCAGCCGGGTCATCATTTTTCTGTTTGTACTCGGGGCTTCGCTGGTAAGCCTGGTGGCTATTTACCTGCTGTTAAAATCATCAAAAGGCGTATCTGAAGATACTGCCGCAGGTTATGTTATACTGGCTATGGTCGCGGTTATCATATCGTGGTGGTTGGTGCATACCGTTTTTACGTTACGTTACGCCCATCTTTATTACACCCGCACCGATGAACGCGAGATGATAGGAGGACTTGAATTCCCGGGCGATACCAAGGACCCTGATTACCTGGACTTCGTGTATTTCTCGTTTGTTATCGGCATGACTTTCCAGGTATCCGATGTGGAAATATCCTCGCGCCATATACGCCGCCTCGCCTGGATGCATGGCCTCATATCCTTTGCCTTTAATACCGCCATTGTAGCGTTGAGTATCAACGTGATATCGGGCCTGGTATCTAAATAAACAGAGCCTATGCGCGTTATATATAGCATAATGAGGATATTAGCCATGGCGATGTTGGTGTTGTTTAGCTTTACCGTGAAGGCGCAGGACAGCCTCCTGGTAAAAAAGCTGGCAAGCAGGTTTGCCAAATCTACCTTTAGCTCCGATACCAAAACCGTGCTGGACATGAGCTACCCCGGATTAGTAAAACTATCCGGCGGACGCGAGGCCATGGCGAAACTGATCAACGAGCGTATTGATGCTTTGAGAGCGCGCGGCGTTATCGCTTTTGATGGCTGGGTAAACGCGCCTGGTCCTTTTTATAGGGCAGGTACACAACTGCTTTGCCTGCTGCCCGAAACCGTGAAGATGAAGGTGCTTAACGGAGTGTACATCAGCCATTCTTACTTATTGGCCATCAGTAATGATAAAGGTAAAACCTGGACCTTTATGGATGTAGGCAATATGCCCAAAAACGTGCTGCTGCGCCTGCTGCCCGATTTTAATAGCGCTTTGGAAATACCTGCGCCAACACCACCTACATTTTTTCCCGCTCAGGAAGACTGATTGCTAAAACCGTTTTTATTGATTTAATTTGCCTTAAAACGGTTAAAAATTATGCCCGCACCTGTACCCAAAAAGATATTCGCCCGCAGGCATGAAATATTTGCCGACTACCTCAAGGAACTGGATAAGCACCTTGACGATATACTGAACGAGCGCACTAATGAAATGTTCGAGATACGCGATATAGCCGGGATCTTACATATCCACCCTAAGCATTTAACCAATACCATTAAAGAACTTACCGGGAAATCGCCCTGCTGGTTCTTTGAAGATAAGATCATGGCCATTGCTAAAGACATGCTTCAAAAGAATATTCCGGTTAAAGAGATCGCCTTCCGCCTCACGTTTGACGCATCGAACTTTACCAAGTTCTTTAAGCGTTTTGAGGGCATGACACCTAAAGAATACCGCGACAGGGTTTTGAGCGCTGTGCCGCAAACAGCATAAGACCTGGTAAAATACTGTGCTGCTCACCATTTTATCTGTAACAATCACCATTTTTTAACAACCGTACGTGCTCAAATTTGTATCAATTTAAAACACTACAATAATGAGCACAAATAAGATCGCGTTAATAACAGGCGGAAGCCGCGGACTCGGCAAAAACGCCGCGCTTAAGGTGGCCTTGAAAGGCATAGATGTAATTATTACTTACCGCAGCAAACAGGAAGAGGCTGAAGAGGTAGTTAAGCAGATAGAGGCATTGGGGCAACATGCCGTTGCACTTCAGTTAGATACTGGTAAAGTTGCTTCCTTTGGCGAATTTCAGCAGCAGTTGAGCCAAACACTGCAAAGTAAATGGGGCCGCCCTAATTTTGATTTCCTGGTGAATAACGCCGGTATTGATGCCGCTTCGCCATTCGCCCAAACCACCGAGGAGGACTTTGATAATTTATTCAATGTACATTTTAAGGGCGTATACTTCCTTACACAAAAACTGCTGGGAACTATTGCCGATGGTGGCCGTATCATTAACCTTTCAACCGGGCTTACCCGCTTTGCCACACCGGGTTATGCCGCTTACGCTTCCATGAAAGGCGCTATAGAAGTTTTTACCAAATACCTGGCAAAAGAATTGGGCAGCCGTGGTATAGCGGCCAATTTGATAGCTCCCGGTATCATTGAAACTGATTTTACCAAGAAAGCGTTTGACAGCCATCCCAACATGCACCAATTCATTTCATCTATCACATCATTGGGCCGCCCAGGCGTGCCTGATGATATTGGCGGTATCATCGCTTTCCTGTGTACCGATGATGCCCGCTGGATAAACGCGCAGCGTATTGAGGCATCGGGCGGTATGTTCCTGTAATAAAACTATCTATCAAGATAAACGATAATAAGAAGGCGGTTACCATTGGTAATCGCCTCTTTTTGTTGAGCTAATTACTATCTTTCCAACTTAAAAGTTTACTGCTATGGAATTTGGCCGCGTACCCGAACATGAATTGCCCACGGTTGATTTTACCCTACCGCCTGATACGGGTTTCACCCTGCAAACCCTCTTGGAAGCCGGTAAAGCCTCGTCATTTGAGGTGCATGTAGGCTGCGCCAAATGGGGCCGTAAAGAGTGGGTAGGGCAGATCTATCCGCCAAAAACAAAGGATGCCAACTTTTTGGACGAATATGTAAAACACTTTAACTGTATAGAGCTGAACGCTACCTTTTACCAGGTTTACGGGCCCGATACCATTGGCAAGTGGAAAGAGAAAGCGGCTGCCAACCCCGACTTTAAATTTTGCCCCAAGTTTTCGCAGAGTATCAGCCATATCCGTCGTTTAAAGAACGCGGAGGATATTACCACCAGTTTTTACGAAGGCATAACAGCCTTTGGCGAAAAGCTGGGGCCGCTGTTTTTGCAGCTAAGCGATAACTTTACGCCCAAAAGCCTGCCCGAACTTACCGCCTACCTCGAACACCTGCCAACAGATATACCCGTTTATGTAGAACTAAGGCATAAGAACTGGTTTGCCGAACCGGATACGCGCGACGCGGTATTTAACTTGTTTAAGCGACTGCATATCGGTTCGGTGATTACCGATGCTACCGGTCGGCGCGATTGTGTACACATGATGTTGCCTACGCCTAACGCGTTTATACGCTTTGTGGGCAATGGCTTGCACCCAACCGATTATGCCCGCTGCGATGAATGGATAGACCGTATTGCCCAATGGCGCGATAAGGGGCTGCAAACCGTGTGGTTCTTTATGCACCAGCACGATGAAAGATACTCGCCCCAGTTGAGTGATTACGTGATAGAAAATCTTAACGCCCGTCTGGGCCTGAGCATAAAACGACCGCAATTTATTGAAACAAAAAAGGGCTTGTTTGATTAAGCCCTTTTCTGTTTGATGTATCTTGTTGTTTATACCCTTATATAGATCTTATTCTTGTCGAGTATTTTACCTACGCACCAGCACAGCAGCATAAAGCTCACCGCAAACAGCAATGAACCTATTGGCCCCGGCGCTACCTTTTGGAACAATACGGTGTTGATCCATCCGTAAAAGTTTTGGTCGCCAATTTTTATCATCCAAAAGATGATCACCAATACTTCCGATAATACATAGATGATGAGCGGGTTTTTACCTACAGTGGTAAAGAAGGATGTCCAGCTACCACGGCTGGCTTTAATCTCTACCAGGTAAATGAGCGCCGAAATGATCACCATATCAATCCCCACGGTAAGCAGCGTAAATGGGCTCGACCATAGTTTTTTACCTATCGGGAATACCATACCCCAGCATAAGGCCATAAATATAAACAGCGCTCCCATAAGGGTAAGGCGTGCAATGGTTTCGTAACCCTTGCCTTTTTCCTGGATGAATTTACCGGCGTAATAACCGCAAATCACGTTCACAATGGCGGGTAGGGTGCTTAGTATCCCTTCCGGGTCAAACGGTACCCCCTCGCCTTTGTACAGGTGCGGGTCGCCGAGTATATATTTATCCAGGTAAGTGCCTGCGTTGGTAAGCATTCCATAAGGAGCGGCTTTGTCGCCAAAAATCAATAACAATACCCAGTAACCTACCAGCAGCAGCGCGCTGATAATAAATACCGAAGTACGGTTTTTTACAAAATAGATAATTAGTGAAGCGAATATGTAGCAAAGCCCAATCCGTTGCAATACACCCATAATACGGGTGCCGCTTATAGGGCGCATTACCCAACCGGTAGGTGTATGGTCAAAGAACGGGAACCACGACATAAGGTAACCGATAAGGCAAATGATCAAGCCGCGTTTAAGTACCCGGTAGAGTACATCGCCGGTACTTAGGCTGTCAAACTTTTTCATGGTAAAGCTCATGGCGTTACCCACGGCAAATAAAAACGACGGAAACACCAGGTCGGTAGGGGTAAAGCCAAACCATTTAGCGTGTTCGAGCGGCGCAAAAGCGGTGGCTCCGCTCCCGGGCGTGTTCACAATGATCATAAAACAAATGGTCATCCCGCGGAAAACATCCAGCGATAAAAACCTTTCAGGTTTTTGGGTCATATCAATGCATAATTAAGGTGAGAGAAAATGGTATCACAATATATGCAAATAATCAGCTTACTTGCAAAGCCTTCGGCAATCTTTATAAACTTTTTTAAAAAGTATTTAAACCGGAGTTATAAGCAATTGTTATTATTTTTGAACGATGCTCACCATGACTGCCCATACCCTCGAAAAGCTGGAAATGCTGCTTAAAACAAGCGGCTACAAGGTGAGGTATGAGAAAGGAAACTTTAAAACCGGCGCCTGTTTGCTGCAAAACAGTAAAGTGGTGGTGGTAAATAAATTTGCCAACCTGGAAAGCAAGATAGCCGCCGTAGCCGAACTGGCCCGAACCCTGGAGATGGATTATAACCTGCTTGATGATAAGCAAGCTGCATTTTTACACCAGTTAAAACAAACCCAATTGCAGCTGTGATCATTACTTTCTTAGGCACCGGAACATCACAGGGAGTACCCGTTATTGCCTGCACCTGCGAGGTTTGCACCTCTGCAGACAAGCACGATAAGCGCCTGCGCACCTCTATCATGATAGAGGCAGAGGATAAAGTTATCGTGATCGATTCAGGGCCTGATTTCAGGTACCAGATGCTGCGTGAGCACGTAATGCACCTGGATGCCATTGTTTTTACCCATGAGCATAAAGACCATGTGGCCGGTATGGATGATATCCGCGCCTTTAATTACAAGCAGGACGCGGCAATGGATATTTATGCCACCAGCCGGGTACAGGAGGGGTTAAGGCGCGAGTTCTCCTACATTTTCGATGAATTTAAATATCCGGGTATACCCCAGGTAAATATGCACACCATAGTTACTGAGCCGTTTCATATCGGCAGTGTAAAGTTGATACCTATTGAAGTGATGCATTATAAATTGCCGGTATTGGGATACCGTATTAATGATTTCACTTACATTACCGATGCCAAAACGGTGACAGACGCGGAGAAGGAAAAGATAAAAGGTAGCAAGGTGCTGGTGATCAATGCCTTGCAAAGGCAACCCCACATATCGCACTTTACGCTGGATGAGGCCATAGCGTTCGCGCAGGAGATTGGGGCGGAGAAAACTTATTTTACCCACATTAGCCACAGGTTGGGTAAACATGCCGACGTAAACCCGCTACTGCCACAGGGCATTGAGCTGGCTTACGACGGTCTTAAGATCGAGATCTAATCAACATTGTTTTCTTCGAGTCCTCGGCCGGTTTTGTGCTGCAGTTCTTCAATTTTTTTTGATGCATCGGCTTTTGATAAGGTTTCATCAAAGTCTTCACCTGCTTCGTCAGATAGCGTTTTGAGGTAGGAGTGCTGTGCGCCGGTCATGGGTTCGTTGCCGGTTGTCCACTCATCAGGGTCTTTAACCGTGTTTGACCCTTTTATTCCGTTATTATTTTCCTGGTCCATAGTGTTATTATTTATTTTAATAACCACTACGCTGTGCTAAATGTTTTAGCATTATTTAAGCTCTATATAGCAAACGTTGTTTAAAGTTGGCCTGTATACACCACGGGCTTTTGTTTTTTGCATTTCCAGGCGGCCGCCTATTACCATCCGCGTTTTATCAAAATTAAGGTATTCGCCATCTGTAGACTGGAAAAGGCCAACGTGGGTATGCTTCTCAAACAAAGGGCAGTCGGGCACAAAATTTACCCATAAAGATTGCCCGGTATCGCTGCTAAAGCTGCTGCTATCGCTCACCAGGGCCGATAGCTCTTTGCCCTGCCTGTACTCGCCGCTCACCTGTACATAACGGTTCTGATAAAATTGAAGGCTATCCATCAGGTTGCGGTAGCTTATTTTTTTTAACTGTATGTTGTTGGCGCATTCGCTGGTATAAATACGGCTCATGTGTTTTTTACAACAGGTAAAAAGCGGTATAAGTAACACAAATAAATAAAGCCTTTGGCGAAGCATAAATAAATATACTCTTTTTTGCGTTTAAGGTTTGCAACAATAACGATAGATTATCAATACCTTAATCCGCTATTGATAATTTCGCGTACTTATTTTACACATGAAGAAATACTGCTCATTCCTGCTGGTTTTGGTTTTTTATTCCATCAACAGCTACGCACAAAAAGTGGCGGATACCACACAGAAAGTAATACCCGGGCGTGAGAACAGCGCCAGGCAGCAACAAAAGCCCTACGTGATCCTCATTTCTGCCGATGGTTTCCGGTATGATTTTGCTAAACGCTACCATGCCGATAATTTACTGCGTTTGGCAGGAGAGGGAGTGAGCGCCTCGTCCATGATCCCTTCATACCCTTCGGTAACTTTTCCTAATCATTACGCTATAGTGAGTGGGTTATACCCATCGCACTCCGGCCTGGTGAACAACGCCTTTTACGACCGCACCCGTAAAAATTTTTACTCCATGAACGATAAGGATAAAGTGGCGGATAGCAGCTGGTATGGTGGTAAGCCACTATGGGTGCTTGCCGAGGAACAGAAAATGCTTTCGGCCAGCTTTTACTGGGTAGCTTCAGAAGCCGCTATACAGGGTGTAAAGCCCACCTATTATTATGTCTACAATCAAAAGATAGCTATCCATAATCGTATACAAGCGGTGGTTGACTGGTTGAAACTCCCGCCTGCCAAACGCCCGCATTTTATCACGTTTTATTTCCCGCAGGTTGATCATGCGGCGCACCTGTTTGGCCCGGAATCGCCGGAGGCCGAAAAGGAGGTACATTTTATCGACTCGGCTGTTAATGAATTACAGAAAGCGGTTAAAACCACCGGGCTTAAGAATGTTAACTATGTATTCGTATCAGACCACGGGATGACGAAGGTAGATAACCAGCACCCATTGGGTATACCTGCCGCTATTGATACCAGTAAGTACGTGATATCCGGAGATGGTATACTGGTAGAACTCTATGCCAAGGATAAAGCGGATGTACCGGCAACTTACCGTGCTTTAAAACAGGAGGCTAAAGATTACGATGTGTATTTAAAAACTAATGTGCCGGCAAGGCTGCATTATGGCCAGGCCGACGACTGGCATAACCGCATTGGCGATATATTGCTGATACCTCGTTACCCCAAAGTATTTAACCTGTGGCACAGCAATAGGGAACTACACCCCGGCTGGCATGGGTATGACCCATACACCATTAAAGATATGCATGCCACTTTTTATGCCTGGGGCCCTGCTTTTAAAAAGCATTTAAATGTTGTACCTTTCCACAATGTGGCGGTATTTAACCTGGTAAGTGATATACTGGGTATACAACATACCGGCAAAATTGATGGGACGGATGAACTGGCCCGTGAGGTGTTAATTAATATACCCCAAAATAAATGAAGTACTTACTTAGAGCGGTTATCCTGCTCGTTTTGCCTTTGTCGGTTGCCGCGCAAAGCCCGGCGGTTGTTAAAAAACAGGCGCAAACAGTTGCCAACGCCCTGCTCACAGGCGATTACAAAACCGTATTAGACCACACCTATCCCAAAGCGGTAGAAATGGGTGGCGGTAAAACCAAAATGTTGCAGATGATGACCACCGGGCTTAATCAGATGCATTCTGAGGGGTTTCAGTTTGAAAAAATTACGGTGGGTACGCCCGGTAAGTTTTACAAGGCAGGCACAGAAATACATTGCTTATTACCGCAAACCATTGTGATGAAAACTAAACAAGGCCGCTTTTCCGGTAGCAGCAACCTATTGGCGGTTAGCGGCGATAATGGTAAAAGCTGGTCGTTCCTTGACCTTAACGGTGGCTCAATAAAAGCTATCGACCAGATATTCCCCAAATTTAACCACAGCCTGGTAATACCACAGCCACAGCAGGCCGTTAAGCTTTAACAGCTCAATATTATATAACAACAAAGCGATCATGGCCATTATCCATGATCGCTTTGTTGTTTAAAGGCAGTTGATAAGTTTATTCCTTCACAAATAAAAATTCTTTACCGCCTTGTTTAAGGGTGAACTCGCCCTTTTCAGGGCGAAATTCCATTACAATCCCGGCGTTTTCAAATTCAAATTTATCAGCGGTAGTCGTAGCGTCCAGCGGGAAGGCCGATTGGCCGGTAGCTTGGGCGGTTAAGGTATTGCCTTCGTTTTTTATGGTGACTTTGATAGGTAGTTGTTTGCTCGCGTAAACGCCCGCATATTTATCCAGCCCCTTAGCTTCAACAAAGTTTGGAATGGTGTATGGGGCATTTAAACAAATTTTAAGCACGCCCTGCATTATATTCGAGGGATCGAAACTGCCGCCATTCCCGGTGTAACTTACCGCCAGCTTTTGCTGAGGGAAATAAGCCAGTTCGGAACGGTAAGCGTCAATAGCGCCTCCGTGGCCATAATAAGTTTGGCCTTCTATCACGGTTGAAAACATAGCCAGGCCAAAACCGTCTTTTACATTTTGCATCAACGCAAGGCTGGCCGGTTTAACCAGTTTTCCGTTGAACAGGGCGGTGATGAACCTATCCAGATCTGCCGGGGTAGATACTATTGCGCCCGCGCCGGATGGGATGCTCATATCCGTTTCCGAAAACTTTTTCCATTTGCCGCTATAGTTATAAGAATAAGCCTCGTTGTTAGCCGGGTTGGTTTTAACGCCGTAATAAGTGTCTTTTAATCCGGCTTTGTTGATAACGCGCTGTTTCACCAGGTCGGCATAAGGTTTATTGCTGATCTTTTCTATGATATAACTCAGCAGCACAAAGTTGGTATTGCTGTATTTGCCTATGGCACCCGGTTCAAAATCTGACGGCATAGCCGCTATACGGGCCAGCATTTGTTCATGCGTTTGCGGGCTGGTCATGTAACTCAAATAGGCAGGGTCATTAGTAAAATTATGCAGGCCGCTGTGGTGGCTCAGCATCATGCCGATGGTGATTTTTTCGGCGTTTGGTATTTGCGGATAAAATTTCGCAAGTGGTGTTTCCAGCGAAAGTTTGCCTTCCTCGATCAGCTGCATCACCATTACCCCGGTAAACATTTTACTGATGGAGCCGATTCGGTATTTGGTTTTAGCCGATGCCGGTATGGTGGATGGGCTGTCAACAGCGGCGTAACCTATACTTTTTTGATATACCAGTTGTCCGTTTTGCATAATGGCCAGGCTGCCCATGCTTTTGTCATGTGCCGAAAGCGTATTCAGCAAGCTGTCCAGGCGGTCTTTGTTAATATTTTGTGCTTTAGCGATCATAACAGACGCGGATAAGCTAAGTAAAACGAGTGTTTTTTTGAGCATGATAAGTTTATGTTTAAGAGTTAGAGTGCCGTAACAGGATCCTGTTACGGCAATAAGGGAAATTATTATGATGGTTGTAGTTGGGTATAGAGTATTGGCTTAACTCAATATTTCGGCTATTTCGTCGAAACCTTTATCGCGGGCCAGGTCGGCGGGGAGTTTGCCTCCTTCCATACGGATATCCACCTGTGCGCCGTTTTCCAGCAACAGGATCAGCAGTTCGAGGTTCCCGTTCTGCGCCGCTGAGTGCAGTGGTGTAGTGCCCGATACCTGCCTTACGTTTACATTGGCGCCGTTCTCTATCAGCATACGTGCGGTACTGGTATAATTACCAGCCGCCGCCGAGTGTAAAGGATAAACATTAAAGCCGTTGTTGGATGGTTTGTTCACATCGGCACCTTTGAGTACCAGGTAACGGGCAATATCATAATGGCCAAAGTAGCAGGCCAGGCCAAGGGTGGTAAAGCCATCGTCGTTATAGTCATCAGCCTGATCGGGGTGGGTGGTTACGAGGTAGGCCACCGCGTCAAACAAGCCGGCAGCGGCGGCTTCAAACAAATTGGGCGAAGGTATATACCTGAGCAGTAACCGGGTTACCCCCGGCTTTTTGTAATAACAGGATAGCATGAGCGGCGAAACATTGAGGGCGGTTTTGGCAACGGCCAGTTCGGGCTGCTGTTCAAGCAGGCCCTCGAGGGCAGCAATATCTGCATTGGCTATGTAGGCTTCAAGCGCTTCGATGCTCATTTAATCTCAATAATATTAAAAAATATCTGTTTTATCTAATAACTTTATATTTGCGAAAAACCACGAGTGAAGGATGCCGGTTAAAGGAAATCAATTTAGATCAAACAGCTTCAAGGACGAAAATCAGCCACGTAAACCCGGCGAAAAAGCACCGCGTGAGCGCCAGGCAAGGCAGCAGCCTTCCGAGCGTTTGCCGCTATTTAACCTGCGCGATGGCCGCGCCGTAAAAATATTGGGGCTATTCTTCCTGGTGTTGTCTGTTTTCTTTCTTATCGCTTTTACTTCGTATCTGTTTACCTGGCAGCAGGATCAAAGCTATGTATCAAAAGCCAACGGCGGCTGGGGCAACCTGTTTAAAACCACCAAAGAGCTCATGGAGAACGGCGTTACCAACCCTATGGTAGACAACTGGCTGGGCAAGTTTGGCGCGCTGCTCTCCAACCAGTTCATTTTTGAGTGGTTTGGGGTAGCGTCTTTCCTGTTTGTATTTATCTTCTTTATCATCGGTTATCGCCTGTTGTTCAAGATCAGGCTGTTCTCGGTGAGTAAAATGCTGGCTTATACCTTGTTCAGCATTGTGTTCCTGTCGGTAGCTATTGGTTTTGTACACGCTTTTATTATTGATTATCCGCATTTTCTGGAAGGTAACTTCGGTTTCTGGACCAACCGTTTGCTGGCCGCGCAGATAGGGCAGTCGGGCACGGGTTTCCTGCTCATCTTCCTGGCGCTTACCGTGCTGGTGATCGCTTACAATATCGATTTTAAACTGCCTGCACGTAAAGAAAAACTCAACCAGGATGTAGCGCCTGTGATAGCCCCCGAGCCGGTTGAACTGGTTGATGAGGAAATATCCATTCCAGTGGAGTGGCCTCGCAATGGCGCTAATAACCGCATCAAAGATATGCTGGCCGCCGAAGCCGCTGCCGAGGCAGTGGTTGAGCCGGTAAGGCAGCAGCAGATAGTGCCAGTAGCGGCCAATGTACTACATGAGCCCGTGGTGCTTACGCCCACGGTAACTGCCGAGCAGGAGGTAGAAGAGGAAACAGAAATACCGCTTACCATTGATGTGGAACGGCCTACGCCAGTAATGAACATTGAGAAAAGCGATGATGATAAAGCGAAAAGCCTGGTAGAGCAGTTTGGCACTTATGATCATAAACTGGAACTGTCTTCCTATAAACTACCAACCCTTGACCTGCTGGAGAACCACGGTTCGGCCAAGATCTCCGTTAACGCCGACGAACTGGAAGCCAACAAGAACAAAATTGTTGAAACGCTTAACCATTACAATATTGAGATCGACAAGATAAAGGCCACCATAGGCCCAACGGTTACGCTTTATGAGATTATTCCTGCGCCGGGAGTACGTATCTCCAAGATCAAGAACCTGGAGGACGATATCGCGCTGAGCCTTGCCGCTTTGGGTATACGTATCATAGCACCTATGCCGGGTAAGGGTACCATTGGTATTGAGGTGCCTAACCAAAACCCCGAAATGGTTTCCATGCGCTCGGTACTGGCTACCGAGAAATGGCAGAGCAACACCATGGACCTGCCTATAGCCCTGGGTAAAACCATATCTAACGAGGTATTTATTGCCGATTTGGCTAAAATGCCCCACTTATTGGTTGCGGGTGCTACCGGCCAGGGTAAGTCGGTAGGTATTAACGCTATATTGGTATCGTTACTGTACAAGCGCCACCCCGCGGAGTTAAAATTTGTACTGGTTGACCCTAAAAAGGTAGAGTTAACGCTTTTCCGCAAGATAGAGCGCCACTTTCTGGCTAAACTGCCCGATGAAAGCGACGCTATCATCACCGATACAAAAAAAGTGGTGAACACCCTTAACTCGCTTTGTATTGAGATGGACCAGCGCTACGACCTGCTTAAAGACGCGCAGGTACGTAACCTTAAAGAATATAACAGCAAGTTTGTAAACCGCAAAATAAGCGACCCGGAAAAACACCGTTACCTGCCATTCATCGTGCTGGTGATCGACGAGTTTGCCGACCTGATGATGACTGCCGGTAAAGAGGTAGAGCAGCCTATAGCCCGTTTGGCGCAGCTGGCCCGTGCGGTGGGTATTCACCTGGTTATTGCTACGCAGAGGCCATCCGTTAACGTAATTACAGGTACGATAAAAGCTAACTTCCCGGCAAGGCTGGCATTCAGGGTATTGTCCAAGATCGACTCGCGCACCATTTTGGATGCCGGAGGAGCCGACCAGTTAATTGGTCGTGGTGATATGCTGCTCTCAACCGGCAGCGACCTGATCCGTTTGCAGTGCGCCTTTGTAGATACGCCGGAAGTAGAAAAAATATCCGACTTTATTGGCAACCAGCGCGGCTATCCTACCGCTTTGATGCTGCCCGAATATGTAGGCGACGGCGAAGCCGGAAGCAGCCCTAAAGAATATGACCCTGATGACCGCGACCCGATGTTTGAAGACGCGGCGAGGCTGATAGTGCTGCACCAACAGGGCTCCACATCGTTAATTCAGCGTAAAATGAAGTTGGGCTATAACCGTGCCGGCCGTATCATTGACCAGTTGGAAGCCGCTGGTATAGTTGGTCCGTTTGAAGGGAGTAAAGCCCGCGATGTGCTGTTCCCTGATGAGTACAGCCTGGAGCGCCACCTGGAAGAATTGCAAAAACCGCGCGATTAAACCAATTAATCTGTTACGGCTCTAAACTATTACAAAGCATAGCGGTTATCAGTATGCTTTTTAATTTACCAAACATGAAAAAGTTTTTCTTCTGCCTGTTTATATCGGCCCTGTCTGTCACCGCCGCATTCGCTCAAAAAGATGCCGACGCTAAGGTGATCCTCAATAAATTAAGTAAACAATATCGTTCTTATGACGCGGTTAAAACTGATTTTTCGCTAACCGTGGATAATCAGCAGGCGAACATTAAGCAAACGCAGAACGGTACGCTGGTATCCCGCTCAAAAACTAACCAGTATAAGGTGACGATCTATGAGCCCGGCACAAGAAACATTAGCCAGGAAATCATCAGCGATGGTAAAAGCCAGTGGACCTATCTTAAAGATGCTAATGAGGTACAGCTAAGCAATGCCGATAATAGCGATGAAGGCTTTAACCCGGGTAAGCTGTTCACTATTTACGAGAATGGCTATAAGTATATTTACACCGGTTTGCAGAAAGCAGGTGGCAAAACCTACCAGGTGGTTGATCTTACACCTACCAGCGAAAAATCGAGCTACTTTAAGGTAAGGCTGATGATTGATAAAGTGAAGAACCAGTTATACAGCGCTCAGATATTTGATAAAAACGGCAGCAAGTACACTTACACTTTGCGTGGTTTTACGCCGAACGTTAAGGTGGCCGATAATGCTTTCACCTTTAATAAAAAGGCCTATCCTAAAGCCGAACTGGTTGACCTGAGATAAGTGCTGACAGGATAATTTGCTGGACTTACATATCCAGCACGCGGGTACGTTTGCGTTTTACGTAGTTGCGGATATCCAGCACAATGCCGGCAAAGAAATAAAATACCAGCGGGAAACCCACGGCCAAAAAGGAGGAGTAAATAAAAAACAGCCTTATTTTAGCTATAGATACGTTAAAGCGCTCACCGAGGTAAGTACATACCCCAAAAGAGTAACGCTCAAAAAAGGTAATGATCTGCTGTAACATATTATGCCGGTTTTAATATTTTAATACCAACGCCGCACTGCAGGCATTTCTTATGATTGCAGTAGTTGTTTTTTAGTTCGAGCAGTGCCTGTGATTCAAACGCCGAACCTATTTTCAATCCTAAGTTAACAAAATCATCGGTAATATTGTTTTGTTCGGCGGGTAAACTTTCCAGCAATTTTAAGGCACGGCTTACGTAGTGCTGCAAGGATAAATGCTTGCCATAGCAAAACAGGAACAACGCCACCGTATTGAGCAGCAGCGTATCAATGGATGATGCGCCCAGGGTTTTAGCAGCCGCTTTACTTTCTTTGTTAAAGCGGTAGCGCGTTTCCCAATAGGGGTTCACTTGTATGTTGGCAAACAGGCCTCTTAATTCACTTATCTCCTTGGCCTCCAATATCCCCGAGAATAAATGGTTTGATTTTACCACCAATGCCGCGAATTGTGCCAGCCTTATGGTAGGGAAATTTTGCGGGCGCATCCGCAGGAATTTCCAAAGGTGGTTGTCAACAGGGGTGAGCTGGTATTTCTTCCGCAGGAACTGGTACTCCGTTTGCAAACCGCGCGGGTAATCATCCTGCTGTTCTGTTTCCAGAAAACCCGCCTGTCCAAAAATGAGGGCTTCTATTTGCAGAGGGCTGTTCTTATGCTTAGCCAGCAACTGCTGCGGCAGCGATTTTGCCAGCAGCTCAAAAGGTAGCGCGTTTACTTTAAAACCGAAATTTGCCGCGAGGTACTGGTAAAAAGTTTCCTCCCAATCGCCCCGGTTATGTTGCAGGGTGGCTATTACCGCCTGCGAACGTTTTTCCAGTCGCTCAACCAATATGCGGGTGAGCCAGTTTTGCAGGGTAAGCCCGTCAACATATTTGATGGATCCCTCACAGGGGATAATGCTTTGGTTACCAAATACCAGGCCGTGGTAGCGGTTATACAACTCTGCCGATATGCGGTCTTTCAATTCCAGTGTGGGTACCCGTTTGCCATCAGCGCGCAGCAGGGGCATATCATCGTTATACACCACATGCAATATCACGTTATCGTAAGCGCCATCAGCGCTATGCCCGTGTTTTTCCCATGCCGATGAGGATATATGCAGTTCGGCGTTGCCTGCCCATACGGTATCGCCAATACGCACGCGGGCGTTCTGGAAATCGGGCCCGGAATGGGTGTTATGCAGGCCTACGGATAATATCTCGAGTTCTTCGCCCTCGGTGGTGCGCAGGTTAATACGGTTAAACAGCCTGAACTGCCAAACGTAATGCAAAAAGTCCTCGGTAAAAAGCATGAGGTAATATAAGCAAAATGTGTTAACCGTAATGGACTAAATTGACGGAATGATTTCTATCTTGCGGCTTAAACCACCAATTATATGTCCGCTTCCAATCCAAGTACGCAAAGCCGAATATGGTCCATCATTGGCGGCTCGCTGGGCAACCTGGTTGAGTGGTATGACTGGTATGTATATTCGGCGTTCTCCCTGTACTTTGCCGGGGCGTTCTTTCCCAAAGGAAGCCAAACCGCGCAACTGCTGAACACCGCGGGCATATTCGCCCTCGGTTTCCTGATGCGCCCCATTGGCGGATGGCTCATGGGTACCTTCGCCGATAAATACGGACGCAAAAAGGCGCTTACCTTTTCGGTATTACTAATGAGCGCCGGCTCTTTAATAATCGCTATCACGCCCGGCTATAAGCAGATCAGTATAGCCGCGCCCATTATACTGGTGCTGGCACGCATGCTGCAAGGTATAAGTGTGGGCGGCGAATATGGCACCAGCGCTACCTACCTGAGCGAGATGGCCGATAAAAAGAACCGTGGCTTTTACTCCAGTTTTCAGTATGTTACGCTCATAATGGGGCAGTTGCTGGCCTTAGGCGTATTGGTATTGCTGCAAAGGGTATTTTTAACCGAGGAGCAGCTGCATAGCTGGGGCTGGCGCATTCCTTTTGCCATAGGGGCTGTTTTAGCCATTGTGGTGATGTACCTGCGACGTAACTTGCAGGAATCGGCCACGTTTAGCGCGGAGGCCAAACGCCCTGAATTGCGCGGGACTTTAAAAGCGCTTGCCGGGCACCCGCGAGAGGTGTTGACTGTAATAGGGCTTACACTGGGTGGCACCATTGCCTTTTATACCTTTACTACATACATGCAAAAGTTTCTGGTAAACACCAGCGGGTTCAGTAAAACAGATGCCACGCTGATATCTACCCTAACGCTTGTGGTGTTTATGCTGCTGCAGCCGTTGTATGGATATGTATCAGACCGCATCGGGCGTAAGCCTATGCTTAAAGCGTTTGGCGTTTTAGGAGTGCTTACCACCATACCTATCCTTACTTTTTTAAGTAATACACTCAATTTCTGGCTGGCTTTTACATTAATTATGCTGGCGCTGATGGTAGTGAGTAATTATACCGCCATTAACGCGGTGGTAAAGGCGGAGCTTTTTCCCGCGCATATCCGGGCTTTGGGCGTTGGCTTCCCTTATGCTATAGCGGTATCGGTTTTCGGAGGTTCGGCAGAATATATCGCCCTGCTGTTTAAAGAGCAGCACCATGAGGAATGGTTCTACTGGTATGTAACGCTGTGTATCGGTATCTCGTTGAGCGTATACTGGCTAATGAAGGATACCCAGAAGCACTCCAAAATTGAGGAGGAATAGCCAGCCGGTTTTTAATTAAATATAAAAGGGGCTTGGTAGGCCCCTTAATTGTTTATGTTTCTTTGAGTGCTGTACTATTCAAATTGCAGTTCCCATTTATCCTCGCCGCCATCAACAATTCGGAAGATAGCCTTTTCTACAGTTGCGTTATGGTCTGTTGATACGATACGCACCACCTCATGATCGTGAAACTCAGGTTCGGTTTTAGGGATCATTATGGCGGTAAGTGTTTCAGGGTTGCCGGTTACATGAATGGTTCTCATAGCTTTTAAATTTTACTTTTAGCATAACAACGGGTAAAGCAAATGGTTTAGGCCGACTCACCCCGGCATCGCTCCGCTCGCCGACCCTCTCTTCGCTGCGCGAAAAGAGGGTAAGGAATTATAGATCTAATAAACTAACACCCCTCTTTGCGTAGCAGAGAGGGGCAGGGGTGAGTCAAACTCAGGAAATGGTTTAGGCCGACTCACCCCGGCATCGCTCCGCTCGCCGACCCTCTCTTCGCTGCGCGAAAAGAGGGTGAGAAATTATAGGTCTAATAAACTAACACCACTTTTTGCATAGCAGAAAAGGGGCGGGAGTGAGTCTAACGTGAAAAGAGGGTTAGAAAACAAATATAACTGAAGTAACCCCTCTTTGCGCAGCAGTGAGGGGCATGGGTGAGTCAATATCGCTTCTGGCAAACTTCGCAGTAAAAGCTGGCACGTTTGGATGTTCCGGTATCACGGCGTATAAACGGCACATGGTTCCGCGGGCACTCCTTTTTATGGTAGGCCTGCCAGTTGCGTTTGAGCGTGCCGGCTTTGCGCTGTTCTAAAAATTCAAAACTGTATTTAATGGCCTCATGTATCAGTTCGGTAAGTTTAGCGGTTGGGATGTTAGCCACCAAACTTTCGGGGTGTATACGCGCCCTGAAAAGAGCTTCGTTTTTAATGATGTTGCCCACGCCCGAGAATATGTGCTGGTCCATCAGCGCGTCGCAGGCCAGCAGCTGTGGGTGGGCTTTCATTTTCTTTTTGGCCTTACGGGTGTTCCATTTGTCGCTCATGATGTCGGCCTCCCAGTCGTAAACCCCATCAAGTGGTTCGGTAATTAATTGCAGCTGGCAGGCGTAAAAGTTGAGTTCGGTATCGTCGGTAAAGGTTAGGCCGAGCCTTGGGGTTTTTGCGGTATGCTCATTAATGCGATAGGTGCCAAACATCATTAGGTGTATGCGCACGGTAAAGTCGTCAAAGCAGATGAGGAAGTGTTTGCCCCAGGTTTTAAAATCAATAATGCGTTTATTATTGAGCAGGGTAGCGTCAATAGCACCGTTGTTGCAGGTTGCCTCCGCAATGGTTTTGCCTTTAAACTGCTGTGCTTTTTCTTTCAGGATGAGGATGCTTGGCCCTTCAGGCATATCAATTGGTTTATGCCAACCCGAACAAATATTAAGCCGAACAGATTAATGGCTCTTTTTTCGTTTGAGCAGGCCACCTGTTGTATCGTCAACACTGGTTTGTACGATAAATGCCGATGGGTCTATCTTTAAGATCTCCCGCTTAATTAAGGGCACTTCCAGGCGGGTAGCTACGGTGAAAATAATTTCGCGGGGCGAGTTGATGTGCCCGTCCTTGCCGTAACCGCTTCGGCCTTCGTATACAGTAACACCACGACCAAGGCTCTGGGTAATAGCTATGCGTATCTGCTCTCCTTTTGTTGATACCACCGTCATGCCGGTATATTGCTCCAAACCGTTCAGGATAAAATCGATCATTTTAGAGGCCGAAAGATAGGTGAGGATGGAGTATAAGCCAGATTCAACACCTAACTGGAAAACAGCTACGGCGAAGATCACCACGTTCAGTATCAGGATAACGTCGCTCACGCGTACAATCTGCGCTTTTTTACTCACTAAAAGGGCCGCTATTTCGGTGCCATCAAGCACGGCACCGCCACGTATGGCCATACCAATACCCGCGCCAATAAATACGCCGCCAAAAACCGCTGTTAACAATTTATCATGCGTTACATCCGGGAAATGTACAAAGGCAAGGCAAAGCGAAAGGCCGGCTATGGCAGCAGCACTCTTAATGGAAAACTTTAACCCCAGCTTACGATAACCTAAATATAAAAACGGGATGTTGATAATGAAAATAAGGATGGCTAACGGCGTATGCGTAATATCGGCCACCAGCATGGATATACCGGTAACGCCTCCATCAATAAAATGGCTGGACAATAAAAATCCCTTTAACCCGAAACCAGCCGACAGGATGCCGCAAAACAGTAAAGCGGTGTCAACCAATACGTTTTTAATCTTCATAGTAGAAAGTGCTTAGCAGATGGGCTTAAGATAGTAAAAAATGCCTTAACGGCCTAATTTACCAGCCACCCTGCAAGCCCTCAGTGAGCGCGGCGCGGTAGTTTTCGAGGTTAAACTCGTACAGGTAGGGGGCTTTGTGGGCGCCGCCCTTACGGGTTTCCTGCAACTTGTTCAGGATGCCGAACGCCAGTATGCGCCGCTGGAAGTTTCTGCGGTCGAGTTTTTTATCTAAAATGGTTTCATAAAGCTTCTGCAGCTCGGGCATGGTAAACTCTTTAGGCATTAAATTATAGCCAATGGGCTGGTAATTTAATTGCAGCCGCAGTGTGTCCAGCGCGGTGCGGAAGATAAGTTCATGGTCCAGTTGAAACTGTGGCAAGTCGTCCAGGTCACGCCAGGTACATATCTCAGAGAACGCGTCGGGCGTTGGGGTAACATTTACAAAATCAACCAGCGCGTAATAACCAATAGAAATAAAACGCTGGTTAAAGAAGTTCTTTTCCTTGGGCAGCATGTCGCGGTAAATGTCATTATGGAATTTGGAGCGGTCAGGGTCGCCAAACACATGGAACTGCTGCAAAAATATCTCGTCAATTCCGGTACGCTCTTTCAGTATGCGGTTGGCGGCAGTTTCAATAGGTTCTTCATTTAAAACAAAACCGCCGGGCAGGTACCAGGCCTCCTCATTGTTGCTTTTTAGCATCAATACTTTCATCTGCCCTTCATGAAAGCCAAAAACCACACAGTCTATTGATACGTGATTCAAATATATCTTGCTCGCTTCGGCCCAGTATTTTTCCAGCTCCTGTTTTGTTAACATGATGCTATTGTATAAAATAAATCCTTTGAATGTTTAAATTTAATATTTACAATTGTGTATCAATTACACCATGTTACCGGGGGTAATTAATGCCAATTATACTAATAAGTTTCACAGAATTTAATAAAAGCTAATTAACATTTTATTCATGTTGAAGCTTATGATCATTAAACAGCTTTTTGTATGAAAAATATTTTCTCTCGTAAAAGGGTGCTTTATGTAAGCGCGGCCTTATTGTTTTGCCTGCCGTTTGGCCGTGCCATGGCGCAAACACCGGCCGAAACAGCCCGGATGAACGCTTACGTAAGCGCGCTGATGAAAAAAATGACCATTGATGAAAAGATCGGTCAGTTAAATCTCGTAACCGGTGGCATGGCCATCACGGGTTCGGTTACCAATAATGGAATAGGCGAGGGCGTTAAGAACGGCTCCATAGGCGGAATTTTTGGTTTGTACGGCACGTCAGATGTACGCAAGATGCAGGAGGCCGCCGTTAAGGGTACCCGCCTGCACATCCCGCTGATATTTGGTTTGGATGTGATACACGGGCACCGCACCATATTCCCTATACCGCTGGGCATGTCGGCCACGTGGGACCTGGGCTTAATTGAGCAGTCGGCACGTATCGCTGCTAAAGAAGCTACAGCCGAGGGCCTTAACTGGGTTTTTTCGCCGATGGTAGATATCGCGCGTGACGCCCGCTGGGGCCGTATCTCCGAAGGCAGCGGCGAGGACCCTTACCTGGGTGGTAAAATAGCCGCCGCCATGGTGCGTGGTTATCAGCACAACAATCTTAAAGCGCCCGACGCTGTAATGGCGTGCGTTAAACACTTTGCCCTGTACGGTGGCGCCGAAGCCGGCCGCGAATATAATACGGTGGATATGAGCCGCCTGGCCATGTATAATTATTACCTGCCGCCCTACAGAGCCGCTGTTGACGCGGGCGCGGGCAGCATCATGAGTTCATTTAACGTGGTTGATGGCGTGCCTTCAACTGTGAATAAATGGCTGCTTACCGATCTGCTGCGTAAACAATGGGGCTTTAAAGGCTTTGTGGTATCAGATTATACTTCGCTGAACGAGGTAACCGAGCACGGCCTGGGCGACCTGCAAACTGTATCCGCACGTGCCATTAATGCCGGCCTGGATATGGATATGGTGGGCGAGGGCTACCTAAAAACGCTAAAGCAATCGTTACAGGAAAAGAAGATATCTATTAATGATATTGATCGCGCCTGCCGCCTTATCCTTGAAGCTAAATACAAACTGGGCTTGTTTGCCGATCCTTATAAGTCTATCGACCCACGCCGCGAGAAAACCGATATCATGACCGCGGAGAACCGTGCAGCAGCTCGTATTACCGCTGAGCACTCATTTGTATTGCTTAAAAATGATAACCAGATACTGCCGCTTAAAAAATCAGGTGGTAGTATAGCCCTGGTTGGCCCGCTGGCCGATAACAAACGTGATATGCTGGGTACCTGGGTAATAGGCGGCGAGTGGGAAAAGTCCGTAAGCGTAATGGAGGGTATTAAAAAGGTAGTTGGTGATAATGTAAAGATCAACTATGCCAGGGGCAGCAATATTACCGATGATACCACCTTTATGAAACGCCTTAACTTTGGCCCGGGTATGGTATGGTTGGATAAACAATCGCCTGATGAAATGATAGATGACGCGGTTAAGGCGGCCAAAAAATCAGATATTATTGTGGCGGTAGTTGGCGAGTCGCAAAGCATGAGCGGCGAATCATCAAGCCGTTCGGATATCAGCATACCCGAAAGTCAGCAGAAAATGCTTAAAGAATTGGCTAAGTTAGGCAAGCCAATGGTACTGGTGTTATTTAACGGACGGCCGCTTACCCTGCAATGGGAAAACGATAACGCCGCCGCCATACTGGATGTTTGGGCGCCAGGTACCGAAGCCGGTAATGCCATTGCCAATGTGCTGTTCGGTAATTATAATCCATCGGGTAAGTTAACTACCACCTTCCCGCGCAGCGTAGGGCAAATACCTTTATATTATAACCACCTGAATACAGGCCGACCTTATACATCAGGGCCAACCAAATTCCGGTCTGATTACCTGGACATCAGCAATGATCCATTATATCCTTTCGGTTATGGTTTAAGCTATACCAAATTCAGCTATAGCGATATTAAACTCAACAAGTCTGTATTGGTAGGTAACGAAACGCTTACAGCTTCGGTAACGGTAAGCAACACCGGGAAATACGCCGGCGAAGAGGTAGTACAGTTGTATATAAAGGACCCGGTAGCCAGCATTAGCCGCCCTGTTAAGGAACTGAAGGATTTTAAAAAGATAGCACTTCAACCCGGCGAACAGAAAACGGTTACCTTTAATATTACTACCGATAAGCTCAAATTTTACAACAGCGACCTGCGTTACGATTGGGAGCCCGGTGAGTTTGTTATTGAGATAGGTACCAACTCTGCAACCACTGGCAGCACTAGGGTAATCTGGAACAAATAGCTTAAATATTTTTTAAATAAATTACTGCTTAAACGGCCTTTGCATAACGCAAAGGCCGTTTGCTTTTATATAACTCATGAATGTAAAGGGTGCATGTACTTGGTGTAAAACAACGCGAATGAGTGGTGTAACAATATCCGCTAAAAACGCAGATTAATGTTATTTTAACAGTTATTTAATATAAAATGGGCGCTTTTTAAACTATTGGCGCCGTATTTTTTAATTTTTTTACGGGGTAGAGAAATATAAGTGGTTGGCAGGCATCCGATACTCCGTTTTTTTGTTGAAATGTCTTCTTTTTGAGATTTTCGAATTGTTAAAATATTATTAGAATATTTTCTTTTTTAAAAGGCTTGCAAATATTGTTGATGATTTTGCAAGAATTGTTAAATGAATATTCTTTTTGTGAAAAATATTATAAATCGTAATTAACTCCTTGTGTATCAAATACACACTATTTATATTAGGTCAATACCATTATAAAACCAGCTCTTTTTTAACAGGAGCGCATATTTAAGAACATATTAAAATAATTGAGGCCGCAAAATCACGAAGATGGCGTGGCACAATAGCAAATTAAAATACCGGGGATAGTGTACCATATGGTTAAATTTTTACAATTTCTTATTTCATATCTCACCAATAAAAAGCAACTGCTTTTTACCGAAAGAGGAAATTGTGCAGCCATGCACCTAACGGCGTACCCGCGCGGCCAAACGCGAACGCCCTTGCCGGTCCTGTTTCCCATATCTCACTAAGAACAAGATCTTAAATCAAATATATTAATCAACTAAATCTCAAATCTCATGTTTAAAAGTTTACTCCTTAAAGGAAGAACGCTATGCCTGCTCTTGTGCTGCATGGTTTCTTCGTTGGTAGTTACAGCTCAAACTAAACACTCAGGTAAGGTTACAGGCAGCGATGACAAGTTGCCCGTAGTTGGCGCCTCTGTTTTGTTAAAGGGTACTACCATTGGTACACAAACAGACGTAAACGGTAATTACAGTATTTCTGTAAAACCGGGCGATGTGCTTGTGTTCACTTATTTGGGTTACACTACAAAGGAGGTTACCGTTGGCCAGAGCGAAACAATTAACGTTGTTTTACAATCAGCCAATAACAGCCTTAGCGAAGTAGTAGTAACCGGTTATACCGCACAGCGCAAAAAAGACATTGCCGGTTCGGTAACCACGGTTAACGTAAACGATGCTAAATCGGTACCAACTGTTAGTACAGAAAGCTTGCTGCAAGGCCAGGCTGCCGGTGTTAGCGTTGTTACACAGGGTGCTCCCGGTGCTGGCGCGCAGGTAAACATCCGCGGTATTGGTAACTTTGGTAACTCATCTCCATTATATGTAGTTGACGGATTACAGACCAGCAGCATTTCTAACATCAACCCTAATGATATCGAGTCTATCTCGGTGTTGAAAGATGCCGGCGCCGCTGCCATCTACGGTGTAAGCGGTGGTAACGGTGTAGTAGTAGTAACTACTAAAAAAGGTAAATCGGGTAAAGCCACTATTACTTACGATGCTTTTTATGGCACAACACAGCCATTGAGCGGCAACGTATTTAATCTGCTGAATGCTGACCAGTTCCAGCAACTGGTTGCCAAGGTTGACCCTGATAACGATTTAATGAAGGGTAACCCTAACGGCAAAGTGTTCTATGATTATGGTTACCAGTCTGGTGCTGGTGCTAAAGGTGTATTTAACCAGGATCAGGCATCTAATTTCCTTCCTAACTATCACCTGGATAACGACCCGGCAAAAGACTACCTGATACAAAAATTTGTAAAAGGCGCGGGTACAGATTGGTTCCACGAAATTTTTAAAGCTGCCCCTATACAGCAGCACTCATTAAGCGCAAGCGGCGCGAGCGATAAAAGCGCTTATTACCTGTCATTAGGTTACACTAATCAACAGGGTACATTAATTAACACCTACTTTAAAAGGTACCAGGCCCGTGTTAATACTACATTTAACGTTAAAGACCATGTGCGTTTAGGCGAAAACATCAGCTTTTACTACATTAATTCGCCAAACGGTGGCGGTGGTTTAGCTAACGGTGGTAACCAGAACGAGGGTAACCCTATTTCTGAAACCTACCGTACACTGCCAATTATCCCGGTATATGATATCGCCGGTAATTTAGGTGGTACCTATGCAGGCCCTGCCGCTTTAGGTAACGCGCTTAACCCGGTGGGTATACAACAACGCCAAAGCACTACCCATACCAACAATTATGGTATACAAGGTACTGTTTTTGCTGAGGTTGACCTGCTGAAACACTTTACAGCTCGTACAGCATTCAGTGCAGATATCAATAACAACTACTACTACAACATTGGCTACCGCCAATATGATAGCGGTGAAGCCCATGGTGGTAACAACAGCTACAACGAAGGTTCATCATACAACAGTAACTTTAACTGGAGTAATACCTTAAACTACAAACAAATATTTGGCAAACACAACATTAACGTGTTGGCAGGTTTTGAGCAAAGAGGTTACACCGGCCGTTACATTAACGCCACTGCTAAAAACCTTTTCTCGCTTGATCCATTCTATGCCAACATCACCAACGGACAGCCAGGCCAAACTACAGCTAACAGCTCATTTAATGGCCTTAACCGTATCCTTTCATTCTTTGGCCGTGTAGATTATACCTTTAATGACAGGTACATCCTGGGTGCCACTATCCGTCGTGATGGTAGCTCACTGTTCGCACCTGGCCAAAAATGGGGTACTTTCCCTGCCGTATCTGCGGCATGGCGCGCATCACAGGAAGATTTCCTGAAAGATGTTAAATGGTTAAACGACCTGAAGATCCGCGGTAGTTATGGTACTGCCGGTTACAACGCCAACGTAGCGGTTAACAGCGCTTACGCGGCTTACGGCAGCAGCGCGGGTGGTTCATCATACCCAATTGATGGTTCTTCAAGCTCGGTAATTCCTGGTTATTACAGCAACTCTCTTGGTAACCCTTACACTACCTGGGAAAACGATAAGATCTTCAACGTAGGTTTTGATGCATCGTTATTTAACCATTTGGATGTGACTGTGGAGTACTACAAAAAAACCATCACCAAACTATTGGTAAACGTACCACTGCCTGCTACCGTGGGTGGTTTAGATGCGGCGTTCCCATTTGTGAACAATGGTACAGTAGTTAACAAGGGTTTTGATATTACCGCTAACTACCATGCATCAGCAGGTGATTTCAAATACTCAATTGGCGCTAACATCACCACCATCAATAACAAGATCACTCAATTGGGTGCTCCATTCTTTACTACCGGTATTCGTAACGGTAGCGTAGGCTACAACCAAGTAGGTGGTGGTATAGGTGATTTCTACGGATACAAAGTAATTGGCTACTGGAACAACCAGGCAGAGATCGACGCGCTTAACGCGCAGCAAAAACCGGATATCTTCGGTTCAACCCCGGTTTACCAGACCGATGCTGCCCCGGGCCGTTTCCGTTATGCCGATGTTAATGGCGATGGCCGCATCACCGATGCCGACCGTACCAAAATTGGTAAACCACTGCCTGACTTTACTTACGGTGTAAACCTTAACCTGTCATACAAAAACTTTGACATGAACGCCGTATTCTACGGTTCATATGGTAACCAGGTGTATAACTCAATTAAGTACTGGACTAACTTTTACGGTTCACAAACCGGTAACAAAAGCTTAGACCTGTTAAACAATGCATGGGACCCGGCTAAAACACCGGCACAAAACGCCAATGCTAAAACACCGATCGCCGAGAAAACTACCAATTTCAGTACAGCGGACGCGATCAGCTCTTACTACGTAGAGAATGCTTCGTTCCTGAAATTAAGATCAGTACAGATCGGTTATACCTTTAACCCAAGCATGCTGAAAAAAGTAGGTATTGATAAGCTGCGTGCTTATGTACAGGGTACTAACCTGTTCACCGCTACCAAATACAGCGGTCTGGATCCGGAGTTGCAATCTGTTGACCGTAATAGCTACGGTGTTGACCTGGGTAACTACCCTAACAACGAGCGCAGGTTTATATTCGGCGTTAACGTAACATTCTAAAATAACTAACAGAAGATATAAAGATAATAGTTATGAAAAAAAGCTTTAAATTGAAGGTCATCATCCCGGCAACACTTGTTTTGCTTGGAGCGACTTACTCTTGTAAGAAATACCTGGACCAGGCGCCTATCGGGGCTCTGATCCCGGAGGTACTTGCAACCCGTGCGGGTGTTGATGGTGTATTGATAGGTGCTTACTCCGTAGTTGATGGGGTGTTTGACGGGCAGGCGGGTAGCCCATGGGAAACCGGTACCGATAACTGGATATATGGTAGCGTTGTAGCGGGTGACGCCTTTAAGGGCTCTAACCCGGGCGACCAGCCGGCCGCGGCCAACCTGGAAGCGTTTTCTGCTACAGGCGCCAATGACTACCTTAATGATAAATGGCGTGTTTGCTATGCCGGTGTACAGCGTGCAAATGACGTGTTAAGGTTATTGCCACAGGTAAAAGATGGTTCGGTAACTGCCGATCAGCAAAAGCAATACATTGCTGAAGCACGTTTCCTGCGTGGTTTCTTCCACCTGGAGGCAGCTAAGTTGTGGAAAAATGTACCTTATATTGATGAAACTATCACTTACGGTGCCAATAACTACAACGTACCTAACAGCGGCCCGATATGGGATAAAATAGCGGCCGATTTTGCAGCAGCTGCCGCGGACCTGCCTAACACACAACCACAGGTTGGTCGTGCTAACAAATGGGCTGCACTGGCTTTTGAGGCAAAAACGCTGATGTTTAATCATAAATATGCTGATGCGTATACCATCCTTAAAAACGTAATTGCTAATGGTGTAACCGCATCAGGCGCTAAATACGCTTTAGGTAAATATGCCGATAACTTTAACCCATCAACTAAAAACGGTCCTGAGGGTGTATTTGTGGTACAAACATCAGTACATGATGGTGCCAACGGCTTAAACGGTAACGCGGGTAGCGTATTGAACTTCCCGTCAGGTGGCCCTGCAGGCTGCTGCGGGTTCTTCCAGCCTACATTTGATTTTGTTAACTCGTTTAAAGTAGATGCGAATGGTTTACCATTGATCGACAGCTACCAGAATGGTTATATCACTAATGACCAGGGTGTACCTGCCGGTACTGTGTTTACTCCAGGTAACGAACTGCTTGATGCCAGGTTAGATTGGTCAGTAGGTCGCCGTGGTATCCCATACTTAGACTGGGGTATTTGCCCGGGTGCTGCATGGGCACGTGACCAGCCAAACGGTGGTCCGTACCTGCCAATTAAAAACGTTTATTACAAAGCGGCACAATCAACTACTTCTGATAGCTACGGTGGTTGGGCTGCAAACCAGGCTACTTCAAACAGCTACAATGCTATCCGTTATGCTGATGTATTGCTTTGGGCTGCAGAGTGCGCGGTTGAAACCAGTGACCTGCCGGCTGCCGAAGGTTATGTAAACCAGGTAAGGGCACGCGCTGCCGACCAGAGCGGTTGGGTTAAAGGTAAACTTACCGGTTACGGCCTTGACGATAAAGGCAACCCTGACGCTACCAAACCAATTGTAGATAACTCTCAATTCGCGGCAAACTACAAAGTAGGCTTGTACAGCGGCCAATTCCTGGCAAATGGCCAGGCATGGGCACGCAAAGCGGTATACTTTGAGCGTAAGCTGGAACTGGGTATGGAAGGCCATCGTTTCTTTGACCTTTCTCGTTGGGATGCGGTTAACGGCGGCCCTGCCGGAAACATCATGACCACAGAGATCGAGAAGTTCCTGAAAAATACACGTGATTTTGGCGACAAATTTACCTCTGCGGTAATGAAAGTAGCGAAATTCGGTTCAAATAAAAATGAGCTGTTCCCTATTCCTCAAACCCAGATCGACTTATCGAAAGGTACTTTGAAACAAAATCCGGGCTATTAATTAAAAGCTTGCATTTTTTAAAAAGAGGGAAAGATGTAATGTCTTTCCCTCTTTTATTTTTAAAATATTGTTTAATATAGTGTTCATGAAACCCCTTAAATTCCTGTTCATCGCGGCTGCTCCGTTGCTATTTTTCTCATGCAGGAAAGCTACTTTGTTTGAGCGCGTATCTTCTTCACAATCAGGCATTAAGTTTAATAATGAGGTTACCGAAAATGATAGCATTAACCCGCTTGATAAGCTCAATATTTACAATGGAGGCGGCGTAGGCATCGGCGATTTTAATAATGATGGCTTGCAGGATATTTACTTTGTAGGAAACCAGGTTGCCAACAAACTGTACATTAACAAAGGGGACTTTAAGTTTGATGATGTTACACAAGCCGCCGGTGTGGGCGGTAGCGGCGGCTGGGGCCGTGGCGTAGCCGTTGTGGATATTAACAACGATGGGCTAAAGGATATTTATGTTTGCTATACTTTATTAAACGACCCTAAGAAACGCACCAACCTGCTGTACATTAATACCGGTCCCGATAAAAATGGGGTACCCCATTTTAAAGAGTCGGCTGCGGAGTATGGATTGCAGATCAACGCGCACTCTACCATGGCGTCGTTTTTTGATTATGATAACGATGGCGATCTGGATATGTACCTCACCATTAACGAGGTGCAGGCAAATGATAATACCAGCGCTTTCAGGCCTATTATTAAGGATGGTTCTGCACGCAGCACGGGTCGGCTTTATCGTAATGATTATGACCCCATCTTGAAGCACCCGGTTTTTAAAGACGTTTCTAAAGAAGCAGGGATACTCATCGAGGGCTACGGCCATGCTACCAGCATAGCCGATTTTAACCGCGATGGCTGGAAAGATATTTACGTAACTAACGACTTTTTACCTAACAACATCCTGTACATTAATAACCACGACGGTACTTTTACCGACAGGTCGCAGGAGTATTTTAAGCATACTGCCACCAGTGCCATGGGTCAGGACGTGCAGGATATTAATAATGATGGCCTCGCGGATGTTTTTGAGCTGGATATGGACCCGGAAGATAACTATCGTAAAAAGATGTTTATGCCGGGTATTTCCTATCAGCTGTATCAGAATTTTGATAATTACGGTTACCAATACCAGTATAACCACAACGCTTTACAGCTTAACCAAGGTCCGCGGTTAGGGCAAAACGATTCTATAGGCGCGCCGGTATTCAGCGAGATAGCCTTTATGAGTGGCGTGGCCCAAACCGACTGGAGCTGGGGGCCTATGATAACCGACTTTGATAACGACGGGTTCAGGGATATTGTGGTGACCAATGGTTACCCGCGTGATGTTACCGACCATGATTTTATCGCCTTCAGGAACGAGTCGTTCGCGGTGGCTTCCAAAAAACAGGTATTGAGCCAGATACCTATTGTGAAGATCCCCAATTACGCGTTCCGCAACAATGGTAAGCTGCAGTTTGAGGATGTTACCAAAAGCTGGGGCATGGATATCCCTTCTTTCTCCAACGGTTGCGCCTATGCCGACCTGGATAACGACGGCGACATGGATGTGGTGATCAATAATATTGATGACGAGGCATTTGTGTACCGAAATACCGCCCGCGATAAGGATAAGGCGGACAACAATTATCTGCACATACAATTTAAAGGCGGCGCCGGAAACAAGGACGGGATAGGCGCCTGGGCAGATATTTATTACGGAAAAGGAAAACACCAGGTATACGAGAATACACCTTTCAGGGGGTACTTGTCTACCATACAAAATATAGCCCACTTTGGCCTGGGGAATGTTACACGGGTCGATTCGGTAGTAATTAAATGGCAAAATGGTAAAGAGCAGGTGCTGCGGAATGTAAAAACTAACCAGCTGCTTACCGTAAATGAAAAAGATGCGCAAAAGCCATATACACTCAAAAACGGCGGTATTGCTAAGCAGGCGCTTTTCAGCGAGGTTACCCATGATGTGGGCATCCGCTACACCAACCAAGACGATGATTATATCGACTTTAACGTACAAAAACTGCTGCCGCATAAGTTTTCGGAGTATACCCCGGCCATTGCCGTTGGCGATATGGATGGCAACGGCTTTGACGATATGGTAGTAGGAGGCACCTCCAAATATCCCGCACAGGTGTTTTTGCAGCAGGCAAACGGAAAGTTTACCCAGCGTGCTTTATATCAGCCTAACTCAACCCTGGCATTTAAGGACGAAGGCTTGCTGCTGTTTGATGCCGATGGCGACGGCGACCTTGACCTGTACGCCGCCAGTGGTGGTTACGAGCAGGAGCCGGGCTCAAAAAACTATCAGGACAGGGTATACGCCAATGATGGTAAGGGAAACTTTACCCTGCAAGCCAATGCTTTGCCAGCCAACTTTACCAGCAAGCTATGCGTAAAGGCAGTTGATTATGATAAGAACGGCAAGCTCGACCTGTTTGTATCCGGTAGGGTAAACCCCTGGAACTATCCTAAACCGGTATCGAGCTTTATATTAAGAAATGATAGCCGCAACGGGCAGATAAAATTCACCGACGTTACCCCGACAGTAGCCAAGAGCCTGGTTAACCTGGGACTGGTGTGCGACGCTTCTTTTACCGATTATAATAATGATGGCTGGCCCGACCTGGTGATCACCGGCGAATGGATGCCCGTTACCTTCCTGAAAAACGACCACGGCACATTTAAAGATGTAACCGCTGATACCCAAATAGCAGGCGAAATGGGCTGGTGGAATACCATTGCTGGCGGCGATTTTGACCACGACGGTGATATCGACTACATAGTGGGTAACACAGGCCTTAATACCTTTTACCAGGCCAGCGAAAAATACCCCATGTACATTACCGCCAAGGATTTCGATAATAATGAAAGTTATGACGCTTTCCCTTCGCTGTTTTTAAAGGACCGAAATGGCGAGATGAAAGAGTTTCCTGCGCACACGCGTGATGATATTGTGAAGCAGATGATCAGCATGCGTATCAAGTTCCAGAACTATAAGTCGTTCGCAGTAGCTACCATGGACAGCGTAATTACGCCTGAGATGCGCAAAGGTGCTATCAGGCTAAAAGCCACCAACCTCAAATCGTGCTATATGCGTAACGATGGTAACGGCAAATTTACGCTGATGCCTTTACCTATTGAGGCGCAGTTGTCACAGCTTTCGGGTATCATCATTGATGATGTTGACGGCGATGGCAACCTCGACGCGGTACTGAACGGTAATGATTACGGTACTGATGTAAGCACAGGCCGTTACGATGCCTTTAACGGGCTGGTGCTAAAAGGGGATGGCAGGGGTAATTTTAAACCGCTGAGTATTCTGCAAAGCGGTATTTACATCCCCGGCGATGGCAAGGGATTGGTAAAACTGCGCGGCGCGGGCGATAAATACCTGGTGGCCGCGAGTCAGCATAAAGGCCCGCTAAAAGTGTTTGAGCTGAAAAGGAAAGTAGGGATGGTTCCGCTATCGCCTATGGATATGTATGCCAGCATCCGGTACAAAAATGGCAGAACAACCCGGCTTGAATTTTATAATGGCGGTTCGTTCTTGTCACAGTCGGGCAGATTTTTTAATATTGACCAAACAATGGCTTCGGTAACAGTAACCAACAACGCGGGCCAAACCAGAAATATTCCCTTAAATTAATTTTTATTGCTGATCATGAGATACCTTAGGTTTATTACAGCCGGTTTAGTTGTTGCCGGTATGCTGGCTATCGGTTGCCATAACAAGCCCAAAACCAAACTCCTTAAAGATACCGATGTTCTCCACGAGAATGTGGACAGGCTTACCCAGGTAATCATTTACGATGCGTTTAGCCCACCTGTGGCCAGCCGCATTTATGGTTATACTACGCTGGCGGCGTATGAGGCTATGCGTTTCCAAAACCCGGGGTATAACTCTATTGCTAACCAGTTAAAAGGTTTTAAACCTATGCCGTTGCCGCAAAAGGGGCAAAATTATAATTACACGCTTGCCGCTACCAAAGCGTTCTTTACCGTTGCGCACAAGGTTACTTTTTCTATCGATACCCTTAAGAAGTATGAAGACAAGGTGTTTGCCATGTACAAGGATAACCTGGACGAAGCCACTTACACCCGCTCTATGGCTTTTGGCGATACCATCGGCAAAGCTATACTCTCACGTGCCAAGTTTGATAATTATGCCAAAACCCGTGGCAAACCCCGTTTCCTGGGCAGCCATGATAACGGTAAATGGCGCCCCACCGCGCCCGACTACCTGGACGGCGTTGAGTTTTGCTGGGGTACTATGGAAACCTTTGTAGTAAAATCATCATCAGATTTTCCGCTGCCGCCGCCTGCGCCGTATAGCGAGGATAAGAACAGTACCTACTTCAAGCAAAACGTAGAAGTATATGAGCAGAGCAAAAAGAATACACCCGAGCAGATAGAAATAGCCAAATTTTGGGACGATAACCCGTTTGTGATACAGCATAACGGGCACATGATGTTTGTAAACAAGAAAATTACACCCGGGGGCCATTGGATAGGCATTACGGCTATCGCCTGTAAAAAAGCCAAAGCCGACGCTGTTAAAACCGCACAGGCCTACGCCATGACGGCCATTGCCCTGTATGATGCCTTTATTTGCGGCTGGCAGGTAAAATATGTTACAGAGTACATCAGGCCTATTACGGTGATAAATGAAAAAATAGACCCCAAATGGCAGCCCATGCTGCAAACGCCGCCATTCCCCGAATACCCCAGCGGCCATAGCGATATCAGCGCCGCCTCTGCTGTTGTGCTTACCCATCTGTTTGGCGATAACTTTGATTTTCAGGACACCAGTGATCTGCGTTACATAGGCATGCAGCGGCATTTTAAATCATTTTTGCAAGCTTCCGACGAAACATCCATCAGCCGTTTTTATGGTGGTATACATTACCGTGTAAGTGTGGATGCAGCTGCTAAGCAAGGCCGCGAAATAGGTGAATATATCTGGAATAATTTAAAGCTGGAGAATTAAAATTGGGGCTTATCAACATGAAAGTAAACCGTAAATTTTATGGCATTTTTTGCCTGTTATCATCAGCAGTGCTGGTATTGGTTACCGCTTCGCTGGATGGTTGCAGGCATAAAGGGGCGGATGACTACCAACTCACCGGCGATACCATTGCCGATGGCAAATACCTGGTAAAACAATACTGCACCGGCTGCCATGCCGAAACCGAGCCCGATATGCTCACCCGCGATGTATGGCGCATGCACACGCTGCCCTCAATGGCGCATTATTTAAAGATATCTACCTATGGCAGCGATTTTTATAAGAAGCCTGAAGATACAGGCGGCATATCTATTGTTAACTGGCAGGCAATAGTCAATTATTACAACAAAGTAGCGCCTGTTGAACTAAAACCAGCCAAGGCACCTGCTGCCCTTCAAAAGGATTGGGCGGTGTTTGGTTTGAAGAAACCACAGCCGGTAACCAATGTAAGTTTTACCACGATGGTGGCTGCAGATACTGCTAACGGTAAAATATACACCAGCGACCTGGTAACTACCGAACTAACGGCCTGGGATAAAGATTTAAATGGTAAACAAATAGCCATACTTCCGTCTGCTGCTGTTGACGCGCAATTCGACAAACAGAAAGGCGCAGGGAATATAATGTTATCATGCATAGGGCGTATTGACGCGGTTGATTACCCCAGTGGCAGGATAGTAGCGGTAAATCCCGGTACCGGTAATGTAAAAGATGTGGCCGCAGACCTGCCCAGGCCGGTACAGATACTCAAAGCCGATTTTGATAAGGACGGCCGCGACGAAATGGTGGTTTGTGGACAAGGTTTTACCAAAGGTGGTATATACCTGTATAAAATGGGCGATAACCAGTCGGTACTAAAGAAGAATGTGATCACTGATAGACCGGGAGCGGTACAAGCTTTGGCGCAGGATTTTAACAAGGACGGCTGGACGGACCTGATGGTACTCTTCGGTACCGGTAACGAAGGCCTGGCCATGTATATCAATGATAAAAAGGGTGGGTTCATCACGAGGGAGCTGCTGCAATTCCCGCCGGTATATGGCTCAACCAGTTTTCAGTTGAGTGATATCGACCATGATGGTAACCCCGACCTAATTTATACCTGTGGCTATAATTACCACGACTCGAGGATACTGAAACCTTATCACGGGTTGTATATCTACAAAAATACCGGCAATTTCAATTTCAAACAGCAATGGTTTTACCCGATCAATGGGGCGACAAAAGCCATAGCCGCTGATTTTGATGCCGATGGCGACCTGGATATTGCCACCACAGCCTTTTTTGCGGATATGAAGAATAACCCGGCTGAAGAATGTATATACTTTGACCAGGTGAAGCCTATGCAGTTTACGCCACACGCTATACCCGTGAGCCAGTACGGCAGGTGGATGAATATGCAGGTGGCCGACTGGAACGGGGACGGTAAACCGGATATTTTGTTAGGCAACTATGCCAGCGGTTTCCTTTTCCAGCCCGATTTTCGTCCTAACTGGGATGAACATTTGCCGTTTATCATCTTACAGAATAACCGTGGAGGCAAATAATTATAGTTTTTTCAGGTAGGCGAGTATCTGCTTTGCCTTGTCAGGGTAAACGGCAATATGGTGGGTACGTATCAATACCGGGTGCTGCTCGTTAATAATGGCTTTTGATGGCAGCATAGGCATGTGGCAGTCTACACATTTTGTTTTGAGTACCTCGTCGCTTACCCGGCCGGTAAGTTTGCAAAGGTTATGGTTGGTTGCTTTGTGGCAGGTGCCGCAGCGCGCCGCGAATATTGCGGTTTGCTTATGCTGATCGGTATGCGGGGCATGGCAGCTGGAGCAGTTCATTTGGCTGGCGGTAAAGCAGCGGCTGGTTTTGAGCATTTCCAACTGATTGCCGTGTACGTCAATATGTTCCAGATCCGGCGGACCGGCATCGGCAGCGCGGGTTTTGTAATCGGTTAATTTGTCGCCCGGCTTAAAATTAAATATCGATTGTTTGTTATCTGTTTGAGTACCCGAGTGGCAGGTGCCGCACAGATCGGTTTGCTGTGTGCGGGTAAGCTTGCTGATATCTGTGATGTAACGGCCAGTTTTTTCCTGCGGGTGCGATAGCTGGTATTCGGCATGTTCCCTTCCCGGGCCGTGGCAACGTTCGCAATCGATCCGTAAGACCATTGATGCCTTGTTAAAACCAGTCACCTCGCCGCCAAAACTTGGCGCTTTCCCGGGTTCCGTTGCCGCGTAAGTAGCGTGGCACTCTAAGCAGCGTACATTAACGGCGCGGTCATAACTGGCCATAACGGTATCATAACCCGGGCTTACAATCCATTTATTTTGCGCGTAATCAAAAGATACGGGTAACTGAAACAGCTCGTTTTCCTTCCAGTAAAGATAGGTTTCGCCCTTTACGCCCCCCATTACCAGGTCCATGCGGGCTTTTTGGGCTTCCTGCCCGTTAATGTAGTTCACCTGGTACATGCCGCTATCGGTCTTTAGCATTTTTACCCTGGAGTGGTTGTTGTAGTTCATTTCGCTTTTAGCGCCTGCGAAAATGCCATGTACAGCGTTTTCCGTAGCGAATGCCGATGATTGGTAGTGTGCGGTATGCAGGTAATCCTTATCTAAGTTTTTATGGCAGCTGATGCAGGTTTTGGCACCGGCGTAATCAGCCCCCCGCGGGTCGGCTTTGGTAGTGCTGGTGCTGCATTGCGATATAATGAGGAGTACCGGCAGCAAAAAAACGGCGCACATAACCAAATACCTGGACTTCATTTAGGTAGCGAAATTTTATTAACTAATGATAGCCATATTCATTGGTTATGCCTCGTTTTGAGTTGTAAGTATTTCGTTACAATCAAAGAGAAATAAATCTGGAGAAAATTTTAAAATAAATAGTACTATGTATTGCATGATACTATGCGATGTGTATATTTGTGTAAATAATGAAAGGTCATGAATAAACAAATACGCATTTTAATTATAGCCATAGGCGCAATAGCCTCAATGGCAGGCTGTAACAGGGGCCGCACCACCAGTATTGATAATTCTACTGATGGTCACCGTCAGGAGATCAAGTATTCGGGAAGTGTGGTATTTACGCCCGACTCAACAGGTATAGCTCAAATCTCTAAAGAGGGGTATTTATTTTTTGATGAAGACGGCAAAAAGCTGAGGGCTGAGAACGGCGATAAAAACCAGGTAGTTTACAGTTTTGATGGGGACAGCTTTGTAAACCAGTTATCGGCAGAACAAAAGGAATTTTTAGCCCACGCGGTAAAAACCGTTATAAGCGCACGCGCCAAACTAAGGCGTTAGCGCTTTAAAATTTAGTTTCAATTTGAGTGTGTAAATGCCGGTGCCGCGAGGGTTACCGGCATTTTTTAGATATATTGAAGTTGATCTACACTGATCTGGTCCAATCCGCTGATCACCTTATCGGCTTTGGTTAATACTTCGGGCTGCCCAATGCCAATGGCCTTCATGCCGCCGTTACGGGCGGCCTCAATACCGGCAACCGCATCTTCAAATACAATACAATTGGCGGGTGCAACGCCAAGTAGGCTGGCGCCTTTTACAAAAACTTCCGGGTCGGGCTTAGGGGCGCTTACGCTGTTGCCATCTACTATAGCATCAAACAGCGGAGTAAGGCCGAGCTTTTCCAATATCACCGGCGTATTCTTACTGGCCGAGCCAATAGCGGTTTTAATACCGGCCTGGCGGCAGGCGCTTACAAATTCTTTCGCTCCAGGCAGTATTTCGGCAGGTGTCATATGGGTGATCATATCCACATACCAGTCGTTTTTTTTATTGGCCAGTTTATTCATTTCCTCATCGCTCAGGTGCCCTATGTTCCCCCAGCCCAGTATCAGCTTAAGCGAAGCCATACGGCTCACGCCCTTTAACTGCTCGTTCTGTTCTTCTGTAAAATCAAACCCAAGTTCGTTGGCCAGGCGCTTCCATGCGCGGTAATGATAAACGGCCGTATCAACAATAACCCCGTCGAGGTCAAAAATGCAAGCTTTAACATCCATGCGATAAAGGTAAGATGCTTGTTAATAATCATTATAAATAATTGTTAACATTATTTGGATTAATTATAAATAAATGGGATTTTTGTTTTGCAAATGGTTACAACGCTTACTTCACCATCAACCCCCACCTGGGAAAATGTATTCAGCACGGCATCCGGCGCGGTTTACCAGTGCGATGCAGAAAACTGCTGGTACATTGATTTTGCCGGTAAGGTAGCCGGGTTTAATTACCGCTGTCTGCAAAAGCTGAAAAAGGCGATATACCATATTGATATTGAGGCCAAGCTGCTGGATACCTCGAAAGACCCGGATGTGGAAATCATTTTCATCTGTGCCTGCGATCATACCTACATCCTTACGCTGCTGCAGGTGATCGCCTTAAAAGAGCTGCTGCAGGGTACATTTGTGATGCTGGAGCTTAACTCCATCCTGCACGATAAACTCTATCGTACTGCCTGCTAATAATTTAGACTGAATTTATATTGCTTTTATTTTTAGCACCCGGTACAGGTGAAGCGTATATTGTATAATTATTAAATCGGCACGTTTGTTGCCCTTTGTTAATTAAACAAATACCACAATGAAAGATCTTATCCGTATAAAAAGCCTGTTATCAACCGAGGTAGAAGAACTGTTGAACCAGCAGGTAAAAAAAGAGGCCATGTCGTCATCCATTTACCTGGCCATGGCATCATGGTGTAACCGTAATGGTTTCGATTATTCGTCAGAATATTTCTTTAAGCAGGCCGAAGAAGAAAGGCAGCATCAGCTTAAATTCTACAAATATATACTGGACATGGGTGGCAACGCCATTTCACCGGATGTTACCGGCATTAAGCAGGAATATAACTCTTTCCGCGAAGTGTTTGAGGACGCGCTCGACCAGGAGATCAGCGTTACGCAATCTATTAAAAAGATATACGCGCGCTGCCTCAGTGAGCAGGATTATATCACCAACGAATTTTTGAACTGGTTTTTGAAAGAGCAGCGTGAAGAAGAATACAAAGCACGCCGCGCGCTGGAACTGTTTGAGGTAATTGGCGAAGAAGGTACAGGCCACTGGGAAATTGACCGCCATGTAGGCAAGATCAAATACGAAAGCGACGCCAGCTAATCTTCCATTAACAGCTTGATCACATCTTTCTCGGCGTATTCTTTTAACCAGATATTGCCGGGCGATAACGTACAGACCGGTGCCCAATCGCACCGGTCTGTGCATTCTATACGTATCACTTCAATATCCTGGCCGCTGTATTTGGCAAAACGCTTTGCCGCTTTGTACATATCCTTACCGCCGCGCTTGGCGCATTTGCTGCCTGTGCATATAAATAATGTTTTATCCGGTACAGGAAATTTACCCATGTTTCTCGTTTTTAGATTAAACTTATAAAGTAAAGCTTTAGTTTGCCGGCTGCTTTATTTTACAGGCTGATGGTATTTTAGCTATTGACCAAATCACTATTATGTATCTTCGTTGCCATGCTAAAAAAGCTATTGTTGTTTTGTGTGCTCGTTTTTTGTTTCGCGCTGAGTTGTAACCGCAAAACCGACCTGTATAAAGTGGTTGGTGTAAAAGATGGCGACACCATGGTGCTGCTCTCGCCCCAAAACCAACAGGTAACGGTAAGGCTGGCCGAGGTAGATTGCCCGGAGAAAAGTCAGGCCTATGGGCAGGCCGCAAAGCAATTTACCTCAGACCTGTGCTTTGGTAAAATGGTGCGGCTAATCGTTAATAACACCGACCGCTACGGCCGTACCGTAGGCTGGGTTGAACTGGAGGATGGCACAAGCGTAAATAAGCAGCTGGTTAAGAATGGTTATGCCTGGCAATACCGCGCCTATTCAAAAAGTATGGAGCTGGCCATGCTGGAGCAGCAGGCCCGCCAAAGCCGCCTCGGCTTATGGCAGGATGCCAACCCTACACCACCCTGGAACTTCCGCAAAGGTGAGCGGGAACAGCGGCTCGACAAAAAGCAGGACAAGCCTAAAAAGAAACGTACTTATCGTAAGCGCCGCCGCAAACACTTGGATACGCTGGCTTTTTAAAACGCTGTACAATACTTATCTTTCCTGCAAATACCTCACACTCAAAAATGAAAGTATTTAAAGCGATCATCTGCCTCGTATTTACCGGTGCGCTCATCTGGGCGCTGCAAACCAAGTTTGGCGATATACCCCCGCTGGGCAATTTCCTGAACCCTTCAACCGGGTTTTGGCAAAACGCCGAAAGCAAAAATATTCTCCCGCAAGAGAAACTTAAATTAAGCGATCTGCAGGATGAGGTTACCGTACAGTTTGATGATAACCGCATTCCGCACATCTTCGCTAAAAACGACCATGACCTGTACTACGTGCAAGGCTACCTTACCGCCAAGGCGCGCCTGTGGCAAATGGATATCCAAACCCGCAGTGCGGCGGGCAGGCTATCAGAGGTGGTTGGCCCTAAGGCACTGGAACTTGACCGCTACCACCGCCGCATGGGCATGACCTACGGCGCCGAGCATACTTTACAGGGCATCATGAAAGACCCGGTAATGGGTAAAGTAATACAAGCTTATAGCGATGGTGTAAATGCCTATATTAAACACCTTAAACCCGGTGGCTATCCTTTGGAGTTTAAACTGCTGGGTTATGCGCCCGAAGAGTGGAAACCCATTAATTCGGCCTACTTGCTGAAGTTGATGTCGGAAACTTTGGCCGGTGGCTCAAACGAGTTGGGGCTTACCAACGTGCTCAATAAGTTTGGCGCGAAGGTCACCAATGATCTTTTTCCTGATTACCCTATGCATGAGGATCCCATTATCCCCGCAGGTACAAAATGGGATTTTAAACCGTTGCCCATACCGCAACCGCCCCCGGCTTTTAAGGCGCAGCTGATGGCGGCTATGCAAAACAAGGAAAAGGTAGAGGGCATAGGCAGTAATAACTGGGCGGTAAGCGGCTCCAAAACGGCTACAGGTTACCCCATGCTGGCTAATGACCCGCATTTGAACCTAACCTTCCCATCCATATGGTACCAGGTGCAAATGGTTGGGCCGGGAGTAAATGTTTACGGCGTTACCCTGCCCGGCGCGCCCTGCGTGGTGATAGGTTATAACCAGAAAATAAGCTGGGGAGTTACCAATGTAGATGCCGACGTGCTGGACTGGTACCAGGTGAAATTTAAAGATGCCGGCCGTAATGAGTACTGGTATAATAACAAATGGAATAAAGTTACCCGCAAGGTTGAAGTGATAAAGGTAAGGGGGCAGGCCGATGTAATAGATACGGTACTGTACACCCATCATGGTCCGGTGGTGTACGATAATGAAGAGATGCGTAAAAAGGGCCGCTCCAATGTACCTGCCGGAAACGCGCTGCGCTGGATAGCGCACGACGAAAGCGACGAGTTTAAAACCTTCTACCTGCTTAACCGGGCGGCCAATTATGCCGATTACCGTAAGGCTTTAACCTATTACACCGCTCCGGCGCAAAATTTTGTGTTCGCCTCGGCAGATAACGATATCGCCATTACGCCTAATGGTAAACTGCCGCTCAAGTACAAAGACCAGGGTAAGTTTATCTTAGACGGCAGCAACCCCGCGAATGACTGGCAGGGTTGGATCCCTTATGACCAAAACCCAACGGTGAAAAATCCGCCTCGTGGTTTTGTGAGTTCGGCCAACCAATCATCTACAGACCCAACTTATCCTTACTATATCAACTGGAAGTTTGAGGGTTATGAACGCGGCAAGCGCATTAACGACCGGCTTGGCGCCATGAAAAAAGTCACGGTGGATAGCCTGCGTTTGTTACAGATGGACGATTACAGTATACGTGCACAGGATATTTTGCCTACCATGCTCAAATACCTGGATGCCTCCAAGCTGGATGATAGTCAGTTGGCTGCCCTGAATGCCCTGAAAAAATGGGATAAGTTCTACAAAGTAAACTCGATAAGGGCAACCATATTTGAGAACTGGTGGCATAAATTATATGATTTTACCTGGCGCGATAATTTCGGCAGTAAAGATACGGTTTACGATTACCCCACCATGGACCGCACCGAGGCTTTGCTGATGAAACAGCCTAACTCGGTTTGGTTTGATAATAAACGTACACCGGTAGTAGAAACCGCTACGGATGTGGTAATGGCCTCTTTCACTGCTACGGTTGATGAGCTAACGCGCAAATACGGCAAAGTGGGCGCTTCATGGCAATGGGGTAAGATAAAAGCTTTTGAAGTGGCCCATTTGGGGCATGTGCCTGGTTTGGGTTCAGGTAATTTTGAATCGGGCGGCGCGGGTTCTACGGTAAACGCCCTGATAGACGGGCATGGCCCATCTTGGCGTATGGTGGTGCAGTTAGGGCCACAGCCTCAGGGCTACGGCATATTACCGGGCGGGCAATCAGGCAATCCCGGCAGTTTTTATTATGATGATATGTTAAAGACCTGGCAGCAGGGGAAGCTGAACCATTTGCTCTACCTGCACACCTCAGCAGAGAAATCGCCGCGCATTAAAACGACGCTAACCCTAATCAAATAAAAAGATATGTTATTCGGAATGATACTCTTACTGGCCTTTGTTTGCGGCTACCTGATCCCCTGGTGGGCGGCCTGCGCGTTGGCATTTATCGCGGCCATTATCCTTGGCAGAACATCCCGGCAGGCGTTTTGGTCGGGCTTTGGCGGTTTGGCCATTGCATGGGCGGCCCTGGCTTTGTTAAAAAGCATCCCCAACGATCACTTACTGGCCACCCGCGTAGCGCAGGTATTCCACTTAAAATACTGGTGGGCCATGCTGGCGGTTACCGTCTTAATAGGCGGTGTAGTGGGAGGTTTTTCGGCCTTATCAGGGCTTTTGGTGAAGAAGGTGTTTGAGAACAGTTGATAACTCTTCGCGAAATTTAATATTTAATAATGGAAATTCGAGATTATATAACCTTAATAGTACTGTTGGTAACTGTGGTGTCGTCTCATTGGTTAGCGTCAAGACAAACAATAAAAAATAAAAGGAGCAAATGGATTGAAGATTTTCGATCTGAAATAGCATCTTTTATTTCTTTGTCAAGTCGTATCGACCCTAAAAATATTGACACTTTACATGAATTATCAAAAAGTGGATTTTTTGTGTTAATGTTATTGGATGATCGACGAAAAAGTCATTTAGAATTAACTAATGAGATAGCAAAATTTAACATATTCGTAACAAAATTTTCTAGTTCAAAATTAGATGAATTCAAACAAAAGATTTCGAAAATTGTGGAGCTTGCTAAGCTTATTATAAAAGAAGAAGAAAAGAAATTGTAAAAATAGTGTAGTCAAAGTTTCTCACTTCCACCTTTAAATATATTAAGCTTACACTTAAAAAAATGCCCGAACTGTTAAGTTCGGGCATTTCATTTAAAACGGTTGTACTTATTTAAAACTTTCCAAAGTAGCTTTCAATTTAACTATAGCCGCGTTGGTGCTGGTAGCGCGGTACTATTTTGATTGGGCAACGTCTGTAATTGTGATAAATAGTTCGGGGTTAGTTAGAACATTATATGGTTCAGAACTAACTCCATTACTGTATATTTTATCATCTTTTTCTAAAGGCACGAATGTTCCGGATAATAAAACTGTTTCTCCCTGACTTACTTTTTTAAGCCAATTCAAAGAAGCTTTGTCACTCATGGGAACACGTGCCGTAAGAATGATGTTATCAAACTCTGGATATTTATCATCCGGATTATCATCCCTAATTACATAGAACTCCGTTTCGGCTATCTTATCAGTTGAACCTAATATTTTAGTTTCTCCTACTACGACTACCCACTTTGAGAAGCTTTGCGGCATAACCTTTTGCACATAATTGTTTACGTCAGTCATTGCAGCCTGTGAAATTTCTTCTTTCTCTATATCGCTACCACTGGAGCTGTATTTATATAGCCATTTATTAAATTCTTTCAATAATTCTCTTTCAGATTTAGGCCAATTTGCTGTCCTATCTTTTGGCTTAATATTAGGTGAGACCTGTTGAGTTCTTTGTACGCATGCAGAGGAACACAAAATTAAAATTGAGAAAATTATTTTAAGACTTTTCATCTATAATTGATATGATTTAGATTAACAATAATATTAAAATTTGTCTAAATAATAAAAATTATCGTTAGTCGAAGTTTCTCACTTCCACCTAAAATACATTAAGCTTTCAGCTTAAACAAAAAATGCCCGAACCATTAAGTTCGGGCATTTTATTTAAGAAGCCATTACGCTTATTTAAAACTTTCCAAAGTGGCTTTCAATTTAGCTATAGCCGCGTTGGTGCTGGTAGCGCGATTGAAGATCTCACCTGAGTCGGCATCGGCACCATAAAAATCAGCATTGGCCGATTTGTTAATGGCCAGGTTAGAGCCGTTTATGCTGATACCTGCGAATAAACCTTTACTGCGCGAATAGCTGTAAACTTCAGCTTCCAGTTTGTAATCTGTGCTGGCCGTAGAACTGCGACCCACCGGACCTGCTGCCGCGGAGATGTCGCCACCAATGGTAAAGTCACCATCCTTCACTTCGGTAAGTACGCCTTTGTGGTGGAAAACCAACACCATATCAACAGACTGTACGCCTATCTGGAAACCAATGCTGCCACCTGTAAGGGTAATAAACACCGGGTCGCTCCATTTGCCATCGGGCAGTTTAACCATGGCAAGTCCTTGTCCGCGTTTGCCGCCAATACCAAAACCGGCGTTTATCAGTTTCGGAATGATCACGATGCCCTCGTACTCCTCTAATAGTTGGTGAGGGATGGTTTCTTTCATCTTGCTAAAATCTTTCAGCACAACGGTAGCCTCGTTTATTTTTTTAATTCCTTTTTCCTGTGCCCAGGCGGCCGGTGTAAGCATCATAAACATGCTTAACAGTAGGGGTAAGCCTAAAAATTTTAAATTTTTCATAACGATGTTTTCTTGTGCAATTATAACTCCCTTACAGAATATTTGTTGCGGAAGGAGGATAAAATGATTTTAGATTTACGATTGAGGATGTACGATTTGTGATTTTAGATTTACGATGTACGATTTTAGATTTAGGGTTCCAGATTTACGATTTAGATGGATTATTTAACACGTTATATGTGCAATGTGCAGATTTCAGATATGCAGGTTCTATTACATCGCTTGTAAATAAACCGACGTTTTTAGTTTACTATTTTGAATTCGTAAATCTAAAATCGTAATTCTAAAATCAATTAATCTAAAATCGTACATCACCATTATCTTTGCGCTTACATGATACAGCCGGGTAAGCAACAGGTATTTTCTATTAATAACGAGGAACAATTCTTATCAACGGCGTTGCAGGTGTTTAGATACCAGTCAGAAAATAATGCCGTTTATAAGCAGTTTGTAGATGGTTTAGGGGTAGATGTGGCGGCGGTTGCGTCTATAGAGCAGATACCTTTTTTGCCAGTGGAGTTTTTTAAGGCGCACCAGGTGGTTGCCGGTAGCGGATCACCGCAGATCATCTTCACAAGTTCAGGCACTACGGGTATGGTCACCAGCAGTCATTACGTAAATGATGTAAGCTGGTATGAAGAGAGCTTCCGCAAGGCATTTGAACTATTCTATGGCGACATAAAAAGCTATACCGTTTTAGCTTTGCTGCCAGCTTACCTGGAACGTGAGGGTTCATCGCTGATCTACATGGCGCAGGACATGATCAACCAATCTGGTAATTCTGATAGCGGCTTCTACCTTTATAATCACCAGGACCTTTACCAAACCCTGCTTAAACAACAGGCGGAAAACAAGCCCACTTTACTAATAGGGGTAACCTTTGCTTTACTGGATTTTATCGACACCTATCAGCTCAGCTTCCCGGAACTCATTGTGATGGAAACCGGTGGCATGAAGGGCCGCCGTAAAGAAATGATACGTGAAGAACTGCATGCCGCGCTTTGCACGGGCTTTGGCGTACAGCACATCCATTCCGAGTATGGGATGACGGAGCTTTTATCGCAGGCTTACTCTATTGGCGAAGGTATATTTAACTGCCCGCCCTGGATGCGCATTATTACACGTGACACTAATGATCCGCTCAGCCTTGTAGAAACCGGCAAAACCGGTGGCGTGAATATTATTGACCTGGCCAATATCCATTCCTGCTCCTTTATCGCCACGCAGGACCTCGGTAAGGTATATGCTGATGGTTCCTTTGAAATATTGGGCCGGTTTGATAATTCAGATATTCGCGGTTGTAATTTGCTGGTATCATGATATTGGGTATCTTTATCCCAATATATCGTGACTAAACCCTATAACAATTTAAACCCAAAAGCGCTGGTTGCTTTTGGGATCATACTTTTCTTATCGTGCCTGCATATTGCTTTACATGCACAAAGCTTTTATGTATGTACCAGCAATTTTCGTCTCCAGAAAGTAACCTTTACGCCAAATGGTTTACAAACCCAACAGGTTGAAGGCTGCGGTAATGGAACGTTTTTTTCTATCGCCGTAGATAACACCAAGCTGTATTACAATGATATCAACGCGGGTTTATATAGCGCCGACCTGGTTACTACCGGTAATACAACAACGGTCACCAACTGTAAGTACATCACATCTGCCCCGGGTAATGCTTTAACTGTTGGGAAAGATGGGGTTTATTATGTTTATGGCTATGGCACGGAATTAATGGTGGTGAACCCGGCAACCGGCGCGGCTAAATCATTGGGTGTTATGCCTTATGGCCCATCCGGCGATCTGGTGTTTTACAACAACGAATTATACATGGCCAACTACGCAGGTATCGTTAAGATACCCCTGAACGACCCCTCAAAGGCTTTTTTGTGGCTGCCTATACCCGATGCGTCTATTTACGGGCTGGCAACCGTTAAAGTAGGCAATTTGATAAAGGCCTACGCGTTTACCGGTGTTTCCGGCGGCACCAACGTGCTTGAGCTCGACCTCAATAAAAGGCAGGTAGTAGGAAGTATTGGTACATTACCCTATGTTGTTTACGACGCGGGCAGCCCGGTTGAAACAGCTGTTGAGCCGCCGCTGCAAATAAAAGAGGTGAAAGTGACCAGGGATTGCGATAAGCCTAACAAGGGTACCGCCGAGGTGGTAACCGATGTACACGCGAGTGAATATACCTACACGCTTAATAATGGCGCGAGCAACACTACAGGTTTATTTACCAACCTTGCGCCGGGTAATTATACAGTAACGGTTAAAGCAGAAGGGCAGCCAGAAAAAGTCCAGGGCTTTACTATACCCGATTACAACCTTACCGCGCCAACGATAGTGCCGGTTTTGGTAAACCCGGTTTGTGATATTAAAGGAAGCATACAATTAAAGATCAGCACCAATGGTTATCGCATTAAGTATAATAATGCGCTTTACGATAGCGGCTACTTATTTGCGGACCTATTGCCGGGTGCCTATCATTTTACTATAGTTAACGAGCAGGGTTGTGTGATAGATGAAAAGGACTATACCCTTGTGCAGAATGTTTGCCCGCCCATCACTATAACTGCCATCAATGTTGATGCCGAGTGTAAAAAGTATGGTTTAGCGGTAGTTAACGTATCAACGCTACCGCATCCGGATAAATACAGCTATACTTTAGCGGGTACAACTAATATTGACGGTACATTTACCGATTTGTTGCCCGGTACGTATAAACTGGTTATAGTATCATCGGCAGATAAGAAGGAGACTACAGTAGTGGTGCCCGATTTTAAAATTGTAAATAAGCCCAACCTGCTGCCGGTAGTAAAAAACGCTATATGTACCGCTAACGGAAATATAAAATTTATGCCCAACGGCGATATAAAAGGTGCTGCCAAGGTATTATATAACAATACTACCTATAAAATAGGGCAGTTGATACCTGATCTGCCGGTAGGCTCGTATCATTTTACCATCCTAACCGAGCAGGATTGCATTTTAGATGAGGTTGACCTGCAGGTAAACGAAGATAAATGCGACCCGGTTGACTTCCCTAATGCCTTTACGCCTAATAATGATGGTGCTAATGATATTTTCAGGCCCAATCAGGATAGCAACCCTATTAAGTACAGCATGATGGTTTTTGCTCGTAACGGGCAGCAAATGTTTCAAACCAATAATATCCTCCTTGGTTGGGATGGTACATTTAAAGGCGCTGCAGTTCCCGCCGGGGTTTATTATTGGGTATGTACCTACACAATGGGCGATTTCGTTACCGTGAGTAAAAAAGGATGGGTTACGCTGGTAAGATAATGGCGTTACATTTGATTTGCCATTTTCACGTATAATAATATTATTTTTGCCGGCATCAATACATCAACATCATGATTGACAAATTTTTAAACGAAGAGCAAGACCCTAAAGCGGTTGAAAAAGTATACAGCCGCCTGGTTGACCTGTTAACCACCAGCGAGGAGATTATTTACATAGCGGTGCAAAAAAAGCCTTTGGTAAACCTTTTCCCGGATTGTATTGCCATTACTAACAAACGTATTTTATTTTTTACACCGGCTAACCTGGGCCTTTCCATTAAGTTTGTTGATTTTGTATGGAAGGATGTGGTTGATGTATTTACCAAGGAAGAGATCATCGGGGCGGTATTCAGCATAAAAACCACCGGCGGTGCCGAAATGGGGGTTGATTACCTGCCAAAGGTACAAGCCCGCAAATTATACCAGTATGCCCAGGAGCGTAAGGAAGCAGAGCGCGAACTACGTCGCCAGCGCGAACTGGAAGAAAAGCGTGCCGAATCGGGCTCCATACAGGTAGATCATCCTGCACAAGCGGTGTTCCAGCCGTCGGCCCCGGTAGTGCAGCAACCGCCGTTACAGGCGCCAGCCCCAGCCCCGGAAGAGCCTAAAAAAGACGAACTCACCGAAAAATTAAAACGCCTCAAAACACTATTTGAAAGCGGTTTAATCTCTCAGGAAGAATATAACAACAAGAAGTTAGAGCTGCTGAGTGATTTTTAGGTTAGAGATTGGAGATTAGTTGACCAGAGATTAGGAAGCTATCTATTAACTAATCTCTAATTACCCAATCTCTAATCACTAAATTAAACGATCATCAAAGCTAAATGGGTGGGTATTGATAATGCTCACCTTTTTTATGTCGGGGTGCCAGGGATTAATGAGATAATTGTATTCCTGCGGTACAATGGCCGAGGGTACCTTCATCATCAGGTATCTGGTTTCCTGTATAAACTGGTTGCCTATCTGTTTTAACTCCGCCGGTGATGACGCGTCCTGCCAGTTTGGGGGAAGTGTGGTGGTGTCCAGTGTAAGAATACTATGTTCGGGTACCTTCACCTCGGCTATACAAAAGTTAGCCGGCGTAACCAGCGGCTGTATGTGTACCAGTACCTCCAGCACGGCAAGTGCCCTGCTCGATGCCAGGTAAACCATTGACCGGCCTTCGCTGTTCCAGCGGCCGCCGTACAAACGGGCGCCGGTACCGGTAAGGTCATTAATGTAGCGGCAGTTGCTGATGCGGTAGAGTATCATTAAGCGAAAATACCGTACTCAATGCGGCCAAGCTCTTTAAAAACCATATCAAAACCCGCGGAAGTATCTAATATGGTAACCGGTGCCTCGCCGTTGAACACAAGGCTTGGGGTTTTTATCCAAAGTTTGAACTTATCCATTGAGCCGAATACTTCTTCGCCGCGGGCATATAAACGTGCCAGTTCAACGGCCTTTTCGGCGTATTCGGTTTTAAGGATGGCATCATCCTCATAGCGTTGCAGGGTACGCTCTGATATATGCAGAATGTTGGCTAACTCCTGTATGGTTAATGATATTTTTTTAGCCAGCGCCAGCAACGTTTTTTTAGGGAAACCCTGCCTTGCCAGTTTAATAATATCAAACTCTGAAGATGATTTTGCAGGCTTGGTGCTTAGCAAATCATAAAACGGGGTTACCGAACTTTGGGTAATATACATAGCCATTGGTTCATTAACCTCGTTTTTTGATGTATGTTTTGTTTTGTACGACATTTATCCAAAAATAAATACAAAATGTCGTATTATCAAATTATTCAGCAACAATTAAAAAATAATTCTTCTTCCCTTTTTGTACCACCAGGAACTTACCGTTGATCAATTGGGCGCTGGTATACACATCTTCAGGGGTATTTACTTTTACGCGGTTAACCGATACACCGCCGCCCTGTATCATTTTCTTGGCTTCACCTTTTGATGGGAATACGGCAGATTTTCCGGCAAGCAACTCGGTGGCGTTAATACCGGCTTTAAATTCGCTTTTAGCAACGCTGAAGTTAGGTACGCCGTTGAACAAGTCGAGCACTTCGCCATCGTTCAGCTCATTTAAAAACTCGATGCCAGCGTTACCAAACAAAAACTCCGACGATTTTATCGCTTTCAGGAACTCGGCCTCGCCGTGTACGCGTATGGTAATATCTTTAGCCAGAGCTTTTTGCAGCACGCGCAGGTGTGGGGCCGCATCATGCTCGGCTTCCATGGCCTCAATGGTATGGCGGTCAAACAGGGTGAAGATCCTGATGTATGATTTCGCGTCAGCATCGGTAGTGTTTAACCAGAATTGGTAGAACTGGTAAGGCGACGTGCGCGCCGGATCAAGCCAAACCGCGCCGCTCTCGGTTTTGCCGAATTTGGTACCATCCGCTTTTTTGATGAGCTGGGTAGTTAACGCGAAAGCTTCGCCACCTTCTTTACGGCGAATCATCTCAGTACCGGTAACAATATTACCCCACTGGTCGCTGCCACCCATCTGCAGTACGCAGCTTTTATGTTTCCAGAGGTAGTAAAAATCGTAGCCCTGCACTAACTGGTAAGTGAACTCGGTGAAAGACATACCCGTGTCGCCCTCCAGGCGTTTTTTAACAGAATCTTTCGCCATCATATAATTCACGGTGATGTGCTTGCCTACATCGCGGATAAAATCAAGAAAAGTGAAATTCTTGAACCAGTCGTAGTTATTCACCATTTCGGCGCTGTTGGCGCCGCTGTTAAAATCAAGAAAGTTTTTAAGCTGTTCCCTTACGCAGTTTAAGTTATGCTGCAGAACATCTTCTGAAAGCAGGTTACGCTCGGCAGATTTACCAGACGGATCGCCTACCATGCCGGTTGCGCCGCCAACCAACGCGTAAGGCTTGTGGCCCGCGCGCTGAAAGTGTATCAGCGTCATGATCTGGGTAAGGTGGCCTACATGCAGCGAATCAGCCGTAGGGTCGAAACCGATATAGCCCGATGCCATACCTTTATTTAGTAATTCTTCGGTTCCGGGCATAATATCATGCAGCATGCCTCTCCAGCGTAGTTCTTCAACAAAATTCATAACAATAATATAATGAGCAAATATGCGAGGTGCAAAGCTAAAAATATTCTATAGATGTACGATTTACGATTTCAGATGTACGATATGGGATTTTAGATTTACGATTTACTATTTTGGATGTACGATATAGGATTTTAAATGTACAATATAGGATTTTAGATTTACGATTTAGGATATACCATTCTAATACGCTGATCTTTACATTATCTCCCATGTGATACATTAGCGAAGAATTGCCCTATACATTTAAAAATCGTACATCTAAAATCGTAAATCTAAAATGTACTCATCTGCACATTTTTTCCTATTTTACGTTCTATCTGTATGAACTTTCTATCGCATTACTATTTCGACCGTGATACCGATAACTGTTACTTTGTATTGGGTACCGTACTGCCCGATCTGTTAAAGAATGCGGATAAGAACGTGATACTGCACCCCGAAAAGCTAAAACACCCGGATAAAAACGTTAACCATATTATTGCCGGTTGGAACAAGCACCTCGAGGTTGACAGGCATTTCCATAGCGATGATTTTTTTCTTACCCACTCGCATCAGCTTAAAAAAGAACTTACACCCGCTATCATAGGCTCGCCGGTTAAGCCCTTCTTTTTAGGGCATATCGCTATTGAATTGATACTGGATAACCTGCTTATCACCACCGGTGAAATAGGCATTAACGAATTTTACGACCACCTGGATAGCTGCCGGGAAGAAACCATAACTGAGTTTCTGAAGTTCGCGGAGATGAAAGACCCCGAAAAGTTCCTGCGCTTTTACCGTGAGTTCAGGAAAAGCCGTTACCTGCACACCTATATTAATATCGACCAGATCACCTATGCGCTCAAACGCATCTGCATGCGGGTTTGGCCAAATCCTTTTACCGCCGGGCAGGAGGCCAGTATGACCACCATTTTACTTAACTACCGGCTGGGGCTGATGGATGGCTTTATGGAGGTATTCAATAGCATATCAGCTAAACTGGCTTTGCCGGACAAAAATTGAAAAACTGCCGGTGAAGGAGCCGTGTATACGCCGCCAATATTCGCTTTTGTGCATAACTTTCTCATCCAAAGTGCTTAAAAGCCAATATTTAACCTAAATTTTTCTTTTATATACCAAAAATATATCTGTACCTTTGCAGTCCCAATTGTATTGGGAAAAAGGAGAATAAATTTTTAATGGCAAAAAAACAAGAAGCAGAAAAAGAATTAAAAGCGAAGCAGGCAGAGCTGGAGACAGTATCTGGTGCTCAAAAGGAAACTGTTGAATCAGAAGCAGATTCAATCTCGATCGAAGACATCAAGTCGCAGATCGCAGCAACACCAGATCAGGATTTTGACTGGGATGCTGATGAAAAGAAATTTGGTAACTACAGCGATAGCGACCGTGAGAAATTCGAAAAACTTTATGATGGCACTTTCAGCTCTATCACAAAAGGCGAAATTATCAGCGGTACCGTTGTAAGCATCAACAACAAAGACGTGGTATTAAACATCGGCTTTAAATCTGACGGTTTGGTATCAGTTTCTGAATTCCGTGATATGCCTGAACTTAAAGTAGGCGACACTGTTGAAGTATTTGTTGAGTCGCAGGAAGATGCTAACGGCCAGTTAGTACTTTCACGCAAACGTGCTAAAACACAAAAATCATGGGAGCGCATTAATTCAGCTTTAGATAACGATGAGATCATCACCGGTTTTGTAAAAAGCCGTACCAAAGGTGGTTTAATTGTTGATATCATGGGCGTTGAAGCCTTCTTACCAGGTTCACAGATCGATATCAAACCTATTCGTGATTACGATGTGTACGTTGGTAAAACAATGGAATTCAAAGTTGTTAAGATCAACCACGAGTTTAAAAACGTAGTGGTATCGCACAAAGTGCTGATCGAAGACGATCTGGAAAACCAAAAAACTGAAATTGTTGCCAAACTTGAAAAAGGCCAGGTACTGGAAGGTACTGTTAAAAACATTACTGATTTCGGTGTATTCATTGACCTTGGTGGTGTTGACGGCTTGTTGCACATTACAGATATATCTTGGGGCCGTATCGAGCATCCACGCGAAGTGTTGTCATTGGATCAAAAGATCAACGTGGTTGTTCTTGACTTTGATGACGAGAAAAAACGTATCGCTCTTGGTTTAAAACAACTTACTCCACACCCTTGGCAGTCGCTTGACGAGAACATCCAGGTAGGTTCAAAAGTAAAAGGTAAAATTGTTACTGTTGCAGATTACGGCGCGTTCTTAGAGATCATCCCTGGTGTTGAAGGTTTGATCCACGTATCAGAAATGTCATGGTCACAAAACCTGCGCAACCCACAAGAGTTCCTGAAAGTAGGTGACGAAGTTGAAGCTCAGGTTTTAACTTTAGACCGCGACGAGCGCAAAATGAGCCTGGGTATTAAACAATTAACGCCTGATCCATGGCAGCATGCCGCTGAGAAATATGCTACAGGCACTCAGCACGTTGCTACCGTTAAAAACATGACCAACTTTGGTGTGTTTGTTGAACTGGAAGACGGTATTGATGGTTTAATTCACATCTCTGACCTTTCATGGTCTAAAAAAGTTAACCACCCTAACGAGTTTACTAAAGTAGGCGAGAAGTTAGATGTAGTGGTATTAGAACTTGATGTTGAAAACCGCAAACTGAGCTTAGGCCACAAACAGCTGGAAGAAAACCCTTGGGATACTTTTGAAACCATCTTCACTATTGACTCAATACATGAAGGTACCGTATTAAAAGTAACTGATAAAGGTGCTATCGTAGCTTTACCTTACGGTGTTGAAGGCTTCTGCCCAACCAAACACCTGGTTAAAGAGGATGGCAAATCAATCAAAGCTGATGAAACTGCCGAGTTCAAGATCATCGAGTTCAACAAAGAGAACAAACGTATCGTAATTTCACACTCACGTATATGGGAAGAAGCTCGCGCTGATGCTCGTGTACAGGATTTCGAAAACCGTAAAAAAGAGGCAAAAACCGCCAGCAACGCGGTGAAGAAAGTGAAAGAATCAGTAGAGAAATCAACTTTAGGCGATCTTAGCGTTCTTGCTCAGTTAAAAGAGCAAATGGAAGGCGCGGAAAGCAAAGCGGCTAAAAAGCCTGCTGCTAAAAAAGCTGAAACCGAAGCTACAGAATCTGAAGACGAGGCATAAGCTAAGTTGACAGTTCATCATATTAAGCCCTTCCGTTAACCGGAAGGGCTTTTTTTATGGCCTTGCATAAAGGCTGAAAGCGATCTAAAATCCATTGCGGTGTTCTTATAATCGCCAAAAAAATTTACCTTTGCCCAAATCCAACCAAACGATGCAAAATCTGACGCTGCTCGACGGACAAAAATTTCAGATCACTATTCAGCGTTTATGTCGTCAGTTAATTGAAAATCATAACGATTTCTCAAACTCTGTTTTAATTGGCGTACAACCACGTGGTATTTACCTGGCCAAACGCGTGGCCGAAGAACTCAGGAAAATACTACCCGAAAGCAATATACAACAGGGTGACCTGGATATTACCTTTTACCGTGATGATTTCCGCAGGCAGGGCTCGCCGCTGGTGCCCAACCAAACCCGTATTGATTTTATTATTGAAGGTAAAAAAGTGATCATGATGGACGATGTACTGTGGACAGGCCGCACCGTGCGCGCCGCTATGGACGCCATGCAGGCTTTTGGCAGGCCCGAAAAGGTAGAGCTGCTTGCGCTGGTTGATCGCCGTTACTCGCGCCATATCCCGGTATCTGCCGATTATGTCGGCATAGAGGTAGATTCCATCGCCTCACAAAAGGTAGTGGTAAGCTGGAAAGAAACCGACGGCGAAGACAAAATTGTACTGGTATCAGACAGTAAAGAGGATTAAAAATAATATGTCATTGCAGGAGCGGGAGCGACGCGGCAATCTCATAGAAATGTATATATACGCCGTGAACGCGAAGAGATTGCCACGCTATCGCTCGCAATGACATGGTATAAATAAGTTGATAAGGCAAACAAATGGCAGGACTAAGCACACGTCACCTTTTAGGAATTAAGGATTTGAACCGTAACGATATTGAAAAGATATTTGAAACGGCCGATAATTTTAAAACCGTGCTAAACCGACCCATTAAAAAGGTGCCTTCGCTGCGCGATGTGACCATCGCCAATATCTTTTTCGAAAATTCAACCCGTACACGCCTGTCGTTTGAGCTGGCCGAAAAAAGGCTGTCTGCTGATGTAGTGAACTTCGCGGCTTCTTCTTCATCGGTAAGCAAGGGCGAAACCCTGATAGATACGGTTAACAATATCCTGGCCATGAAGGTGGATATGGTGGTGATGCGCCATCCGTACGCGGGTGCCGGTATCTTCCTGTCTAAACATGTTAATGCCCAGATCGTGAATGCCGGCGACGGCGCGCATGAGCACCCTACGCAGGCCCTTCTGGATGCTTTCTCTATCCGCGAACGTTACGGTGATGTAGCAGGTAAAAAGGTAGTGATCGTAGGGGATATCCTGCACTCGCGTGTGGCATTATCAAACATATTATGCCTGAAACAATTGGGTGCAGAGGTGATGGTATGCGGCCCGACTACGCTTATCCCTAAATACATTGGCTCATTAGGCGTAAAGGTGGAGCACGACCTGCGCAAGGCCCTTAACTGGTGCGATGTGGCTAACATGCTGCGCATACAGTTAGAACGCCAGGACATTAAATACTTCCCATCGCTGCGCGAATACACCATGATGTTTGGTTTAAACAAACAGATACTGGACAGCCTGGATAAAGAGATAACCGTAATGCACCCGGGCCCCATCAACCGTGGTGTGGAAATTACCAGCGATGTGGCCGACAGCAAACAATCCATTATACTCGACCAGGTAGAAAACGGCGTAGCCATCCGCATGGCAGTACTTTACCTGCTGGCCGGCCAGGCGGTGTAAGCAATTATGAGAAGGTTAAATGAATGGTTGATTAGCCGCGGCAAAACAAAAAGCAGCATATTATATGTGCTGTTTTGGATATCATTCATGATAGTCATTATAGCGATTCATGGAGTAATTAACCACCACAACATCATCGATAATATACTTTCTAATAAAGGATTTCTATTATTCGCTACATTATTACTCATAGCCCATTCGGGTAAGTATTATGATGATAAAGTGGCTCTAAAGAAAGAGGAGGAGCAATTAAGCAAAAAAGGGCTCACGAGAGCTGATATAAATAATATTAACTTTGTAAAGAGTTGGACTGAAAGGCGTGGTGCAGGTTTTTTAAAGTATGTTCTTTTTAATGGAGGCTTGCTACTCGGTTCGATATTTTTCCTGGCACTATCCTTTGCATTCTTTCCTACGGCTCCAAGCGGAGGCAGGCAATTCCCCGAGTTTTCTGATATGATTAACTGGATGGTAAAGTGTTGGGGTATCGGCTTCACGACGGGTGCTTTGCTTTGCATCATCATATGGAACTTATCTGAACGCAAACTGAAGCGCCTTACGGCCGCTGATATTTTTACGAACTAATCCTGATTTTAAATATATTTTTATCAGGAAGCCTGGAGAGTTGCTGGTTAATATAAAGCACCCGATGTCGGTACTTTACCAAAACTGGCAAGCCCGGCGGTGTAAACAAAATAACTGTATGCAGATAGTTGAAATAACAGGTGCCTTTAGTATGGATACAGGTGCGCCTGAACCTTTTTTAGTTTCAAATGAAAACAAGGTTGGTTTGCTTTTTCATGCAGCAGAAGAAGATGAATATCTGAACACCGCCACGGCATATTTGCCATTACTCGTAATATCGAAGTTTAGCAAGTGCTTAAAATTTTCGCTCGGAAGTCCTAATGATGAAACGCTAAGTGGCCATCCTCTTTATAAACATGGCTTAAATTCGTATGGACTTTTTGAAGTGAAAGGCTCGCCGCTGATAGATGATCTCAAGGCAATTAACAGCGTACACCCGTATTACAACAAAGAGCTTTACGAAGCTGCAAGGCATTTCATCATCACATTTCATGATAGCACCTTTGAATGTGTGGCCGAAAGTTATCAGGTAACTGTTAAACGAGCGCCTGTTGCTGTAGCGCGAATGGAATTAATGGATGCTCTTCATCATGAATGATCTTTTGTTTTTCTGAGGCTTTAAATATCCGTTCCAAAAGCGTTCCGTTATAGTTTCCAAAAGCGGTCCGTTCGGAACACCTGTTGAAAGTATATTTTTCACTGGCTGACAGGTATTTACGGCCTTGTTGTAAAGTGTTGGTTGTTGAGTGTTTGATTTTTAAGATATTGATTAACAAAGTGTTCCGTTTGTTCCGCACCCCTATACATTTATAATGGAACGCTATTACAGAGTGGCTTTTATAACCTTTTCAGCAGCTTCTTTACCGCTGCTTAACGCGGCTTCAACAGTGCCCATTGCGGTACCATTGTACAGGTATTCCCCGGCAAAAAATATCGTATTTTCAACCGGTGTAGTTAAGACATCACGTCCTTGCGGGGTTTCCACCTTATCATAAGCGTAGGAACCGCGTGTAAAAGGGTCGGCTATCCAGTTCATGATCCTGCAGGCGGTAAGTTTAGCCTTTAGTTCATCCACATTCCGCTTAAAAATTACAGCTAATGATCGTAAACCTTCGTCGCGCAGTTCATTGTCAGATCTGCCGGCCTTTTCCTGAGCGCCCGGCCCGCCTATCCAGCCGGTCAATACTTTAGAATGGTCCGGGGCTTGTGTCCACCAGGTAGGTATTTCCTCATCGCTAAACAGGTAACCCATCTGGTCAACCTTGTTGCCGGTCATGCTGCGGGTTTTGTCATCCAGCCAAAAAGCATCGTCAAAAGCAAACAGCAGTTTTATTACGGCGCCAAACCCCATCTGCCCAATAGCGGTTTGGTGTTGGGTTAGCGGTGGCTCAAATTTGATGGCGCCGGTTACCCCGGTATCAGCTTTAAGTACGCCAAGCGGTACAGCTATTACTATTTGTTCGGCCTGGTAGGTGCTGCCGTCAGCAAGGGTAGCGGTAACATGGCCCGGTTGCCAGCTAATATTTTGTACAACCGCGTTCAGGAAAACATCGCCGCCATGGTTACGGCAACTATTGGCCAGATAGCTGATCATATGGCAATACCCGCCATCCACCCGGCTCTGAGCTTCGTAGTCCTCATTTTCCCATTCCTTACGTAGGGCAAAGGTGCTGGCATCGCGCGGGTCGGCCGTATCATAACCGGAAACGAACGACCATACAGCAGCGCGTAGTTCCGCATACTTATCCTCCGAGAAATGTTGTTGCATAAAATCCCAAACCGGCACATCCTGCTCCAGTTCGTCCATGCGCCTGGTGAGCAGGTTCCAGTCATCGATCACCGTTTGGTTTTCCTCAAAACAGCCATTCCGGTAACGCCACATTTCGGTATCGGCGCTTCGGTGGGTTATGCCGGCTTCTTTCAGCAAACCGAGGGTAACAGGCAGGTTGCCGTGGATAAACTCGGCGCCAAGTTCGGTATTATTAAAAAATAACTCGTTGTTTACGGTGAATATGCGGCCGCCTGTGCGTTTCCGGGCTTCCAGAACAGTTACCTTTTTGCCTGCTTTGCTTAAAGTATACGCAGCCATGAGCCCTGCTGCGCCGGCCCCGATAATGAGAACAGTATTTTTCATAGATAGGATTTTGCAAGTTAAACCTAATAGTTGTAAGATGCAAGTAGCAGGTAATCAACGTTAAGTTTAAATAAAGCTTTAATCCTGTCGTATATATCTTTTTGTATTAATTTAGCGCCAAACCATTAGTGTAATGAAACAGTATTTTAAGGTTGATGAGTGGAGAATAATTGAAGAGGGCTTTAACTCTCACTATAATAAAATTGCTGAAAGCGTTTTTAGTTTGGGCAATGGCCGCATGGGTGGCCGTGCCAATTTTGAAGAAGCTTACAGTGGCGAAACTTTGCAGGGTAACTACGTTGCCGGGGTTTACTATCCGGATAAAACCCGTGTAGGCTGGTGGAAAAACGGCTATCCCGAGTACTTCGCTAAGGTGCTAAATGCCGCTAACTGGGTAGGCATTGATGTATCGCTTAATGGCGAGCAGCTTGACCTGGCCAAGTGCAAGGTATTAAGCTTCAGGCGGGAGCTGAATATGAAGGAAGGCCACCTGAAAAGGAATTTCAGGGCGGTAACAGCCTCTGGTCGCGAGGTTGAGGTGGAGACCATCCGCTTTACCAGCCTGGCCGATGATGAGGCGGCGGCCATCAGTTATACCATAAAGCCCGTAAATTTTGGCGGCTACATTAAGCTTACACCGTTTATTGATGGCGATGTAGTAAATAAAGATGCCAACTACGATGAAAAGTTTTGGGACGAAGTAGCTAAACATACCTGGAATGATGGTGGCGTATTGCAAATGCGTACCAAAAAAACCGGCTTTGAGGTAGCTACCGGCATGAAGTACCATATAACTGTTGACGGCGAACCGGAGCACATTGAGGCTGAGCCTGTAACACGCGAAAAATACATCGGCACCGAGATCCGGATGGAAGTGAAGCAAGGGCAGCGGGTAACTTTGTGTAAATACGCCGCTAATTTGTCGTCACAAAACCACCCGGCGTCTGATATGCTCGAGCTAACCCAGCAACTACTTGAAAAGGTGTGCCATAAAGGATTTGATGCTATGCTGGCCGAGCAAGCCGCCGCATGGGCAGCCAAATGGCAGTTGAACGATATTATCATAGAAGGCGATGCTGCCGCACAGCAGGGCATTCGCTTTAACATATTTCAGCTGAACCAAACGTACACCGGGCAGGACGACCGCCTGAACATTGGCCCCAAAGGCTTCACCGGCGAAAAATACGGCGGCTCTACCTACTGGGATACCGAGGCTTATTGCGTACCGTTTTACCTCGCCACCGCCGACCAAAGCGTATCGCGCAATTTGTTGTTGTACCGTTACAAGCAACTGGGTAAGGCTATTGAAAATGCCAAGCTGTTGGGCTTTAAAGATGGCGCGGCGCTATACCCCATGGTTACCATGGATGGTACCGAATGCCATAATGAGTGGGAGATCACCTTTGAAGAGATACACCGTAACGGCGCCATCGCCTATGCTATTTTCAATTATGTGAACTACACCGGCGACGAGCAATACCTGGCCGATTATGGTTTGGAAGTACTTATCGCTATAGCACGTTTCTGGGCGCAGCGGGTTAACTGGTCGGCTGACAGGCAGCGGTATGTAATGCTGGGCGTAACCGGCCCTAACGAGTATGAGAACAACGTAAACAACAACTGGTACACCAATACCATTTCGGTGTGGTGCATGCGCTATACGCTGGAAGTAATTGAAAAGGTAAAAGCGGCATCGCCGGATAAATATAAAGAGCTGACAGGCCGTATCCATTTTAACGAGGAAACGGAAACAGGCCGTTTTAAGGATATCATCAGCAAGATGCATTTCCCTTATGATGATAATCTCCAAATATTTTTGCAGCAGGATGGTTACCTCGATAAGGAGCAAATATTGGTGAAAGACCTGCCAGCGACCGATCGCCCGCTGGTACAAAAATGGAGTTGGGACAGGATATTGCGCTCGCCATTTATCAAACAGGCGGATGTATTGCAGGGGCTTTACTTTTTTGAGGATGAGTATGATATAGATACCATTCGCCGCAATTACGATTTTTATGAACCAAGAACGGTTCACGAGTCGTCGCTATCGCCATGCGTACACTCTATTATAGCTGCTAAGCTGGGTGATATTGAACGGGCTTACCAGTTTTACCTGCGTACATCCAGGCTGGATATTGACGATTACAATAACGATACTGAAGATGGTTGCCATACTACCTCTATGGCTGGTACCTGGATGAGTGTGGTACAGGGTTTTGGCGGTATGCGGGTAAAAGACGGAAAGGTATCCTTTGATCCGCTGTTGCCTGCTCAATGGAATGCCTTCGCTTTCAGGATAGGTTTCAGGGGCATACCACTTAGTATAAGAGTATCGCAAAGCCAGGTGGAAATAAAGAACGAAGCTGCTGATGAAGATGTTGAGGTAAGCGTATACGGCCAAAGCTACACAGTAGCGGCAGGCAGCAGTACCGCAATTCCTACCAAGAACAACTATTGATGAGCAACAAATTGATCATATACCAGCTGCTGCCTCGCTTGTTCGGTAACCGTAATACCAACAATAAATTTTATGGTTCGGTTGAGGAAAATGGCGTTGGCAAGCTAAAGGATATTAATGGTAAAGCCCTGGCCGCAATAAAGGCTATGGGCTATACCCATATATGGTATACCGGCGTTATTGAACATGCCACCATGACGGATCATTCTGCAATAGGCATAAAGCCGGACGACCCTGATGTGGTGAAAGGGCGTGCCGGATCGCCATATGCTATTAAAGATTATTATGATATAGCTACTGACCTCGCGGTAGATCCGGAGTTCCGCATATCCGAATTTAAGGAACTGGTGGGGCGTACCCATAAGGCCGGCATGAAGGTGATCATTGATTTTGTGCCCAACCACGTAGCCCGTACTTACGGCTCTGATGTGAAGCCTGATGGCGTGCGCGATATTGGAGCGGATGATGATACATCGGTTGCTTACAGTCCTGTAAACGATTTTTACTATATCCCCGGCCAGCATTTTCAGGTACCTCAGGGTTATAATCCCGGGGGCGATGGGTTTACATCGCCACTAAAAGATGGTAAGTTTGACGAGTACCCCGCCAAAGCTACCGGAAATGATGTGTTCAGCGCAGCACCATCCATAAATGATTGGTTCGAGACTATAAAACTCAATTATGGTGTATATCGCCCGGACGGGCAAAAGAATGATCTTAGTGAACCACCGCCCTTGTGGCAAAAAATGAAGCATATTCTAAGCTACTGGGCCGATATGGGTGTGGATGGTTTTCGCTGTGATATGATAGAGATGGTGCCGGTTGAATTTTGGGCCTGGCTTACGCCGCAAATGAAACAGGCTTATCCGGGCATGATATTTATTGGCGAAGCTTATGATAAGAACCAGTATGGCAACTACATTCATAACGGCGGCTTTGACTACTTATATGATAAGGTTGGCCTGTATGATGCCATCCGTCGGTTAACCCGTGATGATTACGGTGCCAATACCTGGGAGATCAACGCGGTTTGGAACCACCAGACTCAAGGTATTGATGAGCATATGCTCCGCTTTATGGAAAACCACGACGAACAACGCATTGCCAGTCGCTTTTTCGCAGGCGATGCCATGCTGGCTATTCCCGGGATGATCGTTAGCGCTACATTGAACAAAGGGCCGGTAATGATCTATGCAGGGCAGGAGGTAGGCGAACCTGCACTTGGCGCGCAGGGTTTTAGCGGCGATGACGGCCGCACCACTATATTTGATTATTGGAGCTTACCCGAACTGCAAAAGTGGGTGAATAATGGCACTTATGATGGTGCCGGGCTATTAGCCAATCAACAGCAATTACGGGAGTTTTATATCAAGCTGCTAAACGTAACCGCCCAAAGCGATGCTCTGAGTAATGGTGAGTTTTATGAACTGATGATCGCTAATGAGCGCCAGCCGGGTTTTGATACCAAGTTATATATCTATGCACGCTACACTGCCCACGAAAAAGTGGTGGTTGCAGTCAACTTTAACAACGAGGAACGCCATGTTACCATACAACTCCCTGCAGATCTGTTGCAAAAATGGGAAATGAATGGCGCAGTAACTTTTACGGATATGTTAACGGATAGTGTGTTTTATACACATGATATTAATGCGGGTATTTCGGTTACTGTCAACGCTATGCACGGACTGTTATTAAAATCGTAAATCTTTACACATTGCTGTCGTTTGGCGCAATTATAGCATGAAGTTTCAATTATTTATCGTTTATTAGCTGTTACCAATTAATTAGCTGATCGTGGTATCAAGTTTCGCCGGTGTAGAGCGTAGCGAAATTTATTGATTATTTTGAAAGAATATGGCAGAAAATGTACCTGACCCAAATCCTGAACTGATAACGGCCAAGTTACTGCAGGTGGAAGAAATTGCGATTGATGAGGAAGAGTTTCATCACCTCAACAATCCGGCAGAGAGTATTAAACCCATTGTAAAAAAATATCTCGGCACACCCAATAAAGCCGAAACAATGGGTAATAGAATATTTTTTAGCGATGGCGACGCTAAAGTAGAGATCGTGGTGGTTACCAACGAGATCATCCGTGTGCGCCTGGCCCCGCATAGTGTTTTCCTGGAGGAGTTTTCATACGCGGTACCTCGGCTACCCCAGAAAGCGGTGGAGTTTAAACTACTCGAAAATGAAAAGGAATACAGGGTTTCCACACCCGAGATCAACTGCCACATCCGTAAGGCCGATTTCTTTATCTCTTTTTCAGATAAAAACCATCATGTAACAGATGCCGATGCGGTATCTATGCACTGGGAAGAGAATACCCAGTTTGGCGGTTATTATGTTTATTGTACTAAAACCTGTCAGGAGCAGGAAAGCTTTTTTGGCCTGGGCGATAAAGCGACCGAATTTAATCTACGCGGGAAACGGTTAAAGAACTGGAATACCGACGCTTATTCTTTCGGTTTTAACCAGGATCCCCTTTACCGTGCTATCCCTTTCTACATCAGTTTAAATGATGGTATAGCCCATGGTATTTTCTTTGATAATACCTTTAAAGCCCATTTTGATTTTGGTGCCGAAGATCGTACCAAAACCAGTTTCTGGGCGGATGGCGGCGAATTGCAATACTACTACATTCATGGTCCGCATATGATGGATGTGGTGAAAAACTACCACCTGCTTACCGGTACGCATCCCATGCCGCCGCTTTGGGCACTGGGCTACCACCAGTGCCGCTGGAGCTACTATCCCGAAAACAAGGTAAGGGTGATCGCCAATGGTTTCAGGAAAAATCGTATTCCGTGCGATGGTATTTACCTGGACATTGACTATATGGATGGCTACCGTTGCTTTACCTGGAGCCCTAAATATTTCCCTAACCCTAAGAAGATGATTGCCGACCTGGCCGAGAACGGCTTTAAAACTGTCGTGATTATTGACCCGGGTATTCGTGTGGATGATAATTATTGGGTGTTTAAGGAAGGCAAAGAGAAGAAATACTTCTGCCGCCGCTGCGACGATTACTTTATGGAAGGCCACGTATGGCCGGGCCGCTGCCAGTTCCCTGATTTTACCAACCCGGAAGTTCGCGCCTGGTGGGGCGACCTGTTTGAAGGTCTGGTCGAAACAGGGGTTGCAGGTGTATGGAATGACATGAACGAGCCTGCTGTTTTCGGCTCGGGTACCTTCCCGGATGATGTTCGCCACCAGTACGATGGTTACCGTGGTTCTCACCGTAAGGCACATAACGTTTATGGCATGCAAATGGTGCGCGCCACTTATGAGGGCTTACGTAAGCAAATGAAAAACAAGCGGCCGTTCACCATTACCCGCGCAGGTTATGCAGGCGTGCAGCGTTATTCATCTGTTTGGACGGGCGATAACGTAGCATCATGGGAGCACCTGAAACTGGGTAATATTCAGTTACAGCGCTTATCAGTTTCAGGTATTTCTTTCTGCGGTACGGACATTGGCGGTTTTAGTGGCGAACCGGATGGTGAGCTGTTTACCCGCTGGATACAGATGGGAACGTTCTCGCCGTTTATGCGCGCACACTCAGCAGGTGATACCAAGGAGCGCGAGCCATGGAGCTTTGGCGAACCATTTACTTCTATCAACCGTAAATTTATTGAGCTGCGTTACAGGCTTATCCCATATTTGTATTCCAGTTTTTGGGAGCATCACCGCTATGGGTTCCCTATATTAAGGCCTGTATTGATGCATGAGCAGGAGGTATTATCCAACCATTTCAGGCAGGATGAATTTACCTTTGGTGATAAAATACTGGTTTGCCCGGTATTGGAGCCAGGGCAAAAAAGTCGTAAGGTATATTTGCCTAAAGGTACCTGGTATGATTTCTGGACGCTGGAAGCTATCGAAGGGGGACAAGAGATAGCTGTACCAACACCATTAGATCTGTTACCCATATTTGTAAAAGCCGGCTCGGTAATACCTGAATATCCGGTGATGCAATACACCGGCGAAAAGGAAATTGAAGAAGTAAAACTGAACATTTACTATAGCGACTACGAGGTTAATTCTTTCCTGTTTGAGGACTATGGCGAAACGTTTGCCTATGAGCAGGATATTTATCTCGAGAAGAAGTTTGTAGTAAAAGGCGATGCCGACAAGCTTACTATCAAGCAAAGTATGGAAGGCCTGTATACCCCGAGATATGAGGGTTATCATTTTAAGATAAATGGACTACCGTTTGTGCCATCTAAAGTTGTAGCCGATGGTAAGGAGATAGACAGCATAAGCGCCAATGCCGATAAAACTTATGAATTTAAGTTTACCAAGAACTTTAAATTAATAGAGATATTTAAATAAGCGGTTAAATAGCCCATAAAAAACAAAAGCAGCCCATATTATTGGGCTGCTTTTGTTTTTATAAGAAAGCTGTCGCTTATCAATAATTTGCTGAGTTAGTGGCTTGCACTTTCGTTCTTACGCAGCGCCTGCATAAACTGCAATGGCGATTTGCCATATTCTTTTTTAAAGGCCCGCGAAAAATTTGAGCTGCTTTGCATGCCAATACGATCGGCCACTTCATTCATAGACACGTTTTCATGTGTCATGATCTCTATAGATTTCTTAAGCCGTATAGTTCTTATAAATTCACCTACGGATTGCCCGGATATGCTTTTAATTTTTTGATAAAGCTTGGTGCGGCTAACAAACAAATTACGGCACAGGTAGTCAACGTCCAGATCTAAACGCTGGATGTCTTTTTCAATTACTTCTATTAATTTTTCAAAAAACTCTTTATCTACTTCAGATTTTACCAGATCTGTTGCGCTGGAGAGGTAATTGTTTAAGAATCGTTGTTTAACTATTTCCCTTTGCGCGAATATATTTCTGATGGTGAGTAGCAAAAGGTCAACGCTTAGCGGTTTGGCAAAATAATAATCGGCACCGTATTCCACACCTTCAATTCTCGAGTCCATAGCGTTGTTAGCTGATAGGATAATGAAGGGGATATGCCTTGTTTCAAATTTTTCCTTTATCAGTTTACAAAGCTCAATCCCATTCATTTTCGGCATCATCACATCGCTTATAATAATATCCGGTGTGTTTTCAATGGCCAGTTTTAAACCCTTTTCACCATCTTCCGCCTCAATTACCTGGTAGTATTTGTCAAAAACCTGCTTTAAAAACCTCCGTAACTCAATGTTATCTTCAACAATCAGTATTCTCTTGTCCGCTTCAGGTATCAATTCTGGTTGCTGAATGTGATGTTCCGCGGTAGTTACTATGGCTTTATCAATGGGCTCCAGGCGGTTTCTTACTTCGGTGTTGTAAGCAATTTTTTCGCCGATAGTATAATCATGCTCGCTTACAGGTATACCAATAATAATTTCAGTACCGGCCATACGTTCGCTGTAAACATAAATATCTCCCTTATGTAACTGTGTAAGGCTTTTCACCAGTGCCAAACCCACCCCAGAGCCTATATGATTGCTGCTTATGCGGTAGTATCTTTCAAAAATGTTCCCTATAGATTCGGGCGAGATCCCTATGCCGGTATCTGCAACTCGTATATAAAAATAATTTTCTGCGCGCCGGTCATGCAGGAGTTTAAAACCACTGCGAAAAGATGGTTTGAAATTTTCAAGATCGGTAAAAAGTTCAAGTTTAACCTCGCCATTATTATCGGTGTATTTAAAAGCGTTATTAAGCAGGTTAAATACTATTTTCTCAAGTACCTGCACATCAAACCAACCCTTGTAGTTATCGCCTGCATGGTTAATAAGGCGATATTTAATATCCTTGCTAAGCGCTATGTTTTCAAAATCAGTAAATAAGCCCGTGCAAAACCGGTATATATCCAATTGTTGTACCTGTAGTTTAATTACGCTATCGGCCACTTTCTTAAAGTTCATTAGTTCAGTGATCAAGTTCATCAGGCGCCTTGCGTTGCGTAAGATGAGCTGATATGAACTGTTCAGATGAACATCCTTGTTTTCATGTATCAGGTGCTCCAACGGCCCAACAATAAGCGTTAAAGGAGTGCGGAACTCATGTGAGATATTGGTAAAGAAAACCAGTTGCTGTTGATGTAATTCTTCTCTCTGGCGATGTATTTCTTCGCGCTTTTTTTCGTTTACACGGCCAACTTCGATATCGCGTTTAAGTTTATACCATCTTGCCTGGTACAGATAAATACCGGCAAGCCCAGAAAGAAGCAGTAGGGCGTAAAATAATTTGGCCGGCCACGATTTCCACCAGGGTGGGGTAACTGTTATGTTTAAGGCAGCAGTCTGGTGACTCCATATACCATCATGGTTGGATGCTTCAACTATAAAGGTATAATCGGCGTAGTCAATATTATTATATGATGCACTTGGGTTTTTTCCGTCAGTGTAACGCCAGTCGTTATCGAAGCCTAACAATTTGTAACGGTATTTACATTTCGACGGGTTGGCAAAGTGCATGGCCGAGAAGTATATGACAAAATTGTTTTGCAGGTAATTGATCTTTAGCTTGTTACTATAGGTAATCGACTGACTTATGTTATTATCACCGCTTTTATCATGCCCGATAGCCGGATGCTGGTTGTTAATAATGATATCGGTAATACGTGGTATGGCAGGTATGGTATTTTCATGTATCTGATCAGGGTAAAAGTAATTAAGGCCGTTTAGTCCGCCAAAGTATAGCCGCCCGTCGCTGCCTTTGTAAGAGGCGCCAACTTTAAAGCTGTTGCCCTGCAAACCATCGTTTTTATCGTAGCGGATAAGGGTTTTGCTAACAGGGTTGAAGCGTTCCAGGCCGTTGCCACCCATCCATATATTACCTTTATTATCCAGCTCCATGCTCTCCACATCTTTAAACATATTGTAGCGCGAAAACTGGGTAATAGAATAAGTGTTTCCCTTAATAATTAGGCGATTGAGGCCGCCGCCAATGGTGCCTATCCAATAAACGCTATCAGTTTGTTTAACAATAGGATAAGTATAATCTGAACTGAGGCTATTAGGACTGTTAGTTGCCGTAAAGGTGTGTTTAGCGGTTGTATTGCCATACTTATCTACAATCAATCGTCTTAAACCATGTGTACTGGATATCATTATATAGGGGCGATTGGTTTCAGCTAATATAAATAAGCCCTGACCATAATATTTTACTTTAAAAGTACCGTCATCGTCACGGTATATTACTCCGCACTTGTTGGTGTGGTTACCAAACCATATATTACCGAAATAATCGGTAGCTAGGCTTTCAATAGAGTAAGACGGGAAATTTTGTGAACCAGTTGGCCTGATAACAGCTTGCCTTGCCGCATCCAGAATATCTATTCCTGCATCGGTACCAATCCATAAGTTGCCACTGCGGTCTGGTGTGAGCGCGTTTACAACATCATTTTTTAATTTTACCGGAGTGTTGTAGCTATTGTAATAGCTAAACCTACGCGTTTTTAAATTGTATAGGTTTAAACCGTTTTCATAAGTACCTATCCAAAGCTCATCGCCCATAGCCAAAACAGACCGTATATAACTTCCGGATAATGAGTTTTTTTCCCCGGGAAGGTGCTGCAAAGTATAAAATGGTTTTTCATTAAGGTCGAAATAGTTAACTCCGCCGCCAAACATACATATCCACATGCATTGTGAGCGATCAATAAATATCTTTATCAGCGAGTGTGAGTTAAGGGTTTGCTGCGGGCTTTTATTGCTGATCTCCTGCTTGAGTTGTAAGTTTTTATCCAGATGTATAAGCCTGCTGCTTTCATTTATCCAGTAATCGCACTTGCCATCACTTATTACGCTCTTTATTTTGTGACGATAGGGCGATGTGTAGGTTTTACCTATAGTGTAAACAGAATTTACATTTTGATGCGAGTTGCCGGGTGATGCCAGCACAAATTTATCATCAATTACCAGCATCAATTCGTTGTATTCATTTATGGATAAGTGATTTACGGCCTTATCGTCAAGGCCATTAATTTGTACCTGCCTTATCCGCTCTTTATGATCGATCTCCCAAACGCCTTTGTTGGTAGCCAGTAACAGATTTCCGTTAGCGGCAACAGCAAAATCGGCAACGTTAATACTGTTATGCAGCGGCAGTTTTAGTTCTGTAAGCTTGGTGCCCTTTATTTCAAATAATCGTATTTGATTAGTACCCTGTACATAGATCCTGTTTGCCGAAGGTTTATATATCTTTTTAAAATCGTTGAGTAACTGATTATCACAATGGTAATCTATGTAACGTTCTGTTCTAACCTCAAAACGTTGCAGGCCGCCTTCGGTGCCCAGCCATATATCGTCATTGTTATCAGCATATACAGAGGTTATGCGATTTCTGTAAGCATTTTTTAGCGGGTCGTTACTGTTATAAAATCGTTTGATGGAATTGCCGTCGAACCGGTCAAGCCCAAAATAAGTTGCTACCCATATAAAGCCTTTATTATCCTGGGTAATGTCATTGGCATCAACGTGTGATAAACCTTCGTCAACCGTAAGATATTTTATCCGGTATGGATAGTTTTCCGGTTGGGCGAAAACCCTTAACGGTAGTATGCCAATATACACTATGGCGAAGGCCAATAAGTACCGATATGTTTTTATACGATAATTTTTAACAGTCATGAAGCTTCAGCACGGTTGTTTCAGGCCGCTGAAATAGTTTACAATTGGTTATGTGATGTAGCGACGAATTTGACATTACGTATTAAGCGCAATCAGCTTTGTTTAATTGCATATGAACAATAGGTCAAAAAAGCCCAACAGCGATTTTTAAGTTAAAGCCAGTATTATTCCCTGCAAATACGTAGCAATGGTATCTTTTCTATCAATTTAATACATCTTTTCCAAATATATAACTCTGTCGCATTCATCCAAACCTTATTACGTGTACGTGAATAAAAAAACTGTCAAAAGTACATTTTGTCAAAAAAAATGAATGTTATGGCAAACATAAATCCCTTGTTAAGCGGCTTATTTGTATAAACCAATCGTAAACTTTTAAACCAAAGATATGCTGTGCCGGATAAGCCCTCGTAGCTTGTGCCATAGCATACTAAACACTAAATAACCATAATTATTAACCAGTTACTTTACCATTCTATGAAGAAAAAAAGTGGGCATTCTATACTTGTAAGCTCCTAATTAATTACCAGTTCAATTAAACCTCCGCTATGAAGAAGACTTTACTCAGAAAAGATCATTTTTTAAAAAGGCCCAAATTGTACCTAAGCGCTGTCGCGATAGGCCTTTTCGCGCACACCGTGCAGCCTTCCTTTGCTGCCGGTACAGGCGCTCATGCCTTTGCCGTTAATAATCTGGCGGCACGCCCTATCAAGGGTAATATTAAAGATGCCGCTAATGGCCAAACATTACCCGGTGTTACGGTTAAAATAAAAGGATCGGGTGCAGGTACCGTTACAGACGCTAATGGTAATTTCAGTATCAATGTTGAAGAGAACGACGTATTGCAGTTTTCTTACTTAGGGTATGACCCTATTGAAATTGCTGTAAGCGGCAAAAATTATATTGACGTTAAGCTGCAGCCATCGGTATCAAAAAACCTCAACGAGGTGGTTGTGGTAGGTTACGGTACCCAGAAAAAAACCTCAACAACGGCATCGGTATCAACCATTAATACCCAGGAAATTACACAAAAGCCGGTAGTAAACGTAACCAACAGCCTGGTGGGCCGTGCTTCGGGCCTTATTATTACCCAGGGTAGCGGTGAGCCGGGTTATGATGGGTCCAATATTCAGATCAGGGGTACCAGTTCTATTGGCCGTAGCGCGCCTTTAACTATTGTTGATGGTGTACCGCGCGATTTCAGCCGTATCGACCCTAACTCTATCGCCAATATCAGTATCCTGAAAGATGCCGCGGCCGTTGCGCCTTATGGTGTGGCCGGTGCTAACGGTGTAATTTTAATTACAACCAAGCAAGGTAAACAGGGCAAGCCTACGCTTACCTATAATGGTTACTATGGTTTTCAAAACCCAACTAAAGTACCTGATTTTGTAAATTCATATGAATACGCTTTAATGCGTAACGAGGCTAATGCTAATGATGCGCATGACCAAGGCATTGCTTATGTACCTTTTGCGACAGATGCGGAGCTGCAGAAATACAAAGACCATTCAGATCCGGACAGATACTCTGACGGCCACCCGCTGAAAGATATCATCAAGCCCAATAGGCCGATTACCAACCATAATATCACGCTATCAGGTGGTAATGATGATGTGAAGTATTTTGCATCTATCGCGTATACGCACCAGGCCGGTATGTGGGACCCAACTTACCTGAATAAATATAATGGTGCCTTAAACGTTACGGCTAAAGCTACTTCAACTACCAATGTTGGCCTGTCGGTAAACAGTTCTGTTGAGGATCAGCATTTCCCGTCATTTGGTGCGGGTACTATAATTGACCAGGCTATGCGCCAGGCGCCAACCACACCAATCTATTACAGTAATGGCTTATGGTCTGGCTATATTGGTCAGTCACTTATAGGCGAAATTTATCACAGTGGCTACCAAACCAATCATAATACGGTATTATATACCCAGTTGTATATCGACCAAAAATTACCGATAGATGGTTTAAGTGTTAAGGGTACTGTCAGTTATGATAGCGGCCCCGACCCTTTATTTGGCAACAATACTTCTTTTACACGCAGGTATAGCACCCCGGTACCTTTCTGGACCCGTACAGGTAATACACCACCATATACATTCACTCCGGGTATACAGGGTAACTCTAAGGCAAGTTTTTACGAAGCCTATGCACAAAACATCAGCTTAACTTATCAAGGCCAGCTTAACTATGCCAAAAACTTCGGTAAAAACGCCATCACCGGTTTAGCGGTAGTTGAGTATCGTAACATTAACTATCAAACATTTAGCGCACAACGTATTAATTACAACCTGAATATTGATGAGTTAAATTACGGTGGTCCGGCACCATCTGACGCTACAAATGGAGGTTTTTCGAGCGGCCAAAAGCAAATAGGTTATGTATACCGTGTAGGGTACGCTTATGATAACCGTTATCTTTTTGAAGCGGCGGGCCGTTATGATGGTAGCTACCTGTTTGGCCCCGGTAACCGTTTTGGGTTTTTCCCGGCGTTTTCAGCAGGTTGGAGGCTATCAGAAGAAAAATTCATGAAGAGCATCAACTGGATTGACAACCTTAAACTGCGCGCGTCATGGGGCCAGTCAGGTGCATATCCAAGTGTTGGCGGAAGCATCCAAACTTACCAATACCTGAGCCCTTATAACGCGTACGGTAATTCGGCTGTTTTAGGTGGCACCACTACCCAGGGTATTTATGAGGCTTTACAGGGTAACCCTAATATTACCTGGGAAAAAGCAAACAAAACAGATGTAGGTTTCGAGGCTACTTTATGGAAAGGCGCTTTAGGAATTGAAGCGGATTATTTCTATGAAAAACGCTCTAACATGCTGGTTGGTGTTGGTAACTCATTACCGGCAGAATATGGCATTGGGGTAGGCTTGGTGAATGGTGGTATTATGCAGAATAAAGGTATAGACCTTACCTTAACCACCTTTAAGCAATTTAGTAACGACCTCCGCCTGGATGTTAAGGGAACTTTCACTTATGCTAAAAATAAACTGTTACAAGTTTATGAGAACAGTGCCACGTTTAATAACCCCAACAGACGCCAAACAGGAAGGCCGCTCGGCGAGCAATTTGGCTTAAAAGCCCTTGGTTATTTTACGCCTAATGATTTCGTAGATCCTAACGCTGCTTCGCCGGTATTAAAACAAGGTATACCGGTACCAAGCTTTGGTACGGTTAGGCCGGGCGATCTGCAGTATGCCGATTTAAATGGTGATGGTAAAATTGACGCTAATGATATTACCGACCTTGGCCCGCCAAGCACACCACAAATTATTTACGGTATAGAGCCACGCCTTACTTACAAGAACTTTGATCTGGATCTGTTATTCCAGGGATCGGGTAAAAGCAGTATCTTCTTTAATAACTACTTTGTTTGGCCATTCCAGGCTTCCGGTTCAGCTACTGAGCTTGCTTATAAAGACCACTGGACACCAAGCAATACAAATGCACTGTATCCAAGGCTTACCGGTACACCTACACCCAACAATACGCAAACATCCAGCTGGTGGCTGCGCAATACCAGCTACCTGCGTTTGAGAAGTTTTGAAGTTGGTTATACCTTCTCCAACAAATTGTTAGGTCGTACCATTAAATCATTGCGTGTTTACGCTGCCGGCCAAAATGTTTTCACCTGGACGCCTCATATCAAAGAAACCTTTGATCCGGAACAGGGTGGTAATAACCAGAATTATTTCCAGCAAAGGGTATTTTCTTTTGGTGTAAACGCAACATTTTAATTGATAACGACATGAAAAATAAATATCTAAATAGACTTTATATTCCTCTTTTTCTTGTGCTGATATGGAGTACGTCGGCATGTAAAAAGGATAATTTTTTGGATGTACCGCCGAAAGGTTCGCTTACTGATGCCACAACCTTTAGTTCCGAATCAAACGCCGACCTGTTTGTAAATGATATCTACAACCAATTGCCTGATATGAACAACGAGTACCAGGTATTAGATCAGTATACAGATAACGATTTCCCCGGCGCCGCCTGGATGACCGGCCAAACCACCGTAAGGGCCAATGGTATTAACCCATCAAATGTTCCGGGAGGCCCTGCGGGTTCATTCAACTGGACAACTCAATATGGTAACATCCGTAAATGCAACGTTTTTCTGCAGCAGGCTGCAAAAAACAAGGCTAATTTTTCTGCCGATTGGTATAACCAGCGTGTGGCGGAGGTTACTTTCCTGAGAGCGTTCTTTTACTCTATCCTGTACACTAATTACGGTGGCCTTCCATTGATCACTGCACCATTAAATAATGCAGATGGTACCGATATTTTTGTGGAGCGCAGCACTGCCGACCAAACTCTTGCCTTTATTGAGGCGGATTGTGATGCCGCGGCAGCGGTTTTACCTGCTCAAGCTTCGCAGTCGGGTCGTGCTACCAAAGGTGCGGCATTAACGCTTAAAGGTTGGGTAGAACTTTTCGCAGCCAGTCCGTTATCAAACCCAAGCAATGATGCCGGCAGGTGGGCTAAAGCCGCTGCTACCAATTTGCAGGTTATGAATGCTAATACATATTCATTATTCCCTGATTACGGTGCGCAGTTTTTATCGTCAAATAACTGGAATTCTGAAACCATATTCGCGCGCGGTTACGCAGTGCCAAATAAAGGCCACAATCGTGAAGGAACACTGGGCCCGGTAATTGTGAACGGTGTGCAGCAGGCATGGGGCAACCTGGCGCCAACTCAAAACCTGGTTGATGATTACGAGATGGATAATGGTAAGCCTATTAGTGATCCAACATCAGGTTACGACCCGCAAAACCCATATGTAGGCAGGGAAAAACGTTTCTACCAGTCTATTGTATATGATGGTTCAATCTGGCAGGGCGATACCTGGTTGTCGCGCACAGGTGGTAACAACCAGATCGACCTTGGCTCTTCAAGCGACATTTCCAATACCGGCTATAATGCCAAAAAAACGCTTGATGAATCTATCAAAGGCCAAACCAGTTTAGGCATTTCACCGGGTACTTCCAACTACATATTCTATCGTTATGCCGAAGTATTGTTAAGCTATGCCGAGGCACAGAACGAAGCCGTTGGTCCTGATCAATCAGTATATACCGCGGTAAATAAGGTAAGAGCGAGGGTGTCATTACCTGCTCTTCCGGCAGGTCTTTCACAGGCAGATATGCGTACGATCATCCGTCGTGAGCGCCGTATCGAATTCGCGTTTGAAGACAAGCGCTGGTATGATATACGCCGCTGGGATATTACTACCAAAGGCCCGGCTGTGTTAACCTCGCCTGAATATGGTATGCAGATCACTATTGACCCAAGTACTAAAAAATTGATTTATACTCCGGTTCAGATCTTTAAGAACTCGTTCTCAGAGTATATGAACTGGCTGCCTATACCGCAAGGAGTTATAGAGCAGAACAAGAAGCTTAAACAAAACCCGGGATATTGATTTTGATTTGAGTTTTATTAATTGGTTGCGCGGTCCCGGCATTTGTCGGGATCGTGCTTTTTTATTAAATATGAGCAAATAATTTACGCGTCCCCTTTTTAGTATGAACTTACCCTTCAAAAGTGCCTTTTCGCTGTCGGTTACGGCAGCTGCGCTTCTGCTGTTTTTTAGTTGCGGGCACTCATCTCCGGATAGCACCCCGGATAACAGCATGTTTAAATTACTTGATACCGCGCGTACGGGCATCAGCTTTTCGGATACCTTAACCGAAGGGCTAAATACCAATGTGCTGTTGTACCAGTATTTTTATAATGGCGGGGGCGTTGCCGTTGGCGATTTGAACGGGGATGGTATGGAAGATATTTATTTCTCGGCTAATATGGCTGATAATAAGCTGTATTTGAATAAAGGGGATATGCGTTTTGCGGATGTTACTGCCACGACCGATGCAGGTGGCCGCACGGGCCCCTGGAAAACAGGGGTGACACTGGTAGATATTAACGGGGATGGTAAACTGGATATATTTTTGAGTTACTCCGGCCACGTACGTGCCGAAAAGCGAGTGCCTCAGCTGTTCATTAACCAGGGGAATGACGCGCAGGGTGTTCCGCATTTTAAAGATATGGCCGCCGATTATGGCCTTAACGCCCCCTCATACGCTACCCAAGCCTACTTTTTTGACTATGACCGCGATGGCGACCTGGACCTGCTGATGGTTAACCATAACCCCGAAAGGCTAAACGTAGCGGATATGACTACCGTTGCAGGCTTGATGGCAAAGGAGGATGCGGCATCAGGCATACGCTTACTTAAAAACGATAACGACCATTTTACTGACGTTACCAAAGGATCGGGCATTATCAATACCACACTATCCTATGGTTTAGCCGCAGGTATTTCAGACATTAACGGTGATGGTTTACCTGATATCTATATTTCTAATGATTACAACGTGCCCGACCGTTTGTATATAAACAAAGGGAACGGAAAATTTAAAGATGAGCTACCACAGCAAATAGGGCATACCTCTTTTTACTCTATGGGGAATGATATCGCGGATATCAATAACGACCTCTTACCTGATATCTACACGCTGGATATGCTGCCCGAAGATAATCATCGCCAGAAACTGTTGTTCGGCGCTGATAACTACGAGGCGTTTGACCTGAATATCCGGTCGGGGTTTTACTACCAGTATATGCGTAATATGCTGCAACTGAACAATGGTAACGGCACTTTTAGCGAGATCGGGCAGCAATTAGGCATCTCTAATACCGACTGGAGTTGGTCGCCGCTTTTTGCCGACTACGATAATGATGGCTGGAAAGACCTGTTTGTTACCAACGGCTACACCCGCGACTACACCAATATGGATTTCCTGAAATTTGCAGGAGATCAGTTGATGAACCGTAAGGTGGTGCGGGAAGATCTGCTTAACCTGGTAAAACAGATACCGGTATCAGACATAAAAAGTTATTTCTTTAAGAATAATAACGGGAGCAGCTTTAGCAATGTGAGTGCCTCATGGGGTATTTCGCAACCCTCAAACAGTAATGGCGCCGCCTTTGCCGATCTGGATAATGATGGCTACCTGGATATGGTGGTGAACAACATCAACAAACCTGCGTTTATATACCACAACCAAAGCTCAGGGATAAGCAATAATCATTACATAAAAGTAAATTTAAAAGGGGCAGGCAAAAATACACAGGGCATAGGTGCAAAGGTTTTTATTTATTGCGGGCCTAACCACCAGTACCAGGAGCAGATGCCTGCAAGGGGCTACCAATCCAGCGTTTCGCCGATATTGAATTTTGGTGTAGGGAAAGCGGGTACTATTGATTCTGTAAAAGTGATATGGCAACGCGGTGGGGTGCAGGTATTGAAAAATGTAAAGGCGAACGGCCAAGTTGTTTTTGAGGAAAAAAACGCTGGTCAGTCTGTTCAGCCTTCAAACACTGTGCAACCTTTGTTTAAGCCGGCAGAGTCGCCTGTAAAGTTGAATTACGTTGGTGCGGATGTAAACGATTATAAAAGGCAGCCGTTGCTGGTTAATCCGCTCTCCTTTTCGGGGCCTTGTATGGCAAAGGCTGATATCAATGGTGACGGCCTCGAAGACCTGTATATTGGCGCCGATCATGGCACGGAAGGTACGTTGTATTTACAACAGGCTAACCACCAGTTTAAGTTATCACCACAAGCTGCTTTTAAGGATACTAAAGGACTTACAGATGCTTCCGCTATATTTTTTGATGCCAATAAAGACGGTAAACCAGACCTGTATGTGGCCACCGGTGGGTATGGAGACCTTGCTCCGGATGACCCTAAGCTACAGGACCGTTTGTATCTGAACGATGGCAAAGGGCACCTCACATTAGCGGCTAACGCATTGCCCCGTATGCTGGTAAGTAAAGGCTGCATTAAAGCGGCAGATATCAACGGCGATGGCTATGCCGACCTGTTTGTTGGCGGCCGCGTTATACCCGGCAGATACCCTGAAACACCAAGGAGCTATGTGCTTATTAATGATACAAAGGGGCACTTTATTGATCAAACCAATACTTATAATGCCGGCCTTGGCAAAATTGGAATGGTAACCGATGCCGCTTTTGCAGATATGAACGCCGATGGCAAGCCCGATCTGGTAGTAGTAGGCGAATGGATGCCGGTTACCGTATTGATCAATACCGGCAACAAACTGGTTAACCAAACCAGCAAATATTTAGATAAGGATTACCGCGGCTGGTGGAATGTGCTCACCGTGGCCGACTTTAACCATGATGGCCACCCGGATTTGTTTGTGGGTAACCTGGGCACCAATTCGCAATGCAAGGCATCTGATAAGGAGCCTGCCGAAATGTATTACAAGGATTTTGATGATAATGGTTCTGTTGACCCTGTTTTATGTTTTTACATACAGCATAAAAGTTACCCTTGTGTAACCCGCGATGAACTGCTTGACCAGTTGAGTAAAATGCGCGCGCGTTACCCCGATTATAAAAGCTATGCCGATGTAACCATCAATGATATTTTTACTCCTGACGAATTAAAGAGTGCTGGTCATTTAACGGCAAATTGCCTCGAAACAAGCTGTTTTATGAGTAACAAGCAGGGGTATTTAAGTAAGATCAGTCTTCCTGCACAGGCGCAATACTCGCCGGTATATACCATCAGCACCTTTAATATGAATAATAAGCCGGGCGTGCTTTTATGCGGAAATATCTCAAAGGAGCGTATACACTTTGGTAAATACGACGCGAACTACGGCGTTTTACTTGAAGCAGATAGAGGTGGGTTTAACTATGTAGATCAGGTACATTCTGGGTTTAATTTAAAAGGCGATATCAGGAGTGTGATCGAGCTGAATAATGAGTTACTCTTCGGCGTTAACGGAAAAGGTGTTGTCGCTTACAAACAAGTAAAATAATGAAACGAGTTATACTATTGCTATGCTGCATAGTAGCGTTAGGTGCTTGCCGCAACAAGCAAAATCTGAATTTAACAGAGCGCGATGTGGCAAGGGTGATCCATCAGTTTACAGCTGTGATGGTACATGATGTTACCAACCCACCACTGGCAGCACGGTTTTATTCGTATGCATGCCTGTCAGGTTATGAGGTGTTATCACAAAATAAAACCGGCTTAAAACCTATGGCCGGCGTGCTTAACCAATATCCTTTAATTAAGGCGCCTCGGCTGATAACAGGCTATAACACTGATGTAAGTGCAGTTTTAGCCATGTACAAAACAGCAGAAACGCTGCAACCGTCGGGCTACCTTTTAAAAGATGCGGAAAAAAGATTTATCGACTCCTGTAAAAACTTAGGTTTAGGTGATGATGCAGCCCGCCAGTCTGACGAGTATGCCGGGTACATAAGCAAAGCTATACTGGCTTATGCAAAGTCTGATAAGTATAATCGTATTAGTAATTACAAACGTTATACACCGGCTAATACCGATGGCTCATGGGATCCTACGCCGCCATCTTACATGGCGCCTGTTGAGCCATACTTTAATACTATACGGCCGCTTACTTTAGATTCTGCCGGGCAATTCTTTGGTACATTGCCTATACCTTTCTCTACCAATAAAAAATCGGTTTTTTATAAGCTCTTGCTTGATAATTATCATAAGGGAGCCAGTGATTTGTCTGCCGAGGAAAAGAACATTGCCAATTTTTGGGATTGTAATCCCTTTGCCGTGCAAACTACAGGGCATTTAATGGTAGGGTTAAAGAAAATATCGCCGGGCGCGCACTGGCTGGGTATAACTTCTGTTGCATGCAATAAGCAAAAAACAGGTTTTGCTAAAGCCTTACAGGTACACACGTTGGTTTCTATAGGGTTGATGGATGGCTTTATTTCCTGCTGGGATAACAAATTTAAAACTAACCGCATACGCCCCGAAACCGCGGTAAGGAAATACATTGATGCCGGTTGGAAACCGTTTCTGCAAACACCACCATTCCCCGAATACCTGAGTGGGCACTCGGTAGTATCAGCTACATCAGCCGTTATTCTAACGCATTTCCTGGGCGATAATTTCCATTATACTGATAATGTCGAAGCTTCATACGGCATACCACCACGTAGCTACAGCTCGTTTAAACAAGCGGCTAAAGAAGCAGCCGTATCAAGGTTCTATGGTGGTATACACTTTGCCGATGCTATTGAGAAAGGCCTTGTTCAGGGCGATAGTGTGGGCAATTGGGTAGTGCGTAGGTATTAGCAGGCTGCTAAAGTAAAAAGTAACTAAAATGTTACTACCGGTGTACGTAAGGGCAATTTAAATGCACACAGTGTCAACAAATACGATAGGAGTAGTATGTTAAATTTGCCTGCAACTAACAGGCATAAATAGGTGCTACTAACTAAGTACTATGATCAAAAATTTAAAATCGCTATTTATTGGTGCCGCAATGCTATTTTGTGCAACTGGTGTGATGGCGCAATCAACAGGTATCTCTCATCTTTTCTCCGGTAAAGATACCGCAACAGTCCCTAAGGAAATAGAAGATCCTGAATGCATCGGCATCAACAAAGAGCTTAACCATGCTACTTTGATGCCCTATGCATCGCTCAAAGAGGCGCTTGCTGCAAACAGGCATGCCTCATCCTATGCGCGTAGTTTAAATGGTATGTGGAAGTTTAACTGGGTCGACTGGCCACAGAAGCGCCCGGTAAACTTTTACAAAGCCGATTATGATGTTTCACAATGGCGCGAAATCAGGGTGCCTTCCTGCTGGCAGATAGAAGGATATGGTACACCTTATTACAGTAATTACAACTATATTTTTCAAAAAAATTTTCCGCGGGTGATGAGTACACCGCCGGTTAGTTTTACCGCATACCAGGAACGCAACCCGGTAGGCAGCTATCGCAGAAACTTTGAAGTACCTGCGAACTGGGACGGCAGGCAGATCTTCGTCACCTTTGATGGGGTGGATGCAGGTTTCTTTTTGTGGGTGAACGGCAAAAAGGTTGGTTATAGCGTGAACAGCCGTAACGCGGCCGAATTTGATATTACCAAATACGTAAAGCCAGGAAATAATATGATAGCGGTAGAAGTTTACCGCTTTACCACCGGCAGTTATCTGGAAGACCAGGACATGTTCAGGCTGAGTGGTATTTTCAGGAATGTTACTTTATGGAGTTCGCCTAAGGAGCATATCCGCGATTATTTTATCAAGACTACTTTTGATCCTCAGTATAATAACGCGGTATTGCATGTGACTGCCAAAGTGAAAAACTATGGATCAACAGCAATACCTGCACGAAAATTGAATATTGATCTGTATGATGGCAGCACGCCCTTAACAGGCGTAAAAGCCGAGCGCGAAGTATCCGCTCTTCAACCGGGAGAAGAGTTAATCATTAATGCGGACATTCCCGTGAGATCTCCGAAGAAATGGACGGCGGAAACACCAAAGCTATACACCACCGTACTTACGCTTCAGGAAGGCGCGAAGAGTGTCGAGCAAATTTCATCAAAAACAGGTTTCAGGCAGGTGGAGATAAAAGGCCGCTTATTTACCGTTAACGGCGTGCCCGTGAAACTGAAAGGAGTGAATCGCCACGAGAACTGGCCGGACGATGGCCATGCGATTACAGAAGAGCAGATGATCAAAGATATCTTGCTGATCAAACAGGCAAATTGCAACCATGTACGTACCTGCCATTATTCTGACGACCCGCGTTGGTATGAGCTGTGCGACGAATACGGCCTGTACTTGGTAGCCGAAGCCAATTTGGAAAGCCATGGCGCATGGGACGAATTTAATGAGGAACCCCGGATAAAGGCCGCTTTGATTGAACGCAACCGTGCAAACGTAGAGAATTTTAAAAACCATGCATCGGTGGTGATATGGTCTTTGGGTAATGAGTGTGGTTCTGGCGGTTCAAATTTCAGAGCGATACTTGATGTGATCAGGGTAATTGATAACACGCGGCCTACGCATTACCAAGGTTTTGGCATTGGTAACAATAATCCGGCTGATATTGACAGCGAAATGTATACACAGATTGATGATGTGGAACGTAATGCCAAAGATGACAAGCTTACCAAGCCTTTTTATTTGTGCGAATACGCCCATGCCATGTTTAACTCCATGGGCTCGGTTGATCTGTATAACGACCTGTTTGATAAGTACCCCTCTTTAATGGGCGGCGCTATATGGGAGTGGCAGGATCAGGGTATTTATAATAATCGCGACCCTAAACACCCTATTACCGCTTATGGCGGCGGCTTTGGCGAATATCCTAATGATAAATATTTTATTCATAAAGGTGTGGTATTTTCTGACCGTGGCTTAAAGCCTCATTACCCCGAATTAAAACATGCTTACCAATGGGTTACTATAACGGCTGTAAATCCCCAAAAAGGTGATTTCTTAATTAAGAACAGGTATCAGTTTACTAATCTAAACGCATTTACCGGTAGATGGGTACTTACCGAAAATGGTGATAAAATAGCCACAGGCTCATTTTCACCGGGAGCTATAGCGCCGGGTCAGGAAAAGGTAGTGCATATTACGTTCCCTTTTAAGGCAAAAGCCGGCAGTGAATATTTCATCAGGGTAGCATTAAATCTTGGTACTGAGCAAAACTGGGCACCGAAAGGTTATGAGGTTGCCGCACAGCAACTCGCAGTGCCTAACAACACGGCTATACGCAAAACAGCCGAGCCAAAGGGAATGCTGACCACTATAGAGAACGGTAACCTGGTAACAGTAAAAGGAAATGGTTTTGCCATCACTTTTGATAAAACGCAGGGTACATTTACCAGTATAGAAGAGAACGGCCATAACCTGCTTACAGAAAATGGTGGTCCCCACCTGCACCTGTGGCGTGCTCCGCACCAGATAGACGATATGTGGGCTTATGAGAATTGGGACAAGAAAGGCCTTACACGCTTAAAATGGAAGTTAAATGCTGCCAATTATAGCAAGCAAAGCAACGGTAGCATCCAATTTACGGCTGATATGACTGGTTACGGAAGGCAAAACTTTAAAGTTGACCATAAGGCGGTTTATACTATTAGCCCCGCCGGTAAAATTACAGTGGATAACTTGGTCAATACCAATGATTCCACATTTGCGCTGGCGCGAATGGGCGTACGTATACTTTTAGACCGTAAACTTAACCGGTTTGATTACTTTGGCCGGGGGCCTATGGAAAACTATGCCGACCGTAAGCGCGGTTCTGATGTAGGGCATTATACCAGCACGGTAATGCAGCAAATGACCCCTTATGAAAAGCCAATGGAATGCGGCAACCATGAGGATGTGCGCTGGGCTAATCTTACTGCTTCAGATGGTCTTAAATTGCATATTAAGGCAGATACTTCCCTGATGCAGGTTTCGGCCTTACCTTATACCGATGAAGAAATGGCACCTGTAGCTTACAAGATCGATCTGCCTGAAAGCCGTAATACGGTGCTGGTGATCAGCCATAAAACTTTAGGTGCAGGCTCAAACGGTTGTGGCCCCCGCCCGTTGGAGCAATACCACGTGTATGGCCGCAAAACCAGCTTTAAGTACGAGATCAGCCTTTAAAATCAACACCTTTATAAACAAGAAGGGCCGCGTAGCGGCCTTTCTTGTTTTATGGTTGCATCTGATAATGCCCTAACCATTATTTTTATACCCGTTTATACTAAAGGGTTAATCTGTTTTTAAATTTAACTTAACACAGCCCAGTTTATTTTGGCCTTTCTTTAAACGGCCCAATGGCAGGGCATTTACTTATATAACATAGGGTTGCTACATTAATATGAATAAGATCATCACACTATTTACTTTAACTACATTAGGCTTACTCACAGCCATTAATAGTAACGCCCAAAACAGGAACTATACGGTTGCTGATGCTCACTCACATAACGATTATAAAAATAGCATACCGTTTTTCCGTGCCTATGAAAAGGGGTTCGGTTCCATAGAGGCGGACTGCTTTGCTGTTGACGGGCAACTAATAGTGGCGCATACCAAACAAGAAATAGATCTGAAACGGACGTTGAAGGCTTTATACCTTGAGCCATTAGCCCAAAAGTTTCAGCAGGATACCAAACGTCGTTTAACACTGCTTTTAGAAATAAAAGAAAATGCAGCGGCTGTATTGCCACTGGTGATAAAGGAACTGGCCCCGCTTGAACAATATCTGAATTACGAGGGCCATCCGGGAAGGCTTTCCATCATCATGACGGGGGCTGTGCCTAAGCCCGCGGAAATGACCGGTTACCCAGCCTGGATGTTATTTGATGTTGACCATATGGATGGTTTTACTCCTGCTCAATGGGCTAAAGTTGGCCAGGTAAGCTACCCGTTCAGCAAGTATGTGCGGTGGAATGGCAAAGGTGTACTAAACAGGGATGAAATTGCAAGGGTGAAAGCTGGTATAGACAGTGTGCACCAGGCAGGTAAAAGGATCCGTTTCTGGGAAACGCCGGATACCAAAAGCAGCTGGCTGGCATTGATACGCTTGGGCGTTGATGTTATTGGTACAGACAAGGTTGAAGAGCTTGGCGATTTCCTGAACAAAAAACCTGCTGACGAATATATATCGACCGCTACTTATCAGGTTTACCAGCCCACTTACCGGGCCGATGGCGCTGTGAAAAAAGTAAAGAACATTATTTTATGCATCGGCGATGGGATGGGTTTGTCGCAGATATACGCTACTTACACGGCTAATCATGGTCAGCTCAACATCTTTAAAATGCTGAATATTGGTTTCTCCGTAACCAATTCAGCCGATGCTTATATTACCGATTCGGCGGCGGGGGCTACTGCTTTTGCCTCGGGCCAAAAGACAGATGACAGGGCAGTAGGTGTTGACCCAGAGGGGCGGCCGTTAAAATCACTGGCCGACTACAGTGCCGCGGCAGGCAAGAAAACAGCTGATATCGTAGCCTGCGAACTTACCGATGCTACACCCGCGGCATTTTACGCGCATGATAAAGAACGCAGCCACTGGGGCGCTATCGCGGCGCAGATCACCTCATCGCCGGTTGATATTTTCCTGGGTTCCGGTTATAAAGAATTTAATCAGCCGGTTGGTGGCGAAACCACTATCGACAAAATGAAAAAACGTGGTTACACCGTTATTCGTAATTTTGATGATTTTTTAGCAACCCCGGCACCCAAAATATTGGCGCTGATGGATGATAGTGTAATCCGGCCAAAAATGCAGGGCAGGGGCGATTATTTGCCGCTGGCATTCAATAAAGTAACTAAAGCTTTTAAAGGCGCTCCCAAAGGTTTTTTTATGATGGTAGAAGGTTCGCAGATAGACCATGGCGGCCATGCCAATAACCTTCAGCAGGTGATCACTGAAAACGCCGATTTTGACCGTGTTGTAGGCAACGCCCTCAAATTTGCCGACGAAGATGGCGAAACACTGGTAATTGTTACTGCCGACCATGAAACAGGAGGTTTAACTTTGCTGGATGGCGATATCAGTAAAGGGTATGTGTGGGGCGATTTTAGCACCAATGACCACACGGGTACCCCGGTGCCGGTATTTGCCTATGGTCCGCACTCACTTGATTTTCGTGGAGTATACAGTAATAGCGAAATATTCAATAAAATAAAGGCTCTTTTTAAATAATACGGTTTATTATTTGTAGCTATACCTGGTATTAAAATATTGTAAACCTGTTGAAAATTTATATATTGCCCATGCGTAATTAAGCAGAGTGGTAATAAATTTAAGTGAATGGCAGTTAATTAAATCCCTCAAGAATGGGAGTGAGGATGCTATTACCGAAATTTACGAACGCTACTGGCAAAAAATGCTTGCCATTGCTTATAATCATTTAAAAGACAAAAACGCGGCCGAAGAAGTGGTACAGCAGGTATTTATTAACCTGTGGGATCGGCGCGAAAACCTATCCATAAATTCTCTTCCCAATTATCTTGCAACGGCGGTAAAATACAGCGTGTTCAGGGAGCTTTATCGCCAAAAACGTAAAGCGGAACTGGTAAACGAAGTTTACCAGTTGCATGGAGAACGCGATTTTGATGATGAGCGAATATATGCCCGTTTCTTAGAAGACCACCTTAATGGCTTAGTGGAGCAATTGCCTGAAAAATGCCGCCTTGTATTCAGGTATAGCCGTTATGAGGGCATGAATATCCGTGAAATTGCCCGCGAACTTAATGTTGCCGAAAAAACAGTAGAAGCGCATCTTACCAAAGCGCTTAAATTTATTAAATACTCTTTGCGTCAGGCCGGTTTATTACTCGCTCTTATACTCCCTTATTGGCTTTTTAAATAAGCATTACTTCCCGCCGGTATTTCACGAAGTACTTCCATTTATTTTTTTACATTTTTTTATTGAAGACTAAGGGTAAACCAGGGTTTCATGTCACTGTCATTTAAAAGCACCAATTTTTTAAGTGGACAAAGAAGAAATACAAGACCTGATCAGTAAAGTTTTTTCCGAAACGGCCAGCGAGGCCGAACAGGAGAAACTGAATACCTGGTACAGGCAGCAAAACGATCAGGACGTTTACTGGCCCGATGGTTTGCCAAACGAACAGGCTGAGGTAAAAAAGCGGATGCTTAATAAATTACATCAGCATATACGTCATAACCAAATACCTGCTCAGCGCAACAAGCCATACCGTAAAGTGGTTGCGGCTTTGGCGATGGGCCTGATATTATTTACCGGCGGTTATTATTTTTTTAATAATAAAGCAGTGAACCGTAAGGTTGCCGCCGTACATTTTTCGGCTCCGCAAAACCTTAACGAGAACAGGTATGTGTATTTGCCGGATAGCAGCGTAGTGGTTTTGCGGCAAGGCAGTACTTTAAGTTATTCCTATAATGGCCACACTCGCGAATTACAGCTCAGCGGCGAGGCTTATTTTGATGTTAGGCACCAGCAAGATCATCCGTTTGTAGTGCATACCGGTAATTTAATTACCACCGTGTTGGGTACTTCATTTAACATTAAGGCTTTACCCGGTAAAGCTGTTGCCGTTTCTGTTACAAGAGGCAAAGTAAGTGTAATGGACAAAGCCTTACACAAGCTAAGCATTTTAACGCCTAACCAGCAGCTGGTATACTCGCCTGCCGTAAAATCCATGACGCCCCAGGTGGTGCGGGCTATTGGCCTTGTTGAATGGGCCAACACAGATATGCAATTTTCTGATATGCCTTATGGGCAGCTCGCGGAGCGGCTGAGCAGGCGATATGGCGTTGAAATAGAATTTAAAAACCCGGCGGTTAAAAATTGCCTTATTACTGGCCGGTTTACCGGCACTGAACCGCTTGAGCAGGTTTTGCAGATTATTTCACAAACCATGGGAACTAATTACTTAACTAACGGCAACAAAATTACCATTGATGGTAATGGTTGTTCATAATAAACCCTTAACCCCTAATTAACTATGCTGAAAATTTACCCCAATTAAAATGCGATACCCAATATCTAACCGGCTGGAAGCCGGCAGATAATAAAAAAAACTCCTCCGGCCCTGGTAAGCAATGAGGAGTTGGTAAAAAAATATTCTCTAAACATTTTTAAACTACACAAATAATGCAAAAAAACACTGCTTTTGCAAAGGGGATGTTCTGTACCCTTCCCAATAGATATTTAAAAAGTAAACTGCTCTTTATCATGAGATTAAGTTTTTTTTGTGCCACTGCTTTAATGATTAGTTTACAGGTGCTTGCCTCGGGTCGCAGCTCTGGCCAGTCTGTTACCGATGCGAAAATAACCCTGTCTGTTCAAAATATCAGCCTCAAGGCTGCCTTGCAGAAGCTACAGGATGCCTCAGGCGTAAGTATATTTTATCCGTCAAATAAGATTGCGCCTTACCAGCAGGTTTCCCTGCCTGCGGGTAAACATACCGTGGCAGAGGCGCTTGATATTCTTCTTCAAAATACCGGTCTTCAATATCAGCAGGAAAACGGTAAGATCATTTTGTTTGAAAGAAAGGTTCAGCAACAAGCTTCCGCAGTAGCGCAGCAAACCCGCCGTGTAACCGGTATAGTAACCGACGATAACCGCCAACCATTGCCCGGTGTAACTGTGCGTGTAAAAAATAATAACAGCACAAGCACGGCTACTGACGCTAACGGGCATTTTCATATTGATCTGGCCGAAGGCGAGGATGTACTGATATTCAATTTTATAGGTTTCAAAACGCAGGAGATCTCCGTAAAAGGCAAAACTTCTATTGAGGTACAACTGCTGCCGGCAACCGGTTCATTGGATGAGGTACAGGTTATTGCCTACGGTACTACCACCAGGCGCGATAATACCGGAGCCGTAAGTTCTATTACTTCGCGCGAGCTTGGTAAGCAAACTGTTGATAATCCTCTTACCGCTTTACAGGGCCGTTTACCCGGTGTACAAATTACGCAGGACAATGGCCTGCCCGGTTCAGGCGTGCGTACAAGTATACGTGGCGCGGGTGTAGGTGGTGTATCAAGCGCTGGTTTTTTACCACTTTATATAATCGATGGCGTTCCTTTTACACTGTTTAATGGTGGTGTGCCGGCTACAGATAATCTTAATGCTTACGGCACATCAGGCGCTAATGGCGGTGTTAGCCCGTTCAGCATGATCGCTCCTGAAGATATTGAGCGTATTGACGTATTAAAAGATGCAGATGCTACAGCCATTTACGGTTCGCGTGGTTCAAATGGTGTGATATTGATCACTACTAAAAAAGGCCGTGCAGGCCGTACTACAGTTAATATTAACGCTTACACAGGTACCTCAAAAATTAACCATTACATACCTATGATGGGAATTGATGATTACCTGAATATGCGCAAATCGGCTTTTGCATATGCCAATGTAACCCCTAATGCCCAAAACGCCCCAGACCTGGTAACCTGGAGCCAGACAGATAATACCGACTGGCAAAAATATTTTTTAGGTCATACAGCCCATACCAGTAATATCAATTCTTCGGTATCTGGCGGCGACGCTTTAAATAACTTTTTGTTTACCTCTACGTACAGGAAACAGGGTACAGTGTACGGTAGCAATTATGGCGCTACTACATTTTCGGGCCGCATGAATGCCGGTCATAAAAGTGCTAACGGCCGCTTTAGCATTGATGGGGCGGTTAATTATTCTTACATGGGTACAACGTTACCAACAACCGATCTGGCATCGTTATACAACCTTCCGCCGAATTACCCTATTTACAATCCCGACGGATCTAAAAACTGGACATTAACCAGCCCGCTTTCCTATTACCAGTTAAATACTAAAGCTCAAACTACTAATCTCATTACTAATATAAACTTAAGCTATAAGTTGGCAACCGGCCTTACCGCAAGGGCTAATCTGGGTTATACCCTTACCCGCTTAAAGCAGCAGCAAGCCAACCCGGCAAGCGCGCAAAGCCCGAACAATTTTAGTAATAGCACGCTTGCCTATACAGATAATGATAATAGTAACTACATTATAGAACCGCAACTGGAATATCTTAAACAAATAGGTAAAGGCAGGTTGCAGGCCTTGCTGGGTGGCACTTTTCAGCAAACAAGAGCAACAGGGCTATATTTAACGGGTAGCGGATATGCTAACGAATCCCTCATCTATTCGTTAATGGCAGCAGGTACAGTAACCACTAATTATACTAATAATTCCACCTATAAATACACAGCTGCTTTTGGCCGTTTAAATTATAATTGGGAGGACAAGTATATTATTGACGGAACCTTCCGCCGTGACGGCTCATCGCGCTTTGGCCAAAATAACCGGTTCGGTAATTTCGGAGCCCTCGGTGCTTCATGGATCTTTACACAGGAAAATTTCATGAAAGACCAGCATATACTAAGCTTTGGTAAGCTGCGCAGCAGTTATGGTATTACCGGTAACGATCAAATACCCGATTACCAGTATTACTCATTATACGCGGTGGCAGGTAACAACTATAGTTACAGCGGCTCTCCGGTATTATACCCTACCAATGTTGCCAATCCTGACCTGAAATGGGAGACAACTAAAAAGCTGGATGTGGCACTCGAGCTCGGGTTTATCCATGACCGCATATTGCTGAAGGCCGATTACTATCGCAACCGTACCTCTAACCCGCTTAATTATGTACCACTGCCATCGCAAACGGGTACAACATCTTATTTGGGTAACCTCGATGCCACTATACAGAACAAGGGCTGGGAGTTTGAGCTGAATACAGTGAATGTTACCAATAAATCTTTCCGCTGGAATACATCATTCAATCTTACGATACGGCGCAATAAGCTTATTGCTTTCAAAGGTTTGGCAACTTCTACTTATGCCAACAGTTATATCATTGGTCAGCCTACTGATATCAATTTCTTATATCATTATACCGGTCCCGATCCTAAAACCGGGCAGCCAACTTTCCAGGATAAAAACAACGATGGAGCAATTACCTTTCCTACCGACAGGTATGTTGCACCATATGGCAACCCATACTACGGAGGTATAACCAACAGCTTTAGCTACAAAGGTTTCCAGCTTGATTTTACTTTCCAGTACAACCATCGTAATGGTTATAAAAACGGTACATTATCAACCAATTTCGCTCCTTTTGGGTCTAACATTACCAACCAAAGTATGGCCATCCTGGATAGGTGGACCCAACCTGGCAGCACCGGATTTTTCCCAGCGGCTTCTGTAAGTAGCAACCCTCTTTACAGTCCTCTTTACAGTTCTGATTACAATTGGGGCGATGCCTCGTATATTAAACTGAAAACAGCCAGTTTAAGTTATGCTTTGCCTAAACAGTGGCTAAATCGCATACACGTAGCGGCGGCATCTGTTTATGTGCAGGGCCAAAACCTTTACACTTGGGCAAAACAGAAATATACCTATGACCCGGAAACAACGCTGCCGGGCACAGGGCAGGGATTAGGAACCGGTCAGTTTATGGCATTACCTCAGTTACGCACAGTTGTTATAGGCCTAAATTGCTCATTATAAAAAGTAAACATCATGAAATTAAGATACATATATCATTCTGCTACAATATTTTCACTGGTTGTGCTACTGTCTTTATTTGGTTCGTCATGCAAAAAGTATGTAGATGTTGGGCTGTCGCCAAGTCTCGTATCTCCCACGCAGGCATTCAGTTCAGATGCGTCAGCTACAAGCGCCGTAATATCGTTGTATTCATATTATCCTACAGTCTTAAGTGTAAGGTATGGTACCGTGCTTGGCGGTATATCCTCAGACGAATTACTATATACCAACTTTGATGCGAGCGTGCAGCAGTTTGCACAAAATGCTTTATTAAGCACCAACACCTATAATGAAAACTATTTGTATAACTACCCCTACCAGGTAATAAGGGCGACCAACCTGGCTATTAATGGTGTTAATAATTCGGCAGCCATTAGCGCCAATACTAAGAACCAGTTAATTGGCGAGGCCAAATTTATGCGGGCCTTCACCTATTTTTATCTGGTTAATTTCTACGGGGATGTACCGCTTTCGCTTGATCCGGTGGAAATTAATAACGCTACACTACCCCGTGCCAGTACCCAGGCAGTATACAATCAAATCATAACCGACCTTAAAGACGCGGTTAGTTTACTGCCCGCTGCTTATGCAGGTAACCCGGCGCTTAAAGCCAGACCAAACAAATGGGCTGCCGCCGCACTGCTGGCAAGGGTTTATTTATACACAAAAGACTATGCAAATGCCGAAGCGCTTTCCACACAGGTAATAGGTTCTGGTACATATAGTTTACCTGCCCCGGCAAACGCGTTTATTAATACCAGTTCCGAAGTGATTTTTCAACTGGCTACTTTAAATGGTTTCTCGGTTTTTGGTTCTCCGTATGGCGCGGCCAATACCAGCACCAATGTGTTCTTACCTACCTACGCGCTGTACCCTAACTTTACCAAATTATTTGAGAAAGGTGATACCCGTAAAACCAACTGGGTTGATTCGCTTACTTTAAACGGCACAAAATACTACCGTGTAGCCAAGTACAAGCTGGCTACCGCTACAAGTGGTAACGAGTATAACGTAATATTACGCATGGCCGAGCAGTACCTTATCCGTGCAGAGGCAAGGGCTCAGCAGGGAAATATCTCGGGTGCCCAGGCAGATATTAACGCCATACGTACCCGCGCGGGCTTGCCAAACACACAGGCAGCCATTCAACCTGATCTGCTTGCAGCGGTAGCCGCCGAACGTAAATTAGAACTTTTTGGCGAGCTGGCCCATCGCTGGTTCGATCTTAAACGTACCGGGCAGGCCGATGCCGTGCTGGGGCCGCTTAAAAGCACCTGGAAATCTACATCAGCGTTATTTCCTATACCTAATAGCCAGCTGCTGCTTAACCAGGCACTTAAGCAAAATCCCGGATATAATAATTAGTATCAATTAAATAAGTGTTGTTATGAATAAGAAAAGAAACAGAGCTGCAGCTATAAAAGGTGTTGCGCTAATGGGTTTAACAATTGGGGCTGCCTTTGTGGCTAAGCCCGCTTTAGCGCAAAGTACGAACGACCAGCAAATGCGTGAACGCCTATCTAAACTGGTTGCTTCAAAAGACTCGGCAGATAAACAGGTTTTATATAAAGAGCTTCATCAACTGGCGGCCAGCAATAAAGAACAGGATATGATGATGGCTTCCAACTTTTATTATCAGTTGGGCCGTACCAAAGTGAGCGATTCGTTATACCAGGCACAACTTACTAAGTTCCCGCAAGGTATTACCGCCCGCCGTGAAGCGCAGCAGCCGGTATTCAAAGAAACTACCGCCGCCGGTATGGAAAAAGCTTATTTAAAATGGAAAGCTGCTTTCCCGCCGGAAAAATTCCGGACAGGTGCTGTGGATGATGATCTGATATATGATTATGCCATATCGGCGATAGCTAACCTTTACGCTAAAGAAAAAAATACGCCCAAGGCAATTGCTTACATCAATAGCTTAATGGTTGATTTTTGGAAAGGTAATGCTTACTTCGGCCTATCGGAAGCGTTTTATAAAAATGGCGACCTGCCACATGCCGAAACCTACGCCCGCCTGGCCATGGAAAATGCCGAGTCATATATGGATGGCAAGAAGGGTACAAGTAATGCAGCCAAGTTTGCCGCATCCGGCTATCCTGGCCTCGCCAGCCGGTATGGTAACATCCTTTTTGAGGAAAAGAAATATGCTGAGGCTTTAAAGTATGCCGAAAGAGCCTATCAGAATGCTAAAACCGTTAACCCTGATATCAGCTACCGGTACGCGCAAATACTTATGGCGCTGAACAGGCCTGCTGAGGCTTACCCTAAATTGGAGGAAGTAGTAAAAACAGGCAAGGCAACTCCTGAAATGATGAAGGAGTTTAAAGAACTATACATAAAAACACATGGCAGCGATGCCGGGTATGAAAAATATGCAGCAGAATTACGCAAATCCTATGTAAATAACCTGCAGGCACGCTTAAATAATGAAATGCTTAAAGAGCAGGCGCCCGGCTTTACTTTAACCGATCTCGATGGTAAAAAGGTTTCATTGAGCGATTACAAGGGTAAAGTAATTGTGCTGGATTTTTGGGCTACCTGGTGTGGCCCTTGTAAAGCATCGTTCCCGGCAATGCAAATGGCACAGAATAAATACGCCAAAGACCCTAATGTACAGTTCCTGTTCATCCATACATGGGAGCGCTCTGGTGATGCTACTGCCGAGGCGCGCGACTATGTTACACAGCATAAATATAATTTTGAAGTGCTGATGGACCTCCGCGATAAGGACTCCAAAAAGAATAACGTAGTAAGCAGCTACAATGTGAACGGTATCCCTGCTAAATTCATTATTGATCCTAATGGTAACATAAGGTTTAAACTCACCGGTTTTGATGGCAGTAATGAGGCTGCCGTTGATGAGTTGTCCATGATGATCGAAATGGCTAAAAAAGGCGCTTAAGCGTTAGTGCGCATCCATAATAGTTAATTTAGAAGCGTGGTGTTGATCATCACGCTTTTTTTTGCTTTGCTGTAGGCGGTAATCCAGCTAAGAAACAATAAGTGATAAATATTGGATAATATTAGTTTATATTAGCGTTTGATTGACACTTATTTTTAAACCGTTGGCAAGACGGAAGGATATAAGTGTATGGAAATTGCCAATTAAACCATAAATAAATTTAGTTTATTGCCATATAAGTGTTTTTATTACACTTATATTTAGCGGTACATAACTGTCTTTATTACTGATATCTGTAAAACATTATTGTAGACGGCCATGATAAAAAAGCCTTATCAATTAGCATGCTTAATTGCTTGTGCCTTGTTTAAACAAATGGCTGTTGCTCAAACGGCTATGCAGGCTTTTCCGTTAAGTGACGTTAGGTTATTGCAAAGCCCCTTTCTGGATGCCGAGCAAACCGATATGAATTACATGCTCAAGCTTGATCCGGATCGTTTGCTGGCTCCCTTTCTGCGCGAAGCGGGGTTGCAGCCTAAGGCCAAAAGTTACGGCAATTGGGAAAATGAAGGGTTGGACGGCCATACTGCCGGGCATTATTTAACCGCTTTAGCGCAAATGTATGCCGCTACAGGTAAACCGGTTTTCAAAACCAGGCTCGATTACATGGTGAGCGAACTGAAACGCTGCCAGGATAATAACAAAGACGGCTATGTAGGCGGTGTCCCCGGCAGCATGGAAATGTGGGCAAAATTGAAAAATGGTGATTTTAGCTTGTTCGACAAAAAGTGGGTGCCCTGGTACAATTTGCATAAGTTGTTTGCCGGCCTGCGCGACGCCTATTTGATAGCCGGTAATAAACAGGCAAAAGAAGTATTGGTAAAACTTACCGACTGGGCCGCTGATGAAACTTCCGGCTTAACAGAACAGCAAATGCAAAGTATGCTGAACACCGAGCACGGAGGCATGAACGAAGTTTTTGCCGATGTCACCATGATCACCGGGCAAAAGAAATACCTTGCCCTGGCTAAAAGATTTGATCATCAGGCTATACTTACGCCATTAGAAAAGCGCGAAGACAAATTAAACGGTTTGCATGCCAATACACAAATACCCAAAGTAATTGGTTTTGAGCGTATAGCCGAACTGGATGCCGATAAGCGGCTTGATGATGCCGCCCGTTTCTTTTGGGAAACGGTGGTAACCAACCGTTCAATAGCCATTGGCGGTAATAGTGTGAGGGAGCATTTTAATCCTTCAAATGATTTCACGTCAATGATCGAATCTGAACAGGGGCCTGAAACGTGCAACAGCTACAATATGCTCAAGCTTACCAGGATGCTGTTCCTTACTAAACCCGATGCTAAATACACCGATTACTACGAACGCACGTTATATAACCATATACTGTCGTCGCAGCAACCCGGCAAGGGCGGCTTTGTATATTTTACCCCTATACGGCCTCAGCATTACCGGGTATATTCTCAGCCTGATGAAGACTTTTGGTGCTGCGTTGGCACAGGTATGGAAAACCATGGTAAATATGGTGAGCTTATTTATTCGCACACGGGCAAAGATGTTTACGTAAACCTTTTTATACCTTCTGTACTCAATTGGAAGGCTGAAGGCCTGAAGCTGACACAGATTAATAATTTTCCATTTACTGAACGGTCTGAATTACGTTTGGATGTGAGCAAACCCAAGCAGTTTACCCTATACATCCGACAGCCGGCCTGGGTAAAAAGTAGTCGGTATGAGATACAGGTAAACGGCCGCAAAGTACAGGATATAAAAATTTCAAACGGATACGCGTCAGTAAACAGAGTTTGGAAACCGGGCGACAAGGTAACCATCTTATTGCCAATGGCCGACAAACTGGAGTACCTGCCCGATCATTCTGAATGGGCGGCTATAGTTCATGGGCCTGTTGTATTAGCAGCCGCTACAGATACAGCAAAGCTTACCGGCCTTTGGGCCGATGGTAGCCGTTATGGTCATATTGCAGGCGGCCCGCTGTATAGCCTTGAACAGTCGCCTTTGTTGGTTAATAATGACGAGCAGCTTTCAACACAGTTAAAGCCATTAGCCGGTAAGCCACTTACTTTTAGTATGGCAGGTATGATTGAGCAGCCGCAGTACAAAAAGCTGCAGTTGATACCATTTTTTGAACTGCACGATGCTCGTTATATGTTGTACTGGCCGGTGGCAAAGCCCGGTGAAGTAGCGCAAAGAGAAAGGCAGTTGGCTGGCGGAGATGATATGCTGGAACTGGCCGAAAGAACGGTAGACCAGGTTTCGCCGGGCGAGCAGCAGCCGGAGTCGGACCATTTTATGCAATTTGCTGATTCACAAACAGGTATATTTAACAACAGGCACTGGCGCGACGCGAAAGGGTATTTTAGCTATCAGATGCGGGTGAACCCATCTGTCAAAACTTTGCGGGTAACCTATTATGGTGGCGATACTGGCCGGGCTTTTAATGTGTATATTAATAACCGTTTATTAAAACACGTGGTGTTAGATGGCAGTAAAGGAGATACCTTTTTTTCTGAGGAATATCCTATCCCCAAAGATATCATATCGGCTGGTAGTGTGCTAACGGTGAAATTTGAAGCGGATAAAGGCTCGCTGGCGGGTGGTGTATTTGATGTGCGTTTATTAAAGTAGGTTTATGTGCCATATGTGTTACCTACGGAAACGATTAATTTAATGAAACCTTATTTTAAAAATCAATTGAGCCTGATGGCCGCAGTAATCATGCTGGTGTGTTGTTTCACCCAAGTCAACGCTCAGGTTGTTGTGCCTGGTGCTGCAAACGGAAAAAAACTCAACCCGTTGTTGCCTGGGTACTTTGCCGACCCAACCATAAAAAAGTTTGGTGATACTTATTATATCTACGCTACAACAGACAATATCATGCTGGCCTCCGGCGCACCAACGGTTTGGTACAGTAAGGATTTTGAGAACTGGTATAACTATAAAATGGACGTGCCCGCGTTTACAGCCGAACCTTTGGTTAACTTCTGGGCGCCTGATATCATCCAGAGGAATAACAAATACTACCTCTATTTTGGCAACTGCGAAATGGGATGCAATATCTACGGATATGTTTCAGATACACCTGTTGGTCCCTGGAGAAAGTTGAATGATCAGGATAAACCTGTTATCCCTCATAACTATCCCCGTGAAGGTTTCCCATCATTGGATGCACAATTTTTTACCGATACCGATAACAGGGTGTATGGCTATTGGGGTACCTGGGTGCATTATAATGGCGGTTATGCCGTTGGCGAGCTCATTACTCCGGGTATGGATAGTATGCAACATGCCAAAAATATCCCACTGGTACAAACACCAAGGCCTTTTGAAGCGCCATACATGATCAAAAAGGGAAACAAGTATATCCTGATGTATTCGGGAGGTTCCTGCCATGATGAAACTTACAACGTTCGCTACAGCTACGCCTCCACACCTTACGGGCCGTTTAAAGAAGGGGCTAACAACCCTGTACTAAGTACCAATGCCGATAAAACAGTCCATGGGCCCGGTCACCACTCGGTATTGCAGGATGGCGAGGATTACTATATTGTTTACCATAAGCACGATTACCCCATGACCCGCGGCGGGCTTTCGCGCCAGGTATGTATAGATAAACTGGTATTTGAAAACGACTCTACCATTAAGGCGGTAGTGCCTTCAAATACGGGCTACATCAATCCTTCTAAAATAAAGCCACCCCAAAATATTGCTTTAAACGCTACAGCCACTGCTTCATCAGCCTATCATTTAAAAATGCCCGGTACCGATTATCAGTATGCAGCAGTGTTGGCTACGGACGGCAATAACGCTACCTTATGGAAGGCCGGTAACAATACTTTGCCGCAATCACTTACCATAGATTTGGGTAGCGTAAAGCGCATCAGGCGCGTGTTTACGCAGTTCGAGTTTCCGTCATTTTACTATCAGTATATATTGCGATACTCTGCCGATGGAAAAACCTGGAAACTCTTTGCAGACAGGTCATCAAATCGAATGCCCAGTAGTCCCATGATTGATGATAACGATGTGAAAACCCGGTTTATTAAACTAACGGTTACCGGCACCGAAAAGCAGGGGCTATACGCCGCGGTGTGGAACATGAAAGTTTATGATCGACTTTTTGAGCTTCCGCTGCCCATAAAAAATAAAAATTCGGTAACGGGCCCTGCTTTAAATAGTAGCAATAGTATGTTGCTGGACATTAATGCTAAGAATATGCCTGCAGGCAAACCTTTCACCTCCGTTAAAAACAAAGGAATCTTTGGCGGATTATTCAATAAAACGGGAAATATTACCATTGAAAAGGATGAGGTCGGTGTCACTGCCTTCAGGTTTGTAAAGGGGGCGCTGAGTACTGACAAGCCGGTACCGCAAACGCTGGCATGGAATGGCTCTTACACGGTAGCGGCATGGGTAAAAACACCTGTGGTGGCCAAGGAAGGCTCTTGCCTTATGTCGTGGTGTAACAGGAATGCCATGAGGCTGGCCAATTCATACAATGCCATGTATTTCAATAGCGGCGGTTACGGCGCGGCAGGGCACTTGGATTACCATTTTGATATGAAGTACAATCATGTTCCCACAGCTAACGAATGGCATTACCTGGTACTCACTTTTGACGGCATGACCGAACGTATTTATGTTGATGGCGTAGAAGATAACGCGCAGATGATGACGCTTTCGTCGGCCATTAACGGTGCTAAGTTTATTATAGGGGCTTCTGATGAAGGCGAAAATTATAACGGTTACCTGGCATCATTAAAAATGTATGATTATGCTTTAAGCAATAATGACATAAAAAAGCAATTGCAGCTTACCAAACCAATGAAATAATGGCTTTGGCTTCAATCACTCAAAATAATTTCCTCAATACTCATACATCATGCGCTTGAGTTTTTATAAAAGATCATTGCTATTAGGTGTAATGTTAATGGCGACCATCTGGGTGCGGCCTGCATTTTCTATAACCATGGATGTGCCTTATTGGATCTCAGTAAACAGCAAGGATGCCAATAAACCCAATACTTGGATAGCCTTTAGGAGAAACGTAAATATTAAACGCAAGCCAATACACGCTATAGCTACTATCGCCGCAGACACTAAATACTGGTTGTGGATAAATGGCAGAATGGTAGTATTTGAAGGCGGGCTTAAGAGAGGGCCAACACCCAAAGATACGTATGCTGATAAAGTTGATCTCGCCCCGTATTTGCGCAGGGGTAATAACCAGATCGCTGTTTTGCTTTGGCATTTTGGGAAAGACGGGTTCTCGCATGTGAATAGTGGCCGGTCCGGGCTGTTTTTTTCGATGGAGGGTATCCATGTAAAACTTTACAGCGATAGTAATTGGCTTTGCCGTATACACCCTGCTTACAGCACTGCCGATGGTGCGCCACCTAATTACCGCTTGCCAGAATCGAACATCCTTTTTGATGCACGTAAGGATATGCCCGGCTGGCAAACGGCATCAAAAGCTAAACTTTATGATTTTCAGAACGCTGTGCAAATAGGTATGGGTGGGGGCGCACCATGGAACGCCTTGCACGATAGGCCTATTCCACAATGGAAAGACTACGGAATTAAGCAGGCCGGATTTAAACGCATTGCGGGCATTGCTGTAGATACCATTATTGCCGGCCTGCCCTACAATATGCAGATGACCCCTGTTATTACAGTTAAGGATAACGAAGGAGGCCACCTGATAAATATAGCTACCGACCACAGCGTGGCCGGCGGTACCGATAATGTGCGTGCGGCATATATTACCAGAAAAGGTTTACAGGAATATGAATCTTACGGCTGGATGAACGGAGAAAAAATTATCCTTACCGTTCCGCACCAGGTTAAGGTAACGGGTTTAAAATACCGTGAAACGGGTTATAATACCGAGCCAACGGGAGCTTTTGTTTGCAGTGATGAATTTTACAACAAATACTGGAAAAAGGCCCGGCGTACCCTGTACCTGAATATGCGCGATAACTTCTTTGATTGCCCCGACAGAGAGCGGGCCCAATGGTGGGGAGATGTGGTGTTGCTGATGGGCGAATGTTTTTATACGTATTCGCCATCTACGCATCCGTTAATGCGTAAAGCTATACGTGAGCTAACATCATGGAGGCGGGCAAACGGGGTGCTATTTTCACCTGTGCCCGGCAATTTTAACCAGGAACTGCCCGATCAGATGCTTACGAGTATTGGTTATTATGGTTTTTGGAATTACTACATGAACACAGGGGACCGAAAACTGATGGAAGAGGTTTATCCGGCAGTAAAAGATTATCTGGCTTTATGGCGAACAGATGAAACCGGACTTACCGAACTTCGCAAAGGCGATTGGTTATGGGGAGATTGGGGTGAAAATAAGGACATACACCTGATTATTGCGGGCTGGCATTACTTAGCTTTAGACGGAGCCGCCCGGATGGCCGGTTTACTCGGCAAGAAAGAGGATGAAGCCGCTTACCATGATATGATGCAGCAAGTGAAAACCGGTTATAATAAATGTTGGAACGGTACCGCATACCGGCATGCCTCATACAATGGCGCAACTGATGACAGAGTCCAGGCGCTGGCCGTTCTGTCGGGCATAGCCGACTCGTCAAAGTACAGCGCAATTACCTCAACATTACATACCCAGCAATTTGCAAGCCCTTATATGGAAAAATATGTAATGGAAGCATTATTTAAAATGGGAGAGGGAAAGTACGCGCTGGAAAGAGCCAAAAGCAGATTTAACGATATGGTTGCAGATGCTGATCATACAACATTGTTTGAAGGCTGGGGGATAGGTGAAAAGGGGTATGGCGGCGGTACAACCAACCACGCCTGGAGCGGCGGAGCACAAATTGTTATTGCATCTTACCTGTTTGGTATAAAGCCCCTTGATGCTGGATATAAAACCTTTTTAATTGAGCCGGATCCGGCAACTTTTGCATCAGGAACATTGACAGTGCCAACCATTAATGGCAAAATAACGGTATCATTTAACAACACTGATAAAGGTTTCCGGATGAAGGTTTTGGTCCCTCAAAACTTAACAGCGATAGTCCGGTTGCCTGAAAGGCCCGGAATTACGATCAATGATAAACAAGCGGCCGGGTACACACCTGTTAACAAAAATTGGCAAGGTAAAGGCAAATACACCATCAAGCTTCATGGCGGCACGTATGTTATTAATAGTGCTACCTTGTTGTAGCCACTTTATATCGTATGTCTAAAAAACAATCGAGTCAAAACAATTAACTATCTATTCGATTTCATTTCTGATGGTTATCTTTGGATGATCCGATACAAACCCCATGCATAAATCCCCTGTAGTAAAAAGAAAAATAGCCTCTCAACTTCAGCAGCTATTGATCGCTTTTCTTGTACTTATTTTGGTGTTGGTTGCCGGTGCCTTTATTCTAAAAAGTAATCTCTCAAAAAAACTTTCAGCCCTTAACGGACAGCTTAACCTTATTTCGGCGCCTGTAGAAATAGACAGTGTGCTGCTGGCTTTAAACAGTGCCGAAAACGATTTTCAAAAGGCTTGTCTTAACGGCGACGCCGCTTCTTTAAATTCTTATAAACAGGCTGTTGGCCAAAGCTTAACACAGGTTGACAGGATATTAAAACAGAGTAGCCAGGGGAAAAAAGCGGGAGGAGCTTTGGTAGTCTCACTCAATCAAAGGATCGCTTTTTCGCAACAATTGTTCAGGCTTCGTCAGCTTTTCGACTCTTTAATGAAAGCTACCACTGCTGCATCATTAGGCATCGTCAACACTGATACCCATCAACCGCGTTTGCAGCGTTACAAGGCAGATACGCTGGTGTCAACTAAAGACGAAAGCAGTAAGGCCGGATTTTTTACCCGCCTTAAAGATGCTATCCGCAATAAGACCACAGTAAAGGTGATGACCATTCGTGAAAAAGCAGGTGCAAATCCTGCCGGTTTGAGCCCTGCACAGCAAGCAACCCTGCAGCGGGCGGTAAGATCGCTCAATAAACAATATACTTTAATGGGCAGGTCATCACAGCAATTGATTGCCAATAATTTGCAAATGCTTTCTGAACTGCGCCAGATGACAGAACAGGTACGTAAGGCGGAGTCCGAAGCAAGGCAAAAACTACAAAAAAGCATCCTGCAGCAATATAATGCTGCCAATACAGATATGGATAGGTTTACAAATATAGGGCTGGCGCTGTTACTGCTTTTTACGCTCCTGCTTATATTTTATATACAAAGCACCATGCGTGCCGAGAGGGAATATCTACTTGAAAACGAACGTACAGTATTGCTTGCCGGGCAAAAATCAGAGATACTGGCCATTATGAGCCATGAGATAAGGAACAAGCTTACTGCCATTAACGGCGCTATTTTTATGCTGAAACGGAGTAACCTGCAGCCCGAGCAACTTAAAAAAGTAGAATCGGTAGGTTACTCATCGTCGCTATTGCTTGAAACTGTAAATAATGTGCTGGATGTAAGTAAGATAGAGCATGGTAGCACAGAGATATTGCGGAACCAGCCATTTCGCCCGCTTGAGGCGCTGAAAGAAGCGGTTGAGGCTATGCGTTTCTCGGCTGAAAAGAATGGGCTTGAAACCACACTGAACCTGCTGGGCGACGAAGAACAGGTTGTTAATGGCGATGCGCTTCGTCTGAAACAGGTAGTCATTAATATTATGGGTAATGCCATTAAGTTCACTAAGGCAGGTGGCATAACTATTAACGGTAAGTTAAATAACCAAGTACAGCAACCAACTTTGTTGGTTACTATCACAGATACAGGAATAGGTATTGATGCCACCGAGCAAAGCAAACTGTTTACGAGATACTACCAGGGAGGTAAAGATGAGTATAAACCAGGTACCGGCTTAGGGCTATATCTTTGCCGGCGTTTAATAGAACTGCAGGGTGGAAGTATCGGGTTAAAAAGCAAACTGGGTGAAGGCTCAACTGTTGAGTTTGTAATTCCTTATCAAAGTGTTTAATACAAGGTAAACTTTTATCTAAAAGAACATTTTTAAAAATAACACGTTTCACAATTTGATATAATTATATTTCACGGTGCATCTGCGAAATGTAGTATAAGCACATAAGGTCATATTTAATTGCTGTTAAAGTTGATGTTTTTTTACTCGTAACTTTTTGATCTGAATGCCGGCAGCCCCTACTACCCCGAACGAAAGCAAACGCTTGGCGGCTCTTCGCTCATATAATATTTTAGATACCGCTACTGAAGAAGATTTTGATGAGCTTACCGAACTGGCTTCGGCTATATGCAGTACGCCTATAGCCTTAATTAGTTTTGTTGATAAAGATCGCCAGTGGTTTAAATCGCGGCATGGCCTGGATGTTACGGAAACAGACAGAGCCTTATCGTTTTGCGCGCATGCCATTAACTCCCCCACAGAAATACTGGAAGTAGAGAACGCTAAGGAAGATAAGCGTTTTATGGATAATGAGCTGGTTACCGGCCCAATGGACATTACTTTTTACGCTGGTGTTCCGTTGGTTGATATCAGCGGGGCTGCATTGGGCTCACTCTGTGTTATTGATTCTGTTCAGCATAAACTAAACTCCAGCCAGCGCAAAGCCCTCAAGACACTTGCACGCCAGGTAATAGATAAACTCGAGCTGCGAAAAAAAGTATTAGAGCTGGATAATTCCCGTAAACGTATAAAGCGGCTTAACGAACTTTTACTGGCTAAAGAGCGTGAAGCCACGCAGATCATAGAACACACGCCCACCGCCATGGCCCTGCATGTTGGCGAAGATATGGAGATACGTTTTGCCAATAAAATGATGTTAGGTGCCTGGGGAAAAGATGAGCGGGTATTTGGTATGAATTTTAAAGACGCCTTACCCGAGCTTGATAAGCTTGATTTTCCGACAACTATGCGGCAGGTTTACCGGAAAGGTATTCATTACGAGCAAAAAGAAGCTCACATGCTATATATGCATTACGGTAAACTAAAGGAGTTTTATTACAATTATGCTTTTACTCCCTTAAAACTTTCTGATGGATCGGTTTGGGGCGTGCTCAATACGGCGGTTGATGTAACAGATATTGTTAAAAGCCGCATTGCGGTTGAACGGGCCGAGGAGCAATTGCGGCTGGCTGTACAGTCTGCCCAATTAGGTACCTGGAGCATTAATGCTGATACATATGAATTTAATGCTTCTGACCGCACAAAGGAGCTTTTTGGCTTTTTACCGGATGAGGATATTACCTATGAGTCGGCTGTAAATCAGATAACCGAAGAATATCGGGATAAAGTAAACAGTACCGTTGAAACTGCCATTAAGGAAAACAGGGGCTTTGATATGGAGTATGCCATTACCGGCCTGCATGATGGTAAACTGCGCTGGGTGAGGGCTACCGGTAAACTTTATGCTGCTGACGATAGTAAGGCCGCGTTATTTTCGGGTACGCTTTCAGATATCACTGAACGCAAGCAGGATGAGCAGCGTAAAAACGATTTCATAGGCATGGTTAGCCATGAACTGAAAACACCTTTAACTTCTATGAAAGGTTATTTACAGATCATAGGGCAGCGTGCCAATAAATTAGGTGATGCGCCAATTGCTGATTTTACCAAAAAAACGCAACGCCAGGCTGATAAGATGCAGGCGTTGGTAACCGGTTTCCTGGATGTAGCACGCATAACAGAGGGCAAGATACAGCTTAATAACGATGTGTTTGACATTAATGATGTAATGAGGGCTGCCGAAGACGAGTTCAGCGTTAGCTGTAAAGGTGCTAATATTACTTTCAGGTTATGCGATAGTTTGCTCATAAACGGTGACAAGGATAAAATGGAGCAGGTGCTGATCAATTTTATCAATAATGCCATTAAATATTCAGCGGACGAGCCGGAGGTAACCATCACTTGTACTAAGGCCGGAGATAATGCGCTTGTTACCGTAAGTGATAGAGGTATAGGTATCCCCGCGGCAGACATCCCTTACATATTTGATCGTTTTTACCGGGTAGAGAATACCCATGTGAAAATGATATCGGGTTTTGGTATTGGCTTGTATATCTGTAAAGAGATCATTGAACATCATGGTGGCACCGTAGGTGTACAAAGCGAACCGGGTAAAGGATCTGATTTTTGGTTCAGCGTCCCACTTTCAAAACAGCCAATCAATAATACTTCCCGCTGAGCCTATATCAGGCGTACTTACATTTTAGCCAAATATAAGTTTAAACTATGTGTATGGACTACGTACGCTTGTATAAGCCGTTTATATCCACCCCCGATAATTGGCCATCGGCTTAGCAAATCCTACCTAAATAGGAACCTACATTACATCCCTTTACCTACTGTATATTATTTTATTGTAATGATAATATTACAAATTCATAAGATAGTGGTAATTCTTGCATAGCCATATGCTTAATATTGTTTATCAGCAATTAGTTTATTGAAAGTTTAATATCGTGTTTATGTCACGGTATTTACATGATCAGTAAACACTTATTCGCTCGATTTGCCAGAATTTTATAAACAGCGGCAAGCCAGTTAACCTTTAAAAAAATTGAAATCATGAAAATCAAGTAACCGTCGTCATCAGGCGCCGGAACGCATGCTTAGTTTAAAATTTAATAAATGTCTTTTATACACTAATTAATTAAACCCCAAATTATGAGAAAACAAAGCTGAAGATGATAAGGATGAGGTGATAAAACCTTGGTGAGTAAATACTCTGGCACTTACAAGAACAAGCAAAAATATATGGAAAAAAACTACAAAAAATTAAGTACTATAAGGCGTTTAATGCCGCTATTAACCTTGCTGCTAATGAATTTTGTTTCACTTGCGCAAGTGCATGTTGAAGGGGTGGTATCTGATAAGAAAGGCCCCCTGCCCGGTGTTAGCGTTAAAGTAGAGGAACCACCATCGGAAAAATGACCGATGTAAACGGGCGCTACCGGTTGGACGTTCCCAAAAATGCCCAGCTGACATTCAGTTCTATTGGGTACGAAGCGCAGAAAATATCGTTAAAAAACATTAACCCACTTAGTAATGGTACATACGTAATTGATGTTACTTTAAATGAAAGTGAGAACGCGCTTAACGAGGTAGCCGTAGTAGGTTACGGTACCCAAAAGAAAGCCAGCCTTGTAAGCTCTATTACTACTATTAGCCCCAAGGAACTTAAAGGGCCTACAAGTAACTTAACCACTATGCTGGCGGGCAGGGTAGCGGGTATGATCGCTTACCAGCGCAGCGGTGAGCCCGGTGCCGATAACGCGCAATTCTTCATTAGAGGGTTGGGTTCATTTGGTGCAGGTAAGCAGGACCCACTGATCCTGATAGACGGTATCGAATCTACCCAAACAGACCTGGCAAGGCTACAGCCTGATGATATCGCGTCGTTTAACGTATTAAAAGATGCTACCGCTACCGCCGTATACGGCGCGCGTGGTGCCAACGGTGTGTTGTTGATTATTACCAAAACTGGTAAGGCCGGAGCTACGCAGTTCTTTTTCCGTGCGGAAAACTCGGTTTCATCCAATACTAAAAACTTCAGGTTTGCCGATAACGTAACCTATATGGAACTGGCCAATGAGGCCGCGCTTACCAGGAACAGGCTTGCTGTGCTACCCTATTTGCAAACTAAAATTGACGCTACAGCACGTGGCGATAATGAATTGCTTTACCCTAATAACGACTGGATTAAACAGCTTATAAAAGACTATACACTAAATCAGCGTTTTAACTTAAACGTGAGTGGCGGTGGCGATAAAGCAAGGTATTACATTGCGGGTACTTATAATATTGATAACGGTGTACTAAAGGTAGCCGACCTGAATAATTTTAACAGCAATATCAAGCTGAAAAATTATTCTATTCGTTCCAACGTTGATATCAACCTCACCCGTACTACTACAGCAGCAGTAAGGTTATACGGGCAGTTTGACGATTATAATGGCCCTATAGGTGGTGGAGCTACTACCTTTAATCGTGCCATTTGGTCAAACCCTGTAATGTTTCCGGCTATTTACCCGGCAAGTCTTTCACCATATACAAAACACCCCTTATTTGGTAACGCTATTTCGCCTACCGGCGCTTTGTACATTAACCCTTATGCCGAAATGGTTAAAGGCTATCAGGAAGGTAATGCCTCAACTATACAAACACAGCTTGAGCTTAAACAGGATCTGAAGAGCATTACCCCCGGTTTGGATCTGAGGCTGATGAGTTATGTGCGCCGCTATGCTTATTTTGACATATCGCGTTCATATAATCCTTTTTACTACAGTGCGAGTGAGCAGCCCGATGGTTCTACCGGTCTTACCTTGCTCAACGGCGGCGGCCAGATATCAACAGGAACTGTGGGTACCGAATACCTCAACTATTCAGAGGGTAAAAAGGATGTAAACGCGATATTTTACGCGGAACTTGCGGCCAACTACAATCGCACATTCGCCAATAAGCATGCGGTTAGTGCAATGGTTATCAGTACCATGCGTAATTATATTGCAGGTAACCCGGGCTCATTACAATTATCATTGCCTGCACGCAACCAGGGGGTATCTGGTCGTGCTACTTATGGGTACGATAGTCGTTACCTGGCCGAGTTTAACTTTGGTTACAATGGTTCCGAACGCTTTGCGGCAAGCGGCAGGTATGGCTTTTTCCCTTCAATTGGTTTAGGCTACGTAATTTCTAACGAAAGTTTCTTTAAACCTTTAACCAATGTGATCAATACCATGAAGTTGCGTGCTACTTATGGTTTGGCCGGTAACGATCAGATCGGTAATGCCGGCGATCGTTTCTTTTACCTGTCTGAGGTAAATATGAATAATGACAGATATGGTGCCGTTTTTGGCGAACAAGGTGGTTATGGCAGATCGGGTATTTCGATATCTCGTTATCCTAATGATCAGATAACCTGGGAGCGCTCCAGGCAGATCAACCTTGGTTTGGACGTAACCGTATTCAATGACCTGAGCTTTACCTTCGACATTTATAAGCAGCAACGCTCAAACATCCTTACACCGCGTACTTATATACCAAGTACCATGGGTTTACAGGCTGCCATACAGGCCAATACCAATAAAGCCGAAAGCCGCGGTATTGACGTTTCCATGAACTATAATCGTTCTTTCAACAATTCATTATATATACAGGCAAGGGGTAATTTTACCTATGCTACCAACAAGGTGTTGATATATGACGAGCCTACCTATCCTGTTAATGAGGGCTATCGTTATCACGTTGGCCTGCCTACCACACAAACTTTTGGCTATATAGCCGAACGCTTATTTGTTGATGACAACGAAGCCAAAAACTCTCCCGTACAGTTTGGTGGTACCCCGGGAACCGACTATGGCGGCGGGGATATCAAATACCGGGATGTAAATAAAGATGGTGTGATCAGTGATGCCGATATGGTTCCTATTGGCCTGCCAACTTCGCCCGAAATAATTTATGGTTTTGGTGGTACGGTTGGTTACAAAGGTTTCGATTTCTCGGCCTTCTTGCAAGGGTCGGCACGTTCATCCTTCTTTATCAATCCTGGTAATATAACCCCGTTTGCCTTTGGTACGGAGCAGGGGAACCCTAACGTTCCGCAAAACGGATTGCTCAAAGTAATAGCCGATAGTCATTGGTCTGAGCAGAATCGCGACAGCTATGCTTTCTGGCCGAGGCTGGGCCCTACGTTTGTGAACAATAACCTTCAGCCATCAACCTGGTGGATGCGTAACGGTGCGTTCCTTCGCTTGAAAAGCGTTGAGATTGGTTATAACCTGCAGCCCAAAGCACTCAGACGTATAGCCGTTAAAAATCTTCGTGTATATGTAAACGCTACCAACTTAAATGCCTTTAGCAGCTTCAAGCTTTGGGATCCGGAAATGGGGGGTAACGGTTTAGGTTACCCGGTACAAACCGTGTATAACCTTGGTGTAAGTGTTTCATTGTAATACCCAAACTGAACAGAATTATGAAAAAGAAAATGCAAGTAACGAGATTCAAGAAGATCAGTTTAGGATTTCTTGTTATGCTCATGTGTGAATTGCTAAGCCTGAGTTCGTGCAAAAAATATCTGGATATTGTACCCGATAACGTGGCAACAATAGACAATGCCTTTACACTTAGGAGCGAAGCCGAAAAGTTTTTATTTACCTGTTACTCATATCTGCCTAAAGATGGTAACCCGCTGTTTAACGCAGGCTACATGACCGGAGATGAGGTATGGACCTCGCTTGACGAACGCGAGTTTATTTCAAATGGCTGGCACGTTGCCCGTGGTGGGCAAAATGCCGCGCAGCCTTACTTCGATGCCTGGAATGGTTTATACAGTGGTGGCGGCCCGGGCGATAATTATGGCCTTTTTAAAGCTATACGTAACTGTAATATATTCATCCAAAACCTGGAGGATAAATCCAAAGTACCTGACCTTTCTTTAAATGAACGTACGCGCTGGCTGGCCGAAGTAAAAGTGCTGAAGGCTTACTACAATTTTTACCTGATACGTATGTATGGGCCTATACCTATTATTGATAAAAACCTGGAAATAAGTGCGCCTGAAAGCCAGGTTAGGGTAAAAAGAGCTCCTTTTGATGATTGTGTTAATTATGCTTCGGGGCTTATAGACGAAGCTTTGCCTGGCCTTCCTAATTTGATTACTGACAAGGGAACCGAACTGGGGCGTATAACTAAACCTATTGCCCTTGCAATAAAAGCAAAGTTATTGCTTATGGCAGCAAGCCCATTGTTTAATGGTAACCCCGATTATACCGGTTTTACAGATAAAGACGGTAAGCAACTCTTTAACCCGGCATTTGACCAAAGTAAATGGACAAAGGCAGCAGATGCCGCTAAGGCGGCTATTGATGCAGCCGAATCTGCAGGCTTTGCATTGTATAAGTTTCCAGGCTCTCCGTTTAAATTATCAGATACTACTCTTACGCAGCTTACCATTAAAGGGGCGGTAACAGAACGTTTTGGAGCAAATACCGAGCAGGTTTGGGCTAACCCCAACAGCCGCACCGGTGACCTGCAGATGTATGCTATGCCGCGCTTAACCAGCAGTATTACAGTAGGAAGCGCCCGCGAGCAGTTGGCGCCACCGCTTAAAATAGCTGAAATGTTTTACACCAAAAACGGCGTGCCCATAAGTGAGGATAAAACGCTTGACTTTAGTGATAAGTATTCGTTAAGGAAAGCGACTTATGATGAGCGTTTTTACATCAAGAACGGTTTTACTACAGCGCGTATCAACTTTGACCGCGAGCCACGTTTTTATGCCGACCTGGGTTTTGATGGCGGTATCTGGTATAAGTACGACAGCCCTACTAACTCTGATGAAGGTACATTTTATGTACAGGCAAAATCAACCGACGTGGCGGGTGCCAATAACTTCGGCTGGTACAACGAAACTGGTTATTTTGTAAAGAAGGTGGTTGACTGGAACATGACCAATGGTACCAACGGTGCCCAATACCGCGATTATCCATGGCCACAGGTGAGGCTTGCCGATCTTTATTTGATGTACGCCGAGGCCTTGAACGAAACTTTATCTGCGCCAAATGGAACTGTTTATGATTATGTGAACCGTATACGTACACGTGCCGGCATACCTACTGTACAAGCGGCTTGGTCTGCTTATTCAAACAACCCTACAAAATATACCACTAAAGAGGGTATGCGCAGCATTATACAACAGGAGCGCTTAATTGAAATGGCTTTTGAGGGTAGCCGGTACTGGGATATCCTGCGCTGGAAAAAAGCTTCCGAAATGTTTAACCAGGCGATAACCGGCTGGAGCATTTACCAGGGTACTACCGCTGATTATTACAGGGTGCGAACCATTTTCTCGCAAAGCTTTATAGCTCCGCGAGATTATCTGTGGCCGTTGAAAACCTATGATCTCACTGTTAATCCAAACTTAGTACAGAACCCGGGTTGGTAAACTGAAACTCATAAATAGTAAATACATGAAAAATATCATTATACGACTTTTTACCGCAACATTGCTTGTTGCGGTAATACTTAGCGGTTGTAAGCAGGACAAGACCGGCCCGCTTGAAAACAATAATACCCCACCTGGCCCGGTATCAAATGTATCAGTACAGAACGGGCCCGGTAATGCCACCCTAACGTACATTTTGCCAACAGATAAGGACCTGTTGTATATTAAAGCGGTGTATAAGCTGGCCAATGGGCAAAGTATGGAAGTGAAAGCTTCTTATTATGGTAATAAACTGGTAGTAGAGGGCTTTGGCGATACCAATGAACACGAAGTATTGCTGTATGCTGTAAACCGCAGTGAGAAAGCGTCGGCGCCGGTTTCAGTAAAAGTAAAGCCGCTTGAAAACCCAATTTGGGGCGTTTACAGGAGTTTGAAAGTATCTCCTGATTTTGGTGGTGTTAATTTCAAAGCTACCAACCCGGCAAAAGCCGATCTGACCATAGAGTTGTTTATCCAGTCGAAAGGTAAGCTGGTGTCAACCGGTAAAAACATCTACACCTCTACAACAGAGGTAGACCAGTCTATACGGGGTTTAGATACCGTTACGCAAAAATTGGGCATTACCATTCGTGATCGCTGGCTAAACCATACCGATACCCTGTTTGTGAATGTAAAGCCACTGTATGAAACCATCATACCTAAGAGTGGCTACAAGGAAGTGATTTTACCAACGGATACCAAGCAGCAGTACGATGGTACCAGTATACCTCAATTATGGGATGGTAATATAATGGATTGGCCAAGTTGCGTTTTAACAAGCACCTCAACTGTTGATCCTCAATGGATAACATTTGATGTGGGTAAATTGGCTACACTAAGCCGGATCACCATATGGGACTACCCCGAGTACATGAACCAGGGCCGTACTTATTTTTATGGAGGCGATCTTAAAGAGTTTGAAGTATGGGGAACCGATAACCCAACACCTGATGGCAGTTTTGCTAACTGGGTGCTATTGGGATCGTTTACTTCCAAAAAACCATCAGGTAGTGCCTATGGTGTGCAAACCAGCGAAGATTATGCTTTTGCAAACGCCGGTATCAACTACACCTTTAAATCAGTTTCAAAAAAAGTACGCTACCTGCGCATCAAGTCAATAAAGAACTGGCAGGGCACCTCATTTATGAGTATTTCTGAGGTACAGGTGTATGGCGATCCAAGGTAAATTCATTTGTAATTAATAATCATATGAGAAAGAAATTTAACATGGCTTCACTTGCTGTATGCCTGGTAGCGCTCGCGCTGATTACCTCGTGCAGAAAGATGGACGATTATAAACAATATATTAAAGGAGGAGAGATATCTTATACCGGTAAGATCGATTCTGTAAAGATACTCTCCGGACGTAACAGGGTGTTGGTGAAGGGTTTATTTCTTGCCGATCCTAAGGTTACCAGCCTTAAGATATTCTGGAATAATTTTAAGGATTCGGTAACCATACCTGTTACCCGCAAAAATACGGTAGATAGCTTATCCTACTTTGTTGAGAAGGTTGAAGAAGGTGTACAAAATTTTGTACTCTTTACCTATGATAAGGATGGTAATAAGTCTATTCCGGTTTATCGTACAGGTAAATCTTATGGCGACAGGTATCAGTCTTCGCTTCAGAACAGGGGTATATCTGCAGCCCTTACAGGCAGCGATGGCAAAACCACCATTAATTGGTTGGGTATGGATCGCCTTACCGGCGTTTTCGCTACAGAAGTTGAGTATACCAATACCGGTGGTAAAACGGTTAAAGTGCGTACGCCGATAGACTCAGCAGTAACGAGGATAGCTGATTTTAAGCCAAGTTCAAACATACGCTACCGAACGCTTTTTTTGCCTGATACGGTTGCTATAGATACATTCAGTACTGACTATGATACGCGATATGTACCTCAATTTATCCAGCAGGATGTAACAAGCCTTTATTTAAAAAATGCCGGCGCGCCAATAAACCGAGCGGCGTATGACGGCGGCCGCTGGGGTACACTGGCCGATTGGACAAGTAACGCGGGTGCTAAAAACATCAGTAATGGCAGATACGGCGGTTATGAAAACCGTAGCGGTACGGGCGTAATTTCCTTCGAGGCGGGTTGGGGCCTGCCGGCACTTAATAACGGGCTTATTTACCAAACCATTAATTTACCTGCGGGTACCTATAGTTTCCAGCTAAGTGATATTGACCAAAACTCAGGCGGAAGCAGGTTTATTGTAGTTGCCGAAGGAAACACCCTGCCGGATGTAAATAATGTTGGTAGTGCCATTGCCTCGTCGGAAATATCATCAGGCAGGCTTGACTTTACGCTTACTGCTCCAAAAACAGTATCTATCGGGTTTGCCGTAACAATTGATGACTCGGGCCAGTACATCAAAATTGGCAGTGTAAGGCTGTACAAGCAATCTTATCAGTAATATATAGTGAGTACATGCCGGGCAATTGATGTTGCCCGGCGTATTGCTTACGCCATTTGTTATAAAAAATCGGCTTAAAATATCAGGCAGATTTCCATGTCACTTTTCACAATAATTATCATAGTTATGAAGAATATCAAAATTTTCAGTGTTCTCTGTGCCGGTTTACTGGCAACAGGTGTAATTGCGTTAGGCTGTAAAAGGAACAGCTTGCCTGCGCCTGATAATGGGCAGCCTACTAACACAACAAGTTCATCACAAACCGCAATTGATAGTATTGGCAGCTTATCATTTGCTACGGCAACAGTACATGGCAATGCCAAACCTATTACAGGTGCGTCAGAAGTTGGTGTTTACTGGGGGCTTACCGAACACCCCACCGGTAATAAAACAAGCGCCAACTCCTACTCATCAGGTGCTGCCACATATAAGGTTGAACTTTCCGGCTTACAGCCAAATACAACTTACTGGGTAAGGAGTTATCTTGTAAACGGTAATAAAACCACCTATAGTGAAGATCGTAAGTTTACAACTTTATCAGCGCCTAACTACGTAGGCGTTGTTACAGATACTATGTTTGCAGCTGGTGCCTACACCGCTTTCGCGGCCGGTACAGTGAAAGACAGTTTAGGCGAAGGCATTAAAGAAACCGGCATTTGTATTAGTGATAAGGTTAACCCCGTAGTAACCGGCAGAAAAGTAATTACGCCCGGCAAAAACGACCTGAGTATTTTTGTAAGGATAGATAGCTTAAAAGAAGCTTCTAATTACCATATCAGGGCATACTCTATCTCCAAATTCGGAACTGTCAACTATGGAAAGGACGTAACAATATCAACCATTGCACGCGGAAGGGTTACCTATACCATGGTTAACCAGGATCCTAATGCTGACGCGGACACTAAAGCGGCTTACAGCCGCATCAACGCCGCGTTTGCCAGGGCGGTTGAATATCAAAACAACTTTACATCATCGGTTAAAGCTTTATCAGTAAACTATTCTCCCGGTACACCTACCGCAGATGCTGTGAACTCGGGTTGGATAAATATGGGTGCTAACCCGGGGTATCAGCAGGTAGGTACAGTATTGCATGAAATAGAACATACGCTTGGTGGCGGCACCAGTTGGTTTTGGCCTAAATTAATTGTAAACGGTGTTTGTGTAGGTAAGCATACCAACCAAATACTCCAGTTTATGACCAGAAACCCCAATGCAGTACTTTATGGCGACGGTATGCATTCCTGGCCGTATGGCTTTAACGGTAACTGGGAAGATACCGGTAAGGATATGGATTACATTATTCACTGCCTCATTGTACAGGGCATGAAAAAAGATGGCCTGCCTGATGCTAATTAATTATCAGGGTATATAAAAAAAGAGGGCGGCTCCATAAAGGAGCCGCCCTCTGTCATTGAACGCAGGGGGATTTAAGGTACAAGCCCGGCTTATGCCGCATCGCTTATACTGTTTTTTAGTTTATATAGGGTGTTGAATTTTTTACGGTACTGGGTAGGAGACATTTCCTTGTATTTCAGGAACTGCTTGTTAAAGTTAGCAGGTGTATTATAGCCGCACCTCAAATAAATGTCGCATATGGACAGCTCCGATTCAATAAGCAGTTTGCAGGCGTAGCTTAATCTAAATTCATTAAGAAACTCAATAAAGGTTTTATTAACATACCTTTTAAAATGATCGCAAAAGGATGGTATACTCATATTAGCATACTCGGCTATTTCCTGTAAAGTAATTACCCTGTTGAAATTGTTGGCCGTATATTCAAGTATCTTGTTAAGTTTATGATGTACCTTACTGTTTAAATTAATGGTATCCAAAGTAGATAGTGTTTGATAATCTTCCTCAGAGGCGATCATATCTAAACAATTACAAAGGCTGATAATGCGGTTGATATTAGCTTGCTCTTCCAGTTCGTTTACACGGTTACCTAATTCGGTGTTTAATTTATTTTTAAACTTTAGCCCGCTTTTAGCCCGTTCAAATAGTGACCTTATCTTGTGAAATTCAGGCAGGTCAATAAACTCTTTGCCCAAAAAGTCAGAACGGAACCCTATTGAGGTTGCTTTGGTTTTATTTTCGCTTAAACCTTCAAACGCGTGTGCTACGCCTGAGCCTATCATGAAAATATCGCCCGGCTCAAAAGTACCCGCGTAGTTACCTATAAAGCATTCTCCGCTACCTTCTAATATAAGTAGAATTTCAAGCTCGTTGTGATAATGGAGAGAGGTACATCCCTGTAATGGCATTAACGGGCGGCCTTCAATTACCGACTCGTAGCTGACCGTTAAAGTGTGTAAAAATTGTCTCATAGTTTAAATTGGTTTAATTAACAGTTATGTATGTCATTGCGATAAGGTTTAGTTGTATCCTAAAATTAAAGGGATATGCGCAAAATGGCGGGCGATAATTGTCGCTAAAAGAGGGGGGGATTGTACAAAGCGGATGCCTTTTTAGGAAAATCTGCCCTGGGCGCTACAGACTTAACGTAAGAGTATAATGGTAACAGTAGTATTTAAAGCTTACTAAATTATGAATACCTGTATTTTTTACATTTTATTTTTCCACAAGGTTGTAACAGGTATTAAAACTTAATATATTTAGTCACCAGTTATTAAAATAACCGATTTATACTAATTAATGCCACACGTAATTTTATGCGTTTAATGTATCGTGCCATATTATTTGCCATATTTTTTATTACCTGTTGTGTTAATGATATATTTTCGCAAATACCCGATTACACTACATCTCTATCTATTACGCAGGGTTTATCTAACAATTCAGTGAGGTGTATTTTTCAGGATAAGAAGGGCTTTATGTGGTTTGGTACTTTTGACGGGCTAAACCGTTATGACGGTTATAATTTTAAGATCTTCCGTAATCGCTTTAATGACTCAACCTCTCTTTTGCATAATTATATATATGCGATAGCAGAAGATGCTAAACAGCAAATTTGGATAGGCAGCGGCCAGGGGCTTAATATACTGGATCCTGAACTGGATGCTTTTAGCAGTGCTTATTACCGCAATAGCTATAACAAAAAGATATCCAGATTCAATTATAGTGTTACTTGTATTAAAGCTGATAGAAGTGGAAATTTATTTATAGGGACCAATAACGCGGGAGTATATTTTAAGCCGCGTAACACAGATCTGTGTATACAATTACCTCTTGCCCTTAAAAGCACAGGGCAAAACATGCTCATTTGCCAGGGAATAGCTTTTGGTAAAGATAATACAACATGGGCTTTTATGGAAGGCGTAGGTCTTTGCAAGTACGATTATCAAAAGCGCGAACTGATATTAGTGGATAATAGTATACACCATGCAAATTGCATAAGCGCGGCTGATGATGGATTTGTGTGGCTTGGTACTAACAAAGGCCTGTTAAAATATTCCATCACAGAAAAAAGAATTATACAAAATTACTCTGCCCGCAGGCAGGGCCTTACCTCAGACAATATTACCAGTTTGCTGATCAGCAATGATCATAAAATTTACATTGGGACTGACGGAGGTGGGCTCAATATATTCGATCTGTCGGCAAATAAAATCAGCAGTTTTGGGCAGCAAACAAACGGCATCATCACACATAAAGTAATACTGGATGCTTACCAGGACCGTGACAAACGTATTTGGGTGGCTACCATGCGCAACGGTATAGATATTATTGATGCCAGCAAGGCAAATTTCCATACAGTTACACAGCTTTATGGCCAACAAAACACCCTTGCAAATAATTTTGTATCCGCGTTTTGTGAGGTATCAAAAGCAACACTCTGGATAGGTACCGAAGATGGTGGTATTTCTGTATGGAACCGTCAGACAGGGCAGTTCTGTAATTTTTCCCATTCGGCTGCAAATAGCGGTTCTTTAAGCAGTAATTATGTCACGTCTATTTTAAAAGACCACACCGGCCAGGTATGGGTAGCCTCATTTTCCGGCGGGGTTGACCGGTATAATGCCTCTGCTAATAACTTTGAGCATCTGCAATGTAAAAACATTTCTACCGGAACGGTGAATAAAGATGTGTGGTTATTATTTGAAGATGGCAAAAAAAGGCTGTGGGCCGGTACTTATGGCGAAGGCCGGCTTTACATATTTGATAGAAAGTTGAACAAATTCAATGTTTTTGATCAAAATATTAGTGATCCGTACTCTTTTTATGAAGATAGTAAAGGCCAGTTGTGGTGCGGCACGGCGGAGTCATTAATAAAAATTGATACCACCCAAAAGCGATCGCACATATTTTACCGATTAGATAAACCCGTAAGAGCCATTTTTGAGGATAAAGCCGGGCGATTCTGGATTGGTACCGAAGGGGGCGGGCTATGTTTATTTAACAGAACAACGGGTGCCGTGCAACAGCGTTTTACAGAAGGGCAGGGATTGCCTAATAACGCGGTGTTAAACATCCTGGAAGATGATAAAGGGAAAATTTGGTTAAGTACTTTTCATGGGTTGGCCTGTTTTGATTATAAACGGCTCCACTTTAATAATTTTTATCAAAGCGACGGCCTGCAAAGTAATCAGTTTTCATTTAGCGCGGCTTTAAAGCTAAGCACAGGTGAACTGGCCTTTGGTGGGATAAAAGGTTTCAATATTTTTTCTCCCGACTCTATACATACACGCCACATAGCTCCCGAGATTGTTTTTACGGATATCGATATCAACAGTAAAGACATAAAAAGAACTAATCTCATAACGGATAATAAAAATGATGTTACCGGGATAAGAGTGCCTTATAAAGATGCCGTACTGTCGTTTTCGTTTGCCGGCCTTGATTACTCCTCTCCCGAGCACATACGTTATGCTTATTACCTTGATGGATGGGACAAAGACTGGGTTGTAGCCGGTGAACAGCGTACCATCAACTATAATAACCTGCCGGAAGGGAATTATACGTTAAAGGTGAAATCAACCAACGCGGCCGGCGAATGGAGTAACAACCAGCGTTCTTTATCGGTAATTATTTTGCCACCGTGGTTCCGTACCTGGTGGGCCTACCTCATTTACATAGCTGTTATTGCTTCTGCTGCTTATGTGTTTATCAATTATAGGGTAAGCCAGCAAAAGCTCAAATACCAGATAGCGATGGAGCGGATGAACAGCGAGCGTGAACATGAGATCAACATCAGGAAAACTTCATTTTTTACTTATGTGTCTCACGAATTCAGGACCCAATTGATGCTCATTATTAATCCGTTACAGGAAGTTATTGAACGTATGGATAGCAAATCCTATCCCGAGCTTAATGTAGTGTACCGTAACGCGCGGCGCTTGCTTAGCTTAATTGATCAGCTTTTGTTGTTCAACAAAACGGAAGCAAGGCAAACTGATATGCAGATCAGCAAGATTGATTTACTCGATTTGTGTAAAACCGCCTTTGAAAGCTTTGCTTACCAGGCCGGAAACCGTAAAATAAACTACGAGTTTCGTTGCGATCCTGACGAAGCAATATGGATATACGGCGATAAGGCTAAGCTTGAGGTGATATTATACAATCTGCTTTCTAACGCATTTAAGTTTGTTAGGCCCGAAGGTAGTATATCTTTCGCTTTGGAAAACCGTACGGATAATGTACTAATTACTATTTATGATAACGGGGCCGGTATTGCACCGGATGTGGGCGATAATATCTTCGAGAAATTTTACCGTGCGTCGGATCAGCAGTCGACACAAAAAGCAGGTTTTGGGATAGGTTTATACTTGGTGCGCCAGTTTGTAGAGTTACACAAAGGGCGTATCAGTTATAAAAGCATTAAGGGTGAAGGCACCGAATTTTCCATAAATCTGTTTAAGGGTAAAGAGCATTTTGGGAGTGCTCCCATCGACGAAACATCAACGGAGGGAACGGTATTCCTGTCGGAACTTGCGGGTGAACAGGCTGTGATCACATATAAGGATAAGGCTGGCAATACGGCAGATAAACATAATGCAGTGCCAGAAAAGGGTCACGAGTGTAATGGTAATGTGGGGCAAATCACTTATTCTAAAAAAACCATGCTGGTGATTGACGACCATCCCGATGTGCGTAATTATATTAAGCAGATTTTCAGAGATCAGTTTATTTTACTTGAGGCAGGTAACGGTGAAGAGGGGATAAAAATCGCGAAAGAATACATCCCCGATATTATTTTAAGTGATATTATGATGGATGGAAAGAATGGGCTTGAACTATGTTATGATATAAAGCAAAATCCATCACTAACGCATATCCCTATTATATTAATTACGGCCAGTTCATCTAATGAGCTGAGGCTAACCGGTATCAAGAATGGGGCGGACGATTACATTACCAAACCTATCAATAAAGAGTTGTTAAAGGCACGCATTGATACGCTGCTCCAAAACCGCAATAACCTGCAAACCTATTTCTACAGAAAGGTTACTTTAAATGAAAATAACATCAAAATATCTGAAGAAGAACAGCAGTTTATTGATAAATGTATTTCCATTATAGAAAGCAGGCTTGAAGATGAAGCCTTTGGGGTGGATGACCTGGCAGAGGCTCTACACATGAGCCGCTCTAACTTGTTCAAGAAGATAAAGGCCGTATGCAACCAAACGCCTAACAACTTTGTAAAATACGTTCGTTTGCGTAGGGCAGCTGAGTTGTTTATCAGCACCGCGCATAATGTGAACGAGGTAGCTATGCTTGTGGGTTTTAAGGACGTTAAATATTTCAGGGAGCAATTTTTCCAGTTATTTGGGCTTAACCCATCAGAATATATCAAAACTTACCGGGCGCCATTCTCCAAGAAGATATCGCTGCACCTTGGTAGATAGCTATAATTATCGAACAAGCCGGTGTTATATAACAGCCGACCTGTTCGATAAATTATAAATCAGGTAATTGATCTTACATTCCATCAGCCCGCATTGCCCACACAATTTTTACATGCCTGAAGGCATTGGTTTCAGACCATTCGTTATCGTAATTTAAACCATAATCCCAAAAGTGCCCTCCTCCAGTGTGTATAGCCGTTGTTGGGGTTTCAAAGGCATGTATAGTTGTTACCGTATTAGTGCCCGTAAAATCGCCACTGGTGGTATTGTTATACCATCCGCCGCTTTGGCCAACACCCCAGGTATGTGCAATTTCATGCATGGCAGTTCTGGTAGCCTGGTAGCTGGCATTAGCTCCAAACCGGATGTTACCATTACTGCTGCTACCGTCGGCAGTTGGCACATCGGTATTGTATTCAACTGTTAGCGTGCGTGCGGGCCAGTCTGCCCCTGCGTTGTATCGTGCGCAGGCATCATTCATAGCGGCGGTTATCCTTTGTTTTACATCCTGCGGTACATTAGTACTTGTGAGCGTCCAGGTTAACTTTCCACTGGCTTTTACCCTTAATAAGGCCCACTGCTGGTTATCTCCACCCCAATAGCTCCATTGCTGAACTTTCCCTAAATCGTCTAATGACTGGCCGTCAACATCAAGATCTTTGCCGCTGTTACGGTTTACAATGCGGTAATAGCCATTACCAAGAGCTGTAAATTGCCACTGTTGGTGGGCCTGGCTGGCATACGTACCAATAGTGGTGATATTACCGTCGGCTGTGCCGGCCTGGTTAATCTGAAGTGCTTTACCGCTATTGCTGTCAGTTATAGAGTAATATCCGCCGGTTAGTTGCTTTAAGGTCCATTTCTCATTTGCCCCGCCTGTTGCGCCATATTGGCTAACTGTACTGCCATCGGCCGTTTGTAACCCGTTTACATCCAGCACCTTGCCGCTTAGTTTGTTAACAATACAAAATGTTCCGTTCGCGGCAGTCTGCAATGGTTCTGATGAGGGTACGGTGTTAATTTTTAGCTTGGTAGTTTTTGCGGCGGCATTGCCCTCATCTGGAGCAGGGCCGTTAATACGGTTGTCTGCTTTTTTACAGCCTGCAGCCACAACCGTTAAACATACCAGGGCTAATTTAAAACGCAGGTAAGTACTTAGTTTCTCTTTCATCATATATTGGTTTTTAGTTAAGGGCATACTGTAACAGATACCCAAATTGGTTAATAAATGCGCGCGAATGTTAATTATTAAGCAGAATATTTGATCGTGATTAATGTAAAGTTAAGCCCTGGTGGGCTGGCAGGTGAGTGGTGGGAGTGCAAAGATTAGGGGATAGGTGTACAATTTTTACACCATAACATTTAGGGTGTAGAAGTTATCGCGCTATTTGGATAAAAGAGGAGGATGAGGGAATAAGGTATGTGATAAGGTTAGGTTGAAAGAATGTTTTACTAAAGCTGATAGGTAAGCGACAGGCTTTCTTTTAGTTGATTAAGGTAGTTATCCAATTCGGCTAACAGCATTTGGTTGTCCTGGAAAAGGTTTTGATAATAGCTTATACCCGAAAGTAGTTGTTCTTTAAATTTATGCAGATGCACTTTTTTCTTGTCGGTAAGTTCTGCAATATTACGCTTCATGTCGTTTAGCCAGTATTGTGTATATAGCTGTAGCTCTTTCAAAAACATGTGCGGGCGTTGGCTATGGTGTAACAGGTTTATTTTGCCGTAAATATGTCCGACCATCTCATCAAGCGAATGTACTTTATCAAAGTAAGCCAGGTTAGGGCCGGGGCAAACCGCAACCGCTGTACTTTCTTTAGGTTTAATGATATCATATTTTAAATAAGCCGACGCGCATAAACCTTCGCATAGGCATATTTTTTCGGTTATTTCCGCCAGTTTGTGTTCATATGTTTCGCTGCTGGTAATAACCTGGCTGTCAAGCTCGGCTATTTTTAAGCGCTGGTATTCACGCGATGCCGTACATATAGGCTGTTCGGTAAACTCTGTATTGGTTAACAAAAATTTTTTGGTGCATGGGCTTCCGGGCCTGCCTTTATCAATACGTTGTAAGCGTAAATCTTCAATAGTACTACCCCTGAAGTTATTAAATAGTACGCCCAACGGCGAGGCATTACTGGTATAATAATCATCTTCTGTTGAAGCAGCTAATTTTTCCAGCGTATGGTTGTCAACATTGGTAGCCTCGGGTACCAGTAAAAATGGGCTGCCCCATCCGGTACCATCCAGTTGATAATAACTCATCAGAAAGTTGTTTTCTTCGGCAGTACCAATGCCGCCCTGTACCGTAATACGTTGTTTAGGCGCAGCATCCATGTCAATGCTTTTTGCTGTTAAAGCGGTTCGCATCATTTCAAACAGCTCCGTTTGCATAGAGGCACGTCGCAATTTAAACTCTTCGAGTATGGGGCCTAATAAATATCCTTCCGTAGCGAAAGCATGCCCACCACAGTTCAAGCCGGATTCGATCCTAAACTCAGATACCCATAAGCCCTTTTTAGCCAAAAACTTAGCTTGTATAAATGCCGAACGGAAATCACTTACTTTAAGTATGACTTTCTTTTTGATGTTGCCATCCTGGTCAGGAAAGAAATCTGCGCAATGCTCCAGATAACTGTAAAGTTTCGGGTTCATGCCGGCAGACAGCACTACTGATGACGACAGATCGCTGTTGGCAAAGCCTCTTAAAGCGGCAATAGCATCAGTATACTCGTCGCCGTAATAATTGCCGTCGGCATCAAAGTTCATCTTATCTACCTTGGCCATAATATTAACATCAATGGTACCCTGTACCATTTTTCTGCGCAGGATATTTTCAAATATGGTTTTACTATCACCTTCCGGGAATTCCATCATCAGATCATAACCCTGCTTAAGCTGCGAGGTATCTGGCAGCAACTCAAAATACCGGGTAATATCTGTACCTGCTTTAAATTCCTGTTTTTTTAAAGCTTCAAATTGGGCGTCGGCCAGTTGTTTCACCAGGTTGAGGTAAGCAGTAATACGTTTAGCTCGATGGTCTGCCTCGTTTTTATGAATAGGCTTGTAGGGTAAATTATTTTGCCTGCAATGGTACTCACGCATACGCTCGGTTAATTCATCATCAACAATAGACATAACTGACGATATCCCATAGCGTGCTACTTTAAGCGGCGTATCAATAGAAAATCCTAAACCTAAAACGGGTATATGAAAAGTATGGCTCATGCCGCCAAAAGTATGTTAGCCTATTGGTATAAAAACTGACGGTGGTCATATTTTATGCCGTTTATCGTCATTCCCGGCCCGTATATCAAGCCGCATTTTTGGATCATAGAAAATATAAAAATGACCCGAAGCATTTTAAGCGAAAAAACAGTTTGTTACCATTGCGGCGAAACGTGCCTTACTACGCGCTACACCATTGCCGAAAAACAATTTTGCTGCCAGGGCTGCAAGGCCGTTTATACCATACTGGCTGATAATAACCTTTGCAACTACTATAATTTTAATGATCATCCGGGCGCTAATCGTAACCGGTTAGATAAGCGTTTTCAATACCTTGATGAACCGGGTATTATGAAAGAACTGGTTGATTATACCGATGACCAGCTCACTATAGTTACCTTATATATCCCTCACATACACTGCAGTTCTTGCATATGGTTGCTGGAAAAACTTAACAAGTTTAACCCGGCTATTTACTACAGCCGTATTGATTTTCTGAAAAAGCAGCTGAATGTTAAGTTTAACCCGGCGGCTATTTCATTAAGGGAACTGGTAGAACTGCTTTATGATATCGGCTATGAGCCGCTGATCAGCCTGCAGGATGTGATCAAGAAGCAAAATGCCGAGCCGAAAGATAATCTGGTACAACGTATTGCCGTGGCCGGTTTTTGCTTTGGGAATGTAATGCTGCTTAGTTTTCCTGAGTATCTGGGGTTATCGGCGTTTGAGCAATCTTTCAAACATTTTTTTGGCTGGCTGAATATTCTTTTCTGCATGCCCGCGGTTTTTTACAGCGGCTGGGAATATTTTAATTCGGCGTACAGTAATCTCAAAAACCGGGTACTGAATATTGATTTTCCGCTGGCCTTGGGTATTGCCGTATTGTTTTTACGCACAGTTACAGAGGTAATCACCCATACAGGTGCCGGTTTTGCCGATACCCTTTGCGGACTGGTATTTTTCCTGTTGGTAGGGAAGTTTGTGCAGCGTAAAACCTATCATCATATTTCATTTGAGCGTGATTACCGTTCATTTTTTCCGGTTGCCGTGCAGGTAATTACCGATAATGGCGAAAAGCCCGTGCCAATCGCAGAGCTTAAGGTAGGGCAGCGTATCTTGTTACGCCATAACGAGATCATCCCGGCTGATGCCATTCTTTTAAAAGGTGAAGCGCTTATCGACTTTAGCTTTGTAACCGGCGAATCGGTGCCTGTGAGTAAGACCCTTGGCGAAATTATTTACGCGGGGGGGCGCCAAACCAGCGAGGCTATTGAACTGGAGGTGGTAAAGCCGGTATCGCAAAGTTACCTTACTCAACTATGGAACAATGAAGTATTTACCCGCAGCGGAAACAACCGCATGGAAACTTTTAACCAACGGGTTAGCAAGTACTTCACCATTGTATTATTGGTTATTGCCATAGCCTCTTTGCTGGTGTGGCTGCCCAACTGGCAACGTGGTTTAGCGGCTTTTACAGCCGTACTAATTGTAGCCTGCCCTTGCGCGCTGGCCTTAAGTACGCCCTTCACCATGTCGGCTGCGCTGAGCATTTTTGATAAAAATCTGTTTTATCTTAAAAATACAGCGGTGGTAGAGCAACTGGCAGGCATCAACACTATTGTATTTGATAAAACAGGCACCATCACCGCGCCTGCAGATAGCCATGTAGGCCTAAATGGTTATCTCACCGATCATCAAAAACAATTGATCTATAGCGTTTGCAGTAATTCTAACCACCCCTTATCGCGCATGATATGCCACTACTTAGGTAACCTGGAAAAACTGCCTGTAGTTAATTATCGAGAAGTGGCCGGTATGGGTATCATGGCAAGTGTAGGCAGCCATGAAGTTAAAATAGGTGGCGGCCGTTTATTGTTTCATAAGGATGATGGCGAAGCCGATGCCACAAAGGTATTGCTGATGGTAGATGGTGTTTATCTCGGCTATTTTACTTTCAGGCAGCGTTACAGGAACGGTTTAAAACGTATCGCTCAACTGGGGGATGATTATAAGCTATTTCTCCTATCAGGAGATAGTAATCACGAGAAAGACGAACTGCTAAGTGTATTTAAACAAGCCGAGCGGATGAATTTTAACCAGTCGCCGCAGGATAAGCTTGATTTTATACGCTTGCTACATCAAATGAATGCCAGGGTAATGATGGTAGGCGATGGCCTGAATGATGCCGGGGCCTTAAAACAAAGCGACCTGGGCATAGCCGTGACTGACAATGTAAATAACTTTTCGCCTGGCTGCGATGCCATACTGGATGGCCGTGCCTTTGACAAGTTGCCACAGTTTTTGCGGTTTGCCAAAAACACAGTGAGCATTATTCACATATCGTTCCTCATTTCACTTACCTACAATTTAATAGGGCTTAGTTACGCCATCACCGGTTTATTATCGCCATTAACGGCAGCGGTGCTGATGCCATTAAGTACCGCTACTATCATTTCGTTTACCAGCATAGCTACCCATATAGTCGCTAAAAAAAGAAACCTGTTATGAGCATTATTTACTTTCTCATTGGCTGTAGTGTGCTGTTGGCACTGGCCTTTCTGTCGGCATTTTTCTGGGCGCAGCGCTCAGGGCAAAATGATGACCTATATACCCCCTCCGTACGGATACTGCTTGATGATGAGCAGGAGGCGGTCGAAGATAAGTGACGGCGGTCATGTTTTTAAACAACAGCCATCATTCCTCCGCCACGGTAGCCGGGGTAGTTTTACACCATAATTTTTTTGATAACATATGCAGCCCGAAAAATTTTACTACGACAACAAGATCGTCCGCAACTTTGGCCTGGCAACCATTGTTTGGGGCATTATCGGTATGACGGTTGGCCTCATAGCCGCCATACAATTATTTAAACCCGGCATGAACATGGGTAACCAGTATACCACGTTTGGCCGCATACGCCCATTGCACACCAACGCGGTGATTTTCGCTTTTGTGGGTAATGCCATATTTATGGGGGTATACTATTCATTGCAACGCTTGCTTAAAGCCCGCATGTTTAGTGATGTGCTCAGCAAGATCCATTTCTGGGGATGGCAGCTTATCATCATATCCGCGGTTATCACCCTTCCGCTGGGTTTAACCACCTCGCATGAATATGCCGAGCTGGAGTGGCCTATTGATATTGCGATAACCCTTATATGGGTGGTATTTGGTATCAATATGTTCGGTACCATATTTAAACGCCGCGAAAGGCATTTATATGTGGCTATCTGGTTTTACATCGCCACGTTTGTAACCATTGCCGTATTGCATATTGTAAATTCATTTGAATTGCCGGTATCAGCTTTCAAAAGCTATATGGTTTATGCCGGTGTGCAGGACGCGCTGGTGCAATGGTGGTATGGCCACAACGCGGTAGCGTTCTTCCTAACAACGCCATACCTGGGTATGATGTATTATTTCTTGCCTAAAATGGCTAACCGGCCTATTTACTCCTACAAGTTAAGTATCCTGCACTTTTGGGCGCTGATATTTATTTATATATGGGCAGGCCCTCACCATTTGCTATATACCACCTTACCGGGCTGGGCACAGTCATTAGGGGTAGTGTTCTCTATTATGCTGATAGCGCCAAGTTGGGGTGGTATGATCAACGGTTTGCTTACCCTGCGCGGCGCCTGGGATAAGGTGCGCGACGATGTAGTGCTGAAGTTTATGGTAGTAGGCTTAACCGCTTATGGTATGGCCACTTTTGAAGGGCCTATGCTGTCGCTCAAGCAAATAAACGGTATAGCACACTTTAGCGACTGGATAGTGGCTCACGTACACGTAGGCGCTTTAGGCTGGAACGGCTTTTTAACTTTCGCCATCCTTTACTGGTTGGTACCAAGGATATACAAAACTCAGCTTTACTCAAAGAAAATGGCCGCTTTCCATTTCTGGATAGGCACATTGGGTATACTGTTTTATGCCATACCCATGTATTGGGCCGGTTTTACACAAGGGCTTATGCTGAAGGAATTTACTCCTGAAGGGATGCTCAAATACCCCAATTTTTTAGAAACTACCCTGCGCATTATCCCTATGCACGTTATGCGTTCAATAGGAGGTACCCTGTACCTGCTGGGTGTTATTGTAATGGCTTATAACCTGGCACGTACCATGTTGCAAGGTAAGCTGGTAGCTAACGAGGGTGCCGAATCATTACCACTTGCGCCATTAGACCCCGCAACAGAGCATGGCTGGCACCGCCGTTTGGAGCGCAGGCCTATCCGGTTAATGATAGCAGCGCTTATCGTGATCCTTATCGGCTCTATCATAGAATTGATGCCAACCTTAACCATTTCATCTAACGTGCCTACCATTGCAAGCGTTAAACCTTATACACCGCTTGAGTTGCAGGGCAGGGATATTTACATAAGAGAAGGCTGTTCTAACTGCCACTCACAAACAGTAAGGCCGTTCCGCTCTGAAACAGAACGCTATGGAGAGTACAGCAAAGCAGGGGAGTTTGTTTATGACCACCCGTTCCTGTGGGGATCAAAACGTACCGGTCCTGATCTGGCGCGCGAAGGCCAGAAATATGGTAACGCATGGCACTATAACCACCTGATGGATCCGCGATTGATGTCGCCGGGTAGTATCATGCCTAATTATGATTGGCTGATCACGCAGAAACTGGATACCACCACTACAGCGGCCAAGATCAATGCCATGCGTAAACTTGGTGTTCCGTATCCCGCAGGTTACGAACGTATAGCCAACCGCGATTTAAATGATCAGGCTGCAAGCATTGCCGATAACCTGGCAAAAGATAAGATCAAGGTAAAAAATGATAAGGAGATCATTGCCATCATCGCCTACCTGCAACGCCTGGGTACTGATATAAAAGCCAACAAAACCGCAAACAAATAATAAGTATATGTTTAAGCAATTTACCGAAAATATAAATGGGCACCAGGTATATCTGTTGTGTTCATTGGGCATCTTCCTGGTATTTTTTATTGTGGTAGCTGTCATCCTTTTTAAACTCAATAAAGGCCATGTGGCACACATGAGCCAGCTTCCGCTGGATAGTGAACAGTTAAAAAACGCTAACAACCTGCTGCCATGAAAAAACTGATTACACTGATAGCTTTATTTATGCTGAGCGCTACTGCCTTTGCAGAAGATGGCGGTAGCTCAGCGGCTGATATTAAAAATTACATTGGCCTGGGTGTTATACTGGCTATGGTTGCCTTGTTCCTGGTGGTAATGCTGGTTCTGTTAAGAACCTTTCGTACCCTGGCGCGGGTAATACTGCGCGACCAGGGGCTTACCGAAGCCGAGATCGCTAAAAAAATGCAGCCGGCTAAAAAGGCGGCTAAACCAAAAGGCGAAGTATGGCAAAAACTGCTCTCGTTAAAGCCAATGTCGGCAGAGAAGGATCTTTTGATACCGCATGATTATGATGGCATACAGGAGCTGGATAACCCTACTCCAGCCTGGTTTATGTGGCTGTTTTACGTTACCATAGCCTTTGCCGTAGGGTATCTTTTAATATACCACGTTTTTGGCGTAGGTCAATTGCAATACGCGGAGTATAAAACAGAAATGGCGCAGGCCGAGATCGAAAAAAAGATATACCTGAGCAAAGCCGCTAACCTGGTTGACGAGAATACGGTAAAATTAACTACCGACCAGGCTGCATTGGCGCAAGGTAAAACGGTGTTTAAAGCCAGCTGCGCCCCATGCCACGGAGAAAACGCGCAAGGTATGGTAGGCCCTAACTTAACTGATGAGTACTGGCTGCATGGCGGCAAGATAAACGAAGTATTTAAAACCATTAAATACGGTGTGCAGGCCAAAGGAATGCCTACCTGGGAAAAGCAGCTTTCGCCTAAACAGATAGCGGATGTAGCCAACTATGTGCTGTCTTTACAGGGCTCGCACCCGGCAGGCGCTAAAGAGCCACAGGGCGAGAAGGAAGCAGCATCTAAATTAGCATCAAAATAAAGAGATATGGACGCGAATGCCACATTGAAGAGCGGACCGGCGAAGAGGCAGTGGCTGTATCCGGCTATACGAAAGGGGATGTACTATCGCTGGCGATCAGCAATAAGCTACGTTTATCTGATCGTATTTTTTGCCGGGCCTTTCATCCGGATAAAAGGGCAGCCAGCCCTTTTATTAAACTTCATGGAACGGAAGTTTGTACTTCTGGGGCAGGTTTTTTGGCCGCAGGATATTTTCTTGTTCGTTTTGGCTACGCTGGTGTTCGTAGTGTTTGTTACACTTTTTACTATTGCCTTCGGGCGGGTTTTCTGTGGATGGATATGCCCGCAAACCATTTTTATGGAAATGGTTTTCCGCAAGATAGAGATATGGATAGAAGGTGACGCCAACAAGCGCCGCAAGCTGGATGCCGGGCCATGGACAAACGAAAAGTTGTTAAAGAAAGGATCAAAGCATCTGTTATTTATTTTGCTCTCCTTCCTGATAGCAAATACATTTTTAGCCTACATCATAGGCAGCGAAAACCTGCTGAAGATAATGACCGAATCTATTGCTGCGCATGTTATTGGTTTCGCGAGTATATGGGTGTTTACCATGGTGTTTTACCTGGTTTACAGCCAGGTACGTGAACTGGTTTGCACCGTTATATGCCCTTATGGCAGGTTACAGGGTGTTTTAATTGATAAAGATACGGTAGTGGTTGCCTACAATGATACCAGGGGCGAGCCGCGTGGAAAGTTGAGAAAGGATAAAGAGCAGTTGAACCAGGGGGACTGTGTAGACTGTAATTTATGTGTAGCGGTTTGCCCCACCGGTATCGATATCAGGAAAGGCACGCAGTTGGAGTGTACTAATTGTACCGCCTGTATTGATGCCTGTAATGATGTAATGGCAAAGATCAATAAGCCGCTTAACCTTATTGGCTATTATTCTGAAAACATGATCAAACAGAATAGTAAGCCATCATTTACATGGCGCATGGCGGGTTACAGCGTGGTAATGGCGGTTCTGGTAGGTGTTCTGTCGTGGTTCATTTTCAGCAGGAAGGATATGGATATTACCGTAATGCGTAGCGCAGGTATGTTATATCAGCAGCAGCCGGATGGTAGCATCAGCAATATTTATAACGCGGAGATCATCAATAAAACCAACCGGTCGCAACAGATCAGCCTGCAGGCGGCAGATGCTAATGTGAAAGTAAAATTTATACAGCCGCCAGCCGCCATAGCGGCAGGGGGATCAATTAAAGTGGTTTTTTTCGTACTGAAACCTGCCGCTTCAATCAGCAAACCGAAAACGGATATTCAATTAAACCTGGTGTCGGGTAAAAGTGTGATCGAAACAGTCACCACTTCTTTTATCGGCCCCGTAAACAATTAAAGATATGAACTGGGGAAAAGGAATAGTGATAGGTATGATAGCCTTTGTTACGTTTATTGTAACACTAAGCTGTTTAATGTTTAAAGTACCTGCCGATGAATATGATAAACAGTATTATGAAAAGGGCCTTGCTTTTGACCACGAATACCGTTTAGAGCGCCAGGTAACTATTGATCACGCACAACCATTGATCACACAGGCAAAAGGACTTATCTATATACAATTTATTGCACCATCAGCTGGTAAAGTGAATTTCACAAGTAATGTTGGGAAAACTAACGACCGTGTTTTTGAGCTGCGTACCGATAAAGAAAATATGGCCACAATTCCTGCCGAAAAACTATTGGCAGGCAGGTACAGCGTTGTAATTAACTGGGCGAGCGGAAATCACAATTACTTGTATAAGCAAAATCTGTATGTTAACCGGTAATTACCTGGTTGCGCTGTTAATAGGCCTGTCGGGCAGTGTGCATTGTGTAGGCATGTGCGGCCCGCTTGCATTTGGTATCCCATCGGCCGGCAAAAGCTGGCGGCTGTTTGTGGCTGACAAATTATTATATAACCTGGGCAGGGTTATCACTTATACTTTTCTTGGTTTTCTGTTAGGCCAGTTAGGCCGCTTAGCCTGGCTTGCGGGCATGCAACAGGCATTGAGCATCACCAGCGGTATCATCGTAATTATTGCAGGAGTGGTCAGGTTAGTAAAACTAAAGGGTGCTAAATACCTTCCGGATGTTAGCCTGCCTTTTTATAAACTCATCAATTTTGCAATTAAACGCCATGCGGGTCACCTGTTATTAGGCATGCTTAACGGTCTTTTACCTTGTGGCTTTGTATACATAGCGTTATTTGGCGCTTTAAATACTACGCAGCCTTCGCATGCAGCATTGTTTATGCTGTTTTTTGGTTTAGGCACTATCCCGTTGATGTTAACAGCGGCGTTGAGCGTTAAAGCGCTTGGCCCGGCTGTGCGTAGGCGCCTTAATTATACCATGCCCTTTCTTATTATTTTACTGGGCGCCTGGTTTATGTTACGCGGGGCGGGTTTAAATATCCCTTATCTAAGCCCGCAGGTAAAAACTGTTGGGGTAAGCGTTTGTCATTAACGCAAAAATGTGTCCACCGTCACACTTTACAGGGCCTTAAATCATGGCTATTGGGCGGTACTTAAGCCAATTTTGTGTTATAAAAATATTAACACTATGGCAACTATAGCAAATACCACAACCACATGGTTAGCACCAACAAACACCAAAACCAACGTATTTAAAAAAGTAATTAACTGGGCCGATAAACAAGCGCCTAACCGCACCATGTGGTTCATGGTATCACTAATAGCACAAGGCATATTGTTCTTGCCGGTGCCGGCGGCATTATTGTATTACTTTGACGCGCCTATCGGTATACTGGCTATTACGCTGGGTTTATTCTTCTCTAACATTATCGCCGGCATGGGCGGTGCAAGCATCCGTACCTTACTGGGCCTGTTTGCCTTTAGCATAATTGCTCATTTATTAATGATTGTTGTATTTACACTATAATGTATATGATACCAGAAACCATGAAAGCGGCGGTAGTACACGAGTTTGGACAACCGCTGGTTATTGAGGATGTACCCGTACCTGCCCCAGGGCCATACCAGTTATTAGTGAAGGTACTGGTTTGCGGTGTGTGCCATACCGACCTCCATGCCGCCGACGGCGATTGGCCGGTTAAACCAACTTTACCTTTTATACCCGGCCACGAAGCCATTGGCTACGTAGTAGCAATGGGCGATAATGTTACAGGTGTTAAGGAAGGCGATATTGTAGGCGCCCCCTGGTTACATAGTGCTTGCGGCTGCTGCGAATATTGTATCACTGGCTGGGAAACCTTGTGCGCCGACCAAAAGAATGGCGGCTATAGTGTGAACGGCGGCTTTGCCGAATATGTAATAGCCGATTCGCGCTATGTTGCGCATTTTCCTGCCGGGATTGATTTTGCCGCTATGGCACCCATTATTTGCGCCGGCGTAACCGTATACAAAGGGTTGAAAGAAACTGAAGTAAAGCCCGGCGAATGGGTAGCTATATCGGGTGTTGGCGGTTTGGGGCATTTGGCTATACAATACGCCAAGGCTATGGGGATGCACGTAGCCGCTATTGATGTGGCCGATGACAAGCTCGGACTGGCAAAACAGCTCGGCGCCGATATCACTATTAATGCGAAAAAAGAAAACCCTGCACAAGCTATTAAAAAAAGTACCGGAGGGATGCATGGGGTTTTGGTTACGGCTGTTTCTCCCATCGCTTTTGAGCAGGGAATAAGCATGCTTCGCCGTAAAGGCACCATCGCTTTGGTGGGCTTACCTAAGGGTAGTTTTGACCTTTCGATATTCGATACCGTGCTTAACCGGTACACCGTAAGAGGATCAATAGTAGGTACACGTAAGGATATGCAGGAAGCCATAGCCTTCGCTTTAGAGGGCAAAGTAAAAGCTACGATACACAAGTCATCTCTGGATGATATTAACCTGGTGCTGGATAAGTTAAGGAAGGGTGATATTAATGGCCGCGTGGTAATAGAAATAGCGAAATAATAACAGAGCCCGTACTGAATAAAAAAGCCACCTTTTAGGTGGCTTTTTTATTAGATGGCCATACTAAATAATTGTGTGGCCGGCTGATCGGCCCATAGGCGGGCATCAAGTGCCATACAAATATTGCGCAGAAAGCGCTGCCCGGTTTCGGTAACCTTTAAGCCCCAGGAGCAAAGCTCAATTAATCCATCATTGGCTAATGGCTCCAGCCGCTCAATGCCTGTAGCCAGTTCCTCGTAGGGTTCAGTGTGGCCGTTCCAGTTGGTTTTTCCTGCACACATGATCTCAAGGATATGTTTTCTGATGGCCAGGTCTGTAGGGGAAAGGAGGTGCCCTTTAAATACCGGGAGTATACCCATATCAACGGCTTTAATATAGTCCTCCAGTTTCTTCTCATTCTGCGCGAATGCTCCCCATGAATCACTAATGGCTGATACTCCCAAACCAATAAGCAATTGTGTATGCTGATGGGTGTAGCCCATAAAATTACGATGCAGAGTGCCATTTTTCGCCGCCTTGAGCAGCTGGTCGCCGGGGAGTGCAAAATGGTCCATTCCTATTTCCTTATATCCATAACTTTGGAGCAGGCTACGGCCTACTTCGTAAAGTTTAAATTTGGTATCCGCATCCGGAAGATCTTTCTCGGTAAACTTTCGCTGGCCGGGTTTTACCCACGGTACATGCGCGTAACTGTAAAATGCAATTCTATCAGGCATTAGCTCGCTTACGAGGTGCATGGTTTTTACCAGGCTGTTGAGCGTTTGCAGGGGCAACCCGTAAATAAGGTCGTAATTAACAGAGGTATAACCTATAGCACGCGCTGTGTGGGTAACATCGCGCACCTGCTCAAGCGTTTGGTGACGGTTAATGATGAGCTGTACAGCCGGATCAAAATCCTGTATACCAAGGCTTAACCGCCTGAAACCTAAATTGTATAACGTTTGCAAATGTTCTGCAGTGGTATTGGCCGGATGCGCTTCAAAACTAAACTCTGCCTCGGGGTGCAGATAGGCGCCTTTCAAAATACCCCGTATCAGTAAAGCTAAATGTTCTGCTGAAAAAAAAGTGGGCGTGCCGCCTCCCAGGTGCAATTCGCGAATGATGGGGTCGCCTGCCATCAGGCTTTTATACATCTCCCATTCCTTTAATACGGCCTCAATGTAAGGGAGTTCTACCCTGTGATTTTTTGTAATACGGGTATTGCATCCGCAATAGGTACAAAGGTTCTCGCAAAAGGGCAGGTGTATGTATATACTAATGCCATCTGTGGCATTGCTTGTCTGAAATGAGGTGCTTACAGCCTGTTCCCACTTATTCGTGCTAAAAGAAGCAGTATCCCAATAGGGCATGGTAGGATAGCTGGTGTAACGCGGCGCCGCTACGTTATATTTCTGATGAAGTTGCTGACTCATGAGGATGGATGTTAGGTGATGGAATTGCCCTGCAATTTTTAGCGCATGCACAGGCATTTCCCACACATTTGTTTAGCTGCCACAGATCGAGGTTTTTAATGGTTTGATCGGCAATGGCCTGCAACTCGATAGCCGGGTTGGCATATTCAGCATCCGGAACATTGGCCACTTTGATCCCATAGCGGCCTGTAGCGGCCACATCGATATGGCTGGTGTCGGCAGAGCGTGTGGCAATATATTTAACACCCAGGCTGTTGAGTTTGCCAATAACCTTTTCAGACACATCATCACCGGTAAATACCAGCACAGCATCCTTCCCTTCGGCAAAAATGGTAGTTTCCTCGCTCAGAGGGTTTGAGATCAGTGTGATGTCGTGCTTTTTTTGATTGGCCTTTGAAAGATATTCCTTTTCAAACGGCTTAATGCTGTACGCTACTACTTTCATCCGCGATGTTTTTAATGTTCAAAATTATCGCGGATGCAGGTGTTACCGGGTGCGCTTTATCAGCAGGAAATATGACTTTCGTCAGTTTTTCATCCGGGTAAGGCGTTTTTCGTCAAGTACGCTAATGTGGCTGCCTTTTTTATCTATCAGGCCCTCTTCCTTGAAATCTGTTAAGGTACGGCTCACCGTTTCTGTAGCCATACCTGCCAGCGCCGCGAGGTCTTCACGGCTTATTTTAAATCCATCCGTATTACCTGCCTGTCTGCTTAGTTTTATCAATGCTCCGGCCATGCGTTTTCTTACCGAATTATAAGCGAGGTGTAACAGTTGTTCTTCCCTGTCGCGTACATCATTGGCCAGTAGTTTTATAAATCCCCTCGCTACATCCGGATACTGGTTAATCAGTTCATCCAACTGGTCTTTAGGGATAAGGCATAATAAAGTATCTTCAAGAGCTGTTGCCGTATCTGCGTATGGTTCATTGGCCAATAAGGCATTAGCACCCAGGTAATCATCAGTCTGGTAGATACCGGTCATTAATTCGCGTCCGTCTTCGGCCAGTTTAACGGTTTTTACTTTACCACTTAAAACTACGTATAAGCCGTTTCCTTTATCTCCATCGTAATAAATTACCTGGTTCTTTTTAAAAAGACGGCTCTTACGTTCGCTGATGATCTGTTTCAGTTCGGCGAGGCCGTTGTTACGCGATACCAGTTGATCGAGCTGTTCAAGTGAACGGCTGTAATGGCTTTCCTGCTGTGTTTTCTTTTTTAACCTTGTTTCAATGGCATTCAACAACTCCATATCATCAAATGGCTTGGTAAGGTAATCATCGGCGCCCATTTCCATGCCTTTGCGCAGGTCTACGCGCTCGGCCTTAGCCGTCAGGAAGATGAATGGAATGGCGGCCGTATCCGGGTTTTTATTAAGCAGGTATAAAACCCCGTAGCCGTCCAGGTCGGGCATCATAATATCGCATAAAATAATATCGGGCTTATGTTTGAAAGCAAGTTCAACACCGGTTTTGCCATTATCGGCTTGCAGCACGCTAAAATCGGCCAGCTCCAATATTTCCACTACATTTTCGCGGATGTCGCTATTGTCTTCAATAATTAATACCTGCTTGCTCATAAATGCTTAAAAATTATGGTAAATGATGTGCCCTGGTTAACTACACTGCTAAATGAGATTTTGCCGCCCATTAATTGCGTATATCGTGCAACAATATTAAGACCCAACCCCGTACCCGGTATATTGCCGGTATTATGCGCCCTGAAGAAGGGTTCAAAAAGGTTTTTTTGATCTTTTTCGGGTATGCCTATACCGTTGTCCTTCACTATCACGGCACAAACATCATCAGCTAACTCCGTATTAAATTCAATAAAAGTATTCTCGCCCGAGTATTTGATGGCATTGGCAATAAGGTTGAAAATACAGTTCTTCAATAGGTTCTGGTCCAGGTTAACCAAGCGTTGCTTACCGGTATGCTGGTAAATGATATGCTGGTTTTGCTTGGCAACCAGTTGCATCTCTTCTGTTATTTCTTCTGCCAGTTTTACCAGGTCAAAAGGGGCAAAACTGGGTTCTACCTTACCAGCTTCCAGTTTTTCCAGTGACAGGAAATCGTTAAGAATGGTGGTGAGGTTGCTTACCGCATTCTTAATTTTGCCCACATGTTTAGCAATGTTTTCGCTGTTATAAGGTTGAGCATACTTATCGATCAGCGAAGCGGAAAGTTGTATGGCGCTTAATGGGGTACGAAACTCATGCGAAGCCATGGATACAAATCGGCTCTTGAGCTGGCCAAGCTCTTTTTCTTTTTCTAAGGACAGGCTCACCTCTTCTTTGGCATCCTGCAGGGCAAGTACTGTTTCTTTGAGCGATTGGGTGCGTTCTTCTACCAGTTCCTCCAGGTGCAAAGCGTGTTTTCTGAGCTGCTCCTCGGCATCTTTCTGGCGGCTCAAGTCGTGTATAAACCCTGTATATATTCTCCTGCCCGAGTACTCCACCTCGCTTACTGCCAACCGGAACGGAAACATGCTGCCATCCTTTCTTAACCCGGTAACCTCGCGGCCTATACCTATAATATGCGGTACCCGGGTATGCTGGTAACGGCTAATATATTCATCATGCCTGTCGCGATCTGGCGGTGGCATTAAAAAAGAAATGTTCTTGCCTATTACCTCATCAGGCTGGTAGCCAAACAGGGTACACGCGGCCGGGTTAATGCTTTCAACCAATCCCTTATCATCAATGGTGATAATGCCATCAATGGCGTTTTGTATGATCGCTTTAAGCAGCGCTGTGTTTTCCATACTTCAAATTAAGCTCTAATAGCCGACATTCTCAAATGTGGTGAGATTGTATGGTTCAAACAGTGGCAAAAAGTCGCCCAAAAAAGTGATCCCCATCATTCTTTTATTGTTTTCGTGCTTTTTTAACCATTAAAGAGGCTTATAAGTGTGTAGTGTTTAGATGCCTGCGTCAGTTTAGTAAATGATAATGGTCATTCTACAGGGGAGTTAAGTTGCTGACCTTTACAGTACAAACAATAAGTTATGAAAAAGCAACCAACAACAGCTTATTACCGTGCACGTTATCATACGCGTACGTTTTTCATAGGAGCGGCGTGTATACTGATATTGCTGCTGGCCGTGTTCAGGGCAGGGGCTACAGCACTTGATGCAAAGCAGCCACAAAGCCTTAATCAGGAGATAGAGGAGCAACTGAAAAGTGGCAACCTGGCGCTTCACTTCCCCAAAACAGTGCACAATTATTACACCTCCAGGCAATATACCCCGATATGGCTTGTTAAAGAACCGCAGGTGCAAAATACATGGGCGGCTATGCTCATGTTAGATTGCGTGTTACAGTTTGGCCTTAATAAAGCTGACTATCATGCCAATGAATTGCTATACACCACCCTGCATGATATACTGGAGCAACCCGGGCAAATATCCCCTGTTAAACAGGCCCGTTTTGAGATCATGCTTACTGACGCGCTGGTTACATTTATCAATTATATACATTATGGTAAGTACAACCCATCGCTGCCGGCCGCTAAAATTGATAAAGGAATAACAGATTTTAATGCCACCCGCTTATTAGATAGTGCTATAAAAAGCAACGATCTTATGGCGGTTGTACTTACGGCCCAACCGCAAGGTGCTTTATATCAATACCTGCAAGCCCGTTTGCATACGGTAGCCGGTGTACAGCTTGGCGACTGTTATGAATTTCCCGAAAAGGATGTCAGGAAAATGGCCCTTAATATGGAGCGGTTAAGATGGAGTGCTGCAGATACCTCAACTTTCATTATGGTAAACATCCCATCGTACACTTTAACTTTCAGGCACCACAATATCAGCGATACATTTAAAGTAATTACAGGTACTCCTAAGAACCCAACACCAACGCTTAACAGTGCAGTGAAGTTTTTTACCACAGCACCCGCCTGGAAAGTGCCAAACCAAATATTTACTAAAGAAATATTACCCAAGGCAATGCGTGACAGTGCCTACTTAAACGAACATCATTATAGTGTTTATACTAATAAAGGGCTGTTGGCAGATGTAAGCAGCCCCGGTCTTTTAAAAATTGCCAAATCACCTAAACTGTATTACGCCCAGCAATCTGCCGGGTGTGATAATGCTTTAGGGCAGATTGTTTTTAGGTTTGCTAATCCGTTTGATATTTACATGCATGATACGCCCGACCAAAGCCTGTTCGCGAAAAGCAAACGCGCGTTAAGCCACGGTTGTGTAAGGGTACAGAACGCTACCCAACTGGCGAAACTGCTGTTAATTAACGATGGTCAGTCAACCAAAATATTCCAGAAAAATTTGCTGGCCGGTATCACTAAAAGCTTTTATCTGAAAAAGCCTGTTTCATTGGCCATTACCTACATCACATGTGAAGTGAAAAACGGAGCGCTGGTGTATTATGATGACATATATGGACTGGATAACAGCCTTGACCAGTTGATGTATCAAAAAAATGATGCCACACTAAAACTAAGTGAGAATTAACTTCTACAGAATTATAAACATTTCAATTAAACTAACGATGTTATGAAAACGATTCTTGTACCAACCGACTTTTCGCCCTCGGCAAATAACGCTGCCGCTTATGCCTTTGAGATGGCAAAGGTTACTAAGGCGGATATTAAATTATGCCATGCACTAAAAGTACCTGCCGAATCCATATATGCCGCGCAGGTAGCCTGGCCACTGGAAGATATTAGCCACCTCACAGAAGGTGCCGAGGCTGAAATGAAATTCCTGACACTCCATATAGAACAAAACAGCCCCTCACAACACTCCGGCTTTAAGCCAGGCGTTGATCATTCCATTGGTGTGGGCGACACCGTGGATTACATAAGGAACGTGGTGAGCGATGATCATATATCGTTGGTGGTTATGGGCATGTCTGGAGCTAACCTGTTTAGCCGGTTTTTATTAGGTAGTGTAAGCCGCGAACTGATCTCTAAAGCAGATTTCCCTTTATTGCTGATACCTAAAAACTATGTATATAAGCCGATCAAAAAAATAGCTTTTGCAACCGATCTTCATCATGAAGATATTAATACCATTAACGCCCTGGCCGGTTTGGCGAGTTATTTTAATGCCGAATTATTAATAAGCCATGTTGAAGGTACCCATGATGCGGAGAAAAAGCAGGTAAAAGAATTTCTTACAGAAGTAACCACCCGTACTCAATACAACAAAATTTACTTTAGGGCAGTAAAAATGGATAAAGTAACCGACGGTTTAGAATGGCTTAGCGCTCACGGACAAATAGATATGCTGGTAATGACACACCGGAAAGACGCGTTCCTTACCCAAAGCCATTGCGAAAAGCTGGTGTCAGAAACGCATGTACCTTTAATGGTTTTACCCAATAAAAATATGTGTTTGATCATTTAAGGGTGAGAGAAACATCCGATTCGATAAGTATGTACGTTTTCATTGGCTGTGTTGATAGTATCAACACAGCCAATTTTTTTTACACAAAGTGTTGGGGCTGCTAATAGGCAGTTTATAATCTTTTATTTATTTAGACTAATTATAAATAAAATTATACTTTTGCCGCATATTTAACCGACACAATTAATGAAAGCACTTTTATACTCGGCAATTACTCTATTATTTCTGATGGTTTCTGGTACTGCGCATGCTCAGCAAAGTGGCAGTATTTATGGGCATTTGGAAGATCAGGATCATAAAGCGGTAGAATTCATCAGCGTATCCGTACAGAATAGTCAGCGTGGCACCATGACGGATGCTAAGGGTAACTATGAGCTTAAGCAAGTTGCACCTGGCACCTATGTGATAGTTGTTTCCGGCGTTGGGTTTAATACCGCAACCAAAGAGGTGAGGGTTACAGCCGGGGAGGTAACGAAGGCTGATTTTACCCTAACCGAAAATCACCAGCAGCTGCAATCTGTAGAGGTGACCGGCCGTAAGGAACGTACCTACAAAACAAAATCTACCTTTATAGGGAATAAAACACAGACTGATATTTTAGATCTTCCGCAATCTGTATCCTATGCCAGCAAAGAACTGATGGCCGACCAGGGCGATGTTCGTATTGGCGATGTAGTAAAGAACTTTAGTGGCGTTACCCAGTTTACGTTTTATGATGATCTAACCATCAGAGGTTTCCGTGTAAATGGGCAAAGCAATACCCAATTACTCAATGGATTGCGCACCAGTACAGGTTTTTGGAAGCAGCCGCTCGCCAATTACCTGGAACGTGTGGAGGTATTGAAAGGACCTGCTTCTGCATTGTATGGCAATGCCAGCCCGGGAGGTGTGGTAAACAGGGTTACTAAAAAGCCGCTTGATGAAACGCGTAAATCCATCAGCTTGTCATTAGGAAGTTTTAACACCTTTAGAGGCCTTGCAGATTTTACCGGCCCTGCCACTAAAGACAGTACATTGTTGTACCGTTTAAACTTAGGCTATGAGGACGCTAACTCTTTCCGTGATCTGCAGTTTGATAAAAATGTGGTGATAGCGCCCTCGCTATCGTTTATACCTGATGATAAAACCCGCATTAATTTCGATATGGTTTATAATAGCTCGCGCAGCAGGTTAGACAGGGGGCAATCTGTAATCGGTAATGATCTTAATTCGACCCCGATAACCTTAGCGTTGAGTACCCCGAATGACCGCCTCAATGAGAACACCTACACCGTTTCTTTTTCATTAAGCAGGCAGTTAACAGATAAACTGAACTTAAGCGCGTCCTATTTAAAAACGGGTTACAGCGAGGACCTGTATGAACACCGCAGTGCAAATGCCTACGCGGTTGATGGGGCCGGTAAAACCATAGGCAATTTGGTAGCCATGCAAATATTTACCCGCCAGCGCAAACGCTACATTGATAATTTTTCGGGATATCTTAATTATACCGGAAATACCGGCCCGGTAGAACATAAGTTAGTGGCAGGCTATGATTTTGGCAGCGAGAAAACACCGGTAGGGGCTTCCCAACTTACAGCAAGCGGTTACCGGAACGCGGCAAACAACGGCTTCATCGCGTCATACAATCCTGCTAACAAGGCCAATTACCTGCTTGATAAAAACGGAAACCCGGTGCCTAACGTTCCCAGTTTTGATCTTAATAATATCCGTGCCTCGCAGCAATTGCAGGATGACAGCAAGGCGTTCTTTTCAGTAGCTTCCATAGCGCCGGCATATTACTACCTCAACGCCGGCTACGTGCAGGATCAGCTACGATGGAAAAGACTGCAACTGTTACTTGGCTTACGGTATGAATATTACACTGATTTTAGCAACTATGCTGCTACTAATGAAGCTAAAACACATTCACATGCCTGGTTGCCCCGTTTGGGAGTTGTTTACAGTATTATAGATAACCTTAACATTTACGGATCATACGTAACGGGGTACAACCCCCAAAGCGCGGCAACACTTGCTAACCCGAATGCCGGCGGGCCATTTGACCCACTAAAAAGCGATATGAAAGAGATAGGTATGAAAGGTGATTTCTTAAATGGCCGATTGGGAGTTACTACATCTGTTTATCGCATTAAGCAAAGCAATGTGCTTTACAACGCTAATGTTGCCGGGCAGCCAGATCTGTTGCGCCAGGTTGGCGCGGTACTCTCTAAGGGGTTTGAATTTGATGTTACCGGCCGCATTACGCCAACCTGGAGCCTCATTGTTTCTTACGCCTATAACCGCTCGTATATTTCCAGCAGTCCTGTAGCGTCTGAAGTGGGCCAGCAAAACCCTAACGCGCCACGCAGCCTGGCAAATATCTGGACCCGTTACAACATTGCGCGTGGTACTTTTAAAGGGTTGGGAGTAGGGGCAGGTACCAATTACGTTGGTAAGCGAAATTTATCTATTAACACTGCCCAAAGTATTCCGGAATATATGCTGGTGAACGCCGCGGTATATTACACGGTAGGGAAACTTCAATTGCAGTTTAACGCTAACAACATTACAGGTAAAAAATATTGGGTAGGCGGTTATGATTATATCAGGTTATTCCCCGGCGCGCCATCAAATTACCTGGCTACCTTAACGTATACTTTCAATTGATAAAAGCTAAATTATTTTAGACCTTATCATCATACAAAACCGGCCTGTTATGGCCGGTTTTATTATTTTAAAGTTATTCGCTTTTCAACAACTGCTTAGCTTCTTTCAGTTGCACTTCTTCCTTTTTAGGTAATACCGGGTAATCCAGTTTTAGGTCTTTTAGTGTTTGTAATATAATGGTTGATATGGCTATCCTTGTAAACCATTTCTTATCGGCAGGTATTACATACCAGGGGCAATGAGGGGTGCTGGTTTCCCTTATGGCCTTTTGGTAAGCTTTCATGTAATCGGGCCAACGTTCGCGCTCTTTTATATCATTACTCGCAAATTTCCAGTTCTTATCCGGTTCATTGATACGATCCAGAAAACGCTTCTTTTGTTCTTTCTTTGATAAATAAAGGAAAAATTTGATGATCACCGTTCCCTGGCGATAAAGATGCTTCTCAAAATCGCGTATACTTTCATAACGGTGTTCCCAAAAATGATGGCCTATGTCCTTAACGTCGGTTATCCCCGGCAAATTTTCTTTCAATATAAACTCAGGATGAACCTTGGTTACCAGTACATTCTCATAGTGAGAGCGGTTGTGTATGCCTATACGCCCACGCTCGGGAAGAGCTTTGTAATGGCGCCACAAAAAATCATGTTCGTAATCTTCCGCGCTGGGTTGCTTAAAGCTAAACACCTGGCACCCCTGCGGATTAAGGCCCGACATGGTATGCGCGATGGCGCTGTCTTTACCCGCCGCGTCCATCGCCTGAAAGATGATCAACAAAGACTTACTCTTGGCCGCGTAAAGTTCTGTTTGCAGTGTGGCAGTTTCCGCTATCAGTTGCTTCAGTATATCTTCAGCTTTATGTTTTTTATAGCCAAGTGTATCATCTGTACTAAAATCTTCCAGTGAAAAATTTTCGGGATCGGTAACCTTAAAGCGTTTAACAATGTCTTTCATCGTCCTATAAAAGCAGGAGAGCGGGCAGAATGTTTTCGCAGCTATAAAAACAAAAGCGCCCCGCATTTGCGGGGCGCTTTCTTATAAAATGGTTAAAACTTACAGTTTACCAATTTCCTGAACAAGGTCGATCAGTTTGTTTGAGTAACCCCACTCGTTATCGTACCAAGAAACAACTTTAACAAAAGTGTCGCTAAGCGCGATGCCAGCTTTAGCATCAAATATTGATGTGCGTGCATCACCTTTAAAGTCTTCTGATACAACTTCGTCTTCAGTGTAACCAAGGATGCCTTTTAATTCGCCTTCTGAAGCTTCTTTCATAGCCGCTTTAATTTGCTCGTAAGTAGCAGGAGTTTTTAAGCGTGCAGTTAAGTCAACAACAGATACGTCGGCAACCGGAACGCGGAATGACATACCGGTTAATTTACCTTTTAACTGAGGTAATACTAAACCTACTGCTTTAGCAGCACCGGTTGATGAAGGGATGATGTTCTGGTAAGCGCCACGGCCGCCTCTCCAGTCTTTAGCCGATGGGCCGTCAACTGTTTTCTGAGTTGCAGTTACCGCGTGGATAGTGCTCATTAAACCTTCTTCGATACCGAATTTATCATCCAGTACTTTAGCGATAGGCGCTAAACAGTTGGTAGTACATGAAGCGTTTGAAACAATGTTCTGGTCTGCCTTTAATTGCTTGTGGTTAACACCCATAACAAATGTAGGGGTATCGTCTTTTGCAGGCGCGCTCATTACTACTTTTTTAGCACCGGCATCAATATGTTTTTGAGCGGTTTCCTGGGTAAGGAATAAACCGGTTGATTCGATGATCACTTCGGCACCTACTTCATTCCATTTAAGGTTAGCAGGGTCTTTTTCTGCAGTTACACGGATAGTTTTACCGTTTACTACCAGGTGGCCGCCTTCTACAGCGATAGTACCTTTAAACTGACCGTGGGTTGAGTCGTACTTTAACATGTACGCCATGTAGTCAGGCTCAACAAGGTCATTGATACCTACTACTTCAACATCTGGTCTTTCAATAGCCGCTCTGAAAGCTAAGCGACCGATACGGCCGAAGCCGTTGATTCCTATTTTCATGATTTTTTAATTTTTGTTTGAATAATATGTCAACAAGTGATTGATAGGCTCTTTAATAATATCTGTTATCTGAATATGGTTATCAGCCGCCGCCTCGTGCAGATATTCACGAAAGTTAGCCGCTACCGAACCGGTAAAATAAATGGCCGCTTCGGGGTGCTGCTCCTGTAATGGTATAATATAATTGGCCAGCAGTTTGTTAAATCCTGCGGTTACAGTATCCTTTACGTAAGCCTCGTTTTTGTTCTCTAAAAAAAACTCACTGAAAGAACTTAAAAACAAAGCCGGTTGTTTTTGCCTGTACACTTTCTCCAGCAGTGTTTTTCGGTCGGCATCATAGCGCTTTACAAACTTTTTCTGTATCCCATCGGGTAAAGTTTCGTTCATAAAACCTTTTATCAATTGCCTCCCCAGCCAGTTACCCGATCCTTCATCAGCCAGTACATAACCCAGGCCGTAGTTGTTAGGCTTTACCTTTTTGCCATCATACCATGCGGCATTGGTACCGCTACCGCAAATGCTAACAATACCGGGTTGATTACGGCAGCAGGCTATAGCCGCCCCCTCAATATCGTGCCCTACAGTTATTTTAGCAAATTTAAAAAACGCGGTAAAAGCATTATGTACTATTTGCTGTAACTGCGGGGTTGATGCACCTGCACCGAAAAAATAAACACGTTTAATTTCTTCGGCATGGTGTATAAGGTTAATATTTTTGTTAAACAGTTGTATAATGTGCTTTTCGTCGTTAAAGTAAGGGTTTATCGCATTGGTATTAAACGATGCTACTGTTCGGCCTTTGTAAGCCAACCGCCACCCGGCATTGTTTGATCCACTATATACAACTGCAATCATTTATATCGATAGTATGTCGGCCATCTGCATCAGGTCATCTTCCAACTTAAACTGGTGCTGTGTTAAGGCTTCCTCCAGGTCGGTTAGCTTGATGTGGTTGGCTTCCAGGCCCACCATTTTTTGTGTTTCGCCCTTAATAAGGGCGTTTACCGCAGCAAATCCAAGCCTGCTGCCCAAAATGCGGTCAAACGCCGATGGGCTACCGCCACGCTGCAGGTGGCCTAATATAGTAACTTTTATATCGTAAAACTTTATCTGCTTCCTTACCGCCTCGGCAAGGTCATAAGCGCCGCGCTTGTCGCCTTCGGCAACAATTACAATGCTCGATGATTTTTTATTGTACTGCCCGGCTTTCAGGTTTTCTATCAGCGTATCAATAGCGGTATCGCGTTCAGGCAATAAAATAGCTTCTGCTCCGCAGGAGATACCTGCACGCAAGGCAATAGCACCCGAGTCGCGGCCCATCACTTCTATAAAAAATAAGCGGTCGTGCGCGTCGGCGGTATCACGTATCTTGTCAATAGCCTCAATTACCGTGTTGGTAGCGGTATCAAAACCCAAGGTATAAGTAGAGCCGTAAAGGTCGTTATCAATAGTGCCCGGTACGCCTATAACAGCAATGTCGGGGTATTTTTTAGAGAAGCGTAAAGCGCCTGTAAATGTACCGTCGCCGCCAATTACCACCAAACCATCAATACCATTTGCTTTCAGGTTTTGGTAGGCCGTTTCCATACCTTCTTCGGTACGGAAGGGAAGGCACCTTGCGGTTTTAAGAATGGTACCGCCCAGGTTAAGGATGTTACTTACCGAGCGGGGATCCATATCGTACATGTTATTGTCAATAAGCCCCTGGTAACCCTGGCGAACGCCTGCTACATGCAGGCCATTGTAAATTGCGGTACGTACTACAGCTCTTATACAAGGATTCATGCCCGGGGCATCACCACCTGATGTAAGAACTGCGATCTTTGAAATTTTCTGCATCTTTACCCAAGTAAATTGTAGGTGCGAATATACTGTGTGAGATTTACACCATTAAATTTATTTTTTATTTTTACAATAAGATATAAGATTTATATTAGGCCAATAAACCTAAATATTCCGATCCATTGGAAACAAAGTTACCAACATTTAATTCGGTTTTTTCTGTCGACTGTGTCATTTTTGGCTTTGAAGCAGGAGAACTGAAGATATTACTTATTGAGCGTAACGAGGAGCCTTACAAAGACTGGCTCGCGTTGCCCGGCTATATTGTTGAGCAGGACGAAAGCATTGATAACGCTGCCGAACGTATCCTTTATGAACTTACCGGCCTGCGCGATCTGCATATGCAGCAGTTTCATACGTTTGGCGAAGTTAACCGCCACCCTCAGGGGCGTGTGATCACTGTAGCCTATTATGCGCTTATTCGCATTAACGGGCAAAAAGAACTAAAGCCTATTACCCAATATGCTAAAAGCGCTTTCTGGCACCCGGTTAATGAATTACCTAAACTGGCTTTTGACCATAGCGAGATATTCCAGACAGGCTTTAACAAATTACGCCGCCGTTTAAACTATCAGCCAATTGCGTTTGAGCTTTTACCGGAGAAATTTACACTTACGCAGCTACAATCGCTGTACGAGGCTGTTTTGAACAAAAAACTTGATAAGCGTAACTTCCGTAAGAAAATGCTGAGTTATGGGTTCCTTAAAGAGCTGGATGAAAAGCAAAAAGGCGTATCATACAGGGCTGCCAAACTTTATAAGTTCGACCGCCGCAAATACACCAAGATATTCCAGAATGAACTGAGCGTGGAAGGATAGTTTGAAGAGAATCAAGAGACAAGAAGTAAGAGTCAAGAAGTAAGAGTCAAGAGACAAGATATAAGACTCAAGCCCCAGATTTTAGAAGCATAAACAAAGGGCCGCATGTGATGAACATGCGGCCCTTTTATTTTGTCTTGACTCTTGATTCTTGTCTCTTAGTTCTAAAGACTACGCCTGGCTTGGTGCCAACTCCAGGTGATATTTTACCAGGTTATCTATAGGAGAGCGGATGATGTTACCTACTTTCATGCCATTCTCTACCGCTACTTCTTCCAGCACATTGCGGAAGTTGTAACCTACGGAACCAATACAGTTGAATGTATATTTCTGATAATCAGGGTAGTGGGTAACCAGGTTTCTAAAGAAGTCTTCAAATGAAGTGCGTACCAGGTTACGCGAATATTCGATGTTTACGTTGTTATCATAAACAAACTTGCTGAAGCTTGCGCAAAAACGATTAGCACGTGGCTGGGTGTAAACAATCTCGTTAATATCGTCTGGCGTAAGTTTAAATTCTTCCCAGAATATTTTACGTACGGCTTCCGGCATATAACCACGCAGGTAATCGATCAACAATTTTTTACCTATATAGCAACCGCTACCCTCGTCGCCAAGGATATAAGCACCAGAATCAATGTTGTGGGTAATTTCGCGGCCATTGTAAAGGCAGGTATTGGTACCTGTACCCAGTATAGCGGCAAAGCCTTCAGTATTTCCCAGGAGGGCTCTTGCTGCTGCCAGCAGATCGTGCCCAATGTTTACTTTTGATTTGGTGAAAACCGCTTGCATGGCATCTTCTACTACCTTGCGCATTTCCGGGGTGGAGCAGCCGGCACCGTAGTAGTTTACTTCGGTAATGTTATCCTTTTCAAGGTCGGTAGGCAGGCTCTCATTTAACGATTGAATAATGTATTCTGTATTAGAAAAGTACGGGTTGTAACCTTCAGTATTGAAATACACCTTTTTACCATCTTCGGTAACTAAGCACCAATTGGTTTTGGTTGAGCCACCGTCAGCAATTATGATCATAAAATAAGTTTTAAAAATTGGCTAAAAGTATGATTAACATATTGTAAATAAAACACTAATTTATTTAAAAAAGTAATAAACTGATACACAGTTTATAAACTTTTATTTTTAAACTCATAATGGTAGCGTAATGTTAACCATTTAATTGAAATATTACATATTTTACAATTAATAAAATAAAATTATATCAACCTTACATTGTAGTGCTTTGTGAAGATGGCTATTGCCTGATAGCTAATAAATGTGCATATTTGCACCGCGAAAAAATCGCGATGGTCCCGTAGCTCAGCTGGATAGAGCAACTGCCTTCTAAGCAGTAGGTCTTTGGTTCGAATCCAAACGGGATCACTTAGTGTACTTTCTGTATATACGAAAAACCCTTAAATAGCTTATTTAAGGGTTTTTTTGTTAATTATCGTAAAGACTAAAACGACTCTGTTTTAATGGATCTAAGTAAAAGGGAACAATAGCTTAAAATGTTCCGATTCCTAAATCTATGTTGTTTCGTTACTTCTGCTCAGTCTTTCAGAACAGAAATACTATAGTATCACTATTAGGCCAGACCATTCTTTTTTGTTTTTGTATTAGCATCTACATACAAAAATATCGCTCCAAAAAGAAATACTACGCCACCCATAAACGCCGGGATTTTTACGGACCAATTGCCGTTTAGTGTAGTTATTGAAGCAGAGCCTCCGCTATCATCAGGGTTTAGATGTTGTTTGTAGAATACATTACCACAGATGATCAGTAGTAATCCTGCCGCGATCATAAAAATACTTAGCTTTTTCATAATGATTTTAATTAAATACAGGCCTGCAGGGAAAGCGATGGGTGCCTTTTTGGAAGCTATCGCTAAGAGAGAGGTTATTTATAATACGTTATTTACAGTAAAATATTATGAAATGTACGTTTAGTTATTAATAAAAAACTTAGCGACATAACGCAAGGGCTTATCCGCACTTACATTTGGCTACAAATTAAATAGCCCGTTAAAGATATCTTTAACGGGCTATTGTCTTATTCAATGACCTAAGCTGAAGGCTAAATAAAGCCGGGTTACTTAATAATCAGTAACCAACCTTTACCTTTTTCAACCGGGATGGCATCATTTAATTTAAAAGCTCTGCCGGGCTGAAAATCTTTAATTGCCGGGGCCGTAATAGTAGCTTTTGTCGGGTTTATGCCCAACTGTTTCCAATCGATCTTTAGCTTAATGTCTGTATTATCATTTTCCCAACTGGCTATTGATACCATGGCCGCTCCATCTTTCTTGTAAACTGTAGCTAAAACTTTGGCTTTATCTGTTTTAACAGGGCTGTTTTCTACCCAATAGCCGATCATTTTGGTGCCTTTCATGCCAAAGTCGTCCCAGGCTTTCCATATAGGTCGTGGGTCGGCGCCGTCGCTCCAGGGCATGCGGTTGGTCATGCCGTAAACCATTCCGCGCCATTTGTTGCCGCCGCCCTGCAGCATTTCGCCCATCAACCCAAACGGAATACCGCTAACTTCGGTCAGGAAAAAATCGGGGTCGTTCTTTTCATAATCGAAATACTCACCAAACCAAAGCCTGTTGAGGTACGGGAAATGCTCCATATACAGGTTGGCGCTGTTATTAAAGCCATCACTTTTGTTATACTGGTTGGCCGAATGCAGGTCTATGATACCGGGATGCCCGTTTTTAGTCAGTACCCGTTTTATGCGTTTCATGGTAACACGGTCAAAGGCAACGTCATCCAGGTAGATGCCGTCAATACCCACATTTTCTGTAAGCCAGTTCATGCCCTCTACATAGTAGTTATGCCAGCGGTTCATGCCGCTGTTGATGATGGCAGCATCCTTAATTTCGGGTACAAACCACGCGGCAATATAATCGTCACCCAAATGCTCCTGCAGCCAGCTAAAGCCGCCGCCTTTACCCGGTGAAAATATCTCATGCCCTAAACTGCGCAACGCGAAAGTTTCATAGGCATGGTTGGATAGCTCGCGTATGGTATTATAAATTTTCACTTTTAATCCTGCCGCGTGCGCGGAGTCGTCATACGCTTTCATCTCACGCCAGGCTATAAAAGGATAGTTGATATTAGGGTTAATGGCCGTAGCGTGGTGGATATTGATCACCGTGGCGCCAGCTTGCTTAACGGTATCAATAGGTTTGTAAGCGTGGTAAAACCGGGTTTGCCACTGGAAGTCGGTGTTAATAGGGTGGAAGGGTGTAATTAGCAAATTAAAGTTGTAATACAGTTCATCGCCTTTTTTTAGGGTACGTGCTCCGCTGTAATTGTTCACCAATACGCCTGTGTTCCCGGTGGTTACCGCTATGCCGCCCTTGTCAGCATTACCCCATGAAGTAGGGAGCAGTAAAGGCTTTTGCAGGTAAAAGTTGGTGTTTAAAGGGCGTACATAGCGTTCATCTCTAAGCGAGTATTGTAAACCACCATTTACGTTTCCTACCCAGGCGCCGTCCTGGTTTTTGTGTGCCACATCCCATTTCCACTCAAACGTTTCGGGGCGATAGCCACCCTTAAGACCAAGGCCCATCATATATTTGGCAAACTCCTTTTTTAACGGGATCTGCATGCCAATATCTTTAAGGGCAATATCTCGCAGCGCTTTTATTTTTACGGTGTAAGCGACAAAACCGTCAAACTCTAAAGAAGCGCTTACATCCATTTGCAGGTTATCGTTGGCGCTTATTGATGTCCAGGAAACGGTACCGGCTTCTTTTTTGGTAAACACTAATCCTTTGTCTTTAAGGATGATATTTTTACCATCCACGTCAACAATATTGAAATGCAGGGCTTGCGAAAGCAGGTTATTGGGTGCCGTGGCATATCCTGTCATTTCGGGTGTAAAGTAGGTTTGAATTTGCGCAGGGAAACCATTGCTGCCTATCTCTACTTTGCGCCCGAGCAAACTGATGGTTTTGCCGTTCACTACCAGTGGGGTGTAAGGCGCTATCACTGTATTTTGCTGTGCCATGGTAGAGTTTAACCAACCAAGTCGCGTCATTTTAACTGGTTCGCTTACACCGCCATCTTTAAGCAACTGGTTGCTTACCTCAATCGCCAGATCCAAAGTTTTAACCGCCTTACCATTCTGGCTAATGGTGATCTTCCCTTTGTATAAGGCCGGAGTAGTTTCTACGGGTACATCTACCTGGCACCATAGCGGCTGTATGTCATGCTGCTTAACATCAACGCTTTTTGTTAAACGGTGGGCATCATATGTAACCAGGTTGTTGTTGATACAAAAAGCTTTGGTGGCTGGAATGGATTTTCCGCTTGCTGATCTCAGGTCGCTGAAGTTCACCTGTAAACCGCTGATATCGCGCAAGGCGTATACCCCTAACTGAAAGGCGAAATGTTCGCCGCGAACCGCTTTACCCAAGTATTTAGCCTGGGGGCCGTTGGCTATCCAGCGTTGGGGGAGGTCTTTGGTCATTCGGATCGAATACATCCTGTCTTCAGGAAAAACCAGGAAATCCTCGTTCGGGTATTTCTTTATCAGGGCCTCTGTTTCAGCCTGTGTAGCAATTACCTCCATTGGGTAAAAGCTGTTAAACGCATCTATCGACTGAAATTCCTTTACCGTTGCTAAAGGATAGCTCTTGTTATTGTTGAGTGAGCCAAGCCATTCACTATCTGCTTGGTTATCAGATTTAAGATATACACCTTTGGGATAGTTGGAACGGCCTTCGTTTTTGTAGGGCAGGTAATAAACATTGTATTCACCATTACCAGATACCGGCTCAAAAAGCAGTTCGCCCGTTTCGCGGGTGATGGAAACCACTTTTACATTTTTTACCCTTTGATGGGTTTTAGCATCTTCAATAATGACGCGTTTGCTTTGAGGATCGTTATCCCTTCTGCGCCAGTTGATCACTGCTTTAGCTACTTTGCCTGTACCGTTAAAGGATAATACTACGCGGTGGTTGCCTAAAGAATCGGCCAGCCAGCAATTGTTGCAGTTAGTGTATGGGATGTTTTGAGCGGTAGCTTTTATGGTAAACAAAAGGAACGCGAAAACTAAAACTTGTTTCATGGATACTTTTTTTGAAGATACTTATTCTTTTGTCGGAAAAGCAAGGCTGTTACCTTTCCCGTGATTTTATATGGTGGGTGTTACACCATGGCTTTTCCAATACTCAATAATCGGCTTATACGGACCGTATTTATGTTGATTTTCAGAAAACGGGTCTTTAAAAGGGCCTTTATCATAGTCTACAGCCTTTTCCTCGTAATTTGGATAATCAACTTCGTTTGATGTTTTGGATAGCGGGCGTTTATGCTTCCTGTCGTCATTAATAAAGGCGGCTATGTCAAGGGCTTCCGCGTCGCTAAGCACCGGGTTGCCTATTGTTGCCTTGTCATAAGGCATATTGGCTTTAAGCCATTGAGCCAGTTTAATTACCCTATGCATGCTCGAACCCGGGCGGTAGGCTAACAGCCCCCAAACCGGTGGATATTCGTATGTAACATTGTCAAACCGCATTTTGCCTTCGCCGTTGGCGGCATGGCAGCGTTCGCAATAACTTTTGTATAACGCTTCGCCTCTGTCTGAAGATGCTGCCTCGTCAGGTAATGCTACCTCCATGTTTTTAAGTCCTTTGGTTACGCGTGAAACGTTTGATGAATCGCTTAAAAATTTCAGGTAAGCCATTATGGAAACCATTTCCCTGCTATTTAATGGTAACGGTTTGCCCAGGTTAGGGCGCATTACGCAGTTATTGATCCGCTCCGCTAATGATAGTATTCTTCCTTCTCTTGCCCGGTATTGCGGATAGTCCTTAAAAGAGCGCATGAGGTTAAAAGCGTATGGCCTTGTGCCCGCGTCGCGGTGGCAGTTGGTGCAATTCATTTTGTTGCCTGTGTAGTGCCCGTTAATGCCATTTGGCCCTATGTAATAAGCCGTGTGCAGCATCAGCTGCCGGCCATAACGTACGGAGGCGCCGTATTTGCCTATAGGTATTTTGGTGGTGTCAATAGCCACTATGGTATCGGCATTGGTTGCTTCATCATCTCCGGAAGTTTCTTTTTCGCTGCCGCATGATGTAAGCTGCATAGCCGCGACAAAGGCGAAAAAGGGCAGCAGGATGCAGGTATAACGAATTATTTTACTCATGATCTGTTAAAGGCTTTAAATAAGGGGCGAGGTTGCTGTATTTAATAAATTCTGACCGGTACGTGGGCACTGATGTTTCCATGGTCCATTGCAGGTGCCCTTGCTGGTCTGCTAAAACAATAATGTGCCTTTTGGAGCAGCAAACCAGGGTGCTGGTATCGTTAATGAGATAAGCGCTGCCCATGCGGCCATTAAATATTTCTTTAGGCAGTATCAGGTGCGAAGTAACCGTCGCGGATTTGTCCTGCTCATTTATTTTAATAGCATAAACGCCCGACTGGTGTTTCTCTGTTCCGTTATCAAAAAACATCAGATCGCCGTGCTGGTTAATATGGGCCGCGTGCGCCTGTGTAAATCTGCAATTGGCCGGCATGGCTATAGTACCACCCTTACCAAATTTGTAAATAACCTTACCTGTGTTTTGATCTATTTTCCAGATCTGTCCGTTGTTGAAAAACGATAACAGGTAATTACCATCTCTATCATAGCTCAGGCTGTTGGCATGCATCCAGTCCTTTTTAGTTTTCAAAATTTTCTGGTCTTTTTTCGGGTCCATCACATCAAACACACTCCACCTTTTTATTTGTCTGCCCGTTTTATCCATTACCAGTATGCCATCGCCGTTAACGGTATCGGTTTTTGATCCGCCTATGGCCGAAAGGTCCATTGGTCTTTTATCTACAAAAATGGTTACCAATTGGCCCTTGCTATTCTTCAATATTTCGTGATGGATGGTTTGTTTAAAATCGCCCTGCCCTTTTTTGAGGTGTAATAGGGTATCGCCCAATAAATTGAGCTCCAATATCTCGCTTCCGTAACTCGTCGGCTCATCGTTTCGGCCCAATATGGATATCAGCGTTTTATCACCGGTGAAGTGGATCACCTTAAAGCCCAGTCTGTCTATCATGTGGTACCATCGTATACGCCCGCGATCATCTACCAGGTAGGCTACACCGGGAGCGTAGCGTTTATTGATCAGCATTAAGCCGTTACCAAATTCCGGAGGAAGCTGTGTATTTGCCGCAGTTTTTGCCTTAAACTGTTCCTGCAGGAACAAAGGCAACGCGTGTGATTTAAAAGTATAGTTCTTACTGATGGCGGTATCTCCATTAGCAACCGATACGATATGATAATTGTAAGTAGTATCTGGCAGGATATTAGCGAGCACCAATTGATGCCCCGTAGCTTTATGGCTACCTACCGAACGGAATTTTGGGCCGCTACCTTTTATCCAGTATTCGGCAAAAACGTTGGCTTTCTGGCCGGTAATAACATCGAGTTTTATCTTTAGCTCGTTGTTATTATACAGCCCAAGGCGAACTTCTTTTATCGCATTGCTATCAGTACAGCTATACAGGCCTGATAGCATTACGAGGGTAAAAACTGTAAACAGGTGTTTTTTTACTTTAACCATAATTTTGATAAATGGTAAAGAGTTGGAGCTGTAGCTATCCAACTCCTTACCATTGGTTAATTGTATTTATTGTTGTCTTCCGGAATTATTCAGATTAGGGTTAATGGTAGTCTGGTTAAGTGGGTAGGGGAAATACTCATCACGCGGCATTTGTACGGTGTTGGTTTGCCCGGTTCTTTTCAGGTAGCCGTTTACAATCACATCATATTTACCAAAGCGTTTAAGATCGGCACGCCTTTTACCTTCGTAATACAGTTCCCAGCCGCGCTCCTGCAATAACAGATCGCGGAAGGTTGCCTGCGTTAACTGCGACTGTACCAATTGTTTAGCATGCGACCTTGCCTTTACCTGGTTCACCAGGTTTACGGCCTCTGTAGTTGGGCCGTTAAGTTCGTTAAGGGCCTCGGCACGGCTTAGTAAAACATCGGCGTAGCGTAATATGTCAACACTATGGCCGTCATAATAGGTGTTGGCACCGTTAGGGTCGGCATATTTCATGGTGGCTACATCGGGCATATATAAAAAGCCGTTAGGGGCGGTTGCTCCCTGAGTTGGCGCTTGCTTGTGTATCAGCCCGTCAACACCCTTATATTCGGTAAAGAACATTTTTTTACGATCATCTTCGTCGCCATAGCTGTTATAGAAGTCCCAGGTTACGGCGTAATACTGCCACCTGTCGGTAAGCACAGGGTGGCTCAGCGGGCCAAAGTGATTAAGCAATTCGGTGCCGTTAACGTTGGCATCGCTTAATACCGAAAAGATGTTTTCGGAGCACCAGGTATTTGATTCCTTAAACAAACCTTCGTAAGAGGGGTAAAGCTGATAGATGCCCAGGTCCATTACCTGTTTGGTAAGGTCTGCCGCTTTTTGCCACTGGTGCTGGCGCAGATAAATTTTTGCCAGCAGGAACATGGCCGCGCCTTTGGTAGCACGTCCAACATCGTTTGTTGAGTAAATACTGTTTTTGCTATAGTCTGTAGGTAAAACGCTCATGGCGTTTTCCAGGTCGGCTATCATCAGGGCGTCAACTTCGGCTACAGGGCTTGGGGTTGATTTTGCCTTATAGTCCGGGTTGGCAATATCTTTTTCAGTATTCAGGATCACCGGCCCCCAGGCATCCGTAAGGTCTGAGTAGGCTATGGCCCGCAAGAATTTCATTTCGGCAAGAAACTGGTTCTTTTCCGTAGCTGAAATGCTAGTCATTGCCGAGATGTTGTAGATAGCGTTGTTAGCGTTGGCTATCAGCTTGTAAATTTGCTTATAATCCTCCGCAATGAGGCCGTTGGCAGAGTTCCACTGCACTTGTGATAATTGCCCCGGGTCGCCCGCGTAACTGCAGTGCCCAACATCGGTAGTAAGGTCGGTAAGGGCAAAGTGTCTTACGGTCCAGTAATCGAAATTGTCGCCTACGGCCGGGCCTTTCAGTCGCGCGTAAACCGCGTTAACGGCTGCTACCGCGTCAGATTTGGTAAGGAAAGCGTTTTGGCTGGTTAGGCTGCTGTATATTTTAGGCTCCAAACTGGTTTTGTTACAGGCAGTTTGCATAAAAGCTGCCATAATGAGCGCTGGTATGATATATCTTTTCATTTGAATTGTTTTTTTAAGATTCCCGATACGATTAATGGATAGATGCCTTAATGCCAAATGTGATGGTTTTAAAGGCGGGGAATGAGTTAAAATCTAAACCACCACCAAGTGCGCCAGTGTGTACGTTAACTTCTGGGTCGGTGCCTTTGTAGCCGGTAATGGTGAGCAGGTTTTGTGCCTCGGCATAAACTTTTACGCCTTGCAATATTTTCATGTTCCGGAACCAGGTTTGCGGGAAGTTATAGCCCAGGGTTAAGGATTTTAAGCGTACATAAGAAGCATTTTCAACAAAGCGTGAATTTACATAGCTACCATAAGTGCTCAGGTAATAGCCTTCGCGTGGGATGTTAGTATTTTCATTGGTGCCGGCTACAAACCTGTTTAATGCTGCCGCGCCTGTGGTTGATTCCAATACCATAGCATTCATGTTATACAGGTAGTAGTCAAAAGCGCCCTGGAAAAATATGCCCAGGTCAATGCCTTTGTAATGGAAATCGTTACCGAAACCGGCCATGTAATGCGGGTTGGAGTTACCGAGGTAAGTACGATCGGCAGGGGTGATGACGCCGTTACCGTCAACATCTTTGTATTTAGGATCGCCTGGTTTGGAGTTGGGCTGCGGCGCGTATTTCTCGCCGGTTTTTATCACGCCTTCATAAACATAGCCATATAGCTCACCCAGTTCAACGCCCGGTACCACCCTGGTAAATTCCTGTCCGGATACCGTACCACTCGGGTTGGCTGTATTGGTGCTGATCACGTTAACACCCGGGCCCAGGTCCAGCGCTTTTTGCTTGTTGTAGGCAAAGGTGACGGTGGTATTCCATGAGAAATCGCTGGTTTTAATATTGGCGGTATTTACCGATACCTCAATACCCCTGTTTTGTATCGACCCACCGTTTACCCACTGGCTGCTAAAGCCCCATTCCTGGCCAATAGGTATCTGAATGAGCAGGTCGGTGGTTTTTTTGGCGTAGTAATCAATACTGGCGTTAACCCGGCCATTGGCAAAGCCCATATCCAAACCCACATCAAACTGGCGTGTTGCTTCCCATTTCAGGTTGGGGTTGGCCAGTGTTTTAGGTTCGATACCGGTTTGCAGGTTGCCGCTTTGGTTAAGCACGGTACCGTAAGGGCCAAATGTTGAAAGGTATAAACTGGCGGGTATGCGGTCGTTACCGGTAATACCATAGCTCACACGGGCTTTTAAATTGGAGAAAGTGTTAAGGTTCTTTACAAAATCCTCATCGGTAAGTTTATAGGCGATAGCGCCCGCAGGGAAAAACCCAGAACGCTTGTTAGGCCCGAAGTTGGATGAGCGGTCGTCACGGAAGGAGAACGATGCCAGTAACTTATCATTATAAGCATAATTTAACCTGGTGAAGTATGAGGTTAAGAAAGCTTCAGCTTTGTTACTGCCATATCCGTTAGGCAACGAGCCCGCGCCAAGGTTGTAGTATAAAAAAGCATCGGTAGAGAAACCCTTTGAACCTGCGTTTAAACCGTCGGTAACGTCTTTTTGGTTTGAGGTACCCAGCAACACGGTGAAATCATGCACCTTGGCCAAATTAAATTTATACGTCAGGTAGTTTTCAACCACCCATCTGAAAGCAGATGATGACTGCTCGCTGGCCACGCCACCTTGTTTAGCCCCCGCGATGGTTGTGGTAGGCAAGTACTGGCCGGCAGTGGTCTGGCTGTATTCTGTACCGGCGGTAAGGTGGTAAGTAAGGCTTTTTAAAATTTTATAATCCAAGCCCACATTAGCGTTCACTAACTTGTTGGCGCTGTTATTAGTGGGTTCCAGCAAGCCGGAAAGGGCGTTGGTTTTGGTGCCCTGGGTAATGTAGTAGTTGTAGGTGCCATCGGGATTGTATGGCGCAACATTTGGAGGGGCAGTTAACAAGCTGAACAATGGGGCGGTAATATCACCCGAGTAAGATTGAAGTGTTGCAGCGGAACTTGCCCCATAGAAATTGGCGCTGATCTTCAGGTTTTCGTTAACCGTTTTTTCGGTACCTATACGTGCCGTGTAACGCTCAAAGCCGGTATGTTTTAGCACACCCACTTGTTTGATGTGGTTACCCGAAATGTATAGTTTAGAGTTTTGGTCGCCGGAGCTTAAGCTGATGCTTTGATTTTGTACACTGGCATTTTGCGTTGCCAGTTTAAGCCAGTTGGTATTGGCCACCTGGAAACTTGAGGGATAGGGTTGTGGTTTACCGTCCTCAAGGGCCGTAGCGTTTTGTATATCGGTGTATTGCTGGCCTGTTAACAAACTGGGCTGGTAAGTGAGGCGTTGCGTACCGCCTGATACATCAACATCCAGCGCCACTTTCCCATTCTTCCCTTTCTTGGTAGTAATTAAAACCACACCGTTACCACCCCTGGCGCCATATATCGCCGTAGCTGATGCATCTTTTAAAACCTGTATGTCTTCAACATCATTAGGGTTTACCTGGTTACCATTGTCGCTGATAAAGCCGTCAACTACGTATAAAGGCGAAGTTGACGTATTAATGGAGTTACCACCCCTTACCGTTATATTAATACCTGCGCCCGGCGCAAAGCTCGATTGTTGTACCTGCACACCCGCGGCCTTGCCTTGTATGGCCTGGCCTATGTTGGTGGTAGTACCTCCAAGGATGAGGTTGTCACTCTTTACAGAGCTTACCGAGCCGGTGAGGTCGCCTTTTTTTACGGTACCGTAACCTACCACCACTACTTCGTTGAGTTTATTTACATCATCCTGTAAGGTAATGGTTACGTTGCTGCGGTTGGTTACATCAACCTCTAAAGTGCGGTAACCGATGTATGAAACGGTGAGGATAGCCGGCCCTTCCTTTAAGGTGAATTGAAATTTGCCGTTTACATCGGTTGATGTGGTGTTTTTAACGCCTTTTTGTGTTACGGTGGCGCCGATAATAGGCCCGTCCTTATCTTTTACAATGCCTGTTATAACCGTTTGCGCGCTGGCCATAAATGGTAGCGCTAAAAAGATGATACAACAGGCAAATCTGAACAGACGGATCATCGCCCTGTTCAGATCAGTTAATGCCTGCCGACGGATAGTGGAGTAAATTTTCATCATACTGCGGGAGTTTGTATTAATTAATCATTAGTTTTTTGTTATGGTTAGTTGTGTTGATTGTTGTTGAAAGTTATGCACAGACCGGTACAGAAACCAAAGATTAAAGGCCTCAAACACAGCGCAAACGTTTGTTTTGCAGTAAAATGGAGCAGGAAATGGCGGGATATCTCTTGCAGTTACTGACCGTCTACCACGGGAAGCAAGTGCCTAAAAGAATGCAGGTAGAGAGTGAAAAAAGAAACCCATGCTATGTTGTATATAATTACATCAACACGGCATGGGTTGCAAAAAAGGAGACTGTTAATTTTATTTCTCCGGAAGGTTTTTAATATCTATAGCGGGTTTGATATGGGTAGGTTTACGGCTTACAGGGATCTTCAATTTTGTGAAATCGTTAAAAAAGCCACCATTTTGCAGAAAGAACTTACTTCCATCAGCGCCACCGGCATAGTCTTTACGGTAATTGGCATTGGCGGTAGCATCGCCGGTAAAAATAGCCTGGCTCAGTTCAGTCCAATCGCCATTCACATCGCTTATCCATTCGTTTGTGTAGTAAGCTTTGCGCGTAATGTTTCCGTTCTCAGGCTCAAAGTTCTCTAAAAACGAATGCAGGTGCGTTAAGTATGTAGCTTTTTGCGGGCGAGAAAAGCTGGCAACCAAAAGCCATTTGCCGGCCGCTATGTCTTTAAAATATGCCGTATAAGTAGTCGTCTTTTTAGCAAAGTCGGGTTCGGCACTTAGCAAGAAGCCATATACCTTGCCCGCTTTCCAGGGATACCTCATGTAGCTTTGGCCGCCCGAACCTTCGTTTCCAAACTCGCCGGTATGTACCCCTGCACCACGCTTTATCATTTTTATACGCAGGCTATCGGGTATACTTTCAGGGTTATCGGTGCTGTAAGGGCTCCATACAGAAAAAAGCACCCGGCGTTCCGAAGCGGAATTTACCTGCATACCAAAATAGCCTTCTCCAAAGCCGTCAGCCATAAAATATGAGCCGATGACATCCTCTCCCTCGGGTACCATAATTTCGTTATAGAAATATTTTACAGATGCGCGCTTATCTTCAGGCACCTGGAAGCTCAAATGCACAGAAGGGCCTCTTCTGCCGAAATGAAAAGAACTGCCACGGGGAACGTAAGCAATATCAGCATCCGGCTGTTGCAAGCCCACAATAAGGTCAGATACATCGCCAAATATTTGTCCTGTTTTATTTATCCCCTTTAAAGCAACTTTAATATTGCCCGGCTTATCCACATGTACCTTACCCAGGTAAACGGTATCAAATTGAGGGTTACTTAACTTTTTGGTAAAGGTTGTCTGAGCAACATTCACCCGGATGGTACTGGTCCCTTTTGGTACCCTTATTCTCAAGGAAAGTTTAATATCCTGTGGTTGGCCTATCCTGAAATAGATATTCGCAGTTGTATTCCTGCCCGACCAGTTAAACAGCCCGTTATCAGTTATGGAATCGGGGCGATTGATCCAGGCATTGCCTCCCAGCGGGATGATATGCTGTAGTTGTTTTACATTAATAGCCGGGTTTTGCGCCAATGCAGCAGACGTTATGATAAATAGGGAAAGCTGCAGAACAATGTTTGAAACGATTTTATTCATTTGCTAAATTTAAAAGGACCAATTTAGGTTAAAAATACAAGCGCGAAATGTATTAGGAACAAAATGGATGTTCTGTTCTTTACGCAAACGTTTTAAATGCGCCATAAATAATAAGTAACTGCAATGATGGGTGAATAACGTATTAACTCAGGGTGTATTTTTTTATCGCTATGGTAAAATTAAAAAATTACGCAATCGTTTGTTATATGTCTATGTAAGCGAAATAGGCTAACTTTAAGCATACATAAAGGAACTCTGATGCAATCAAAACCGGCAACTATAAAGGCCATAGCGCAAATTTTGGGTATTTCGGCATCTACCGTATCACGAGCCCTGCATGACCATGCCAGTATAGGGTTAACTACTAAGGCAAAAGTTAAAAAGCTGGCCGAAGAGTTGAATTATGAGCCTAATCAGACCGCCATATTTCTTCAAAAAGGAAAAACACATACGATAGGTGTCATACTGCCCGAATTGGCCGAAGATTTTTTCTCCACGGCTGTAAGCGCTATTGAAGATACCGCTTACAAAAAAAACTATACGGTTCTGATAGCGCAATCGCATGACGATGAAGCAAAGGAAAAGCTCCTGGTAGAAAAAATGAAAAGTCACCGGGTTGAGGGTTTATTAGTGTCGGTAGGTAAAAATACATCCTCTTACCAGCATTTTGAAGACCTTAAAAAGTACAACATTCCTGTGGTGTATTTTGACAGGATTCCCGGCATCCCAAATATCCATTACGTAGCCTGTAACATGGAAACCGGTACCATAGAGGCTGTTAATTACCTGCTAAGAAAAGGTCACCGTGTAATCGGGATGATCAACGGGCCGCAGGCAATGGTAGCAACCGGCGAACGAAGAGAGGGTTACATTAGCGCGATGACCAAAAACAGGTTAAAGTATGATCCATCACTCATCGTTTCCTGTGACTTAACAGAACACGATACCCAAAGAGCACTTGAGCAATTACTCAACAATAAGCGCAGGCCTACAGCTATTGTAACCTTTAATGATTATGTGGCGCTCTTCGCCTTAAAGCATGCTAAAAAGCTAAACGTGAAAATCAATGAGGAACTTGAGTTGGTAAGCTATGCCAATTTGCCCCTTATTAATTATATGGATAATATCCCGGTAGCCTCTGTTGAGCAATTTCCTTATCTGCAAGGCCAAAAAGCGACCGATATTTTGATGGACCTGCTTCATCATAAATCTACCGCGGCCAGTGAACCAGGAGCGTTTTACAAGGTTATCATCGAGTCGCAACTGGTAGAGAACAAAAGATAACGAATGTTTAAAATTGCTCAAACGTTTGCGTTAAACTTTCATGCGGCATTTAGCTATGTTTGATCTTAGCAAACGCCAATTGTTTTTATGTTTAACGAGATCCTTGATAGTTTCGGTATTAACGCTTCTGAATGCCAGGTGGTTCCATTTGGTTCGGGCCTTATTAATAAAACTTATAAAGTAACTAAGGGTTTAAATGCGTTTATATTGCAGCGGATCAACACGGATGTATTTACGGATCCTTACGCTATTGACCGGAACCTTGGTTTAATTCAGGACTACCTGCATAAGCACCATACCGGCTATCTTTTTGTAGCGCCGCTTAAAAATGCTTCGGGCAAATCTGTCATCGAAGCTTCAAATGGCAGCTTTTACCGTTTGTTTCCATTTATTGAAGGTTCGCGCACGGTAAATCATTTGCAGCATCCGCATGAGGCGTACAACGCGGCCGCCCAATTTGGCAGATTTACCCGTTTGCTTGATAGCTTCGAGGTAGGCAAACTGGCCTACACACTTACCGATTTTCATAACCTCGACCTGCGTTACCGGCAATTTCAACAGGCGTTACAGGATAGTCTTTCAAACAAACAAGAGCAGGCGAGGGATGCGATAGCTGATGCGGAAAGCAACATGCATATTGTAGATACCTATAAGCAGATAGTAAATAACAAAAACTTCCGTTTACGGGTGGTGCACCACGACACTAAAATTAATAACGTGTTATTTGATGAGGAAGGTAACGCGTTATGCCTGGTTGATCTGGATACGGTTATGCCCGGCTATTACATGAGTGATGTAGGCGATATGATGCGCACCTACATAGCGGCTGCCGATGAGGAAGAACAGGACCTGGATAGAATTAAAGTGCGCAAGGAATTTCTCAAGGAAATATATGCCGGCTACATGAGCGAAATGGGCGATATACTCCATGAAGAAGAAAAAGAGCAGTTCCTCTATTCAGGCGAAATGATGATATACATGCAGGCCCTGCGCTTTTTAACAGATTTCTTAAACAACGACACCTACTACGGCGCCAGATACGAGGGACACAATTTAACCCGTGCCAGAAACCAGTTCAGGTTACTGAAAGAATATCAGGCTGCTACTCATAACCTGGACTTTCTTGTTAAAGATTTAGCGCTGTAGCCGTAAGCTTTGCCCGGCTTTACATCAGCTCTCCGTCTTTTTTTACATGGTAGGTTTTGTAAGCCATGTAGTACAAGGCCAGGGTAGGTATAATATAAAACAGCGCCCCGCCATGGTTAATGTTGGGGTAAGCTGTTGTCAAACTGTACAGTAGCAATATAAGTGCTACTGTACCGCCTATCAGATACAGGTAAAAGAATTTACCACGGCCGCTGCTCATATCTTGCCTCCTTTTGAGCTGCTTTTAATTGTTTTTTTAGCTTTATCTATAGTTAGAGCATTATCGCTGCTACGTTTAAATATTACTGCTGCAAGTGGTGGTATGGTAATGCTGATAGAGTCTTCGCGGCCGTGCCATTTATTCTTTTCAGTATTTAAAGACTCAAAATTTCCTACGCCGCCGCCCCAGTATTCTTTTTTGTCAGAATTAAATACCTCTTGCCAGGTGCCCTCGGCTGGTACACCAACACGGTAGTTGTGATGTGGGGCAGGGGTCATGTTAAGTACAACTACCAGGTCATTTGATGGGTCATTACCTTTGCGCGTGAAGATGAGGATAGAGTTTTCGTAATTACCAGCGTCTATCCATTCAAAACCCGATGAATCAAAAGCTTTTTCATATAAAGCGGGTTCCGTTTTGTAAAGATGATTAAGTGCCTTAACCGTTTCTTTTATGCCATTATGGCTTTCGTATTGCAGCAGGTGCCAGTCCAGCGAATGCTGAAAGTTCCATTCCTCGCTTTGCGCGAATTCGCTACCCATGAATAATAATTTGGTGCCAGGGTGGGTAAACATAAAGCTGTACAGAACGCGCAGGTTAGCAAAGCGCTGCCAATCGTCGCCCGGCATTTTGCCTATCATGGAACCTTTACCATACACCACCTCGTCATGAGAAAATGGCAGCATAAAGTTTTCTGTAAAGGCATAAACCAGGCTAAAGGTTAGCTGGTCCTGGTGGTATTTGCGGTAAATAGGGTCGCGGGCAAAATATTTAAGCGTATCGTGCATCCAGCCCATCATCCACTTCATTCCAAAACCCAATCCGCCAGAATAAACGGGCCTGCTTACGCCTGAAAATGAGGTTGATTCCTCGGCAATGGTTTGTACATCAGGAAAATTACTGTAAACGGTAGCGTTAAATTCCTTTAAAAATTCAATGGCTTCCAGGTTCTCGTTCCCACCGAAAATATTAGGTTCCCATTCGCCATGGTTGCGCGAATAATCCAGGTAGAGCATAGAAGCTACTGCGTCCACACGTAATCCGTCAATATGGTACCTGTCCAGCCAGAAAAGCGCGTTGCTGATCAGGAAAGCGCGTACTTCGTTACGGCCGTAGTTAAAGATGTATGATTTCCAGTCGGGATGGAAGCCTTTGCGTACATCCGCGTGCTCATAAAGGTGTGTGCCATCAAAGTTATACAGCGCGTGCGCATCACCCGGGAAATGTGAAGGTACCCAGTCAAATATCACGCCTATGCCGGCTTTATGCAGCTCCTCTACCAGGTACATCAAGTCCTGCGGACTGCCATAGCGTGATGATGCGGCAAAGAACCCTGTGATCTGGTAACCCCAGCTCGGATAGTAAGGGTGCTCCATCAGCGGCATAAATTCCACATGCGTGAAACCCATTTCTAAAATATAAGGTACCAGTTTATCGGCCACCTGGCGATAATTTAAAAAGTCGTCGGGGCTTTCCGGGCTCCTGGCCCATGATCCCAGGTGCATTTCATAAACCGAATAGGGCTTGTCGAGCGCGTTATGCTGGTGGCGGTTAACCATCCATTCGCGGTCGTTCCATTCATAATAGGTATCCGCTACTATGGACGCGGTATGCGGCGGTATTTCCCATCGCAAAGCGAATGGGTCACTTTTCTCGAGGTTTTCGCCGGTTGATGATTTAATGAAATATTTATAGGTTTCGCCAACACCAATATGCGGAATAAACCCTTCCCATATCCCCGAAGCATCCCAGCGATAATTCAGCGAGTGCGAGCCGCTGTTCCACCCGTTAAAATTACCAATAACCGATACATACTGCGCGTTAGGCGCCCATACGGCAAAGTATGTACCCACTACGCCATGATGCTCCACTACATGTGAACCCAGCTTTTCATACAGTTTATAATGCTTCCCGGCTTTAAACAGGTCAATGTCAAAATCGGTAAAGCGGCTATATGGCTCAACGGCTTTTATACCCGAGGTGTTTTGTAGTACTTCCAGCTTTTTAGCCTTTGATTTAGCAGGTTTATCGGCTATGGTATCAGTTACAGGCTTTGGCTTTGCAGTACGTTTGGCTTTAGGCGTTTCAACTGTAATATCTTCGCTCTGCGGCCATGTGGTATTGGTTTCGACCGGTGGCGAAGCCTTTTTCTTCACAGTTTTTACAAGTTTGCTTTCGTTAAGATTATCGGTTGTTTTTGAGTCTTGTTTTGCCATAGTAGATGAGCGCAAGCGCCTGAAGGGTTACTATAAATGTAACCAAATATATAGTATACAACAGACTTTACAGGATGATGTTTAATTTAAAAGATTTTTGAGTAATGGAAATGCGCTTTAATGCATAGTAATAACATTATTACTGTTAAGCCACAATCTTTTGTGGTTGCATCGTTTACATGAGGGTGCAGAAGTTAAGTTTATGAATACCTGATGTTAATATCTTACTCATATTGTAACAATGCAGCCGTATTTTATCCTTACTGGCCCAAATAGTCTAATTTACACGGATAATTTAGTGCAATAAGCTGTTGCAGTTCAAGGTAAACTTGTTCTATTTTACCCTTAATTTAGGTATTAAAAAGTGTTTAATGTTAAAATACGGTAATTATAGGCTAAAATAGATAGCGATAGCTTTATGTTACATACTTATTTTTGAGAAAAAATTTTTATTACGGATATGATCAATTTTGAATGGACCGGCGTATTCCCGGCAGTTACCACAAAGTTTGGCCCGGATGATGAACTGGACCTTGCAGCATTTGATAAAAACATAGCAGCACAGCTTGAAGCCGGTGCGGAAGGTATCATCTTAGGAGGCTCTTTAGGTGAGGCCAGCGTTTTAACAGAAGAAGAGAAATTTACGTTGCTTAAACATACACTGGCATTAGTAGAAGGTAAGGTGCCGGTGATCTTAAATATTGCCGAACAAACTACTAAAGCCGCTATCGCTTTCGCTAAGAAAGCCTACGAGTACGGTGCTGATGGCTTAATGTTGCTGCCACCTATGCGTTATAAGGCTGATGAGCTTGAAACCGTTACTTTCTTTAAAGAAGTAGCTAAAAGCACTCCGCTGCCTATCATGATCTATAACAACCCGGTTGATTATAAAATTGAAGTTACGCTTGATATGTTTGAGCAACTTGCAGAAGTGGAGAACATACAGGCTGTTAAAGAATCAACCCGCGATGTAATTAACGTAACCAGGATGTTTAACCGTTTTGGCAACCGCTTTAAAATATTTACAGGTGTTGACCCTATCGCCACAGAAAGCTTAATGATGGGCGCTGATGGCTGGGTTGCAGGTTTGGTTGATGCTTTCCCGCGTGAAACTGTTGCTATTTACCGCCTGGTTAAAGCCGGCCGTTATGATGAGGCCCGTGCTATTCACCGTTGGTTCCTGCCATTATTAGAGCTGGATATTCATCCAAAACTGGTACAATACATTAAATTAGCCGAAGTTGCCACAGGGATAGGTACCGAGCGTGTACGCGCACCTCGTTTACCATTGAGCGGCGAAGAGAGAGAACGTGTGCAAAAAGTAATTGCTGATGCATTGGCCGTACGCCCTGAGTTACCGGAAGGCAGCTGGGGTAAATTGGAAACAGCAGCATATTAATATAGATAAATGACTGGAAAAAATATTATTGCCTGTGAACAGGTGCCTGTTAGCGGCGAGAGGTTTACTGCCTTAAGCGCGTCAACAGGCGCCGTTTTAACAGGTGAGTTTGAAGTTGCGGATAGCACTGCCGTGCAGGCTGCTTTAGAGGCTGCACAGCAGGCTTTTGCGCAATATAAAAATATAGGCGGCGCTAAAAAGGCTGCCTTCTTAAGAGCTATTGCTACCGAGATCACAGAACTTGGTAGTACCCTTGTAGACCGTGCCGTTGCTGAAAGCGGTTTGCCGCAAGCCCGTATCATGGGCGAAATGGGGCGTACAACCGGCCAGCTGCGCATGTTTGCAGACCTGGTTGAGGAAGGCTCATGGGTAAACGCGGTTATTGATACCGCTCAGCCGGAGCGTACACCATTGCCTAAGTCTGATATTCGAAAAATGTCGGTAGCGGTTGGCCCTGTAGTGGTGTTTGGCGCAAGTAACTTCCCGCTGGCATTTTCTGTAGCCGGTGGCGATACCGCTTCTGCGTTCGCGGCAGGCTGCCCTGTTGTGGTTAAAGCGCACCCGGCACACCCCGGCACAAGCGCGCTGGTAGGCGAGGCTATTTGCAAAGCAGCCGAAAGCACAGGCATGCCAAAAGGTGTGTTTTCACTATTATTTGATAGCGGTTATGCCGTGGGCGAACAATTGGTAACCCACCCGGCTACCAAGGCAGTTGCCTTTACCGGTTCATATAAAGGTGGTATGGCTTTGGTTGACCTGGCCCGCCGCCGTAATGATGTTATCCCGGTATTTACGGAAATGGGAAGCATTAACCCGGTATTATTATTACCGGAGGCCATCCGCAACAAACCCGAAGAACTGGCTGCTAAATACGCCGCCTCCATTACATTGGGCGCGGGGCAGTTCTGTACCAACCCGGGCTTAATGCTGGCTGTACAAGGCGAAGGTTTAGACCGCTTTACCGGGGCACTTGCTGCCGCGATAGAAAACGCGCCGTCGGCCACTATGCTTACCGCCGGTATCTGGAAAAATTACCAAACTCTTTCTGAAGGGGTTATGGCCGAAGCCGGTGTTACGGTAATGGCACAATCAAAGGCGATCAATCAGGAGTGCGTTAACCAGTCTGCCGCTGCTGTAATAAAAGTTAGCGGTGCCGATTTCCTGGCAAACCCTAAGTTCCAGGAAGAGATATTTGGCCCCATGTCGGTATTGGTGGTAGCTGAAAATGCCGAACAACTGGAGCAAATAGCAGGTAAATTACACGGACAGCTTACTGTAACGGTAATGGCTGAAAAGGAAGAACTACCTGCATACAGCCAGCTGCTGAGCAAGCTAAGTGATATAACCGGCAGGCTTATTTTAAATGGCGTACCTACGGGTGTAGAGGTTTGTGCCGCTATGCAGCATGGTGGGCCATTCCCGGCTACCAGCGATAGCCGCTTTACTTCAGTAGGTACCGGTGCCGTATACCGTTTTGTAAGGCCGCTGGCCTGGCAGGATTGGGACGATGCCTTGCTACCGGCCGAACTGCAAAACGCCAACCCGCTAAATATCTGGAGAATTGTAGACAACCAGTGGACTAAAGAATAATATGGCAAACAAAACTTTTTTTTGTGTTGACGCCCATACCTGTGGTAATCCTGTAAGGCTGGTTGCCGGTGGAGGCCCTGTATTAAAGGGAGATAACATGAGCGAGAAGCGCCAGCATTTCCTGAAGGAATATGACTGGATACGCACCGGGCTGATGTTTGAACCCCGCGGGCATGATATGATGTCGGGCAGTATACTGTATCCGCCGCATAATCCCGATAATGATGTAGCGGTGCTGTTTATTGAAACCAGCGGATGCCTGCCTATGTGCGGCCACGGTACTATTGGTACCATCACCATAGCTATCGAGGAAGGACTTATTAAGCCTAAAACGCCTGGTATTGTACGTATGGAAGCACCGGCTGGTCTGGTGATGATAGAGTATAAGCAGGAAGGTACAAAAGTAAAATCGGTTAAGTTAACCAACGTGCCGGCCTACCTTGCGGCAGAAAACCTTACGGTAGAATGCCCTGATCTGGGTACCCTAACCATTGATGTAGCTTACGGTGGTAACTATTATGCCATTGTTGACCCTCAACCTAACTTTGCCGGGCTTGAAAATTACAGCGCGGGCCAGCTTATTGCCTGGAGCCGAGTATTGCGCGAACGTATAAACGAGTTATATACTTTTGTACACCCGCAAAACCCTACCATCAATACTTGTACGCACATCCTTTGGGCAGGTAAAACCCTGTCAGAAGATGCTACCGCGCGTAACGCCGTTTTCTATGGCGATAAAGCTATTGACCGTTCGCCATGTGGTACCGGTACCTCGGCGCGTATGGCACAATGGTTTGCCAAGGGTAAGCTTAAAAAAGGCGACACTTTCGTACATGAAAGCATCATTGGCAGTAAGTTTACCGGTAAGGTAGAGGATGTGGTAAAGCTGAATGATTTTGACGCCATTATCCCCAGCATAGAAGGATGGGCCAAGGTTTATGGTTACAATACCATTAAGATTGATGACGAAGATGATCCTTATGCACATGGTTTCCAGGTGCTTTAATTAAAAAACACATGCCTCACGTACTTATTATAGGCGGCGGAATCATTGGCTTAAGTTCCGCTTATTATTTACAAAAAGCCGGTCATAAGGTAACCTTATTAGATAAAGGCGATCTCACCGATAATTGCTCATCGGGCAATGCCGGTATGATCGTTCCAAGTCATTTTATACCCCTTGCAGCCCCGGGAATGATTAAACAGGGCATAAGGTGGATGTTTGATAGTAAAAGTCCTTTTTACGTAAAACCATCTTTAAACCCGCAATTGATCTCCTGGGGACTAAAGTTTATGAAACATGCCAATGATAAGCATGTTCAAAATTCAGCCGTTCCTCTGCGCGACCTGTCGCTGTTGAGTAAAAAGCTTTACAGCACGCTTGGCGCGGAGACCGGTATTGATTTTGGCCTGAGTGATAAAGGGATATTGATGTTCTATAAAACAGAACAGGCCGCCGAAGAAGAAGCACATTTGGCCCATAAGGCAAAGGAGCTTGGCCTTGATATGGATGTGCTGACCCCTGAACAATGCAAAGCACTCCAACCGGAACTTAACCTGGATGTTTTAGGCGCGGTGCATTACCGTTGCGACGGGCATATTTACCCCAACGCGCTCATACAAGGTTTAATTAAATATTTGCAGGAGCACGGGGTGCAGATCCACTGGAACCAGATGGTTACCCGTATAGAAAGATCCGGGAAAAAGATAACCAAGGTCTTTACAGGTGACAAGGAGTGGACAGCAGACCAATATGTAATAGCAGGTGGCTCGTGGTCGCCGGCTGTGGCTAAAATGGTGGATATAAAAGCGCCGCTTATGCCGGGTAAAGGTTACTCTTTTATGGTTCCCGAGCCTCAAAACCGCATGACTATTCCGGCTTTGCTTGCCGAGGCCAGAGTAGCTATTACGCCTATGAATGGCCATCTGCGTTATGGTGGTACCATGGAGCTGGACAAGATCAATAACCGTATCAACATGAAACGTGTGGAAGGGATAGTGGAATCGGTTCCGAAATACTTCCCTGACTTGCACCCGCAGGTACCTGCCGTTAAAGATATATGGTATGGTTTCCGCCCGGCTTCGCCTGATGGCTTACCTTACATAGGTCGTTCCGCTAAATATGATAACCTGATTGTTGCTACCGGGCACGGAATGATGGGCTTGAGTTTAGGCCCCGCCACCGGTTACCTGGTAAACGAAGTGGTTTCTGAAAAGAATACCGCTATCAACATCTCCGCATTTTCCCCTGATCGTTTTTAGTATACTTAAACGGGCAGCTTACCAGCTGCCCGTTTTTTTTGATATCGCCCGGTAGCAGAAAGATCAAACCCTTTTCGGCTTATTCACTACTTTTTTAGCATCGGTATTAACTATTAGCGGTGTAATAAGTTAAAATATAATCAATATCAGGTAATTTTAATTACCGGTTTCCCATTTTCAACACAGATATTTATAGCTCGCATCAAACATGGTTTTGAGGCCTTTTCCGGTATTTTCAAAAACCAGGAAAAAAGTATATCCCTATTTTAACAGGCTATGAGTAACTATCGTTTTATCAAATCACTATTCCGATCATCTGCGGCTGTAGCCGTTTGCATGGGCAGCCTTATGTTGTTGCCGGGTAAAGCATCGGCCCAAAACGCGCCCAAGGCCATGTATGAACAGGCCAGCGAAGTTTCGGGTTGGGTAATACAGTACCAGCAGGACATGGGTGCTATCCGCGACTTTTACGCCCCATACAACTTAAACGACAAAGGTGAAGACCAGGGTAAGTATTATGTACTGAACACACCCGAAGAGCGAAAAAGGTTAAATGAGGTAGCTAATGATTACCTGCAAAAATTAAAGAGCGCCGACTTTAACGGCATGAGCATTTACGGTAAGGTAGATTATATCTTACTGAAAAAAGAGATCAATTCTGATCTGCTATCATTAAAGAACGAGGAACAGAAATATGCACAAATAACCTCCTATATTCCCTTTGCCGAAACCATTTACACAATGGAAAAGCAACGCAGAAGGGGCGTTTTCCTGAACGGGCAGGATGTAGCGGGGCAACTAAACAATATCATCCGCGATCTTAAGGCCGCTTCTCTAAAAGTAAAAAAAGCCGACTACATAGAAGGTTCGCTGGCGCGCATGAGCAGTAACGCTGTATTCGGCATACAAAGGAGGCTTAAAAATGTGGTTGATTTCTATAGCGGTTACGACCCTATGTTTACCTGGTGGGTGCCGCAAACTTACCTGCAACTGGATACCGCGCTGGCTAATTATGCCAACTTATTACGTAGCAAAGCAAAAGTAATAACCACCCAAAAGCCTGATAGCAGCGGTATAAAAGGTGTACCTATTGGTCGTGATGAGCTGATCAGTCAGCTAAAGGCGGAGATGATCCCGTACACACCTGAGGAACTGATAGCGCTTGCCAACAAAGAATTTGCCTGGTGCGATAAGGAGATGCTGAAAGCATCGCAGGAAATGGGCTTTGGCAATAACTGGAAAGCGGCATTGGAAAAAGTAAAGAACAGCTACGTCCCCGCCGGGCACCAGCCGGAACTGATCACCAAGTTATATGATGATGCCATCAACTTTATCAAAGCCAATGACCTGATCACTATTCCGCCATTGGCCGAGGAAACCTGGGGTATGATCATGATGACGCCTGAAAGGCAATTGGTTAATCCGTTCTTTACAGGTGGTAAAGAGATCAGCGTATCATACCCTACCAATACCATGAGTGAGCAGGATAAGCTGATGAGCATGCGCGGCAACAATCCTTATTTTTCAAGGGGTACGGTACAGCACGAATTGATACCCGGCCATAACCTGCAATATTTCATGAACAGCCGCTACAAAGCTTATCGCGGCGATTTCGGTACACCGTTCGCGGTTGAAGGCTGGCCGCTTTACTGGGAACTATTGCTTTATAACAAAGGCTTCGCCAAAACGCCCGAAGAACGTGTGGGTATGTTGTTCTGGCGCATGCACCGTTGCGCACGCATTATCTTCTCTTTAAACTATCATTTAGGTAACTGGACGCCTCAACAGTGTATCAATTTCCTGGTTGACCGTGTTGGCCACGAGCGTGCCAATGCCGAAGGGGAGGTGAGAAGGTCTTTCGCAGGTGGGTACAGCCCGCTTTACCAGGTAGCCTATTTAGTAGGTGGCCTGCAGTTGTGGGGGCTTAAGCAGGAGCTTGTGGATAGCGGCAAGATGACCTTTAAGCAATTTCATGATGCTGTAATAAAAGAGAACCTCATCCCTATTGAGATGGTGCGCGCTACGCTCACCAATCAGCAACTTACCCCTGATTTTACTACCAGCTGGCGCTTTTATGACCTCAATAAAAACAGCGCTACAGGCAAAAACTAAATAAGCCCTAATTCTAAAATGATATATACTTCAGTGAAAATTAAAAAACTTTTACCAGCCTTATTTACTGCATTGTTGCTTGGTCCGGTTATAGTACCGTCTGTAGTTAACGCGCAATCGCCATGGGAAAAACTGGCCAAGCGCCCGTCAACGCTTGATCTGGCATCAGGTACGCTAAGCTTTCACACCGGTAAACTTACCCTAAAACTGGTAAAGTCGTCACAAACGGTAGCCGCCCTGGTGCCTGATGAAGATAAGGCTTTTGATTTTACCCCTGCCGACAGGCTTGCTTTGCGCAGCAAAGATGGTATGTACCAGTTAGGCGATATCAACCTGCGGTATAAAGCAGCCGGCGATACCACATGGGTACGTTGTTCAACCGCGGCTAAACGTGGCGCAGTAATGGCCTTACCGGTAACCGAAAATACATTGGCCGCTGCTGATCTTGCGGGAACGCTGCCTGCAGATATTCCGTTAAAAATTGAGCGTTACTGGAAAAATATCGATGGCAGGCTCACCATGGAGTTTACCATCACCAATAAATCTAACACGGATATTGAAATTGGCGACTTGGGTATGCCCGTAATATTTAACAATATTATGGAGGGCAAAACGCTTGAAGAGGCGCATGCCACTAACGTTTTCTATGACCCCTATATTGGTGCCGATGCCGGTTATTTGCAGGTAGCACGTTTGAGCGGCCATGGGCCTGTTTTGTTGGTTATCCCATCCGGGCGTACACCGTTTGAGGCTTACAATCCCTTGCTTGATGACCCAACGCCGCGCGGAATTACCTTTGAGGGCTTTTACGAATGGATGGTACACAGCAAGGCTGCCGCTGCCAAAGAATGGAAAGCTGCCAAACCCTGGAACACACCAACCGCGCAGGTGCTAAAACCGGGTCAGACTTACACGGTAGGCCTTGGCTTTGTGCTTTCGCCGTCGGTAAAAAACATTGAACAAACTTTAGCCGGAGTTAACCGTCCAGTAGCCGTTGGCATACCGGGTTATGTATTGCCACAGGATGTAAATGGCCGTTTATTTTTAAACTACGCTAAACCGGTTGAAAATATAGCTGTAGAGCCAGCGGGTGCTTTGGAGCTCAGCAAAATAGCTGCTCCCAAAGCAGGGATGTATGCTTATGCCGTAAAAGGCAAAACATGGGGTAGGGCACGTTTAACCGTAACCTACGCTGATGGGCTAAAGCAAACTATTAACTACAAGGTGATAAAGCCCGAAAGCGAAATGGTAAAAGATTTTGGGCATTTTTTAACTACCAAACAATGGTACCATAACCCCCAGGATCCGTTTGGTCGCAACAACTCCGTGATAAGTTATGATGATGAGAAAAAGCAGCAAGTAACACAGGAAAGTCGTGCATGGATTGCCGGTTTAAGTGACGAGGCTGGTGCAGGCAGCTGGCTGGGCGCAATGATGAAGGAATTTTTAGAACCCGATAAGGCCGAAATAGATAAACTGCAACTGTTTGCAAACCACACCTTGTGGGGTGGTTTGCAGCACAGCAGCGGCAAAGAAATGTACGGGGTTAAGAAAAGCATGTTCTACTACCAGCCCGATTCATTGCCTGCCGGTACTTACGACCCTAAGATCAACTACAAAACATGGGCAGCATGGGATCACAAATCAGCTAATGATATTGGCCGCTCGTATAACTATCCGCATGTTGCCGCGGCGCATTGGGTGCTATACAGGTTGGCACGCAACCATGTAGGCCTGGTAACTGAGAAGCCCTGGCAGTGGCATTTAAATAATGCTTACAGTACGGCAATGGCTATGGTTAACCTGGCGCCTTATTATGTGCAGTTTGGGCAAATGGAAGGTTCTGTTTTCTACTTTATATTAAAGGACCTGAAGGCTGAGGGCTGGATAGTACCTGCCAGGACTTTAGAAGCCGCTATGAAAAAGCGTGCCGACCACTGGCGCACCCTGCAATATCCATTCGGGAGCGAAATGCCCTGGGACTCAACCGGCCAGGAAGAAGTGTATGTGTGGTCCAAATACTTTGGTTATGATGATAAGGCAAATGTGACCATTGATGCTATACTGGCCTATATGCCTACTATACCACACTGGGGTTATAACGGTTCGGCAAGGCGTTACTGGGATTTCCTTTATGGCGGTAAGTTATCGAGGATAGAGCGCCAGTTGCATCACTATGGGTCGGGTATAAATGCCATACCGGTGTTAAATGAGTACCGCAATCACCCCGATGATCTGTACATGCTGCGCGTAGGTTACGGTGGTACTATGGGCGCTGTTTCAAACATTACCCAGGAAGGATTTGGTTCTGCCGCTTTCCATTCTTTCCCTTCAACTTTGGATATCGATGCATACTCCGGCGATTATGGCCCTAACTTTTTTGGTTATGCCATGAATACCGCCACCTACGTGATGCATAACGATACACTCGGCTGGCTGGCTTTTGGCGGTAACTTAACAACCGAAAAGAACTGGGTAAAAGTTAAACTGACAACAGCCGCTAAATCAAGAGTATTTGTAGCACCGCTGCAATTATGGTTAACACTTGATGCAGGTACGTTTAACGCTATCGCTTACAATACCACAACAGGTCAATTACAAATTACCCTTAATGCGCGTGATCAATATACACCAAAGGCTTACCTGCATATCGAAGATCAGCATAATACAGCAGCTGATTATGTGGTTAAAGGCAAATACCAAAAACAACGCGGTGCATTTGTACTGCCGCTTGGTACAGGTTTAAGTAATTATGAGCTGATAAAAGCAGCAAAGTAATACATCAATGGCCGGTTTAACCGGCCATTTTTTTTACAATTTAGTTTCTTCAGACAGACCTATATAATCAACTATTATCTTCATGATAGTGGAGTATTTAGACCATCTATCGGATTGTGGATAATTTTAATAACAATTATTAAGTGTGCTATTTACAATTATAAAATAAAATTTATATTTGTGATATGGTGTTAGCATTTGGCTAACCAACCAATTATAACCAATTACATATTACAGCCTGTTTAATAGAGGTAGCTGATGAGGCTGCGATAATTATTTATGCAACAAACAGAAATGGAAGCGCTTGAAAAGCTCAACAATATAAGTGAGGGGTATAAGGCGTTTTTATATGATTGCGATGGTACGCTGGCTGATAATATGGAAGCGCATCGCCTTACTTATGTTAAGGTTGCCGCGGAACATGGGCTTGATTTTGATGGCGATATTGTATACGAACTTGCCGGATGGCCTACTGTAAAGGTGGTTGAGGAAATTAACAGGCGCTACAATACCTCGCTTGATCCTGAAGAATTTAATCAGAAAAAGTACAAGTTGTTTCTGGATGATTATATACATCTTACCCAGCCCATCGTACCGGTAGTTGAACACCTTAAATTACACGCGGGTAAGGTTCGTATCGGAGTAGTATCCGGCGGAAGCAGGGAAGCGGTTGAAAAAACGCTTAACATCCTCAATATTGCCGATAAGGTAGAGGTAATGGTGTGCGCGGGCGAAACTTTCCACGGAAAGCCTTTCCCTGATCCGTTTTTAAAAGCGGCTGCTGAGCTGGGTGTAGCTCCTGCCGAATGTATAGTGTTTGAAGATGCCGAACCCGGTGTTACTGCCGCCAAAGCCGCGGGCATGGCCTGGGTACGGATTGACCAATTATAAATATCAGGTAAGCAAAACGGCATATAGCCATTACCCTGATCAAATTTTTCTTGTAAAATAAGTGTTGTTACAACAATAATAAATTATGGGTTCAAATCAATATGTGATTGGGATCGATTACGGATCTGATTCTGTTCGTTCTGTAATTGTCGATGCCGCAAACGGGAAGGAGCTTGCCTCATCCGTACATGAATATACACGCTGGAAAAAAGGCCTTTTCTGCAAGCCTGCTGCCAATCAGTTCAGGCAGCATCCGCTCGATTATATTGAGGGGCTGGAATTAACGGTTAAGGAATGTATAAGGCTTGCCGGTGGCGATGAGATAGCACGTCAGGTAAAAGGTATTTCGGTTGATACCACTGGCTCGACGCCGGTGGCCGTAAATGAGGCTGGTGTACCGCTGGCATTACTACCCGGCTTTGAGGAGAACCCCAACGCCATGTTCATTTTATGGAAAGACCATACCTCGGTAAAAGAAGCCGCCGCTATTAATGAACATGCCGCCAGATTCGATATCAATTACCTGCAATATGTTGGCGGTATCTACTCATCAGAATGGTTCTGGGCCAAATTGCTGCATATATTAAAGGTAGACGAAATAGTACGCGAAGCCTGCTACTCATGGGTAGAACATTGCGACTGGATCCCTTTCCTGCTTACCGGTGGCAGCCGTTCCGCCGAAATGAAACGCAGCCGCTGCGCGGCTGGTCATAAGGCGTTATGGGCCGAGGCTTTTGGTGGCTTACCTCCCGATGAATTCTTTTCCTCGCTTGATCCGCTCCTGAAAGGGTTTACTGACAGGCTGTTCCGTGATACCTACACCTCTGATGTAGCAGCCGGTACGCTGAGTAACGAGTGGGCACAACGCCTGGGCTTACCTGCCGATGTGAAAGTAGGCGTAGGCGCTTTTGACGCGCACATGGGCGCAGTAGGCGGGCAAATAGAGCCTTACCATTTAAGTAAGGTGATGGGTACTTCAACCTGTGATATTTTGGTAGCGCCAACCCATGATATAGATAATAAACTGGTTAAAGGCATATGCGGCCAGGTAAACGGTTCGGTAATACCGGGCATGGTAGGTTTGGAAGCAGGGCAGTCGGCCTTTGGCGATACCTATGCCTGGTTTAAGAATATCCTGTCGTGGCCTTTAAACAACCTGCTGGCCAATTCCAAAGTGATCAGTCCTGAAGTAGCCGAGGCGTTAAAAGCGGAATTAGCGGAAGAAATTATACCCGAGTTGAGCCGCCAGGCCGCTTCATTGCCAATTGATGAGGTGAATGAGCTGGCGATAGACTGGTTTAACGGCCGCCGCACGCCGGATGCCGACCAAACGCTTAAGGGCGCCATCACCGGTTTAAGCCTGGGTTCTGATGCCCCGCGTGTTTTCAGGGCTTTGGTAGAAGCTACCTGCTTTGGCGCTAAAAGCATAGTCGACCGCTTTATACAGGAAGGCATTCCGGTAAAAGGTATTATAGGCATTGGCGGTGTGGCCAAAAAATCGGCTTTTGTAATGCAAACCATGGCCGATGTACTGGGCATGCCTATCCGCATCCATCAGTTTAAACATACCTGCGCTTTGGGCGCGGCCATGTTTGCGGCGGTAGTTGCCGGCATTTATCCAAACGTCGAGGAAGCTATGCACGCCATGGGTGGTGGTTTTGATGTGTCCTACGAGCCTAACGAAGCAAACCACGAGATATACAATAAGCGCTATGCCCAATACAAAGGGTTAGGCGAGTTTGTGGCATGGCAGATCGCTTCGGCCAAAGAAGAACAAACCGAAAAAATCGCGTAAGCTATGAGTAAATACCAACACATCAGGCAAACGGCCTATGAAACCAATATGCAGTTACCGCAATTGGGTTTAGTCTTATTCACCTTCGGTAATGTAAGCGCTGCCGACCGCGACCTGGGCGTTTTCGCTATTAAGCCAAGCGGTGTGCCCTACGCTCAACTTACTCCCGAGAAAATGGTGATCGTTGATTTCGACGGTAACACTATCGAGGGCGACCTGAGGCCTTCATCAGATACCTTAACCCACGCGGTGCTGTACAAGCATTGGGAGGGGATAAACGGCATAGTGCATACCCACTCCACTTACGCTACCGCATGGGCACAATCGCAGCGTTGCATACCCATATTTGGTACCACCCACGCCGACCATTTAACTGCCGACATCCCCTGCGCGCCGCCTATGAGCGACGAACTGATAAAAGGTAACTACGAATACCAGACCGGTTTTCAGATCATGGATCACTTTAAGGAAGCGGGTTTAGATTATAAAGAGGTAGAAATGGTACTGGTGGGCAACCACGCCCCGTTCACCTGGGGTAAAACCGCCGAAAAGGCTGTTTATAACAGCGCGGTGCTGGAAACCGTGGCGCAAATGGCCTATTTAACCGAGCAGATCAACGCTTCGGCACCGAGGTTAAAAGACGCCTTGATCAATAAACATTACCAACGTAAACATGGTCCGGATTCCTACTATGGTCAATAAGATCAAATTAATCTTAAGCTTCCTGGCGTTAGTTGCTTTTATAGCCGGTTCGCAGGTAGCCTCGGCTCAACAGGTGGCTGCTACGCCGCCTATGGGTTGGAATAGTTACAATTGCTTTGGCTCCGCGGTGCATGAGAGCGAAGTGAAGGCCAACGCGCAGTACATGGCTAAAAACTTAAAGCCTTTCGGGTGGCAGTACGTAGTGGTGGACTTTTTATGGTCTTATGATAACCCTCCGGGTAGCCACATAGGTAACCCCTTTCAAAAAAGGCTGGAGGATGGTTCGTACATCCCGTGGTTAACCATGGATAAATGGGGCCGTTTGCTGCCGCAGCCAAATAAGTTTCCATCGGCCCTTGGCGGTAAAGGATTTAAATCACTGGGCGATTATGTGCATAGCCTGGGTTTAAAGTTTGGTATACACGTAATGCGTGGTATACCCAGGCAGGCGGTTTGGGCAAAATCTCCGGTATTGGGCGCAAAGGGCATTACTGCCGATATGATAGCCGATACCAGCTCTAAATGTGAGTGGATGAACCATATGTATGGCCTGGATATGAGCAAGCCGGGCGCCCAGGAATATCTGAACTCGATACTTGATCTTTACGCCTCATGGGGTGTTGATTTTATTAAGGTTGATGATATTTCCCGTCCTTATCATACTGCCGAAATTGAAGGGTACCACAAGGCCATCGTACATTGTAAAAGGCCCGTGGTATTGAGTATATCACCCGGCGAAACCCCTGTTAAAGAAGCGGCACACGTAGCACGCTATGCCAACCAATGGCGCATGGCCGATGACTTTTGGGATAGCTGGCAGGAACTGCTGAATATGTTTGCCTACGCGCGTAAATGGCAGGGAACAGGTGGCCCCGGCCACTGGCCCGATTGTGATATGCTGCAAATAGGCAAACTATCTAAACGTGGCCCGGTAGGGCCGGAGCGCTACAGCAAGTTTACCGATGATGAGCTGCTCTCGCACATGACGTTCTGGTGCATTTTCCGGTCGCCGTTAATGATGGGCGGCAACATGCCGGAGAATCGCCCTTTTGATCTCAAACTGCTTAATAATCCCGAAGTGCTGGCTATAAACCAGCGTGGTATCAACCCTAAAGAACTTTACCATAATAATGAAAGCATGGTATGGTATTCGGCGATGCCTGGTTCAAAAGATATGTACGTGGCCGTATTCAACTTAAAGGATGCTAATGCCGAAGTATCGCTTGATCTGGCCGCTATGGGCTTTAACGGCCGGGTAACCGTCCGCGACCTTTGGGCCAGGCAAAACAAGGGGACTTATCAAAACACTTATCAGCAAAAAATTAACGCACATGGCGCGGCGCTTTACAGGCTGTCGCCTATTAAACAATAACATTTAATCATTAACATACGCATGATCAATTTAAAGACTTTTGAAGTTTGGTTTATTACCGGCAGCCAGCATTTATACGGCGAAGAAACCTTAAAACTGGTAGCAGAACACTCACAGCATATTGCCGAAGGGCTGAACAGCGCGGGCCAAATACCCGTAACGGTAGTGTATAAACCCGTTGTAAAAACCCCCGAAGAAATATACAGCACTTTATTGGCGGCTAATACCGCCGAAAATTGTATCGGTATCATTACCTGGATGCATACTTTTTCGCCGGCCAAAATGTGGGTGCGCGGCTTAAATATTTTGCAAAAGCCAATGCTTCACCTGCATACGCAATACAACCGCGATATCCCATGGAGCTCCATTGATATGGATTTCATGAACCTCAACCAAAGCGCTCATGGCGACCGTGAGTTTGGTTTTATGGTATCGCGCCTGCGCAAGAACCGTAAGGTAGTGGTAGGCCACTGGCAGGATGAAGAAGTACTTGGCCAGATCAACGCCTGGAGCCGTGCGGCGGCAGGCTGGCACGATTGGCAGGGAGCTAAATTCGCCCGTTTTGGCGATAACATGCGTTACGTGGCTGTAACCGAAGGTGATAAGGTAGAGGCCGAAGTAAAATTTGGTTACTCTGTAAATACCTACGGTGTAGGCGACCTTGTAAAGGTGATCAACGAAATCAGCGAGGCTGAAATAGACCAACTGGTTACCGAATATGAAACGCTTTACACGATGGATGCGTCGTTGAAGAAAGGCGGTGAAAAACATTCATCTGTTTACGAAGCGGCACGTATTGAACTTGGCCTGCGTAAATTTTTGGTTGATGGTGGCTTTAAAGGCTTTACCGATACTTTTGAAGACCTGCATGGCATGGTACAGTTGCCTGGTATTGCCGCCCAGCGTTTAATGGCTGATGGCTTCGGCTTTGCCGGTGAAGGCGACTGGAAAACTGCTGCGTTAGTGCGTGCCTGTAAAGTAATGGGTGCCGGTTTGGAGGGTGGTAACGCATTTATGGAAGATTACACTTACCACTTTGACCCGAATAATTCATTGGTATTGGGCTCGCACATGCTGGAGATAGATGCTTCATTGAGTAACGGAAAAGCAAGTCTTGAAGTACACCCATTAGGTATCGGTGGCAAGGCAGATCCCGCGCGTTTAGTATTTAATGTTGCGGCAGGCCCCGCTTTTAATGCCTCTTTGGTAGATATGGGTAACCGCTTCAGGCTCATCGTAAACGAAGTAGAAGCTGTAGAGCCGGTAGAAGACCTGCCTAAACTACCGGTAGCACGTGTTTTATGGAAACCCCTTCCGGATATGAAAACAGGTTGTGCCGCATGGATATACGCTGGCGGCGCGCACCATACCGTTTACAGCCAGAACCTTACAGCCGAGCATATGCATGACTTTGCGGAAATCGCCGGGCTGGAGTTTATCCGCATAGGAAAAGATACCACTATACCGCATTTATTGAACGAACTGCGCTGGAACGATAACTATTACCGCACTGTATAAACCAATAACCTAATTAACAACCAACTATTTGCCGATTATAATTTAGAGAAGAAACACAATGAGTAAACTAACTTCAGCTGATTACACCGTTTTCCTGGTGTACTTTGTTATTGTTGCCTTGTACGGCTTGTGGGTATACCGCAGGAAACGTAATGCTGATGCAACATCAAAGGATTATTTCCTTGCCGAGGGCTCCCTCACATGGTGGGCCATAGGCGCATCGTTAATCGCTTCCAATATATCTGCCGAGCAGATGATAGGTATGAGCGGCTCGGGCTTCAAAATGGGCCTGGCCATATCCACCTATGAATTAATGGGAGGGTTAACCCTTATTATCGTGGGTATATTTTTTATCCCGGTGTACCTGCGCAATAAAATATTTACCATGCCGCAGTTCCTGCATGAGCGTTACAATGGTACGGTGGCCATGATCATGGCGGTTTTCTGGCTGTTGCTGTACATTGTGGTTAACCTGATGTCAATCCTGTACCTGGGGGCTTTAGCCATCAGCGGTATATCGGGTATTGATATCAATATTTGTATCGGTTTCCTTGCTGTATTCGCCATCATCATCACCCTCGGCGGTATGAAGGTGATAGGCTATACCGATGTTATCCAGGTTTTCTTCCTGGTTTTAGGCGGCCTGGTTGCCAGCTACATCGCCTTGAATTTGCTGAGCGAAAAATCGGGTACCACGGGTATTTTAAATGGCCTGGCGATCATGAAACGTGAAGCCGGCGACCATTTCCACATGATATTCAAGAAAGATAATCCTAATTATCTGGATCTTCCGGGACTTTCGGTGCTGATTGGCGGTATGTGGATCGTTAACCTGAACTATTGGGGTTGTAACCAGTACATTACTCAAAGGGCTTTGGGTGCCAACCTTAAAACCGCACGTGGCGGTTTATTGTTCGGCGCGTTCTTAAAGATCCTGATGCCGGTTATTGTGGTTATACCGGGTATAGCAGCTTATGTACTGTACCAAAAGGGGATGTTCCACCAGGAAATGCTGAGCTCAAAAGGTGTGCTGGATGTAAACAAGGCCTATCCATCCCTGCTTGACTTGCTTCCTTCGGGTTTAAAGGGCTTATCTTTCGCGGCGCTTACCGCGGCTATAGTGGCTTCGCTTGCGGGTAAAGCCAATAGTATTGCCACCATATTTACGCTGGATATTTACAAAAAGGCTATTAACCCCCAGGCTAATGACCGTCAGTTGGTAAACCTTGGTAAAATATCTGTTGTGGTAGCTATGTTTTTAGGTGTGATCATGTCATTACTGATAGGTGAGCAGCTGATGGGCGAGGGTAAACAGGGCTTCCAATACATTCAGGAGTATACCGGCTTTGTATCGCCGGGTATTTTAGCCATGTTCCTGTTAGGTTTCTTCTGGAAAAAAGCCACCTCAAACGCGGCCTTGTTCTCCACAGTAGGGGGCTTTGTTTTCTCGGTATTCTTTAAGTTCCTGCCTAACTTTGCTAACTTAAAGTTCCTGGTGCCGTTTGGTTTCGCCAAGCTCAATGCCGATAAAGTTTACGAGATTCCGTTTTTAGATCGCATGGGCTTTGTGTTCCTTATTTGCGTAACGGGCATGTACATTATTTCAAAAATAGAAACCAGAAACGGCGTGCAGCCGAACGGATTGGAAGTTGATTCCAGCATGTTCAGGATGTCGCGCGCGTTCGCGGCCGGTTCATTAATTGTAGCCGGTATCTTAGTAGCTGTTTATACCATTTTCTGGTAAATACGGTTATTTCATAAACAAAAGAGGGATGGGCGTAAGCCCATCCCTCTTTTGTTTATAGTACTTTGTTAATATTTAACTGATCAGGTTGGTGGGATTGGGTATAAAGTTCAGGAAGGCCTGGAACTTAGCATAGTAATTTTGCATATTCACATGGTAATAAAAAGCCCCGCGCTTTGAGCCCGATTTATCTTTTTCGCCCTGCTTAATTAACAGGCCGGTAGCTAAAACACGCTTGCTGAAATTACGCTTATCAATTTTGGTGTTATAAACGCTTTCGTATAAAGTTTGTAACTGCGGAATGGTAAACCTTCCCGGCAGCAGCTCAAACAAAATGGGGTGCAGCGCAGCCTTGTACCTGATTCGTTTTAATGCCATTTCAACCATTTCCTGCTGGTCAAAAATAAGTTTGGGCATCCGTTTAAGCGGAAACCACTCGGCGTGATAGTCGGCATTTAACTGCTGCTGGTATTTGTTAATATCGATCAGTGCGAAATACGCTGTAGATATGGTACGCTCGAGCGGGTCACGGTTAGGGTCGCTAAAGGTGTGCAATTGTTCAAGATACATACCATCCAGTCCGGTTAATTGCTTTAATACACGGTTTGAGGCCTGTTCAAGGCTTTCGGTAAGTTTGGCAAAGCCGCCCATTAGGCTCCACTTGCCCTGTTCCGGCTGGAAACCTCGTTTAATTAATAATATCTTCAGGGTTTCGCCATCAAAGCCAAAAACAAGGCAATCAATAGCCTGCACAATACGGGCTTCGTTAGTATAACCGGTCATCAAATAATTTAGATTGGTATTGATTGTAAAAATAACACTTTCTACCAAAAAACGTTCTGCAAAAGAATATTGCGGGAGCTAACAAACGACTGTTAAACATGCTAATGACTTATAAGATATTTTAGTGTTGTAATAACAATTATTAAACAGATATCCGTAACAGATCCTCAATATTGTCGACCCTCAAAACAATGAATGCTTATCCTATGCAGGTGTTTTTTGTTTACAATAAGGGGTAAAAACTGATAATTGGCGCCTTTACAGGTTTTATTGTGATGAAATAGCATTATATTAGCCTGTAATTGTCAATCAAACATTTATAGCGTGAAATTATACAAGTACTTGATCTACGCGGCTTTTTTATTTATGCAGATGCCGGTAAAGCTGCACGCGCAAGCCATAGATGGCGGAAGGCTTTTTAATGATAATTGGCAGTTTCATTTAGGTGATACTACCGCTACTAACAACAAATGGCGGACATTGTCGCTTCCGCATGACTGGAGCATTGAGCAACCTTTTAGCGAGGAGTGGGCCAGCGCTACCGCGTATTTGCCGGGTGGTATAGGCTGGTATCAGAAAACATTTACGCCCGAGACGAAGTGGAGGGGGCAAAAAGTAAGTATTTACTTTGATGGGGTTTATAAGAACAGTGAGGTTTGGATAAACGGGCATTACCTGGGCAAGCGCCCTAATGGTTTTATAGCCTTCGAGTACGATATTACACCATACTTGTTATGGGGTAAAGCCAATACCATAAAAGTAAAGGCCGACCATACCGAGTTTGCCGATTCGCGCTGGTATACCGGCAGCGGCATATACCGTAATGTTTATCTCATCACACGCGATGTGGTAAATATTCATCCCTGGGATGTAGCTTTCTCTACACCTGAGGTAAACTCATCAAAGGCAACTATCCTTGTAAACGCGGATGTAACCAATACACTGGCAGCCAATCAGCCCGTGACGGTAAAACTAAACCTGTTTAAAAAAGCGGGAGGCCTGGCATTTTCAAAAACAGTTACCTTAAACGCTAAGCCCGGGAAAAATCCGATAGTCTTTCAACAAGCACTTACTTCACCACAATTGTGGAGCGTAGATCATCCTGAGTTATACCACATGCAATTACAAGTAATGCGTAACGGTAAAACGGTGAACCAGGTAAACCAAATGGTGGGTATCCGCAGCATCCGGTTTGATAAGGATAACGGATTTTTCCTTAACGGGACTACCATGAAGCTCAAGGGCGTTTGCATCCATGATGACGCTGGTGCGCTTGGCGTAGCGGTATCCCGCGAGGTATGGGTACGTAGGCTGGCTATTTTGAAAGAGGCAGGTGTAAATTCACTAAGATTAAGCCATAACCCGCACGCAGGCTATTTGTATGACCTTTGCGATGAAATGGGGTTCCTGGTAATGGATGAGGCGTTTGATGAGTGGGAATTAGGAAAAAATAAGTGGGTTAAAGGCTGGAACGAAGGCACTCCGTCAAAAGATGGCTACCATGAATATTTTAAAGAATGGGCGCATCGCGACCTTGCTGATATGGTTAAGCGCAGCAGGAACCACCCGTCCATAATCATGTGGAGCATAGGTAACGAGATTGATTATCCTAACGACCCTTACACCCATGAAGTGCTTAATACCGGTCGTAACCCGCAAATATATGGTAGGGGTTACATGGCTAATCATCCATCAGCAACAGCCTTAGGGCGCATCGCTGCCGATCTGGTAAAAGTAGTTAAAGAGATAGACCTTACCCGCCCCGTTACAGCTGCACTGGCAGGCGTGGTAATGTCAAATGAGGTAGGTTATCCTGATGCTTTGGATGTGGTTGGTTACAATTACCAGGAATACCGCTATGCTGATGACCACAAAAAATATCCTAACCGTGTAATTTACGGAAGTGAGAATGGAATGGCCCTTAAAGCCTGGAACGCGGTCGATTCCAATAAATATATATCCGCGCAATATTTATGGACAGGTATCGACTACCTGGGCGAAGCCGGTAAATGGCCGCAACGTAGTAACGGCGCGGGCTTAATGGACCTTGCGGGCTTTAAAAAACCGGAATATTTTTATCGCCAGAGCCTTTGGGCCGAAAAGCCAATGGTTTATGTCGCCGCGAGAGAATTAAAGCAAAACCAGGATAACGGTATATGGAGCCACCGCAGCGTACTGCCTACATGGAACTGGGAAACAGGTAGCCGTTTACGCTTAGAGTGCTTTACCAATTGCCCTGAAGCGGAGTTGTTTATTAACGGCAAATCGTTGGGTAAACAATTGCGCGACACGGCGGCCAATCATATGCCTGCATGGAATGTAAGCTACGAGCCGGGTGAGGTATTGGTGAAAGGTTACAAGAATGGTAAAATAGCGGCTACTTATGTATTAAAAACAGCCGGTGAAGCGGCTGCCTTAAAAGCCGTAGCAGACAATATTACCTTTCAAGGACCGGGAAAACACCTTTCACAGATAGAGGTAACGGTAACCGATAAAAACGGCGTACCGGTTTATGCCGCTGAAAACGAAATAGCCGTAGCTATTACCGGTAAAGCCCGCTTGTTGGGTATGGAGAACGGCAGCACTACCAGCCATGAAAACTACCAGTCACCTAAACACAAGGCCCTACACGGAAAAATACTGCTTTATGTTGAAACCAACGGACAGCCGGGGCCTGTAGTAGTGAAGTGCTCATCTGCAGGTTTAAAGCCGTGTGAAGTTAACATCAGCGTGAAGTAATTAAGCCTTAACCATAAACTAATGCATAAATTTAAGTACTACCTTTTACTTTTATCACTATTGATAGCTAGGAATATTAAAGCCCAGCAGGCTAAACATACCTTTGCATTGGCCGACTCTGTTTTCCTGCTTGATGGTAAGCCCTTCCAAATGATCAGCGGAGAAATGCATTATCCGCGCATCCCTCGTGAAGCATGGCGCGCCCGTATGAAAATGGCCAAAGCCATGGGGCTTAATACCATTGGTACCTATGTTTTTTGGAACCTGCACGAGCCCCAGAAAGGAAAGTTTGACTTCAGCGGAAATAATGATATAGCTGAGTTTGTAAAAATTGCCCAGCAGGAAGGCTTATGGGTGATATTGAGGCCAAGCCCTTATGTATGTGCCGAATGGGAATTTGGCGGCTACCCTTACTGGTTACAGAAGGAGAAAGGGTTGGTAGTACGCAGCAAAGAAGCGCAGTACCTAAAGGAGTATGAAACCTACATCAAACAAGTAGGTAAAATATTGGCCCCGCTGCAAATAAACCACGGTGGTAACGTGCTGATGGTGCAGATAGAAAACGAATACGGTTCATTCGGAAGCGATAAGGATTATCTGGCCATCAATCAGAAAATGTTTAAAGAAGCGGGTTTTGATGGGTTATTATATACCTGTGACCCTGCGGCAGATCTGACCAAAGGTTATTTACCCGGACTATTGCCTGCTGTAAATGGTTTGGACGATCCTAAAAAGGTAAAGCAATTGGTACGCGAAAATCACAATGGCAAAGGTCCTTTTTATATTGCCGAATGGTACCCGGCCTGGTTTGATTGGTGGGGAACGCCACACCATACCGTACCTGCCGAAAAGTATGCCGGTAGGCTTGATTCGGTACTCGCGGCAGGCATTTCCATCAACATGTATATGTTTCATGGCGGTACTACGCGCGATTTCATGAACGGTGCCAACTATAAAGACGGCACACCGTACGAGCCCCAGATCAGCAGCTATGATTATGACGCGCCATTGGATGAGGCCGGAAACCCGACGCCCAAGTTTATCGCTTTCAGGAATGTTATTCAAAAGCACCTGGCACCCGGTGTAGCCCTGCCGGCTGTACCGGCAGCTAAACCTGCCATGGCAATACCGGCTGTAAAACTTACCGCGGCTGTTAGTATTTTACAAAATTTACCTAAGCCGGTGAGTAGTACCACGCCCTTAACTTTTGAAGACCTTCAGCAAGATTATGGCTACGTGCTGTACCGTACGCAGGTAAAAGGTAACGGAAAGTTAACCATAAAAGGCTTACGTGATTATGCTGTGGTACTGGTAAATGGCAAAACCGCCGGTACTTTAGACAGGCGCCTAAACCAGGACAGCCTTAATTTAACCCTGCCGAAGGGCAGCGTTACGCTGGATATACTGGTAGAAAATTTGGGCCGTATCAACTTCGGTAAATATTTACTCCAGAATAAAAAGGGCATTACCGGTTCGGTAATGTTCAATAACAGCGAGCTAAAAGGCTGGCAAATGTACAGCCTGCCAATGGCTAACATCAACCAGGTTAAATTTGGCAGCACAGGTGTTAACTACACTTCACCAACATTACAGAAAGGAACTTTTAACCTTAGTAAAGTAGAGGATACCTACTTCAACATGAGCGATTGGGGCAAAGGTGTTGTTTGGATAAACGGGCATAATCTTGGCCGTTATTGGCGGGTAGGCCCTCAGCAAACACTATACGTTCCGGCAGAATGGCTAAAAAAAGGCAGGAATGAATTAGTTGTATTTGATATGATAAAACCGGGTAACACCATCGTATCGGTAGATAAACCCATACTTGACCAGGTAAAGCAATAATTTTCTCCTCAACCTAATCATAATGCAAATGGCCCGTGTAATTAAACATCGGGCCATTTTATTTTTTTAAGGCTTATTGTTGCTTACTGTTATTAAGCCTTGCTTTTAAATAAATATTCATGTAGTCAAGAAAGTTATAAGCTACAGCACCAATTAATATACCATCAAAAAACAAGGAGTATGATCTGGCCGCATGCGGCAGCAGTATTTTGATAAGTATTCTGGCGCAGCAGGTAACTAAGAGTATAATGGATATGATCGGTACGCCGGCAATTTTCATAGTTATGTATGATGATTAGTTAAAGATACTACAGTGACGCGTAATTAATTCCTGTTGCATAAAAATTATTTTTCAAACAGTTGTCCACCCCTGAAACAGGCAAGGCATGCAAGCGACTGATTTTATGGTATTTTTTTAATTGTTATTATAACAATTAAAAATTCTTCCTATCTTGTTCAGGATTTAATATAAATCTTGCCAATTAACCAATTATATTCCTGAAAAAGAAACCGATCAGCTTAAAAGCTGCATCAACACATTAACTATGATGAGAAAATCTGCAAAGACACTTTTGCCTGCTTTTATAGCGGCAGTAGCATTAATGAACCAGGCTTGCCAAAGCCCTGCCGGTAAAAAAGCAAATACTGCCGACAGTGCATCAGTTAAAACGGCGGTTTTGCCTGACAGCTCAAAATTTATTAAAACCGTTAACGGTAAGCAAACACGTTTGTATGTGTTAACCAATTCCAAAGGCGCTAAAGCGGCTATAACCAATTATGGCGGCAGGATAGTAAGCCTGCTGGTACCTGATAAGGACGGTGCTTTAAAAGATGTGGTTTTGGGTTACGACAGTGTTGGCACTTATCAAAAACCAAAGGAGCCATTTTTTGGCGCCATTATAGGCCGTTACGGCAACAGGATAGCCAGGGGGAAATTTACACTTAACGGTAAGAAATACCAGCTGGATATTAATGATGGCGTTAATACTCTTCACGGCGGTTTTAAAGGTTTTTATGCACAGGTTTGGGATGCAAAACAGCTCAATAACAACACTTTGGAACTTACCTTTATCTCGCCTGATGGCGAAGGTGGCTATCCCGGCAATCTGAAAGTTAAGGTAACCTATACCTTGCAGGATGATAACGCCCTTAAAATAGACTACACCGCAACTACCGATAAGCCAACCATTGTTAACCTTACCAACCACGCGTACTTTAACCTTAACGGCGCGGGCAGCGAGACCATTTTAAATGATCTGTTACAGATAAAAGCCGACCAGTTTACCCCGGTTGATACTACGCTGATACCTACCGGTCAGTTAAAAGATGTTAAAGGCACTCCTTTTGATTTTACGTCGTTGAAACCAATAGGGCAGGATATTAACAAACAGGATGAGCAATTAAAAAATGGCAAAGGTTACGATCATAATTTTGTGCTGAACAAGCATGATCTTAACACATCTGTGGCTACTGTTAAAAGCCCGGTAACAGGCATTGTGATGGATATATATACCGAAGAGCCGGGATTGCAATTCTACAGTGGCAATTTCCTTACCGGTAAAGAAAAAGACGGCAAAGGTGGCGCGGCTTATGGTTACCGTTCGGCAATGTGCCTGGAAACACAGCACTTCCCCGATTCGCCTAACCAGTTATCTTTTCCCGGCACAACGCTTAACCCGGGGCAAACCTATCATACCACAACTATCTACAAATTTTCGGTAAGTAAATAATTCTGAAAGCCCTCATGAGATCATCCCTTTTAAAAGTATTAGGAGCATTGCTTATTTGTTCAGGCTCTGCGGTAGCGCAAACTACCATAACAGTTGATCTGAACAATACGTCGGCTAATCCCACCATCAGCAAATACATATACAGCCACTTTGCCGAGCACTTAGGTCGCGGCATTTACGATGGTTTTTATGTTGGCGATACGTCTAAGATACCTAATACAAACGGGGTGCGTAATGATGTTGTGGCCGCGCTGCGTAAAATGAAGATACCTTCTTTACGCTGGCCCGGCGGTTGTTTTGCCGATACTTACCACTGGCGCGACGGCATTGGTCCCAAAGATAAAAGGCCTGCCATTGTGAATAAATGGTGGGGTGGTGTAGTGGAAGATAACAGCTTTGGTACGCATGATTTTTTGAATATGTGTGAACTGCTGGGCGCAGAACCATATGTATCAGGTAACGTAGGCAGCGGTACAGTGCAGGAACTGGCCGACTGGATACAGTACACCGGGTCGGATAATAAAAACCCCATGTCTGACCTCCGCAAGGCCAATGGCCGCGATAAACCCTGGAGCGTAAAATTCTGGGGTGTGGGCAACGAGGCCTGGGGCTGCGGCGGTAACATGACGCCAGAATATTATGCCAACGAGTTTCGTAAGTACGCTACTTTTATGGGTAGTTCGGAGGGAAAAACAAAGCTGTTCAGGGTGGCTTCCGGTGCCAGCGACGATGACTACAACTGGACCGAAACCCTGATGAAGAATATACCGCATCACCTTATTGAGGGCGTGGCGGTACACCATTACGCGGTAATTGGCTGGGAGAAAAAAGGCCCGGCTACCGGCTTTACCGAGGAGCAGTATTTTACTACCATGCAGCGCGCACTGCAAATGGATACGCTGGTTACCCGCCATGCCCGCATTATGGATAAGTATGACCCTAAAAAGCAGATAGCCCTTGTGGTTGATGAATGGGGTGGATGGTACGATGTAGAACCGGGTACCAATCCCGGCTTCCTGTATCAGCAAAACACCATGCGCGATGCCATGATAGCCGGTACCACCCTGAATATTTTTAACAACCATGCGGATCGTGTGCGGATGGCGAATCTGGCGCAATGTATCAACGTATTGCAGGCGGTAATACTCACCAATAAGCAAAAAATGATCCTGACGCCTACTTATTATGTAATGGAGATGTACAACGTGCACCAGGATGCTACCTTACTACCTACCAAAGTAAGCGAAACAGATTATGCCTTTGGTAATGAAAAGCTGCCTGCCGTTTCGGCGTCAGCATCAAAGGACAAGGCAGGCGTTGTGCATATTTCTTTAACCAATATTGATCCGTCTAAAAAGCAAAAAATAACGCTTAAGCTTAATGGTCAAAACTTTAAAGGTGTAAGTGGCCGCATCCTCACCTCGGCTAAAACCGGCGATTGCAATACCTTTAACGCGCCTGATAAAATAAAAGCCGTGGCTTTTAATGGTGCGGTGTTAAAGGGTAACACGCTGGAGGTTACCTTACCTGCCATATCTGTAGCGGTACTTACACTTAATTAATTCAAAAATGAGATACTTCTTCCTTTCCGGCTTACTACTATGCACGCTGGGTTTAGCCAATGCACAAACCGCTAAACGTCTAAATTTTACAGTAAAAGCCGATAGCATAAAGGCGCATGTGCAGCCAACCATGTACGGGATATTTTTTGAAGATATTAACATGGCCGCCGATGGTGGCGTATATGCCGAACTCGTAAAAAACCGCTCATTCGAGTTCAATACGAACTTAATGGGTTGGGCCGAGCAACGAAAGGACGGCGGCAACGGAACAGTATCGGTTGTTGACCGTAAAACCGAGCGCCCGGAAAATCCTCATTATTTAACATTAAACGTAAATACCCCCAAAGGTTATTACGGTTTATCTAACGAAGGTTTTGGCGGTATGGGCATACGTAAGGGAGAAATGTATAATTTTTCGGTATTTGCCCGCCAGCATGCAGGCAGTAAGATCAGTTTATTGCTCGAACTGCATGATTCAACAGGGGCTATTATCGGGAAAACTACGTTATCGCCGCAGGGAACGGAATGGAAGCGTTACCACGCCACTATACAAGCCAATACCACCACTCCAAAGGCAAAGCTATATGTTTGGGCAACAAATAAGGGCAGTATTGACCTGGATATGATCTCACTTTTCCCTACCCACACCTGGAAGAACCGCCCCGGTGGCTTGCGTGCCGATCTGGTACAGAAGCTCTATGATCTTAAGCCCGGCTTTTTACGTTTCCCCGGCGGCTGTATTGTTGAGGGACGTGATCTGGCCAACCGTTACCAGTGGAAAAAAACCATTGGTGATGTTGATCAGCGCGAGAACATCATGAACCGCTGGAACGTGGAATTTGAGAAACGCCGTACGCCCGATTACTACCAGACCTTCGGCCTCGGCTTTATGGAATACTTCATGCTGGCTGAGGATATTGGCGCCGAGCCGCTGCCTATTCTTAACTGTGGCATGGCCTGCCAGTATAATACCGGACAGTTGGTGCCACTTAACCAGATAGATCCTTACATACAGGACGCGCTTGACCTGATAGAATTTGCTAATGGCTCGGCAGATACCAAATGGGGTAAGCTACGTATAGCCTTGGGGCACCCCAAACCCTTCAATCTTAAAATGATGGGGGTAGGAAATGAGCAATGGGGAGAGCAATACATAGAGCGCTGGAAAGTTTTTGAAAAGGCCCTTAAGGATAAATATCCACAGATACAGCTCATCTCAAGCGCTGGCCCCGATCCAAGCGGCGATAAGTTCGATTATCTGAACGCTACCTTGCGGGGCTTTAAAGCAGATATTTTAGACGAACATTATTACCGCGACCCCGACTGGTTCTTTAAAAGCGTAACCCGCTATGATAATTACGACCGTAAGGGAACCAAAATATTTGCAGGCGAGTATGCCGCACACAGTCCTAACAAGGCCGGTACCGAGAATGCCAATAACTGGCAAAGCGCGATAGCCGAGGCAGCTTTCATGACAGGCCTGGAACGTAACGCCGATGTGGTGCTGATGGCATCATACGCGCCATTATTAGCCAAGGTAGATGCCTGGCAGTGGAAACCCGACCTGATATGGTTTGATAACCTTAACTCATACGCTACGCCAAATTATTATGTGCAGCAGCTTTATTCGCTTAATAAAGGTACAGACGTGGTCCCCTTAACCCTAAACGGGAAGGCTGTGACAGGTCAGGACGGGCAGTTTGCCTCGGCGGTGCTGGATAAAAAGAACAATGAACTTATCATTAAAATAATTAATACCGGGAAGGATAAAATGGAAGCTGCTTTTGACATTACAGGCGCGGGCAGTTTGAAAAAAGACGGACTCCTCACCGTTTTACAAAGCGACGATCTGTATACCGAAAATACCATGAGCAACCCTTCGGCTGTAAAGCCCCATACACAAACTTTAACAGTGAATGGTAAAAACCTGGTGTTGGATGTGAAACCGTATTCTTTTAATGTGATCAGGTTAAAATTAGCCGGTAAATAAACCTGCATATGTATCAGGATCTAAAATATATGTCTACAGCAATAAAAACATTGGTTTGTGCTCAACCAGGCCAATTTACATACAGCAATAGGGAAATGCCTACACCTGCCGAAGGTATGGCCATTATCAAAATAAAACGCATAGGTATTTGCGGTACCGATCTGCATGCGTTTGAGGGTACGCAACCTTATTTTAACTACCCGCGCATATTGGGTCATGAGCTTGCCGGAGAATTGGTTGATGCGGGCGGGGCACCGGGTTTTGAGCCGGGCGAAATAGTAACGTTTATTCCATACTTCAGCTGTGGCAGATGTATTGCCTGCCGTAACGGTAAACCCAATTGCTGTACGGATATACGTGTATTTGGTGTACATATTGATGGTGGCATGGCCGAGTATGTACAAGTGCCGTCATCGGCATTACTGCATGGGCAGGGTCTTAGCGCTGATGAACTGGCATTAGTGGAGCCATTAGCTATTGGCGCCCATGGTGTGCGCAGAGCAGGGGTTACACCGGGCGAGTTTGTACTGGTAATAGGAGCGGGGCCAATTGGTTTAGGCATCATGGAGTTTGCCCGCATAGCGGGTGCCGACGTCATAGCAATGGATATAAACGCGCAGCGGCTGGAGTTTTGTAAGAACAGGCTCGGCATACCTCACATCATCAATGCCTCTACACAGGATGTTAATGAGGCATTAAAGCAGATCACCAATAATGATTTCCCAACCGTGGTGATTGATGCTACCGGCAGCCAAAAAGCCATCAATAATGGCTTTCAATACCTGGCACATGGCGGCCGTTACGTGCTGGTAGGTTTGCAAAAGAACGAGATAGTGGTGAGCCACCCCGAATTTCATAAGCGCGAGGCCACACTCATGAGCAGCCGTAACGCTACCAGGGAAGATTTTGAACAGGTTATTGCCACGATAAAGGATGGAAAGGTCGATCCGGCTAATTACATTACCCATCGAGTGGATTTTGATGAAGTGGCATCGGCGTTTCCGGATTGGCTCGATCCTAAGAACGGCGTAATAAAGGCAATGGTACAGCTATAGGATTTTTGAATAATAGTAATAGAATAACAACGGCTTAGTCCGCAGCATTTACGTATGAATATATCGGTATCTGAAATTTTAAAAAAAACAGCGTTGTTGCTGTTTGGGCTTTTCTGCTGCACCAGTTTTATAGTAAAAGCGCAAAATAAAACGCCTTACCAGGCCTACCTGTTTGTTTACTTTACAGGGAATGATAAAGCCGAGGAAGCCATACACTACGCTATAAGTGCCGATGGCTATCACTTCCGTGCGCTTAACCATGATCAACCGATAATTAATAGCGCCGAAATCAGCGAAACCGGTGGTGTGCGCGACCCGCATATCCTGCGCGGGCATGATGGCAAGACTTTTTACATGGTAGCTACGGACATGGTTTCGGCCAAAGGCTGGAGCTCAAACAGGGGAATGGTACTCATGACCTCAACCGACCTGATCCACTGGAAATCGAGTAAAGTTAATATTCAAAAAAGCTATTCGGGGCAGGATAGCCTGCTGCGGGTATGGGCCCCTCAAACCATTTATGACCCGGCTGCCGGGAAGTACATGGTCTATTTTTCCCTGAAACATGGTAACCAGCCCGATAAGATCTATTACGCTTATGCCAATAAGGATTTTACCGCGCTGGAAACAACCCCCAAACAGTTGTTCTATAACCCGGATAACGCGGCCTGTATTGATGGCGATATTGTAGAAAAAGGCGGTAAATATTATCTTTTCTTTAAAACGGAAGATCGCCAGCCGGGCATAAAGATCGCCGTATCAGACCATCTCACCGGCGGTTATGTAATGCAAAGCCAGGATTATGTACAGCAAACCAAATTACCGGTAGAGGGCGCAGGAACTTTTAAATTGAATGATGGCAGCGGGTATATCCTCATGTATGATATGTACACCAGCGGTCGTTACCAATTCACCAAAACAACCGACTTAAAGAACTTCAAAGTGGTAGATGCCGATGTAAGCATGAACTTTCACCCCAGGCATGGTACCGTTATGCCTATTACTACGGCCGAAGCGCAGCGCCTGGTAAGTAAGTGGATGTCGCCCGCGGAAGTAGTACAAACCATACAGGCCAAAGGCATCAAGGTGAATAATATTCGCCTGGATTCGGCTACTTCGATATTGTATCTGCCTCTGGTACCCGGGGCTGATAAGAAGGCTATAAAGCCGGTATTTGCCAACATACCGGGTACAACAGTTAAGCCACTTACGCCTTTAGATTTTTCTAAAGGCAGCGTAAAGTACCGTGTAAGCATTGCCGGGCACCAACCGGTGGATTATAAGTTGACCCTGATCGAAGAACACAACCCGGTATTGAATGGCTATTATGCCGACCCGGAAGTATTGTATGCCCAAAAGACAGGCAAATTTTATATCTATCCTACATCAGATGGTTTTACCGGTTGGTCGGGTACTTACTTTAAAGTATTCTCCTCGCCCGATCTGGTACATTGGGCGGATAACGGCGTCATGCTCGATCTGGCAAAAGATGTAAGTTGGGCAAAGCGCAATGCCTGGGCGCCATGTATCATCGAGAAAAAAATTAACGGCCAATATAAATATTTCTATTATTTCTGCGCGGCCCAAAAAATAGGCGTGGCTGTAGCCGATGATCCGCTGGGGCCATTTAAAGATAGCGGCAAACCGCTGATAGACAAATTGCCTAAAGGTGTAAATGGTGGCCAGCAAATTGACGCGGATGTGTTTACCGACCCTAAAACCGGCAAAAGTTATTTGTATTGGGGTAACGGGTACATGGCAGGCGCCGAATTGGCCGACGATATGGTATCTATAAAACCGGAAACCACCGTGGTACTCACGCCCGATGATACCTACCGCGAAGGTACCTACGTGTTTTACCGCAATGGTAAATATTACTTTATGTGGTCTGAAGATGATACACGCAGCGAAAACTACAAGGTGCGTTATGGTATAGCTAACAGTCCATTAGAAAAAATCACTATTCCTGCTAATAATATCGTGATAGCCAAAGATACACGCGCAGGTATTTACGGAACCGGCCATAATTCGGTATTGCAAATACCCGGCCGGGACGAATGGTACCTGGTGTATCATCGTTTCAATTACCCTGACGGGATTAAAATGGGCGATGCTGCCGGCTGGAACCGTGAGGTATGTATAGATAGCCTTACGTTTGATGCAAAAGGGATGATCAACAGGGTTACACCTACCTTAAAGGGCATAAAACCGGTAAAATTAAAAGCCAAATAAATTTTTTAGGGGCTTAACACAAACAGCCATAACCAACGTTAAAGTGTTGGCATTTTGGCGTGGATGATATTTGTGATAAATAGCATCCGCGTTGTTGCGAAACACGCGTGCGATAACCTATATTCGGTTTAGCCAATAGTTATTGTAAGCCTTGCCGTTAAACAGCCCCTACATGTTATCTACCAGTATATTAACAGGACCTCATAACCCCGAACTACTAAAGGAAGAATCCTTAGCATCCCTATACAGAGCTTCGGCGCTTAAATTTGTCGATAAAACCGCGCTTATATTCGGCCCAAGGCAATTAAGTTACAAAGAATTAGATCTTTGGAGCGACCAGATAGCAGCCTACATAGCCGCAAAAGGCGTTGGCCGCGGCCAGGCAGTAGGGGTGTGGCACAGCAGGGGTTTGCAATTACATGCCGTTATATTAGGTATATGCAAGGCCGGGGCAACTTATGTACCGGTAGACAGGGAAATACCCGAGGAAAGGTTACAGGTAATATTAGATGAGGCACAGGCCGCGGCATGTTTTAGCGATAGTACGCCTGATATTAATGCACCCGTTTGGCAGGTGCCGGCCTTCGATGCCAATAATACATCAATCGTATCTCCACCCGGCCCCGAGCCTGATGATATCGCTTATATCTTATATACATCGGGCAGTACAGGTAAGCCTAAGGGTATTCCTATTTCTCACAGAAATATTTGCCACCTCATACGGTCGGAGCAGCAGGTGCTGGGCTTGCGGGAAACAGACAGGGTATACCAGGGCTTTTCGGTGTCGTTTGATATGTGGTGCGAGGAAACCTGGATAAGTTTGCATGCGGGTGCTACCATCATTGTAGCCGATGCCACTACCGCAAAATCAATTGATGAACTGGCCGATGTGCTGCGACGTAACAAGATAACCGTATTGCACGCCGTGCCCAGTTTATTGGCGGTAATGGACGACGATATACCGACGCTGCGCATTATTAACGCGGGTGGCGAAGCCTGCACTGCCGCGGTATTAAAAAGATGGAGCAAACCCGGTAAAAATGTTTTTTATAATAGTTACGGCCCTACAGAAACTACCGTAACGTCAACCATGATAGCGCTTGGTCCCGATGATCCTATTACCATTAGCGGCCCGCTGCCTAACTATAACCTTGCCGTTGTTGATGAGGCTTTTAACGTTGTACCGGTAGGGCAGCAGGGCGAGCTGGTGATTTCGGGGCCCGGCTTAAGCAAAGGCTATGTGAACAGGCCGGAGCTTACCGCCGCCAAATTTTTGGTAAAGCCCGCGTCATTAGCAGACCTGCCGGGCAGCCATATTTATCTTACCGGCGACGCGGTAGCGATACAGCCCGACGGCACTTTACGCTTCTTTGGCCGTTTGGACGACCAGGTAAAGGTGCGCGGATACAGGATTGAACTCGGAGAGATTGAAACCCGGTTAAACGCGCTTGAAAACGTCAGCACTGCCGCTGTAGCAGTAAAAAAAGACACAGCCGGGCAGGATCAGTTGGTGGGTTATGTAACGCTTAAAAAGGATTCTCTTTTTGATGAGCAGGCTATGCGCCGCGAACTGGGTACGTTTTTACCGGTATACATGGTGCCGCTGGCCATTATGCAAATGGATACGCTGCCCAGGCTAACCAGTGGTAAAATAGACCGTAAAAGCCTGCCCGTACCAGAACAGTTGCTGGTACCGGTTGCCACAGGCGAGATAGAGGTAAGTGCCGATGCATCCGTATCTGAAAAAGTGATGGCCGGCCTGCGGCACTTTTTCCCGGGACAGGAGATACACCCCGAAACCGATTTTTTTACCGATCTGGGCGGGCATTCGCTGTTAGCGGCCAGTTTTTCATCGTGGTTGCGTAACAATGCCGGGTTGAAACAGGCCTCGCTGCGCGATATTTACACCAACAGGCCGGTGAGCAAGCTGATCAATGTATGGGAGCAGACCGACAATACGAGCGGTGATGCTGTAGCTGCGGAAGCCTCGGCGTTTGAGAAAGTACCTTTTTGGCGCCATGCTTTATGTGGCATAGCGCAGTTCTTCTCGCTTATTATCATTTACGGGTTATTCGCGGTGCAGATATTTGTACCCTACCTGGGTTATTATTACGTTGTGGCCCGCAGCGAAAGCGGCCATGGCGACCATGATATTGCTATCATCACAGCTTTGCTGCTCTACTGCCTTATCCCACCGTTGTTCTCTATATTGGGTATCGGTGCTAAATGGCTTATTTTGGGCAAGGTTAAAGAGGGTGAATACCCGCTTTGGGGGAGTTATTATTTCAGGTACTGGCTGGTAAACACCCTCTTGAAACTGGCGCCAGCGCAGTTTTTGAATGGTACCCCTATTTATCCCTTATACCTGCGCTTGCTGGGCACCAGGATAGCTAAAGACGCCCAGGTAAGCTCGGTAACTATCGGCGCTCATGACCTGCTGGAAGTAGGCGCGGATGCCAGCTTGAGTTCGGGCGTGGTACTTGATAACGTTAGTGTGGGTAACGGAAAGATCAGTTTCCGGAAAATAAAAATTGGTGCGCATGCTTACATCGGCAGCGCGGCGGTGATCTCTGGCGGCAGTGTTATTGAAGAAGCCGGCGAACTACAGGACCTGAGCCATTTGCAGGAGGGCAAAACTATTGCCGCATATGAGGTATGGAAGGGCAGCCCTGCTGAAAAAGTAAGAACAGCAGCGCCTGAGGAAATACCGGTGCCTGTGCCAACCAAATATATTAAGACCAAAACCTACGGGTTCCTTTTCAGCGTATTGCTGGTGGCTTTCCCTATCGTGGTATTACTGCCTTTGCTGCCCGTGCTGATCATCCTCAACAGACTGGACTTAGGCACCCCCGACTACGATTTTAGCTATTTTATACATGTGCCGCTTTTAACACTCGGTTACATTATCCTCTACGCGTTCGAAACGGTGTTGTTGTCCAGGTTGCTGTTATATAATATTAAACCCGGCACTTACTCGGTTTATAGTTCAACTTATGTGCGTAAATGGCTGTCAGATCAGCTCATCTCCATGGCGCTTATTGTGCTGCACCCGGTTTATGCAACAGTATTCGTGTCTATGTTCTTCAGGCTGTTGGGGGCCAAAATAGGGCGTAACACCGAGATATCTACCGCGAGTAACGTTACCCATACCATGCTGGAAATAGGTGATGAATCGTTCATCGCCGACGCCGTTACCTTGGGCGAAGAAGACATCCGCGCTCAGCGTTTGATACTCGATCGTACTACTGTGGGTAACAGCACATTTGTGGGTAACAGCGCGCTTATTCCGCAAGGCACCCATCTGCCCGATCAAATGCTGGTAGGCGTACTGTCGGTACCGCCAACGCTTCAACAGCAGCAGGAACATCCCAAAGTCGATTGGTTTGGTTCCCCGGCTATTGCTTTACCCAAGCGCCAGTCGAGCGGTGATTACCCGGCATCATTAACCACAACGCCCTCTGCAGGCAGGCGGCTGGCACGCGGAATAATTGAAGCCATCAGGATCATCCTGCCCGAAACGGTAATTATTTGCTGCAGTGTATTATTCATCGCCTACTGCCACGATCTGATAAAAGAGCGCAGCTTTTGGGAAGTGGTAGTTGAGTTACCCAAAGTGCCATTTTATTACCTGTTTTTTATGGGTTTCCCGGCTTTATTTGTTACGCTGCTGCTGAAATGGGTATTGGTAGGTAAGTACCGTAGCGGACAATGGCCTATGTGGACCAACTTTGTATGGCGCAGCGAAGCCATTACTACCACCTACGAGGCACTGGCCGTACCATTCCTGCTGGAGTTTTTGAAGGGTACGCCTTTCCTGCCGGTTGTATTAAGGTTGTTTGGCGTTAAAACGGGTAAAAGGGTTTGGCTCAATACCACAGATATAACCGAATATGATATGGTGAGCATTGGCGACGATGCCGCGCTGAACGAAGATTGCGGCCCCCAAACCCACCTTTTTGAAGACAGGGTAATGAAGGTAGGCGCTATAAAAATTGGCGATCGCTGCTCTGTAGGCAGCAGAAGCATTATCCTTTATGATACCCATATGGAAAGCGATGTTTCTTTAGAGCCGCTCTCGTTGGTAATGAAAGGCGAGCAACTGGCCGCCGGCACCAGCTGGACAGGTAGCCCCATACAGGTGGTGCCGGTTAAACCAACAGCCGGTTAATGGATTGGGTTATTTTTTAAATTCGTCCAGCGTCCAGTTATCTTTCCAGCTGATCTTGATATCGTTGCCATCAAATACGATGGGGAGCCAAAGGTATCGCCCGTCAATGGCGTTTTTGGGTGTCCATTTATCTGCCATAAAAATAAAAGCGTCCTTTTTGCCGGTAACCGGCAGTACGTAAGTGCTTTGGCCGCCAAAAGTAATATTAGCGCCGGGGCCTGTGCAAGGGTTACCGTGATAAGTCCACGGGCCAAAGATGTTTTTAGCCGTGAACCAGCGTGCAGCGTTAGGTGCCCAACCGGTGCAGCCGGAGCCTATCATATAGTAGAGGCCGTTTCGCTTAAACACCGCAGGTGCTTCGGTTTGGTGACCGATGTATACCCTTGAAAATTTACCGGTATGGCCGGTATAATCAGCCGATAGTTCGGCCACATCCAGGGTAAGGTTCTCTTCTGATGAAAAAATGTGGTAAGCCTTGCCGTCGTCATCAACAAAAACGGTCATGTCGCGGGCCATTTGGCCACCAGGTAGGTCGCGGCAAAAGATACTGTCGGCTTCGTTTTGTGGCTTAGCACAATTAACTTTCTCATTTTCAGGAGTGCCCTGCGGATAAAATGGCAGATGGCCTGGGTTGGGGCGGTAGCTTCTGATAAAAGTATAAGGCCCGGTGATCTTATCGGCTGTGGCTACCCCGGCTCTTGCGGCAGCATACCCCTTATCCAGCAATTCCAGGTGGAACCACATTACATATTTTTTTGTCTTTTTATTGTAGATCACCTTTGGGCGCTCAAGGATGCAGCCTTTAGCGATATCGCTTGCGGGGTCGTTAGAAACGCTAAGGGCTATCCCTTCATCTTTCCAATTATAAAGGTCTGTTGATGAATAGCAATGCACACCAACCATGGCCCGATTTCCCGCCCCGCCTTCAATCTTATGCTCACCAAACCAATAGTATTTTCCGTTATTATACAGCATACCGCCGCCATGCGCGTTTATATGTACGCCATTATTATCGGGCCATAATTGCCCGGGATAAAAGGCCTTTTGCTGTGCCTGGCAAACAGTTGTTACAGTTGTAAAGAAAAGACAGGTGAGGAATAATTTGAGGATAGTAGGGAGTGTAAAGGATTTCATCAATAGTTTATTAGTATAGTGTTCAAATACGCTTGTTGGATATTTCTTTTATAATGTTATCAAGTTCGGCCGTGCTTTCCTGCAGCATTTGGGCAATGCGTTTATAATGCGCCGGATCTTCTGTTTCGTTCAACAGATCTGCAAGGCCCATGATATTGGCCAGTGGCTTTCTTACCCCATGCGATTGCATGTAACTGATATCATCGAGGTTGGAAGTGGCCTGTTCTAACTTTTCCTGTATATCCACATAAGTAGTAATGTTATAGCCCACACAGAATATGCCCAGCGCATTACCATTTTCATCGGGCATGGCTTGCATTTCCCATTTGGTAATTACATAGCCGCCTTTACCATCGTGTTTTCTTAAAGTAACCGGAAACAACTTTTCGGGGTTAACAAAGCACAGCGGCCCTACCTTTTCACATATTTCCACATCATCGGGATGGAGGGTTACAGAGAAGTGTTGGCCTGTTAATGAACCTTTATTGGTGCCAAAATTCTGGTCGTAACTGGGGCTTACATACATATAGTTACCATCTAACCCGATAATAATGGTATAAAAGAGCTGCGATTTTTCAAGAAAATTACTGATCGGGATTCTTTTGTTCATACAGCGCAAGACCTCCGGCTAATTTAATTAATAAAGTATTAAGTGTATAATGTACATGTATTTTTATCCTACAACTTATCAGATAGTAGTAGATAATGATATGTTAGTGTATATCGCGAATCACCTGATCAAGGTTCTCATCCCTATCCAACCCTAATTTTTGCTTTAACCGGTAACGCGCCATTCGTATACTTTTAGGTTCTACGCCAAGCCGCCCGGCTATCTCCTTATTATCAAAGCCCATCAATATATAGGCGCAATGCTTGAGGTCTAACCTGGTAAGTGTATTGCCGGCTCTCTCCTGTAAAGAATTAAAAAATGAGGGGTGGATATTACTTAACGCCTGTTGCTCATCAAGGTTTTTATCCATTCGCAGGTTTTGGTTAATAATACGCCCTATTTGCCGGGCATCATTTGATTTTTGCTTTAACAGTTCCAGTATCGCGTTCTTTTCCTCTATTTTTAGCGTGCCAGCCAATAGCTCCTTTTCCAGCCACTCGGCTCGGTCTTGCAACAGAGCTTGCTGTGCTTCTGCGCGTGTACGTTCCTCTTCGCGCAAATTAGCCTGCAGTTCCGCCTCTTGCTTTTCTAACCGTAACCTTTGTGCTTCCGCCTGCTGCAGCTCTGCTATCAGGCTCATTTCTTCGTTTTCCTGGTCGGCTATTTGTTTTTGCTGTTCAGATGCTTTTAGCTTGTAATGATAAGAACTCAACAAGAGCCCAAGCAACAATATGCTTATTGATCCTATGGCAATGTACAGCCAGTTAAGGCGTTTATTATAACTATCGCGTTCGCGTAGCCGGGCAATTTCATTATCCCGCTGGGCGGCATGGTACTCTTCTTCTAATTGCTGCACGGTGGCCAGTTTTTGAGCGTCAAAAACTTTACTGTAATAGGCTATGTACTGTTTATAATAGTTGAGGGCTTTTTGTTTATCGCCCTGCTGCTCGGCCACGTTAGCCAGCCCAAGCATTAATCTTGACCGGGTAATATCAACTGCCGGGGCAGCGTTTTCCAACTCGCTGATGCCTGTTAGCAGGTATTGCTCAGCGGCTTTGTAATTCTTTTGCCTTAATGCATATTCGCTAAGCATGCCATAGCAGTTGGCTATTATTTCCCTTCCGTTGGTTTTACGGCCAATATTTAAGGCGATGTTGATATAATGCTGCGCACTGTCTTTATAACTTGAAGGATAGTATTTGAAATAAGCGTTAGCTGTATTCAATGCACAGAGCGAAGCATTGCTTTGCAAAAATATCTTATCGTGGTTACGCAGATAAAAGTTCATGGAAAGGCGGTAATAACGCATGCTGGAGTCCAGTAATGCATGGTGTTGCTTATTATGCTCAAAGGCCGAAAAAAAGCTATGTGCGATGGTGTTATAGCCTATCTGGATATCATCCGGTACGCCGCTTTTCTTTGCCATAGAAAGGCATGTTACCGCATAGCGATGTTGTTTAAGCGTATCGCTGCCGTAGGCATACATACTGGAGATGTAATGATTAGCAAGGGTACGATAACTGTAAGCCCTTTTTTCATTTATATTCTCTAACATGCTGTCGGCCTTTAATAAGCCGGCCATTGCCTTTTCGTTGTTATTTCTCACTAATTCCAGCCAGCCTTTTCTTAGCCAGGCAAAAGCGGCGAGTGTTTTATCGGTGCTTTTATGTGCGCAACTTACAGCGCTGTCTATGTACAAGGCCGCCCGTTTTTCCTGGCCCTTTTGCATATATAGATGACCCATAGTAGCATAGCAGAAAGCTTTTACGCCAGCCTTTCCGGTTGCTTTAGCGAGTACAACTGCACGTAAACCGTTTTTTACGGCATCATCCGCATTCTTTTCAAGTGTTGCACGTGCAAGTTCAGCTATTGCTACGGGCTTTTCAATAGCTGAGGCGCTATTAATTACCCGGTTAAGGGAATCTATAACAGTTGATTGCGCGCAAACATTAGCTGCATGAAAAATGCTAAATAAGCAGAGAAGATGAAATACGTTTTTTTTAAAAGCATAATGTTCAGGTAGTTGCTATCATTAGTAGAGTTATATGAGCCATATATTAACTAATAATTATACCTGTAACATAGAAAGTTAACGAATTGTTGTAGATGATTTGTAGACGTTTGGCGTAACGCGTGTAGACAGCTTGTAGTTGCTGCTTTTTTGGGTTACAGAAACGACCCTGCTACTTTTGGGTTAACATCTTATCGTTTAACCTTAAAAGTAAAAACTATGTCAAACAAAGGAATGGCCGTAGTGGCCTACATTACCATCATCGGATGGGTAGTATCGTATCTGGAGTTTAAAAAACGCGATGAAAAAAGCGCATTGGTTAACTATCACTTAGGCCAATCAATCGGCCTTATTCTGTCGTCTTTCGTGCTGGGTATTGTGCTATCCATTGTGGTAGCCATTGTGCCATCACTTTATTTTATAGGCTATATACTAAGCGCGGCTACGTTGATTCTATTACTGTTAGGAATTGTAACCGCCAATAATGGTATAATGAAACCATTGCCACTGGTAGGGAAATTTTTCGAAGGCCGTTTCAACTTCGCTAACGGCGTTGACATCAGGTCGTAAAGAACTCACCGGCACTCTTTAATTATTGAACCTAACCTTTTCCAAACCCGGTACCGCTGCCTGTTTCAGGTAGCGGTTACCTTGTGGTAAACCTGAAAAGTAACTCTCAAACAAGTATTATGTTGTTAGGCTCAAACCAGGCGGTACAAAACCGTTCAAGCACCGCTGTACAGGATTTTATAGAACAGCTTATCGGCAGGTCGCAATACGCCGAGGCATATGCTTTGTTAATACAGGAGCCGGCCGATCAAACCGTCACACAGTATAACCTGGCGCTATGCTTTTACACAGCGGGTTATTTTAATGAGGCCCTTATGTGCCTGGATAAAGCGCAGGCATACCTGCCTGTAAACCAAAATAATAAAAATGCAATAAACAACGGGTTTTACAAGGCCCTGCTCGATAATCAAAACCAGTTGAACAATCATTTTTTTGCCATAACAGACAAACACCTGCAATTACTGCCACAAAAAGTGACCGATGGTATTATCCGGCTAAAAACAGACTGCTGGATGCAACTGGGAAACTATGCTAAAATATTAGAAACCGCTACCCCTATAGCCTACAAACAGTATCGCAATGTAACGGAAGCTTTGGCGGTAGCTAAAAAGCACTTGAACCAATGAATACAGAATATAATCAAATAAAAGACGCCTATCTGCGAAATCTTTTTGCCGATGATAAAGCTAAAACAGATGTGTTGGCTTTGTATAGGGCGTTAACCAATTTAAATATTCAGGGAGAATATGATGAAACGCTCTATCATTTGGCCGCAAGATATGCTGATGCTGAAGCGATACGGTTTTTGAAAGAAAAAGGCTTGCGCCCTGTTGCGGATAAGTATGGAAATACGGCTTTTCACGCGCTCGCCTCGGCTAAGTTCGACTTAAACCATACAGATGTACAGGCTAAGCGGATACATGATACCACTAAGGCCTTGTTAGATGCCGGTATCAACCCGAAAAAGAAAAATGACGCCGGCAAAATAGCTTATGTTGATGCTGGACTGTTGTATATGTATCCTATGCTTGACGCGCTTGGCGATGCCGGCATTAAAATGGATGCCACCGATAGTGAAGGTAAAAATCTACTTCATTCCATCTGCGAAAAAATGGCACACCGCAAAGATATACCCGGCGCTGTGGATGCCGCGGCCAAAACAATAAAAGTACTGGTTGAAAAGGGCGGCATTGATGTGGCGGATAAAGATATTTTTGGTACCACCCCTATAACTTACGCGCAACGCAGCGGAGTTAAGGAACTTGCTGCCATACTATCCGGCGAAGAGGGAGATGCCCTTACCGGTGGGATGACTATCCATGAGGCTGTGCTAAACCGTGATACGGAAGCGCTGAAGAAAATTATTGAAAATGGAGCGGATTTAGACGAATTATCAGACCAATACCGCCGTACGCCATTGATGCTGGCTTGTGAATACCCCTCGAAGCCGCTTGTTGATCTGCTCATTGAAGCCGGCGCTAATGTTAATTATCGCACGGGTACAGGCGAAACAGCTGTTTATATTTTGCTAACCAAAGCCATCAGCAATTTTGGCAGGGGCATGAGTACCGACCTTAAAGATGTGGTTAAAATACTCAGGGAACTTATTGATCATGACCTGGAAATTGATGCAGGTATCACTAACGAAGGTGATACGGCCATTAACGTGATATGCCAGGCCGGTTACCTTGCTGATCTGAATAGCCTGTTGGCCGAAGAGCTGATCGAAGCAGGTTGCGATATAAACAAGCCTAACCAATACGGTAAAACCCCGTTGATGTCATTCGCCCAGCGGGGAAACGAACAGAAGTATGGAATAGCCGAGTTACTGTTGGATAATAATGCTGATACCACCAATGTAGATAATGCAGGCAATACAGCACTGATATATGCTGCCGGCAACCCCGATCAGATGTCAGCAAAGAAACTGGTATCGCTCATACTGGATAAGGATACATCAACTATGGAAAAAGTAAATAATGCCGGCCAAACCGCTATGGACGTTGCCATACAGCATGGTAACGAGGCGGTATTGAAACAAATGCTGGCGTAAATAAATAACTATGGATAACATGTTTTTAAACGCGTGTAAAAACGCGCAGAAAAGTATAGTACAGGTGTTTCTTAAGAAAGGGGGCATCAATGTAAACAAACGCGATGAGTTGGGTAATACGCCTTTGTATTATCTTTGCTTAAAAAGTGCCAAAGACATTGCCAAGCTGCTGATTGATAATGGGGCTGATGTGAATTTAGCCAATAACTTAAGCGAAGTGCCATTACATGGTGCAGCCCGTACAGGCAGCAAGGAGTTAATAAAACTGCTTACAGAAGCCGGTGCCGATGTAAACACGGCGAACAACTCAGGACAAACCCCCATATTTTACGCGGTACTTGCAGGGAAAACTGAAACCGCTTTATACTTATTGGAGCTTGGGGCCGATGCTACCGTAAAAGATAACGGGGGCTACACTTTGTTAGACCATGCTACCGCAAACGGTATGCGCGACCTGGTTGCGGCGTTGTCTGACGGGACCGAGACCGGCAAAAAAGACGACCATGGCAATACACCTTTGCACCAGGCGGTTTATAACAACCAGGTGGAAACGGTAACATCATTATTGCGAAACGGCAGTGTTAACATCAATGAGGTGAATAACCAGGGCGTGAGCGCGCTGATACTGGCAATAAACAATTCTAATGTTCACCTGACTGAACAATTGATAAAAAATGGCGCCGATGTAAATCTGCATGTGCTTAATGGTAATTCGGCTTTGCATTATGCAGCCGGTATGGGCAGCCTGCATTTAGGTAAAATACTTATTGAAGCCGGAGCCGATGTTAATTCGCGCAACAGCTTTAGCGAAACGCCATTGATCGTAGCAGCCCAATGCGGGTTTAACGATTTTACTGCCCTGTTGATAGAAAAAGGCGCTGACGTTACCGCGGTAGATAACAACGGCAAAAGCGCTATGGACTTTGCCGGTGAGCGTGGCTATACAGAAATTTTAGAGCAATTATTAATGGCCGGCTCAGATAAATAGTTACTTATGGTTTAACCCGTTAAAAAATGACCAAATGAAAAAGATATTTTTTTTGATACTATGCAGCGCTGTGTTTGCAGTATCCCAAACCCGGGCACAAACCGAGGAGAAGCGAAACAAGGTGATACTGACCGTTGTAGATGCCGGTAAAACCATTGTTACCGAGCTTAATTCGGTAAACCTGGCCTTTAACCGGTATGAAAACGAATTGGAAGAACCCGCTGCAAGTAACGATTCCTCGGGAGTAAAGGCGGCCGATAAAACAGCCCGTCCAGGCGGCGTTTGTTACCTCACGCTTGAGGCTAAGGCGCTCAGTGCTGAAATGCTTAGGGTAGTGGCTAAAGCGAAAACTAAATTTGAAGGAACCATTACGGTTACCGACCCGTCCACACAAAAAACGCTAAAGACACTGCGGTTTAAAAAGGGTATGTTATCGTCCTATTCTGATCAGTTCTCTGCTGTCAATTATGGCGACACTTATGCTTCATCGATCCTTTCTATCAGTTGCCGCGATTTAAATATAGACGGGATCAAACTTCAATAAACGGCTAAGTGGTCTTTACAAGTGTTCCGGATCCGTTCCGTTTATAGTTTCCAAAAGCGTTCCGCACGGAACGCTTTTTTAATTATGTAAAGTGTTGTAAATAAGTTATGTATAATTCCCAATAGGGATTGCTGCCAAAATATTGTCAGTGATAAAAATCTGTATTTCAGTGTGTTCCGTTTGTCTCGCTTTTGTATTATCCTGAGCGGAACGGATGGAAAAATAAGCACAAGCTACCGTATGGCTGGCGATGCTAACCGGATAGGTACGGCATTGTTTCTACAGGCCAACTTTAAAAAAATTCTAATCATATAGTTTTTGCCCGGCAATACCGGATAAGCCAATAAATGTTCACGGCTATTGTATAGGGTATTTATAAGGTTGATGTTGTTAAATTTTTTATAAAATATTTGTTTTCAGCTTGTTAAGATATTTTTTTCAGATTGTAGATATACGTTTTGGTACAACGCACCTCCGTTAAGGCTGCAAAATTTCTTCTGAAAACCACAAGCCGCTAAAAACCACGAGATTAAAGTTCAATTAAAATTGCGTTAAGCAGCACGGTATGAAAAAGCTGTGCTCTAATTTTGTCCTCATAATTGCCGTTCATATGAATATTTTATTAGTTGAGGACGAGGCTAAAGTGTCAGCCTTTATCAAACGCGGGTTAGAGGAGCAGTCGTACAATGTCATTTCAGCCTATGATGGCAAAATGGGTGTCAGGCTGGCTCTGGAAAACGATTTCCAGTTAGTGATACTGGACGGTATACTCCCCGAGGTAAATGGTTTTGATGTATGCAAGCAAATAAGGCAATTTAAAAGGGAACTGCCCATATTAATGCTCAGCGCATTAGGTACGGTTAAAGATAAAGTACTGGGACTCGAAAATGGCGCCGATGATTACCTTACCAAACCCTTCCACTTTGAGGAATTGCTGGCCCGGGTGCGTGCATTGGATCGCCGGAGGCAAAACATACTCCCGGGTACCGTTTATCGTGTAGCCGACCTCGAAATAGACAGCTTTAAGAAAACGGTAACACGTGGCGATAAACTCATTATGCTTACGGTAAAGGAGTATACATTGCTGGAAACACTGGTGTATAATAAAAACAGGGTACTGTCACGCACTTACATAGCCGAATCTGTATGGGGTATAAATTTCGATCGCGGTACCAACCTTATTGACGTATATATCAATTACCTGCGTGCTAAAATTGATAAAGGCCATAGTCAGCAACTTATCCAAACCGTTGTAGGTATGGGTTATATGATATCAGACCAAACCTGAAGTGAAGTTTAAAGAAAAGTTATCCTTACAACTAACGCTTACCCTTGCCGTACTGCTGCTTGTAGTAATGGTGGCCATTTATTTATTTACAGCAAGGTACCGCACAAGATCTTTCTACGAAAAACTCGACGAAAGGGCTATTACTACCGCGCAGTTTTATCTGGCGGAGGATAACTTATCAAAAGATAACTTCCAGAGTGTAGTAAAAAAATACCCGCAATCATTAAACCGGGAGGTGATCAGGATCTACACCGACCAGTTTGTTCCCCAATTTATTTCTGAAGGCAGTGTTAAATGGCCTAAATCCGTATTACAGGCAGTAATTGCTAAAAAGAAGGTCCATTTAAAAGATGGTAACCGCTACACTACGGGTATTTATTATGTGGATAATTCGGGCAACTTCATTATCATGATCACCGCTGCCGACGAGGCGGGGTACCGTTACCTGGGCGATCTGCGCCTGATGATGGTAGCCTCGTTTCTGATATTGCTGATGATTAACTACTTACTGGGCAGGGTGTTTTCAAAAATGGCATTGGAGCCTATTGTGGATATTACCAATAACCTCAAAAGGGTAAGAGCCTCCAACCTTGACCAGCGCTTGTTTGTATCGCCCCCCAAACACGACGAGATAGACAACCTTTCATTAACCATTAATCAGTTACTGGAACACCTGCAGCAGTCATTTGAAGGGCAGCAGAGGTTTATCGCTAATGCCTCGCATGAGTTGCGTACACCTATCACCACTATTATGGGCGAGGCCGAAGTGGCGCTCATTAGCCGTCGTACAGAGGAACAATATCGCGATGTGCTTACTGTAGTAGTTAAAGAAGCCGACAGGTTGAGCATGATCATCCAAAGCCTGATGGAACTGATACAAACCACCGCAATGCCATCGGGCTTTCAGGATGTTGATCTATATAAACTTTTGCTGGATATAGCTGGCGACTACGAGCGCGACAAAGTAAAGATTGAACATCTCTCGACAGATGAAAGCGATACAAACATGGTGATTAACGGTAACGTACAGCTATTGTACATGGCCATAAATAACGTGATCAAAAATGGCCTGAAATTCTCTGCCGGCCAGCCTGTTAAATGTTTGCTTTATCACGATGTGGAGGGCATCCATCTGCAAATAAGTGATAAAGGCATAGGTATAGCAGAGAAAGATATCGCCAATCTATTTCAGCCGTTTTACCGGGCTAATAACGCGCTTGGTTATGATGGCTTCGGCATCGGGCTATCCCTTACCGATAAGATTATCAAACTGCATAATGGTACTATCAGTATCCATTCCATACTGGGGCAGGGTACTACTTTCCATATCACTTTCGCTGTTTAGGACAATTTTTACATTGATTTCCGCTTATTTTAGCAATCTCATCTTCATTTTAACCGGATTAGCTTTTTTTTAATCAACTTCTAATTCGCCTCTAATGCCAATTTAAGGGCCGCCTAATAAGGCCGGGGTACCTTTGTACCAAATACACTATACCATATATGCTTCGTAAGTTAATGTTAGCGACAAGGGTATCCGGCATCATGGCTTTGATCATTTGGAGTGCCGCAAATACGTTCGCTCAAACAGCTGCAACAGATACTTTAAAGATAAACATGCAGCAGGCCGAGGAGCGCTTCCTCAAAAATAACCTCGATCTTATTGTTCAGCGTTACAATATTGATGAGGCGCAGGCGGGCATCATTACCGCAAAACTGTTTGATAACCCCGAATTCAGTTTTGGCAACGTACTATATAACCCTAACACAAAAAAGTTTTTTGATGTAAGCAGAAACGGGGGAGAGTATACCGCGCAATTATCTCAACTATTCCTTACTGCCGGCAAGCGAAATAAAAACATTCAGCTGGCAAAAATTACAGCACAGCAGGCCCAGTATCAGTTTTACGACTTGATGCGCACGTTGAAGTTTACACTGCATAGTGATTTTTATAAGATATACTTTCAGGAGCAATCAGCACAGGTTTACCGCCTGGAAATTACCTCATTAAGCAACACGCTTAAAGTATTTAAGCAGCAGTATACTAAAGGCAATATCGCGCTTAAAGAGGTGCTACGCATACAGTCTGAACTATACTCTTTATTATCAGAGCAAAATGATCTGCTTGAGCAGATCGATGACACGCAAAGTGAGTTTAAACTGCTTATACGCGCCCCGGCCGGTGCTTATGTTGTAGCCGATGGCGTAGCTGTTGCAAAAGACAGTGATATCGTTCGCAATACCCCTTACCAGCATCTGCTGGACTCTGCATACACGAACCGGAGCGATCTTAAGATCGCCCGGTCGGTTGTAGACTATAATAACGTTAATCTTAAGTTGCAAAAGGCCATGGCCGTACCTGATGTAACCGTACAACTTGCTTACGATAAGCAGGGGGGATATGTACGCGATTACACCAGTGCCGGCCTCGCTTTTTCATTGCCTTTTTTTAACCGTAACCAGGGGGCCATTAAGCAGGCGCGTTTAGCTATTGATGAGAGTAAGGCACAGCTGCAGAGCCAGCAGGATGGTATTGAAAGCGATGTGGCCAACAACTACCGCAGCGCCTTGCGTTACGAAACGCTTTACGCGAATTATGACCCTAAGTTCAAAGATGATTTTACGCGATTGATAGGTGAAGTGTACAAGAATTACGAGAAACACAACATCAGCCTGCTGGAGTTCCTGGATTTTTATGACTCATTTAAAACCAATACGCTGCAGTACAACAACCTGCAATTGGGCAGGGTAACTTCATTAGAGCAGCTCAATTTTGTTACAGGCACCACTTTCTTTAAATAATATAACTCTCTCCAATAACCATGATAAAGTTAAAATTTCCGCTGTTGCTTATTACAGGTATTGCCGGGTTTGCCATGCTGCAAGCCTGCAGTTCCGGCGAAAAGGATACCGATGAGCGCCAGCCCTATACCGTTTCAGACTCGCTTTTTCGTACGCTCAGCATTGACACAGTAAAGCAGAAAATTGTAACCAATGCCATAAAGTTGAATGGAATGGTTGATTATAATGCCGAAAAAACGGTAACTGTTTTCCCGCTGGTAACCGGTAATGTGCAGGGGGTAAACATCGCCGTTGGCGATTTTGTAAAGGCGGGGCAAGTGCTGGCCGTAGTAAAAAGTGCCGAGGTTGCTAATTTTAACGCCGCGCTGGTAGCCGCCCAAGCTACTGTGCGCCAAACAGCAAGGCAGCTGGCCCAGCAAAAGGACTTGTATAAAAGTGGTTTAGCCTCCGAAGTGGATATCACCAACGCCGAAACCGCTTATGACCAGGCAGTGGCCGCACAGGTAGCTGCGCAAAAGGTATTGAGTATAAACGGTAATAACCGCCAGGGCGAATACATGATCAAAGCGCCGGTAAGTGGTTTCATTGTGCAAATGAACCTTGCCAGCGGTATGGCTATTCGTAGCGATAACAATACCGGCCTTCTTACCATTGCCGATCTTAATAACGTATGGGTACAAGCCAACGTTTATGAGCAAAATATCAGTAAGGTACACCAGGGCGATTCGGTTACCGTAACCACGGCATCATACCCGGATAAAATATTTAACGGCCGTGTGGATAAGCTGATGGATGTACTGGATGCCAATACAAAGGCCATGAAGATGCGAATAGTGCTATCAAACCCTGATTATTTGCTGAAGCCCCAGATGTTTGCCACCGTTACCCTAAGCGACAGGGAAAAGCGCCAGGCACCTGCCATATCTTCAAAGGCCCTTGTGTTTGATAACAGCCAGTACTACGTGCTGGTGTTGAAAGACAAAAAGGATATACAGATACGCCCTGTTACTTTACTAAGTAATAACGGGCAAACGGCCTATATCGCATCGGGTTTGCAAACCGGCGAACGCGTGATCGCGTCAAACGTTTTGCTTATTTATGGCTCACTGAACAATTAGCGGAAAGCGCTTAAAACAAACCGACATGATTAAATTTTTGAAAGCGATCATTGGATTTTCGCTGAAAAATAAATACCTCATCATCACCCTGGGCGGGGTGCTGATACTTACAGGGATATATACTTTTACCCAAATGCCTATTGAGGCATTCCCGGATGTTACTAATACCGAGATAGTGGTAATTACCCAATGGCCCGGCCAAAGCGCCGAGGAGGTAGAGAAACTGGTTACCATACCTATTGAGATTGCGCTTAACCCGGTTCAGAAAAAAATAAGCCTGCGTTCCTCAACTATATTCGGCCTTAGCTATGTAAAGGTAATTTTTGATGATAACGTGAAGGATGCCGAGGCCCGGCAGCAGGTGATGTTCCTGCTTAACAACGCCAACTTGCCTAATGGCGTTAGCCCATCGGTACAGCCGCCTACGGGCCCAACCGGCGAAATATTCAGATACACGCTTCAAAGCACTTTTAGGGATGTGCGTGAACTTAAGACCATACAGGATTGGGTGATAGACCGCCGCCTGCGTGCCATTCCCGGTATTGCGGACGTGAACAGCTTTGGCGGTAAAACCAAAACTTTCGAGATAACAGTTGACCCGGGCCGCATAGCTACATTTGGCCTAACCCCGCTGGACGTTTTTACAGCCATACAAAAAACCAATATTAACGTTGGCGGCGATATGATCGTACAGAACAACCAAGCCTTTGCTGTGAGGGGCATTGGTTTACTGCGCGATATTAACCAGATACGCAACATTGTAATAAGTAATAATAATGGTGTGCCGCTGCTGGTGAGTGATGTGGCCACGGTTTCCATATCCAACCTGCCCCGGTTAGGCTGGGTAGGCCGTACTACCGCCACGAAGGATAAAGACGGTAAACGAACAGTGCATGACGAGGACGATGTGGTAGAAGCCATCATTGTGATGCGTAAAGGCGAGAATCCTTCTGATGTGGTAAAAGCGCTTAAAGCGGAGGTAAAAAAGCTTAACGATGATGTTTTGCCGCCCGATACCAAAATTGTGCCTTACTACGACCGGTCTGACCTGATAGGTTACGCTACCCATACCGTACTGCATAACCTGATAGAGGGTATATTATTGGTTACCTTGCTGGTGTCTGTGTTCATGTTCAACTGGCGTACCACGCTTATTGTATCCATCATTATCCCGATGGCTTTATTGTTCGCCTTTATATGTCTGCACATGATGGGTATGTCTGCCAACCTGTTGTCATTAGGCGCGGTAGATTTTGGTATCATCATAGACGGGGCTGTGGTAATGGTTGAGGGCATGTTTGTGATACTCGACCATAAGGCTATTGAACTGGGTATGGATCGCTTTAACAAAATTGCAAAAGGCGGCCTCATTAAAAACCAAGGCGCGCAGTTGGGTAAGGCTATATTTTTTGCAAAGCTCATCATCATCACCGGGTTGCTCCCCATCTTTGCCTTCCAGAAGGTGGAGGGTAAGCTCTTTTCGCCGTTGGCTTACACCCTTGGCTTTGCGTTACTCGGCGCGCTTATCACCACGCTTACGCTCGTTCCGGTGCTCATTAGTATGTTGCTTAAAAAGGATGTACATGAAAAGCACAACCCATTTGTTCATAAGCTCACCAGTGTAATGCTGTTTGGCTTTATTAAGGCTTTCCGCTATAAAAAGACGGTAGTTACCGTAGCTTTAATAGCCATGGTCCTGGGTTTACTATCCTTTAAGTTTCTCGGTAGTGAGTTTTTACCTGAATTAGACGAAGGGTCGATATGGTTACGTGTACAATTGCCTTATAGCATATCGCTTGATAAATCTGTAGCCACTGCCAGGCAGGTGCGTAAGATATTAATGAAATACCCGCAGGTAAAATGTGTTGCTTCGCAAACAGGGCGGCCTGATAACGGTACCGACGTAGCCGGTTTTTATAACAATGAGTTTGACGTATTGATGTACCCCGAGGAAGATTGGCATCCCAAAGTATCAAAGGAAGAACTGATCGCGCAAATGAATAAAAGTCTTTCAGTTTTGCCTGGTGCGGAACTCAACTTTTCGCAGCCTATTAGTGATAACGTGGAAGAAGCAGTATCGGGCGTTAAGGGCTCAATTGTGGTAAAAGTTTATGGCGACTCGCTCAATTATATGGAAGGTAAAACCCATGAGGTGTATAACGTACTGAAAAAAGTGAAGGGGATAACCGACCTTGGTGTGTTAAAAAGCATTGGCTTGCCTGAATTGGATATCACGCTCGATCAGCAAAAGATGGCTCAATATGGCGTTTCTACCTCAGATGCCAACTCGGTTATCGCTATGGCGATAGGTGGTGAGGCGGCGTCAACTTTGTACGAGGGCATAAAGACGTTTGATATCAGGGTGCGTTTCCCTGAATCGTTCAGGCAAACACCAGACCAGATCGGTAACCTGATGGTGCCTACGCAAAGCGGCAGTAAAGTGCCAATAAGAGAGGTGGCTAACATCACACAGAAAACCGGGCCGTGCCTTATTTTTAGAGATGGTAATGAGCGTTTTGCTACCCTGAAGTTTTCCGTTCGCGGGCGTGATATGGGTAGTACTATAAAAGAAGCTCAGGAAAAAGTGAAGGCCGCTGTGTCAGTTAAACATGGCTACCGGTTGGCATGGCAAGGTGATTTTGAGAACCAGCAACGTGCTGAAAAGCGTTTGGCACAAGTGGTTCCTATTAGTTTGGCGCTTATCTTCCTGTTACTGTTTATCATGTTCGGCAATTTTAAGGATGCCGCGCTGATATTCCTCAACGTGCCTTTCGCTATCGTAGGAGGTATTATGGCACTGTTTATCACGGGTACCAATTTTAGTATATCAGCTGGTATAGGTTTTATAGCGCTGTTTGGTATTTGTATACAGGATGGGGTATTGTTAATTACCATTTTTAAACAGAACCTCGAAAAGTTTGAGGGGCAGCAGCAATCGCTCTACAATGCCATGAAACTGGGTGTTAATTCGCGTATACGCCCCGTAATGATGACCGCACTGATGGCAGCTATAGGCTTGTTCCCGGCGGCTATATCTCACGGTATTGGTTCCGAAAGTTCAAGGCCGCTGGCACGTGTGGTAATAGGAGGAATACTCTGCGCAATGCTATTTAGCCTTTGGGTGTTCCCGCTCATATTTGGATGGGCTTACCGTAAAAAAGATCCAACTACGAGGTAGTGTTAATATAAAGATTGTTTTTTGGGGTTCTATTGGTTATAATGCGACAAGGCACACTTTAATAGTGTGCTTTTGTCGTTTTTATGATCGTATAAACGGACGATAAAGAACGAAAAAATGATCGTTGATGAATTGCAGTAAAAATTAAAGCCTCATACCATTACAGTATGAGGCTTAAGGGTGTTAGTTTATTGTTTTTTAATTTGTTTGCGATTGCCTGGTGCCTGCTTTATAGTATAGCTCCGCAAGGCTTTTCTGATAGCCGGCTACAATGCTTTCCCGCTTAATCTTCATGTCAATCAGTTTGCTTTCGCGGCTATTGATAAGGAATAGCGTGCTTTCGCCAAGCTCAAATTTTTGCAGTTCGCCTTTTAGCAGCAATTGCTGATTGGTGATACTCTGTATCTGGATATTTAGCTGCGCTTTGTAAGCGTTAAGGCTATTATACGCGGTACGTACATTGTTATTGATCTCACGGCCCGATTGCTGCAAGTCGTAATCCAATTGTTGCTGTTTTATCTTAACTTCTTTGAGTTTACCTCTTTCGGCACGCAGGAATAACGGGAAAGCGAATTCAATGCCCACCTTATAATTACGCCAGTTAAAATCATAATAATCGGGCACATAAGAATTAAAATCTCTGCGCGATGATATCAACGCGCCGCTGATATTAATCTTGGGTTTTAGTTGCTCCTGCCGGTAACGCCTCTCAATATCCAGTTGTGTGCCTTTTGCCCTCAGTTTAACTAATTCCGGATGGCTGTTAGCCTGCCCCAGCAGTGTATCCAACGCGAGGGTGCTTGGTAAAGTAATTTTCTCACTCACGGTTTGAGGTACTGCATTCCGGGGGAGTTCCAATGGCGAACCCTGCTCGTTCCATAAGTGGTTGGAAAGTACCAGCAAGGTGTTTTGCAGCTCAATGGCACTTTTGGCCAGTTGTATTTCCCTGTCCTGTACGGTTATGCTGGCCTCAACCGAGTCTATGGGCGGTTTGTCGCCCACCAGTGTTTGGTTCCTTACTGCTGTAAAACGTGTGCGTGCAAGGTCAAGCCCTTCTTTAACCAGCGTATATTCCCGGTAAGCATAGTACCAGTTCCAGTAGTCCTTAACGGCGGTGTACCAAACCGTGTTAATTTGCTTTACTTTATCCGCCTCGGCATAGCTTACCATAGCTTTAGCCTGCCATAAAGTGCTCCTGCGGGCATCAATCAATAAGCCCTGACCCAAAGGTATACTTAGGCCAACAGCGGTAAGTCCGTCTGTACCTGTACGGGTTTCTGGGTTGGTGTAAGTACCCACAAAGCGGTCGTAGCCAATTTTAAGATCGGCGCCGGCTACGTAAAGCGGTATCTTAAGTTCGTTGCTCCAATTATTGTAATATTCGGTATTGCCAAACAACTTACGCCCGAACGAAGCCTTCAGCGCAGGATCAAAATAACCTAACGACTGTAATACATTGGCTTTTGCCGCCTCGCTCAACAAGGCTGCCTGTTTAACAATGGGGTGGTTCTTAAATACGATACCTTCAAGGTCATCAAGAGAAAATACCTTCCCGGTATCAGCCGCCGCCGGTTTATTTTGGGCAAGCGTGGCTGTTACAGGCCATAAAAGCACGATAAGTATACCGGTTAAAAAACTTTTCAATCTCATACTTCCGTTATCCTTTCTTACCATCCGTGATCTTTTCAGCAGGCTCTTTCTCCAGGCTTGGAGGGAAACCGTTCAGTTGCCGCCATATCTCGTACCAAAGTGGAACGGAACGGAGGATGATACGGCCATATACGCCTGATCCTTGCCTTAACTGCACCGGCCATGGTTCGTCTTTTTTAGGAAGCGGGTCGGCCGGTCTTATCAGCACGCGGTATTTACCACCGCTGCTGCTTACGCGGTCAATAGCCCAAACTTTTCCGGCAAACGTACCTATGGCTACTGAAGGCCAGCCAGAGAACTGCACCGAAGGCCAACCTTCAAATTGCAGGCGTACATCGCTGGTATCTAATATCAATGGTACATCCATCGCGTTTACATATAGTTCGGCTGCTATTTTAGGGTGCAGCGGCTGCAGCGTTACGATAGATTCGCCCTCTTTAATGTTTTCGCCAATACCTGCTTTCAGCGTTTTTACCACAAAACCATCCTGTGGTGCACGCACCACATACAAGTTACGGCGTACGGCGATGTTAGATATATCGTTGCGTAATTTCGCGATTTCGCCCTGTGTAGTTGCTCTGCCGGAAATAGCCGAACCCAAGTCTGACTGTGCCTTAGCCAGTGATTCCTGGTATTTGGCCCGAATGTTATCCAGCTCAATACGGGCGTTTATAAGCGCCTGCCTTGAGTTACTGAGTTTGTTTTGCTGTACAATTACCTTGGCATTGTCTTCCTGCAGTTTTAGCCTGCGGCTTTCAATATCTGTAAGGGAGAACAAACCATTACGGTAACCAGCCTCATAGCGCGCTAAACGTGCCTTAGAGGTTTCGTAAAAATTTTTAATGGCAACCAGGTCGGCACTGTCTATCTTAACATAGTTTACAGCCTGGTCCACTTTGTTTTCAGCCGCGGCTAACTGGTAGCGTAATCCGTTACTAAGCGCTTTTATTTGTGCATTAGTAGCATTTATTTTTTGTAGGGAGGCCTGTTCGCTGTTCCTTTTAGCCTCCAACTGCTCATTAAGGCGCTGTGGCAACTCGGGGTCAAAGTATGATTGGCTGGTTTCCGAAAGTACCAGTATGGTATCGCCTTTTTTAACTTCCTGCCCATCGCGTACAGCCCAGCGTTCAATACGGCCACCTATCTGGTTTTGTATGGTTTGCGGCCTGTCTTCAGGGCGAAGCGCCGTTACCGTACCCCGGCCCGAAATGGTTTGCCGCCAGGGCAGAAAAAGGATAATAACAAACAGTATAAGGCAAATGGTCATGATACGGCCAAGGATACGTGCCCGTTTGGAATCCAGCAGTTCTCCTTTTGATTGTACTGCCAGGTCTTCCATGTGCTGGTTATGCAGCCCGTTTTTCGAAAGTTTACCCATGTTGCACTTCCTCCTCTAATTCCAGGTCGGTTACTACCGCCAGCTTTTCGCTGCCGGTTACCATATCAAAAACAGTGTTCATGTTGGTTAATAGTTTTTCTACAGCATAGCTGATCTGCACAATGATCACCTCTGCTGCCACAAATTGTCCAAAGGTCATTTCGCGCTCTACCACAAAGAAAGAGCCCATGAGCAATAAGGCGCCCATTAAAATAGTACGCAAGGTTACCGAACTCATTAAAAATTTCCTCAGTACGCTAAAGTGATCATTACGGGCCGACAGGTATTTAGCGGTAATGTGATCTGTAGTGTTTACAATCTCGTTCATTTTATCCGGTTGACCACGGTAATTGTCCAGGTCGCCTGCAACTTCTTCAAGATGTGCCACCAGTTCATATTTATGTCCTGATTCATCAAGGCTGGTTTCAACCCCTTGCTTATAATAGAATAGAATAATTAGTACGATAGCGATGATAGCGAATAAGCCTACGGCCATGAACACCGGATGATAGAAAGATAGTAGTATCGCACTAAAGAAGATCTGTACAGCTGCCGCAACAATATCAATCAGCAACTTAGTTAGCCCTTTTTGAATGGTAAGTACATCAAAAAAACGGTTTACCAATTCTGGCGGATTCTCTCCTTCAAGTTCTTTCTTTTTTATACGTGGCAGCCTGTAAGCAAACTCCATAGCCGACTTGGCGAAAATTTTCTGCTCCAGAAACTCAACCAGCGTAAATTGTGCTATTAACAGTGTACCGCCTATAACCACACCAATTAGCACTACCGCTATTAATATGTAAGTAGAACTATACATGGCACCATTGGAAAGCAGGTTAAAAACCGCTGTAGTACCTAAGGGTAGGGTAAGTCCTATAAGGCCAATGAGTATAGCGTAAACAAAAATATAATTTATAGTATCTCGTTCGTAATGCAGTATCCGCACCAGTCTCTGCCAGGGGGTAATAGCATCAACATGTTTTGTTTTTTTCATAAAAACAGATAAAAGTTAAAGTAGGTGATTATTAAATTTTTTAACCGCTCACACAGGCGCTGTGAAAATTGAAAGTATACACAAACAGCGCTTGCTTTAACTATAAATCAGTGTAAATGTTTTATGCTATTATACAGAGTTTTATAGAATTTTAGAACGGCTTAATAAGAGATTATGCCAGGTTGGGCGGGGGCGTAAGTACTACGCGTAGCGGCTCGGTAAAAATACTGAAGCTATATACGTCCCAGTGTACAGATGCCGCGGTTACCCAGGTAAAAGACGGAAACAGATCGGTACTTCCAAAACATGAATATAGCTTTTTAGTACTCTTTTCAAAAGAGTCTTCGCCGGTGCAATGGTGGTTGTCATCAGTACTGTTTTCTACAGAAACCGCCTTGCTAAAAGCAAAATAATGATCAATAAAAAGATCGCAGGATTTTACCGCGAGTACTGTTATCAGCAGTAGTCCCAATATCCCTTTAACAGGCGTTCTTCTTAAAAAATTAATTATTCGCATCGGGGCAAATATAACCATTAATGATGCCAATGAGTGGGGAAAAGTCTTATAAAAGGTTGGAATTGATAAAAAATTGACTGTTTTTATACAAAAATTTAAAATAAGCAGTTACTTTATTAGAAAGTTATTAGAAACTATTAAGAACGTACTAATTTTCTATTATTGAGTGATGAAATTCATCAAAATGATTATTCTGTTGGCGCGCTATTGTGCATTTTTCGGTACCAGGTATATAAGTAAAAAATATCCAGGTGTAAAGGAAACTTAACCGGAATTTTTGGAGCAATAGACCTCATAAAATAAGCGCAGGAGCTACTGATCATAGAAGTGTTAAAATCTGTTAAAAGAACCTTTAAAAGGGGAATTTCATATTTAATACAGAATTGACGTTTAAACTTGTATTGCTGGTGCGGCACTTACAAATAGTTGTATTTGCAATAATAAAACAGTCGCGGTTTGATATGGAAGTAAAAAAAACAATGGACAGGAAGGAGTTCTTCTCAGCCATAGGCGCAGGTGCGGTAGCTTTATCGGTATTGAGTTGTATTGGCTGCAGTAAAGGTTCTGGTAATGGGCCTTCGTCCTCGGCGCCTGCCAATGTAGATTTTACACTTGATTTGAGCGCGTCGGCTAATGCGGCATTGGGCACTAATGGCGGTTACCTGGTTTCAAATGGTGTTTTAGTAGCACGTACCACAACCGGCGCTTATATAGCAGTGCAACAATCCTGCACACATGAAAGCTACCCTTTAGTTTACCAGTCCGGTAACCATCAGTTTTATTGCAACAACCACGGCGCCACATTTACTGAAAACGGTACGGTAACCAGCGGCCCAACCAACAGATCTTTAACAGTATACAATACTACGGTTACCGGTACATCGTTAAGGGTTTATTCATAACTATAAATCATTGCATTAAATGAAAAATCTACTTGTTATTGCTCTTTTTTGGTTGTCTGCGCCCGTTGTAAACTGGTCGGGCGATTTTAATGAAACACAAAAGGAAGCGCAGCGCACACATAAATATATTCTCATTAATTTTTCGGGCAGCGACTGGTGCGGGCCTTGCATACGTACCCGTAAGGAAATTTTAGAAACCAAAACATTTGAAGATTATGCTGCTGACCACCTTTTGCTGGTAAGGGCCGATTTCCCGAGGCAAAAGAAGAACCAACTACCTAAAGATCAGGTAAAACGTAACGAGGCGCTGGCCGATAAATACAACCCTAACGGAGAATTCCCGCTTACTTTACTGGTTGATGAAAATGGAAAAGTGGTTAAAACCTGGGAAGGCTTCCCTAACGTTAGCCCGGAAAAGTTTGTAGCACAAATCACCGAAACCACACATGCAGGTAACTGACGGCACAATAGCCGAAACCGTGCACAAGAGTGTGCTTAAACTGATGGGCAATCGGTTTGAGATCACCGTTGTTGATACTGACAAGATTACCGCTGAAGCGCATATTGATGCCGCCGTTGAGGAGATAAGGCGGATAGAGCGTTTGCTTACCACCTATGATGAGAGCAGCCAAACCAACAGGATAAACGCCATGGCTGGTATAGCACCTGTTGAGGTTGACAAGGAGGTATTTGAACTGATTGAAAGAGCTCTGAGGATAAGTGAGCTTACACAGGGCGCTTTTGATATTACCTACGGCTCAATTGATAAAAGCCTTTGGAACTTTGATCTTAATATGAAAGCCTTGCCCGATGCCGAAACAGCTAAAAACGCGGTTAGGCTTATTAATTACAAAAATGTAGGGCTTGATGCAAGGCGTTGTACTGTGTTTCTGAAAGAAAAGGGTATGCGTATTGGTTTTGGCGGTATTGGCAAAGGTTACGCGGCAGACAAAGCTAAAGCTCTTTTAACGGCCCGGGGTGTTAAAAGCGGTATTGTGAATGCCGCCGGCGACCTGATTACCTGGGGAACACAACCTGGTGGCAAGCCCTGGACAATTGCTATTGCCGACCCCGACCAGGCTAGCCTACCTTTTTCTACACTTAATATTAGCAACATGGCTATAGCTACGTCAGGCAACTACGCTAAGTATGTGGTTATTGACGGAAAACGGTATTCCCATACTATTGACCCTAAAACAGGCCTGCCCGTGAGTGGCATCAAAAGCGTAAGTATTATAAGCCCGAGCGCTGAATTTGCCGATGCTATGGCCACGCCTGTAACTGTAATGGGTGCTTACGTAGGGCTTGATCTGATTAACCAGCTCCAGCATATTGCCTGCATAATTATTACAGATGATAATAAGCTGTACACTTCTAAAAATATAAATATAAAATAAGCATGATAAAAAAGCCCCTGCGTATAACTGCTGCTATTTGCCTTTTAGCAGCATGCAGCCTTACGGCCTGCGTATCAGTAAAACCTTACCAGAAAAACCGGCTTAACGATGCCGAGATGGATCTTACGGCACGTAAATCACAAAAATTTGAGCAAAGTTTCCAGCTCTACCGCGAAGGTGGTTCTGGTGCTAATGGTGGTAAAAGCGGCGGTGGCTGCGGTTGTAATTAATTAACCGGATAAAGCAGGATGAAAAAATTATATTTAGGTGTTATAGCCATGTATTTGGGTATACTGGCATCACATGCCCAAACCAACCCGCCCCAACCGGTTAAGGAAGACTCAAGCAGCTACGAACGTAGAAAGCTGAAGATCGATGAGATCAATTTTATATCGGCATATTACCATCAAAATGGAAACAACTCCGCTGTAACCGGCGGTATAGGAACCGAAAAGCTGACGGATTTTGCCAACACGTTTGATCTGCAAATGTCGAAATACAGCCAGTCTGGTAAGAAGCATACCTTTAACTTTGAGTTAGGTGTTGACCACTATACCTCGGCATCGTCAGACAAGATCGATCCTAGCAGTGTGTCATCAGCATCTATGCAGGACACCCGTATTTATCCGTCATTAAACTGGACGGTATCAAACGACAAAACTGGTAACGCTTTTGGTTTAACCGCGTCATACTCTCACGAGTTTGACTATCAGTCATTCGGCGGTGGTATCAACTTTACGCGCCTATCAAAGGATAAGAATACGCAGTTCGACTTTAAAGCACAGGTTTTCCTGGATACCTGGAAAGTTATCCTGCCTGTTGAGCTGCGTCCGGAGGGTTATGGTTCAGGCTCTGAGCATGATAAGCGCCCCGTAGATTACAAACCGCGTGACTCTTACAGCACCTCATTCTCCCTGTCGCAGGTGCTAAGTACGCGCCTGCAGGCCGCTTTGATTGTTGAGCCATCATATCAGCACGGTTTGCTGGCTACCAGGTACCAGCGCGATTACTTCACTGATGGTACTGAGAGGGTGGAAAACCTACCCGATAGCCGTTATAAGCTACCTATTGGCTTACGAATGAATTACTTCCTTGACGATCATTTTATTATCCGTGCCTTTTACCGCTATTACATGGATAACTGGGGTATACGAGCGAACACGGCTGAAATAGAGATACCGGTTAAATTTTCGTCGTTCGTGTCGGTTAGTCCATTTTACCGGTATAATACTCAGGTGGGTACAAAGTATTTTGCTCCTTACGGGCAGCATGACCCTTCAGCTGAATTTTATACCAGCGATTACGACCTATCTACCCTGCATAGTAATTTTGTTGGTGCTAATTTGCGTTTGTCGCCACCTAACGGTGTATTTGGCAACGCTCACTTTACCTCGTTAGAACTGCGTGCGGGCCATTACATGCGGTCAACCGGGTTAAATTCAAATATTATAACGCTGGCCTTAAAGTTTAAATAGTTTAAGCTTTAGAGCTGTCGCCGCCGTTGATCATGTCTGATACAATACCGCGACCGTCTTTTTGCTCGGCCAGAATAACACCTAACAGGTGCACAAATATAAAAGCCAGAATGAGGTACATGCAAAAGCCATGTACCTCTTTAACGGAATGGCGAATAGAACGGTAAGCCACCAATGCATCCTCAAAAGCCAGGAACAAACCGGTAATTACCATAATAAACAGCAATACATAGAATGTCGCGTAAAGGCTTTTAACCGTTAACTCATGCCTTGCTACCATGCGGTTTTGCTTAATTACGTGATATTGATGGTAGGCTGCCTTTATCTTTCTGATAAGTTTTTGGTCGGCAAGTTCAAAAAATTCCAGTATGATCCTGAATAAGAACAAAGCCGCTAACACATAGCCAAAATAAATATGTACAGCCCATACGCTATCGCTAAGGGCATGCGCGGCGCTTTTGCCCTGTTTGGCTGTTAAGCTTACGCCGTTTTTTTGAAGTTCGGTACTGATGATACCGTTTACGTTTCGGTCATCGGTGATCGTAGCATTAATCAGCACAGTAAGCAGTGAACCGCTAACAACAATAAAGTTTAGCCAGTGCCAAAGCCGGATAGATACCGAGTAACGCTTATTTTTAGGGGTTTCCTGTGCTTCTTTATTAGTAGGTTCAATAACTGTCATGGTATATAAGTATATGTATAGCTAAAATAGCAACTGATACTGTAGAAATACTGTACAGGTAATAAATGTTTACTAAAGCAAAGCTTATTTTTTACTGTATTTTTAAGCCTTGGCAAACACATATAAGTTAAAGTGAAAATATTAGTTGTTGAAGATGAGCAGGGCCTGAGGGAAAATATGCTCAGCTATCTGAACGAGGATAATAATGTTTGCGAAAGCAGCAGCGATCTGAATGGCGCACTTGCTAAGCTGGCTTGTTACCAGTATGATTTTATTTTGCTGGACATAGGACTGCCGGATGGTGAGGGATTTGAACTGCTTAACTATCTCAGAACAGAGCGCCGTAACGAAGCGGTGATCATTATTTCGGCCCGAAATTCGCTCGACGACCGTTTAAAAGGGCTAAATATAGGTGCCGATGATTACATGGTAAAACCATTCCACCTTGCTGAGCTAAAAGCGAGGATGGTAGCCATTTACAGGCGTAAGTTAGCCAAGGGTAATAACAACTTGGTTTTTAATGAAATTGTGCTTAACTTAATAGAACGTACGGTAACCGTAAATGGCAGCCATGTAATACTTACGCGTAAAGAGTTTGACATGCTTTTGTACTTTATGGCCAATAAAGGAAAAGTAGTAGCAAAAACAGCACTTGCCGAACATTTGTGGGGCGATGAGATAGACGTTCATGATAATTTCGATTTCTTGTATTCACACATTAAAAATCTGCGCAAAAAACTCCTGGAACTCACTGCTAATGATTACCTGCACTCGGTTTACGGAATAGGTTACAAATTTACTGACGCATGAAGTTAGCTGCTCGATATAACCGGGTTACCATTGTAGTTACATTATCGGTGCTTATTATTGGCGCTATTGTTTACTTTTTTGCCATTAACCGGATAGCATCTGCTTTGCTTGACGACCATCTGTCAGAAGAAGTGGCCGAGGTAACGGAATATGTACACCTTCATAGTCAATTCCCTACGCCAACTGATATGGACGATGACCGTACATCATTTGAGCGGCTTAAAGGCAAACCTATACCCACACGATTTTTTGATACCGTATATGTTGCACCAAAGCTTAAAACCGAACATGAAGGCAGGGGAGTAGAGGGGACCTTAACTTTTAATGGATCGCATTACCGGTTCGTGATCATCATCTCTAAAGAAAGTACACAATCTCTTTTACAGACCATCGCTACCATAACTATCGTGCTGATGCTGGGTTTATTTATTGTGTTGTTTATTGTAAACCGGTATTTGTTAAGTGATCTGTGGAGGCCTTTTTATGTGGTGCTTGATCATTTAAAGGCATTTAATGTTTCAGATCAAAATACATTCACACCTGTAAAAAGCAAGGTTGATGAATTTAACGAGTTAGACAAAGCTGTTGAACTCATGACCAAAAGAGTGAGTGGTGAATACCATAATCTTAAACTTTTTACGGAGAATGCTTCACATGAAATGCTTACCCCGCTATCAGTGATCACTTCAAAACTCGATACCCTGATACAGGACGAAAGACTTGTAAGTGAGCAGTATGAACAGATACAGGATATATACAGTGCAGCCAATAAACTATCGCGCCTTAATGAAACTTTGCTTTTACTGGTAAAGATTGAGAATGACCTGGTCCCGGAAGCGGAATTAGTGAATTTTAATTACTTCGTGAATGAAAAATACAGGCAATTTCAGGATATGTTTTCGGAGCGTGAGCTTACTGCTGATACCGAAATTAGTAATAAGCAATTAAAAGCCAGCACATATCTGTTGGATATATTGCTCAATAACCTGTACAGTAATGCTATAAGGCATAATATTAAAGGTGGCCATATTCAAATTAAACTAAACAAAGATGAATTGGTGTTTTGTAATACTGGCGCCGCAAACCCACTCAATGGAGATGCCATATTTAACAGGTTTGAAAAGTCTAAAAATTCTGATGGTACAGGGTTGGGGTTAACTCTTGTTAAAAACATATGTAACCTGTACGGTTGGCGGCTTAGCTATGAGTTTAATAATGGCCTTCATTGTTTTATCATCAGTTTTTGAAGCGGTAAGTGTAATTCGTTATATTAACTTTTACGCCAAAATGAATACTGTTATATTAGTAAGATGAAAAGAAGCCCCCTTATCATTACGTTATTAATATCCGTATCACTATTTCTGAATGGCAATGGGGCGCTTGCTCAAAGAAAGGATATAACATTCTTGCGTTCTCAACTGGCTTCGGCAAAAGATTCTCTTAAATATATAGATACTTATAATAATCTGGGTTTCCAGTTACATCTGAATAGTGCCGATAGTACGCTATCATATGGTATAAAAGGCTTACAGATAGCAACACGTCTCCATTATAAAAAGGGGATGGCGTTTGCATACTCTAACCTGGGCGCGGGTTTGCTTTTAAAAGGATTGTATAGCCAGGCTTTAAGTAATTACGCCAAATCCTACCAGTTGTTCGCTTCTATGCCTGATACCGCTAACATGATGGAGTCATTAATGAACCAGGCCATAGTTTATGATTTTTTAGGTGATAGCATAAAACGTACCGCATTTACGCGTAAATCGCTTAAGTTATCACAGCGAGTGGCTACAGATTCGGTTACCTCCATGACATATATAAACTACGCGGCGCTTAACCCCGGTTTGTCTGATGATTCTGTTAATTATTATCTCCAAAAGGCAACGGCTGTGGCCAGGCGTTTTAAAGACGAAAGAGCTTTGCTGGCTATACAACAACAAAAGGCAGATCGCTTGCTAAGCCAAAATAAACTTAAGGAAGCCCGGCGTTTTATAGACAGCGTGCAGCAAACAGCAGTAAGCAAGGGTTGGGATTATCATTACCTGGAAGCACTTGGGCTAAGATCACGTTATTACAAAGCGCTTAAACTTACGGATAGCGCTTTAAATGTCAACCGCAGGATATATGAAGTGGCCAGCCGTAACGAATATTCTTTTTGGAAAAAGGAAGTACTCGGCGATCTGATCAATGCCTATGAAGTAAAGCACAATAACGACAGTTCGTTGTATTATCACAAACTATTGGTTAAAGAACTGGAAAAGGAAAATGCCGGTTATGACCGTTTTATAGGAGATTACCTGAATTACACTTCTGCTCAATCTGGTTTACGTTTGCTCGAGGCCAAAAATGCAATCAAATCCAGGTGGATCGCCTCGCTTGTCGGGCTTGCAGTAATTATGTGCGTATTATTAGTAATAACCGTTATACAATACAGGAAAGCTAAAATTACAGGTCTGCAACTGGCAGATAATGATCGGTTTAAAAACCGTTTAATATCCGTACTTGCACATGATTTCCGTTCGCCGTTAAGCGCAACCTTGGGCATGATCGAACTCCTTCGCGATGACAGCTTAGATAAAGAAGAGGCTGCTGAACTGTTTGCTGGCTTGGAAAATGATCTGCGCCATGTGCTGCTCACTTTTGATAATTTACTCGTTTGGATAAAAGAGCATTCAGATGGATACCATTTTAGCAGCGATGATATACCGCTATTGAAGGCTTGGAAAGAAACCGGATCTTTTTTTACCTCAATGCTTTCAGCTTCGCGCTTAAGCATTGAATATGATATTGACCCGATGCTGCATTTGAATACGGATAAAGAAATACTCCAGTTTGTTAACCGTAACCTGCTGCATAATGCCGTAAAGTATTCTCCGGCAGGCGCAATTATTTACATAAAGGCAAGGGTAGATCATATTAACGTAACAGTATCGGTAATTGATAAAGGGCCGGGCATGTCGCCTGCTCAGCTATCGCAAATATTCTTTTTTCGCAAAACGGCAACAAATGGCAGTGTAGGTGGGGCAGGTATGGCCATGACCATTGCCCGGGAGTTGCTGGAGAAACTTAAAGGCACTATTAATGTATCAAGCGAGCCGGGAAAAGGAACTACATTTTATTATACACTACCATTAAACAATAAATAAGAGCATAGCAAGGGCAGCGTATCTTAAATCTGTTAAGTTTTTTTGGCTCTTTTTGCCGTATGTTTTCTTTCGGCTTTTCTTAGTAAATAATTTTTTTCTTAGTTTTTTAATGTTTTGGCGTTCCGGGGAAATATTTTTCCTATATTATGTCGACTTAATACCAATATATCCCCCGCGCCTGAACATGAAGAAATGGCTTTTGAAGTATGAGCAGTTTGTCCGTAACTTACAAGTCTATTCTGATGCCGGTCATGAGTCGACTTTAGCCTACTGGAAAGCGCAGCTGTTTATTACCTTAATTATGTATGGCCTTCCGGTGAGCTTCCTGGCTGCATTTCCGGGGTTGTTATATTCTTTTTTTAGTAATGATTTAACACTGGGAATTTTGGAAGGGGTAACCTTTATTGGTTTCGCTCTTATTTCCTTTACCACAGGATTAACACTTATAGCACGTAAGTTTTTATTTCTGGCTGTATTTTATCCACTTGCGATATATCTCATTATTTCCATGGGATATACTGGTCCTGGTGTGTTTTATTTGTTTGGCCTTACAATAATTAGCGCGCTTATTCTACCCAAATATGCGGCATGGTATTCTATTGTGCTGAATATGGTTGTTCTGTTTGCTATAGCAGTTATTCTCCCTGTGCAGGCCGGTATGGTAAATAATCAGTTGCATATCAGCCTCGGAAGCCGTATTATATTAACAGCCAATTTTTTGTTTATCAGTGTTATTACCGTTGTATTAATTCACCGGATAATGGACAGGCTCGAAAAAGTGCTAAAAAATGAGATGCAGCTTAAGCGTCGTTATCGTTTACTTTTTGAAAAGAGCCCTTTGCCAATGTGGCTGTTTGATACGGTAACACTTCATTTTATTGACGTAAATGAGGCGGCGATACGACATTACGGATATACGCGTGAGGAGTTTATGCGTTTAAAGATAACGGATATACGGCCGCAAACAGAACAGTCAAAGATAGAAGAGATTGTTAAGTTAAACCGGCAAACCGGGTTGTATCATAATCAACAGACTTTTCATTACAAGAGAGATGGCGAACTGATCAACGTAAGCATTGAAAGTAACCTGATAGAAATTGATGGGAAGATCTTACGCCTGGTTTTAGCTAACGATATCACCGAGCTTAAGAAAAATGAATTGGAGCTGCAGCAGGCTCATCAGCTGTTACGGCGGTCTGAAGCTGACTTAAGAGCTATATTTGAAAGCAGTGTTGATGGATTGGTGCTTATCGATAGTGATTATGCTATAAAGCAGTTTAATCAAAAAGCTACCGAATATTTACGTATAAATCCCAGGTCGGGAGGATTTACCATTGGCCGGAATATTCTCACTTATATTCCAGCCGTTCAGCATGCGGATTTTTTAAGTATGCTTGAGCGCGTTAAAGCCGGCGAAACCATCGCTTATGACCGCCATTACAGAACCGGTAAAAACTCTTTGTGGATATATTATACATTAAACCCGGTTTACACAGATGACAATATTTCGGGTATATGTATAACCGGCAGGGATATTACTTCAACAAAAAATTATATACAGAAGATTGAAGATCAGAATAAAGTTTTCCGTGAGATAGCCTGGATACAGTCGCATATTGTACGGGCACCAGTTGCCCGCTTATTGGGCTTGCTTCAAATAATACAACAACCAACAACAGATGAGGATTTTGATATGGCAGTGCGATACATGAACGAATCTGTTACAGAACTGGATAATATCGTGGCAGATATTACTACTAAATCATACTCTATAAGTATGATAGAAAAACCACAAAACACCTATGAAAAACAGCGCGAATAAAAGAGTTAACTGAACTGAATCAGTGCTATTTAAAATTCCACCACACATAAGTTTTAGGAGGTTCGCCTAAATAATATGGCTCACCTATACGCGGTACACTTACCGGAATGCCTGATTTGGCAGCAGCAGGCAGCAATTTATTAACAGGCTCATTCCAGGGATGGTTGGCAGCTACAAATTTGGCCCAATGAACGGGTTGTAGTAAACGGGCATTTAAATCAGCAGCAGCTTGCGCTGCTTGCCCTATCCATAAATGCGCCCAGGGCCAGTTGGGGCTGTATTGTCCGCATTCTAAAAAGGCAATATCAAAGGGGCCATATTTTTCGCCTATTTGTTTAAAATGCGGCCCATAACCGCTATCGCCGCTGTAGTACATACGGTAACTTCCGGTATTGATTACAAATGATGCCCAAAGGGTTTTATTCTCCTGGCTGTAAGTGCGGTTACTTTTATGTTGGGCTGGTGTAGCCGTTATCTGTAAACCTGTAGGCAGCGTTACAGACTGGTCCCAGTTAAGCTCAACGATCTTTTTTCGTTCAAACCCCCAATAAACCAGATCAGATCCAACGCCCATTGGTACTATAGCTAATTTTATTTTATTTTTTAGTTTTTTAAAGGTTTGATAGTCAAGGTGGTCGTAATGGTCATGTGATATCAGTAATACGTCAATAGGCGGCATATCCTCTGCATGGTAATGGTTGGTACCCGGGAAAGCACGTATCAACCCTGCTATCGGCCCCGCGTAGTTACTGAAGATGGGGTCTATCAATATATTTTCCTTACCGGTTTTAATAAGCATGGACGAATGCCCGAACCATACCACAGCAGGAGTAGGGGTAGGTAAGGTATTCAGATCGGTTTTAACCCAAGGTAATGGTTGTGATGGCCTTACCGTTTTGGGGCGACTGCGCAAAAATAACCACTTATGCTTTTTTGTTGAATCAGCTTCTTCGGCAGCATTTTCAAAAGCGCCATTTTTGTAATTAGGTAATTTCTCGAGCTCGGCTAACGATGCGCCCTTCGGGTTTTGCCCCACCGATTTTACAAATCTACAACCTATAGAAAAAACAAGTATGATTGCAGTAGTTATTGCAAACAACAATCCGTATCTCTTCATGTATGCCAGAAATAACGCTTATTAGTAAAATTTATTTCATTTAAGTTTATTTGTGTAGCCGGGATAAGCATGTGTTTAGCGCCGCAGAATAATGAAAAATAAAATTCCCTCATTTAATGTCATTTTAACACCTGTTAAATGCTTGTTAATTATCTATCTTTCGCCGCTGAATGGCGCTGTTTGTTCCATAAAACAAATTACAGCAGATAATGACTTCCTCAAAAATGCATTTAAACAATATCTCCTAACATACATGAATAAACTATTTACCTTAAGTATCCTTATTCTGATAATCAGTACTAGGCTTGCGTTAGCACAACCTGTACGCACGCATCAGCATTTTGATGATGGCTGGAAATTTCACGCAGGCCATGCTACCGATTTTACCCGTGATTTTAATTATGGTTTCGGTAATATTTTCTCAAAATCGGGCGAAACCGCCGGTACGTGTATTGCCATAGATTATAATGATAAGAATTGGGATAATGTAAAGTTGCCCCATGATTGGGTGGTGGCATTGCCCTTTACCTATGTGAACAATGATGATATTGATTCGCATGGGTATAAGCCCGTAGGCGCTTTATTTCCGGAGAATAGTATAGGCTGGTACCGAAAAGCTTTTGAAATTGCCAGGGCTGATTCCGGTAAACGTTTTGAGATCCAGTTTGACGGGATTTACCGTGATAGTAAAATATGGATCAACGGCTATTATGTAGGTGGTAACTTTAGTGGTTACAATAGTGCCGCTTATGACATCACAGACTTTATACGCTTCGGTAAAAAGAATGAGATTGTGGTAAGGGCTGATGCCACCCAATTTGAAGGTTGGTTTTATGAAGGGGCCGGTATTTACCGCCATGCATGGCTAAATACCTACAACAATGTACATGTTAAATCTGATGGCGGTTTGTTTGTACATGCGGCTGTTAATGGTAACAATGCCGATGTAACGGTTGAAACTACTTTAGAGAATAGAGGCATTAATGCCGCTTCTGCTACCGTTTATAGTTACGTTACTGATAGAAATGGAAAAGTGCTTACCAAAAGCAAAGAAGTGCCTTTTGATTTGGCTATACGCCAGGAAAATAAAATAAGCACTAACCTTACTATTAATAATGCCCACTTATGGGACGTTACAGACCCTTATTTATACAAGGCATTTTCTATTGTGAAACAGAATGGCCGCACTATAGATAGTGTACAGGCCCGTTTTGGTGTGCGCACCTTTAAATTTGATAGTAATAAAGGCTTTTTCCTCAATGGGCGTAATATTAGAGTACAGGGCGTAAGTTGCCACCAGGATCATGCAGGCGTGGGTTCGGCCCTGCCTGATGAGTTGCAGTATTACCGTATCCGCTTGCTAAAAGAGATGGGGGTAAACGCTTACCGCACCACGCATAATCCGCCAACTCCTGAGTTGCTTGATGCCTGCGACAGCCTGGGCATGCTGGTGATGGATGAAACACGTTTGCTTACCAGTGGTAAAGAATATGAGCAGCAATACCGTAACCTGATACTGCGCGATCGTAATCACGCCAGTATTTTCATGTGGTCTATCGGCAATGAAGAATACGCTACACACCATACAGATATTGGCAAACGAATAGCTCAAAACCAGATATTGCTTCAACAACAACTGGATCCTACGCGTACAAGCACTTATGCAGCCAACCAGGGTAATTACTACCGGGGTGTGAATGAGGTGATACCGGTAAGGGGTTTCAACTATAATTTAAATGGCGCGGATGCTTACCATGCCGCTCATCCGGAGCAACCGGTTATAGGAACCGAGGTAGCCAGCACAGTTACCACGCGCAGTATTTTTGCCAAGGACACAGTGCATGCCTACGTGCCCGATTATGATCTTACGTATCCGAGCTGGGCAAGTACTGCCGAGATTTGGTGGAAAATAACGCAGGACAGGCCATGGTTTATGGGGGGCTTCGCATGGACTGGATTTGATTACCGCGGAGAACCAACACCATACCGCTGGCCTAATATTAACTCACATTTTGGTATTATGGATATGTGCGGGTTTCCTAAAACGGTTTATTACTATTATCAATCCTGGTGGACGGATAAGGATGTTTTACATATCGCCCCTCATTGGAACTGGCCAGGTAAGGAAGGTAAACCTATTGATGTATGGGTTAATACTAATGCTGATAATGTTGAGCTATTCCTGAATGGAAAAAGCCTCGGTAAAAAAGATATGCCTCGCAATGGGCACTTAGTTTGGTCTGTAAACTATCAGCCGGGGACGCTTGCTGCAGTAGCGCATAAAAAAGGCCGTATAATAAAAGCTAAAGTAGAAACGACTACCGCGGCTGACCGGATAGTACTATCGCCTTCAAAAAAGGTATTGCTGGCTAACGGGCAGGATGCCGTTGTGGTAAACGTAACAGTACTTGATAAAAAAGGAAGAGAGGTGCCTGATGCCGGTAACCTGATCCGCTTTGACTTGCACGGGCCAGCAGATATCTTAGGTGTAGGTAACGGCGATCCAAGCAGCCATGAAGCAGACAAATGCCCCCCGGGACAATGGCAACGTAGTTTATTTGGCGGTAAAGCCCAGTTAATTGTTGGGGCTGGTACAAACGTAGGTGAGCTTAAGCTAACAGCCTTGGGCCTGGGCTTGAAGTCGGCAGAAATACAACTATTTCAAAAATAACTAAGTATAATTATAGTGAGGCAGCCCCGATATCCGATTAGGGCTGCCTTTTTATGTTAAATGGACATTTAAACGCGGGAAATTCGAATACGTTTTAAATGATAATTTATTGCATGTTAAATAATCATTTTTACAACTTTTGATAATAATTTATAAGATATTATCATTAAATAACATGCAAGTCGTTAATATACAACTGATATAGGTTAAAATCTGCAACGAATTAGTTTAGTAGAAATCATAAAATTGTTACAAACAAATGTAAATTTTTTATGAAGCTAAACTTTACTAAATGTTACTCCCTATTGATCATAATTATCCTCTCCCGGATGATTATGCCAACTACTGCTTTAGCGCAGACCAAGATCACGGGTACGGTATTGGACAAAACCAACCTCCCATTACCCGGTGTATCAATTGTTGAAAAAGGTACCCAAAACGGTACATTAACCAATGCCCAGGGTAAATTTACCTTAACGGTAAAATCAGACCAATCTGTAGTGGTAGCCACTATGGTAGGCTTTGTAGCCCAGGAATTACAGGTTAAGGGCCGTTCTGTACTCAATTTTTCTTTAGCCGATGATGTTCAAGGCTTAAAAGAAGTTGTGCTTATCGGTTACCAAAAAATTGCCCGTAAAAAAACTACCGCGGCTATCTCCAGTCTTTCTGCAAAAGAATTGGCTGATATCCCTGCGGCCAGTTTTGACCAGCTTTTGCAGGGTAGGGTATCCGGTGTTAACGTACAAAACTTTAGCGGCCAGCCTGGTGTTGCGCCTACGGTATCTGTACGTGGTAATTCGCTGGTTAGCCGTGGTTATGATGTGTATAACGTTGTTAACTCTCCGTTATATGTAGTTGACGGTGTGCCTCAGCCTAACGAAGATTATATTGGCCCGGGTGTAGGTACAGGTACTAACTACCTGGCAGGTATTAACCCGACTGATATTGAAACCATCGACGTACTGAAAGATGCCTCAGCAGCAGCTATTTATGGCTCACGTGCAGCTAATGGTGTAATCTTGATCACTACCAAAAAAGGATTAAGCGGCGAACCTCGTATCATTTTTAACAGCTACGCAGGTATTACCCAACGCCCTAAACTACGCGATGTTACTTTGGGTGCAACCGAGCGCAGGCAAAAATTGGATGTATTAAATCGCCAGTTAAGTTATGCACAAAAAACACAGCTGCCATATATATTAACAGACAGCCTTAACCCGGCCTTTAATGGCAATACAGATTGGCAGGACCTGTTTTACCAAACCGGAAGGATTGCCAACGGCGACCTAAGCATTAGTGGTGGTAATAGCGATGGTACCGTTTACCGTTTTAGCGGTGGGTACTATGATGAGGATGGTATTATTAAGGCTACAGGTTTTAAACGCCTTTCTACTCGTTTAAACTTAACCAGTTGGGCTTTAAATAAAAAACTGATGATTAACCCGATGTTTGCGTTCTCGAGGTCAGACCGCGCTCGTGGTAACGGAGACAACAGCAGTCCAATTAGTTTAGGTGCAGGTAACATGCCTTCATCACTGTTAACATTAGATGATGATAAGAAAGCGTACTACCTGGGTAGTTACGATCAAAATCTGGACCGTAACGTAAGCAACCAGCTTACCATGAACTTGAACTTATCTTACAATGTGAACAAGCATTTGGTATTAAATTCACAAAGTTCATATTTATTAAATACCGCTCGTCGTGATTTGAGTAGAGGTACGCTGTTAAACAATGGCCAGGGTAACTCGGCTTACAGTTTTGCAGATAATGGCGTAAATATTTCTATATCTAACTTTATTAACTACACCAACCAGTTTGGTAAGCACAACCTTAGCGTTGTAGCAGGCCAGGATATATTGTACAACCAGTATCAATATACTTCGGCATACGGTTATAATGGTGCTACAGACAATGTGCAGGTAGTGCAGGGCTTCCAGCAAGGTAAAGTATCAGGTACATCAGATTACCAGGCTTACGGATTGCTTTCTTATTATGGTCGTCTGGCTTATGACTATCAAGGCCGTTACCTGGTTTCGGTTAGCGCACGTACAGATGGTTCATCCCGTTTCGGTGCAAATAACAAATGGGGTTTCTTCCCCTCAGCATCAGCCGGTTGGTTAGTTTCTGAAGAGAAATTCATGAAGGATATTGATAACAATCCATTCACCTTGTTAAAATTACGTGCCAGTATAGGTACATCTGGTAGCTTGCCGAATAATAACTATTTACAGTACAATCTCTATAATGTTAACTCCGTGCCTTTTAACGGTAACTATCAGGTTAGAGATGGTAACGGTAATATTACCAGCCCCGGGGCAACCACTTACAATGGTGTAAGCGCAATTACACCAAACTTTGTTAACGGTGCGGCGCAAAAAGGCCTAAGCTGGGAGCGTTCAACCCAATGGAACATCGGTACCGATATAGAAATTAAAAACGGTAAATACGCATTACAGTTTGACGTTTACAACAAGCAGTCTTCACTGCAACTTTTCAGTGTGAACCTGCCGGTTACTACTGGTTACGATTATGCGCTTACCAACTCTATTGGTGTACGTAACGCGGGTGTTGAGCTTTCTATATCGGCTAACCCGTTAGAGGGCCAATTCCGTTGGTTTACACGATTGAACGTTTCTTATAACAAAAACCAGATCACCAGCTTGCCTAATGGCGGCCGCGACCTGGTGATGAGTGGCGACCGTTTTGATAAATCGCACATTCTATCTATAGGCAGCCCTATTAACGCGTTTTACTTATATCAAACTAAAGGCGTTTTCTCAAAAACAAGCGATATCCCGGTTAATCCATACACAGGTGAACTGTATAAAAACAGTAATGGAACCTACCAGGCAGGTGATTTTTACCTTGCCGACCTTGATGGTGACGGTTTCATAGATATTTTTAATGATGGTATTAACCCTGACAAAAAGCCTTCTGGTGACCCTAACCCTAAATATACCGGTGGTTGGACGAACAACTTTACGTACAAAAACTGGACTTTAGGTGTTTTCTGTACCTTCACTTTTGACAGGGACGTATTAAACCTGTTCGAGTCTGATCGTTTCTCAAACTCAACAGACGCTAATGCTGTATATAACTTTGCCAGCACATCAACTCCCGACCTGAGCAAAATTAATATCTGGAAGAACCCTGGTGATAACGCTCAGTACGCTAAATATGATTTAGGTACATACCGTTACTATTATACTGGCGCTCAAACCTTCTTCCTCGAAAAAGGGGGGTATTTCCGTGTGAAAAGCGTTAACTTAGGTTATACTTTCTCACCTCAGGTATTAAGAAAGCTTAAAGTTAATAAACTGAAGGTATTTGCTATTGCCGACAACTTGTTCATGTTCCAGCAATCAAAAAGGTTGCCTGATGCTGAAGCGGTAAATCCATACGGTGAATATAACGGTGCAGGTTATCCAATCCCTAAAAAATACACTATAGGTCTTGAATTGCAATTGTAATTGATTAGTTGTAACATTTAGAGAAATAAATTTCCCTGACAAAAAAAATTATATGAAAAAGATCAATCAATATATCTTATCAGGCTTAATGCTTTTAGCGGCTACAAGCTTGTTCTCCTGTAAAAAATTGCTTGAGCAGGAGCCTAAGAACTCTACCTACCAGGAAGCATTCTGGAAAACCGCCGCTGATGCGCGCAGTGCCATAGCCGGTAACTATGGTTTGTTAAGAACGGCTATGCTGGACAAGAATAACCGTTATTACATGTACGGTGATGCTATTGCCAAAAACTACTTCACTATACAATACACCGGTGATGGTTTAGAAGGTATACAAAATGGCGACTTTACTTTCCAGTATAACCTTAATTCGCTGGCTAATTACACGCTGTATTACAAAACTATAGCAATGTCAAACATTGTTATAGCCAACGTATCTAAAATGACAGACGCGCAATTAAAAGACGTGGATAACCCTGGTAAATTCCGAAACAATATACTTGGGCAGGCACTGTTTATACGCGCGTTAAGCTATTTTATGATGACCCGTGTTTGGGGTGATGTACCTTTGGTTACCGTTGCATATGATGATCCTATCAATGCTCCTCAATTGCCAAGAAGCCCTAAGGCTGATATCATGAAGCAAATTGAGACTGATTGCCACAATGCTATAAATATGCTTAGCTGGGGTTATACGGATCAAGGCGATGCGCACGTAATGGCTAATAAAGGATCGGTTTACGCTTTGTTGGCGCACCTTTACCTGTGGAGGGCCACCATGTCTAACGTAGCTACAGATGCTCCTAATATGACGGATGTAAACAGCGCGGATACAACCATTACTACACTGGTTGCAAAAGGGGGCTATACATTAACAGATACCGCTAACTACAAAAGTATCTTTATTGGCCGCTCATCTGAAAGTATCTTTGAGGTTAACATGAGTGAAAATACGCTTGAAGGTTCGTATGACCATATTGGTACTTATTTTTTAAATGGCAGCTACATAAACCAATACGGTAATAATCCTAGGTTTTACACTGTGCCGCGTTTCCTTTCACAAAACTTTGCAGATAATGACACCTTAGACGTAAGGTATAAAAAGAACTTTGATGCAAGCAATCCTGAGAAACCGGTATGCTTTAAGTACGCTAATGTGATTTACCGTAACCCAGCTCAAAAATTAAATGCGTATTTGAGTAATAACATGGTTGTTTTCCGCCTGAGCGATATGATACTGCTTAAAGCTGAGATAGCACTTTACAAGGGCGATGTTGCCACTGCCCGTAATATTATTAACGCTTCAAGAACCAGGCATAATGTTAATCCTACGCTGGTTGATGCAAGCGAAAGCGCGAGCGATGTAATGGATGAGTACATTATTGAACGCGGCCGTGAAATGTATCTGGAGGGCCATTTATATTATGATTTACTGCGTACACGCCGCTATGGAAACGTAATAGACTGGTTAACTACAAGCCGTTTCAGACAGGAAGGTTTCTACTGGCCGGTTGACCCAGCATTATTCAGGCAGAACCCATTACTTAAGCAAACTACTTATTGGTTGGGTAAAGTTTAAACAAGTATTAGCTTTCATAAAAGCCAATCAAAATTAAATTCAAAGAAAATATGAAGAATAATATCATAATAGTACTGGCAGCATTCTTAGTATCAGCGATAGCGATCAGCGGATGCAAGAAGAACGATTATAAGAATGACGGTGGTAAGAGTAACCCGTATGTGAATATGACTACGTACGATTACTTAAAATCAAACCCGCAGTTTGATTCGCTTGTAAAGGTTATAGACCGTGCCGGCTTAAAAGATGTAGTTAACAGCAACATTACTTTTTTTGCAACTACAAATTACAGCATAGTGCCTTATGTAGCGGCTAAGAAGAACCAGGTAGCTATACAAACTGGTAACGAGAACTTTAACTTTGGCATCAAAGATATTCCTGCCCAAGAGTTAAGTGACTCACTTAAAACCTATATGTTCCAGGGAGTAATCAACCGTGACCAAATAACGCTTGACGGCAAGTTATACAACAGCTTGCTTGGTCCTATACCAAACGTGCAATACCTGATCAAATTTAGGCGCTCGTTTGAGTACAATAGCTATCTTGATCATGTTGACTATGTAACTTACACTAAAGTGAGAGGAACGCGTGACGATCAGGAACCTAATCAGGATGCGATACCTAAAGATCAAAAGGATTTATCTGACGATGTGCAAACTTCAGGTATCATTACAAAAACAGGGGTAGTGCATGTGCTTTCAGGATACCACAGACTATTCTTTAATGCGCAGCCATTAGGCAATTAATGGATATTTTAAAAGCTTTAAGAAAATGAAAAAAGGATATATCATACTATTAGCTGCAGTGGTTAGCCTTGCAGCTTGTAAAAAAATACAGAACGGTTTTCAGAGCGATTTTATCCGTTATAAGGATAATAATCTGTATGCCAAGCGCGGCCTGATCTTGTATCAGTCAGACCGTATTAACGCTGATGGTTCAACGCCGCCTTACACTTACAAAATGCTCAACTTGCGTAAGGCTGATGGTTCTCCGGCGCCGGTAGAGTTTAAAACGTCATATGACATTACGGTTTTCAAAGCCGGGCAGTCTTTTGATGCAACAACAGATACTACCGTAGAGCTTTTGAATAAAAAGCGTGAAAAAATAAGTGCTTTGCCAATGTACTTTAACGAAACCAGTGGGCAGCTTACTTTTAACAAGGCATCAGCCAATTTACCACTTGGCCAGTATGTTTTTGATGTGCAGATGACTAACCCAACTGGTACCAAGTTATACAAAAGCCTGGCAACCATAAATGTGGTAGACCCTACTACAGACGATTTATTTGTTATTACCGATGACGTAGCAAATGGTTTTAATGATGTTACAGGCTCTGTTACACCAATGCGTAACCCAATTATTACCTGTACTAAAGTAAACAATAATGGTGCGCGTGTAATATTAAAAATGGTTGACAAGAATGGTCGTACATTTAACCCTAAAAATGGTGAGATCATTAAACGTGGCGACCGACCAACATTTGAGAATTACGCCAAATTTAACCCTGTTATAAAAACGGATACAGCTATGATCTGTGATTTTGAAATAGCGCCATTCCCGCTTACCAAATATGTTACACCTACAACAGACTGGGGCTTTTTAATGTACTACCGTATACCAAGTACATATGCTAAGATTGATAACTTCCCTACCAATGTTGGTTTCTCTGTAAACCCAAGATGGTCATGGCAGTTAAAACTGGAGGGTACTTATGTAATTCAGGTCCAGTTTCCTGACGTAACAAAAAAATAAGTAAGTTAATATAGTGAATTACTAACCGCTCGCCTACAAAGGCGGGCGGTTTTTGTTTGTAAAGCAACGGTCATATTTTATCATGTTATAGTCCTATATTATCCTATTTATAATTTTAGTTGGGCTTTTAAGATAAAAAACGATAAATTCAGGGGAGTTTAATTCCAGAGCAAAATGAAGGTTTTACAGTTCACTATTTCCGTGCCACACGATAAAAGTGTTATGGTGTCAAAGGTTTCCCAGCCTTATCATTATCCTTATTTGCATCGCCATAACGAGATACAGCTTACCTGGATACAACAAGGCGAAGGAACTCTTATAGCCGGAAATAATATGCACGATTATTCTGCCGGCGATATGTTTCTTATTGGTGCTAACCTGCCGCACGTATTTAAAAGCAATCCTGAATATTTTGTAGTCAATAACAACAAAAAGGTCGAAGCGATATCTGTTTTTTTCAATATCGACGGTTCACTTGCTTCACTGTTCAATTTACCTGAATTAAAATCAAGCCTTACCTTTTTGCAGCAACATCAAAAGGGATTTCAGGTTCCGAATAGCGTGGTTGATCAAATAGGTGATATTGTGCTGGCACTCCAGGCCGCTTCCGGCGCCGATCAACTGATCCAGTTCTTTCAAATGCTTCAGGTGCTTACCGGTATTAAAACTAAGTTGGCACCATTATCTACTTACGGCAACTTGCCGGGTATTACCGAAAGCGAAGGTATAAGAATAGGTAATATATATAACTATATTATGCAGCACTACAGTGAACCTATCACGCTTGAAGATGTTGCCAAGGTAGCTTTTATGACACCTGAATCTTTTTGCCGGTATTTTAAAAAGCATACAGGCCATACTTTCGTATCGTTTCTTAATGATGTACGTATTAATGAGGCTTGCAAAAAACTTATATCGCATAAATTTGAAAGTATTAATACCGTGGCCTATAAATGTGGTTTTAAAAGTATAACCAACTTTAACCGGGTCTTTAAAACGGTCATTGGTAATTCGCCCCGTGGTTATCTTGATTCATACAATAACAATATGGTTAGCCTGAGCAGGGCCGCGGGTTAACTTATCCATTGTAAAACTGTATATAATGCGAATTAGTTAAATGCGTGCTATGATGTGTTAATATATGTGAAATTTAACGCGTGCGTGTTAAGTAAATTTACCTAACACAATTATGGCAAAGTACAATCAATTCGCGCTTATCCCTTTTTTGCTCCTGGCAGTTAATGTCGTTCATGCACAGGGAGTAAAAGCATCTCCATATTATCCCACCCATACCGAAATACTGCAAAATTATAAGAATGCTGACGCGTTAGATTCCGCATTAAAAAAGGTTACTTATGTTACCGGTATACGCCCAAACTGGCAGGCAGGGAATAACTTTTTTTGGTATAGCAAGAGAAGCGGGGATAACCAGGTAGACTATATAGCGGTAGATCCTGAAAAAACCAGTCGCAAAGTAGTATTTAATCGTGCCGAACTGAACGGTAAAGTGAATAGCGTTACCGGTAAAAACACAAAGGATAACGATTTTAAAATTGACCAGCTATTCTTTACGGATGATAAGAAACAAGCGATTTTTAAAACAGACCGCGAGTGGTATAATTACAACCTTGAAACACATGTTTGTTTAAAAACAACTGACACGGTTTACAAAAAAGTTGATAATGATAAGCCATTACAAAAACGCCATTATCGTTGGGAAGGTGCGAACAATGACCCGGTATCGCCTGATAAACAATGGGAGGCTACAGTTAAGGGCGGAAACATTGTTGTAAAATCCTTAAAAAACAAAACTGAGGTTACGCTAACTACCGATGGCAGTTTGGACAAGCCTTATGGCGAGCTCACCTGGTCGCCGGATAGCAAGCATTTGATAGGGTACCGTATTGACCCTAAAAAGGAAAAGAACGTTTATTATCTTCTGAGTTCCGTTGAAGGAACAACACGGGCCGTGCTTAAATCACATGAGTATGCACAGCCTGGCGATGAGTTTACCAGTTACGAGCAATACATATTTAACATTGCTGATAAAAGCAGTATAAAAACCGATGCTGAAAAAATAGATTTTTTTGGGGCACCTCGCTTGCAATGGAGACATAACAACAGCCGGTATTTCACCTACGAAAAGGCCGACCGTGGTCACCAGCGCTTTAGGGTGATAGAGGTTGATGTAACCAATGGTAAGACACGTAATGTTATAGATGAAAAAACAAATACCTTCATTTACGAGCAACGCATATACACTTTTTACATGCCTCAAACCCACGAAATAGTTTGGGTAACGGAAAAAGACGGATGGCGCCATATATATACGGTTGATGCGATAACTGGCAAAGAAAAATTGGTAACTAAAGGCAACTGGGTAGTACGTGATGTGGATAGTGTGGATGTTAAAAAGCGAGAAATATGGTTTAGGGGAAGTGGTAAAAATGCCGGAGAAGACCCCTACAATATCCATTACTATCGTATTGGTATGGATGGTAAGAATATGGTTGATCTCACACCCGAGAAAGGAAACCACAGCGTAAGTTTCTCGCCGGACAGGAAGTATTTTATTGATACTTATTCTGAGGTGAATATTGCTCCGAAAATCGTGCTTAAAAACACTATAAACGGTAAAAAGTTAATGGATATAGAGCAGGCTGACCTGACCGGGTTGCTGGCCACAGGGATTAAACTACCTGAAGTATTTGTAGCAAAAGCAAGGGATGGGAAAACCGATATATGGGGTGTAGTTTACCGCCCGGCAAACATGGATCCTAACAAAAGCTACCCGGTAATTGAAAATATCTATGCCGGGCCACAGGACTCATTTGTGCCAAAAAGCTTTTCGGCGGTAAACGAGATGGAAGGCATAGCTCAATTGGGTTTCATAGTAGTGCAAATTGATGGCATGGGAACAGCCAACCGGTCAAAAGCTTTTCATGATGTTTGCTGGCACAATCTTGCCGATGCTGGCTTCCCCGACCGGATATTATGGATGAAGGCGCTTGCTGCCAAATATCCGCAGGTAGATATCAGCAGGGTAGGTGTGTACGGCACTTCAGCAGGTGGCCAAAATTCATCAGGCGCACTGCTATTTCACCCCGAATTTTATAAAGCAGCGGTTTCAGCATGCGGTTGCCATGATAACCGTATTGATAAACAGTGGTGGAACGAGCAATGGATGGGCTACCCCGTAGGACCGCACTATGGCGAGCAATCAAACATTACTAATGCCGGCAAGCTGCAGGGCGATCTGCTGCTGATAGTTGGCGAGGCAGATACAAATGTGCCGCCCGAATCTACCTATCGCTTTGCGGACGCGTTGATAAAAAGCAATAAGATGTTTGATTTTTTGGTGGTGCCCGGCATGGGGCATAGCGATGGCGGTCCTTATGGACGTAAAAAGAAACGCGATTTCTTTGTAAAGCATTTGCTTAAGGCCGAGCCACCCGCCAGGAATACCGACGAGTTGGCCAATGTTGCCAATTAAAATTTACTCTTAAGAATTTTTTGTACGCCTGTTAATAAGTTAGTTTAGTTGATTAAAGCACCACTGCCATGCAGGGTGCTTTTTTATTACTTTTACAATTTATAAGTGCAGATCTTCGCTCAATAAAATATCGCGCCTCAAACAAAATACAGGGAAAGATATTATTGAATTGCTTAGTTTTTTAACATAATTGTACTTGATCAATATGAGCTTTGAGAACAAAAATTATCTGATTGCAGGTGCGGCATCTGCTATAGGTACGCATCTGCTAACATCACTTGCCGCGGAAGGAGCCAATATTTATGCCATATCCCGCAAAGCTGGTGATAACTGGCCATCGGGTGTAAAATATTTAGAAGCCGATCTGACAAAAAATATTGATGAGCTCGCTTCCTTTTTACCTCAGCAATTACACGGGTTGATCTATTGCGCCGGAAGTATTAACCTTAAACCATTTAGCAGGCTCTCTGATGATGATTTTATTAACGACTACCAGATCAACACCCTCGGTGCAATTAGGATTACACGGCAGGCTTTGCCTTTACTCAAAGCGTCAGGTAACGCATCTGTAGTATATATCAGCTCTGTGGCGGCCAAAACCGGTATGCCCTACCATACCAGTGTAAGCGCTGCTAAAGGCGCGTTAGAAGGCTTTGCATTGGCTTTAGCTGCAGAAACGGCCGGCCAGCACATTCGTGTAAATGTTGTAGCGCCCTCGCTTACTAATACCCCTTTGGCAGCTAATCTGCTCAGTACCGATGAAAAGAAGGAGGCCTCGGCAAAAAGGCATCCTTTGGGCCGTTATGGGCAGCCACAGGATATTAGTAGTGCTATAGAATTTCTGCTGTCTGATAACGCCGGATGGATAACGGGGCAAGTTATAGCTGTTGATGGTGGCATGGGTAACATTAAAACTTTTTAGGATGAAAGTCATCAGCAGTGAGCAAATAGCGGAAATGGAAAAATCATACCGCACAGCTATGATGAATAGCATAAGCGGTTACAAACCCATCAACTTATTAGGAACCATAAGTGACGATGGAAAGCCGAACTTGTGTGTGGTGAGTTCTGTTTTTCATATGGGCTCGAATCCCCCGCTTTTAGGCATGGTCATACGCCCGGCAAGGCCACATAATGATAGTCTCAAAAATATCAGGTCGGTTAAGCAGTATACACTTAATAACGTTCAGGAGAATTTCTACGTTAATGCGCATCAAACCAGCGCGAGCTACCCTTCGGGTGTGTCGGAATTTAAGGAGTGTGGTTTTAATGAATATTATCTTGAGGATTTTAAAGCGCCTTTTGTTGGCGAATCATCTGTTAAGATAGGGCTGATTCCTGAACAAATATTAGATATAGATCTAAACGGCACTACCATTGTTATCGGTAAAATACAACACCTCATTCTTGATGATGCCGCGGTATTACCGGATGGTACTATAGACCATGTTGGTGTTGGTACAGCAGCAGGTACCGGGCTCGATAGTTATTTTTTACCCGGCTTGCTTGAAAGGCTTCCTTACGCTAAGCCAGGTGTACCTGTAAAAACAGGAAAAGTATAACAATTCAATTAAAGGCATTCTTAAATGAAAATCATTAAAAAGCTTCTGACCACCATTTTTTTCATTAACTGCATTAATATTATGATTACAAAGGCTCAGGATAAAGGTTCTAACGGATCATATGAGTTGGTTTGGAGCGATGAGTTTGATAAGGATGGCGCACCTGATACCGCTAACTGGCAGTTTGAGAAAGGCTTTGTACGCAACCACGAATTACAGTGGTATCAGCCTGAAAATGCTTACTGTAAAGACGGTAAACTCATCATTGAGGCCAGAAAGGAACATGTATTAAATCCGGGTTATCAGGCTGAAAGTACCGACTGGCGTACCAACAGGAAATACATTGATTATACATCGGCGAGTTTAAACACCGCGCATGCAAAAAAATGGCTTTATGGCCGTATGGAAATGCGGGCGCGTATTGATACCGCTGCCGGCCTATGGCCAGCCTTTTGGACGCTTGGGGAAAAAGGCCAATGGCCATCAAACGGCGAAATTGATATTATGGAATACTACCGTGGTAAATTACTGGCCAATATTGCATGTGGTACCAGTACGGCGTATAAAGCAAAATGGTACAGTAACACTACGCCAATTAAAAATCTGAAAGGGAAAAACTGGAGCAAGACGTTCCATACCTGGCGGATGGACTGGGACTCTACCGCCATTAGTTTATTTGTTGATGATAGTTTGCTTAACCGGGTTGAATTAAAGGACCTGGTTAACCAGGACGGTACCGGGATAAATCCATTCAAACAGCCACATTATATTCTTGTGAACTTAGCTTTAGGGGGTGATAACGGAGGAGACCCCAGCCATACCACGTTTCCGCGTAAATACGAGATTGATTACATCAGGGTATATCAGAAAAAAGACTAATCAAGAGATAAAGCATAAACAATAATAAAGGGTGCCATAACAGGCACCCTTTATTATTGAGCATATTATGGTTGATTAAAAGTTGCCTCGTAGTTTACTTCATTCCTGTCTTTAAAATTGATTCTTCGATTAGGTTGCCCGTTTAATTCCGTTTGGCCGTTAACCGTGAATTTGCATTCTACAAAATTATAGCCTGTAACCGTAGTAAAAGTGGCTATATATAGCGAGTCTTTAATCAAAGGTTTCATCTCTAAGTCCTTATCCCAGCTTAATGGTTTTCCATCGCCCCTTATCCCTGCACTTTTGATGTCTTTTATGCCGGTAACGTGTAGTTTCAAGTGAATAATCACCTTTTTTGTTTTTTGAACACAGCTAAATTGCAACACCGCGAAAGCAGTGAACATGCAGATTGTTATTATCTTTTTCATTTGCTTGATCGTGTAATTAAATAATCGATACCGAAACGCCCGCTGCCTAATACGCTGCTATACATTGCCACCCAGGCAAAGCCCAGTGCCGGCAACATGCTCCACATTCCGTTATGCCACTGTTGCAAAAACACAGCTACAAGCATGGTCAACAATATTAATATACTAAAAAGCCTTGTTTGAAATCCGAATACAATAAAAAGCCCGCCAACAGCTTCGCTAAAAGCGCCCATCCAGGCAAAGAATACCGGGAACATTTTAAAAATACCGCCATATTCGGCTACATCACCCGGGAACCAAAAGGATACTTCAAACAAATGAAGGTTGCTATCCGCAGGGCTCCATGGCAGGCCAAATTTGGAGGAGCCAAAATCGGATGTGAGTAAGTACCCGCACACTATGCGCGGTATTGCTGTAAGGAGGTCCTGGTACCAGTGCGGTAACACATGTGGCCGGGTAAAAGACTTGAAATAATTTGTCATGATTTGAGTTTTTGGTGCAATTTCCGCACTTGTTGCTGTTGCATCGCCTCAAATCATGTTATGAGTCAACTAAATTAGCTCATTTTCAAAAATACTCGCTTGGGTTAGTCCCGGTAAACTTTTTAAACGCCCTGTTAAAGGTGGCTTTTGAATAAAAGCCTGCTTCTAACGCAATGGCATGCAAACTGTAGTTTTGATAGTAAGGATCTTTCATAAGGCGAATAGCCTCATTAACCCTTGCCGAATTAATAAAGTCATTGAATGATTGTCCGTAACTGCTATTGATCACTTTACTGAGTAATGATGCATTTGTTTCGAGCTGCTGGGCCAGGTCCGAGAGGGTAAGATCTTCGGAAAGAAAGATACGATCAGCCATGGCTTGTTCGAGTTTTTGTTTCCAGGGTATCATCCAGGAATGATCTGCGGAGGGGAGGGGTATTTCTGTTGTCATGGCCTCCTGGTAAGCTTCTAAGTTCTCCGGCTGAAAATTAAGTTTAGATTCCGGGACGAAATTATTTCCGTAAGCACTAATTGCCATATAATAACAGATAATGGCGAATGCTAAAAAATAATACCAGGCTTGTCCGTAATGGAGTTCTACGATGAGTGATAGTATATGTTCAAATAAAAAGAGCGCACTTAAGGTGGTGAACGCGTAAAGGAAGTTTCTGAGCCAATGAAAGCTTACTATATCTGCAAAAGAAAACTCCGCCCTACTGTATAATTTATACTTCCGATAATGCTTTATTGTAAGAATAAGATAAACAAGAACGCTGCCCAGCCATATCCAACTAAACCACGGGTCAAAATCGGGATCTGTTCTGCCATTCATCATGTAATAGCGCTTGAGTAATAGTTTATCTACAACGAATACAGCGATTGTCCATAACAAGTAAACTGATCCTGGTATAAAATGTAATAAGTCGGTTTTAGTGAGCCGATAATTTACGTTGGTAAGTGTTTTTACGTAGAAATACAGGAGCGGGCCAAAAAACAAAGGCTGTAAAAAGGGTACGTAGAATAAGATATCCCGGTAGGGTTGGGTATCGTACCAGCCGCCAAAGCCCAGCATCCAGGGAGCAATAAACAATGCAGCCAGTAAAAAGAAAATCCCGATTAACCGTTCGGATAACCTGCCTCGTTGTACGCTCCGCTTTAAAAAAAGTACTGCGTAAACAACCAAATGAATAAAAAAGGCAAGAAGTAACGAACTGCGAAGCCCGAACACAAAATACATGAACGAATATACCAATTGGCAGGCAATTAAATACCCCCGCTTAATGCTATTTAAAACGATAAAGCGGGGGTGAGTTTGTACTTTGGTATCTATCCAAAAAGGACTTTGAAGTATCTATATCAATTTATCATAGTTAAAGATTAGGCGGTTTGCTGCAATAACTTGTTCTGTTCGCGCACGTATTCTATTTTAATATTAGCATGTATCTCAAAATCTTCGTCCTGGTCCTTATCTTTTAAGAAATGCGATATTCTTTCGATCTCTTGTTCCAATTGCTGTATACGTTTTTCAGATTTTGCATCAGGTATACCCCACATTTCCTGATGACTAAAGCTTTTTAACCTGTGGAAACGAAGCTTGTTCTGGAAGAGCGTTAGTAACAGTTCGTTTGCTTCCGATACAGAAAAAGTACCGTCAATGAGTGTAAATTCGTTTGCTTGCTTTTTCATTTTTCTATCTGCTTAATATTTGTTTTTAATTAGTATTTCAGTGTGAGTAGTATGTTTTTATAGCGTTTTCTGGCTAAGTCTTTGCTCGGTTTAGGCGGTCATTTATTGACAAGCCAATACCTGTTTCCGGAAATTTGCGTGCGATGATGACATCATAATTACGGCTATCCATCAGATGCATGGCCGCATATAAATTAGCTCCGGCTATTTTAAAATCATCATGCTGGCATAACAATACCTGATCTTCAGTCGCCAATGCATTCGAGTAAGTATTGTAAGTGATAAGCCCTGTTCTTTGATGCCGATAGTTGTAGATATCCTGTTCGGGATCATCACTTAAAATAAGCTTTGTTTTAGGGCTGTAATGTTTCAGATGCATGCCCGGTGCAACTATCTTTTCTGTTGTTGCAAGCCTTACTTTGCCTATTTGAGCCTCAATTTCTTCAATAGTGATAGCGCCTTTCCGGTACAGGGTAGGCACGCCTTCCGGGAATCCAATAATGGTTGATTCAAGCCCTAAGGTGCAAGGCCCACCATCAAGGATGTAAGGTATTTTTCCATGCAGCATCTTGTATACATGTTCCGCGCTTGTGGGGCTTATATAGGTATAAGGGTTTGCGCTTGGCGCGGCTATGGGCAGCGTCGCTTCCTTTAACAAAGCCAGGGTAAGTTTATGGTTGGGTATCCTTATGGCCACATCCGGTAATCCGGCGGTTACCAGATCGGGTACGTTATTTCTTTTAGGCAACAGGAAAGTTAAAGGCCCTGGGGTAAATGCATCAAGTAATAATTTAGCTTCGGCGGGTATTTCCTTTACAAATTCATTTAAAGCATCCGCATGATGTACATGTACGATGAGCGGGTTACTGGCCGGCCGTTGTTTAACATGGAATATTTGTTTAACGGCCGTTTCTGAAAACGCGTTACCGGCCAGTCCGTAAACTGTTTCGGTAGGTATAGCTACCAGTTCATTGGCGCGCAGTAATTCTGCCGCTTTATAAATATCGTTTCCTATTGCTGTTTCTATTTGAGCCATTGTTTAATTAATTATGGGTTACACCATTGACAGTATTGAGGGTCTTCAAACGTTTTTTTATAGGGATAATACAAATCCTCATGATAGCCGCATTTTTTGCATATGTAAACATGTTTTAAAGTACTTTCAGTAGGTAGCTTACATAAACTGCACGGCAGGCCCGGCTCACTTTTACCTACATCAAACCCGGGAGTTTTACAACGAGGGCATTTGGAGTTCATGAGGTTGGCCAGTTTTTCGGCGGCTTGCGCAATTACCGACATCCTGGTCGGGTTGTTCATTGCCCGCATATCCGTTTCTATTAAAAGCTTTCCGTATATTGCCAGTAGCATTTCCGCGGTTGACTGTAACTCGTCCCAGCTTTGGATGTCCTTAATGATAGTTGAATGACCCTCATCCACGGTTTTTAAAATTACTTTGTGATCAGGAAAGCCGGAAGTTTCGCAAAAGCTCTTCAATTCATCCCGGGTCTTTACTTCTTTGCCCGCGAAATTTGTCTTCGTAGAAACTTCTCTTACCGCTATCTCCAGGTTATTTTCATAGTCGGTTAACAACAATATTTCATCGTCTGCAGGTATAAAATATAGTGACGGATGAGGACCAAAAGACCCCTCGCTGGCAATAACCAGGTTAGCGTTGAAAGCCTCTGAAGCGGCTTTTGATTTTCGCCTGGCTGTTTCAAGGGGAGTACCGGTTCTTTCTATCTCACCGCTAAAGGTGCCGAAAACATCAGTATTGAAATTTTCAGGCACTATGATGTTTGCCTCGAACTTTTCCCTGAATACAGGCCCAATCGCATCTTCTTTACGATGATGGGTAGCAATCAGGAAATCGCGCCGAAAAAAAATACTGTCAGAGAATCCCATACTGTTGTTAATAAGTGCTGTGGACTAACGCAACCACGTTCTTAAGTTTAAAGGTTCAAAGCCTAATTGATATGCGTCCAACCCAAGTCGCGAACAAGCCGGTACTTTTTATGGTCGGTAGGGTCAAGGCATATCATATGTAGCCACCCGTTTCCAAAAAGTTTCTGTAATATGGCTTGCTGCGCAATTATCCCTGAAATGGTCTCTTTGGGCGCGTATACTACTACAGTCAACCTCAGGGTGGTATGGTATGGCGTGGTATCAGTAGCAAACACCGACTGCAGTGGCAAGCCATGCATCAGGTCGCTGGCATTTCCCTGCATAACGCCGATTTTCCCGGTTATGTTGTTGGTTATCTTGCTCCCGGCGCCAAAGGCTACATTGTCAAGGGTAGAGAACAAATACTGGGCGTTTATCCATTGCCCTACAACCATTGGCGCGGTGAGTATGGAAGTTAGCAGGCTCCCGTTATTGTCTGTTTGCCACTCGTAAGAATGCAGGAATGAGCGGCCTTCCAGGTTAATGTTTTCGGTAAGCCATCTCGGGCCAATAATAAAGCTGGCGTTTCCGGCAAGTCCCCATTCCGGGCGCACCTCGGCCCAGTCTGTAGACCGTCTGGCTACAGATTTACGTAAATTGCTCCCATTGGCGGTTTCTGCAGGTATTTGCCCGCCCCTGTATTGAACAGCGCTGATCTGCGCAGCCTTAAGCGCCTCTCTCAATTTTTTGAGATGGCCTGAAAGCGTAGGCGACAGGTCTTTTTCGTTTATGTATATTTCTACATCGTCGGTGGTGGTATTATGCTCTGCTGCAGCAAAAAACGTTTCGTCAGGAATGTTTATCCCTTGTTCTGAAAGCCCGAACCTTACGGCCTTACTGTTTAATATTTCGGCAAGTGCCCTGGCATTAGGGCCGCCATGCCTGCCACCACATGCGCCACAGTCAAGGGCGGTAGAAAATGTATTGTTTACCGTTGCGCTACCGTGGCCGCAGAAAACTACCATCGGCGAAAAGTTCTCTGTAAGCCCTATCATTTTTAAGGCGTTGGCGCTTATCCCTATTTGCTGTGATAAAGGGATGTTACGTACATCTGTCTTTGTGTGAAAATCAGGTGCTATGGTTTTCTTCAGTCCGGCCTGCATAGCATCGGCCGCCCTTGGGGCAAGAGTGCGGGCAAACATCCATAACCCCGTTGTTGAACCAACGGTTTCTACCAGGTTAAATGGAGTAGTAAATGTGTATTTAAGTGATTGATAAAGTTTTTTTAGTAAAGTTAGCCGATTGTGTTTGTGCACATTTGATTGATTTGCCTCATCAGGCGTTTGTGCTACATTATAGGCAGGTTTAAGCAACACCGGGCATGATGCATAGCTCTCGTGGGTAACCGGGTTAGAAATGGAAACCGGCAAGCCAAAAAAGCCCGCGAAACCGTAAGTGGCGTAATTGCCCTGTGCTTCTATAGCCCGCCTGAAAGGCTCTGACCTTACATCAATACAAAAAACCATTTGCGCTTTGGGCTTTTTCTGTTCTTGCGGCGGTGCGTAATCACCGAACTGTTTTAGTAGCTTGTATTGGTATGATAGCTCCGCACTGAAAATATCGTTATAGGTATTCTCTTGATTGGCGCTGTTCAAAGCATTTTTATGCCAGTTTATTAGTTTTTTGGCATCAGGCCAAATGAGGCAGGTGAGGGCTAACCTGAAAGCGAGGTATTCGCTTTGTTCTGCTGAAGATGAACCTGCAGCCCAATTAGCCTTGTACTGTATGTGAGCCGCCCAGCCGGGTAAAGTCGTCAGCATAAGGGAGAGAAACAAATCCCAATCATGCTGCTCAATTTTTAGGTAGGAGAGTGCGCTGGCAATGAAAGCTTCGGGTTCATTGGGTTGCTGTTTAATCCAGTTTATTTTATGCTCATCATTTTGATGGATCTGGCTATCGAAGCGTATTAAGGATAGCGTACTTTTAAATAAACCGGCATTTTTAAATGGCATTTTTATGGTGGCCTGGCCCTCATCAAAAAATGCTTGCAGCCATTTGATGCTTTGCCTGTTTACCTCTTGCATACCAGCCGGCATTTCTGTTTGCTGGAAATAAGCCTTGGCTTGTACAAGTGCTTCTTTAAATGGCAGGTCTTCAAAGCCAGCAATAGGGTTTACAGCGATAAGGTTTTTAAGCGGCCAGAAAGGTGCTATTTTTGACCAGCTCTTTTCAACCGCGCTTTCAACTGTAGCGCAGTCGTCAATCAACGGAAGTTCAAGGGTTTCGTCCCCAAAATCTTGTTTTTGCATTGTTTGTAGGTTTAATGTTTTAGAACTGGTATTCGTTACGGTTGGCGGTAATTGTTTTACGGTGTGGTTGGCTGGCATTTAGCATTTTAACATACCCTTTGAGCAACCATTCAGGAAGCGCGCGCTTGTTCGGATCAGGCATAAACAACATGTATAGCCAGGAAACGAATAATAATCCTCCACCTGTAAAGTGTACAAAATTTAAAGGTTGAGGAATTGATAAATGAAGCGGTGCGAGTACCCATTCGATGATGTACACGTTTAGGCCGTAAAATGCGCCCATCAATATACCGGCGCCTGCACCCGCCAAAAATTTTATTCCGGACTGACCTCTTACGATCGGAAGGGCGAATTGAGTACCTGCTATCAGCGAAAGAAAGGTAAGGAATAACGATGTGTCTGCTACTAATAAGTGCTTTTCGCTGGTTATTGAAAACGTAGCGGCAGCTAACACACCGCAAAACAAAGCCTTGGCAAAATCTTTAAAGGATGGCGGGTAGTCAAGATCGAGCCGTTTCTCTTTGGCGGCCGAGCCCGATGACAGGAATAAATAGGCTTTAAATAAGCCGTGCCAGCACAGGTGGGCAACAGCGGCCGGGAATAAACCTAAACCACATTGGGCAATCATGAAGCCCATTTGCCCCATTGTGGAACAGGCGAGCATCCGTTTTACATCGCTTTGCATTAATTTCCATAGTGTTCCCAATAATGCGGTAACTATTCCCATAATAAATATCAGGTTGAGTATTTGCGGCTGTCCTAACAGCATCGGAGCAAAACGTGCGAGTAAAAACCCGCCACCATTAACTAAACCGGCATGCATGATAGCTGATACCGGCGTTGGCGAGTTTAACGAACTGGTAAGCCATTTATGGAATGGCCATAATGCCGATTGCGACATAGCTGCCATTAGGAGCAGAAGACCAACAACTGCTTGCCATTCGCTGTTTAAAGGTTTGGTAAGGATAGTTTGTATGGAGGTTTCGCCGGTAAGGTTGTACAATATCATTAAAGCGGTACCAAGAAATAGGGCACCTAAAGCGAAGTTTTTTTGTGCAAGAACGGCAGATGCTTTGGCTGCTTTCCATTCTGCCTTGTGCAGCATTAGTCTGGTTAGGAAAACATTACTAATTACCCATGCTGACCATAGCAAAAATATGTTGTCTGCACTTACCATTACTATCACAGTTGTTACCATGATTGTAAGGTTTACAAAGAATGTCTTTCTATTGCTGTCGCCCCTTAGGTAGCGTAACGAGAATGAGCCGATGCATATGGCAACAAACAACACAAGGCTTATCATTATTGCGCTAAGCCTGTCTAAATTGAAAAGTTGAATAAAGAAGTGTAATGCTATAATCATTTTAACGTTTTTTGTTGCCGCAAACTTATTGTATGTTTGTATATAAGAAAAACGAATAATTTTAATATATATAATAAGATTTTCTAATAATGTATTTGGACGCGTTAAATCTCGAATGCTTTATAGCCGTTGCCGAAACAGGTAGTTTCACCCGTGCCGCCCATAAGATACATCGAACACAATCAGCAGTAAGTCAGCAGATTACCAAGCTTGAGCAACAGATAGGGAAGCCGCTTTTTCTGAGAAACAGGCAGCTATCACTCACTCCTGACGGTGAAATTTTAATTACCTATGCCAGGAAGATTGTGCAATTGAACCGTGATGTGGAAGATAGATTTAAGCATCCTGAACTGCAGGGTGAAGTGCGATTTGGTTTGCCGGAAGATTTTGCCAGCGTTTTTCTTTCCGATGTACTTACAGAATTTGCCTCGCTGCACCCGCGTATTATGCTTAATGTGGAATGTGACCTTACGCTTAACCTTTTTGCGCGTTTTAAGAAAAAGGATTTTGATTTGGTTTTGGTGAAAATGAACAGGCCGGAGGATTTTCCTAACGGGCTGGATGTATGGTCTGAAACGTTAGAATGGATAGGAAATAAGCATATCACTGAATTTGATCAGGATCAGCCCATACCGCTGGTATTATCTCCTCAGCCCTGTGTTTACAGGGCGAGAGCTATTTACGCGCTTGAGCACATGAAACGCAAATGGCGTATTGTTTTTTCCAGCCACAGCTATGCGGGTACCATAGCAGCGGTAAAGGCAGGTATGGGATTTACGGTGTTACCGCGTAATATGGTTCCGCCAGATCTTCAGGTGATCAGGACAAATGGAATTTTCCCTAACCTGGATGATACGCATATCTCCCTACTCAAACACCACGATCAAAACATCGCGGTAAATTCATTTGAAAAATTCGTTTTAGAGAAACTTAAACCCTGAGGTTATAGTAAGCAGTTTGATTATTTCCCATTGGTGGGTGTTATAATGCTTTACAAATTCTTACTTTCAAGAAAAAAAATATCCATGAAGATATTAACTTTTCTAAGCCTTATATTTTTAAGTTTAATGGCTGCCGGGCAGGCAAAACTTAAAGTAATTAAGGCAACTTCAAACAAGGTGGCTATTAAAGACGGCAATGAACTGGATAAAAATGCCTGGACACTTTCGCCAGGTATCAGGCCGGATGTTTTCACTGCAGAAAGAACACGAAAAACTAAGTATGTGGTCTTTTACACAGATATTGATTCGATAAGGGTAAAGGTTAAGCCAGGGTCGACATATGATTTTGTTGTTCTTTTAAATGGCAAGGATTCCTGCTACACCCGAATTGAAAGTGCCATACCGCCTGAAGACAATGCGCGACAGGATATCGCCATATCCGATACCATTTCATTTAAACTTACTTCACATGAAGCTATTAGTTTTAAAGCCGTGGTTAACGGAACAGATACCGTGATCTTACATTTTGATACCGGTTCATGGGATTTCAGGCTAACTAAAGATGCAATTGTCAAAAAAACGCACCTGTTGTCTGATCAGGCCGACTATTTGGCTGGTAAAGCCAAACCAAATTTTAAAAAGCTCGGTAAGGTCTTCAAGTTGCAGATTGGTAAGCTTATTTTTAATGATCCGGGATTTTCAGCTACAGATTTTACCGCTCATGAAATGGATGGTCGTTTTGGCTGGAACCTCTTCGAGGGCAAACAGGTAGAGCTTGATTTTGATCGGAGCTTAATGATCGTCCATTCAGGAAAATTGATGAAAGCGCCAAAAGGCTACATTAAGTCAGCTTTAGCATTTAAGAACTCCTTTATGATCGTTAAAGGAGCTATGAAAAAAAGCGGTCAAATCTACAATGGCGACTTTTTGATGGATAGCGGAGCAGAGAGTGCTATTATTTTAGATAGCACATGGGCGGCACAGACTGATTTTTCAAAAGGTTTGAAGTTAATAAAAACCATCTCTTTAACTAATCCGAGGGGTGTCAAATTTGAAACGAAGGTGGTACTTGCACCGTGCTTTTTAATAAATGGCTTTGAACTTAACAATGTCCCTACCTTGATCCTTGGCACACGTAATCCGGCAGGTTTTATCGTCAATAACTTAGGCGGCGACCTGCTTAAGCGGTTTAATATGATTATGGACTTTAAGCATGACTGTATTTACTGGAAACCCAATACTTTATTTAAAATACCTTATCTCAAAAGTTAGCAATACGCTTTAAGTAAATTGAGTTAACCTTAATAGGATGTTACTTTTTTCAATGTATGTTTTTTGAATAAATGATCACTTATTTGAATTATTACTACAGTAGACACCAGAAATAAAACTATTTGCTCATTATTTTTCAACAGTGATAGCATCATATCTAAAAGACTGCTGTTAACCATTGTAATTGCCAGGCAGGACAAGAAGATAGCTACAGTAACCATTGCAGCAATAACCAGGTTGTAATATATCTTATCCTTATTATCCTGTCGCTTTTGTATTTCAAGAAGCAAAGTATCTGCTAATTTTATATCATCTACCCAAAACGGATCGTGCGAAAGCTCCTTAAATAAGGTGCGATATAATTGTTCTTCTTTACTATCGTTGAGCGGCTCTGCAGTATTTGATCCGTTTATTTGAGCTTCTATTAATGCTTGAATCGCTTCCTCGTCCTTTTTTTTCATCGCTGTTGCTTGAAATAATTTTCCAGTTTATCTTTTAGTAACTTTCTCGCCCGAAACAAATAACTTTTAACCGTTCCTTCAGGCATTCCTGTTATTTCTTCAATTTCCAGGTACGATAGTTCATTTAAGTGATATAATGTTAATACTACCCGGTATTGTACCGGTAGCTTGTTGATTTGCATCTGAATATATGCTGATGTGTTTTTTTGGGTAAGAATTGTTTCCGGATCTTCATTGGTTTGAAACATGTTTTCAAATCCGGCTATATCCAAAGTCATTGTCGCTTTACCGGAAACCTTTTTTAGATGGTTGATCGATGTGCTGTATGCGATGCGGCCTATCCATGTAGATAATTTGGAATTGAATTTGAAACTATCAAGATGCTTGTAAACTTTAATAAACACATCCTGACAAATATCCTGTACATCCTCCTCGTTTTGTACCATGCGGGAAACCATAGAGTTAACCAGCTTAGTATGTTGTTTAACCAGTAGCTGAAAAGCATGCAGGTTGCCATTAAGTATGCGGGTTACGAGTTCCTCTTCAGTCAGCATTTGCCCGTTAGACAGTTCTTCCTGCCTAAATGTTGCAGTGAGAATAATTGCAACATTTCAAATAGCCTCCTTGTCTAATGGGGTATAATAAAAATACAAAATGGAACAAAATCTTGCAGTCGCCCTCATGTTTGTCACAATAGTTGTAGCGTTCACTATACTGATCATCGCTCTAATGAATTATCGAATTAAAAACAGGCTGATACGCTCAGGGCTTGCAGATGAAAATGCCATAAAATCACTTAACAAGCTTCAATTCGATATTAATATTGACGCACTTAAATGGGGGCTCATATTACTCTTTGCAGGCATCGGATTGGTGCTGCTTCACTACATCCCTTACCAACCGGAATCTACGCTTCCTTATGGAATAGAAATCATATGCATAGCTGCAGGCTTGCTAACTTACATGTTTGTTTCACGGAAGTTGAATCGTACTTCTTAAAATCCAATTAAACCTTATTCCTATGAAATTTTTTGCGAAAACGCTTAGCGCAATGGCCTTGCTGTGCCTTGTATTCAGCAACCAGGTTCAGGCTCAGAAATTTAAAAGCTATCAGATAAAAGTAAATGGGATCGAGTATCAAATTGATCCACGGATAGAATTATTGAATGCTGTAGCCATGCTTTTTGGGCATAACGGCATGACGCCGTCCAACATACCTTACAAACAACAAACGTTGGAATACTTTCGGGCTTACCGGCAGCACCCCGTTGTTGACTCCCTATTGGCAAGTTATCGCTATGGCTGGGGCGTAGATGACCCAATATTTTTTATGCTCGCATTGGACGAGCATTTCCATATCCGCAGCGGGCTGGATGCCGGAATCGTCAGCCGCGGAGGCGGCAGGTACCGTTTGGAGAAGCTCGCTAAACTGTTTGCCGATTTTTGTATAAAAGCGAACTTCTATGCATACTTTAATACTAAGCAAGCGGCATTTTATAACCAGGTTATAACGCAAACTGCCTATAACTTCAGAGACTTTAAAGTGGTGCCTTTAATGGAAAATTATTTTGGGGAGCAGCATAGTTATGTGGTTGACCTTAATTTGATGGGCGGATACGGTAATTTCGGTAAGGCTTACCCATTGCCAAACGGGCACTCTAAGTTGTATGCAGTAGTGGCTACCAGCACTTCTTCGGCGGAAGTACCCGTATTTTCACCTACAATAGAACTGTTTACCTTAATTATTCATGAATTCAGCCATGGCTTTATTAACCCATCAATTGACCCCTATGCAAGCCGTCTGGATAAAAATGTAAGCCTTTATGAGCCAATTAAAACTGCCATGCAGGCATCAGGTTATTATTCCTGGCGATCTACTGTATATGAAACCATTGTACCGGCCGTGGTGATCCGTATGGCGGAACAATATTATGGTAAAGCGTTTACCGAAAAGAACTTTTACAAGTTTGAAATGGGTAAAAGGTTCATTTATCTGGATACTTTACTTGCAAGGCTTGAGTGGTATGAATCACACCGGCGCCAATATCCTCATTTTAAAACCTTTGTTCCTGATCTATTAACCGTTTTCGACCACATCACTCCTTCGTATATTTTAAGCTTGCAGCAAAAGGTTGCGAACATTCGCAAACCGGATATTTTGAAAATACCTAAACCCTATGAGTTTGCGCATGACAGCACAACCTATTTTATTGTTAGTACTCATGAGCCGGATAAACAAATACAGGCGAAAATGCTTGACTGGGTTAAACAGTACCGTGATATGATTTCGAGGGAAAGCCCAATTATAACAGATGAGGACGCGCTAAAAATGGACCTGACCAATAGTGATATTGTCCTTTTTGGAACTCGCTCCGGTAACTCTATGATTGGAAGATACTTAAACAAGCTGCCTATCACTATTTTAAAAGATAGTGTTCTGACCAATAAAATAATTAAGGGTGGGCACTTACAAGTTGTTACTTCATGGGTTAGTCCGTTTAATGCGCATAAGGCAATGGTGATCTATACCGGCCAAAGAGCAGAAGACATCAAAAACTTTAATTACTCAGCCCTCAAAGACCAGTTTGGGTACTGGATAGCCGAAAATACCATTACGCTTTATAAAGGAGATTACGTTAATTTCTCGCAGGTTTGGATCTGCGACCCACGGTAAATATGGATAAATGAAAAAGGCTCAAATCGGATGATTGAGCCTTTTTAATATTCTAATTCTTTCAGCGGAGAGAGAGGGATTCGAACCCCCGGACCTTTAACAGTCAACGGTTTTCAAGACCGCCGCAATCGACCACTCTGCCATCTCTCCGGGGACAAAAGTACAAATCCGGGGCGAATTGGCAAATTTGATGTTAACTTTTTTTAAAATAATTGTAAGCTACTGAAAGCCAAATTATTATTATTGATTTTGGCTGTTTTTTTGGGCTTTAAAGGTGTTGTAACGGGGTTTCGCTATACGAATTGTGCGCTTAGAAAGGTCGACAGACGCGTTTAACTCAAACCCGATAAGCAAAACGAGTGAATTGAGATATAGCCATATCATTACTACTATCAGCGTACCAATTGCTCCATAAACAGTGTTGTATGATGAGAAGTTGTTCGTATAGTAGGTAAATGCTATAGATGTAAGTATAGCCAGAGAGGTAGCCAGTATAGACCCCGGGTTTACAAATTTCCATCGGTTTTTGTTGGCCGGCCCGTACCTATACAGGATGCTAATACTGACGAAGAATATCACCAATATGATAAGCCATCTCAGCAGCGCGATCAACAGCCCCCAGAAATAGCCCTTGCTATCCAATTTCAATTGCACATAATGTATAGCCGCTTGCCCGGCTATCATAATAATGATAGCGATAAGCAGGGCAATACTTATTACTATGGTAAGTACAATGGCCACCAACCGTCTTTTTATCCAGCTACGTGTTTCTAATACCAACGATGATTTATTGAAAGCCTGCATGAGGTTACTTACGCCGTTTGTGGCAAAGTACAATGCGGTGATCACGCCGATAGATAATAACTGCCCGTGCTGTATCTTAATAATATCCTTTATGGTAGCTTCAAACGCGTTATAAGCGTTATTGGGCAGTATTAATTCTATAAGGTTAAGCAGGTAGTCCTGAAAATTTTTTATCGGGATATAGGCGATCAGCGTAAACAAAAAGATGATGGAGGGAAAAAGCGCCAGCATAAAATTATATGCCAGAGCAGCAGCACGGTTAGTGAGTGATGACTTCTGTATTTCTGAAGCAAAGAAAACCAAAACCGTATGTAATGGCAACGGCCTGAAACCTGGTATATATACGGTTTTAGTCCAGTCTGTAAAGTATTGGTAAAATTTAAAATGCAGTAAAAAGCGATGCAACCATTTCATCAAGCTTAAAATTACTCAAAAAATGGTTTTAATTTCTCAAGAAAATCGGTAGGGGGCAGGCATGGGCGGTTGGTTTTCATATTGATGAACGCCAGCAGAGTTTCGCCAATATGTATCAACTCATCCCTATCGTTAAAAAGCTCATAGCGGAAATGGATCTTTACGCCAGGCATTTTATCCATGATGACGTTGATGGTGATCTCCTCATCGTAACGTGCCGGCTTCAGATATTTGCACTTCATTTCAAGTACAGGCATCATTACACCTTGCGCTTCCATGCCGCTGTATGTTAAACCGAGGCTACGCAGCATTTCCACACGGCCTACCTCAAAAAATTCGGCGTAGTTACCATAGTACATATAGCCCATCTGGTCTGTTTCACCATAACGGACACGTAGTTTAGTAGCGTTCTGGAACATTAGCGTTTGATATTCCTTTCGTTAAGTGCCTGCTGAAATGCTTTCGCATTAATTTTATGTTCGGCCTCGTTGGTAGCAAAAGCATGATAGCCGCTGAAATCAGCCTTTGCGCACATATACAGGTAATCGGTACTTTTATGATCTAACACCGCGTTAATGGCTGCAACTGATGGCATCATGATAGGGCCTGGAGGCAAACCTTTGTACATATAAGTATTGTAAGGCGAGTTCGTAAGCAAGTCGCGGTTAAGTACCCGCTTAATGGTAAAATCCTTTGTAGCGAAAATTACGGTTGGGTCTGATTGTAGTTTCATCCCTTTATTAAGGCGGTTAAGGTACAAGCCTGCAATGGTAGGCATTTCATCGTCATGCAGAGCTTCGGCATCAACAATAGAGGCCAGTATAGAAACTTGCTGCGGACTTAGGTTTAACGCAGCTGCCTTCTGTTTACGTTCGGGCGTCCAGAACTTTTCATAGTTAGCATACAAGCGTTTAAAAAGCTTTTCGGGCGTAGTGTTCCAATAGATCTGATAAGTGTTGGGTATAAATACTGTGTAAATATTATCGATGGTAAGGCCATATTGTTCAGCAAACTTTGCCGAATCAAGCAGGCGCAGCATAGATGCTGAATCAGGTTCAAGGTTTTTGCCTACTAATCCTGCAAATTGTTCTTTTAGCCTGATGTTATGGAACGAAAAATTAACCGGCTCCTGGTTGCCCGATTTTAGCATGTTAATAAAGTTACGGTTACTCATACCTGGTTTAAGGCGGTATTTACCGGGCTTAACATTCAGATATTTCATGCTATGTGCAGCCTGCAGAAAAGATGTGGTATCGTTTACAATGCCCTCGCTGCTAATAGTTTTGTACACATCATCAAAGTTTGAACCGGTTTTTATATACAAGTATTGCTGCTTATCCGTAACGTTAGGACCAAAAAAGCGCAGGTAATAAAATACGCCGGTACCTAATAGCGAAAGCACAATGATTACTGCCAGTGCTATCCAAAATTTTTTCATATGATATAGTAGGAGTTTTTTAAATCTGTTTTAATTTTTGCAGTGCCAATAGGCCGCCTTTCAGGTTCAAAACGTTTTTGAAGCCATTTTCTGTTAAGATTTCCTGTGCGGTTTTACTGCGTATACCTGCACTGCAAATAACGATGATCTGGTCGGTTTTGTTGTAACTTAACTTATTGATATTGGCTGCCAAACGGTTAACCGGTATATTAACACCCCCTATGTTAAAGGTATTAAATTCAATAGCCTCACGCACATCCAGTAAGTTTATAGGTGTGCCATTGTTGAGTAATTCGTTTAGCTGGCCGGCATTAATTTGGCACATCAGTAGGCTGGCCTTGTTTTACGGTTAAATTAATACGGGTGCCAATACTGGTTTTGCTCAGTGAATCAGTTTTCATGGGCGATTGTGAAACTACAACCACATTAGCCGAATCGGTTATGGCTCCTTCATATGTAATGGTACCTACGGTTAGTTTAGCACCGCGAATAGCGAATTTAGCCGCGTCAAGGTCAAGATTAACCAGTTCTGGTATATCTACCTCGCTTGCACCCTCACCGTTACCCAATACCAGATCCACTCGTGATCCTTTAGGTATTTTAGTCCCAGGCTTTATTACCTGTCCGCCAAAGCGTACTTCCAGTACCCGGTCACGGGCAATGTCTGATACATACGAAGTATCGCCTACCTTTAAGCCACTGTTAGATAATACCGCCACAGCTTCGCGGTAGATGCTTTGCTCGGTAATAATATCAGGCAGCGATACATTTGGCGCCTGCTGAGTAACCATAGTGAGGTATATGGTGCGGTTTTCCTTTACATTGGTGCCAGCGTCAGGGTCCTGTTCAACAATGGTACCCGGTGCCTGGTCGGGCACAAAAACCGAATCTATTTTATAATTAAAGCCTTGCTCTTTAAGTGTTTCCATGGCTTTGTTCACGTCAAGCCCTTTTAATTTCGGCACAGGTATGCCTTCGCCATGGCGGGTATAATAACTAAGGCTAAAAAAAGCGATCAACACAATACCAATAGTAGTAGCTATTACTAAAAGTATGGTGTTCCTGAATTGCCTGGTTTTTAAATATTCCCAAAAATTACTCATGCTTATGGTTAAGAAATTTCTGGGTCAAACATAACAATTTGATTTGGCAATTGCACCTGCAGGCGGTACCGATGGGGCGTTTTTGCTTAGGTGATGATATTATTATCTGCGGAACAAGTAGTTTAATTACCCGACTTGTTCCGCAGCTTGTGGCTTACTGGTATTTAAATGATTTATCCGGGTGCTGTGGCGATACAGGGTTTACAATAGGATGTTCCTTTATTTGTTGCTGAAGATATTTTATCGCGGCATCTAACTGCGCGTCTTTTCCTTTAAAGCTTTCGTAAGGAAGGTTATCTACCTCAATATCCGGCTCAACACCGCGGCCTTCAATAAGCCATTTACCCTCCGGGCCAAAAACGCCTGTTTCTGCAGCGGTGGCTATACCATCATCAACCAGTTTGTTATCTGACGATAACCATATCTCGCCGCCCCATGTACGCATGCCTATTACCTTGCCTAAGCCAAGCCTCCTGAAACCCTCAGATACGGCTTCGCCATCTGAGGCGGTTTGCTGGTCGCAAAGTAACACCATATGTCCCCTGAAAGCGTATTGCATATTCCAGGTAGGCCCTCCGGTGCGGCCCTGCCAGTACATCCAGGCTTTACGTAATAATTTTTCCAGTACCCAACTGTCAATATTGCCGCCAAAGTTCTGGCGTACATCAATAACTAAACCTTTGCGGTTAAATACGGGATAAAACTGTTTAACAAAATCATCCATATCCTCGCCGCCCATGGCTTTCAGGTGTACGTACCCAATTTCGTTATTGCTTTCGCTATCAACTTTTAAACGCCTGGAATACTCCCATTCGCCATAACGCAGGTCATAAAAATCGCGAGATGAGATGGGTTTTACCACCTGCTCATAGCGTTTTTTAGCCCTATCTGTAAGCGTGAGCTTAACGGGTATATTTACTTTATTGGATAATAGTTCGCCAACATCGTTTACATCTTTTAATGGTACGTTATTAATTTCAGTGATCACGTCGCCCTCTTTTATTCTCAACTCGGGCCGGGAAAGGGGAGAGTTGTTCTCAAAATCGGGGTCGGCTTTGTAAATATGATCGATGCGGAAACCGTTTTCTAATTTAGTAAGCGAAGCGCCCAGCATACCCGTTTGTACTTTGCTGGCAGGTGTACGCTTATCGCCACCATATACAAAAGTGTGCAGTGCCGATAGTTCTCCAACCATCTGGCTCAACAGGTCGTCCAGCTCATAGCGGTCGGTAACCCGTGGCAGTAAAGGCTCGTATTGCTTTTTCACGGCTACCCAATCAACCTTGTGCAGGTCGCGGTCGTAAAAATAATCACGCATCATGCGCCAGGCATCGTTAAACATTTCCTGCCAGTCTTGCTGCGGGTTAATAGCGAAACTCCAGTTATTTAATTCAACCTTATTTTTCTCAGCATCGGCTTTGCTGCCATCAGCATCGGCAACAGCAAGCGATTTATCGGTATACCGTATCAGGATTTTTTTGCCGTTTGTAGACGGTGTAAAATCGCGTACGCCCTTAGCTACTTCTGTAGGGTCATGCTTTTTACTTTCAGTGATCTTAAGCGCGTATATTTTGTTGCCGCCCTCATCGCCATCATCACCGGTATCCACCCAGTAAAGGTACCCGTTAAGTATACTAAGCGAATTTATATTGGCACTTTTAACCGGTACCTGGTACAGTTGCCGCTGTGCTGCATCCCAATTGTACATTTGCGCGGGCTGCAAAGCTGGTTTCTTCTTTTCTACTTTTTTGGTTTTAGCCACGCCCTGTTTATCTATGGTAGTAAATACCGAGTCGCTAAGCCAGGAGTCGGTTTGTAAAAAAGGAAATTTAGCGGCGCTGTCCAGCGCCATGGCGTAAATATTGGTAGTTTTAGTGTAGTAAGGTTCCGGCTGCCTTGGTCCCCAAGGCGAGCGTGTAACCGAATGCAGGTTTCTGTCGCTTAAAAAGTAAAGCCATTTACCATCGGCAGACCAGGCCGGGTTATAACTGTTGGTCCTGCTAGTGGTAACCGGCGTCATTTTCATGCTGCGGGTATCTATCACGTTGATCTGGGCATTTAGGTTTTCCAGGTTTTGCGATATGTTGAGAAAGGTACTATTGGGCGACCATGATATTTCGTTGATGCCCCCGTAAGACTTATCATAAGTAAATTTAATGTCGCCGGTAGCTGTTTCCGCTATTCTTAATACATCATTTTTGTCAAGATATGCGATATATTTTCCGTTAGGTGACACCGCGAATGATGAAATGATGACTTTACTTCCTTTGGTTATCGGCCGGGCTTCACCACTGCCATCAGCGTTCACTTTCCACACTTCATATTCACCGCCCTCGTCTGATAGCGCTGCTATGGTTTTATCATTAATAAAATGTACATCTTTTACTCTGATGCCGCTTTTGCGGGTAATCTCCACCCAGCGGTCGCTTTTTGCGGGTGATACAAACAACCTGCCGCGGCTTACAATGGCAACATACGTGCCTTTGGGCGAAACATTTGAGAAACTGATGGAGTTAATGGGTTTTTGTATCCATTTAAGCTTGCGCTGGTCAAAGTCTGATACCAGATTAATATTGAGCAACTTTTCATCATCAGCAGCAATATCATACAGGTAAATATCTGCGCCTTTTTGGTAAACTATACGCCCCGCATCAAGCGATGGCATTTGCAGGTCCCATCCTTTCGAGTGAGTTTTTTGTTTGAGGTCCTTGCCGTTCTTATCTATCGACCACAGGTTCATAGTGCCGTCGCGGTCTGACAGGAAATAAACCCGGCCATTGTAATACATCGGGCTGGTGCTGGTACCGTCAAAATCGCCGGTAAGGCTGGTAGCTTCCTGCCTGCCGTTAAATTTCCATAATTGTTCTATTAATCCGCCTTTGTATCGCTTGGTCTTACTGCCTTGGTTAGGAAAGCGGGTAAAGTAAAGTACGCCTTCGTCGTCAAAGCTGCCTAATGATGCCTGCCATAGAGGCAAGGTTTCCTTTTTTAAGTTTGCGGGATCCAGCTTAATGAGCTGTGGCTGTGGTAACACAGTGTTGCCTTTGCTCCGGTATAATATTTTGCCGTCTTTAGTCCAACCGGATATGAGTTGCCCATTGGTTAACTCGTAAGTAAGGCGGCGGGGAACTCCGCCGTTAATGTCCATTATGTATATTTCTGTGCTACCCTCGTATTGTCCGAGAAAAGCTACCATTTTGCCATCAGGCGATATGGCGGGGTTTAATTCAACGCCGTCATCAGAGGTTAAACGGCTGCATTGTTTGCTGCTGATGTCATACTTCCACAGATCGCCTTCGGCGGTAAAAACTACTGTGTTTCCGTGAAGGGCAGGGGTACGATAGTAGCCTTTTTGCTGCCCAAAGCTTGCGGAGCTAACTAAAAGTGCCCCGGCTAATAGTAAAGTTCTAATTGCCATGTGTTTAGGATTGCACCATAAATGTATTAATTGGTTTTGGCTTTTGCAAAGCCTTTTGTTAGTGAGGTAAACTCATGTTGAGCAATTACCGATTTGATAACCATGCTTTAGCATTTGCGCCAATAAGCTATATTTGGCTATCATGAAAATCATCAATGTAGCCCTTTTGGCCGGCGGTTACACCGGCGAGTACGAAGTTTCTATCAACAGTGCTAAAAATATAGCCAACAGTTTAGACGCCAGTAAGTATAAAGTATATACTATTCTTATTAATAAGGATAGCTGGGTTTACCACAATGGCCACGAAGTTGTTAATGTTGATAAGAACGATTTTAGTCTTGTACTTAACGGTGAAAAGGTGAAGTTTGACTTTGCTTTTATTACGGTACACGGTACCCCTGGCGAGGATGGCAAACTACAAGGCTACCTGGATATGATAGGTATACCATATAATACCTGCGATTCAACCACATCGGCTATAACGATGAATAAGGCTTACACTAAAGCGATTGTAAATGGTATACATGGTTTACATACGGCCAAATCAGTACAACTCCACCGTAAGGATGAGCATGATACGGCTACCATCGCTTCCGCTTTAAAGTTTCCGCTGTTTGTAAAACCCAATAATGGTGGCAGCAGTGTGGGTATGAGTAAGGTTTATAATGTAGGTGGCCTGCATGATGCTATTGAAAAAGCCTTTAAAGAGGATAGCCAGATATTAATTGAAGAGTTTATCAAGGGGCGCGAGTTTAGCATCGGTATAGCCAGGCTAAATGGTAAAATTGTGGTTTTGCCGGCCACAGAGATCATTAGTACGAAAGACTTTTTTGATTACGAGGCTAAATATACTCCGGGTATAACTAAAGAGGTAACACCTGCCGACCTGCCAGCTGAAAAGATCCGCGAGATAGCTGATATTGTTACTCAAGCGTACCTAAGGCTTAACTGCCGCGGTATGTGCCGGGTTGATTTTATTTTGCTCGATAACACAAACGAGTTCTATTTTATAGAGATCAATACCACTCCGGGGCAATCTGCAAATAGCCTGATACCACAACAAGTGCGTGCCGCTGGTATGGATCTGATCGAATTTTACGGACAGCTAATAGAAGACGCTATTAAAGCCTAATACCGGGGCAGTAAAAGTGGTTGCTTTGCCGGGTATTTCTATTTGGTTTGAATTATGTAATTTTGTGTATGGCAACCACAGAAACACTTGAAGAATTTTATCAGCAAAAGTTTAACTGGCTGCCCGATAATCTGAGCCAGAATATCGGGCATTTTAATGTTTTCCGGATTGAAGATTGTCATCAGCCGGGTGCTGCTCCTGTACAGTACAGCCGCCGGGAGTTTTATAAAATAAGCCTTTCTGCGGGGCGTACCATTGTGCATTATGCCGATAAAAGTATTGAGGTTGATGGGAACACGCTGTTGTTCTTTAGTCCTAATGTGCCTTATACCATAGAAATGTTCGGCGAAGCGCGGAAAGGTTTCTTTTGCATATTTACAGAAGCTTTTTTAACCGAGAACCTGCGCAGTAATGTTCATGACCTGCCTATGTTTACCCTTGGCGGGCATCCGGCTTACATGCTAACTGATGAACAACGGGTTAACGCCGGAGAGATATTTGGCAAGATGCTCGCTGAAATCAACTCCGACTACCGTTTTAAATATGACCTGTTGCGTAATTATGTTACCGAACTGATTCATTACGCTTTAAAGATACAGCCCACCGAAGTTTTGTATAAACACCCCGATGCTAATTCACGCATCACGGCTGTGTTCACTGAGTTGCTGGAGCGGCAATTTCCTATTGAAACCCCTTCGCAGCGGTTTAACCTGCGCTCGGCTAAGGATTTTGCAGAGCAGCTTTCTGTGCATGTGAACCACCTTAATCGTGCTATACGCCAAACCACAGGCAAAACCACTACTCACCATATTACGGAACGGCTGATAACCGAAGCCAAGGCTTTATTGAGGCATACCAACTGGAATGTATCTGAGATAAGTTACAGCCTGGGTTTTGATGAGCCGGCGCATTTTAATAATTTCTTTAAAAAGCGAACTAAAACAACGCCTACTTCTTTCAGGATTGTTTGAATTTTGTAAGTATTGGTTTGATTGACGCAAACGGTACGGCCTGTTTCAACCATAATTTTGTGCTATTAAAAATCACAAATTATGATGGAAAGCAAAAAAACATGGTTAATTACAGGTGCTTCGAAGGGGTTTGGTTTATGCCTTGTTAGGCAGTTGTTGATAGCCGGTGAGCATGTGGTTGCTACCTCCAGAAACCTTACTGAACTCATAGCGGCAGTCGGAAACCCCGGAGAAAACTTTTTGCCTCTGCAGGTTGATCTCACTAATGAAGATAGTGTTGCTGCTGCTGTAACGGCGGCTCATCACCAATTCGGCTCTGTTGATGTAGTGATCAATAACGCCGGTTACGGTATTGGCGGCAGCATAGAAGAACTTACCGACCGCGAAACCCGCGATAGTTTTGATGTAAATGTATTTGGTACCATTAACGTTATCCGTAAGGTAATGCCTATTATGCGTGCACAGCAGTCGGGCCATATCATCAACATCGCATCTATTGCAGGTATCACTGGTGTAAGCGGCTGGGCAGTTTACGCGGCTGCCAAATTTTCGGTTGTTGGTTTGTCAGAAGTGCTGGCTGATGATGTGCGGGCATTTGGCGTAAAAGTAACCGTTGTTGCGCCGGGAGCGTTCCGTACCAGTTTCCTGAGCAAGGAGTCGCTGGTGATTGCCGAAAACCCTATTAACGAATATCGTGAAGTGCGCGAGGCGCATGCCCGTTACCTTAACATGAATGGCCAACAGCCCGGCGACCCCGAAAAAGCGGCTAAAGCCATTATAGATGTGGTTGGGGAAGAGAACCCACCATTATATCTTTTACTCGGCTCTGACGCGTATGACCGGGCCATGAGCAAGCTGGACAGGATGGAAAAAGAATTTAAACTCAACGAAGAGCTGAGCCGCTCAATGGCTTACAGCGCTTAATTATTCACTTTTAATAAACAATAACTATGGAAAGCAATAAAGTTTGGTTTGTAACCGGGGCCTCAAAAGGTTTGGGGCTTACACTGGTAAAACAATTACTTGAAAAAGGATATTCGGTGGCGGCAACATCACGTTCTTTAAACCAGTTGGAGGAGGCTGTTGGTGCGCACTCCAATTTTCTACCTCTGGCGATGGATCTGCAAAACGAGGCAAGCGTGGCAGAAGCTATCACTAAAACAATAGGCCATTTCGGTAGTGTGGATGTGGTCGTGAACAACGCCGGCTATGGACTTGCGGGCAGCCTGGAGGAATTAACAGATGCCGAAGCCCGACAAAATTTTGATGTAAACGTATTCGGATCGCTCAACGTGATCCGTTCGGTAATGCCTCATTTGCGTAAGCAGGGTTCCGGGCATATATTTAACATCGCTTCTATTGGCGGTTTTACGGGCAGTTTCCCTGGCTTTGGCATCTACTGCGCTACTAAATTTGCGGTGCATGGTTTTACCGAGTCATTAGCGGCAGAGATAAAAGGTTTTGGTATTAAGGCAACTGTGGTTTCGCCCGGTTATTTCCGTACTAATTTCCTGGCGGCAGATTCATTAAGTACACCTCAAAATGAGTTGGCCGCTTATGCCGAAGTACGTGAGATACAGGCTGCGCACCAAAACCAGATCAACGGTAACCAACCGGGCGATCCTGAAAAAGCGGCAAACGCCATGATAACAGTTGCCGAAGCAGAGAACGCGCCGGTACATTTGTTTCTGGGACAGGACGCTTACGACCTGGCCTACCAGAAAATGGGCGCTGTGACCAAGGATCTGGAAAGCTGGAGAAGTGTGGGTACCACAACTGGTTTTGCCAAAGAAATGGCATAAAAGTTACAATACCTTTATAAACAAACCACTGCTTATTACTGTTTCTTAACTTCGCACAGTTTAAATTTGTGCTAAATAGTGTTACGAAAAAACTCATTAAAATAAACAAAATTTATTATGATTCAAGCAAAAGGATGGGCTGCACAAGACCCGAAAACCGATCTTGCACCCTGGGATTTTGAGCGCCGCGAAGTAGGCCCGCATGATGTACAGTTTGATATATTATACTGCGGTGTTTGCCATTCGGATCTTCACCAGATAAAGAACGACTGGTTTGAGGGTATATTCCCGATGGTGCCGGGCCATGAGATAGTGGGCCGTGTTGTTAAGGTAGGTGACCATGTAACAAAATTTAAAGTTGGCGACCTTGCAGGTACCGGATGTATGGTTGACTCTTGCCAGGTTTGTGAAAACTGTAAAGAAGGGCTGGAACAGTACTGCCTGGAAGGAAATACGCAAACCTACAACAGTATGGAGCGCGATGGCTCACGCCCAACCTATGGTGGTTATTCTAATACCATAGTTGTACGCGAAGAATTTGTACTGCATATATCAGACAAGCTGGACCTTGCCGCTACTGCGCCTTTGCTGTGCGCAGGTATTACTACCTATTCGCCTTTAAGGCACTGGAAAGTGGGTAAAGGCCACAAACTTGCCGTTCTGGGCTTGGGAGGTTTAGGCCACATGGGTGTAAAATTTGGTGTAGCATTTGGTGCTGAAGTAACCGTTTTAAGTACCTCTCCCTCAAAAGAGGAAGATGCCAAGAAACTGGGGGCTCATCACTTTGTGGTAACTAAAGATCCTGAACAAATGAAGGCCGCGCAGGGCAGTTTTGATTTTATCCTGGATACGGTATCTGCCGAGCATGATATGAACGCGTACCTGGGCTTGCTAAAAACAAATGGTGTAATGATGTGCGTGGGCGTACCATCAAAACCGTATGCTATCCATCCATTTTCATTGATCGGCGGCCGCAAGAGTGTTGCCGGTTCGGGCATTGGCGGCATAAAAGAAACTCAGGAAATGCTTGATTTTTGTGCCGAGCATAACATTGTTTCAGATATTGAACTAATTGATATTAAAGACATCACAGCATCATACGAGCGCATGGAAAAAGGCGACGTACGCTACCGTTTTGTAATTGATATGGCTACACTGTAAGTCTTATTGTTTTAATTAATACCGGGCGGATGATCGAGTAGGTTGTCCGCCTTTTTTTGTTAAATACAAACCAATAAGAGCTTATGCTTAGCCACAATAGTAAATGCGTGGGAGAACCCCTTTTGGATAGTGATTATCACAAGCGTTACGTAAAAACATTCCGCATTTCAGGTAGTAAATTTTGTTTATATTGAACTCTATTTACTACCATGACCGAAAAAGAAAAAATGATAGCCGGCGAATACTACCTCGCTAATGACCCTGTATTAGCAGCCGAACGCAAACACTGTAAACAATTATTAAAGCAGCTAAATGTAGACCATTTTGTTACCGGCGAAGAAACGGATAAGCTTTTGGCAAAGCTGTTGCCAAAAGCTGGTAAGAACATTTATATAGAACCACCATTTCATGCTGATTACGGGTATAATATCATCACCGGCGATAATGTGTATTTTAATGTGCATTGCGTGGTGCTTGATGTCTGCGAGGTGAAAATCGGTAGTAATGTATTTTTCGCCCCTGCAGTGCAAGTGTATACGGCTACACATCCGTTGGGTGCTGTTTTACGGCGCAGTAAGGAGAATGGCAAACCCGTAACCATTGGCGACGATTGCTGGATAGGGGGAGGCGCTATTATTTGCCCGGGGGTAACCATAGGTAACCGTTGCGTGATAGGAGCGGGCTCAGTAGTAACGCGCGACATACCAGATGATTCACTGGTTGTAGGCAACCCGGCCCGTGTGATCAGGAAAATTGAAAACGTGTGAGAAGCCTAATTTTTTATAAAAGCCAGGGTCGCGTTACGGTATTGCGGTTTTTTTAGCTGCTGCCTTAATCCTTTAAAACTTTGCATAGGCCCGTCTGTAGCAAACAGGTTAACCAGCCACGCAGGAAGGCTGCCCGCCGGGTTTACATGCAGGGTATATTCTACCTTAACTTCATGGTGGCCAACAGGCGTTATTACCCATTTTCCTTTTGATTCGGTTACCCTCACAATGCCATCTTTGAGTGGTTCCATACCGTTTACAGCAGGTCCGTCTACAGTTATAACTCCTGTTTCGGGGTTTTGAGTGGCGGTTAAATGTGCTACAAAGTCGCGGTTGGCTGCGGGCCAGGGCAGGCTCACTTCAGAGTAATAGTATACCTCATTATCCGCCGGTTTTTTAAGTAGCTTAATGGATTTAGTATGAAAAACCCATTCTGTACAGGTATTCACATCAAGCAGTACGCTAACCAATTGTGCAGGAGTAGCATCAAAAGTACATTCAACTCTTAATGCTTTAAATTTAGATTCGGGTACATGGGCTGTGTAAACCTTAATACCATCAGTATTTGACTTGAGCACCCAATCAGTTTGCGAGAATGCGCCGGTACTTATAAATAATAATATGATGGGGAGTAGTAATTTTTTCGGCATATCTCACAAATTTAAATCAACAGTGCAGATACCCTGTCATACATTCACCATATTAGTGTGAGCTTAATGTAATAATACAGGTATGATTTTTAAACTTGTATTTTTGCATAAACCCATATCAAATGTCAATATCAACTGATGAAGAGCGTGCAGGAATGCAAAAAATAAGTGATGCCGTGGCTATTACGCTTAAAGAAATGCGCGAGTATGCCAGGCCGGGGATAACTACCAAACAACTGGATGATTTTGGCGCGGCCATACTCAACAAGCTCGGCGCTAATTCGGCTCCTTTCCTCACCTACAAATTTCCGGGTTATACCTGTATAAGCGTAAATAACGAAGTAGCGCACGGCATCCCGTCTGACAAGACCATCTTACAGGAAGGCGACTTAATAAATGTAGATGTATCAGCAGAACTGAACGGCTATTGGTCTGATAATGGTGGCTCATTTGTTTTAGGGGAGGATGTGCATGGGCACAATAAATTGGTAAATGCTTCTAAGGCTATTCTTAAAAAGGCCATTAGTAATATAAAAGGCGGTGTTAGAATATCAGAGATAGGCGGATTGATTGAAAATGAAGCGAAAAAGGCCGGATATACGGTGATCAAAAATCTCACCGGGCATGGCATAGGCCGCAGTTTGCACGAAGAGCCACACGAAATTGCTAATTATCCCGATAGGTTCAACACCACCAGGTTCAGGAAAAACTCCGTAGTAGCTATCGAAACCTTTATTTCAACACGTTCCACTATTGCCAATACCGGTGCTGATGGATGGACGCTTACAGGTAATAAGGGCGGCTATGTGGCACAGCATGAACACACTATTATGGTGACAGACGGGCAGCCGTATATTTTTACGGCACTAAATGGCATATGGAATTAACCTTAGCGGGGAGCCGGTAAAGTAAACCAAAAGGTGCTGCCCTGGCCAAGCTGGCTGTTAACACCAATTTTGCCGCCATGCCGCTCTACAATTTCGGCGCAAATGTAAAGCCCGAGGCCCAACCCGGAGTATTGCACGCCAGATGAATCTACACGGTAATAGCGTTCAAACAAGTGGGGTATTTTATCAGCAGGTATACCTTCACCAAAATCTTGTACGGCAATTTTCACAGCTCCGGCCCGTGCGCTAAAATTAATATTGATCTTTTTAGCATCAGGCGCGTACTTAACGGCGTTGTTGATGAAGTTAACCAACACCTGTTCTGTTTTTTGTTTATCAGCAAAAGCCTCGAGGTTGTTATCGCCGGTTATTACAATGTCATGGTCGCCTGCTGCCCTTACATAATCGCAGCATTCATTGATCATGGCGGCAACGTTAAATGTAGAATAATTTAGTTCTAACTGCCCGGCACTTATGCGTGATACATTGAGTAAACTCTCTACCAGGTGCTGCATTTTATTGAGGCTGGTATTGGCCTTTTCAATAAAAGCGGTAACCTTATCGGGGTTGTTATTGCTTTTTATCAGTTTATCCAGTATTTGTATCGAAGCCTTTATAGAGGTCATCGGTGTTTTTAGCTCGTGGCTGGCTACGCTTATAAAGTCGTCTTTTTGCTGCTGGAGGCGTTTAAATTCGGTAATATCCAGTACAGTGCCCAGCATGCGCACGGGTTCTTCCTTTTTATTATAAAATACTTTCCCCTGTATACGTATCCAGTGCAGGCTGTCATCAGTATGTATAATACGGGCCTCGTAATATAATTTACCTGTTTTTAGCGCTTCGGCATGTGCATTATGCCTGATCTGTAAATCGTCGGGATGGAAAGTATCCAGTAGCCGTTTGTGCGGTACAGGCTGGTCAAAGCCAAATATGTGGTTGAACCTGTCTGAGGTTATGGTGGTTTCGTCTGATAGATTAAGGTCGAACGTTCCTATTTCCGCGGCATCAATAGCCAGCCTGCTACGTTCCTCTATATCCTCAATATTGCGACGGGCAATTACTTTGTCGGTAACATCTATGGCAATAACCATTATCGCGTTGATGCTGCCATCAAAATATCGGATAGGCTCATAAACAAAATCAACAAAAACAGTTTCAGGGTTTCCGTTACGGATCAGCAGCACCTCAGCCTCTTTAGCTACAAAGGGTTCGCCTGTGGCAATTACATTATCCATTATAGGGGCGTAATACGCTTTGGCTTCGGGTATGGCCTCCCATATGTTGCGGTTATCTAATTCGATTCGTTTTTTACCAACCAGTTCCAGGTACGATTCATTCACCTCATCCACAACGAGATCGCCAGAGCGTATAATGCAAATACCAACAGGTGCCTGGCGTACCAGGTTATACAAGATCATACGGCTTTCTTCCGCTTGTTGTTTGGCACGTTCCAGCTCGGTTACTTCTGTGTTAAAAGCGGCAACACCGTATATCTCACCGGCCTGGTTACGCATGGGCAGATAAGTAAACTTGTAGTAAACGGTTTGTATGACGCCCGCATTTAAAATATCAACCCGTGAAATATCGCTATTATAGGGTATCCCTGTTCTGTAAACCTGTTGTAAGTAACCCAGAAAAGGCTGGTCGTGCAGTTCTGGTAAAGCCTCCGCGAACGGCATGCCTATGACGGAGCTATCTCTGTCCCATGCTTTTAACGTAGCATCATTAGCAACAGAAACGATCATGTTATCGCCGGTGCATACATATACGGGGAAAGGCGACAAGTTTACAATGTCCCTAAACGTGCTTTCTGATGGGTCCAAAATGAAGCGGTGATTGATTTCCTTGTTCTCAAAAATATAAAAATCTATGTTATTACCCCAATACGTTGTGTTTTAGGATAAAAATTTAATTTAAAACTTTTGTTTTCTGCCCCTTAAAACAAATGGCACGTATTATAATAAGGTTATTTATACCGAACGATATCTCACCAATATATACGCTGATTACGCCGAAAAAGAGTGATATTATTAATAAATATTAAAAACCATTTAAGGCGATTTACGATTATAGGTTATGATATTATTAAGGCAATATAATTTATTGCCGGCTTAACCTTAAATGCAGATATATTGAAATTTTTACTCAGCCGTTTACGCCCGTTTATTATTGTTGCCGGTTTAATTTTACCGGGTGTGGCTTTTTCGCAAACCGCCCAGGATGCGCAAAAACTCCTGGTTGATTCTGTACCCAAGCCGGCAAAAAAACACACCCCATTTTTTGGCCCAGTACCCCCTGATACCAAACGTTTTGGTAGGGCAGCTGCCGAATGGGGGCTGGCGCAGGTTATACCGTTTAGTTACGGTAAATTTATTGCGCATGCGCCTTATTCAAACGTAACTGGTGCCACTATTTGGCGAAACCTTAACCCGGGCAGCTGGCAGTGGGATAAGGATATATTCCGTACTAACCAGTTTGGGCACCCTTACCAGGGGAGCTTATACTTTAGCGCTTTCAGAAGTAACGGCTACAGCTTTTGGCAATCTGCCCCGGCATCGGTGGCAGGCAGTTATTTTTGGGAAACTTTTGGTGAAAATGAGCGCCCATCTCCCAATGATTTCATTAACACCAGTTTTGGTGGTGTAGTGCTGGGCGAAATGAGCTATCGCCTGTCCAACAAAATTGTAAACAACCGGCACAGTGGTTTTGGCAGGCAAATGGAAGAGGTCGCGGCTTTTCTGGCTAACCCCATGAACGGCCTTAACCGCCTGTTGGATGGTAAATGGGGTAAAGTATACGGCAACCCTAAGGACCGCGATTCTACACAGGTATCCGCGGAGTTTGACCTTGGTGTGCGTCGTTTTAGCAGTATTACGGGGAATGGATCAGGAAAGGGCAAAACCGGTTTATTTGGCCGTGCCAAACTGATGTACGGTAGCCGTTACAAGGATTACAAAACACCATTCAGTAATATCTTCATTAATGTGGAACTGGGGCAGGACGATAGCTCCATGGTGAACTTACTGAGTGTATACGGCTCACTCGCGGGTTGGGAGATAGAATCAAACCGCGACCTGAAACATCTCGTGATTCTTTCTGCGAATTATGATTATATCAGCAATGAGGCTTTCTTTTACGGGGCGCAGAGTGTTAAAGCAAATTTGTATTCCACTTTCGATTTGAGCAAGAAAATCACCTTAAATACTAATATCGGTACCGGCCCTATACTATTGGCAGCTGTGCCTAATACGTACATGGCCAGGGGACGTAATTATGATTACACCTCCGGCTTTGGTATCAATGGCGGAGCAGGATTAAATATTATGGACAGGCTTTTTGCCAGTATTGACTATCGCGGAGGATGGCTGTATACGGTTAATGGTAATAAATCTCATTATTTTCTGCATACGGTTACCAGCGAGTTCAGGTACGCGTTCAGTAAGAAGATATCGCTCGCTGCCGAGCCCGGCTATTTTTTCCTGAGAGGCAAGTATGACGACCACCCCGATGTGAACAAGCGCTACCCTTATTTGAGGGTATCTACACGGTACGCAGTTGATTTTTGATTAGGCTTAAATTAAATAAGTGCAATAAATACTTACAAGTGAGCTTAATCGTTTCAAAACCAGCTTTTAAGGCTTTCGTCTTTTTCTTCAGGTTCTGGCTTTTTCCAACCTATTAATCCATCAATACCTTCAGCCAAATCTGATGCTAACGTACCATGCCTGATATTTTCGGTTACCCAACCAGCTCCCACGGGCCATATAAATACGAGAATACCTATCCACCAAAATTCCCATCCATCGCTAATTATAATAAATAGGGTTAAAGCCATTGACAAGATAAGTCCGACTTTAAAAAGCTTGCTTAAATTGATCCGATACCGCAGGCGCCATTCCGAATTGTGATAACAAATGCTGAATTTGCCTACAATATATTCAAATAGATCATGTCTTGCAGAAGATGTAGATCCTTCGTAGGAAATAGTGTCGCCTTCTATCAAAACATTATTCGCTTTTCGTTTTATAATCTCCGTTTTTATATACTCCAATATCTCAGGAATATTTTCATCATTTAAGGTGATATTCAATTTTCTTTCGAAAATTATCGAGACAGGAAACTTCATTTTATAACGCCGGAAGTTAATAAGTAGCCAATTAAATCCCGTAATGTGCAATCACATCTTCGGGTACTTTGGTGCCGCGGCCGGTAGCCATGTCAATCATCACATAATCAAAATAACCATCGCAGCATACCTTGCCGGTATTTTTGCTGGTTAGGGTAAAAGCTACCCGGCAGCCTTTATCGTTAATGCTTTCTATGCCAGTACGTACGGTAAAGTATTCGCCCATTGTAAGGGCGCGTTTATAATCAACATGGGCGGTGCGTACCACCCAGCCAAAGCCGCGCTCCATAAACTTTTCCATGCTCATGCCATAAAAGCGGTCCATTTGCTCGTAGCGTGCGGCCAATACATAATCAAAGTAGCGGCTGTTATGCACGTGCTGAAACATATCTATATCATCGGGGCGTACACGGTGTTCGGTTTCAAATGTGCTGTATGGCATTAATTCAAAAAGTTAAAAGTCAAAAGTAAAAAGTAAAATCGGGAGTTATTGTTTCATCGATGAACTTGGCTGCTTTTCTTGTTTTATACTGAAACAAATCAATCATCAAAAAAATTAACTTATCTGCACATCTGCACATCTGCACATCTGCACATCTGCACATCTGCACATCTGCACATCTGCACATCATCAAACCTGCTTAGTTTTCCATTTCCCTTTTTTGAACAGCACATAGGCAGCAATAGTTAAACCGATCTCTGAAACAGGCAGGGATATAAAAACTCCCGTCGGGCCCATGGCGAAATACTTAGCCAGCAGATAAGCGAGCGGTATTTGGAAAAGCCAAAACGTAAAGAAGTTGATCTTGGTGGGTGTCCAGGTGTCGCCTGCGCCATTGAACGCGCTGGTGAAAACCATGCCCATGCCGTAAATGATGAATGCTCCGCTAATGATCTTTAACGCTTTTGCAGCAACGCTTTTCACTTGTTCGTCCTCAGTGAAAAAGGATGCAAACAAATGCCCGCAGGTGAGAAATAAAACGGTTACTATGCCCAGGAAAACTGCCGTATACCTGATGGTTTGAAAAACAGATCGCTCGGCTCGGTCAACCCGCCCTGCACCAAGATTTTGGCCAACAAGCGTGGCGGCAGCATTGCTTAAGCCCCAGGCAGGCAGCATAAAAAACATCATTAACCTCAGCGCGGTCTGGTAACCTGCCGATCCTTTGTCGCCGCCTGTGGTAGCTACAAGTTCAGCCAAAAATATCCAGCTGCAACTGGCTATAATAAATTGCAATATCCCCGGCGCCGCCACTTTAATAATGGCTTTTATCTGCTCCCAATCCGGCATCAGGTAACTTAACTTAATGGTAATTGCGTTTTTATTATTAAATAAATTGTAAACCTGGTACAATACCCCTAAACTACGGCCAACGGTAGTAGCTATGGCCGCCCCTGTTAAACCAAAAGCGGGAATTGGCCCCAAGCCTCTGATAAAAATAGGGCAAAGGATAATGTTAGCTATATTAGCTATCCATAGGCTGCGCATAGCAATGGCTGCATTGCCCGCCCCGCGGAAGATACCATTGATCAAAAAAAGCAAAACGATAATAACACTGCCGCCCATCATAACGCGCACAAAAGTTTGCCCGTGGTTGGCAGTTTCTGCGGATGCTCCCATTAATAATAGCAGGTCCCGGCCGTGCAGCAGGCCGACTATGCTGATCACGACATTTACAATTACGGCTATTACAACGGTTTGCATACCAGCTTTGGATGCCGCTTCAGGATTTTTCTCGCCTATGCGACGGGCAACTACGGCTGTGGCTGCCATACTTAATCCGATAGCTAAAGAATAAATTACCGTGAGTACGGATTCTGTTAATCCAACCGTTTGTATGGCAAGACTGCTGTTGGGCAAGTGCCCTACAAAGTAAAGATCTACCAATGCAAAAACAGATTCCATGGCCATTTCCAGCATCATGGGGATGGCCAAAAGCACGATAGCCCGTTTGATGCTGATAGAGGTAAGATCAACATGTTCGCCTTTTAGTGATTGTTTCAGCACCTTGAAAAATGAATTTGCCTTGTCCTTTGCGGCAGCTACTGCTGACATAGTTTTTGTTTGAGTCAATAAATATAAGCTTTACGGCGCAGTGCAGTAAAACGTAACTTCAGCAAAATTATCACGAAAGTTTTACCCAAAGCAGTCTGATAATGACATATTGAAGGGTTAATTCCGACAAAATAGAACGTCAAAAATTTGATAGCAGAAATAAAAAATTATCTGATTAATAGTGAGATAGCTCAAGTTAAACTTTTGAATTTTGAATTTTTACTTTTGATTTTAAAGCGTATCTTTGCACCACAATTAACAAAGTTATACACGCTTTAATATTATTCAGGTAATGTATTTAAGTAAAGAAGCAAAGGCTGAGATCTTTGCAAAACATGGTAAAGGCGCAACTGACACAGGTTCTGCCGAAGGTCAGGTAGCATTGTTTACCACTCGTATCGCACATTTAACCGGTCACTTGAAAAACAACAAAAAAGATTTTTCAACCCAGTTATCACTGCAAAAATTAGTAGGTAAACGCCGTGCATTATTAGCATACCTTTACAACAAAGACATTGAAAGATATCGTGCTATCATCAAAGCTTTACAGCTTAGGGATATCATCAAATAACTTTTATAAGTTTTTAATAAAAAGCCGTCCGCATGTCTGGATGGCTTTTTTAATTTTGCATCTAATTTTACACACATAAAAAATCGGGTTGCTCCTGAAGATGAAAAGCAATCCACAACACAAAAAAGATGAGTTTAAACGTAATTAAAAAGGTTATTGATTTAGGTGACGGCCGCACCATTGAGATCGAAACCGGTAAACTGGCCAAACAAGCAGATGGTTCTGTAGTAGTAAAAATGGGTGATACCATGTTACTGGCTACAGTAGTATCATCACCAGAGGCAAAAGAAGGCGTTGATTTCCTTCCGCTATCTGTTGACTACCAGGAGAAATATGCCTCTACAGGCCGTATCCCGGGTGGTTTTTTACGCCGCGAGGCCCGTTTATCAGACTATGAGGTATTGATCTCACGTTTGGTTGACCGTGCTTTGCGCCCAATGTTCCCTGAAGATTATCATGCCGATACACAGGTAATGATCAGCCTGATCAGTGCAGATAAAGATATTATGCCTGATGCCCTTGCAGGTTTAGCTGCATCTGCAGCGCTTGCGGTTTCTGACATCCCTTTCAACGGACCAATATCAGAAGTACGTGTTGCTAAAATTGATGGCCAACTGGTGATTAACCCGCGCCTTAGCGAATTAGCCAATGCTACCCTTGAGTTTATTGTTGCCGGTAACGAGCACGATATCAATATGGTGGAAGGTGAAAGCGCCGAGATACAGGAGGAAGAGCTGGTAGAGGCTATTAAGTTTGCACATACTGCTATCAAACTACAGTGCCTTGCCCAAAAGGAACTTACCATTGAAACCGGTAAAACCGAAAAACGTGTTTACTGCCATGAGCACAGCAACGATGAGCTTGAAAAAGCTATCTACGCTGCTACTTACGACAAGGTTTACGCTACTGCAAGCGAAGCTTCTTCAAAAGACGAGCGTGCCGCTAAATTTAAAGCTATCCGCGATGAGTACATCGAGAGCTTAGGCGAAATTGATGATATCACTAAATCATTAGCGAAAAAATACTACCACGATGTGGAGTATGATGCTATCCGTAACCTGGTATTAGACGAAGGCAAGCGCCTTGACGGCCGTACCACTACCCAGATACGCCCAATATGGAGCGAGGTTGGTTACCTTCCATCGGCACACGGTTCTGCCATATTTACCCGTGGCGAAACGCAATCATTAACCACCGTTACTTTAGGTTCTAAAGACGATGAGCAAATGATTGATGGTGCTTTCATCAACGGATACCAAAAATTCCTGTTACACTACAACTTCCCAGGTTTTTCAACCGGCGAAGTTCGTCCTAACAGGGGTGCAGGCCGTCGTGAGATCGGCCATGGTAACCTGGCTATGCGTTCATTAAAACGTGTATTACCTTCTGAGGATGAAAATCCATACACTATTCGTATCGTATCAGATATTTTGGAATCAAACGGTTCATCATCAATGGCTACGGTTTGTGCCGGTACATTGGCTTTGATGGATGCTGGTGTTAAAATTTCCAGCCCGGTTTCAGGTATTGCAATGGGTTTGATCACTAATGAAATGGGTACCAAATATGCTATCCTTTCTGATATTTTAGGTGATGAAGACCACTTAGGCGATATGGACTTTAAAGTAACCGGTACCAAAAATGGTATTGTTGCGGTACAGATGGACCTTAAAATTAAAGGTCTTTCATACGAAGTGTTAACCAACGCGCTTAACCAGGCTAAAGACGGCCGTTTACACATCCTTGGCGAAATGGCTAAAACCATCAGCGCGCCTCGTGAGGATTACAAACCACATGCTCCACGTATCGTATCTATCAAAATTGATAAAGAATACATTGGCGCTGTTATTGGTCCCGGTGGTAAAATTATCCAGGAAATGCAACGCGAAACCGGTGCTACTATCTCGATCGAGGAAGTTAACAACGTGGGTGTCGTACAAATATTTGCCGATAATAAAGCATCTATTGATGCCGCTTTAGGCCGTATCCGCGCTATTGCCGCTAAACCGGAAGTGGGCGAGATATACGAAGGTAAAGTAAAATCAATTATGCCATTTGGTGCATTTGTTGAAATTATGCCGGGTAAAGATGGCTTATTGCACATCTCAGAGATTGATCACAAACGTTTCGAGAGCATGGATGGTATCTTCCAGGTTGGCGACGAAGTTCGTGTGAAACTGCTGGATATTGACAAGCAAGGTAAACTAAAGCTTTCGCGTAAAGCTTTGTTGCCAAAGCCGGAGAATAACAAACCGGCTGAAAGCAAATAATAGTAATTAAATATATTAAAAGGCCCTCAGAATGAGGGCCTTTTTTTGGTTAGAAAAAAATGAAATTTAATGCAAACAAAATATGTTGCAACTGGTTTTATCTAATTAACAATAATTGTTTTTGAAAATAACGCCGGGGCCAAGATTCTGAAAATGTCTACCACAAATAACGACCCTCTCGATTTTCTGAGCAATGCAAAAGGAATAACGGGCGGCCCGCAAACCGACCTTATCCAAAAGCTACTGTACGAGATCATCAGGGTTAAAGAACTTATTGCATACTATGATTCCATTCCGGATGGAGCGGGACAACTTGGCTCTTCTATTTTGAACGAATTGGTTACCGAAGCTTATAACTCTCTGGTAAATTACGATGTGGTACTAATGAAAAAATACTACGATCTGCTGCTTAACTGCGATTGATGACATTAAATTGGGTAGTATTCGGTAGCTCAGTAATTACTAAACTTCTCCAAATACCTTTTCTCTTAGCTCCTCAGAAATTTCGTCGGTTACCCTGATAATATCTGCTGCATTATGTGTGTTGTTGATCACAATTTTGTCGCAGCTTTCGCGGTAGGGTAGTAGATACTCTTTATAGGAGGGTACTACGTGGTTAACCCATTTATAAAAGGCATCTTCATTAGAGTAGCCGCGTTCTAACAAATCGCGCTTTAAACGGCGTTCCAGGGCAACTTCTTCGTCCGCGTCAATAAAGATGGTCATATCCAATACCTCGGCTATTTTTTTAAAGTGAAGGATAAATAAACCTTCTACCATAATAATAGGTGCGGGTTTGATCTCCAGCAGCTTTTTGGGCGCGTCGGGGTTGTTAAATGTATATTCTTCCTTGGTGAAAGATTGTCCGTTCAACAGCTTGAATATGTCACTTTCAAAGTGTTCGTGATCAATGGTTGAAGGGAGGTCAAAATTATAGAGTTTATTCTCCTCCTTGGTCATGGTATGGCCAACCGGAAAATAATAATCATCCTGCGATACCAGGCACACCTCATCTGGTGTAAAGTGTTCCAAAAAGCATTTCAAGAAAAAAGTTTTGCCGGATCCGCTTCCGCCGGCAATGCCAATAACATATGGTTTATTCATTTGGGGTGCCGTAGCTGATGTTTACCTGGAAACGTTTATCTAAAGCTCCTAAGGCCTTTGCTGTATTTTTTGTCATTACCACAATGGCATCCCTGGTTGATTCGCTGTCTGTAAAGCGGCCAACCACCTTGGCGAAGGTGCTTTTACCGTTCATAGGGTTGGTAATACGCATTACAGTACCAATAGGTGCCGTGCGGTGTAGTATGAGTTGCTTGTTCGCGTCAAGGCTGGCATCGTCGATCCAAGTGGCCACACCGCGTTCGTTTTTTTCGTATAAGCCGTACTTAGAAGCAATGTGGCGGTTAAGGCTATCAGCTGCCAAATGGCTGCTGTCTTGTTTTACGGTATCTGTATGGGTGGCGGCAGTTGCAGTAGCATCTTGTTGCGCCTGGGCTGGCTGCACGCCATTAGGAACCAGTAAAACCTGGCCAGGCGTTAAATTGGTAGAGGTAAGCTTATTTAGGCTGGTAATGGCATCTACCGTGGTGTTAAAACGTTTGGCAATAGCGTATAAAGTTTCATGTGCCGATACTTTGTATTGCTGTTGAGAAGCTGCCGGCTGTTGAGTTGGCGAGGTCTGTACATTCGTCTGCTGGTTATTTGCAGGGGTGTTTTTAGCCTCATCCTTTTTAGGGGTTTGTTGTTGCGGAACAACAGGAGGGTTCGCCGGCGCTTTAACCTGCGTCTGCGCAGGTGTTTCAGTCTTAGGCTGAGCAGGCACATTTTCTACAATGGAACGCTCGGTAGGTACTTTTATAATATGCCCAATTTGTAGGTTCGCGTTATTATTAAACTGCTGTATAACTTTGGGGTTAACGCCATATTTACGACCTAATGAATAGTAATTATCTTTTGGATCTAGTTTATGCAAGATCACTTTTTTACCATTGTTGTTTTCAACGCCAATAGAGTCTGCAGGCATAATACCTGCAAATAGCTTTGCGGAAAAAGCCATCAAGGCCGATGATAATAACAGTATTTTAAATCTCATAATCAATTCTTATCCGTATCACTTATAGTTTCAGGGCCACAATACCAGCTCTTTCTTTCACGTAGATCAGTACGTTTTTATGTACTACAAACGCCTCGGGCTGTAACTTTTGTATATTACTGTTCAATAAATCGTGATAAAGAATTCCGGTGTCATCCAAAACATAGAGGTGCTGCTGCAGCCTTCCGTTTTTTAGCGCGTGCAAAGATACAATTCTGTAATTATTATAGCTTAGGTAATGCACCATATTTCCGTATGGTACTAACGGAAGCCCCACATCATGTAATTCCTCAACGGAGAGCATATCAGGTATGACGATAGTGGTGCTTAAAGGTTTATCTTCCATAGCGGAGAAATTTCTGAGCAATTTACCGTCAGATACGCTAACCAGCTGGAGCTTTTGGGGTTGTATACCAGCATAATAAACTACCAGGCCATTGTTGCTGAGGTGGTCAAACGCAATACGATAGTTGGCCCATAGTTCTTCTCCAGTTTTAGCGTCAATAGCTATTACCGACTGATGTTCGGGGCTACCCTCATGTTTATAGTAATGCAGCAACAGCACACTTTGCCAGGCAGCCTCGATCCCTGTAAGCCAGCGCTCGGGTAATGTAAAGTCTTTAAAATATAGTTCTCCGCTTTGCAGGTTAATGGTACTGAAGCTGGTTTGCTTATCCTGCTCATTACGTATTTCTAAAGCTAAAATATCGTTAAAACTATCTATTTGCAGCCGCCAGATAAGGCCGTTGTATGTTTCCGAAACAAATGGTTGTAGCATTGTCATTAAGCGTCAAATATGTCTAAATATTTTAAAATGGGAGTAACTTTGATAAACAAAGCCCATAAGCGGCTGTTATCACAACAATAAATTATAAAAACATGGACGCTGAAAAAATAAGCCTCGAAGAAAGCAAAGTAAAACCTGTAGTTGATCATCTTAATGATCTGTTGGCTAACTATCATATTCACTACCAAAAACTGCGCGGTTGCCATTGGAATATCAAGGGAAATAATTTTTTTACCCTGCACCTGAAATTTGAAGAATTGTATACCGAAGCTTTAACTACCATTGATGAACTGGCCGAACGTATCCTTACTTTGGGTAAACCACCGTACAGCACTTTTCAGGATTATGTTACCCAATCAACCATCAAAGAGATCAACACCATAGGTATGAAAGATACTAAAATGGTAAAAGCGCTGATTGAAGATATGGCTACGCTTATTGAAATGGAGCGCACTATTCTGGATATTACTGCAGAAGCAGGTGATGATGGTACTAATGATATGGTAAACCGCTTTATGCAGTTTAAAGAGAAAAATACCTGGATGCTGCGTTCATTCGTGAATGAAGATTAAATTTTAGTGATTGGGATATTGGTGATGATAGATTAGTAAATCTTACGTCAGTTAACAATGAATATAAAACAAAAGGCGATGAATAATTCATCGCCTTTCTTATACCTTAAAATCGGGTATGTGATCTCTACTTAGAAACGGTATCCTAAAGTTAAATAACCGTTGTTGTTATAATTGCGTAAATAAGCTGCCGGGCTTGATGCTCCTAAGTCATAGGCATAAATAGTACGGTTGCCTGATGAATGCGTATAGGTAGCATCTACATAATAGCTGCCAAAACGGAAACCTAAACCACCGCTCACGGTTTTAATATCGCTGGCGATAGACTTATCGTTATTAGTGCTGCCCATAATGCCGTAACCACCACGTATAGCTAAAAAGCTGGTAGCTTTTATCTCGGCACCTATGCGCGCGTTAATGGCCGAGCGGTAAAGGCTTTTGATATCCGGGTTATCGCGGTAATCGGCATTGTATGAATCATTGCTGCTCAGGTGAGCGGTAGAATAATCAAGATATTCCACATCGCCGGTGATAAAGCCGATATTTTTTATGAATACCGCTGCGCCACCTGCAACTTTCCACGGAGTGCGCAGATTGTAGTTAAGGCTGTAATCGCCAGAGCCATCGCGCAGGGTGGTACCTTTATTAATACTTGATGACAAACCTTCGCTAAAGGTATCATCTATATTATAAAACGTAGGGGATGATACCGTTAAACCTAAACGTAAAGCCTCAACAGGTTTATAAATAGCACCTACACGCGCTGAGAAGCCTGTACCTCTTGTAACCTGAGCCTGTGAGTAAGCCGCCGTGTAAGGTTGGTTTACGCCTTGTTGTACGGTTAATGTACCATCCTCGTAGAAGGTATTATATGCGTTGTAGCGCAGGTCGGTAAAGCTTAATGCCAAACCTAAGTAAAGCTTATTGCTGTAGTTGGCACCCAATGAAAAGTCAACAGCCGATTGGCCGCCCTGTCTTTCGGCGTAGTACTCCTGTCCAACACCCTGTAAGGCGTAACTGGTAAAATTGCCCTGGTAAAGGCTTATCAGATTTTGATCTGCCGCCATGCCGCCCAATGAACCCTGCGAATCGCCAAACTGGTTAGCCTGGTCAGCAAAATAATTGGTGATGGAGTTGCGGTTATTGTTGCCACTATAACGGAAGTTGCTATATAAATCGTTAGTTCGTGCGAAACCAACGCCGTAGTTTACACTAAGCCATCCCTTATTTTTATCGGCCCCGCGTGCTTTGGTTAACGGATTGTAGACAACCACCCCTGCATGAGCTAAATTGAAAGTGTTTTTACTATCGGTATTGGCCTGGCCAAAATAAGTAGAATTAGTTTTTGCGCCGTCCAGTTCAGGCGTGATGCTTAGCTCTGAACGGGTAAAAAAGCCAAGACCTGCGGGGTTACCTGTTAGGTTGCTCAAATCGCCACCCAACGCGGTACCCGCGTTGCCAACAGCTTTGATACGTGATGTTGAGCCGGGCGAACCTGTAGAAAACCTGATAGCGTCCTGCGAATATTGGGCAAAGGTATTTTGTGTAAATGCTACTATAGCAGTTACGCTGAGAATATATCTGAGTTTCATAAAATGATTAAGGTTGATGTAAATGAATTAGTTTCTTACAGGTCTGCCGCCGCCACCGCCGCCGCCGCCACCGGAGTAACCACGGCCACCGCCGCCATAGCTGCTTGGAGCAGGTTGTGCAGGAGGAGCCGAACGTTCTACCTGAGGCTGATAAGTTGGCCTGTCGCTACGTTCAGGGCGGTAACTTTGTCCGCCACCGTTGTAAGCAGGCCTGCTGCTCGAATAGCCGGTATTACCCCTTGCTCCGCGCATGCCGCGTTCAGGTATATAGCCAATTCCATTATTTGCGCCATACGCGCCACGAACATTATTGTTGCCAAAATTAGCTGCCGAAGAACCCATACCGGCTGTGCCGTTACCGCGGTATGGGCGTGCAACACCCCGGTTATAGGCAGAGTAGCCACCCCAGTAACCACCGCCATAACCTATACCTGTACCCCAATAGGAGTAAGGTGAGTAAAAACCTCCGTAGCCCCATGGTGAATAACCCCACGGCGAACCCCAGCCGTAACCATATCCGAAAGGGTCGCCCCAGCCAAAGCCTAAATTCCATGCCCAGGAAGAACCCCAGCCATAGTTAAGGCCTAAGCTCCAGCGGCTACCATAGTATGGATAGCCGTAACCCCAGTAGCCGGTATCGTAATAGCCAAATGGCGAATAGTAACTGAAACGGTTAATGCGCGATGAATAGTCATCATAATAGAAGTAATCATCATCGTCATTATATTGATCATTTTCCACTTGCTGCTGGTAAGCAACATACTCGGGCGCTTCAACGGCTTTAGCCTTTGTGTAGTACATGTCATCGCCGTTTTTGACTGTGGACGCGGTTCGGTTAACGGAACATGAACTCAACGCGACGGCGCCGCTGATGAGTATTCCGAAGACAAGGTTCCTTTTCATTTTGTGGAGTATAAAAGTTCGGTTCAAATAAACGTATAAATTTATAAATTTGGCACCTGCTAAATGTTAAAATTTAAGGTCAAATTCTATTCCAAAATCAATATATGAGCAAAGGTGTTATCAGTAAAGACGAAGATTATTCGCAATGGTTTAACGACTTAATAATTAAATCTGACATGGCCGAGTATTCGCCCGTGAGAGGATGTATGATCATTAAGCCGTATGGCTATTCTATATGGGAAAAAATACAGGCTACGCTCGACAAAATGTTTAAGGATACCGGGCACGTAAATGCCTATTTTCCATTGCTCATTCCTAAATCTTTTTTCTCAAAAGAGGCCAGCCACGTAGAAGGCTTCGCTAAAGAATGTGCCGTTGTAACACATTACAGGCTCAAGAACGATGGAGATGGTAATATTATTGTGGATGATGAAGCAAAATTAGAAGAAGAACTCATCATCCGCCCAACATCAGAAACCATTATCTGGAATACCTACCGCGGCTGGATCCAAAGCTACCGCGATCTGCCTATCTTGGTTAACCAATGGGCCAACGTAATGCGCTGGGAAATGCGTACCCGTTTATTTCTCCGTACAAGCGAGTTTTTGTGGCAGGAGGGACATACCGCCCATGCTACCGCAGAGGAGGCTATAGCCGAAACCGAACAAATGTTGGAGGTATATGCAGATTTTGCTGAGAACTTTATGGCATTGCCGGTAATACGCGGCCGCAAAACACCTAACGAGCGTTTTGCAGGTGCTTTAGATACTTATTGTATAGAAGCATTGATGCAGGATGGTAAAGCACTCCAGGCGGGCACATCGCACTTTTTAGGACAAAACTTTGCCAAAGCATTTGATGTAAAGTTTACTACAAAAGAGAACGTGCAGGACTATGTTTGGGCTACCTCATGGGGCGTATCCACCAGGTTGATCGGCGCGCTCATCATGTCGCACTCTGATGATGCCGGGTTAGTATTACCTCCAAAGCTGGCTCCAATACAAGTGGTAGTGGTACCTATATACAAGCACGATGAAGAGTTGGCAAATATCACCACCTTCGTAAACGCGCTTAAAAAAGAACTGGTGGCTAAAGGTATTTCCATCAAATTTGATAACCGCGATACGCATCGCCCGGGAGCTAAGTTTGCCGAGTACGAATTAAAGGGTGTACCGGTACGTGTAGCCATAGGCAGCCGTGATATGCAGAACGGAACCGTTGAGCTGGCCCGCCGTGATACTAAAACCAAGGAAACCGTTGCCCAGGAAGGCCTGGCTGCTAAAATTGAGGCTTTGCTGGAGGAGATACAAGCCAATATTTACAACAAGGCGGCAGATTTCCGTACAGAAAATACAACAGAGGTAAACGATTACGAAGAGTTTAAACGTTTATTAGATGAGAAGCCCGGCTTCCTTTCCGCCCATTGGGATGGCACTGCCGAAACCGAGCAACTGATAAAAGATGAAACTAAGGCTACAATACGTTGTATACCTTTGAACAATAAGCAGGAGCAAGGCACTTGTATCAGAACGGGCAAACCTTCGACACAGCGGGTGCTGTTTGCAAGGGCATATTAAGTTAGTCCATAGTCGATGGTCGATAGTCCATGGCTGGGAAATATTAAATTTTATGGTCCATTGACTATCGACTATGGACCGAGCTGAAAGCACGCTATGAAATTCGCAACTAAAGCAATACACGCAGGGCAGGAGCCCGACCCAACTACCGGCGCTGTAATGACGCCGATCTACCAAACCTCTACCTACTGGCAAAAATCGCCGGGAGATAATAAAGGTTATGAGTACTCTCGTGGTACCAACCCAACCCGCAAGGCTTTGGAAGATTGCCTTGCCACGCTTGAAAATGCTAAATATGGTTTAGCGTTCTCCAGCGGTATGGGTGCTACTGACGCTGTAATGAAGTTGCTTAAGCCCGGCGACGAAGTGATCACCGGTAATGACCTGTATGGTGGCTCATACCGTATATTTACCAAGGTTTATGCTAATTACGGCATCAAGTTCCATTTCCTTGATCTGAAGGATCCGGAGATCATCAAAGAATACATCAATGATAAAACACGCTTGGTTTGGATAGAAACACCAACAAACCCCACCATGCAGGTGGTGGATATTGAAGCGGTAGGTAAGATAGCCAAGGCAAGTAATTTGCTTTTTGTGGTGGATAACACTTTCGCGTCGCCATACCTGCAAAACCCCATTGATATGGGTGCCGACATTGTGATGCACTCCGTAACCAAATATATTGGCGGTCACAGCGATGTGGTAATGGGCGCTTTGATGATGAACGACGAAGAATTGTACAAGCAATTGTGGTTCATTTACAATGCTTGCGGCGCCACACCGGGCCCTATGGACAGCTTCCTGGTGTTACGTGGTATTAAAACCCTGCACCTGCGTATGAAAGCGCATTGCGAGAACGGCAGGCAGGTAGCCGAATTTCTGAAAGATCATCCACGAGTAGAAAAAATATACTGGCCGGGTTTCCCGGACTCGCCAAACCACGAAGTGGCTAAAAAACAAATGCGCGATTTTGGAGGGATGATATCCATTGTTTTAAAAGACGCCGATCTGCAGGAAACTTTCCGTATAGCGTCGTCTTTTAAAGTATTCTCACTGGCCGAGTCGTTAGGTGGGGTAGAGTCATTGATTAACCACCCGGTTAGCATGACCCACGGCTCCATCCCCAAAGCCGAACGCGACAAAGCCGGCGTGGTAGACAATCTTTTGCGCCTAAGCGTAGGCGTAGAAGATATCGAAGACCTGCTGGAAGACCTTAAACAAGCTTTGGCATAAACTTATATATAGATTCTGATGCAGGATTTTTAGAATCTTGCATCAGCTTACTTACCGTACAAAACTCATAGACTAATGGTTAAAAGTTAAAAGGATGCTCATTATAAGCATCCTTTTAATTTATAATGGGATCCGTTCTGGTTTGAATGTTGTACTTGGTTCTGATTAATTGTTTGGTTTGCGGATTTAGTTTTAGCTGTCTCCATGGTGTCCTCCTTTTTCTTGTGATTTGTAAATGAAACGTTTTCTGTAAAATATTCAGTAGCATGCTTGCCGCTTCTATTGTGTGAAAAACGTTCAAAACCAGTATCATCAATAAAAAAACAAAATAAAAGAACTTTTTCACTTTTCTCAATGAACAGCCCATACCTTTTAGAGTCGAGTGAATATTTACAACTATAATTGTAGTTAATGTTAAGTTATTATACTTATAAATTAGCTACAATTATAAAAAGTAGGATACAATTTTTACTTTCGATATAGCAAGTGTTGTTTCGCTTATTTATAGGATTTTAGTACCAAATCAAAAACAATTATTTGTCCTTTTAGGCTGTTTTTGTTACTGATAGTGTGAATAGTGTGAAAAACTTGGCGATATTAAGCATTGATCTGCAATAGCAAATTAAAGAATTCCACAAAAACACAATGGACTGTTAAGATGCTAATTCGATGATTCTAAATTTTTGAATGACGCGTTAAGGTTTCTCACATATTTGACTAACACATTCAAGGAAAATTCAGCAAGCAGGCCCTACTGATACTTACCTGACTGACTTCATTAAGTTAGCAACCATATCCTTGCGCCGGCAGGGCTTCATGACTTTTTGAGAGCATGTCTTTTAAAAGGCTATGATCTAAAGCCAGCTCCGCATATATGTGCTTCCGCTTACCGGTTTCTTCCTTAAGCCGCTTCTATTCCTAGCTATCCATATTGGCGTGCTTTTTACGCCAGTTGTAAAAAGGTTGATTTGTGTACGCGCAATTAGTGACATACATCTATAAACTCACGGCCACCTTAATATTCCCTGATGGCCTTGACAATCTGTGCTTCGGTAATGATTGAGTCTTATCGTTTGACTGTTTAAAGTTAAGATTTTTCGTCTCTTACACAATCCTGTTTTAGGAGGGGTTACAGGTTACAAAAAAATTAAATGGTAGTCAGAAATTTATAAATAAAAAGGTAATATTTTATTTAAATTAGTAGCGATGAAACGCCTGGACCTCACGCTTCTTTTATTTTGCATGATCTGTTTGGTAATATTAAGTTGCAAAGATTTTATCGAACCTTCTATCACTAAGCGCCAGATAACCGTGGAGGCGCCATCAGATGGTTTTAAAACACCGCTTTACAAAGTAAATTTCTGGTGGGAGGAAGTGGAAGACGCGTTGAAATACCGTCTGCAGATCACGAATCCGGGATTCACTCAGCCAGACCGGTTGGTACTGGATACGTTGGTGGCGGGCAACAAGTTTAGTGTCAACGTTGATCCGGGAAAGTACCAGTGGCGTTTGCGCGCTGAAAATGGCAGTTCGGCGACGGCTTACAGTGCGCCCAGAAGTTTTGAGGTGTTGCAATCCTCTATCAAAGGTCAATCCGTGGAACTGATCCAGCCGGCGAATGGACTGCTGACGAATAGCAGCCGGCTCAACCTTTCCTGGGGTACGCTTTATGGCGCTACACAATATCGCGTTCAAATCGATACGAATAATTTTATTAGCGAATCCAGCCTCGTGTTCAACCAGGCTTTTCCGGGCACGACGATTACGTTTACCCCTCCCAGGGATCAGGTTTACCAATGGCGGGTAAGGGCGGAAAATGATACCGCGCAGGCGCGTTGGTCTGCCATTAATCAATTTACGGTGGACCGGATTCCTCCACAACGTGTTAAAGCCCTTTCTCCGTCGGATAACGCATCGGTGACCAAGCCGGTTACCTTGCAATGGGAAAAGACAAATGGCGCCACTCGTTATCAGTTATATGTCATGAAAGCGGATTCTGTGACAAATTATAACGATACATTTCCGGTGATCACCACTGATAATATCTACAATTTTCAGTCAGGTAACAGTAATGAGCGGATCTACTGGAAAGTGGCCGCGATAGATGCCGCTGGCAATGTCGGGGTAGCAAGCGCAGCCAGAAGTTTCATCGTCCGTTAAAAATGAAAAAGAAGACCTTAAATATAATTTTAGGTGTGGCCAGCCTGGCCATCTATGGCGGTATCGGCTACCGGGTGATTCCGGCTTTGATGGGCGAAAAGGAAGACTTGCCAGTAGCTGCGCCTGCGGCAATACATTCCATTGATGACTTTGCGGAACAGCGGGATACCGCGTCGCTAAAGCTTAACTATAGCGATCCTTTCGGCGTCACACCGAAAGTGACGGTGATCGACACGCTCAAGCATCGATCTTCTGTGAAGAAACAACCAGTGCTGTCTACCGCGGTCGCACCGGTTACTCTGGATGTCAGTATGATCAAATATGCGGGCTATATCACTAATCCCGGCTCCGGGAAAACGCTGGTTTTGTTGATGATCAATGGTAAAACGGTCTCTTTGCAGGAAGGGGAAAGCGCGGAGGGGGTCAAAGTGATCAAAATCACCAAAGAATCGGTCAAAATCTTATATCGTTCACATATCAGTTTACTCCCCAAATGGTCATGAGATTCCTGGTCTTTTTTTCTCTTTTTTGTTAGCATCCACTCTGACCGCTTTTGGTCAAAAGATACCTGACGGCGGGCGGCATCGCATCCATATCGACCGCCCCGGAGAGACCCTGGAAGCGGAGATTCTGCCGGTGGAACCACCTGCCAGGCCTGACCCCGCACGATGGTATTATTGGGTTGGCGGCAATGATATACGCCGGACACAGGGCGGTTTCAGCGGAAAATTGCTCAATGGCCTCTACCGGTCTTTTTATGAAGATGGTTCCCTGAAGGAAAGCGGGACATTTAGGGGGGGCTTGAAAGAGGGCATATGGCGTTCGTGGAATAGTAATGGCGCTATCAGTCAGCTACTGACCTATCGAAATGGTTGGAGGCAAGGCCGTTTTGCAGTTTATCAGCCCGACGGATCGTTGCTGCAAAGCGGCAACTATGACGAAGACCGGTTGCAGGGAAAGATCAAGAGTTATTCAGGGCCGGATTCAAGCCGCGCCGTTTGGTATGATGAGGGCAAACCCGTTTATCACCGCTCCCTTTGGAAAAGGGTAAATATATTTAAAAAGCGCGATCGTGATAGCACAGCGAAATTCGGAAAACCGTAAATGAAACGCTTAAAGTCAGCTTCTCTATATGTGGTGATCATCATTGCTGTGGTTGTGGCCCTGTCGTGTGAAGCCATGATCGCGACCGCTTATTATTACCGGACATTCCATCAATACCGGGCAAGAAAGGCACGGCTGGATAATCATATGTTTTCAGGTTTGCAGCTTATCCGGTCGGATCCATCCAGGTTGGATTACGAGGATAAAGCGGTTGCTTTAAGCAGCGATGACCGGGATACGATCCACTTGAGCAAATACTCATGGGGCGCGTTCGACGTGGGGGTCAGCAAGGCCGTATGGGGCAAAGATTCCTCGGTAACTTCTATCCTGATGGGCCTACCCATCGACAGCGCGAAGTCAGGAGCGCTTTATCTGGCGGATGAAGACCGCCCGCTTTCTGTAAGCGGTGACACCCGGATCAACGGGAATGTTTTTTTGCCCAGATCAGGGATAAGAACGGCTTACTTCAATAACAACGGCTATCAAGGAAGTGCCAGCCTTTTTAAAGGCGCCAGGAAGAACAGCCAGCGGGAATTACCTGCTCCGGACCTGGCCAGGATAAACGCCTTGGACCAGCTGGCAGATGAAGAAAGCGGTTTGCGTATGCCTGAGACAGACACCCTGATCGTGAGCTTTTGCGGTAAAGGGGCTACGTACCGGTCAAAGGTGAGTTCAGCACTCATGCATAAATATATCAAGGGCAGGGTCATTCTGCGTTGCGATTCCGTCTTGACCATTGACAGTACAACGACACTGGAAGATGTAACGGTCTTTGCCAGGGCCATAGTCATCCGCCCGGGTTTTACAGGCCGTTGTCAGTTATTTGCACGGGACTCCATTGTCATCGGTGACCGCTGCGAACTGCGGTATCCTTCTGTAGCTCTTTTGAACGGAAAGCCGAAAGCCATGCAGGTGCAGGGCGGATTTATCCGGTTCGGGTCGAAAAGCCGTTTTAGCGGATTGGTCATGGTATGGGATAAGGAGCGGATGCAAACACCCGCCGCTGTTTACCTGGGTTCCGGCGGGAAGTATACGGGACAGTATTATGGCGCGCTGATCGGTATACCGGAAAATACAACGGTCATCGGCCAGGTTATGTGCAAGCGTTTTTACCTCCGGTCCGGTTTTGGCTTATACGAAAACTATCTGGTGAACGCGCGGCTTGACGCGGACGCATTGTCGCCTTTTTACCTGGGCAGCAGCCTGGTACCGGTTGTGCGTTCCGGGACACAAAAAGTTATCCGATGGCTGGAATAGGTTACCGGGGAAACCGGATTAAAGCCGATAGTCTGCTGGAGGTGATCATCGCAGCCATTTTGGTCGTATTGATCTTCGGCGTGGCGATGATGGTGGTGAGCAATGTAACCAGGACTTCGCGCCCGGTAAAAAAAGTAAAAGCAGAAGCGATATTACGCAGCGTGGCAGAAGCGTTGAGGGAACATCCGTGTGTGAATATGGAAGACACCGCTGTAGATGATTTCCGGATCATTCGCACGCAATATGCGATTGATAATACAGATGCCTGTCATCTGCACCTGGCTGCATTGGACGGGCGGTCTGACACGGTAGCCGTATGGGACCAAATCTTGATCAAGCATGAAAATTAAATCCATAAAGGCGTTTACCCTAACGGAGATGATCGTGGTGATGCTGATCACGGTCATTGTTTTGGGTATGGCCTATACGGTCTTTCAGCTGGTGGCCAAAACCTATAGCAATTTCAATGGAAAGAACGGGCGCGTCAATGATGCGGAACGGTTGGAGGAGTGGCTGCGGCGGGACTGCCTGAAGGCCTCTTTTATTTACCTGGATCACCATGTGCTCATCCTGAAAGGTTCCCGGGATTCCACCCGGTACTTATTTACGGACGCCTTGATTTTAAGGGAGAAGGGGCGTATGGATACGTTCCGCATCAGGCAACAAAACCTATATGCCTATTTTCAACATCAGGCTGTGGATACGTTGGTCCGGACGCCTGTTGATCAGTTAAATTTTAGTATCGTGCTGGATAATGAAAAGATACCGGAGATACTGACCAAATGGTATAGTGCTGAACAATTAATGGAACTAACAGATGCCATCGATAGACATCAGTAATATTAAGACGAAGAAACGAAAGCCGGTCGACGTCAAAAGCGAAAAGACCAGCAGGATCGGAGAACTGTTTTCCCGGGAGATCTCCTTGCGGGGTAGCGGACTTCAGGACGAGAAGAAGGAATACCTGTATCTTGAACTCGGCGCACTGTTAAAAGCCGGTGTGGATTTTAAGAGTGCTTTTGAATTGGTGGCAGAGGGCCAGTCAAATGCCCAGGACGCAAGGTTGTATCAGTCAATCCTGCAAAAAGTGATTGACGGCGCGAATTTTTCGGAAGCGCTGAGGAGTACGGGAAAATTTACGCTCTATGAGGTCTACAGTATCGCTATCGGGGAGGAAACCGGGAAATTGCAGGAGGTACTGGTGGACCTGGCGCATTTTTTCAAGACGAAGATCAACCAGCGGCGGACTCTGATCTCCGCTTTGACCTACCCGGCAGTCGTCCTTAGCGCGTCTTTTGGCGCGATGTTTTTCCTGATGCGATTTGTGATCCCGATGTTTAGTGACATTTTTCGGCGCTCAGGTAGCGAACTGCCCTGGATCACGCGACAGATGATCGCGGTCAGCGATGGCTTCGGGACCTATGGCGGTGCGGCTACATTGCTGCTGACCCTCCTGATAGGAAGCTCGGTGTATTTTCGTCGATCCGATGTCTTCCGGGATTATGCGTCCAGGCTGGTTTTGCGATTGCCGCTGGCAGGTACGCTTGTCCGGCATATTTACCTGGCCAGGCTCAGCAATGCCATGAGGCTGCTGATCAACGCGAAACTACCGCTTTTGAGGGCCTTGGCGCTTTGCCGCCAGATGATCGGTTATTATCCCCTGGAGAAGGCGCTGGCGGTAGTGGAAGCAGATGTGCTCAGAGGGTTGCCATTGCATCAGTCCATGGCGGCTTTCGCTATTTTCCCGGCTAAGATGGTACAGATCATCAAAGTAGGCGAGCGGACGAACCAGCTGGATAGTTTTTTTGAATGGATCGGCCAGCAATACCTTACCGAAACGGAATTAAAGATGACGGCGTTCAGCCGGGTCATGCAGCATGTGATCATTGTTGTTTTGGGCATTATCGTTGGCATCATTGTGATCGCGATCTATCTGCCAATGTTCGAGATCAGTAATACTATTCAATAGCTTATTTCCGCACTGACATCAGGTATACACTCATTTCGAGCGAATTTCCTTTTTTTCCGGTACGTTCATCCGGCGATGACAGCCTGACGGACCGGACTACGCCCAGGCTGCTGGTCTGCTCCATGGTGTGAAGTGTCTTCAGCAGATCGGTAAACTTTCCGTTGAGTACAACGCGTTCCACCTGTAGTTGGTCAGACTGTAACGCGGGCTCCCTTTGGGGAAGGGTAGGGAAGCCTACCCCTTGTGTGGCGGAAAGCTTGCTTATCTGTTCGATGATAGAGGACCTGTAGGCAGTCGTATCCCAACGGTAATGTTGAACGATGCGATCCAGGTTTCGCTGCTTCCTGATCATCAGTGCCGGTGTCGATCCGATACCCTGCGCGGTGGACAATTGCTGCTGGAACTGACGGTGGAGCTGCCAGGCTTCCAGCGTTTTTTTGAAAGCCAGCTGGTAGCAGATGAATAGGAAAAGGATCGCGGCGGCGGGAACGGCGTAAGGTCTGGAAAAAAATTTGATCAGCATGGTTAGTAACGGATGATAATGTTGAAAGCGCCTTCTGTATCAGCACTGGCCAGGCCGTAGTCCTTGAGCTCTGCCTGCTTGAGCCAGGGGAGTGTACGGACGCGGGCCAGCCATTCGTTGACCGGCAGGATCGAGGGACAATGGCCGTTGATCAGTATAGTGAGGTCTTGAAAGTTCAGAACCTTTTTGCTGCCGGGGCGGTTGGTGGTTGGCGGATCGACGCTGATCCTCGTCAACCTGATCTCAGAGGGCATCAACGCAGCTAACTGATCGATCATGATGGATTTTTTTTGGCCTTTGCCATATCCCATCAAGCCCGCCAGTTTCTCCGCGGCATTTATTTTTTTCGCGATCGCGTCAAGATCCGCGGCTTGTGTCGACTCCCTGCTGAGTTGGTCCTGTAAGGCGCTATTCGATCGGTTCAATTCCAGAAAGCAGATGGTATTGATCAGCAGCAGAAGGAAGAATGCCGCCAGTAAAACGATCCCTCTCTTTTTCAAGGCGGCGCCGCGTGAAAAATTCCGCATGTGCTCGTTCACCTGCGGATGGGCCGTTTGTACGGGGTCAATCTGCTCATATAGCATGGCCTGAAAAGCAGCGGCATAGGGCAGAACCAACTGCTCGTCTATGGTTTCCGGGCCGATCTTGATCGGATAACCGTCAGCCATGCCTTCTTTAAATTTATGGTCGAGCCAATGGCCCTGTTCGTCGCGGGTAATTTCATATCCGTCGAAGCGTATTGTCGAGTCATACTGGTTCAGTTGTTCGCTGATTCTCGCAACCGGAAATGCGGCAAGGGTCAGCATCACCACCTGAAAGCCCTGGGCTGTGATAGAAGCGATGATCAGGTCGGCTTCCGGTTTCCGGATCATGGAGACGAAGCGGCGTAAACCGGCATCATATTCCTGTATATAAAAATCAGCCGGATCGGCGCCTGGCATGAGTTCGCTGAAATCATAAGCAACCTTGTCGCCTTGCTTGTCCATCATTTTAGTGACGATGCCTTTGCCGGAGATGGTGAGCGCTACAAAGCTGCCTTTTTCAAATTCTTCTCCGATACGCTTTAGCGTTGTGGCATTTTTAAGTCGTTTCAGCAGGTCCAGTTGATTACCTTTTCTGGACAGGCTGAGCGCGGAAATACGGGATCCGTCGGCATGGCGCCGAACCGAAATGCCGATGCAGTGGTTGATACGGGTGAGTGCCTCCAGCATGGTTTAACGGATAATGGTGGATTTGATCAATAAAAGGGTCACGACTTTATCATTGGTTTTCGTCCGGCTGCTGAATATCCATTTAAGAACCGGGATGCGGGATAACAGCGGGATGCCAGAAGCGCTCTCGTTGCTTTCTGTGCGTTCGATACCGCCTAACAGGATCGTATCTTCCGACTTGACGCGTAAACTGGTTTCGTATTTACTGATGGCCTGCGGGGGCGGCGAGCCGTCGGTTGGCAGGTTCAGGAAGTCGGAAATATTGATCTTGATACTGAGCGTGACCTGTTCATTGTCGGAAACCACCGGATTGATATTTACCGACAGATCGGCATTTACCTCCTTATAAACATTGGTGAACTGGGAGGTGGGGTTGCTCAGTCCGGGGTAAATACTTTGGGTCACATCTTTATAATAGGCCCGCTTGCCGATGCTGAAGCTGGCCGGATGGCCGTTCAATGACGATAGTTTGGGTACCGAACGGACCTCTACATTGCCCTGGCTTTCCAGCGCGTTGACGGAGGCATAAAAATTCGGAGTGACATGCCCCAGATTTAAGGAGGTCAATTTACCTACGCTTCCTAAAAAGTCATTGATCGATTTGGAACCGAACGTATAGTTGATACCCGGAAGAATCTTGCCGCCGGTTTTTACACTGTCCGCGATGCCGGCCGTAATGCCGGTCGATACCACACGGTTCTTGTGGACATCGATCATGGTCAATTCGATCAGCACAACAGGCACCAATTCATCCAGTTGTCTGATCACAGCTTCCGCTTCGTTGACCTTCATCGCGGAGCCTGACAACAGGATGGCATTGAGCTCCCGAAAAGGCTGGATCTGCAGTCCATTGGTGATTTCGGAGGGTAGGCTGCGCATCAGGGTGGAATCAACGGCTCGCCGCCTGAGCTTGACCGTTTTAAAAGTGGCGACCCCGGTGACCTTACGGTCGCCGATAAAATACACCCCGTCATCCTGGCGGAAACTGTATTCGGTATTTTTGAGCAGCATACTTAAAAAGGTCTCGTAGCTGACATCATTGACGTGAAGGGTAATGGAGCCTTTCAGATCGGTATAGAGGACATAGTTTTTCCCGGCTTCGGAAGATGCCTGCCGCAAGAGGTCGTCAATGGGGGTGTTGAAGGCTTCCGCGGAGAGTAGTTTTTTGCCGCCGCTCATGCGCGCGAAGACGCCCGCGCTTTGTGGCTTGCCTTGTGGGGAACGGGCAAACCTGCGGGTGGCGGTGTTTTTTTCTCCGTTGATGTAATTTTCTTCGTTCTCTTCCAGTGCCTGGAAAACATAGAAGCCGTCGGCGGTTCTGGAAACTTTTAAGTTATTGACAAAGGCAATCTTATCCAGGGCGGCATCAAATGGCGCGGCAGCGATAAAGCCGCTTAGCGTTTTTTCCTGTAAGGGAACGGGAACGACCACATTTTTTCCGGAGATAGCGGTAATACGCCTGGCTACGGACCGTAAGCTGTCATTATTCAACTCCAGGGATAGCGTACCGGCGATCTTGTCGTAGGATGCATTGATGTTTCGCGGCAGAAGAGGCAGGACGGATACCGGTGGATTGTAGGGCGTTACCAAGATTATCGATCCGGTCACATTGATATCCAGGCTATACTTATACGCCAGGAAGGCGAGCACTTCAGCCGCCGTAACACCATTGAACGTGTCGAATACCGGTCCGGTCAGGGAAGGGTCTGTACTGATATTAACACCGGTGGCACGCGCCAGCGCGTTCAGGTAATCGCGCATCGGTAGGCCGCTGACATTCAGTTGCACTTTCTGTTTAAGCCCGGGTGACTGGCCGGCGAGCAGGGAGAGGTTTGTTTCAATGACTTTAATGCGATCAGCGGTTGGTACTTGGGCCAGTCCTTTGACCGATCCTAACACGATCAGCAGACCACACAGCCGCAGGATAAGTTTGAGCATAGTTCAATAGTTAAATAATAGGGGGTAGATCTCTTCCGCCGAGGTGTCACCTTTTTGGAAAAGTTCAAAAGCGTTTACCGAAAGCGTTTTAATGCCGCGCGCCGTTAACAATTCGCTGATATGCAGGGTTCGCTTTTTGATCTCCTGGGCCAATTCCCTGTCGATCGGAATGACCTCATAGATGGCTTTTCGACCTTTGTAACCGGTTTGATAACAGGCATTGCAACCTACCGGCGCGTAGCAATCCCTAATTTCTGTTGGCGGATAAAAGTGAGGCGGAAAAAAAGTTTTGTCGAAAGCTATTTTCTTTTTGCATTCCGGGCAGAGCAAACGCACCAGACGCTGCGCGACGGTCGTCGTCAGGGTGTCGGAAACCAGGAACGGATCCACGCCCATATCTGTTAAACGGTTGACAGTACCCCATGCCGAATTGGTATGGATGGTGGAGAGCACCAGGTGGCCGGTAATGGCCGCCCGGATCGCCATTTCAGCAGTATCCGGGTCTCGTATCTCGCCAACCATGATCACATCGGGATCCTGACGCAGAAAAGACCGGAGGGCGGCGCCGAACGTAAGACCGATAGATTCTTTCAGTTGGGCCTGGTTAATACCATCAAGGGTATATTCTACGGGGTCCTCTATCGTCATAACGTTGCGGGTTTCCTGGTTGAGCAATTTTAGGGTCGCATATAGCGTAGTGGTCTTTCCGGATCCGGTAGGGCCACTAATGAGTAAAAGTCCGTTAGGACGTCTCACCCCCTGCAGGTAATTTTGCCGGTCATGATCTGAAAAGCCGAGCTTGTCCAGGCTGATGTTGGCCGCGTCATTGTTCAGCAGACGCAGGACGATCTTTTCTCCGCGCAGGGTCGGCAGGACGGAAACGCGGATATCAAATTTTTCAGCACCCCTTGCAAAACTCATCCGGCCATCCTGCGGTAAGCGTTTTTCAGCAATGTCCAGGTGCGCCTCTACTTTGATCACATTGACGAGCATCGGGTAATCCTGGTGACTGATGAGGTGCCGCTCGACGAGCTGACCGTCGATACGCATGCGCACACGGCATTTGTCTTCGTATATCTCGATATGGATATCGCTGCTACGGAGCGACCTTGCTTCCTGGATGATCTTTTGCAGGAAATTATCAGACAAAGCGCCTGAAACTTCCGTTGAGCGATTTTCTCCCTGCTGATAATATTTATGTAGTAAGCGACGGATCTCACCATCGCTGACCGGATGAAAGCAGAGCGGGGTATTCAGTAATAGTTGCAGTTCTTCTTCGTATTCTTCAACGGGTTGGGTATCGCTGCAATACAGATGAAATACCCCTTGTTTTTTTTCCTTAGGCAAAACCCAGTAATGCCAGGCGGTTGCTGCTTTTAACTGATGAAGGGCGTCTGTCCGGATCAGAATATCTTCCATGTCAATTCGTAAATAAGAAAATAAATGGATCATCAAACAGTCGATACCAGCCAAACAACCAATCGCCGGACGCGAAAATTAACAGGATCAACGCCTGCAGCCCGGCAAGGGGAATCTGTAAGGTCGCTTTTGATCTTAACGATCGATATAACGCCCAACCGATCAAAATGAAGAGCAGGGACGCCGCGTAGAACAGAATGAAGGTTGCCGTAGGCAATATACAGGCTACACAAAGCAGGAACAAAAGGTCTCCCCATCCGATCAGCGCGTCAATGACCTTCGTCTGCGGGCCGCGGGCCAGACGGAAATAAAGCCGGATACAAAGATATTGTATGATCAGGAAAGCCAAGTTCAGTAAACCGAACTGAAAGATTTCTGCCGGAGGATAGGCAAGGCGTAGCTGCATGACCAGGCCGCATAAAGCGAGGAATGGAAACAGCAACCATGATATGGAACGGCTTTGTAAATCCTGCACAAACATGGTGATCAGGATGAAAACGGTAAAGAGTTTAAGTACTAGCACACTAATCCGGGGTAACTTCTTTAATTGCTTTGTCCTGGGTAATTTCCCACACGTTAAACTTGCCATCGCCATTAAAATCTGTTACGGAGGTCGCGCGCGCGACAAACCCCGCATTATCCGCTTGCGTGATCTCTATCCGATAATTAGCGGTACCGGTCTTATCGTCAGAAACAAGTTTTCGCTGTTGAAATCCGATTTCTGTAAGATCAGATGAATACCGGGAATGCTCAAAAAAATAGCTTTCCTCGAGGGTTTGCAAATAGGCCAGCTGGGTCTTGGCTTCGGTACTTTTCGAACGGGTGATCAGTGGCATGAATGACGGTAGCGCCAGAAAAATGAGGATACCAATGATCACCAGGACCACTAATACTTCAGTGAGGGTGAAGGCTTTGACCTTAAATCGTTTAAATCTGTGATGAGGTTTCATAAAATACTGCCCTAAATATAGATTTTGTTGATGAAATCATCAACAAAATTTCGGGTATAATTTCCTTTTAGGTGCTCAGCCATAAATTATTCCTATCGCGAATAGGATATTAAAGATAAATATTATTAAAAAATATTTCTGCATTTATAATAATATCTATATTAGCACTGCCTTTACTAATCATAACGATCACAATTACATGAATACTCTTTTGCCATTTCTGCCATTACCGTTTTGCCTTCCTTTACGTGCTCACCGTTCAAACCGTCCTTTGCCTACAGCAAAAGTTTTAGACCAAACAGTCGTCAGCACTCCGGTTTACGTTTTACCTGTACTTCGTTGCAGTAACCGAGCCTTTGCCGAAAGTCCAATCCCGGGCCAAAACCGTTAAAAAGGGAAGTTGATTATTCTCAGCTAATCAGGTTATAGCGAATCTTTATTAAAAAGCTTAAGTTGATCAGCCATATCAACAAATTTTAACCCATGAAAGCCCTGTTATCAAGGTCAGCATCATGTTTCTGCTTTTCACGGGGCATCATCCTAGGGACCCTCTCGGTCAAGTGGGGTTTAAGATGTTTGGTTCTGCATGACAAGCTTTTTTCCATTACCAACCATTTAATTTATAACGACCTTTAATATTAAACAGATGAAACGAACCCTTCTTTTTTTGCTCCTGCTCAGTACTGGTCTACACGCCTATTCGCAGGGTTTCTTCTCCACTACCGCTTACAGTTCCAGCGTTCCCAGAGGCGTCGGCGCCAATAGCTTATTTGGCTGGGGTGAGAACAGCAGCAGTACAATCGACGTTCGACCGAATCCGGGCAACGCGAATGGAACCATGATGATCAATTACCACACGGGGATCACTTTTTCCGCTAACTCCTATTACGGTGGTATCCGCTTTTACAATCAGGGATATCCCAATCCCTATGATAGTTCCACAGGTGCAACCATGGTGATGAGCATCACGAACAACAATGTTGGTATTGGTACGACTAAACCTGATCAAAAGCTGACGGTCAACGGCATGATCCATGCCAGCAGCGTAAAGGTAGATACCAATATTCCGGTTCCTGACTATGTTTTTCAAAGGGACTATAAGCTGACCGATCTATCGGCTTTAGCATCTTACATTAACAAAAATCATCATTTACCGGAAATTCCTTCAGCTGCAGAGATGGAAAACAAGGGAATGGATGTTGGTAAGATGAACCTTTTGTTGCTTAAAAAAGTAGAGGAGTTGACGCTTCACCTCATTGAAAAAGAAAAAGAAATCAAAAAACTGGAGAGAAGTGTATCAATAGTTAAAAAGTCACTAAGGTTAATCAAAGGTAGAAAGTTCTAATGCGTCTCCCTGATTAACCCTTTATAATGCGTTCAGGTGGATGGGATGAAGTGCAGATTCGGAAAACAGCCGATTTCGCACTTTTACATCAAACCATGTAACAACTCATGGATTCTAAATAATAATTTGCTTTTACCAAGGATACATTGATAAATTTAGGCATAAAATGAATCACAATTAACTGGATCAGTTTATGGCTTGTTCTACAACCTTACACGATGATACCTCGACTACGGATAATTTTACTATCCTTGTGCCTATGTGGCGCATTTTCGGCGTTTGCACAAACGCATTATGAAAGTTTCATTCCAAACGTTTTTTCAAAATCACCCAACGCGGCTGCTGTTCAAAAGTTTGGGGATTACCCTACTAACCTGTTCAGCGGGTTACCTGATATTTCGATTCCATTATATACCGCAGAATCAGGAAGTTTGCAAGTACCCATCACACTGTCCTATCATGCGGGCGGCATCAAAGTCGATCAAGCCTCAACTTGGGTCGGTCTAGGATGGAGCATTCAGGCTGGTGGTAACGTGAATAGAACTGTAAATGGTCTTCCAGATGATGCTTATGGATACTTTTATAATTACAAGCATCCGTATAGCTACAATACTAGCAGCGATCAGGATATGAATGATATGTTCAGTATCCGGGTCCGGCAGAACAAAGACTCCAGGCCCGACATGTTTTCCTATAACCTTCCCGGCGGCTTAAGCGGAAAGTTTTTTTTAATGCGTTGGAAAACTACCGCGTGAAAATGATCCCTTATTCGCCCGTAAGGATCCAGAATACTGCCGCTCACATTGGTTATGATACAGCTAAATTTACTATTACTGATACGAAAGGGACTATTTTTCGTCTTGGATACCAATATAGAGAAGTAACATCTACAACGACGACATCCAGCCGCCCAAGTAAAGATGCGACCACTAATTGGATGCTGGAAAGTATGGTATCTCAGAATAAACATGATACTATTCGCTTCACCTATCAACTGCAGGGTATAAGATTACCGGAACAGACAGGACAGTCACTTCAAGTCGAGGATAATGAAACGGTTGACAACACTTACGGTGGGGGCACTTATGCTACAAACAACTGGACGGCCTTTGCCAGCAATGTGTCTTCAAGCGTTAATGAGCAGGATCCTAAAGAAATTTTCTTTAAAAACGGTAAGGTTGTCTTTAAACTTTCGCCAAGCTTGCGCACGGATCTGCCTAGCGGAAACAGTTCCTATGCGCTGGATACCATTCTGGTGTATGCTTATGATTTCGCAAGAAAAAACTATGAAAGCCGCGCTCAGAAAACGATTATATTTAAACGAAGTTCTTTCCCGGTAATGTCAGGCGGGACTGCAAGGATGCGTCTGGACAGTGTTCAGATACTAGATAAAGCGCAAAGCTTACTGCAAACCTATCGCTTTACCTATGATAGCACGCCCTTGCCGGCCTATTTTTCATATTCGAAAGATTTTTGGGGGTATTACAACGGTAAGATGGACGATCCCAATATGACCAATCGAACGCTTATACCGAGAACAAAAGTCGACGTCAATATGGGTGATGCGATGGGTACGATCTATTCCAGATATATCGGCGCGGACGATTCCACGAGCAGAAATCCTGATACGCTCAAGATGCAGGCCGGTATTCTGAAACGCATCGATTATCCTACCGGCGGCTACACAGTATTTAATTTCGAAACAAACCGGTACTTTTATAACGGGGTAACCCGTTTTGTCGGTGGGTTGAGGATTAAATCCATACAGAGCTTTTACGGTATTGGCGCAATACCCGTTGTCCGATCATTTCAATATAATTCTGCCTCGCCAAATTTCCCCTCGGGAGGAAGCTTTCTCGGATACGGCTTTTTTCAATCTAGTGTGCGTGTTGGAAGATTAAGGCAATCCGGCGGAACTGGTTTGATCGCTGCTAAGACCGTCAGGACATTTTCCTCGGAGGCGGCTAACGCTTTTACCGGAGCTGACGGTAATCCTTTGGCTTACACAAATGTTACAGAATATCAAGGTGACCTGATTAACAATATTGGCAAAAGTGTCTACATTTATCAAAGTAACTCAGATCTGTTATCCTCCGCCACATATTCAGGAACACCGGTCATCGATGATTATTCTCATAAACGAGGACATCTCCTGAGCAAAACTGATTATGTGAAACTTCCCAATAATACCTATCAGCCCGTCAAGTCGGAAAGCTACGATTATGTCGCTTTCGCGGACAGTACTTACGATAACGTAGGAGTATTAATCAGGCAAGTCAGGCAGTGTGAAGACGGCAACGGTGTGCCGCAATTGTATTTGCTGCCCAATGGTGCAAGCGCAGGCGATGACAGGAACTCGTATCAGCCCGTTGGATACGCCATAAAAACAGGGGACAGTTATCCCGTCTCAACTACGACCAAGTTTTATGATCAGAATGATCCTTCAAAATTCACATCGACAACTGTAGAATATAAATACGATAACTTTATGCATCAGCAGGTTTCCAGGACACGTACAACTGACAGCAAGGGCAACCTGAAGATAGCTGTTAATAAATATCCTGCCGATTATATTCAAATTAATACTGCAACTACAGGTAATAGTACGTTGGATGCTATGCTGGCAGCAAACATGCAGGCGGAACCCATAGAAAAATGGGATAGCGTCAAAAACGTGACTACTTCCCTCAACGGTGTCGTCAGTGCGCAACTTGATCTTTACCAGTCGAACAGCCAGACTGTGCTGCCTGCATCGATCAAAAAGTTAAATATTCCTTCGCCGATCACTAATTTTTCACCAGCAACAGTCGTATCAGGAAATATTACCAGCGACAGCCGCTATGTGCAAATGATTGCTTTTGATAATTATGCTATTGGGGACAATGCCTTGCTTCAGTACACATCACGGAATGCTGGGCCTACATCTGTCATCTGGGATTATAACGGTGAATATCCTTCCGCGCAGATTAAAAATGCTATTTACTCGACACTGACGGGCAATAAAGCCAGTGCTTATACCAGTTTTGAAACTAACAATGGCGGGAATTGGACGTATACCGCTAAGCCGGTAACCGCGAGATATGCGCCAACCGGAAAATTAGTTTTTCCGCTCTCACAAGGTAATATCAGCGCCAACGGATTCGATCTCTCCAAGCCCCATATCCTTAGTTACTGGAGTGATAACGGCGCCGCAAATGTTTATGCAAGCAGCGCAGTTCCTGGTAAGGCGCTTCGAACGGTTAACGGATGGACGCTTTACCGGCATGATCTACCCGCTGCGGGAGCGGGCATCAATATTTCGATTTCAGGTTCTGGCAATATCGACGAGCTGAAAACTTACCCGGCGGACGCACAGATGAATACCTACACCTTTGATGCCGACGGTTTGTCCGCCATTACCGATGAGAAAGATCAAATTTCCAAATTTGAATATGATCCGTCTCAAAGGTTACAATTTGCGCGCGATTGGCAGAATAACATCATAAAGGCGTATGACTATCATAATTATGATATGACTTTTGGAAATGATGCCATCGCTTCTACGACCTTCACGCGGGATAATTGTCCGGCAGGTACGAGCCCGCAATCGACAACCTATGCCATTGCCGCCAATAGTTTTTATTCTTCCAGTAAGGCCTCGGCCAATGCATTGGCGCAATATTACCTTCAGCAAGAAGGACAAAAAAGGGCAAATGATCCTGCGGTGTGCGGGTGTCCGATACAATACGTGACCATTAGTTTTAAAGACCAAACAGGCCTGGGAACCTATCAGGCGGTTTTTTCAGGGGCGAGTAACGTCACTTACAACATCCCTAGCGGAAATTCGACCAAGCAGGTGCCTGCCGGAACCTATACATTGCAGATCAATGCTGTAGGAACGCAGAGCAAAAACTTCAGTTTAACAGGTTATTCAACCGTTACAGGCCGTACTGCTACTTTCAATAACGTAAATGTCAGCGCCGCCGGTCCGGCACTCACCCTAACCATATATTAAATTAACCATCCTTATTACTTGATAATGAAAAAATTAGTATTTGTCCTTATTTTATGCTTGCCGGCAGTGGCCAAGGCCAAGTGGAACAAACTTGAAACAAAAAACGGAAAAACTAAGATTTAGGATATGTTTAAGCCTTGCCATATCAAGTACTATTGCCTGGTTCTTTACTGTTCATTGGTTTTACTCAGCGATCAGCTAGCGGCACAGATATTGGTCACCTCACCGATGACAGGCACGCCTGCACCCGGCGACTATTATCATCCCAGCGCCATACAGCTTAGTCCTAATTTTTCATTCACTGCCTCTTCAGGACAATCCTTGACGCTGTATATCGCACCCGGATGTTTACCATTACCGGCAAGTCCGTCACTTAATCGAAATTATGTCCTAACCATTACGTCAAGGCTCAGTGGATTAAAGACCAGGACTGACTTGACTGGAAGAAATAGTTGTGAAATTTCGGAGCAGATCGCATATTACGACGGTCTTGGACGACCGGTACAAACAGTACAGGTTCAGGCAAGTCCCCAAAGTAACGACGTAATTCAACCGGTTGCCTATGACCCGTATGGGCGAGAGGCTTTAAAATATTTGCCGTATACGGCTTCTGATAATAGCGGCAGTTATAGAGCAAATGCATTGGCTGACCAATTGGCATTTTACAGCACACCACCTCCCGGGGTGACACAGATCGGCTCAGGTTCCGTGACTTACCATGAAACGAAACTGGAGTCTTCGCCATTAAGTCGCGCTCAGGAGCAAGGGTTTCCAGGTGCAAGCTGGAAAATAGGTGGCGGCCATACGGTTCGAATTACTTACGAAGTGAATACCGCATCAGATGCAGTTAAGCAATGGGAAGTGAACCCGAGCGGAGGGGCATCTTATAGTAAAAACTACGATGCCAATACATTGACTGAAACTACGACGACCAATGAGAACGGTTTCAGAATCGTTGAATATAAAGATAAAGAAGGCCATACGGTATCCCGTAAAGTAGAACAGGCGGCCGACGTCTTTTTGACGACGGATTACATTTACAACGATATGGAACAGCTGTGCTACGTCGTGCCACCTCTACCTTCCGCAAATGGAAGTAATAGCGCGGTTGCAGTACCAACAAGTTTTTCTGAAGCGGACGCGGTATTTTTAAATTATTTCTACGCTTATCATTATGACGGGTTGGGCCGACAGATCGAAAAGAAAATTCCAGGCCAGGGCTGGCAGTATATGGTTTACAATAGCCGCGATCAATTGGTAATGACTCAGGACGCGAATCAAAGGTTGAGCAACATCTGGCTGGTGACCAAATATGATGTCTTGGGAAGGGTGGTGATCACCGGTAAGTATTCTACAACAGCTACTCGCGGCGCGTTGCAGGCGAGCGTTGATACCAGTACGTACTTATACGAAACTTTCACAAATGCCAGTGCCTTTTACGGCTACACGCATCTGACCTGGCCGGACATCAGCTCAGGGATGAATAATCGGGTTTTGACTGTCCATTATTTTGATAGTTACAATGTGCTTGGCAATACAGCTGTTAATCCCAACAGCACAATCTACGCCCCACCATCTACCGCTGTAGATAGCTTGGAACAGTTCCCTCAAAACTTGCCCGTTGCAAGTTTAACCAATGTGCTGGGTACAGATAATTATTTGTTCAGCGTCATGCATTACGACAAAGACGGAAGGATTTCCAAAGCGATAACGCAGCATTATCAGGGAGGTACGGTAGCTTATAACAAATACGATACGCAGGAAAGCAGCTACAGCTTTCAGGGATTGCCCTTGCAGACTGTACGTAAACATTACCAACCGTCATCCGCTACCCCTCAACTGACGATCAATACCTGGGCCGCTTATGATCAGAGCAACAGGCCGATTACGAGTAAACAACAAATCATTTCGCCAACGAACACGGGCGCGATCATCACAGCCTCCAAAAGTGAATACAACGAGCTCGGGCAATTAAAAACAAAACATCAGCATAGCACCGACATAACTGCTAATCCTGCCAATAATTCCTTTTTACAACATTTTGATTTTCGCTACAATAGCAGGGGCTGGTTGAGCAGGATCAACGATCCGTTAAGTACCACCGATCCTAACTACGCAAGTACTTTGGATGTGTTTAGCGAACAACTGGACTATGAGCAGAATAATACGGGTTATACACTGACGCCAAATTATAATGGAAATATCTCCGCTGTTAAGTGGCAGACTATTACCCCAAGTGCTTTGGCAAGCAACTTACCACAGGAGCAAAAAGGCTACACATATACGTATGACCCTTTGAACAGACTGACGGGTGCCTATGGACGGGGAACGACCTCTGGCGACGGTCAGTTTACCGAATATACATCATATGATGAGGCAGGTAACATCACCTCCTTGCTTCGTCGAAAAAATGCTGCGATCCTGAACTACATGACCTATAATTATATGGATGGTGCCAATAGGAGTCACCGTCTGATATCGGTTACAGATAACGGAAACGTTAGTGAAAGCCAGGCAACCATTTACAGTTACAATTTGAATGGAAGTCTGGTAAGCGACACCAAGAAAGGGGTGACCAATATTTTTTACAATGAATTAAATTTACCCGCTACTGTAAATGTAGGAGGCAAAACGATCAATTATGTTTATGATGCGGTCGGGATCAAGCTGGAGCGCAAAGTTGTCACAGGCACGACGACGTCCGAAGATCGTTTTTATGACTCGGGTATCGAATATAATGGAAATAATATTGATCTGGTACAAATGCAGGAAGGTAGAGCTCTTCCTTCGACAGGCTCTTACTTATACGAATATACCGCACAGGATCATCTGGGGAACATCAGGGCTATCTACGGCGACAAAAACAACAACGGAGTGTTGTCAAATGATGAGATTGTTCAGATTTCGGACTATTATCCATTTGGTCGGGAAATGCAATATTCGGCAAATTTGATACCATCCCCTGACAACAAGTATAAATATAACGGTAAGGAATATCAATCTGATCTTGCTGAATATGATTATGGTGCACGGTTTTATGATGCGGTTATCGGTAGGTGGAATGTGATTGATCCGATGTCCGAGGTTAATCGGCGATGGTCACCGTACAACTATGTTGAAAATAATCCGATCAGATTGATTGATCCAGATGGGATGACCTCAAGCACGCGCGATGGCGCACAATCAGAGGATGACAATGTGACCAGAGACCTCCAACAGTGGGCTATGGATAAAGCAATTGAGGCTACAGAGCAACAATTAGAAGGAACAGCGCATTACTCAAATTATTATAATGGAGGTGGAAAGAACAAAGGGGGTAAAGAAGAAAAAGGAAAACACAAGGAAAGCGGCCCCAAATATAATAAATATGGAAGAAACATCAGTTGGGACTGGATACCAGTGTGGCAACAAGCGGGGGCCATGACTGATGCGATACAAGAAAAAGATCCTGTAAAATTCTTTTTAAATTGGATATCAGGTGTGGTTGATCTGTCGATGTTGGAAAAGCTCGGTGTAAGTGCTATCGAAAAAACTGTAGCAAAAATATTTGCCAGCCAATCCGTAAAGGGCGGAGTCGAAATAGGGACTACTGTTTTGGGTAAATATCCAGAATATATAAACTTGGCTAATCAATTAAATGCGAAAAGATTTAGTATACCTATTAACATTTGGAATAAAATGTCGCAGGCGGAGCAATGGCAAGCAAACGTGAAGTTTTTAGACCGAATGATAGCAAGGGGGGATAACATTGTACTGGCAAATCGTGTTACCAATTTAGAAGAAGTAAGTGGGGCGTTTAGAAAGGAATTAGATTATTTAATAAAAAAAGGATATAAAATTAGTTCCGATGGATTAAAAATGGTAAGGTAGATTTAGAAATAGAAATATGGAAAAGATAGGTATTCTAAGAAATATAGTTTTATTGCCAAAAAAAATTCAAGATGGCAATAAATCTATATATGAGTTATTAAAAGAAAGTGGTTATATGACCTATTTTAATAAAATAAGCGAAGATGACTTTCTGGAGATTTTAAGAGATGGTCCCAATTTTGTAAATGATTGGTTGAGATACTCTGAGAATAAACGTGTTAGCAGCGGTTATTTTTTTACTGAAACTGATGGAATCTACAGCGTCGGTTTCCTTTCATTAAATGATGGAGCAAATGAAAAATTATTTTCGAGCCGCGAGGAAGCTTGTGCATATTTTATAAAAAAGGAAATTGATGAAATTCTAGCGTTAAGCAATTCTTAATTATGAAAATCAGGACTGGGATTGAATTTTTATACATCAAGTTATGAATTGTTTAAAATTAATGTTGATTTTCAAACGAATGCTAAAGCCCAGTGAGATGTTCGTCGTAAGCTTAAAGTACTGAATTACTCAAAAGAGAACGGAAACATCGCTCAGGCTTGCCGTTACTACGGAATCTTCAGAGAAACTTTTTTCAGTGGAAAAGGCCTTTTGAATTTTTCATTGATTGATCGGTTTGATCTGCTTAAGAAAATGCAAGGTTAATTTTTCAAGGAATTTGGCGGCCACGAAATACTGAAGAAACAGCTTAATGCCCAATTCAGACTTTTAAAAAGTGACATCGGCCTTGCGTTTTCTTTGAATTAGGAGAACGAATGGTTAGAGCGTTTACTGAAACAACGGTCATCCTCTAACGCGTCAGTAATTGATCAATTTGAACAGGCGATCTTAGCATCAGGAAAAGAAAGAAAGCTGCTTCTTTTCGACTTGCTTCCGAGCTAAATCCATATGGCAATTAACAGATTGTACAGCACCGATCAACGTAAGCAAGAGCTATTAATTTACTCCTTGCTGGAACGGTATTACCTGATGACCACCAAGATGTTTAAATCTTAAAATTTATATTCATAATTAATGGATTCGCGGATGTCAAACAACTGATTTTATTGTAAACTCACCACCGGTTCCGCGCTAAACTGACCAACCCTAACGAGCTGCCAGTGCTGTAGAAGCAGCCATATTTCTGGAGGTTTTAACACCTGCCGATTACGGTCAATACCAATACAGGGTAGTCGTCGGCAAGATTAGGCAGATCTAAGAATGTACAACCAGCACCCCGGTAGCCTATCATTAACGGCACTTATAACACGTGATCCAAGTGAAATTGCCGCGTTTATGAGTAATAACAATCCGGGTAAAAGCCAACGACCTGGGTGATGGTCTGTCCCTGGTAGGTCTTTGTCAGGCCGATCGCTGTATGCCCGACGGAATTGGTGCCGATGTTGAATGGCAGGCCCGGTTCCGCCTCAACGACATAAACGGTTATGGTCATCTTGGAACCAATATCCGGCAAGGTGCTAAAGCAATTCATATAGGACTTAGGGTCAATCCTGATGCTATTTTCACCAGGCAGATTTGCTACCGGCGGAGCGGATTCAGAGGAGCCTCCGCTTCCGCCGCCACCTCCTGCGTAGTCGCCTCCCGGCGCTATTGCGCCGCCATCAGACAGGCCATCATTATTGCTGGAATATGTACACTGTTGTTCTGAGTAGATGACGACCTCACCTTGCGCGTTCACATAATTCTCATCATTCCAACTGCAGGTTTCCGTAATTGGCTTTAAATCAATTGGTAGCGATGTGGTTTTTATTTTGTTTATTTCAGCCGGCCTGATCTTGCCGATGATCTGGCCATTTGCATAGACAAACCCTTTTAGTAACTTATAAGAGAGGTCGTAAAAAAAGATCCTTCCATAGAAATCAGCTCTTTTCACCTTCGAATGACTTTGCAGGTAGAGCGCATCGGGGATCACTTCCAGGATATTTCCGGACAATGTATCAGCTGAAGTTTTGGTGATGAGCAACTTCCGGTAGCCCAGCGAGTAGCCTTCGAATGTCGGTGTGCCATCTAATCCGACAAGGCCGTAATTAATTTGCTCATTAGCTACGGATGTAAATCTTTCCCATGGAATACCCAGGCCGGGAATCGCAGCGGCTTTTTTGTTAACCGTTTCTTGATTTTGCTGATAAGCAATAGGTGCGTGCTTTTGATACCAGGACTTTGCTTCTGCGACGGTTAACTCCTGATATTTTGTGCCGGTCATCTCTGTATGGTCATTTTCTTTTTTACACCCTGCTATACCGATCACCGATAGAATTATCAATTTTTTTAAGTGTCTCATAAATAGATGTCAGATCTGAGGATTGATCGTTTTTTTGACATTTGTCAAATCGCCCCGTATCCCCCGTACCCTGCTTAATGTTTCCTGGCTGATTCCGAGGTAAGATGCGATCTGGCCGAGGGAAGCTTTTTGAAGGATACCGGGATGTGTTTCCAACAGCCGCTCGTACCTTTCCCTTGCTGTCAATGTGCGTAAGAGTACCGCTCTTTCTTCTGACAGCTGATAATATTTTTCGGTGACGATACGGCCCGTGTAATTGTATTCGGGAAAGTCAGCGTAAATGCCCTGTAATTGGTTCCATGTCATCGACAGCAATTCACTTTCCTCCAATAATTCTATATTTTCCGCGGCTGATTGCTGCGTATAAAAGCTGTAAACGGAGATCATCAGTTCGCCTTTACCCATGAACCAGGAGGTGCATTCCCTACCTTCCCGGGTGAAGTAATAGGCTCTGGCAAAGCCTTTATTGATAAAATAAATTTTTTGCGATTTCTGTCCCTCGCGGAGTAAATGGTGTTTACGCGGCCAATGTTCTTCCTTCAGCGTTTCTCTGAAGCGCTGATCGAGTGCGGCGGACAAAGGTGATATGAAATTCAGCGTCTGTATCAGCAAATCTACATTCATAGTAACTGCACCATCTATTTTGACAATAATCAAAGCAACATCGCTGTTTAGCGTTTTACTTTGTGATTAATCACAAATTGCTTAATAATTAACTTTAAAATTGAAATTTTATTATTCAATGAGAATTTACCTGATAAGGGCTGTTATGTAGCCGATTGATATGATATGCGGATGTCGTCATAATTAACAGGAAAATATTCATATGATTCAATTAAAACTGACTGTCATGGCTGATGAAATGCGAAGTATACAAAAGGATGTTGAAAATCAATTGAATACCTTAGACGCCTCCGGTGAGGTGGAAAGATTCCGTGAATCCCTCACCATTATCGATTCCGGATTAAAGTTACTAAATGAACACGTCGCAAAGACAGGCTTCGCAGAGTTGTCAGAAGAAGTACTGTTCTTTAAAACCATTTATCCGCCAATGGCGGCGCTACGTATCGAGGCCTGTCTTCGTTATAATTTGTACCTGAACAGGCCGATCGGAACGAAAGATGGTCTTAATGACTATTTGAAAGAGAATTTAAAAGGATTGCAAAGTTTTATCCTAATGAATTTCTTTTACTATCAATATTATAAACGCCGGGATACGGAAATGGATTACGCCTATTTCACACGTTCTTCAAATTCGATATTGCTACCGATAACGGAATACATTCCCAACGAGAGGGATACGTCCACACCCATGAGTGGGTTGTTCGCCAAATTTATCGCATATGAAGCTATGCAGGTCATGCTAGTGAAGGAACTGGATCAGTCTGACCATCTTTCAAAAGAACAAGACCCTGCAGAACGAAACATGGGACTGCGCTGGACGGGTGAAGTCGTGAATCTGGTTGAACTGGCTTACGGCATATGGCTTACCGGTCAATTAAACAACGGCAACGCGAGCCTTAACCAAATCGTTACCTGGCTTGAATCGAACCTCCAGGTCAAGATTGGTATCGCCCAGCGCCGGTTTACTGAAATTTCTGCCAGGAAAAGGCTTACCATCACTCACTTTATCGATAGGATGAGAGCTAAGATCATGGAAAAGGCCGATGCAAGTAACGAGTAATTCCATATAGATTTTTAGGTATAATGACCGATTGTTATCATTTACGCGAGGTTTATAACACCGTCGGCTCTTTGGATACACGCATCACTGACTTGTCGGACCTCAGTTGCCGTAATAATTTTCGGTAGTACAGAAATACTAAAGAACTCCTACGCTCAGAAAATCTAAGCTTTGCGATATGGAGCCATTTGAATTTAATGAATTGCCAAAGGTAGTTCGCATGCTTTTTGAAAAAGTCGAATCGATCGAACAGATCGTACTTAAGCTTAAACCGGAGCCGGCAGTGAAAGATGATCTATTAAACTTAGAAGAGGCAGCAGCATTTCTTAAAATTTCAGAAGCATCCCTATATACCAAAGTAAGTCGGAAAGAAATCCCATTTTCTAAACCAGGCAAGAGGCTATACTTCAGCAGGACGGAACTTCAGGAGTGGATCAGCAAGGCCCGGCATAAAACTGCGAATGAGATCCGTTCGCAGTTAAATAAATCAAATGCTAAGTTTAACAACAGGTTTATTTAGGATTTTTGGTTTTACCGTTGTTCTTTCTCATGTTCTTCAAGTTCAGTTTAATTCTTCCGGTCGCTTCGATTTTCATTTTATCTTTGACTTTGGTGTAGATCAATGTTGTTTTAATAACCTTGTGACCAAGTAATTTAGAGACAGTTAAAATGTCGGTACCAAATTCCAATTGCAGTGTTGCAAAAGTGTGCCGGAAACTGTGAAAGGTTATATTTTTTCCAATACCGGCGCTTTCAAGCCAGTCGTTAAATACCGGCTTGACGTTAGAGTAGTGCAAATTATTGAAACAACGCTGATGACCCTCCTCACGTTCACCCAATACTGCAATTGCCTGATCAGACACTGGTAGGATTTCTGCTCCTTCAGTTTTTTCCTGTGTAAATTGCAGATAATATTTGCCAGCAGATCCTCTCACTTCCCCCCAGGTAAGAGTTTTGACATCTGAAAAGCGGAGCCCCGTTAACCCTGAAAATATCGCTGCCCGTTTAACCAAATCAGATTTGGCCGGTGTATCAACTAATAACTGAAATTCTTCCAATTCGAGTTGCTCCCGGTGTGTTTCCTTTAATTTGATCGGGGAAGTCTGGCTTTTAAGGTCAACTGTGATCAATCCCTGCTTGTAAGCTCTTTCCAACGCGCTTCTGAATTTTGCATAATAGTTTGCCGCTGTGTTCCTGCTGATCGGTCGACCACGGCGGCTGATGCCAGGGCCACTAAGCATAAAGTTCTTGTAGTCTTCACAAAGAAATCCGTCAAGGTCGTTAAAGATGACGTCCTGACCGGCAAAGGCCACGAAATAACGATAGGACATCGCATTGTTGTCGCAGTCTGACCTTGTTTTCGTATTGATGAATTCTTTGAAGTAATCAACAAAGCTCGCAGAGCGGTCACGGTTGGAAATAAAGCCATAATTCCTGTTTTGAATATCAAGCAGCCTGTTCGCCCTCAGGTTTTCGACCAGCTCCATGGTCTCCGAATTATGGCGACGTTCAATGTTATTTTCCGGTTTATCGTAAACAAAGATATCCAGAAATTCAAATCGCTGAGGTTTGCCGGTTCTCTTATTTCTGATCGGCGGTGAAAAATCAAGATAAATGGAATGACGACCTCTTGTTAAAGCTTTTTTTCTAATGTGAACCTTAGGCATTTTATGATCCGGGATTCAATACCCTGTCCAGCTCTGATTTGGCGACATATACGAATTTGCCTTCCTGAAACTTGAACAGGTTATTTCGTTTAATGATCTCGAACAGGGCTTTCTCAGAAATATTAAATTTCTTTTGTGCTTCGCCCATATTGTAGCATTCCGAGATAGGTGGAGGTTTGAGCTCCTTTAGCTGAACCACCTGAGGCAGTTCAAATAACTTATCGATATCCTTTCGCGCGACAAGTGTTTTTCTTTTTGATAGGTTAACGGCATTTAGTTTACCCAAGTTGATCATACTGTAGATCATCTTATCAGATGCGCGAAGTAATTTTGCCGCAGTTTTGACATCAAGATAATCTGCGTTGATCTGCTTAGAAGGGGTACCCTCCAGTACCTTTTTAACAACCTGATCTATCGACGCCATTTTCTGACCTCTTTCCTTAGCCTTATAAGAACGTTTGTTACATAGTTTACTGCAAAACCGGGTCACTGTTGTCTTTGCTTCAAAAACATTCCCGCATTGCTCGCATAACCTATTTACCGTAAAATTTGAACTCATTCTAAAAATATTCATTAATCCATTTCCCAGAATTTAGGCAAAATAATTCCACGGGATAATTTCCCTTTTTATAAAAGCATTAATAATCAAATTATTACCCCATGAAGGGGAGATAACCGAGGTCTTAACTACAGATGTATTTTAAATTCTGTCATCAGTTGTTAAGTCCCCAACTTTAAGGGTAATTAAGCGTATATAAGACGCAATAAGCGGAAATAAGGGTATATAAGCGACTTAATTTCTCCCTAAAATTGTCCACTCAAAATTTTTCTGTTTTGAATAACAAGATAGTACCAAAAACAAGAAATACATTGCCAATTATCCAAGAATTTGGACAAATTATAATTTCATAAGTTATTAACAATCAGATATTTAATTTTATTGAGTTGTCGGTTTTTTGGGTTGTTTGGAGGGTCTACTTGCCGATACAAAACTTACTAAATATATTCTCCAACAGATCGTCTGTAGTAACAGCGCCGGTGATTTCTCCTAAGTAGTGCAGCGCTTGCTTAATGTCCATTGCCAGGAAATCGGAAGTGACATCGTTTATTCCATTGAGTACACGGGTGAGGGCTTCCTCCGTTTTTTGCAGGGCTTCCAGGTGGCGTATATTAGTTACCAGTGTTTCGTTCCCGCTTAGCTGGTCTTTAATCGCCGCGCTGTATATACTGGCCTTTAGTTCATCAATATGCTGTTTTTCTTTGGCGGATATAATGATCGCCTTGTCGGTGTGCGGAAGGCTTAATAATTGCTCCTGGTTCAGCAGGTCGGCCTTGTTGGCTATTACCAGCATGGTTACGCCGGGGTGCTGCAGGCTTTCCAGGTCATTGTTTAATTCTTCTATGGTAATTTGCACGGCATCAAACACGTAAAGCAACAATGCCGACTGCCTGATTTTTTCCATGGTGCGTTGTACGCCTATTTGCTCGATGGTATCTGTGGCTTCGCGGATACCTGCGGTGTCAATCAGCCGGAAGTTAATGCCCTGTATGTTCAGCACCTCCTCAATGGTATCCCGAGTGGTGCCGGCGATGTGGCTCACAATAGCACGTTCTTCGTTCAGCAGGGCGTTCAGCAGGGTAGATTTACCCGCATTGGGCCTGCCGGCTATTACTGTATTCACCCCGTTTTTAATAGCATTGCCTAACTCAAACGATTGTATAAGGCTGCTGATGATGCGGATGATGGTATGGATGAGTTGCTTTAGCTGATCACGATTGGCAAACTCCACATCTTCTTCGGCAAAGTCCAACTCCAGTTCAATAAGTGAGGCAAATTGTACCAATTGCTCGCGCAACTGGGCTAACTGGTTACTAAAACCACCACGTAATTGTTGCAGGGCTACTTGCTGAGAGGCCTTAGAGTTAGAGGCGATCAGATCGGCCACTGCTTCGGCCTGTGACAGATCCAACTGTCCGTTTAGGAATGCGCGTAGGGTAAATTCACCCGCTTTTGCTGCCCGTGCGCCTTTCTTGATCAACAATTTAATAATAGATTCAATGATATAGTTAGAACCATGGCAGGATATCTCCACCACATTCTCTCGGGTATAGGATTTAGGCCCTACAAATAGCGCTACCACCACCTCATCCAGTATCAGTTCACCATCGGTAATAGCGCCGTAATGCAGTGTGTGGGTGGCCTGTTTGGTAAGGTCTTTTCCCTTAAAAACACTGTTGGCAATATGTATGGCATCCGGTCCGGAGAGGCGTATAACTCCTATGGCGCCAGCGCCGCTGGGGGTGGCAAGGGCTACAATGGTATCTTCGTTATTGGTCATGAGCGTGGCCGGTAATATAATATTCGGCTGTGCGAATTTCGGTATTTCCGTTGAATGTTATGTTGTTGATGTGCCATAAACCTTTCATCAAAAGTTTTACCTTCGTACAGTTATGATCACATTTTTTGAAGCTTCGCTCGACACCATATCCGTTCATCATGTAGGTAACCAGTCTCAAGGCGAAATGTACGCGCTTTCGCAACAACCTCTTAATCTAAAGGACGATGTGATACCCGCGTTGCTGCTCCAGTATTTTTTGAAACCTTTTGAAAAGGTGAACGAGGTTTACCACCTGATGCATAGCAGCGGAGACCTCGCACTGAACGAGATCCATCATTTTGTAAGTGAAGTTTTTGATGATAAAACAAAGTTTCATGCCACATCTGAACAGATAGCTAAACACCTGCATGCATCAGGCACGCATCCTAACATTAAAGGGGGCGAATTGTACGTGGTGTATTTTAACCAGGTGCAGATAGAGGGGGAGCTTTTGGACGCCATAGGTATATTCAAATCAGAAAATAAAGAAACCTACCTTAAGGTATACCCGGATGCAGGCGGCTTCGCAGTAGATTACGAGCAGGATGCCATCAATATCAATAAACTGGATAAAGGGGTGCTGGTTTTTAACGTGGAAAAAGAAAACGGCTACAAAGTGGTTGTAGTGGATAAAACTACCGCAGGGCAGGACGCTGCAGTTTACTGGAAGGACGATTTTTTGCAGCTAAAGATCCGTAACGATAGCTTTAACCAAACCAGCAACGCTTTGGGCGTTTATAAAAATTTTGTAACCAATAAGCTCGACGAAGAGTTTGAAATGACCAAAGCCGACAAGATAGACCTGCTCAACCGGTCAATGAAGTATTTTAAGGAGAAGGAAACTTTCGACCTGGATGAGTTCGCGGAGGAAGTAATCAGTAACCCTGAGGCAATTGAATCATTCAAGATTTTTAAAAACAATTATGAAGAGGAATTTGATACCAGGATAGCCGACACATTTGAAATATCAGACAATGCCGTTAAAAAGCAGGCGAGGGTTTACAAAAGCGTTCTAAAGCTGGATAAGAACTTCCATATCTACATACATGGTAATAAAGAACTGATAGAGAAGGGCTTTGATGATGGTAAAGCCATGAATTACTACAAGGTTTATTTTAACCAGGAAGCTTAGCAGAATATAATCTTTTTTGCGTTTAAACCATTTCTTTAAGGTGTGGTCATATCTGTATATACCTACAACTTTATGAGAAAATCTATCATTGTTTTATTCGTTTCTGTTTTTGCTTTTGGTTGTTCATTACAAAATAATTACCCCTTAGGAACATCAGAGGCGGAGTTTACTAAAAAGAACAAAATGTTTATTGAAGTGGCTGAAAAATCGTCTCAAAGAACGGTTTATAAAAAGACGCTTCCGGGCAACAGTTATCTTTATTACTATTTTGTTGATGAAAAATTGGTACGTATTGATGAAGGGCAGCTCCAACCAAATGTTGTTATTGAGCGTGTTAACGGAACGTATTAAACCGGAAACTGCAGCTTGCTTATTAAAAGTTTTCCTGGCGGTAGGCAAGTTGCATAAACGCTTTAACTTCTTCATTCACATCATCTATATTAAATAATCTTAGATGATGGTTAAATTGCTGCTGCCCGGGCACCTGCGCTATTTTCTGAAAGCAAAGGTTATCCGCATATTCTTTTCTAAATGGGAAAATTACATGTACAAAATTTTTGCCTAATTGGGTGATCCAGGCGATGCGCTTTTGGCCGTTATCAATGGCTATCATGCTTTTTAAAGGCACTACTTCTATTACTCCAACTTTTGCAAATTCTTCTGTGAAACGATTAAAAAGTGCAAGGGTTGTTTCGCTTTTCCCGTTAGTGAAACCGGATAGTTGATACTCTTCTGATGCCATATCGTTTAAATTAGTCTTATAATTCGGGCAATATTCCCTCAATGCCCCATCTTTCTTCTATCCCAAGTCCAAACAAGGCAAAGTCATATTTAACAGGGTCTGTCGGATCGAGCCGGCGTAAATGTTCCGTTAGTTCAACTGCGGTTTGCCAGTCATTTTGTTTGCGGTTGATGAGCTTTAACTTCCGGGCCACGCGGTCCACATGTAAGTCGCATGGGCAAATCAAATCGGCAGGCGATAGCTTATTCCAAATGCCAAAATCTACGCCTTTATTATCCTTACGAACCATCCATCGCAAAAACATATTCAGTCTTTTACATGTCGATTTCTGTTGGGGTGATGATACGTGCTTTTTGGTACGATGCGGGTAATCAGGCAGTGAAAAAAAATAGGAGCGGAAATGGTTTAAGGCCGCTTCAACAAGTCCGCCAGCCCCCTGAAGGGAGAGTTGTGGTAGAAAAGCATCCTCCAGACTGTCATGATGCTCATAATGCCATCTGAAAAATGATATAAAATACAGCGTATCAATATCATTAAAAGTGCGGTGCTTAAAAGTCAATAGCTTTTTAAGATCGGGCTCTTCATGGTTCATGATAAAATCATAAGGAGCGCCATCCATCAATTCAATCAGTTCCCTGCATTTATTGATAATGGTTACACGCTGCCCCCATGCCAAGGTAGCTGCCCAAAAGCCCATTATTTCAATGTCCTGTTTTTTGCTGAACAGATGAGGAATGCACACGGGGTCCTTAGCAATAAATTCAGGGCGATTATATTGTGCGGCCTTATCATCAAGAAATGCCTTCAGGTTTTCATTCATGTAATTCTTCAAAACTACAAGTCTTTTCCCAAAACTGGCAGTGTCCATCTCTGTATTCCGTCATTCTTAAATTTTTTTATTAAGTATTGATAAAATTTAAAATAATTTATTAATTAGTGTAAAATTATACCCCTATAAGTGAAGCCAAATTTTATAAAATCTGGTAACGAGAACGAAGCATCGTTCAGTTTCCGGGTTGATCACAACCCCGGTATCAATAGTCGCTGGCATTACCACCAGGAATATGAACTTGTTTATTTTAAAAAAGGAAGCGGAACACAGTACGTTGGAGATAGCATTACTAGGTTTTCTGATGGTGATGTAATACTGATAGGCCCGCATCTGGAGCATTACTGGCAGTTTGATGAACACTACTTTCAACCGGGTATTTTGCATGGCGCGGAAGCTTATGTTATACATTTCGAACGTAACTTCTGTGGCAATACATTTTTTAACCTGCCGGAATGTAATGATGTATTGAAACTTTTAGAAACATCAAAACGAGGTGTACAGGTGGGTAGTGGTGCTCCACAAATTGCCCGTTGCCTTACCGCAATGGTTACTTCAGGCAACTATGAACGCCTGGCCTTACTCATATCTGTACTGGGAATTATTGCCGGTGACAGCAGTTCGCGTTACTTGGTGAGCGAGGGTTTTACCGATGCCTCGTCACATGACGACAAACGTATACAGTTAATTATTAACTACGTATCGCGTAATCTGCAAAACAATATATGTTTGGATGATCTGTCTGACATTGCAGCCATGAACCCCACCTCGTTATGCCGGTATTTTAAAGCCCGGATGAACGAGAGTATATCCTCTTTCATCGAGAAAATGCGTGTAGGCCATGCCTGTAAACTAATTAGCCGGGGAGGGATGAGCATTAAGCAAATTGCCCACGAAGCAGGTTTCGGTAATTTGAACAGTTTCCATAAGTCGTTTAAAAAACTTAAAGGCACTACACCGCTTGTATTTCAACAAAGAATAAGCGGACGGCCTACCAGTTTGGTACATACTTAAACAAAAAGAGCGCTTTTAAAAGCGCTCTTTTTGTTAGTTAAGCTTTAGTTGCGAAAGAGTTCCCACTCGGCAAATTGTAATATGCTGCCAGATTGCACCGCCGAAATATTTAGCCTGTAATAAGCATAGCTTGTTGTGTTGCTAACCGTATAGGTTTTCTTCAGCAAGCGTGAAGCGAATGATTGGTTGGCGCGTGTATCCAGTGTTGTCCAGGTGCTGCCATTATTGGAGCCCTGTAAGGTCCAGCTCTTTGGGTCACGTGCAGGAACGTCATTAGCCGAAGTAATAGTGTAGCTTACCACTGTAGCTGCGGTATTGGGTTTAAATTGTACCCATCCCGAAGCGTGCTGGGTAAGGTACTTGGTTGATGCATTGTTATCAATGATCTTGGTGTATTCTTCGCCCGATGGTGACCCTGTTTGGTATTGTGCGGTAAGTACGCCTGCATAATCGGTAATATCGGCACCACTCGGAGGGGTGGTGGTAGTGCCGCCATTATCCAGCGCCGCAAAGATGGCATCAGTATAACTTTTGTTTTTGTTTGCGGCAAATACCATAATACCGGCCTTGTCAGGCGTAGGATGCCACTGCGCCTGGGTTATGGCACTCGCCTGGCTGTTGTAATCGTATGACATGCCCAACATTACTTTGGCATTGCCGAGTGTGTTTGCCCAATAATTAAAACGTGTGGTGTTGTCTTCAAAATATCCCATATCCATTATAAAGTTGAGGTATTGGCTTAAAGCGGTTTCCCGGAAGATTGGGCCTGGGGCGCCACCATCATAAAAGGCACCGGTATATATTTTAGAAGTGCTGTTGGCTGAAAGTGGGCCAAAGTATTTGCCCAGTTCTGTGATGAGGTTACGGTAATTGGTATTGTCTGTAGCGTTATGCTCTACGTCAAGCGAAATGCCATCAAGGCCAACTGTATTTACACAATCATTAATGAATGATGCAAATTGAGTATAATTATAGGCAGTGCCATTATAGGTGGTAAATGGTGTAGCCGTACTCCAAGAGGAGGCGTCATCTACATTCATTAAAACCTTAACACCCCTTGCTCTTAAAGTTTGTATATCAGCCAATACTTGCCTTTTGTTTTTGTAATAAGCGTTTTGCATCCAGCCGGAATTATAATGTACGGTATCAGCCAGTTCCCAAAGCGTGCCTTCAAAAATAACCACAATGTTGGCTTTATCGGTAAAGGTGGTTAGGGGCAGTACACCCTGGTTGGCCGGGGTAACGTCAAAGGCATAATAAGCAACTTTGTTTTGGCCGGAGGCTGGTAGTGCCGCCATGGATAGATTAGCAGTTTTCGCCGCGCTTAAAGCATCGGCACTGTTGGCGGTTTGGCTGGTTAACGCGTTCTCCTTTTTACAGGCTACAGCCAGCAATGCCATGCCGCCGATAAGCAAATGGGTAAATTTGGATTGATTTCTCATAATTACTGTATTAGTGGTTTAAATTTGGTTTCAAAAGGTTTATTGCCCAGGAAGTGCGGGATATTATTGGGGGTTAATTATAGGTATAGGTGTTTTAGAGCTTGATTAACTTTAGTGACATATACAAGTTCAGATTAAATCTTTAGGCAATCATCTCTTAAACTTGCAGTTTATTCACTTTTATTATCTGGCGTTGATAGCATAACTTGTAACCTTGTGTTTACTCTGTTTAATTGTAAGTTGACTAAAACTTATACGGTGATAATGCTGTTCAAAAATTATAGAATAACATATACCCCATGAAGAGAAAAATTGGTCTTATCGCTTTAGTAGTTGTCGTATTTGCGATAATTGGAATAGTTTATTACCGCTATTATTACGTTTTTGGCGAAGGCGTAAAAGCCGGAAGTATGAACTATTTTGTTAAAAAGGGCTATTTATTTAAAACTTATGAAGGCAGGCTGATACAGGCAGGTATAAAAACGCCTACAGGTGGTACAGTGCAGTCAAACGAGTTTATGTTTTCTGTTACTGATGAAAAAGTAGCACAGAAACTAAACGAGAATGCGGGTGCGTACCTCGAGTTGCATTACAAAGAATACCTGCATACCTTACCTTGGAGAGGGGTAAGTTCGTTTGTGGTAGACAGTGTGATGTCTGTCCAGAAAAACAATCCTCAACCCACATACTGATCTTTAAATGCCGGCTAAGAGCCGGCATTTTTTTTATATAACCAGTAAAGTTTGTTTGCAGGCTATTAAGCCATCTTTGCAAAGGCAATACCGGGTGTTTTTATTCTCTGTTTTTTGGTGTTTATTAGTATCATACCCCACAGTATATACCCGTAAACTAAATTACCTATAATGAAGAAGAGATTAAGCCTGTTAGCAAGCTTTCTGTTAATAGTTCATACACTTTTTGCCCAGCCTGCACCCAAGCCTTATGGCATGTTGCCTACCGAAAGGCAATTATACTGGCAGGAAACCGAAATGTATAGCATTATACATTTTAGCATGGCAACCTTTACTGATAAGGAGTGGGGCTATGGCGACGAGAAACCAGCCATCTTTAATCCATCGAACTTTAATGCGGTACAGTTGCTAAGTGCCGCTAAAGCAGCCGGTATAAAAGGTATTGTAGTGGTGGCCAAGCACCACGATGGTTTTTGTCTTTGGCCTACTAAAACCACCGCTCATAATATCGCTAACAGTCCTTATAAAAATGGGAAAGGCGATATTGTGAAGGAATATGAGCTGGCCTGTAAAAAGCTGGGGTTAAAGCTTGGTATTTACTGCTCTCCCTGGGACAGGAATAACGAATACTACGGAACGGATAAGTACGTGAAGGATGTTTACCGTGAACAGCTGCGCGAATTGTATAGCAATTACGGCCCGCTGTTTATGTCGTGGCACGATGGCGCTAACGGAGGGGATGGATATTACGGCGGCAAGAGGGAGCTTAGAAAGATCAATAAAGAAAATTACTATGGCTGGGAAGATACCTGGAAAATAACCCGCACCATGCAGCCGGGTGCCGCTATATTCGGCGATGCAGGGCCTGACGTTAGATGGGTGGGCAACGAGGACGGTACCGCAGGCGACCCATGCTGGGAAACCTTTACACCACACGCCGCGGAAGGCAGCATACCGACCAACGGAAACGTTAATTATATTGAAAGTATAAATGGTACACGTAATGGTAAATTTTGGATACCTGCTGAGTGCGATGTGGCACTAAGGCCCGGATGGTTTTACCATAAGTCGCAGGATGGTCAATCTAAAACACCTTATCAATTGCTTAGGCTTTATTATGAAAGTGTAGGACGTGGAGCATGCCTGGATCTGGGCTTATCACCCAATGCCGAAGGCCAGTTAACCAGCGAAGATATAGGCAACCTAAAAGCTTTTGGAGATATATTAAAGGCAACATTCGTGAAGAACCTGGCTAAGGGGGCAACGTTTATTCCTGCCAATATCCGTGGCAAAAACAAGCTTTTATACGGGGCTGCCAAACTTATTGATAATGACCGCTACAGCTATTGGGCAACTGATGATAAGGTAAAGCAGGCGGATGTAACCGTTGATCTGGCAAAGCCGCAAACATTTAACATTATCCGTTTCCGGGAGAATATTAAACTTGGGCAACGGATCGATTCGGTAAAAGTACAGGCCATGATAGGCGGTAAGTGGGAAACTATCGCGCATGCAACATCTATAGGTGCCAACAGACTTATCAGGCTCGAGCGGAACATTACCGCCGCGCGTCTTCGCTTTACTATATATGCGCCTGTTTGTATTGCACTGAGCGATTTTGGTTTGTTTAAAGAACCGGCTCATTTAACCGCTCCGGTTATAAAAAAGGATAAACAGGGTAGAGTGGAGATAATGACCGAGGCACCTGTAAAAGCATTACGATACACTACCAATGGCTCACAGCCAGGCGCCCAATCAGCATTATATTCCGGTCCGTTTGAAATGCCACTCGGTGGGACTGTAAAAGCCCTGGCATTCGAGGATGGCGGTAAACAAAGTACCGTAACCACGGCTGTATTCGATATCAGCAAAAAAGGCTGGAAAATTACCGATGGTGAAGATGCTTATCCGGCGCTGATGGAAGCGATAGATGACAATCCGTTAACCTTTGTTACCATGAAGGAGCAGGCAAATGGAAGCGCGGTGTTGATGGTAGACATGGGGCAGCAACATACTATTCACTCGTTTACTTATTTACCAAGGCAGGATAAGCGTGTAGAAGGTATCATCAGCGGTTATACTTACATGGTAAGTAGTGACGGCAGCCATTGGGAAATTGCGGCTAAAGGCGAGTTTTCCAATATTAGATCCAGCCCGGTGCAGCAGGTAGTAGCTTTGGAAAAACCTGTTACCGCGCGTTATTTTAAATTAATTGCCAATACACTTATCAGCGGTAGCAAACCTACTATCGCCGAGTTGGGTGTAAGATAATTATAAAGCGCAAGCGGCGTTGAAAGTACAACGCCGCTTGCGCTTAAATCAAACCCTCAGAGAATGTTAATGAATAACTAAAGCTGATAACTGCGATAAGTTATCAATTATAGCATCGGGGTTAGCCTGCTGCAATTGGGTTTTAGTATGTGCCCCGGTGGTAATACCAACGGTTAAGCCACACCCTGCATTTTTTCCTTCTTCAATATCAATAATGGAGTCGCCTACCTTGGCTACTAAACTACCATCATTTATTCCAAACTTTTGCATCGCATGAAAAATCATATCCGGATTGGGCCTGTTGTTTGGCACATCAGAAGCGGTTACCAGGGTATTAAATGTTTGTCCTTCTTTCCACTCCAGCTTGGCTAATAATAATTCGGCTGTTTCGCGGTTATACCCTGTATTGAGCACGGTAAGAATGTTTTGCTCTTTTAATTTATTGAAGAGTTCTGCAGCATTGGGTTGTGGTTTAACTTCAAAGTGTTTGTAGGCAGCACCTAATTGTTCAATAAAATTATTATATATCTGATTAATCAGTTTTTCGTCCACGATGTTCAGATATACCAACAGTATAGACCGGATAGCCTGTTTTTTTTCTTTACCCGCGCCTTCTGCCAAAACCTGCTCAAGGTTAAGCGTATATCCCGCGTTATTAATTGCGGTTAAAAGCGTTTTGTATACCAGGTTGTCCTCATTAATGGTGGTACCAGCCATATCAAAAACCACCATTTTAATTGTGTTACTCATAAAATACTTATAATACAGTTTAGTTTAACTAAACTTTAATTCCTTTCTGTGCAAATAAAGGTAGTAAATGTAAAGTATTTGTAAACATTGTTTTATTTAAAAAAGTAACGCGTTGTGTTATATTTCAAGTAAAATTGGCATTCAGGTGATATTGTTGTTAGCGTGATTTGAATGAGTTTACGCATCTTTACACTATGACACATGTACTCGATAATCCTATCTATAATGCTTTAACAACCGGTAACAAACACTTAGCAGTTGAGGCCGGAGGTGCCTTTCATTTTGAGAACGATGTAGCGCCATTCGCCGGCACGAAAGATAATTCATTAGCAGATCTTGAAGCGTTTGTTGAGCATATGTCTGATGATAGGGTATATGTGCTTTTTACCCCTGTTAAACTTAATATTCCTGATGAGTTAAAAGTGTTAAGGCATTTTAAAATGTTCCAGATGATCTATGAAGGAAATGGCCATATGAATGAAATGGACAGTTCGCTAACCAGCCTTGATGACCAACATGTTGAAGAAATGCTGGCATTAACCAAACTGACAAACCCCGGCCCGTTTTTACAGCGTACAATCGAGTTCAGTAATTATACCGGCGTGTTTACTGATGGTACTTTAGTTGCGATGGCAGGGCATAGAATGCGGCCTTTACCTTACGTGGAGATTAGCGCCGTTTGTACACACCCTGAGCATACCGGCAAAGGGCATGCCGCTAAATTGCTACTGGAACAGGCGAGGCGCATCATCGCCGCAGGCAAAATTCCTTTTCTGCATGTATTACAGGAAAACACAGGGGCGATAAAGGTTTACGAACGCGTTGGTTTTAAAACGCGCAAACCCATATTAGGGTATGTACTAAGTAAATAAAAAGGGTTGGGAGTGTAGCTCCCAACCCTTTTTTATATCATTTTCTAAAAAGCGTTAAACAAACCCCGGCAATCAACCCGGTGGCTAACGCGCCTGCTATGTATTTGCGATGCGCCTTCGGCTTACCCGGTAAGCCGAAGCCTCCGTATGGTGCCATGCCGTAATTTACGGTATTGAATAAATTACCACTGGTCGAAGATATAGGCGCTGCATTTTTAAAATACCTGCGCATGATGGCGCCGGTCAGTTTGGTAGTCAACTCCGGGAATAACGCATGTGACACTTTCAATAATAATGAAGTACTACCAACATAGGTGCTCGTTTTTGGATCGTCGGCAACTTTAACTATAGCCTCGGCAAGGCGTTTGGGGTCGTAAACGGGTGGGGCGGGTTTAAGCTGCTTGCCTGTATAATTGCCTGCATGCTGTATACCTGGCGTGTCCAGAAATGCAGGGTAAAGGTCACAAACATGAATACAAGGCCAATTAGTAAGTTCGCCCCTTAATGCTTCCGAAAATCCGGTTAATCCAAATTTACTGGCGGAGTAGCCCGCACCATAAGGCACCGCGGTAAAACCACCAACAGAAATATTATTAATGAGCGTACCATAATGCTGTGATTTAAAGAACGGCATTACGGCATGTGCCCCGTTCATGTAGCCCAGCAAGTTGGTTTTAATCACCTGCTCGTGTACTTCCATGGGGGTAGTATCAAAATCACCTGCGGCTAATACGCCTGCATTGTTTATCCAAACATCAATACGGTTATACCAATCATTAGCGGCGTTGGCTAAGGCAATTACCGCTTTAGGGTCGGTTACATCTGTTTCTACGGTAAGTACTTCAGCCCCAAATTCACGGCACTCATCGGCAACTTCTTCAAGTGCGGTAATGTTGCGTGAAGCCAGTACCAGATTAGGCTGATACTGTGCAAACTCAAAGGCAGCCGCGCGTCCGGCACCGCTTGATGCGCCGGTTATAACTATGGTTTTCCCTGTTAATCTTATCTCTTTCATCAGCAAGTTATTTATTAAATAACCTTTGGCTAATGGAAGTGTTTGTAAAGATCTATATTAACGAATACGCAGTCGGCTTAAGCATAGTAGAGGTGATCTTTGATACCAGCAGGGCATCAGCATAATCTGCCGGGGCGCTTATTTTCTTCCATTCAGGGTCGGCACCGAAAGCTTTCCAGTGAGCGGCCTTATCGTCCATATTCTTAAAAGTAACCATGTAGGTAAGGTTAGGGCGATTATCGCCTATAACTGTTTCGCCAAAGAATACAGGTTTAAAGCCGAGGCGTTTAAAAATGTCTACCTCGCCTTTATCATTAAACATCTCTATTTTCTTTTTACCCGCTGCTTCGCTGGCGCTTTTATATTGGCGCAGCTCAAATATCCTCTCTTCTTTTGCAGGCAACTCTTTAACCGGAGAATGTTCAAAGGCTTTTAAAATGGATGTATCCAACTGCTCAAACGCCGGGTCGCTCGCTGGCGCATTAAGATAGGCCGAACCTTTTGTCCAATAGGCCTTATCGTTTTCCAATTGATCAAAAAGGAGGTCTATCTGTGCAAAGTTGGAATAAGGTATCAGCACAAAGAGTTTGCTTTGGCCGACAGGGCTTAACTCAGCAAATACACCAACTGGCTCTTTAGTGAGCTTTTTTGTTGTCGGGATGAAAACATCGCGGTAAAAATCTTCGGTAAGTTTTTGCTGGCGCTCATCCTTAAAGGTGTAAACGCGCAACTCGTAGTACTCAACAGCGGTAGTTTTGGCTTGCGACATGGCTACAGCCGGCGTAACAGCAGCAACCGCGCCGCCGATGATGGATTGTTTAACAAAAGAACGTCTTTTCATAATTGAGTTTATTGGTTAAATATACAAACGATTATTCTTCGTCGTCATCGTCATCTTCGACTTCTTCTTCCGGCACATAGTTCATAATGGCCTGGCCAATGGCATCCACCTCCGGGATATCGCCAAACATGGGCGTTTCGGTTTCGGGGTTCAGCATTATCCATACATTGTCCGTGTCTTTTTCAATTTTGCCAAACTCACTGCCTGCCTTAAAAATGGTATATACATTATCTTCTTCCGGGAAAACGGAGTAAACAACACCGCCAACCAGTACGTCAAATGGTTCTTGCATAGTTTTAGTATTTGTGCGCAATTTACCATTTTACGTTAAGCAGTTTAACTTGTAAATAAAGTTTGGCACAAGGATGTGAATTTATTTACATACTTATTTACCTTTGCGCCGCAAATTGCTACGGCTGCCTTTATTATGGCCGAATTTTAGCAACGCTAATTTATATGAAGAGAGTGGTTATTACGGGCATGGGTGTTGTATCCCCGGCCGGCAACGATATCAAAAGTTTTTGGACTAACATAGTTAATGGCCGTAGTAATGCCGCCACTATTACACATTTTAACGCTGAGCATTTTAAAACACATTTTGCTTGCGAGATCAAAGAATTTAAATCTGCTGATCACCTCGATCGTAACGAAATAAAACGCAGCGACTTATACAGCCAATATGCACTGGTAGCTGCCAAGCAGGCGGTAGAAGACTCCGGCTTTGATACCAACAGCGTTGATCCGTTTGATATAGGCGTTATCATGGGGTCTGCACAGGGTGGTTTCGAAACCTTTGAGCAGCAGTTGAAAGAATATGCCGCAACAGACCATACACCGCATTTTAACCCATTTTTTATACCCAAAACACTGGTGAATATGGCCTCCGGCCTTATCTCCATTAAGTTTGGTTTTATGGGAGTAAACTTTTCGGCCGTTTCCGCTTGCGCATCGGCTAATACTGCCATAATGGACGCGTTCAATTACATCCGCTGGGGCAAGGCCAAGATCATAGTAACCGGTGGTGCCGATGCGCCTATCAGTGAAGGCTCTATTGGCGGGTATAACGCGCTTAAAGCCTTATCAACCCGTAACGACTCACCACAGACTGCATCACGCCCTTTTGATGTGGAGCGCGATGGTTTTGTGATGGGCGAGGGTGCAGGCGTTTTAATACTGGAAGAGTACGAACACGCCAAAGCCCGCGGCGCTAAGATATACGCGGAAGTTGCCGGTGCCGCCATGACGTCTGACGCTTACCATATCACCGCCACTCATCCGCAAGGCAAGGGGGCTATCCGTGGCATGAAACTCGCTCTTGAAGATGGCGGACTTAATGCCGATGATGTAAATTATGTAAACGCACATGCTACCTCAACCCCTGTAGGCGATCTGAGCGAGGCAAGAGCTATTAACGCGGTATTCGGTGATAATAAAAACTTCGCGATAAGCGCAACTAAATCCATGACCGGCCATTTGTTAGGGGCTGCGGGTGCTATAGAGGCCATAGTTGCTGTTAAAGCTATACAGGATAACATTATACCACCAACCATTAATACACACACAATAGACCCTGAAGTACCTGCCAGTTTGCATATTGTTACCAAAGAGGCCATAGATAAGCAGGTGAATGTTGCGTTGAGCAATACCTTTGGTTTTGGAGGGCATAATGGTATAGCGGTATTCAAAAAAGCGTAAATGCGTATATTCGTGCATGCAGCACCAGCTTTTGTTAGATAATATCGCCAAATACGTATCGCTTACTGCCGATGAACAGCAGGAGATCGTCTCGCGCTTTCATTATAAAAAAATAAAGAAGAAGCAGTTTTTATTGGAGGCCGGTGATGTAAGCAACCGCTCTATTTTTGTGATCTCCGGATGTTTGCGCAGCTATGCCGTAGATAAAAACGGTACCGAACATGTGCTGCAGTTTGCCCCTGCCGGCTGGTGGATAACCGACATGCGCAGCTATCTTACCGGCGAGCCTGCCCGCCTAAGCATTGACGCCATCGAAGAAACAGAAGTGCTCTATGTGAGTAAAGCCGACTTTGAGGAACTCAACACACGCATCCCTAAATTTGAGCATTTTAATAGGGTGCTGGCCCAAAAGGCATTGGCCACTTACCAGCACCGGCAGATAGATAACAGCGTACTGGCCGCCATGGAGCGCTACAGTAATTTTTGCGAATTATATCCCTCGCTCATTCTTAGTTTACCCCAGAAACAGGTGGCGTCGTATATCGGTGTTACCCCCGAATTTTTGAGTAAAATGTTAAACACCACCCTGGTTAAATAACCACCGTTCCACTGTGAGTATATACTGGAATGGGACGGACAGAACACGCTGTTAATCAAATAGTTGACTTCTATAACTGAGTAGTGAATTTGTTTATATAATGCTTGTATCATGCTGTTTTTCAGCAGATAATTGGATTTAAGAGAGCGTTCCATGCGGAACGCTTTTGGAAACTGTTTCGGAACGCTTTCGGAACGCCTTTCTTTCTCCACAGTTTTATTAATCTACATTAAGTTTTTGCCTTAATCTACATTATTGGGCCGCCTGCACATTGCCGCTACCTTTGTATCATACCAAACGGAAAAGAAGTATGAAAAAGAAGATCAGGCATATCCTTAAAGGTCGCGAAAAGCAGATCACCAAAGAGGAGAGCGTTTTGCAGCCCCTTCCGCATATCGATTTCAGGTTTGCCAACCCCATCATCGTGCTGCATCACCTGCAGGCCAAACCAATTGAGCCGGGGCAAAAGCTGCGTATCCATCCGCATCCGCACAGGGGTTTCGCGCCGGTTACCTTTCAGTTGCAGGGCGAAGGTTATCATATGGATAGCGCCGGCCACAAAGGCACCATTAAGGCGGGCGATGTGCAGTGGATGTTTGCCGGTAAAGGCATACTGCACAGCGAAGGCCCTTCTGAAGACATGCTGAAGACCGGTGGCACGCAAGAGCTGATACAACTTTGGATAAATGTACCCAAAGCGAAAAAATGGGATGAGCCTTTTTACCAATCGGCTACCAAACAGCAACAGCCGGAGGTATTACAGCAGCCGGGTGTAAGTTTACGACTGGCAAGCGGTAATTACGATGGTAAAGTTGGTCCGCTTAAAAGCTTTACACCCCTGGTGTCCATATCCGGCGAGATAGAACAGGGCAGGCAGGTACAGTTAATGGCTACCCCCGGTTACTGGACACTTCTTTATATTGCCAAAGGCAGGGTAATGATCAACCAGGAGGAGATAAGCGAGCACCATTTGGTTGTATTTGAACAGGATAACGAAGAAATAATTATAACCGCCAATGAAGACACGCAACTGCTTTATTTATCGGCCGAGCCCATTAATGAGCCCGTTGCGGCAAAGGATAACTTTGTAATGAACACGCCCGAAGAAGTAAAGCAGGCTATGCAGGATTACCGGGAAGGCGTTTTTGGCACACTTGAATATTAATTTACACATAACATTTACTCATAAACATAACATTTAAATATCATGGAAAATAACACCATAAACGGCATCCACCACATTACCGCGATAGCCGGTAACGCAAAACGTAACTACGACTTTTACACCAAAACACTTGGCTTAAGGCTGGTGAAGAAAACGGTAAATTTTGACGACCCCGAAACTTATCACTTTTATTACGGCGATAAGGTAGGTACCCCCGGCAGCATATTAACATTTTTCCCATGGGAAGGCATCAGCGCCGGCCGCAGGGGGGCAAGGCAGGCTACCGAAATTGGCTATTCTGTACCACAGGGAAGCTTGGATTTCTGGATCAACCGCTTTGAGAAACATAACGTGATCTATAACAAACCGGCCGAGAAGTTTGGCGAGGAATACCTTACTTTTCTTGACCCCGACGGTTTAAAGCTGGAACTGATCGTTTCAAAAATAGCTGATAACCGCCTGCCATGGGAAACTGACGAGATCAAAGCGGAAAACGCCACTAAAGGCTTCCATAATGTGACTATCACCACCAACAAAATGCAGCCTACGGCGGATATACTCACCAATGTGTTCGGCTATAAATTACTGGAGCAGAACGTTAATCGTTACCGCTTTGTAACCGACGCTGTAGATAACGCTAACATTGTTGACCTGGTAGAAGTTGCGGGCGAAATTGCCGGACACGTAGCAGGTGGCTCTGTACACCACGTAGCCTTCAGGGTTAAAAATGAAGAGGTATTGATGCAATATCGTGATAAGATAGCTGCGCTTGGCTTACATATCACCGAAAAGATCGACCGTAACTATTTCTATTCATTATACTTCCGTGAACCGGGTGGCGTGTTGTTTGAGATAGCTACCGATAACCCCGGCTTCGCGGTTGACGAAAGCGTGGAAGAATTAGGCAGCCATTTAAAATTACCTGCCCAATACGAGCAGTACCGTGATAAACTGGTAACCGTTTTACCCAAATTAGACTGATATGTACAACCATAGCAAACAGATATACACCGGCGGCGCGCCAGTCGCCGGTGCAACTGCAGCCATCATCGCCCTGCATGGCAGGGGAGGCGGCGCGCAGGATATTACAGGGCTGGCCAAAGAACTTAAAATAGCTAACGCCGCCATATACGCCCCGCAGGCCACTAATAACAGCTGGTACCCCTATAGTTTTATGGCCCCTGTTGAACAAAACGAGCCCGCTTTATCATCAGCTTTGGCTTTGGTAGATGAAACCGTTAAGCAGGCAATAGCCGACGGTATCGCCCCGGAAAATATCTATTTTACCGGTTTTTCGCAGGGCGCGTGCCTGTGTTTAGAGTATGTTGCCCGCAATGCCAAACAATATGGCGGCGTGGCTGCTTTTACAGGTGGGCTGATAGGTGAGCAACTGGATTTAAGCCATTACAAAGGCGATTTCAATAACACGCCGGTTCTAATCGCTACCGGTAACCCGGATCCGCATGTGCCCTTAAGCAGGGTAGAGGAGAGCGTGGAGGTTTTGAAAAACCTGGGCGCGGATGTTACCCTGAAAGTATATCCCGGCAGGCCGCACACCATTACCTATGATGAGCTTAAACTGGCTAACGAACTGATAGTTAAATCGAAATAAAAAACGATATGAAATTTGAAGATATTGAACTGGTGAATAACGAAGCCATACACAATTTTGAATTGATGGTAGATGGCCACCGCTCGTTTATTGATTACCAGGTGCGTGGTGAGAAAATTTATCTGATCCATACCGAAGTGCCCGAAGCGCTACAGGGCCGAGGCGTAGCGGAGGCTTTGGTAGATAAGGCTTTTACTTACATTGAAAGCAAAGGGCTAAAAGTGGTTCCGCTTTGCGCTTACGTACAAATATTTTTAAAGAAACACCCTGAGTGGAACAGAGTAGTAGCTTAGGTTGAGTTTGATGATGATAAAAGCCGCAGGGAGTAATTCCTCGCGGCTTTTTATTGTTATTTCCTCACGGTCGAAAATTCGATAGTATAAGCCATATTTTATTTAGACAAACGAAAGAAGTGGGTGCTTAACATTGAGTTGAGCAGAAGATATAGCCATTATTGGCCAAACCTATCAACTTTGGGTATATAGCTCTATACATTATCGTCGTATTCTTACCAATATTATTAATTGTCTTTTTTAAATATTGCGATAGGGCTGATTACGTTTTTTTCATTAACGCCTACGAGATAAACATTGCCGTTTGCCGGATATACTCCTACGATGGCATATCCCTTGTATGTAGGCGTTGGCTGTACGGGATGTTGCCCTTGCGGTTGAGCATACGATTTTGAAATAGTAGAAAGGGAAAAGACAAAAAGGCTTGCCGTTGAAAGTACAATGCCTAATGCGATTGACAAAGACATAATGCGTTTTGAGAAGACATCGAGATTTTTCATGATATAGATTTAAGTTATTAACAATAAATATAACTAATCATTCATAAAATACGCTACTGTTGTTTTCAAACACTGTTAAAAAAAAAGCTGTCACACTTTATGTAACAGCTCTATTAAAATTACTTGTTGAATTTTTAGAGATCACAACAACAACACATCTATCCGGTGCGCGTGTACCCGCCCAACCTGTTCAGACCAGGCGAACACCGTAAACTGCCCGTCCTGTGAGGCTACCAGGGCAATGGCATCGTGCTGGTCGCTTACAAACTGGGCGGCGGCCAGGTGCCTGCTTCCGCCACTCTGGGCAGGGTGTACACGCCTCGCGCGGCCATCAGCTACAGGCTCCGTCATAATAATTTCGCCCACCGGCTGGCTGTTCGCGGCCCTTGCCGCCTTTGCGCCAAAGGCCAGCAGGTCGTACTTATCGGTAATAACCGTAGCGCCATCAACAGCGGTAAAGCCGCCAATCAGGTCAATCGCTTCCAGTAACGATTCGCGCCATTCCAGTTTATCGGCAGCGCTGGCCTTGCTTTTCATCAGGTCGTCAATAGCGGTGTAGGGCGGCTCAACCGGGTATTTTACCGGCTGTACAATAGATTCGCGCCACTTTTCGGTACCCGTCGGCACAATAAATACCAGTCCGCCCCTTTTATGCAGGCGCATTGACGCGGCCAGTTGCACCAGTATGTTAAATGATTCGCCCATGTAAGCCGGCAGCGGCATGGCCTGTAATGATTTTATCAGCTGCGGGCAATCGGCAATGCCCATGGTGTTTTCGTCCAATACCTTTATCTGGTCGCCCTGTAATACGGCAACGTTCACATATTTACCAAAGCCACCCACCCGGCGGTGCTTAACCACCAGCAAACCCGGTTCAACCACTTCCAACACAAAGCAAAGCGCAGGTACGCTGTGTGTGGTGCCCCATATGCACAGGTCGTCGCCATCGGGCCAAACGCCCAGGTGTATGCCGGGCTGTTCAACAGCTGGTGCCAGTTTTATGAGGTTTTGTGGAGTAAGGCGCAGCTTTTCGCCAAACAGCAGCGGTTTATCAGACTGTGAGGGTTGCAGCAAAGCCAGGGAAATATTGGGCGACCGGCCTTCCTCGCGGCGCATGCTTGCCCAAAAGGCAACATCAATTACCGCCTCAATAACTTCCAGCTGGGGCGCGCTGGCTACATTATCGCCATTGCTTCCCCTTGCCGCCTGCTGATGTGTAGTGAAATGCGCTTCTATTTTTGGGGCCACTATGCGGGCCGGTAAATACGTAGGTTCTGAGAGCATAGGTATTGTTTTTCTATACAATTATACTCATAATCTGTCGGCTGCAAGCCCTGCCTCGTTAATGTGATACAGTTTTGATGATTAATCCTGTGTTGAAAAATCTATTAACTAAAACTTTTAGTATTTGATGATAAACCCTTAACTTGCAGCTTATGCCGGTGTATATAGCGTCATTGAATTCGGGGAGTAACGGCAACTGTTATTATGTTGGTAACGAGCATGAAGCAGTATTGATAGATGCTGGCATCTCCTGCCGCGAAACAGAAAAGCGCATGCTGCGCCTGGGTCTTTCCATCAAAAAAGTTAAAGCCATTTTTATTTCTCACGAGCATAGCGATCACATACGTGGTTTAGCCGTGCTGGCAAAAAAATACAGTTTGCCCGTTTATGTTACCGATGGCACCGTACACCATTGCGGCGATGTGCCGCGTGAGCTTTGCTTTAGCTTAAGATCATACGAGTGTGTACAGATAGGTAATTTACAAGTAATGCCATTTCCTAAACACCATGACGCGGTGGAGCCGCACAGTTTCATGATCACCAATGGTGAAACACGTATAGGTGTGTTTACCGATATCGGCGCGCCCTGCGAACACCTCATACGCCATTTTACACAGTGCCACGCGGTTTTCCTGGAGGCTAACTACGATGAAGATATGCTGGAGCAGGGCAGATACCCGTATTTTTTAAAGAAGCGCATACGTGGGGGCAAGGGCCACCTTTCCAACAGGCAGGCATTGGAGATGTTTATTGAACATAGGCCGCCGTACATGAGCCATGTGCTGCTGGCGCACCTCTCCAAAGATAACAACAACCCCGAGCTGGCTGTACGGCTCTTTGCCGAACATGCAGGTGCTACTCATGTGAGTGTGGCATCGAGATACGAGGAGAGCGAGGTTTTTGTGATAGACCCACCACCGCTGGCACCCGGCGAAAGCCACACCATTAACCAGGTAACCGGCCAGTTCCAATTTGCTTTAAGCTAATGTTGGAGATCATTTACCGCGACGAACATCTCGTCGCTATTAACAAGCCGCACGGCTTACTGGTACACCGGTCATCCATAGCTGCTGATGTTTCAGAATTTGCCATACAGCTCTTGCGCGACCAGATAGGCCAGAAGGTTTATCCGGCCCATCGTATCGACCGCAAGACCGGCGGTGTACTTATTTTCGCTTTAAATAAGGAAGCAGAAGTGGCTATGCAGCAAATGTTTATGAATAACCAGGTCAATAAAAAATACCTGGCTGTAGTACGCGGTTTTACGCCTGATGAGGAAACCATTGATTACCCGCTGCGTAAGGAGAACGGCACTTTACAGGATGCCTTAACCCGCTACCAAACACTCAAAAGAGCCGAGCTAAATGTGCCTTTGGGTAAGCACGATACCTCCAGATATTCACTGGTTTTAGCTAAACCCGAAACAGGCCGCATGCACCAGTTACGTAAACACTTCGCGCATGTGTTCCACCCCATAATTGGCGACCGCACCCACGGCTGTAATAAGCAGAACAAGCTGTTTAAAGATAAATGGGAGATGGAAACCATGTTGCTGCACGCGCTTGAACTCAGTTTCATCCATCCGGTTAGCGGGGTTGAAACCCATATCTCCGCTGCTTTGCAGCCCCAGTTTAATGCCGTAATGCAATTAATGGGTTGGAGCAACGATGGTTGGTAATAATGTATATTTGCACTATGAGCAATAACGAGATCATGAAAAAGCTGCGCGTGGCCCTAAAACTGCGCGATGAGGATATCATCAATATCCTGGCGCTGGTGAATTTCCGCACCACTAAAACCGAGCTAAGCGCTATCTTCCGTGCCGAAGACCACCCCAACTTTGTGAAATGCAAGGATCAGTTATTGCGTAATTTTCTGAATGGCTTGGTGATCCACTTACGCGGCCCTATGCCGCCTAAAACGGAAGTCAAAAGTCAAAATTAAAAAGTCAAAAATAGAAAGTCAGAATAAAATGTCATTGCGAGCGCCAGCGTGGCAATCTCATAGGATAGTTTGACCTTCAAACTAATCGCGCTGTATCAAACGTAGCTTGCCTTCTTTCATCAGCCTTTGCTGTTCGGGACTAAAGGGCTCACGGCCGCCAAAATCCTGCACCCAAAAGTGGTCTTTCTCGGCTACGCCCACTTCTTTAAAGCCGGGGTTCATGAGGTTCTTACAATGGCCTTCGCTTTTGAACCAGCCGGCCTGTACTTCCTCTATAGTTTGTTGCCCAAAAGCGATATTTTCGCCGCTCATAAAGCTTTTCCACCCTTTGAAGTGGTAACCGGCCTGCACGATGCGGGTGGTCATGCTGCGTCCATCTTTGCTATCGTGGCTGAAGTAATTTCTGCGGGCCATGTCTTTGGCATGCCCACGGGCGGCATCTTCCAATTGGTTATTCCACACCAATGGTGGGGCCGGCGGGTACCAGGTACCACCGCAGTTACAACCCCTTGTACGGGTTTGGTTGATGAGTTGTAGGAATCTGTCCTTGAAAGAGGAATATCCGTCGTCGTCCTGCCTGAAAGCCAGTAACGATAAAGTAAACGCGGCGGCTACTATACAAAATATGCTGGTGTATCGCTTCATACCGGTATATGACGCTTTACCCGCCCGTAGGTTTAAATTACAGCTTAGCTTGTGCAGGATACACTACAGCCAGCTTACGTACCGAAGTAGTGTTAATGGTATTTAGCTTAGCGAGCTTTTTGGCGGGAGTTGCCTTCTTTTTCTTAACAGGTTCAGTTTTTTTGATGATCACCGAATCTTTAGGCATTGTTTCGGCCAGTTGTTTTTCGGCCTGTATCTGCTGTAGCTTTTCGTTGATCTCGGCCACACGTTTGGAAGCGATATCGCCTTTATCATTCTGGTTAAGCCGGTTATACAGGAAGGCATAGCTTTGCTGTACTAAAGCCTCTTCTCTAAGCAGGTTATTTTTTACGGAGAGATTTAGCGCGTCGTTAAGGTCGCGCATAGCAAGTTTGGCTTCTTTGTTATCCATTTTTACGTTGGCCAGTTTCACCAGGGTCATCACTACTGATGCTACATCATTGCGCTTGCGTGAAATGTTTTTTGATTGCAGCAGGAACCATTTAGCCTGGCTGTAACGGTGCTGAGCAGTGTAAACCTTGGCCAGGTCGTCAAAGCAACGCCTCATGCCTAATGTGTCTTCATAAAAAGAATAGTTGTGCAGTGCCTGTAGTGACCAGTGTATGGCTTCAGTCTGATAATAATTACGCAGGTTACGGTTGATGATCGTGTCGAACTTAAGGTATTCAGCTGCAATCTGGGTATAGATAGGGCCCTTAAGTGTGTCATTTGTAGTGGTTTGCAGCTTGTGCTTCAAGCTGTCTAACGCATCGTTATTGGCTTTACAAACAAATGTAACGGCTACTAAACAAATAAGTGTAATAATCTTCTTCATCTGGTGATTTGATTCCGGATAAGTATGTAGAACAACTTATTCAAAATGCGTGCCCCGATTAATTATTGATGTTGCAGGGGAGGCGCAAATTACAATAAACTAATATAAATACCTAATTGTATTGATTAATAAGTATTTACAGGATAATGTAGAAGTATTAATGAAGATTGCTTAGGAAGCAATAATCCGGTAAGAAGTATATTTTACTATACAATTTAGCGGATAACGGCCTCGTATCTGCCCAAAAAATCCCTGAATTTTTTTGATGCCGATAAGATCCAGTTGAAGAGTAAAATACCTATAGTGGCACATAATATACCTGCCAGTACGTCCAGTACATAATGATGGCTTGCATAAACCGCTGTAAACCAAATCCCTATCATTACTAATCCAAAGAAAATATTAACCCAGCCCAAGCGGTTTTTAATGCCGTAATACAATACCACAATTGGGTATGATGAATGCAGTGAAGGCATAGCGGCAAACACATTGGAGCCTTTCTCGTAGATAGATTTAAACAGCGAGATATGGAAGAGCCTGTCAAATCTCGAGAGGCCGGCTGTACTACCTTGTGTTAACGGATGAAAATTTAAGCCATGGTATTGGACATACCAGGGCGGTGCAGCAGGGTACGCATAATATACTATGAAGCCCAGCAGGTTAACCAGTACAAAGGTTAACGAGAAATACAGGAACTGGCGTTTGTTCTTAAAAAATAAATAAGCAGCGAAGGCAAGAGGTACCGGTATCCAGCATAGATAAAAGAAGCCGGTAATAGCATCCAGAAAGTCGGTGCTTTGCATGCGCAGGTACTCGTTAGGGGTAACGGTTTTACCCTGAACGCTGATGCCGAAAATATCTTTTTCGGCGCCGTAAAGCCCACCCACAGCTACATCATTGTAGTTGTAGTTAGGGAAGGCCTTCATGTAATCAAAAATGATCCAGTATACAATAAATATGGTAAAGCCCAGGATAAACTTCCGGGTAACTACAGAGGCGTAAAAGAGTACGTTAAAAATACCTATGAGTACCAGCTGGTCTGTTTTAAAGCCAACCAGCAGGGAGGAGAGGATCAGGTAGGCAACAGATACACCGGTAACAATGCTGACGCTTTTGGCATTGATACGGATATCATTGCTATGCGCATTAGTCATTCTGTTTTTTAATGAAATCTGAGTTAAACACCTTGTCCCACATTGGAGAGCTTACACCGTAACCTTTGGTAGGGTCCTGGTAATGGTGCAGCATATGGTGCTGTTTGATCTTTTTCCAGAAACTGCCTTTAAAGTTAAAATGGTGGATAGCGTAATGCGATATATCATACACCAGGTAACCCAAAATAAAGCCAGGGAAAAAACCAAGTACATAGTTTGCAGGCAGGAGGGCGTTAAACAAAAAGTAAAAGCCGGTAGCCAATGGGATGCTTGCCGATGGCGGCATTACCAAACGTTTGGCATCACTTGGATAATCGTGGTGTACACCGTGGAAAATAAAGTGTAACCTTAAAGCCCATTTGGCTTTAGGTACAAAATGGAACACATAGCGGTGTAATACGTACTCGGTAAAGGTCCACACAAAAAGACCGGCTGCGAAAAGCCATATGAAATTAACTAAACCAATGTTTTTCTCATACGCGAAATAACCGCAAGCCAGTATAACCGGTACAAAAACTATAATAGGTACAAAGTAGTGTACTTTTGATAAACTTTCCAGGAAATCGCTTTTAAACATCCTCACCGATTCGGTGGAGTTGGAAACAAAATTTTTCTTAGCCATAATCATCAGGGTTTAAAACGTTCGGTCACCTCTTTTCCGGTTTCAGGATCGGTACCCTTCATTTCTACAAAAATAACATTTGGCGACCACATAGAGCCACCGTCTGTCTTAATAAAAATACTTTTAAGCAGTATGCGCTTTTTTGAAACAATTGCGAAGATATGATATTTTCCGTCGGTGCCCTGCATCAATTTAAACGGAATTTTATCGTATGACACTAACCTGATATCGAAACTGCCATTACCCAGCGATTTGGAGTTGATACCATAGGCAAACTTGCGCTGTATATAGGTTAACTCTTCTTTTTCACCATTGGCCTCGGCAAACCTTAACCAGTAAATGTTTATCGGCGATTTTTCATCTGCCAGGCCTGTTTCGGGGTTGATGTTTACATCATAACAAACAGCATTGATGTTTTTAGAGCGTTGCAGATAAAAAAGCCTGTTAGGGTTATCCGGTACGGGAGGATAGACCTTGCCATCCTGAGTTTTGTAGGCCGGCGGAACAGTATCCGTACTCAGTGTATCACAAGTTACCGGTATGCTTGCATGGGCTTTGTAAGCTGTTGCTGTAAATAAGCAAAAAATTAACAAAAACCTTAGCAGTATTTTATTCATTCTTCGTTATCAGACAAAGCTTTTTTAGCATCCATTAACCTGCCAAAAGCAGTTAGGTTAGTTAATACGGCCAGTATGGCTATAGGGAAGGTGAAGATAGACATGGTTTCAAACACATGGTACTTTATCCCCGGGATAAACAACTTATAATCTCCACCAATGTACGATGAACTGATACCGCAGGCAATAGCGAACAGGCCTATGGTAATTACACGCTCGGGGCGCTGCATCAAGCCGCCTTTACACTCCACACCTAAACCTTCCGCGCGGGCACGTACGTAGCTTACCATCATAGAACCGATAAGGGCAATGAAAGCGAATATAGAGCTCAGGAAGTAATGATGAGCAACGAGGTAATAACATATACCCAGGAACATGATCAGTTCGCTGTAGCGGTCTAAAACAGAGTCATAAAGGGCACCAAATACCGATTTCATGTTGCCTAAGCGGGCTACCTGCCCATCAAGCATATCAAACAGCCCCGCGAACAGGATAAGGCCCCCGGCCCAGCCAATGTAGCTGAAATCGCCACGGTTACCGTGTTCAGAGCCAACAATAAAAATTGCCGCCACACCTACATTTAATACAAAACCTATTGAAGTAACGGCGTTGGGCGTTAAACCCAGTTTAATAAGTAATTTAACAAATGGATCAATTACCTTATATATACCCAGTTGTAGATTAGTGCGTAGTGATGTTGTTTGTTGTGCCATTTCAAAGGTAAATGTAGATAAACCTAAATTAACTATTATCGCTTAAAAGTCAAATTTGATTTTCACACGGACACCCCATTTAGCTACATCGGGGTTTTCCAGATAAGTTAAGCGTTTAACGTAGTCTAACCTAATGAATTTAAAAATGTTTTCGACACCAAAGCTAATTTCTGTATAAGGTTTGTTACCTAAGGCATAAGTGATAGGTACACCTTTGTTATCTACCGGGAACTGGTAAAGGTTTCCATTAAATGCAGGTGTATTTTCCCGGCTCAGTCCTCCCCATAAAGCTTTAACTGAAGCGGTTTCGCGCCATTTAAGCCTTTTAAACAAAGGTATCTTGTTAAAGAAGAAACCGCCAAAGTGATGGTCGACAATGATACTGGCCGATTTATCGCTCACAAACTCCAGGAAGTTCATAAGGTTATACTGGTCTATTACATAAGCGAAGGTCTGGTTACCACGCGATATGTTCAGCAGCGGATAAGGCACCTGCCCGAAAGTACGTGAAGCTTCCAGTATCACGTCCGAAAAACCGAACGGAGCTTCATAAAAGCGTTTCTCGCCCCTGAAATCAAGTTTATGGTAGCGGTATTGCCCGTCAAGCACCTTTAAACCGGCGGTATATTCCAGCGATAGTTTAGGGTATTGGTTAATAATAGGCGTACGGAAAAGCTTACCCTGGTAATATTGCTCTTTGGGCGCGTAACGCAGGCCAATGGTAGCCTCAGAGGTAGTAAGGTTATTAAAAGTTTGTGTACCGGCGCTGTTTATAAAAGGTACTAAGCTACCCGCTGGTGTTTGGATCAGCTTGCGTAGCCCCAGTTTATAGGAGAAATGGTTGGCATATTCGCTTACGTATTCAAAACGGTACTGGTCGTTGTAATAATACTTATCGTTACGGCCACGTTTAAAGGAAAGCAGTACGTTATCTTCCTGTATAAACTGCAGTTCCTGGCCGGGTATCTTAGTTTCGCGCTGTATACTTGCCCTTATATAATGTTGGGGGAAACGGTAAATGCTTTTACCGTTAAGCGAATAGGTGGTAGCAAAAAAGTACTTCCATCGTTCGTCCTTAAAACCATAAGCGCCATAGCCTTCGAAAAATATGCGCTTGCTGAAATCTGCTGTGGTACGTCCGCCCAGGCGCAGGCGGAAACCTTCAACCGGGTTAAAGCTGTAAAAGGTACTTGCCGGGCCTATCTCAAACTTGCCAAAATTTTTAAAGCCGGCAAATAACAGGTTAATAATATCGGCCGTGCGGCGGAATGATGGCATGTGTACCAGGCTATCAATGTTTTTATAGGTTTTTGATTCGGCGGTGCTTAGCGTATCAAAACGGTTTTTTACCCAGAAGCTGTCGGGCTTGTTGCGCAGTTCTTCGTCGTCAACCTCAGGTGGTGTGGCGTAAGTACTGTCGGGGTGGGGTTTGTTGATCACAAAGTCGCGCCTCACAATAGTGCGCGAGCCAAATAACCCGCTTTTGCGTTTTTGGCTCAGGCCAAAATCTGCAAAGGTATTGCTTCGCGAAAGGTGGTAACGGCCATCAGGGCTTAACTCAAAGTCCTGGTCAATGTTCATGCTGCGCACAAAGTTTACGTTGATGTTTTTATTAATGATCAGCGCGGCTTTTTGTACAGCGTAATTGCCATCAAGGGTAATAAAAATATCACCCTCAAATAAGATGTTATTGGTGTTGCGTGGTGTAAAACTTAGCTGCACCAGTTTTTTACCTGTTTGCAGCGTAATAGTATCGGTAATGAAATACTTATAGAAGGTAGGGGCGTTATCCGCTATAGGGCTCAGGAACTGGCGGCCCAGCAATAAAACGTCGTTATCATAAATATCTACCTTTACATACAGGTGCTGAAAGTACTGGCCAACACCTTCGGTATCAAAGCCCGGCCCAAAATCAACAGACTTTTCGCCAAGCCGCTTTTCGCGGGTGGCCTCGGGGTTTTTGCGATAAAAAACCTGCGTAACGCGTTCTTTAAGATAAATAGGCAGCAGGGATTTACCCGGGTATGAAGTGCTGTCCTTATTCTCAAAAATGAATTTATATTTCCTGAACAGCTTTTTCTCTTTTACTTTTTCGGAGATATTGCTGAGCGAGAACTGCATCTTATCATACTCCTTGTACTCAACATAATTATAAGCTTCGGGCCGGTTTTTGGCTTTATTGGCAATAACCTGTCGTATGAGTTTCACGGCAGGGTTTTCATTATCATATTTAGCCCGTTTTTTTGATTGTACGGTAACCTCGCCCAGGTTTTGCGAGGTAGGTACCAGCCTGATATTGACCACCTGCTGCTTACCTGGTGTAATGTTGACGATAACTGCTTTATAACCGAGGTAGCTAACTTTTAGGCGGTTGTATGGCTGTGTGGTACTAATGGTGTACTTACCATTATTATCGGTGTTAGTGCCTATGGTGCTACCCTCAAAAGAAACGCTAACATAAGGTAGTTTCTGATTATTGCCCACATCCGTTACCGTGCCGGTAACCACTGTGCTTTGCGCTGCCGCGTAAAAACTGGTAAATAAAAAAAGTATAAGTAACAGATGCTTATACGGGTAGCTAAAAATCATTTATAAGTATATAGTTAAGCAAAAACAAATTTCTTTTGCAGGAAATAATTGTAAAAAATACCTACAAAAAACGATACCAGTATCTTTGATATCTTATAATCTAACTTTAGGTAGTGTGTTACTAAAAACACGCCCGCTGTATTCAAAAGGAGGTTACCGCACCAAACCAGCAGGTATTTAACCGCCTGTACAGGGATGGCCTTTTCTTTCTTTTTTTTAAATACCCATGCCCGCCCCAGTATAAAGTTGGTTATGCCACCGCTTACGGTACCTGTAAAACTGGCAGCCACATACCATATTCCCAATACTTCTTTACAAAATATGGTTACTAAAAAATCAACTGCCGAGGCCACGAATGACGATGCCTGCGCTTTTACAAATGTTGCCATTATGTTTTTAACGGCTGCATAGTGTTTTTGATTTTAGCGTAGCCGCTTGTAAGGCCTTAAACTGCAACAACTCCCTCAGCGTAGACGCATTTGTAATACAACTGTTACAATTTACGTAAAATATGCCTGATTATTGTCAGGCCGGATGAAAAAGCCCGGGAAAGCTGCGCTGTTTTTGGCTGCGCGAATATCGGAAAATAAGGGCAAAATAAAAACGGGGCGTTTCACCAAAGGTGAACGCCCCGTTTTGTTATAGTTTATTACTAATTTTTGAATTAAGCCTGGTGGCCGGCAAACATATCGTCGTAATAATCTAAACCCAGGTGTGTGATCAGGTCTTCGCCCATCAGGTAACGCAGGGTATTTTCTAATTTGATCAATTGTTTAAAGATATCATTCTCTGCATGCAGACCCGGCGCGGTTTGCGGCGATTTAAGGTAGAATGATAACCACTCCTGTATACCGCTCATGTTAGCGCGTTTAGCCATATCACAGAAGATAGCTAAATCTAAAGCGATAGGAGCAGCCAGGATAGAGTCGCGGCAAAGGAAGTTGATCTTGATCTGCATTTTGTAACCTAACCAGCCAAAAATGTCGATGTTATCCCAGCTTTCTTTGTTATCGCCATGAGGAGGGTAGTAGTTGATACGGATCTTGTGGAAGATATCGCCGTATAGTTCAGGATTATCTTCCGGTTTAAGGATATCTTCCAATACACCCAGTTTAGATACTTCTTTAGTTTTGAAGTTATCCGGATCGTCCAGTACCAAACCATCGCGGTTACCCAGGATGTTGGTTGAGAACCAGCCGTGTACACCCAATGAACGGGCAGCAAGGCCTGGTGCAAGGATGGTTTTCATTAAAGTTTGGCCGGTTTTAAAGTCTTTACCTGCGATAGGGGTGCTGGTTTCTTTAGCCAGCTCTATCATGGCAGGGATATCAACAGTAAGGTTAGGAGCGCCGTTAGCGAAAGGTACGCCTAATTTTAAAGCAGCGTAAGCATAGATCATGCTTGGTGCGATACGTTTGTCGTCATCTTTTAACCCCTGCTCAAAAGCAGCCAAAGACTGGTGAACATCTGATGCTTCAAAATAAACTTCAGTTGAACCGCACCATACCAGCACAACGCGGTCAAGGCCGTTATCTTTCTGGAAGTTTTTGATATCTTCCATTACCTGCTGTGCAAGCTCGTAACGGGTACCGGTTTTTACGTGTGTACCGTCAAGGTTTTTAGCGTAGTTCTTGTCAAAAGCGGCTTTCATTGGCTTAATTTTTTCTAAGCCATCTTTAACCTGATCAAGCAGGTTGCGCTCTAAAACAGCAGCGTTAACGGCTGCTTCGTATACGTTATCTTCATATACGTCCCAGCCACCAAAAACAATATCGTTAAGGTTAGCCAACGGAACAAAATCTTTGATCTTTGGGTTGCGGTTTTCGGTACGTTTACCTAAGCGGATGCTTCCCATTTGTGTAAGTGAACCAACGGGTTGAGCAATACCCTTCTTTACAGCTTCAACACCGGCAATTAAAGTAGTAGCAACTGCACCTAAACCAGGTATCAGGATACCTAATTTTCCTTCTGCAGGTTTAATGTTAATTTTCATTATTTATTGTTTGTTTTTAAGAGGCCATGTAACGTAACCGTACCGCGTAACGCAATGCCGGTTAATTACATTAGTTTTTCACTATTAGTTATATAGTTGCGCAACGGGCGGATAGCCCGTCGCGTTTACTATCATGTTATTAATAGGTTTGACCCAATTAGGGGTTTGGGTCAAAACCTCGGGCAAAATAACCAAAATTCATACGGTAATTTCTACCTAAAAGGTAAAGATTACAGGCGGATGAAGAAAGGATAATTTATATAGCTTTTTGGTAGATGCGATAAGTTTTGTACTGATCGCCGCCGATAGCCTCAATGGCACGGTTTACCATGTCGTTCTTTTCGAGCGTCCAGCTGGCTTCGGCGTATTGCAGGCCTTTGGCTTTATACGCTTTTATAATAGAACCATACAAGCATGCCTCGATACCTAACTTACGGTAACCCTCAATTACCCCCAGCAGCATAATGCGTATACCTTTTATCTTCTTTTTGCTGAACAGCAGTTTAAAGATACCGGTTGGCAGCAACCTGCCCTTTTTAATGGTTTTAAGAATAGGGTTAATATCCGGGATGGCTACGCCAAAGCCGACAATCTTGCCATCCTGCTCGGCTAATAAAGCAAAATCAGGATCAAGGATCATTTTAAGGTCTTTGGCCGTATAGTCAAACTCGTCGTTGGTCATGGGGAAGAAGCCCAGGTTTTTATCCCATGCGCTGTTGTATACATCGCGCAGGGTATCGGCCTCCTTCTTAAAGTTCTTCATATCGATCTTGCGGATAGTAATATTGCTGTTGCGTTTAAGGCGCTCCTGCAATTTATCCAGCATCTGTAACGATTTATCGTTGTAATTGCTGCCATCCCAATGCCAGGCCAGCAGGTCTGTTTGCTTGCTAAAGCCGTAGTTTTCTAAAAGAGTGATGTAATACTCCGGGTTGTAAGGCATCATCACCATAGGCGAGCTATCAAAACCCTTTACCAGCAAGCCCGCAACTTCATTGGTTGATGGATTTACAGGGCCCACCATGTTGGTAGCACCTTTGGCTTTTACCCATTTGGTAGCCTCATCCAGTAATAGGTTAGCAGTTTCCTGATCGTTAATTACGTCAAAGAAACCAAAGAAACCTTCGTTAACTTTATTAAAGCTGTTATGGTTGGTGTTATAAATAGCGGCAATACGGCCAACAATTTTATCGCCATCATAAGCCAGGAAGGTTTGCAGCGAGGAGTGTTTATGAAACGGGTGCGTGGTGAGCAGATCGCGTTGGGCAATAAATAATTCCGGTACGTAATACGGGTCGTTCTTGTGAAGCTCGTGCGGAAAGTCAATAAAAGCGCCCAATTGTTTTTTCGACTCTACCGGAATAATTTTTTTCATTGCGGGTTAGTTAGGGGGTTAAACAGCAGCGCCAGTATTAAACTGGCGCTGTGAATATGGTGAATATTTTTTATTGTATTTTTTCTTTTATGGTATCTACGCCGGCGGCTTTGCAAGCTTGTATCAGTTTATCAACCGCTTCATCAATTTGCTCAAAGGTATGGGTAGCCATGAGCGAGAATCGTAACAGCGATGAATCTGACGGAACAGCAGGCGATACTACCGGGTTAACAAATATACCGGCTTTTTGCAGGTAATTGGTTACCAGGAAGGTTTTTGAATTATCGCGGATGTAGATAGGCAATATCGGGCTTTCAGTAGCGCCGATGTCGAAGCCTTCTTCGGTAAGGAGCTTCATGGCATAATTGGTATTATCCCACAGCTTCTGTATACGCTCAGGCTCTGATTCAATAATATCAAGGGCGGCAAGCACGCTGGCTACCGAGCCAGGTGTCATGCTGGCGCTGAACATTAAGGAACGTGCGCGGTGCTTAATGTAATCAATAGTATCATAATCGGCAGCAATGAAACCACCTAATGATGCTAATGATTTACTAAAGGTGCTCATGATCAGGTCAACCTTATCGGTTAAGCCAAAGTGCGAAGCGGTACCCGCGCCGTTTTTACCGATAACGCCAAGGCTGTGCGCGTCGTCAACCATAATGTTGGCGCCGTATTTATCGGCCAGTTCAACAATTTCAGGCAGTTTAACAATGTCGCCTTCCATGCTGAAGATACCATCAACCACAATAACCTTAACGGCTTCTTCCGGCAAAATGCTCAGTTTGCGCTCCAGGTCGGCCATATCGTTGTGGCCATATTTAATGGTTTTTGAGAACGAGAGGCGCGTGCCGTCAATAATAGAGGCGTGGTCATACTCGTCAAGTATCAGGTAGTCGTTACGACCCGTTATGCATGATAGTACGCCCAGGTTAACCTGGAAACCGGTGCTGAATAGCACAGCCGCTTCCTTGTTAACGTATTTGGCAAGGCGGTTCTCCAACTCGATGTGAATATCAAGCGTACCGTTCAAAAAACGCGAACCGGCACAACCAGAGCCGTATTTATCAATAGCTTTTTTTGTTGCTTCTTTTATTTTAGGATGATTGGTTAAACCCAGGTACGAGTTTGAACCAAACATTAAAACACGCTGATTATTAATCATCACTTCAGTATCCTGACCAGACTCGATAGGCCTGAAAAAAGGATACAGGCCCTGTGCCCTGATCATATTTGCATCCTGGAACTGAGCAATCTTCTCGTGTAACTTTTTAACCATTTATAAACACTGCTTAAATTTTTTGTAAAAATACCATGAATATGTGAACCCACGGCATTATGAATGTAATTTTTTTACACACATGCTTAACATGTGCTTAACACACTTCTATCAGGCAAATTAATTAAATTTTTTGTTTATTCACCATCACTATTTTGCAATTTGTTTGAAAAAGTTGAAAAATAGTGTCAATTATCATCTTAATCTCCTAAAACCGTAAAATTTCTGTTGCCCGTTCCTTATTAAATTTGATTAGTGCCATATTCGCCGACTCATACACAAAACGGGAGAAAAATCGTGTAAACCTTTACAGCCGATTTTCGTTTTAAAAGTTCGCATCTAAGCACTTATGAAAAGTATCAGATACATTTTTATTGTTAATATAGCATTATTTTCACCATTAAGCCTTTTTGCGCAGGCCAATCCCGACACAGGGAGGGCAGTTGTTACCCTGCAGCAAAGCATACAATTCGCGCTGCGTAACCAGCCTCAGCTTAAACAGGCAAATATTGATGAACAAATTAACGAAAGAGATATTGGTATAGCACTATCTGCCTGGTTGCCGCAGGTAACTACTAATGGTCAGTACCAGCATTACTTTCAACGGCCTGCATTTGTTGGCGCGGGCACGTCAACCGGAGTTGGAGGTGGTACAGGCACAGGAACCGGCGGTACAGGTACAGGAACAGGTACGGGTGTTACGCAACAAAACCTGGCTATAGCTCACAACACCTCAACCTTGGGCTTGTCGGCAAGCCAGGTGATCTACAATAACGATGTTTTGCAGGCAAAACGCGCCTCTAAATATTCAAGACAATATTATAAAGAAAACACCGAAAGCTTTAAGATCAGCCTCGTATCAGACGTAAGTAAAGCGTTTTATGATGTGCTGCTGTCTCAAAGGCAATTGGATATCATCAAGGAGGATATCGTTCGTCTTCGCCGGAGTTTAAAGGATGCCTATGCGCGCTACCAGGCCGGCGTAGTTGATAAAACCGACTATAAGCAAGCTACTATATCGCTTAACAATGCGCTGGCTTCACAAAAGCAAACCGAAGAAACCATCAAGAGTAAGTCGGCCTATTTAAAACAGGTGATGGGTTTTAACCCTAACCGCCAACTGGTACTATCTTATGACTCTGCCCGTTTGCAAACCGAAGCGATGATTGATACCAACCAGGCGCTTAATTATGCTAACCGTGTGGAGTATCGCCTGTTGCAAAGCACCAAAAACTTGCAAAACGTTAATGTATCCTATTATAAGTGGGGATTTTTACCATCCCTTTCTGCTGTGGGTGGTTACAACCTCACCTACTTTAATGATAATTTCTCCAAATTATATAACGATGCCTTTCCGACATCATTTGCAGGCTTATCATTAACTATACCTATTTTCCAGGGCGGTAAACGTTTACAGAATTTAGCAAAGGCCCGTTTACAGGTAGAGCGTACCGATCTTGATCTCATCAACAGTCGTAACGCTATCAGTACCGAATACACCCAGGCCCTTGCCAATTATAAAAGCGCCTATTATAACTGGAAAACACTTAACGAGAACGTACAGCTGGCAACAGATGTATATAACGTGGTTAACCTGCAGTACCGCGAGGGGATAAAAACCTATCTGGACGTGATTGTGGCGCAGGCCGATCTGCGTACCGCTGAACTTAACTTTTATAACGCGCTGTTCCAGTTGCTGTCAAGCAAGATTGATGTGCAAAGGGCATTGGGTACGCTGCCTACAGAATATTAATATTACATAATAACTCACACGCATAACGAGACAATATATCATAATGAAAAATAGATACTTATACTGCATTGGAACACTGGCAATATTGTCGGTAGCCGCCTGTAAGAGTAAATCTGACAAGCAAAATGCAGCGCCGCCGCCAACATCCGTAAATGTTATAGAAGCTAAAAAGGCCGACGCGCTTTATTACGATGACTACCAGGGTACCGTTGTAGCCCTTAACACTACAGAACTGCGTAGCCAGGTATCGGGCTTTATTACCGGCATATTTTTCAAAGAAGGCAGCATAGTGCAAAAAGGCGCTCCTTTGTATGAGATTGACAGGCGTAAATATGAGGCCGCTTACCAGCAGGCCAAAGCTAACCTGCTAAGCGCCAAAGCTAACCTGGTAAAAGCGCAAAAGGATATTGACCGTTATAATATGCTGCTGAAAAGCGACGCGGTTGCCCGCCAAACGGTTGACCAGGCTTCGGCTACTTACCAAACCGCCCAAAGCCAGGTAGCAGTAGCACAAGCGGGTGTAGCCTCAGCCGCTACAGATCTTTCTTATGCCACTATCAGGGCGCCTTTTACGGGCCGCATCGGTATATCACAGGTTAAGTTGGGCGCGCAGGTTACTCCGGGCACTACGCTGTTAAACACCATCTCGGCAGATAGCCCTATGGGCGTTGATGTAGTAATTAACGAGCAGGATATTAACCGCTTTTATAAACTGCAAAAAACCACTAATGATACCACCTTCAGGCTGCAACTACCCGATGGTTCTGTATATAACCAGCCCGGCAAAATTTACGCTATTGACCGCGGGGTGAGCGACCAGACAGGTACCATTAAGGTAAGGGTACAATTCCCTAACCCAACCGACCAGTTGCGTGATGGTATGAGCTGTGTATTGCATGTGTTAAATAACGACTCGGGCGATCGTATACAGATCCCTTACAAATCTATTACCGAGCAAATGGGTGAGTTTTTTGTGTTTATCGCTAAAGATACCATAGCCGAGCAGCGCAAGGTAAAGCTTGGCCCACGCGTACAAAGCAACGTGGTGATCATGAGCGGTATTGAACCCGGCGAGCAGGTAATTACCGAAGGTTTCCAGCGCTTGCGCGACAAGGGCCGTATAACCTTAGGAGCACCCGGTGCCGCAGGCCAGGGTGGCGCGGGCGGCAAGCAGGGCGCTCAGGGTAAATAATTTTGATAACAAAGTAAACAAGTAATGCAGCGGATGAAGAATCCGTAACACTACCGAAAAGAAAGAGCAATGATCGCAGATACTTTTATACGAAGGCCGGTTACCGCTATAGTAATATCATTAGTGATACTTATTGTGGGTACGCTGGCCATCAGCAACCTCCCTATAGCGCAGTACCCGGATATTACACCGCCAACGGTACAAATAACAGGTAACTACACCGGCGCAGACGCGCTCACTGTAGAGCAAACGGTAGCCACACCTGTAGAGGTACAGGTGAACGGTACACCGGGCATGACCTACCTGCAAAGTAACAGTACAGGTAACGGCCAGATGAGCATGACCGTGAACTTTGAGGTGGGTACCGATATTAATATAGCCGCCCTTGATGTGCAAAACCGCGTGGGTATTGCCCAGCCTACTTTGCCGCAGGAGGTACAACGCCTGGGTTTGGTGGTACGTAAACGTAACCCCAGTATCCTGATGCTGGTAGCCATGTATTCGCCTCAGGGCAGCCACAACGTAACTTTTGTTGATAACTATACCAACGTATTTATTAAGGACGCCCTTTTGCGTACCAAAGGTGTGGGCGACGTGTTTACCCGTGCCGATGATTTTAGTATGCGTATTTGGCTTAAGCCCGATAAACTGGCCGCGCTGGGTATTACCGCTACAGATGTTACCGGCGCATTGCAGGAGCAGAACGCGCAGGTAGCGGCGGGTACGGTAGGTGCCACACCACAGATGAAAGGCCAGACTTTTGAATATACCGTATTGGTGAAAGGCCGTTTGGTTGATAAATCGGAGTTTGAGGATATTGTAATTAAAACCATCCCATCTACAGGCGAGATCGTACACCTAAAAGACGTTGCACGTGTAGAATTAGGTAAGTTCAATTACTCAGGTAACTCGTTTGTTGATGGCAAACGTGCATCGTACCTGTTGATCTACCAGGCACCGGGCAGTAACGCGCTGGAAACTGCCGATAATGTGGTAGCTACCATGAACGAGCTTAAAAAGGCTTTCCCTGCTGATATTGACTATGTAGTGCCTTTTGAATCTGTAACCGTAGTAAAAGTTTCATTACATGAGGTGATAGAAACGCTGGTTATAGCTTTATTATTGGTAACGGTAGTTGTTTTCCTATTCCTGCAAAACTGGCGAACTACCCTTATCCCGGTACTGGCTATCCCGGTATCTATTGTGGGTACGTTTATTTTCTTTATCCCGTTGGGCTTCACCATTAACACTTTAACGCTGTTTGGTTTCGTACTGGCTATTGGTATTGTGGTGGATGATGCTATTGTGGTGGTAGAGGCCGTGCAGCACTACATGGATGAGAAAGGTATGTCGCCGAAGGAGGCTACCGAACATGCCATGCGTGATATATCGGCCCCGGTTATCGCTATCGCGTTGATCCTTGCCGCGGTATTTGTGCCGGTAGGTTTTGTGCCGGGCATTGTAGGCCGTTTGTACCAGCAGTTTGCTATTACCATTGCTATATCGGTATTGATATCGGCCTTCATCGCGCTATCGCTTACGCCGGCGCTGTGTACGCTGTTGTTACGCCCGCATAAGATTGATGAGCATTCGGGAGGCTTAAACAAATTCTTCTATAAGTTTAACGTATGGTTTGATAAGATCACCGGACGCTATAAAGGCGCGGTTGATAAGGGGATCAAGCATTCCAAGTTCATGATTACCATACTCATCGTCATTATCGGGGTAACCATATTACTTTTTAAAGGTAAGCCATCAGGTTTCCTTCCGCTGGAAGATGAAGGACGTATATATGTAACTTATGATTTGCCCGAAGGTTCTTCAACAGAACGTACTGTTACGGTGCTTGATTCCATGATGAAGATACTGAAAGGTGTACCTGCGATAAATCACTTCGCGGCATTGGGCGGCTTAAACGCGGTGAACTTTGCCACCAAATCAAACAGTGCTACCATATTTGTGCAGTTGAAACCCTGGGATGAGCGTACAGACGTGAAAGACCAAAAGGATTCGGTAATTGCTACATTGCAAAAGCGCTTGTCGAAATTTAAGGAAGCTAATGTAATTGTAATTTCTCCGCCGGCCATACCCGGTTTAGGTAATACTGGCGGTTTCTCGTTTATCTTACAGGAACGTGAAGCTGGCGGCGATATTAAAAACTTTGAAAAAACGCTGCAAAACTTTGTGGCCGAATTGGGCAAACGTAAAGAAATATCGAGGCCGTTCTCCTTCTTTACCGCCCATACACCTGCTTACCAATTAACGGTTGACAGAGAAAAGGCCAAAAAGCTCGGGGTAAAAATATCTGATGTAAACAGCGCTCTGCAAACCTACATGGGTAGTACCTATATTAATGATTTCACGGTATATGGCCGTAACTTTAGGGTGGTAGCGCAGGCAGATACAAATTATCGTACCAATATCCAGAATATAGGGCAATACTTTGTAAAGAACCAGGCTGGCGAAATGGTACCATTAAGTACGCTTACCAGTTACAAAATGATCGAGAACGCGCCGCTGATATCGCATTACAACCTGTTCCGTAGCGCGGAGATCAATGGTAACGCGGCGCCGGGATATAGCAGCGGCGATGCTATCAAAGCCTTGCAGGAGGTAGCGGCTCAATCCTTACCTCAAGGTTATGGCTACGAGTTTTCGGGCCTTTCACGTGAGGAGATCTTATCGGGCTCAAAAACCGTTTACATCTTCCTGTTATCAATTGGTTTCGTATTCCTGTTCCTGGCGGCGTTGTATGAGAGCTGGTCGGTACCGTTCTCGGTATTACTTGCCGTGCCGCTTGGCGCATTCGGCGCGATATTATTCCTGACGTTTAAGCCGGGGCTCACCAACAATGTTTACGCGCAGATCGGTTTAATCACTCTTATTGGTCTCGCGGCTAAGAATGCTATCCTGATTGTAGAGTTTGCCAAAGAACGTGTAGATAGGGGGATGGAATTGGAAAAGGCCACGCTTGAAGCCGTAAGGCTGCGCTTACGCCCGATCATCATGACGTCGCTGGCGTTTATATTGGGTGTATTCCCGCTGGTAATTGCTTCGGGTGCCGGTGCGCAGGCAAGGCAAACCATTGGCTGGACGGTGTTTGGCGGTATGCTCGCGGCAACATCGTTAGCCATATTTATTGTACCGGTGTTGTTCTACATCATTACCAAAATGGCTTACGGCAAGGAAAAACTGGCCGAGTTGGAGAAAAACTACAAACCCGACCCGGAAACTGATCCGCAAGCTTAACATCAATTAATAAGAATAAAAAATGCCCTCTATAAACGGAGGGCATTTTTTGTTTGCACCTATGGGTATGGCATGAAAAACAAATGAAAATCGAGGTTATTAAACCAGCGAGTATATATAGCACTATACAGCAATTCTATTTAAGTATACAGATAACTGAGGTTGACAGGCCGTCTGAAGTTGATATGAAAACTATATGTTTTAATTGTTAAAAAATGGTAAACTAAATTGATTTTCAGTATATAAACTACTTATACAGGTGTTTAAATTAACATTTAATAGGGTAAATTGTTGTATGGTTTTACAGGCAATTGTGCCGTGTTGGCAACATATTTGTTTATGGGGGTGTATCACAATTAGTTTAAATGTAAAAACAACGACAATGAAAAAAATGACTAAAGTTATAGCCGCAGCCTTTACAGCCGCCGCTTTATTTATCGGATCAAACGCAGCAAATGCACAAACTACCCCTAAAAGCGTATGGCGCTTTGGTATCGGTGTGGATGGTATGGCACCAGTAGGCCGTTTCCATGATGTGTCTAACTTCGGTTTGGGTATCACTCCAAGGTTACAATATGGTGTTTCTGACAATCTTGCTTTAACATTAACCTCTGGTTACTACAACTTCTTCGGCAAAAATATTAATGCCGCTGGTGACGTTAACTCAGGTTACGAATCAAAATCATTCGGTGTAGTACCGGTTAAATTAGGTTTGAAAGCCTTTGTATCACAAAACATTTATTTAGCAGGTGAACTGGGTGCCGGTTTTGAAACCAGCCACTATGGTGATTATGATGGCCGTGTAGGTGAAATACCTAAACAAACTAAATTAATTGCTTCTCCAGGTATCGGTTGGGCAAACAAATCATGGGATATTGGTGCCCGTTATGAAAACTTCTCTGGACAGAGCAGAAATTACGGTACAGTAGGTTTACGTGTTGCTTACGGCTTCGGTTTGTAATAAATACGATAACCATAAACAAGAAAGCCTTTCCATTACGGAAAGGCTTTCTTGTTTATATCAGATTTTAAACTATGCAGCATCCCAAAGCTTGCGATGCATAAGTTTAAGCTAATTTTGCCAGGGCCGCTTTAATTCTTTTTAAAGCTTCTACCAGTTTGTCTTCGGCAGCGGCATAAGAGATACGGATAGACTTTTTATCGCCGAATGAATCACCACCTACGGTAGCCACGTGTGCTTCTTCTAAAAGAAATATAGACAGTTCATCGGCATCTTTGATCGTCTTACCATTATAGCTTTTGCCGAAGAATGAAGTAACGTTAGGGAAGAAGTAAAAAGCGCCATCCGGCAGGTTCACCTCAACACCCGGGATATCTTTCAGCAGGCCGTAAACCAGGTCGCGGCGTTTCTGGAACTCATCGCGCATTTGATGTACGGTTTCCAGGCCGCCTTCATAAGCCGCTATACCCGCTTTTTGGGTAATAGAGCAAGTACCCGAAGTGATCTGACCCTGCATTTTATCGCAAGCGGCTGCAATTTCGCTATTTGACGCGGTGTAGCCAATTCTCCAGCCGGTCATGGCGAAAGCCTTAGACCAACCATTGATGATCACCACGCGGTCTTTTATACTGTCAAACTGAGCTATTGATTCGTGGCCACCAATAAAGTTGATGTGCTCGTAGATCTCATCGCTCAGGATATACACATGAGGATGTTTCTCAAAAACTTTCGCCAAACCCTCCAACTCATCTTTACTGTACACGCTACCGGTAGGGTTACACGGCGATGAGAACATGAATAATTTAGTTTTAGGTGTTATAGCCGCCTCCAACTGCTCTGGCGTAATTTTAAAATTGGTTTCAACAGTAGTATCAATAAACACGCTTACACCTTCGGCAAGTTTAACCACCTCGGAGTAGGATACCCAGTACGGTGTCGGGATGATCACTTCTTCACCGGGATTAACCAAACAAAGCACCGCGTTGGCAATAGCCTGTTTAGCGCCGGTTGAAACTACAATTTGCGTATCAGTATAATCCAGGTTGTTCTCATCCTTCAGCTTCTTTACAACGGCCTTGCGCAGGTCTGGGTAACCGGCAACGGGGGTGTAGTAAGTAAAGTTCTTATCCATGGCGGTCTTGGCTGCATCCTTCACATACTCGGGGGTATGAAAATCGGGTTCACCAAAGCTAAGGCTGATCACATCTACACCTTTAGCGGCCAATTCGCGGCCCATTTTTGCCATTTTAATGGTTTGAGATTCTGACAGGTTGTTGATCCTGTTACTTAATGCGCTCATATTATTTATGTTAGTGCGACAAATATAGAAAAATCATTTTTCCGCAATCAAAGTGGGGTTATTATTATCAAATTCATAATTTAATACCTGCCTGTAACTACACAAAACATTTGGGGTGATTTTTAAATTATAGAAAGGGCGGGGCGCAATTTTATGTAAGTTTGCCCCTCAATTTAAAAGCAGGTTTTGAAACAGCAAAAGCGCATCATCCTTGTATCGTTGGTTACCGGCATCGTTTTGATGGTGCTAAAGTTCAGCGCCTATCTTTTAACCAATTCCAACTTTGTTTTAACCGATGCAGCCGAGAGTATAGTAAACGTGGTAGCCAGTGGTTTCGCGTTTTACAGTATCTACCTGGCTTCGATGCCGCGCGATGAGAACCACCCTTACGGGCATGGCAAGGTAGAGTTCTTTTCGGTATTTATTGAAGGTATATTAATTGGTGTAGCGGGGATTATTATCATCCTCAAATCGGCCTACAGCTTTTTCAACCCCGAGCAGATACACGACCTGTTATTGGGCGCTGTCATCATCGGTACCACGGGCCTCATTAACGGTTTGCTGGGCTATTACATGGTACAAAAGGGTAAATCCATCCCATCCATTACCATAGAGGCCGATGGGCGGCATTTATTAACAGATACCGTTACCAGCGCCGGTTTGGTGGTAGGTTTGCTGCTCATCTATTTTACCAAAATACTTTGGCTGGATAGCGCCTTATCTATTTTAGTAGGTATATATATCGTAATAACTGGTTACAAACTGGTGCGCCGTTCGGTAGCCGGTTTAATGGACGAAACCGATTTTGACGTAGTTAGCGACGTGGTAAAGCTATTGAGTCAACAACGCCATGAGGAATGGATCGATATTCATAACCTGCGCGCGCAAAAATACGGGCATGAGTTACATATCGATTGCCACCTTACATTACCCAATTACTTCGACCTTAACCGCGTGCATGATGAGGTGAAACTGGTGGATAAACTAATTAATGAGAAAGCCGGTATCCGTACCGAGTTTTTTATCCATACCGACCCATGCTTGCCGGATTGCTGCCACTATTGCAGTATGCCCAATTGCCCCATCCGCAGCGAAGCGAAACGGGAGGAAATACCATGGACTTTAGAGAATGTAATGCGGAACAAAAAGCACTATGAGCAGTAAAGGATTTTTTAACGTACGCGTTTACGGCTTGCTTATTAACAATAACAATGAGTTGCTGATAAGCGATGAGCAGGAGCAGGGCATGCGTTTTACCAAACTGCCGGGTGGAGGTTTGGAGTATGGCGAAGGACTGATCGAGGGCCTTAAACGCGAATTTTTGGAAGAGTGTAATACCGAGATCGAAGTAACAGATCATTTTTACACGACCGATTTCTTTGTAAAATCGGCTTTTAACGATTCACAGATCATTAGTGTTTATTATATGGTGAGGGCGGTAGCAGATCTTCGCTTTAGCACTAAAACCCATATTTTTGACTTTGATGGCGAAGGTGACGTTCTACAATCTTTCCGCTGGATAAAACTGAGTGACCTTAAGGTTGAAGACTTTACTTTCCCGATAGACCAACACGTAGCAGAACTATTAATTAAAAGCGCATGAGTTTATCAGAACGCGATCTGCGGGTGATTTGGCACCCGTATACACAAATGCAAACTGCACAACCGCCTATAGGTATAGTAAGAGGTGAGGGTACCTGTGTTTTTGATGAGGATGGCAAACGTTATATTGATGCCGTATCATCCTGGTGGGTAAACATACATGGCCATTCGCATCCTTATATTGCGCAGAAGGTGGCCGAACAGTTGTTAAAGCTCGAACATGTGATATTTGCCGGTTTCACCCATCCCGGCGCGGTGGAACTTGCCGAGCGTTTATTAGCCATATTGCCCGGTAATCAGAAAAAAGCTTTTTACTCTGATAACGGTTCTACCGCTATTGAAGTGGCTATAAAAATGTGCCTGCAATACTGGCACAACAAAGGCGAACAGCGCACTAAAATACTGGCTTTTAAAAACGCCTATCATGGCGATACCTTCGGGGCCATGTCGGTAAGTGGGAGGAGCGCTTTTACCGCGGCTTTTGATAGTTTATTATTTGAGGTAGAGTTTATCGACCTACCAACCGATGATAACATCGAAAATCTAAAATCGCAAATCTCCGATCTAAAATCACAACTGGCTTGCTTTATATTCGAGCCGCTGGTGCAGGGATCTGCCGGGATGATCATGTATGAAGCCCGCCATCTGGAGGCTTTAATGGCGCATTGCAAGGGGGAAGGGGTATTGCTGATAGATGATGAGGTATTTACCGGTTTCGGCCGTACGGGTAAACCATTTGCCTGTAACCATGTGCAAACGCAGCCGGACATTATGTGCTTCTCAAAAGGGCTTACCGGCGGCACTATGGCTTTCGGGCTCACCACCTGTACGCAGCAGATATATGATGCCTTTTTATCTGACGATAAAATGAAGACGCTTTTTCACGGGCATTCCTACACTGCTAACCCGGTGGCATGCGCCGCATCGCTGGCAAGTTTAGATCTATTTCTTGATCCTGCTACGCAACAAAGTATTGACAGGATAGTAGCCAGGCACCGGGCATTTGCCGAAAAAATAAAAGGTCACCAACGCATTGCTAACTATCGCCAAACGGGTACCATATTGGCGCTGGAATGGCAGACGGGCGGCAATACCTCTTATTTCAGTGGTTTGCGCGATAAGCTTTACCATTTCTTTCTGGATAAGGGTATTATTCTTCGTCCGCTGGGCAATATCGTGTACATTTTACCTCCGTATTGCATTACTGATGCCGAACTGGATTACATTTACAGCGCCATTGAAGAGGCGCTTGATACAATTTAAATTATGGAATTAGCTACAATATTACCTAAGATAATAGCCGATAACCAATTACATGCACGCTGGTTAAATACGCTGTCGCTGATGGAGAATACCGGCGCGCGTAAAATATCGGCCAGTGAAGACACTGTTAATGTTACTTACATCATTTTAAAACATGCTGCGGAAGAACATCGCCATGCTTTTTATCTGAAAAAGCAAATAGAAAAAGCCGCGCCCGGGAATTGCCCAACCTATGCGCCGCAATTTTTGATAGCGCCTGCTCATAGCAAGAATTATTTGAACCAGCTGGATATTGATGTGTGTCGCTACCTTAAAAAGGAGATGAACTTGAGCGGTGCCGAATTACGTTTCGCGGCTTATTTGCTGGTTACCTATGCCATAGAGGTACGTGCCGATGAGTTATACCCGGTTTACCAGCAGGCACTGGATAACGCGGGCAGCAAGGTAAATGTAAAATCCATTATCCTGGAAGAAGAAGGCCACCTGGAAGAAATGATCAACCAGTTGAAACAATTTTCGCCCGATTGGCAGCACCACGCGCAAAAAGCTGTTGAAATGGAAAGCGCTTTATTTAACAAGTGGGTACTCGGCCTGGGTAAAGAGGTAAATTAACCTATTTAATTTTAAACGCGTTGTTTATCGCAGATGAGGGACGTTTCTTAACAGAAAAAGCCACGCATTTGCGTGGCTTTTTCTGTTAAGTGTAAACTATTAATTAGTTACCGCCGCTCATGGCTTTGAGGTCATCAAGCGAAATTTTATCAAAATCAGCAGGGATGCCAAAAGTACCCGCAGGAACTTTTTGCTCTACAATGCTTTTTACGGTTACCTCTGCAGATTGTCCGTTTTGGAAGGTAGCGTATTGGATAGGTACACCGCCCGCGTTCGCGTAAACTTTAGCGCCGCCAATTTGTGGCAGGGAAATATCATTAGTTACCCAGATATCATAGGTTTTGCCATTCTTAGTGTCTTTAGCGGTAACTTTTTTGCAGTTAAAGCCATTGATCACTTTAGTCTCAGTACCCGGGGTAAATTGGAATACAGGTAATTTAGCCTGTTGTTCTTCAATTTCGGCAGGGGTAGCAATAGCCGCTTTTTTAATAGACGCTACGGGTACATCAACCAAAATAGCCATTGATTTGGCATCTTTATCGGTCAATACTTTAATAGCAGCAGGGCCTGAATTAAAAGCGGTAGCGCTTGAGTCTGAACGGAAATACGTTTTTATCTCAATGTTCTGGCCCATCATGTTTGATGAGATGGTCATAACGCCCTCTTTATAAGCTTTTTGAGCGCTTGCATTAAATGCTGTTGCAGAAAGCACTACGCCCAATGCAGCTGTGAATAATTTACTCTTCATGATTTTATTTTAATGATTACAATTTAGTGTGTAATTAAATATGCGCAAAATTTTTTTATCAAATATGCTTATTTAACATTAATTAGATATTAATAGCAATGCTTTGTTACGGTTTAGGATATAAATTTTATGGCTCACAGCCTTGGCTTTTTCTGTATAGGCGTTACTATTGTTAGCAGAAACGATCAACGGCAAATGTGAAACCGAACTATCCATCCAAACATTATCGCTGAGGTAGGCATAATTAATACCCGTATCGCTACCGATAGACTTAAACCGGCTGCTATCGTTTAACAGCAAGAATTTTTAGTGCCAAAGGCTACCAGAGCATCTTTCTTTAACAGGTAGGGGTTATGCACATCAGCGGTAAAGGGCAGCAGCCGGTAATCTTCTATCTGCATACTATCCAGGCAGGGTTGTACGGAATAAGAAAAGGCTTTATCGGCTGGTTGCATATTGGTGATCACCACACCCTTTTCGCCGTGCTTAAATACTATGGCTTGCTGTTTACGCGCGTTCAGAAATATCACCATGTTTTTGTTATCAGCATTTATCTTTCTGACAGAAAAACTGGTAAACAATAATAAGCAGCCAATTGCTGTAGCTATAAAAGCCCTTTTATTCTTGCTGTATAAAAAATAGGCAACCATTAGTACAATGCAGCTGAGTAATACCAGCTCCATAGGGGTGATCCATACTTTGTTAATACTCGCGAAAGGCAGTTGCTCAACAAAGGCGAGCATTCTATTCATCATCAGGATACTTTTTTCCAGCAGCCATCCCAGCGCTTGAGATACCCAGGGCCATTGTGGCAGCACAAGCAGCAATAGCCCGGCATACATGATAAGGCCTACCGGTAGCACAATTAGCAGGTTACTTACTATAAAATAAGCCGGAAATTGGTGAAAGTAATATAAACTGAGCGGAAAAGTAAAGGCTTGCGCGGCAACAGATACGGAACAGGCCAGCCATAATTTATCCAGCCATTTATTCCTGATACTCAAAAGGCCATATATAACAGGTTGCAGAATTAAAATACCGGCCACGGCCAAATAGGATAATTGGAAGCCAACATCGGTGAGCAAATAGGGATCATACAGCAGTAGCACGAAAGCCGATACAGCTAAAAGGTTTAGGCTGTTTAGCTGGCGGCTGTAGGTTTTGCCTGCAATAATGAGCGTGATCATTACAGCGGCGCGGCATACGGCAGGCGAAAGGCCGGTGAGTACCGCGTAGGCCCATATCACCATAAGGATAATAACAGCTTTGAATACGCGTGTTTGTTTATTGGGTAAAAAGCCCAGTATATACACCAACAGGCCAAGCAGTATGGCCACATGGCCGCCAGATACGGAGAGGATATGTATAGTGCCCGTTTTAGCGTAAGTTTGCATAACATCGGCGCTCAGATCGGCCTTGTAGCCCAATATTAGGGTAGAGGCTACAGCCATCGCAGTTGTATCCTTCATGTTATGGCGAAGTTTATCTACCAGTTGCTGTCGGGTTTGCAGCGCGTAGCTGATCAGCTGGTTGCCTTTACCGGAACCTAACACCCGGTATTGGCCGGGGTATAAATAGGCCTGTTGATGAATATGCTTATTGGCGAGATATTGCTTGTAATTAAACTCTCCTAGGTTAAAAGGAGGGTCGGGGGCCGAATAATTTGCAGGTATCAGCAATTGTTCGCCGTAAAACAGGTTGGTAGCAAGCTTATCCTTAACGGCTATGAGCATCGTACCGGTTGTGTGATGATAGGCTTTTCCATCATAAGCGCTAACTATATCAGCGGTAAAGCGGGTGACTTCACTTTTAACTGAGGGTTCGGAGTTGATATTGACCAACAGGTATTTGGCCTGCTGCCTGCTGAAATGGTCGGCATGGTTAAGTTCGTTCCTGCTCAGCGTAAATAACAAGCCGGTAAGGAATAAGATAGGTATGATAAGCAAAGTGCCTATCCAACGGTAATGATAAAGCCGTAATGTTTGATAAGCAATGTTAAGTGCTATAAATACAGTTGCCAGTAAAGCCAGTAAAATACCAACCCAGGTGTACGGCTGTTCATAGGCATTCCAAATGCCACAAGCAATGCCGGCTATAAACGGTAAAAGCAATAAAACAACAGGTATTTCGCCCCGGTGCCTGTTTATCATAATTATCCGGCGTTTGGATAAGGTTTATACGCTGGCTTAAAAATAGGATTTATTTGAGTGATTACAACTCGTCGCGTACCTCGAGCAGGAACCTTTTAAGGTTCTCGAGCGAGTCTATCACCCGCTGGTTATCCCGCGTATTGCCGGAGTCGTTCTTTAAGTGGTCCTTGGCGCCTTGCAGTGTGTAGCCTTTATCGCGAATGAGGTGAAAAATGATCTTGAGGTTCTCAATATCTTCGGGGGTAAAATAGCGGTTACCTTTTTTGTTCTTTTTTGGGGTAAGTACATCAAACTCCTTTTCGTAAAAACGTATCAGCGACTGGTTAACGTCAAACATGGAAGCCACCTCGCCCATGGTGTAGTACATTTTACTGATCTCGCGTTCTTTGTAAGGCATAGTTGCAAATGTATATTTTTTAATTGTTGAAGGGAAGAAGCAAAGTACTAAAAACACCCAACCGATATCCGTAAATATTTATTTATCAGCGCAAAAAAAATTATTAGTCGTCATAAATTTAACTAAATTTGGGTCTCTAATAATTATGACTAAACCTTTTTTTGCCTTTTTGCTGGGCATTTTATGTGTAAAAAGCACTTTAGCCTTTGATACTGATTCTGCTGTTTATATCAGTTCCGCTAAATATACCTACCAGTTTGTCTCCAATAAAAAAACTTCAAGCGTAGAAATAAAGCAAAAGAAAGTGGTGAGCTATACGGCAAACGACTTTCAGGCTAATATACCCGTTGCCGAAGTTTTTAACAACCACATTTCCATTGACAACGTAACTTATCGTATTGATGGTAAATCGCCTCCATATGGGTTTAAACCAACCTATACTTATTATGGCGGCGATGATATTTTCTATTCAGACAGTAAAGTTTGTTACTTCCCGCTTATCATCCCCAAAAAAGGCGATAACGCTACCGTAACTTTCGAAGAAACAGTTAACGACCCGAGATATTTTACCAGTATCTATTTCTCAGATAAATATGCAACCAGCCAGAAACAGGTTGAAATTAAAATACCCAGGTGGATGAAGGTGGAGTTGAAAGAATACAACTTTAACGGGTATAATATTACTAAAGCAACATCTTACATAGCCGGTGATGATGCGGATCTTATTACCTATACCATTAGCAACTTACCTGCGGTTAAAAATGAACCGAATAGCCCCGGGCCAAGTTACCTGTACCCGCACTTGTTGGTGATGTGTAAATCGGCAAGCGTAAACGGACAAAACTTTACCTATTTTAATACCCTTGCCGACCAGTACAGCTGGTATAAAAGCCTGATTAAAAATACTGTTACCGACGAGGCTGTGATAGCTGCAAAGGCTAAGTTACTCACTGCGGATGCCAAAACCGATATGGATAAAATAAAAGCCATATTTTACTATGTGCAGGATAACATTAGGTATATAGCTTTTGAAGACGGCCTGGCAGGTTTCAGGCCCGAGCAGGCTGATGTGGTGCTGGCTAAAAAATATGGCGACTGTAAAGGTATGGCAAACCTCACAAAAGCGTTGCTTACTTCCCTGGGATATGATGCTAAACTTTGCTGGCTGGGTACAGACCATATCGCTTACAATTATGATACTCCATCTTTAAATGTGGACAACCACATGATATGCGCCTTAAATTATGGTGATAAAACCTATTTCCTGGATGCTACAGAAACCTATTTGGGTTTTAACCAGTACGCGCGCCGCATACAGGGCAGGCAGGTGCTGATAGAGAACGGTGATAACTATTTGCTCAAAACCGTGCCTGTTGCCGACATTAGCCAGAACATCGACAGGCAAACCGCGTCTCTGCGTATAACCGACGGGCTTATTACCGGCGAAGTAAATTATTTATGGAAAGGCGAAGACAAGGAAGAAATATTAGCGGGTATCAACAGTGTTAAGAAGGAGAAGGCCGAAGATGCGATGATGAAGTACTTATCCGGAAACAACAACGATTATACCATCACCGGCATGAAATTATCCGGTATAGATAATTACGATAAGGACCTGGAAGCAAAATACACCGTTAAAACCCGTAACGGTATATCATCATTCGGCAAGGCTTATTATTTAGACATGGATAACACCCGCGAACTAATTGACGCGGCGATAAAAACTGATGACCGGCAGCATGAGTACTGGTTTGCTCACAAAACAAGTATTAACCGGGAGGTTGAACTTGCTTTGCCTGCCGGTTACAAAGTAAGCGCCCTGCCCGCCCCGCTGGATATTGTAAACGCCGACTATGAGTTTCATGTTAAATACACGGCATCGCCGGCAAAAGTAACCTACAGCAAAAATTTACTTATTAAAAACACCCGCCTTGCAAAAAGTAAATTCACGCAGTGGAATAAAGACATTGAACTTCTTGCAAAAACCTATAACGAATCTTTAATTATCAAACCCAGTTCTGAATGAAAAAACCTTTACTCTTATTAACACTTATTTTAACTTTTTACGTTTCTGCCCACGCGCAAACCTACGATCAAAAAGCATCAGACATACAAAAGCTGGTATGGGATAACCCCTCCGCCGAGTTTAGTGCTAAAAATATTCCGGCTAAATACAATAACGAAAGCGCGGTGATACTGGCCAAAGCGTACACTATGCAACGCACATCGAGCCTTAAGTTTAAATTTTTAATTATTACCGCTGGTGTCGCTAACCGCGTAAACAAAATAGCCACCTATCATGAGCGCGTTAAAATAAATGATAAGGTTGCCCTGGAGAAATACTCAACCCTTGAGTACCAGAAAAAATTTGATAACTCGCTTAATTTCGGCATTGCCAAGATCAGGAATATACACGAAACTTACGTAGGTGCCAAGATCATAAAGGCAAACGGGCAGGAAATAGTAGTGAATACCAACGAAGCCGTTTTAACAAAAAACACCAGTAAAGATCAGCAGGGGAAACTGGCTATCCCCGGTTTGCAGGTGGGCGATATATTGGATTATTATATCAGTACGGAAGATTCCTCTGAGAACGGCGGCCTCGATTCGTTTAAGGATAATGACCAGGTTTTTGTATTGGCCAATGAGTACCCGGTATTGAGTTACTCGCTGTATTTTCAGTTTAACAAAAAATCGTCAGTATTTACCATTTCAGCCAATGGTGCCCCCGATTTCCAGCGTACTACTAACAAAGATGGTGACGAAATCTATAGCCTCACGGTTAAGGACCTGCCTAAATGCAAAGGCGAAATGTGGTCGTCGCCGTTCAGGCAGTTCCCTTATGTAGAAATAACCAACTCAAGTAAATCGAAGTTTTACGCCGAGTATGTCGATAAAGGATCAAGGTCCGCAGGATTAGATGCCAATAAAGAGCTTTTGAGGACTCACTTTAATAACTACATTTTAGATAACGAACCTCAAAAAATGCTTAAGGAATATTTTGATGGTAAAAAAGGCCTGAAGGCCGCGCCATTGGATAGCTCTATGCAGGTGTTTTACAACATTTTTAAATACCGCATTTTTGGCAGTTACAATAAAGGCGATGTTGATGATATGAGTGCCATTAACTATCGCACGGCCCAAAGTAATATGGCCATTATTGATGTGAGCCGCCTGCTAACCGAAATGAAAATACCGCATCAGATACTATTGGTGGCATCGCGGGAGAGCAATAGCCTGCAAAACGTACTTAATTTTAATGATTTTGGTTCCATTATTAAAATAGAGAATGGCAACAAGCCGCTTTATATGAGCTTTTATGATGCCGTTACCCATTTTAATGAAATACCGGCCAAATACCAGGGCGAGCAGGCTTTGGCCATAACCACCATCAAGAAAAATTCTTCAAACTATGTGTTTGAAGAAAGCAGCGCCACCATACCTGTAGCCAAAGCGAATGAGAACCTGGTTGATGAACAACTCCAGGTTTCACTCAGTACTGATATGCAGAAGCTTAAAGTGCAGCGCCTGGTAAAGCAAACCGGCTACATCCGCCACAGCAGTCAACGAGCATTGTTAAGTGCAATGGATATTGATAAAGCCTTAATGGATGATGTAAAGGGCGATCCGTTGGAAAAAAGAATATCTAAAACGTTCGAGATCAAAAAATATAAAGACGCGCTTATTTCGGGGATGGCTAAATCTGCCAATGATACGCGTAATGATTTCCTGGAAGAAGCCAAGGGGCAGTATGACCAGGAACCATCGCAATTAAGCGACTTTAAGGTAATTAATGCCGCTATCAACAGCACAAAGCCTGTGTTTGAGTATACTTCAACTGTGGTGCTCAATAATCTGGTAAAAAAGGCGGGTAATAACTTTATTATTGACGCGGGTAAATTATGCGGTAGTTTCGTGCAGATAAAAGACGATGAAAGGCAGCGCACTGTTGATGTTTACATGCCCGCGGCGCGTACATTTAAGTACACGGTAGCTATTAACATACCGCAAGGCTACGCGGTAAAGGGGATGGAGGAGTTTAATAAGCAGAAAGTAAATAAAACAGGTTCGTTTAGCTCAAACGCGGTTTTAAAAGGTAACGTATTAACTATTGTCGCAACTCGCAGCTATACTAATAATTTTGAGAAAGCTGCCGACTGGCCGCTGATCACTGAAGTTGCTGATGCCGGTTTTGCCTTTAACAACCAGAAGATCTTATTGGAAAAATTATAACCTGATCCGCTTTTTGGGTAAACCGCTGTCAGGGATGGATTAAAAGTTCATCCCTGATTGCGTTTTATAAGCTGTTAAAATATCAAAGCATCAAAATTCTGATTAAGACACATTTTCCTACATTTGCATCACTATGACCGCATCTGAAATACGTAAGGCTTTCCTTGATTTTTTTGCTTCTAAAGGCCACCTCATTGTGCCCAGCGCACCTATTGTTGTGAAGAACGACCCCACACTGATGTTCACCAACGCGGGGATGAACCAGTTTAAAGATATATTTTTAGGCGAAGCGCCTGCCAAGGCCCCCCGCGTGGCCGATACACAGCGTTGCCTGCGCGTAAGCGGTAAGCATAACGACCTGGAAGAGGTGGGCGTGGATACCTATCACCATACTATGTTTGAGATGCTGGGCAACTGGAGCTTTGGCGATTACTTTAAAAAAGAAGCCATTGCCTGGAGCTGGGAATTGCTTACCGAAGTGTACAAGCTGCCTAAAGACCGCCTGTATGTTACCTACTTTGAAGGCGACGAAAAAGAAGGCCTGGAAAAAGATACCGAAACCTACGACCTGTGGAAGCAGTATGTAGATGAAGCACATATACTGCCCGGCAACAAAAAAGATAATTTTTGGGAAATGGGCGAAACCGGCCCTTGCGGCCCCTGCTCGGAGATCCACTACGATAGTCGCCCTGACAGCGAGCGTGCCGAGGTTAGCGGCGCCACGTTGGTAAATGCCGACCACGACCAGGTGATTGAGATATGGAACAACGTGTTTATGCAGTTTAACCGTGTTAAAGATGGTTCGCTGCACCCGCTTCCGGCAAAACATGTGGATACCGGTATGGGCTTTGAGCGTTTGGTGCGTGTTTTACAGGGCAAAACCTCTAATTATGATACCGATGTTTTCCAGCCGATGATCAGTTTCATTGCTGAAAAAAGCGGAAAAACGTATAACAGCGCCGCCAAACCCGGCGATGCCGATTGGGCCGATGCTGTAGCCATGCGCGTACTGGCCGACCATATCCGCGCCATTAGTTTCGCCATTGCCGATGGGCAATTGCCGGCAAGTAACAAAGCAGGTTATGTGATCCGCCGGATATTACGACGCGCGGTACGTTACAGCTACCAAACCCTGGGCTTTAAAGAGCCTTTCTTTAACCAGTTGGTACCGCTATTGGCAGAGCAGTTCAAAGGCGTTTTTGATGAACTTTGGAACCAAAAGGATTTTGTGCAGAAGGTGATTTTAGAGGAGGAGGTTTCTTTTCTGAGGACTTTAGGAAATGGTATAGTTTTGATTGAAAGATATATTAACTTTATTGATAAAGTAAATAATCTGTTAGATTCTGAGCATTCAAAAGCTGTTTCTGATTCTGATAAAAATAATTTCGAAACGATCGGAATGGATTTCTCAGGAAAGACACATAAAGAGGCGTATCATAAAGCACCTGATCTAATTACTACTAATTTAAAGGTACTTCATTATGCATTTACTATCGTTAATGATATTGGTTTGCCAGTAAACATCGACTTAAAACAATCTGATTTGTTTATTACTATCAATGGCAAACTTGAATATTCGGAAGCTTATAAAGCGTTAAAGGCTCTTTTTCAAAAGAAAATAAATGGGGAATTGGCTTTTGAGCTATCTGATACTTACGGTTTCCCAATAGACCTAACCGAACTTATGGCGCGTGAAAATGGATTTACCGTTGATATGGATGCTTATGAGGCTGCTTTATCTGAACAAAAGAACCGTTCACGTGCCGCTACCGCCATTGATACCGGCGATTGGTTAACGATAAAAGATGACGAAAGCGTAGAGTTTACCGGTTATGATGAAACTGAAACCGTTGCGCATATCATCAAATACCGTAAAGTATCGGCTAAGGGTAAAGACCAGTACCAGATCGTTTTGGATAAAACACCTTTTTATGCCGAAAGCGGCGGCCAGGTAGGCGACAGGGGCGAGCTGGTTTTTCCGGATGGGGAGATCATCGAGGTAACCGATACCAAAAAGGAGAACGGCCTCATTGTTCACTTTACAGACAAATTACCGGCCAACCCTTCCGATGCGCTAACTGCCATTGTTGACGCGCAGCGCAGGCACAGTACCGAAGCTAATCACAGCGCTACGCACTTGCTGCATGCGGCCATGAAACAGGTATTGGGCAGCCACGTAAACCAAAAGGGCTCATTGGTTAACGCCGATTACCTCCGTTTCGATTTTTCGCATTTCGCTAAAGTCACCGACGAAGAACTGGCCAAAATTGAAGCGATTGTAAACGAGAAAATACGCGAGAACATCGCGCTTAAGGAAGAACGCAGCGTGCTATACGCTGAGGCCATACAAAGTGGGGTAACCGCGCTGTTTGGCGAAAAGTACGGTGAGTATGTGCGGGTGATCACCTTTGATGATAACTTTAGTAAAGAGCTTTGCGGTGGTACGCACGTTAGGGCAACGGGCCAGGTAGGCTATTTTAAAATTACTGCCGAAAATGCCGTTGCAGCAGGTGTACGCAGGATTGAAGCCATTACCGGTATTGCCGCCGAAACCTACATTAACGAACAGAGCCACTTACTGCAGCAGGTAAAAGACCTGTTAAAGAACCCTAAGGATGTTGCCAAAAGCATCGAAAGCCTGCTGGAAGAGAACGCCAAACTTAAAAAAGAGATAGAGAAATCTATCCTGGAGAAATCCTCAGGCTTAAAGGATGAACTGGCAAAAAAAGCGCAGGAAATCAATGGCGTTAACTTTATTGCCGAGCGGGTTGACCTGCCTAATGCAGATGCTGTAAAAAACCTGGCTTACAACCTAAAAGATATTGTGCCTAACCTTTACCTGGTACTGGCGGCCGAAATAAACGGTAAACCCAACATCACCGTGATGATTGCCAATAACCTGGTAAAGGAAAAAGATCTGCATGCAGGTAATATCGTAAAGGAATTAGCTAAAGAGGTAAAAGGCGGCGGCGGTGGCCAGCCGTTTTATGCCACAGCGGGTGGCAGTGACGCCAGCGGTATTGATAATGCTCTGCAAAAAGCCAAAAGCTTTATATAAAAAGAGAAAGGGGAAGCAATTGCTTCCCCTTTCTCTTTTATACATTAACACAATTAATCGTCATGGCCATGTCCGTGGCCGTGCCCATGACCGCGATCGTGTCCCGGAGGGCCGCCGGGGCCATTGCCTCGGCCTGGGCCAAAACCGCCTTTAGGTCCGTGGCCCGGTTTAAAGTCGGGGCCGCCACGCCATTTGTCTTTAGGTCCACGGCCGGGTTTAACCACCGTAGTGTAATAGTTATCCCTAACAATTACATTTTTAACACCTTTATAACGGGCGTAACGCACGCGGTCGTCGGCATAGTAGCGGTATGGGCGCGGGCGGTACACGGCAACCTTATAGCCATCATTAATATTATAATACCTGTATTGCGGAGGTAAAGTATTTCTCCAAACCCAGTTACCGCCGCTCAGGTAAATGTACTGGTGTGTAGGTACATAATAATAGCTATTTACATCGGGCAGGTAATAATAGCTGGCATCGGCATACTCGGCAGGCGGGTTCCAGGTGCCAATATTTACATTAACGCTTACCTGCGCTTTTGTTTCTGTAGTTATTGCCCCCAGCATAAAAATGCAGGCAAGCAAACTGAACATCGATTTTTTCATAGTATAAATGGTATCGTCTAAAAAAAATGTTTAGCTGTATAAATGGACAATACACTAAATAAAAGGTTTAAACAAATTGTTTACGCACACATGTACATTTCCTAAAAAAAGCCATGCGGATATATAAATTACCTTATATTTGGGAGGTTTGATAATGCTGAACACAGCTGAAATATAGTTTTATGACAATCCTTAACAGCAGCGTGACAGACAAGTACGAGTTGGTGGTGGGTTTAGAGGTACACGCGCAATTATCCACTTTAAGCAAGGCCTTTTCGCCGGATTCAGCCGCTTTTGGCGGCCAGCCCAACCATCATATCAGCGCTATTTCGCTGGGCCACCCGGGCACCCTGCCACGTATTAATAAACGCATGGTAGAGTATGCCATCAAAATGGGACTGGCCTGTAATTGCAGCATTAACCTGCATAATACCTTCGCTCGTAAAAACTACTTCTACGCCGACCTGCCCAAAGGTTTCCAAACCACGCAGGACCAGCAGCCTATTTGCCTGGGCGGTTTTGTGCCGGTAAAATTATCATCAGGTGTAACCAAAAATATCGCTATCCACCACATCCACATGGAGGATGATGCCGGTAAAAGCTCACATGACCAGCATGATGAGTATTCGCTGATAGACCTGAACAGGGCAGGAGTGCCATTACTGGAAATTGTTTCCCAGCCGGATATCCGTAGCGCGGAAGAAGCCGGGCAGTTCCTCACCGAGGTGCGCAGGTTACTGCGTTACCTGGAGATATGCGATGGCAACATGGAAGAAGGCAGCATGCGCTGCGATGCCAATATATCTGTGCGTTTAAAAGGGCAAACCACCTATGGCAACCGTTGCGAGGTAAAAAACCTAAACTCTATACGCAATGTACAACGCGCCATTGAGCACGAATTTACCCGGCAGATAGCTATTATTGAAGAAGGCGGGCACATCGACCAGAATACCTTGAATTTTGACGCGGCCACCGGTGAAACCTCGGTTTTACGTTCTAAAGAAATGGCGAATGATTACCGCTATTTTCCTGAGCCCGACCTGTTACCTATACAGATCACCGAGGAGCAACTGGAAAGTATACGCCAGGCTATGCCGGCTTTGCCCAACCAGTTATTTGAAAAATATACCGGTGAACTTAACCTGTCTGACTATGACGCGGGCGTTATCATCGCAGAAAAGGACCTGGCTGATTACTTTGAGGAACTGATAAGCCATACCGGCAACTACAAGTCGGCAGCTAACTGGATGATGGGTGCGGTACGCTCGCATCTCAACGAAAATAACCTTACGGCCGGGCAGCTGGAGTTAAAGCCCAAAGCACTGGCAGGTTTAATTGACCTGGTAGATAGTGGCAAGGTGAACAACACCGTTGCGGCGCAAAAGATATTTCCGGAATTGTTAAAAGGGGAAGAGGCTACGGCAGAACAAATAGCCACCCGCCTTAACCTCATGATCAGTAATGACAGCAATGAGGTTGAACAATTTATTAAAGCCGCTGTTGCTAAGTTCCCTGATAAGGTTAAAGAGTACCAAAAAGGAAAAAAAGGCGTTTTAGGCTTGTTTATGGGCGAGATCATGAAAAGCTCAAAAGGCAAGATCGATCCGCAGAAAACCAATCAGTTATTAATAAAAGCATTAGAATCCGAATAACCATTATGAAAAGAAATATCATAGCCTGCCTGGCCGCTGCCGCTCTCTTTTTTACAGCATGTAAAGACAGCAAAACATTTAATATCAGCGGTACCATTGAGCATCCCGGTACGGTGAAATGGGTTTACCTGTTAAAAACTGATACCGCCGGCATGGGTGTGGTTGACTCCGTAGGGATCAATGATGGCAAATTCGAGATCAAATACAATACGCCATACCAAAACCTGTACAAGCTGCGCGTGGCAGGTACCGTGTTTGACCTGGTGGTACAAAACGGCGATAACATCAAGTTTAAAACAGATCTTTCGGATTCCAGCCACGCTTATGAAGTATCAGGCTCAGAAGCTTCAGAAAAGATTCGCGACTTTAACAACCTGAGCAACGTTTACGGCGCCAAGAACAGTAAACTGGCCGATGAATACAGCAACAAAGCTGCTGCCCTGGGTAAAGAGTCAGACTCGCTGATTAATATTTACAGGCCTATGTTCCAAAAGAACATAGCCGATTACAGCAATGAGGTACTGAAATTTGTAGACAACAATAAAAACTCATTGGCGGGTTTTTATGCCGTAGCCTCGCTGGATAGATATAAGTACGAAAAGGAAATGGTTACCTATGCCGATGAAATAAAAGGTAAATTTACCGATAATCCTGCCGTGCAAGCATTTGTTAAACAAATGGAATCGATAAAGCCAATTTCCATTGGCCATAAGGCGCCTGATTTTACTGTGAAAAGTATTGATGGCAAGGATATTAAGCTAAGCGACTACAAGGGTAAATACGTGATGCTTGATTTTTGGGCCTCATGGTGTGCGCCTTGCCGCCAGGAAAACCCTAACGTAGTAAAGCAATATGGCAAATACCACGATAAAGGTTTTAACATACTGGGGATATCGCTTGATACCGAAAAGACTGACTGGCAAAAAGCCATCAGTGCCGATAAACTGATCTGGGCGCATGTCTCAGACCTTCAACGTTTTGAAGGCCCAACGGAGCGCTTGTATCACATAGAGGCTATACCATCAAACTTTATCATTAATCCAGAGGGAGTTATAGTAGCCAAGAATATTACAGGTACCGATCTTGAAGATTTTTTAAAGCAAACCTTCAAATAATCTCAACACAAGATTAACAAATCGTTGCCATTAACAATTTGTTAACATTTGCTTAATTATTTTGTACAATTAAGGTTATACTTTTATAGCAAAAATTAAATATACATGAGTAGTTCAAGCAAACAGAAGATCTTAATTGTTGACGATGAACCGGATATATTAGAATTAATTGAATATAACCTTAAAAAGGAAGGTTACCAGGTATACTCGGCCCGTAACGGACAAGAGGCAGTAGCTGAAGCTAAACGCACCCAGCCGGACCTTATTGTACTGGATATTATGATGCCTAAGATGGACGGTATTGAGGCCTGCCGCATTATGCGTACAATGCCCGAGTTTAAGAATACCTTTATGGTGTTTTTAACCGCCCGCAGCGAGGAGTATTCGGAGATAGCTGGTTTTAACGTAGGCGCCGATGATTACATTGCCAAGCCTATAAAGCCGCGTGCGCTGGTAAGCCGTATAAACGCCATATTGCGCCGCAACGCGCCACCTGAGGAAGTAACCGATAATAAACTGGAGATAGGCGACCTGGTGATAGACCGCGAAGCGTACCTGGTTTATAAAAAAGGCGAAAAGGTAGTATTGGCTAAAAAGGAATTTGAACTGCTTTATCTGCTGGCATCTAAACCCGGAAAAGTATATACACGAGAGGTGATCCTGAAAAATATCTGGGAAGACTCCGTAGTAGTAACCAACCGTACTATTGACGTACATGTACGTAAACTGCGCGAAAAACTTGGCGACGATTGCGTATCTACCGTAAAAGGTGTAGGCTACAAATTTGAAGCATAATAAAAATGCCCCGGCTAAACCGGGGCATTTTTTATTTAAGGTTTATTAAGCTTTCGCGGCAACAGATTTTTTAGCTGCTGTAGCTTTTTCAGCTACGGCTTTTTTAGCGGTAGTGGCTTTCGCGGCTACCGTTTTTTTAGCGGTTGCTACTTCTTTTTTAGCTTTTTCGGTAACGGTTTTCGCTTTAGCTGCCGCTTTTTCCTTAGTTTCAGTAGCGGCTTTTTTGGCGTTAGCAGTTACTGTTTTGGCTTTAGCGGTTACCGCTTTCGCTTTTTCGGCAGCTTTCTCTTTGAGTTCGCCGGCTTCTTTTTTAGCGGCGGCCTTGGTTACGGCGGCTTTTTTAGCTATGGTGTTTTTGGTAGCGGTGGCTAATGTTTTTGCCGGGGTTGATTTGCGGGTGGTGTTTCTTTCTTTTACAACTTTCGCTTTTATATCTTCAACTTTGTCTTCTGCCGCTTCTTTTACTTCTTCGGCTTTGTCTTTAGTGCCGTCCCAAAACTCTTCAATGGTTTCTTTGATCTTCTCGAAAAAGCCTTTTTCTTCAGGCTGTGTTTTTGATGTGCTCATAATATTATTCTTTTAGGGTGATAGATGCCTGATTAACATAGGTGTATAAAATTTGTTTTGTGTTACAACAGGCATGGTTAAGGTAACTGCCCTAAACAGATTGTCGCATAAAAGCGTACATTTGCGGCAATGAAGTTTCCAAAATTTACAGACCTGATTTTGTTTGAGGATAATGATGTAATTGTGGTGAACAAGCCGCCTTTTATCGCGTCGCTTGATGAACGTGAGGGTGGCGAGATCAATATGCTGCGGCTGGCCAAACAATATACAGATGACGCGCAGATATGCCATCGCCTGGATAAGGAAACCTCAGGCGCGCTGATCATCGCTAAAAATCCCGAAGCATACCGCACCGTTTCTATGCAGTTTGAGCGCCGTAAGGTAAAAAAGGTATATCACGCGGTAATAGATGGTACCCATGTATTTGATGACCTGAAGGTAGATCTCCCGATATTAAACGTAGGAAAAAGCAGTGTTACCATTAGCCGGCAGGAGGGAAAGCCCGCCGAAACCTGGTTTAAATCATTACAATATTTTAAGCATTATACCCTTGTAGAATGCCGCCCGGTAACCGGCCGCATGCACCAGATACGTATACACCTGGCTACGCAGCGGGCATCTATAGCAGGCGATGAAATGTATAAAGGCCAGCCTGTGTTTTTATCTAAACTTAAACGAAAATATACTTTAGGTAAAGATCAGGAGGAGCAGCCTATAATGAAACGTTTTGCGCTGCACGCTTATGAGGTAAGCTTTAAACTGCCATCGGGTGAGGATGTGTGTATACACGCGCCCTATCCAAAGGATTTTGAAACACTGTTAAAACTGCTGAACAAATTTGATAGTTAAAAAAATAAGCCCTGCATAACAGGGCTTATTTTTTTAACGGGTCAGATCTGGTGGAGTAGTGTCTCTTTGCACACTCGATCTGTAAAGATCCGGAGGGGTTGTATCCCTTTTTAATCTGCGGAAATCCGGAGGGGTCGTATCCTTTTTAGCCTTCATGATACCGTTTAAATTTTTAGGGGCGGTATTTTCTTTCTGGCACGAATACAAACCAACCGCAATAACTGCAATGATCAGATAAATAATTTTTTTCATTTTCTTTTGGGTTGTGTTATTAATGCAAAAATATTAATATTTATTCTTTTTACGAATAACGTTTTTTTAAGTTATGTTTAACCACACTAAAATTTGTTTTTTAAAAGGCCAACTGTAACTTTATAAAAAAATAGTGAATGTTAAAAAAGCTATTTCCCTTATTAATTTTTTGCTTTTGCCTACTCGTCAATTTAACTGCCTATTCCAGGCAAAACGCCACGCTTTTGGCCCGTATACCACCCGTAAACAAGGAAGCTTTTAATAGTATACTCAAAGAAAATGATGTTTTCTTACGCCAAAAAAGCTGATCGCTTACATAAAAGGTTATGTACAAATTTTCCCCGGTGATAAATTAGCGGCGCTGCAGGATACCTTAAACCAGCTGTTTGATCAAAATAATATCCCTGAAAAGGAAGAGTTTTCCTATTTCCTGAAAGCTGTTTGCTTTAGTAAGCAGCGTAATTACCGGCAGGCAGAGGCTTACATGAGCCGCGCCGTACAAATTGCAGCCAAAAGTAACCAGGATTATCTTTCGTTTCAGTTTTTGAGCCACCTTGGGTTTATACAAACCGATATGGGCGATTATATTGATGCGATATATAATTACCGGCTGGCCACGGTTAAGGTGCGGAAACTAAGAAGCGCTTTTAAAGATGACAGGAGGGAAGCATCGCTCAATATTAACATATCCGATCTTTTTTATAAATCAGGCTTGTATGCGGAATCGCTCAATTATTTGAATAAGGCCTGGGCTTTGCTTGATGGTGATACAGCGAGCAAACATTTACTTTCGAGCGTAATTTTTTACAATATTTCGGAAAACTATTTTAGAATGAACAAGCTTGATTCGCTTATTGCCTATCATGCCAGGCTAAATAGCCCGGAAAATAAAAACTATAAACTCTATACTTACCGCAAACGCACAGAGTACTACATATCATTATTAGAACATAAATATAGCCTGGCTATAGGCCAGATCAACACGCTAAAAGCAAGCAAAGAGTATGCGCCAAGCGATCTGGAAGACCAGCACCTGGCCGACGCCTATTTTGCCAACAACCAGCTTGATTCTTCCGAGCATATTGTTAACCGATTGCTTCTCGCCAATAAAGACGCTAACCATCCCGAAATAAAGCAGCACTTATATGAGTTGCTGGGCCAGATAGCCGAGAAGAGGAATGGAGAAAACTTTGCGGCACTTAATTTTAAGAAAGCCCTTGCCGAGGCACGTCAGTATAATGCCAAGCTCACGCAGGTGGGTATCATCTCATCGCAAATAAAGCTCGACGAAACGGAGAGTTCATACATCAAACGCGCGGAAATTTATGAACGGGAACGCATTTGGCTGATATTTATCGTAGTAATAGCCGCGTTGGTAATTGTTGCTATAGCGCTCATCTACCGGAACGTGAAGCAAAAACGCCATTATGAAATGCTGTTGTTTGCCGCCAAGAAAGAAGAACTCGCGTTTATCAATTCGCACGAGGTGCGCAAACACCTTACCAATATTTTGGGGATAATTGATATCCTCAAGAACAGCAACAATAAGCCCGATGAATATGAGCAAGTTGAACCCTATCTGCAGGAATCAGCCGCTAAGCTGGATGAAGCGATCAGAAATATCTCCGAAAAACTTAACGATTAATTAGTTTTTAACGATCAGCGAGTTCTCGCGTTCAATGATATCGGCAATGCTGGTTTCCGAAAGTATTTTCAGCGTAGCATCTCTTACATCAATAAAAACATCACGTATACCGCAGGTATGTTCCTGGTGGCACTCGTCGCATTTATGGTAAAAGTTTAAGCTTGCGCAGGGTACCATGGCTATAGGGCCATCGGTAATACGCATAATACTTACCAGGAAAATCTCTTTTGGGTCTTTGTTAAGGCTATATCCGCCACCCGCGCCTTTTTTACTATATAAATAGCCCGCGTTACGCAGGTCAAGCAGTATCTGCTCCAGGAACTTTTTAGGTATGCGTTCCATTTCAGCTATCTTAGATATCTGCATGGGTGGTTTATCCATGTTCTTGCCCATTACTACAAGGGCTTTTATGGCGTATTTAGTTTTTTTGGATAGCATTTATAAATATAAGGCACAAATTTAAACAAACAAAGTTGTTAAGCATAATATGCAGGCATAGTAATTATCCGGCTTTATGGTCGCTATGGCCAAGGTTCTTTTCGGGTGCTATCACATCTCTTACTAACTGCTTCAGCTCCTTGATTTCAGGAAACCGGCCCTGTAGCTTACGGTCGAAAATAATATCGTCATTTATTCTAACGGCGTATCTGCCTGGTGTTTCGCTTGGCTGCAGCATTACCCCATACACGTCGTCAGTAAAAGTAGATAGCAGTTCCTGCGCCATATAAGCTGCACGCAGCATCCAGTTGCACTTGGGGCAATACTCTATGGTGATGGTTGGTTTCATTTTTTAAGATATCTAATGTGTCGAAAAGACATAATAAACTTTGAACGGGAATTTATTTTGTTTAATTTCATAAGTTCAACAACCAATTATAACCATAAACCATGAAAAAACTAACAAGCTACCTGGCGCTGCAATGCGCTTGTATCAGCTTATTTGCACAAATGCAGGTAAAAACCGTTAATGGTACGGTAGAGGGCGTGCAGGAAAAGTCTGGCGTAACCAGTTTTAAGGGGATACCTTTTGCGCAGCCACCCATCGGCGAACTGCGCTGGAAAGAACCGCAACCCGTTAACAACTGGACCGGTGTGCGCAAATGCGATGCCTTTGCTTACAACGGTATGCAGAAAAAAGTATTTGGCGATATGGGTTTCCGGTCTGCCGGTATGAGCGAAGACTGCCTGTATCTGAATGTTTGGGTGCCTGAGGGCAAACCTAAAGCTAAGCTCCCTGTACTGGTTTACTTTTATGGTGGTGGCTTTGTAGCCGGCGATGGCTCGGAGGCGCGCTATGATGGCGAAAGCATGGCTAAGCGGGGCATTATTGCGCTAACGGTAAATTATCGCTTAGGTGTTTTTGGCTTTATGGCTCATCCGGAGCTTACAAAAGAATCGGCACACCATGCTTCAGGCAATTACGGTCTTCTGGACCAGAATGCAGCCCTACGCTGGGTACGAGAAAATATAGCTGCTTTTGGCGGCGACCCTAAAAAGGTAACCATTGCGGGGGAATCTGCCGGTTCTATTTCTGTTTCGGCGCAAATGGTGTCCCCTCTTTCAAAGAATCTTATTAATGGGGCCATAGGAGAGAGCGGGGCCATGATAGCACCTACACTTCCCGCGGTTCCACTGGCTGATGCGGAAGCTAACGGCATGAAGTTTATGCAACAAGCCGGGGCCAAAACATTAGCCGAATTGCGGGCTATACCTGCTAACGAGTTATTGGAAATGGCATCTAAACAGGGTACGCCACCTGTATCATCTGCTACGCTTGACGGGTATTTCCTAACCAAAACCCCTTTACAAACTTTTATGGCCGGTGAACAGGCAAAAGTGCCATTATTGGTGGGCTGGAACTCAGCCGAAATACCTTATCAGGCTTTGATGTGGGGAGAGGCACCCACTCCGGAAAATTACGCTAAAAAGGTAAAAGGACTTTATGGCGATAAAGCTGATGAAGTACTGAAACTATACCCTGGTAATAACCAGGAAGAAGTGATCAAATCGGCGACAGAACTGGCGAGCGATCGTTTTATATCATACAGTACCTGGAAATGGAGCGACGTGCAGGCCACTAAAAGCAACAAGCCGGTTTATCGTTACCAGTTCTCCAAACCACGCCCGCCAATGACCGCGGCTATGGGTAATGCAAAAGCAGGCCTTGCCGGAGGGGTGATAAAAGATGATGGTAAAAAGCCCGAAGCACCAAAACAGCCAGCGCCATACGCTGGTGCGGCGCATGCCTCAGAAATTGAATATGCTATGGGGAATTTAGCTACCAATACCACCTATGCCTGGACGCCTGAAGATTATAAAGTATCTGAAACGATGGAAACCTACTTCGCTAATTTTATTAAGACAGGCAACCCTAACGGTGGTGCTTTGCCCAAATGGTTACCGGTTACGCCCGGTAAACCGGCTAATTATATAGATATTAACGTACAAACCAAGCCCCGTGTAGAAAGCAGTCAGTTACGAGGCAGATACCTGTTTTTAGATAAGGAATACAATAAGTAAGTTAAACAAGAAAGCCGCTTTATTTAAAGCGGCTTTCTTGTTATATATATTGCAATGTGTGCTACAAGTGTATCACTTCACCGTATGCATCAGCGGCGGCTTCCATAACGGCCTCGCTCATGGTAGGGTGCGGGTGTACCGATTTAATGATCTCATGACCGGTTGTTTCCAATTTACGCGCGGTAACTACCTCGGCGATCATCTCGGTTACGTTGTAACCGATCATGTGCGCGCCCAGGAACTCTCCGTATTTGGCATCAAATATCACTTTCACAAAACCATCTTTAGCGCCGGCAGCACTTGCCTTACCCGATGCAGAGAAAGGGAACTTACCGATCTTTAGTTCGTAACCCGCTTCTTTAGCCGCTTTTTCGGTGTAGCCTACAGAAGCTACTTCAGGCGAGCAGTAGGTACATCCCGGTATGTTGTTATAGTTTAACGGCTCGGGGTTTTGGCCGGCAATTTTCTCTACGCAAATAATACCTTCTGCAGAGGCTACGTGTGCCAGGGCCTGGCCTTTAACAATATCGCCGATGGCGTAAACGCCGTCAATGTTGGTTTTGTAGAAATCATCAACAAGCACCTTTCCCTTATCGGTTTTTACACCTACTTGTTCAAGGCCAATGCCTTCAATATTGGTAGATATACCTATTGCCGATAAAACGATGTCGGCCTCCAGTACTTCGTTACCGTTGGCTGTTTTTACATTTACGCGGCAGCCTTCGCCATTGGTATCAACAGATTCAACGGTAGAGCCCGTCATGATATTGATGCCCTGTTTTTTAAGTGAACGCAGCAGTGCTTTTGAAACCTCTTCATCTTCCAGCGGAACAATATTGTCCAGGTATTCTACCACGGTAACCTTAGTGCCTATGGCGTTATAGAAGTATGCGAACTCGATACCGATAGCGCCCGAGCCTACCACAACCATTGATTTAGGTTGCTGCGGAAGGATCATGGCCTGGCGGTAGCCGATAACTTTTTTACCATCCTGTTTAAGGTTAGGCAATTCGCGTGAGCGACCGCCTGTAGCCAGGATAATATGCTTTGCTTTAAAGTCTTTAACTGTACCGTCGTTACTTTTTACTGATACGGTATCTTTCGCTTTAAGGGTACCAAAACCGATGATCACATCTATTTTGTTCTTCTTCATCAGGAACTGTACACCTTTGCTCATGCCATCGGCAACACCACGGCTGCGTTTGATAACGGCTTCAAAGTCAACCTCGCCACCGTTGGTTTTTATACCGTACTCGGCAGAGTGGTTTAAATATTCAAACACCTGGGCGCTTTTTAACAGCGCTTTAGTAGGGATACACCCCCAGTTAAGGCAAATGCCTCCAAGCGATTCTTTTTCTATAATGGCGGTTTTTAAACCCAGTTGCGATGCGCGGATAGCGGCCACATAACCGCCCGGGCCCGAACCAATAACTATTAAATCGTAATCCATATGAGTATATATCTTTTATGATTTTTGGATTGCCAAAGCTAAATAAAAAGCAGTGTAAATGAAACACCGCGAAACTTTTGGCAAATGCGGCTACAAACAAGTAGTGATGAGTGCATTAGTGCTATAAATTTCAAATTTCATTATAAAACAGTATGTTTTTTTCATTTAAAATTCATATTTCATTAAATTACCTGTAAAGTGTTGAAAAGTATCCTTCTATTCTTAACATAAACTTAATATACTGTAGCTCTTTGTTGATTATCTTTGCCACATAATTCACTTAAGATTAAATTCAAATTAAGGTTAAACAAAACAACAAAGTATGAGGAAGTTTTTACTCTTATTATTACTGAGTTTTACTACCGCTTTTACCTTCGCACAGGTAACAACCAGTAGCATCTCAGGAACTGTAGTTGACGAGAAGGGGGCACCCCTGCCTGGCGTTACCGTACAGGCTTTTCACGCACCTACAGGTACTAATTATGGTACTGTTACACGTGCCGATGGTAGGTACAATTTACCAAACTTACGTATTGGTGGGCCCTACACTGTAACTTTTAAATTTATCGGTTTTAATCCAAGCACCCAGGAAAACATTACGCTTTCTTTAGGTCAGGACTTTAAGATCGATACTAAGATGCTGCCAACCAGCACACAACTTAGCGAGATCACCGTTACCAGTAAACAAAACAAAGTGATCAACAACTCCAGGACAGGTTCTCAGGAGATTGTTACGCGCGCACAGATCGATCGTTTACCAACGATCAGCAGGTCTATCTACGATTATACCAAGTTAACACCTACCGCTAACGGTACCAGCTTTGGCGGCCGCAACGGTAACGGTAACAACTTAACTGTTGACGGTGCATTGTTCAACAACTCTTTCGGTTTGTCAAACACTTTGGGTGGCCAGGCTAACTCACAGCCTATCTCACTTGACGCTATTGAGCAGATCCAGGTTTCTGTATCTCCTTTTGACGTTACCCAAGGCCGTTTCGCAGGTACCGGTATTAACACCGTTACTAAATCAGGTACCAACGAATTTAAAGGTAGCGTTTACCTGTACAAACGTACTGCCGGCTTAGTAGGTTTAAAAACTTTGACCACTACAGTTGCTAAACCATCTATTGACTACAATCAGCGTGGTATCAGCTTAGGTGGCCCGATCATCAAAAACAAATTATTCTTCTTCATCTCTGGTGAGCAGGAAAGGATAAAAGACCCTGCAACTTCTTACACCGCGTTACGCGATGGACAAACTGCAGGTGGTAGCATTTCACAGGCATCTTATAATGACCTGACTACCCTGAGCAATTTCCTGAAAAAAACGTATAACTATGATCCGGGTGCATTTGAGAACTATCAGTTACGCACCCAATCAGACAAGATCGCTGCGAAACTTGACTGGAACATTGACAAGAACAACACCTTATCATTGAAATATTTTTACTTAAAATCTTTCCGTGATGTGCCTCCAAGCAGTTCAGGCGCGCAGGGTACCCGTAGCCCGGGCTTAGTTGGCTTACCGTTCTTCTCATCTTACTATACCATCAACAACAACTTTAACATTGGTATAGCCGAGTTGAATACCCGCATCAGCGACAAGTATGCTAACAAATTAACTGTTGGCTACCAGGCGCTACGCGATTTCCGTCAATCACCAGGCGGTGGCGCTTTCCCATTGGTTGATATCCTGAATCCACAAGGTACCGGTACTTTAACTTCATTTGGTTATGAGCCGTTTACTGCTAACAACGTATTAAATACGGATACTTACCAGTTCAGTGATCAGTTTACCATATTTGCAGGTAAACACGAGATCAACATCGGTACACAGAACGAATTAAACAAATTTAAAAACGGTTTCGCGCCTAACTATAACGGTTTATACCGCTTTAACAGCTTAGCCGATTTTTATGCTTCTGCTAACACAGGCGCTACAAACGCTGTGCGTTATGCTTATCAGTATTCTGCATTACCTGATGGTTCTTTCCCATTCGCTTATATTAAAGCTTACACCATTGGCCTGTATGCTCAGGATAAATGGCAGGTGAACGACAACTTTAAGTTAACTTACGGTTTACGTGCCGATATGCCGGTGTACAACACCAAGAGCGACTTTAATGCTAATGCTGCTGCCTTAACCGGTTTCAGAGATGGTTACCAGGTAAATACTGCTCAATATCCTAAAACCCGCATACAGTTATCGCCACGTGTTGGTTTCAACTGGGATGTTAACGGACAGGGTAATACTCAGTTACGTGGTGGTGTAGGTATATTTACCGGTCCGGTTCCATACGTTTATATCTCTAACCAGGCAAGTAACAACGGTGTGCAGTTTGGTTCATACACACTTGTTCCCGGACAAGCTGGTGTAACTGCTACTGATCCTCGTTTAGCTTTCAATCCTGACGTTAATGCTAACAGGCCACAGGCTGCTGCCGCTAACGCACAGTACAACCTGGCTATTATTGATAAGAACTTCAAGTTCCCTTCAAACTTCAGAGCTAACGTAGCGGTTGACCAGAAATTACCGTTCGGTGTTATTGGTACCTTAGAAGGTATCTACTCTAAAGATATCAATGGCGTATACTATCAAAACGTTGCGCTGCCATCAACAGGTTATACTTTTGTAGGTAGCGATAATCGCGTACGTTACAGCAGTACTACTGTTTACCCATCTATTACACTGCCAAACGGTGCTAACGGTAACACAGCTACCAACCCTAACATTACCGACGCTATTTTGCTTAAAAACACCAACAAAGGTTATACTTACAGCATCACCGGTCAGTTACAGCGTACCTTTAAAGAATTCTACTTTAACGTTGCTTATACTTACTCTGATAGCCGTACAGTTAACGATGGTGGTTCTATTGCGCAATCAACCTGGAGAGACCGTTCAGTATCTGGCGATCCGAATGCTAACGTAACTTCATACTCAAACTTCTATCAGCCTAACCGTATCATCGCTTCTGCATCATACCGTAAACAATACCTTAACCACTTAACTACCTCTATCGGTTTAACCTACGAGGCTGCTAACAATGGTGTTGCTTCTTATGTATACAGTGGTGACGTTAACGGCGACGGACAGACCAGCAATGACCTGATCTATGTGCCTAAAGATGCTAACGACATTGTGTTGGTAAAAGATAATGCATCAGACCCACGTACAGTTTCACAGACTTACGCGCAGTTAGATGCTTACATTAACCAGGATCCATACCTGAGCAAACGCAGAGGTAAATATGCCGAGCGTAACGGTTTGGTATTACCTTACTTCCACCTGGTTAACTTTAACTTCACCCAGGACCTTTACCAAACTACCGGTAAGATTAAAAATACCTTACAGTTTGAGTTCAACATCATCAACTTAGGTAACTTCCTGAACGCTGCATGGGGTAACTTCAAATTTGTTAACCGTACTACGCTGTTAACTTACAAAGGTATTGACCCAGCAACCGGCAGACCTACTTATTCATTCCCATACTTTGATAACACCAACCAGGTACCTCTTACCAATTCATTCGGTAACGGTGTATCTCAGGCATCAAGATGGCAGGCACAATTTGGTCTAAGATATATCTTCAATTAATCTAACTGATCATTAGTAAGACATTTCACATGAAAAAAAATAAGTTTAATTATATAGCTAAAGCAACATTATTAGCAGCATTGCCTGTTGTGATGTTCACGGCCTGTAAAAAGAATGACAGTCCTGCTCCGGCACCAACTCCTGTTTCAACAACAGGTACGGTATCAGCCGTTGCTGGTTCGGGTGTTGCAGGTTTTGCAAACGGTACTGCTGGTGCAGCAGTATTTAGCTACCCAACCGCTTTAGCGGTTGATGCATCTGGTAACCTTTTGGTTGCCGACCAGGCCAACAACCAAATCCGTAAAATTGTAACTACTTCGGGTGCTACTACTACCTTTTCAGGTTCGGTAACACAAGGTAGCTCAAATACTTCGGCTGTTGGTACTTTAGCATCTTACAACAACCCTGCGGGTGTTGCAGTTGATGCAACAGGTAACGTTTATGTAGCTGATTATGGTAACAACCAGATCCGTAAAATTATATCTACAGGCGCGGTGAGTACTTTAGCCGGTGCAACCAGCTCAGGTAAAACCGACGCTACAGGTACTGCTGCAAGGTTTAACGGCCCTTCAGGTGTAGCGGTTGACGCAGCCGGTAACGTTTACGTAGCCGACTTTAACAACAACCTTATCCGTAAAATCACTGCTGCCGGTGTGGTAACTACCTTAGCGGGTAGCAGCGCAGGTAATGCTGACGGTGCAGGTACGGCGGCTAAGTTTAATGGCCCGCGCAGTATTGCTGTTGATGCAGCCGGTAACTTATATGTTGCTGATGCAAATAACCACACTATCCGTAAAGTAACTGCCTCTGGTGTGGTAACTACTCTTGCCGGTAGCGGTTCAATAGGCAATGCCGATGGTAACGGTACCGCCGCATCATTCTATCACCCGGCTGGTGTAGCTGTTGATGTAAACGGTAACGTATATGTTGCTGATACAGATAACAACCTGGTACGTAAAATTACCCCTGCCGGTGCAGTAACTTCATTAGCTGGTAGCGGCTACTTAAGCCTGATCACTCCGTTTAACGCCCCTGCCGGTGTTGCAGTTGATGCAACCGGTACAACCGTTTACGTAGCTTGTTCTTTAGGTAACGTAATATTGAAAGTAAAGTAATACGCTTTAACAATAATACATTAGAAAGGCCTCCGGATTTCCGGAGGCCTTTCTTGTTTTGGGGGCTTTCTTATGGTTTGTAAGTTTTAAAAAGCTTATCCCAAATATTGGTATAAAAGCCGAAGTTACAATGGATATCGCTATGATGCCGGTGATGGAAAGTTGATGTTCCCAGATGTTTCAGTAAAGGCTTATTTCTCCAGCCAGCTGGAAGAGGCTCAATTCCAAGGTGCCCTGTTATGCCATACACTACATTAATTGTTAGGTATATGAGTACCGCCGCGAAATTAAAACTGTAAAGATAGAGCATAGCCAACCATAGTGCGCCAAACCCCAGTGTTTCTAAAGGATGCAATACGAAAAGATCAATGGGGGTAGGGTTGGTGTAGTGGTGGTGCAGCTGATGGATATACCGGTAGGCAATGGTGCGGTGTATACCGTAATGAAACAGGTACATGGCCAGGTCCATCGCCATAAACAGCAGCAAAAAATCAGTTAGAGTACGCCAGTTTATGGCAAATGAAAATACAATATAGCCGTGCTGCCAAAGCCTGAAGCCGGCATAAGTGATAGCGGTATTCAGTAAGTTAGTAACTATACAAAATACTATTTCCCGTTCTGAGGCGACAGGCTTTTGTTTGAGATGACGCTTAATTACATAAGATCCGGCGGCTATGGCAATGATAGTAATGAAGACATTTTCTGCCAGAAATATCATCCAAAGAGTAAATGAAGATTGTTCTGACAGAAAATGAAGCATCTAAAGGCAATTATTCATATACAAATTCTCCGAATTCAGAGGTAACGGTCACTTTCTTCTTATCTGCGGCTTCCACGCGGCCAATGATCTGCGCTTCAACATTAAAGCTTTTTGATATAGCAATAATTTCAGCGGCAATTTCTTCGGGTACGTAAAGTTCCATACGGTGACCCATATTAAATACCTTGTACATTTCCTGCCACGAGGTGTTTGATTCTTCCTGTATCAGCTTAAATAATGGGGGTATAGGGAACAGGTTATCTTTAATGATGTGCAGGTTCTCCACAAAGTGCAGCACCTTGGTTTGTGCGCCTCCGCTGCAATGTACCATGCCATTGATACGGCCACGGAATTTTTCAAGCACTGCCTTAATGATAGGGGCATAGGTGCGGGTGGCGGATAATACCAGCTTGCCTGCTGTAACCGTTTCTCCATTGTCTATATCTATTTGATCTGTAAGGTTTTTACTGCCGCTGAATACCAGATCGTAAGGTACGGCAGGGTCATAGCTCTCACTGTATTTTTCGGCTATTGATTTATTGAAAACATCATGGCGTGCAGATGTTAAGCCATTTGAGCCCATTCCACCGTTATATTCTTGTTCGTATGTAGCCTTACCATATGATGCCAGGCCAACAATCACATCGCCCGGTTTAATACGGTCATTAGAGATCACATCTTCGCGTTTCATGCGGCAGGTTACGGTAGAATCTACAATGATGGTGCGCACCAGGTCGCCCACATCGGCAGTTTCCCCGCCGGTTGAGTAGATACCTATACCTGCATCACGTAATTCGGCCAGTACTTCTTCGGTGCCGTTAATAATGGCGGCTATAACCTCTCCGGGTATCAGGTTTTTATTACGACCAATGGTTGATGATAGCAGGATATTGTCAACCGCGCCCACGCAAAGCAGGTCATCAATATTCATGATAATGGCATCCTGAGCAATGCCACGCCATACAGATATATCGCCGGTTTCTTTCCAGTAAGTATAAGCCAGTGACGATTTGGTACCTGCGCCATCGGCATGCATAATATTACAGTATGCCGGGTCGTTGGTTAATATATCAGGTATTATTTTGCAGAATGCTTTTGGAAATATCCCTTTATCAATGTTTTTAATGGCATTATGTACATCATCTTTTGATGCAGAAACGCCGCGTTGATCGTATCTTTGCGGAGAAGTCATGGGCAAATATACTGCTTAATACTATTTATAAGCGGTAAAATTGTTACATTACTGCGCTACACTACTCTTATGCTACGAACTCTTAATTACAAAATTAACCGCTGGCGCCTCAAGCGTAATGTACAGCGTAACTTTTTACTGTATAGCAGCGTTTTTGTGGGTTTTATTGGTGGCCTGGCAGCAACAGTGTTAAAGTTCCTGGTTCGTTTTATGGAGGAGCTGAGCCGTAATATTGCCTCGCATTTGCCATTTCATATCATCTATGTGTTTTTACCGGCTCTGGGTATATTTTTAACGGTTGCCTGGCAGCATCTCGTTAACCGCGATCGTATGCAAAAAGGCATTGGTAGCATCCTGCTCAATATTAAGCGCAACCGCTCTAACCTGCGCTACAATAATATCTATTCGCATCTTATTACCAGTTCTTTAACGGTTGGTTTTGGCGGGTCTGCCGGTTTGGAGGCGCCTATTGTTTGTACAGGAGCGGCCATAGGTTCAAACGTGGGCAAGTTCTTTAACCTGAGCCCATATGAAAAAACGGTATTGCTGGCTGCCGGTACTTCGGCTGGTATTGCGGCTGTGTTTAACAGCCCAATAGCGGGCGTACTCTTTTCTTTAGAGATACTCATCGGGGAGATCACTATTCCAACGTTTATTCCTCTGCTCATTGCTTCGGCTACGGGTGTGGTGGTAGCCAAGGTGCTTTATTCGCAGCAGCTTTTTCACCTGGTAACTGAAGGGTGGAAAATGAATGCCCTGCCGTTTTATATCATCCTTGGCGCGCTAAGCGGGTGGACGGCTGTTTACATATCCAAAGTGGGCGGTAAACTGGAGAAGGGGATTTTTACTAAACAAAACCGCTATATACGTGCTATTGCAGGCGGCCTCTTACTGGGCTTAATGCTCCTGGTTTTCCCTACGTTATTTGGGGAAGGGTACCACTACCTGCAGCAAATGCTTAACGGTAATATCGAGGTTTTAAAAGAGGACCTGTTCTTTAGCCAATGGCTGGAAAACCCCTGGATTATGTTATTGTTTATAGCGGCGCTTGTACTTACCAAAATTATAGCGGCAGGCGTAACTATAGGGTCGGGAGGTAATGGTGGCTCGTTTGCACCTACCATGTTTACGGGAGCCTTTTTAGGCTTATTTGTAGCTTACGGGGTAAACCAAACAGGCCTTATACATTTAAACACCAGTAATTTTATTGCTGTAGGCATGGCTGGCGCTTTAAGCGGAGTGCTGCACGCGCCACTAACAGCTATATTTTTGATAGCTGAAATAACCGGTGGCTACGTGCTTTTTATACCGCTCATGATCGTTTCGGCAATGTCATACGTTATTTCGCGCATGTTTAATAAGCATAACATGTACTGGGAACACCTTGTGCATGAAAATAACCTTGACCCTGCCCAGGATACCGGTATATTGAATGCCATTAACCTCGACTCCCTAATTAACCGCGATTACAAAGCGGTTAACAAGTTAATGCCTATTGCCGATTTTTTTAAAATATTGGCTAACAGTAAGGCCAATATATTCGCGGTATTAAATAATGAAGGTACGCTTGAAGGAGTAATATGGCTGGATGAGATACGGAAAAACCTTTTTAATGACCTGCAGGAAGGCCGTACAGTGGCCGATATTATGGTAACGCCTCCTGCCATGATAGACCATGATGAACCCATGAGCAGTGTAATGGAAACTTTTGATGGCTTAGATGTATGGCAACTGCCGGTTACCAAAGACGGTAAGTTCGTGGGCTTTGTTTCAAAGTCGGCATTGCTGAGTAAATACCGCGAGGTAATTATAGAAAACCACCAACAGGCCGATATTTTCGCACGGTAATTACACCAAGCTGGTAAACAAAAAAGGTATGGCACTTTCAGTGTGTCATACCTTTTTTTATGAACGAGAGAGTTGTTATTTAATAAATAGCAGCTCCCTGAATTTTGGTAACGGCCATAACCTGTCATCCACCAGGGTTTCCAATTTATCGGCGTGGTAGCGTATGGGGGCAAAATAGGTTTTCACCTTTTCATCGTAAGCAATGGCCCTTTCGCGCAGATCATCGATCTTGTTGGCTTTTTTACGTTCTTCTATCATCTCATCAACATTCTGTTTCAGGAAATTAACATGACCCGAAATTTTATTGATGATATCCAGTTGCGCTTCATAGCTGTTTTTGTCGAGCCCTATATCTTTAAGGCCTTTTACATTTTCTACCAGTTTAGATTGATAGCTTAATGCTGCCGGGATAATAATATTCATCACCAGTTCGCCAATTACACGTGCCTCAATTTGTAATTTTTTGTAGAAGCTGTCTAATAGTATCTCATGGCGGGCATGTGCCTCGCGTTTGGTGAATACGCCGGTTTCTTCAAAAAGAAGTTCGGCTTTATCAGTAATCAGCGCGTCGAGTGCTTTAGGGGTGGTTTTTACATTGGCCAATCCGCGGGCTTCTGCTTCTTTTTCCCATTCCTCACTATAACCATTACCCTCAAACCTTATTGCGCGCGATTCTTTAATGTAGCGCTTGATGATGGTCATTAAGGCCACGTCTTTCTTTTCGCCCTTTTTGATCAGCTTATCTACATCATACTTAAATTTCTTAAGCTGATCTGCCATAATGAGGTTAAGGATGGTCATGGGGCTGGCCGAATTGGCCGATGAGCCTACCGCCCTTAACTCAAATTTATTACCGGTAAATGCAAAAGGCGAAGTGCGGTTACGGTCGGTGTTGTCCTTTAATATCTGTGGTATTTTAGGGATACCCTGCCATAGCGAATTTTCTTCTTTTATCTTTTTGCTCAGGCGCGAGGTATCAATCTCATCCAACACTTCTGTTAGCTGGCTACCCAGGAATATAGAGATGATAGCCGGGGGCGCTTCGTTCGCACCAAGGCGATGGTCGTTATTAACCGAAGCTATTGACGCCCGAAGCAGGTCGGCATGGTCATGTACAGCCTTAATGGTATTCACAAAAAAGGCCAGGAACATGAGGTTATTCTTTGGGGTTTTGCCCGGCGATAGCAGGTTTTTACCGGTATTGGTAATGAGCGACCAGTTATTGTGCTTGCCCGAGCCGTTGATGCCTGCATAAGGTTTTTCGTGCAGCAGCACTTTAAAATGATGGCGTTGGGCTACGCGGTCCATAATATCCATCAATAATTGGTTGTGGTCTATGGCGAGGTTGATCTCTTCGTAAATAGGGGCGCATTCAAACTGCGATGGAGCAACCTCATTATGGCGTGTTTTTAAAGGTATGCCCAGTTGAAGCGCTTCTGTTTCCATGTCCTGCATAAAAGCGTAAACACGGCTGGGGATAGAGCCAAAGTAATGGTCTTCCAGTTGCTGGTTCTTGGCAGACATATGGCCGAATAAGGTACGGCCGGTAAGTGACAGGTCGGGCCGCGCGTTAAACAAAGCGGTATCAACCAGGAAATATTCCTGCTCAATACCCAATGAGGCATTTACCTTTTCAATGCTTTTATCAAAATAATGGCAAACATCAACCGCGGCTTTGTCAAGCGCGTTGAGTGCCTTTAATAACGGTACCTTATAATCAAGCGCCTCGCCGGTGTAGGATACAAAAACGGTAGGTATACAAAGGGTACGGCCAATAATAAATGCCGGGGATGATGGGTCCCAGGCCGTGTAGCCACGCGCCTCAAAAGTATTACGTATACCACCGCTCGGGAAACTGGATGCGTCCGGCTCCTGTTGCGAAAGTGCGTCGCCGCTAAAACGCTCTATAGCACCGCCATCTGCAGTGGGTTCAAAAAAGGCGTCGTGCTTTTCGGCAGTGGTGCCGGTAAGCGGTTGAAACCAATGGGTATAGTGTGTAGCACCCTTGCCAATAGCCCATGCTTTCATGGATGAAGCCACTTGTTCGGCCATATCACGCGGAATAGGAACACCATTGTCAATAGAATCAATGATTACACTGTAAGCGTCGCTTGACAAAAACTCCTTCATTTTCTTTTTGTCGAACACATTCACGCCAAAATAATCGGAGATTTTTGACGATGGGAGTTTTATATCCGGAATTTCACGGTTTAATACAGCCTCTAAAGCCTGGAAACGGGTATTAGACATGGTTTTTACAAATTGGTTGGCTTCAAAATTATAAAAATCATTTCTAAAGCACCCAAATTCTTATTAGTAAAGTTCTACCGTGTTTTTTATTGTAGAAAGATCTGCAAAAGAAGTTATTTTTTTAATAAATAAATTTCGGTGATGTATTGATCGAAAATTAGGATAAAATTTATTAAAATATTGGTTTTAGATAATAAAAAAATGTTTTAAATGCATTTTCGAGTTACAATTATTAAATTTTTTCTAATTGAAATTAAAAAAATGTCAAATCATATTGTTTAATTCATATTTATTACTCATTTTAGTAAAAACATAATAAAATAGCTGTATTTGTGAATTTATTTTAATGATTTTGTGATTGATTGATAAAATTTTAATTGAGTGATCAATTGAATTGATACGGTTGCCTTGTTTTTTTAATTATTAGGGTTTTTACTGACAACTAAATAAATCAAACAACTAACTAACTACTTAAAATTAATCTCTTATCATGAAAAAAAGACTTTTACTCTTATTGTCTGTATTTACTTTCACTTTAAGCGCATTTGCGCAGGATACCACCAAGTCCGATCCTCCTTTGGTGATATCGGGTTCTGTTGATACTTATTATAAGTACGATTTTTCGCAGCACAATAACATCCCTACCAGCTTCGCGAGCGATCAGAATTCGGTTTCTATCGGTATGATCGACCTGGCTTTGAAGAAAAAGGTGGGCAAGGCCGCTTTTGTAGGCGAATTATCTTTTGGCCCAAGAGGGCAGTATCAATCCATCCCTAATGGAGATGGTAATACCACTAATGCCAATAACAGTTTTCATATCCAAAACTTGTATGTATCATACGATGTAACTGATAAGTTTAACCTTACCGGTGGTTACATGGCTACATTTGTTGGTTATGAAGTAATTAGCCCGGTAGGTAACTTTAATTATTCAACATCATACCTCTTTACCAACGGGCCGTTCCAGAACGCGGGCTTTAAGGCCACTTATGCTTTTAGCAGCAAGGTGAGCTTAATGGCCGGTATCTTTAACGATTCATGGAACCTGTATAAATCGGTAGATAAGGTAAATACTTTTGGCGCCCAGCTGATGGTATCGCCTGTAACCGGTTGGACAGCCTACCTTAACGTATTAACCGGTAAATTGTCTGGTACCGAATTTGACCTTACCACATCATACCAAATTACGGAGGCTTTTAAACTGGGCCTTAACGCTGCCGACTATAAACCTGCAGCAGTTGCCGGTACCGGTGGTTTCACCGGTGTAGCGTTGTACCCGCAGGTAGGCGTATCTAAAACGGTAACCCTTGGTTTAAGAGGCGAGTATTTTAAAACCAAAACCGGATCTTTTGTTCCGCTGGGCCCTCCGCCGGGCAGCTCAGTATTCGCGGCTACTCTTACCGCTAATGTAAAAGCAGGGCCACTTACCCTGATACCAGAGTTTAGGTTAGATAGCAACAAGAATAACACCGATGGCTTTACCACCAAGGGAGGTGGCTTAACCAAGCAGGCATCGCAGTTTGTGGTGGCGGCTGTTTACGCTTTCTAAAAAAACCTTATCATATAAACTGTTAAGCCATCCGTATATTTATGCGGATGGCTTATCTTTATTTACAGATATGAAAAAATTGCTTGTTTGCCTCGCTTTGCTTTTATGTAGCCGGTATGTAATGGCGCAAAAAGATTCGTTACAGATGGATGAAAACAATACCTATGTATATTATAAGGTAGTTAACCAGGTTGCGGTGCCTGAAACCGAAGTTTACCGGCGCGCGTGGGATTTCGCCCGGAATTTAAACCGTAATTCCCGCCCGGAAAAAGGGCAGGCTGAGCATGCCTTTAATATCAGCGGCAGCTTTTTAGTTTACAGCGGTACATCATTAATGCGAAAGGAAAGCGGGGCGGTTAGTTATCTGTTTAACTTCCAGGCGGCAGATGGTAAGTACAGGTTTAAGTTTGGTAATTTTAAATTTATACCCTACAAGCGTGATCGTTACGGGAATATGGTGCCGGCTTCGGGACTTAGCACACCAATCGAAAAACTGGCCGATGCCTATACTCAAAAAGAGCGCGATGCCTACTTTGACCAGATCGCCGCTAACTGCATTTATCTGGATAAACAGCTAAAACAAGCGATATACGGTACCGAAATTAAGAAAGTGCCTGCTAAAGCCATAAAAGTGAACACAGATAAATGGTAATATTATTGCAGATTTGAAATTATATTTTGCAATTATTGTGTAATTCAATATAAAATTTCTATTTATAATAAATAGTAAATTAAAATTTTGTAAAAATAAATTATTAACTAACATTTTATTTGGCAAAAGCGTTAATTAGTAAAATAAAATTTCAAACGCTATGCTAAACGAAAAATTAAACCTATACAATCCCGAGTGGCTCGAGCTTGTATTCTCCGGAAAAAATAAGCAGTACGGTGCTTATGAGTTAAGGCAAAATTATAACCGTACAATGGCAAAGGCTATGGGCATAGCTTTCACTGTTGTTATATCTGCCTCGTGCATATTTACCTTCGCGGGCGGGCATGCTAAAAACGTACAACCGCCTACCACCAAAGATAGCATGATCACTGTTGTAATTCCTCCTGTACAACCGCACAGGCAAGAGGTTAAGCAGGCTAAACCTGTAGAGCCTGCCGCGACTGCGGCGCCAAGATCACCCGCAGCGCCATCCATAAAATATACCATACCACACATAGTTCCAGGCGAAGTAGATGAAAACCCGCCGAAGATAGACGATATGGCAGGTAAAGAGGTAAGTAATGTGACCAGCGAAGGCAAAGGGGGGCAGGAGCAAATGGCCGACCCCACCCAGGGACAAGCCCAGGGCGGCGCGGGCACCGACCCCGGAGTGGACGTTAATAAAGAATATAAAAGCGTAGAGATAATGCCCGAGCCGGAAGGCGGCGCCGCAGGTTGGGCGAAGTTTCTGAATAAAAACCTGCGCTACCCTACACAAGCCCAGGAAGAAGGTAAAAGCGGCCGGGTGATAGTGAGCTTTGTGGTGGAGCGTGATGGCCGTTTAACCGATATTGTGGTTACCGGTAAGGCGGGTTACGGTATGGATGAAGAAGCCATACGTGTTTTAAAACTCGCTAAGCCGTGGAAACCCGGAAAACAAAACGGGCAACCGGTTAGGGTAAGGTATAGTATACCCATGAATTTCCAATTGACCGAACAGCAGTAGGCGGTTTGGATGCCCTAAGTCCGAAAGTCTGAAGAAAGCAACATCTTTAGCCTTTCGGACTTCGGTCTTACGGAGTTTTTTCATAATTTCGCGCATCCTTTCAACATAAAAGATACTACATTGGAGAACCAGGAATTAACAACCGTTGAAACCGCCCGCGATCTGGGACTTTTACCTGAAGAATTTGACCGTATACAAGAAATATTAGGCCGCGTACCCAACTTTACCGAGCTTTCTATCTTCGCGGTAATGTGGAGCGAACACTGCTCTTACAAAAACTCTATCACCTGGCTTAAAACGCTTCCTAAAGATGGCCCGCGCATGCTGGCCAAAGCAGGTGAAGAAAACGCAGGTTTGGTTGACCTGGGCGATGGTATTGGTTGCGCGTTTAAAATTGAATCACACAACCATCCATCGGCGCTTGAGCCTTACCAGGGCGCTGCAACAGGTGTAGGCGGTATCAACCGCGATATTTTCACCATGGGTGCACGCCCCATTGCACAAATGAACTCGTTACGCTTTGGCGACCTTAGCCTTGATAAAACCAAATGGCTGGTTAAAGGTGTGGTAAAAGGTATCAGCCATTATGGTAATGCCTTTGGCATCCCTACCGTTGGCGGCGAGCTTTTCTTTGATGAGTGCTACAACATCAATCCGCTGGTTAACGCGTTCTCTGCGGGTATTGTTAAGGCAGGCGAAACGGTTTCGGCCACATCATACGGTGTAGGCAACCCGGTTTACATTGTGGGATCGGCAACCGGTAAAGATGGTATACATGGCGCGGCCTTCGCGTCAAAAGATATTACTGAAGACTCTGTTAACGATTTGCCTGCTGTGCAGGTAGGTGACCCTTTCCAGGAGAAATTGTTACTGGAAGCTACGCTTGAAGTGATTAAAACCGGTGCTGTAATTGGTATGCAGGATATGGGTGCGGCAGGTATTATCTGCTCCAACTCAGAAATGAGCGCCAAAGGTGAACATGGTATGATCATCCACCTTGATCGCGTACCGATGCGCCAGGAAAACATGAAACCATACGAGATCCTGCTATCTGAATCTCAGGAACGTATGCTTATTGTGGTTGAAAAAGGTAAAGAAGCGCTTGTTGAGGCTGTTTTTGATAAATGGGACCTTAACTGCGCCATTATAGGTGAAGTAACCGATACCAAACGTTTGGAGTACTACATGAACGGCGAGAAAGTTGCCGATGTACCGGCTGATGACCTGGTATTAGGTGGCGGCGCTCCTGTTTACAAACGCGAATACCGCGAGCCGGCTTACTACGCCGAAAACCAGAAATTTAAAATTGAAGATGTTGCCGAACCGGAAAACCTGGTAGAGGTAGCAGAACATTTGATAGGCCATGCTAACCTGGCATCAAAACGTTGGGTTACCGACCAGTACGATTCCATGATCGGTACATCAACCATGACCACCAATCGCCCGAGCGATGCAGCCGTGGTAGCGGTAAAAGGTACTGATAAAGCTATTGTTTTAACCTGCGACTGTAACTCGCGCTATGTATATGCTGATCCGCAGAAAGGTACGGCCATTGCGGTTGCCGAGGCGGCACGTAACATCACCTGTGCCGGTGGTGAGCCGGTAGCTATTACCAACTGCTTAAACTTTGGTAATCCTTACATCCCTGAAGTTTACTGGCAGTTTGTTGGCGCTATTAAAGGTATGGGCGAGGCTTGTACCAAATTTGAAACTCCTGTTACCGGTGGTAACGTGAGTTTCTACAATCAATCATCAGATGAAGGCCCTGTTTTCCCTACGCCAACCATTGGTATGTTAGGCGTAATGGATGAGATGGATAACCTGATGACCTTAGACTTTAAACAACCCGGCGACCTGATCTATTTGGTTGGTGAATCGCAAAATGATATCGCGTCGTCACAGTACCTGGCATCGTACCACAAAATATTGGCAGCTCCGGCTCCATATTTTGACCTTGAGAAAGAATATGCTATGCACCAGGTGGTTAAGCAATTGATCAAGCATAAGGTTATCCAATCTGCACATGATGTTGCGGATGGCGGCTTATACATTGCTTTAACAGAGGCAGCTATGCCTAACCGCTTAGGTTTTGATATTGAGAGTGATAGCAGCATACGTAAAGATGCCTTCCTGTTTGGCGAAGCACAGGGCAGGGTAGTGGTTACTGTTGCCCCTGATGATCAGGAGCGCTTTGTTGAGATGATGGCCACCAGCGAAACAGAGTTTAGCCTGTTAGGTACCGTAAACGGCAGCGGCGACGCTACTGTTGATGGCGAACTGTTTGGCAACATCACCGATATTAAAATGGTGCATGACAATGTATTGCACGTTATTTTAGGCGACGAATAAAATGCTAAAGCTGAACAGGATACATCACGTTGCGATAATCTGTTCAGACTACGAGCGCTCTAAACGGTTTTATACCGAAATTTTAAGTTTTACAGTTCTTCAGGAAGTTTACCGCGAAGAACGCCAATCATACAAGCTTGATCTGGAAGTCAACGGACTTTACCAGATCGAGCTTTTTTCTTTTCCGGGACCGCCTCCGCGACCTTCGAGGCCGGAAGCCGTGGGCTTGCGTCACCTGGCTTTTGAGGTTGATGATCTGGATAAGGCTGTTGCTCATCTAAACGGCCATGCGGTAATAACGGAACCTATCCGTATAGACGAAACTACCGGTAAACGCTTCACTTTCTTTACCGACCCGGATGGCTTGCCGCTGGAGCTGTATGAGAAATAATATCAGTATATCTTCTGCCCGAGGGTTTCTATTCTGCTTTTGCTGTAATTAATGTAGGCTTTTTGCTTAGCTACATCGGGTTTGCCTGCCAGATATTTGCGATAATATTTGATGGCGTTTTTCTTGTCTTTTAAGTTCGTGTCGTAAACATTAGCTATCGAATAATAAACTAAAGGATCTTCCGCAAATTGTAGGCTCTTTTGGTAATTCTGCAGTGCATTTTTAAACTTCTTAAGTTTTTCATCACTATCGGCAATTTCGCTATAGTAAGCACCTGCATTAGGAGTAATGCCATCCGTTAGCGCCTGTTTTAAGTAAAATATAGCCATAGGCTGATCATTTATGGCTTTGTAGGTAAGCGCGGTATAGTAATATGACGACTCGTTTTGTGCTAACTTAGGTATAGATAAAAACGCGTCCAATGCGCACTCGTAACTTTTAATATTGTAATAAGCAACGCCCATTTTATTTAATACCAGGCCCGAGTTATCACCATTGGCTATTAGCTTAGTGCAAGTATTAATGGTTTCGTTCCACTTTTTTTGTGTGTATTGCAATCGCATGAGGCTATTCAGCAGGATAATGTTTTCCTGGTCGGCCTCAATGGCTTTGTTTAAGATATCCTCTGCCTTTGGCGTGAACTTCAGATTGATATAGAGATTGCTCAGGTCTGATGCTACATCAGGTTCGGTAGGGTTAAGGGCATTAGCCTTTTGCAGATAATTGATTTCTGCCGGAAGATCATTCTTATCGGTACTTATCTTAGCTAATTGTTTATATACCAAAAAATTACTGGTATCCCGTGCAACTATCCGTTTATAGTATATCTCCGCTTTCGCGTTATTTCCACGCCTCATGTTAATACCTGCAAGGCTAAACAATACACTTTTATTAGTTGAATCGATATCATAAATGCGCTGGTAATATTTTTCGGCTTCGCTAAGTTTACCTGCCATGCTGGTAGTGTAAGCCAATTGTCCCAAAGCTTTTACGTTTTGTATCGGCTCGGCATAACTCTGTTTCAAATAATCCGCTGCTTCGGCAAAGCGTTGGGTTTGATAGTATTCGAGCAATAATTCATCATTGATTTTAGGTGCCTGTTGTGCGCTAACACCTATAGAAATAAATAAAAGTGAGAGGGATAGGAGGGAATATTTCATATAACTAATTTATTAGTTATACTTCGTAATTGCAAATGTTTTGTAGCTTTAACTACTCAATAACCAATTATGAATAAACAATCACTCATTAACAAATTTTTTAAAGGTACACTTACGATGGTATTTGCTGCATTAGTAGGGAATACCGCACATGCGCAGGAAGTAAAAAAAGCCCCGGATGTAATAGGCCGCTGGGATATTACCATGGAGAAAGATGGTAAGATGCAACCTTCATGGCTGGAAGTGCAAAAATCAGGATTTCATACCATGATTGGCCGTTTTACGTATGCATTTGGCAGCGCACGCCCTATAGCGGAAGTAAAAGCGGAGAATGGCAAATACAGTTTTTCTATACCACCACAATGGGAGCCGGGTACCCGCAATATGGATTTTGAATTTGAAGCGAACGGCGATGCTATAAAAGGCAGCATGGTTTATACCGATGGTAAAACATACAGCTTTACCGGCGTGCGCGCTCCGGAATTGTTACCTACAAAAGCACCGGTTTGGGGTACCCCGATCAGATTGTTCAACGGTAAAGATACCAAGGGATGGCATGCAGATGGCAAGAACCAGTGGGTGGTAGAGAATGGTATATTGCGCAGCAAACAATCAGGCGCTAACCTCATTACCGACCAAAAGTTTAAAAACTTTAAGCTGCACATCGAATTCAGGTACCAGAAAGGCAGCAATAGCGGCGTTTATCTGCGTGGCCGTTACGAAACGCAGATCATTGATACCAAAACAGGCGATCCTGAACCGCTGATGAACCAGTTTAGCTCTATCTATGGTTTTATGCAGCCTAACCTCATGATGGCTAAAAACGCCGGCGAATGGCAGTCTTACGACATTATTTTAGTTGGACGGGTAGTGACCATTGTAGCCAACGGGAAAGAGGTGATCTGTCAGCAGGTAATTCCGGGTATCACAGGTGGTGCCCTTGATAGCAACGAAGGCGAACCAGGCCCGCTAATGCTGCAAGGCGACCATGGCCCTATCGACTACAGGAATATTGTAATAACACCGGCTAAGTAGTAGTCGTAACCAAAAAACAAAGGCCTTGCTTTTAGCAAGGCCTTTGTTTTTTATTAAACGATGTCGTTGCGAGCGATAGCGTGGCAATCTCATAGAAAAGGAAATAACAAGCTAATCATACCAGTCAGCACTCGGATCCAACCCATCAGCATTGGTGGTACACTGTTGAATATGCATTGTTATGTATTTGTCCTGTAAGATTGCCACGCTATCGTTCGCAATGACACAATTTATTTCGACAACCTGATCTCTAATCAACCGACCTCCAATCTCTACCACCTATTTCACCACTTCAACCCATTTACCCTGTATCAGCGCGTTGATGTTGTGGTCATACATGGCTTCGGTGTAGGCTGCGGGCAGGTAATACTTACCCGCGTAGGCCGCGTTTAGCATAACATAGTAAACCACTTCCTTACCGTCCGGCAGGCTGAAATAGGTATTCACCCTGTCATCACGGATGTCGCGGTAGTCTGATGGCGATGATTTAAAGGCTTCGTCGTTATTCAGCATACGGCTGTTCAATATTTCCCAGCCTGACGGGAATATCTGCGTAAGCGCCAGGTTATCGTAACGACCGCGTTTACCCGGATTTTTAATGGTTACCTGCGCAACAAAGTCAGTACCCTGTTTTAGCGATGTTGGGTCGATAAGATTCCCGCCTAAAGAGAAGTAAGCCACCTTCATCTGCAGTACATCGGGGTTTACATAAGTTTTTACATCCTGTCCGGATGAAGGCTGTCCTTGCTGTATCAGCCTTACGTAAAGCCGGTTATTGCCGGTATTCTTTAAGGAGAATTTACCGCCATTAGGCGCGAGTTCCTGCTGCCATACGTATGATTTAGCGTTGATATTACCTTTACTATTACCGGCATTATAAGTGAATTGCACTTTTCCGCCATTTTTATTAATGCCACAATACTGCGCTATGGCTATTAGCGAGTATGCGGTGGTTTGGGTACTGTACCAGCTATCCTGCGATAGTTTGGCTGCTACCGTCCTAACCAAACCTGCTGCGCGTTGCTGTTGTCCAAGGAGGGTTAGGGTTTCCAATATCATAGCCTCATCGCGCAGGTCGCTGCCGTAAGTGCCATACATGCTGTTGTAAGGTTTAACAGTTGTTGGCAGCCTGGCTATCAGGCGTAGGGCAACCTCGGGTTGGCCGGCCAATTTGTAAGCAGCGGCTAATCTCCAGCGGCCTTCGTTGCTCAGGTAATTATACTCCCTTAAACGGTTCATGGCGCCTAATTCAGGAGAGCCAGCCAGTGCCAGCAGGTATAAACGGTAAGCCTGCACCAGATCGGTATAATAATAACCATCGTGTATGTTGCTGTTAGGGTTAGGCGACCAGTCAACCGCTTTTTGTTTTTGATAGCGTTTCCAGTCGTCCAGCATGCCAGATGGCAGGCTGTAGCCTTTGGTTTGCGCCAATATCAGGAAGTGGCCGGCATAATTGGTTCCCCACTCGTCGGCATTGCCACCATCGGGCCAGTAACTTAAACCGCCACCCGCCACGCGGAAGCCGTTTAGGCGTGCAATGGTAGACTTAATATTGCGCTCCGTTTCCGCTTTCTGGCGCGGAGTAAGATCAAGCAGGTCATTCAGGTACAGTTGCGGGAAACCTGATGATGTAGTTTGCTCAACACAACCATGCGGGTAGGTGATAAGATAGTTGAGGCGTTTGGCCAGATTTAGCGAAGGTATGCTTGATACCTCCAGCACGGCCTTATTGGTACCGCTAATGCCGATGGCATTGTAAATAGCACCGTAAGCAGCACCCGGTGTAAGCTCCTTCTCAAAAATACGGGTTACCGGTGGATTGGGGTTTCGTACGTTCAGCTCAACATCGTAAGCGGCAGTTTCGCTACCCGCTTTAGCTATGATCTTCACTTTGCCAACGCCCACAAAATCTTTCACATCAAGGTCAAAGGTTACCAGTTGGTCACCCGGTTTTGCAAATTTGATCACCTTGGTGTTGTTACCGGCTAAATTGCTGAACACGTTTGATTGTACCTGTACAGTCACCGCTTTGACGTTGTTTTCCATCGCGAAGACGGTAACCGGCAATTGAATTTTTTCTGACGGACCCAATACACGCGGGAGCGTTGCCAATATCATCAGTGGTTTTTTAACAGCTACTGCTTTTTCAGCAGCGCCATAAGCGCCGCCATGGCCGGCAATAACCATCGCCTTAACCGAACCCACATATTGCGGTAAAGTAAATTTAGTAGTTTGTTTATCGCCCGCATCAAGGTGGAAAGGCCCCAGGAATTTTACTACAGGTTTAAACCGGTTTACGGTAACATCCTTTTTAACGCCATTAGTACCATCACCGCCAATGCTTAAAATACGCTCTAAACCGCCGCCAAAGGCACCTATTACGTAGTCAAACAGATCCCAGGTTTTAACGCCTAATGCTTCCCGAGCGTAAAATGCCTCGTGCGGATCAGGTGTTTTATAATTAGTTATGTCCAATAAACCTTCATCTACAATAGCTATGGTGTAGGTCATTTCCTTGCCGGAGGCTTCTGAAACCGTAATAGCAGATTGCGTTTCCGGCCGTATCTTATCCGGCATGCTGATCACAGGTTTCAGCACGGTAGCAGGGTCATCTACTACCAGCGGGATAGCGCCGTACATACGGATAGGCAGGTCGTTTACGGTTTGCGCATGCCGTTGCAGCAGGGTAACGTTCACAAAAACGTTTGGCGCCATCGTTTCGTCAATCTTGAAGCTGTAGCGTGTTTCACCTTTTTTGGTATCTATCCAGGTGGTTTTAAGCACTTTGCTGCCATTCTCAAAACTGATCAAAGCCCTGCCATCGCCACCGGTTGGTATGGTAAGGGTAGCTTCTTCGCCTACTTTATAATTCGGCTTATCAGAGGTAAACGACAGCATGGCCGCCTCTGTAGGGTCGGTGTTTTGCAAGCGCTCAGACCAATTTGGCCAATCCACATAGATGATCTTACCGGTAGAGTGGCCGGTTTGCGGGTCTTTTATCCGGATAAGGTAACGGCCCCAGTCGGCTTTGTTTATCCTTAAGTTCCACTTTCCCCGGCCGTTGCTTAACTGTACATTGTCTGTTTTTACAAGCTTGTTGTAACGGTCCTGCGTAAAGTTGCTTAGTTCGTTACCGGTTTCGTCCCACCACCAGCGCCATTGTATCTTGTAAAGTTCAACCTCAACATTGTGGCTGCCTGCTAACGGCGAACCATTTACATCCACGTCGGCTATGTCAATCTGGTGGTCTTTATCCGTTACCAGCATCCCGCTCAGGTCGCTGCCTTTAGGCGTTTTTATGCCTACATAACCACTGTAAACGTTATAAGGCATACTGGCTTGTTGTATGCTGAAGTTACCGCCTGCCTCAAACACTTTAACTACGAAGTTTGCACGCAACTGTCCGGGAGCCTGTTTCTCAACGTTGATATCCGGGTTTACCTGTGCTACGCCGTTCTCGTTTAGTTTGCCATCAAAAACGGTTTGGGTTTGCGTGTTAAATGCCAGGGTAGGGTCATCAAAGTTATAATCCTCAAAACCTTTAAAGTTTGTTTTTTGTGATGACAGGAATGCATCAACCTTTGCCTTTAAATTTTGCGCCGCGCCACCAAAAAGCCATTGTGCGCTTAGGGTACCGTTGATGCCATCGTTTTTGGTAAGTTCTTTAACGTTGCCAAAGTCGAGCTTGATCTTAAGCCTGTTTGGCATAATGGTTTCCACCTTGATGTTCTTTTGGAAAGATGCGCCGCCCACTTTTACCACCGCGCTCCAGTTGCCGGTAGGAGAACTGGTTTCAGTAGCGGTATGGAAACTATAAAAACCATCGACAGAACTGGTACGGGTTATCTTTTTATAGAGTTGCCCGCTTGGATTGTACAATTCAAACTCCACCGGGTGATCTGCAGGCAGGGTTTTAAGTTTGTCTTCCAGAATAAAAGTTACGAATATAGAATCGCCGGGGCGCCATACACCACGTTCGCCATACAGAAAACCTTTAAGGCCGTTCTGTACTTGTTCGCCGCCAACATTAAAGCGGGAGAGTGGAAGCGAACCGCCATCGTCAAGCTTTAGATAACCACGCTCGTTACCTTTTTTGGCCACCAGCAGGTACGGTTTACGCTTCAGGCTAAAGGTGGCCATACCATCGCCGTCAGACTTTGACTTAAGGATAAGCTGCTTCTGGTAATCCAGCAATTCGAGCTCAACGCCGCCCATTGGCTCGGCACTCAGGATGTTGGTTACCGCAACCGTCATGGTGTTATCGTTGCCGCGTTTAGCAATTAAGCCGATGTTTGATGCGATGATGTTGCGCGTAGCCCAACGATTTTTAGTAAAGTACGATTCTGTGCAGGGGTCGTTACGGTCCTGCCAGCTATAGCCTTCCGGATAATAATTATCATAACGCTGCCAAAAGTCGTCATCCTCATCATTAACGCTGCCGGTGTTGTTGCCCCCGTATTCACCACCTTCGTAGTCCTCGCCATCATCATCGTTGCTTTTGGCAACCAGTTTGCCAGCGCTGCAGTTGTAAAGCGAGTATTCTTTACGGAAACCGATAATAACGCGATAAATAGCACCGGGTTCGGCGCGCATTAGCTGATCAACATCCAGCATAAAGCGGTTCTTTTTGGTGAGGTTGAGTCCTTTGTCCACATCAAGCCTGATGGTTTTCTGTACAACAGGTTTACCCACTTGCCTTAACTCCACGCCGCCATCAAAGCCATTGCTCTGGAAGTATTGCGGAACATTGTTCTCGTAAATTTTAATAATGCTTACATCAACCGCGTTCAGGTTAACGGCTTCAAAAGGCATCATTAATTTACCGGAATCGGGCAGGATAACACCCTTGCCCGGGATGATCACCTGCGGTAAGCGGTTCTCAAAGAAAACGTTAGCCGTGTAAGCCTTTTTTATTTTTTGATGACTGATGCTGTAAATGCCCTCATTAATAAATACATTATAATTACCTTGTAAACGCTCCGGCGCATAAACTTTAACAATGCTGCCATCAATAGTATAGGCAGCATCGGCAACATTGGTGATACCTATAAGGCCGTTCAATTCCTGGCCAACCAATATAGGGTCTGAAAACTGCACGGATACATACTGGTCGTTATCCTGCACGGTGCGTACTTCCAGTACTTTAAAATCGCCTTTTGCAGGTACCTCATAATCCTGCTTGCCCTTCTTATCAATATCTAAAGCATCTCCGTCCCAATCTACAGCGAGGGGAGTGGCGCTTTCTGTACGTGTAATATTGTCAACTGTAAACTGGTGTGATTTTGCCAACCCATTGTGCTGCCAGCTAATTTTGGTCGCTGTTGGATAGTTTATTTTTATCAATTTCTCCACTTTGGCCGGGTCTTCCACATCAGCGGTCTGTATGGTACCTATCAGCTTCATCCTGTCTGTAGAGGTTGAAGTAGCAGAACGAAGACCTGCGAAAGAAATGGTGAAATCGGGCTTTACTGTTTGGAAATTGAATTTGAAATGCTCAAAGCCACTTTCAACCTTTACTACCTTTCCCAAAGCGAAATCAACGGCGTAATCTTCATTAGCATCCATGGCCTCCGCGGGCCTGAATTCTATTGTGCGATCATCAATCCAATACGCCTTTCCTTTAACCGATGGCGAAAAATCAAAGATATCGTCTTTGAGTTCTTCATTTTGGGCATGAGCCACCTGCAACTCGCCGGCAAGTTTTATGCGGATAGGACTTTTTTTAGAAATTACACCCGTGGTGTATGATTCTATATATTTACTAAAAGCAACATCAACCTTTTGATTTTGGTGTTTGTGGCGACGGGCAAAGAAGATGACCAGCGCGATTAAAATAAGGGAAACAGCTACAATAACTTGTCCTCTGCGATAGCTGACAAGTTTAATAAGGTTTTTCATAGAGTAAGGTAAATTGCCATGAATTTAAAACTTTTAGAAGTTTAAAGCAATTTTAGTCCTTATCTTTTTGAACGATCAAATAAATTTATAATTATGGATGCCGGATTTAAAGCACATATATTACCCACAATCACCGTGAACAATGCCTTAGCCGCAATAGCCTTTTATCAGCAAGCGTTTGGCGCTCAGTTGCTAACCAGTAATACAGCCGACGGACATACGGTTGGCGTATTAGCTGTAGAGGAAGCACAATTTATTGTAGCAGATGAATCGCCGGAGAATGGCACTGTTGGGCCGGATAAACAAAACGGCGTAAGTGTAAGGATCGGTTTAATGGTATCCGATCCCGATGCTATTGCTAATCAAGCTATTGATGCCGGCATTATCACTATTTACCCGGTTGCCGATCAGGATTATGGCTACCGCCTTGGACATTTTATTAATCCGTTTGGCCATCATTGGGAAATAGGCAAGCCGCTTTTTTAGCTTTTACCGGCGGCAGCCTCATCTAAACATTTCTGCAATACCTGGGCAAATTCCTTATCGTTAGGCGGCGCGAAAATGGTATTATGCTCACCGGGTATATCGTGCACACGCACGCCTTTTAATGCGAAAGGCTTCCAGCCCAGGAATTTAAAATCGTCCATGTAAAACGTTTTCTTTTTGGCACGAAAAAGCTCAATGGCAATATTTACCGGTGTAAGCAAATAGTTTTTCTGCGCGGCCAGGCTACGTTCATGTATATCATCCGTATAAGCCGAGAAGCCTTCTTTTTTATCAGCAGGCAACACGTTTTTAAATAGTTTTTTTAGTCTGCGGCCTATTTCACGGCTTTTGTACTCAATGGTACGTGCAGGGTCCTGAGCAAACAGTACCGGCGTATAAGCTATTTGTTTAACCAGCAACCAGGTGTTATCAATAAACCGCTTAACGGGCGAATCAAACTTTTGGGTTTGGTCGGCATAGGTATCAAACATGGCCAGCATCTTTACATCTTTTCCCATTGCCAGCATTTGCTTGGCCATTTCGTACGCAATTAAGCCCCCGAGCGAATAACCTGCTACGGCGTAAGGGCCTACCGGGTCGTGGTTAATAATTTCATCCACATAGTTGGCGGCAATTTCTTCCATCACATCAAGCGGTTCATCAATACCATTAAGGCCTTTTGCCTGTAAACCATAAACAGGCTGTTCGTCGTCCATATTCATGGCCAGTGCGTTAAAAAGCAATACGTTTAAGCCTGCGCCATGCACAATATACAGCGGCATTTTACTGCCCCTGGGTTTAATGGGTACTAATGATTCCCAGGTGATAGCCTCGGCGTCAATTTCCAGTCGCGAAGCCAGTTTCTCAACGGTTGAGTATTCAAATAAAGTGGCCAACGGTAGGCGTTTACCTGTTTCCTGCTCCAGGCGCGCCATAATTTTCACGGCTACCAAAGAGCGGCCCCCTAACTGGAAAAAGTTATCGAAAATGCTCACTTTTTCCAGGCCCATCATCTCTTCCCAAATGTCGGCAACCAGTTGCTCGTTACTGGTACGGGGCGCAACATATTCACCATCACGGTTAATGTGACTGTAATCGGGCTTAGGTAAGGCCTTGCGGTCAGTTTTTCCGTTGGGAGTCGATGGTATGGCATCCAGTAACACATAATCATCAGGTACCATGTATTCAGGCAAAACATCCAATAGTGCTTTGTCCCATTTATCTAAGTCGGTTTTGTCTGGTATACCAGTTTGGCCAGATTCCAGTACTAAATAGGCAACCAGGCGGGGAATGCCAGGCGTATCTTCACGGGCTATCACTACGGCTTGTTTAATGCCTTCCTGCTTACCCAGGTTATGTTCAATCTCGCCCAGTTCAATACGGTAGCCGCGTACTTTTACCTGGTGATCAATACGCCCCAGGTAAACAATATCCCCATCGGGTTTTATTTTGGCCAGGTCGCCGGTGCGGTATATTTTCTCACCTGGTGTAAACGGGTTATCAATAAAGCGTTCGGCATTAAGTTCGGGCCGGTTGAGATAACCACGTGCAACGCCGTCGCCGCCAATGTATATTTCACCTATCTCTCCGTTGGTAAGGTTGTTCTTTTCTTCATCAAGAATATACACCTGGGTGTTGGCAACAGGCCAGCCAATGGTAATATCATTGGCATCGGTAATATGCTTAATAATAGAATAGATAGTAGTTTCGGTAGGCCCATACATGTTCCAAACCTCTTTACTGCGTGGTATCAACCGTTCGGCCAGATCTTTGGCGAGCGCCTCGCCACCGGTGAATACGGTAAGTGGCAGGTATTCGTCCCAACCCACTTCCAGCATCATGCGCCAGGTGTAGGGAGTAGCCTGTAAAATATTGATGTTTTGTGTGCGTACAATGTCCAACAGGGCCCGGCCATCTTTCGCGGTTATTGAATCCGCAAGCACAATTTCGGCTCCGCTGCTGAGCGGCAGGTACAGATCAACCCCTGCTATATCAAAAGAAATGGTTGCTACGGCCAGCATCCTGTCGCCCGGCTTGATACCCGGCTGCTTTTGCAGGCTCAGCATTACGTTTACCAAACTATGATGCGCTATCTGCACGCCTTTTGGCTTGCCTGTTGAGCCCGAAGTATACAGAATGTAAGCAAGATGAGCTCCTGTGACGGTTTTCTCCGGTTCATCTGCCGGATGATCTTTCGAAGCAACCAGCGCATCCTCTATTAAAATTTCCCTGGTATTGGAGGCAAAGTGGCCTTTGTATTTTTGTGAGGTTAGCAATATGCGGGCATTTGAATCATCCAGCATAAACTCTATTCGATCTTTTGGATATTCCGGATCAAGCGGTACGTAAATACTACCGGATTTTAAAATAGCCAGCAACGATATTACCATCTCTGCGCACCTGTCAAGCGCAAGGCCAATTACCACACCTTTGCCGGCACCCTGTTTAAGCAGTTCGCGGGTTAAGCGGTTAACGGTTTGGTTAAGCTCAGTATAAGTATAGCTAACATGGTGAAATGTTAACGCGGTGTTATCAGGATATTTTGTTACGCTTTCAGTAAAAAGCTCAAATAACGTTTTTTCCTTAGGGTATAGTAGGTTAGTATTATTCACTACGTATTCCATTGTGTATTGATGCCGTATAATAACTTATTGGGTACTAAATTCCCCGTTCACATTTGTCCCAACCGCGAAACGCAACAATAAATAGGATTATTTGGTGCCTGTACTGTGCGGAGTATGGATAAATTTTTTGTTTGCGCCCTTTAATTTAAACAACAATGCAAACATGGTAAAGAATATCAGCGGGATACGCATGACAGCCCCAAGCAGTTTGCTGTTAAAGAACGACGAAGGTATTGCAACTAATATACCAATATAACAGCAAAGCGTGGCACCAAGCCATAATTGCCAACCTGGCCCTATACCAGGTAGCAAAATTGATACAAACAACATAAAGGGCATAAGGCCCAGCATGAGTATGCGGGGAAGTATGGCAGTTTGATATATTTCGTTGAAGTAGTCGAAATTGCCATGCACAAACAGTTCTTTAAAACCCGTTAACCCATAAGTTTTAAGCAGGTTAAACTGTGCCGATAACCAGCGCCTGCGCTGCTTTTTAAAAACTTCGGGATTACTTACCTTTTCGTCAAATACATAAGCCTTATCCGCATAGTTTACATGAATCTTCTGCCGGGTAAGTACCAGGCCCATTTCCTTATCAAAGCCTCCAACAGCATCTATCTGGGCCATGGTTTCTTTAAACAGCTTGTATTCCAACACCATGCCTGAGCCAATGATGGCAGCAGATAGTTTAAAAACCTGCTGCGCCTTGCGGAAAATATGATTGTTGATCTCTTCGCTGATCGCGTCAAGTATAGCTACCGGTGTTTCGGTGTTTTTAGCCACGCGGTGACCCTGTATTACACGGTTACCATCATGCAGGTAGTTGTTTATCTGGTGCAGGTAATCGGGCGCGGCTATATTATCAATATCAAAAACTACCGCGGCATCAAAATCATCATGCGTAGCTGCGATGGCGGCATGTAACGCTTTTGATTTTGTACTGCTTTCGAATACTACCTCAACCACCTGCAAAGGCATCGCTTTTAGCTTTACAATAGTTTCGGGCTGCATGGAATCGGCAATAACGCACACATGAAACTTATCTTTTGGATAATCGATCTTTAAAGCCTCCGCGGCCGAGTGCAGGATGATCTCATCCTCTTTATACGCACAGATGTAAATAACAAATTTGCTGTAGCTGGTAGCAGCAGGGGGGACACGTAGTTTAATTAACTTACCCAATACCGAAAAAACGAACAGGTAAAGGCTGTATATACCCAGGTATATAAATATCAGCGTGAAGATGATGGATAGAATAAGCGTAATAACAGCCATAATTTATACCTCGTGTTTTTCGGTGTTCGATTTTTCAAGCAGGTTATTCACCACGGTTTTAATTTCTTGCCAGCCCAGGCTAAAAATATCTCTGATAGTAAATTTAAGATGTTTTTTTAAAGCGATATAGCCAAATATCACTCCTGAAAAGAATGTGAAAAGCGAAGCAATTGCAACAGCATAAAGGCTATGAAAAAGCCATATACCTATAAAATCACCGGCTACGTTTACCACCAGCATAATAATTACCTTAAGCATGTTAAGGTGAGGCTTATTAATGATATCCAGCGTTATGCCAAAAAAACGATCTATCGGCATCAGCATTACATAACACATAAACAACCTGAAAATATTTACCGCTTCGGTTTCGTGATACTGTTTACCAAACAACAACACAATAACAAACTGAGCCAGTAAAAACGCCACTATTGCTATGGGGATAAGTGCTACTGTAAGCATGCCTGCGTATCTTTTCATTATGCGGGCAACGTTTTCTTCGTCGCCTTTGTGTACCGCCGCCGAAAGTTCGGGCAGGGCGGTGGCCACACCCGCGCGCATCGGGATCTCAAAAACTTCCATTAAACGCTGTGGAATGTAATACACCGCCAGCAGGGCAGGGTTAAACATCAGCTTAATGATAAAGGTGTCCGAACTCCTCAGCAAATAGGAACTGATGGATGTGCCCACACTATATTTACCAAAGTGAGCGAGTTTACGTGCAGTTTTGTTTGTCCTGAACCTAATGGCTTTTATTTTTGACCAGCCATTAAAGATGGAAAATAGTGACGTAATGGCGCTGCCCGCAAAATAAGCGTATACAGCTGTTTGAAAGCTTATTTGCCGGGTAAATATGAGGCCAAGTATAAAAATGAGGAATAAGCCCTGGTTAATGAGCTGGAGAATAAGCATGCGGCCAAATTTTTCTTCGGCCTGCAAAATATATGATGCTATTGCTCCGGGCAGCGTGGTAATGTAAATAATACCAAACCATTGTATGGTTGTTTCAACATCAGGAGTTTTACTACGGTATACAAAGTAAACAATGGTATCAATACCAACAAATACCAATGTTTGTATAATGCCTATGTACCAAGCTGAACCGGCCACCTCTGCAGCTGTTTGTTTATTGGTACCGGCGTAAAACTTAATAAGCGAGGTTTGCACAAACCCATTCCTGAAGGTATCGGCAAGTAAAATGCTAATTAACAGGAAAATATAATTGCCGAATTCTGCAGTAGATAAGTTATGCGCCATTAACGACAGCACAAGCATACCAATAACCGGCATTGCGGCATTGGTAGCCAGCGATATGGTATGCTTGTTAATCAGCTTGTTTACAATGGGCATTAGTATGTATACGTTTAAACTCTGTCCCAGTTACCTGTTTCAAAATTATATTTTTTAATTACCCTGGCCGGGTTACCCAACGCCACGCAGTATTCGGGGATATCTTTTGTAACTACGCTGCCCGCACCTATAACCGAGTGTTTACCAATGGTAACACCGGCTGTTATTACACAATTTGATCCTATCCACACATCATCGCAAACGGTAATTTGTTTGGTAATTACTTTTTGCAGGCGTATAGGGGTGTGTATATCCTCAAAGCCATGGTTAAGGCCGGAGAGTGTTATGTTTTGCGCTAAGGTAACATAATTGCCCAATGTAACCGGGCCTATAAGCGTATTTCGTAAACCTATGCCGGTGTGGTGACCTATAATAATATCGCCTACACCGTTGTTGATCACCGAAAAGCTTTCAACAGCGCTATGTTCGCCTAATGAGAACTTATTAAACGGAAAAACGTCAAGCCGGGCGCTGAAACTTACGGTTGAATGCCTGCCCCTGTGATGGTAAAAAGGCGTTACAAACCAGCGTACCCACAAACGGGGGGTAGCACGTCCGGGCGTAACGATCATCCAGTGAACGAGCTTTTTTAAACGAGGGTTTGATTTTACAATGGATAGTAACGACATACTGTTTGTATTAACCTGCGTTTGCCGGAATAATTGTTTGCGCGTTGTTTTTTTCCCTTTCCTGTTTGTCAAGCCTTAAGGTTACATTTAATAACGCGCAGGCAAGATAAAACAAAATATTTGACGGGTACTGCACCAGGGCCTGTTGTGGATAATTACCAATATTAAACACAAATATAATGAGCACCATGGCCAAACAATACATTTTGAGTTCGGGGTCCTGTATTAAAAAATAGTTGTTGATACCCGTTTTAAGGATAACAAACATCAGCGTACAAAAGAGGATAAGCCCTATGTACCCCATCTCAACGGCTACACGTACATAACCGCTGTCCGGCGGGAATTTAGCCAGAAAGGAATTGGGCGCGAAACGCCTTCCCCATATACCCACCGAGCCCAAACCGCCCCCGATAGGGTGCGATAGGATATATGGTTTTATACGCCGCTGGTTTTCGGCCCTAACGTTAAAGGACGCGTCATCCGAAGGGCGAAACGCTGTCTGGAAACGTTTAATAAACTGGTTTGATGTAGGCATAAATATCAGCCCGGCCAGTACCAGCCCGGCTGCACCAACGGTGATGAGTACCTTTTTGTTATAATTCATTACCGCGAGCAACGCCAGGGCAGCAGGAGGTAACACATACGCGCCCCTGGTACCCGAGTAAAGCATCACCAAAAAGAAAAACAGTATGGCTATACCGAGTAATACCTTTTTATAAGTTTTGATCCTGGTAAAGATGAGGCACAGGCACAGTAAAGCAGCCACTACCATATTGTAGGCAAAAGTAACCGGATCGGGATAGATAGCCACCTTGCGCAGGTGCCCGTTAATGTACAGGAAACTCAAACGTACCGGATCTTGGTAGTACCAGGTCTTCTCCATTGGAAGCAGTCCAAAATTTTCCTGCTGAAAGCCGGAAATAGCTGATAGTAAAGCCAAAAGCAGCCAAAGTTTAAACAGAAACTTTATAGTAGCCCGGGTACGTATCTGGAAAACAAAAATAAAGTACATGAGCATAATAAAAGCTACTGTACGCACGGTATACACCCATGCCAGTATAGAAGGCGAGGCGGGGTTAATGGCCTCAAAAAAGTTGTATGCCAGCCATACCAGTATCCAGTAACTGATAGGCGTTTTAAAGTAACTCCAATCTTTATCGAACTTAAATTTCAGCAGGAAGCCAAAAATAAGCAGATAGGTCATTACATCCAGTATAATACCGGTTGGTGTTGCAGGCGGCAGCGGTTCTGACAGGTAATTGAGAAAGAAAGATAAGAACATGAAAACCGCTATACCAAAGATAGGGTAGGCTATTATGGCCAATACCAAAGGTATGCCTATGGCAATTGCCAGTATAGCACCTGCCGCGATAAAGCCGCCAAATGCAATAGCCATAGCGATGATTATGGCTATGGGCAAAAAAAGCAGTATTAAGGTGAGTGTGGAGAGTTTTCCAGTAATTAGCTTTCTGTAAAAGCCGCTTATAACATTGCTTATTTGTACCTGCCTATTCAACATCATTGCGCTTTACAAGAACAGGATTTTAACCGCCCAAACAAACACCCCGATAAAAGCCAGAACAATAGCTGCTTTGCGTGTGCGTTGCTGCAACGGCGTAAGGTGTGCAAACTCATCGTTGCTGCTTTCGGCAATATGTTGAGGCTTTATTGGCATATACAATACAGGTGGTAACAAATATAGCCTTATTAAAACTTCTCGGCAGCCGGATCGGTCTTGTTTAAAACCCACCCCGCGAATTTGTTATTCAGGTTGCGTAAATAATCAATATTATCTTTCTGCGATTTAGCTATGCCCTTATTGCTTTCAAAAATGGCTATCACTTTGTTCGCGAACAATATCCATTCCTTTGATTTGTTAAGTGTTGAAAGCGGGGGCGTTTCAATAATGATCATATCATAATTCATCTTCAGCTCGTTAAAGCGCGAACGGATATAGTTTTCGTCGCTTAGTTCAAGCAGGGTTACATCACCGCCATGGTTACCTATTACGTTGGTGGTAGTATTTAAAGAAGCATAATTATCAGGATTGTTCTTAAAATAATCTTCGATATAGGTCTTGGGCTGCGCTACTTCCGTTATGGTAGGGTGGTCAAAATTGCCGTCAATCAATAATACTTTTTTGTTGATCATGGCATAGGAGTAGGCCAGGCTTATCCCAATAACAGATTTACCTTCATTATTAACTAAACTGGTAATAGCCAGTACCTTTTCGCCGCGCAGTTCCTGGTCTATCTCAAAACGCAACGCTCTTGTAAGCTCTTTAAATAAACGCATCCTGTCGCGGTTTTCAACATCCCATAGTTTACGCAGGTCTAATGTTCCTTCTATTGCATTAAGGTGGCTAAGCAGCGGAAGGTGGGTACGTTTAACCAAGTCATTAGGCTCTTTAATGGTATCATCAAAAAACCAGCCTATAAACAGCACCACCACGCATAGCACAAAAGCTACCACACCGGCTACAACGGTTAGCAGCATCTTTTTAGAAGGCTCGGCTGTTTCAGGCATGGCGGGTTCAACCTGGCGCAGTTTAATTGAAAAGGTTGACTGCAGGTTGGTTTGGTTGTACTTGTTTAAAACATCCAGATATTCTTTACTGGCTATATCAATATCATAATTATAAGTCTTTACCCGTGCATCAAAAGGCACAAGGCTTTTGAATTTGGCATTTAATTCATCCAAGCTGCGGTTAATGGCGCGTATACTGTTCTGGGCCATGTCGCGGTTAACTTCCAGTCCTATTTTTTGCCTTACTAATTCATCTTTACCGGTCAACGGGCTGCTGATGTATTTATCAGATGTTTGGTTGATCTGCGTAGTCAACCTGTTTGATAGTGAGTCAAGCGCGATTTTTAATTTAGGGTCGAAACCGCTGCGTACATAACGGTCATTCAGGATGTGTAACTGATCCTGAGTGTTGGTAATAGCCTGGTTGTACTTGGCAACAGCCGATTCCAGGTAACCGCGTTCTTTTGGGGTAAATTTGTTATTTAAGCCACGTATAGCGCCGGTGTATGAGACCACATCCTTCTCTGCCTGTTGCTTACGATCATTAAAAACCATGATCTGGTCGAAGATCGATTTGGATTGCTCATCCAGGTTCAGGATGCCGTTCTGGATCTTATAATTTTGCAGCTGTGCTGTTTTAGTGTTTAATATCCTGCGTTTTTCGTCAAGTAACTTGGCCAGATAGTTTACCGCGTCTGTTTCATTTTTATGAACGGTATTGGTGTAGTAGTCAATAAACTCACTGCAAAGGGTGTTTACCACAAAAGCCGAAAGCTGTGGGTTTTCAGACTCATAACCCACCGTAATAAAATCGCTATCCTCGTCCCTGATAACGTACAGGCTTTTTGTAAGCGAACGGTCATCATAGCCCATGGAGCGGAGCAAACCGTTAAGGCCGTTTTCGTCTTTATTGTAGTAGGATAGGGGCTGTCTTTTACTTATTTTGTCTTTAAAAACCATTATAGCGTGTTTTCTGGCCGCCGGGTTCATGGTTTTAAACAGCTTGCTTTCCGGTTTAAAAGGATAGGAATTGGTAAGATCATGCAGCATTAACTGGTATGAAACCTGGTTAAGGAGCGTTTTTAGTTTCATAATCTCAATGAGATTACTAAACTCATGAGCTATAGACTGCTCTCTGGAAGAGCGGGTAGGGTCTGTATCCAGCAGCTGGCGGGATTGGTCAACAATACCCGTAGCGATCTGCGAGCTTGAAATGTACTTGTCCGGAAGGTTCTTAACAGCAAAAAAGGCTACAACAATGGTAACCAATGGTATAATGATGAGCAGCAGGCGGCGTTTCCACAGCAGTTTAAAAAAATTACCTAACTCCATTATTTAATATCTTCTAATTTAACGCCCAGGTATTCTTCCAAATTTGCCTTAGCGGTTAATACATTAAGTTCTGTTACCACCTTAAAAGAGTTTTGATTGTATAAGCTTGTTAAAGCCTCATTGTAATCATGAAAGGATGTTTCGCCTTTTTGAAAAGTGTATTTTAATTGCTTTACGGCTATTTCGCCATCAGTAACCGCGCGCGAACGGTTGCGCAGATCGGCTTGTGCCTCAAGGTATGCATAGTAAAGGCGTTTTACAACGGCTTCAATATTCAGGTTGTATTGTTGTTGCTGATACATGGCAATATTTACATTTTCCCTCGCCGCCCTGGTAGCGAAGGGTTTAGCCAAAAATGTACCTAAGTTGATAGATATGCTTAACTGGTAGCCATTAAATATGGTAGGGTTTACCAGGTTAAGGGCGTTGCGAGGGCTATAAATATACGATGCGGTAAAAGCGTCCAGCCATGCTACTTTTGATTGATTTAAGGTAGCTTTTGCCGCATTTATGGCGGCTTGCCTGGCTTTTACTTCCGGGTAGTTCTTTTTAGCTGTGGCTATCAACTTGTCCAGATACGCATAGTTAACTTCGGTTAAAAAAGATTCCTGCTGAGCGCTTACCCTTGTTACTGATAGTGATATGATCAGGAGTATACTTAGTAGAGTAAATTTTGCTTTCATAAATTTATACTTTCTCTTTCTGGAACAAGGCGGGCACGGTACCGATTATAATTTTCAGATCGAGCCACAATGAATATTTCTGTGCGTAAAAATTATCCAGTTTTTTGCGTTCACGCTCACTCATATCTTCTTTTCCGCGTTTACTTATCTGCCACAAGCCGGTTAAGCCTGCAGGCCCTAAAAAACGCATAGACCATTCATTAGACGTCAGCATTTCGGCTTCATACACCGGGAGCGGCCTGTTGCCGACAACAGACATATCGCCCCTTAAAATGTTAAACAATTGTGGAAGCTCGTCAAGACTGCTGCTGCGTAAAAAGCTGCCCAGTTTGGTAATGCGGGGGTCGTTCTTAAACTTAACAAATGCCGCCTTGTTTGCACCTGCCTCTTCTGCTGCATACTGGTTATGCTCCTCGGCCATCTTGGCCAGTAATTGGTCGGCATCGGTCCGCATGCTACGGAATTTGTAAAAATCAAATACTTTATAACCGGTTCCGACACGCTTACTTTTATAAAACACAGGCCCCTTTGAATCCAGCTTTATCAGTATGGCTACGATGAGCATTACGGGCATCAGGCAAATAAGCATGGTACCCGAAATCAACAAATCAAGTGCGCGTTTGCCCCAAGGCATCTTGTAAGTAGTGTCAACTTCTTTTGATAGTTCGAGCAGGCGGGGCTTTATTAATTTAAAACGTACCAGGAAGTTGAGCCGTTCTCTAAGGTCTGATGTAGAGAAAGGGTAGGTATAAAAGTCATGCAGTTTCATATGCATGGCTCTAATAACTTGTTCCTTATTTTTTTTGGTTGATAACATTACGATGATCAAACCGTTCATCAGCATGTTTTTTCTTAGGCGCTCCACCAGCGCGAAGCACTCTTCGTCTTTATCTACTTCTACCAGGATAATATCAGGTACGGTAATAATAGACTGTTCGCCTAAAAAAGTTTCCAGCTCCTGTACGGTATCATTAAAGGTAATGCTAAAGGAGTTGCTTAGGTCCGCGGCAATCAGGTCTTTTAATTCCGTACCCGCATACGCCACCCTTACCTGCCCATTTGAACTCTGGTTCCAATCAGTTGCTGTGCTCGGCGTCATAAACTTTTAAAGCTTGATTAATAGCGTTTTTTAGTTCGGTGGGATTAAAGGGCTTGTGCATGTACGCATCAACCTTAAAAGGCATGTTGGCCACCTGTTCGTCCAAGTCATGCGCGGCCGAAAGCATAATAACCGGTATATCGCGGTAAAAACCGCTTATCTTCACATTCTTCAGGAATGATTGTCCGTCAAAATAGGGCATTTGCAGGTCAGATATGATAAGTTTAGGTAAATTACCATCCTCAAGCCAGCTAAAAGCCTCGATACCGTTGTTTTTAACAACTATTTCATAGTCCTTAGAGAGGATGAAATTTAGCAGTTTTAGTATGCTGAGGTCATCATCAACAATCAGTAAGGTTTTTTTCATGCCAACTCAAATAGGTGTTTGCTGCTATAAATATGAAGATTTTTACGTTAAAACTTATCTAAAAATATTGTGCCAAAAAGCTTTAATACTTAATAGCATCTTTCAATTGCCTATATTTCAGGTAACAACATAAAAATTCAACCTTTGATTAGCTAATTAAAATTAAATTAAATTTTTCATAGTGAATTAATTTCCGCAATTCGGGAAATCAATTGTTAAAAAATAGTGCCATTGTGAATTATTTCAGGCCTTACTGTTTTAAGTTTACGGCATTTTATTTATTAGGTTACATGGTATGCGAATGTATTTTGTAGGTATTGATTTAGGAACCGGCAGCACCAAGGCTATTGCTATAGATGAAACGGGTAATACGTTGGCATCAGTGAATAAGCACTACTCAGTCATTAGCCCACAACAGGGCTATAGTGAGCAGGACCCAGAACTGATATGGCAAGCTTTTGTTTATTGTTTAAAAAAAATAACTGCTGATGTAGGTTACCCGCCAAGCGCCATCAGCTTTAGCAGCGCCATGCACAGTTTAGTGCCGGTTAACCAAAATGGAGAAGCATTAATGAATGCCATATTATGGGCTGATGGGCGCAGCGGCGATATTGCGGCTAAATTACGCCAAAGCGATGAAGGAGAAGAGATATACAGGCATACCGGTACTGCCATTTACGCGATGTCGCCTTTATGTAAGCTTATTTGGTTACGCGACAACCAGCCTCAAATTTTTAACACGGCTCACAAATTCATCTCTATTAAAGAGTACGTGTGGTTTAAATTATTTAAGGTTTATGAGATAGATTATTCTATTGCTTCGGCAACGGGGATGTTTGATATCCTGGAGTTGCAGTGGTATGCTAAATCGCTTGAAAAAGCAGGTATAAACGCTTCATTCTTATCTGCACCGGTTGACACGACGCATTACCGTACAGGTGTTACAAATGAAGATGTTAAAAGTCTTTTTACTCATACAACCTTTGTGATTGGCGCAAGCGATGGGTGTTGCGCCAATTTAGGCGGAGATGCTATTAAACCGGGAGTAGCGGCCCTTACCATAGGTACCAGCGGCGCAGTAAGGGTAAGCAGCAGCAGGCCGGTATATAATTATAAGGCCATGACCTTTAATTACCTGCTCAACTCAAAAGTTTTTATTTGCGGAGGCGCAGTAAACAATGGTGGTGCCGCGGTTGACTGGCTGATTAAAAACTTTTTAGGACTGCCAGAAACTAATGAGGAGGCATATAAGCGACTGTTTAACAGCATTGAGAATATAAAACCAGGAAGTGATGGTTTAATATTTCTCCCATACCTGTTTGCCGAGCGGGCCCCTGTTTGGGATGCCAAAAGTTCTGCATCGTTTATCAATATAAGCGCTATGCACCGTAAGGAGCATTTTTTACGTGCTGCGCTTGAAGGCATATGTTTCGCGCTGTATGATGTACTTAAAGCGGTTGAGCAACCAGAAGAGCCGATACAGCATATTGTTATTAGTGGCGGCTTTATCACCTCTGCCACATGGGTAAAAATGCTTGCCGATATAACGGGAAAAAGATTGGTGATATCCCAAACTGATGACGCTTCGGCTATTGGCGCCGTTTACCTTGCTATGGATGCTTTAGGCCTTGATACGCCTGTGTTACCCAATAATACCGAGAATGTTGTTACAGAACCTGACATGGAATTGCACAGGTTTTATGATAGGCTGTTTGATGTTTACAGGAAACTTTATGAAAACATTAAAGCTTCAGTGCATCAGTTATATTACATTAACCAACTATAAGATCATTACTCCCGGTTTGTTTACTACAGGTAATTTGATAAAGTTGTTGTCTACAATACTTTCGGGCAGGAATATGAATTTTTTATCGAATATATCGCGGCCAATATAATAGCTTATCCAGTACTCATTGTTTAAGCCGAACGTTTGCTCATCAATGGGTTCAATCAATTTATATTGGTTGGGGCCAATATGCGGTATAGAGTGACGAAGCACTGATGTTTTAACCTGTTCACCATTTTTTTCTCCGTAACCTTTTGACGTAATCAGCACGTTTTCAATCGGCTCGTTTTTAAGATTAATAATATATACGTACCAGGTTTTGCTCTCAGCGGTTTCGCCTTCAAGGGCTACCGCCACGGCAATATCTTTAACAATATTGGGAGGGAGGTCTTTAATCATTTTTTTTGGTTGCAAGGTTAAAAGGTTATAAAGTTGGAATGTTAACCTTTCAACGTTCCAACTTTACAACATTCCAACATATTACTTCTTTTTCTTCGCAGGTGCCTTCGCCGTTGCTTTCGCAGGAGCAGCCTTGCCGAAACGTCCTTTTTTCGGCGTTGCCGGTGTGGCATCTGCAAGGGCCTTACACTCCTCGTAAGTGAGCGATTTTGGGTCTTTGTCCTTCGGGATCTTAACATTAAGTTTACCAAACTCAATGTATGGGCCCCAGCGGCCGTTCAATACTTTAACATCGGGGTCCTCATCAAAAGTTTTAATGAGTTTTTCGGCGTCTTTTTTACGCTTGTCTTCAATGAGTTGTATAGCCTGTTCTTCGGTAACATCCAGCGGATCGATCTCTTTGGGCAATGAAACAAAAGCTCCGTTATGGCTTATATAAGGCCCAAACCTGCCGATGGCTACCTTCATCACTTTGCCTTCAAATTCACCAACGGCTTTAGGGAGCTTAAATAATTCAAGCGCGTCTTCGAGCGTAATGGTTTCAATACTCTGACCTGTACGCAAACTGGCATAAAGCGGCTTTTCGTCTTTCTCATCAGTGGCGTTTTCGCCAACTTGTACAAACGGACCGAAACGCCCGATACGTACCGATACTTTTTTGCCGTTCTCGGGATGTACACCCAATTCGCGCTCACCGGTAGCTTTATCGGCGGTTTTTATGGTGCTTTCTACATCCTTATGAAAAGGATCATAGAAAGTACGTATCATTTTGGTCCAGTCCTTAAGGCCCTGTGCTATTTCGTCAAATTGTTTTTCAACGCTGGCGGTAAAGTTAAAATCAACAATGCCATTGAAATGCTGTACCAGGAAATCGTTCACCACCGCACCGATATCGGTAGGGAAGAGCTTCCCTTTTTCCGCGCCGGTGTTCTCGGTTTTAGTTTCCTTGTTAATGTTGCCATTCCTCAGCGTTAACACCTGGTAGTTGCGCTGGCGGCCTTCGCGTTCTTCCTTTACTACATAACCACGGTTTTGGATGGTAGAAATGGTGGGTGCATACGTTGATGGACGACCAATGCCCAGTTCTTCCAGCTTCTTCACCAGGCTGGCCTCCGTGTAACGTGCAGGCGGGCGCGAGAACCTTTCCGTAGCGCTTAATTCCTGCAACTCCAGCGACTGGCCTTTTGCCAAAGGAGGCAATATGGCGTTATCGCCTTCGGCGTTTTGGTTATCGTCGTCGTCGTCGTTACTTTCCAGGTAAACTTTCAGGAAGCCGTCAAACTTCATCACTTCGCCGTTGGCAACCAGTTCCTCCTTACGGGTTGAAATGCCAATGCGTGCAACCGTTTTTTCAAACTGTGCCTCACTCATTTGCGATGCTATGGCACGTTTCCAGATCAGTTCATATAAGCGTTTCTCGCTACTTTCACCATCAATAGTATGGTTATTAAAATAAGTAGGGCGGATGGCCTCGTGGGCTTCCTGCGCGCTGGCATTTTTGGTTTTATATTTTCTTAGCTGGTGGTATTTATCTCCATAAGCTGACGTGATCTCTTTTTCAGCGGCGTTCAAAGCGGTATCACTCAGGTTTACCGAATCGGTACGCATGTAAGTGATATAACCCGATTCGTACAGGCGCTGCGCAACCTGCATGGTGCGCGCTACCGAAAAACCCAATTTACGGCTGGCTTCCTGCTGCAAGGTGGAGGTAGTGAATGGCGCAGCCGGCGAACGTTTGGTTGGCCTTGTATCTAAAGAGTTTACGTTAAAGGCGGCATTAGCGCAATCCTGCAGAAATTTTTCGGCATCTTCCTGCTTAGCAAACCTTTCGGGAAGCTCGGCTTTAAAAGCGTTGCGGCCCTTATCAAAAATGGCAACTATCTTATACGCGGCTTCGCTTTTAAACTTGTTTATCTCGCGTTCGCGCTCTACTATCAAACGTACGGCAACTGATTGTACTCGGCCGGCAGATAGGGAGGGTTTAACCTTTTTCCATAATACCGGCGATAACTCAAAACCCACCAACCTGTCTAACACACGGCGTGCCTGCTGCGCGTTTACCAGGTTGTAATCAATTTTGCGCGGGTTTTCAATGGCGCGCATAATAGCCGGTTTGGTTATCTCGTGGAAAACAATACGGCGTGTGGCGGGCTCTTTAAGCCCCAGTGTTTCATACAAGTGCCATGATATGGCTTCTCCCTCGCGGTCCTCATCGGATGCGAGCCATACCATGTCTGCCTCTTTAGCTAATTTCTTTAACTCGCTAACTACCTGCTTTTTATCGGCAGGTACCTCATATTTTTGTTGAAAGTTATTATTGATATCTATGGCGTCCTCAGACTTTACAAGGTCACGGATATGGCCGTAACTCGACTTTACGGTAAAGTCTTTCCCCAGATATCCTTCTATGGTTTTGGCTTTCGCCGGTGATTCAACTATGAGTAAGTTTTTAGCCATTTAAGCGCTTATTTTTTGCAAAGAAAACATAAAGTAATAGAAACGCAAATTGTTTATCGCGTTTGGAAGTTGTAAGGTTGCAAAGTTTTAACGTTGAAAAGTTGCAACGCTGTACTGTTGAAAGGTTTTTTTGTGGGAAATGTTTTGATTGTTTTTTGCAGTTTGAAAGTAAAATGTGTTTCCGGCAACTTTAAGATTGAATTAACATTACAACCTTATAACTTTTCAACCTTACAACAATCTACAACAAAAATCCTCCGCCAAGCAGATCGTTTCCTTCATAGAACACGGCCGACTGACCCGGAGCTATGCCTGATACCATGTGATCAAACGATACCTTCATATGGTCACCTATCTGCACAATTTTACTTTCGGCACCTGCATCTTTATAACGGATCTTGGTAACTGCGGCAAGCGGTTCCGTAATACTTTCGTATTTAATGAGATTAAGGTTACGCACCCAGGCTTCCTTACGTTGTAGCTCTTCTGCAGTGCCCAACACCACCGTATTGGTATCAGCCTGTATCTGAGTTACAAACATCGGCTGACCTAAAGCGATACCTAAACCCTTACGCTGCCCTATGGTATAGTATGGATATCCCTGATGTTTACCCACAACTGTACCATCGGTCAATACGAAATTACCCTGACCAATACGTTCATCTAAGTCTTGTACCTTATGGCGCAGAAAGGCGCGGTAATCATTATCAGGCACAAAACATATCTCGTAACTTTCGCTTTTGCCGGCAAGTTCCAACTGGCCCATATCAACCGCCATCTGGCGTATCTCGGGCTTAGAGAAACTACCCAGAGGGAATTTGGTACGCGCCAGGTTCTCCTGCGATACGCCCCAAAGTACATAGGATTGGTCCTTATTTTCGTCCATACCCTTTGATATCACGTAGCGGCCGTTATCCTGCTGGCGGATGTTGGCATAATGCCCCGTCGCGATAAACTCGCAGTCGAGTTTATCCGCACGTTTTAGAAGCGCTTCCCATTTAATGTGGGTATTGCAAAGCACGCATGGGTTCGGTGTACGGCCTGCCAGGTATTCGTCAACAAAGTTATCGATCACAAAGTCGCCAAACTCGTTACGGATGTCCAATATATAATGCGGGAAGCCATAACCAACGGCTAATGCACGGGCGTCGTTAATACTATCCAGGCTACAGCAACCGGTTTCTTTTGAGCTGCCGCCAGCAGAGGCGTAGTCCCAGGTTTTCATGGTAAGGCCTATTACCTCATATCCCTGTTCATGCAGCATAACCGCCGCTACAGAACTATCAACACCGCCACTCATGGCCACCAGGATTCTACCGTGCTTACTCATAATAGCTGCAAAGATAAGCTTTACTTATTGATAATGGCTGTGGGTAAGGTCAGTATAGGGTAAAATGGTGAGTTGTGAATAGTTGGATAGATGGTTAGTTGCTTACAGACGCTTTACTATCCTGTTTCATGTGCTCCACTATCCTTGCGCGGTGTTGGGTGCCCCATTCGCGTAAACTGTTGATGATAGGGTCGAGCGTTGCGGCGTAGGGCGTTATCTCGTAGGTTACCGTGACAGGTACAGTATTAAACACCTTGCGTTCAACAAACTCATTTAATTCCAGTTCGCGCAATTCTTTGGATAAAACTTTAGGTGTGATATCCACTAATGAGCGCTGTAATTCATTGAACCGCATAGGCCCATCGCGCAACAGAACGATCACCTGTATTTTCCACTTGCCGCTCAGCACGTAGAGCGTATCTCTTATGGCGCTAAGGGCGCCGTTACATTCGTTGCTGATGTGTTTTACCCCGGTTGACATACTTACAAAACTAACAACTATCCCGAAGGATAGTGCTATCCTTTGGGATAGTGATACCTTTTTAATAGTAGAGCGCTGTAGGTTTGCATGGTATCAAAAACGCAGAAAAATGAAAATATTACATCTGATATCAAGCCCGCGTGGCAACGAATCCGTTAGCATTAAACTGGGCAACGCGATTGTTGAAAAACTTTTGGCGGCCAACCCCGGTAGCACAGTTAAAACCCACGATCTTGTGAAATACCCCTTTCCACACCTGGAGGAGGCACACCTTGCATCTTTCTTTACACCGGCAGAACAACACACACCGGAGCTTGCCGAGGCGATAAAGCATTCTGATGAGGCTTTAAAAGAGTTATTCGATGCCGATGTGATTGTGATTGGCGCGCCTATGTATAACTTTAGTATCCCCTCAAGTTTAAAAGCATGGATAGATCATATCGTACGCGCACAGAAAACTTTCAGGTATGGGGAAAACGGACCGATTGGATTGGTTGAGGGTAAACGTGTGTACGTGGCAATCTCATCAGGCGGTGTTTACTCGGAAGGCAACCTTAAAGCCATAGATTTTATCGAGCCTTACATCAAAACGGTATTTGGCTTTTTGGGGATGACGAACATCAGTTTCCATCGTGCGGAAGGATTGAAAATTCCCGGCATACAGGAAACCGCGCTTGAGAAAGGCATCGCCTCTGTTGAAGTGTAATTAAAGGGAGCGGGATACAAGTCCCGCTCTTTTACCCTTGCCTTATCTGTCCCTTACCCTTTACTATCCACTTATAACTGGTGAGTTCATCTAAACCCATAGGTCCGCGGGCATGTAGCTTTTGGGTACTGATGCCAATTTCGGCCCCTAAGCCAAACTGCGCGCCATCGGTAAAGGCTGTTGAAGTATTTACATAAACGGCGGCCGCGTCTACACGGGTAAGAAAAGTCTCGATATTCAACTCATCTTCTGATATAATGGCCTCGCTGTGTTTTGAACTATACTGAGCAATGTGTTGCAAAGCCTCCTCAAGTGTATCGACAGTTTTTATTGCCATTTTCATGGATAAAAACTCTGTACCAAAGTGTGAAGACTGCGCTTCGTTAAGCAGCTCAGCAGGGTAGTGGCCATTAAGCGTTTCAAAGGCCCGTTTATCAGCAAATAATTCCACACCTTTTTTTGCTAAGGGTTCGGCGACGTGTATCAGATCGCCCAGGCGTTTGCTGTTGATGAGCAGGCAATCCAGCGCGTTACAAACGCTTACCCGGCGGGTTTTGGCATTGTCAATGATGGGTATGGCCTTTTGAAGGTCGCCGGTTTCATCCAGGTAGGTGTGTACGATACCTGCGCCGGTTTCAATGACCGGTACTTTACTGTTGCTTCGTACATGATCTATAAGCGATTGACTGCCACGGGGTATCAATACGTCCACATAACCAACCGCATTCAGTAACGCGTCGGTAGCCTGGCGGTCAGCAGGGAGCAGGATAGCCTTATCGGTATTTATATGATGTTTATTTAAAACAGCGTGTATAATGCTTATGATTGCCCGGTTAGAATAATCGGCATCGCTACCGCCTTTCAATATGCATACATTCCCGGTTTTAAAGCAAAGGGCAAATACATCTAAAGTAACGTTTGGCCTGGCTTCGTATATAACACCAACTACTCCAAGTGGAACGCTTATCTTTTTTATATCCAGTTGGTTGGGAAGCTTTTTTTCAAGTAAAATCTTACCTAGGGGGTGTGGTAACGAAGCCACATTACGTACATCGGCAGCGATGCCGCTGATACGGTCTGCGGTGAGCTTAAGCCGGTCGTACCGCGGGTCATTCTGATCCATCCGTTCCAGGTCACGCTGGTTCTCCTGCAAGAGAAAATCAGTATGTTCAACAACGGCATCAGCAATATCATTTAAAACACTGGCAATGAGCTGTTCAGCTAAAGTTGGCTCGTGCGATGCTGCCAGCGCTTTTTCAAAATACAGTTGATAGCTCATGGTTAAACCTGTAAGTATAAATAGTTGTAATGTACCAAAGGGCGCTGGTTCTTTTGGCCCGCGGTTTCACGGGCTTTTTCAGCACCATATTCTGCCAGTCCCCAACCTATCGGTTGCATATCCTGGTCAATTATTTTGATGATCTCGCCTTTCTTAAATTCTTCCAGAACGCTGGTAATACCAACGGGCAGTAAACTTGTTGCCCTGGTTCCTGTAAGCGCTTGTTTAGCGCCATCGTTGATCTGCACTATACCCTTAGCCATCGTTCCGGAATGTGCTATCCATTTCTTTTTACCCGACGCGAGTTTCGCGGGCACAAAGCGCGTATGTTCCACCTTGTTCTCCAGCACATCTGTAAGGATGTTATTGTGAGTACCATTGGCTATGTGAACGGCGATACCCAGCTTAGCTACTTTTTGTGCAATGGTTGATTTAGTGATCATGCCTCCACGGCCAAACTGCGATTTGCCGGCACTTACAAATGAGGCGAAATTGAGGTTGCCATTCTTTACTTCTGTAATAACAGATACACCCGGTAATTTAGGGTCGCCGTTGTAAATACCATTTACGTTGGTGAGCACAATTAATGCCTGCGCGTTCAGCATAGAAGCGATAAGGCCCGCCAACTCGTCATTATCTGTGAACATCAGCTCCGTTACCGATACTACATCGTTCTCATTAATTATTGGTATTACCTGGTGTTGGAGTAAGATCTCCATGCAGTTGCGCATATTCAAATAATGCGTCCTGTCCCTGAAATCTTCTTTAGTTACCAGTACCTGCGAACATATTATCTGGTGGCGTTCAAATAAGGCAGAGTAGGTATTAATAAGCTTTACCTGGCCAACAGATGCCAGCAATTGTCTGGCTGCTACCGCGTCGGCCTTTTCAGTTATTTTGATCATGCTTCGCCCCGAAGCCACCGCGCCTGATGATACGAGGATCACTTCAATCCCTTGCTTTTTTATCTCGGCGATCTGGTCAACCAGGTGTGCCAAACGTGCATGATCAGGCAGGCCATCAGCCTGTGTAATTACATTCGATCCAATTTTTACAATGATACGGCGGTAGGGGAAGGACATTAATGTATATAATTTTAGTAGACAATTATAGCAAATTATGCTGTTAAACACGTAAAACCTTGTGTCTTAAACTTTAAAAACCTGATTTTTCATAATTTTTTTGTCAGGATTAAAACAAATTATATTTTTGTCGAGTAATTCTATAGACAATGTATAAATTTTACTCCTTTTCATTGAACTTTAAAAGAACCATGCAGCTCCCGGTTGCCTGTTGTTGCTGTCGTTGATTTTACACACGGCAATTAACCATATCACTTTCATACACATATACCCCAACCCAATTCATGAAATCTTTTAAAAGTTTACTCAAACTTACTATACTTATTATATCATTTGCACCGATGGCTGCCGTGGCACAACTCAATGGCAGTTATGTATTGAGCGGTGCCGTAAAAGACGATCATGGCCAGCCTCTTGTAGCTGCAACAGTAACGGTTAAAGGTACTCAATACAGTACTTCAACAGATAGTGCCGGCCGTTTTTCCTTAACCACTAACGCCAAATTCCCTTTTACATTAAAATTTAGCGCTGTTGGCTATCAGGCGCAGGAGTTTGTTATCCGTAATGCAGGCAGCGCGGTAAACATTCAGCTAACTACGCAATCATTATTAATTAACGAGGTGGTAGTAACCGCTTCGCGCCGGGAGGAAAAGCTATTGAGGTCACCCGTAGCTATTGAAAAACTGAGCATAACCGCTTTAAAGCAATCGCCGGGCCCCAGCTTTTATGATGCGCTGGAGAATGTGAAGGGCGTACAAATGACCACCACCAGCATCACGCTTAAAGTGCCTAACACACGCGGGTTTAACAGCCCCAATAATTTCAGGTTTATGCAACTGGTTGATGGTGTGGATATGCAATCGGCAACCCTGGGCGTGCCGCTGGGTAATGCCATAGGCCCAACTGAGTTGGATATCGCCAGCCTGGAGATAACGCCGGGCGCCGCTGCCGCGCTATATGGTACCAACGCTATCAACGGGTTATCTAACTTATTTACCAAAGATCCTTTTAAAACACAGGGATTGAGCTTTTATCACCGCACGGGAGTGAATCATGTAGACGGTATTGGTTTGGACCCCAGCACCATCAACGAAACAGCTATACGTTACGCAAAGGCCTGGAACAACAAGTTTGCATTTAAGGTTAATGCCAGTTACCTAACCGGTACCGACTGGCAATCGAATACCCGTATAGACCAAAACCCAGGTAACCTTAAAACAGCAAACCCTGCTTATCCGGAATTAACAGGTGCAAACAACGCGGCATATGATGGCTGGAACAAATACGGCGACGACGCGCTTGCCGGCAGCAACACCGTATCTATTAAAGGTATTACTGTAAATGGGGTTGCAAGGCCTAACCTTACCGTGGCCCGTACCGGGTATAACGAGGTGGACCTGGTTGACCCTAAGGTAACCAACCTTAAACTCGACGGAACGCTGGCCTATAAATTTACGCCTGACCTGCAGTTATCTTATACCTACCGTTATGGCCGTATGGACGGCGTTTTTCAGCGGGGTAATAAAATATCGTTAAATGGCGCTACGGTACAAAACCATAAACTGGAGTTAAAAGGGACTGATTTTTTGGCGAGGGCGTATGAGTCGATTGAAAATACAGGTAATTCTTTTAACGTAAAGCCGCTTGCAGATAATCTTGATTTGAACCATGCCAGCAACAGCGTATGGGCTACAACTTACAAAAACGCGTTAACGGCTTATGCTAATGCCAATGGTGGACTGACCTCTGCTAACCTTGCCGCTGCCACACAGGCAGCGCGCACCGCCGCTGATGCCGGGAGGGTGGAGCCCGGCACCCCGGCTTTTGATGCCCTGCGCAAAACCATTATCGGCATTAATAACTGGGATATTAAATCAAGCCTTATTCCTGATGCACCGGTAACAGGCGGCGCGGCTTTATTGCAAAAAAGCCACATGTATAATGCCGACGCACAATGGGATCTTAGTAAAAAAGTGAAGTTTGTGGATCTCCTTGTGGGCGGAGATGTACGCGTGTACTCCATTATTCCCGATGGAAACAACTTTGTAGATTTCACTCGCTCTATTGCCGACCGTAACAAGCCGCTTGCCGATGGCAGCTTTGGTAATAATGTGATCTATAAGAAATACGGAGCATTTACACAAGTAACCAAGACCTTTTTTGAGGAAAAGCTCAAGTTATTCGGTTCAGTACGATGGGATTACAACCCCTACTTCGATCCGAAGTTTACACCGAGGCTGGCCGCGGTTTACTCGCCAAATACCAATCACAATTTCAGATTTACGTTCCAGAACGGATATCGCTTCCCGTCGTTATTTGAGGCTTTATCATATGTAAATAATGGGCGCGTTAAGCGCGTTGGCAGCCTCGAATTTATTAACGATGGTTTAGGCTATCTAAACAACAGCTACACGCAACAATCTGTTACGGCTTTTAATGCCGCGGTTAAGGCGCAATCTGCGACAGGCGACGATGCTACAGCTTTAAAGAACAGAAGTCTTTTGCAGGTGGCCGACTTGCCAAAAGCCCGGCCTGAACAAATAACATCCTATGAAGTAGGTTATAAAGGTATTTTCTTAGATAACAAGGTGTTTTTTGATATAGATGCCTACGCCAACCGTTATGATGGCTTTTTAGGCCAGGTGCAGGTTTTTGTACCTAACGGCACCACAGTAGGTACTGATGCAGCGGTTTTAGCCATGCTCGACATTAACCGCGACCCAACAACCGCTACCGCTAATAACGCGGCCAGCCAGGGGCAAAGCCGGTACCGTGTGTATACGAATGCCAAAAACGTATATCACAATTACGGTTCATCGGCCGGGTTAACCTATAATTTCTATAAACGCTATACTGTATCGGGCAACGTAAGTTTCAATAAGCTGAAAGCGCAGCAGGCATCAGATATTTTTGTTACCGGTTTCAATACACCTGAGTGGAGTGGTAATTTCTCTTTCGGTAACCGTGAAGTAGTTAAAAATTTCGGTTTCAACGTGGTGTACAAATGGCAGCGGGCATATTTATGGGAAAGCCCTCTGGTAACAGGCACTGTACCGGCAATACACACGGTTGATGCACAGGTAACACTGCGGGTACCCGTTTACTATGCTACGTTTAAATTAGGTGCAAGCAATGTATTTAATAAACGATACATACAGTATGCCGGAGGGCCTACTATAGGCGGCATTTACTACGCCTCAGTTACGCTGGATGGACTGCTAAGCGGCAAATAAGCAGATACACCGATTATTGATCAATTACAATACATGACTCTATTTTCTTTAGGTATAATTTAGTTTTTCTCAGAAAAAGCGGACGGGCGAGCTGTCTGCTTTTTCATTTTTATTTACCACTTACACGCAATTGGCATTGTATTGGCTATACTAACCATATTTAAAGACAGATACGTATGGATAAGTTAAAAAAGTTTGAATTGATGGAAAAGATCGTTCACGAGTTGGAAGATCTTAAGAACAGTAATCAGGCGTTGATACAAAAGATCACCAAGATAGAGGTAGATAACCTTGACCTTGGTAACAAACGATTAGAAAAAGACCTGCCTGATATGCACCAGCGTGTATCAGACAACCTGGATACCATTAGCAGCATATTAGATGATTTTGCCAGTCAAACAGAAGAGTTTAGCGACAAAAACAACATCGCTGCCCTAAAGGAACAGGAAGCTATTAATGAAGTAACTAAGTAATAATAAAAAATCCCCGAAAGGGGATTTTTTATTATTTAGCTATTGGTACTGGATATAAATGGGAGCGGGTTGCAGGCTCAATACTTCTTTAGGTGTCAGCATTCTGTTTGGCGCCTTTTTAATGTCGTTTTTATAAAAAAGCTTAAAGCCCGTAAACTGTACGGGTTCAGCGGCAACAAAATACTTGTATGTACCTTTCTTCAAATCAGGGCCACCCCAGCCATCCATATCCATTACAAATTGGATATTGCTGTCTAACTTAATGTTTTTGTAGTTGGTTACCATACGCTTAGTAAAGCGGTGCACCACAAATATTTTAGGCGGAAGGTTGTACTTGTCGCAAAGTTTGCTTAGGTATTTGGTTACATAGTTAATATCATCCGCGTCAAAAGTGCCTATACGTTTACCTGGTACACTGCCTTCCTTCATAGAAAATTCGGGGTCGATGCCGAAATGTACATTGGGCATTTTTAGATATTTCTCTAACAAAGGCAGTTCTTTCTGTACGGTGCTGTAGCCAACCTGTATATCCAGAAAAACCAGGGCATTAAGTGGCTTAGCCATCTCAATCACTTTGTCTATCTGGCTAAAGGGCATGCGCAGGTTATGCAAGCCGTTACTTCCGGCATCAGCCTGGGCGGTCACACATATGTAGTGCAGGGCCGGTTTAGCCGGAATCTTGGGATCCGCGGCTTCCCAGTTTTTGAGTTCGGCTTTTAGTTTATCCCTCATCACAGATGGTTCATACTGGCCAAGCACGCCCATATTTTTAGAATACATGTTGCCATAATAAGCTACTACCCTGTAAAATGGTAAAATAGCGCCGGGCTTGGGGTAAGGCGCGTTTTTCACGGGCCATTTACCTGTTTTATCGCCGTTTGCCAAATGAACCATTAAAGAGTCGTATCGTGCGGTATCGAGTTTAGCCGCCTTAAGCGTGCTATCCGGCTGGGTTGTTTGTGCTGATGCGGTAAATGATAGAGCCGCACAGCATATGGTTGCGGCAAATTTTAAGATGTTTTTCAAGTGCTTTAGTTTATAGATTGCTACAAATAACGCATTTTAATTGGATGAGTTTTGAAGGAATTTGAAAAGAAAGGTGCTTCGTTGCTACATGATATACTCCTGTCATGCTGAGCGATAGCGAAGCATCTGATCTACGACTTGTATAACGTACATTAAATTCTTCGCTATCGCTCAGAATGACAGGTTGTTTTTTTCTGTCAGCAAAAAAGCTTCTGGGATATACTAAAGGTTATTCTTCCGCACCATCAATACTCTTACCTTTCATAGCCGTCGCGATAGCCACATCCATAACCCGTTCTGCAAATGGGCGGGTAAGGTTATTCAGCTCATCAATTTTAGCGTGGATAAGGTCTTTGTCGCCTGATGATAGGGCAGCCTTCAGGGCTTCAGTGTATTGTTTGGTGTCGTTAGTTTCCTGTTCAGATAATAGCTGGCCGTTCTTTTCGAGGAAACGCTCAACGGTGTAGATCATCTGCTCCGCTTCGGTCTTGGCTTCGATCAGCATGCGGGCGTTAACATCATCTTTGGCGTTGGTAATGCTGTCCATTAGCATTTGCTCAACCAGGTCATCGGTAATGCCGTAAGCCGGTTTAACTTCCACTTCCTGTTTAACGCCACTCCTAAGCTCAATGGCCTGTACTTTAAGTATACCATCGGCATTTAGGATAAAGTTAATATCAACCTTCGGGAAACCTGCAGGCATTGCAGGTATACCCTTCAACTCAAATTCTGCCAGTTTTCGGTTTTCTTTGATCAGGTCGCGCTCGCCCTGGTAAACAGCAATTTTCATATTAACCTGGCCATCTTTAGAGGTGGTGTATTGACGGCCCGCTTTGGTAGGGATTTTTGAGTTGCGCGGAATAATGGTATCCATCAAACCACCCATGGTTTCAATACCTAACGAGAGCGGCGTAACATCCAACAGCAAAATATCGCTGCGGTTACCTGCTAAAACATCGGCTTGTATGGCTGCACCAAGCGCAACTACTTCATCTGGGTTTAAGTCATCGTGCACATTACGATCAAAAAACTCCGATACCATTTTCTTTACCAAAGCTGTACGCGTGCTGCCACCTACCATAACCACTTCGTCAATATCAGCAACAGTAAGTTTAGCATCTTTAAGCGCGTTTTGGCAACTGGTAATGGTTTGTTTTACTTTCAGAAGGATGAGTTCTTCAAAAGTATTGCGGTCAATCGTACACCAGATATCGCCCAACTGCTCATTAAATACACTTTGGTGAGAGAACGCTTTTTTAGCTTCTTCAGCCTTTAAGCGGAGGGCCTGAGTTAGTTCACGGTTATTAGCCAGTTCAGTTTTATCGAGGTTGTTTTTCTCGATCCAGTAATCGGCAATAGCGCGGTCAAAATCATCGCCACCCAGGAAGGTATCACCATTGGTAGACAGCACCTCGAAGATGCCATTCTGTATCTGTAAGATGGAAACGTCAAAAGTACCACCGCCCAGGTCATACACGGCAATGGTTTTAGTTTCTTCGGGGTTTAAGCCCAGTCCGTAAGCTAAACTTGCAGCGGTAGGTTCGTTAACAATGCGTAATACATCCAGCCCGGCCAGTTTACCTGCATCGCGGGTTGCCTGGCGTTGCGAATCGTTAAAATATGCCGGGACGGTTATCACCGCACGGGTAACGTTTGTTTTTAGCGCGTGCTCGGCACGCTCTTTTAGTTCTTTTAATATCAGGCCGGATAGCTCGATAGGGGTATAAAACTTATCACCTACCTTGATTTTTACCAGGCTTTCGGTATCATCATCTATCACTTTATAGCTGAAAAAACTTTGATAATCTTTTACATCGGCATAAGAACGGCCCAGTAAACGTTTAACAGAAAATATGGTGTTCTGCGGATCGTTGATCAGGAATTCTTTGGCTTCGTTACCAACCGTAATATCGCCCGTAGGGCTAAAATGCACCACCGATGGTACCAACACGCCCTTACCCGCGTCGTTTATCACACGAGGGTTTTTATCCGGGTCGATAAATGCGACCAGCGAATTGGTAGTACCCAAATCAATGCCTACAATAATATCTTCTTTTTGTATAGAACCCGTTGCCAGGTTAATAGAAACTTTAGCCATGGTAAAATTTTACAGGGCAAATGTACTTAGTTTTAGGGCAAGGAGTGTCATTTGGATTTCGGATTTACGATTTTAGACGATATTGAAATTTCTATTTATATTTAAAATCATGATTCAAATAAAAAAGGGATTAAAAGGAGTTTGGTCTATATTAAAATTGACATTTTCGATAATTTTTAGAATCCGATATTTCAAAATTTTCTTTTCGATAATAGGTGTTGTCTTGATATCCATAGTAGGCGGAAATTTTGCGAAGTTTACAACTTACTTTTTTACGAAAACTGTCATAGATGTGCAAAAATTAATAACTTATGGTGTAGTTGCACAATTTTCTTTAGCCAGCGTTATATTCAGTTGGAGCACCGCTTTAGACAGAAACAATGACAAAGAAAATTCAGAAACCCTTGTTAGCATAGCTGGTAATTGTGTTATGGCCGGCGTGACTTTACTATTGTCTGCATTTTTATATTATATGACTATTTTTCAAAAGGAAGTCAAACTTTCACCAGATTCAATTGAAAACGAGTTAACATTATTGGTGCCAGCTTTTGTACTATTCATTATAGGTTCTTTTATATTTTTTGTATCCATGTATAGACTACTGATAGTGTATTTATATAAATTATCAATCCTTAAAGATCGACTCAACTAAAAATAAATAGCAAATTATTACTTTCACCATTTGATGAAGCGATTATTGCTGCCCCTGTTATTGTTAACTGTCACGTTTGCCAAAGCGCAACAATTTGGCGGTAACCCGCCATCCATCAAATGGAAGCAAATAAAAACTCCTGAAACGCGGGTGATATTTTCACAAGGGATGGATAGTGTGGCACAGCATGTGGCGGCTACCATTATGCAGATGAACAACCTGATAAAGCCGACCATTGGTTTTAAGCAAAGGCAGGTAAACATTGTGCTGCAGAACCAAACCACGGTATCAAACGCGTACGTGGGATTAGCGCCTTTCCGGAGCGAATTTTACTTAACACCATCGCAAAATAGTTTTGATGTTGGCAGCCTGCCCTGGTGGCAGCAACTGGCCATACATGAGTTTAGACACGTGCAGCAATACAATAATTTTAATGTAGGCTTCTCGCGGGTGCTTCGGGTGGTATTTGGCGAAGGCGGGCAAGCCCTGGGCAACGCCATGACGGTGCCTGACTGGTTCTTTGAAGGCGATGCCGTGTTTAATGAAACGCTGGTAAGCAACCAGGGCAGGGGCAGGCTGCCATATTTCTTTAATGGCTATCGTTCACTTTGGGCGGCCGGGAAGGATTATAGCTGGATGAAGCTTCGCAACGGCTCATACCTCGATTTTACGCCCAATCATTATCCGTTGGGTTACATGATGGTAGCTTACGGGCGCGAAAAATATGGTGATGTGTTCTGGAAAAATGTTACACATGATGCAGCGGCTTTCAAAGGAGTTTTTTATCCATTGCAAGGAGCAATCAAAAAGTATTCGGGACAAAACTATACCGGGTATCGCAATAGTGCCCTTGATTATTTTAAGGAAGAATATAAAGATGACGCACGGGTAAAATTAAAAAGCAAACACTTTGTGGCTGATGAAGAGTATCCGGCTTATGTGAATGATAGCACTTTGGTCTACCTGCGTACTGCATACAACCATATACCAATGTTTGTGATCCGGGAGGGTAGGAAAGAAAGGTCGATCGCTGTAGAAAGCGTAACCAATGACAACTATTTTAATTACGGAAATGGTGAAATAGTATACAGTTCTTACCGGCCCGATCTGCGTTGGGGGTATCGAAACTATGGGGAATTGCGCGTTTTAAATGTCGCAACCGGTAAAGAACGTTTACTTACACGGAAAACCAAATACTTTGCACCGTCATTCAGCGGTGATAACAAAACCATAGTTGCTGTAGATGTACCTGCAACGGGACTAAGCAAGTTATATTTGCTTGATGCACAAAGTGGCAAACTGCTCACCGGCATTCCAAACCCTGACCACCTGTTTTATACCTACCCTAAATTTTACGGTGCAGGCCAGATCATAGCCGCTGTACGAAACAACAAGGGTGAGATGAGCCTTGCTATGATAGATACAAAAACCGGCAGCAACACCTATCTATTGCCATTCAGTTACGAGCCGGTTGCGTTTCCGCAGGTTAAAGGTGATACCGTATATTTCAGTAAAACCAATGGCAAAAACGATGAGCTTTTTGCTATAAATATTAAAACCCGGCAAGTGTTTAGCATAGCGGGAGCTCCAAAAGGTTTGATAGGATACTACCAACCGAACTTATCTAATGCCAGGATGGCTTTTACCACATTCACAGCAAACGGGTACCAGGTAAAGCAAACAGCCTTAGATAGTATTAAGCTAATTGCAACACCATTGAGCGTTAAGCCCTCTGATATGGGCATTGCGGCACTTGAAAGGGATAGCGCAAGCCATTTTCTTAATGATGCGAAACCGCAGCAGTTTGCAGAGACAAAATACAGCAAAGCGCATGGCTTGTTCAACTTTCATAGCATATTCCCAACCATTAACGACCCCAACTATTCACTTGAACTTGCCGGGCAGAATATATTGAACACGCTGCAATCCAGCCTGCTGTTTAACTACAACCGCGATGAGGGCTACAAGCAAATAGGGTACGAGGCTACTTACGGAGGCTTATTTCCCTATATTTCTGCAGGGGGAAGTTATATCATAGACCGTCGTGGATTTTATAAAGGCAATAGTATTTACTATAATGAAACCACATTACAGGCGGGCCTGCAATTGCCATTTAATTTAAGTGCAGGGAAAGATTATACACGTTTTTCTGTAGGAAGCAGTATCAATTATAGCCGTAACACCTTTCAGCAAGCCTATCGTAGCATGTTTAAAGATGGCGATTATACCTACGTGAGCAATACGTTTAACTTTAGCCACCAGATACAGCAGGCACGTCAGCAAATTAATCCCCGCTTTGCACAAAGTTTAACGGTTAACTACAAAACAGCTCTGCGGGGTAAGGAGGCATCGCAGTTATTGGCGGTTGGCTCACTTTATCTGCCCGGGATGTCTATAAACCATAGCCTCGTGATCAGCGGCGCCTATCAACAAAAAGGTAAAAATAACACGATAGGCTTCTCTAATGATTTTCCGTTCTCATACGGTTATACGGCGGAAAGCCTCGACCGCATGCAGCGCATAGCTGCCAACTATCATTTTCCTTTGGCTTACCCGGATGCCGGGTTGGGTAACATTATATACTTTTTGCGTTTACGCGGCAATTTGTTTTTCGACTATACACACGCCACGGCTGATAACTTATTTGTAAGCGGTGTTAAGTTCAAAGGCGATTTCAGGTCGGCTGGTGGCGCTATTTTCTTTGATACCCGCTGGTTCAACCAGGGCGCGGTATCTTTCGGCATACGTTACAGCCGATTACTTGATGCTGATATTTTTGGAGGCACCGGGCGTAACAGGGTTGAGGTTGTTTTGCCGGTAACGATATTTTAAACTATTGGTGTAAGGCTATTTATTAGCTTCAGCCAATATACGTCTCACCTTATCGGCGTCTGTAAAATCGAGGCTAAATTCATCTGCCATACCAACGCTCATTAAAATATGATCATTTTTATATTGCATGCCGCTTTTTTTGCTGCTTCTGGCTGATGAGTGTACTTCGGTAACTTTGGTGAAATGAACCAGGTGGGCCACGTTACTTTCAGTAATACCGCTACCCGCCATAATAGTGATACGGCCGGCGGCGTTATCAACTAGGCTGGCCAGGTGCGTAGCACCTTCCATAGCCGTTGTTTTTCCACCCGAAGTGAGTATACGCTCGCAGCCTATGTCAATAATATCCTCTAAAGCCCGCAACTGATCATTACACATGTCAAACGCACGGTGGAAGGTTACGCCTAAGCCACGCTGGGTGGCCAAATCAACCAGTTGCTTACAGCGTTCTTTATCAATACTACCGTCAGGTTTAAGCATGCCAATTACCACACCATCGCAACCTACATCAGCGCAACTGATAATATCCGCCTTCATGATCTCAAACTCCAGGTCGCTATACAAAAAATCTCCTCGACGGGGACGTATAAGCACATAAAGCTGGATGTTCAAATGCTTGCGGGCCAGTAATATCTGCCCAATGGATGGAGTAGTGCCTCCTTCAGCAAGATTTTCACAAAGTTCAACACGAATGGCGCCGCCTTCCTGAGCCGCTATGGCTGACGTTGCCGAGTTGGCGCATACTTCGAGTTTGATATGTTGAGATTGTTCAGAAATCATAGAGAAAATAAGGCAACAAGCATTTAAAACTCATTAGTATCAAATAAGTTTTAGTGAGCTATTTGTAGCTGTTGTTTATTTATGGTTAGCGTCTTTGTAAAAAAACTTACCGGGAACAAGCAGGTCCTGTTTGTTTTGGTCGCACACGGCATATGAAAAGCCATCTTGTAATGCATAAGCACCATATTCGCCTTTTTTATTGATGGCCAGGAAACCTACCTGTATCTGTTTGGCTATTTCGGGCTTCTTTTTAATAATACGTTGTACGGCTTCTTTGCAGGCATTCTCAGGCGAATAGCCCTGGCGCATTAGTTCAACCACCAGGAAACTACCCACATTACGTATCACCTCCTCACCAACGCCGGTAGAGGTAGCGCCACCAACTTCGTTATCAACATATAAGCCGGCACCAATAATAGGGCTGTCGCCTACACGGCCATGCATTTTAAACGCCATGCCGCTGGTAGTACAGGCACCGCTGATATTTCCTTTGGCATCAAGCGCCAGCATACCTATGGTATCGTGGTTGTACTTGCTGCCCTGCGTACGTTGCTTGTTTTCGATATTCATTACCGGCGAATACTTGGCTGTTTTAAGCCATTCTTTCCAGGCTTTGCGTGATTCATCCGTTAATAGTTCTTCGGCTTTAAAACCCTGTTCAATGGCAAACTGTCGGGCGCCATCGCCAACCAACATTACGTGAGGTGTTTTATCCATCACTAAACGGGCTACAGAAATAGGGTGCGCGATGTTTTCTATAGCTGCTACAGAACCGCAGTTACCATACTCATCCATAATGCACGCATCAAGCGTCACGTGGCCATCCCTGTCGGGGTAACCTGCACGGCCAACCGTATGGTTATGCATGTCGGCTTCAGGTACGCGCACACCCGCCTCAACGGCATCAACCGCCCGGCCGCCTTTTTGTAAAACTTTCCATGCTTCCTTATTGGCAGCTACGCCAAAATCCCAGGTAGAAATGACTATGGGGTAATTAGTGGGTACTGGTGCATCTATGCTTTTTGCTTTAACAGATCTTGAAATAGCAGCTACAGAAGCGGTTGCGGCAGAAAGTTTTAAAAATTTACGGCGGTTAAACATGACGTTAAATATAACAATAGCCAATAGAGTAGCGCTAATGTATCAGTTTTTATACAATTATTGTTTATAGCTAATTCCTCTACACGAATAATTGGGTTTAAAACGCTTAATCAAAATTCTGCTGGCAATTGTTGCAATGCCACTGTTCCGGACCTTTAAATGTGAACATACTGGTTAATGCAGACAGCAAGCCAGAGCCGCCTCCGTCCTGTTGCAGATGAGTTACATTGGTAGAGGCGCAATAGGGGCAAACTACGGCCTGGTCGTGTTCATCTGTTTCCACATGGTCTTGTTCATGCAGGTCAGGCTCACCTGCAAGTATTTCGCGGCAACGTTCCAGGTCGCGTTCAAATATTTTGAGCTTAATGCCCCCAACGGCAGTATTTAAAAGCGGGTTGGCGGCAATCACGTTATCATCAGCAATAAAACAGGGTATACCGTTATCTTCCAGGCGGGTACGCACAATATGCGCCAGCATTGGGTCATAATAACGCTCAAAGGTGATTATCTTATCGTCGGTATCGCTTGCCATAGGTATTTAAGATTTTTACTAAGGTAGTTAGTTTTTTGCTTAATTTGAGGCATGAACCGTATTGATCGTATTTCGGCTATACTTATACAATTGCAATCGCGCAGAGTGGTAAAGGCCGGGGATATTGCCTCGCGCTTTGGAATAAGCCTTAGAACCGTATACCGTGACATACGCACACTGGAAGAAGCTGGTGTGCCGGTAATTGGCGAAGCCGGTATTGGCTACTCACTGGTTGATGGGTACCGTTTGCCGCCCATTATGTTTACGCGTGAAGAAGCAACAGCCTTTTTAACGGCCGAAAAATTTGTAGAAAAATTAACGGATGTTTCCACTACGGCCCACCACCGGTCGGCCATGTATAAAATAAGGGCGATATTGAAAACCGCTGAAAAAGACCTGCTGGATACCATGGAAGGTAGCATCGAGGTATTAAAAAGTAGATCGCAGCGGCAAATAGACAATCAGGATCATATCCAAACCATTCTTAACGGCATCATTAACAAAAGTGTGCTTTGTATTGAATACCTGGCCGGGTATATGCAAACCTACAGCAGGCGTGAAATAGAACCCGTTGGCATTTTTTACCTGGATAGTTACTGGCACCTTATCGCTTATTGCCGTTTGCGCAGCGATTACCGTGATTTCCGGCTCGACAGGATCAGAGAATTAAATATTACTGATAGTAAATTTGAAGGCAAGCACCCTTTATTGAAGGATTATATTGCGCAAACTGCTTCCGAGCATCATCTGGAAACCATCATCATACGGGTTGACAAAAAGATGCTGCCCTACATTAACGAGCAGAAATACTATAACGGCTTTGTATCTGAAGTTGACGCGGGCGACCAGGTAGAGATGACATTTTTAACCACATCGCCCGGTTATATTGCCCGCTGGTTTTTAATGTTCGGCGACCAGGCAGAAATTATCTCTCCGCCGGATGTTATTAAACGGGTAACCGAACTGGTGGAAAATATCACCAGGCGAAACGTCTTACCTGTTTAACTTAAACATTGTTTTTACTCTGCTGATTGCCTGAGCATTAATGCGCCTACCGTAACGTTGGTACGGCTATCGATGATGATGGCGCCACCATTCGCTTTGTTTTCCTGGTAAGGGTCAAAAGCCAAGGGTTCAGCAGTTTTGATGACCACACGGCCTATATCATTCAGTTTAAAATCTTCATCAAAATCCTTTTCAAGGGTGTTGATATTCACCTTGTAAAGTATCTCGCGTATTTTGCAACGCACCGTTTTGGTGTTATGTTGTACCAGGTAAGTTAGCGAAGTGTCTAAGCCTCGGGTATCCATCCAGCACAGGTCGGCTTCAATGGCGCTGCTCAATTGCGGCTCTCCGGCGCTGTTCACGATCAGGTCGCCACGACTGATATCGATGTTATCCTTTAAATGAACCGTTACCGACATGCCCGCTAAGGCCTCTGCCGGCTCTTTATCATACATCTCTATTTTAGATATGGTAGAAGTAAAGCCCGATGGCAGTATAGTTACCTTATCGTTCACCTTAAAAGCACCGCTGGCTACACGGCCGGCATAGCCGCGATAATCATGCAGCTCATCAGTTTGCGGGCGCACCACCCATTGTACCGGCAGGCGAGCATGAGCAGCTGTGTTATCGCGGTTTACCTCAACGGTTTCCAAATGTTGTAATAGATTATCACCTGTATACCAACTCATTGTAGTAGATGGATAAACAATATTGTCGCCCTTGAGCGCGCTCACCGGGATAAAGGTAACATCTGTTATACCTAACTTCGCAGCTATCTTTTGATAATCAGCAACGATACTGTTGAATGTATCTTCGCTATAATCTACCATATCCATTTTATTGATGGCGATAACCACTTTCTGGATCTGCAGCAGCGATACCAAAAAGGAGTGACGCGTAGTTTGCTCAACCACGCCCTTACGCGCGTCAATCAGGATAATAGCCAGATCGGCATTGCTGGCACCTGTAACCATGTTACGGGTATACTGGATATGACCTGGAGCATCGGCAATAATAAATTTCCGCTTATCGGTCTCGAAGTATTTATAGGCCACATCAATGGTGATGCCCTGCTCACGCTCGGCTTTGAGGCCGTCGGTTAAAATAGCCAGGTCGATGGTACCATCATCATTTTTACGGTTAGATGCATGCAGGGCTTCCAACTGGTCGGCCAGTATGGCGTCGCTATCATATAGCAACCTGCCTATAAGCGTACTCTTACCGTCATCAACACTACCTGCCGTTATAAATTTTAGTATATCCATTATTGGATTTCAGATTTTAGATTTACGATTTTAGATTGATGAAAACTTTATCAGTCTACATTATTGGACTTTAGATTTACGATTTTAGATTTTTTTGCTTGATTAAATTTTTGAATTCAGGTTTTACGAAAAGACTAAATCCGAAATCTTAAACCGCATATCTAAAATCAAAAATATCCCCCTTTTTTTCTCTCTTCCATAGCCGCCTCGCTTACTTTATCGTCCATGCGGGCGCCGCGCTCGCTTATTTTTGATTCGGCTATCTCGTTGATGATATCATCTATCTCAAAAGCATATGATTCAACCGCTGCGGTACAGGTCATATCACCTACGGTGCGGAAGCGGACGTTTTTACGTGTGACTACATCTTCTTCATCCATATTCAGGAATGGCGATGCCGCCATTAGCTGGCCGTTACGGGTGATACAATCGCGCTGATGCGCAAAGTAAATGGTAGGCAAGGGAATGTTTTCCCTGCGGATGTAATTCCACACATCCAGTTCCGTCCAGTTACTTATGGGGAACACGCGTACGTTCTCGCCTTTGTGGATCTTACCGTTGTAGATATTCCAAAGCTCGGGGCGCTGGCGTTTTGGATCCCACTGGCCAAACTCATCACGTACCGAAAAAATGCGTTCCTTGGCACGGGCTTTCTCCTCATCGCGGCGGGCACCACCTATACAGGCGTCAAAGCCATGCTTGGCAATAGTGTCCAGCAGCGTTACGGTTTGTAATGCATTCCGACTGGCATTTTTACCCTTTTGCTCTATCACCTTACCTTCATCAATACTATCCTGCACATGACCGATGATCAGTTTTTCGCCGATACGCGCGATCATTTCATCACGGTACTGGATGGTTTCTTCAAAGTTGTGGCCGGTATCAATATGTACCAGCGGAAAAGGGAACTTACCCGGCCTAAAGGCCTTAATTGCCAGGTGCACCAGTGTAATGGAGTCTTTCCCACCGGAAAACAGCAGTGCAGGTTTTTCAAACTGCCCGGCAACTTCGCGCAAAATATATATAGCCTCGGCCTCTAATTCGTCCAGGTAATCTAAACGGTTTCTGCTCATTCTTTTAAATCATTTAAAGTAGCTGCATGCAGGCCACATTCTTTCTTACTTTGGTCTTCCCACCACCAGCGGCCGGCCCTGAAATCCTCTCCAGGTTGTACCGCACGGGTGCAGGGCTGGCAGCCTATGCTTGGGAAACCCCTGTCATGCAATGTATTGTATGGTATATTGTATTGTTTGATGTAAGCTTTCACATCATCTAATGTCCATGAGAAAATAGGGTGGAACTTGATTAGCTGGTTAACCTCGTCCCATTCCACATCGCTCATTTCTTCACGGTTGGGCGATTGCTCTGCACGTATGCCGGTTATCCAGCACTGATTCCCTTTTAAGGCGCGATGAAGCGGCTCTATCTTCCTGATACCACAGCATTCCTTACGGTTAGCTACAGATTCATAAAAGCTGCTTGGGCCTTTAGCATTTACCATCGCTTCCAACTTGTTATTATCAGGGTAGTAAGCGTATATGGGCTGGTTATATATTTCCATGGTACGGTTCCACACATAGTAGGTTTCTGGAAACAAACGGCCGGTTTCCAGAGTAAAAACCTTAATGGGGACATCATTGGTGAATATCATGTGCGATATCACCTGGTCTTCCCAGCCAAAACTGGTTGAGAAAACGATCTCTCCCGGAAACAGCGCGGCCAAAGCCTGCAACGCCGCCATAGGGTCTTTATCTTTTACCAGTTGCGATATGTAAGAAGTATCTGCCACTTTAAAATGTCTTCAATAAAAAATTAACAATACTGCGAATGCTGATTGCAACTACTATAACAGCAACGGCCATCATGATCGCTTTTGCCGATATTTTGTTTGAGATCTTGGCCGCTACTGGCGAGGCTAACGCGCTGCCAATAACTAAACCTGCTACGGCATCCCAATGCGTGCTTTTAAGCATGGTGATAAACGTTAAAGAGCCCATCAGCGCTATAAAAAAGCGTGACAACTTCACCGTACCTAAAGAAAAACGCGGATGACGCCCGCCGGCTATCAACGTCGATAATACGATGGAGCCCCAGCCGCCGCCGCCAACGGCATCAATAAAGCCCCCACCCAAGCCTAAAAGCGATATACGTTTGATCTTTCCCTCAGTACGCTTCTTTCTAAGGCTCAGTGCCTTTTTGAATATCACGATACCTAATATGAGTGTATATACGGATACAGCAGGTTTGGTATACCTGGCATAGTGCTCTAATGAGGATAGCAGGTAAGCCCCTGTAACCGCACCAATAATACCGGGGAGCAATAAAAGTTTAAACAACTTCCAGTTCACATTGCCCATGCGGTAATGCATCCAGCCGGCAATACCATTGCTCATGATCTCGGACAAATGAACACCCATACTTGCAGAAGCGGGAGGGACACCCATTGATAATGAAAATGTGGTTGAGGTAACACCGTACGACATGCCAATGGCGCCATCTATCAGCGCGAAAACGAAACCGGCACCCAAAAAGTAGTAAAACATGGGAGAGATATTCTCTACATAGGCCTTAAATTCCGGGTCTTTAAACCAAACCGCTGCTATGGTGATCAGGAGGAATAATACAAACGTGGCCCATACGATCAATTTTAGCCTCGCATTACTGGGGGCTTTTCGGGGGCCGAGTAGCACCGCAGTAACTCGGTTAAGCTCTTTAACCTTGTGGGTAAAATCGCCGCTAAGGTTATTTCGAATATCCTGCATTTGCTGCAAGGTGGTATCCAGTTCATCAGGCAAGGCCTCGGTTAAAACTTCACGCAGGCGCTTGGCAATAGTTGGCGATTTTCCGTTGGTTGATATGGCCAGTTTCAGATCACCTTTTTGAACGATGGAGCCTAAATAGAAATCGCACAGTTCGGGCTTATCGGCAACGTTGATAAGCAATTTACGATCATGTGCCGATTGGCGAACGTACCTGTTCAGGTCACTATCGTCTGTAGCGGCTATCACTATATCCGCAGTGTCCAGGTCGGCTTCCTCAAAAGCTTTTTTAATCATTTTGACATTGGGGTGCTGCGCAGCAAGGTTTGTCACCTGCGGCAGCACTTCTTTAGCAACAATAGTAACAGCAGCAACCGGGCAGTTAAGCAGCAGGGCGGTAAGCTTTTCAAGGCCCACCTTTCCGGCGCCAACCAGCACGGTATGCAAGTGCTCCAATTTCAAAAACACCGGGAACAACTGGTTTCCCTGCGGCCTTTGATGTGGGCGCGCTGCTAATTGATTATCCTGCGGTAACAATGTCATGAACTTCTTTAACCAATTTATATTGAGGATGCAAAGCCACTACTTCGCCAAATACGATAAGCGCAGGCGAGGCAATACCTTTTTCGGCTACCAAAGCGGCGATTGTATCAACTGTTCCTACAGCAACCTTTTCATCAGCTGTCGTGCCGCTTTGTATGACGGCCGCAGGCAGGTTGGCTTTACCTTCCGCTTTAAATAATTCTGCTATCTCTCTTAATTTATGCAAACCCATCAGTACAACTACCGTTGCATTGCTTTTTGCCGCCTGGTACAGATCAGCAGAAACTTGTCCTGCGGTTGTAGTGCCTGTTATCACCCAGAAACTTTCGCTTAAGCCGCGATGAGTAACAGGTATGCCTTGCATGCCCGGTACGCCAATAGAACTTGAAATGCCAGGCACTACCTGCGTTGTTATATTATGCTCAGCGGCAAATTCTAATTCCTCATGGCCGCGGCCAAATACAAAAGGATCGCCGCCTTTAAGGCGTACCACATGGCCGTAGTTTATGGCATAATCAACCATTAACCGGTTGATGTTGTCCTGAGAAAAAGTATGATCGCCTGAGCGTTTACCCACATAGACCTTTACGGAACCTTCAGGGGCAAACTCCAGGAGCTCTTCATTCACCAATGCATCGTACAAAACCACATCCGCTGTCTGCAGCGCTTTAATGCCTTTTAGCGTTATTAGTTCGGCATCGCCGGGACCTGCACCAACAAGCGTAATACGCGGTTCTTTTATATTGTTGTTATTTAATATCATGATTGCAATACTGCCTCTCTTTTAGTTTTAACCGCCTCTAAAAATTGTGTCGCCTGTGCTTTGTACGCAGTGGCAAACGCTTCAGAAGGTTCATGTTTGTTGATCTGTAGCACCAACTCATTAAAATTTGTAGCCAATGGCAATTCGCCGGTTTCTACATAGTTGGCATCAAACTCTTTAATGATACCTGCTTGTGTGCTGGTGTTGATGCCTTTATCGAGCAACAACGCTTTCGCCGAGCTGATGAAGGTGTTGTAAGAATGATAAATGGCATCGGCCCATAAACCTTTTGCGTAAGCACCGTTTGCCCAGCCTAATTTTTCATCAGCCTCATATAGCAGCGTAGCTACCAGGTCAATGATCACCCCGGCACATTCGCCTACGCCTATGGCTGTTGCAAAAGTTTCCTGGTGTCCCCAGTCAACAAATTCGTCGTCGGTAAGGGTGGTGAGATCGGCCAGTGGTTTCAGTAAGCGGTAGAAGTAATCTTTACCCTGTCTGTCGTAATAAGCGTGATATGTTTCGCCTTCTATTGATTGTTCTTTGTAGTCATTTAACAAAGTCCGTAAAACATCCGTTGCACGTTTTGATGGTACTTTTATTACACGCTCGGCAGCACGACCCAAACCGTCGCCAACCGTTCCGCCTCCCAGCATTACCTGTACTGATGGTAATACGCGCGCGCCAGCTTTTAAGGAGCTGCCATGGAAGCCAATGTGCGCCAAACCGTGCTGGCCGCAGCTGTTCATACACCCGCTTATTTTTATCTTGATCTCGCGGTTGTAAATAAAATCTTCGTACTCATTAAAAATCACATCCTCCAGCACTTTGGCCATGGTCATGCTATTGCTAATGCCCAAATTGCAGGTATCGGTACCAGGGCAGGTGGTTACGTCAGCAACGCTATCAAAGCCAGGCGCTGCCATATCTAATGCATGCAAGCCTGCATATAAAGCTTCCAAATTTTCCTTGCGGACGAACTTCAACAGCAATCCCTGATTTTGGGTGATACGGATCTCATCCGCTACATAAGGTTTTACTGCTTCGATAAACTTGCGTGCTTCGGGTGTATGAATATCGCCCACAGGTACTTTTACATACACGCCGTAAAAGCCTTTTTGCTTTTGCTCGAATACGTTGGTTGCCAGCCATTGTTCGTAACGCAAGGGATTGTCGATATGAACCGGCTGAGCGGCGATGGACTCGGGAATGGCAGGCTGTGGAACCGCATCACGGTTGATAGGATAGCTTTTAACCTTTAAAGCCAGGTGCTCTTCTTTAGCCAGGCGAAGCACTTCATCAAGGCCCAATTTTTGAACAAGATATTTTAAACGCGCTTTGTTGCGGTTGTTGCGCTCGCCGTAACGATCAAATACGCGTATGATGGATTCTATATAAGGTATCAGCTGATCTTCAGGTAAAAACTCCTCAACAATGCTGGCCAACAGAGGCTGCGCGCCAAGGCCGCCGCCAAGGTTTACCTTAAATCCGCGCTCACCTTTTTCGTTCAGTTTGGGTATAAAGCCCAGGTCATGTATGTAAGAGAAAGCAGTATCGGCATCGCTTGATGAGAATGATATCTTGAACTTGCGGCCCATTTCCTGGCAGATAGGGTTACGCAAAAAATATTCAAACGTAGCCTGTGCATAAGGCGATACATCAAACGGCTCCTGCGGATCAATACCCGCATTAGGCGATGAAGTAACGTTACGCACGGTGTTGCCGCAGGCTTCGCGCAGGGTGATATCGTCCTTTTCCAGTTCGGCCCATAGTTGCGGGGTACGGTCGAGGCTTACGTAATGGATCTGGATATCCTGGCGGGTGGTCAGGTGCAAGTTACCGCTGCCATACTCGTCGGCTATGTCGGCAATCTTTAGTAATTGTTTAAAGGTTACCTTACCAAACGGCAGCTTAATACGTACCATTTGTACGCCGGGCTGGCGCTGGCCATAAACACCACGAGCCAAACGCAGGCTGCGAAATTTCTCATCATGTATTTTGCCTTCGCGAAAGGCGCGGATCTTACGCTCCAGGTCAATAATATCCTGCTCAACTATAGGGTTCTCCAGTTCTGTCCTGAAGCTCTGCATATCGGTACGTATTTAGTTTTCTCGTATAAAAAAGCCCCTTCTGCGGTGGCTGAAGAGGCGAATATTCTTTATTTACACATTTACAGCCGCGATGTATTTATCCGCATACAGCAGAAAATAAGGTTGTTGTGATTTGTAACGAATATTGTTGTCATCTTATGTTGCCAAATATATATATAGTATATGGAATTAGTAGAAATTAATTGAAAATTTTTTATTTCGGATTTTTAATCACGAAAGGAGAGGGCAAGACAGGAAGTTTATTAATTAAATATCTTACCGGGGTTTAATATACCATTAGGGTCAAATACTTGTTTAATACCTTTCCAGATAAGGAAATGGGTATCGGTATATTTTAACGGCATATAAGCCTTTTGCACAAGGCCAATACCGTGCTCGCCGGAGAGCGTGCCGCCTAATGAAATGGTAAGCTTGAATATTTCGGTGATGCCGTCTTTCAGTTTATTGTTCCAGTCGGCATCGCTCATGCCTGCTTTTACAATATTTACGTGCAGGTTGCCATCGCCGGCATGGCCATAGCAAACAGACTCGAAGCCATACTTAGCGCCTATCTCTTTAATGCCTTTTATGAGTTGTGGTAAGGCCGCGCGAGGCACAACGGTATCTTCTTCTTTATAAACCGAATTTGATTTAACAGAAACCGCCATGGTTCTGCGGATGCGCCACAGTTCCTCTTTTTGTGCTGCGGAATCAGCGAATAACACATCAGCACAATTATGGGCTTCCAGTACGCTGTTTATCACTTCGCAATCACCAAATATCACATCCTGGTTACTGCCATCAACTTCAATCAGTAGGAAAGCACCAATGCCATCCTTTAAATCGAAGGCAATGCCATCGTGCTCAATTACCCATTCCATACCGCGGCGTTCCATAAACTCCAATGCAGACGGAATAACGCCGGCCCTAAATATGGCAGAGACAGCCGCACAAGCATCCTCGTTTGTTGGGAATGAAGCTAACATCAACACATCCTGTGTTGGGCGGGGTATTAGTTTGGTAACTATTTTGGTGACCACGCCCAAAGTCCCTTCCGAGCCGATCATGAGCTGTGTAAGATTATAGCCCGATGCGTATTTAAGTGTATTCGCACCCGTCCATATCACATCGCCATTGGGTAAAACCACCTCAAGATTAAGTACATACTCGCGTATGGTGCCGTATTTTACTACGCGTGGACCACCGCTGCAATTAGCCACATTGCCACCAATAAAACAACTGCCCTTACTTGCAGGGTCAACAGGGTAAAGCAACCCTTTTTCGGCAACCGCATTCATAAACAATTCAGTGATAACACCGGGCTCAACGGTCGCCTGCAGGTTTTGTTCATCAATCTCAATGATGTTATTAAAGCGTTCCATTGAAATTAATAAGCCTCCTTTAACAGGCAAAGCGCCACCCGCCAAACCGGTACCGGCACCACGAACGGTTACCGGTATCAAAGCCTCAATACAAATTTTTAGCAATGCTGAAATATGTTCAACGGTTTGCGGCTTTACTACCACTTCGGGGTAATAAATAAGGTCCTCCGTTTCATCATGGCTATAGTCTGCAATTTCCTCTTTGGCTGTTACAACAGCGCTATCGCCCGCAACAGCTTTAATGCGGGTAAGTATATTTTCGGTGATCTTATTAAAATCCATTGGTGTTTATTTTTGGTAACTCAAGCTAATAACCGACTGCTTTATCGGCCCGCTAAACGGCGGATTTTGTTTTTTAATAACCACCTCAGCCGCATCTATAAAACTGAACGTTGCCTTCACCCTGTCTAAGATAGCCTCTGCAACAGTCTCAATTACTTTGCGGGTATTGGCCATTTCTTCTTTTATAATGGTATAAAGCTCTTCGTAATTAACGGTATGGTTTAAAGTATCGTCTTTAAAAGAGCCGTTTTGCTCAAAACTTACATGAACATCTATCAAAAATTTGGTGCCCGTTTTTTGTTCCTCCGGATAAAAACCGTGGTAAGCAAAAATCTCAACGCCCTCTAAAGCTACTTTAATCATGGCTTCAAAAATAATGGATTATGTTGAAGTTTACTCACGCCGCTCTGCTTTGAAAAGAGAGTGAAGACTATTTTGTTATACCTTCTTTTCGCGCGGCTAAGGTCGCGCACGAAGAGCCGCGGGGTGAGTCCAAATTTCCTATATTTGGATAACCAATTATCTACTGCTATGGCCAAGACCGATTTATACGAAGCACCCGATTATTATTTATTAGATGAACTGCTTAGCGATGAGCATAAACTGATCCGCGCCAGCGTACGCGAATGGGTGAAAAAAGAAGTAAGCCCGGTTATTGAAGATTACGCCCAACGTGCAGAATTTCCTAAACACCTGCTGACAGGCCTTGCTGAAATTGGTGCCTTTGGCCCAACCATACCGGTTGAATATGGCGGTGCCGGGTTAGATTATATGGCTTATGGCATTATTATGCAGGAAATTGAACGGGGTGACTCAGGCATACGTTCTACCGCGTCGGTACAAGGTTCGTTGGTGATGTATCCTATTTATGCCTACGGCAGCGAGGAGCAAAAACACAAGTATCTGCCTAAACTGGCTACCGGCGAATTAATGGGCTGCTTCGGATTGACAGAACCTGACCATGGATCAAACCCGGGCGGCATGGTTACCAATATTAAAGATGCAGGCGACCACTATATTTTGAATGGCGCCAAAATGTGGATATCAAACGCACCTTTTGCTGATATTGCCGTGGTTTGGGCTAAAGACGAGGAAGGTAAAATACGAGGATTGATAGTGGAGCGTGGCATGGAAGGTTTCAGTACGCCGGAAACGCATAATAAATGGTCGTTACGGGCATCTGCAACAGGTGAGTTGGTGTTTGATAATGTTAAAGTTCCAAAAGAAAACCTGCTACCCAATGTGTCAGGGCTTAAAGGTCCGCTGGGATGTTTAAATCAGGCACGCTATGGTATTGCATGGGGTGCTTTGGGCGCTGCCATGGATTGTTATGATACTGCCTTGCGTTATTCAAAGGAACGTGTTCAGTTTGACAGGCCTATAGCGGGCTTCCAGTTGCAGCAAAAGAAACTGGCTGAAATGATCACAGAGATAACCAAAGGGCAATTACTGGTTTGGCGCCTGGCAACACTCAAGAATGAGAACCGGGCTACCGCCGCGCAGATATCAATGGCCAAGCGTAATAGCGTTGAAGTAGCCATTACTATTGCCCGAGAGGCCCGGCAAATGCTGGGAGGCATGGGTATCACCGGCGAATATCCAATAATGCGCCATATGGCTAACCTTGAATCGGTAATTACGTATGAAGGTACACATGATATTCATCTCCTGATCACCGGGATGGATATTACTGGCGAAAACGCCTTTAAGTAGCTATGTATCAAAATAAATATAGCTGCAAGTGGTAAATGCGCCATTATAGTTTTATATTTGTTTGGTACCTCTAACTGTTTAAAATTTGACGCCGATATTCGTCAACCCAGTAAAAAAAACTATTGTATTCTATTGGATGCCTTTATTGGCAATCCTGTTTGCTTCGTGCCGTGAAAACTCTAAGAAGAAGGATACTGGTGATTACTCAAGGGAATTTTTAAGCATACAAAAGCAAACCGAATATAAGCTTGGCCACAACCAAATAAAGCAGGGGTATCAATACATCGATTCGGCCTTCGCTACGCTAAAATACCCTACTGTTAATGATCGTTTCAGGTACTACTCTTTTAAGTACGTTTATTACCAGCAGGTAATAAAGGACTATGACAAGGCTTTGCTTTATGCTGATAGTATGCTGGCTATGGCAAATAAAAGCGTTACCCCCCGGCAGTATTCTATGAATTATGCCGAGGCTAATTTTGCCCGTGGCGATTCATTTTTTGAATTAAAACAATTTAGCGAAGCTTATCAGTCTTACTATCAGGGCTATTTAACAGGAAAAAATTATCTCAATATTGCCGCGCTTGCCGACTATACCTATCGTATGGGTATGATCATGTATAAAAAGGGGCGTTATAAATTAGCTGCTAATTATTTTAAGGATAGCTACCACCACTCCGTAACAGAGAGCCATACAATAAACAGGGGCTTTCCGGGCTTTTACCGTCGCCAGGAATTACTTGATAATATTGCTTTAAGCTATAAGCATAATAATGAGCCGGATAGTGCCTTGAATTATTTTAATGCTACTTTGGCTTTAATTGACGCCAATGTTAAAAACTTCCCCGATAGAAGGCGTGATCTTGACAGGGCGCGTGGCGTTGTGTATGGTAATAAGGCCGAGCTTTATATGCAAACCAGGCAGTACAATAACGCTGTTGAATTACTAAAGAAAAGCATTGCCATCAACCTGCAACCGGGTTTTGATAACCGCGATGCCGAGCTTTCTGAAATTAAACTGGGACAGATCTACCTGGATATGCAGCAGCCAGATTCGCTTATCGCTCTGCTGCAGGATATTCACTCACAACTGGATACTGTGGCAAATGCCGATGTAGAAGCTGATTACCACCGTTTATTGGGTAATTATTACCTGCAAAAGAACGATCTGCGACAAGCGATTGACCATATACAACGATATAACCTGATGAAGGATTCTATCGCCAAGCGCTCAAGTTTGTTAATGGAGAGCGATGTAAACCAGCAATTGGCCAACTACGAGAAACAACACGAAATAGATAAACTGAACACTAAAGGGAAAATTCAAAAAATATACCTTTATGTTAGTGTATTTATTGGGCTAATGGCGCTTGTTATTATTTTGCTGGTGTATCGTAACTTTAAGCAGAGCCGTAAAGAAGTTAACACGGTTAGTGCTCTTAATAAACAAATTAACGAGCAAAATTACCATCTCGAAAAAGCGCTTCAGGAGTTAAATACCAATAGCCAGGAGAAGGATCGCATATTACGTGCCGTTGCCCATGACCTGCGCAACCCTATTGGGGGCATTGCTTCGCTTACCAGCTTAATGGCAGAAGATAACTATTCTGATGAGCAAAAGGAGATGATTAATCTGGTGAAGGAAACTTCTCTAAATTCGCTTGAGTTGATCAATGAGATATTAGAGGCGGCCAATATTAATTCTGTCGAATTGAATATTGAGCCGGTTGAGATCAATTCCCTGGTAAATAATAGCGTAGAATTATTGCGTTTTAAAGCCGCGGAAAAGCAGCAGGAAATTATCCTGGAAACGCTTGATTATCAAAAGGAACTTTTTGTTAGCCGCGAAAAAATATGGCGGGTTATTAGTAACCTCATCAGTAACGCCATTAAATTTAGCCCGACAGCAGGCAAAATTCATGTTAAGGTAGCTGAGTTTGAACACAAGATAGTTATTGCTGTAAAAGACCATGGTATAGGCATCCCTGATCATTTGAAAGACAAGATATTTAATATGTTTACCAGTGCTCAGCGGCCGGGTACCGCAGGTGAAAAGTCATTTGGCTTAGGCCTGTCTATCTGCCGCCAAATAATGGAAAAGCACCACGGTAAAATATGGTTTGAAAGTGATGTGGATAAAGGTACCACGTTCTTTATCAGTTTGCCATTGATAACAGCAGAGTCAATGCGAAATTCAGCCCAACATTTGAGCGAACCAATGGCCTGATGCTTTAATAATGCGTTGCTGATTTTCAAAATCAACGTAAACCAACCCAAATCTTGGATGATAGCCTTCTGCCCATTCAAAATTATCCGTCAGCGTCCACACAAAATATCCTTCTACATTATAACCTTCCTGTTTGGCTCTTAAAACCTGTTGCAGGTGCGTTTGTAAATAGCTTAAACGCCGTTGGTCATCTACTTTGCCATCAAAAACCACGTCGGGGAATGCTGCGCCGTTTTCTGTAATGATGAGTTTCTTTATTTGGGGATAGCTATTGTATTTCTTTACCATCTCATAAATAGACGGCGGGTGTACTTCCCACTTCATTTCGGTGATTTCAACACCCCTGTCCTGGGCTTTTACCAGGCTGGCGCCAATGTAGGGCGTAAAAAACGAATACTTTACAATTTCCCTGGTGTAATTCTGGATGCCAATAAAGTCAAAATCAAAACTCATATTGGCCTCGTCGCCGGGTTGTACATATTTATATATGCCTTTGAGCGCTTTTACCTCCTGGGTAGGGTAGCCAAGGCCTAATAAAGGCTCAATATAAAGGCGGTTGATAAGTGCGTCGGCACGTTTAGCGGCTGCAATGTGGCGGGGTTTATCGGCATAGGGCTCAATGTAGGAGCATGAAAAGGTGTTGCCTATCTGTGCATCGGGACAAATATGGCGAAGTATCCGCGCACCTGCAACAATGCTTAATACTACATGATGTATAGCAGGAAGAAAATTTCTCAACCCGGTACGCCCGGGAGCGTGTATACCTAAAAAATAACCCGCTCCTGTAAAAACAGCTGGCTCATTCATCACCATCCAGTGCTTAACTCGGTCGCCAAAACTTTTGGCGCATATAGTAGTAAAATTACTGAACCACTCAACAATTTGCCTGTTTGTCCAACCGCCTTTGTCCTCAAGCGCTTGTGGCAGGTCCCAATGGTATAAAGTTACCCAAGGGGTTATCCCTTGTTGCAGGCAATAATCAATTACTTTATTGTAGTGTTCAATCCCTGCCTGGTTTACTTCTCCTTCTCCTGAAGGCAATATCCTCGTCCATGCGATAGAGAACCTGAAATTAGGAATGTTTAATTGTTTAACGAGGTCAATGTCCCTGCGGTATTCGTTATAAAATTCACACGCGTGAGTTGGTTTATGTCCATTTAATATCTTACCACGCTTGTTACTAAAGGTATCCCATACGGATGGGCCTTTACCATCAGCGTCGCATGAGCCCTCGGTTTGTAGTGCTGCTGTAGAAACTCCCCAGGCAAAGTTATCGCCGAAAAGATTTTTATCGAGAGAGGTGAAGCTTTTGTCGGTATCCATCTATTGAGCCAATAAAGCCCAAAATGTGCATTATAAATTAATTAATGAAGCAATAAAGCAAATTAATGCATAAAAGATGACCGGATGCTGCGCATAAATAACCATTGGCGCAAATCGCTTATCATAGCAGTTATTCTGTTAATTAATTTCATGGTACAATTATTTGATACTACTCAAATGTAACACGCTCATATTGAGTTATTATATAGTTTACATTATCTAATTGTAAATAGCCTTAGTACTATCAATTGCTTTTCGGTAAATAATACTACAATATGACAAGCACCTTTTACTATTGTTATCAACGTTGATTACATTTGCTGCTGATGAAAGATCACTTTATCTGTTTGTTTAATTATGACCATTATTGCAATAAGCAAATAATAGATATTTTGCTCGGCACGGATATACAAGGCAAAGCGTTGGACCTGATGGCTCATATATTTAACGCCCAGCAAATATGGTTAAACCGATGCACTCAACGAGCAATGAATGGTCTTAAACCATGGGATGCGATTAAAGCTGACGAGTTAACAGACACAAACGATAAAAATTTCAGCCAATGGTGTGACTACGTAAACAGCCTGCAACCGGCGGATCTTGACGGTGTTATCAGTTATCAAAATTTTTCGGGAGCATCGTTCAACGACCAGCTAATTGATATTATATCACATGTCATCAACCATGGTACGCATCATCGTGCCCAGGTAGGTCAGTTACTTAAAGCAGCCGGGGCAGAGTTACCCGCAACCGATTATGTGCATTACATACGTACAATAAAAGCATTTATAACTAATACACAATGAAAAAAATATTTGCCGCTGTAATTTTAAGTACCGCGCTTTTTGGCTGCGCCGATAAGCAAAAACAAGAGAAAGACCTCTTGAATGAGGTTATAAAGGTTCATGACCGTGTAATGGCTAAAGACGAGTTGATCATGATCAATAAAATGAAGTTGGATACCATCATCAAGGATAATAAATCGCCGGATGTTACCGCGAAAGCCACTACTTTAAGGGCTGGCCTGGATACCGTTGACAGCCGAATGGAAACCTGGATGCACAACTTTGATGCTGAAAACAAAGGGAAAAGCCATGAAGAGATCATTAGCTATCTTACTGAGCAAAAAAAGCAGATAAACGCCATTGATAGCAATTTTAATATCGTAGTAAAAGCGGCTGATACGTTTGTAAAGCAAAACAAAACCAAATGAAAAAAATAGCAGGCGCCATTTTTTTATTACTTGCTGTAGCGGCGTGTAATCTTAAAGAAAATAAAAGCAAACTACCCATATTGGGTACCCGGGAACCTGTGACTAAAACGGTAAATGGTAAGCAGGTAACAGATACTGTTTACCAAACCATTCCCGACTTTAAGTTTGTTAACCAGTATGGCGATAGTATTACTCAAAATAGCTTGAAGGGCAATATTTACGTAGCCGATTTCTTTTTTACCAGCTGCCCGTCTATCTGCCCTATTATGCATCGCAACATGCTAAAGGTGTATAAAGAGTTTAAAAACGTACCTGATTTTAAGATCATATCACATACCATTGATCCTAAACATGATAGTGTTGCTGTACTGAAAAAATATGCGGATAAATTAGGTATTACAGGCAATAGCTGGTGGTTACTGCAGGGTAATAAAGAAGCTACTTACACACTTGGCCAAAAGCATTACCTGGTAGCTATGTCGCAGGACGATGGTACTCCGGGTGGTTATGTACACCAGGGTTGGTTTGTGCTGATAGACAAGCAACACCGGATAAGGGGTTATTATGATGGCACCAGGGAAGATGAGGTAAACAAACTGATAGGTGATATAAAAACACTGCGTGCCGAGGTTAACACAGAAATAGCTCAATGAAATTTAAGCTGATTGCGGGTATATTACTGTTGGTTGTTGCTTTAATTACCGCTTGCCAGAACGATGGTGAGCTGGAATTTAAAAGATATTACACCGGTGGCGCTGCCATATACAAGCAAAAATGCCAGAACTGCCATGGTAATAACGGCGAGGGACTGAGTAGCCTCATTCCTCCATTAACCGATAGTGTGTTTCTTAAAAAGAACAGGGATTATTTGCCTTGTTTGGTGCGTAATGGCGTAAAAGAAACAGTGCTGACTATAAACAGTAAGGCATACGAAGGCTCGATGCCGCCCAACGGGGATCTGGCACCTATGGATATAGCCAAGGTACTTACTTTTGTGACCAATTCCTTCGGAAACAGGCAGGGTACTATCACGGTGGATGTAGTAGAAAAAGACTTGGCGGCATGCCGTTAGCAGATATTCCATTTTCCTGTTAACATTTAATTTATATTTGTAACTGCAAAACGTTCTATCGCTCCGGGCTTGTACCGGGGAGGAAAGTCCGGGCAACACAGAGCATCCTGCTTCCTAACGGGAAGGCGCCGGCAGCCGGCGACAGCAAGTGCCACAGAGAATATACCGCCCGCAAGGGTAAGGGTGAAAACGTGAGGTAAGAGCTCACGGCTTTTCCGGGCGACCGGGATCGCGGTAAACCTCAGGAGTTGAAAAACCAAATAGGTTCTGAAAGCGGAGTTGCTCGCTCCCGTGCCTGTGAGGGCCGTCAGAATGGGTAGGTTGATAAAGCATGCTGGCAACAGTATGACGAGATTAATGATAGAAATCTCCGTTAGGAGATACAGAACCCGGCTTACAGATTTGCTGCTGTAAAAATCCCCTTTCGAGGGGATTTTTTTATGCCCAATTAGTTTGTGTTCAAGATCAGCCTGGGTTCGTCATAATCTATCATGCGTTGCCGGCCCTCGGCAGGTATCGGTATGGATTTACCCTCGGAATAGTCATAGCTAATACATACTGTTTTGCAGGTGGTGCATATCTCTTCCCCCTTATCTGTTTCTTTTACCAATACATGCATTACATCAAAACTGCTGTTGCCAATACGTACCACGCGCACATAACAAGCTATTTTGTCGTCAATAGTTACCGGTTTTAAGTAGTTGATCTCCGAGCGCCCTATAATAATACCATGATTGCGGATATTCCATCCGGCTACGTCTTTCCAGTAATTGATCCGGGCAAGCTCAAAGAAGGTGAGATAGACGGCATTGTTTACATGCCCTACCGCGTCAATATCTGAGAAGCGGATCGTAATCGGGGTTTTATACCTGTAATCTGTTAGTTTTTCAGCCATAAAAAGACATTTTGTCTGTAATAAAATATCATTTCGGACTTTTTGTCTTTTAAAATTTCCGAAATACCTGTTGGTATAACAGTTGATTAATTGGTAAACGAAGTTAATAAAACAAAATTTTAAAGGAGATATATAGCCATGACTTTAGTAAAATTCAACAACGGATTAAAAAACAATTTCAGCGACGCTTTTGAAACATTATTTAATGATTCGTTTATTGCTGACAGATTAGTAAGTAGGGTACCTGCTGTAAACATCGCAGAAAATGATGCTGAATTCCATATCGAATTGGCTGTTCCCGGTTTGAAGAAGGAAGATTTCAAGATTAACCTTGATAAAAACGTGCTTTCCATATCAGCAGAGAAAAAATCAGAAAGTGCTGAAGACAATAAAAAATACAGCAAGCGTGAGTATAGCTATAACTCATTTGTAAGGTCATTCACCTTGCCTGAAACTGTTGACTATTCAAAAATTGAGGCTGATTACACTGACGGTATATTAAAACTTACCGTTGCTAAAAGAGAAGACGCTAAATATCAGTCGAGAGAAATTGCTGTGAAATAATATCACAGGCAAAGTTTTAAAGAATTTGTTTTCATAGAAGTTGGTTTAATAAAAGGCCGCCTCTTAAATGAGGTGGCCTTTGTTATTTACAACGCTATTCGCTATTATCGCTTAGTTCAAAGAATCTGATTTTATGGAAAGAGAGTTATTGAAACAGGTAAGAATACTAAAAGTATATTCTGCGGTGCTTACGCTGGTGGTGTTGGCCGGTGTGTTTTTCGGATTTACATATGTAGCAGGTAATGCTAAATTCAAAGAGATTGATGTGGAGCGCATTAATATTGTTGAGAAAACAGGAAAACTGCGCATGGTAATCAGTAACCAGGAGCGCCAGCACCCAGGTATCATTGATGGGAACGTACTTCCCAAACGCCAGCGTGAGCCTGGGATGATATTTTTCAATACGGATGGAGACGAGTGCGGTGGTTTAATATACGATGGTACAAAGAAGGAAGCTGGCTTTGTATTATCGGTTGATAAGTATCACAATGACCAGATCATGCAACTGCAGTACAACGATAACACTGAAAACGGAAAATCCATAAGGAGCTACGGCCTTAAGTTTTGGGACAGGCCGGAGAATTTCACAGCCGGGCAGCTAATGGCTAAATACGATTCTCTGGAGAAGCTGAATGACGAGAACGCGTTGAAAGCCGGCATTACCAAGTTACGCGAACAAGGCCTGGTAGGGCAGGATAGAATGTTTGTTGGCAAAAACCCTGATAACGAAGTGGGCTTGTTTATCAAAGATAAAAACGGAAAACCACGTATCTATCTTTATGTGGATAACAATAATAAGGTAGTTTTTAAGGCAATGGACGAGAATGGACAGCCGATAGCTTTACACTAACATATTAACATGAGGAACGCTTAGTTCCTCATGTTAATATATTGCAGGGGCTGACCAAAATCTTCCCCGCGGCAAAGACTGATAACGGCCTGCAGATCATCAATTTTTTTACCTTGCACACGTACCTGGTCGTCCATAATGGAAGCCTGCACTTTAAGGCCGCTGTCTTTAATTTTCTTTACAATTTTTTTGGCGGCTTCTTTATCAACGCCTTCCTTAATTTTAATTTCCTTACGGATCATATTGCCCGAAGCAGCCTGTTCGTCGCCAAAGTCTAATGCCTTGGGGTCCAGGTTTTGTTTTACCATACGGCTAATAATACTATCCTGAATGGCTTTAAGGCGCATATCATTCTCGGTAACTATGGTAACTACGTTTGTTTTTTTGTCCAGTTCAACCGTGCTTTTTGAGTCGTTAAAATCATAACGGTTAAGTATCTCTTTTTTAGCGGTATTGATGGCATTGTCCAATGTTTGGCCATCTATCTTGCTTACAATATCAAATGAAGGCATATACAGGTAGTTTTTTAATTACAAAGCTAAGGTACATTTTTTACAAACTGTATCACTATTTTGTGCCATAGCTTGTTTATAAACACAACACATGCTAATTAGTTAATATTAACTTAACAAATAAATATACAGATTTGCAGCTACAGCCTTATGGATACTAAGAACGGCCCCCTAATAAACCGGGAAATAAGTTGGTTATACTTCAACGACAGGGTATTGCAGGAAGCTGCAGACCCAACGGTTCCCCTTATTGAGCGTATTAAGTTTCTGGCCATATTCTCATCTAACCTTGATGAATTTTATCGTGTACGCGTAGCTACCTTAACGCGACTTGCTAATTTAAACGAGCGCGCTAAAGAAATTTTAGGTTATAACCCTAAAAAGATTCTCGGCCAGATAAAAAGTATCGTAGTAAAACAGGAGAAGAAATTCAATAACCTGTATGAGAACATTATTGTTAAGCAGCTGGCCGAGGAAAAAATATTTATCCTGAATGATAAGCAGCTTAACGTAACAAGGGGTGAATTCGTAAAAAACTTTTTCAGGGATAAACTTTTATCAACCCTGGTGCCCATCATGCTGGATGATGACCTGCCCATGCCTGAATTGCGCGACAGGGCTATCTACTTTTTCGTAAGGCTTACCAAAAACAAAAAATCAAGGTTTGCGCTCATTGAGTTTCCTGATAACCTATCGAGGTTTTTGGTGCTGCCCGAAACCAATAAGCTCAAATTTATCATTCTGCTTGACGACATTATCCGTTACAGCCTCGAAGACATCTTTTTTATTTTCGAGCATGATTCTATTGAAGCTTATTCGTTACAGCTCACACGTGATGCCGAGCTTGACCTGGATAAAGCGGTGAGCGTAAAGTTTGTTGACGCACTTTCTAAAAGCCTTCAAAAACGCAAAAAGGGTAAGCCTATGCGTTTACTGTATGATAGCGAAATGCCGCCGGATATGGTTGGCTACCTGGTGAAAAAAATGAAGCTGGATAAATCCAGTTTAATACCTGGCAATCGCTATCATAATTTCAAAAACTTCATATCGTTCCCTAACGTGGGACGCCCCGATCTGGAGTATAATAAAAACCCGGCTTTGCCGGTAAACGGGCTGTCATTCGGAAAAAGCCTGATGGATCTTATTGCTAAAAAAGATTATCTCATCAGTACCCCGTATCAGTCGTTTGATTATATCATTCACTTTTTGCGCGAGGCGGCTATTGATCCAAAAGTGCGTGAGATCAGTATTACGGTATATCGCCTTGCTGAAAATTCTAAGATCATCCACGCGCTCATAAACGCCGCAAAAAATGGTAAAAAAGTAACTTGCCTGGTTGAGCTGCGTGCCCGTTTTGATGAGCAAAACAATATTTACTGGAGCAACCGCCTGGAAGAGGAGGGAGTAACCGTACTTTACGGTATTGATGGTTACAAGGTGCACTCAAAAATATGCCTGGTAACCCGCATGGAAAAAGGAAAGCCGATGCATTATGCCTGCCTTTCAACCGGTAATTTCAACGAAAAAACGGCCAGTATATACGCCGATCATAGCATACTTACCGCTGACAAAAAGATCACAACCGATCTGGTGGCTGTATTTAAAGCCCTCACAAGAGGTGTGCTGCCTAAGGGTTTGAAAAGCCTCATTGTATCACCGATTGACTCCCGGCCTGCCATCTATAAGCTTATTGATAACGAGATCAAGATCGCTAAAAGTGGTAAACGGGCTTACATGATATTTAAAATGAACAGCCTTGCCGATGAGCAGATCATTAATAAGCTTTACCAGGCCAGTAATGCAGGCGTGCATATACGGCTGATCGTTAGGGGGATGTGCTGTTTGGTGCCCGGGGTAAAAAACTTCAGTGAAAATATTGAAGTGATAAGTATAGTTGATAAATATTTGGAGCATGCCCGGGTACATATTTACGGTAACGGCGGTAAAGAATTAATGTATCTCACCAGCGCCGATTTCATGACACGTAATATTGATAACCGCGTGGAGGTAGGTTTCCCGATACTGGATAAGGATGTGCAAAGGGAGATACGTGATATTATTGATATACAGTTAAGTGATAATACAAAAGCGCGGGATATTACCGGAAAAAATGTGAACCGTTATCATAAAACGCAGGCTGAATTGCTCACGCGTGCGCAAATAGATACTTATACATATCTGAAAAATAAAAATTTATAAAAGTGAGGTACGCAGCTATAGACGTAGGCTCTAACGCAGTAAGGTTACTGATAGCCGAGATTATTGAGAACAACGGATCCATATCCTTTAAGAAAAATACCCTGATCCGTGTGCCTGTACGTTTAGGTGATGACGCGTTCCTGAACCAGGAATTGTCGGAAAAAAAGATTACTGACCTGGTAAAATCTATGCAGGCCTTCCGTAACCTGATGGATGTTTACCGGGTGACCGATTATATGGCCTGTGCCACATCCGCTTTACGCGAAGCACAAAATGGCAGCGAGGTAGTAGCGAAGATAAAAGAAGACGCTAACATTGACCTGCAGATCATCCATGGCGAAACAGAGGCTAAAATTATTTATGCAAGCCATGCCGAAGTAACTATAGACAAGGCTAAAAACTACCTGTATATTGATGTGGGTGGTGGTAGCACAGAGTTGTCGTTATTCAGTAACGGAGAACTTATTGCTTCACAATCGTTTAACCTGGGTACCATCCGCATTCTGGACAACCAGGATAAAGAAGAGACCTGGAACGAAATGAAAGAATTTATCAGGGAGCATACACGCCACTACAAAAACGTATATGGCATAGGTACCGGTGGCAATATCAATAAACTTTACCGCCTTTCGCAAGAGAAAGACGGTGTACCTATGAGCTATGTAAAACTCCGCGCGCTTTACAATTATTTAAACTCATTCTCGCTTAAAGATCGCATAAATGTGCTTGGTTTAAACCAGGACAGGGCCGATGTAATTATACCAGCCTGCGAGATCTATCTTACTGTTCTTAAGTGCGCTAACATCAAAACTATCTATGTGCCAACGGTAGGTATGGTTGACGGAATCATACAAACGCTCATAGAGAAAAATTTTTCTACGCACAGTTAAAAAATTTTTAACAAATTATTTTTAAATAATTAAAACAGTTCTTACATTTGTATTGCCCGCTCAAAGGGCATGTTTTTCATAGGTAGATGTAGGGTCGAGTACGAGTTATTCGACCCTTTTTTGTGCCTGTAACTTTTCTTCCGTTTATTTGTAGCTATATACATCATGAAAAATAAAATCGTAGTAGCTATTACCGGTGCAAGCGGCTCTATTTATGCCAAATTATTACTTGATAAATTGCAGCAATTGCAAACCCAGTTACAAGAAGTTGCCATTGTAATGAGCGATAATGCCAAACAAGTGTGGCAGTTTGAATTGGATGATACCGGCCATGGAAATTACCCTTTTAAGTACTATGCCAAGAATGATTTTATGGCTCCCTTTGCATCCGGGTCGGCTAAGTTTGATACCATGGTGGTAGTACCCTGTTCAATGGGTACGCTCGGACGTATAGCCGCAGGTGTGTCTGATGACCTCATTACCCGCGCGGCAGACGTGATATTAAAAGAGCGCCGGAAACTGATATTGATAGCCCGTGATACGCCTTTAAATCTTATCCACATCCGTAACATGGCTACAGTAACCGAGGCAGGTGGCATTATATGCCCGGCTACACCATCGTACTACAGTAAGCCTAAAACCATAGAGGAAGTAGCCCTGACGGTAGTTGACAGGATAATTGACCTGATAGGGTTGGAAAATCAAAGCTATCGCTGGGAAGGAATGTAATACCGATTTTACTTTTTAAGGAGTAGCGTTTTTAATTTGCATTAGTTAGATTTGATGTAACCCAATACATCACAGTGAAACGTTATCTCCTTACCCTCCTTGTTATTGTTACCACTTGCTGTAACAGCCTCTTTGCGCAGATAGATACCGTGAATAATATTCCTATGAAGGATAAACTTTACGGGTTGAGTAAATTCTGGTCGGAGGCGAGCCAGAATTTCGCCTATTTTGAAGTTGATAAAACACTCTCCTTTGGCTATATCTAACACAGCCAATAATAAGTAAAAATTTAAACATTAAATTTGATGTAATTAAAAAAACTAAATATATTAGTAACCTTAATAAATCTTAACATGAGTTTCATTGAAAAAAACCTTAGCACAAACGAAAGAATTTTGTACAAATCAAAATTACACTGGATCATTTATTTAAGAGGACTATTCCTTGCTGTTTTAGGCCTGCTCGTGGGTAGCGCTTCGTATGCTGCTTGCGGATTTTTAGTTTTTATAGGGGTACTTAGTTTGATAACCGCCTTTATTGTCGACAAGTCTTCTGAGTTTGCCGTTACAAATAAACGCGTGATCTTGAAAACTGGATTGTTAAGTCGAAAGTTTTGCGAGATACAGTTAAACAAGTCAGAGGGCCTGCAAATCGAAGAGGGAGTGTTGGGCAGGATGTTTGGTTATGGTAAAATGCGGGTTTCGTCAGGTGGTGTTATTGAAGTATTTTCACCGATAGCCAAACCATTTGAATTTAAAAGACAAATCAATAATGCAATTGAAGGTTCTTTCATTGCGCCGTCAGTAAGTTTCTGATATATCAATTACAACAAAGGAAAGCCATTAGTTTACATAATGGCTTTTTTTTGCCCTCTACAGCAGACCGGGTACGTAGTTGATAACCTCCAACCACAGAGAAAAATCAAATCCTGCCCGCCATTTTTACACTCTCGTTAATAACCAATTACTAATCACCAGTTAACTAATTTGTAAAAACCTTATCTTTGCGGCTTGTAAATGAATAAGAAAGTCGCTTTTTATACACTTGGCTGCAAGCTCAATTACTCTGAGACTTCGTCAATCGGCAGGATGTTTACCAATGCCGGTTATGATACCGTGGACTTTACCGACACGCCCGACGTGTTCGTGATCAATACCTGTTCTGTAACCGAGAATGCCGATAAAAAGTGTAAAAAAATAGTAAAAGAGGCGCTCAAAATATCGCCTTCGGCTTTTGTGACCATTGTGGGCTGCTACGCGCAATTAAAACCTCAGGAAATTGCCGAAATACCCGGTGTTGATATGGTTTTAGGCGCTGCCGAAAAGTTTCAACTGGTTGACCATATTACCGATCTTACTAAAAAGCCTAAAGCAGTGGTTTATAACCAGCCGGTTACTGAGGCTAATACTTTTGTGCCCTCGTTTTCAATCGGGGACCGTACCCGCACTTTTTTAAAAGTTCAGGACGGATGCGATTACTCCTGTACCTTTTGTACCATTCCTTTGGCGCGTGGCGCCAGTCGCAGTGATACTATTGAAAGCGCTGTTCAACAGGCGCGGGAAATAGCCGCGTCAGGCGTTAAAGAGATCGTGCTGACAGGTGTTAATCTTGGCGATTTTGGTATCCGCAACGGTAACCGCGAAGACAGGTTCTTTGATTTGGTTAAAGCTTTGGATGAAGTTGAGGGTATCGAGCGCATCCGTATATCATCTATCGAACCTAACCTGCTTAGCGATGACATTATTGAGTTTGTGGCCACATCCAAAAGGTTTGTGCCGCATTTTCATATACCGCTACAATCAGGCAATAACAAGATTTTGGGCTTAATGCGCCGCCGTTATCGCCGTGAGTTATATGCGGAGAGGGTTGCTAAAATCAAGGAACTGATGCCCGACTGCTGTATAGGAGTGGATGTTATTGTTGGGTTCCCTGGTGAAACAAGAGAGGACTTCTTAGATACTTACCAGTTCCTTAACGATCTCGATATCTCTTACCTGCACGTTTTTACTTACTCGGAACGTGAGAATACACCTGCTGCTGAGATGGCCGGCACGGTACCGGGTTCAACCCGCGCGGACAGGAGCAAAATGCTGCATAACCTGTCTGATAAAAAACGCCGCGCTTTTTATGAAAGCCAGTTAGGGAAAACAGATAAAGTTTTATTTGAGGGCGATATCAAAGACGGCCTGATGCATGGCTTTACACGCAATTATGTTAAGGTTTGCGCCAAGTACGACCCTGTACTGGTAAATGAGATAAAAACCGTTCAGTTAACAGCAATTTCACCGGATGGTGATGTTGAAATAATGGAAAGCGAAGAGATATTATCGCATTAACTGTTATATTAGCTCCCAAAGTCATACTCCTATGTTTCCAAATCTTTACTACCTGGTTGAATACTTAACCGGTGCACATGTCAATTTTTTGCAGATCATCCAAACGTTTGGCTTTTTTGTGGCCATCGCTTTTATGGCTGCGTATTGGGCCTTTACAGAGGAGTTTAAACGTAAAGAAAAACTGGGATACATACACCCTTTTGAAAAAACGGTTACCGTAGGCGCCAGGATCAGCAGTTTGGAACTGGTGAGTAACGCGCTATTCGGTTTCGTAATCTTTTACAAGATATTTGATGTAGCGCTAAATTTTGCAGCCGTTACTGATAACCCACAGGCGTTTTTATTATCATTAAGAGGCAACTGGCCGGGTGGTATATTAGGCGCGTTGGTGTTTGCTTACTGGGCGTATTATGAAAATAAAAAGCAGGTACTTCCACAGCCGGAAAGGCGTGTTGTTAAAGTGCATCCGCATGAGTTGATGGGCAGCATATTGCTTTGGGCAGCTATATTCGGTTTTGCAGGTGCCAAATTATTTAACGCGCTCGAGAACTGGGACGCGTTTATGAAAGACCCGGTTGATATGCTTGTAGGCTTTAGCGGGCTAACTTTCTATGGTGGTTTAATATGCGGAGGTGCTGCGGTTCTATATATAGCCAACAAGCATGGAATAAAGCCTTTTACTATGCTGGATATCGGCGCTGCCGGTATGATGCTTTCATACGCCTTAGGCCGTATTGGTTGCCAAATGGCGGGCGACGGTGACTGGGGTATTCCTAATCTGAAAGCCAAACCTAACTGGTTAAGTTGGGCGCCAGATTGGATGTGGAGTTTTAAGTATCCGCACAATGTGGATATGTCTGACTATGGTAACCGCATACCCGGTTGCATTGGTAAATATTGCTATGAATTAAGGCTGCCTGTTTATCCCACTCCATTTTACGAAACGGTAGTTTGTTTAATACTTTTCTTCATCCTTTGGAGCATAAGACATAAAATAAAGGCACCCGGAGTGTTTTTTGGTATCTACATGATCATGGCCGGTGTTGAGCGCTTCTTTATAGAACTCATACGCGTAAATACCAAATACGTTGTGGCCGGTATATCTTTTACCCAGGCGGAAATGATCTCGGTAATTATGGTATTGGGTGGGTTATCGCTTATTTACTTTGGTAATAAACGCTTCGCCAAAACAGGTGCTGCTAACGCTTAATTATATTCATCACTTTTAGTGTTAACGATCATGAACTTCAATCAAATTATTGATAGGGTTATAGATGTTTCTAAAGAAGCCGGACAGTTTATACGCCATGAACGAAAAAACTTTGATGCCGATAGGGTTGAGTATAAGGGGTTGAACGACCTGGTATCTTATGTTGATAAAAATGCCGAGCAGAAGATTGTAAAAGGCCTCGAGCTTATTTTACCTGAAGCCGGTTTTATCACCGAAGAAAAAACAACAACTAAAGTAGGGGAGCGCTACAACTGGGTAATAGATCCGCTTGATGGCACCACCAACTTTATCCACGGGCTTCCTACTTTCTCCGTAAGTATTGCTTTGCAAGAGTTTGACACAACAGTATTGGGCGTGGTATATGAAGTAAATCAGGACGAATGTTTTTACGCGCACAAAGAATCGCCGGCTTACCTCAATGGTACAGAGATCAAGGTAAGTAGTAAGCCGAAAATTGCTGACAGTTTAATTGCCACCGGTTTCCCTTATTACGATTTTACCTACCAGGAAAGATATATTAAACTGTTTACCGAACTGATGCGCAATTGCCATGGTCTGCGCAGAATCGGATCGGCTGCTGTTGATCTGGCCTATACCGCTTGCGGTCGTTTTGAAGCGTTCTATGAATATAACCTTAACCCCTGGGATATTGCAGCAGGCATAGTTATAGTGCAGCAAGCCGGTGGTGAGGTAGTTAATTTTGATGGAGGCGCCGAAGTGTTTCACAAACGTGAATTGTTAGCCACCAATCACCTCATCACCACCGAAATGCTGGATTACATTGCTCGATATTTTAAGCAATGAAGGTAAACGGCCTAAATTAAATATTAGGATCAAATTCAATGATCCACTCAATGCCATACTTGTCCCTGAACATTCCCGCATAAGTCCCCCAAGGGCTATCATCTATCGGCCCTTCAACCTCGCCGCCTGCCGATAAACCGTTAAACAATTGTTCTGCTTCTTCGCGGCTTTCAGCGTTCACTACTATTTTTGACCGGTTTTCGTTTTCGTTCACCGTACCCATAAATGATGGCACATCATTAGCCAATAGCACGTTGCTTTTACCGATAGGTAAACCTATGCGCATTATTTTATGCGCATCTTCGTAAGAAACTTGAAATTGCTCATTAGCCAAATCTTTGAAACGGATAATTTTGGTGAACTCTCCGCCAAGAACAGACCGGTAAAAGTTAAATGCCTCCTCGGCGTTACCATTAAAGTTGATCCACGGGTTAATTGCTCTCATGTATTTTAATTTTGTTGGTTTATAAGTACGGCACTTTTTAAGCGCAGCTTGTGCTGATAGCGATATTGCCGGTTAACATTTTATGAACAGGGCAGGCCTCGGCAATATTTAACAATCGTTTCTTTTGTTCGTCTGTTAATTCACCTTTAAAACTAAGATAGGTTTTAATGTCTGTACCATCATCTGTTTTAAACAACTCAAGGGCTATGGCTATTTCATCAACAATCCACATTTTGCGATCAATGTACATGCGCAAAGTAATAATAGTACAACTGGCGAGGCTTGCCAATAGCAGGCTGTAGGGCGCCATAGCGGTATCACCTCCACCCAGATCAACAGGTTCATCAACCAATATACTATGGCCACCGCTGGTTACAACGGCCTGATATTTTATATGTGCTATATGCGCCTTCGCGGTTACGTCAGGTTCGGGTTGCTGCTGCATTAAATCTTTAATTATCCTGGTCTAAGTTGATTAACGTCCAGTTGGATGTTTTACTGCTCATACCGCCATTATATTTTAAGCTGATGGTAAAACGGGTTTCCTGTTTTTCGCCATCATCAAACTTGGTGTTGTATGAGGATTTGATCACATAAACCGAATCAGACTTTTTCGCGAACTTATAATTATCGTCATTAAAAACCGGGTTTGATCCTCTTACCGTAGGTATTATAAATTGTTTTGCAACTCCGTAAGCAGTATCGCTGTCGGGCAATCCGTCCAGCAAGCTTCCCCCGGAATTGGACAAAGCCCACTTACCCATAAAAAGTCCGAATAAAATAAGCAGCGCTACAATAGCCAGACCGGCTCGTTTAGCGGTTTTGTTTTTAACGGATTTGTCTTTTAAATAATCTCTTGAAGGCGGCGCTTCTCTTCTCATCACACAATATAATAGTTTAAATTAATAGAAATGGTAACATCTGCTGGCGCCATAAAACTTCTGTTCGCCGCGGTCACGAGAGGGTAGGGTGGTTTCGTAGCCGATGCTACCCTCAGTGGTACCGCTGGTATTGCCGTAGTTAATACCGCCGGCAGGCACGTCATGGCTTACACCAAAACGTAGCTTTTCGCCTCCGTCGCGGTTAATAAACAGATCAAATATAAGAGAAATCACCACAGCGCTCGGGCCTCCCGCGCCACCGGTGCGATACCAGGCACCTACGTTTATGCTCTTACGTTTGTATTGCATGCCCGCATTAAGCGATTGCATGTTACCCTGCTTGTAAAATATTACTGAGGGGATAATGTAAGATTTATCTTCATCATCCAGATTATCATCCTGCGTTAGGTTGTACCTGTAGGAAGCGTGTAAAGTACTGCGTATGGGTAGTTTTGATGGCGTACCGGTAAATGATTGATTGGGCCGGTTAATATGCTGGGCCGCGCCACCAATGTTAAAATTTTTAAGGGTGAGGTTAACACCGGCTCCGGCGTCAAAAAAGAACTTGTTATTAAACTGGGGGTTATCGGCACCTGTTGTTGAACCCGGAATAAAACCCGTGCTGGGGTCTATCTGGTCACCAAAAACCAGTTTACTGTAATCTACCGATCGGTTGGTTACCCCGGCCTGTAAACCAAAGGACAACACATAATCCTGCGAGCCAACACTATAAGAGTATATACCGGCTATGTTATTCTTATTTAAATAAGCAGAGCCCTCGCTGCTGCGGGTAAATAATAAACCCAGGCCACCGCCAAATTTCGGTACATTGTAATCAATTGAGGCGGTTAAATAAGTGAGGTTACCAGGTATGGAAGTGTATTGGTTGCGGTAAATGAGGTTCATCCGCAGGTCGCCCTCAAACTGACCGTTAAGTGCCGGGTTAAGGTAAACCGGTGAGTTAAAGAATTGCGAGTACATATGATCCTGCGCAATAACAGCTCCGGCTATTAATTGCAGGGCAAATATCATCAGCAGGCGAAATTTTACTGTTTCCTTCATCTCACTTATCTTATTAAATGTATCACACCCGTACGTTTTGGTAATTCGCCTTTCAGGGAGTTGCCTTTCCATTCCGACCCATTTGTGAAACGGGCGGTAGCTTGCCATATATAAGTTCCCTGGGGTACAGCTACACCATTGTAAGTGCCGTCCCAGCCCTCCGTAGGGGAACCATTACTATCAAGCGCGGTGGTTTGCCACATCAGTTGCCCCCAATTATTAAATACCTGTAGGCGCCATTCTTTTAGTTTTTGGCCTTTGGCTTTAAATGTTTGTAATTCTCTCACGCTTGATGATGGCTGAAAAGCATTTGGTAAAAACAGCTCACCCAAAAATTTGATCTCTATTTTTTGTTGTGAAACATCAAGGCACCCGGTTGGTGATTTGGCTGTTAAAGTAACCGTATATGGCGAGTTTACATAATCATACTGATGCACGGGCGGTGTTAGAAATGGCGATTTTGCGCTGCCGTCACCAAAATCCCATGTGTAGATGAATGATTCTGGCGGAGTGCCATCCACACTTTGCGTAGTATTGGTAAAAGTTACCGTATTATCGGGGTTGACCACGTAAGTGAACGATGGTTTAGGTTTGGGGTAAACGGTTATAGCTACCTTGGCCGATTCCTGTTGCGTGCCGCAGCCGGGGTTTGACGCTTTTACCGATACAAAATAGGTGCCTGGTGTATCAAATGATGTAGTAAAATCAGCCGTAGTACTTGCAGGAACTACCTTAGGTGTGGGGCTTGATGAGTTGTAAATATTGTAATAATAGAACGTACCTCCGGTAGAGGTATTCTCAAATGTTACCGGGTCACCTATGCAAAAAGAAGTTTTACCATCTTTAGCCTGTAAACCTGAAGTGATGCCTGAAGGCGAAACCTGGATATTTCTTGGCGCGGTAGTAACTTCTTTACCGCAATTGTTGACAGCTTTTAAAGACAGCGTCCATGTGGCCTGATGGTCAATAGCGTGAGGTTGGAATATGGCGTCTGAAACATCGGTTTTGTTGATGCTTTCTACAATGTTTCCTTTTTCGTCTTTGAGAACAAACGTATATGACCGGTTATTACCGGGTGAAGTATTTTTAACAGATAATGTTAATTTTCCGCAGCCGCCAAAGCCATCTACTATACTGAAACTTGGAGCCGGTAATTCCGGGCTTACAATAATATCTTGAAGGTACTCGCTTGGACTGCAATTATTTACAATGGTTAGTTTAACCGTATATTTCACATCACTTTTATCAGCAGCTACAGGGAAATAATGCGGCGGCGGATTTTTTTCAGTTGATGGGAGAGAGCCATCGCCAAAATCCCACAGGTATTGTGTTGTTGAGATGTCAGGTGTTGATGTATTGGTAAAAGTTACTGGGCCCGGGCCGCAAATTTGAGTATCACTCGTAAAAGAAGCGCGCACGTCAGGTTTATCTATCACCACAATATCGCTCTGGCTATCAGCGCAAGGTGGTATACCGGATATGGTCCATCTAAACGTATAGGTTTTACCGGGAACAAGGCCGGTAACTAAGGTATTGGGGTCATTAGGGTTTGCAAAATTCACCTGCGGGTCTGCAAGTACAACAGTCCATTTTCCACTAAATGTTCCCGGGTCGTTTCCATGAAGCGTAAACGTCGTCTGGTTACAAATAGATACAGGAGTTGCACCACCGCCTGCATTTGCCACAGGTGTTTGGGGGTTAACGTTAATGGTAACCGGGTTACTGTACACCGCCTCGCATGTGCCTGTGCTAACCATAGCCCTGAACTGGGTGGTTTGAGAAAGATTTTTAAAAGTATAAGTAGCGTTATTTTCGCCGCTCATATCAGTCCATGTGCCTCCTGAGTTTAATACCTGCCACGTGATATTACCTACGTATCCCGATAATGTAATTATGCCTTGGTTGCTATTGGCACAAACCGTTGTTTGGTCTGGAGTGGCCGTTCCTGCTACAGCCTGGGGCAATACCGTTAAGGTTAACGTAAACGGGTTACCCGGGCAGCCGTTTACAGAAGGGGTAATGGTATAGGTAATAACAGCGTTTGTGGTGCCGGTATTGGTAATAAGGTCATTAATAGTGTTACCGCTTCCGGTAGCGCCAAAACCCGTTGCTGTACCACTTGTTAAAGTAGCCGTCCAATTGAAGTTAGTAGCGGTTGGTGAGGTAATAGTATAATTGAAGTTTTTACCGCTGCAAACAGAGCTTATAGGCGAGCTGTTCACATTGGCTTTGGGTATAATAGTTACGGTAAGGGTTTTGGCTACGGTTTTACAAGCGCCGGCAAGCGTGGTAGTAACGGTATAGGTGAGCACTACACTTCCGGCAGAGATATCAGCGGCCGAAGGTGTGTAGGTGGTAACCGGATTATTTGCATCAGCAAAAGCACCTCCTGTGGTTGTTGACCATTTTACAGAAGTTACTATGCCACCCGGCCCTGGTGTTGCTGATAAGTTAACATCGTTACCTTCGCAAACTATATTTGGGTTGGCTTTGGGGTCTACTACCGGGCCGTCGGCAACGGTTATCTGCTGACTATCTGTAGCTACACCGCAGTTATTTTTATGCGTTACGGTGATAGTGTAAGTACCGGTTGTAGGGAAGATGATCTTGGGGTATTGGGTATGCAAATCGCTGCCTGGTGCAAAAGTAGCACCATTGCCGAGAACCCAGGTATAAGTATCTGCTTCTGGTTGGGCGGTGCCATCTAAGTTAGTTGGTGTATCAGCCGAGTTAGGGTCAAAACTCACCGGAGTGTTTACACTGCAAATGGTATTTGACGGTAGTTTAGCTATCGGCTGGGTGTTAACAACAATGGTTTTAACAGGACCGTTTATAGTGCCGCAGCCGGGTGTAATAATATCCTGCCTGAAAGAATAAACACCTATTTGGGTGAAGTTTAATATGGGGTCTTTTAACCCGGCATTAAAAGTAACACCATTGGTTGGGCCAGCGGTTTGTACCCATTTGTAAGTGGTGGTGGTATTGCAGGCATTATCTATAACAGAAGTGTTTACTACAGGGACAGGGCCGGAAGCAAGACAAGCCTGTGCAGGCAAGGTAAAGTCTATTGTTGGCGTGTTCTGCACGCAAACTTTGTGCACAAGATCAGCAGCATCGCATAATCCATTAGTGTTTTCATAATGGAGTAGCACGTCATGCTCACCGTTGGTGGTAAAGGTGTAAACAAATGGTTGCGACAGGGTATAGCCACTTTTAACCAATACACCATCCACATACCATGACCACCTGGCATTTACGTTTTGGCAATTCGCCGAGGGGCTGCTGGGATCATCACCCGGGGCGGATCGGTTTACAAATGTAACGGCAGTATTTGTACAAGCATATTCGGGGAAATCAAATTTATTTTGCGGAGGCGCAATTACTTTGGCGTAGGTGGTTACGGGTTGTGTAATGTTGTCGCAATATATACTAAGGGGCTGTATATCAATTTGGAATACGTTTTTCTTACCGTTCGGGTTGCTTCCGCATGATGATGCGATATATGGATGGCTCACCTTTCCATTTGCTGCAACAATGTCGCAAAAGGTATATGTGCTTGAGGTACCATCGCCCCAGGTTACTTTGTAGGTGAGACCCGGATAATTCTTTTGTATCCCATTATCGGTAGTGATATCAACATTATATTGTAGTGTATTTCCGCTACCCTGACACACGGTACCGTTACCGGTAATGGTAAAACTGTTATTTACTATGTTATTAATTAATTGGTAAGCTTTTATACCCCAAACACCATTTCGCTGAGTTTTAACGGTAACAGTATAGTTGGCCGCATTAGCCGCAAAAGTAGTGTTTAAGGGAAATGTACCCTCATCGGTTTTGGTAAGCTCGTTATAGAAGTTAGCCGTTGCCGGGTTGCCTCCTTCTGATGTGTTGGTAAACGGAAAATTATTAGCGCCGCCATTACATGAGCCGTACACTTCCGGGTCCACACTGGGTTTTATAGGAAAGGATGCCGCACCGGCTTTGATACCAGCAACGGCATTTATACTAAAAACAGCAGAGGTGCCGGGAGTTGAAGGAATGCTTGACGCAACTCTCACCCGGTAATTGGTGCCCGCTGCCGCGTTGTTAGGAATAATGCCGTTAATAAAAGGTACATAAAAGCCTTTGGCACTGCCAATTAATGTTGGTGAGCCAAAGTTACCGTTCGCGTCAGAAAGATATAAGTTAAAAACATTTGCGGGGTCGTTAATGCAGCCTGTAACCGTTATTGGTACAGCAATGGTTGAGCCTTGTCCGTACGGCCCCGGGTCAACCGTGCCGATATTAATAGTTTGCGAGAAAGCAACCTGCTTAAATAGCAGGAAGGAAATTATTAGTAATAAACCCTTTGTAAAAGTTTTGCCCATCAATGCGCCAATCAAAAATCAAATTTAAACCGGGTATATAACATTTACGTTACAGTATATGGCTTTATACGTAAATAAACACAACCGGTTGCGTGATATGCACGCTTTTAATAATTAATTATTGATCGGGGGCGATCAACCAAAAAACAGGTACGAAATAAAAATGGCCGCGATAACACCGGCAAAATCGGCCAAAAGACCCGCCGGTATGGCATATCGCGAACGTTTAATACCTACAGAACCAAAATACAATGCAACGATATAAAAAGTGGTATCGGCTGATCCGTTAAAAACCGATCCCAGCCTGCCCGCGAAACTATCGGGCCCGTAAGTTTGCATAGTGCTGATCATCATGGCCTTTGAACCCGAACCGCTTAACGGTTTCATGTAGGCTACGGGTAGGGCGTCAACAAAGCGGGTGTCTAAGTGAGCTTTCGTAGCCGCCCATTTTACGCCGCTATTAAGATAGTCAAGCGCGCCGCTGTTGCGCAATACACTAATAGCTACCAGCATGGCCACCAGATAGGGTATAATTTTTACGGACACCTCAAACCCGCTTTTAGCACCATCGATAAAACTTTCAAAAACGTTTACTCTTTTACGTAATGCTCCCAGGATAAATATTACCGGAATAGCAAACAATAAAAAGTTGCTCGCTACTTTTGATACAGTAGCGATCTGCTCTTTATCCAACTGGGTGGTGAAATACCACACTAACCCCGCGATAAACAGGGTGAGGCCACCTAACCAGCTCAATATCACCCTGTCAAACAGGTTGATTTTTTGTTTAATGGCTACGGCTATCATACCGGTAACGGTGGCTACATAAGTAGCTATTATACAAGGTAATAACACATCTGCCGGGTCTTTTGCATGTAATATAAAACGCTGCGCTATAATAGTTACCGGTAACAGCTGCAACCCGGAGGTGTGCAGCACCAGGAACATGATCTGCGCATTGGAGGCTGTTTCCTTGTTGGGGTTGAGTTCCTGCAAACTGCCCATAGCTTTTAAACCCAAAGGGGTGGCGGCATTATCAAGCCCAAGCAGGTTGGCCGAAAAATTCATCATCATTTGCCCTGTGGCGGGGTGATTCCGGGGGACTTCAGGAAATAGGCGGCTTAGAAATGGCCCAACTATGCGCGAAAGGAAATTCATGGCACCGGCCCGATCGCCAATGTTAAGGATACCCAGCCATAATACCATATTACCGGCCAGGGGAAGGGCAATGTCCATTACCGAGGCTTTTGAACTATCGAACATCCCGTCAACCAATACCTTAAAGGCATTGGTATCGCCAAGAAACACCATTTTAACGGATGCGATAACAAACGCTATGATAAAAAAGGCTATCCAGATGTAATTTAAAGCCATGTTTAGAATTTCGACTGTGAAGATAGTTCATTTTGTAAAATAAATTACGGTTATGCACCTGCCGAAACAAAAATTGTTGTTAGAGATACCGGGATTTCATGACTGTGTTGTTTGACAGGTTGATTACTATCCGTTGTGTTTAAAACAGTATTTTAGCAAAAATAAATTATATTATGCCTACTATAAAACTTTCAAGAGTAAGCGGTGACTTCGGTTTTGAAGCCGCGGACGAATATGGTCACATCGTAAAAATGGATACCAGCGAGGAAAGCGGCGGTCAGAACTTTGGTGTGCGCCCTATGCAAATGTTATTGATGGGTTTAGGTGGTTGTAGCGCTATAGATGTTATCAGTATTTTAAAGAAACAACGCCAGGATGTGGTTGATTATAAGATGGTAATAAGCGGCGACCGCGAAGCGGGTAAAGAACCATCCCTTTGGGAAACCATCAACATAGAGTTTCACCTATACGGAAACGTGGATGAAGAAAAAGCCAGGAAAGCTGTAGAACTATCACTTAACAAATATTGCTCAGTTGCAGCTACGCTTTATAAAGCAAATGCAAATATACAATGGGAAGTAATGATACATCCTGCTGAATAACTTATGGCGGAGCAGCAAATACCCATTCAAACAATTCATTTGTTTCCGGTATTGGATCAAATGCTGGTATCGCTGCTCCGTTCACTCTCGCCCGAAGATTGGCAGCGCCCAACCACCGCAAAATTGTGGACGGTAAAGGATGTTGCCGCGCATTTGCTTGATGGTAATATGCGTGCTATTTCTGTGTTGCACAATTATGAGCCATCTTCTGATAGTCGTATAAACAACTACACCGATCTTGTAAATTATCTTAACGAGTTAAATGCAACCTGGGTTAACGCCATGAAAAGAGTTAGCCCTCGATTAATTACTGACCTGCTTGAAAGTACCGGGAAATTATATATTGATTACTTACACACGCTTGACCCTTTTGCTGTAGCCAAATATCCTGTGGCCTGGGCAGGAGAAACCACTTCGCTAAATTGGTTCCACATTGCAAGAGAATATACTGAGAAATGGCACCACAACCAACAAATACGTGATGCCATGGGAGATGATTGTTTGCTTAAACAAGAACTCTTTTATCCCTGTGCTCATACCTTTATGCAGGCATTACCGTACCATTATGCTCATGTAGATGCGCCTGAAGGCAGCATCATATCGATTACTATTACCAATCTTTCCAAGTCGAAATGGGCATTAGGGAAGGTGGCTTCGGGATGGCGATTTTTAGCTTTTTCAGAAGAGGAAGCTACTACTGAGATCACCATTTCACCCGATATTGCCTGGCGTATTTTTACCAAAGCTATACCACCCGCTCAAGCCTATTTAAGTGCCGAAATCACAGGTAACACCCGCTTAGCCAAAGCATTTTTTTCCACGGTAGCCGTTATGGCTTAAATACACATTTCAGCATTAAAAATCACGAGTTGTATATTTTACTGTACATAAATAATCATCAAACATTTTGGTTGTAAGGAGTTACAGTGACGGTTTATGGATGCATATTTAAGCTATAAACACTTAAATTAATGCGTTTTGGCCATTTTTAATATATGAGGTTAGAGATGAGAAAGGAATATTGTATATACAATTATTTGCTCTGATGGCATTGTTGTTGCCAATCACAGTTCAATCCGGCTGAACAACCATCCGGGGCATATAATAGAAACAATATGAAAACACATTTAAAAAAAGCATCATTACTAATGACCGGTTTACTGGTTGGCGGTAAACTGTTTGCTCAAACCCCTGACACAACCTTAAGCACAAACAATTATGTACAACCTTTTTCAGGCGGCGGTTCCTTCCGTACCTGGTCTATCGGTGTACATGGTGGATTATTAACCCCCTACACAATTTTTGGTACAAGCGGAAGACAAGATTTTGTAACGCCTAAATCAGAGATAGGCTACGGCGGTTATATCGCAAAACAATTTTTACCAAGCTTTGGTATGCAGGCCGACTTCCTAAGAGGCCAGGTAAGCGGCCAAAATGGCCAACCTGTTAACGGCGTTGCAGGTGCAAGCAGCTTCAATACTAAATTAGACTGGAGCGCTGCATTGAAAGCTAATTTCACTTTGGCTAACATTAACTGGTTCAACAAAAAAAGCGCTATACAACCATACATCAGCGCGGGTGCCGGTTACATGGGCTATAAAACATCAGTAGTTGACGCTACCGGTACAACAACTACCACCAGCAATGGAACCATTAAAGAATGGTTTGTGCCAGTAGGTTTAGGCTTTAAAATTAACATGGGTTCAGGTGTTAACCTTGATTTAGGTTACCAGGTGAACTTTGTACAGGCTGATAACTTTGATGGCGTGAACGTTGGTTCAACTAACGACAGGTTTTCTTATGCACACATCGGTTTAGAGTTTGCTTTAGGCAGCAGCAAAAAACCACAGTTAGCCACTTACAACCCGGTTAACTCAATGCGTACCGAGTACCTGTGGAAAAACCAGCAAACTCAACAAATGCTGCAGGCTCAAATCGACGCTGAGAAAGCTAAAAACGCTCAGTTAAGAAGCGACCTTGACGCAACAAACGCAAATCTTGCTAAATTAACTATCGATAGCGATGGTGACGGTGTGCTTGATGTAAACGACAAATGTCCTAACACACCTGCAGGTACTAAGGTAGATGGTTCTGGCTGTCCGTTAGCTAAACCGGTAATCGTGGTAACTGAAGAAGACCGCCGTGTGGTTAACGATGCTATTGCCAACCTTGAGTTTGACTTTGGTAAAGCTACTATCCGCGAAAAATCATACCCAAGCTTACAGCGTGTAGCCAAACTGTTGGTTGATAAAAACTTCAGCTTGAAACTTGCCGGTCACACTGATAACGTTGGTTCTGACGCTGCAAACCTTAGATTATCTAAAGACCGCGCCGAATCAATTAAATCATACCTGGTTAGCCAAGGCGCAAACCCATCACGTATAGAAGCTGTGGGTTACGGTAAAACTCAGCCGATCGCATCTAATAAAACAGCTGCAGGTCGTCAGAAAAACCGTCGCGTAGAGTTTACGCTTTATTAATAGCCGATACTATATATAGCAAAAGCCGCTCCTGCAATGGGAGCGGCTTTTTGTTTTTATGGCAATCACAGTGAGAAAAAATCTTCCAGGTTACCAAAATAGGTGTCATTCCATCCTTCGGTTATTTCATCATAATCCTCGTCGGGTATGTTAGTATGCCTTAGCTCTACAGATGTTCCGTGTTTGTCGGGGTGTAGTTTTATGGTCACAATAGATTCTTCCGGTTGCCCGTCAAAGTACCATTGTTGTATAATTTTTTTATTTGGCTCAAAATCTATGTTACGGCCTACAATTGCACCTTCCCACATGGAAAACTCCGAGCCCGGTTCCGTCGACATTTCCGAGGGCTCACCCGTCCATAACTGGATAGTTACCGGGTTAGTTAAAGCCATGTATATTTCTTCGGTCGTAGCCGGTATGAGGTAATATTTTTTGTAATCTTTCACTCCGCAATTTAGCAAGAAAAGTTTAAGGCGGGTATCAGAGTTTATTTTTACAAGCGGCTAATAATTGTCGGCTCAAAACCATCGTTACCTAATGATGTTTAAAACGTGTATTATTGCTTAAGAATATGCAAAAACTGGTTTTATTAAGGCATGGTGAGAGTGTCTGGAACAAAGAAAATCGTTTTACCGGATGGACTGACGTAGATCTGTCTGAAAACGGTTTACAACAGGCTGTAGATGCAGGTAAGCTACTTGCTGCTAAAGGCTATACTTTTGATGTAGGTTTTACATCTGTGTTAAAACGTAGTATCAAAACCATGCACCATGTGTTGGAGCAACTCGATCATTTATGGATACCGGTACATAAATCCTGGAGGCTTAATGAGCGCTTTTATGGGGCCTTACAAGGACTGAATAAAGAAGAAACCATCAAAAAATACGGCGAAGAACAGGTATATAAATGGCGCCGCGACCCCCACGAGCACCCACCAGCTATTACAAAAGATGATGAGCGTTTTCCCGGCCATTACCTGCGTTATGATGACCTCACATATCGCGAATTGCCTGTTACAGAAAACCTGAGCGAAACGATGGTGCGCGCTTTACCTTTTTGGCATGAGTGTATAGTACCCGCAATAAGATCAAACAAAAAGGTAATTATCTGCGCGCATGGAAACAGCCTGCGTGCGCTCATCCAATATATTGAAAATTTAAGCGACGAAGAGGTAACCAAACTCGATATTCCAACAGCAACACCCTGGGTATATGAACTGGACGATCATTTAAACTGCATCAGACATTACTATCTGTAATTTATCTACAGCTATTTGTTGCTTGTTTCTAATCCCCAGTCGCGGCCTTTGTTAATAGCAGGTACGCCTTTATCCATCCATACCGGCATAGGAGCGCCTTTTAGGTAATGGTCAAAAAATTGTGCCTCCCTTATGGTGATATCTTTCCGGTTCTGCCGTTTAACCAAATTATGGGCTTCATCATTATACTGTAACAACCAAACAGGCTTGCCCAACCTGCGCAAACCAGTGAACATTTCAATCCCCTGGTACCATGGTACAGCTCCATCAGCGTCGTTACTCATAATTACTACAGGTGTTTGTACCTTGGGTAATTGAAATAATGGTGAGTTACTAATATATAAGTCGGGCTTTTCCCACAGCGTGGCGCCAATGCGGCTTTGCGTTTTTTCATATTGAAACTGCCTGTTTACGCCACTTTCCCAGCGTATACCACCATAGGCGGATGTCATGTTGGCTACCGGCGCGCCCGCCCAGGCAGCAGCGTACATATTGGTTTGTGTGATGAGGTAAGCTACCTGATAGCCGCCCCAACTTTGCCCCTGTATACCAATATGCTCACCATCAACCCAAGGGTTTTTCTTCAACTCTTCAACTCCCGAATTGATGTATTCTACAGCTGATGCGCCAGGGTACCCGGTTACGTAACTAATATCGGGTGTAAAAACAAGGTATCCATTGCTTACAAACCAGGATATAGGCAGGCGGGAAGGGGTAGGTGCCGGTGGTATATAATTATACAATCCGTCAGATAGCTTTTCGTAAAAATAAACGATCATCGGGTATTTTTTTGCCGGGTTAAAGTCTTCAGGTTTATATAAAATCCCTTTTGATTTGTGCCCCTTGGGTGTAAACCACGAAACTAAAGATGCAGTGCCCCAGTTATACTGTTCTTGCTGGGGATTAATAGCGCTTAGTTTTACCTCTTTAACAAGGTCAATAGAACAATACAGATCCGGCGATTGTGTGTAACTTTCTTTAGTATAGATGAATACGCCCGCGTTTTTTGCTTTTTGTAAGGCGCTGTATTTAAATGATGCTGTAACTACCTCATCAGGGTCATCATCGCTATTCAGCGGCTTTTTATAATAACCCCATTGTTTGTTTTCCTCATTTTGAGTAATTAGCCATAGCAGACTTTTAGTAGGTATAAATTTTTCATCAACAGCAACAGGCTCGTATCTGAAACGTAATTTATTACGGCGGCCTATGGCGCCCGTAAAGTTGGTTGCACGACCGGTAACCGGATCTATTTTCCAGATGTCGTACCTGTCATAAATAAGTACATGCTTGTCACTCTCTTCCCAGCCGGCAATACCGTATGGCTGGGCATCATCAGGTACGTCGTTTTCTTCATCACCCATTTTTACACCCAATGATTGAGTGAGTAACCTTTTTTTGCCGGTAGCAATATGGTAACTGTACCAGTTCTGGTTTTTAGCGTTAAACCAAATAATAAAGTTGCCGCCTGGGGAAATACTGTAACGCGCCTTTAACCTGTTGTTTATAAGCATACGCTCCCCATTGAGGGTATTAATGAGATAAGCCTGTTGCAGGCTGCCACCTTCCCACTGTGATGCTATCCGGGCGCCTGTGTCAGCTAATCCTAAAACATATTGCGCATCGGTATTTTCATCGGCAACTAATATTTCTCTGATGTTTTCATCGCCTAATTGTATAAGTTTTTTAGCGCCATCCGCCGGCCTTATCACAGCGAGGTAACTTCGTTTCAGTTCGCGTTGCAGGTTTTTTAGCTGCTGCGGCTGCAAATAATCGTCCTTATAATTCCATATATCCAGCCGTGCATGTTCAAAATCAACGAGTGTTGTGTCAATTGGTTTAGGGATGGGAGCGGTTCCAAAAAAGAGCTTTTCGCCGCTTTTACTGAAGTATACGCGCCCGTCGCCGCTTGCTGACCAGTTAGCAGGCATTCCGTTTGAATTTTCCTGGGCCATTACCACCGCGCTATCTTTCGAAGCGTTGTAGTAGTAAAGCTTAAAGGGCTTAACCAATGCTTTTTCAGGGTTTTTCTCCGAGGTAAAAGCCAGTTGTTTACCGCTTTCATCAAAAGCGATGTTTTTGTAGCTACCCTTGCCTGTGCTTATTTTTTTTAGCGTATCATTAGCAATGTCATACAAAAACATCCCTGAAACTATCCTGGTGTTTTTCTTAGGCGCTGTAACCGCAAATGCCAGCCATTTGCCGTTTTTACTCAATTGAAATTCGTTTGTATAGCTAAATACACGCTTTTTACCGGCCGATGGGTGATATATGGTCAGTTCCGCGCCTTCTTTTACCGGCGGGGCAATGGTGTTGGCAATTGCTTTTTTTGATGTATCGGCTACAGGCTTTTTGGTACTGTCTGTAATACTTACATAGGCAATTACCGGTGCTTTTTCGGCGATTTTAAAAGTTCGGATAGCCGGCTCTTTATCCAAATGCAGGTTATCCAGGTTAATTATTCCGAGGGTATCTTTGGGGAAATCAGCGGGTTTTTTCTTTTTGATCTTTGCCTGTCTCAGATCCTTATAGAAAGGCCTTATCATGCATACCGCGTATTTTGAGTCGGCAGTAAAACGAATGGTATCGGCTCTTGGGATGCTTATTTTGCTTTTTCCATTGGTATTAGTGATATATAAAGCGGCATCACCCTCTTGCGGTTTAACCACATAGGCTACCCATTTGCCGTTATTACTGATACGCTGGCCGGAGATACTTTGCCATCCATCAAAAACCTGATGATCTAAAGGTTTTTTCTGCGCAAATGCGGTGCTGGTAATTAATATAAATAGAGCGGGTAAAAATTTATTCATGCAGGCTGTATTGCTGTTTAAATATCAATATTTAAATTTACAGGCCTGTATAATGAAATGAAAAAGTTACATTTTCATTTTTAATCATTGTAAATAAAACAATAATCCAATCTGATACTTAAACTCTAATTAACCCCGATTTTACATGTCTGAAAATACTGTATCGCTCAACCATCATCAAAAATATCTGGAAGGTGGGGGCGAAATGGGATCGCTTATACGTTCGTTCAACTGGGCTGAAACTGTTTTGGGTACACCCGATACCTGGCCCCAAAGCCTGTTAATTACGATAAGTACCATGTTGCGGTCAAGATTTCCGATGTTTCTATTTTGGGGGCCTGATTGTATACAATTTTATAACGACGCTTACAGGCCAAGTTTAGGTACAACAGGTAAGCACCCGTATGCACTGGGCCGTAAAGGCGCTGATAGCTGGCAGGAGATATGGCCGCTCATACTGCCCCAAATAGAACGGGCCATGAACCTTGGCGAATCTACTTACAGTGAGAATGAGCTGGTGCCAATGTATAGAAATGGCAGCATAGAGAATGTTTACTGGACGTATAGTTATTCTCCTATTATTAAGGAGTGCGGTACCCCGGGCGGCGCGTTGGTAATTTGTTATGAAACTACTAAAGCGGTACAGGCCTTTAATACCGCTGAAGAAAGTAAAAATCAGTTACAATTTGCAATAGAATCTGCTGAGTTAGGCACTTGGGATCTTGACCCCGCAACCAACCGTTTCATAGGAAATAACCGGATAAAAGAATGGTTCGGGCTGACTGAGGATAGCGATATTGCCCTGGCGGATGCCATTGAAGCAATATTGCCCGAAGACAGGAATAGGGTAGCTAACGCCATCAAAGCAACCATGCAATATGGCAGTGATAATAACTATGATATTGTTTATGGTATACAGAACAAATTGAGCGGACAAAAGCGAATTGTACGTGCCAAGGGTAAGGTGGTTTTCAATAATGAAAAAATCGCTACCCGCTTTAGTGGTATTTTACTTGATGTTACAGATGATGTAGAGGTAGAAAAACGTAAAGATGAATTTATAAGCGTTGCCAGTCATGAGCTTAAAACGCCTATCACCTCGTTGAGCGCGTCATTACAAATACTGGAGAAATTGGTGAAAGTAGAACCGGTTAGTGATAAGTTTAAATTATTTACCAATAAAGCGGCAAATAACATCAATAAGTTGGTGCATTTGCTCGATGACTTGCTCAACGTTACTAAAATACAACAGGGACAACTGGCTTTAAGCAAAAATCGTTTTAACCTTGCCGAACTGGTTAAGGATAGCTGCGAACATATCAGCCAGGGGAACGATCATGAAATTACCATTACCGGCGAAAAGGAATTAATGGTATATGCCGATTACAGGCGTATTGACCAGGTGTTGGTTAATTTTATCAGTAACGCTATTAAGTATTCGCCCCAATCTAAAAAGATAGATATACTGGTTGAACAGGATGGGGAAAATGCCAAAGTATCAGTGAGCGACTACGGCATTGGTATAAACCCTGATAAATTACCTCATTTATTTGATAGGTATTACCGTGTAGACGCGCTTGGGCATCAGTTTTCGGGTTTGGGACTTGGATTATACATCAGCTCCGATATTATAAAAAGGCATGATGGTGATATTGGCGTAGAAAGCAAATGGGGCGAGGGAAGTAAGTTCTGGTTTACCTTACCAATAGATCAATAAGACAAAGGAAAATTTATAGTCGTTTGTTCTTCTTTAGCTGGATTCATTGCCCTGAAAAATGCTTTTAGTTTTTCAAAGAAAGTTTTAGCGGCATTCTCTTGCCTGCTTGTAGAAGTTTTATCAGGAGTAGTATGGTCAGTTGAACTACCTGCCATCTCTTCCAATACAAATCGCCTTACACCTTCGTCTCGGTTAATTATCTCGTCCATTTCAGCAAGGTCTTTAAGCGTTGCATGGCCATTCTTATTTTTAGTCCACAAAACCTCAAATCTTTCCTGTGAAAGCGTGCGCCTGATGATATATTTATTGTCTTTCATTATAACTAATATCATACAGGCAACAAACTCAATGCCATTGCTTTAATTATTTGTAAAACAATGGTTTAAATGATACTAATGTATTAATTCGGGGCGTTTATGATACAGCTATGTTCATATACGAACAGTACAATGCCAGAATCAGGAATTAATGAATCATCTTCAGAATCCGGTCCCAACGGATGTGCTTTAAGCCGCTTTGCGTGCTATCTACACTCATCCAGGTAATTACGGCTTTACCCACTATGTGGTCTTCGGGCACCAATCCCCAGTAACGTGAATCTTCTGAATTATGGCGATTGTCGCCCATCATCCAATAGTAATCCATTTTAAAAGTGTAATCATTAACATGCTTCCCGTTAACATAGTAACCGTCAGACTTGTGCTCAAGGGTATTGTGCTCGTAAGCGGTTATCGCGCGTCCGTAAAGGGCCACGGTAGAATCATTAAGTTGAATATGAGTACCGCGTGCGGGTATCAATAATGGGCCAAAATTATCTTCGCTCCATTTAAATTTCTCATTATGTGGGAAAATCTGCGCATTGTATTCGCCGGCAGGATCAATCACTTCCTTAATAGATTTTATGTTGGAGTAACTTTTAAACTGGTTAAGGCTTGCCGGCGGAATGATCATTTCATATACAGTAGGGCTGTATTGCAACCTTACGTCTATTTTCAGGTCGCGTATCATATCCGGGTTCAGATCGGTGCCATCTGTAGTAACCATATATGATGTTTGCCCCTCAGGCGAGTTGGGGTAATATTTCCCGTTGGCATATACCCTTGCGTCTTTTATTTCTATGATATCACCGGGAGTGCCAACACATCTTTTTATAAAGTGCGTCCGCATATCTACAGGTCGTTCAACTGTTTCTGCGGGATAATTAAATACCACGGGGTCACCCTTTTGTACTTTTCCAAAGCCTGGCAGGCGATAATAGGGCAGTTGCCAGCCTTCCCAGTAAGTTTTTACGGTGCCATTAAATATGGTAGACTCTAAAAAAGGGATCGAAATAGGGGTCATAGGCATCCGTGCCCCGTAAGACATTTTACTTACAAAAAGGTAATCGCCAGTGAGCAAACTGCCTTCCATTGAAGCTGATGGTATTGCATAGGCCGAAAATAAGAGCCCTCTGATAATAGTTGATGCAATTACCGCGAAAACTATCGCGTCCACCCATTCGCGGAATACACTTTTACGCTTTTTGGGGCCTTTGTTGCGAGAAAAAAACTTCCAATTCATAAATTATAGGGTTTAGCAGCAGCCGTTATTACGTTTTTAGACAAGTTTAATAAAGTAATGTTACAGCATTAAGATAAATTTTTCTACATTGAAACATTAATTATTAACTAAAATAATGTTACGTCGCACCTTTATTAAAACTACCTCCGCTGCTTTTCTTACTGCTGTTTGCAGCCGCATAACTTTTGCGAACGCATTAGGCGGTCAATTGATCAACCATCCGGACGAGGCTTGGGCGCATACAGCGGAAGGTTGGATAAAGCTTACCGGTAACGGAACACTTTTTAAGGGCAAGGGTATAACAGTTGAACTCAAAAATAAAGGTAATGCTCAGGAGGTATATATACAATCACCTGAAACCGATCTTAAAGGCGTAAGGTTATCGTGGAAATATAATGCACAAAAATATAGCAAAATACTGGGCGACCATTGGGAACGTTCATACGGCGATCTGGGCTGGAAAGGTCCTGATGAACACAGGCCTAATCCGTGGTATGTGATGTTACATGATGGTAAGCAAACTGCTGGTTTTGGCGTAAAAACCGGTTGTAGTACCATTTGCTGGTGGGCGGTAAAACCCGGCAGCATGGAATTAACGCTCGATACCAAATCTGGCGGAGATGGGGTTAAGCTGGGTACACGTGTTTTACATGCCGCTGATATAGTAACTACTACAAGCGGAGTAAATGAAAATGCTTATGCAACCACCACGCGCTTTTGTAAGATGATGTGCGAAAAGCCGCGTTTGCCTAAACAGCCGGTTTACGGTATTAATGATTGGTACTTTGCTTATGGGAACAATTCGCAGCAACTCATACACGATACTACCAAAATAATGGCCGAGTACGCGGTAAGCGGTAACAAGCCATTCTCTGTTATTGATGACGGCTGGGAACAGGCTGATGATTTTTCAAAGCATAATGAAAAATTTGCCGACATGGCTAAAATGGCTGATGAAGTAAAGGCTTTGGGCATGCGGCCAGGTTTATGGACCAGGCCATTAATTGCCAGGGCGGATACGGCTAAAAGCAGGTTAGCCCCATCTATTAAAAACAGGGATAACTCCAATGAACGTATACTCGACCCATCTATACCTGAAAATATTGAACAGATCAAACATAATATCGTGTTGTACCGGAGCTGGGGTTATGAGATGGTTAAGCATGATTTTAGCAGCTGGGATATATTTGGCCGTTGGGGATCGCAAATGACGGCCGAGCTTACACCGCCCGGATGGCATTTTAACGACAAGACAAAAACTAATGCCGAAATTATCCTAAACATGTATACAGCCATAAGGCAGGCGGCAGATAATATGTATCTTATTGGTTGCAACACCTTAAGTCACCTTTCGGCAGGTCTGTTTGAGCTTAATCGTATTGGAGATGATACCAGCGGAAAGGAATGGGATCGGACTAAGAAAATGGGTGTAAATACGCTGGGCTTCCGATTGGTGCAAAACAATACTTTTTATGCCGCCGACGGAGATTGTGTAGGCATTACCAAATATGTAAAATGGGAAAATACCCAAAAATGGTTAACCCTGCTTGCTCAAAGCGGCTCACCATTATTTATATCTGCCGACCCTGCCGCGCTTGGCCAGGAGCAGAAAAATGCTGTTAAAGCAGCGTTTACGCATGCGGCAAAAGTACAGCCAACCGCTGAGCCGCTCGACTGGCTGGACAATAAAACGCCCGCTAAGTGGAAACTTAACGGGCAGGTAGTAACGTTTGACTGGGATTAATTAAGCTTACATCACCAACAGCATAACAGCGCTCATGGCAATCATGAGGCCGTCTTCAATAATGGTGATGGTGCTCATGGGTAAGTTAAAAACAGTTCCCAAACATGCACATTGTATAGCTCTTTTGTTTAACACACTTTGCAGAACGCCAATGATGCTTACAAGCATTACTACCAGGGTAATTGCGTTGGTTAATACCGGTTGAAAATTAATTGCGAAAGCTATACCTAAAGCCAGCTCTATAAACGCGTATATATAACCCCATGCACGTATCTTTTTAGCGATAATGTCATACATAGCGTAACTGTCTGCAAAGGCTGATAAATTCAGCATTTTAAAGAGTGAGAAGATGAGGAAAAAGCCGCTCATAAAAACGCGCATGCCCATTATCCAGCCTCCGTTGTAGGTTAAACTAATAAGCACAGAAAGGCCTGTAACGTAAGCGAAGATCAGTAATACCGGCTTATAGGTCTCCACAAAAGACCTGGTTTCAGTTTCATCAGCGGTAATTGGCGTTACTATGGGCTGTTGAGTTAAATGTTGTTCATCAATGGTATATTTGGGGTAAGCCGAAAGGGCATCTTTCAGCTTTGCAGTATCTACATGGTGCGACATGGTAATATCGCCGGTACCCTTTTCCAGGTTGATATCCACATTGGTAACTCCGGGTACCTGTGAGAGTAATTGATGAACTTTAGAAAGGCATCCGTTGCAGGTCATGCCGGTTATATCATATGTATGGGTCATTTTAATTAATATTTAGTTAACACAAAATTACGCATACTATCAAACTCGTAGGGTATAGATTGCCATGTTGTAAAGCAATTTTACAATACAAGTAGTTATTGCGATGATAGGCGTAATTTTATTAATTTTGACCTTTATAATATTCCCGGGGCGTGGCAAAGAACAAGAACGAATACTCTTTCTGGACTAAATACAAACGTTTTGCAGGTAACGAGATACTGCTTTACCTTGTTATGATCATAGGAATCATATTGGGTATCATTATATTCAGCTACATTTAATTTTTTATTAGCGATACGGTATAATTATCACTGTCGGCTACTTTCTGGTAAAAATCAACCAGTTCGGCATAACTATCTTTAGTGTAAGTGCCGTCTTTAATCTCAATCTGGCGTTTGTATGTGATCTTGCCGTCGGCAAACGTCATCGAGGCTTTAAATTTGCCAAATGGTGTGCTCAGGTTTCTTCTTACAGGTTCAGTATCTAAGCGGTAACCAGCAGGCAAGGTGTAGGTGATCTCATCCTCATCAGTAAAACCCCGGTTGATGTAAACGGGATTAATGCGATTACGAACATCTTTAACCGGACGTAAACGATTAAGTGGATTAAGCGAGAAATATAATTTACCGTTGTCTGCAGATGCAAATTCTGCTGCTTTAAATTTTATATTTTCAATACTAACCGGCATCGGTTTCTTGCTCTGTTTCAAATCAATTTTATTGATCTCCATATTGCTGATGTTGCTATACATTTTTTGAAGCGTTTTTACCTCTTCGGTAAATGGCTCATCAACAAGTTCCTCAACATTGTCATACTGGGTACCGGAGTAAACGGTTTGCATATCGCCGGTTAGGTTACCTGTGGCATCCAAAGTAAATTCGGCTTTGCGTGATTGTGTATTTTGTGTTGCAGTATATTTGGGCGTATGCATCAACTTTCCACCTTGTGGAGTACAAGCCAAAACGGTACGATCGTCGGTAAAACCGCTTAAAAAACCGAAAGGGATTTTTTGGCTGGTACACTCTAAAAACGTAGTGTCATTTTTGAACGGAAGGCAAAGTATTATATGATTTCCCTGATCCATAGAAGCGAAATCATTAAGCATGCTTATCTTTTTATTTGACCCGGCCTCAACCACACAATACCAAGATGTTATACCGGCCGTGTTAAAAAGCGCTTGTGTGTAGTTAACCAAACCCTTGCAATCTCCGTAGTTAAGGCGGTCAACCTCGGTAGCCGAATAGGGTTGAAATCCACCAATGCCCACCTGAACACTTATGTACCGTGTTTTCTTTTGCATATATTCATATAGGATACGGGCCTTCTCTTTATCGTCGGTAATGCCTTTGGTAAGCTGTTTAACCTGCTCTACAGTTTCAGGCAATAACTGCTGCCTGCCGTTTAATAAATTGTCGTATATCCAGCGCCCAAGATCGTTCCAGTTGCTATAAGAGCCCTTTATACCGGCATAGGTGAAATCTTTTGGGGCAATCTTAACTCTGCTTAAAGAGGTTTCAGCAGGAGGGCTAAACGGTTCGTTTCTTAATGCTTTAATATTATTTGCCTGCCATGTGTAAGTTTTTAATCCTTCTTTTGTTATGCCAGTTACCATTTTCGTAGGCATGTTGATCTCTTTATACCTAATCGTAAAATCGGGTTTGCATATAAAGGTGTAACTACTTTTTTCTACAGCCATGCCCGGTTGGCTGTTTGGCTCCCAATCATTAACGATAAGTGTTTGCTTTGATTTTATATCATATTCATAAGCTATCGTATATGGATAAGACCCATTAGCCGGACTGTATACCTTTACTCTTGAATCCTCATACAGCGAGAAACCATTTATCGCGCTTTCGTCACTAAATTCCCTTTCAGAGAACTTACCTGTTGGCTTTCCAAATTCGTTATAAATTGTACCTTTTATATTTTTGATGGCGTTAGCTTTATCGTAAAACAAAACAATGCGTGCCATATCATCACCATTGCTGTTTAATACTGTAATGGCTTTCTGTATATGATAAAACGTGTTGCCGGCATCCTTCACCTCAACCGTAGTGGTTTGGTTACGTATCACAGCACTGGCATAAGGTAATAGTTCCTTTGGGATTAAATCAACAGCGTAATTATCCTGCGCTTTAGCAAGCAGGCTACAAAAAGCTAATAACAGACAACAAAACAAACTCCTCATGATTTCTTTTTAAATACGATCTTGGCTTTTTCTGAGGCGATGATCTTGTTGAATAGTTCTTTTACGTAAGGATATTCTTCCGGCTCGTAAACAGATTTATCAAATTGTATAATGTTCGAATAGGTAAATACATTATCAGTATTACTAAACTGTGTTAAAAATTTACCGCCGTTATTTGGTAAGCCTATTGAAGCTGATTCGGGCGCGCTTTCTACTGTATAATTATCTGGTAAACGCATGGTGATTGTGTAGCGCTCAATAGATGGCATACCCCAGTCAACTGGATAATTACGTTCCTGTAATTTGAAAGGATTGTTTACTATACGATCAAACAAAATAGGGTTAAAACTTAAACGATCATGGTTGAGGTTGTCGTAAGCGTCAATCTCTACTTCGTATGTTTCACCTAATGGTTTTTCGAGGCTGTCGAGGTTGTCAAAGCTATATTTTAAAATTTTCACCTTTCCCAGCTTTTCGTCCAGGTTTTCTACATACTCATCAATGGTGTTGAACTTTTTAATAGCCTTACGTTTTTGGTACCCCTCGTATCCCATAGAGTAAACCACCATCGTGCCTTTTAATTTTCCATTGGGTTCAAGCGTAACACTGAGAGAATTTGTACTGACTTTTTTCTGCCGGTTTACCAGGTCTATCCAGTAGGAAGGCTCATCAAAGCTCATTACTCTTCCCTGGTCGTTTATGCATTTAAGTGGTAACATACCGAAAGGCAGCAGCGGGTCGGTAGCGTCAAGCAGGTAATAATCATTGCCAATATTTGCTTTGGCAATAACATAATTAAATTCGCGCTCTACAGGATATAAGCGATTAACTAATCCGTTTGACCGGGTTGACAATAGCACCGCTTCTGTCTTTATCCCTGCTGAGTTTAACGCCGCAACTAAAGCCAGGTTAATATCTGCTACATCGCCGGTATGCGTATCGAGTGCCTTGCGGACGTTATCACTGTATTTAGCGTAAATTTCGTTCCACTTAATGTTCTTTTTAATGTAGCTGTAAACCGCTTCGGCCTTTTCCATTTCTGTGGTTTTGCCGGCAATTACCGGTGCGATGTAAGGGCTAAGCAGGTTCTTTTTTATTTGCGAGCCAAAATAATCCGAATGTTTAAGGTTATAGTCAATGTCTTTCCACTCCTTGGTTTCTCTTTGCTTTACATTGGTATATGGGTTTATCCATTCCTGCAAATCAAAATATACAGCCGAAATAAAGTTCTTGGAAGCAGTCATATAGTCCTCTTCAATAAACGCGGGGATATCATTTATACCATATCTAAGGTAAGAGCAATCGCATTTTGCGCCATGGCTGCTAAAGCATTCGCGTTCTACTTCGGCGGTATTTGTAGTTAATTTAAGTATGCCGCGTATGCTGGCGCTGTAATTCCAGTATGCCGGTATGTGTACTTCATACTGCGAATGTATTTTCGGTATATCGCTTTGAAATTCCCAGGAAGGGAAGCGATAAAATCCTGGAATAGTCTTGGTATAACTATATTCTATGATACAGCCGTTGCGAAGGTTAGGCAAGGCAAATTTTACCTGTTTCCAATATTTATTTTCAGTTACCCTGTAAATTTTTGATGGTGAAAGCTCAGCTGTTTGCGCACCACCGTTATCATCAATATAGTTAGTCACCGCTTTTATATCGTCTATTTCATCTGTTGTATTGTCGTTATCATATAAGGGTATTTCTACAGTACCTTTGTTAAAGGCCTTACTATCCAGTATTTTTATTTTAACATGGTATTTATAGGTCATTGAAATATGGTCACTTGCGCTCACATCTATTTTTGTGGAGCCAAATTCGTCAATCACATAAGCATGTGCCGAAGTATCATTTTTATATGTCTTTTGTTGTAGTTCATCAAGGGTGAATTTGCCGAATTGAAAGTCCTGTGCTTGTGATACGCAGGCAAACAGCATTATTGCCAGCAGGTTAGGTAAAAATTTGCGCATTAGTTTGGTATTAATTAAGTCTCCGAAAAATATCACTTTTTTGGCGAATATTTGATGTGAAAAATAAGGCTGTTTTTGCCACCTTTGTAACAATCATATACAGTAAATGAAACTACAATTAAAACGGCCGCTGGCATTTTTTGATCTTGAAACCACAGGTACAAATATCGGTGCCGACCGTATCGTTGAAATATCCGTAATAAAACTCCATCCCGATGGTACAGACGAGGTTAAGACCTGGCGCGTGCATCCGGGTATACCTATCCCGCTTGAGTCATCATTGGTGCATGGTATTTATGATGAACACATCCAAAACGAAAAGCAGTTTAAGGAATTGGGGCAGGAAATAGCTGATTTTATCCACGAAAGCGATTTGGCGGGCTATAATTCCAATAAATTCGATATCCCTATGCTGATGGAGGAGTTTTTACGCGCCGGTGTAAACTTTGATTTGGAAAGCCGCCATTTTGTTGATGTACAAAACATTTTTCACCAAATGGAGCAGCGTACCCTGAAAGCTGCTTACCAGTTTTACTGTAACAAGGAGATCCTTAACGCGCATTCGGCAGAGGCTGATACAAGAGCGACCATGGAAGTACTGCTGGCGCAAATTGAGCGCTACGCCGATACCGAATGGGAAGACAAAAAAGGAAACAGGAGCAAGCCTGTGGTAGGAGATGTTGAGGCCTTGCATAAATTTACCAATTTAAGCCGGCCTGTTGACTTTGCAGGCCGAATGGTTTATAATGAGCAAGGCGAAGAACTGATCAATTTCGGTAAACACAAAGGCAAACGTGTTGAGGATGTTTTTGACGTAGAGCCAAGCTATTACTCATGGATGATGCAGGGTGATTTCCCGCTGTATACTAAACGTAAACTGGAAGAGATATATAAGCGCTGGAATGCTAAAAAAGCGGCTTCGCGGCAGCAAAACCGGGTGCAGCCACCTAATCAGGGTGGGGGTGCGCCATCATCCAATAATGTTTTTCAAAATAACGGCCCTAAAAGTAGCCCATCAATTCATCAGGGGCAACAACAGTACCCAAAACCATTTAAAAAGAAGGAAGAGCCTGCTAAACCGGTAGATGAGGATATGTTGGCACAATTAGCTAACAAGTTCAGGAAAGGGTAGTCAATATTCTATGACTGCATTAGGCTGCATTTAGGTGAGCAGCCTTTAACTATTGTTTTTCAGAAAGTTGATGTTTCTTTTAAGACCATAATACTTGGTTCGTTTTACGGCCGAGTTTTTAAAAACTTTCTGAAAAACATCGGTAGTTAGTTCTTCCCATTCCTGCTGTTTTAAACCCAATAAATCGGCATTTGGTTTAAAGGCAGGCTCCTGATGTAATACCGAAAACCTGTTCCATGGGCATACATCCTGGCAAACGTCGCAGCCGAACATCCAGTTGTCCATTTTACCTTTAAACTCCTGTGGTATTTCGTTTTTTAATTCAATAGTGAGGTAGGAGATACAGCGGCTGCCATCAACTATATAAGGGCCAACTATGGCCTGTGTGGGGCAGGCATCAATACAGCGGGTACAATCACCGCAATGGTCGGCGGTAGGGGCAACGTCGTAGGCAAGTTCTATATCAACTATAAGTTCTGCTAAAAAAAAGAACGACCCCCTTTTCTTACTGATGAGGTTAGCATTCTTTCCTATCCACCCTAAGCCCGCTTTTTTTGCCCATGCTTTATCCAGCACCGGTGCCGAATCAACAAAAGCGCGACCACCAACTTCGCCTATCTGTTCATTTATTGTTTGCAATAAAAGCTTTAGCTTATCTTTAATAACACCATGGTAGTCAGCGCCATAGGCATACTTGGATATTTTTGGTGCCAGCGGATCTTCAGCCTTTTGGTTGGTATAATAATTTAAACCAAGCGAAATAACCGACTTCGCGCCATCAACCAGTAACCGTGGGTCAAGGCGTTTATCAAAGTAATTTTCCATGTACTTCATTTCGCCATGCATCCCTTTTTTTAGCCAGTTTTCCAGCCTGGGCGCTTCATCTTCCAAAAAGCCTGCGGGCGATATACCACAAAATAAAAAGCCCAGCTCAGCAGCTGCTTTTTTTATGAGTTGCGAATATCCCTGTAACCTTTGTTGCACCATACAAAGATAACTAAACGCGTGTATTCACAAATCTTCAGGGCTTTAAATTAAGGGTAAATAAATTTCTTTTTAAACAAATTTAATGCTTTTGGTATTCTATTAATAAAACATTGGTATGCTGCAATTTATTAAAGATCTACCAAAACATGTAGTTGGTATACATGCTATAGGCGAAGTGACAAAGGATGATGTAGATAAGGTGTTAATACCAAAAATTGATGAACTGGTTAAACGCCAGGACGAAATTAATTATCTACTGATATTGGAAACCGATGTACAAAACTGGAGTACTGGCGCCTGGCTCTATGATATTAAAATGGGTATAAGGAATTTTACCAAATGGAATAAAATAGCTGTAGTAAGCGATCAAAAGGGTGTGCAATGGTTTACAGAAGTGTTTCATTTTTTTGTTCCGGGCAAATCAAAGGGCTTTTCTTTAAATAATTTGGATGAAGCCGTAAAATGGGTGTCGGCAAATGATTAATATAATAAATAATAAAACTATGGAAAATACAAATGGAGGTTTTGACCGAGCAAATGAACAAGGGCAAAACCATGATACAAAAGGCAACATCGAAAATTTAAACAACGAACAGGTTGCAACAAACACTGATGACAACGAGCTGGATAAAAGCGAGGTTACATCTGTGCAAGATAAGCCTGATGATACAAGGGTAAAAACAGTTGTTCCGGGTAATGATAATGGAGAACCGGGGGCTCCAACTGATGAAAATTCATCAAACAAAGGACAAGGCCCTTCAGGAGAAAATTTATAGTAAAAACGCCCTTAGGATAAGGGCGTTTTTTATTTGGTATGATAAAGCCTTTGATTTGAATAAGTTGCTTCGCTTATAATTTTGTTATTCTTTATCCTGAATATACTGCAATTTCGTTGATCATGACGTAACTGGCTGCCCGGTTTATCTCTTAAGCCTACAATATCATATTCTACCACTACAGTACTGTCATTATTAATGATATTATCAACAAGGTATTTAGCGTCCGGAGAGGTGTAAAATAATTGATGAAACATCTGGTCGGCACCCTGGGGGCCATAACTTTCTCCATCCCAGTCTGTAGTGGTGATTTTTGATTTATCGGCATACTGTGATACAATAGCTTTGAGGTCGTGGTCATTTAAATACCTGAAATGCTCATCAATCAATTGCCTGAACTGCTCCCCAGGTATTACAGCTGGTTTTTCGGCTTGATGGTTGCAGCCAACAATAAGTACTGTTAATAATAAAAATAAGCTGATACGGCTCATGGTTGATAAATAAAGAAAAAGCCTTCCTTATGTAGGAAGGCTTGGATGATTTAGAAACTATGTTTAATGCTATTACTTAACGTTTTTGTGCTCCAGTAGCCGCTATCTAATATTCGGCGTATAGTAAACAGGGGTTCATTCGGGTCACGTTTTTCAGCAAGCTGAAAAGCGCCGATAAAGCCGCGTTTTTTTAACTCAGGTATACCTTGCTCATTCCATAACCCAAAAGGATAAGCAAACCAGGTGATTTTTTTGCCGGTAATTTCTTCCAGTTTTTTAGTGGGTTTGTCTATCTGGGTTTCCCAATCCTTACCCTGGAATTTTTTAAAGTTGTGATGATCCCAGGTATGTGAACCTATCACATGGCCGGCATCACTCAATTGTTTGATCATTTCCTTGGTCATATAATGTGGGCGACCAATAGATACTGTCATTACAAAAAATACACCTTTAAAACCATACTTTTTCATTTCAGGCGCGGCTATGGTGAACTGGTCAAGGTCGGTATCGTCAAAAGTAAGCATGATAGGTTTAGATGGCAATGAAGCGCCATTCACCAGGTAATTATATAACTGATCGGGCAGTATGGTGTGGTAACCGCTATCTGCCAGCATTTTCATGTGCTCTTTAAACGCGGCTATTTGTACAATATAATCTTTGGCACCTTTTGAATCTGTTGCTTTCCAATCACGTATCTGGTGGTAGCATAACACTGGTACTTGTTTACGCGCCATGATAGCGGCCTTGTCAATAGGCCCCTTTGCTACATTAGCCGCTGGGGCTTCGGTAGTTGTGGAAGCTTTTGAACTGCTGTCTGAAAGGGTTTTTTTATCAGAATTTGCCGGTTTCGACTGGCAAGCCACCATGCCGAAAACACATAGTGGTAATAGTGCGGAAAGTTGTTTCATCATAGCGTACAAGTGTAAATTAACACCTGCTAAATTATGATATTTTATATGGCAATGTTAACCATTTGCAAATAAATTATCATCGCAAACGGTATCAAAAGGAAAGCCCCGCATTTATGGCGAGGCTTTCTTTTTTTGCAATGAAGCTTTACAGTACTATCCGTTTACCTTCGGCTATGGAGCGTTTGGCAGCATCTAATATCTGCATTACTATCATGTTATTCTTTAACGATGAGCGGTCTGTGATACCCTTTAGGCGGTCCTGAACCACCATCTGCAGATAGGCTATCGGGTTATCATAAGTAGGTGACAAAGGAGGCGCTACAGAAGTTACCGGTGGCATTTTGTCGATATGGGTAAATAAATTATCCTTATCAATAGCATGTATGTAACCTTCATCCCCAAAAACTTCCAGGTCTTTTATAGAAAAAGGCCAATTCCATGATGCCTCGATAATACCTGTGGCCGATGGATATTCAACAATTATCGTCGCGTCATCTTCCACTTTCGGGTACGTTTTAGGTTTGTAATGGCGGGCGATGGCTGTTACGGCAATAGGTTTTTGACCACGCATCAACCATGTCATGATGTTGGCTCCGTAGCAGCCAAAATCTGTAAGCGCGCCGCCGCCATTCATATCCGGATCGGTAAGCCAGGCGGTAAAATCCTTACTGCATCCAATTTCCTTAGGCCCCTGATGCCCGTCATGTACGATCATTTTACGTATCTGGCCCAAGCTGTCTTTATCGGCAATTTTGTAAACCTGCTGAAAAGAAGGATACCAGGTGGTTTCGTAATTGGTAAGTAACTTAATATAGTTTTTCAGTGCCAAGAATTCCATGCGGCTGGCTTGTGCCAGCGTTGCCGCCAATGGTTTTTCTACCATTACAGATATGCCCAATGGCGCGCAAACCTCAACTATATCAATATGTTTAGCAACCGGGTTATAACCCAAAACCACATCTGGCTTTTTGGTGGTTACCATCTTTTTCAGATCGTCAAACAGAATGGAGTCTGGCAGATTGTAGGTTTGCTGCATACGTGTACGCAGGTCTTTGTTAGTTTCGGCAATACCTACAATATTCACCTTTCCATCCCTGTAATCGCTTAAGATCAGGTTAACATGATCGTGCGATAGGCCGGCAATACCAAACTTCATGGTACTCAGCAGTACCGGTGGCTTAGGCGTTGTAACAGCATTAGCCGTTGCCAGTAATATGGGTTTATTACCTGCAACGGGTGCGGGTTTTAATACCTGCGCTTTAGCAATATTTACAAACGCACTTATTACAGTGGCAAAGCATAACAGTGTTTTTGCAATCTTCATTACAATAGCTTTAGTTTTTGGCAGTTGATAAAGAATAAGGCACGTCTGCAGCTTTGGCACCACGGGCTTTATTTGGTGTAGCCGACATGTTAAAGTTAAGTGTTTCACCCATTAATAAGGCCTCATGGCTTAACCAGTTATTGCTGTATGGTTTACCATTTACAGTCAATGAACTAACATATCTGTTGGTAGCGCTGTTATTTGCCGCGTTAATATTAACCGTTTTGCCATTTTCAAGCTTTAAGGTAATTTTCTTAAAGAGCGGTGCACCCAATACATACTGGTCTGTTGCCGGGCAAACCGGGTAGAAGCCCATAGCAGAAAATACATACCAGGCTGATGTTTGGCCGTTATCCTCATCTCCGCAGTAACCATCGGGCGTTGCTTTATATAACTTGTTCATCACGTCGCGCACGTGCAATTGAGTTTTCCATGGCTCGCCGGAATAATTGTACAGGTAGATCATGTGTTGAATAGGCTGGTTGCCATGTGCGTACTGGCCCATACCGGCAATCTGCATTTCGCGTATCTCATGTATCACCTCACCATAGTAGCTATCGTCAAATACAGGTGGCAGGCTAAACACCGAATCCAGCTTTGCGGTGAATTTTTGTTTGCCGCCCATCAAGTCGATCAGGCCCTGTATATCATGGAAAACGCTCCAAGTGTAGTGCCAGCTATTGCCTTCGGTAAAGGCATCGCCCCATTTAAAAGGGTTAAATGGCGTTTGGAAGCTGCCGTCCTTGTTTTTACCACGCATTAAACCGGTTTGCTTATCAAACAGGTTACGGTAGTTCATGGCACGTTTACGGTATGTTTCTGTTTCAGTTACCGGCTTACCCAATGCCTTACCTAATTTGTAAATGGTAAAATCATCATAAGCATACTCGAGGGTGCGAGCCGCATTCTCATTTATTTTTACATCATAGGGTACGTAGCCTAATGATTTATAATAGTCAATACCATCGCGGCCGGTAGCTTCCGGGCCATCATTATTAGCGCCGTGTACCAAAGCCTCGTACAGTGTGTTAATATCATAACCACGGCCACCTTTTAAATAAGCATCAGCAACAACAGATGCCGAGTTGTTACCGATCATCACGTTAGCATATCCCGGGCTGCTCCACTCTGGCAGCCAGCCGCCTTCTTTATAGTCATTTATCAGGCCCTGCTGCATTTCCTTATTGATAGACGGATACATCAGGTTAAGAAATGGATACAGCGCGCGGAACGTATCCCAAAAACCTGTACCAGCGAATTTGTAACCCGGCAGTACTTTTCCGTTTTGCGCGCTGTAGTGTATTGGCGCTCCGTTTGCGTCTAATTCATACATTTTATTCGGGAAGAATAACATACGATACAAACACGAGTAAAAGGTACGTACCTGGTCAACAGAACCGCCTTCAACAGCCACACGGCTTAAGGTTTTATTCCATATATCACGGGCCTTTTGTTTAGTAGCATCAAAGCCATCATTCCCTATTTCGCGTTTTAAGTTCAGTTCTGCCTGTTCTTCGCTAATGAACGATGATGCTACACGCAGGTTTACCTTTTCTCCTTTGGCCGTTTTAAAGCCTACAACAGCCATTGCGTGTTTGTCTTTGATAGATGTTTCGCCTGCTGATAAAGTAGTATCGCTATATACCTGCGCGGTAGTGATCGGTTTATCAACATAGATCACAAAATAGTTCTTGAAGTTTTTAAGCGGGCCGCGGGCATATTTGGTTGAATAACCAACTATCTTTCTCTCGCCGGGTATAACCTTTACGTATGAGCCTCTGTCAAAAGCGTCAATAACTATAAAAGAATTATCGTTTTGAGGGTAGGTAAACCTGAATTGCGCGGCGCGCTCGGTTGTTGTAATCTCGGTAGTTACATCGTGGTCGGCCAGGTACACGCTGTAATAATATGGTTTGGCTATTTCAGTTTTATGTGAAAACCAACTTGCACGGCCATTTTGAGAAACATTCAGCGCGCCTGTTACCGGCATTATGGCAAACTGCCCATAATCATTCATCCAGGGTGATGGCTGGTGGGTTTGCTTAAACCCATTTATTTTGTAAGCATCGTAAGTGTATTGCCATCCGTCGCCCATTTTACCGGTTTGAGGGGTCCAGAAATTCATGCCCCATGGCACAGCAACGGCAGGGTAGGTGTTGCCATTACTCAGGTCATATTTTGATTGCGTCCCCATCAGCGGGTTTATCCATTCAGCAGGTTCGGTAACCTTACTTACCTGTTGTGCAAAAGATTGAGCAACAAAAAATAACGAACTTAAAAAGAGTAGTCCTTTTTTCATCAATGTTTAGTTAGTTGTTTTATATAAGCGACTGTAAATATAAAAGACCGGCAGCTAAGGCCGGTCTTTTATCCTATAAATTTTACTTACCAACCAGGATTTTGTTTCAAATTTTTGTTGGTATTGATCTCTCTTTGTGGTATCGGCCACAAATAATACTGTTCTTTAAATTTAACACCCTGCTCTGTTGGTGTTGTAGTAGCATCACCAAATATGTTTGTTGTAGGGTTGTAGGTTTGATGGGTGCGCTGCACATCAAAGTAAGCTTTGTTCTCGTAAGCAAGCTCATGATAACGCTCTTTCCAAATAGCTATGCGGAATTGATCTTTAGATAAGCCGCTCAGATCCGATAATTTTGCACGTCTGCGAATAGCGTTAACAGCGTCATAGGCATCCTGCGTAGGGCCGTTCACTTCGTTGCTGGCTTCGGCATAGATCAATTGTGCTTCCGGCAGGCGTAAAAATGTCCAGTTCTCATCACTTATACCATTGCCCAAGGCACTTTCCACATGGAAGTACTTGTATAACGCATGTACACCAAACTGTATAATAGTTTGCGGCTCTTTATCCTTTGGATAGCTTGAGAAATAAAACTGGCGCTCCTGCGCGCGTAAGTCGCCCTGTTCATAACTTGCAACGAAATCATCAGTAGGTATCATAGCACCCAGGTGGTCGCCGTATGAGCCTACCTGCAGGTTAAATGGCAGTGTTAATTGCGGTATGGCATTATCACGTACCCCAACAAGGTAATTGCTTTGGAAAATGAGCTCGCCCTGGTTTTTGTGAGCGTTATCATGCAAATAAGCATAATCGGTAAACAGGGTATACCAACCCAACACATCTTTAACCTCGGCTGCGGCTTTCGCATAGTTTTCGGTTTTCTTTAGCGGATAACCGGCCGTAGTTAAGTATACACTGCCAAGCAATGTTTTAACAGCGCCAAGCGATACTTTACCGGTTTGGTCGGTGTTAGGCAAGTTTGTTTTTTTAGCGGCTTCAAGATCGCTGATGATCAGATTGTAGACATCCTGTTGCGGTGCGCGCGAAGCGTACAGATCCGGGCTGTTTACCTCCACAGGAGTGGTTACCAACGGTACATCGCCGTATAGCCTTACCAGGTGATAATAAAAGAAAGCCCGCAGGAAATAAACCTGACCCAGTAAGTTATCCTTTGTACTTTGGTCGATAGCCATTTTGGGTATACGGTCTAATGCCAGGTTAGCATTGGCAATGGCATTGTAGCTACTTCTCCATACCGTTTCAAAACCCGGATTTACAGCATCTGTACGTTGGTTTATGACGTTGCCATTGTTTACACTCTGACCTAATGATGTAGCATGACCCGCGAAAAGCTCGATAGTGATAAACGGGCTTTCACCATAAGCATCACCATTCTGAAACATGTATAATGAAGTGTATATACCATTAACAAAGGATTGTGCTTGCCCCGCATTCTGGAAATAATTTGATTTATCGAAATTACTGTAATTCTTCTCGTCGAGATATTTTTTACAGCTGGTGGCGGATATCGTTAGTATAACTAACAAACCTATACTATATTTTTTGATGTTGAATTTCATGATTGATATAGATTTGAATTAATTAAAAGCTTGCGTTTACACCCAATAAGAATGTCCTTGGTTTCGGATAATCATAAAACTGGATGTTTTGAGTGAAGTTGCTTGATGGCCCCTGGTTAAAGTTGGCATTACCGTTATAGGTAGATACTTCAGGATCGTAACCGCTGTATTTGGTAATAACAAACAGGTTTTGTGCCTGAGCGTATACCCTTAAACGGGTTAGTTTAATTTTATCTAAAACCGATTTGCCAAATGTGTAGCCCAATGTTACCGCACGGCCGCGAATAAAGTTACCGCTCTCTACCTTGGTCGAATAGATCTCGGTTTGATATCGTACATAAGCCGGGCGTGTTTCGGCAATGTTGGTATTCTGGTTCTCAGGCGTCCACGCATTTAAAACCGTAGCATAGCTGTTGGCCTGTCCGGTACGGTCTTCACCGGAGTGTTTAGTGAGGTTCATGATCTGGTTGCCGTAGTTAAACTGCAGATCAATACCCAGATCAATGTTTTTATAGCTGAAATTATTGATCAATGAGCCATAGCCATCAGGTATTGATTTTCCTAACACTACCTTATCCGCAGAGGTCACTTTGCCGTCGTTATTGGTATCCTGTATCTTCAGGTCGCCGGGAAGCAAACCGTATGAGGCCGCTTTAGCAGCTTCGCTGGTTCCCCAGGTACCTAATACCTTATAACCATAGAAACTACCGGCAGGTAAACCAACACGCATCAGGTTAAATTGCGACAGAAATACAGGATCGAGGAAGATGTCGTCATTAGATTCGCCCAGTGCAAGCACCTTGTTTTTCAGGAAAGAAATATTGAAGGTGGTGTTCCAGGTAAAATCGTTGGATTTAATGTTTTGTGTATTGATCGATAGCTCGATACCCTTATTCTGTAACTTACCTATGTTTTTAAATACACTGGTAAAGCCACTGGTTTCTGGCAGAGGTGCATTAAGCAACAAAGCCTGAGTTTTTTTCAGGTAGGCATCGGCATCAATAGTTACACGGTTGTTGAACAAACCAAATGAAACACCAAGGTTGTATTCAGCTGTTTTTTCCCATTGCAGGCTTGGGTTACCAATACTGGTAAGTGTTGTACCAATGGCTTGCGTACCGCCAAATACATAATTGGTGGTATTGATGTTAGCTAACGAACGATATTGTCCGATCTCTGAGTTACCTGTTAAGCCGTAGCTTAAACGCAACTTAAGATCTGAAATGGTTTTGTTATCTTTCAGGAAATCTTCCTGCGACATTCTCCAGGCAAAAGCTGCAGACGGGAAGAAACCATATTTTGAGTTTGCTCCAAAACGTGATGAACCATCCACACGACCGGTTACTGTGAACAGATATTTATCTGAAAGCGTGTAATTTAACCTGCCATAATATGATTGCATTTGCCATGCGGTGAAGTTGGATGAAGGAAGACCAGGTGTAGCACCACTTCCCAGATTATAATACTGGTAATAATTATCGGCAAGGCCACGGGTTGAACCGTATGACTGTAACTGCGAAAAGTTTTGGCGCTCGGTACCTAACACCGCGCTAATAGTATGTATTTTGTTAATGGTGGTATTGTAAGTAAAATAGTTTTGCCATTGCCAAAAGGTACGGTTGTACTCGTCAATAGAAGCAGAGCTGTATTTCTGATCGGCAGTAGCACCACCTACAAGGCCGCTTGCAAAGCGCGGAATATAATTACCCGCAGTGGTAACACCTAAAACAGAACGGAACTCAAGCCCTTTAAACAGGTTGATATTAGCATACCCGTTTCCGCTAAATACGCGAATACGTGCCAATTCCTGTATCTCATTCGCCTGTGCTACAGGGTTGTCGCCACCTTCCATATTAGGGTAGTCGGTACGTTTACCGTAGCTGCCATCAGGGTAACGGATAGGGATAATTGGTATCATCTCCACCAGCATACGCGGAATGTTGTTACCACCTTGCCCATAGCTGGCAGAGCGCTGGTCTTGAGCATTGTAGTTTAAAGTAGCCCCAATTTTTAACCACGGTTTTACCTGGTTATCAACCGTTAAGCGGGCATTGTAGCGTTTTAAATAGCTGTTAAGAATTATACCTTGGTCATCGGCATAATTTAAAAATAAACCATAATTGATGTTTTCTGAGCCGCCGGTTACCGATACATTGTGGTTTTGACTTACGGCCGTGCGGGTAGTAGCATCCTGCCAGTCTACATCATACAGCGGGTTTAAATTAGCATCAAACAATTTACCTATTAAAGCCGTACGTATTTTTTTAGGGTCTTTGTCGGCATAGTTACCTTTAGCCCAACCCTGCGGATCGTATTTCTGTATGTTTGCATAACCTTTGTCCTCTATAGCCAAAAATTCTTTAGCATTTAACACATCCAGTTTTTTAGCCATGTTGCTAATGCTTACATAACCATCATAACTTACCGTACTCGGGCGGTTCTTAGCGCCGCGTTTAGTAGTAATGAGGATAACACCGTTGGCACCACGTGTACCATAGATAGCGGTTGATGAAGCGTCTTTCAGCACGTCGATCGTAGCCACATCATTAGGGTTAATGGCGTTACCACCTTCTGTCCAGATGATACCGTCAACAACATACAAAGGATCGGTACTGGTGTTAATAGAGCTGTAACCACGTATACGTACACGAGTATTACCGCCAGGTTCGCCCGAGTTGGTTGAAACGTTTACACCCGCGATACGGCCTGCTAATTCCTGCTCCAAATTGGTTTGAGGGCGCTCCTGCAAGGTTTTAGCATTAACGCTTCCTACAGATCCGGTCACATCTACACGCCTTTGTGTACCATAACCTACAACCACTACCTCATTAAGTGATTTTTGCTCTTCGGCCAAGGTTACATTGATAACTGTTCGGTTTGCTATCGCTATTTCCTGGGTGGTATAGCCTAAAAAACTGAATATCAGCGTGCCGTTGGCATCCGGTACATTTAACCGGTATTTTCCTGTAGCATCAGTTGTGGTACCAATGGTTGTACCTTTCAATTTTACGTTTACGCCGGGTATAGGCCCCTTGGCGTCACTAACGGTACCCGTAACGTCAATTGCATTTACGTGGTTAGTGGCTTCAGCATCTTTTCTTTTAACCACTATGGTTTCCTGAAATATTTTGTAGGTGAGGGGCTGATCTTTGAAGGCCTGATCGAGCGCCTGGCTTACGGTAGCCTGTTCTACATTAACACTAATGTTACCGGATGCGGCCACATCTTGTTTGTTATACATGAAATGATACCCGGTTTGTTTTTCAATTAAACGGAGTACCCTTTCAACAGAGGCATTTTTTTGGTGAATGGAAACCGTTTGGCTAAACGTTTTGGCGCTAACATTCATTAATGCTGCAATTATTAAAATGGCAGTAAGTTTCATGACCAATAAAACTTTGGAGAGTTTAGACCATGCCAAAGGCATAGCCTTAGAATTAAAATTCATAAGTTTGTGTGTTTGGGTTAAACATAAAGTTCAATTCGTCGATTGCAATGGAGTGGGAACCCAGGCATTTATGCCGGGAAGTGGGTCGAAACACTTTCCGGTTTTTTTATGCACCACGCTCAACCTTACCGGTTGAAAGTTCCCTTAAGTGTTTAGCTGGTTAGTGGTATTTCTGTCATCATAATTGTTTTTGTTTATATTAAGTGTTGGTTTATTCTGTTAATTAACTACAATATTATTGCCTTCAATTTCAACGTTTACCCCTGCATACTTAAGCATATTAAGTAATTCGGATGCTTTAACATTTTTTGAAATGCGCCCATTAAATTCCTGGTTGGGTACACGGCCTTTATAAACCACATTCACATTATACCATCTTGAGGCCTGGCGCAGTATAGCGTCTATTTTGGCATCCCTGAACTGGAAAAGGCCGTTTTTCCATGCCAGCTCATCATCCACATCAACATTATTCAACACTTTGTTTTTGCCATCAGAGTTGATCTGTGCCTGCTGCCCCGGTACGAGCTTAGCGCTAAAACCACCGCTATGTATATTTACCGAACCTTCCAAAAGGGTGGTCTTCATTACCTGTTCATCATCATAAGCCATCACATTAAAATGAGTGCCCAAAACTTGAATCTCTGCACGCGGCGCTTTTACTTTGAATGGCATATCCGGCATTTTGGCTACCTCGAAATAAGCTTCGCCGGTAATAGAAACCTGCCTTATATGGCCTGTAAAACGAGTTGGAAAGGTTAATGAAGAAGCTGAGTTTAGCCACACGTGCGTGCCATCAGGCAGGGCAACCTGGTACTGACCGCCTTTTGGGGTAGATATGGTATTTAACACTGGTGACGTATCTGTTGATGATGTAAGAGCAGCGGTATTATAGATAACTTGTCCATCTGCCGTCTTTTTTATCAGTGTTTTGCCTTCTGTTGCTAACGTTCCTACGTTTGCATCATCCAATGTAATGGTGTTTCCATCAGCCAGTTTAAGTATGGCTTTATTACTGCCCGGAAGCGCGTCGTTTTGTGGCGCCTGTTGTTTTTTATGAATAGCAAGGTGCTTATATGGCTTTAGCCTGATATTATTTGTCCAAACAGTTACCGCAACAACAGTTAACATGGCGGCCACGGTAACAATGCTGATCCACCTGATTAAGCCAATTTTTCGTTGTTTTACAGGAGTAGCTGTTAGTATATGGAAAAGCATTTGATGCTTTTGCTGTTCATTAAAAACTTTTTGTTCAATATGAAGATCATTCCATGTTTGCTCAATAAGCACCTGCAGATCAGGGTCATGTTCACCCTCGCTAATTAAGGCAAACAATTCATCGCGCTCCTGTTCAGTAGCAGTTTTATGGTAATAACGATGAAAAAGGTATTGTAACCTTAATTTTGAAGTGCTCATTAAATGTTTATTATCGGTTATAAAAGAGGGGGTACTCAATTAACAAGACACCGGGATGCGTAAAAAAGGGGGTATGATTTCCTGAAATTTTTAAAAAATTATCCAGGACAGGATGATAACAATGGAAACATCCATGTTTGACTGTAAAAAGCTGGTGATAGAGTTGGTTGCGCCCTGCAAATATTTTTTTACCGTTTCGCGCGATAACCCCATTTGCGTGGCGATCTCATCATATTTAAGCCGTTTATGGCGGCTAAGTAAATATACTCTTTGCTGTTGCGGCGGGAGATGATCAATGGCCATATCCAACAAGTTGTAATATTCGTTATTTGAATTATCGGTATCAGCTAAAGCATTTTCTACAAGCTCAATACTTACAGGTTTGTGTTGCTGGTGTTCGCGTGCCAGTTTACGCAGGCAATTTAAAGCGTGGTTTTTGGCGATAATTAAAAGATATGCTTTGAAATTGTTAACACCGGCGAGTGCCTCTCTGTGGAGCCATATTTTTAAAAAGCTGTCCTGTACAACTTCTTCCGTTAGTTCAATGCTTTCCGTTATACGATAGATATGAGTACCTAACAACTGGTAGTAGGCGCTAAAAAGCTCTTTAAAAGCATGCTCGTTGCCACGAGATACTTCAAAAAGAAGTTCCTTTTCGTTAGATAGCATCATTTAAAAGAGGTAGACTTAATTATTGGTAAGGCAAATAATTAAATAAAAATCAAAAAAGCAACTTAATTATGCTTAATTGTAAAAAATATATCGCATTGCGTAAATATTACACAATGGCTTTTTACGGTTATTCAAGTGTGTTTTAGGAGAATCTAAAACAGGGATGATGTGCCACCGGGTTTTATTTTACCAAGATGCCTGTAGGCGCTTTCGGTAACCTCGCGGCCACGGGTAGTACGCATTAAAAAGCCTTCCTGGATAAGAAATGGTTCATATACCTCTTCAATAGTGCCTTCGTCTTCGCCAACAGCAGTAGCAATGGTTTTTAAACCTACAGGGCCGCCTTTAAACTTGTTAATAATTGTAGAAAGTATCTTGTTGTCCATTTCATCCAGCCCATGCTCATCTACATTGAGTGCATTGAGTGCATATTTGGCAATCTCCGTATCAATTTTACCATTGCCCTTTATCTGCGCAAAATCGCGAGTACGGCGTAGTAATGCGTTAGCGATACGCGGGGTGCCACGGCTCCGCCGGGCTATTTCATAAGCACCTTCGTCGCTTATGGGCGTACGCAGGATAGATGCCGAACGTAAAACGATGGTAGTTAGTAGTTTGGCATCGTAATATTCCAAGCGGCTGTTAATACCAAACCTTGCACGCAGTGGTGCGGTAAGTAAGCCGGATCGGGTAGTGGCGCCAACCAGCGTAAACGGATTAAGCGATATCTGTACTGAACGGGCATTAGGGCCGCTCTCCAGCATAATGTCTATCTTAAAATCTTCCATGGCCGAATAAAGATATTCTTCAACCAGGGGGCTTAGTCGATGAATTTCATCAATAAATAAAATATCACCCGTTTCCAAATTGGTAAGCAAGCCGGCCAGATCGCCAGGCTTATCCAGCACAGGGCCGGATGTGATCTTAATGCCCACGCCCATTTCATTGGCGATGATATGGGACAGGGTAGTTTTACCCAGACCTGGAGGCCCATGCAGTAAAACATGATCAAGCGATTCGCCGCGTAAACGTGCTGCCTGTACAAATATCCTGAGGTTGGCTAATATATTATGCTGACCGGTAAAATCTTCAAACGCCGCAGGGCGCAATACCTTTTCAATATCACGTTCGGCAGGAGAGAGGCGTTCGCGGTCAGGATCAAGATGCTCGTTCATTTGCTGTCGCAGAGATTGATAATTAGTTAATTAGAAATCGGCTAATCAGAGATCAGTGATTAGCTCCACTCTTCACCAAAGCTATATAAAATACTATAAATTTTAGTATCAATCTCTAATTAACACATAACGTTAATTACCCAATAAAATTTTGACTTTTGACTTTAAACTTTCGACTTAAATCATCCCTCCGGATACTTCCTGAAAATGCTGTTGATCTTCATTTGTATAACGCCGAAGAAAGCCTCTTTAAATATTCCTTTTGACATTTTTGAGGCACCGGCTGTACGATCAGTAAAGATTATTGGAATTTCTACTACTTTAAAATTATGCTTTATGGCCGTGTATTTCATTTCTATCTGGAAAGCATATCCTACAAACTTTATCTTGTCGAGGTTAAGGGTTTCCAGTACGCGGCGTTTATAACACATAAAACCGGCTGTGGCATCTTGTATATCGATGCCGGTAATAAATCTTACATATACTGATGCAAAAAAACTCATCAATACACGGCTCATGGGCCAATTCACTACGTTTACCCCTTTGATATACCTTGAACCGATTGCCGCGTCAGCACCTTCGATACAGGCGTCGCGCAAGCGCAGCAGATCGTCCGGGTTGTGCGAAAAGTCGGCATCCATCTCAAAAATATAATCGTAATGGCGCTTTATAGCCCATTTAAAACCATGAATATAGGCAGTTCCTAAGCCTTGTTTCCCGCTACGTTGCTCCATGTGTAAACGTTCGGAAAATTCAGTTTGTAAGCTTTTTACAATATTCGCTGTACCATCAGGCGATCCATCGTCAATTATAAGCAGGTGAAAATCATGCGGAAGGCTGAATACTTTACGGATCATCCGTTCAATATTTTCCTTCTCGTTATAGGTAGGGATTATAACGATACTATCGGGCACAGCTCAGAGGTTGCTTTATGAATAAATTGTGCGCTAAATTAGTTGATTTTGCGACGGCTTTAAAACATAAAAGCAGGAAATCGACTAATTTCCTGCTTTTAGTTAGTAATATTATGTTTACAAATTATTTACGTAGCTGTTATTTATCGTCAACCACCGGATCTGTAATATAATTACGCTCTCTCATCCGCGGCGATACAATAAGGAAGATAACGAGGAATATAGCGATAAAGCCCACAAAGAACCATTCGTAATTAGCTCCTTTGAGGTTTTTTGCCCACCAGCCTCCGTCTTCGATCAAGCCATTCACTACAGCTGTGATCAGATTACCGAATGATACCACCAGGAACCAGATACCAGTCATGGTGCTTTTCATTGATTTTGGCGAATGGGTGTAAGCATATTCTAAACCTGTGATAGAAACCAAAACCTCAGCCGCGGATAGCAGTAAGAAGGCGAAAACCTGCCACCATATAGATGGTGAACCGCCTTTATCTATGCTGGTATGGATAACACCAATAACCACAAATGATAAAATGGTTATTACCAAACCTGTGCCCAAGCGGCGTAAAGGGGTGGTTTTGATGCCATGCTTATCAAACCATGGATATATCACATAGTTGAACAATGGGATAAACATAAGCAGGAATACGGTGTTAAAGGTTGATAGCTGGCCGGGATATATCGTAAACTTAGTAAAGCCGAGGTTAATAACCCGGTCCATTTTTTCGGCGTAAAGTGTCCATTCTGATAAGCACTGATCCCAAACAGCCCAAAATGCCAGCGCAAAGAAGAATACCATCATTACCCTGTATACAGCTTTGATACCTTCAACACGTTCAGGGTCGAAGTTATTTTTAGCAACATCCAGGAACGATTCGCCATTTTTTCTTTGGCTCTGATGCGTAATTGCGTACCAGGTGATAAAAACAAGATTGTTGCGGTTTACGCCCTGCGGTGGTACTTTAACGTATTTTTTGCGACCCGCAAAGAATATAATAGTTGCCAAAGCCATCAATATACCGGGAATACCGAAAGCCCATTTTGGGCCGAAGTGCTCATATGTCCATGGAATAGCAACGGTTGACAACATGGAACCGGCATTTATGCTGAAATAAAACCATCCGTAAACTTTTGAAAGCAGGTCCTGATTGGTAGCATCAAACTGGTCGCCTACGTTGGCGGATACGCAGGATTTTATACCACCCGCACCTATGGCTACTACCAATAAACCTAATTCAAAACCGGTAAGGCCGCCATCAAATGTTGCCAGCATTAAGTGCCCTATGCAATAAATGATAGATACGTATAAAATAAGCTTATACTTACCGGTAAACCAATCGGCTATCATGCCGCCTACAAAGGGCAGGGCATAGGCCACCATTACAAACAAATGGTGCAGTTTATTGGCATGTGCATTAGCCTGGTCTGTTAAAGCTGGATTATTTGTTGGGTTAAAAAACTGATTTACCAGAAATAAGGTGAGTACCGAGCGCATGCCATAAAAGCTAAAACGTTCTGCAGCTTCGTTACCAATAATATAAGGGACGCTTTTAGGAAATCGGGATTTAGGCTTTTCTGACGTTAGGGAAGGTGAAGTTTCTTGCATTACTTATTAAATGATAGTGGGCTAAAATAGCATAAAATATTTTAACCAAAATTTTATACCGAAATTATTACAGCTGATTACACTATAGTTTGGAAATATTATTGTTTAAAAGGTTTAATTTCTTTTTCGTTGAGGAAGTAATTTTCTGTCGCTGCGCGATTGTATTTTGGGGTCAACAAAGCCATCGTCGGCCTGCTGCGGTATATTGCGCATATCCATATTTTCAACAAAAAACCAACTTCCGTTTTGTAAACGGTAACCGTCGTAAGTAAGATCAGGCCCATAAGTCTCGGGCCTGTCTTTCATTTTATCGTCCGGAGGTGATAAGTGATCAAAAACAATGAGACTTTGCTCAGGCACATACCGTAATAACATAGATGCCTGCCGGGTATATTCAAAAATAACCCTTTTAGCATCTTTCTTATTACTGAATACAGGCATGCCGAGTACAGGATGGTCATCTCTATCAAAAGAAAGCACCTCGATCACTTTTTTTGTTGAACGGATATTGTTGCCTTTCCAGCCCAGTAGGGTGTAATAGGGCCTGGATGCCGCAACCCGTATGATCTTGTAATACTGCGCACCATACCAATGGCGATTATCGGTAACTGTATCACGCGGGTTTTTAAAGAATGGTGTATAATCCTCCAGCGGATACATCAATAATTTATCGCCGGTATTCATTTGTATGGTGCCAAAATACCGGTAACTGCCATCCTGGTTCGTCACATGCCAGGTAAATATCCTGAACCGACTATCGGGCGAGTTGAGAATGCTTACTGTTTTAAGCGAATCGAATGGGTAATTATAAGAATGTGGAACTTTTAATGCTGATACTAAAGTGCGTATAAAGCGGTAGTTGGCCGTTTTACGCTCCAAATCATTGGTGTCGTTAACAAACTTTTTGCCCAGTATAATAAGGCTATCCTGGTATATGCGCAGCTTTTTGAGATTGGCTAATTCGTCCGAATGTTGCGCAAACGCGCGGCTACCAACACAAACCAACAGGATGAATACACAAAAATATCTCATCAATTTTTACCGGGTAGTTAAATTAAATACGTGTGGCAAAATAGTAAAAAATCAAAAATGTATTATGCCAGGTTTTCAACCACTATTGCACTGGCGCCACCGCCACCGTTACAAATACCCGCCGCACCATACTTGCCTTTATTTTGTTGCAGAACATTTAGCAAGGTTACCACTATACGTGCACCCGATGCGCCCAGCGGGTGGCCAATAGCTACCGCGCCGCCATTTACGTTCACATTTGCAGCATCAAGCCCTAATATTTTATTATTGGCTACTGACACTACCGAAAAAGCCTCGTTAATTTCGTAAAAATCTATCTTTTCGCTTGATAAACCTGCTTTATGCAATGCCAGAGGGATGGCTTTTGAGGGCGCTGTAGTAAACTGTTCTGGTGCTTGTTGTACATCGGCAAAAGAAACTATCCTGGCAATTGGCTTTATGCCCATCGCTTCGGCTTTTTCTTTACTCATTAACACCACAGCCGCTGCACCATCATTCAAAGTAGAGGCATTAGCTGCCGTAACGGTACCATCTTTTTTAAATACCGGTTTAAGCGATGGTATCTTGTCGAACTTTACAGTATTTGGTTCTTCGTCTTCGCTAAATAAGGTTACCTCGCCTTTTTTATCTTTCAGCTCAACCGGAGTGATCTCATTTTTAAATTTTCCATCAGCCTGTGCCTGTTGTGCACGTTTATATGATTCTATGGCAAAAGCATCCTGATCTTCGCGTGTTACATTGCAATCAACGGCGCACAATTCGGCGGCAGAGCCCATGTGGAAATCGTTATACACATCCCATAGGCCGTCCTTTACCAAACCGTCAATTATTTGCCCATTGCCTAAGCGATACCCATTGCGCGCCTTATCCAGGTAGTAAGGCACATTGCTCATACTCTCGAAACCTCCGGCAACAATAATGTCATTATCGCCATTGGCAATACTTTGAGCACCCAGCATTATCGCTTTCATGCCAGAAGCACATACTTTATTAATTGTTGTAGCAGGCATATAGGGTAAGCCTGCAAAAATAGCTGCCTGTGTAGCCGGGGCCTGGCCCAAATTAGCCGACAACACATTCCCCATAAACACCTCTTGCACATCAGCTGGCTGTAAGCCGGCTTTTTCAATAGCCGATTTAATCACAACGGCGCCCAGTTGTGTTGCCGATAAAGATGCAAGTGAGCCACCGAAACTGCCAATAGGGGTGCGTGTAGCCGAAACAATATATACTTCTTTCATAATAGAATTTGCGTTTTATAATTGATGAAAAGCAAATTTAGGATTTTAAAATTACTATGCATGCATAATAATTATTCTTTATTCCCTTTTCTCTTTCCCGATCTTTTGCGGGCTTTTAAAGCTTCCTGTAGCAGAAACTCTATTTGTCCGTTAGTACTCCTGAATTCATCAGCGGCCCATAGCTCAACTTCCTTAAGCATATCCGGATTAATGCGCAAAACAAATGCTTTTTTCTCTGCCATAATAATTAACCTGCCGCCGCTGCCTGTGCTTCTCTAACTAAAATAAAATGTACACCTATCATGGCCAAAAAGCACTACATCGGGTTTGCTCTGTTGCTGATGGTTGGGAGCGAGGGTAACCGAAAACGGTTGTTTGAAACTCCATATGAGCTGTTTTATCTCCAATATATCGCCTTGGCTTTCGTTGAGCAGCGTGAAAGATCTGCCAAACAGCTTTTTAAATTTGTAAATAGCCTCAAAGCCATTATTCATATTCAATTTCACATCCCGTTTCCATATTGCAGGTTCTATTTCGCCAATCACTTCATCCTCGCCATGGTTGAGTAGCATGGTTCGTCCTATCAGTGATTTGCGTTTGATGGTAAACAAGCCCGCGGCAAATTCAAGAATGGCATACCGGTTAAAGATGCTTTTGTAGCTTAAGCGGGCATAGGTAAATTGTCCGTCGCTTAACTCATAATAAGGCCGCCACCAACCAACGCGATTAATGAAAAGCTCATTAGTACGCAATTGATCTATGCTCCTAAAGTTGGGTATTTGCTCCATTATCTTAATGATACAAGGTGCCTGTGTTTACAATAGGATTAACGCTTTTATCGCCACAAAGCACTACTAACAGGTTACTTACCATGGCTGCTTTACGTTCTTCATCCAGCTCTACCAGGTTCTTTTCTTCCATTTTGTTCAGGGCCATCTCAACCATACCCACGGCACCCTCAACAATTAACTTACGCGCTGATATAATGGCCGCTGCTTGCTGGCGCTGCAACATGGCATGTGCAATTTCAGGCGCGTAGGCTAAGTGAGATATTCGCGCTTCTAAAACCTCAATACCGGCACGTTCCAGCCGCTCGTTCAGTTCAGTTTCCAACATTACGCTAACCTGTTCAGCGCCGCCACGCAGGGTGATGCTGGTAGTATCATCTTCATTAAGATGGTCATAAGGGAAGGTGTTGGCCAAATGGCGTACAGCAGCCTCGCTTTGTATATTTACGTATTGAATATAATTCTCAACAGAGAAAACCGCTTTGGCCGTATCTCTTATCTGCCATACAATTACAGCCGCTATCTCTATAGGGTTACCTGCGCTATCATTTACTTTTAACTGCTGTCCGTTTAGGTTGAATGCTTTTAAAGAGACCTTCTTTTTAACCGTAAAAGGGTTTACCCAAAAAAAGCCATCCTGCTTTACGGTGCCGGTATATTTACCAAACAGGGTAAGCACTTTAGATTCGTTGGGGTTTACAATGGTTAGGCCGGGCAGTATCAAAAAGTAGTTAACAACACAAATAATTGTGCCAATAACATGCTGCTCCGCCCAGAAGCAAAATGCCGCGACGCCGGTTAAAACTAATACTAAAACAAAGGCCAGATAACCTGATGGGGCTGTGATAACTCGTTCGGTATTCATGATTTTTATATTTAAATTGATATCATAAAGATATCAATATTGATTTGATAAAAACAAGAATAATTACATAGTTTTCTCTTGTGGTATCAGTTGTTATCTGTTGTCAATCATTTGATTTGATAATGTTCCGAGGTACATATATGCATCGGTAGGGGGCCGGCTATTCCATAAATTCTAACCTTATGCATTTATATTTACTGCCATTAAAGATAGAGGGATTTACAGAATACTATTAGCACCAGTTAACCGTCGGCTTCCTCATGGATCAGGCATAGCAAGCAGCAGGGTAGATTGATTGGTACCGTTTTGCGATTGGCACATACGATAACAGGCCAATACTCCTGTCAGAAAAAAAGCCGCTAATTCGTAAGATTTAGCGGCTTTTTGTGCGTTAGCATGTTTCTCAGCGGTGAGGGAGGGATTCGAACCCTCGGTACAGTTTCCCGTACGTCAGTTTAGCAAACTGATCCTTTCGGCCTCTCAGGCACCTCACCGTGTTTTTTAAAGAAACATCCCTTTTTTCAGGGACTGCAAATATAGTAATTCAGTAATGCTGTCAAAAAAATAAATAAGATTTTTAATAATCAATTCGTACGTGATAAATGCTCATCAGCATTCGCTTAAATATCTGTTTAATGGTTTCCAGATCTTTTAAAGTTATGTTACTGTCGTTCAATTGATTCTGATCCAACTTGTACTTTACAATACGATCAACCAGTATACTGATGGATTCTTCATCAGGCTCTTTTAATGACCGCGAAGCAGCCTCAATAGAGTCGGCAAGCATTAAAACACCGGTTTCTTTGGTGAAGGGAATAGGCCCCGGATAGCGAAAAATGTTCTCGTTAATGAATTTTTCAGGAAAGTTTTTCAGGAACGACTGGTAAAAATAGTCGACACGTGTATTACCATGATGGGTGCGTATAAAGTCGATCACTATCTCAGGCAGGTTGGCCTTCCTTGCCATTTCAATTCCTTTACTCACATGGCGAATAATTATTTGCGCACTCTCTTCATACGGCAACTTATCATGAGGGTTAAAAGCTGAGATCTGGTTCTCTATAAAAAAAAGAGGGTTTTCCATTTTGCCTATGTCATGATATAAAGCCCCCGCTCTAACCAACAGCGCATTACCTCCAATGGCGTATATAGCGTTCTCTGCAAGGTTGGCAACCTGTAGGGAGTGTTGGAACGTTCCAGGCGCACTGAAGGCCATTTCGCGCAGAAGCGGCGCATTGGTATTGGTCAATTCTATCAGTGTAAGTTCTGATGTGATGGCAAATACCCGCTCAAACAAGTAAATTAGCGGATATGCAAGCAGCGTTAGTAACACGCTCACAGCAAAAGGTATAAACTCTGTCCAATCTATGGTAGTAAACGAACCTTCTCTTATTAACGATATACCTATGAACGAAACAAAATAGGTGAACGTAATAAGCAAAGCGGAGATCAGGAATTGTTCGCGGCGAATAAGGTTTTTAATACTATAAATAGAAACCATACCTGCTGTGATCTCATAAAACGCAAATTCAAAACTATTAGGGACAAAAAAGCCTGCTATAAGCACTACCAGCAAGTGAATGTTAAGCGCTAAGCGGGTATCAAACAGTATGCGGATAATAATAGGTACGATACAGTATGGTATATAGTAAAAGTTGGGAAGCTGCAACTTAATGGCCAGTGATAATGTGGCCAGCATAGCGGTAATTACCAATAATATAAGGCTTACCAGCCTGTTATCGTCATAAATATCTTTACGGAAAAGATAAAGAAATATCATTAGTAACGAGATGGTGATGCCAGCCAGTAAAAACTGACCTAACAATACTAAGCCGCGGTTTCCATTATTCCGGGCATTGTCTTCAAAAGCCTTTTTGTATGAAGAAAGTTTCTGGTATGCTTCATCATTAATTACTGAGCCCTTTGCAATGATGTTTTCGCCTTTTTGCACCATTCCCCTTGTTATGGAAAGGTTATCCGTTACTTCTTTTTCTAAACGGGCAGTAAGCTTGGCATCATAATTCAAATTATTTTGCAGCCGGTCCTGTACCAGATTTAAAATAAATGCCTTATCAAGCGCAGGTATCTTAGTGATTTCTGCATCGGCATAAGTAGTTGCTGTTTCGCGTGTAAACAGGTCTGCCGTATTTTTATCGGTTGCTATGTTATTATTAAGAATAGTAACCGGGTAATTTTTACCTGCCTGCTGATATTTAGCATTTAGCTTGATAATCCCCTTTTCGTAGGCGTTAGTAAGGATATTAATGCCTGTTTGCAGATAGGTGTTTTTGAGCCGCTCGGGTAGGCCCGCATTATGCCATTTTATTTCCAGATCATTACGGAAACCTTCTAATTGGCGCAAGCCCATTTCATTATCTTTTTGATATATGGGTGTTACGGTAGCCAGGGCGGCTTTGGTATCCGCCTCTATCTCTGCAGGTGTTTTTAAAATAGCGAAACTATAGGGCGAAACAAGATCACGCTGGTTCCAGATACGGCCTTTTTCAAACTCATAACCAAATTTTGCCTGTTTAGGTAACGTATATACGATGAGTATGATACTTGCCAGCATCATCAAAAATTTAACATTGAGCGCGTATTTACGCAGCAACGCCTTCTGCCTGGAAGCTGTTAGTTTCGCCATACTGTGATTTAACCAACCAAAATTAGCATAAGTTTCTGTTTTATGTAAAATATTCAATGCTGCAACCTGGGCTAAATTATTATTTACACTGAAAAGCCCGAGTCAGTAGGTCATTACTTTAATGAAGTTCCGTCACTTATCGTAGTTTGTAACTGCGTCCTAAAATAAAGCAAGCTATAACTTGAGGCCGATAGGGTAAAGCTCCCGTCCCAGTAAGCGCTATCAATGACATCCAGTATAACGGCAGCATGATTAACTTTATCTCCCTCTGGTTGCCTTATCTTGAAATTACAATTTTCATTTTTTGTTAAAAAATTGTAACTATGTGCTACCAATTTATTACCTACAATCCGTTTTATGCTCTCAGGACAGGACTATCAAATGTGGCCCGACGCGACGCTGTTGGAAATGCTGCGTGCCGATGACCAGAAGGCATTCAACATACTGTACCATAAATACTCCTCAAAACTTTATTACGCTGCTTACCATCTTTTTAAAGACCAAACGGTTTGTGAAGATTTGGTGCAGGAGCTATTCATAGATCTTTGGGTGAAACGGCATCAGTTAAAGATCAACTCACTGCAATGGTACCTTAAAGTGGCCATCAAGAACAGGGTACTGATGTACCTGCGCACGCAGCGGGCCCAGCTGGACATCTCGGCTATTGAGATGCTGGCAGACAAATACGGCGCCGATAGCCAGTTACTACGCAAGGATATTCATCGTGCGCTCGACGAGAACGTGGCATCCCTGCCAGAAAAATGCCGCCAGATATTCCGTTTGAGCAGGACCGAATATCTGAGTAATAAAGAGATCGCCGCGTTGCTTAAGATCTCCGTTAAAACGGTCGAGAACCAGATCACTATCGCCCTGCGCCACCTGCGTGCCGGCCTGAGCGATCACTTACCCTCCATAGCTGTTGCACTGCTGGTACAGTTGCTGAAATAATCTGCACTTCAAAAAAAATATTATCGCTTTTAGGGGGTACGCTGCTGTGCTGCATCTTACAGCTATAAACCGATGAGCAAATTCAATTTCCTGAAAAAACGTAAAGCTGCTGGCAATAGCCTGCAACAACAAGAATACGCCGCGCGTTATTTTGACGATCTGGAGCTTAATAAGCAGCAGCCCGTTGATGGTGCCCAACCGTTCGACAGTGAAAAGGTGCTGTCACGCATCACCTTAGCTATAGGGGAGATTGAGCAAAAAAAACGGGGCAGCCGAAAAAAATGGGCTATCGCTTCCTCGCTATTTATCTTGGTGGGTTTAGCCGGCCTCACTTATCCATACCGTAACCGGATTTTAGACGTGGTTGACCCTATAGCCACAAAAACGCTCACCGCGCAAAACGGTCAGGTGATCAATTACACCCTTGCCGACGGTACCAGGCTTTGGCTTAACAGCGGCAGTAAGCTTATGTATCCTGAACGTTTCAGAGGTACTACGAGAGAGATAACTTTAATAGGCGAGGCTTTCCTGGATGTTGCGCACCGCACCGGCCAGCCATTTATAGTGCATACCGGCAATGTAAACACGCAGGTATTGGGAACAAGCTTTAACGTGAAGGCCTACCCCGAAGATGCTTTTGTAAAGGTAAGTGTGGTGACGGGTAAAGTAGGGGTGTTAACCACAAGAACAACTGCGCCGACAAACCCTGCCGTTATGTTAACACCGCGCGAGGAATTGAGCGTTAACACACGCACCCTTGCTTCACTAAAAAGTACGAATGTGGACATCAGGGTAGCGGCCGGCTGGAAAGACGGTGAACTGGTGTTTAAGGAAACCGCGTTAAAGGATGTGCTTACATCATTACGCCGCCGGTTCAATATCGAGATCAACGCCGACGCCAACCTCGCCGGCTGCGCTATATCAGCAAACTTTACCAACGTTACCTTCCCGCATATCCTGGATATCATATCCCGGTTAGTTAAGGGAAAAGCTACGCCCGAGGGTAAGGGCTACCGGCTACGGGGAAAAGGCTGCTGATAAAACCGATTGATTCCGACCTAACCAATTTAACAGAACCTAACAACAGAGAAGACATGATCACATAAGAAACAAAAAACCCTGCTCAAACGGGTTTGACCAGGGTAAATTAAAATGCCGGGTTATTAATTAGTGTACCGTTTCAGAGGTCCAATTCAGAGCGGCGCACTTTAATGCAAACACTTTAACTCATTCAAATCTATGAATATATCTCTATTTTCTAATGGAGTAGTTCGTTATGCACTGATATTAATGAAATATACCTCACTTGCCGTATTCCTGGTTTGCCTGATGTGCTTTTCGGCTATCGCGAACAACTCTTACGGACAGAAGTTCCTGGAGCAAACGGTAACGCTTAAGCTTAAGAACAAAAGGCTTACAGACGTTATCGAAAAATTATCTGAAGATAACCAGGTGAAGTTTGCTTATGCCAACAACGTTGTTAAACCGTCGTTCAAGGTGAACATTGACGTTAAGCAACGCCCTATCAGGTTAGTACTGGACGATCTGCTCGGACAGTTCCACCTTTCGTACAAGATCATTGATGATGTGATCGTTATCAGTGAGCAACCCGCTGCAATCACCACAGCCGGCCTAAGCGACGATAGTAAACAGGCCATCCGGATACAGGGTAAGGTGACTGACGATACCAACCAGCCCCTGCCCGGCGTAAGCGTAAGGCTTAAGGATAGTAATGTGGCTACGGTTACAGATGTAGGAGGTAATTATACCCTCACCGTGCCCGATAGTAGAGGCACACTTGTTTTCAGCTTTGTAGGTTTCACCTCAAAGGAGGTTGCTATTGGTAGCCAAACGGTGATCAACCTGCAGCTTTTACCCGCCGCAACCTCGCTCAACGAGGTGGTGGTGGTAGGCTACGGCACACAGCGCAGGGGAAACGTTATAGGTGCTGTTGATCAGGTAACATCAAAGGCCATTGAAGGCAAGCCCGCTGTGAACCTTACACAGGCATTGCAGGGTACGCTTCCTAACCTCATCATTCAACAAACCAATAATGAACCGGGCGCATATCAAACCGTAAATATTCGCGGAGTGAGCACATTCGGCAATAATAGCCCACTGGTTGTTATAGACGGTATAACAGGCGGAGATCTTAACCTGCTCAACCCAAATGATATCGAAACTATATCGGTCTTAAAAGATGCAGGCAGCGCAGCTATCTACGGTTCGCGTTCGGCAAACGGTGTAATATTGGTGACCACCAAAAAGGGAAGTAAAAATTCCGGTGCAGCGCTTTCATACAGCGGGCAGTATGGTATACAGGAGCCGCGTGTAGGTTATAAACCGGTACCTGCTTATCAAAATGCCATTCTGCGTAACGAAGCGGTAGTGAACGCCGGTTTGACCCCCATCTACTCGCCTGCACAGATTCGCCAGATACAGGAGCACGGCGATGAACAATGGTTCCTGGATGCTATCCTCAAAAATGCTCCTCAGCAAAGCCACAACCTTAGCCTTACGGGCGGTAACGCTACGTCGTCATACCTGGTATCGGCCGGCGTGCTGGATCAGCGCAGCAACCTGGTAGGCCCCGATTATGGCCTTAGGCGCTACAATTACCGCATGAATTTGAGCACTGAATTTGGTAAACTAAAAGTTACCAGCATACTTGCTTACACCCGTACCGAGATCAAGGAGCACTCCTTTAACACAGGTACGCTTATTGTCGACGCGGGTCGTACACCTACTTACTATCCTATTCAGGACGCCCAGGGTAACTATCTTACCAATGATGTACTGGCCGAGTTTAACCCGCTTGGTATCCTCGAAAAAGGTGGCTACCGCAAGCGCGATAATGATAACATATTCGGTAACCTTACAGCGGAATTATCTGTTACCAAAGATCTGAAACTGAAGGGTGTTATCGGCGGAACCTTGCTGTCAAACCACATGTTTGGCCGTGTGATGCAGGTGAACTTTTTGCCAAAAGGCAGTTATGGGTCTGACAGGAACACCACCGATGATAACAACAAGAACCTGTTTATCAACTCACAATTCCTGGCGCAATACACTAAAACCATCAATAAAGACCACAACATCGATGTCCTGATCGGTGTGGCCAACGAGTCGACCAATAACGAGTCCAACTATCTGAGGCTTAAATATACCGACCCTGAGTTGGGTACGCCTGTTACCGGTACCGTTATCGAAACTTCATCTACCGCTACCAATAACAACAAGGTAGAGACCAGCCTCAACTCGCTCTTTGGCCGTGCATCTTACAACTTCAAGAATAAGTACTATGGTGAGTTTGATTTCAGGATCGACGCTTCTTCAAAATTTGCTAAACAAAACCGGAACGCGTTCTTCCCGTCAGGTACACTTGGCTATCGCCTTAGCTCAGAAGATTTCATGGAGAGCTATCGCGACAAGTTCGGTGATCTGAAGATCCGTGGTTCATATGGTATTCTGGGTAACCAAAATGTGGGAGATTACCAGTATCTGAACACCTTTAGCGTATCGCCTGGTACCTTTTATTCATTCAACAACCAGCCGGTAAGTACATCTATTATCAACTTCGCCAACCCGGATATCCGTTGGGAACGCGCAGCTACCTTCAACATTGGCTTTGATGCAACGTTCTTCAGGAACTCGCTTACCTTAACGGCAGACTACTTTAACAAGATCACCCGTGACATTCTTTTGCCGCCTGTAGTACCCGGCACCTTCGGTGCAGGCTTACCTGATTATAATGCAGGCGAGGTACAAAACCGCGGCTGGGAAGTTACCGTAAACTATCGCTTAAAGACAGGAGCTTTTAACCACACCTTTGCATTTAACGTGGCAGATACCAAAAACAAGGTGTTAAAACTGGAAGGCGGCGACCAGATCCGCACTTATGACGAGATGCAGATCATCAATAAGGTTGGCTTGCCCATTGGTTCATACGTTGGCCTTAAACGCGACGGCTATTTCCAAAATCTTGACGATATACAGAAAGGCGCAAAACCGGCAGGCATCACCGTACTCCCGGGCGATAACCGCTATGTGGATGTGAACGGCGATGGCATTATTGATGATAACGACCGCTTTGTTCTGGGTAACGGTTTCCCGCGCTTAACCTTCGGGTTCAACTATAGCCTGTCAGTAAGACAGTTTGATCTGAACCTGTTTTTACAAGGCGTAGGCAAACGCAGCATGTTTGTCCGCGGTGAGCAGGTTGAGCCTTTCCACGTCAACTACTCGCAGGTGATGTATGAGCATCAGCTGGATTATTGGACACCTGATAACCCAAATGCCCGATTCCCGCGCCTTGCCGCGAGCGGCAGCCAGTCTAACACCAATAACTTTCGTCGTGGATCGGATATGTACCTCTTCGATGGTAAGTACCTGCGGGTAAAGAACGTCCAGATCGGTTACACGCTACCGGCAAGCATGGCAAAAAAAGTGGGTATGCGTAAAGTAAGGGCTTACCTTACCGGTCAAAACATCCTGACATTTTCGCCAATGAAGTTCATCGATCCGGAATCGACCGAATTAGGGGGCAATGTGACCGCCGGAGGAGCTAACAGCGCCAGGTCATATCCATTGCCGGTTTACTATGGTTTCGGTCTTGATATCACCCTTTGATCTACATCAACATGAAAAAAAATATCATTTACAAAATCAGTTTTTTGGTGCTGCTTACAGCGGCAACAACGGGGTGCAAGAAGCTTGATCTCGCACCGGAAAATAAATTTACCGACGCCAACTATTGGACAACAACCGATAAGGCAAGTGTTGTGCTGAACACGGCATACGAGCAGATATCAAACAGCGGTTACTTTTTCACTAACGAAGCCATGTCTGACAACGCGTACAATGGGCGTGGCGATAACAACGGCGTTGCATCGCTTGCAGCGGGTACATATGATGCCTCGTTAGGCCGCTTGAAGGGCGAGTGGGGCGATCATTACCGCGGCATTAAAACCTGCAACATTTTTTTAGAGAATGTGGACAAGGTAACCGCTATGGATGCTACACTAAAAGCACGCATGAAGGCCGAGGCCAGATTTATACGTGCCTGGCATTATTATATGCTTGAAACCTGGTGGGGCGATGTTCCGCTAATAGATAAAGACCTCACCATTGAGGAGTCAAAGACTATAGCCCGCACGCCTAAAGCGCAGGTGGTAGACTTTATTTTGAAAGAGCTTGACCTTGCTGCTGCCGACTTGCCGGTGAACACCGCTTTGGCTGCTGCCGACCGTGGCCGTGTGACCAAAGGCGCGGCTATAGGCCTTAAGGCAAGAGTTTTACTTTATGAGAACCGCTGGGCAGAGGTAGTTACCGAATGTGAGAAACTAATGAACAGCAACGCCAATGGTACCTACGCGTTATTCAACTCTTATGAGGGCTTGTTCCTTCCGCAAAACGAGTATAACTCAGAGGTGATGTTTGACCTGGAGTATCTGCCGCCATCCGTGGGCACCAGGTACTATACCGACTTTAGGGACATGGCCCCGCTATCTGTGAACGGCAGGCTAAACGCCATTGCGCCTACCCAGGAACTTGTGGATAGCTACCTGATGCTGAACGGCAAAAGGATCAGCGATGCAGGCTCAGGTTACAACGAGAACAACCCGTACGTTGGCCGTGACCCGCGCCTTACCTACACTGTTGTTTACAATGGCTACCAGTGGAAAAAAGCCGACAATACCGTTAAGACCATTTATACCAAGCCGGGGTCTGATCCTGATCCGAGCCATCCGGATGAGTATTCACCAGGCTCTATAGCTTCACCTACTGGCTATTATACCCGCAAGTATTACGACCCTACATCTACACCCGCCGATTTTGGATCGGGCCTTAACCTGATTTTGATACGTTACGCTGATGTGCTTTTAATGTACGCGGAAGCTAAAACAGAGCTTGGCCAAATGAACTCTACTGTTTGGGACCAAACCGTACGCGCCATACGGGCTCGTGCCGGCTTCACCGATGCGGCCGCGCTTACTTTCCCCGCTGTTAGCCAGGATGAGATGCGCCAGATCGTACGTGACGAACGCCGTGTTGAATTTGCCATGGAAGGCCTGCGCATATTTGACATCCGCCGTTGGAAGATAGCCGAGGTTGTGCTGAACGGCTGGGCACATGGCGCAAAATTTGGGCCTGCCGGTGTAGATAATGGCTACATCCGGGCTAATCAGCGCACGTTTGATGCTAATAAGGCCTATTTGTGGCCTATACCGAGAGATGAAAGAGCGGTTGATCCAAACCTTACTCAAAACCCGGGATGGTAATTAACAACATTGTTCAACAGGAATTTTAAAATCACTCAAGATCATGAAAAAGACACTATATAGCCTGGTTGCAGGTTTAGCAGCACTACTTTTTATCACAAGCTGCAAAAAGGACAAAACACTAAGCAATGCAGATGTGACCCCGGTCACCAACTTATACGCGCCGGAAGATGCAAAAGCGGTAAAGATACCTTCAGGCGCATCTGGCTCGGTATCCTTTGAATGGGAACAGGCACACGCCTCAGATAATGGGCTGGTGCTATACGAAGTAGCGTTTGATAAAGAAGGCGGCGACTTCTCTAAGCCGTTATACTCCGTTCCATCAGATGGTAATGGTTTGTACAATAAACTAACCTTATCATACAGCGATCTTAACAAGGTAGCCACCATTGCAGGTGCAAAGCCCGAAGAGATCGCCAAGCTGATATGGACCGTGCGCTCATCAAGAGGTGTGAAACTTTCAGCGTCGGCAGCTAAACGCGTCATCTCTGTTCAACGCCCTGTGGGTTTTGAAAGCCCTGACGCGGTATTTGTTACCGGATCGGCTACAGAGGGCGGTGCCGACATCTCAAAAGCTGTAAAAATGAAAAAAGTAGGTGATGGCAAGTTTGAAGTATACACTTCGTTAAAAGCCGGTACCTACCAGTTTGTAGATGCCAAGACAGGTATCATCAAAAAGTACTCATTCAATGGCACAAGGCTGGTGGAAGACGGTGAAACGAACGTGACCGGCGATACCAAAGTAGTTAAATTGGAGGTAAGTTTCAACGATGCGCTCTTCAAGTCTACTGAAGTAGTTAAGCTTGGCCTGTGGTTCTCTGCCGACAGCAAGATATGGTTCGACCTTAACTACGCAGGCAACGGCACCTGGACAGCCGACAACAAACCAATTGTTTTCCACCAGGAGTCATGGGGGCGCGACGAACGTTACAAGTTCCGCTTCACGTTCAAGAACGCTGATGGCAGCACTACCGAGCAATATTTTGGCAGCACCAATCGCGACAACAGCGCCGCCACCGCTGCTACTGCTCCAAGCTATTACTACATGGTACCGGTAGATAACTCGGTTTATGATTATACCTTCAAGTTCAATCACGACCTGGATAACAAATCGGCAGACATTAAAGTGATGATGAACGCGGATGTAGCTGCCTACACTCATACAGTTACGCTAAAACAATAAGTTGATCACTTTAAGGCAGGTACTGCCTGCCTTACTTTATAAACCAGTTTATGACTATACAGATCCATCATATAAAAAGGTTCGCGCTGGCGTGTGCAACAGCTGTAGCGCTTACATCCTGCTTAAAGGATAAACCCTTCCCGCTGTTTCCTAACCAGGCGAGCGCCAAGGTAAACTACACCTTCGCCGCTACTGCAGATACCTTGCAGGAAAAAACATATACCACTTTTTTATCTGCCAACGGCAATTACTTTGTGCAGAACAATAGCGGTAACACCAATTACAACTATTGGCCGCAGGCGCATACGCTTGACGTATTCACTGACGGATACCTGCGTACTAAGAACGAGATATATAAACAGCGCATGAAATCGTTGCTTAATGGTACTTACAAGACCAACGGCAACAAGTATGAGAATGAGTATTATGATGACATGGAATGGCTGGCCCTGGCAAGCCTGCGTGCTTATGATGCAACAAAGGATGCAGACTACCTGGCAGCCGCTAAAACTTTGTGGACTGATATTAAAACAGGTAAGAACAATAATCAGGGTGGGGGAATAGCCTGGCGAAAATCGCAACCAACGTATAAAAATACGCCTGCAAATGCACCGGCCATCATTTTCGCGGCAAGGTTGTATCAGTTAGAGAAAAACGCTGCAGACCTTGACCTTGCTAAAGAACTTTATACCTGGTTAAAGGGGACACTGCTGGATGCCAGTGGTATTATTTGGGACGGCATCAACTCTAAAGGCGACGGCCAGTTGGATAAGAATAAGTTTACCTATAACCAGGGCGTGTTTATAGGGGCAGGCCTGGAATTGTATAACGCTACAGGAGACGCAAACTATCTGAATGATGCCATCAAAACGGCTGATGCCACTATAAAAGACCTTGACCTTGCACCGGGCGGTTTGCTCAGGAACGAAGGCCAGGGCGATGGTGGTTTGTTCAAAGGCATCCTGGTGAGATACCTTACACTGCTTACCCTTAAGAATGATGTACCACAGGCCAAACGTGATGCTTACGTTAATTTTCTGAAATTTAATGCTGAGACATTATTCGCTAAAGGTATCAGCAGACCTGACTTTATGGTTAGCCCGGATTGGAAGAGCGCTCCATCCGGAAGTACAGATCTTACCACGCAAATAAGCGGGGTTACTACAGTGGAGGCCGCAGCCACGTTAAAAGCAGCCGGCAAGTTTTAACATGAGATAGCCTTCCGGATCAATTTTCCGGAAGGCTTTTTTGTGCTATTTATCTGGTCAACATCTCTACAGTTCCGCCGTTTGTAAACACATCATGCGGAACGAAATATCCACGGATCTTTTTTCCATTCACCTTTATGGCGGTCAGATTCCTGCCCTTACCGGGTTTCAGGATGGTAAGCGTTTTACCAGTACTGGTTTTCCAGGTAACTTTATCAAACAACGGTACGGTAACAATATATTTTGGATCGGTTGCCGAGAAGGGATAAAGCCCCAAAGAGCTGAATACGTACCATGACGACATTTCGCCAGCGTCGTCCATACCGCTCAATTCAAGCCCTTCGTCACCAATACCGTAAAGGGTGTTCAGGATACGGTCGATGATCTTTTGTGACTTCTCTGGTTTGTTGATAAAGATGTAAGCGAAAGGAGCCTCGTGGTCGGGTTGATTACCCTGGCAATACTGGCCTATCATGGTCTCCACGTTGCGCGCGATGTGATTAGGGTTCCACGGTAAGGTGAAAAGCGAATCAAGTTTGGCCTCAAAATTTTTCGGCCCTCCATACAGGCTGATCAGGCCGGGCATGTTATGCGGAGCATAAAAAGATACCTGCCAGGCATTGGCCTCGCGGTACATATATTCGTAATAGGGCTGCTGCGGATCAAAAGGGCTTATCCAGTCACCATTCTCCAGGCGGCCGCGCATGAACCGGGTAGAGGGATCAAACATATTGCGGTAGTTTTGCGACCGCTTCATCAGGATACGGTAGTTAGCTGTATCGCCTAACTTTTTAGCGATCTGTGCTACCGAGTAATCGTCATACGCATACTCCAGCGTTTTAGAAACGCCTGCTTTAGCCTTGGTTTCTACTTCGGGGTGTTCTATTTTAGGGTCGGAAATAAATCCTTTGCTGATATATTCGTTAAGGTAAGGCCTGGCCCTTCCTTCAACGTTCGCGTTGTGTAGTAATAATTTATAGGTACCCTTTATATCAAAGTCGGTTATTCCCCTGAGATAGGCTCCAGCAATAGACGATGCACCGTGGTCGCCATGGAAAAACGTGGGAATAAAACCGGTCTTGTCGCCAACGTCCTTCAGCGACTTGATCACATTCAAGGTCACTTTCGGCGTAATCAACCCAAGCAGTACATCTTTGTTGCGGTAGGTGTCCCACAAGGATGGCTCAGTATAATAAGTAAGGTCGCCCTTTGCAACTTCCATTTTGGCATCGCGGTACTCACCGTTAACATCGCTGCGCAAAGCAGGCCACAGGAAGGAGCGGTACAGGCAGGAGTAAAACATCTGCCTTTGCTTTGGCGTGCCGCCACTTATGTCAATGGTGGATAAAAGTTTTTCCCAAGTACGGTTAGCTTCCGCGCGGATGGTTTCAAAGTCCTTGTTGCCGATCTCGGTCTCCAGGTTTTGCCGGGCGTTCTCGGTGCTTACAAATGACAGGCCTATCTTTAGCTCTACAGGCCCTGTGCCACCATCAGTAAGGTGCACTATCGCGTTGCCCGTACGCTTGCCTTCATCCTTTTTGTCGATGCTTTTTATCGGGGTGTTCAACACGGCGTAGAAATAGATGTTCTCACCGCCCTGAAAGCCCTTTATCGCATTACCACCCACTTGCTCTAGGTTCCAGGTGGTTACACGGCTATTAGCTTTACCCATGTCAAACAGGATCTGCCTTGCGGTATTATTTTTGAAAGCGTATTGATGATAACCGCACCGTAGGGTAGAGGTAAGGCGTACATCAATGCCATAGTCATCCAGGAAAACATGGTAATAACCGGGAGTCGCGTCCTCTCGTTTATGGCTAAACCTTGACCCCAATTTTGAGCCCGGGTTTGACATAGGCAGGATGGGGACATTACAAAGATTCCAGTGGCCTTTGTTGGTATGCGTAAACCCCAAGATCACCGAATCTTCGTACTGATAGCCTGCACCTGATCCGTACGCGGTCATAGGGCTAAGTTGTACCATGGCATTTGGCAGCGAGCTTCCGGGAAAGGTAAGGCCGGCCCACGAACGCCAGCCATCAGGTAATTGATAACCAAGTATTTTTGGGTCATTAAGAGGTGCAGTGCCGATAAATGTGTTCACGTATTGTGTTTTGCCTTCCTTTTGCTGAGCTATAGCATGGGCAGAACACAACAGGGCAACAAGTGCCGGCAACGCATGGTAGCGTATAAATTTGTTCTTCATATATATTGAAGATGCAAATCGACGCTTAATCCCCTAATGCACGGTTAATTTTCCTTAATTGAGAACCGTTTTTTAAAATAGGGGTCAGGCTTTAGCGAAGCGGTCGAAGTAAGCACGGTCCAAGGCCTCGCGTTGATTAGGGTGCGCCAGTTCTATCAGGGCTTTTGCCCGCTGCTTCAGGCTTTTCCCAAAAAGATCTACCGCGCCGTATTCCGTTACAACCCAATGAATATGCCCCCGCGTAGTTACCACACCCGCGCCCTGCTTTAAATAAGGAACAATGCGACTGATGCCCTTATTGGTTTGCGATGGCAAGGCGATGATCGGCTTACCGCCGTGTGACAAGGCTGCCCCCTGGATAAAATCCATTTGCCCGCCGATACCGGAATATTGAAACGAACCAATGGAATCAGCACAGACCTGACCTGTCAGGTCTATCTCAATGGCACTGTTGATCGCGGTAACTTTGGGGTTTTGCCGGATGATACTGGTATCATTTACGTAGCTGATATCCATTACGCCGATGGAAGGATTGTCGTGAACAAAATCATAAAGCCTGCGCGTACCCACCAGGAAAGCGGTAACTGATAAGCCGGCGTGTATTTTTTTCAATCGGTTGTTGATCACTCCTTTTTCGATCAGTGGAATAACGCCGTCAGAGAACATTTCTGTATGTAATCCAAGGTTCTTGTGCCCGATGAGGTTTTTAAGCACCTGGTCAGGTATACCGCCGATACCGAGTTGCAGGGTAGCGCCATCCTCAATGAGTCCGGCGATATTTTTGCCAATCTTTTCCGTGATGGGGTCAGCACCGCTGGCATAATCCATCTCCGGTAGTTCCGCCTGCTGCCAAACCATGGCGTTGAGCCGGCTGGTATGCACAAATCCTTCACCATGTGTTCTCGGCATCAAAGGATTGACTTGCGCGATCACGTATGTAGCGGTTTCTACCGCCGCCAGTGCTATATCAACCGATGTGCCCAGTGAGCAGTAACCATGACTATCCGGCGGGGAAACCTGGATCAGCGCTATATCGATCGGTAACACTCTTTTACGAAACAGCGCCGGAATCTGACTCAGGAAGATGGGCACATAATCCCCATGTTCGCTGTTGGCAACGTTACGGGTGGTGGCAGATACGAACAACGAATTGAAAAAGAAGCTGCCCCGGTGTTCCGGCCGGTCGAAATTAACTTGCCCCAGTGTAGTGATGCTGACCAGTTCAACGTCTTGTAGATCCTTCCACCGGTCCTGTAAGGCCGACACCAGAAAAATAGGCGTGGCGGCACTACCATGAATGAATACCCGGTTTCCGGATCGTACCAGTTTTACGGCTTCTGCCGCCGATATGTAGGTTGGTTTTTGCATGTTTACATCCATTTTGCGGCAAAGCGGTTAAATTCCTGCCGCAGCGTCTTAAACAATTGTTCCTCCTGTTCGTAGTCGGCACCAATTTGATTAGCCGCGTCTACAGTTGCCTCCTGGATGAAATTACTGGAACGCTTCAATTCTGCCGTAACCTGGTCTAAATTGATATTGATACGGTGTTTAAGCTGATCGATCTGTTCACGATGGATGATCAGTTGATTCTGAAAATGTTCCACCTGCCCGGACACTTCACGTCCTGTATTGTCACCGGCGATCTCCTCGAGCCTTTCCTGGAGGAAACGTATCTCCAATAGATAGAAATCCAGTCCGCGCAGACAGGCCTGGTGTGCGAACGTCAGATGTTTGATGCTTGTCTTTTTCATACCGCAAGTGTAATGGTTTGCCACGCAGTAAAAAGTGACCATCCGCAGCTTCAGTATTGATGCAAATCATGCACTCCTACCCGGATAGGCAGGTCATTTGGTTAGCGACATGGGGATCAGGCGTTGGGCGCCTTTTGTCGGGCATGAGCTTCCCTATTCTGAAACAGTTGGTTCCTGGTTAGCCGGTAGTTGTCAAAAAGACTGGTTAATTCCAGATAAAGTACGTTATATCGGCCAAGAAAATCCAGATCCGGTGTTTTGTTGAGATCGCAGATAAAAGGCTCAACAAAAGCCAGGAAACCGGGGACCTTTGCTTTTAGCGACTCCAGTCTTTGGTACTGCGCCTCGATTTTGGCCTTTAATTCTGTTTCGTTGCCGTTAGGGTCATCAGCTATTTTATAACGGTCAATGATATCCCGGAAAAAATGTGTTTCTGTTTCGAGGAAACCGATGTCCTGAAGCCAGTGAGTGGCCTGGATATATACCTCCTGGAGTTCTGTTTCCAGCTCGCTGTTAGTTAATGGTAAAACCATATTTTTTTTAAGTTTAAATATCAATCGGTTGTTTCTGCGAGCATATGCCCGTCTTTTACGGTGATAGTGGATTCATGCGAAAACGCACGGCCTTCGAATTCCCAATTTAAAGTAACCTGATATGTGCCATCGCCGGTAACCTGCAAGGGTATGTCAAAGTCATGTTCACCTTTGCTGTTATAAACCATAGTACGGCACCAGGGTGCCGTGCAGTTTACCTTTCGCAGGAATACTTTGCCCTCAAAAGGATGCCGGAAATTGAAACGCAACGCAACCATATTATACCGTTTGATAGCCGAAGTTACCTGAGAAAGCTGAACTTAAAAATGATCCCAGACACGATATCAAGTGATTATGATTAGCTTATAGCGGTTTGTATTTGACATGATGTAAGCCTATTACACGGGTAATCGCTGCGATTACACACTTACATAAATCAACAAAATCGGAACGCCCTTGAAATGGCGTCCCGATTTTTGTGATTAGGTTAGGAATTAAAAAGTTTACAAGCTCCTACCATCCATAATTCTGGATTAAGTTCGGATCCTTATCTATTTCTGTTTGTGGTATTGGCATCAGGTAGTGTTTATCAGTAAATACCCGGTTCTGCAAGGTTACGGTCTTATAAAATACGGCTACTCCGGCAGCTTCACTGCCTACGTTTAAGCCGGTAGCCTGTAATTCTGCTGCCGACGGACGGGCATTTAAACCCAATGCAGGCGCATTGTCTACTGTTTTAGCTATCAGCCAGCGCCTTACATCCCAAAAACGATGACTTTCAAAAGCAAGTTCTACCCGGCGCTCGTTCTGGATACGTTTACGCATGCCTGCCTTTGTATTGTCATCGGGCAGGATAGGCAGCCCCGGCATAGACACACGGGCACGTACCATGTTAATGTATTGATAAACCGACTGGTCTGGTGCATCCAAATATTCATTCATGGCTTCGGCGTAATTCAGATAGATCTCTGCCAGGCGAAATATAGGGAAATTGCGTGTTCCTGTACCGCTGTTTGCATTGCGGTCATAAGTAGGCGATAAGAACTTCCTTACGTTGTACCCCCATGGGTTAGTACCGGGTTTCCCGGTAGCCCAGCCGTCAGTTACGCCATTGCCCGAGCCAAACCAGGCCAGCCTTACAGGGCGTTGTGTGGCATCAAACCGCCAAACATCATACTGGAAGAATATGCTGGCGTAAAAGCGCGGATCACGGTCTTTGTACATATTTGAAATATTGCTTACATTCTGAAATTTCAAACCATCCCAAAGCTGCCCGCTCCAAAACCCATCTGTGGTATAGCCAGATCCTGCTGCAGTAATAGGGTAGCCATTCTTCATTTCATAGGCATCTATCAGCTGCTGCAATGGTGTTAGTTTACCATTACCTTTAAACGGCGATCCGTTAGGGAGGTAATTACCATCTATGTCTATTGAATTACCCATTATTCTTGGCAGGATCGTCTCATTATAATCGCGTGTGTAAAACTGCGCAGCATAATTTTGTACCGGGTTGCCCGGGAAAGGGCTATACAAGCTGTAGAGATTAAGATCTATCACAGCCTTTGCCGCATCGGCAGCCTTTTTCCATTTTTCTCTGTCATAAGAGGTATTAAAAAGCGCCTTTCCATCTTTGTTTTTGATACCTGCATACAATTGGTTGCCATTAAATAAAGGGCTTGCCGCATATAAAAGGGTGCGCGCTTTTAAAGCCAAAGCGGCACCTTTTGTTATACGGCCGGTTTGTGCCGCATCCTGGCTGGGTGGAAGCACGGCTGCAATGGCATCACATTCGTTGCTTATAAAGCTTACCACTTCATCTACAGAGTTACGCGCCACCTGGGTATCTCCCAGATTACCAGGATCTACATCTTTGGCACTGGTTAGCAAAGGCACCGCCCCGTATCGTTTAAATAGTTCAAAATAAAATTGTGCACGCAGGAAACGGGCTTCCGCTTTGTAGCGGGGTTTCCAGGTGGCATAATAGCTTTCACGGTCAAGCGGAACGGGTACACCGTCAATGCGTTCTATAAAAATGTTGGCCCGTCTTATATCCTGATATTTGCCAGACCAATTACCTAAGGGGTTATCATTGGTGCTCCAGCTACCAAGGTTATATTTATAGGCATTTACGGCCTCGCCGTTATCAAACCAGTGGTGGTAGGTTTCATCGGTGGCGGCGGTATAGTAGGCCGTTAGTTCATTGGGCAAAGCGTTATAAAGGCGGGCAAGTGCCTGCTCTGCCAGATTTATGTTGCTGTAAACATCATTTTCGCTCGAGTATTCAGCAGGTACTACATCCAGGTATTTTCTGCAGGATGTGCTACTTATTATTAATGCTGCCAGCAGCAGCGTGCATATCTTTTTCATGGTTGTTACATTGAAGCGTTTAATCCTAAATTTATCACACGCATTTGCGGGTAGTCGCCAAAACCGTTTGTCCGTTCCGGATCAAAGATGTTCATCTTAGACCAGGTGTAAATATTGGTACCGCTTGCAAACATGCGGATGTTTGACAAGCCTATGCGTTTAACCCATGCTTTAGGGAAGGTGTAGCCTAACTCCGCATTCTTTAAGCGCAGGTAGTTTGATGACCTTAGCCAAAAGGTTGAGTTCTGGTTGTTGTTAACGTTATTTGATGATGATAGCCTTGGCCATTTTGCGTTAGGATCGGGATTGTCTGTTGTCCAGCGGCCGGTAAGATAATCGGCCAGCACCGAGCTGTTGCTTGAGAAAGCCCAAGCCGACGTGCCTGTTAACCATAGCTTGCCACCGGTTGCGCCCTGGAACAAGACATTTATATCAAAGTTTTTGTACGTGTAGGACAGGGTTAAACCCATAATAGATTTTGGGGTAGTAACCTGGCCAAGGTAGCCTTCGTCCTGGCTGTTGATCACACCATCGCCATTACGGTCAAGATATTTAATATCGCCCGGGCGCACTGTACCAAACTGCTGAGTTGGGCTGGCGGCTATATCGGCATCATCTTTAAACAGGCCAAGTGCGGTAAGGCCGTAAGCTTCGTTTATCTGGGTTCCTTTTAAACCGCGGTATGCCAAAGCATAAACAGGTTCGGCCGCGTATTGTATACGGTTGGTGGCATAAGAATAAGAACCTCTTACCATCAGATTATGGTTGCCAAAGCGTTTGCGCCAGGTGATCTCACCTTCAAAACCTTTATTATCTACAATACCTGCGTTAATGGCCGGCAGGTTTTGCACGCCGCTTACATCCGGTATGATGGTAGCGGTAGTTAAGATCTGAGAGCGCCTTTCCTTAAAAATATCACCTGTGAAAGCGATCTCTCCCTGAAATAGTTCCAGATCGGCACCAATATTGGCTTTTTTTGATTTCTCCCAGGTAAGGAAAGAGTTACCGGTAGCGCTTTCCTGCGCGCCCGGATAGCCATTTCCGTCGGCTGCAGACCCAAACTGGTAGCCGCTACCGTTACCGGTTTGCCATGTACTTAAATAAGCAAAGCGGCCTACGCTGTTATCAACACCTACTATACCGTAAGAGCCCCTGAACTTTAGCAGAGTGATAATCTTAGAATTTTTCAGGAACTGCTCGTTAGATGCTATCCAGCCTAATGATGCTGCCGGGAAGAAACCCATTCTGCGGCCTTTCATAAAGTTTTCAGAACCGTTGTAACCGGCGTCGAACTCAGCTACATATCGTCTGTCATAAGCGTAGTTGGCACGGCCAACCAACCCCAGTTGTTTGTATGGCAATGCGGCAATGGCACCATCATCTGTATTGGTTGCCTGGAAGCTTTCAGACTGGTTATAGCGCACCACAGCTGATATGGCATGTTTCTGGGCAAAAGTCCTGTCGTAGTTCAAATAAGCCTCCAGCGTTGATTTACGGCTGCCGTTAGCATCTACCCTGAAACCAAGAAGGCCATCGCCTGTAGTTAACTCCTGGTACTGGCCTTTGCTTAGGTCGGTTTCGTTCTCATCAATAATAAAACGGTAAGTAGAGTAATTGCGCTGGCGGAATATGTTACGGTAATTCTGCGCATCATAAGCAAATCGTGTTCTAAAGCTTAATCCTTCGGTAACAAAAGGCAATTTAAGCGTGAAGCCTACAATAGAGCTTAAAGTGTTTTCAAAGAAACGACCGTAACCATATTGCGTTAATCTGCCGTAGGGGCTGGGCGGCGAGTCTTTTTGGCCCGGCACTGACCCGTTGGGGTTAGTTAATGGATATAAATAAGAAGGGGTGGTGCGTAACTGGTTCCATATGCCGCCGGCTGTTTCGTTAGGATAGTTTCGGTCACGTACGATGTCAGACAGGTTCAACTCCAGTTTAAGCAAGGGCGTAATGTCCACATCAATGTTACTGCGGAAATTGTATTTGTTCATCGCCGCGTTAATATTGTAGGCATTCAGGTCGTCATATTTATACAGACCACCCTGATTAAGATAACCCAAAGAGACAAAGTACCTTGCTGTTGATGAACCTCCGCTCACGTTCAGGTTACCCTGAGTCATCATAGAATAGGGCTTAATCAGTTCCTTTGTCCAGTCAACATTTGGATATAGGTACTGGTAGGTAGGGTTACTTCGGTCACGGAATTTGTTCAGATACTCATCCGTGTACAAGTTGGCATTCAGTCCGTCATTATTCAATGCTTCGCGGAATAAACTTAGCGCGTCGTAAGAGTCAAGATACTTGGGCATGTTAAACGGCTGCTGTGCGGCAGTTTGTGTAGTAAGTGATATCACCGGCTTACCTGTTTTACCTCTTTTAGTGGTAACCAGCACAACGCCGTTGGCGCCCTTCATACCATAAACGGCAGTAGCTGCTGCATCTTTAAGTACGCTCACCGTTTCTACATCGTTGGCATCGATGCCGTCAATGCTGTTCTCAATACCATCTACCAATATCAGCGGGCTCTTGCCCTGGTAAGTGCCAAAACCACGGATGTAGATAGCAGATCCATCGGCGCCCGGTTCGCCGCTGTTTTGTATGGTTACTAATCCGGGCAAACGGCCGGCAAGGCTGTTGGTTAAACTGGCTGTTGGGGTTCTTAAGAGGTCTTTAGAGGTTACTGATGTTAGCGCGCCTGTAACGTTGTTTTTTGCTGTGTGCCGTAGCCCACTACAACCACATCTTCTAACATTGCTACGTTTTGCTTAAGCCGTACAGCTATGAACTCGCGCGAGCGCACAGGTATCTCCTGTTTGAGAAAGCCCATCATGCTGTAAACAAGTGTGGCGTCTTCAGGTACTTTGATCATGTAACCACCGTTAACATCGGTTATAGCGCCATAGCCACTACGGCCCTTTACGCTTACAGCAACGCCAGGTAAACCTACGCCGCTGGTATCGGTAACGGTTCCGCGTACTTCAATGTCTTTAAACACGCTGTTATTTGATGCGGTTGGGTTGCTATTGTTTTTTGCCGCCTGTGCCGGCGAACAAACAGCAGTAATGATGCTGATGAGCAAGGCAAGTAAACCGGCTGCAGGATAAAATGTGCCTGCTCTGTTTTTGAATAAAAGTTTTCTCATAATTGGTTTTTAAGGTTTTTTGGATGGAAATACTTTTCTGAGTATTGTGCGGTACAGCAGCAGACTATCTGTTATCCGACCGATGGTTGTAATGCTTTATATCATACTGTAAGAATATTTATGAATTGTATCAGTCATATATGCCTTTTTCCACTACAAATGCTTAAAAAAATGTATGGAAATAGCCGTCTCACTCTTTTCAGAGCACAGTAGTTATTTTAAAATAAATTGATCTTGTTAAGCCGAGGGGTATTGGCCAGCTATGAGATCGTGATAAGTTAGTCGCCTATAGGGCATGCAATATCAACCGAGGTACTGATCGGGATACCAAAGTTTGGTGAACCATCACTATTCCAGGTCAGTTTTTGCATACGTGCCGTTCGTGGCTGGTCTGGTTTGTTGGGTGTGGGGCGTGCATGATAAATAAACCAGTTCTCGGTTTCGGTAATGCCCTTGTCATTTGTACGGCTGCTGGTAAAGAAGCCATTATGACCAGTCCCGTACACCATGGCTTTGTCGTTTTTTTCAAAAACTTGCTTTTTGTTTATCCAGTTATCAGCCATCAAAGGATCGCTGCCGGGTTTTAACTGTATTTGGGCAAGGCAATAGTTATCACTGCTGTAACGGCTGGCCGAGAAGATGATAAACAAAGGGCTTTTAGTATCTCTTTGCAGGGCGATAGGGCCCTCGTTTACACCTGCACCTAAAAAAGTAGGTTCCCATCTTTCCCAATCATTTGTTGGCGATGATATTTTAACCCGCGGCCCGCTCAATGTCCACGGGTTTGCCATGGGGGCAATGAAAATATATTGCTTGTACTTTTCATTATCATTTTCCCATCCGGACCAAGTGAAATAGTTTTTATCTCCTATGGTAACTACAGAACCATCAATAGCCCATTGATCATTTGCCTGGTCAAATATCTTACCTTTAAAGTTCCAGGTACCTTGGGTGGGGTCTGGATTATCATTCTCCAATACAAACATGCGGTTGCTGTCGTTAACACCGCTTTGCGCTGCCGCGAAATAGATATACCATTTACCGCCAAGGAAATGCAGTTCCGGTGCCCAAAGGTCAGCTGAGTGATCAGTGTTTTGAGGTGGTGTCCATACTGTAGCTTCAGTGGCTGCGACCAACTGCGACATGGCACGCGTTTTTGCGATAGTAATTCGGTTGCCTTTGGTTGACAGGAAATAATAATTACCATCTTTTTGTGCCACAAACGGGTCTGCATGGTCGCCGTCGATAACCGGATTTTTAAAGTATTTTACTTTAATGCCGGTAGGATTTGTTTTAATAGAATCAGTACCGGATTTATTTTTTTGACATGCCTGAGCAAACACAGGTATGCAGGCAGCTAATAGTACGAGTAATCTTCTTCTCATAGGTTTGTAAATAGTTTCAGAAAAATTGATGTGCTAAACAACCGGCATAAAAGGAAGCCAAAAGATGTCTGTTTAACACTTATAATCGGTTAGACCAAATGTAGTGACGAAAAATTGCCTGTGATGCTGCGAGATGTCAGTCAAACTAAAAATCAAAACTGTTTAATTTAAAATTAATTAATAATCAGGTATTTAAATACTGCAAATCCTATCAAAATCAAGCTTTCAATCTTATATCGCATTGGTATATATAATTGTTTAAGGGCTATCAACAACTCGTAAGAAACCCAATTGACATTATTATTTTATTTTTAAGCAATCGTTTTACGGACGTTGACTGTCACTCCTTAATAACCAATGAAAAGAGTCCTTTTATTAGTCACCTTTTTGCTTGCTACATTTTCAGCTTATTCGTTTAGCACCAAAACGGATAGTCTTTGGAAGGTGTTAAAAGCGGAGTTAAGTAAAGAACCGGAATATATACACCAAAAACAGCAAAGGATTCAGTTTTTAAGTCGGCGCTTAGCCGCTATAACGGGTAAAGGCTTTGAGCCACAGTTTGTGCTTCTATCGCAATTATTTGAAGAATATAGTTCATTTAAATTTGATTCGGCCGTTACAAGCGTTAACCGGATGATAAACTTGTGCCTAAAGTTCAATAAAAAAGAAGAGCTGATAAAGAGCCGCATGGCAATGGTTACGGTGTTGCTTAAATCCGGTTTTTACAAAGAGGCATTTGAGGCTGTTGCTTTAATAGATACAGCAGCCCTGCCCAAACCAACCATGCATGAGTTTTTGAACTTAAGGGCTATGCTGTATGCAGAGGTATCGGCTTACGAAAACGACGCGTATTTTGCAAGTCGTTATAAACAGGCCTCGCGACGGGATTATGCAAGTGCTGCCAATATCACCACCCCAGATAAACTGGAACGAACCATTAGCATGGCTTTCGCTCCGGAAACGGATAAACAGCGTAAGCCAACAGCCGCATTTTATTATCGATACTTTTTAACTAATGGCCTCTCTGCCCATCAGATAGCAATGGCTGCTACCTTGGTTAGCCATGCCTACGAGGGAGATGATAAGCTTTTGCTTTTAATGCTTGCCGCCATAAGCGATGTGCGCTCGGCCACTAAAGAAACGTTCGCCATATTCCTGTTAGGCCAGGAGTTTTTTAAACTTGACCGCAATAGTGACGCTTATATTTGCATCAGGGAGGCATTGGGCAATGCTGCATTTTACGGAACGCGTAACAGGGCTGCTCAAATAGAATCTGTACTGCCACTGATAGCCAGCAGGTTATTGGAAGAGAAGCAGCACGAAAAGGACATGGTTTGGATAGGGCTTGTGATATTTTTGCTGGTTGCTGTGGTACTATTTTTTCAACTAGTCTTATTCCGCAAACAGGTTATCCGCATTAAGACCAATGAGGAAGTGATCAAAGAAAAAAACGCAGAATTGCAGGATGTGAACGGCATGTTGTGGGAGTCATCAAAAATTAAGGAAGAATTGATAGGATTGTTTTTTAAAACCTGTTCATCATACATTGAAACACTGGAAAAAGTGAAGCGTAAAACCCAGCACAATATTAAGTTAGGTAAATACCAGGATGCTACAACCGTATTAGGCAATGTGCAGATACAACAGGAAAAAACGCAGTTATACGCCACACTTGATAGTGTACTACTAACCTTGTTCCCAAATTTCGTTGCCTCTTTTAATTCACTATTGAGAAAGGAAGACCAGATATGGCTTAAGAAAGGAGAAATGCTGACCCCAACATTACGCATTTTTGCATTAATGCGCCTTGGTGTTACAGATGTTGAAACCATAGCCAAGATTCTGGATTATACTGTCAGCACGGTATACACCTACAAAGCCCGCATCAAGGCGAAAGCTTTAGTTGCCCCCGAAATTTTTGAGCAAAAAGTGATGGAGATAAAATTTACAGACGACTCGACTTTTAATTGAATGTGGGTAGAGGCATTTTTTTAATACACGATTCATGTAATAATAGCAATGTGAAACAGTATGACTCAGTATCATTATTTATTACAATAAAATTAAAATGATGGAAACGTTTGCAAACACGCCATTTTAGATAAATTCGCACAAAATTTACGTTCCGATACTCAATGCAAACCCCACATTTTACCAAACTATCCGCCGCGGGTGTATTAATCACGTTAGGCATCGTATTCGGCGATATAGGTACATCACCGCTTTATACTTTTCAAACTATCATTAAAGAAGGAGGGCGGGCCGACGCTTTTCTTGTACTTGGTGCCATATCATGCGTTTTCTGGACCCTCACCTTGCAAACCACATTCAAGTATATCCTGATCACATTACAAGCTGATAACAGGGGCGAGGGCGGTATTTTTTCCTTGTACGCGCTGGTACGCAGATACGGCAAGCGCCTTGCCATACCAGCAATTATTGGAGCCGGTACGCTATTAGCCGATGGTATCATTACGCCGCCGATTTCTGTTACATCTGCTATTGAAGGCTTGGGTTTGGTACCTGCACTTTCTAAAGACTTTGTACCGGGCCACGACCTGATCATTGGTATCGTCATCGGCATCATATTGCTTCTGTTCTTCTTTCAGCAATTTGGCACCAATGTAGTAGGTGCTGCATTCGGGCCGGTTATGCTTATCTGGTTTCTAATGCTGGGCATTTTAGGTTTTGTTCAGGTTGCGCATTATCCTATGATCATTAAAGCGCTTAATCCGGCGTACGCATGGCATTTGTTGAGCGAGCATCCTAAAGGTTTTTGGTTGTTAGGGGCGGTGTTTTTATGTACCACAGGTGCCGAGGCTTTATACAGTGACCTTGGCCATTGCGGCCGTAAGAATATTCAAGCCAGTTGGATTTTAGTTAAAACAGCCCTCATTTTAAACTACCTCGGTCAGGGTGCGTGGGTACTTACAAGGCCGCACGGATATGATTTTAATGCCATAAATCCGTTTTTCGCCATTGTGCCGCACGCGATGTTACTACCGGCTATAGGCATAGCCACCATGGCAACAATCATTGCCAGTCAGGCTTTGATCAGTGGGTCATTTACATTGATCAGCGAGGCTATCAGTATGAATTTTTGGCCCAGGGTAACAGTTAAGTTCCCATCAAACATTCGTGGTCAGATCTATATACCAAGTATTAACTGGCTGTTGTGTTTCGGGTGTATTGCAGTAACATTGTATTTCAAAACATCAGAAGCCATGACCGCCGCTTACGGGTTTTCTATTACGGTAGCTATGCTCATGACTACTTACCTCATGTATTATTTTATGCGGTATAAAAAGCACTGGCCATTATGGATCGTAGTAATTATCATTTGCGTTTTTGTTACCGTTGAGGGATCTTTCTTTGTCACCAATGCTGTAAAACTGTTAAAACGTTTATTCTTTTTGGTATTTGAGGTTGGGTTGATTTTTACCATGTACATCTGGTACCGCGCACGTAAGATCACTAACCGTTACCTTAATTTTGTGAATATCCAGGACTATATGCCTATGTTCAAGGCCGTAAGTTCTGACCAGGGCATACCTAAGTATTCAACTCACCTCATATACCTTACCAAAGCAAACAACAGCAAGCAAATAGAAGAACGGATAATTCATTCTATTTTGAGCCGTAAGCCTAAACGTGCCGATGTATATTGGTTTGTGCATATTGAGCGTACTGATGCTCCTTATACAATGGAATATGCTGTGGAGAAATTAGAAGATGGTAAGGTGATACGTTTGGAATTCCGGATCGGCTTTAGGATACCGCCGAAGGTGAATGTGTTATTCCGTAAGGCTGTAGAGGAAATGATAGAGCGAAAAGAAATTGATATTACCAGTAAATATGAATCTTTGGGTAACTTTAATTTGCCTGCAGACTTTCAATTTGTATTGATCGAACGTTTCTTATCATACAATAACATTCTCAGCAAAGTGGAGAGTTTTATTCTCAGCAGCTATTTTACTATAAGTGATCTGGCCCTGAGTGATGCCAAAGCTTTTGGATTAGATACGAGCGAAACAAGGATTGAAAAGATCCCGCTGATCGTAAATCCATTAACTAACATACATCTGGAACGTGTTAATATGTAAAGCTAAGCAAGCTGTTTATCTGCATACTAATTAAATAATAATTATACCCAAAATAGCTTGTCAACGACAAGCTATTTTGGGTACTTGGTGAAAGCCAAACTCACCCAAGCACCCAATTATGGTTATATAATCCACAACTAAAAGCCATGTACACAATACATAGAGTTTTTTATAAGTTATAAGTATAGTTGCAGTAAAGCCAATTTGTTAAAATAAGGTTAGTTGCTGATAAATTTTATGACTTTTAATTAAAGAATTAGTCATTTATTTGAAAAGGTGCAGTCTGTTACCTATATAGTATTAATAGGTCTTATCCTTACCGGAACAAAAATGTTTTTTGTGTACAACAACAATATGAAAGCAAATACTACTTTTTTGAAGTTTCTTTTTTCTTTAATTATATTAATTACCTCCGCATATGGTGTGAAAGCACAAAGTGGAGACCAGATATTGGACGGAATTGGTGAGACTGATATGGTTGCGCGTTATGTGTTTGATGGCAACGCTAAAGACTGGTCGCGCAATACTTTGCATGGTACACCACAGGGTGATGTTAAATTTGTTCGCGACGGCCGTTTTGGTAATGTATTATCCTTAAGCGGCACCAACACTTTTATTGCTCTCCCCGCTGAAGCTTTAACCGATTTGGAATCCATCAGTATAACAGCATGGATCAACTTAGGTTCAAATGAGCCAGGACAATATCTGTTTGATTTTGGCAAGGATAGTAATCATCATTTTTTTGCCTCTCCTGAAGGCACAAAAGAGACAAAACTTTTTAAAGCCGGAATGCTTAGCAACAAACCAGGTGTCAAATCGATTGTATCGGCTCCTGCCTTAGCACCCAATAAATGGGCCCATCTTGTTTTGGTAGCCGATATCCCGTCCGGAAGAATTATTACTTATATTAATGGCAAGGTTATAGGTGAGGTTAAAAGTACCCCAAAAGAATTAACTGAAATTTTTGGTCGCCAAACTGAGAAAAAGCAGTTATATATTGGCAGATCGTTAGCGGCGGGAGCTGGTTATTTAAATGCACTGATACATGATTTCCGGATATACCGGGTAGCACTTAACAGCAACCAGGTTAAAAATATATATGGTCATGCCTTAAACGGCAGCCAGCCGGTAGTAAATGTAACAGCTAAATCAGAAGACGATCTTCCTCGTTTTTCATCGGCAAACCCTCAGTTATATAATGCACGTCTGCTAAAGGTTGCAGATGTTACTGTGGAAACTGAACAAGGCAGCTTACCCCGGTTGCCTGATTACTTGCGGGGAACCTACAAAAATGGGTTTAAAGGCCCTAAAGTTCGGGTATTGTGGCCTAATCCTACTAACACAGATTCCGTTCAACAAACAGGAAGCTACGTATTGAAGGGAAGCATCCCTGGCACTTCTTTACAGCCCAAGGCTATTGTAACAGTAAAAGCGCCTGCTAAACCAATAGTATTAAAGGCAAAGCTTGAGCCATTCAGGCTCGATCAGGTTTCGCTCAATACTGATATAAAAGGTCATCAAACAAAGTTTATTGAAAACCGGGATAAATTCCTGAGGACTTTGGCAAAAACCGACCCGAATTCGTTTTTGTACATGTTTCGCGAAACCTTTGGTCAAAAGCAACCCTCCGGTACTCAGCCTCTTGGCGTATGGGATAGCCAGGACACTAAACTGCGCGGGCACGCCACAGGGCATTACTTAACAGCAATTGCACAGGCATATGCAAGTACCGGATATGATAAGGCACTTCAGGCCAACTTCGAGGCTAAAATGAAATACATGGTTAATACTCTGTATGATCTTTCGCAACTATCAGGTAAAGCAAAAAATCCAGGAGGATCGCATGTATCAGACCCTGTTGCTGTTCCTTTCGGCCCGGGAAAATCTACCTATGATTCTGACCTGACCGATCAGGGATTGCGTACAGATTATTGGAACTGGGGCGAAGGGTATATTAGCGCTTATCCGCCCGACCAGTTTATTATGCTGGAGCACGGTGCCAAATATGGCGGACAAAATACTCAGATATGGGCGCCTTATTATACCTTACATAAAATATTAGCCGGTTTGCTGGATGTATATGAAGTAACCGGTAATAAAAAAGCACTCGCTATTGCTACCGGAATGGGCGACTGGGTGTACGCCCGACTAAGCAAGCTTCCGCAGGATACGCTTATTAAAATGTGGAATACTTATATAGCAGGGGAGTATGGCGGCATGAACGAGGTAATGTCTCGCATGTACCTCATCACTAATAACGATAAGTACTTAAAAACAGCTCAGCGTTTTGATAATATCCGGGTGTTTTTTGGTGATAAGGAACACTCAAGCGGCTTAGTTAAAAACGTGGATAATTTCAGGGGCCTGCATGCAAACCAACATATACCACAAATAATAGGCAGCATAGAAACCTATAAGGCATCAAATAACCCCGAATACTTTGAGGTGGCCGATAATTTTTGGCACAAAGCCGTGAGTGATTACATGTACAGCATAGGCGGCGTTGCCGGGGCTCGTAATCCTGCTAACGCAGAATGCTTTGTAAGCCAGCCTGCAACGTTGTACCAAAACGGCTTTTCGGCCGGCGGACAAAACGAAACCTGTGCAACCTACAACATGTTAAAACTTACCGATGACCTGTTTATGTACACCCCGAAGGCAGAACTGATGGATTACTATGAAAGAGCATTGTATAACCATATTCTGGCATCAGTAGCTGAGGACAACGCGGGTAACACTTATCACGTACCTTTAAGGCCCGGCTCTGTAAAGCAGTTCAGCAATGCTGATATGACAGGCTTTACCTGCTGTAATGGTACTGCTTTAGAAAGTAGCACTAAACTGCAAAACACCATTTATTTTAAAAGTACAGATAACCAGTCCCTGTATGTAAACCTGTATATCCCATCTACTTTGCAATGGACAGAAAGAAACATGGTTATACAGCAAACAACAGCCTTTCCTAATGAAGACCATACCCGTCTTACCATTAAAGGAGATGGCCAGTTTGATTTGTATGTGCGTGTGCCGGGATGGGCAACCAAAGGTTTTTATGTAAAAATCAATGGCCGTGAGCAAAAGCTGCAGGCAACACCCGGCAGCTATTTAAAAATAAGCCGTAACTGGAAAAGCGGCGATACGATAGATCTTAAAATGCCTTTCCAGTTTCATCTGGATCCGGTGATGGATCAGCAGAATATTGCCAGTTTGTTTTATGGTCCTATACTGCTTGCTGCACAAGAACCACAAGCGAGAAAAGATTGGCGTAAAGTAACACTTGATGCTGATGATATTGGCAAAGGAATTAAAGGTGATCCCCGTGAACTTAAATTTACTATTGATGGTGTACCATTTAAACCATTTTATGATTCTTACGGCCGGCATTCTGTTTACTTAGATGTAAAGCTTAAATAAGCTTTATTTTTTGTGGGTTAAAATTAAAGTATTTGACAATCAAATACTTTGTTAATATGTGTGTACTATAAGTTAATTTATTAAAAAATATAAGTTAAGGTTTTCTTTAAGTTTGAATATGTTGAATAAGTAACTGGCAATTAGCTTTTTAGGAGCTATGTAAAGTTGTGTTGAACGATACTTATATAACAGCCGGATATTTTGTGTAGGCTGGAATAAGCCGCCAGGTAATAGCCGGCATTTCAGTGAAATCAAACCTTAATTTAATGATAAATAAAAACCACTACCTGTCCGTTTACAAATGTCTGCTCTTTTGTCTGGCGCTTGGCTCGGCTTCATTAACCAGTTGTAAAAAGAATAAAGACATCCCGAAGGAAGACCCTAAACCGGTAACCACCGAAACAGGGTTGAAAATTTACAAGCCAAAAGATATGGCGAACATGGACTGGAATTCTGAAGAAAGCCAGTTCTGTTATGCCCGTTCAAAACAGTCCGATCATTACATTATTTTTTGGTCTAAAGAGTACGGAAAAGTTAACCCATCTGACGCCAGCGTGCCTGATAAATACAGGGTGGATATTGATGCCATGCTGAGCAAGGCGGAAGGCTTTTACCAGCTGAACGTAAACCAGCTAAAGTTTGCCGATTTAAATTTAAGTACGTCTAATCTTCATAAATATAAAATGATGATCTTCCTGTATCACCAGGATGATTGGCTGGCAACAGGTTCAGGCTATGATGATATTATAGGTTCTCTTTGGGTAAGTCCGGCGGCTTGCCAGCCGGTTGGCGCCACTATTGCACACGAGGTTGGCCATACGTTTCAGTACATGGTATCTGTTGACCTTGGCCTTACCCATGGTTTCAGATATGGTTACGGTGGCAAAGGAGGTAATACTTTCTGGGAGCAATGCGCGCAATGGCAAGCCTACCAAAGCTATCCTTCTGAAGTTTTTGGCGGATGGTTAAACGGCTATACTGATAACTATTATAAACATATCCTTCACGAAGATTATCGCTATAGCAGTTACTTTATTCATTACTACTGGACTCAAAAGCATGGTATTGACTTTATTGGAAAGCTGTGGCGGCAATCGCAACAACCGGAAGATGCCATTCAGGCCTATCAAAGAATTACCAATATTTCGCAGGACCAATTCAACGATGAAATATACGATGCCTCAGCCAAATTAGTGACCTGGGATTTAGATGCTTTGCGTGATATGGGCGCTAACTATATAGGAAAGCACATTTCAAAAATGAATCGCCAGTCAGATGGATCATTCCAGCCTGATTATAATTTTTGCCCGCAAACTACCGGTTACAATGTTATTCCGTTAAATGTACCCGCAGCTGGAACGGTAGTTTCTGCCACTTTCAAAGGTATGGCCAATGCCAGCGGGTATAACAAGGTAGACGCTTCTATAGCTGGTTGGAGATACGGTTATGTAGCACTTTTAAAAGATGGCAAAAGGGTTTACAGTAATGTGTATAAGAACGCTAATGATGTAGCTAGTTTTACCGTTCCTGCAAATTGCGATAAGTTATGGATGGTGGTAACAGGCGCACCAAAAGTGTATAACCAGCATGCATGGGATGAAGATAACACCAATGATGAGCAATGGCCTTACAATGTAACATTCCAGAATACCAATGTATATGGTTATCTGAATAACAACCCCGGTGCTCAACCTACCAATGTTGATTTTAGCTATGATGTATCTGTTAAGCAGGATAACGCCAATTACACCAGTACGCCTGTATCTATAGAACTGTCTAAACTCACCAACGCGTTTGTACTGCAGCCTGATGAATTAACTGCAAAAATGGGTACAGCTATTAAGTTTTATGCTATTGAAAGCAACGGAACACTAAATGCTACTACAACCGCTAACGGCTACGGACATTGGTTTAGCGCCGCCGGAAATGTGGTTACATGGGGGCCAACTGCGGTGGTTTACAGCGAGTACAACGAGAAAAACTATACGTTCACGCTTGGTCAGTACCCCGGCCATAACAAGGTAGGGGACAAGTACACAGTAAAACAAGCTTTAGTTTATACCACATCAAACAATACAACTGTAAAAGCTACTTTTACCTTTAACATAACGCTTATACAGTAAATTATTTATATCAGGCAACAGCCTTATACAAAAAAAAGCCCTTGGTGTACATTACCAAGGGCTTTTTAGTTTTGGACGGTTTACTATTCAACCACCGCCACGAATCCTCCGCGAGGTAAACATTCTACTTCTATGTTTTGCCCTTTGGTAACCTGTCTTGAGCTGATTCCGAATGATTTATCATTATCACCATCTTTTATAATGCTGATCTTTGCATTTTTTGATTTGATGAAATCAATATTAAACTTTAATGTCTTAGCCTGGTCAAGTCCGTTTAAGCCGCCAATGTACCACTTGGTTCCGCGGCGCCGTGCCATAACAATATGGTCGCCGGGGAAACCGCTTAGCAACTTAGTTTCATCCCAGGCAGTTGGCACAGCTTTTAAAAAATTGCGGGGAGCATCGGGCAGGTCATAAAAGCCTTGCGGTCTATCTGCAAAGTTTTGTAAGGCAGATTCAAATACAACAGACAGTGCTAACTCGTGCCCGTATGAAGTAATATGCGGATGCTGGCTGTTAGTAAACGCAACCGGGGTGTAATCCATAGATCCTACAACATTACGCGTAAAAGGTAGTGTTGTATTATGTACGGCAGCTTTGTTGGTAAGTACTTCGTTATTGTTGTACCACTCGGCGCCGTAAACGGCCTCAGTGGTCATTAAATTAGGATAGGTTCTGGCCCAGCCTCGTGGTATGGTCGCCCCGTGGAAATCAACCATCAGATGATATTGAGCCGCATCCCTTAAAATGTCAAGATAAAGCCTCATCATGTCCTGCTGGTCTCCGGCAAAGAAATCTATCTTAACGCCGTACACGCCAATTCTATTTAACCACTGAAACTCTTTAATGCGGTTAGCTTTTACCTTTATCTTTTCAGAATCACCAGTCCAGTCTGTGGTTCCGGAGTTATACCAAAGCATTGGTTCGATACCTTTTGACTGTGCGTACTTTATAGCATCTTCCAAATTGCCGCCATTACCCATACTTTCCCATTCCCAGTCTATCAATACGTATGGCCAGTTCATAGTTTTGGCAAGGTCTATATACTCAGTAACTCTTTTGTAATCTTTTGAGCCGTGGTTGTAAGCCCAATATATCCACGAAACGCTTCCCGGCTTTATCCAATCCGTGTTTTGAAATACGTTTGGCACACTAACGTCAGTAATTAAAGTAGATTGCACTACAGTAGGAAGTGAACCTATGAGAAGCGTATGCCACTGCGATACCCAAGGCAAAGCTGAAATAGCTCCCTGTTGCCGAAAGTTTTTTCTCGGCTCAGGGTAGGTAACTTTGTAGGTGTTAACGTCTTTATCATTGGTTAGCCTCGCTGCACAATTCATTTCTGTGTTGGCTGCTTCAGATATCAGATACCACACAGGTAAATTGTTTGTTTTAAATAATGCAGGATAGGCCCAAGCTTTATTTTTTTCACCAGTGGTACTGTAAGGGTAAAAGTTTTCATAACCCGGATCGTAGGTTTGTACCCAACGTTCTGTATTGGCCGGTATATGGTAAGCGGTAAACTCGTCTTTTACGTTTATGGTTTTATTCTCCCATTTAGGAATTTGATATCTGAAAGCAACACCATCATTGTAAACTCTAAAGATAACGTTCAATATTTTCCCTTCAGAATTAACAAAAGTAAATGAGCGTTCGGTAGCTGCGTTTGTGCAAAGCTTGCGTTTGCCAGTGATCATTTCGTATTTTTCGTTTATGCGATTGATTGAGCCAACTTGCTTAAGGTTAAGGTTTTTAAATTCGCCTGCATCTGTTGCTATACCCAACTCATTACCCGTAATAACAGGCGTAAACTTTCCGGCTGTTTTATAGTAAACATCAAAGCGTGTCGATGCTTCCGCATCGTTACCGGCCCGGTAGTGGTTTTCTAAAACCAATTTGATGGTTCCGTTAGGGGAGATAAGCGAATGAGAGGCCTTATTTTGAGATAATGCTACTTTGTGGACAAATACAAATAATACTTGAAACAGGATAAACGCATGTGTTTTAGTTAGGATTTTCATATGAGGGGTAATTATTATAAGCTATTTCACTTGTTGCCACATAAAAACAGTACCGTCTTTACGGCCGGGTAGTGTGCCTGCCCAACCGGCAGAGTATACTTCGCCCGTGTTTGGGTCGAGGCCAACAAAGCGGTTTGTTTTTAACGATAGCAGCATGCCTTGGCCTCTTAACATATCCTGCCATACAAATAAACTTGCCTCAGATTCTTCCGGCAGTAAGCGTACATCGGCAGCTAAACCTTGGCCGGTGATAGTAACAAAGCCGTTCCCGTTAACGGCCTGCAAAGCAACTTTCCCATTGCCGCGGTCAAGCACTTTAAATAAGCAGGCTTCATCTGTTTCTCCGGGTTTGTAGATTTTCCCCGGGCAAAGCATCCCATGCGGGTTTGCCCAAACCATGCGGTTATTAGCCAGGTTGGTAAGCATAATGGTTTTACCTACAGGCAAATTATTAGTTCTGTTTGCCATAGGTTCGGTAACCATAAAGCGGCTAAAAGCTGCGTAACCACCTTCATGCCCTTTGGTATTATATGCAAAAAGCGCAAACCGGGTTCCCTGGAAGGTTTTTAGCTGGTACGGTAAACGTATGCTATCGCCAATGTTCTCAAAGTGGCTACCATTTGTACTGTAACTTAGTTGGGCTATATCATTATCAAAATTCCCGAAGGCGCGGAGGTGTATAAGAGGGGATGTTAAAGGCTTATCGATTGTTTGTTGTTTATACTGATCAAACATGCGCAGTATATAGCGGCTGCCATTACGCAGCACGGCTACCCAGGCGTATGGTATATTCATTAAACCGAGGCCGGCAATATCGCCGTCTTTAAGGCTTTTAGCATTTAGTTGCACCGTCGCGTATGACTCAGGGCCAATGCCTCTTTGTGTTAGCATATTGCGGGCCCAAAGAAAATCTTTTGCCGGCATGGTATGTAATTGCAGCGAACCTGCTTTTAGCTGCCATTTGCTATCAATGGGGTTGTGGTTCCATTGCCATGCCGATGCCAGTTTGCCTGATTTAAAATCATCGTTGCGCTGGTAGGGCGCGTGCGGCTTATTCGGCGCGCTAACTCTGGGCTTAAACCATGTGCGTGGCGACCGGCCCAGATTACCCTCAATGCCAAAGAAAGGCCAGCCATCTTTCCAGGTAACCGGCGACAGAAATGTTGTTCGCCCTACAGACCGGAAATCCATCATAGAGAATCCCCACCAATCGCCGTTTGGCAAGTCTACTATACCGCCCTGGTGCATGGGTACCGAGCCAAATACCCTGTCGTTCTGTTTAAAAATGGTCAGTTTATCTGTCGCAGCTGGCAGGGGAGTATCAAGCCAAACATCTTTTGTAAACCAGCCTAACGCAGTCCCCATGGTTTCTTTAGCACTTATCACAGTAGTTTCATAAGGGCCGTAAATATTGGTTGCACGTGCGCATTGCAAGCGGCCGGCATCGGCGTTAGTAATATAATATTTGCCATTTATTTTGTAAAAATGATTACCCTCGCCCAAAGCTTTACCTTCAGGAATGATCACCCTTTCACTATTAGGTACAAAACCACTCAGGTCGGGTTTTAGTTCTATCATTTTTATCTCGCCAACACCAAAAACGATGTAAACCTTGCTGTTCTCAAATAAAACAGAAAGGTCATAAATATGGCGCCTAAGATCATGCTGCTTCCACGGGCCTGCTGCATTTGTTGCTGTAAAAATCTGTAGCCCGTGTTTGTTTACGTTAGAAAAAATGTAAAAAGTACCGTTGTGGTAACGGATGCAAGGTGCCCATATACCTTGCCCGTAAGCTTCTTTACCATCAGCCAGATCAAACTCTTTCCCGAGGTTAAACCGAGGCATTGCGTAGCTAACCATTTGCCAGTTGACCAGATCTTTTGAGTGCAGAACAGGCAAACCGGGAACGCTATGCATGGTGGTACCGGTCATATAAAAGTCGTTACCTACACGGATAATATCCGGGTCAGAAAACTCATCATAAAAAAGAGGGTTAGTGTAGGTGCCGTTACCATTATCGGCAGTCCATGATTGTGCATGCAGCGCCGTGATGGCTAACAAGCAACTCATTACCGTTATAAACAATGTTTTCATCATCAGAGTAGGGGGCTATTTCTTAGTTGGTATATTTATAGTGGAAAAAATCAACGTCTATATAACCGCTATCAGCTTTGGTGTTGTAGCTATAAATGGCTAAGCGGTCGCCGCGGTATGAGGCCCATTTTAATTGGTAGCTTTCGCCGAAGGTTTTAAAACTCTTTCCGTCGGTACTGTAGCTGTAAGTGCTTAAGCCGTCTAACCCCCAAACAGAACGCAGCCAAAGGTATTTGCCGCTGATTACAGGGCCTTCAGTAATTTTATCTTTTGTGCCAAAAGCCAGCTTCTTTTCGTTGCCGATGCACACTACACCCAGGGTTGAATAATACGGTGCGCCAAAATGAGATAACCCAGCCTTTTGACCATCAGCCATTCCGCTGATATCTATTTTTACGGTTACTTCGTTGTTGGTTGTGCGATAGGTGCGCTGAGTTAGCGTGTTACCTGCATAAAGCAGATCGTTTTTTAGCGGCGTAAAGGCATGTAGCCTTAACCAGCCTTTTCGTTGTGTTAATGACCACATATCCTGTTTTGGTTGGTAATTCCATTCCCATTGCGGTTTAATAGAAGTACCAGTAAATTCATCACTGCTTTGCGGAATTACCCTTGGTTGGCCAGCTACCGGTTTTTTTGCTTCCCAAATCATTTCGCCAATGCCAGCCTGGTTAGGTTGGCCTATTACGGGCCAGCCATCAAGCCATGTGACCGGCAATAAACTTAATATACGGCCAGACCAATCTCCGGACCCATGGTGCGTTAAAAAATACCAGCCGCCCGATTGGGTTTCTACCAAACCGCCCTGGTTAGGCTCATTGTATCGTGGTTGGCCTTCACTCAGCTGCCTTGGGCCTTCATAAGGTCCCCATATATTTTTAGTGCGTTCCATCATTAGCACGCGCACATTATTTTTAACCTCGCTAAACAGGTGATAGTAGTAGCCTTTAATCTTATAAAGCTTGTTGGCCTCGCTGCCATTTGATTGGTAAATAACCTTATCAGAACCCTTGATAAGCGATTTGCCATCAGCACTCATTTTAAACAGGTGTATCTTGTAGCCATCTGCAAAATGCGTCCCGATGAGGTAAGCCTGGCCGTCTTCGTCCCAGAAGGGGCAGCAATCGTCCCATCCTTTTTCGGCTAACACACGTGTTAAAGGAGCCCACGGACCTTCGGCTTTTTTGGCGGATGTCATAAAATAACCCTCATCGGGATCGCCAAAATATACCCAGAAACGGTTGTTGTGATAGCGTATGGCGCCCGCCCAAATACCCTTGCTGTAACGATCCATTTGTTTATAAGTCATGGCCGGGGATATGGATGCGATGTCGTTAACCGCGTGTCCTAAGATTTTCCAGTTGACCAAATCCTTTGATTTCAGAACAACAAAACCCGGAGCGTATTGAAAAGTAGATGAAACGGCGTAATAATCGCTGCCTACGCGTATACAGTCCACGTCGCTATAATCGCCGGGCAAAACGGGGTTGCGATAGGTGCCGTTACCCTGGTCGCCCCATTTTGTCCAGTTGCCCCAAACGACTGGAGTTTTGGTAGACTGACTAAAAATATCGCCGCAGAGCAACGCGACAATCAGCATAGTCAAAACGCTAATTCTAATCATTTTTGTAATAATGTGCGATATCTGTTATTGTTTATTGTATTCAAAATGCTTGAGTGATCAAAGCTTTTAACCCTGATCACTCAAGCCATCATAAGCTATGCAATAGCTCCATGAATTTTAAATACATATGCAAACCTGCCGGGAGGAGTACCGGGCAGTTGTATCTTCAACCCATCGGTTGTCTGGTCGAACTTCACTTCGCTTGGATATCCAAGCAGGCTTACTTTTTCAACCCTGCTGCCCTGATTCATGGCGAGTTTTTTAATAAGCGCGGTATTATTATCCGGCCATGCCAGCATGGTGGCATACAGGATGTTACCTTTTTTATTGAAACGTATATCAGCCGGGCCGAAAGGTTTTCCCGTTCCTTCGTTAAATCCCTGGGTATTTAAAGGAGCGGCAGATTCCAGGGCAGGGCCTTCGCCGTGAACTGTCCATGGGCGGGTACCATAAATGCTTTCGCTGTTTACCTGCATCCATGAAGCAATGTCTTCAACTACCGCGCGTTCTTTTTCATCAATTGTACCATTACCTCTTACCGGTATATTAAGCATCAAGTTTCCGTTCTTGCTAACAATATCTACCAGCATATGAATAACCGTTTTAGCATCTTTATAGCCGTTTCGGTCGTAAATCTGTCGGTCATAGTGCCAGTCGCCTATGCAGGTGTCTGTTTGAAAAGGTATGGGTTCTATTGTATTGCTTTGCCCTCTTTCAATATCCCATACCAGGCACTTGCGTTGGTTTTCGTCCAAAACTTTACCAAATAACACAGCTTCCAGTTTGCCGTGCCTTTTTATACTTGAATTATACATGTGCGCCGCTATGCGTAAACCCGCATCACTTATTGGCCATAATGGTAAAATTGTATCATCAAAATAAATAGCGTCTGGTTCGTACTTATCTAAAAGTTCGATAGTCCTTTTATAGAATTTATCGCAATATGCTTTTGAAGGTACAGAAACCTCGTTTCCCCAAGCCCATTGCCTGTGGATCATACCATTGTCCTGGCTATTTTTACTCAATGGATGGTTTTGGGCGTATAATTCCTGCGGGTCTTCACCATTCCACCATTTACCGGCACCATCGGCCTTAGTTAACTTGCCATCATAAGGAATATCAGCGTAAGGCCCGGTCTTATCTGCCCGTTGCGCGGTTTCCATCCAGCTCCATGCATGTGCGGCATGTACGCTTACGCCAAAACGAAGATTGTTGTTTTTGGCTGCCTTAGCCCAGCTGCCTATAATGTCTTTCTTGGGGCCTATCCGAGTAGAGTTCCACTTTTGATGGGTGCTATCATACAGGTCAAAGTTATCATGATGGTTGGCCAGTGCCATAAAATATTTAGCGCCGGCTTTTTTGTATAAACCTACTAATTCTTCAGGATCCCATTTTTCAGCTTTCCATTCGTTAATTACATCTTTAAAACCGAATTTAGAGGGGTGCCCATATTTTTGAACATGGTATTTGTATTTATGGCCACCTTCCATGTACATTTCACGTGCATACCAATCGCCATATTCAGGCTGGCATTGTGGGCCCCAATGCGCCCACATACCAAATTTTGCATCACGGAACCACTCCGGAACCTGATAATTTGCCAACGAGTTCCAGTTTGGCTTAAAGGGGCCGGCTGCGTAAGGGACATTCAATAAAGTGCCAGCGTAGCTTTTAGACAGGTATATTGAGGATAAGCCCAATGCCATACCTTTGAGTAATGTTCTTCTTTCCATTATTTAATATTTTATGGCTAAAGCCCTGTAATTCGAAAGTTATAATACATTTATTTGATATGTGCTTCCCTGCCTGGCTGTAAAGCTTGTGAGATAACCACCTTTAGATGCCACTGATGATGCTGATATTCCCTTAACCAGTATTGGGTTCTGTGTACGGATAATGCATTTGCCGCCTTTTTCAGCATATATGTTTCCCGTTTTTAGCCGCCCTTTTTCCCAGTTTATCGCCACGGTGTAGGCACCTCTGGCTTTTAAACCTGATACCGATCCATTTTGCCATGCCTTTGGTAAAGCTGGTAACAGTTGCAATTCACCTAACTGGCTTTGGAGCAGCATCTCTGTTATGCCAGATGTAGCGCCGAAATTGCCATCTATCTGAAAAGGAGGATGCGCGTCAAACAGGTTAGGGTAGAGACCACCTCCATTAGAAATACTGAGATCGCGCATTAAATCGCGCAGGAGTTTATAGGCATGGTCGCCGTCGAGCAAGCGCGCCCAAAAGTTAATTTTCCATGCTAAACTCCATCCGGTACCGGCATCTCCACGCAGTTCAAGTGTTTTACGGCTTGCAGCCGCATATTCGGGCGTGGTAAGCGGCGATATTTCCCTGCCGGGGTGCAGCCCGAACAGTTGGCTTACATGCCTGTGGTGCGGATCAACATCTTCCCAGTCCTTATACCATTCCTGCAAATTGCCTTTGTGGCCCACATGTAATGGATAAAGTTTAGCCAGTTTAGTTTTTAACAGGTTGCGAAAAGCAACATCGGTATGTAATGCCTCCGAGGCTTCAATACAATTGCGGAAATGATCGCGAATGATGGACATATCCATGGTGGTAGCTATAGATGTGTTGCCTTCTTTACCATGATCGTCAATAAAATCATTCTCAGGCGAAAATGACGGCGATGTTACCAGGTACCCATTCTTATCTTCTACAAGGAAGTCAACTAAAAACTCCGCCGCACCTTTCATTACAGGGTAAGCTTGCTTTAGAAATGACTCATCTTTGCTGAATAAGTAACGCTCAAATAAATGGCGACATAACCAGGGGGCGCCCATATACCAATTGGCCCATTTTGGGTCGCCTTTACCTAAGTCGCCAACGGGATTACTAATGGCCCATATATCCGTATTGTGGTGTGCTACCCAACCCTGCATGTGGTAAAAATCATGCGCTGTGTTATACCCTGTAACAGATAAATTCTTTATAAAATCAAAAAGAGGATATTCCAACTCCTGCAAATTGGTGGTAGCTGCAGGCCAGTAGTTCATTTGAGTGTTGATATTAATAGTATAGTTGGAACTCCAGGGAGCCCTTAATAAATTATTCCAAATACCCTGCAAATTGGCCGGTGGCCCACCCGGCCTTGATGAGCTGATAAGCAGATAACGACCATATTGATAAAATAAGGCTTCAAACTGTGGATCGACAGCCCCTTTACTGAAGGCTAAAAGCCTTTTGTCTGTAGGTAATAGTTCCTGCGATGTCCCCGTTTTACCTAAATTGATTTTTACCCTGTTAAATAAAGATTGGTAATCAGCCAAATGGGCTTTATATAACTGCTGCCAATTTTTTTTTGCTGCGGCTTGCGTAAACTGGTCGCAGATTGCTAATTCATTTTTACCGTCGCTATCGGGGCATTTATCAAATCCGTTAAAACTTGTTGCAGCGCATATGTAAAGCGTAACTTCATCAGCATTTTTTACTGCTAATCCCTCTTTGCCGTTACTTACCGTTCCGTGCAGGGCTATGGCTTTTATCTGTAATGCGGCACGCATACCACGGCAATTAGTGCTATCAGCATATTTAACCGGCTCTGCGTTGTAATTAACATAATTGGGGTCAACCTGGGCAGGGGCCTTCGCTTTTAATAAAAGTTCATCCTGGTTTATAGGTTCAACAGTGTATTTCACTAAACTGCTCAAGCCAGCGTTAATGTTAATTTTTCCGGGCTTATCAGCAGTTAGATGAATAATAATGGCCTTATCCGGAAATGTAGCAATGATCTCCCTGGTGTAAATAATACCAGCCGCCCTAAATGTTATCGTAGCTACACTATTTTCAACAGATAGTGTACGCTTATATGCTTCAACATTTGTTGTACCTACATCCTGCTTCAGGTTAAGGTCTGCCAGCGGTAGGTATGACTGTGTATACACGCCTTGCATACCGGTAACCATTTTATTGGCATTTTCATAATCTTCCTTAAGCAGGGCTTCACGGGTTTTTGCCAGCGCATTTGCCGCATTTGGGTTAACATTTCGTTTAACCGGCCCGCCGCTCCAAAAGGTGGCTTCATTAAGCTGTATCAGCTCTTTTGTAGGGTCGCCAAAAATCATAGCGCCTATTCTACCGTTTCCAACAGGCAGGGCTTCTGTCCATGTTTTAGCCGGTTTGTTGTACCACAAGGTAAGGCCATTTTGAGCTTGGGCATTGTAAATTGCAAAGATTACTGCTAATGCTGTAAGCGTAATTGCGGATGTGATTTTTCGTATTGAAATCGTCATTTGAATGGTTTGTCTGCAACCTTTATTAAATATTTATCAGTACAGATGCAATAATTGGTGAACAACCAAGATAGTTGTTACCTTCAAAATTAATTTACTCAACTGCTAAATATTTGGCTTTTTAAGACTTTTTTTTATATAAAACCGATGTATATTCGATAAATTCTTCATGGTTTTAGATAAAAGTCGCTTACACATTGAAAAGAATATTAAAACATAATTTTTCTTTGCTAAATATTGACCATGTTGAATTGGACAATAGATGGAATTACAGGAATGTGATAAGCCCTTATTACAGGTTGTATTATATTGACGCCGGAGAGGGGGAGATATCAGATCTGGGAAATACATTCATATTAGAACCAGGTTATCTTTTTCTTATACCCAGTTTTACACTTTGCAACCTAAGCTGTACCAGCTATTTAAGCCAGTATTTTATTCAATTCTTTGAAGAATCATGCGATGGGGTGTCCTTATTTGCGGCTAAACGCTCAATAATAAAAGTTAAGGCAAATGAAATGGATGTTTTAAACATTGCAAGATTACTGGAGATCAACCCAGGCAGGGGTATAAACCGGTCAGATAATCCAAGCTTTTATGAAAAAGATATTTTTTACAAGGAATACAAGGAGCTAAACAACCAGCAGAATATTTCCACATTTTTCGAAACACAGGGTATCATCCTTCAACTGGTTTCCCGTTTCCTGAATAAGGAATTTTTTATAAACAAAGAATCAGGCAACATTTCAGCTAAGATACAGGATGCCATGAATTACATACAGATTAATTTGCAGGAAGAACTCAATGCGAGTATTCTTGCAAAAAGAGCAAACCATAATATCGATTATTTTTCAAGGTTATTTCATAAGCATACCGGAGAACGACCTGTAGCCTATATCGTTGCCAGAAGAATTGAACGTGCACAATACCTCATAGTAACTACCCAAATGACCTTGGCGCAAATAGCTGTTGAAACCGGTTTTAAAAGTTTGTTCTATTTTTCTAAGGTATTCAAAAAGGTTACCGGGATAAGTCCGCGAACTTATAAACGCGAAACAAAAGCAAGTGATTTTTGACATCTTCTCTAATTTAAAGAATATTAAATATTCATTAGAAATTAAAGTTAGTGTTTAAATAACACACAAAGCTGCATATATTTGCAGCTCAATACCGGTACTCTTACCGGTAAATTGTGATAAGGTTTAGGTTGGAATCCCTGACGGCGAGCGTTCAGGGATTTCTTTTTTTGATAACCTCGGAAAGCAAACCACATCTTTAAGTTAAGCCAGAATCACTATCTTTAAACCGAGACTTATATCATGAAAAAAATCATTACCCTCTGTTTTACTTCTGTATTGTTCAGTTTAGGCCATATTGCTGATGCCCAAACAAGAAAATTTGTTGATGTAGCAGGTCTTGATCCTGCTGTAAAGCCGGGTGATAATTTTTTTAGATACGTGAACGGGCGGTGGTATGATACCGTAAAGATAGCTAACGACCAGGCTGGTGTAGGTTCCTACTCTTTTTTGAACATACCGCAAAAACGCCTGTTGCAACGCATCCTGGATAGTGTTTCTCAATCGCGAAACGTAGCCGGCAGTCTTGAGCAAAAAGTTGGTGATTTTTATGTTTCAGGCATGGATATGGTCACGATCAATCGCCGTGGATATACGCCGGTTAAACCAATACTTGCAAGGATCAATGCAATCAACAGCAAGGCGTCTCTTCTTCAATTTATTACAGATGAAATGAAAGCGGGGAACCGTTCCATTATAAGCTTTGGTATCTCCCCTGATAATAAAAATAGTGCTATTAATATCGCTCATGTTTACCAGGCTGGCATAGGTTTACCAGAGAAAGGCTATTATTTTAAAACCGATTCTGCCACTTTACATGTGCAACAGGCCTATAAGAAGTACCTGGCGGAATTATTTCGTTTAACAGGTAGTAATAATGTTACCGCTTTAAAAGATGCTCAAACTGCTTACGCTATAGAAAAGCAACTGGCTAATGCAAGTAAAAGCAATATAGAACTGAGGGATGTTGATGCCAATTTTCACAAGCTCCCTGTTGCTGAGATCACCAAAACGCAACCTGCGATCGAATGGAAAATATTCCTGACTAACCTAGGTGCCAAAGCTGATTCTATAGATATGGCGCAGCCCGCTTATTACCAGGCATTAAATACTATGTTAACATCGGTAAGTATTCATGATTGGAAGGTTTATTTTAAATCAACTACACTTCAAAACTATGCTGACAAGCTTAGTCAGCCGTTTGTTAATGCCGCTTTTAATTTTAATAAAGTGTTATCAGGCGAAGACGAGCAAAAGCCACGTAAACAGATCATGACCGCTAACGTGGATAATTACCTGGGTATGGCCTTAGGGCAGTTGTATGTTAAGCGATATTTTAACGAAGACGCCAAGAAACGTGTGCTGGAACTGGTAAACAATCTTCAAAAGTCTTTTGAGAACCGAATTAATCGATTAGACTGGATGAGTGATAGCACAAAGAAAAAAGCGATAGAAAAGCTGTATAGCATTACTAAAAAGATTGGTTACCCGGATAAATGGCGCAATTATGATAAGGTAAATATTAGCAGGGAAGAATACTTCGAAAACATATTGTCGCTAAGCAGGAATGATTTTCAGTACGAACTGGCTAAGCTGAATAAGCCGGTTGATAAAACGGAATGGCAAACCACTCCCGCGACGGTTACAGCCTATTATAACCCGCCTGTGAACGAAATTGTGTTTCCTGCCGGTATTTTACAATACCCGTATTTTGATTTTGCAGCAGATGATGCCATTAACTATGGCGGCATTGGTATGGTAATAGGCCATGAAATGACACATGCTTTTGATGACCAGGGGGCGCAATATGATAAAGATGGCAACGTAAAGAACTGGTGGACAAAAGACGACTATAAAAAGTTTAAAGAGAAGACAGCGCAGTTGGCCAAATTATACAGCACATTCACGGTTTTAGATACAGTACATGTTAAGGGTTTACTTACGCTTGGCGAAAATACAGCCGACAACGGCGGTGTTGCCGTAGCCTATGATGCCTTTAAAATGACCCAGCAGGGTAAGGGTAATGAAAAAATTGATGGGTTTACTCCAGACCAGCGTTTTTTCCTGTCTATAGCACGTATTTGGCGGGTAAAAACAAGAGACGCATTTCTTCGCACATACGTAAATACTAATCCGCATTCACCGGCTATGTGGCGCGTAAATGGCCCATTAATGAATTTTGCACCGTTTTATCGTGCATTTAATATACAGCCCGGTGACAAAAATTTCAAACCTGAAAACGAACGGGTACGGATATGGTAACTATTTATGATCATCATCATCAGCCTGTGGTTGTGCCAGCCGGTAAGCAAGTGTTGCACCTACAGCAAATATGATATGTGCTGGGATACGTTGTAAATAATATTTTTTGTAGTTGATCCATGGGGGCAGAGGATGTAGTTTAAATGTGGTTTTCCATATAAGTAAACCTATTACACCGCTTACAGTGCCTAAGTATATGGCATTACGCCAATTGGCTTTTATTTTTTTAGTTTGCCATATTTCAACAAATACCGTTGCAAAAACAATCCCCATTGCACAGTGAGCCCCCCAGCCGGCAATTGTTTTTGCCCTTGAGGATAGCTGTGGTGCCAGCCTGGCTATCATGGTTTCTAAGTGATCAGGTTCTGAAAAGTTCTCTGAAAATATTTTAGACATCAGAGTGCTTCCCATAGTCATGGTTGCGGTGCCTGTTAAACCCGATAATAATGATTTATTTAATTGGTTCATCTTTATGATATAACAAACTCAATACCAATACATCAATTGCCAGTAAATATGTAACCCATTTTTTTAGTATGCGTCTAACCAATAAAAACATCATATGTACATGCGAATTCCAAAAATTACTGCATCGGCGCTAACAATTATATACTGTATTGTTATTCACATATCACCATCACTTGCCCAAAGCAAGCTAAATAGTAACAAAAAGGGTGCGGAAAAGCCTTTTTCTTTTCCAGTACAAATGGAAATGCGTGTACCGTTTACGCCAACTGCTTTTCAAAACGGCTCTAAATCATATCTTTTGTATGAATTGTATCTAACTAATTTTAGCAATTCAGACATTCATTTACAAGCTATCAAGTTGTTGAATGAGAAAATGGTTACAGCAAAAGAGGTGTCTTTATTTGACAGCGCGCAATTGGTAAACATGGTGCAAACGTTTGGAGAATCCTCTGCTTCTGCAAACAAGCTGATTATAAAGGGCGGGCAGTGCGTTATTATGTTTATGCAAGTTGCTACAGACAGGAAAAATGCATTACCTGATAAACTACTTCACAGATTAATAACACAGAACGATTCATTAGATGGTGCTGTAATAAATACACATCACACAACTTTGCAAGTACTTGTTCCACCCGTAAAAGGTACTAATTGGTTAGCGGCAGATGCCCCCAGTAATGATGCCGATAACCATCACAGGCGGGGCGTTGTTATACTCAACGGCAGGGCTACAAATTCGAGACGCTTTGCTATTGACTGGAAAAAGGTAAGGGATGGCGTTTCGTTTTCTGGCAACTCCAGAGATGTGCAAGCTTATTTATGTTACGGGGAGCCGGTTTATGCAGTTGATAATGGCAGGGTTGTAAAAGAGGTTGATGGTTTGCCGAATAATATACCCGGTCATGGTGCTCAGTTTCATCCTGCTATTCCGTTAACATTTGAGCGGCTGGCAGGTAATACCATAGTTATTGATTTGGGAAATGGCCATTATGCGCACTACATGCATTTGCAACCCGGAAGTTTGCTTGTGAAAAAAGGAGATATAGTGCATAAGGGTGATTTGTTGGCAAAAATAGGCGCTTCAGGAGACGCAAGGGAACCCCATCTTCATTTTGAAATCACCACTTCATCAAATTTACTGTTAGGTGAGGGGCTGCCCTATTTAATTGAACAATTCTGGTTACATAAACCGAACGGCGAGACGACTGAAATGCGCACGAGGGAATTACCTATAGATGAACAAATAGTTGATTTTAAAAAGTAGTATTTCTTCTGACAAGATTTCTCGCTTATTTTCCGTAATACCTTCAAAAAAATAATGGATTTATGTCACATAGACGTATATTGCTACGTGTTAGGGTGGCGATTACACTATGGATAATTAAAGTCTTAATTAATCCAGTAGCGCGATTTGTAAACCATTATAATATTTACCTTGATTAAAAATTTACGGCTGTTATTGATAGGGGGCTTGCTTACAAATTGTGCTTTTGCCCAAAAACTAACCTTGCCGGTAGAAACTGCACACAATGCGTTAGTTTTACAAGTAAGCAATAATAATGATCTTACCCAGGTTTATTTCGGAGAAAAATTAAATAATCCTTCAGAATATAAAGCTATTAGTCCGGGAGACAATAATGATTACAGTGGCGTTTACCGGTCTGCATATACATCGTCCGGGTCACGGAACTTATTAGAGCCAGCCATAAGCATTCAGCATGCGGATGGTAACCAGTCGCTTGATCTGCGATATGTTAGTTACAAGCAAGAAAAACTTTCGACAGACATTTCCCTCACTTCTGTAAAGCTTAAAGATCCTGTATACAGCATAGAAGTTACACTCTTTTATAAAGCCTATATTAAAGATGATGTGATAGAACAATGGAGTGTGATAAACCAACGCGAAAAAGGCGATATCATCTTACAGAAGTACGCATCAGCCAATCTTAATCTTAGCGCAAAATCATACTGGTTGCGCCAATATCATGGAGAGTGGGCTAAAGAAATGCGGCCGGAAGAAACGCAAATAACCCATGGTATAAAAACTTTGGACAGTAAGCTCGGTACCAGGGCAAATCTTTTTATGCCATCAGTTTTTATGGTATCGTTAGATAGGTCCTCAACAGAAGATGATGGTAAAGTGTTAATGGGGGCTTTGGAATGGAGCGGTAATTTCCGTACCGATCTTGAATTAGACCCTCAGGATCATTTGCGTATTATTTCAGGTATCAATAATTACGCTTCTGCTTATCGCTTAAAGCCCGGTATTGATTTTGTAACGCCTGCTTTTGTTTACACCTACTCAACTCATGGTAAAGGTGATGCCAGCAGGCATTTACATAGCTGGGCGCGCGATTACAAGATAATGGATGGGAAAAGGGATAGGTTAACGTTGTTGAATAACTGGGAATCAACCTATTTTGATTTTAATGAGCAAAAGCTTTTTAATATTTTAAAAGATACTAAAGAACTTGGTGTTGATCTGTTTTTGCTCGATGATGGTTGGTTTGGCAATAAATACCCCCGTAATGATGATAGGGCAGGCCTAGGCGATTGGCAGGAGAACCATAACAAGCTACCGAATGGTATAGCTTCTATTGCTCGTGAGGCAGATAAAGATGGGGTTAAATTTGGTATCTGGATAGAGCCGGAAATGGTTAATCCTAAGAGCATACTATACAACAAGCATCCCGATTGGGTTATTAAGCAACCTAAACGAGACGAGTATTACTTCAGAAATCAGTTAGTGCTCGATCTGAGTAACCCTGCTGTACAGGACTTTGTGTTTGGAGTAGTTGATTCGCTTTTTATTAAAGACCCCAAGTTAGCTTACATAAAATGGGATTGTAATTCAGTAATATTCAACGCCTACTCGGCACATTTAAAGCACGATCAGTCGCAGCTTTATGTTGATTACGTACGTGGTTTGTATAAAGTATTGCAACGTGTACGCCAAAAATACCCCAACATCCCCATGATGCTATGCTCTGGGGGAGGTGGCCGTGTTGACTATGCCGCGCTGCAATATTTTACAGAGTTTTGGCCGAGCGATAACACAGATCCTTTAGAACGGATATTTATCCAATGGGAGTATTCTTATTTCTATCCGGCTATTACCAGTTCAAACCACGTTACAGATTGGGGGCGGCAGCCATTGAAGTATAGGGTTGATGTAGCCATGATGGGAAAATTAGGCTTTGATATTGTTACCAGTAAACTTAACCCACATGATTTGCGGTTTTGCAAAGACGCGGTAAATACATATAATGCCATTAAATCAATCATATGGCATGGAGATCAGTACCGGCTTTCGGACCCACAAACAGATAACGTGGCCTCAGTGATGTATGTTGACACCTTGAAAAAAAGCGCCGTGATGTTTAATTATTTAGTTAATAATCGTTTTGATTCCGGAAGTAAGGGGCCCATATTGCTAAAAGGGCTTGATGCTACCAGGAAGTATACGATAAAAGAGATCAACCTTTACCCGGGCGCTAAAAGCAACGTAAATGCTGAAACTGTATACACAGGAGATTTCTTAATGAAAATAGGCATTAACCCCAATGTTGATGCAAGGCGAAGCAGCGTAATAATACATATAGAGCAGGCACAATAAAGATCGGCGCATCTGTTCATTAACGCTACCGATAGATATCGGGGGGTAATTTGCTATTAAACATATGAAACAACTGATTTTGTAGTGCATCGTTAACTTAATTTACTCAAACGCAAATATCATATCCGGGATGGGGCTCAAATGTTAAATACGGGCCGGCTTTTGGTAGTCTCGTTACACTATGGTATAATTGTCCATGCGAATTTCATATATCCTTAAAACTGAATTTTTATAAAGTTTAAAGTGTTTTTTAAGCTGAATAAGAGGTATAGCCGGTTTTGCAAAAAAAAATTAATCTATTGCAAATTACACGTAATAATAAGGATAGCGCAATGTATAATTTAGATAATTCTATTTTTAATATTAGTTATACCTTATATTTATATATTGTTTAAAGAGCTTAACCAATAATAACATTTCGTAACCTAAATTAATTGCCTATGTAATATACCCTTACAATATCCCGGTTGCGATCAATCTCGAATCGCTAATAGCCAATAACAATTAGTTTACACCAATTTATTTTAGCAGATACTGCTATTGGTGAACATGTATTGCAATAAATTAATCAATTAAAATAACTCACAGTATGAAATTTATTAAACACCCAAAGGGTGTAGTAAACAAATACGGGCTTTCAACCAGAAAGTCGGTATTGGTAATGAATTTGACACTTGCTTTAACCGTGCCTGTAACGCTGCAATCAGTAGCGAGTGCATTCCCGCTTACAAAAGCAACCGTTGATATTAACAAACTGGTAAACTTTGCCGCAATTAAAGGTAAAGTATTAGACGAGAATGGTGCACCGCTGCCAGGCGTTTCTGTAAGCGTTAAAGGTACCTCTGGCGGTACGGTTACCGATGCAAGTGGTAACTTCTCAGTAAATGCTCCTGATAATGCAACACTTGTATTTTCATTTATAGGCTACCAAACTCAGGAAGTAGCTGTTGCCGGCAGGACAACTATTAACATCAAAATGCTGCCAGCAGCAAAAGGTTTAAATGAGGTTGTAGTAACAGCGCTTGGTATTACTAAGGAGCAGAAAAAATTGGGTTACTCAGTATCAACCGTAAATGGTGATGCACTTAATAAAGCAAAAGAAACTAATGTTGTATTATCATTACAAGGCCGTGTAGCGGGTTTAAGTGTTGGTGCATCAAATGGTGGCCCTGGTTCTTCTGCACGCGTTTTGTTACGCGGTTTAACCAGCTTTACAGCCGGTGGCCCTTTATACGTAATAAATGGAGTACCTATGGATAATACGCAAAGAGGTGCTTCAGGTGAGTGGGGTGGTGCTGATTACGGTGATGGTATCTCAAACATCAACCCTGATGATATCGAATCAATGACTGTATTGAAGGGGCAATCTGCATCTGCGTTGTACGGTACCCGTGCTGCGAACGGTGTAATTTTGATTACCACAAAATCCGGTAAAAAGAATTCGGCTTTTGGTGTGGAATTCAACACCAATATTCAATTTGACAAACCTGTAGATAATACCGATTTTCAACAAGTATATGGCCAGGGTATATTAAATGCCGCCGGTGTAGCTGCAAAGCCAACTTCACTTAATGAAGCACGTAATTCAGGCAGCTTAGCATGGGGTACAAAAATGGATGGTAGTATGGTACCGCAAATAGACGGTAAAGACCACCCTTATTCTCCCGTTAGCAATTATATCGATTTTTACCGTACAGCTCCTTCTTTTACAAACACTGCTATTTTCTCAGGTGGCGGTAAAGAAAGTGCATTCAGGTTATCTTTGTCAGATCTTCGTGCCAATTCTATGGTACCTAACAGCTATCTGGACAGGAAAACGTTTAACTTTAACGGAAGCCAACAGGTAACTCCAAAATTAAATGTTAACGTTGTAGCCAACTACGTTTTAGAAAATTCTAAAAACAGAGCTGGCTTAAGTGATGGTCCGGGCAACCCTAATAACGTTCAGTTTTTAGCGCCTAACCAGGATCAGGCTACTTTGGCTCCAGGCGTAACTCCGGATGGTAAAGAATTAACCTTTACCGATGACAGCTATGTAACCAACCCATACTTTGCTGCATATAATTTTCAAAAAAATACGCAAAGAAATAGGTTAATATCTGCATTGTCAGCTAAATATGACTTCACAAATTGGCTTTATTTACAAGGCCGTGTAGGTTACGACGTTAGCAATGACAAAAGGGTAGATATTGAACCTACAGGTACAGGTTACCGCGGGGATAATGGAACCATGAGACAGGCCAATGCACAAATAACAGAGTTTAACACTGACGTTTTGTTAAATGCCAAACATAGCCTGGTTAAAGACCTGTTAAATGTTGATTTCAGCCTTGGTGGTAACATCCGTAAATCAAACGCTGACGGAACATTTATTGAAGGGCAGGGTGGTTTCATCATACCTTACTTCTATAGCCTTACAAACTTCGGTTCACGTAACTCAGGCCCAAATACTGATATAATTACTAGTAAGCAAGTTAATTCAGCTTACTATTCCGCAGACTTTTCTATTAAAGACTATTTAGTAATTAGTACAACTGGTCGTTATGATTATTACAGTAGCATTGCTAAATCGGTAGGTCCCGGTATATTCTCACCTTCTGTTTCAGGTAGTTTCTTATTCTCTGAGTTGCATAAAATGGATGGTGTTGACCTGGGTAAAGTGCGTTTATCATTCGCACAAACCAGTGCCGATGCTCCTGCTTACGCAAATAGCGTTTATTACAATTTAAATAATTCCATCAACGGTGTTCCAACTGCAGGTTTTAGCAGCCAGTTACCAAATCTTTTCTTAAAGCCGTACACCTTAAAAGAGGTTGAGGCAAACGGGTATATTAAAATGCTTTAAAGTACTATCATTTACCCTTCTCATTATAAATACCTACTTCCGTAAGGGATGCCGGGGCGTTAGCCTCGTCAATAACCACGCGCACCTTATTGCCCAAGGTTGTTGCAAAACGGTGAATTTTTACGCGTTTAGCAGTATTGCCTTTTAACAGTGTTTTCCAGGTTCCGTTCTGTAAATATTCTACATGATAGGCGGTAATATTGGCTTTAGGCTCAGTGATGGCAATGGTATTAAATTCAGTATCGCGTCCAAAATCTACTTCCCACCAGGGTGTTTTTACCTCGGCGTTTGATGTCCATGACGTAGTAAAATCATCATCATTAGCAAAATCCATGATATTCATATCGTCGCTCCAACTGCTGTTTGTTGGTTTGCGTTTAGCCAGGTTAGTTGATATGATGGGTTTGCCGGTAGGCGCAAAATTTACGGCCGGGTAATCATTTTTCCATTGTTTGCCGATTTCTTTGAGCGCGGCAAGCGCATTGTCGTCAAACAAACCATCGCGGTTAGGGGCAACATTTAAAATAAAATTACAGCCGGCTTTGTTAAGGGTAGTTAGTTCGTTAACCATTTTGGCCGCGTCTTTTACCGGCGTTGTTGGAAAATCTGTTTTCCAGAACCAGCTTTGTTGTAGGGGCAGGCACGCAAGAGACGGCATTACGTTGGTTTCTTTGGCAAGGCGCTGCCCGGCTCCCATTTCATAAGTTTTAATATCGGTATAAAACAATCCCTCAGCCGGGTATTTGGCACCGTTGAGATCCATCAGAACACAATCAGGCTGTAATGATTTTACCAGGCGGTAAACATCTTCAAAAGGGATATCGTCATAGCTAATGCGCGACCATGGCGCATCCCAGCCATCAATAATTAAAGCCTCAATTTTACCATAATGCGTAAGAAGTTCCGTTAGCTGGGCCTTTACCATTTCAAAATGTTTGGGCGTAATGCTGTTGGGCCTAAGCTGATGATGCGTGTCCAATATGGAGTAATATAACATCACTTTGAGTCCGTTTTTCCTGAAAGCTTCTACATACTCCTTTACCACATCGCGCTTAAGCGGGCTATTCATTACGTTGTAATCGGTAGTTTTGGTATCCCATATGCAAAAGCCGCTATGGTGTTTGGTAGTGAGGCAACCATATACCATATTGGCGCTTTTAGCTGCTTTCGCCCATTGGTCTGCGTTAAGTTTTTTAGGGTTAAAGGCGATTGCCGGTGCGTTAGGGTCGGGCCAGTCGGCATTCATGTAAGTAGGCATGTTAAAATGGATAAACATACCGAACTTTAGGTCTACAAATTTTTGTTGTAATTCCGCGAGATGAGTGTTATTCTGTGCCTGCGCCATGGTAAATGCCGCAATAAAAAGTAATATAGTAGCTAACGGTTTTTTCATGAGTGGGAGCGATGATAAGCTCCCAAAATAATTATTTTTTTTAAATGTGCCCCGCTTAAATGCCAAAAGACCTGCCGAAGCAAGCCTTTTGATATAAGATATTCGTATCTAAATAAAGTATTACTTAAGTAATTCAGCTTTTACGGTATCTAATATTTTAAACGACTCGGCTGTTGTAGGTGCTTCTGCGTAAACGCGCAATACAGGCTCTGTACCTGATGGGCGTACCATTACCCAGCTATCATCGCCAAAGAAGAATTTAAATCCATCAAGGTCTTCTGTACGCTCCACTTTAAGATTGCCAAACGAAGTATATTGGCCGCCTTTACAAGCGCTGATAATGGCTTGTTTCTTTTCTTCGGTAACATGCAGGTCATAACGCTCAACCGCGAACTGGCCAACCACATCATATATCTCCTGTACCAGTTCTTTAAGGGTGCGGCCGCTTTTTGCCATAAACTCCCAAATCATCAAACCTATCCAAACACCGTCGCGCTCAGGTATATGCCCGTTAACCGCTATACCGCCTGATTCTTCGCCGCCTACCATAAATGGTTTGCCGGAGTTAACAATAAGGTCGCAAATATATTTAAAGCCAATTTTGGTAACGGTATTGTTTAAGCCATAAGCATCGCAAAGTTTCTGTATTTTGCTGGTGCAGGAGAAAGTTGAATAAACTTCGCCACGCTCGCCTTTTACCTTATACATGTAATGGATAAGCAGTAAAAGAATATGGTGCGAATCAACAAAGTTGCCGTCAGCATCATACAAACCAATACGATCGGCATCACCATCGGTAACCAAGCCCGATGCGATCTCGCCTTCAGAAAGTTTGATCAGTTGCTCAAACTCCTGCAGGTTACGCTGGATAGGCTCAGGAGCCTGTCCGTCAAAACCGGGGTTATAATCGGCATGCAGGAAAGTAATATCCGGGAACAGTCGGCGCATTACGTTCTGGCCCGCGCCATACATGGCATCGTAAGCCCATTGTAAACCACTATCGCGTATGGCAGGTATGTCAAAGCTTTTTTCAGCATGTTCTACATACATATCTTCCAGGTTGATGTACTCAACCAAACCCTCAGTAACATAATCAGCTACAGTTTTCAACTGCAGGTCTAAGGTATCGGGTATTTGTTTTTCAACCTTTTCAATATCATCAGGAGTAGCAGGGCCGCCATAATAAGCCTTAATTTTGTAGCCATTGTAAGCAGGCGGGTTATGGCTTGCCGTAATAATAATACCTGCTGATGATTGGGTACGCACAGTTCCCAATGAGATCATGGGTGTAGAAACAAATAAGTTCTCGGCACGGTGAACTTTTATGCCTTGTGATGCCAGCACGCAGGTAGTAGCATCAGCAAACATCGGCCCGGCAAAACGTGGGTCGCAGCCTACCAGCGCGGATGGGTTTTCAAAATTGTCTTTAAGCCACAGTGCGGTAGCGTAAGCTACACGTTTAACGTTTTCAAGGGTCAAGTCATCAGCAATGATAGCTCTCCAGCCATCCGTTCCGAATTTTATTTTAATCATTTTAAGAAGATAAGTGGTTTAAAATCCTATTTTTAGCGCCTAAAATATTGATACAAGAATATCAATCATTTGTGGTAAACGGAAATAAAGAATGAAAGTTTTAAAATTTGGCGGAACATCGGTCGGCAGTCCCGCCCGTATGAAAAAGCTGCTGGATATCATTAACCCTCAGGAGCGGCAGATCGTAGTGCTTTCGGCAATGTCAGGCACTACCAATAATTTGGTTGAAATTGGACAGGCATACCTTGCCGGCGATAAAGCAAAAGCCGCCAACCTAATTCAGATTCTTAAAGAAAAGTACGAAGGGATTATAAAGGAACTTTACAGTAAAGATGAATTTTATGAGCAGGCCAAAGGGGTAATAGATCATCATTTCGGGCTTTTAAGCAGCCTGGCGAATGATCTTTTTACAACCATTGAAGATAAAATCATCCTGGCGCAGGGCGAATTGCTATCAACCACTTTATATCATATATATCTGAAAGAAATCGGAGTGCCTTCGGTTTTATTACCGGCACTTGATTTTATGAAGACTGATGAGGATAGCGAGCCTGTTGTAGATTATATCACCTCGCACTTAACGCCAAGGCTTGATAAGCATCCGGAGGTTAACCTGTTTATTACACAAGGCTTTATCTGCCGTAACTCCTTTGGCGAGATTGATAACCTGCGCCGTGGCGGCAGCGACTACACAGCCTCACTGATAGGCGCAGGCATCCGCAGCGAAGAAGTGCAGATATGGACCGATATAGACGGTATGCACAATAACGACCCGCGTATTGTTAGCAATACCAAACCAATTGCCCAGCTTTCTTTCGATGAGGCGGCAGAACTGGCTTATTTCGGCGCAAAAATATTACACCCACAAAGTGTGTTCCCGGCACAGAAATATAAGATCCCGGTTCGGTTACTGAATACCATGGATCCGCAGGCAGCCGGTACATTAATTACCAATACCAGCGAAAAGGATAAAATTAAATCTATTGCTGCTAAAGACGATATTACCGCTATTAAAATACATAGCAGCCGTATGTTGCTTGCACACGGGTTTTTACGCAGGGTATTTGAGGTGTTTGAAAGATACCGCACGTCTATAGATATGATCACCACTTCGGAGGTAGCTGTATCGCTTACCATTGATGATACTACTTATCTGGGCGAGATCACTAAAGAGCTTGCGGCGTTTGGTACAGTTGAGGTAGATGTTAACCATACCATTATATGTGTTGTAGGTGACTTTGCCGCTGAGAAAAATGGTTATGCAGCCAGGGTGCTGGATGCTATAAAACATGTACCTGTACGCATGATATCTTACGGAGGCAGCGATCATAACCTTTCCCTGCTTGTAAAAACCGAGGAAAAAACGGAAGTTCTGAGAAGCTTGCATAGCAGGTTGTTTTAAACTTTATTATAGCACATAATATTAGGGCGTTATTGCGAGGGACGAAGCATTGACGTGATAGAAAAGGTCGGTTTTTAACTTTGACTTTTTAATTTTGACTTACAAACATGTTCACTAACAATACCATACAAGGTTTCGCCAACGTTGAAACCCCTTTTTACTACTATGACCTTAGCGTATTGAAAAATACGCTTGATGCCTGTCGCGATGCCTCATCAAAATACGGGTTTCATGTGCATTACGCTATGAAGGCCAACTTTAACCCCAAGGTTATTGATATGGTGCAATCCTACGGTTTTGGTGCCGATTGTGTAAGTGGCAATGAGGTGAAGGCCGCTATTAACCATGGCTTTAGTAAAAACAAGGTGGTATTTGCAGGTGTAGGTAAGTCTGACAAGGAAATAAATGAAGCACTGGACGCTGATATTTTTTGCTTTAACGTAGAATCGGTACAGGAACTGGAAATTATTAATGAACTGGCCGCCGCTAAGGGTAAGGTAGCAGGGGTAGCCATCCGCATCAATCCTAATGTTGATGCGCATACTCATCACTTTATTACTACCGGGCTTGATGAAAATAAATTTGGCATAAATACCTGGCAGCTTAATGATGTAGCGGATACCTTACGCAAGTTAAGCCATATTAATTTTTTAGGTATTCATTTCCATGTAGGTTCTCAAATAACCGATATGGAAGTTTTCCGGAACCTTTGCAACCGCATTAATGAAATACAGGACTGGTTCGAAGGCAGGGGCTTTAATGTTAAAATTTTAAATGCGGGCGGAGGCTTAGGTGTCGATTATTATCACCCTGATACCAATGTGCCTGATTTTGAAAGCTATTTCAAAGTATTTAGCCAGTTTTTAAACGTAAAACCAGGACAGGAAGTACATTTTGAGCTTGGAAGGGCATTGGTTGCACAATCGGCTTCGCTTATCGCGAGAGTGCTGTATGTGAAGAATGGCCAAAAGAAAAACTTCTTGATACTGGACGCGGGTATGACGGAACTAATGCGGCCCATGTTGTACCAGGCTTATCATGCTATTGAAAATTTAAGTCAAAGGTCTGAAAAGCATTCACAACCCAACCCTAACCATTCACTGGTAAAATATGATGTAGTGGGCCCTATATGTGAAAGTACCGACTGTTTCCGCAAAGATGTTGAACTGCCTCAATCTTTCCGAGGCGATTTAATTGCTATACGTACTGCAGGGGCATACGGTGAGGTAATGGCTTCAAACTATAACCTTCGCGATAAAGTTCAGAGCGTTTACGCTGATAGCAGTATTTAGCCTGCCAGCAACAATTTATTTACATTCTGAAAACCTTTAAGAATGTTTAAACATCATTTTGAAACAAAAGGTGAATTGTGGTGTATTATTGAAAAAATATTTGCAATAATCCCCAGTACCTACGCCAAATGAATCAAAATGAGCAGCAACGGCTCACAATAGTGAACAGGTTTAAACAGCTTGACGCAGGTACAACCGCCGATCTTAACGATCTTACTGCACTTGTAGCCGAAATTTGTGATACTCCGATAGCATTGGTTACCCTGGTTGACGACAAGATGCAATGGTTTAAAGCATCAGTTGGAACCGAACTTAACTGTACGACTAAAGAAGTCTCCTTTTGTAAAAAAACCATTCTCCAGGATAGCCTTTATATTGTACCCGATACGCTACAGGATGAGGTTTATAAAAATAATGCTTTAGTTACGGACGACCCACATGTGCGCTTTTACGCCGGGGCTACGCTCATCAGTAAGGAAGGGTACGCCATAGGCAGCCTTTGCGTGATTGATAAAAGGCCGCGCGAACTCTCCGAGCATCAGAAAAAAAGTTTACTCATAATGGCCAAACAAGTAGTTCATATAATGGAATTGAACTGGAGCTTGAAAACTTTGGAGGAAAAACATCATATTGAGCAGGAGCAAAGCCTTGCCATTATTGAGTCGGAACTTAAATTAAAGGCCATCTTTGATAGTTCAACCGATATGCATTTCCTGGTGAACAGCAGTTATAATGTAATTGCTTTTAACAGATCTGCGGCGGTGTTTATCAAAGACAATTACAAGCATGAGCTTACCTGTCAGGATGATATATTACTATACACAGACCCTGGAATACTCAGTCAATTTAAAAAGTGTTTTAAATTGGCCCTTGCTGGAAGGAGTATAAAACGGGAGTGGATGTTGATGAGTGGCACACCTAATGCTTGCTGGAAACTAACCACTTTTATACCGGTGAAGAATAGCGGTGGTGATATTATGGGTGTAGCTTTAAGCTCAACAGATATTACCAGGCATAAACGCCAGGAAGCATACATTAATGCCCAGAATGAGGCCCTGCGCCGCATAGCCTTGATACAATCACATGAGCTGCGCCGCCCGGTGGCTTCTCTTTTAGGTATCATGGATCTTATTAAAATGGAAAATGTACATTTTAATTATTTCGATATCATGGAAACCACTGTTAACGAACTTGATGAAAAGATACGGAGTATAGTAAAAGATTCTGAAGATACGCTTGATAATAGGCATTTGGCAGTTGTTGCTTAAGCTGCCTGCGCTGTTTTTATATTAATATGACAGCAATGCCGATTATTATACATACCTTGCGCACTTTAATAAATATTATAATGCAAAAACAAGGAACAGTTAAATTTTTCAATGAAACAAAAGGTTTTGGTTTCATCGTACCAGCTGATGGTAGCCAGGACATATTTGTTCATTCAACAGGCCTTATTGACGAAATCCGTGAGAACGACAAAGTTGAATACGAAGTTGAGAACGGAAGAAAAGGCTTAAATGCAGTAAACGTAAAAGTAGTTTAATATATCTATATAACTAAGATTACAAATTGTATGGACATCCACCCCAAAAGGTGGATGTTCTGTTTTTATACCTATCTGTTACCGCTCATCCAAAACGCTACCGCCGCTATGGCTATAATAGCGAAAGTGATCAGGATCAGCGCGTCGAGCACCCATCTCAATAAGCGGTAACCCGGGCTTTCCCATCTGTTAAAATAAGGAAGCAGTTTATATTTTAAAAAAATTAAAAAAGCTGCTGTTATAAACACCATCAGGAAAAACATCTTCCTGAAATGTATGTCCTGCATCAAATTTAATACATTGGTCCACGTCATTGTTTAGTTAACAAGGCGGCTATTTTTTTGTGTGGGCACATTTACAAGCAAGAGTTGTGATACGCCTGCTAATTAACAAAAAGATAAATAGTACGGTATGGTATTTGTAAGACAAGGACATATTCATCTACAAAAAGTAACAAATATGAAAGATCAAGCAAAAGTTATAGCAGCGCTTTTAATAGGTGCTGCAGCGGGTGCCGCTTTAGGTTTATTATTGGCCCCTGAAAAAGGCGAGGATTTACGCGGCGATATTGCTGATTATGTAAATGACCTTGTAAATAAAGCTAAGGACAAAGCTCAAAACACAGTTGAGAACGTAAAAGATTACAGCAGCAATGTTGTTGATTCTGTAAAATCAAAAATCAATGGCGCTGTAGACCACGCACGTGATGCTTACGATGATGCAAAAGATAAAGCTAAAGATTATGCTGAAAATGGCGCAAATGAAGCTAAATCACGAGTGAAAAGCACAGCTAATGACTGGAATAATTCTATCCAGAACAGTTGAAAATATAATTGATTAAAACAAAAAAACCAGCCTGCAGGCTGGTTTTTTTTGTTTAGTAAATATTTATTTTTTTACCAGCCAGGTGTTGTCTCCAGGTGTAGCATCCATAAATATACCATTATCTAAGGTGATGGACTTAAGGCTTTTGCCTCTGACGTTTACAAATGTTACTAAGGCTTCTTTCTGATTTTTTTCCCAGATGGATGGTGTTTGATGTATAGTTTTTTTAGTACCGTCGGTATATTCAGCAACCACATCAAACGGAATGGCAAAACCACCCATATTGGCAATAGTTAGGGTATAGCCATCTTTACCTGTCACTACATTTTTTATAGCCAGATCATCATAACCATTAGTAAAGAACCAGTTATTAAAGAACCACGTAAGGTTTTTGCCTGATACATTGCTCATGGAGTTAAAATAATCCCACGGGATAGGATGTTTGCCGTGCCAGCGGTCCATGTAACCATGTAAAGCTTTTTTAAATAGTTCGTCACCCAACATATCTTTAAGCGCTAAGTAGCTTAATGATGGCTTTCCATAAGCGTTGTTACCATAGCCGGTGGTAAGTTCGCTGGTTTGCGTAATGGTAGGAATATCCTGATTGCTTGACCGGTTATTGATCCAGCCGTTAATACGGAATTGTTTATAAAAAGCATCGGCTTTTTCTTTACCCTTTTCGGCAGTACCTATCAAATATTCAAGCGTGGTTGCCCAACCTTCGTCCATAAAGGCATAACGGGTTTCATTTATACCCATGTAAAACGGGAACCAGGTATGTGCTATTTCATGGTCTTGTACCAGTTGTGCAAAACCAGGGTCGCCCATTTGGCTATCATTTACCATCATAGGATATTCCATGTCTGCAAACCCCTGGAATGCGGTCATTTTGGGGAAGGGGTAAGGCACTCCCGGCCAGTTGGTACTAAACCAACTTAAGGCGTTGCGGCCAAATTGTACCGATTGCTTAAAATCTGTACCCTGTACAGAGTATGCTGCCTGCATGCTTGCCCTTCTGCCTGTATTTCTATCAACCACCACACTGCCTGCATCCCAAATGTAATGGTTGCTGATGCCAACAGCTACATCGCTGATGTTACTGGCTGTCCACTTCCAGGTGTTGGTGGCATTTTGTGCGGTCACTTTTCCCGCTGCCATTTCATCGGCAGTAGCCACATGGATGGTACTGTCACTTGAGAATGATTTCTGTAATCGATCGTTAATCTCTTTCTGTAATACCTTTGGAGCGTTTTGTAAAGTACCGGTAGCCCAAACCACATAGTTTTTAGGGACAGTCACATTCAGAGTGTAATCATTAAAATCGTTGTAAAACTCTTGCGCGTCTATAAATTCAATCCTGTCCCAGCCATTGTAATCATCATACACCGAAACACGAGGGTAAAAATAAGCCAGGTAGAAACTGGTAGAATCAATCATACCTTCGCGGCCGCTTTGTTTAGAAACATCAAAATGCCAGGTGATGTTAAGCTGCACAGAATCATGCGGCATTAAGGGCTTGGGTAGTGATACCATTTGGTTGGTTGAGCCCATGGTGGCATTATTCCACTGACGAGTTTGCCCGGAAATTTTAAAATCATCAATCTGCACACCCTTTGTAAGGTAGTCAGGGCTGGTTGCACCCATCCTTGCAGCACCTGGGCGGTGCACATTAAGGATAAGTTTCATATTCAGCCTTTTTAAGGTATCAGGGCTGTTATTGTAATAGGTAATGGTTTCAACCCCTTTTACCAGTGACTCCGGAGGGGCTGTTGTGATAGAGATATCATACCTTGAATGGTTTTGCCAGTATTTAGGGCCGGGCTTACCATCCATACTCCGTGTGCCGTTGGCATAAGCCCTTTTTATATCGCGTGGCATATACAGGGTTTGCGCCTGCAACTGTGAGAGCGTTGCGCTTAAAATTGCAGCAACAATTAATTTTTTAAACATTTTATGGGTGATTTGATAAGTACAACTGAGATAAATTAAAAATATACAGAATGATTGCTTTATAGTTTAAGTAAACAAATTGTTACATAACTTACTTGTAAGTTGCGTTGCAATTCTTTTCCTTTGTGATAAGTTATTTTAGTAGGGGTATTAAATAACTATACAAAGCCGGTACTTTATGTCCGGCTTTGTTTTTTTAATATCTCCTGATCTTTTGTTATATATTCTTTAGCAATCAGTACAAATAACTGGTCATTATCTGTAGATTCGTCAAGGTTTTCAGTCAGCAATTGGGTTACATCGTTATACTGTAAAAGTTTAGACAGCATAATTAGCATACGGTAGGAGGTAAGGTTAATATGCTCGAGTATTTGTACGTAAAGCATAATATCCAGATCGTTTAATACTGGCAGGTCCTGGTTTGTATCAATGCAAAACTCGTCTTTAACAATATTGCGTATAGGGTTACAGCTTTCCGGGGCAGGCTTTTCTTTAACAAGAGCGTAAATTTCTTCCATGCGCTGTATTTGCTTTTTTACATCAGTTGTAAATTCATCAAGCGCTAATTGCAGCCCTTTGAACGAGGCTGATTCTTCAAGGTGTTGCGCATGGTCGCGTAAAAAGCATTTACCATTATAGATGCGGTTAAGATGATGCATAAATATCCTTTTAAGGAAATTAACATCTTTATCAGGGGTAAAAGTCATTGAATAGGTATCTGAAATTATGTACAACAAATTTATTAAATAGTAGCATAACTGGTCAACCCAAATGCATCTTTAAAATAATAACATTAAACAGGCACAATTGCTGCTTATACTTGCATTATGAAATATAAGTTAGGCGATTTTGTACGGTTTGTTGACGAAAAGATGGAAGGTTACGTAACACGAATTATAGACGACCAGATGATTGGTGTTACCGGCGACGATGATTTTGAAATACCTGTGCTGGCTAATAAAGTAACCTTTGTGCATGGCAGAGGAGAGGAGAGCCATGACGAGGAAGCACCGCAGATAAAAATACCTGAAGGCGAATTTAAGACAACGGGTGTACACATTGCCGTAATACCAGATGTTAATGCTAACAGCCTGGTACATTTTTACCTGGTGAACGAAACATCATACCAGTTACTCACTGCTTTACAAACTAAACAGCAAAAGCAGCAAAAAGGAGAATATGCGGGAATTATTGAACCACAAGCCGTTGCTAAAATATACTCAGCCAAATTATCTGACCTGCAGTTGTGGCCTTCATTTGTTTTTCAAATAGTGTTTTATACTAAACAGGCCCAACCTGTTAAAGAACCGCTGCAATATAGTGAGCAGTTTAAAGCAAAAGATTTTGCGGGCGCAAAAAAGACAGTACCCTATATAAAACAGCAGGGTTGGATGATACAACTGGATGAACCGGAAGTAATTATAGACCCTGTGCAATTAAAGGAAAGCTTTTTTAAGCCGGCGCAGGAAAAGCAGGAAATACAAAAACCGGCCACCGAAATAGACCTGCATATAGAGCAATTACGAGAGGATTACCATTTCCTGGGTAGTAGCGAAATACTCGCTATACAAATTGGCCACTTCAATAAAACGCTTGAGGCGGCAATAGTACACCAAGTGCATGAGATCACCTTTATACATGGTACCGGTAATGGCATATTACGGCATGAGTTGCATAAGTTATTAGCCAAAAATCAAAAGGTGAAAACTTTTATGGATGCGCAGAAGGAAAAGTTTGGTTATGGTGCTACCAAGGTATTTATGAAGTAATTTTTAAATAATAAAAATTGAAATTTTTTCTCTTTTGGCATGGTGTATGTTATTCTATAGTTAATTATATAAACCATTAATAACATACGCTATGAAAAAGATGAGTGTGATAATAGCGACGGCAGTAGCCGCGTTTGGATTAAATTATGCTGTGGCCCATAACCACACCAACAATAATATTAACAAGGCCGCCTTTGGAAATGAGCTGACCACGAATCAGGATACAGTTCCTAAAAGAACTAAGGGCCGTACCACAACACCGGGTACACCAACCAGGCCAATAGTGCCAAACACTCCGGGTAACCCAACAATGCCTGGTACACCTACTACTCCTAACACACCAACAAACCCTACTAACTCCTCGTATCCAACAACGCCAACAAATCCCGGAAGTCCAACTACACCGGCTCCTGTGCCCGCCACGCCAACTATGCCGGCACCAACCAGCCCGGGCGTACCAAGCACAACACCAGGAACTACACCGGCTACTCCAACACCAATGCCGTCAACATCACCTACAGCGCCTTCAACTACACCTGTTGGCGCACCAACAGTACCGCGCACCGGTATGTAAATCATTAATTCTATTATATAGCAAATGGCCCGGGAAACCGGGCCTTTGTTTTACACAAAAAATAATGCGGTTAGGCCTGAATGGCCGGTATTTCAAATTTGAATACAGATCCTTTGCCGGCGTTGCTTGTAACTGAAAGGCTGCCTTTATGGCGTTTAATAATTTCATTACTGATGTATAGGCCTATACCCAGGCCGGAGATATGCGAAGCTATATCATCTACCCTGTAGAATCGCGAAAAAATACGTTGCTGTTGTTCTTTACTAATACCTATACCAAAGTCTTGCACCTCAACGCTTACCGCATTCTCATTTTTTGAAACGGTGATATTAACATGGCCTGATTCTGGCGAATATTTAATAGCGTTTGATAACAGATTAATGATCACCTGCTCAATGCGTTGCTTATCAGCGTTTACATTGATATCTCCGGCCTCTGAACAGATAATTATCCTGTGTGATTTGGTTGAATACTGCATTATTTCAGTAATATCATCAACTAACTGGGCGATGTCAAATTGGGTATAATTCAAAGGCAACTGGCCCGATTCGATCTTTGATACATCCAGTAAGTCAGAAATCAGGTCAGAAAGTTTACCGATCTGCGCTATCGCTTTTTTAACAAAGGTTTTATTTCTGTCGCCATCAAATAAATTGCGGTCAATAATTTGCAGATAACCGTTAAGACTGGTTACCGGCGTTTTTAGTTCGTGGCTTGCTAAGCCAATAAACTCATCTTTTTTGGAATTTAGCCTTTGTACTTCTTCGTATAGTTTGGCATTGTCAAGCGCTATGCTGGCCTGTGAGGCCACACCTGCTACAAGGTTCTCATGTTCTTCATTGAACATAGCAGACTCCGGATGGCCCAGGAAAAGTGCCCCTATTACGTCGCCGTTTTTAGATAGCACAGGTGCAGCCAAATAGCTCACTACAGATAAATGACCTAATGGCATACCGTAATGCGGGCTGTTTTGGCCATATCGTGGGTCTTTAGTGATATCATCAACACGCACAATACCTATTCCGCTAAAAGTTGGGCTAAATAACTTGGTTTTACGCGGAACGCCTAAATGCTCAAAAGCTTCCCTCGGTGCGCCTGATAAGGTATAAAGTGTATAAAATTCTCCGTTTTCATCAATGTTATTATAAAAGAATGCCCCATAAGCGGCCCCGGTTAAAAGGGTAGTAGCATCGGTTACCTTCTGCAATATCTCCTGCACATCCAGGTTTTCTGAAACAACTTTACCTACATAATTGAAAATTTCCAAGTTTTCCGCATAACGCTGCAGTTTGTTCTCGGCCTCAAGTTGCCGGGTAATATTTCTTGCTATTTTGGATGCGCCAATGATATTGCCCTGAACATCTTTTATGGGAGATATCGCTAACGAAACAGGTATTTCATGGCCGTTTTTATGTAATCTGTAGGTAGAAAAATGATCAACCTTTTGGCCAAGTTTTATTTTGCTGATAATATCTGTTTCCTCGTTCAGTCTATTAACCGGTATAATTGTAGTGATGGATTTGCCTACTATTTCGTCTGCCGCGTAGCCAAACAGCTCTTGTGCGCCATTATTCCAGCTGGTAATAATGCCGTCAAGCGTTTTACTGACAATAGCATCATCAGAATTTTCAATAATAGCAGCAAGTATATTATGTTTACGTTCCCCGGTACGTTGCTCGGTAATATCAATCAATGTGTTTACCGCGCCGGTAATGATCTGTACATCATTTAAAACAGGTACACAATAGGCCATCACATTAGCTGTACTTCCATCGGGCCGTTCAATGATCAATTCTTCTCCGTCAACATTCACACCGCTGCGCAGGGTACGGGCTACAGGGTGCTCTTCTAAAGCAAGCGCTTGTCCGGCGGCATTGTAAATAGCATATGCGCCGGTATACCGGTTACTTTTATCAGGTACTCGCCCCCATAATTTGGTAGCCGCCTGGTTATAAGAGGTAATGTTTCCTGCCGTATCGCACTGATATATCGCTATCGGTAAATGTTCCGGTACCTGGTAAGTTAGTGATATGTTACTGATAGTTGATGGCATTTTTTAGACTTAGTAACTTACTATTTGAATGCTCATGATTTCCCAGCATGATAAACAATGTCGGCAAAATTTAAGAGAAGTAACGGCGAGTATGCAACAAATATAGTATCTGTATGAACCATTGCAAAGCGTAAATGTTATAAAGCTACAACTAAAACATTTATGGCTGATATCGCTAAACGTTTCCCCGAAAATCCTCTGCTTTCACCTGATGATCTTGCACCAAGCGCGGAGGGGCTGTTAATAGCCTGTTTGTTAAATCCAGGTGTGTTTAAATACGAGGGAAAAACCTGGCTATTAGTAAGGGTTGCCGAAAGACCCAAGCAAAACGAAGTACACATCTCATTCCCTGTACTTACTGAAACAGGAGAAACAAAGATAATGGAAATAGCCCTTGATGATGCTGATCTGATTGCGACTGATGCCAGGGTGGTGCGTTATAAGGGTGTCGATTATCTTACCACTCTCTCGCATTTACGTTTATTATGCAGTAATGACGGTAAGCGTTTCTATGAACCCGAAGGATATCCCAAACTTTTCGGAACAGGACCTTTACAAACATTTGGTATTGAAGATTGCAGGGTTACTGCACTTGAAGAGAAGTTTTATTTAACATTTACAGCTGTTAGCGATAGTGGTGTTGGAGTAGGTATGCGCACAACTACCGATTGGAAATCTTTCACCAGCTACGGCATGATATTGCCGCCACACAACAAGGATGTAGCCATATTTGAGGAAAAAATAAACGGGAAATATTACGCCCTGCATCGCCCCAGCAGTGTTGACATTGGCGGAAATTATATCTGGCTGGCCGAATCACCCGACGCTGTACACTGGGGAAACCACAAGTGCATATTAAAAACACGTGAAGGGATGTGGGATAGCGGAAGGGTGGGTGCAGGTGCCTCGCCAATAAAAACAGAAAAGGGATGGCTGGAGATATACCACGGTGCTACTCGCGAACATCGTTATTGCCTGGGTGCCGCATTGCTTGATCTTAATGATCCATCTGTTGTGTTAGCGCGTTCTACCGAGCCCATTATGGAGCCTATCGCCTCTTACGAAATGACGGGCTTCTTCGGGCATGTGGTATTTACCAATGGGCATGTCTTGCAGGAAGATGGTGATACACTTACCGTTTATTATGGTGCGGCTGATGAGCATGTTTGCGGTGCAAATTTCTCTATAAGGGAAATATTTGCTAACCTCGGTGTGTAAAGCGCAAGTTAAATTCACAGGATATTCTCATTCATTATCAACCGGAGTAACGGCTTGTTAAAAATTTTAATACATTGCCTTTACATTGAGCTTGTATGAGAAATTTTTTAGATGATGACTTTCTGCTGCACTCTGATACCGCCCGCAGGTTGTATCATGATTATGCCAGAGATCTACCTATCATAGATTATCACTGCCATTTATCGCCGGAGCAAATTGCCGGTAATATCAATTTTAATAACCTTACCCAGGCATGGCTTTATGGCGACCATTATAAGTGGCGTGCCATGCGCGCTAATGGCATAAGTGAAGAATACATCACAGGTGGGAAGGCTGATTTTGAGAAGTTTGAAAAGTGGGCGGAAACCGTACCATACACCCTCCGCAATCCATTATACCATTGGACGCATCTTGAACTGAGGCGTTATTTTAATATTGACTCCCGGTTATTGCCCGGTACGGCCGACTTTATTTATGACGACGCGTCTGAGAAATTAAAGCAGCCCGATTATGCTGTACAGCAATTGCTCGAGAAGATGAATGTAGAAGTGGTATGTACTACTGATGATCCGCTGGATGATCTTTTACATCATGAGCAGTTAAAAAAAGAAGGGGGAACAGTAAAAATGTTCCCAACCTTCAGGCCGGATAAAGCCATGTATATTGAAGATGTACCCGCGCTTAACGCCTATATTACACGGCTGGAAGAAGTAGCTAATACGCCCATAGTAAACTTTGACGATTACCTGTACGCGCTTAAAAACCGCCATCATTATTTTGCCGCAAACGGGTGTGTATTGGCCGACCATGGCCTGGAGCACATTTACGCGGAGGATTATGCAGATGAGGAAATACGTTTAATTTTTGAGAAGGTGCGAAGCGAAAAGCCGGTAACTAATGCCGAAAAGGTAAAGTTTAAGTCGGCTATGTTGTATAACCTGGCTTTATGGCACCATGAAAAGGGTTGGGTACAACAATACCACCTCGGCGCTTTACGAAACAACAATTCACGATTGCTATCTAAACTCGGGCCTGATACGGGATTTGATTCGATAGGTGATTTTAGCCAGGCAAGGGCGTTGTCGCGTTTTCTTAACCGTTTGGATAAGGACGATCGTTTGGCTAAAACTATTATTTATAACCTAAACCCAGCCGATAATGAGGTGATGGCTGCCATGACAGGTAATTTTAACGATGGTTCTGTTGCCGGTAAGGTGCAGTTTGGTTCTGCTTGGTGGTTCCTGGATCAGAAAGATGGTATGATCAAGCAAATCAATGCGCTTTCGAACATGGGCTTACTGAGCCGGTTTGTAGGCATGCTTACAGATTCGCGTAGTTTCCTGTCGTTCCCCCGCCATGAGTATTTCCGCCGATTACTTTGCAATCTGTTTGGCGATGATATAGAGAAGGGAGAATTACCTAATGACATTGAATGGACAGGTAAGATCATCGCCGATATTTGTTACCATAATGCCAGGCGATATTTTGAATTTAAGATATGATCTGATTATCTTCATAGCGATAACGTTAACAAACCCAATATACAGCTATGGCCAACCATACAGATATACCTGCATCTTCAGATGTCAATACCTCACCATTTACCTATGAAAGGTTGTATTCTTTAGATGCGCTGCGTGGGTTTGATATGTTCTGGATAATTGGCGGCGAAGAAATATTCCACACACTTGCAAAGGTAACAGGCTCGCCGTTCTGGAAAGCGCTTTCTGTACAGTTCACTCATCCGGATTGGAACGGGTTTCACGCTTATGATCTCATATTTCCTCTTTTTCTTTTTCTTGCCGGTGTGGCAACGCCATACTCCGTAGGTCGCGAGTTAGAAAAGGGCGCAACTAAGGGTCAACTGGTTTGGCGGGTAGTTAAACGTGCCATTATACTTATATTGCTGGGGTTACTGGTAAATAACAGCCTGAAAGAATTAAAACCAATTTCCGAAATACGTTTTGCGTCAGTATTAGGCCGGATAGGGTTGGCTTATATGTTTGCTAACTTTATTTACTTGTTTGCCAACCGTAAATGGCAATTTGCCTGGTTTTGGATCTTTATAATTGGTTATTGGCTTATTTTGAAATTTGCGGCAGCTCCCGGTTTTGCTCCTGGCGATTTAACTATGCAGGGTAATTTCGCCTCCTATGTAGATAGGTTATTACTGCCCGGTCGGCTTTATCTGAAAATTCATGATCCGGAAGGGCTTTTTTCTACTATACCCGCTATAAGCACGGGCTTGCTCGGTATACTTGCGGGCAGTTTGCTGAAAACGGGGCATCAGCATAAAGGACGCAAAGCGTTTATCTTAGCGGCTGCAGGTGTAATATTTATTGTAATAGCGCAAATATGGAACCTTGATTTCCCTGTTAATAAAAACTTGTGGACAAGTTCATTTGTGATGCAGGTAGGTGGCTTAAGCCTGCTTTTGCTTGCACTATTTTATTATATCATTGACGTTTTAGGATACAAGAGCTGGGCCTTTTATTTCAAGGTAATTGGCATGAATTCCATCCTAATTTACATCTCCAGTAAGTTTATTAACTGGAATTATGCTACAGCGGGCTTTTTTGGCTGGCTGGGCCAGTTAGTGGGCGACCCTTGGAATATAGTAGTAATGGCTATTTGTTTTGTAATGGTCAAGTGGGCTATGCTTTATTTCCTATACAGGAAAAAAGCGTTTTTAAAGGTTTAATCAGCAGGATAATCACTTATTTACTTTGATGAGGTTTCGGCTTTACTAAGCAGTACGATAATGAGTGCCAGCATACCCCAAAGTAGCATTTGCCAGGTACTCATTTCCCAGCCGCCCATTTTCCATGATAGTAGTCCAAAATAAGTACCGATGGATCCGCCAATAAAATAGGTGGTCATGTATATGGTATTTAAACGGCTGTGCGCATGCTCATCAAGGCTGTATATGCGGGCAAAATTGGTAATTTGTGTAGCCTGCACACCTATGTCCAGGAAAAAGATAGCCACCACAAGTGCTACGATGGAATAAGGGAGTACTTTGATCAATATAATACTTGCAATGATCATACCCACTGTGAATATCAGTGATCGATAACTATTGCCTTTATCAGCCAGCTTACCAAACCATGGAGCAACAAGAGCCCCGCCTATAGCGATTAAACCAAAAAGGCCAATAGTGCCCGGTGAGTAATTAAGCGGTGCATTGCTGAGATGAAAAGTAAGTGTGGTCCAGAAAGAACAAAATATGCCAAAGGTGAAAAAGCCCAACAGGGCCGCCTGCCTTAAAACTTTAAACTCAGGGATGAGTGAAAGGGCCGATTTAAGTAAACCTGCATAGTTGCCCTTAAATTTTGGCGGAACATCAGGCAAAAATATTTTTAACAGGATAATGATCACCAAAATCATTATTGCAGATATTCCATACACCCAGCGCCATCCCAGCCACCCGGCAATTAACCCGCTAATAACACGTGCGCCGAGTATGCCAACCAGTATGCCGCTGAATACCTTGCCTACCGTTTTTCCGCGGTTAACACTATCTAAAGTAGCGGCCATAGGCATCAGTATCTGGGCCGAGGTGGCTAACAAACCTACCAGCAGGCTTAAGGCATATACCTGGTATATTTTAGTGGCAAAACTAAAACCTGCCAGCGCTATCATCAGCATAGTGCTTAGCAGCAGGATGAGTTTTTTGCGGTTAACTTTATCACCAAGTGGTATAAGAAAAAACATTCCTAAGCCGTAACCAAGCTGTGCAAACATGGAAACTTTACCTATCTCTGCCCCGGAAGCGTGTACAGAACTTCCTATTTCTTTTAAAATAGGCTGGTTATAGTAAATATTGGCGACTGTAACACCGGCAGCCACAGCCATAACAGCAATTACAAGGGAGTTTATTTTTTGATTTTCAGTGGTGTTTGTGTTTACCATTATGGCGGCAAACCTAAACAAATGTATAATGCCATCAAAACAAGGTCTACTTATATGTTGTCAACACGTATATTTGTTAAAATAAACTGACAAAAGCACATTTACATGGCCAGGATCTGCGTTGTTGAAGACGAGGAAAAGGTATCTGCCTTTATAAAAAAGGGGCTCGCCGAGCATAATTATGAAGTAGACATTGCCGCTACAGGTGAGGCCGCATTTCATTTATTTGATAATAACGAGTACGACTTGCTGATACTGGACGTGATGCTGCCTGATATGACAGGTATTGAATTGTGCCGGCAGTTGCGTATGGATGAACCTCAGATCCCTGTATTAATGCTTAGTGCCTTAGGTACTATTGATGATAAAGTGGGTGGCTTGCATTCCGGTGCCGACGATTACCTGGTGAAACCTTTTCATTTCAGCGAACTTTTAGCGCGTATTGAAGCCTTACTTCGCCGCCGTAAAATGGCTGATGCTGATAACCATGTATTAAGTTTCGCCGACCTGAGGCTGAATACATGGGATAAAACAGCTGAGCGGGATGGTAAACAAATTAACCTTACCGCCAAAGAGTATAGTCTGCTGGAGTTGTTTATTAAAAATCCGAACAAGTTGCTTTCACGCGAGTATATCATGGAAAGGGTGTGGGGAATTAACTTCGATACCGGCACCAACATGGTAGATGTTTATGTAAACTATCTTCGTAATAAGATACAAAAAGGCTTTGATAAAAAGCTGATACATACGGTAATAGGGATGGGGTATATCCTGAAGGATTAAACACCGGGGAGAGAACTTCTTAATTTATTTGAAATTGAAAATAAAGACCCGCTTATCACTAATTTTTACACTCATCAGTTCGGGCGCTTTGCTGCTGGTGTTGGTGGCTTTATATATTGCGGTGTATTCTTTCTTCGTGGCCGATTTCTATAGCAGGCTTACCGACCGTACTAATCTGGCTTCTCAATTATATTTAAAAGCAGATGAGCTTGATGCCGACTCAATGGTGCAGGTGCAGGAGCAATATCTGGAAAAATTACCCGATGAGGCCATAAGGGTTTATGATAAAAATAACCTGTCGGCATTTAAAGTAAACCACAATATTTACTGGACCAAAAATATTATAGAGCAGGTTCGGCGCGATGGATTTATCCAGTACCAGGAAGGCAAGCGGCAGGTAGTAGGTAAGTTTTACCACGATAACCAGGGCGATTTTGTAATACTTGCAGCAGCCATTGATGAGAATACTCCCAGGCGCATGGCGGTATTAGGGAAAATTGCTGGCGTGTTGTTTGTAGTTTCGGGGATTATTTTATTCTTTGCCGGGCGTTGGTTTGCGCAAAGGGCCCTTTCCCCGGTAGATAATATTATTACGCAAATACGGCGTATACGATCAAGCAACCTGCACTTGCGTGTTAAACAAGTAAAAAATAAAGATGAAATTGCCGAACTCATTGATAATTTTAACAGGTTATTAGAGCATTTGCAGAATGCCTTTGAACTGCAACAAACCTTTGTTGCCAATGCTTCGCATGAATTAAGAACGCCATTAACGAGTATAATGGGCGAAGTAGACGTTGCGCTTGAAAAAGCGCGCGATCCACAGGAGTATCAACGCATATTATCATCCATAGCGAGTGATGGGGCAAGGTTACAGGAAACCATTAGTAGCTTAATGGAGCTTGCCCAGGTCGACCTCAATTACACCCGTGCTAAATTATCGCCGGTTAGGGTAGATGAGCTTATATGGGAGTTGGAGGAGCAATGGGCAATGCGCAAAGGGCAGGGTAACCTACGAATACGCTTAGCAGACCTGCCCGAAAATGAAGAATGGCTAACCATACCGGCTAATAAACAAATGCTTTATATAGCGCTTAATAATATTATTGATAACGCGTTCAAATATTCCAACTCTCAGCCAGTAAGTATGGCTTTTGAAGCCACTGAAAAATCCATTCGTATAGCTGTTTCTGATAGTGGCCCCGGCATCAGCGCAGAAAATATTGAGCGTATATTTGAACCTTTCGTAAGGGTAAATAAAGATAGCTCAGTGTGTGGCAGTGGAATAGGCCTGTACATCACCAGCAAAATAATAGAACTTTTTAAAGGGACAATCAACGTCTTATCTGACGGTGTATCAGGCAGCACATTTTTAGTGGAATTCAGCCATAATTCGCAACATTAAAAGTATGTTAATAATTCTAATCCTTTTTTAATGCCACTTTAATGTGGCTCTAATATATGTGCGATAGTTTTGGTAGTATCAAACAAAAGCACTAATGTTAACTAAATACTACAAGGTATCCGCTTTGCTGGTGTTGGGCCTTATTACAGGTCATGCCGCATCAGCCCAAACAGATACATTAAAAATCAGTACACAGGAAGCCGAAAAGCTATTCCTCACCAATAACTTACAACTTATTGCTCAAAAGTATAATGTTGATGCTGCCCAAGCCTTAGTGAAGCAGGCAAAACTCTGGGATAACCCCACACTAAGTACCGATCAGAATATTACTGATGCTAATAAAAAGTTTTTTAACCATAGCAATGGCACAGGGCAGATAATGGTGCAATTGAGCCAGGTTTTTAAAATTGCCGGCAAACGTGGGAAAGAGGTGCAGGTAGCGCAGGATGGTGTGCAGATACAGCAGGCCCAGTTTAATGACCTGATGCGCAACCTTCGTTACAACCTGCTACTTGATCTTTCTCAGATAGCTAATCTGGTTGATCAGCGTAAGGTTTATGAGGTGGAGATAGCATCAGCCACTAACATGGTTAAGGCCATTGATAAATCATACCAGAACGGTAATAATTCATTAAAGGATCTGGTGCGTTTAAAGGCTCTGTTATTTGGCCTGCAAAACGACCTGGTTGAGATTGACAGGCAAATAAACGATCTGCAAAGCGAGCTGAAAACCCTTTTGGTAACCGACCAATCAAAGTTCCTGTCCCCGCAGATCACCTTTAGTGTGAGAGACACGGTTATAAATACTACAGACCTTATTGCACAGGCTAAAGCTAACCGTGGCGATTATCTGGCCAACCGTTACCTGTTAGATCAGAGCAATCATAACCTTGCACTGCAAAAAGCCATGGCCGTGCCGGATATTACCATAGGAAGCACGTATGACCAAAACAGCAGCTACGCGCGTAACTATGTTGGTTTAGAGATAAGCCTGCCGCTTCCCTTATTAAACCGCAACCAAGGAAATATAAAGAATGCACGTTTGGCGGCTCAAAGTCAGGAATATATTCTTAAAAATAGCGAGATACAGCTCAATAACGACGTGTATACCGCCGTGCAGCAATATAAACTGAGCCAGCAAATGTTAGGCAGGCAGGAAACGGATTTCTATGATAAATACGACCAGATTTATCGCGGGATGGCCAAAGCTTACCAGATAAAACAGATAAGCCTCCAGGAGTTTATCGATTTTTTTGACTCTTATCGCGAAACCAAGCTTAAAATCTTACAGCAACAGCTAAACCTGCAAAAGGCTATAGCCGATCTTAACCTGGCTGTAGGCGCAACAGTAATAACTCCACTATAATCAACCAATAAAGTACCAAACACACAAATACACTTTCTAAAGATAAATGAAAAAGCAAATCATATATATGGGCCTGGTTATGTTAGGCCTAACCGCCTGCCACGAAAAGAAAACCGGTACAATGGAAACCAAACAGGTTTGTATAAGTGATTCACTGGCCAAGATGGTGGAGATAGATACGGCTAAAAGTACCCCAATGCAGGATGAACTTACTCTTTCGGGAGAAGTTTCATTTGATGAAAATAAAGTGGTGAAAATATTTCCTACAACCAGTGGCCAGGTATTGGAGGTAAAGGTATCATTGGGTGATAAAGTTGTAAAGGGCCAAACGCTTGCTGTACTGCGCAGCGCCGATGTAGCCGGTAATTATACCGACCTGGATGCTACCCGCTCAGACCTCAGTATAGCCAAAAGGCAATTAGACCAGGCCGAATACCTGTTTAAGAATGGTATATCAAGCGAGCGCGATTATACTGAGGCTAAGGAGAATTATAATAAAGCCACTGCTGCCAACAGGAAAATTAAGCAGCAGATAGCTATTAACGGCGGTGGTAATACCAGCGCCAGCGGAACCCTTGTAATTAAATCGCCGGGTAATGGGTTTATCGTAGAAAAAAATGTTTCGGCAGGCAACTTTATACGCCCCGATAATAATAACAGCCTTTTCACCATATCAGATATGAAAGATGTGTGGATATGGGCCAACGTTTTTGAAACAGATATTGCCAAGGTTAAAAAAGGATATGATGCCAAGATTACTACCCTTGCGTACCCCGATAAGGTATTTAATGGCAAAATAGATGAGGTAAGCTCTGTGCTGGATCCTGATAACAAGGTGATGAAAGTGCGTATCGCGCTCAATAATAGCGAAATGTTATTGAAACCTGAAATGTTCACCAATGTGATAGTAACCAATAAAGAAGCTGCCACATCTGTATCGGTTCCCGCATCGGCGGTGATATTTGACAATAGCAAAAATTTTGTGGTGCTGTATAACAGCAAATGCGATTTGCAGGTGAGAGAGGTTAATGTGATCAAGACGGTTGATAATGTAACCTATATAGCATCTGGCTTAAAGCCTGGCGATAAGGTGGTTTCTAAAAGTCAGCTATTGCTGTACAATGCTTTAACACAGGAATAATAGAAGCAAGATGCTAAGAATCAAGATCCAGGAAAGAACGAATTAAAAGAATATTAGAAATGAGGATTGGAAAGACAAGATAGAAAAGGGCCGATGTCCTGACTCTTGACTTCCTGATTCCTGACTCTCTCAACAATGAACAAGCTAATTAAAAATATCATATACTTTTCGCTACGGCACCGGGCGATGGTATTTTTCATGACCGCTGTACTGGCCGTTATAGGCGTATGGAGTTACATGAATACCCCAATTGAAACGTTTCCGGATGTTACCAATACGCAGATCATTATTATAGCGCAATGGCCGGGCCGCAGTGCCGAGGAAATAGAAAAAATGGTAACCATACCCATGGAGACCGTTCTAAACTCTGTGCAAAAAAAGGCCAATCTGCGTACAACCTCATCATTCGGTTTATCATACGTGCGTATCATTTTTGATGATGATGTAGACGATGCCTTCGCGCGCCAGCAGGTAATGAGCCGTATCATGAACGTGGAGCTTCCTGATGGTGTAAAACCAGAAATTGAACCACCTTATGGCCCAACCGGAGAGATCTATCGCTATACGCTGAAAAGTAAAACAGCCTCCCTGCACGAACTTACCGCCATACAGGATTGGATACTGGACCGCCAGTTTAAAGCCATCCCGGGTGTTGCAGATGTAAACAGCTTTGGTGGCGAGGAAAAAACATATGAGGTTAGCGTAAACCCTGCTTTGCTGCGCAAATATGAGCTTACATCGCTTGATGTTTATAACGCGGTTAACCGCAGTAACATCAATGTGGGTGGTGATGTGATAGAAAAGAATAACCAGGCATTTGTGGTGCGTGGTATAGGTTTGATCAATAATATTGGCGAGATAGAGAACATTATCGTTAAAAACGTTAATAATGTACCTATACTGGTTAAGAACGTTGCGGATATAAAAGAAAGTGGCTTGCCTCGCCTTGGTCAGGTTGGTCGCGATAAGGATAACGATGTACTTGAAGGTATTGTGGTAATGCGTAAAGGAGAGAACCCTGCCGATGTGCTAACCCGCATTCGCGCAAAAGTTACCGAGCTTAATGATAACATTTTGCCAAAAGGTGTTAAGATAGATACCTTCTATGACCGTACCACCTTGATGGACTTCTGTACGGAAACAGTTATCCACAACCTGTTGGAAGGTATTGTATTAGTTACCGTTATCGTTTTCCTGTTTATGGCCGACTGGCGTACTACGCTTACTGTAGCTATCATTATACCGTTGGCGCTGTTGTTTGCTTTTATGTGTATGCGTATCAAAGGCATGACAGCCAACCTGCTATCAATGGGCGCGGTAGACTTTGGTATCATCATAGATGGTGCTGTGGTAATGGTGGAGGGGATATTTGTTGCCTTGGACCATCGTGCCAAAGAGCTGGGCATGGAGAAATTTAATAAGATAGCCAAGCTGGGACTGTTTAAAAACGTGGGAGCAGAGATGGGTAAGGCGATCTTCTTTTCCAAACTCATTATTATCACCTGTTTGATCCCGATCTTCGCTTTCCAAAAGGTTGAGGGTAAGATGTTTTCGCCTTTAGCTTACACGCTGGCCTTCGCATTATTGGGCGCATTGATATTTACGCTAACATTAGTACCTGCGCTTTCAAGCATCCTGCTAAAAAAGAACGTTAAGGAGAAGCATAATGTTGTGGTATTGTTCTTTGAGAATGGTATACGTAAAATGTTCAATTTTACGTATAAAAACCAAAAGTTAAGCCTCATTTGCGCAACTGCCTTTATGGCCTTAACATTTGTATCGGCCAAGTTTTTGGGTACAGAGTTCCTCCCTCAACTTAATGAGGGTGCCCTTTGGGTAACCGCACAATTACCGATGAGTACATCACTTGATGCATCTGTTAATGTAACCAATAAAATGAGGCAGATCCTGGGTTCGTTTCCCGAGGTAAGGCAAACTATGTCGCAAGTGGGCCGTACCAATGACGGTACCGATCCAAAAGGTTTCTTTAATGTGCAAATACAGGTTGACCTGTTGCCGAAAAAAGAATGGAAACGCCACATAACGCAGGAGGAGCTTATATCCGAAATGGATAAGAAGTTAAGCCAATTCCCCGGCATTGTGTTTAATTACTCACAGCCAATAATTGACAACGTTGCCGAAGCCGTGGCGGGTGTACCTGCATCAATGGCTGTAAAAATATTTGGCCCCGACTTTACAACGCTTGATAAAAAAGCAAATGAAGTAATGGCTACCCTTAAACAAATAAAAGGTGTTGAGGACCTTGGCGTGTTGCGTAACCTTGGCCAGCCAGAGTTCAGGATTGAGCTTGACCAGCAAAAAATGGCGCGTTACGGCGTAGCTACGGCTGATGCAAACTCTGTGATAGAAATGGCTATCGGCGGTAAGGCTGCCACACAGCTTTATGAGGGTGAGCGTAAATTTGATATCCGGATTCGTTACCAAAAGCAATATCGTGATACTCAGGAGAAAATAGAGAACTTGATGGTTCCTACTTTGAACGGCTCAAAAATATCCATTAAAGAAATATCTACCATAAAGCAGCTTACCGGCCCGGCTTTTATTTACAGGGATAATAACACCCGTTATATAGCCGTTAAGTTCTCGGTTCGTGGTCGTGATTTGGGTAGTACCATTGCCGAAGCACAGCAAAAAGTAGGTAAAGCGGTTAAGCTTGACAAAGGTTATACCTTTACCTGGAATGGTGAGTTTGAGAATCAGATACGTGCATCTAATACGCTGGCCCGGGTGGTGCCTATATGTTTACTGGTGATATTCCTTATCCTGTATATAACATTTGGTAATGCTAAAGATGCTATACTGGTTATTCTGAATGTACCATTTGCGCTAATTGGTGGTATTTTGGCCCTGCACATCACACAGATCAATTTTAGTATATCGGCAGGTATTGGTTTTATAGCGCTGTTTGGCGTATGTATCCAAAATGGTGTGATCCTGATATCTGTATTTAAAAAGAATCTGGAGGAACGTATGCCACTGAATGAGGCCATTCTTGAAGGTGTGATATCACGCGTGCGCCCGGTGGTAATGACCGCCCTGATGGCCGCCATTGGTTTAATGCCTGCTGCAATATCAACCGGTATTGGCAGCGAAACCCAAAAACCCCTTGCCATTGTGGTGATAGGTGGTTTGGTGACTTCTACTATACTTACCCTATTAATATTGCCGGTGATATACGCAATGGTATATCGCTTGATACACCGTCGCGAAAACCGCAAATTGTTAAAAAGGATAGGTGTAGTGAGTGCTTAGTTTATTGTTTGAAATTGCATATCCACAAAGCTCCGCGCGAGGCGAAGTGAGGATATGCAATTTTTTTATTTAGTTTGAAGCCCTTTGATGGCTTTATCTTGTATGCCACTCATCAAAATAACCATGCAAATAGCGCCAATTGTTGCAAAAAGCATGTCTGACTGTGTATCCCAAACATAGCCCTGTGTACCCAAAAAGGAATCTCCCGACGAACCTGAAAGTACCGACACTAACCATTCTATAAATTCATAAGTTACGCTGATACTCATACAAACGCATACCGTTAAAAATGCCAGCCATCCTTTTTTATTGATAACCTGTTTGCGCATAAACAATTCCCGAACGATCATTGCAGGTACAAAACCTTGCGCAAAATGCCCAACCTTATCATAGTTATTGCGCGATTGATGCAAAACATCGCGCAGCCAGTTAAAAGCAGGTACTTCAGCGTAAGTATAATGCCCGCCAATAAACAGGATGTAGCAATGCAAAAGGATAAACCAGTAAGTAAGGTTGGTAAACCTGAATTTCTGGTAGGTGGCCACCAATATAATAAACCCGATTATCGCCGGAAAAACCTCAAGCAACCAGGTAAAGTAGTCGTGCGGATAAACGGCTGATACAACCAGGCCAATAATAAATAATATAATAAGGATAGAGTGGTTTTTCATTTTTGAAAGTTATAAAAAACACTTAAAAGACTAAAAATATCCATTTTTAAATAGCTGTAAACCAGTCTATAAACCTTTTCTTTTGATTTGAAGGTCTGCTGCAGGGCAATCTTACAAACATTTTTTACGTTTAAACAGTTGTTTATTCAGTAATAATCGAAGCCTATAGAAGAAAAAAAATACGCATTAACCAAACATTAGATTAGTTTATGAATTACGCGAAAAGATCAATTTTAGCTTTGGGTGCGGTTTTATTTATAGGTGTTGCTGCTAATTCAGCATCTGCACAAACTACCCCCGATACCGCCAAAAAAACTACAACTTCCACCACAACACCCGCACCTGCTGACGCAGCAAATGTTGTACAGGCCTTGCAAAGCAACTCAGATTATTCAACCGCTTTTGAGCTGGTGAAAGCGGCCAAGCTTGATTCGGCTTTAACAATAGGTGGCCCTTATACTATTTTTGCACCAAGCAACAACGCGTTTAGCGCTCTGCCAGCAGGAACACTTGATGCTTTAAAAAGCGATCCTGCAAAACTGGCTACAGTGTTAAAAGGCCACGTGGTGAATGGTACGTACGATAAGGCCGGTTTAATTAAGGCGCTTAGCGCCGGTAAAGGTAAAGCCACAGTTACCACATTGGACGGACAAACGCTAACCCTTTCTGTAACCGCTGATAAAAAGCTGCAGATCACCAACGCGGCGGGTAAAAGTGCCCAGGTAATATTATACGACCTTAAAGGGGGCACCGGCGTAGTGGACGGTATTAATGCCGTGCTGCAATAACAATAAATAAGTCGAATTCTAATTATAGCATAAGAGCCTGTTGTTTATCAACAGGCTCTTTGCTTTTAAGGGAAGGCTCATTAAACAATCATGATATTTATGTAGCTTTACTTATTACCAATTGATAAACATTATGCAGCACAACGCAAAAGGCATCAGGCCGTTTATAGGAGCAAAGGATTTTGATCTGTCACGGGCGTTTTACCGCGAATGGGGTTTTGAGGAGTTCGTGATCTCGCCCGATATGTCGGTTTTTAAATTGGGCGATACTGCGTTTTATCTGCAAAAGTATTACAATAAAGACTGGGTGGATAATACCATGGTTTTTATGGAGGTAGACAATGCCCAGCGTTATTATGAAGAACTGCAGGCGCTTGACCTACCATCAAAATATCCCGGCTCGCGGGTATCGCCTGTACGTGTTGATACATGGGGCGATGAATGCTTCGTGCACGATCCATCGGGAGTGCTGTGGCATATCGGGCATTTTAAGCGATAGGGTGTTAGTTTGCAGTTTTAAGTTTGCAGTCGGCGCATTCATTCCCCTCTCGAGAGGGGTTAGGGGTTTGTTATCTAAAGCAAGAAAGCTCGAGTTCAGACCCCCTTCACCATCTCCACATGCGGAATGCCGTCCTCGTCGTAAACATCACCCTGCTCAACAAACCCAAACGACTGGTAAAACTTTAATAGATAGAGTTGTGCTCCAATACGTATAGGCTGGCGGCCAAATAGCTTGTAACAACCCTCAATAGAAGCTTCTATCAATTTCTTACCCAGCCCGGTTCCGCGGTAGGCAGGAGAGGTGATCACCCTGCCGATAGACACTTCATCAAAAGATAATCCGGCAGGCAGTAAACGCGTGTAGGCCGCAAGCTGTTCGCCGACATAGTATAGCAGGTGATGGCTTTGCTGGTCTTTATTGTCCGGGTCAAGGTAGGGGCAGTTTTGTTCCACTACAAAAACCTCGGAACGCAAACGCAGCAGGGCGTAAAGTTCATGCGTGGTTAGCTCGTTAAAATGTTTGATGGTGTAATGGTATTCCATAGTGTTGATTGACAAAGGTAGTATTATCACCAATTCTTATTTAAATATCATTGAAGTAAAAAAATGTAATCAAAATTTTTTGATTCTCATGTTAATCGTAATATTGCGATTGATATGGGCGTTACTAAATCAGAGATCTATACCGAAGAGCAGAACAAACTGGCTATGCAGTTAAAGGCTATTGCGCATCCGGCTCGCATTGCCATTCTGCAGGAACTCATCAAAGCTAATGCCTGCATCTGCGGCGACCTCGTTACCGAACTCGGCCTGGCGCAGGCAACCATCTCCCAGCACTTAAAAGAACTTAAGAATGCCGGTTTGATACAAGGCACCATAGAGGGCGTTAGTGTTTGTTATTGTATTGAACCCAAAGCATGGAAAAGCCTGCAAGCCGAACTGAACCAGCTTTTCGCTTCTTATAAAGATATTAATAGCTGCTGCTAAAAAAAATTGGAACAATTAATCGCAATATTACGATGGAAACCAACGAACAACTAAAGGAAATTGTAAGGCAAAAGTACAGCGAGATAGCCTTGCAGGATAAGGATGTTAACGCATCATCATGCTGTGGGGCAACGGGATGCTCAACCGAGATCTATAACATCATGAGTGACGATTACACCCAGATGGAAGGCTATAACGCCGATGCCGACCTCGGCCTGGGATGCGGCTTGCCTACCCAATTTGCCAAAATTAAAAAGGGCGATGTGGTGATAGACCTGGGCAGCGGTGCCGGTAACGACTGCTTTATAGCCCGTGCCGAAACCGGCGAGACCGGCAAGGTGATCGGTATTGATTTTACTCCGGCTATGATAGATAAGGCGCGGGCTAACGCCGAAAAGCTGGGCTTTAACAATGTGGAATTCAGGCAGGGTGATATTGAGCACATGCCGGTAACCGCCAACATTGCCGATGTTATTGTAAGCAACTGCGTACTTAACCTGGTGTCCGATAAAGATGCCGTTATCAAGGAAATTTACAGGGTGCTTAAACCCGGCGGGCACTTCAGTATATCTGATGTGGTGTTAGTTGGCGACCTGCCTGATGCTTTGCGCAAGGATGCCGAAATGTACGCGGGCTGTGTGGCCGGCGCTATCCAAAAGGATATTTACCTGGGCCTGATAAAAAGCAATGGCTTTACCAACATCACCGTACAAAAAGAGAAAGTTATTGTGGTGCCCGATGATATCCTGAACAAGTACCTGGGCACTGCCGAACTGGAAAGCTTTAAAGCCGGTAGCACAGGCATTTTCAGCGTTACCGTTTATGCAGAGAAACCTGTGGCTGCCTGTTGTCCGCCGGGATGCTGTTAATATCAAAATTATTTAAATGAAGAATATATTAGTGCTTTGCACCGGCAACAGTTGCCGCAGCCAGATAGCCGAGGGCTATCTGCGCCATTTTTCCGAAGGGAAAGCCAATATTTACAGCGCGGGTATTGAAACGCACGGCGTAAATCCGCGGGCCATTGCTACCATGAAAGAGGCAGGTATCGATATCTCTGCCCATACTTCAAATAATGTAGATGAGTATGCCGATGTGCCTTTTGATTACGTGATCACCGTTTGCGATAACGCCAAAGAGAATTGCCCATACTTTCCAACCAATGCCGTTAAACTGCACCACAACTTTCCCGATCCCGCTAAAGCGCAAGGGACAGAGGAGCAAGTAATGGCGGAGTTTCGCAGAGTGCGGGAGATGATTAAGGATTATTGCAGGGAGTTTACCGATAAATATTTAAGCTAATGCCAAACCACTGTGCGCCGGTTGCAGAGCGCAAAAAATTAAGCTTTCTTGACAGGTATTTAACCGTTTGGATCTTTAGCGCCATGGTAATTGGCCTGGCTATAGGATATTTTGTACCGTCCTCGTCAGGTTTTGTAGGTTCGTTCTCAAACGGAACAACCAACATACCTTTAGCCATTGGTTTGATACTGATGATGTACCCGCCGCTGGTAAAGGTTGATTACACCAAAATAGGGGAGGTTTTCAAAGACCTGAAGGTGTTAAGCGTATCCCTGGTTTTAAACTGGATAGTTGGCCCGGTGCTGATGTTCTTGCTGGCCATCGTTTTTTTGCGCGATCATCCGCACTATATGGTGGGGCTTATTTTAATTGGTTTGGCCCGGTGCATTGCCATGGTGGTAGTATGGAACGAATTGGCCGAAGGAAACCGTGAATACGCCGCCGGACTCATCACCTTGAACAGTATCTTCCAGATATTGCTTTACAGCGTACTGGCTTACCTGTTTATCACCGTGCTGCCGCCCATGTTCGGGCTTAAGGGATTCAATATCAACGTTACCATAAAAGATATAGCCAAAAGCGTTGGCATTTACCTGGGCATACCGTTTTTAGCCGCGGTAGCAAGCCGGTTCATTTTAATTAAAGCCAAAGGTAAAGACTGGTTTGTAAACAGCTTTGTGCCTTTGGTATCGCCGGTTACATTGATCGCCTTGTTGTTCACCATCGTGCTGATGTTTACGTTGAAGGGCGAACTGATCTTGAAAATTCCGCTGGATGTGTTGCGGATAAGCATACCGCTGGTGATCTACTTTGCGGTGATGTTTGTGTGCAGCTTTTTTATCGGCAAATGGTTTGGGGCCGATTACTCGCGCTCGGCAGCGATAGCCTTTACCGCAACCGGCAATAACTTTGAACTGGCGATAGCCGTAGCCATAGGCGTATTCGGCATCAATTCCGGCGAGGCCTTTACAGGCGTAGTTGGTCCGCTGGTAGAAGTGCCCGCGTTAATAGGCCTGGTGAAGTTAGCTTTTTGGTTTAGGGAGAGGTGGGGTTTAAGGGGTAGGTGTGGGGCAAAGTTGGTATGCGTGCGCCAGCGGGAAACTATTGAATGAAGATTAAAGTCTTTAATCAAGTAACTCATTATCATTTCTTTCCTTTAAGGACGTCAATGAGATATGTTTTATATTTAAATAAATCAGAATCTTTTTTTCTCACAAATAGGTAGAAGTTGGCTTTTCCCAATAGGTGATCGATGTAATTATTTTTCGTTACGTTCTGTTTGATTACATGCGATTCTATACCGAATTTCATGATGTAATACATTTCTTGCCTAAATTCTTTAAGGTCCGAGCGTTTAACTGCAATTTTCTTATTGACAACTAAACCTGTAACTAATTGTCTCTGATGTTGGCTTTTAACTCTAGTTTTTGAATCGTTGATTGAAAAATTTAATGAATTAAGAAGCTTTCTAACCCCGGCAATTACTACTCCCGCGTGAAAACTTCCGGATATTGTGATGTCATCGGCGTACCGAGAATAACGTAGATTTCGTTCTCTACAATATTTGTATAAGTTCTCATCAATATCAATTGTGAGGATTGATGATAAATAAGGGCTCGATGGACTACCTTGCGGTATAGAACCGTTAAGTGTGCATAGAGAACTAAGCACTGAAACAACATCAGAGTTGTAACCAAGATTTGAAAAAAAAAGTGAGACCATCGATGCTGTGATATTATCGAAGAATGCTTCGATATCCAGATTTAACACAAATTGTTGTTTGGTATGAAATTTTGCATTTGATACGGTTGATTTGCCAATGCTGTAGGCGTTATTAAATCGGCTTGTCGGTACTTTTTTAATGATATTATTTAAAATCCAGTATTGAATAGATTTCAAGCCAGGCAAGGGTTCTTTAATTTGTCTTGATCGTCCATTTTTTTTGCGGATAAAAAATGTTCTGTAGAATTTATCTGGAGATTTAATTGCTCTTAAAATGTAGTCAACTTTAAAGCCCGTCAAATAAGACAAATGTTTTATGTCAAAAATGACTGGTAAATTTTTTTCCTGCAAAGTTTTTGCGTAAGACAAAAGCCCAAGAACAGATTGATTTGGGAGACCAAGTTCTTGAGCTTTTTTTTCTAATTTGAATAAATATTCATTTTTAGAGAAAATTGATTCTTGCATTACAAAGTGATAAGTATAGCCATCCTAAATTAACAAAAAAGGGGGCAGCAAAAAAGCAAAAAAAAAGAAAGCAAAGTTTTTTGAGGAGCGAGTGATAGCGAGTGGATTAAAAAACGCCCCACCGGCGAGGTGAGCCCAGCCGGCTCGAGGCGCTATACACCTAAGAGCTCCGCGAAACTCAACAATATCAAACGCTCGAAACAATGTTCTCCTCAGATTAACGACTCGCTAATCCGCAACCGAAGCTGCTTGAGCTAATGTGAATCAAATTCCTAAAGCTCAAATATAAACTTTTTAGGAACATAAATATCAGGAATTTCACCAAGAGAATATCGGCTATCAGGTTCAAAGAGAATCCAATCTTTTTTGTCTGGCTTATATTTATTGTCAAGATTTTGACACTGACTCATTAATAGTTTGAAAGTGCTAAATTTAGCTATCTCCGGGCAATGTTTCAAAAGCTTAGACAAACAGATCTTTAACATGTTTCCAAACTCTAAATCATTTTGAATAATCGGAAAGCTTAATTTAATACCACTATTGTTCAGATAATACTTAAATGCTTCATCTTCGCTGACAGAAACCCAACCGTAGCGGTTAATATGTCTTTGTAAAATCTCCACATTTCTATAGATACTCATAAGCCATAAATGTTATTAAAGATTGCATTAAAATCTTTCAAAAAGTGATTGTTTTTAGGTATATAAATTTTTGTTGAAGAATCTTTATCTTTTACCAATACATCTGGGGGAATAGTGCTGTCGGAAGGGATAAACCAATAACATTTTTTTTTAAATAGCATCTCGTCCTCAATTACAGATAACCAAGTGTCCGAATCTTCAGGTAGGACTAGCAACACTAATATCATTTTGATATAAGGGGAATCAACTTTTCTTTTTAAGGTGAAGTAGTTCTTGTTTCTCAAATAATATTCGATAAAATCACCGTTTTCTTCAGCTCTTTGTACCGTAGTGCACTTTAGTTGTATATCAAGCCTTCTATCTGAATCTTCGTACATAATCTTACCATCAGCAAGCTCGATTTTGTCGACAGGTCCGACGCTTAAATCAACGCCGTGATCATATTTTGGATCATAAACCTTAAACTTATTTTGAGCTAAAATAATTCTTATAAATCCTTCAGAAAGTGCTTCTTTTACTTCGTTATCAGTCATTTATTATATAAAAATAGGAAAATCATTTGAAAAGAAGATTATATTATAGAGACATTATTCTAAGTTTTACTTGCGCAAGTAACCACTGCCAAAATCCTGTCAGCGTTCATCGCGTGAACGCGAACACCTCAATTTTCCTCTACCACCGGCAGGTTCATGATATGTTGGCGGCTCCAGTTGGATAGTTGGGTGAGGATAGGGCGCAGTGTCACGCCCTTTGGGCTTAGCGAGTACTCCACCCGTGGCGGTACCTCGGGGTAGGCCTTGCGGATAATGATGTCGTCGGCCTCCAGCTCTTTCAGCGTGCGCGAGAGTACCTTAAGCGCCATGCCGGGGATTATCTTGTGCAGTTCGCCAAAACGTAAAGGGCCTTTCATCAGCAGCCACAAAATGGGCGGTTTCCACTTGCCGCCTATCACATCTATGGTAGCGGTAATGGGGCAATCTTCGGCTCCGTGATATTTTTGTAAATTATTTTCGGCCATAGCTTTACGTACAAACAATTACTACCAAATGGTTATTAGTAGACAAAAAGGTAACTACTTGACAAAAGTATAGCATTGGGATACATTTGTCAAAAAACAAAAGAAATAATCATATGAAAATTATAGTGATAGGTGCATCGGGCACCATTGGTAAATACGTAGTAAACGTACTGGCAGATGGTAACGAGATCATCAGGGTAGGCTCTAAATCCGGCGATTACCAGGTAAACATTGCAGATGCGGCTTCCATCAAAAACCTGTTTGAGCAGGTTGGTCCGTTCGATGCGCTGGTGAGCACCACCGGCGATGCCTACTTCGGTCCCTTAAAAGACATGACCGAAGCCAACATGCGCGTAGGTATCGATAGCAAGCTGATGGGGCAGGTGAACCTGGTACTCATCGGTCAGCATTACATTAACCCAAAAGGCTCATTCACCCTAACCTCCGGCAGCTTAGCCGATGACCCTGTGCCAATGGCCGCCGCCGCAGCTACAGCAAACGGCGCGTTAGATTCATTTGCCAGGGGCGCTGCCATAGAACTGGAGAACGGTGTCCGCATTAACACGGTAGCGCCGGGTGTGGTAGAAGAATCTCCGGCCTATTTCCCATACTTTAAGGGCCATATCCCTGTAACTATGCATCGCGTGGCACAGGCTTACGTGAAAAGTGTCCTTGGAGGGCAAACCGGGCAGGTTTATAAGGTGCTTTAATACAAAAAAGCCGCTCCCAACTTGCGTCGGGATGCGGCTTTTTTCTTCTTATAATACGGCGTAATTATTCTTCCATCAATAACCTGGAGATAACCACTTTTTGTATCTCCGAAGTGCCTTCGCCTATGGTGCAGAGCTTGGCATCGCGGTAATATTTTTCGGCGGGGTAGTCTTTGGTATAGCCATAACCACCATGTATCTGCACGCCTTCGTTAGCTACCTCTACACAAATTTCTGATGCATAATATTTAGCCATAGCCGATAACTTGGTAGATTTTTGTCCGCTGTCTTTCAGGTTTCCGGCCTTGCGTATCAATAGTTCGGCTGCTTCAATTTTAGTAGCCATATCTGCCAGTTTAAATGCTATGGCCTGGAATTGGGCAATAGGCTTACCAAACTGTTCGCGTTCCTTAGCATAAGCAATGGCTGCTTTGTAGGCGCCTTTGGCAATGCCCAATGATAACGCGGCGATTGAGATGCGGCCGCCATCCAGCACTTTTAAGGATTGGATAAAGCCATCGCCCACTTCACCTAAAACATTGGCTGCGGGTACCCGGCAATTATCAAAGAAAAGGCATGCGGTTTCAGAAGCGCGCATCCCCATTTTATTTTCTTTTTTCCCTGCGGTAAAACCCGGCGTTCCTTTTTCAACAACAAAGGCGGTCATGCCGTGCGAGTCGCCCTTTTCGCCGGTACGTACAATTACTACGGCAACATCACCGCTGATGGCATGAGTGATAAAATTTTTAGAACCGTTAAGTACCCAATGGTCGCCTTCTTTTACCGCGGTTGTGCTCATGCCGCCGGCATCAGAGCCGGTGCCTGTTTCTGTTAAGCCCCAGGCGCCGATCCATTGTCCGCTGGCCAGTTTAGGCAGGTATTTATGTTTTTGCTCCTCATTGCCAAACATTAGGATATGGTTTGTGCAGAGCGAGTTATGCGCGGCTAAAGAAAGACCGATAGAGCCGCATACCTGCGAAATCTCGTCAATAACGGTAACGTAGGTTTGGTAGTCCAGGCCACTGCCGCCATACTGCTCGGGTACCAGTATGCCCATAAATCCGTATTCTCCAAGCTGGTGAAACAAGTCGGCAGGGAAGTACTGGCGTTCGTCCCAATCCATTATATGCGGGCGTATGTATTGCTCAGCAAACTCTTTAGCACTTTGTTTTATCATGGCCAGCTGTTCGCCGGCTGTTGTATCAAAATTCATCATTGGTTATATAATTGGTTGGTCAGTAAAATCAGGTTTGTATCACACCTACATTGTAGCGTTCGGTAATAGGAGCGTGGTTAGCTGCTTCGATACCCATGGATATGATCTTGCGGGTTTCAAGCGGATCGATCACACCATCCGTCCACAAGCGGGCGGCGGCGTAGTAGGGGCTCAATTCGTTATTATATTTACGGGTAATGTCGCCCAGGAGTTCCTGCTCTTTCTGCGGGTCAACTTCTATGCCTTTGCTTTTTAAGGCTGCTTCCTGTATCTGCAATAACGTTTTAGCCGCTGATGCACCGCTCATTACAGCCATTTGCCCGGTTACCCAGGAGTATATCAAACGCGGATCATACGCTTTACCACACATGGCATAATTTCCGGCACCGTATGAATTGCCTATAATAAAGGTGAATTTGGGCACAACCGAATTAGCCATTGCAGATACCATTTTAGCGCCATCTTTGATAATGCCCCCATGCTCAGACCGGCTGCCCACCATAAAGCCGCTCACATCCTGCAGAAAAACCAGAGGTATTTTTTGCTGATTACAGTTCATGATAAATCTGGCCGCTTTATCGGCCGAATCGGAATAGATGACGCCGCCCATTTGCATTTCGCCTTGTTTGGATTTAACCATTTTGCGTTGGTTGGCTACTATACCAACTGCCCAGCCGTTTATGCGTCCTAAACCGCAGATAATGGTTTTGCCATACAGTTCTTTGTATTGTTCAAACTCAGAATTGTCTACAAGCCGCTCGATGATATCCAGCATATCATATGGTTTGGTGCGATCAAGCGGAAGAATACTGTATATTTCGGTCGGTTTCTTTTTTGGTAGGATGGGTTCAACGCGGTCGAAACCAGCTTTATCATTATGGCCTATTTTGTCGAACACCTTTTTGATGGCGTCGAGGCACGATGCGTCGTCAGGATATTTATTATCTGTAACCCCCGAAATCTCCGAATGGGTGCTGGCGCCACCAAGTGTTTCGTTATCTACTGTTTCGCCAATGGCCGATTTAACCAGGTAGGAGCCGGCCAGGAAAACAGAGCCGGTACCTTCAACTATAAAGGCATAGTCTGACATGATGGGTAAATAGGCTCCACCGGCAACACAGCTACCCATAATGGCTGATACTTGTATCACACCCGTTGACGACATGCGGGCATTGTTCCTGAAAATGCGCCCGAAGTGTTCCTTATCAGGAAAAACCTCATCCTGCATGGGCAGGTAAACGCCGGCGCTATCAACCAGGTAAATGATCGGTAGGCGGTTTTCCATGGCTATTTCCTGCGCTCGCAGAATTTTCTTAGAGGTTATTGGAAACCAGGCACCTGCCTTTACAGTTGCGTCGTTAGATACTATGATACAAAGGCGGCCTTTTACATAGCTCATTACTGTAACTACACCACCACCCGGGCATCCGCCATCTTCGGTATATAGGTTATCGCCTGCAAAAGCACCGACCTCCAATTGTTCAGACGCGTCATCAACCAGGTAGTCAATACGTTCCCTGGCCGTCATTTTACCTTTAGCTTTATGCGCAGCCATTTTTGTGGCTCCGCCGCCAAGCTTTACCTGGCTAAGCCTTTCCGAAAGTTCCTTTAGTAAGTTTTCCATTGGTTACCATGAGTGGTGTAAAGATAGGAAAAATACTATGCATGCATAGTATTTTTAGGCAAAAATATTGGTATTATATTTTTATTGCAGCTTTGAACCTGGTTTACTGGCGGGTCCAAACCAGGTCTTGCACATTATATCCTAAAGCAGCCGCTTTTTTAAGGTATTGATCAATAACCGGTTTTGGCATTGTTTTATCTCTGGATAACAGCCATAAGTATTTGAGGTTGTTTCCGGCAACGAGAGCGTATTGATAGTCCGGGTCAATAGCGATAACGTTATAACCGGCATAAAAGGGGCCAAAGAAAGAAACTTTTAGCCGGGCTTCTGTGCTATCTCCAACTAATTTAGCTTTTCCTATACTTTCTTTCCACTCGCCTTTTTTAGGATTATATCCACGGTTCACCACCTTGATCACGTCATCGTCTTTTAAGGAGTAATTGGCAGTTACTTTTTCCAGGTCGCGCTCAAACTTAAAATCCATGCGGGCAATCTCATACCTTGTGCCTAAATACTTGTACTTTTTAAACGGGCGAACAGCCCGGGCGCCTTTTGGTATAGATACGCAGGATGACATACTCAAACAAAAAGCTGCAACGGCTATCCCCGCGATGCCGGCAAAAAGGATCTTATATTTCATATGTACACTTTGTGATAAAAGAGAACAGGCGTCCCGGAAATTGGTTTTGAAGCAACATGCTATTAGTGTTATGGTTAACCTTCTAATTCTTTTCTAATCTATTTTTTCTTGAACGTTAAAAATAGATTGGTTAACTTGCTTGTAAATACTAAACCTTACATGTTGTTTAATAACAAACCCAACAACCCCGAGTACGTAACTGTAGAACTACTGAAAGCTATTGGTGCTCAAATTACAGATACTGAAGTAACCGAAGAACTTTATACACACCCCGATTACCCCAACTTGCTTGCTGTAAACGATGCGCTGAATTATTATGGCGCGGATGCGGCTGCTTATCGCATCAATCCGGAAGATCTTACAGATGTACCCTGCCCGTTTATTGCGCATACTAAAAAGCCCGGTGCCGAATATATGATGGTTAAAAGCATTTCCTTAACATCTGTACAGGTAACAGGAACGGGTAACGGCACTACTACAATGTCTTTAGATGATTTTAAGCAGTTATTTGATGGCGTAGTACTTGTACCCGAGAATACCAAAATTGAAAAAGACACCCATGCAAGCAGGCCATTTAATTTTGATGATGTCCGCTACAGCGTTACGCTTGTTTTAACTATAATAATCGTGATAGCAGGCGCCTTATTAATCAACAACTATTTAACTACATGGCAAAGCTTGCTGGTACTTGTTTTTAAAACGGCGGGATTGGCGGTTTCAGCGTTATTATTGCTACAGAGCATAGACAAGAATAACCCTTTGGTACAAACCTTATGTGGGGGTGGGGGAAAAACCAACTGTAATGCGATATTAACGTCAAAGGTCGCTAATGTAGTAAAAGGGCTAACCTGGAGCGATATGGGATTCTTTTATTTTGCCGGCACTTGGATTACGGTTTTGTTTGCCGGTGGCAACATGGGCACACTACAATTATTGGCCATATTAAACATTGTAAGTTTACCTTATACTATATATTCTATTTATTACCAGGCAAAAGTGGCCAAACAATGGTGTGTGCTGTGTTGCACAGTACAAGTGCTGTTATGGCTGGAGTTTATACCTTTTGTTACTTTATTAACACAACCATTTGAGTCGCCATCCGTGCAGGCTTTGGCCAGAATTATACTTTGCTTGGTTACCCCAGCGGTATTATGGCTGTTGATTAAACCGGTAATACAAAAAGCGCAAAAAGCCGAAAGTCTGCAGCACCAGTTGCGCGGCTTTAAATACAACGCCGATCTGTTTAATAAGTTGCTGCAAGATCAACCTAAATACAGCAGCCCAAGCCCCGACTGGAGCATCGTTTTAGGCAATACAGCAGCTGAAAACGTTATCACCATGGTAAGTAATCCTTACTGCCCGCCCTGTGCCAAAACGCATCAGATATTTGATGAATGGCTTAAACATAACCTGGATATACAACTGAGGCTGGTTTTTACGGCATCCAACCATGAGGATGATATAAAAACACCCGTAACCAGGCATTTAATGGCCCTTAATGATAACAGCGATAAAAGCACTGTGAAAAAGGCCTTACACGATTGGTACGAACAGAAACAGAAAAACTATCAGGAATGGGCCAAAACCTATCCTGTAAACTTAGATGAAGGCAAGTTTAATAAATTAAAAGAGCAGCATGATTGGTGCAATTTAGCTGAGGTAAAAGCCACGCCCACCATCCTGGTAAACGGCTACCGTTTGCCGGATGCTTACCGTATACAAGATATTAAATACCTGCTGGTACAGCAATAAAAGAAACTTCTCGCGAAAGTAAAGGAGCATTGCACTTTTACCTGCATGCCGCCAGAATTGCCGGGGCGTGGTTACGGCAAAGATAAGTAATAATTAATCTTTTATTTTATGTCAAAATTTTTGAAGCTCTCAAGAGGAGAGATGAAAAATGTGTTAGGTGGAAAAGCGGCTGGTGTTACCTGTACATGGACTTGGGCTGCTGGCTCTGATTGTGCTTCTGGTACGACAACAACATCATGCGCAGGAAGCGCTGCAGATTGCCAAACTGGTGCAGACAACAATTGTTCCAACAATGATTGCTGCGAGGATGTAGACTGCAGATAATATCACTAATAGCGATGGTAAGTAATTTGATAATTAATTGGCTTACCATCGCTGATTTATTATGTAATAATATTCTTACCTCAGATTTATGAAAAAAGCCTTATTCTTTTCAGTACTAATGTTCTTTGTATTAAAGGCATCATCCCAAAAAGTAATTACCATTACTTACAGGTATAAGGCAGATAGTTTGAAAAAAGATTCCTTTTATTTTTTTCTTGTAAAGCCTTTGGGTCTGCAAGCCTACGGCGAGAGTCCATACTACCCGGATAAGCTCATTTCTGTAAAACACCTGGATGGTGGTATTATTGAAAGCACTTGTCAGTATCCTGTATCACAAATAAGCTGTGGTTTTTTAGGTTCGGGGTTTGGTTATAAAACATTTATTATACCTGGCGATAAGATGGTGGTTAATATTAATAGTGGTACGCAACCGAAGATTAAACTCAATGGAAAATACCCAAGGCCATGGTTTAATACGATTGTTATTGAGGGCAAAAACAAATTTATCTACGCGCTTTTTGATTCGCTTGCTAACAGGTTTGGTGCTTTAGGCTGGAGCGAAGCGCTGCCGTTCAGGAAGACAGATACTTTAAACCGTTATTGTAACACGGCAACCGATAAATACGCGGCCGAATGTCAGTTCATTTTTAAATACGGTAAAGAACACCAAATAGATAATTACTACAGAAAGCTTGCGAAATCAGAAGTATATGCCTCATATATAACTAACCTTCTTAAGCCATTAGCAAGGGGGTTAAATCTCGACCAATATCCAAAATACTGCCGCACTGCATTGTTGGATGCTAATTTTAATGATCCAGAATTATATTTTAACACCAGTGCGTATAATTTAGCCGCCTATGCTTATACATGTGCAATTAACCGTTTGCAAACAGGTAACCAGCCATTTAGTAACGAGGATCTTATCAGTATTTATAATGCTATCAAAAAGAATTATGCTGATACCATTAAAAATCATTTACTAACGCATCATTTATCAACTTTTTTAGGAAATCCTGAATTGATATACCCGGCATTTGATTCTTTGCTAACCGATTACAAATCTTTTTGCCACAACAAGCCTTATCGTGATTACCTGGACTCGGCTTATAATTTAAGGAAAAGCTTGGCGGCAAAAACATACGGATTAAAAGACGCTATGAAATCCGGCGTTGCCGATGTAAATGATCAGTATAAAAATATCAGTAATTTTTTTAATAAAAAGCCTGTACTTATCATCTGCTGGGCAAGCTGGTGTGTACCCTGTATTAAGGAAATGCCTTTTGAGAAGAAACTTCAACAGGAGTTTAAGGGAAAGGTTGATTTTATTTACTTGTCCTTTGATAAGGATAAAGTGGCATGGAAAAACAAATCCGCAGCACTTAAACTTGAGGACAATAATTATATAGTGTCGGGTAATTTTTTATCTGATTTTGCGAGGTTCTATAAAATTAACTCATTGCCCAATTATTTCCTTTACGATAAGACTGGTAAACGAATTGAAACTAATGATTTAAGACCTTCGGACGCTGGGTTTGTTGATGTTTTGAGGAAAGTAAATTAGAAGCATGATTTTGGATTATTGTTTGAGATAATTAACGTTACAGGGGAACAAAATATAAGCATATTACAAAAATCTAATCATCACTCTAATATTCCATGATATGCTTTCTAATTATCGGCAAATTTTACAAGATATTATAACGTTTTTGTTTAAATTAAAACAGAAATACGTTACTCTTCGATTCTTTGATAATTTATAGAAACTTCTCGCGAAAGTAAAGGAGTATGTACTTTTTCCTGCATACAGCCGAAATTGCCAAGGCGTGGATATGGCAAATGAATAATTTAAATACTTGTATTATGTCTAAATTTCTAAAGCTCTCACGATTCGAGATGAAAAATGTTTTAGGTGGAAAAGCGGCACCTGTTATTTGCACATGGGCTTGGGATTCTTCATCAGGTTGCGCTAATGTTCCTTCAACTACATCTTGTGGAGGATCCGTTACAGATTGTCAAACTGCTGCAGATACTTATTGTTCTGATAATGATTGTTGCACAGATGTAGATTGTAGATAAGAATATTAGCGATGATGAAAGACTGAGAATTGAAATTATTAGTTAAAAGTCATCGCTAATTATTGTCCACCATTAATAATTATTTGTTGCTCGTAACACTCTTATCAAATAATTGCAATTACTCCATCAAATGCTCTTTATTTTGATTAACTTCAAATTAAACTTTCACTTGTATTTAAGCTTTATTACCTTAACCGATGCCTTTCCCCTTCTACAAACAACCTGATCAAATGGACTGCGGTCCCACCTGTTTAAGGATGGTGGCAAAATATCACGGCCGTAATTTTAAGATACAAACGCTCAGACAGCTTTGTGAGATCAATAGGGAAGGGGTGTCGCTTTTAGGCATAAGTGATGCCGCCGAAAAAATTGGTTTCAGATCACTTGGCGCAAAAATTAATTTACAGGACCTTAACGAAGCAGAGTTGCCCTGCATATTGCATTGGCGGCAAAACCATTTTGTGGTGCTTTATAAAATCAAAAAAGGGCGTTATTATATTGCCGATCCTGGAAGTGGCCTGGTAACATTGATCGAAGCAGAATTCTTGAAAAATTGGGCTTCAGATACAGAAAAACAAGAAGGTATAGTTTTGCTATTATCGCCAACTCCATACTTTTATGAACAGGAGAATGAGAAAAGCGGTGCCGTTAGCTGGGGAATAATTTTGCGTTACCTGGTTACTTACAGGCGATTGGTGATGCAGTTGTTATTCGGACTGGGCATAGGCAGCCTACTTCAGCTAATAACTCCTTTCCTTACACAATCCGTTGTAGATATTGGCATAAATACCCGTAACCTAAATTTCGTATACATCGTTATCATTGCGCAAGCCATGCTCATTGTAGGCCGTGTTAGTGTGGAGTTTATACGTTCATGGATACTACTACACATCAGTACCCGTGTAAATATCTCCATCCTTACGGATTTCCTGATCAAGCTGATGAAGCTGCCCATTAGTTTCTTTGATACTAAAATGACAGGTGATATCATGCAGCGTATGAACGATCAGCGCCGCATAGAGAGCTTCCTTACAGGATCGACACTGAGTACACTGTTCTCAATGTTCAACTTGCTGATTTTTTCAGTGGTATTGGCCTATTACAATATTGCCATTTTCTTTGTGTATGTGGTTAGCAGCATATTGTACACTGGCTGGATAGTTGCCTTCCTTAAACGCCGGCGCGATATTAATTACAAGAGCTTTGAAATATCCGCAAAAAACCAAAGCAGTATTGTTCAGCTCGTGAATGGCATGCAGGAGATAAAGCTCAATAACTGCGAACAGCAAAAACGCTGGGAGTGGGAACATCTGCAGGCGCGCTTATTTAAGTTTAACGTTAAAAGTTTAGCTTTAAGCCAGTATCAGCAGGGCGGCTCAACGCTTATAAACGAAACTACCAACCTGCTCATTACTTTTTTAAGCGCTAAAGCGGTAATTGACGGGCAATTAACACTTGGTGCCATGATGGCCGTACAATACATCATTGGCCAGTTAAACGCGCCTGTACAGCAGTTTTTAGCTTTCATACAAAATTTCCAGGATGCGAAAATTAGTCTGGAACGTTTGAATGAGATACATGATATGGATGATGAAGAACCTGCGGAAAAGGAATTTAACCACACACTGCCTGCAAGCCTTACTATAAGTCTTAATAACCTTACTTTTAAGTACCCCGGCGCGGGTAATGAATCAGTTTTGCAGGACATCAACTTGGAGATACCTCAGGGAAAAACTACTGCCATAGTTGGTATGAGCGGAAGCGGTAAAACAACCATTTTAAAACTGTTACTCCGTTTTTATGAACCTAACAAGGGCGAAATAAAGGTAGGTGGGCAACTATTAAGTCATATTGGCTTTAAACGCTGGCGAAGTTCATGCGGCGTAGTTATGCAGGATGGGTTTATTTTTTCTGACAGTATAGAAAGGAATATCGCCGTAGGAGATGACCACCCCGATAAAGACAAGCTGCGGCATGCTATTGAAGTAGCCAACATACAAGATCTCATAGATGGGTTGCCATTGGGATTAAAAACCAAAATAGGGGCAGAGGGAAATGGCATCAGTCAGGGGCAGCGCCAGCGGCTGTTGATAGCCCGTGCAGTTTATAAAAACCCTGAGTATATATTTTTTGATGAGGCCACCAACTCGCTTGATGCCAATAATGAACGTGTAATTATGAACAACATGCAGCAATTTTTTAGTGGCCGTACAGTTGTCATAGTAGCACATCGGTTAAGTACAGTAAGCAATGCTGATAATATTGTTTTATTAGAAAAAGGGACAATAATTGAGCAGGGTACACATACACAGCTTACCGATTTACGGGGCAAGTACTATGAATTGGTAAAAAATCAACTTGAATTAGGAACCTGATATTTATTATGCCACTAATAAAAGAAGTTACTGCAGAAAGCAGGCACAGTGACGATATGCAAGATATTATAACCGCGCCACCCGGATGGATATTACGATGGGGAATAGGTGTTTTTTTAGTATTTTGTTGCTCATATTAAGTTTATCAGCTCTAATAAAATACCCGGACATTGTAAAAGCCAGTCTTAAAATAACTTCGCCCAATGCGGCCAAGCCTATAGTTCCTAAAGTAACCGGGAGGTTAGAGAAGTTACTTATTGCTAACAATGCTCAAGTAACTGCCGGGCAACCTTTGGCATATGTCGAGAGCACGGCCAGTCACCCGCAAGTGTTACAGCTTTTGTCTGCTTTGAAGCAATTACAGCAGCTATTTGGTATGGGTAAAGTTGTTGTTAAAAGCTATTTTTCTACCCAGGAAAGCTATAATCAACTTGGCGAATTACAATCAGCATTTCAAACCTTTAATCAGTCGTTATTAAGTTATACCACAACTGTACAAAGTGGATTTTTATTAAAAAAGCGCGATTATTTAAACAAAGACATACAAAGCCTTGCTCAGCAAATAACACAGTTAAACAGCGAACGCGACCTGCAACAGCGTGACGCCGGTTTGGCCGAAGAAGAATTTAAAATGCACCGCAAGCTTGCTGATCAAAAAGTAGAAACGCCTTCGGAATTGAGGCAACAGGAGAGCAAGTATATCGCGCGAAAAGCCCCGTTGATACAAACCCAGGCCGCCTTAATAAGTGCCCGCACTAATTTACTTGCCAAACAAAAGGAAATATTAGAACTGGATAACCAAATAAGCGAAGAAAAAGAGAAGTTTTCACAGGCACTTAATAGTTTAATAAGCCAGGCCGAGGATTGGAAAAATAAATACGTGCTGGCTGCTCCGGAAAGCGGGAGGATAACATTTGCAGGGAATATACAGGAGAATCAACTCGTATCACCATCAACAGACATATTTTATATTAATGCTGGTAATGATAAGTTCTTTGGCGAAATGAATATTCCGCAGGATAACATGGGAAAGGTAAAACAAGGGCAGGAGGTTTTGATTAAACTTAAAGGCTATCGTTTTGAGGAATTTGGTATGCTGAAAGGCCGCATAACTTATATTGCCGATGTTCCATACAGGGATAGCATTTTTACATCAAGGGTTACCTTAGATGCCCGCCGATCTGACATAAAAAAGAATATCAGGCTTAAACAGGGAATGGTGGCGGATGCTGACATTGTTACCGAGGATGCTACCTTGCTGCAACGGCTTACAAGAAACATTGTCAAAGCTATGCATACTCAATAAGCAATTACTTATCTAAACGATATGCGTTCCAAAAAGATGGCCTATTAGCGCCGTTGTAGCCATTGCTATAGTTCCCCATAGACATACCTTAATCACGCCCCTGGCAACAGGTGCTCCGCCTGTCTTTGCAGAAATACCACCTAATACCATTAGAAATAGGATAGAACAAACGTATTGCCACAAAACCATGGCTTTCAATGGCGCCAGAAAGGCTACAAGCAAAGGCAATATTGCCCCTATAATAAAGGAAACAAAAGAAGCCAGAGCGGCTTGTAATGGATTTGCCGCTGAAATCTCTGTCATGCCGAGTTCGTCGCGCAGGTGAGTCTCTAAAGCATTATGTTTGGTAAGTGCAACAGCAACTTCTTCAGCGAGAGCAGCATTTAAACCTCTACCTTTATAAATCTCAATAATTTCCTGTAGTTCTTGCTCAGGCATATCCCGAAGTTCAGCCTTTTCACGGGCAATGTCCGCTTTTTCGGTTTCTTCCTGTGAGCTTACAGAAACATACTCACCTGCCGCCATAGACATAGCACCTGCAATTAAACCTGATAATGCGGTTAAAGCAATAGTGCCTCTGTCTGATGTGGCCGCCGCAACACCAATCACCAAACTTGTAGTTGATAATATTCCATCATTTGCACCCAACACCCCCGCGCGTAACCAGCCAATTCTGTATATGAAATGATCTTCTATTTTTTGTATCTTATTTGCAGACATATTCTTGATGTTTAAGCTAATGTGAGTGCTTAAAGCTATAAAGATAATTCGTTTTCAAAAGCAAATATATTTTTAACACTTTTTACCAATAATAGCTAAGGAAAAATAAATATATCCTGCCAGCTATCAATTAACCTAATTAATGTTGTGAAAAATTATATTGTGCAAAACATTTTTTGATATACAACGTTAAATGTATATGGAAAATTTGTTAAAGCTTGAAGATCAGATATGTTTCCCGGCATACGCATTCTCCAGGAACCTGACCAATCTTTACAGGCCGTTGCTGGCTCAACTGGATATTACCTATCCACAATATCTGGTATTAATGGTTCTTTGGGAGCACAGAGAGCAAACGGTAAATCAATTAGGCGAGAAACTATATCTGGACACCGGCACGCTTACGCCGTTATTAAAAAGATTAGAACAAAAAGGCCTTGTAAACAGGACCCGTAGCAAACAAGATGAGCGGATCGTTATGATCTCTTTGACAGCCTCAGGAATTAAATTGAAAGAAAGCGCAAAGCACATCCCAATGGAATTGATTAGGTGTTCTAATATATCCTTAGATGAATTGAGTCAACTTAAGGTACTGTTAAATAAAGCTTTAGGAAAATAAATGCGTGCAGTAACACAAAATATTGCCCGCATTATTCTGGGTGCCTTTTTGACTTTCGCCGGTGTAAGTCACCTTACCTTTAACCGGTCAGAGTTTTTAGCACAGGTGCCCGGGTGGCTCCCTGTTGATCCGGATTTGACGGTTATCCTATCCGGAATAGTAGAGATCAGTTTGGGTTTAACACTCATTTTCGCGGTTCGGTATAAAAAGTGGGTAGGCATCACCGCGGCCGTTTTCTTTATATTGATCTTCCCTGGCAATATATCGCAGTACGTTAATAAAGTTGATACCTTCGGCCTTAACACCGACAAGGCAAGGTTTATAAGACTCTTTTTTCAGCCGATCCTTATCCTATGGGCGCTATGGAGTACCAATGCGCTCACCAAGAAAAATCAATAATTATATCATTAAAAAGATCCACCAATGAAAATTTTATTTGTAGTTACTTCACATGACAAACTTGGCGATACCGGCCACAAAACAGGTTTTTGGGTAGAAGAATTCGCTGCACCTTATTACAAATTTACTGATGCTGGTTACGAGGTTACAGTAGCCACCCCTAAAGGTGGGCAGGCACCTATTGATCCTAACAGCGAAGCGCCATCTGCACAAACTGAGGCTACCAAACGCTATTATAATGATGCTAAAGTGCAGGATGTTATTACTCATACCCATAAGCTTAATGAAATGAATGCGTCAGATTTTGATGCTATCTTTTATCCGGGTGGTCATGGTCCGCTTTGGGATTTGGCCAATGATACAAAATCGGCTCAGTTGATACTCGATTTTTATAACAGCGGCAAATTAGTAGGGGCGGTTTGCCATGCACCCGGGGCTTTCAAGAATGTGAAGTTTGAAAACGGAGAGCCGTTTGTAAAAGGTAAAAATGTTACCGGTTTTTCTAATACAGAAGAAGCGGCCGTTAAACTTACCGATGTGGTGCCTTTCTTAGTTGAAAATGAACTGAAAAACCTGGGTGGAAACTATAGCAAAGTAGATGACTGGGGTGTACATGTGGTTGAAGACGGGTTACTGATCACCGGCCAAAATCCGGCATCTTCAGAAAGTGTTGCTGAAAAAATGATCAACCGTTTAAAATAATAGTTGCTTTATATAAAAACAGAAAAATGAAAACATTATATACGGCGGATGCAACCGCGACCGGAGGCCGTAATGGCCATGTACAAAGTAGTAACGGTGTGTTAAATCTGGAGGTCAGGATGCCTAAAGCGCTTGGCGGTGCTAATGACAACTATACCAACCCCGAGCAATTGTTCGCGGCAGGTTATGCCGCCTGTTTTGATAGTGCACTAAACTTAGTGATCAAACAGGAAAAAGTTACTACTGGTGATACCACAGTAACCGCGAAAATAAGTATCGGACAAAACGACGCCGGTGGTTTTGGACTGTCAGTAGAGCTTGATGTAAACATCAAAGAAATTGATTTGGATAAGGCTAACGAACTGGTAGCTAAAGCACACCAGGTGTGCCCATACTCTAACGCTACACGTGGTAACGTGGATGTTAAATTAGCAGTTACTAATCAATAAAATTTCGACAGCTGGCTTGAAATTATTCAAGTCAGCTGTTTCTAAAATTTATAAAAATGTCATTAATAGATGATTTAAAGTGGCGATATGCCACTAAAAAATATGACCCGACTAAAAAAGTGAGTCAGAAAGATGTTGATAAAATTATAGAAGCCGCCCGGTTGGCGCCAACCTCTTCAGGTTTGCAGCAGTTTCGGGTGCTTGTGGTATCCAATCAGGATATTAAAGAAAAGCTTGCACCAAGTTCGCTTAATCCCGAAGTAATGGTTGATTGCTCGCACGTGCTTGTATTTGCAGCTTGGGACAGATATACCGCAGAACGGATAGATACTATTTATGACCGCATTACCGACGAAAGAGATTTGCCACGCGGAAGATTTAGCAGCTACACGGATAAGATTAAAAACCTTTACCTGAATGAAACTGCAGAGGAAAACTTTGTGCACACCGCAAGGCAATCATACATCGCCTTCGCAATGGCTATTGCACAAGCTGCAGAACTTAAGGTAGACAGCACTCCCGCGGAAGGTTTCAACAATGCGCTTGTTGATGAATTGCTGAACCTTAAGCAGAAAGGACTCAAAAGCGTAACCTTGTTATATTTAGGCTACCGCGACGAGAACGATTGGCTTGCGTCAATGAAAAAAGTACGCAACCCGGTTGAAGAGTTTGTGATCGAATATAAGTGATCGCCGTTAGAACCGCAAAGTAACTATCTTTAAGCCCAGCATAAATCGCAAGGGAAAAAGACTTGGCTTTGTTTGGCTAAGAGTAGATAATAAAAAACCCTCTAAATATTTATTTAGAGGGTGTTTACGTGTAGTTACTGTCTACTCAGTGCGCCCACCTGGGCTCGAACCAGGGACCAAAAGATTATGAGTCTTCTACTCTAACCGACTGAGCTATAGGCGCTGAAAATATTCGATATTTTCGAGGCGCAATATTACGCAATTAGGGTCACTTTGCCAAAGTGTAGGCTAATTTTTTTTAAAGTTTTTAGGGCAATATATTCGGCTATTAGTAACTGACTCAATATCAAATCTTAAAATGCTTCGCCTAAGTTCAGCATAATAGCACGGTAACCCTGGCTAAAGCCATAATCGACACCAATATTGGTGTTTGCACCTTTGTTAAATTTAATACGTAAACCTGTGCCCGCTGCAGGATGCCATGACGTGAACAGGCTTTTTGAACCGCTTACCGTGTTAACGTTAGTAAACACAACAAAACCAAGCAGCCCGTCATTAGTAATATCTCTGCGATACTCTGTCTCAAAATATAAAAGCGTTCTACCGCGATATCGGTTTTGATCTATACCTCGTGCGGAGCGATTATAGGGGTCCCAACCTGTACTTGGTAAATCCAGATATGGGGTTTTGTTCGAGAATGCCTTCCATAAATATGACCAAAAAGCAAGGGTGTTTTGTTGATTCGGTTTTCCGGGATTCATAGAAATGTACTTACGCACATCTACATATAGCGAAGTCCAGTTCTCCTGGCTTCCCAAAAACTTGGGGTTAACGCGGTAGATAACATTGGCGTACGCACCCGGTAATGGGTTAATGGAATTATTGCGGGTATCATACAAAAGGTTTAGGGTAACACCCGAGGAGAATGAGTTACCATTAACACCGTAATTGTAGCCGGTAAACTCTTTCAGGTCAATATTGGGCTCATCGCTCCTTACATCTATCCTGTAATCGAGATCATAACCTATACCGGCAAATAGATACGGCTTAAGGCGTTTTAAAACACTTTGATAAAAACGGATGTATTTGTAATCAACCAGAGTGCGATCAAGATAGCCGTTTTTATTACCCAATCCCCATGTATATTGCGGGTATACTAAAAAACGCGTATCACCTTGTACGGTCCATTTATTATTGGGTAACCATATGCTGGTACGTAGTGGTAAACCAAACCTACCTCTGAAGTTGAGATAGGGTGTGAATGTGGCGCTTGAGATGTTAGTGGTTTGCCTTGGGCCAAGGTAAATACCCGCTGTTGTGCTGGTTATTAGTGCCTTACCGGTACCGCCCGGTACTTGCCCACCGAAGGGCAATATGGAGAAATAAACGGTTTTATCTTCAGAAAAGCGAGGTTTTCTTGTTTTGGGTTTAAATATCGATCTGTAGATGTCTATCACATCTGTTTGGTTAGCTGTATCTCTAACCGTATTGTTACCGGGTACTATTGTGGTTGCATTTTGTCCGTAGGTGGTGGCAGTAAGCAAACATAGAAACGCAGCGGCAAGTAGTTTATACATAAAATAAAATCAACATTTGTAGTATTGCAATATGGTTACATAGATGACATGTAAACCCATATATACGCAATTAAGTGTGGAATGCTACTTACATACTACCATCGTGCCAAAAATTATCGTACAGCAGCAAAACATACAATTAGAAAGCAATATTATTGCAATAGCAAATAAGCAAGTATGCACAATATCAAAAACATCATATTTGATTACGGAAACGTAATTTTTTCAATTGATTTTAAACGCAGTCAGGAAGCTTTCAGGCAGTTGGGGATTGCAAATCCCGAAGAGTTTTTTGGTCACAGGCAACAAGATCAGATATTTGATAAGTTTGACAGGGGCGAGGTAAGCGCCAGCGAGTTTCGTTCTTACGTTAAGCAAAAGATAGGTAATGCCAATGTAACAGATCAACAGATCACTGATGCCTGGAATAGTTTGCTCATAGGTATAGCCCCTGGCAACCACGATTTGTTATTAAAGCTAAAAGAAAAGTACCGTACGTTTTTGTTGAGCAACATTAACGATATCCACTATAATTACATCATGAACTATCTTAAAACCGACTTTGGTTTTAACGATAACGAGCACTTGTTCGATAAAACTTATTACTCGCACCTTATCGGTAAACGTAAGCCCGAAATAGCCATTTTTAAGCAGGTACTGGAAGAGAATGACCTCAAAGCAGAAGAAACATTATTTATTGACGATTCTCCGCAACATTTGGACGCAGCCAAAACCTTAGGTATACAAACCTTTTTAATGACCGCGCCTGATACCATACAGCAGTTTGCCGGGCGCGAACACCTTTTAGATTAAAGTGTAAATTAAGCTTTTGCTGCTCTGCGCTTGCGCTCTTTACTTATCAAGCTTAACTCTCTACTCATTTGCCCGGCAATAGCAGTATTTTCCTGCGCACGGCGGAACAAATAAGGCAGTACCGCTTTAACAGGGCCATAGGGCACGTATTTGGCTACATTGTAGTTAGCGTTAGCAAGGTTAAAGCTTAAGTTATCACTCATGCCTAATAGCTGTGAGAAGTACACGTGAGGGTTTTTATGCTCTATCTTTTTCTCGTTTAGCAAGTCGGCTAGTAAGCGGCAGCTTTCTTCGTTATGGGTTCCGGCAACGAAGGCAATGTTGTTCACGTTATCTGCGCAATAGATTATGGCGTCGTTGTAATCGCGGTCGGTAGCTTCTTTGTTGGGCTGGATAGGTGAGGGATAACCTTTTTCTTCGGCACGTTTACGCTCTTTTTCCATATAAGCACCGCGCACAATTTTAGCACCAAGTATAAAGCCTTCTGTTTCGGCAACAGCATGGTCGGCAATCAGCGAAGCCAGCTTATCATGGCGATATAATTGATAGGTGTTGTAAACAATGTTCGTTTCCTTGTTAAAGAAACGCATCATGTTTAAAGCCAGGTGGTCTATTGTTTTTTGTATCCAGCTCTCTTCCGCATCTATCATTACCGGCACGCCCTCAGAATGGGCCATCTCGCAAATGGCCAATACCCTGTCTTGCGCGGTTTGCCATTCAAGTTGCTCGTCTACGCTTAGTTTTAAACCTGCATCAAGTTTTTCCAAAAGCGCAAAACGTGCAACACCGGTAACCTTAAAAACGGTAAGCGGTATGCTTTTGCTTTTTGCAGCAGTAAGTATGGTACGGATGATCTCGTCACGCGTGCTGTCAAAAACCTGTTCGCTATCTTCACCCTCTACCGAGTAATCTAAAATAGTCCCTACGCCTCCTGCAGCCAGGTTAGCCGTGGTTTTTGAACATTCTTCGATAGTTTCACCACCGCAGAAATGTTTAAATATGGTTGCTTTGATAAGCCCTTTTATAGGCAACCCAATATTCATGGCGAAGTTGGTAATTGGTGGGCCTATTTTTACCAAAAAGTTAACGTTAATAACCTTAAATAGCCAGTAAGCGCGGTTAAGATCAGCATCTGTTGAGTGGCGGAAAGCGATCTCGGTATTTTCGAAGGACAGTTTTTCGTTCATGTATTGTACGGCGTTCGGGGCGGAATAAGTTAGCCCAACAAACCTGGTGAATTTTTCACTAAGTGTAGGCTACTATTATAAACTCCTAACCGATTGCAAAATTATAAAATGATAACTCATTATTGTACGAATAGTTTAATTTTGCCAACCATGATTGAATTTAAGGTAGAGGGCGATTATATCTCAATGATACAGCTGCTTAAAGCGGTTAACCTGGTGCAAACCGGCGGGGAAGCACAGATATTTGTTGCCGAAGGTGAAGTAAAATACAACGGTCAGGTTGATTATCGCAAACGCCTTAAAGTAAAAGCCGGCGACGTAGTTGAATTTCGTGGCCAGCAAATAAAAGTGATTTAAGATTTGCCCATGCCAACCATTCAAAGCGACAGCTACCCTATATTTTTTGAGAATACCGTACAGGAACTTGTAAATTTTGTGGAGCGCGGCAATTATTCGCGCTTGTTTATCCTTACCGACGAAAACACGGGAGAGTACTGTTTACCTGCCATACAAACAGCTCTTGCCCATCTTGATAAAACGGACATCATAGAAGTTAACGCCGGTGAAGAAAGCAAGAATATTGATTTTTGTGCCGGTATCTGGAAAATGCTTATTGATTTTGGTGCCGACCGTAAGGCTTTGATGATCAACGTTGGCGGCGGTGTAATTACCGATATGGGCGGCTTTGTTGCATCGACCTATAAACGCGGGATAGATTTTGTGCAGGTACCTACATCACTGCTTGCCCAGGTAGATGCATCTGTTGGCGGCAAAACCGGCGTAGACCTGGATGGTGTAAAAAATATCATTGGCACATTTACACAGCCGAAAGCGGTTTTTATCAATGTGAATTTTTTACAGACTATGCCCCCGCGTCAGATCTTATCGGGCCTTGCCGAGATGCTGAAACATGGTTTGATAGTTGACAGAGCTTACTGGGACGCTCTGAAAACAAGCGACCTTAGCTTGCCATCTGTAGAACTGGTGCATCGTTCAGTTGAGATCAAGAATGAAGTGGTGATAGAAGACCCCCATGAAAAAGGCTTCCGAAAGGCTTTAAATTTGGGGCATACCATTGGCCACGCGGTAGAAACATGGTCGTTAATGAATGATGATAGCCACCTTACTCATGGCGAAGCGATCGCTATCGGCATGATATGCGAAGCATGGCTTTCTAATAAAAAGATAGGTTTACCGGATGATGAGCTTGCGGAGATCACCAACGTGTTGATGAAGCTTTATCCAAAGTATGATCTACAGGAAGATACTTTTGATACCCTTTTGCAGCACATGCAAAACGATAAAAAGAACGAGAACGGCAATATTAACTTTACTTTATTGACACGTATAGGACAATATAGTATTGACAATGTATGCACACCTGCCGAAATTTGCGACAGCTTAAGGTATTACGCAGCATTATAAATGTCGTCTATAGATTCACGTTCAGAAGCCGTTATCGTATTGGTAAGTTTACTTATCCTGCTTACGCTAACAGAGATGTGGTTTAGCTATCGCGAAAACCGCAAATACTACGAAAAGCGCGATACGCTGACGAATATTTATCTAACATCCCTTGCCTTTATCCTTAACCTGGCTGTTAATGGCAGTACGTTTTTCTTGTTGCATTTTGCATGGCAATTTCGCCTGTTTGAGATACATAACACCTTTTGGTACTGGTTTGTACTGGTAATAGCGCAGGATTTTCTATACTGGGTTTTGCACTACACCGGCCATTATTGCAGGCTGTTTTGGGCCATGCACGTAACCCATCATTCATCAGAGCATTTTAATTTTACCACGGGTTTCCGCTCAACGGTTTTTGAGCCGTTGTACCGTACATTTTTCTATTTGCCATTGGCATTGATGGGCTTTAACGCTGTGGATATTTTATACGCTTACCTGGTTACTCAATTATACGGTAACATGGTGCATACCCAATATAAAGTGCCTCTGCCTAAATGGTATGGGTGGATATTTGTAACGCCGGCACATCACCGGGTTCATCACGCTTCAAATATTCGTTACCTTGATAAAAACATGGGGATGGTATTCATCATCTGGGACAGGCTTTTCGGAACTTTTCATGACGAAGATGCTGATGAACCTGTAAAGTACGGCCTTACGCATCAGCCTGAGGATATGGGGCCGGTTAACGTGATTTTCCACGAGTGGAAGGCGCTTATTGCCGATGTGCGAAAAGCCCCCGGATTTGGTAATAAGGTTAAATACTTGTTTAACCCACCTGGCTGGAGCCACGATGGAAGCACACAAACTGCAAGGGTTTTACAGAAAGAGTATAAAAAGGCTGCTCATGAACATCAGTATACAGCTGCAGAAGCAGGCGCTTAAAGAGAGATGTAATACATATTAGCGTATCTTTTAAGTTCACTATCGTCTTTTGTTAACGGCTTATCATCTATCAGCAGCTCATCTATATTATATTTGCTGGTATTCATTACTGCTTTCAATTTGTATTCTTTATTAAGCTTCAGATAGAATACTTTATCAACCGAGTTAACCAAAAAATTTACTGGTAAATAGAGCGAATAATACTGAAATGCTTTTTCGCCATAGATCATTGGTGGCTTGAGTGAAAACTGGAGTGGTGTGGCCTGACCAGAAGCGTCCTTAGTGTAAAATTGTATTTTCGATGGTGTAAAAGCACCATTTTTTTTATCGTCAAGCAGGTCTGTCCCGTCGGCATTTATTACGGCAAAATTAACATCGGGAACTCTTATAGGTGGTTCGCAGCCACATAGTTTGTTGATCTTTTTGCAGGCAATAGTAACAACAAACATTACTACCAGAAGTGCTATCGTCTTTTTCATGATATGGTTTAATTTTAGTTACGAATTTATCAAACAGTATGCTACACCTGTAACAAATAATTATGCGCATGCCCCGTAATTAGTTGTACATTAGTTGGTAAGAAAATATGATTATGTATTGTAAATATTTGCTTGTTTTAATCTTCACCGTCTATACAAGCGTTGGTTATACGCAGGTAAAAAGCAAAAGGACTCCTGTTTTGGCCAGCAGAACAATTTTCTTTGATGACTTCGCAAAAGGTAAGCTTGACCGTAGTAAATGGACACCTGTTGTAACAGGCATGCACGTTAACGATGAGTTACAGGCTTACGTAGATTCGGGCAAGGTGATATCTTTCACTAAAGGTAATGCAGAGGGGGCTACCAACGGAGCCCTGGTATTGAGCCCTGTGTACTCGCCTGGATTTAAAACATTCGATGGCCAGCAGTTTGATTTCATATCGGGCCGTATTAATACTAAAGATAAGTTTGATTTTACCTATGGTACTGCGTCAGCGCGTATTAAAATGACAGCTGGCGATGGCTTATGGCCGGCATGGTGGATGTTAGGGTATGGTAACTGGCCCGATTGCGGCGAAACAGATATTATGGAGTTTGTTGGCGAAGCTGACTGGGCAAGCGCTGCCGTTCACGGACCGCATTACAGTGGCGAAACGCCATTTGTGAACCGAATGTATTTTAGCCGGGAGAATGATGTTACGCACTGGCATGTTTATTCGGTTGAGTGGACCCCTCAAAGCCTACTGTTTAAATATGATGGAGTACCTATGTTCAGGGTAAATAAAGCAATGGCCGAACATTATGGCAACTGGGTATTTACCAACAAGCAATATCTTATCCTGAACTTCGCGGTGGGAGGGGTTTACCCTTTTAAGGTGAATGGCATTAAAAAACCTTATTTTGGCTTATCACAGAAAACATTAGATTCAATACGTGCCGGCAAAGCAAAAATGATGGTAGATTGGGTCAAAGTAACTCAAAATGATAATTGACGCCTAAAATCGGTAGTTAAATGATAAATAATGTATTGATCCTTCAGTAGAAAAGCCTTGTGAATATTGAATGGATATCAGATCGGCGGGATTAATAAATATTCCACCACCGTAACCATCATGCCACTTGGAGGACGCCTCGCCCGGCACCCAAACACGGCCTACATCGTTGAATCCCGTAATACCAATAGAGCCCGGGAAAAGGTAAGAATTAAAATTCAAGACTTTAAGCCGTAGTTCTAATCCGTTGTAGGCCATGCTCTTGCCGGTGAACCGCCATGTATGGTAACCCCTTAAAGTTTGCAATCCCCCAAGTTTTAGTTGCTGGAAATATTCGGCATTACCTATTGTTGTACCCCAGCCTGTTCTGTTGGCAATAATTAACGTAGAGTCGCCTCCAGGATTGAGGAAAAAGCTAAACTCTGTAGATAATTGCGCATACTGTTTATGAGCATTATTGAGTTGTTGCAGGCCGGTTATATTAGTTGTCCAGTAAATGCCTTTAGTAGGGATAACACTGTTACGGGTATCATAGGTAAAACCCGTAATGAATCCGGCGTAGGTCCTGCTGGAAAAAACATTTTGATCGGGGTGGGATAGATCATAAGCCTGTAGGAATTTTAGGTTATTACTGCCGGCATTACTGGTGTAGTATTGCCCTGCTAAACCCGCATATATAATGAGTTTATTAAAATTATGCGACAAACTGATATTGGCATTCACCAGATCATACCGGTTGCGATAGTATTCGATGGGCTTTTGCAGATCGCCCTTTTCATCGGTTAAATGATTCTGCTCAAAAACGGTTTCGTTACCAATGCCAAAAAAGTTGTTGACACGGTTGGGGCCAAGCGAATGTACATTGATGTTAAGGTCATTATTGCCTACAGCCTTTTTGAAAATGCCCTGGTAGGTTAGCTCAAATGAATGCCTTGCCAACGAATAATTAACTAAAAACTCGTTCCGTGAAGCATATGGCTCTTTTCTGAAACCGTGCTTAGTAATGGCAAAACCGGCAAGCAATGATAGCCCGTAATCATTATTATAATTGGCCAGAATAATCGGCTCCGATCGGTCAAACTTGTAATTTTCCCGGTTGTAGGTATTTACTGCTGTATCGGTAGAAAGTCTTAAAGTAGCTTTAGATTTTCCTGAAATAACATTCTCCTGGTCAGGCCGATCATACACCAATAGCCTATGCTTATTCTTTACATTATCGGCGAAATTAAATGTATCTATACCGCTGCCACCTATCAAGCGCACTTTTATGGGCGATTTACCGGCTCCGGATACATTAAAATCATCATCGCCATCAAAGCCATAAAGCCTTATTTCTTTAGTTTGTTGAGCAATAAACGTTCTGTGGTAGATAACCTGTTTTTCCTCGTTACTTTTGGCGATTTTATGCACGGTAACATCAATAGAACTATCCGGTAAATAATTTACATCAAATTTTTCGCGTTTATCAGATGTCGGTACATCTACAATTTGCGCCAGGAAATAGTAATAAGTCATGCCCCAGTCCGGCATGTGGTCTCTCCGGGCTTTCATGATGTTAATGAGCTGCGCTGCCGACAGTTCGTAAATTTTATGGGGGAGCCGTTTAAATGCAGCCTCAATTACCTCGTTCGTCAGGTGTTGCTGTATGTAGCTGATCTGTTCATGCCAATCAGCTTCATCTAATCCATTTAAAAAATACCGATCAAAATATTGCGCGTTGATATTCCACGCTTTAACGTCTCTTATGTTTTGTTGGTAGGGTTGAAATTTAGATTTTAACCATTGATGAGCAACAATCCAGGGAAGTATGCCGGAAGTTTTGTAGTATACCTGGTCGCGGTCGCGAGGTATGGGGATATAAACTGTCTGCTTCCCGCTTTTATGTTTCTCCCATCTCCATTGATCCTCGTGCCGGTCCCAATCTCCCAAGATCATATCCAATAACCGGGCTCTCAACACTATTTTTGCATCAAAGGTTACATCATTATCCTCTCGTATTTTTTTCTGTACCTTAAAGGTGTTGTCGGTCTTAGTGGCATCCTCAGGCTGTCGTTCTTCAAAGAGATATACCTTGTTCGCGTAGTCTTTTCTGTATTCCCCTAAAGCTTCCTCATCAGCGAGGTAAACTATTTCCGGATGAGTATGCTCAATGCCCAAGGCCTCCGCGAGAGGGGGTACAGTGAGTGCTGCGAAAGGATTAGCGGTTGATACCTGATCCTGCAGAATATCGCGCGCAACAGACTGACGGAGCTTAGGCGATAAAACTCTTGCGGCATCTTTTTGAACAGAGCGCAAAACCCATTCCTGCCCGCTTGTATCTTTTAGCCGCAGCGATGATGTTTGCATGCCACCGCCTTTCCGTTCAATTAACAGCCCACCTTTTTCCTTTTGTAAATGCAGAACCCGTAGTTTAACCGGAACGGCCCAAAGCCTGCGATAATTCTCGCCTAAAAATACTCTGTGTAAATTACTTACCCTATTGTATTGGGGTGCAATGGCAACGGTGATGCTATCATTTTTTATGGATTGTGCATAGGTTGTTGCACATACGGTTAAACCCATTACAAACGCTAAATATAGAGGTAAAAAATACTTCATGTAATGGTTCAGCTAATTAGCTTTAAATATAACTTGCTGTAATTACATTTAATAATTCATCATAATAATATCCACTATTATTATAGTTACTTTATATCTATGCGTTATTAAAAACTCTTTGTACGTAGTCTGATTGTATTATGAGCGGTAATCGCAGGCTAAGTAACTGCTTAACTAAGCCGGAAACTACAAAAATGGTTTTATCGGAATAACCTCATATAGGTTAAAAGCTATAGGGGGAATAAATTATTTTTTTACCGCAGGCTTGTTGTAGGTAAACTTAAGGATATTACCGTTTTCAAATTCGTCTCCCTCGTTAGAAATATACAGGTTTCCTTCTTTATCAAAAGCGATACCCTCAGGCTGAGTAAAGCGTGAATGTGGAAGTTTGTAGGTTGCCTTTATACGCCACTGAGCATCTGTTATCAACAAAAGATTGTTGGTTGCAGAAAGTATGTACCATAGGCCGTTTACAGGATTCTTAGCGAGTGCTGAGGGATGAAACGCCTCGTCAACCCCGCTTTTTTTAGATAATTTCGGTAAGGCTATTTGAAAAGTACCCGTCTGCTTCAAGTTATTTTCATCGGTAGCATCAATTATATAACCGCCGTTCAGTACACCTTCGTTTCCGATATTACAGTCTTTGCATAGCACATATATTTTGTTTGTGGTGTTATCAACGTATAAACCTTCGTATTCGGCTTTGGGAAGTATGCCTTTCAGTTGTTGTACATTGGAAGGCTTAAGTTGTTTAATTTGCTCAATAGGAAAAGTAAACAAAGTGCCGTTACTTTTAAGCACGATGATACGGTTGTGAAGAATGCCGATATCCTCATAATCTCCTTGTTTAGCAAAGTGTGTGTAAGCCGGCTTCCGATCGCCGGGTTTAAAATAAAAAACACGCCCGTCTTCGTCCTGAACGGCATATATAGTATCAGCCTCATTATTCTTAAAAGCGATACCAGAAATTTCAAGCAGGTTTTCGCTCATTTTAAATCGTTGCGGTTTATCCAGTTGATAACCGGGTGGACTTACTATTTTTTCTCGGCCGTTGTCAATGCAAGCTTGCAGGAAAACAGATAGCAAGGCTATGATCAAAAAAAGAGGCCTGTCTGAATAGCGTTGGCTTGCCATTAGTGCTTAATATTAACTACCGCAAATATCATGAAAGCCACAACTGATACAATTAAGCCAAACATGAAAATATTATATGAATATCTTAATAAACGGTACTTATGACCTAAAACCACCCCTTGTGAGTAGATATCCGTAATAAGGCTATCATAAAGGTATTCACTATCATGCATAACTTTCTGCATACCGGCTTTGTAATTTTCAAGGCTCATGCTGTAAAAATTACCAAAGAAAAGCAGGTTTACCTTTTTTTTATCTAAATCGCTCTGGGTATAGGTTCCATCGGGTATAGATGGCCTGGTGGCCAGTATAGCAAATATCATGGCGGATAAACTTACCGCGATAATAAGGGTGGTAGGTATAACAAAATACGGGTGGTCTTCTAACCTGCGCAAAAGCAAGCTGATGATAGCTGATAATATGATGGAATTAACGGTAATCATGATATGCGCCTTATTGTCGGCAAGGTCGCTTAGCCGCTGATGGTTGGTTGAACTCACCCTAAACATGGTTTGGACACCTTTATCCTGCTTATCCTCTTTTTTCTCTTTGGCAACTGCCATGCTTTTAGCGTTTTCTTTAACTTTACTCTTTTTGGCCTCTTGTTTGGCTTGTTTCGGATTGTCAATATTCCATTCGTTCTCTTTTTTTACCAGTTCAAGCAGGTTTCTTTGCTTTCCGGCATCCAGTAGCAAACGGCAATAATCCGTATGGTAACGGTGTTGTTCCATCAAGGCAATAGTTTTTTGGCGCCATTGATGTTTGCTGATATCATGCCCGGTAATGTTAATAGCTTCTTTTCTCAGCGATTTACTTTTTTCGCTAAAGCTGTCTCCGCCCAGATGGAAAAGGTCAGCATCGCAAATGATCTGCTCTAAAAAGGTTTCCGGCTTTTGAGGCATACGGGTAGCCATAATACATTTTACTACCTGATTGGTCACTTCTTCATCTATAGCGATAGAACGCAGATAGTTTTGAGCTAAATTGGCACTATGTTGTTCATGTTGGTCAAGGCTTTCCAGGTAGCCGGTATCATGAAACCAGGCGGCACTTACTACAATAAAAAAATCGGTATCATTTAACTGGTAATGGTTACCAATTTGCATACATGCAGACGCTACATCCTCGGTGTGCTGCTGATCATGGTAAACAAGTTTATGATTGTGGTGAGTTTCGAAAAAAGTTAAAACATAGTGTTTAACCTGTTCTAATTGCGATTGATAGCTCATTTATGGTTTTGATAATAACTGATAAGCGTAAACGCCCGTAAATGTTTTATAAAATAGATGCTTACTGTGATGTTATTTTATAGTTTTTTTGTCGATAAAATTAGTTTTTGTTTTCCAACCCTTTAGGAAACCTATCAGCAATGAGGTTAAGCTTTACCCCAAACTCCAGCCATGCCTTAAGCCCGGCTAACACCAAAGTAAAGCCACCAGTGGCATCTATTACACTTTTCATTTGTTCATCCTTGCTGCCTTTAAATCCTGAATTGATGATCTGTACAAATGTAGCGGTATCAGTTACCGCGGTAAATTTCCATTCAACAATTGTAGGTGTTTCGCTGCCCCACTCAAGTACAATAAGTTTATTGCGTTCAAAGGCTTTAACCTTTACAGGAATAGAGTGACCATACATTTCCCATGTCCATGTCAAATCTGCATCTGGCTGTATTTTTCCGGTGCTATGGGTAAACCAAAACTGGGTGGTATGTTTAGGGTCGCATACGGCATCAAAAACTTTACCTGCCGGCCTGTGTATAAGCATACCGATATCAGCAACAGGTCCTTTTGCAGCGGATTGTTTTTTCATGAGAGTAAATTTAAGTTAATTTTTGATACAACGATGCATCTCGGCATCCTACAACACTTGTGTCGCATTTATACCGGTATATTGTCATTTATGACAACTTCTCTTGAAGCCTTTTCAGTTTAAATTTGCGTTATGAGGTTTATGCATTAAATTAGTAACATACCAAACCTAAATATGATGAAAAAAGTAAACATTGCTTATTGGATCTTCACTATCCTGTTGGTGTTAATGATGGGTTTTTCTGCCGTAATGAGTTTCAAACGCACGCCGGAAAGCGATCAAATGATGGCCCACATAGGAATTGCCCCGGCACTTATGCCTTTTCTTGCTGTACTTAAACTACTTGGCATAGCCGCTTTACTTACACCAGGCTTAAAAACGCTCAAAGAATGGGCTTATGCCGGTTTTACATTCGATGTTTTAGGTGCCATGTACCTGTTCATAGCAGCCGGTGATCCTGTAAAGGCCTGGGCGCCGATAGTTATAGCATTAGTGCTGATATTCGGTTCGTATATTTTCTGGCGTAAGAAAACAGCTTAATTGATATTGCATAGATAGAGAAAACTATTAAAATAAAGCCGTACCTCATCGCGACGTACGGCTTCAATCATTAAAACACGAGTAGAAACAAAACTATCTTATCTCCAGCCGCCGCCAAGGGCACGGTAGAGGTTTACTTCGCTTATAAATACATCTCTTTTGATATTGGCTAATTCCAGTTCCGCGGTCAACACATCCCGCTGGGCGGTAATTACTTCCAGGTAGTTGGCACGGCCAACCACATAAAGATCATTGGCCACGCTAACCGCGTTTTTAAGTGCACGCACCTCCAGCTTTTTTTGCTCAAAATACTTGCTGTAATTTTCCATGCCTTTGAGGTTATTGATCACTTCCTGGTACCCGTTCAAAACAGTTTTCTGATAGTTAAATAATGCCGCTTTGCCTTCAGCTATCCGTGAAGCGTAATCCGCTTTTAAACGACCGCGGTTTAATACCGGTGCGGTTACATCTGCTAATAGCCCATAAACTGCAGATCCCGGATTGAAAAGTAACGCGCCTTTAAAGGCGTTGTAGCCTGTGTAGGGAGATAATGTAAGGGACGGGAAAAATGCGGCACGCGCGCTTTTAATATCAGCATCCAACGCGGCTAATTCCAATTCTGCTTGTTTCACATCCGGGCGGTTAAGCAGCATTTGGGTTGGTACGCCGGTCTTTAGTTTTTCGGGCATCGTTAGCGTTAACAGGGAGGTGTCGCGTTCAATGGTTCCATTAAATGACCCTGTGAGTAAACGCAATTGATTTTCCGTTTCGATGATCTGTTGTGCCGTGCTGTATTGTAAACCGCGTGTATGGCTTAGTTGTGCCTCAAATTGCTGTACGGCCAGCTCAGTGGCCCTGCCGCCTAACTTTTGTACCTTAACTATTTCAAGCGCGTTTTCCTGCAGTTTGATGTTCTTATTGATCACATTCTGCTCCACCTCAAGTGTCAGCAGTTGATAATAGGCAGTAGCAATCTGGCCCGTTAACTCCGTGGTAAGCAAACGATAGGCACTGCGCGATGCCAGGAAACGCGCCAGGGCGGCATTCTTCTGGTTTTTTAATTTGCCCCACAAGTCAACTTCCCATGATGCCCTGAAGCCCACGAAAAGGTCGGCGGTAGGGTTAGGGATGCGTTGCTTATCATTGATGTTTGGCGATAGGTTGGTATCGTAGTTACCAACGCCGTTCATGGTATAATCGCCATAACGCTCCAAACCTGCGCGTGCATTGAAGTTGACCGTTGGCAGCAAAAGCGATTTGTTGAACTTAACATTTGCCGCAGCCATATCAATGCGCTGCAAAGCCGATTGCAGATCGGGGTTTACCCTTAAAGCAGTGTCTATCAGTTTCAGCAAACGGGCATCTTTAAAAAAACTTGCAGCAGGCAGGTAACCTGCATTTAATGTATCGGTACTGCCATCAAACGTTGCCGGTAAAGGCTCATTTGTTTTTGGCTCGATAGGTTTAAAAGTTTTACACCCTGCCGCCATAACCAGCAGCAGGAGTAAAACCGATTTGTATGTAGTTGATTGTTTGACGTGCATTTTAATTTACATTTTCAGGAACTTCAATTAGGTGGTGAGCTGTCTCTGGTGCCGGCTTTTTCTTTTGGCCGATGGATGCGAAGATCACGTACAGGCCGGGGATGAGAATAAGCCCGAAGATGGTACCGAAAAGCATCCCTCCGGCAGCAGCTGTACCAATTGAGCGGTTACCCAATGCGCCCGCACCGCTGGCAATACAAAGCGGTATCAAACCCGCTACAAAGGCCAGTGATGTCATCAGGATAGGACGCAGACGTGACACGGCACCTTCTACCGCAGCTTGTAAAACGGTTAAGCCTTCGCGCTGGCGTTGAACGGCAAACTCGATAATGAGGATGGCGTTCTTACCCAGCAAACCGATGAGCATCACCAATGCTACCTGCGCGTAAATGTTATTCTCGAGCCCTAAGATCTTTAGAAAGAAAAACGCCCCGAAAATACCTGTAGGTAATGAGAGAATAACCGGGATAGGCAACAGGAAGCTCTCGTATTGCGCTGATAAAAGCAGGTAAACGAATATCAAACAGATGATAAAAATATAGATCACCTGGCTACCTGATAGGATCTGCTCCCTCGTCATACCCGACCATTCAAATGTATAGCCCTTCGGCAGGCTTTTATCCGCAATGGTTTTAATGGTACTAATGGCGTCACCACTACTGTAACCCGGCGCGGCATCGCCCGTTACCATGGCAGATGTGTACATATTATAACGTGTTAGCTGCTCCGGGCCAAAAACACGTTTCATACTGATGAAGGTAGAGAACGGCACCATTTCGCCATGTTTATTCTTGATCATCAGTTGGAGAACATCCTCGGGCTTGGTACGAAATTCCGGCGAGGCCTGCACCATCACTTTGTAGAGCTGCCCAAAACGGATGAAGTTTGAGGCATAGAAACTTCCCATCAGCGTTTGCAGGGTAGACATGGCTTCATCAATGGTGATACCTTTCTTGGCGGCCATCACCTGGTCAACGGATATCATGTACTGCGGGAAGTTAGCATCAAAACTACTGAACGCGCCATCTACCTGTTCGGTAGCATTTAGATCGGCAAGGAACTTATTGGTTACCGCGGCTGTTTTCTGCAGATCGCCGGTACCTGTTTTATCCAGCACCCGTATCTCAAAACCGCTGGAATTACCAAAGCCCGGTACCGTAGGCGGCGGGAAGAACTGTATAGAAGCATCAGTTAAATACTCAGTCTTCTGCGTTAACTCTTCGGTTATTTTAGCAATGGACTTGTCGCGTTCTTCCCAAGGCTTCAGGTTGATCATCACCATACCGTATGATGCACCTGCAACGCTGTTCACCAGGCTATAACCGGCAAGGGTAGATACCGATTCAATTTCAGGGATCTGTTTGCTTTGCGCTTGAATGGACGACATGATCTGCTCTGTACGCTCTACAGTTGCGCCTGGCGGGGTGGTGATGTTGGCATAGATAACGCCCTGGTCTTCCGTTGGAATAAAGCCCGTTGGCAAAATGGCGCTTAAGCCCCATGTAGCCGCTAAAAAGAACAGCAGCATGGCAACGGTAATTATTCTCCGACCGGCAATACGCGTAATAAGGCCCGAGTATTTGTTTTGAATGCCATCGTAGCGTTTGTTAAAGCCGGTAAAGAACCTGCCGAGTAATCCTTTTGATGGCCTGCTGGTATCGTGCGGCTTTAACATTAGGGCACAAAGAGCAGGGGTAAGGGTTACCGCATTAACACCGGATATTACAATGGATATTGCCAGCGTTAGCGAGAACTGCCGGTAGAACACGCCAACCGGCCCGGTCATAAACGCCACCGGAACAAACACTGCGGACATTACCAGTGTAATAGCGACGATGGCACCGCTGATGCTTTTCATGGCACTTAGGGTGGCATCCATTGGCGACAAATGTTCTTCGGCCATTTTTACGTGCACGGCCTCAACTACCACAATGGCATTATCCACCACAATACCGATGGCCAGCACCAGTGCGAACAGCGTAAGCAGGTTAATGGAGAAGCCCAGCATCTGCATAAAAAACAACGTACCTATCAGGGCAACCGGTACCGCCAATGCCGGTATCAGCGTAGAGCGGAGGTCCTGAAGGAAAAGGTACACCACAATAAACACCAGTATAAATGCCTCAACCAATGTGCGCAAAACCTCATGGATGGATGCATCAAGAAAGCGGGATACATCGTAATTTACGTTGTACTCCATGCCGGATGGGAACTGCGTTTCCTTTAACTCGGCCATGCGGTTTTTGATGTTGTTGATCACCTCTCGGGCGTTGGAGCCGGGCCGCTGTTTGATCATGATAGATGCCGATGGGCGGCCATCTGTCTTGGAGATCATGCCATAGGTTAAAGCACCAAACTCTACATCAGCAACCTGGTATAATTTAAGTACGGTACCGCTGCTGTCTGCACGCAATACGATATTCTTGTACTGGTCCGGCTCAAAAAATTTACCCGGATAACGTAAGGTATATTGCAGCAACTGCGGCGATTTATCAGAGCTTTGCCCGGTAGAACCCGGCGCAGCCTCTACGTTTTGCGCGCGGATAGCGGCAATAACTTCGTCGGTAGAGATATGGTAGGCCGACATGCGATCGGGTTTAAGCCAAACACGCATGGCGTATTCTTTGGCACCCATGATCTCGGCACGGCCAACACCGTCTATTCTTTTAAGCTCCTGCAAAACGTTAATATCTGCAAAGTTGTAAATGAACTTCTCGTCGAGCGTGCTGTCCTTACTCATTACATTAAGGTACATCAGCATACTGTTTACCTCTTTCTCGGTAGTTACCCCGGCTTTTATCACCTCCTCGGGTAACTCATCAATAATAGTGGAAACACGGTTCTGCACGTTCACCGCCGCCTGGTCTGGGTCGATACCTACATTAAAGAATATCTCGATAACCGTTAGCCCGTTGTTGCTACACACGGTACTCATGTAGGTCATGCCGGGCACACCGTTTATGGCGCGCTCCAGCGGGGTTGCTACTGCTTTGGCACAAACTTCCGCGTTGGCACCGGTATAATTGGCCGTTACCGTTACGGATGGCGGCACAATATCCGGGAATTGGGTTACCGGTAACTGTATAAGTGCCAGCACGCCCAACAGCGTTATAATAAGGGAAATGACCAGTGATAACACCGGTCGTTTTATGAATACTTCAAACATGTTTACTATTGCTAATAATTACATTAAAATAAGAAAGACTTACTCGTCTTGCGCTTTCATGGCAAGCAGGTTTTTGGGCGGCGCAACCGGTTTAATGGTCATACCGTCGCGGGCGTTTTGGGCACCCTCCAACAGTATGCGTTCTCCGGGTTTAAGGCCATCCTTTACCACGTAGTAGCTGGCTAAACGGGTAATTGGCTTAAATGCCTGCATGTGTAATTTATTAGCAGCGTCTACCGTGTAAACGTAGCTTTTGTCCTGTATATCAAATACGGCTTGCTGTGGCAGCAATATCACACTATCCATTTCTGTAGTGATGTATAGCTTGGCCGATGCACCGTGCCTTAGTAATTTGTTTGGGTTGGGGAAACGAGCTCGAAAATCTATCGAGCCTGTGCTTTGTTCAATCTGCCCTTCAACAGTTTCTATCTTACCGGGATGGTTGTATTTACTGCCATCAGATAGTACAAGTTTCACTTGCTCATCATCTTGCTTGGTTGCATTCCGGCGTGCGCGTTCATAACGCAGGTATTCTGTTTCGGGGAAACTGAAATAGGCAAATACTTCGCTTATGTCACTAATATCGGTTAGGAGTGTGCCTTCTTCAACAAGGCTTCCGGCTTTAAGTGGTATACGGTCAATAATGCCATCAAACGGTGCGCGAATGCTGGTATAGGCAATATGATTATTGGCACTTTGAACAGCGCTTTGGGCTTCTTCAATCGTTGCCCTGTCCGCATTCAATTTGGCTTCGGCAACATCTAATTCTGATTTTGAGATCACATTTTTGTTAACCAATATTTTGATGCGTTCCATTTCTACCTCCGTAGCCCGGGCAGCGGCACGGGCATTGCTTAATGCAGCCTTCGCCTTGCTTAGCATGACGCGGAACTCTTCATCATTTATTTTGAACAGGAGTTGGCCTTTTTTAACGGCCATACCTTCGTCTACAAATATCTTTTCTAAAAAGCCTTTAACGCGGGTACGTACCTCTACGTTTTTAATGGCCTGTATGTCGGCTACGTAACCGGTTTGTAAAACGGTATCAGTTTGTTTAAGTGTATAAACCGGAAAGCTGGGTGCTTCTTCTTTCTTTTTGTCGCTGGCGTTACCACCTGCGCATCCGTATATAAGTACTGTTAAAACCGCCAGCATGGTATACACCGGCGCATATGATTTTTTCATTTTTAATAATTGCTGTAATTAAATATTTGATACGGCTTAGCCGCAAAAGCAGGAAAATACTGCAAGAAGCAGTGTTAAATTACAGCAGATCAGAAAGGACTTAAACGAAAGAGATGTTCGTACTGGGCAAGTGAAAAAGTACGGTGTTCAAAAAAGCTATGGCTGCTTATTCGAAGATGTTTTGCAAAATCAGAACAGGTAAAAACCTCGGCTACGGGCAGGTTAGCTATAAAACTTACCTGGTTGTTAACCGTGTACCGGTTACGGGTATTTATTTTATGCTGCTCCTGTTGGTCGTTCTTTTTGCATTTACCGGGGAAATTAACAAGAAACGACAAAAGTGTATCGTCACTAAAGCAAGTGCCGATATCGCAGTGGCTGTTAAAACGGTGGTTCTCAAACGGATTGGTAGGGTGATAGCAAACCAGGGCGTTAATGAGCCATGCGCAAAGTAAATATGTACTCCACTTTTTTAACATGTATCAATCTTCCTTAAACAGAAACGGACAGATATGGTTTCTGTAATTGCGAAGTTACTATATATATGTGTAAAGTATACACATTATCGCAAAAAAAGACGTGCAATCTAATAATGATAATGCCCTATTGGTTTTTACCTTTTATGGGTATAGTAAACCAAAATGTTGAGCCTTGGTCAGCCGTACTGTTTACACCTATTTCACCATGGTGACGCTTGATGATCTCGGCTGATATATACAGGCCAAGGCCGAGGCCTGAAATATGGCTTGATGATTCCTGCACACGGTAAAACCTGTCAAACAAGAAATCTTTTTTATCATCCGGAATACCTATGCCAAAATCTTTAACGCTTACCTTAAAATTATCTTTATCTAAACTACAGGTAACAATCACTTTATTGGCTTTAGGTGAATATTTAATGGCGTTGGTAAGGAAGTTAGTCACTACCTGCTCAAGACGGGGCCTGTCGGCACTCACCATCATTTCACAATCGGCCAAATATTCTATTTTGTGCGTGGTATTTTGCGCATACACCTCCTCAAGGCATTCTTTAACCATGGCAGCAGCGTCAAAAGACGAATAATTGAGCACCATTTTACCTTCCTGTATTTTGGTAACATCCAAAAGATCATCTACCAGGGTGGTTAACTTGCCGGTTTGTTTATTAGCCTTATCAATAAACGAGGCCAGGGTGGTATCTTTCCCGTCGGTCTTATCAACCATACGCTTAAGTATTTGAAGCGAGCCCTTTATGCTGGTGATAGGTGTTTTAAGTTCATGGCTGGCAATGCTCATAAACTCATCCTTCTTTTGCATGAGCTCTTCGGCAGCTTTACGGCCTTTAATTAAATCGGTAACCTCGAATCCGAAGAAAGCAATACCATCAACATTGCCATCTTCTGAATAAACGGGGGTATAAATGAAATCAAACCAGCAGTCCTTTTTTTCACCGGTTTTGTGATCGTACCGATATACGTGGAAGGCATTTTTTACAATGGTTTTCCCTGTTTTTAGTACCTGATTTTCTACCTTGAAAAGCTCTGAGTTTTTCATATCAGGATGCACTTCGAGGCTTTTGCGGCCAAGGTAACTCCTTTGACCATCAAACTTTTCAAAGGCCTTATTTACAAATTCGTAAATTAACTCGGGGCCACGTTTAATGGTAATAAGGGCAGGGGCATTGGTGAATATACTATAGAACTCGTCCTGTTGTTTTTTAACTAACTGTAGCAGTTCTTTACGGCGGCTTTCGGCCTGTTTTTGCTTGGTGATATCAATAATATAACTTACGGAGTTAATGGCGGTATTATCTTGTGTTAACACAGCCGAGCCCATCAGTACCCAAAGCTTATCTCCATTACGTTTTTTGTATTGCTTCTCAAAAGGCGGAACAACACCTTTTTCTTTTAACTCGTTTACCGCCCATTCGCTTATAGCTATGTATTCAGGCAGAGTGATCTCCCGCCAATTGAGCGGATTTTTTTGTACATCTTCCCTTGTGTAACCGAGCATGTTAAGGAAAGCATCATTCGTTTCAATGATACGGCCATCCATGTTGGAGAACACCATACCGATCATGTTACTTTCAAACACCTTACGGAACTTACTTTCACTTTCGTAAAGGCGTTTTTCAGTTTCTACCAGGCGGGTAATATCAATGATAGAACCTACTAAACGGTGTGGTGTATTAAATTCGTCTTCAAGTATACTGCAACGGTCCAGTATGATAGCATAAGTGCCATCGGCCTTAAGGAAGCGGTATTCTGCCGACCATTGCCCCTGGTGGGTGTTAATTGCCTCGTAAACGCCTTGTTCAATACGTTGGCGATCATCGGGATGTATTTTCTCAAACCAAAAGCTGATGTTGTTTACCCTCTCATCCAACGGATAGCCGAACATAGTAGTAAAATTTTCGCTACGCCACATGGTGTTGGTTACCAGGTCCCAGTCCCAAATGGTATCGTTAGTAGCTTTTGATACCAACTTAAACCGTTCTTCACTTTCAGTAAGTTCTTTTGTACGGTCTAATACGCGCTGCTCCAATTCATTATTTAAATTGCGCAAGCCTTCGCGGGCAGTTATCAGTTCGTTGTAATTATTTTTTAGCTTTTGCTCCGATTTTTTGCGTTCTGTAATGTTGGTTAAGCTTACTACAAAACCATCATTCATTTTGGCTATCACAGCCTGGTACCATTCATCATTGTCCGCTTTAAGTTCGGTGCTAACAGGTTTGGCCCCTTCGGCAATTTTGATATACTGGTCAAACTTTATCAGGTTATTCAGATCGGGCAGGTCCTTAATGGATGGCTGAGATTCCATTTGGTCGCTGCTTTTACCAACCATGCCTAATGCAGCGTTGTTATAGGCAATGCATACAAAGTCAATCACTTTATTGTTGGTATTACGCACCTCCCTAAACGCCATGATAGCCGCTGAACTGGCATTGAACACCCCGGAGATAATGTTATTCAATTCTGTAATAACAGATATATCTACAAAAGATATGACCACTCCATCCGCGGTTCTGTCTTTTTTGATGTAAGGCATTATGCGCATCAGGTTGTTTTTACCATTGTTGAGCATAATTTCTTTTTCCATCATTTGCCCGCGTGAAAGCACGGTATGTATATCATTTATGAGATTATCATATTTGATATTACTGGATATATGGTTGATAGGGCGACCAATATCGGCCTCTATCAGATTGATCATTTTTATGGCAGCCGGGTTAAACTTACGTATACGCAGATTGGCATCAATAAATATCTGCCCTATATCCGTACTTCGGAAGTAGTTGGTAAGGTCATCATTCAGCTCTATAAGCTCACGTATCTTAAGCTGGTGCTCTGTATTTAATGTATGAAGTTCCTCGTTAAGGGACTGTAGTTCTTCATTACCGGATTGCAATTCTTCATTAGCTGACAATAACTCTTCATTACTTGACTGCAGCTCCTCATTTGTAGTTTCCATCTCTTCGATGGCCATTTGCAGGTTGGTGCGGGTTTCATTGAGTTCCGCTTCCATTTCCATGAGGTACTCAGATTGTTGCTCATTGCCAACAGGAGTGATTTCTATACCATCTTTAGGCAGGCTTTCTGTCTTTGTTTCAGTAAACATGAGCAGCGTATAACCGTTTGACGACCTCGAATCCGGCGGTTTTACCGTTATCTGTAATAGGATATCGTTATCTCCACGTTTAAAGCGAACACGGTTAAGATGGGTCTTCTTATTTTCTTTCCAGGCCTTGCGTATCGCTGTGTTTAAAACCACAGATATATCTTTGCTGAGCATGTTAAGGATATTCAAATCAAGTTTTTTATCCGGTAGAGTAAGGAACTGATTGAAATTCCCGATAGTTTCTTTTATAGTGTAGCTCTTATCAATAAAAATACCTACCGTCCCAAACTCTTCGAGTATAAGGTCCCTGAACTCGTCTTCCAGTGTTCTGGGAGAATCAGTATTAGCGACGTATAGCTTCCTGTCAGCATATTTAAGCCCGGTGGTAGCTGCTGAATAAGTGTGGTGTAAACCGTAGTTAATGGTGCCGGTTTTTTGATAGATCTTCCATTTGCCACTTATTTCTGTTAATCCATCCTTTAAGCTCGAAGAGTTTTCACTTGAGCCTAAAAAAAGATACCCATCTCGGTTAAGAGAATAATGAAGGGTGGCTAATACCTTTTGCTGTAATAGATTATTCATGTAAATAAGCATATTACGGCAAGTCACCAGGTCATTTTTTATAAATGGTGGCGATTTAATAACGTTATGTTTGGCAAAAACAATTTGTTTGCGTACCGATGGTATAATAGAATAGCTTTTACCTTCTTTTATGAAATATTTTTTAAGCAGGCTGGCCGGTACTTCTTTGTCTATACTTAAAGGATATTTATTACGGGAGGCGATATCAATGCTTGATTCGTCAACATCAGTAGCAAATATTTTAAGTTCCAGTTTTTTGCCTGTACGCTGTAATTCTTCAGTGATAAGAATGGCTATTGAATAAGCCTCTTCCCCTGTACTACAGGCGCAGATCCATACTTTAAGCATTTCGCCATCTGCCTTACGCTCTATAATTTTAGGGATGATATCCTTAGCCAGTATATCAAAAGCGGGTTTATCACGAAAAAATTTAGTAACGTTGATCAGAAAATCCTTGGCCAAAATTTTCACCTCGGCAGGTTTCTCATTCAAGAGTTCAACATAGCGCTTAAAGTCTTTAATATTTAAAGCATTCATGCGCCGGTCAATCCGCCTGAGGATAGTTGGTGTTTTATACAGATTGAAATCCTGTCCGCTGTTGGTATGCACCAGTTTAAAAACCTGGTTCATGAGGGCGTCATCGGGTTGGTTATCCTCTAAAGATGGTTTATGCTGCTGACTAACATAGGTGTAAATTTCTGTATGCATTTTAGCCGGTGGCAATATAAAATCAGCATTACCGGAAGTAATGGCATTATTGGGCATGCCATCAAACTTTGCGGTTGACGGCTCCTGAACAATCACCATGCCGCCGCATTCTTTAACCATCTCAATACCTTTTGTACCATCTGTGCCGGTGCCTGATAAGATAATAGCTATCGCTTTTTCTTTTTTATCCTTGGCGAGCGTAAACAAAAAAGTATCTATAGCAGTATTAGGAGCCTTTTGAGTGCCTTTATCCGCCAGGCGTAATTTATGGCCACGTATGGTCATGAGCTTTTTGTTGGGGATAATGTATACACAATCGCGCTGGAGCGTCATGTCATTTTCCGCCTCAAAAACCTTCATATGGGTGTGCTTGGAAACAAGTTCTACGAGTAGGCTCTTGTAATCTGGTGACAGGTGCTGTATAACAATAAAAGTGAAGCCCGAGTTAGCCGGCATATTGTCGAAAAACTCATGTATAGCTTCCAGCCCACCAGCGGATGCGCCAATGGCAATAATATACCTGTCGGTAACTGTGATATCCGGAAACTGTAATTTGTTTTCTTTCACTTAATTGCCTGCTGTGCTTTTTGTTATAAATTCGTAAATAAAACTTCTCATATTTTCAGCCATCTCAAGTTCATACTTGTTCCATGCTGCTGAAGTATTATGAACGGTTTCTTTCCACAACTTAAACGAGTTTCTTGGATGATAGTTTTTACCATCAGGTTCAAAGTTGATGGCTTTATTAGGATCACCACCCCAGTTAATAGTTTGTTTAACCTCCGGCCTGAAACATAGAATATAATCTCCCTGTTCCTTGTTTACTGGTATGGCTAATACACCACTGGCAGTTTCTGCATAGGACAGGGCTTCGTCATATTCTTCAGGAAGATGATCTGTAGCATATACCCTGTCAATATCTTTGCCTTGTAACCAGAGTTGCATGTTTTCTAAAAAACCTTTGTCGGGTACAATACCTATGGTGTTTACTCTGCCATTAATCATGGCCGCGATACCATCTGCGTTTAGTAAATGCATCAGGTTTAGATCTGTATTTTCTAATATACCGCTTATAAGATCATCTTCTGCATAAACCTGCGCAATAAGCGCGGTTTGTTTCTTTTGCAGTTCCGCCTCTGTTTCAAACGTTTCCTTATAAAGTATTGTTGTGATACGGTTTGATATGACAGATGATATGAGCTCGCATACACTGCAAAGTTCAAAACTAAGGTATAGCGGTGTTAGGTGATGGCAGGCGATCAGACCCCACAATTGGCCGTTATGAATAACCCTCAAGGACATGCTTGCCTGCACATTCATGTTCTTTAAATATTCAATGTGAACGGCCGCCACACCGCGGAGGTTACAGTCGCTAAGATCAATAAACGTATTGGTTTTAGGATTGATAACCGGATACAGGCGTACCGGTTTAAACTCGCGATTGGGTATAAGCCGGTAAGTGTTTTTTAAATAAAGTTCACGCGCTTGTTTAGGAACATCAGATGCAGGGAAGGTATGGCCCAGATAATTTTCGAGACCCTGGCTCTGTACTTTATCTTCGGCTATTACAGTACCGTTCCAGTCTTTATCAAAACGATACATCATGATACCATTAAAGCAGGTTAGTTTGCGTAACTCTTGCACAGCTACATTGCTGATGTCCGCAATGGTTTCGGCCTCTTCAATAGCCGCAATGGCGTATTTTACCTCATCAAATACGCTGCTGAAACTCCGTTCATTTACAACCGATGGTTTTTCAATTTCAACTATCAGGTATTGTTCCTTTAAATGAATTAAAGCTTGTACTGTATTGCCCGCCAAAACAAGGGTGGCTGGTACCTTATTCTTTATTTTATTATTGAAACGCTGTTGAATATTTTTGACAACCGTATCATCATTAACAAACTCAGCCAGGGGTTTACCCACAACTTCCGTTACCGGTTTATTAAGCAGATCAGCAATATTTTCGCTTACCTGTAAAATCTCGAGAGACTCTTTGTCTAATACCATCAGGTATCCATAAGCCTGGATAACATTAATATTATGAAGAGGCAAGCTTCCGCAAAATTCAGAATCGTAATTCTTTTTTTTGTTCATTAGTAGATGTAAAACAAGTGTGTATCAACTATTAGCTTATAGTTTGGGTAACGGCAAAGTGTAAAATTTTTAAACGGAATAAAAATTAAAGAACAAATTAAAAGCTTAAGCAGATGTTTTGCTAAGGTATAGGTAAATAACGCATAAAACAACCGTTTATCGTACAACTTTAAAGAGTGATTTAACTCTTAACATAAAAATTACTTTTAATCTAAATATTATTTATCTGATAATGTGCTATTAACATTTCCCTTAAACTAACTGGGTAGGTTTGTGTTATAATATAAAACCAATGGAAATGGGCTATTCATCACTTGATCTGTTTATGCTACTGATAGCTGCAGTTGTTATCTGGGCAGCCTCACGTACGCCAATAAAAAAGAATGATGCTGAAGCGCGTGTTCAAGAGCCCGGCCTTAATTCCGGTCAGCAGCATTTTCATTCTTTGTAACCATCTGTACTGAAAGGGCTGTTTTTTGGATAAGATTAAGGTAGCATTTTTTGCCGATATATTGGCAGAAAAATTTGATGGCGCTGTGCGTACCATGTACCAGCTCATTAACCGGATAGATACAACCCGTTTCGAATATCTTTTTATTTATGGCGCCGGTCCCGAAAGCATTTTAAGTTTTGATAGTTTTAGGGTGCCTCATATTAACCTACCGGTAAACGCCGGGTACTCACTGGCTTTACCGAACCGTGTAAAGTCTTCTTTAAATAAAAAATTAAAAGATTTTGCACCACAAGTAGTACATATTGCAACGCCATCTTACCTGGGTAATTTCGCTCTTTCGTATGCTGAACAACACCAGTTGCCTGTACTTACTATTTATCATACTCATTTTATTTCCTATGTTGATTATTATTTCAAATACCTGCCTTTTTTAATAAAGCCGGTTAAGAACCGTATTGCCCGTGGGCACAAACGTTTTTATAACAGGTGTAATAAAGTATATGTACCCGCAACCAGCATTAAACATGAATTACTGGAAATGGGAATAGCTCCTGAAAAAATGCAGTTGTGGAAAAGGGGGATAGACACGCATTTATTTAATCCGGTTAATCGCGATAAAAGAGTAATAGAGCGCCTTACCGGTAACCAGAACCCAACTATTATGTTTGCCAGTCGCCTGGTATGGGAAAAAAACCTGGAAACTTTGTTTGCCGTTTACAACAGTTTTATGGAAAGAGACCGGAAAGTGAATTTTTTGATAGTAGGCGACGGCAGCGCGAGGCAGGTTTGTGAACGCCGCATGAAAAACGCTTATTTTACCGGAAAGGTTGACCACCACTATCTTGCGCTGTTATATGCTTCGGCAGATGTTTTTTTGTTCCCATCAGTTTCTGAAACCTATGGGAATGTGGTAGCTGAAGCAATGGCATCAGGTTTACCATGCGTGATAGCTGATGGTGGAGGATCAAAAGACTTTGTTGAACACGGTGTTAATGGTTTCAGGTGCAGCCCCTACCTTGCGGATGATTATGTACAAAAGCTGGAAACATTACTTGATAACAAACCATTGGCTCATCAATTCGCTACAGCATGTATACGGCATATGGCAGAGCTAAGCTGGGATGGCCTTGCGCAAACTTATTTCAACGATATTAGCAGCCTGGCAACCGGACCTGCACCTTTAACAGAAAAAAGCATAAAACCACGTTTACATTTTATTACATCACTTTTATCTGCATGCTGGTAAAACGTTTTATAAGGTTGGCAAATAACATGCTTTTAAATGCCGGCTCTATGTAAACACTGGTAAGCCATATCAATAGTTTAATTTCAACAGCGTCAGCGGTAATGGTGTTAATGAGTATTTCAGGAGCAAGGTTTTTAACCGTATGATCGCTTTGGGTTATTTCCTCTTCAATAGCTTTGCTAAGCGCATTCAAATCAGTAGCTATATTTACCTTAAATAGCAGTTCGGATTTTACGAAAGATGCTCCCTGGGTCCAATTCACCAGCCTGTTTGATAAAAGGTCACCATTTGGGATAATCACCTGAGAGCCATATTGTGTAAGCATTTTACTGGACCGTATGCCTATATCCTGTATTTTACCTTTTTTATCGGCCAGTTCAATAAAGTCGCCTATTTCAAAAGGCTTTTCGAATATGAGAATAATGCCTGAAACAAAATTGTTCACAATGTTCTGCATGCCCAGGCCTATGCCCACACTAAGCGCGCCAAGTACAACGGTGAGTTTGTCAACTGGTATGCCCGATGCTGTTACTGCCAGTAATAAACCTAAGATGACTATAATCAGCCGTATGAGCGTTAATTTAGAACTTTTATGTTCCACCTCGGTACTACTGATAGAAATGGATTTTTCACCAAACAGCACGCCTATATTTTTTTGAAGTATATTGGATATATAAACAATAATGGCAAAAAACAGGATGTTGCTAAGCGTGAACTTTAGTGTACCAAAACTACGTTCCTTAATAAGTATCTGGTGGAAAAAACTAAAAACGCCCCCAGCCACATTAAGGTTGATGAAAAATACCAGTAGCCATAGCACCACGGCTATGATAGACAGCATACGCTGAAATGACTGGCGGGTTTTAGATACATCTAACCTCGAAAATAAACCACCTCTGCATGAGCTTACCTTTATTTGTAATTCAAGCGCATCAGTAAGTATCTGGATGAATATAGCCAGTCCTATTACTTGCGAAAGCCCAATAATGGCGGTAACAGAATTGATCTTGGCAAGGCTAATGCGGCCCAATATATTTAACACTACGGATAAGATGTTAAGAATTAGGAATATAATAAGCACAGGTTTTATAAATCCCTTTTTAAAATTAATTTCTTTGAGCTTGCTGTAAAACTTATAACCAATATAAAGCGAAGCAACATTTACAGCTATCAGTAGCAAACGCATTAAAATAGCATCATGTATGGTTGCTGTAACAGCCATTACCAGTATATACAGCCCAACAATATACAGCCATTGGCGCAGTTGCTTTATCGGCAGCTTTTTCCAAAAATCTATGGTAAGTAATGCCAGCAGTGCGAATGATATGATCTCTATATAAAGCGAAGGTGAGTCGGGTTCGAAAAGAGGCGTAAATACCAATATAACAATAAGGGATGGTATGATAGGTATGCTGCTAAGGAATTTGAAATTTAGCGGTCCTATCTTATCCCTGATATCGGCTTGCTGTGCTTTGCGATAATTAAGAAACACCCATAGAAAGAATATACCGCCAAGCAAAATAAGCAGGATTCGATTATCCCATGTAGAATTGATGAAATAACTTAGTATTTTATTCTGGCCTCTTATGGATGATGATAATAGCTCGCCTATATCGTCGCCTTTGCGCTCAACCGGTGCCGACCAAATGTACGGCGACTCTTTTCTCAAGGCGCTTTTGCCTGATATTTGCATTCGCTCGGCAATATTAGCCTCTAGATCGGTTATTAATAAGGTTGTTTCAGAAACATCGGCAAGCAGCCGGCTTACTGTGTCCAGGTTAGCCGTTGTGAGTTTACCTGCGTTTTGCAGCCTTAGTTTAATATTTACCAGTTGAGCACGGTATAGATTTTTGGCCGATGTATCATTCGCGGTAACCGTTAGTACCGAGTCTCTGCTCAACTCAAGTACTTCTTTTGACATGCGCTGCAGATCGCTGCTTGCCTTTGAAAGTTTGTTTTGCACATTTAGCAGATCTTCCTGGGAGGTACGGAGGATAAGGTCGTAACTGGTAAGCGTTTTGGGTTCTATTACTCGTGCAGAAACTTTCAGGTCGGCTTTTATGGGTGCTATGTTTTGCCTTACATCTGTTAACGTCTGCCTTGTTTGTTCAGTAGCATATCCTTTTTTATTAGACGCGTTAATTTCAGTTATGGCAGCCTGGGCGCGCTGTAATCTAAAAAGTAAAGTATCAGGTATAGTTTCGGCCGAGTCTGTTTGTATTTGTGGCGTTTGCGCGTGCAGGACATTGGCTATTAAGACTAAAAGTAAAATTATTGCCGATTTTGCAAATACGCCTGTAAACTTCATTTTTTCAACTTTAGTTTGATAAACACAATATGTATGAACGTACACCATTTTGGTGTAACATTATCGCTTATAACACCTTGATAAGGGTTTTTTGTTTTCAATAAACGTTATTTAAAGGGAATGGTATATTTGCCACACTCTGCATTAACTATGAAGTTTCCGGCCTTACTTAAATCTGATGTTACAGGAGGGATAGTATTATTGCTTTGTGTAATTGTATCATTAATCATAGCTAATTCGCCGTTGAGAAACGGATTTAGTCATTTATTGTCTGCACAGATAGATGCAGGTATAATAAGTTTATCGGTACTTAACTGGATAAACGATGGCCTGATGGCTGTATTTTTTTTTCTGGTAGGGCTGGAGATCAAGCAAGAAATACTCGATGGGCATCTATCCGGTGCAAAAAGGGCGGCTTTGCCGGTAATAGCGGCGTTAGGCGGTGCTTTGTTACCTGCCCTGATTTATTGGCTTGTTAATTCCGGAACTACGGCCGGGAAGGGGTGGGGTATCCCTATGGCTACCGACATCGCTTTTTCATTAGGTGTGTTGTCTTTATTGGGAAGCGTTGTCCCTCGTGGTCTACGGGCCTTTTTATCAGCGCTTGCCGTAGTTGATGACCTGCTGGCTATATTAGTTATTGCTATCTTTTATGCTACGGGTATGCATTGGTTAAATATGGGCATAGCGGCTATGTTGTTTTTGTTGCTGTTGCTCATGAACAAAATGGGTGTTAAGCAACCGGTGTTTTTTATTATACCTGGGATATTAATGTGGTATTTTGTTCATCATTCTGGAGTGCATGCAACCATAGCAGGCGTGCTTACCGCTTTAACAATCCCGGCTAAGTCAAAAAAAGGTTCACCTTTAAAGAAACTGGAACATCACTTGAGCCGGCCGGTTAATTACGTTATTATGCCGCTATTCGCTTTGGCCAATACCAATATTACTTTTACTACGGGTATGGTTTCCGGCTTGGGTAGCGGATTAAGTTTGGGCATTATAGCGGGGCTTTGTTTAGGCAAACCGCTTGGGGTAACGCTATCCAGCTTATTAGCGGTTAAAACAGGTATAGGTACTTTGCCGCATGATGTTAATCGTAAATTGATGGCTGGTGCCGGCGTTTTAGCGGGAATAGGCTTCACCATGTCTATATTTATTACGCTATTATCATTCGGAAATACCATGCAGGCAGAAAGCGCTAAACTGGCCATTGTGCTGGCTTCCTTGATAGCCGGTATTGGTGGCTATCTGTATCTTCGTAAGCAATTGGTGATTCCGTTACCTGATAAGACCCGATCTTAATTATATTGGATCAGTGTTGTAACGCATCGGCAGTGCCATCTTTCTTTCTGAAACTCCATATGAGGTAAAATAGCGCCGGTAGTATAAACACACTTCCTACCAATAAAGCCATACCTAACGCATATATAGTTTTATCTGCACCTCTGTGATCTATCAGGGAAAGATACCCTCCGTTCTTGAGTATAACAATACGCGGGTAGTGCCGGTAAGTGGTGGTGAATAATATCATGGTCATTTGAAAACCAGCTAATACCCGTATGATATATCTTTTACCCCGACTAATGAGATACCACAATAAAATAAGCGAAATAGTAGCAAGGCTTACCGCTGCAATACCAATAAAATTACCAAAAACCCACTGTACCAATGGGATGTTTTCCTTTGTTGAGGCGATAAACACTACAGCTCCTGATAAAACAGCAGCTACATTCATAATACGTGCTTTGCGTATAAAACTACGGCGTTCTGTATCATCATGAGTTTCGCCAATCAGGTAGATTGCCGCGAGGAACCCACATAGCGAAGCTGTGAAAAAGCCTATAGCTACCGAAAACCAGTTGAACCAGCTGTATAGATAGGCATCAGCAAAATTATTGGCCTGCAGATCTATGCGGCCTGATACCGCGCTGCCCGCAATAATACCCAGGAAAAGCGGTGTAATAAAGCTGGAGTAAACAAATATCTTGTTATACAATTTTTGCATGTTATCATGCACCGCGTCGTAATTACGAAAGGTAAGCGCAGTACCACGAGCGATAATGCCCAAAAGCATCACTGTGAGCGGTATGTGCAGATAGGTTGACATGGTGGCGTAAATAGTAGGAAAGCCAACAAACAGGATAACTATAGCAATAATAAGCCACATGTGGTTGGCCTCCCAAATTGGCCCGATGGCATTGTACATGATGCGCCGCGTACGTGATTTGTTTTGGGTAGATGTAAAGAGCTCAATAATACCCGCACCAAAATCGGCACCGCCCATTACCAGGTAAAGCAGCAGCGATACCCATAAAAAAATGATAACTACATATAGCATAATATCTTAATTGGTGTGCAGCTTTTTAGGTTTTACATCATATATAACAGGTACCATTTTTATTTGCCTGTAGAGTAAAAATATCACCACTATACTCAGCGTAAAATATACCACGGTAAATAAGTAAAATGAATAGTGTATTCCAGGCATAGGAGTAACCGCGTCTGCGGTTCGCATAACCCCTTGTATGATCCATGGCTGGCGCCCAACTTCAGTAACCGTCCACCCGGCTTCAACAGCAATAAATCCTATTGGTGTGGCCGCAATAAAAAGCTTGAGAAACCACCCTTTATTAAACCAGTTTCTTTTTTTCCATATGGCTAACAGATAGATTACTCCGAGCGCCATCATCGCCATTCCCAACCCAACCATTATCTGGAAGGCGAAGTGCGTCACCGTTACCGGTGGATGGTCTTGTTGTGGTATCTGGTCGAGGCCTTTAACCGGGGTTTTAAAATTATCATACACTAAAAAGCTGAGCATGCCGGGCAGTTCAATGGCATAATTCACTTTCCTGTTCTTTTCATCAGGTATACCGCCTAAAATAAGTGGCGAATAGGGCTCTGTTTTAAAATGGGCTTCCATAGCCGCGAGTTTGGCGGGTTGCCGTTTGGCTACCATTTTAGCCGAAATATCACCACTTATGGGTTGCAGCAGTGCGGCAATTACACCAAATATTGCTGCAATTTTAAAAGAGCGCATATGGAAATCAACATTACGTCTGCGCCAGACCATTAGGGCATGCACACCGGCTACAGCAAAGCCAGTTGCAGCAAATGCCGCTATACACATATGCAGCGCTTGTGAAAACCAGGCCGGATTAAACATGGCCTTTATTGGGTCAATATTAATATAGCTCCCGTTCACTAATTCAAATCCGGTAGGGCTGTTCATCCAACTGTTAGCCGCCACCACCAATATACCGGAAGTTAAGCCGCTGATGCCCACCACAAGACCGGTTACCCAGTGAAACCACCGGTTAAACCTTTTCCAGCCGTATAAATAAAACCCCAGCGCTATGGCTTCAATAAAAAAAGCGGTCCCCTCAAGCGAAAAGGGCATCCCGAATATGGGGCCGGCATGTTTCATAAATGTAGGCCACAGTAGACCCAGTTCAAATGACAATACCGTACCCGATACAGCACCGGTTGCGAAAAATATGGCTACCCCCTTACTCCAGGCCCTGGTAATGTTTTGGTAAACCTGTTCTCCTTTTCGCAGCCACAAAAAATGCGATACCGCCATAAAGAAAGGCATAACCATGCCTATGCATGAAAAAATAATGTGGAAGCCCAGCGACAGTGCCATCTGCGACCTCGCAGCCATAAAATTATCCATACCACAAGTTTAAGTACTATTATGGGTTTTATACTATAATATGCAGGTTTTTAGCAATTTAGAATGAATAGTAATTAAATAAAATTAATGTGTTGTATTGTAATTGTTGCAATTAATCACTAACAGAATGTTCTACTTTGCTTTAAAAATGAAGGGATTTTGAGAATATCTAAGTGTATAATTAACACATTCATAAAATTTTATTGTCATGAGAATATCCAGCCGGCTGACTTTTGTCAGATAAAAGTTAAAAACTGTTAATTTTAGTAAATCAGGTTGACGAATATAGTCAACCTGGTTTACATTTGTGCCAGATTTAAAGGGCATATCATGAAAGCGTTTACCTTACCATATTCTAATTCAGTTCCATTCTATAAAGAGCGGTTTACCATAACTAATTCCAAGCCTGCGCAGAACTTAAATAATAAGCGTATCAACATAGGTAATTATGTAATTGGTGTAATAGGGGAAGGCTTAAAACAAAACTTTTTGGGTGCCGACATCAATATGGAATTTTTAACGCTGACGGTCCGTAGCTACGCGATAGCTTCTGCTAAAACGATACGCAATCTCGTACACAAAGTAAAGTAATATACTTATCTGCCTTTATCTTATCTCATTCACTATAACACAAAATGAAATTATCCTATTCATATTTTAAAAAAGCTTTTTACATAGTATCACTTGTACTTTTATCCTTTACAACTTTTGCGCAAACTAAAGTTACGGGTATTGTAACCGATGCCAAAACCAAACAGCCCATGTCGTATGTTACAGTAACCTTTGCAGGTACTACAATAGGGGCAGGTACCAATACAGATGGGCGTTATACTATTACGACAACACAGGATGTAAAACAGATCCAGGTATCTTTTGTGGGTTTCCGCACAGCTGTTCGCACTATTACACCGGGGCAGGAGCAAACTGTTAATGTGGCTCTTAGTGAGGACAATCACAAGTTAAATGAGGTGATAGTAAGATCTGGCAAAAAAAAGAAGTATAGTAACAAAAACAATCCCGCCGTTGAACTTATACGCAAAGTAATTGCCCATAAGCAACAAAACCAGGTTGAGAATTACAATTACGCCGAGTATAAGCAATACGAGCGTATGAATGTATCGTTAAGCAACCTTACAGAAAAGTTTAAAAACAAAAAGATATTTAAAAACTATCAGTTCCTGTTCCGTGAGCAGGCCGATTCAACGGCGATGGGAGGAAAGATAATGCTGCCTATTTACCAGGAAGAAAAGCTCTCTGACAACTACTATCGCAAGGATCCTTATGCAAAAAAGCAAATTATTACAGCAAGTAAACAGGTAAAATATGATGAGAACTTCGTAGACAATAATGGTCTTAAATCATACTTCGACCGTATGTACCAGGACATTAATATCTACGATAATAATGTATCGTTGCTAAGCAACCAGTTATTAAGCCCTATTGCTGATAACTCTCCGTCGTTCTACAAGTTTTTTATTACTGACACCCTTAAGGACGTACAGCCTAATTTGATAGAGTTGAGTTTTACGCCTCGTAACACCAACAACATGCTGTTTGAAGGCCGTATCTATATTACGATGGACGGTAATTACGCGGTACAAAACGCTTTTCTTACGGTAAATAAAAATATCAACCTCAATTTTGTTCGCCAGCTGCAAGCCAATTTGTCTTTTGAAAAAAATACTGATGGACGATATCATTTAAGCCAAAGCGACCTGAAAATTGAGTTTGGTATCAATAAAGAAAAAGGTGGCGGTATGTATGGCGAAAGATTGGTAAGCATCAATAATTTCGTGGTTAACAACCCTCGTCCTAAACAAACTTACGAAGGCCCGTCACAGGTAATAGCACTTAATTCTGAAGATAAAGATGACGCTTACTGGAAATCGGCTAGGCCAGATACACTTGACGCTGCTTCGGCCAGTATTTATAAGAATATAGATAGCCTGCAAACCATACCATCTTTCAAAAAAACAATGGACATTGCTACGCTGCTGCTTGCAGGTTATAAAAACTTCGGCAAATTTGAGATGGGGCCGGCAAATACTTTCTACAGTTTTAACCCGGTTGAAGGTTTCAGGCTGCGCGTGGGTGGCCGCACTACGCCCGAGTTGAGCAAACGCTATTATTTTGAAACCTATGGCGCTTATGGTTTCCGTGACGAAAGGTTCAAGTATTTTTTAAGCAGTACTTATTCGCTTAATAACAAATCCATTTATTCATTCCCGCAGAATTATATACGTGCAAGTTTTCAGCACGATACCAAAATACCGGGGCAGGAATTACAGTTTGTCCAGGAGAGTAACTTCCTGTTATCGTTTAAGCGGGGTGTGAATGATATCTGGTTGTATAATGATATTTTCAGGTTAGATTATGTGCATGAGTTTAGTAATCACTTTTCTTATGCTTTAGGCTTTAAAAAATGGAATCAGAACCCGGCCGGCGCATTAGTTTATCAAAACCTGCTGCCGGATGGCACTCTGAACAATGTTAATGAGATCAGAACTACAGAACTTTCGGCACAATTACGCTGGGCACCGCACGAGCGCTTCTACCAAGGCAAGCTCTATCGTACCCCTATACCGGATAAGTACCCTATATTCACGCTTAATTACACACAGGGTATAGCCGGTTTCTTTGGCGGTGAGTATAACTACCAAAATGTTATAGGTAATATTAGCAAACGTTTTTATTTTTCTACCTATGGTTATACAGATGTAACAACTGAGGGCGGATACCTTTTTGGAAAAGTACCTTTCCCGCTGTTGGATATCCATCATGCTAACCAAACCTACGCATTTCAGTTACAATCATACAACTTAATGAACTTCCAGGAATTTGTGAGTGACCATTATGCCAGCATATTTGTAGATCATAATTTTAACGGGTACTTCTTCAATAAAGTACCGTTGTTAAAAAGGCTCAAATTAAGAGAGATTATAGATGTGAAAGCATTATGGGGCGGTATCCGTTCTGAAAACAACCCTAATAATGATCCTTCATTGTTGCGTTTCCCGCGTAATCTTGGTGAAGCAGGTGAAGGAGGTGTTGGTACTTATACATTAGGAAGCACACCTTACGTAGAAGGAAGTATTGGTGTGGGCAACATATTTAAGCTTTTACGTGTCGATCTGGTGAAGCGTTTTACTTATCTTGACCATCCCGGAGCGCCTGAGTGGGGGATAAGGTTTTTTGTTAAGTTTGACTTTTAACCATGCTATTATAAACCAAGTTCAGCTTTTATAGTTAAATAGTAATAATTATGGCAACACCTTGCATGATAACGGAAGAAACTAAGAAGGTAGCCCCGAAGCTGGTTTATCTGCTTAAGCGACTGCTTGATGAATGGATGGTAAAAAAGCTTTGCCGAATTGAGAGACCGGGATTCACCGGCGCGCACCTGCCACTTTTTATGAGTATAGGCAAAACAGGTATTTCCAACAATGAACTTGCAGGTAAACTGAACGTTTCTAAGCAAGCTACCAGTAAAATGGTAAAAGAGTTAGAAGCAATTAATTTGGTTAAAAGCGAAAAAAGCCCGGACGATGCACGGGTAGTAATGTTATATTTTACAGCCGAAGGGGAGGAGTTTTACCATAGTCTTAAAAACGAAGTGAACGGCCTCGAGGAAAAATATAAAAAAGTTGTGGGAGCCAAAAATTACGATATCGCCATTGACGTGATGCTAAAGTTGGTTCAGTTTCACGAAGAGCATAACTGCACAGAATAAATTTTAAATAGAAGGTGTAAATGACAATTAAATGAAACGATGTTGATTTTAACGTTGTACATTTGCTTAACACTGTTAAATAATCTAATAGGAGTAGAAAATTAGTCAATGGCCAGCAAGGACAGAATTGCGAGACTGAAAGAAGAGACCAGGATAAACATCCTGAAGGCTGCCTTTGATATTGTAAAAACGGAGGGCTGGCAGGCATTAAGCATGCGTAAGATTGCTGACGCCATTGAATATACAGCCCCTATTATATACGAGTACTTTGCTAATAAAGAGGCTATTATACTGGAGCTTACCCGCCAGGGGTATTTAAAACTATCTAAAAAATTACAGGAGGCTAAGGACAAACATACCTCACCGGCCAAACAATTGGAGGAGATGTGGCTTACCTACTGGAATTTCGCTTTTGCTAATAAAGAGCTTTACCAGATAATGTTTGGTATAAATGCAAGCTGCAGCTGCGAGATGGTTAATAAATTACCTGAAGCTGAATGCCCATGGGATATTATAGCCGACTCGATAGGGAAGCTCATGAAAATTGAAGACATGGAATCGGAAGTGATCTGTACCAAATATTACACCTTCTGGTCGGTAGTGCATGGATTGGTATCTATCAACCTGGTAGATCGCGGTAATTCTGATGAGGTTAACAAGCAGGTATTGAGAGATGCTATCACTGGTATCATTAGGTCCATCACTCCTTAAAAAAAATTTAAGCATTTTACAACATCGTTAAACAATTTAACGGTGTTAAATTAAAAAACTTTAAACTTAAGCAGATATGAAAACGCCATCAACAACTTTTAATATTTACTTAACACTGTTAAATAATCTATCAATGTTAACAACTTTTACACTCAGGCACTATTAGCTACGGTGATATACACACTGAAACTTTAACATCTATTAAAACCCAACCTATTTAGCGCCATGTACTATAATAATACAAAAACAACCGACACAATATACATCAGCAGCATAAAGGCTGCACTCACATCAAGTAAATCATCATCAAAACTCATCATCATGAAAATTATCTTAGCTGCTATAATAGCAACAGCTTTATTTAGCTGCTCGAGCGGGCCGCAAACGCCGCAGGCCCCGCCACCGCCTGTACTGCCGGTAACCAGCGTTGAAACCGGCGACAGAACAACCTATCAGGAATACCCTGCATCTATCGAGGGTACGGTTAATGTTGAGGTTCGCCCTCAGGTAAGCGGCGCTTTAGACAAAGTATTTGTTGACGAAGGCGCTTTTGTAAAAGCCGGTCAGCCAATATTTAAGATCAACGATCAGCCATATCGTGCTGCCTTAAATAACGCATTAGCTGCCCAACATGCCGCAGAAGCTGCTTACGCTAACGCTGCATTGGAGATCGAAAAACTTACTCCGCTTGTACAGAACAAAGTGGTATCAGAGTTTCAGTTAAAATCAGCCAAAGCCGCACAACAGGTAGCTAAAGCAAATATCGAGTCGGCTAAAGCAAACGTTTCAACCGCTCAGATCAACTTAGGGTATACCCTAATAAAAGCGCCTGTAAGCGGTTACATCGGTCGCCTGGAGAAAAAGCAAGGCAGTTTGGTATCGCCGCAAGATGTTGCTGCATTAACCCAACTTTCTGACGTGCATGATGTGCATGTTTATTTCTCCTTAGGCGAAAAAGACTTCGTAGCCTTTAAAGAGCAATATGCCGGTGCAAGCATCCATGAAAAATTAAAGCACCTGCCTGCTGTTGGTTTGTTATTAGCTGATAATACCGAATATTCAAAACAAGGCCACATAGATATGATCGATGGCCAATTTGATAAAACCACCGGTGCTATTAGCGTTAGGGCAAGCTTCCCTAACCCACAAGGCCTGTTACGCTCTGGTAATACCGGCAAAGTAAGATTAAGCTTGCCGCATCCAAATGCGCTGATCATCCCGCAGGATGCTACCGTTGAAATGCAGGATAAAGTATTTGTTTACGCCCTTGCCGATAGTAATAAAGTAAAGAAACTGCCTATCACCATCATTGGCACAAGCGGTAACAACTACCTGGTGAAAGACGGTGTTAAAGCTGGTGACCAGATAGTAACCAGTGGCGTTGATAAACTGCAGGAAGGTATGGTGATAAAACCACAGCCTCAAGGTAATAAAGTAGCTGCTAACTAAGTAGAATCAAGAGATATGAATCAGGAACCAAGGCTCTTGATTTTTATCTCTGACTTCATTCTCAAAACGAAAACAAGAACCGGGAATTAAGGAACATACACGGTAATTATAGATGGCAAATGCCATCTATTGGCCACTGCTTTGTCCTCAAATTCCGCAATAATTAATATAATGTTTAAGAAATTTATAGAAAGGCCGGTACTTTCAACCGTTATCTCTATCCTGTTGGTGATAGTAGGTATCCTCGGCCTTACCAAACTGCCCTTAGAGCGTTTCCCTAATATTGCCCCTCCGGCCGTATTGGTATCTGCTGTTTACCCGGGCGCTAACGCCGAAACCATTTTGCGTTCGGTAACCCCTTCATTGGAAGAAGCCATTAACGGTGTAGAGAACATGACCTATATGACCTCTACTGCAAGTAATGATGGTACATTGGGTATCACCGTCTATTTTAAACAAGGTACCGATCCCGATCAGGCAGCCGTTAACGTGCAAAACCGCGTTTCGCAGGCTACCAGTCAGTTACCTGCCGAGGTAGTACAATACGGTATTACCACCACCAAACAGCAAAACAGCTTTATTGGTGCTATGGCTATTTATACCGATGATCCTAAAAAATATGATGCAACCTTTGTTGCCAACTATGCGCAGATCAACATCATACCCGAGATCAAACGTATCCCGGGTGTAGGTTCTGCACAGGTATTTGGTGGTGTTAAGGATTATAGTATGCGTGTTTGGTTAAATCCTGCGCAAATGGCCGCCTATAAAATTACTCCTGCGGAGGTAATGGCAGCTATCCAAGATAAAAACTTAGAAGCTGCACCGGGTCGTTTTGGGGAACGCAGCGATAAGGCTTTTGAATATGTGATCAAATACAAAGGTAAACTTACTAAGCCCGAAGAATATCAAAACATCGCCATCCGCGCCAATGCAGATGGTTCTGTACTGCACCTTAAAGATGTGGCACGGGTTGAGCTGGGTGCTTACTCATATAACAGCTACAGTAACCTGAATGGTAAAGATGGTGTGATCATAGGTATTATCCAGTTATCAGGCTCTAACGCCAACGAGATACAGATAGCTATTGATAAACTGATGGAGAAAGCATCCAAAAGTTTCCCTGTGGGTATCAAGTACAATCAGTTCTACCGAACCAAAACAGATTTGGATGAATCTATCAACCAGGTTGAGCACACGCTGATAGAAGCATTCGTACTGGTGTTTATCGTAGTGTTCTTGTTCTTACAGGATTTCCGCTCAACCCTGATCCCGGCAATTGCAGTACCGGTAGCTATTGTAGGTACGTTTTTCTTCATGAGCCTCTTCGGGTTCTCCATTAACCTGCTTACGCTCTTCGCACTGGTGCTTGCCATCGGTATTGTAGTGGATGACGCGATTGTGGTGGTGGAGGCCGTGCACGCCAAAATGGAGCACGACCCGAGCCTTACGCCTAAGAAGGCTACTACCGAAGCCATGCACGAAATTACCGGCGCAATTATCTCCATTACGTTGGTGATGGCAGCAGTGTTCCTGCCAGTAAGTTTCATGACAGGCTCAACCGGTATTTTCTACCGCCAATTTGCGTTGACCATGGCTATTGCTATCATCATATCTGCGGTAAATGCATTAACGCTTAGTCCTGCACTGGCTGCTTTATTTTTAAAGAACAACCATACCGGCCGCGACCATAACGCGCCAAAACAAGGCTTTGTACAAAGGTTTTATGCAGGCTTTAACGGCAGCTTTAATTACATGACCAACAAATACGTTGGTGGTATTAAAGTGTTGATCAAAAACAAATGGATAAGCGTTGCCGGCCTTGTATTGCTGACTGCTATCACCATATTTATGGTGAACCGCACCAAAACAGGCTTTATCCCTACCGAAGACCAGGGCTTTGTGGCCATTGCGGTATCAACACCATCAGGTACATCACTTGCAGGTACTAACAAAATCTTTAAAGATGCAGAGGACCAGTTAAAAACACTGCCATCCGCAAGGTTTGTTACTGCGCTATCAGGTTTTAACTTCTTAACGCAATCAAGCAGTCCATCAGCGGGTGTTATATTCCTGTTATTGAAGCCTACCGAAGAACGCGGCGAAGTAAAGAACATTGATGAGATACAAAATATTGTTCGTGGTAAGTTAGGCGCTGTAACAGGCGGTACATTCTTCGTGTTCAGCTTCCCAACAGTGCCCGGTTTCAGCAACGTAGAAGCGCTTGACGTAATGCTGCAGGATAAGACAAACGGCAAGCTTGATAAATTCAGCGGTGTGGCTAATAATTTCATTGCTAAACTGATGCAAAAACCTGCTGTTGCTTATGCCTTCACTTCATACAAGGCGGATTATCCGCAACTGCAATTAGAGATCGACGACGAAAAAGCCAACCAATTGGGTGTGAGCGTAAAAGACATCCTATCTACCATGCAGGCTTACTTCGGTACCGCACAGGCATCAGACTTTAACCGCTTTGGTAAGTACTACCGTGTGGTTGTACAAGCTGATATTGCCGACCGCACCGACCCTACAACTATCGACCGTGTATTCGTGAAAAACAAAGCAGGCGAAACCGTGCCTATTAACACCCTGGTTAAACTCACCCGCGTATATGGTTCGGAAACCGCCTCTCGTTACAACCTGTTCAACTCAATTGAGGTGAACGCCATACCAAAACCCGGCTACAGCTCCGGTGATGCTATTAAGGCGATTGAAGAAACTGCTAAAGAGGAGTTACCTGCGGGTTACGCCTACGAGTTTTCGGGTCAAACCCGTGAGGAGATCTCATCAGGCGGACAATCAACCGTAGTGTTTTTGCTGTGTTTGGTATTTGTGTATTTCCTGCTATCGGCACAATATGAGAGCTACATCCTGCCGTTGGCCGTTATTCTATCGATCCCTACGGGTATCTTCGGTACGTTTGCTGTATTGGGCTTAACTGGTATCGAGAATAATATTTACGTGCAGGTAGCGCTCATCATGCTTATCGGCTTGCTGGCCAAGAACGCTATTTTGATTGTGGAGTTCGCGGTACAGAAACGCCGCCAGGGTATGAGCTTAGTTAACGCGGCAATAGAAGCGTCACGACTAAGGATTCGCCCTATCGTAATGACCTCACTTGCATTCGTGTTCGGTTTATTCCCGATGAGTATTGCAACAGGGCCATCAGCACAAGGTAACCACTCTATCAGTATTGGTGCTGCCGGAGGTATGGTGAGCGGTGTAGTATTAGGATTATTTATTATACCGGTACTGTTTGTCATCTTCCAGCATTTACAGGAAAAAATAAGCGGTACGCCCATAGAAAAGCACCTTGACGGTACTAACCACGACCAACACGCTAAACAATTGGAACCGGAATTAAATTAAAAATGCCTCACCCTGCCCTCTCCAAAGGAGAGGGTTCAGGAATATCTTAGCCCCTCTCCTTTGGAGAGGGGTTGGGTAGAGGCTCCTCAACACAACAACAAAATGAAAAAGATATTAAGCGGGCTATTTGTATTGTCACTGATCATAAGCGCCTGCAACGTTTCAAAAAACGTTAAAACACCAAAACCTGAACTGCCTGTGGCTTTCAGGAATGCAGTAACCACTGCGGATACCAGCAGTATTGCAGATGTCCAGTGGAAAAACTTTTTTGCTGATGCAACTTTGCAAAAGCTGATAGACGATGCCATCCGCAACAACTATGATTTGCAGATCGCTTTGAAAAATATTGAATCGTCACGGTTATTGTTCAACCAGATCAAGTTTAATTACACCCCGCAGGTAAACCTTAACGTTACCGCCAACACCACCCGCCCAAGTGATAACAGCCTTAACGGCTTAAGCCTTGGTCAGTTTCTTGGCTCAAAACATATAGAGGATTACAACGCTAACCTCGGCTTATCATGGGAGGCAGACATTTGGGGTAAGATCCGCAATCAAACCAGCGCCGCTTTAGCGCAGTATTTGCAAACATATGAGGCGCGCAAGGCCATTCAAACTAACATAGTCGCATCCGTTTCTCAAGGTTACTATAACCTGCTGATGCTGGATGAGCAGTTGCAAATTGCTAAACGTAATGTAACACTGACCGATAGCACTTTGCGGATTTTAAACCTGCAATTCAAATCGGGGCAGGTTACTTCATTGGCTGTACAGCAAGCTGAGGCACAGCGCCTGGCAGCTGCACAACTGGTGCCCGAGTTTGAGCAAAACATCATCATACAGGAAAATGCCTTACGCATACTTGCAGGTGCCTTGCCTTCCGCAATTGAGCGCAATACTCGTTTAGATCAGTTACCTGTAGCTGAGAATGTACCTACCGGTTTGCCATCAGCCATTGTGAGCCGCAGGCCGGATGTGCGCAGCGCGGAACTGGAACTAAATGTAGCTAATGCCAACGTGGGTATAGCTGCTGCCAATATGTACCCGTCACTAACCATTACCGCGCAGGGTGGTGTAAACTCCTTCAGGGCAAGCAACTGGTTCAGCCTGCCTGCTTCTTTATTTGGTACGGTGGCCGGTGGTATCACACAACCGATATTCAACCGCAAAAGGTTAAAAACCCAATACGAAGTAGCTAAGGTTGAACGCGAAAAAACTGTACTACAGTTCCGTCAATCAGTACTAAATGCCGTTGGCGAAGTATCAGATGCAATGGTAAAAATAGAAAAGCTAAAAGCGCAACAAGCCATTGCTGCTAACAGGGTAAAAACCTTGCAGCAGGCAACCGGCAATGCTAACCTGCTGTTTAAAAACGGCATGGCCAATTACCTTGAGGTGATAACTGCCCAAAGTAATGTGTTGCAAAGCGAACTGGAACTGGCTTCCATTAAACGCCAGCAGCTAAGCGCCGTGGCAGAGCTTTATCGCTCGCTTGGTGGTGGCTGGAAATGATCTCTTGTTGATGAGTGATCTGAGGAGCCGCATCCCGACGCAAGTTGGGAGCGGCTTTTTTAATTATCAGATTCTGAAATTCATGGATATATATGGGTACCAACCTTCTTCTGAATGGCCCATTAGCACCTGTAAAACGGTTAAGCCTGCAGGGGAGAAGTATATGCCGCCACCAACACCCTGGTGTATTTTATCCGAATTCTCACTTTCGGCCCAAACGCGCCCGGCATCATAAAATCCGGTAATACCCATTTGGCCGGGCACAATATAACTGGCAATATTAAATAGTTTTATCCGTGCCTGTAAATTGTTATATATCATATGCTTTCCTGCAAAACGGTACTGCAAATAACCTAAGAGGTTGCCCTGCCCACCTAAAAACATAGACTGGTAAAACGCCGGATTTCCAAATGTTACTCCACCGCCCACACGGTCTGATAAAACTATGGTGCCTTTATTATTCAATTTCTGATAAAAACTAAATTCGGGCCGTATTTGAATGTAAGACTTAGAATAATTATTTAAGCCATTATACCCCTGTACATTAATATTGAAATAATAACCTCCAACCGGAAGTATGCTACCTTTACGCTGATTGGAATTGTAATTGAGCACTATCCCCAAATGAGCTTTATCTTTATCCAATATCAGGCTGTCGTAGGAGCCTATCCTGGCTGTTTGGGTAATAAAACGACCCTCATTATCCCTAAGGTCCAGGTGATAAAACTGAAACGAGGGCCCGATACTAAAAGTGGTGTTATTGTTCGTTACCCATCTTAGAGCAGGGTCAAGCTGGTAAGTATCAAATCGGGTACGATAATACCGGCGGTAATTAGGCTGGTTTTTATTGATAGGCGTACCATTACCCAACCCGAAAAAATTTGTAGTATTATCAGGCGCTTGTATGTAGGCCTGCATAGTAATGTCCGCATTCCCAATGGCTTTTATCCACTCACCATTATATTTTATTCTGAATGCATCTGTAGCAAAGGCATGAGTAAGCATTATCTGCTGCGAACTGGTATAAGGTAACTTGCGGAAGCCGTCTTTTTTAATGTATTTAACACCGGCGCCTAACAATAAGCCATCGTCGGCATTAAGTCCCGCTGTGGCTAAAGGCATCCATATATTATATAAGTTGGTTTGCAGGAAGCGTGTATTGGTGGTATCTGCGGAAATATGCTTACTTACTTTTCTGTCCAAACCTTCAAATTTTGCACCCGGTGGGGTATAAACCTGCAGTATAGCATCTGAATTAACAATGTTATAGGTTTTTTCACCGTCGGTCCCAATCAGGCGCACATGTATAGGCGAAGTTTTATTATCAACAGTTACCTGGTCGTCACCTTTTGATGTATAAAGTCGTATCTCGTGAGTATAACGCGGCAGATAAGCATGGTACAACAAAGTGTCTTTAATTTTTCCTTCCTTACTTATTTTATTTATCTGTATGAGCAAGCTACTGTCGGGCTGGCCGGTTATAAGTACCTGTTCATTCTTATCGCTTAATCTGAGGTCAACAATACGGTATATGAACTTGTAATAACGGTCCATAGCTTCGGGCAAAGCGGCTCTGCGCGATTTCAACTTGGCCAGTAAAACATCATGCCCCATTTTATAGGTATCGCCGGGCAACCGTTTTAATGCTTCTTCAAAAACAGCGTCCGTTTGTTTAGCTACAAAGTCATCTACTACCTGCATCCAGTGTTCGTGCGACATCTGGAAATCAGAATAGGGGTTCAGAAACCGTGTTTTAGCCAGGTTATATTTTACCTTTGGTAAGTCGTAACTGAAATCGCCCAGTAAGGGGCTGATATAGGGTAGGGCGGCAATGGTAGGGAACAGACCCTCTTCAAGGTGAAAAACCTGGTCGCGGTCACGTGGTACGCCTACATACATTTTTCCCTTACCCTTTTGAAGGTCGGCCCATCTCCATTGATCTTCATGCCTGTCCCAATCTCCAATCAGCAAATCAAGCATGCGTGCGCGCAAAAACTCGTCGCCATCAAAATGGTTGTCGTTATCATCAACCAGTTTATCCAGCATTTTTAGGGTATTGTCAGAATCGCCAATAGGTTCGCGTTCTTCTAATAGGCAAACCATGCCTGCAAACTTATCGCTATATTCTCCCAAGGCTTTATCAGCCGCAATAACGCCTATAACCGGATGCGAGTGGGGTACATTAACCGCTTTGGCCAATGGCGGAACTACTAACGCCGAAAATGGATGCTGTCCACTTAAGGCATCGTCGAGCCAATCAATTACAAAGGTTTGCCTTAATGTAGGTGGTAATAATTTATCCGGTGTTTTTTCCACGCTGCGGATCACCCATTCTTTCCCGGTTTTGTCTTTTAATCTTAAAGACTTTGATTGCATGCCACCGCCTTCTTTTTCAGGAACAAGACCGCCCATTACTTCTGATATATGTATCACCGGAAGTTTTACAGCAGTTGCCCACTCGGTGCGGTGGTTATTACCGAACAACCAACGATGAACCTTCCCGGCATCATTATATCTTGGGTGTACCTTTACTACTGTGCTGTCCCGGAAATGGTAATCGGGCTCTACATCCTTTTGGGCGTATGCGGCAAAAGTGATAGTAATCAAAAATATAGTGGTAAGCAGTTGCTTCTTGCAGGTCATATAATGAGATAAGCTTTAGGGATGGTGTTTAAAGAAAAGTATGTTGCCCGGCTGTGTTTTGTTGCCTTCGTTAGATATATACAGGTTGCCCTGACGGTCAAAGGCCATACCTTCGGGTTGCAGAAAAATTTTAGGATCTATGGGATAAACTTGTTGTACGTTCCAGTTATTATCCGTTGTTACGATGATTTTATTAACTGACGATAAAATATACCATTGGCCGGTAATTGGATTTCTTGCCAGCGCCGAAGGGTGAAACTTCATCTTTTTTTCGCCTAATTTGGCAGCAATATTTTTAACAGCGATTACAAAGTTACCGGATTGCTCCAGTTTGCCTTCTGCATCAATATTTAATATATAGCCGTTACACCACTTGTTATGGTCAACCCCGGTGCCTATTTTGCACAGTACATAGAGTTTGCCACCGTTGGCATGCATACCTTCGTATTCGCCATCGGGTAGTATTTTTTTAAATTCTTGTACATTTTCGGCGTCCTTATTTTTTATGCCACTTAAGGGGAATGTAAAAAAGGTAGCATCGCTTCGCATTAAGACTGCATAATTATTAATAACAGCCACATCTTCATAGTCGCCATGTTTGGCAAATTTGGTATGCCTGATGTTTTTGTCGCCGGGCTTAAAATAAAAAAGCTTGCCATCCTCATCCTGTTCGGCATAAATGGTATTAGCATCGCCATTATTAAAGGCTATACCCGAAATTTCCAGTAGATCAGCGGGCATGTTATACTTAACCGGGTGATTCAAATCATAACCTGCGGGGCTTTTATAACTGTTTCGGTTTTGCCCGCATGAAGCCACACTTAAACTTAAAAAGCCCCCCAGTAAAATCAGATTCAGTTTTTTCATACAATCGTTTTGAGATATTGATAAATACTTTCCTGGGAAGCTAATGGCTGTCCTTCAATAACAGGCTTTACCTGGTTTAGCTGGTCATTAATTATTACGGCCTGCTCGGTATCATTCCACTGAATTTCTACCAGATCGCTTACCTGCTTTTTAATGTTGGTATCTTCAACCGGGAAACAAACTTCTATACGATGATAGATATTGCGGTTCATCCAGTCGGACGAACCCATAAACACTTCCGCGTTGCCACCATTACCAAATATAAATATACGCCCATGTTCCAGATAGCGGTCAACAATACGTTTTATACAAATGTTTTCGCTTAGTCCAGGCACGCCGGGTACAAGGCAACATATACTCCGTACAATCAGCCTGATCTTAACACCAGCCACAGACGCCTCGTAAAGCTTATCAATGAGCACCCGTTCTTCGAGATTGTTTAATTTAATAGTGATAGATGCCGGGTGACCATTTTTTGCCAGGTCAATTTCCCTATCAATAAGATCTATAAAACGTTTATGCAAATTAAAGCCGGCAACCAATAACTCTTTAAAATTTATCTGATTATCCGACGTCGGTTTTTCGCGTTTAGCCAGGAAAATGAATAACAATTCAACTTCGCGCAGCAGTTTATGGTTGGCCGTAAGTAAGATATGATCGGTGTAAAAGCGGGCGGTGCCTTCATTAAAGTTCCCGGTAGCCAGCAGGCCGGTATAAACTATCCGGTTATTACGGCGGGTTTTTACAAGCGCGATTTTAGCATGTACCTTAAGCGCTGTAACGCTGTAAATGATCTGCACGCCGGCATTTTTCATTTTTTTAGCCCATTTAAGGTTGTTTTCTTCATCAAACCTTGCCTTAAGCTCTATAACAACTTTAACGGATTTACCATTCTTAGCAGCACTTATAAGCGCATTTACAATTTTTGAATCACTTGCAACGCGGTATAAAGTAACATTTATTTCCTCTACAGCCGGGTTTACCGCGGCCTCATTAAAAAAGCGCAAAATGGTATCGTACGACTGATAAGGAGTATTCACTAACAGGTCATTACGGGAAATGATATCAGCCAACAATTCTTTGTCGGTTAAATTAAGTGGCAGTGCGGGCCATTGGTTGTAAAAGAGCGCTTTATTATTTACCGGTAAACCATAAAAGTCTTTAAGATTATGATAGTGGCCGCCTTCAACAGCATTCGCGTTTTGTAGTCCTAAATGTTCATTTAACATTTGCAGCATACGTAGCGGCATATCTGCCTGGTACAAAAAACGGGTAGCAAGGCCCTGATCCCGCTTTTGCAGTTGCTTTTCAATTTGTTCAGATAATTCGCCCGAATATTCGTCCTTCAAATCCAGCTCTGCATCGCGGGTGATCTTTATGCTATAGCAGCCTCCGATAGTTACATCACGGAAGATTTTTGAAAGATTTGCACGTATGATATCATCGAGGAAACAAATATGCTGTACACCATCTGCAACACTGCTAAAAAAGCGGGGCAGATGGTCTGAAGGGATATTCAATAATACCAGTTTTTCCTGCTGTACACCATCATACAACTGAACAAGGAAATACAGCTTATTATTCTCGGGGAAAAAGGCGGTGTCTTCTGCAATGTATACCGGCTGGAGAAATGCCAACACCTCCGAAAGGAAATAGGCGGTGGTCTCGCCGTTTAGTTCTTCTGGCAGCGCATTATTATAAACAAGGTTAATATTATTTTCGCTTAAAGCGGGTATCAATTTCTGTGTGAGTAGCTGCCCAAAGTGTATTTGTTGTTTGAGTATTAACTTATTGGCTTTTTGTATAATATTTTCCTGTTCACCGGCGTCAGCATGTTCACTGTTTTTTTCACCTATCTTTTTCAACGCTTTAATTACGGGAAAACGCACACGGTAAAATTCGTCGAGATTGGAAGAAAAGATTGACAGGAAGCGTATTCGTTCCATCACTGGTACGCGCTCGTTAGCAGCTTCTTCAAGTACTCTTCCGTTAAATGTTAGCCAACTGATATCGCGGTTAAAATATGGAGGATCTATCATTATCAATGGCCGGTTTTTGATGTATAAATTAAAGCATCAGTCATGATGTGTTCTTCAATAAGTAATATAAGCCCTAATTACTAAAAATAAGTATCTTGTAAGGATAGTACTCTGTTACTTTACCGATAATTAACCATGTATTGCCTTTTTGTTTTACTTTGGTAAAAATAAAAAATTAACAGAAAGGCTCAATCAATGAAGCAGGGTTGTTATCGGTTAATGAAGGTATTGGTTGTTGCCATATACGTAATGATATTTGTGTCATTTGTAAACATCTCTTGTGCGCAATCAAAAATTCAGCAGTTTGATGACAGAGTAATGCTTGATCTTGCTGCAAGCCGCACGCCCGGGCAAACAGAGGTAATGCTCTTTTTATCACGTAGCTATAAGTACGTTGATGTTGGCGTGCCGGCCGGGCTGCTTATTGGCGGCATCATAACTAATGACAGCCAGATGCGCCAAAATGCTTTATATATTGCCAGCAGCACAGCTATTTCATATGGTGCCATGCTGCTTATAAAGCATATTACCAAGCGCCGTCGTCCCTTTGTGCAGAATATTAATATTGTACCCGTTTACAGAGCCAGCAGTACATCATTCCCATCCGGGCATGCAACAAGTACTTTTTCTACAGCTACGGCATTATCCAGGGCTTATCCTAAATGGTATGTTATTGCGCCATCCTATTTGTGGGCTGGTTCTGTGGCCTATTCACGTATGTATTTGGGTGTTCATTATCCTACAGATGTTACGGCTGGTGCTATATTAGGCACAGGCACAGCATTGTTATTACAACCAATAAAAAACTAAGCCGCAGAATCCTGAAAAAATGTTCTTCCTGTAAAAGTCAAAAATGTAATTATCACGTATATTGAGGTGAGATATTGCATAACTTCGCATTAGTTTTAACGTGCGGGCAATTTATGCGCCGTAATACATATGAATTTTAAAAGATACACTGAAACACCTTTACAGCTGAGTATTTCATTCCATATGGTGATTGAGCAGTTGGAAGAAATAGCCCGGGGCGAAGGTTTCCCAGCGCAAAGGGCGCAGTATCTGCTAAAATTAATTGAACCCTATCCTGAGTTCCGCGCAGGAACAGATAATGCAGACTGGATAGCCGCCCATGTTAACATTATAAGTGAACTTCTGGCAGATCTTTTTCCTGAGATGCTTACACGCAATGAGATAAAGGCCATAACGGTACCATTTCAGGATATTTTAATTAACCCAACTAAGAGATTACAGCAAATTTTAGCAGAGGCGGGCCCGGCTTTTGATATCACTATACGCGATTTTAATGACCATCAGATGTACGTGAACACCTGTTGTATCATTCTTAATGAGCACTACGGCACCAATTTCAATTTCTCGCGCCCGCTGTTCTATGATATACCCAATGCTCAGGGCATCATGAAGCATTACCGCATTTTATATAATGCGGATTATATGGAAATGATCCCTACCGAACGAGCCGTTAAAATTACACCTGATGACATTGAGTTGTTACGTGACAACTTTGAAGATCTTGAGCTATGGAAAAAATTCTTTCCTCCGGGGAGCTGGATATTGAAAGGCTTTGCCATTGTTAATTTATATGATGCTACGGTTGAGAACGCAATATCAGCTTTAAAAGGTTCGTTGCTGGGCATTGATTATGATGATGAACTGCATGTTAAAATCTTGGAAGTGTTCCGGTCTATATACAAATTGCCGGACATGAAGCTTGGTTTTACCTCATTTGACGAGGCAGATAATAAATTTAACGTATCAGCCTTTACACCTGCTGTAAAAAGTTACCTGTTAAATAATGAAGGACAGGAAGAGTGTTTTGAGGCTATCTGCGAAAGATCGATGTCGCGCATCGTTTTCGATAGGAAATATTTCGCGATAGCTGACGTGCCAAAATTTTTAAGTGATAGCCCTGGTAATGTAATGGCAAGGCGTTTCATCGAGCAGGGCATCAAGAGTGTGATAATGGCGCCTGTCGTGAAGAATAACCACTTGTTAGGTGTTATTGAATTAGTATCACCCAACATAGGTGATCTGAATAGTGTTAATGCTAATCAATTGCAAATCGTAATGCCCTATATTACTGACACAATTGACAGGCAGCTTAGTTACATGCAAAGCCAGATACAGGCCATAATCCAGAACGAGTATACCACCATACACCCAAGCGTGTACTGGAAATTCAGGAAAGAGGCCATGAAGGCCATTACAGCCCATGCTGAGAAAAGGCCATATACTTTAAAGGAGATCACGTTTACGGACGTTACCCCACTATACGGGCAAATAGATATTAAAGGATCGTCGGAAACACGCAACAGAAGTGTACAGATCGACCTGCAGGATCAGCTTACAGCGCTGATCCCTATTGTTGAAGAGATCTGCTCGGCAAGCAGCGATGAAAACCTCAGGCAAAATATACATAACCTGCAGGAACTGGTTATGGATGTACAAAGCGCGCTGAAGGCTGATACCGAGCAACTTATTCAAAATTACCTGGATACACATATTCACCCGCTGCTTAGGAATGCTGAAAATTTAGATGATAACCAACGAGAGCGTGTGAATACATATTTTATGGAGGCTGGCAAAACAGGAGATTTTCATAAAAACAGGCGTAAATACGAGGAGACAGTTTCTGTCATCAACCAAAAGATGGCGAGTTTGATTGATAAGGCACAAATAGATGCGCAAGCTGCCTTTCCTCACTATTATGAGCGTTTTAAAACCGATGGCATTGAGCACAATATGTACATAGGTGCTTCAATTGTACCAGCCAAAACGTACGATGATACCAAGCTTTATAACCTTAGGCTATGGCAGCTACAGATCATGTGCCAGATGGAGCTTGAACACCGGTTCTTACAGGCCGATCTTCCGTACGCGCTTGAGGTAGCTTCTCTTATACTTGTCTATAGTCAGGAAATGTCTATACGCTTTAGAATGGACGAAAAGCATTTTGATGTTGATGGTAGCTATAATGCACGTTTTGAGATTGTGAAGAAGCGTATAGATAAGGCTGTGATAAAGGGTACAACGGAGCGGCTTACTATGGTAGGTAAGTTAACCATCGTATACTCCAACCATGATGAGGAAGAAGAATACCTGCAGTATTTGCATTTTTTACAGCAAAAGCAATTACTTGAAAATGATATCGGGATGTTGGAGGTGGAGGATCTCCAGGGAGTTTCAGGTTTAAAGGCGCTGCGTGTAGGCATTTGTTATAATGCAAGCTTGCCTGTCAGAAAGTTTTATACTTACAAGGAGATGCTTGATCATCAAAAGAAAATTATCACGGCTTAATTTTTTAATAATATATTTACTTTTATACTTTTTTCTCCAACATATGAAAAAGATATTCCAACTTGCTGTTTTACTTATGTTATGTGTTATGGGTGTTGTACAGGCGCAGATAAAACCCGCGCAGGCAGGTGTAAGCTATGGTAAAACCATTACAGTGCAAAACGCCATAAATACGGAAGTGTTAAATAAAGCATTGCTAAATGATAGTGTATACAACGGCAAGATAACGGGGCGTGTAGTTGAGGTTTGTAAGAAAAAAGGTTGTTTTATGAAGTTGGAACAAGCTAATGGCGCGCCCATAATGGTTCAGTTTACAGACTATGCTTACTTTATGCCTCAGGATATTGTAGGGAAAACCGTTGTAGTTGAGGGAAAAGCAAAAGTGAAAGAAACACCTGTTGAACGGTTACGCCATTACGCGGCTGATGCTGGTAAAACAAAAGAGGAGATTGCTGCCATAAAAGAACCCAAGCGCGATATTGGAATTATGGCCGATGGCGTGTTGGTAGTGAAGTAATACACACACACTATTTAACTTTTACTACTTAAGGAATGAACGAACAGCCTAATAATCCCTTGCATGGTAAAACCCTTGAAGCAATATTAAAATCACTTGTAGCGCATTTGGGTTGGGCCGAGCTGGGATACAGGATACATATAAACTGCTTTTTAGACAATCCCAGTATTAATTCAAGCCTTAAGTTCCTCAGAAAAACACCCTGGGCACGTAAGAAAGTAGAAGATTTGTATCTGCAATATGCCCCGGAGCTAAAAAATTAATGATTTTTTTTCTTGTTCATTTTTGCTTTTTTTGAAGAACTATAGTTGTAATTTTTCGCGTTTTCAGGCTTCTTTTCATGAAAGGCTTCTCCGGGTACATACTTTTCTGCCACTTTATGTACCTGTTTTTGTTTTGCAGCCTTTAGAGCCTCTTTTTCTTTGCGGTCTTTTTCAATAACCAGATCATCAGGCAGATCGGCTCGTTGCAATTTATGCCCTGTAACCTGTTCTATCCTGCGTACCTGGTCAAGTTCAAGATCGGTTGCAAAGGTTAGCGCGATAGTTTCATTATTATCGGTATCCCGCGCTTCAATGTGATTGATGTAAACCTGTTTGTCATCCGGCAGGTCAAAGTGGATAATAAAGGGAATTTCATCAAGCGCATGTTGCTCTTCAAGCTCATTTGCTATTAATAAAACCCTCAGTTTATCATCGTGCATAAACTCGCTTATAGTATTTACTGCTTTATACTCAAATGAAAGCGGTTTAATAAAGGCTGTGGCAAGCCGTGGCTTTCTCAACAAGCTTTTAAAAACAGTTTCCGCAGTTAGCCTGGTATTAGTAAAAACAACCACTTTTGTAAACACTTCGCTATCTTGTAAAAAAAGATTAAGCAGGTTTAATTTGGTGCCAAAATTGGGTACATGATATAACATCTGCGGGTATACCGGCACCTGTTCTAAACCCAACTCGTCAATTTCTATTGTAGCGGGTTGTACCATCAGCGGCGTTACCATTTTATCAATCTTATCATGCATCACTTCGGTAAATACCAGTCGTTGTGCTTTATCAATGCTGTTTGATAATTCAGCAACCGGAAGTTGCAGGCCCTTTTTTACTATGGCATGGGCATCATCAATAATCAGTAATTCAACTTTATTGAGATTGAGGCCGAGTTTAAGGTAAATAGCCCGGGCACGATCTGGGGTAGCTATGACAATATCAGCACCTTCGGCCAGTTCATCCAATTGGCTATCAACCCCAGCTCCATTATGTAATGTAATGATACGTATAGTTTTGTTGCGATTAATAAGGTCGAAAGAGTTGTATATGTTTTCAACCGTTTCCTGGTCGGGGGCCAAAATGAGGGCCTTTGGCACATTGTCGGCACTATGCTTAAAGCGGTTAAGCGTTGCTAATACAAGCGTAGTTGTTTTCCCACTTTGCTGTGGTGCAATGGCTATTACATCCTGCCCGCCAATAATCCTGTTAAGCGTTCTTAATTGAATTTCTTTTGGAGCATTGAATCCCGCTTCAGTTACCGCTCTTATCAATTGTTTATTTAGCTTAATTTTTTCTGCCCAGGCCATATGATTATGTATAGAATTTGCAAAGATACCAAAACACAAGTGCAATTATGCCCATGCAACACCAAGGACGCCTTTATTTATGATGGTAATTAATTCTTTACAGCTTTATTTATTTAGCTGCCTTTAAATATTTATATTCAGCGCTTAATTTTACCAATTATACCTATAATGTCAAAAGACAAGAGCCTGGCCGCAGTGGCCCTTATTACATCTCTTTTTTTTATGTGGGGATTAGCGTTAAACCTTAACCCTATACTCATACCGCATTTAAAAAAAGCCTGCCAGTTATCAGATTTCCAATCATCGTTAATTGATTCCGCGTCATACATCGCTTATTTTATTTTACCCATACCGGCAGCCCAGTTCATGAAAAAATATAGCTACAAGGGAGGGATCATTCTTGGACTATTGCTTTTTTCTGTAGGCGCCATATTGTTTTACCCGGCTGCTGCTGTACGTAATTACGCGTTTTTTTTGGGCTCGCTTTTTATTGTGTTTTCAGGAATGGCTTTCCTCGAAACTGCTGCCAACCCGCTTATAACATTGGTAGGTGAACCCAAAGGCGCTACAGTGCGAATTAACCTGGCTCAAACCTTCAATGGGCTTGCAGCTACTTTGGCGCCGTTAATTGGCGGCCGTTTTATTTTATCGGGTAAACTGCTTGGTCCGGCCGAAGAAAAGGCAATGTCACCTCAGCAACTGGATGCTTACCTTACGCATGAAGCCTCTTCGGTACAAATACCTTACCTGGTGATCGGCCTGCTTGTTTTTTCGGTTGCAGTGATGGTATGGCGTACTCATTTTCCGAAAGTAAAAGAAGAAACAGATGAGGCGCTCGATAACAAGATGCCTTTGTCTGCACGTATTGGTGAACTATTGAAAGATAAACATCTGATGTCTGGTGTGCTGGCCGAATTTTTTTATGTTGGCGCACAAGCTTGTGTAAGCAGCTTTTTTATACGTTATAGCTATCACGTTGCAGGTATTGGCGAAAAAGATGCTGCTGAACTATTAAGTATTGCGTTCCTGCTATTTATGATCGGTAGGCTTTCGGGCACAGGGCTTATGTTGATATTTAACCCGGTTAGGCTGTTAGTTACTTATGCTATCATCAATATCGCTTTAATTATCACAGCAATTAACATAGAAGGCCATGCAGCTATATATGTGTTAATGGCAGTTTGGTTCTTTATGTCGATTATGTTTCCAACCATATTCTCATTAAGTATCCGTGATCTTGGTAAGAAAACGAAGCTGGGCTCATCACTGGTTATTATGGGTATTGTTGGCGGTGCCGTGCTGCCTCCAATAATGGGTAAGATATCCGATTTAACCAACATCCAATTTTCGTATATTGTACCATGTATATGTTTTGCGGCCATACTGTGGTTTGGCATTAAAAACCTGCGTGTTAAAAAGCTTGATGTAGTTAACGCTCATTAAGTATTCAGATCAATAAACTATAGAAAAATGCACCAGTATCCGGGTCAAAAAAAAATATTAGTTGCTGTAGATTGTATCATTTTTGGATTTGACGGGCAGAACGTAAAACTTTTGCTGGTACAACGTGCCATTGAACCGGGAATAGGGAAGTGGAGCCTGATGGGTGGTTTTATTAACCCAACCGAAAGCCCCGAAGATGCCGCCAACCGGGTTTTGTATGAGCGCACCGGTTTAAAAAATGTATACATGGAGCAGTTTAGGGTTTTTGGTAACCCAGACCGCGACCCTGTAGACCGTACGATATCTATAGCCTACTTTGCGTTGATAGATATCCATCAATACGAGAAACAATTGGTGGATGTAAACCATCCGGAGTGGTTCCTGCTTACAGAAATGCCCGAACTTATTTTTGACCACAGCGAAATGGTTAAGCTTGCTTTAAAGCAATTACGCTATAAGGCCGCTTTGCATCCTATACTATTTCAGTTATTGCCGGGTAAATTTACCATACCGCAATTGCAAACACTCTACGAAGGGGTTTACCAAACCAAATTTGACGACCGAAATTTTAGCCGTAAATTATTATCAACCGGTTTACTCATCAAGCAGAACGAGAAAGATAAGCAATCATCAAAAAAAGGCGCTTTTTATTATCAGCTCGATCAATCAAGTTATGAAAAGAACATCGAAAAATTTCTTAACCTGGTACCTAACCCAGATAAATTTATATAATTTTACGGAGTTAGCCTGTTAACTGTTACGGTAATTATTCCTGCAATTTAATTGAAAAGAGCCTTATCACTTATTATTCTTGTAAGTTTTGCTGCATTGGTAAACGCGCAGCAAAAACCTCAATACACACAGTATGTTCTTAATAACTTTTTATTGAACCCCGCTGTTACTGGCATTGAGAATTATACAGATGTTAAGCTCGGTTACAGAAGCCAGTGGAGCGGGATAGACGGCGCACCTGTCACAGCGTTCGCTACCATAAATGCGCCGATAGGAACAGCGTTTACACAGGGTGATGCTGCCGGTTTAGAGCCGATGGGAGGGGAAAGCCCATACAGCCGTTTATACACCAGTGACTATCGCGCGGCAGAGCCGCACCACGGCATAGGGTTTATGTTGGTAACTGATAAGGCAGGGCCATTAGATCAAACAAATGTTGCCGTGACATATGCCTATCACTTGGGTATTACCAGTAAACTTAATTTAGCGGTTGGTGTATCAGCAGGTGCCAATCACCTGCATTTAAATACATCGCAGTTAACCTTTGAAAACCCAAATGACCCCGTACTTAATTATCTTGAAAATAATAAATGGAAGCCGGATTTAGGGTTAGGGTTGTGGGCATACTCTGCCAACTATTATTTTGGTGTTTCGGCGCAGCAAATATTACCTCAAACACAATATATTTCTACCTCTACCAATAATGCTAACATTAATAAAACTGTTCCGCATTACTTTGTAACGGCAGGGGTACGGCTTTATCTTTCTGATGACGTTTCGATACTGCCATCGGCATTGCTAAAGTTTATTGATCCGCTACCGGCTACATTTGATGTAAATGTGAAGATGTCTTTTAGAGAGAGGTTTTGGTTTGGAGGCTCTTACAGGCGTAATGATTCCTTTGGCGTATTGGCAGGTTTTAACCTCAGTTCACTTATTAATGTGAGTTACGCTTACGATGCTACCACATCACCGCTCAGAACGGTAAGCAACGGCTCACACGAGCTGGTATTGGGGATACTACTCAATAATAAATATAAGCTTACGGGCCCGCAACATGGTTGGTAACAGTATTATTTAAGCTTACAGCTCTGTATTTTCGGATATTTTTCCGGCAGTAAAAAAGCTCAAATCTTATAACTCTTTCCTTAGCCTTGCAACCGGTATGTTCATCTGTTCGCGGTATTTAGCAACCGTACGGCGGGCAATATTATAACCGGCTTCCTTTAAAATTTCTGTAAGTTTTTCATCGGCTAATGGATGGCGTTTATCCTCCTTGCCTATATGCTCTTCCAGTATTTTTTTAACTTCTTTGTTAGAAACCTCTTCGCCGCTTTCCGTTTGTATAGCTTCGCTAAAGAATGATTTTAGCAGAAAGGTGCCATGCTCTGTTTGTACATATTTGGAATTAGCCACACGTGATACCGTTGATATATCCATACCTATACGGTCGGCAATATCTTTCAGGATCATTGGCTTCAGATTCTTATCATCGCCGGTTAAAAAGAAATCGTATTGATATTGCATAATGGCATTCATGGTTTTAAGCAAAGTTTGCTGCCTTTGCTTAATAGCATCAATAAACCATTTTGCCGAATCGAGCTTTTGTTTAACAAACTGAACGGCCTCTTTTAGCTTTTTATCTTTTTGTGAAGCTTTATCATAATGTTGAAACATTTCCTGATAAGAGCGGCTTACTCTTAATTCGGGCGCGTTTTTAGAGTTCAGTGTAAGTACCAGTACACCATCATTGTTTTTGATATGAAAATCGGGTATAACCTGCATTTGTTTGGTACTTACCTCATTACTATCGCCAGGCTTAGGGTTAAGTTTAAGGATTTCTCCTACTACAGCCCGTAATTCATGAGCGTTCATGCTGAGCGCTCTTTCCAGCTTATCGTAATGTTTACGGGTAAACTCTTCAAGGTAATTTTCTACCACTAAAATGGCTTTTTTAATTACCGGGTCATTTACATCCTTACGGCGTAGTTGTATAAGCAGGCACTCTTGTAATGTTCGTGCGCCAACCCCTGCCGGGTCAAAACCCTGTATCACTTTCAGCATGTCTTCAACTTCCTCATCCTCGGCCATCACATTTTGCGAAAATGCCAGGTCGTCTGTGAGCGACATAATAGGGCGTCTGAGATAGCCATCATCATCAAGGCTGCCAATGATCTGTTTGCCAATAGAAAAATCTTTATCAGATAACGGTAACAGATCTAACTGAGCTTGTAAGTTTTCAAAAAATGAACTTTGTACAGCTATTGGTATTTCTTTGCGGTCGTCGTCGTCATCGCCATTATTATCGTAACGGCTGCCATAATCATTTACACTGTCGTCCTGTAAATAGTCGTCAATGTTAAATTCGTCCATTTCACCACCCTCGTTATCGTTATCATAATTATCATCAGGATCACGATCCGGGTATTGCTCCTCAGGCTCATTTATATTGGTGAGGCTCATATCTTCAAGTGCCGGGTTCTCTTCCAGTTCTTCCTTGATACGGGTATCTAATGATACGGTAGGCACCTGCAGCAATTTGATGAATTGTATTTGCTGCGGCGAAAGCTTTTGTAAAAGTTTCTGTTGAAGATTTTGTTTTAGCATAATAAAAATAGACGCGGAGCCAAAAATACAGCAATTACGTGTAAGTTTTAAAATAACTTATAAAAGCCGCATTTACGTTGTAAAATGTTTTTGGGTGTGCTTTTGTTTGGCGTAAAGAGATATTTATTGTTAACTTTAGTTAAAACAACAAACGGAAAACATTATGGGATTTGTAAAAGAGTTTAAAGAATTTGCCGTTAAAGGCAACGTATTAGATCTGGCAGTTGCAGTAGTAATCGGTGGTGCTTTTGGTAGTATCGTAAAATCATTGGTTGATGATATTATTACTCCTGCAATACTTACGCCTGCATTAAAGGCTGCTCATTTAAGTAACCTAAGCGAGCTGGTAATACCCGGTACAGCTATTAAATACGGTAACTTTATCTCTCAAGTTATTTCATTCATCATTATCGCGTTAGCGTTGTTCATTATCATTAAAGGCCTTAATAGCTTTAAAAAGAAAGAAGCTGTTGCACCTACAGTAGAGCCAACTCCAACTAAAGAAGAAGTATTATTAACCGAGATAAGAGATTTGTTAGCTAAAAAGGCTTAAACTTATTTTGGTCATTGGGTCATTACGCTTCTCTGTCATTGAGTCACTATTGATATACTATAGCAATAATGGGTTTGAGAACTCCTTAACGACCGAATGCCCCCAAATTAAAACGTCTTTGGTAATTTAGGGTCCGTAAGTACAATAAAGTCGGCCATTTTTTCAAATTTGGCCCAGTCGGGGTTTTCAAAGCTGTCATCAGCGTAGGCTGCAATGTTGACCATACGAACGGTCGATAGATATTTTTTAAGCTGGGCGGCAACGCCCAGCTTTTCTTCGCTATGGAAACCTCCGTTTACCTGCATTACTTTAAAGCCTTTATGCGTTTTAAGAAATTGAGCAATATGGTAAGCCATGGTAGCGTCCCACACATTTTGCGACTGATAGATCTTCATGTTACCCATGGCATTATGCCCGCCCATAATAGTCACAAATTTTTCGTAATAAGCCCCTGTTGCAGTATCAATTGGCAGCGGCGCCAACCAGCTTTTGGCCTGCTTGCTTAGCCGGTTTAAAGTTTCCAGCCCATCGCGGGTAACCATATTGGTGTAGCGGATAGGCGCATTAGCTGCAATTACAGGTATGTGCGCTGCTTTTGCCTGTTCAATCATAGAGCGGTAATCTTTATAGTTATTCCAGGCACGGCCTTCTGTTATGAGGTTTTTTTCGCGGATAAACCCTGCCAGGTATTCGTCCAGTACAGTTTGGCAATCCGTCTGGAACATCTCCAGGGATAAAGCTGATTTGTCAGGGTATTTCTCAACGATCTTCTGTAACAATAATGCTTCAAGGTAATGGCCCGTTGAGTCGTTATGTTCTTCGCCAAAAAAGAGCACATCAGCTTTAGCCAAAGCGTTCACAATATCATCTATTGTGGCGGGCGCTTTTTTTGCGGTGTTATAAATTTTATAGTGCGCAGACATGTCTTCTTGCGCCACAGTAATTAACGGCACAATTAAAAATAGTATGGCTACAAGTTTTTTCATGCGTTGGTAGTTGAACTGACTGTTAATAAATTTAGCCAAATAACTGCATAAGTATTTGAAAAAACTAAAAATTACACTACATTTGCACTCTTGTTTTTAAACCCAACGATTTAGAAGACGAATAGAATAAAATATAGCCATGAAAAGAACGTTCCAGCCTTCACAGAGGAAAAGAAAAAATAAACACGGTTTCCGTGAGCGTATGTCATCTGCCAATGGCAGAAGAGTACTTGCTGCAAGAAGAGCTAAAGGCAGAAAAAGATTAACTGTATCTGACGAGCGCAGCCACAAAGCTTAATCATGGTTGTTTTTCTGCACGTGCAGAAAGCTAACCGATTGATTATCTCATAGCTCCGGTTCAGCATTAACAACTATGTATACTTTTAAAAAAGAAGAACGGTTATGTAATAAGAAGCTTATTGATGGGCTTTTTCATAACGGTTCTTCTTTTTTATGTTATCCCTTCCGTGTATCGTGGATGTACACTGCTGAGGAGCAGTTATACCCCGTGCAGATAGTTTTCGCGGTATCAAAAAAACGCTACAAACGCGCTGTTGACCGTAACGTGGTTAAACGGCGTATGCGTGAAGCTTATCGCCTAAACAAGCACCAAATTTTATATCAGCATTTAAACGATAACGGTAAAAGGCTCATATTGTCAGTAAATTATATTGGTAAAGAAATTGCCCAATATGATTTTTTTGAAAAGAAAATGGTAAAGCTTTTAGCTCAACTTGCTGCGGAGGCTACCAAATGAATGCGCTGTGGAGTGGTATAAAAGCCATCTTCAGCGCTTTTTTTTTGCTGTTGATAAGGCTGTACCAATATCTCATCTCACCCATATTACCTAATTCTTGCCGGTATACGCCTACCTGTTCGCAATATGGTGTAGAAGCTATCCGTAAATATGGCCCTTTTAAAGGCGGTTGGCTCACTTTAAAGCGTATAGCGCGTTGTAATCCCTGGGGAGGTCATGGCCATGATCCGGTGCCTTGACATTAAGTCAGGATTCAAATTAAGAAGTCAAAAATAATGCACGATCCTCAATTTCTACTTTTGAATTTCTACTTTTGAATTTCATTATGATTTTACAGATAGAAACTGCCACTACATCTTGTTCTGTTGCTATTGCCAAAGCTGGTAAAGTAATTGCTTACCGGGAGATAAACATGCGCAATGTACATGCCGAGGTAATTACTTTATATATAGATGAGATATTGAAACAAGGGAATTATAATTATAACGATATTGATGCGATAGCCGTAAGCAGTGGACCGGGTTCATATACGGGGTTACGTATTGGGGTTTCAACTGCCAAAGGTTTATGCTTTGCTTTAGACAAGCCGCTAATATCTGTGGATACACTGGCATCCATGGCAAGCGGACTGGCTTCTACTAAAACCATAGAAAGCAACACGCTATTATGCCCTATGATTGATGCAAGGCGAATGGAGGTTTATACCGCTATTTATGACCAAAGTGGCAATCAAATAAAGCCTATAGCCGCTGAAATTATAACACCGGAAAGTTTTGCCGATATATTGCGGGAAAATAAGATTTCTTTTTTCGGCGATGGTTCAGAAAAATGCCGCGAGTTATTAGATACACATCCCAACGCTATCTTTATTGAAGGGTTTACCAATTCTGCCAGGCATTTAACTCAAATAGTACAAAATAAGTTTGAAAAAGGGCTGTTTGAAGATGTTGCCTATTTTGAGCCCTACTATTTAAAAGATTTTATTGCCGGTAAAAAAGCGATTAGTTAATCGCCGTTATCTTTTCCCCATATACCATTCCACATACGTTTAATTAATCCCGGCTTTTCTCCAAGTGGTATATGGCTGGAATTAAGCGGATGCTCTATTACGTTGCCGAATTTAACGGAGAATCCCAAAAAGAAATCGGCCCCGGTGTAAAATGGGTTACTATTAATACTACTATTGTTTTTACTTGCGGCACTTGCAAAACTCACACTTTGAAATAGCCTGTCGCTGCCAATAAAAAATTCGGCGTTGGGCGATTTAACCATCAACTGTAAACCGGCATTAAAAACTTTGTAATTATTATAAGCTGCTACAACTGTTCCGGTGAAGTTTTTGTATTGAATGGGGTTAGATAGCGCCGCTGTATAGCCATCATAAAAAAGCTCTTTTTGAACAATAAGGGTAGGTGAGTACCTTAAGGTCATCTGGTTATCCAACCAGTAAGATTTATTAGCGCTTAGCTCAAATTTAGCATTGGTTGGCGACATAAAACCGGTTGTTTTATCGCCTGATCTTACAATTTCGCGTGCGCTTCCGTATAATTTTTCCTCAAGCTTGTAACCATCATTAGCGTTGGGAATAACATAGGGATTATTTACATCATTAAATAAACTTTGTATTGATTTGTTACTCCAGTGAATAAAACCAAGATCTTTAAGATTTGCCTGTATATTGAAGTTATCACGTGTTTTGATCAGCGTACCAATGCTAATAGAAGCACCGGGGTTGCGGAATGACGGCAATAGATCATGACCGCTAAATTTGCCTGGTGTATAGCTTATTCTATAATCCCCCTGTAGGCCTAATTGGGCATTATTCGCTGCATTGTCTATCTGCAGGTAAGATTGATCTATATTAAGTCTCTGATATTGAATTCCTAACAAAGCACTTAATTTTATACCTAAAGCAAATTGTTTGCTGAACTTTTCACGGTAAGCAAAGCTAAACTGGTGATAAGCCTGGTAACGGAAGTTGTTATTAAGTACGTTAATATATGGTGCGCCGTCAACAAAGTTTTTTGTTCCGTTAAGCAACAGTAGGGTTTCATCAGTAAAAAGGCCTGTACCTTCTGCACGGGTTTGTGCCGAAAAACCTATTTCCTGGTCGCCATCAAGGCTTTTAAAAATCCGGAGCATCAACCAATAAGTAATCGCATCAACTTTAGCCCGGCTAAATTTATTTTGGCCCATAACCAGGTTGTCGGTTATATAAGTTCCGTTAAACGCCCTGCTTTTAAGCGGTACTTGACCATTGCCCGTTAAAAAGAAATTGCTGCCAAGGTTAGGTATAAAAAAATTAAACGCAATATACCGGCTCGTATCCGGCACAAAGGTAGTTTGCGCAGGGTTTTCAAAAGAATCAAAAAGGGTACCGGTATTGTATTGAGAAAACTGCTGGCCAAATACTGTAGCTGAGATAGTGAGTAAAAATACAGCCAGTAATAAACGCTTCATATATGTGTGCAATGCCTGTCTATCTTAATATTGCCAATAGGCTTAATAGGTTACTAATATCTGTTTTTAAACGGATTTTGAAGACAGTGGGTTGTGTTTTTTATATTATTTATTCGGTTTTTACAGTGGCAGTGCTATCCGGCGGGTTTTGTAAAAGGAAAAAATTGGTATAGTAGTTTTTGTCACTTGCGCTAAACTGTAAACTTGCGCCATAAAAATTACTAAAAGATAAATCGCTGTTTTTAAAAGCAATAAAAAATTGTGGCTTTAACGATTGTTTAAGTATTTGCTGCGCATTTTTAAAATGCAGCAAAAAGTTAATATTGCTCCGTTCGGCAAGCAGTTTATTAAATGGCAGGTACTTATCGGTTTTACTCAGAAAACTCCGTTTAAAATAACTTTCGCTGAAACTTTGAAGCTCATTAACTGAGTTGGCGAGTATGAGATAGTTATCAATAATGCGGAAATACGGCTTTTTAAATATGCTGAATACATCGCCAAGTAAAAAATAAGGTATTTTGGCGTAATTAAATTGGCCAATATCATCATTGACCATGGTGCTGATATTGGTCATAAACGGCCTTAACTCTGAGCCGTTTTTCACAGCTATTAAAGCGAAACGTTCATTAAAACGAGTAGTGATAACTGCGAATTCGTTACCGGAAAGTTTTTCAAATTCCGGTTCTATTTTTATACCAGTTTCTGTTTTTATTTTTGATAATAACGCGTCTTTTTCCGCCTGTAAGCCGGCTTTTTGTTGGAATGTTGACAGGTTTTCAAAGTAACGCGGAATGTCTGAAACGGCCAATCCTGTGGCATACGCTGTTGTAACAGGATAAAGATCTCTCAGATGGTTTTCTACAGGTTGTTGTTGCGTGAAAATACTCAGATAGCTGCCGGGTTTATTAGTTTGCAGCATAGTATAGCCGCTAAACATGATCGCATCGTTTTTATAATTAAGGTTGAGTGCGGATGATGCGGCTAATAATCTAAAGGGTTTGAATATCTCGGTATTAGCAATAAAAAGGCGATCAAAAATTGGCTGTAAATGCTCGTAGTTAACGTAAAGATTAATAAGTGAGTTGGAGTTTTGCTGATCTGGAAGCAGCATGAAATGATGCTGTTCTTTTGGTGCAGTGTAAGATGCTGCTCTTTCTACTAATTCTTTAGAAAAACTGGCGGTAAAAACATTCCCTCCATTGTGAAAAACAAACAAACGCTTTTTAAGCTGATTAAAATATATGGTATACCCTTTTCTTTCACCTAATTTCAAAGGATTGATCAGCATTCCTGCCGGGTGCTGTTTGGAAATATCATCAATACTTTCTGCATCTATATTTTTAGCAGAAATGGTCAACAATAAGGGCAAATCGTTATTAGCCCCCGGGTGTACAGATATGAACGCGTTATGCCCGTTAAATGCTTTATTGAGTAACGAGTTATCAATCAAAACCTTCTTTACAACTTCAAGTTCGCTCAGTTGATCTCTGCCTATAAGGTTACCAAGAATGGTGTTGCCCTTATAAATATCGTAAAAGCTGTTTTCATTGGTAAATTCAAATACAAGCGCCGCGTCATCAGGAATAGTACGGATAACATTGCCGGCATGTGCAGCTGATGTACTTAGGTTAGTGAAATATTTAACCGTTACATAAGCTATGGCTGCAATCAAAATTAATGTAATAACAATCAGTCGTTTCATTCCTGTGTTTGTGGCGCAATTTAGAATTTTACCGTACCACAATAAAGTAATACTTTCATTTGGTTAACTTAGCCTTTTATATCTGCATGAACAAACAAATCATCATTACAGCATCGCTGCTGGGTGCAATTGCGGTTGTTGCCGGCGCTTTTGGTGCCCACGCATTAAAAAGTTCGCTATCGGCTAAGCAATTGGAAGTATGGCATACCGCTGTGCAATACCAGTTTTACCATGTGTTTGCTTTGCTGTTCCTGTCTACCTTTACCCGTTTTAAAAATAAACTTATCTCGGTTGCCTATTACATGTTCACACTGGGCATTGTGTTTTTTTCAGGATCTCTTTATTTATTATCCACGCGTGAATTGTTAGGCATGCCTGGTTTAGCAGCTCTTGGGCCAATAACCCCCATTGGTGGCTTGCTGTTTATAATAGGATGGGTTGTTCTGGCCTTAGCGGCTTTCCGGAATAAATAATTGGTATATGTTAGAGCTCGCCGAAGGTGCTTCAGGTACACGTAAAACGCTTTTTGTTGAAGTAATATTGCCTTTGGCAATAAGCATAAATTACACCTATCGTGTACCCTATGAGCTTAATAATTCCATAGCCATAGGAAAAAGGGTGGTGGTGCAATTCGGCAAAAGCAAGTTGTATACAGCAATTGTAGCCGCGGTTACTGAACACGCCCCTGAAAAATATGAGGCTAAATACTTGCTCGACATATTGGATGACAGGCCTGTAGTAACGTTAAAGCAATTGGAGTTTTGGCGATGGCTGGCCGAATACTACCTGTGTAACGAGGGTGAGGTAATGAATGCCGCACTGCCATCGGCCCTTAAGCTGGCCAGTGAAACTAAAGTTATGCTCAACAAAGAGCAGGCGTACGATAAGGCACAACTTAATGATAAGGAATATTTAATTACTGAGGCGCTGGATATTCAGCCGGAGTTAACGGTAAGCGATATTGTGAAATTGCTGGGGCAAAAAACGGTAATGCCCATATTGAAATCATTATTTGAGAAAAATATTATCCATATATCAGAGGAGGTCGCGGATCGTTATAAACCCCGTAAACGCACTTATATAAAGCTAAATCCCGAATACTACAACCAGGGAAAACTGGAAGAACTGTTTATCATACTCGAAAAAAAAGCGCCTAAGCAGGCCGACGCGGTATTGGCTTATATGAAGCTATCGCGTCAGCAAAAAACTGTTACAAAGGCTGAATTGCTTGAAGCGAGCGGTGCAGGCGACTCGAGTGTCCGTTCGCTGGTAGAAAAGGATGTTTTTCTGATCGAGGAGAAAACAGTTTCGCGCCTGGGCGATGATGAGGATGAAGACACCATAAGCAATTTTGTTTTAAGTGATGCCCAGCAAGATGCATTGGAGAGTATACAGCAACAATTTGAACATAAAGATGTGGTGTTGCTGCATGGCGTCACTTCATCCGGGAAAACGCAGATATACATAAAGCAAATTGAAGCTGCAATGGCTGCCGGGAGACCTGTTTTGTATTTGTTACCGGAGATAGCGCTTACCACGCATATTATAGAACGTTTACGGATCTATTTCGGAAGTTCGATTGGTGTATATCATTCGCGCTTTAATGATAACGAGCGGGTAGAGGTTTGGCAGAAAGTATTGAACGGCGAGTATAACGTAGTTCTCGGCGCCCGCTCATCGGTTTTTTTGCCATTTACAGACCTAGGGCTCATCATTGTGGATGAAGAGCATGAAACATCTTATAAACAGTTTGACCCGGCTCCTCGCTACAATGCCCGCGACGCGGCCATTTATTTAGCTAACAAATACGGAGGCAAGGTATTGTTGGGTTCGGCAACACCATCTTTTGAAAGTTATTACAATGCCAGGGTAGGTAAGTACGGTTTAGTTGAACTTACCGAACGCTATGGCGGTGTGCAGCTGCCGCTAATACAGGTGGTGAGCATAACAGAAGAGGTTAAGCGTAAAACCATGCAATCGCATTTTAGTAGTGTGCTGGTGCAGGATATTTACCAGGCTCTTGACCAAAAAGAGCAGGTAATACTTTTCCAAAACAGGCGCGGTTATGCACCGGTACTTATGTGTAAAGTTTGTGCTTATACACCGAAATGTGTTAACTGTGATGTAAGCCTTACCTATCATAAGCATTCGCATAAACTGCATTGTCATTACTGTGGTTACAAGGAAGATCCACCAAATATTTGTCCTGCATGCGGATCAACTCACCTGGAATATAAGGGCTTTGGCACAGAAAAGGTGGAGGATGAATTATCAATTTTAATTCCTGAGGCCAAGCTGGCACGGATGGACCTGGATACCACGCGCTCACGTAATGCGTTACAAAACATACTCAACAACCTGGAGGAAAAGAAAATAGATATATTGGTAGGTACACAAATGGTAGCTAAAGGGCTCGATTTTGCCGATGTTACAGTGATAGGTATTATTAATGCAGATAGTTTGTTAAAATATCCGGACTACCGGGCAAACGAGCGCAGTTATCAGATGCTGGCACAGGTGAGCGGGAGAGCAGGCAGGCGGGGGAAACAGGGTAAAGTAGTTATACAAACTTATGACCCTAATCACCGGGTAATTAAGCAGGTGATCAATAATGATTACGCTGATCTTTATTTCACCGAGATGGAGGAGAGAAAAAGCTTCAAATATCCCCCTTACTATCGTATTATTAATTTGTATATCAAGCATAAGGACCCTGATGTATTGTATAACCAGGCCGAATATCTGGCTACAGAACTTCGTAAACACTTTGGGGAGCGTGTTGTTGGGCCTGAGGCACCGCTAATTAACCGCATTCGTAACTTTTATATCAAATCGGTCATGCTCAAATTTGAGCGCGATAGTATTTCTATTGTAAAGGCCAAGGCCCTCATAAAAGAGGTGATCACCTTATTTCAAACCACAAAACTAAGTAAAGGGTGTATTGTACAACCCGATGTTGATCCATATTAATTGTATGGTTTATTACATCCTCTATTAGTGAGAAATGCTTTGGTGTATGTGTAAAAATAATCTCTCTTAAAATCAATTGATAAAAGTTTATTTGCTAAGGCGCTCCTTAATAACTGGCCAATTCGTAGTATTTTAGCACTGGATTATGGCGTACAAGTTTATTGATAATTACCGCGAGCAAGGGGCCCGTAAGCGATTGGTTGAGCTATTGCGTAAAAAGGGCATCGAGGATGAAAAAGTATTAGCGGCTATTGGTAAGGTGCCCCGGCATTATTTTTTCGATGAAACATTTTGGAACCAGGCCTATAAAGATATTGCTTTCCCGATAGGTGAGGGGCAAACCATATCACAACCCTATACCGTGGCTTACCAAACGGAATTATTGCATATAAGCAAAGGTGATAAAGTACTGGAAATAGGAACAGGTTGTGGTTATCAAACCTGTATATTGTTAGAACTTGGCGCAAAAGTATTTACCATTGAACGCCAGGAAAAGCTTTATGAACGTACTATCCAGGTTTTGCCATACATGGGTTATAAGCCCAAATTCTTTTTAGGTGATGGTTCTATTGGCATTGCCTCAGATGCACCGTATGATAAAATCATTGTTACGGCAGGCGCCCCGACCGTGCCCGAAATCTTATTAAAACAACTTAAAATTGGCGGCATCATTGTAATACCGGTAGGCGACGAGAAATCACAAAAAATGGTTACCGTGCTTAAAACCAGCGAACATGATTATGAACGCCATGTGTTAGACACCTTTAGGTTTGTGCCTTTGGTAGGCGATAGGGCGTGGTAGCTTTAGTAGGCAATAGATAGTTTGCAGTTAGCAATTTATAACCAGCAGTTTTCTCATGCAAACTGCGGACTTAAAACTGAAAACTACCGCTTCATCGCTCTATCCATTTCCAGTTTGGTATCACGCTCTTTCAAGGTTTCGCGTTTGTCGTAGGTTTTTTTACCCTGGGCAAGTCCTATCTCCAGTTTGGCAAATCCGCGTTCGCTAATGAACAATGCTAAAGGAACTATGGTTAAACCCTTTTCTTCACCGCGGGTCTGCAGCTTTTTCAGTTCTTTTTTATGAAGCAAAAGCACACGGTCGCGCTTGGCCTCGTGATTGTAGAACGAACCGTAAGAATATTCGGAAATATGCAGGTTGCGCACATATAACTGTCCATCAATAAAAGTGCAAAATGCATCATTTATGTTGGCCTTGCCATTACGGATAGATTTGATCTCAGTACCCAAAAGCTGTATGCCGGCCACATACTTATCCAGTATGCTGTACTCAAAGTAGGCTTTTTTATTCTTGATATATACGTTCTGCTCCATCCTTAAACTTTTGGGATTGCAAATATGCAATTATTTAAGCGAATCAAGATTAAAGGGAATCACGAATCAAGACAACCAACAGCCATCCAATTTTTTTCGGCTCGCGATTTTCATTTCTTAACTCCTGACTCTTTAAGTCCTGCCTCACTTCTTTTGCGGTTTAACAACCAGTACCGGTACGTTAACCTTATGCCTTACTGCATCAACCGTTGTGCCAAATATCAGATCTTTTAAAACCTTATGCCCGTGCGAACCCATTACCAGGAAGTCTATTTGCATTTCTTTGGTGATTTGCGAGATTGCGCCGGCTGCGCCGCCAAAACCAATTTTAGCCTCAGCCTTATAACCCAGGTCGTTGAGTGTTTTTACATACTTATCCAGATTATCTACGTCGCTTTGAGTTTCGCTGTCCATAACCTGTTTTCCGTAATAACGGGCTCCGGCTGTTTCTACTATGTGTATAAGACTATAATGTGCCCGCTTGCCACCCTGCATCAATGCATGCCTTATCGTATCCTGATCATTTCTTGAAAAATCAATAGTAATGCCTATCTGCTTATAATGCACTGCTTCGAGGTTATCAAGGGTTGATGCCAAACCGTGTGGTACCCGCACCGGTTGGTTAGCATGTTTATATAGTAGCGGCCTCAGAAAAACGTAAAGCATAAGTACACCAATACATACAGCGATGGGACTGATCACAAAATGAACCAGATTTGCAGCACCCGGCCCTTCCGTAGCCCAGGTATCTATTTCCTGTATCACCAAACGCACGTTAAGCCCAACAATAACTACCGCGAAGAACCAGGCCGCAATTTTCATGGGCACGCTGTTAGCAAACTCGCCCATACGCTTCTTGTCTGATGTAAAGTGTATCAGTGGTATCACCGCGAAGCCTAATTGCAAGCTCAATACTACCTGGCTTAATATCAGCAATTTGCCTAATCCTTCATCGCCTGCATGTAAAATGGTACAGAAAGCCGGTATAATAGCCAGCAGCCTGGTAAGCAAACGACGTAGCCATGGGGCAATCCTCAGGTTAAGGTGACCTTCCATAATGATCTGCCCGGCCAAAGTACCAGTTACCGTTGAGCTTTGCCCGGCGGCAATCAAGGCAATGGCAAATAACGCAGGGGCCAACTTACCGAAAATGTTGGTGAGCAATTTATGCGCATCCTGTATTTCGGCAACTTCATGGAACCCGCGATAGTAAAAGGCAGCTGCAGCTAATATTAGGATCGCTGCATTCACAAAGAAAGCCAGGTTCAAGGCAATAGTGGTATCCCAAAAGTTATAGGTGATGGCTTTTTTAATACCATCGGCCGAGCGGTCTATCTTGCGGGTTTGCACCAATGAAGAATGCAGGTATAAATTATGCGGCATTACCGTGGCACCGATGATACCAATAGCAATGTACAGTGCCTGACTGTTCAATTGTGTTGGGATAAAACCTTTGGCAACATCCATCATATGAGGTTTAACAATAAACATCTGCGCCAGAAATGCCACGCCTACAATGAATATCAATGAGATGATAAAACCCTCCAACTTGCGCATGCCTTTATTGAGTAATAGTAAAAGGAGCAAAGTATCAAGCAAGGTGATACATACCCCCCAGATCAGCGGCAGGCCGAATAATAAATTAAGCCCTATGGCCATACCAATAATCTCGGCCAGGTCGCAAGCTACAATGGCTATTTGCGCCATTACGTAAAGGCAGAAATTCACGAATGGCGGATAGGTGTGTTTTGATGCCTGCGCCAGATCTAAGCCACGTACGATACCTAACCTAACGCAAAGGTTCTGCAGTAACAACGCAATAAGATTAGATAACAGCAGTACCCATATTAATTTATAACCAAACTGGCTGCCGGCGGCAAGGTCGGTAGCCCAATTGCCCGGGTCCATATAACCCACGCTAACCAGGTAAGCCGGACCGAGGAATGATAACACTTTTCGCCAGCCGGTTTTATTTTCTGTAGTAACAGTGTTGTGTACGTTACCTAATGAATGCGAGTCGTGCTGCGTCATATTGCTATTAATATATTGTTGGCCACATCGCGGCTTATTTGTAATTGTTTATTATCCATTTCCAGTATTACGGTGTTATCATAACCGATGATCTCTTTTATCGTCACCCGCTTGCCTATCGTAAGCTTTTGTTGCTCCAGATACTGTAAGAACGGAGTAGTGTGGTCGCCCACGCCGGATATAACCCCTGAAGTATTGGGCTTCACAGCCGAAATCGGCTTTAAGGCTGTTGCTTTTATATTACCATCACAATCCGGTATCGGGTCGCCATGCGGGTCGCGGGTAGGGTGCCCCATAAAGGCATCGAGGCGGTTTATTAATTCAGTTGATGATATATGTTCCATTTCTTCGGCCATATCATGTACTTCATGCCATTTAAAATGAAGCTTTTCAACCAAGAAATGTTCCCATAGTCTGTGCCTTCTCACTATATTCAATGCCACCTTTTCGCCGGCTTTAGTTAAGCTTACACCCTGATATCGGGCATAATTAACTAATGCTTTGTCAGCCAGTTTACGCACCATATCCGTAACAGACGATGCTTTAGTAGCCAGTTCTGCAGCTATTTGGTTAGTACTTACGTTCCTTGCAGTAAGAGATAATTTGTATATGGCTTTTAAATAATTTTCCTCGGCTAATGTATTCATTTAAGTAAATCTAATAATTTTTTTAGACTCGCCTAAAATTATAAACACGTATTTGAATTGTTTTGTTGTGAGATATTTAAAAAAAATTATATTTTGTGAGATAGAGAATAGTATATATTTGCATTTACCATGGCGTCAGAATTAGATAAAATAGACCTACAGATACTCAAGATATTACAGGAAAACGGCCGCATAACTAATTTGCAGTTGTCTAATGAAATTGGGTTATCACCAGCCCCAACTCTTGAACGTGTTCGGAAACTGGAAAATGCACAGTACATTAAAAGTTACCATGCATTGGTAGATGAAGAAAAACTCGGCCTGGGTATCAAAACATTTATACAGATATCGCTGGATTTTCACCAGAAAAACACCATACAAACTTTTTTAGATGAAATAAAAACCATTAAAGAAGTAACCGAATGCCACCACGTGACCGGACAGTGTGATTTTCTGCTGAAGGTTTATGTACGCGACATTAAATCATACGAACAATTGATCATGGAAAAGATCAGCCGTATATCGGTTGTTAAAACCTTCCAAACCATGATGATCATGAGCACCAGCAAAAAAGAGCCAATAGTTCCGTTGGAATATTAAAGACCAATACAATAGCTCTTGCACCTCGGCTGAAACACCGCAAGATTAGTTCTGCCTTCATATTGTACAGTTTTGCTTAATACCAAGGGTAGCTTATCTTGTCTTTAGGTATTTAATTATTCCGCTCCAATCTTCGTGCAACCGATTCATCCAACTTATCGTCTAAGTTATCATGAAGATTAAAAACCTACCCTGGATCGCGATTGCAATTTTTGCTGTTATTATCGGCTTGTATCCGTTATTGTATTTTTTTGTAGATATGCGTACGAGCGGCTTACTTCAATCAAAGCCTAAAGCTGTTTTAAATAGTGCTTGTTGGAACGCAACTTTTTATACGCACATTACATTTGGGGGAATAGCTTTGCTTATCGGTTGGGCACAATTTAGCGCCAACTTACGCCAGCGGTATATAAACGCGCATAGATTAATGGGTAAATTTTATGTTGCTGCAGTAACTCTCAGCAGCGTAGCAGGTTTATACATTGCTTTCTTTGCTACCGGTGGGCTGGTTTGTGTGTTAGGCTTCAGTTCGTTGGCTATTATTTGGCTTATCAGTAATATTAAAGCCTACATCACTATCCAGAGGGGCAATATCCTGCAACACCAAAACTGGATGACATTAAATTATGCTCTTACCTTTGCAGCAGTCACTTTACGTGTATTTTTGCCCTTGTTAATCATGTTTATATTTCATGATTTTCTCCCGGCTTACCGTGTGGTCTCCTGGTTATGTTGGGTACCTAATTTGATTGTTGCGCTTATCATTATCAACAACAGGCAGAAAAATGTAAATACTCCCTTAAACTAACCAACCTAACAATGTTATTATACAAAGCACCCATACTATTATATCTGCCAATCAATCGGTTTCTTACCCTGCTTTTCTAAAAAGTCATTCGCTTTTGAAAATGGTTTTGAACCAAAGAACCCGCCATGGCTTACTGCCAATGGCGATGGGTGTGTTGATTTAATAATAAGGTGATGGTTGTTAGGGTTGATAAGGGCTGCTTTCGATTGCGCATATGCGCCCCACAAGATGAATACGATCCCTTGCTTCTCGTCCGAAAGTGTTTTGATGGCAGCATCGGTAAATTTCTCCCAACCTTTTTTCTGGTGCGAACCTGCCGTTGCCGCACGTACAGTTAAGGTAGCGTTCAATAACAGCACGCCTTGTTGCGCCCATTTCGTTAAGTCGCCGGTGTTGGGTATTACAAACCCGGGGATATCGGTAGACAGCTCTTTGTAGATGTTCTTTAATGACGGTGGCACGGCTACACCCTTTTGTACCGAAAAGGATAGGCCATGTGCCTGGTTTGGCCCGTGATAAGGATCCTGCCCTAAGATCACCACCTTAACATCGTCAAATGGCGTTATATTAAAAGCATTGAAAATATCAGCATTGCGCGGATAAATGATGTGGCCAGCTTCCTTTTCTTCCTTTAAAAAAGTTTTCAGTTGCTGCATGTATGGTTTATCAAATTCTGCACTTAAATGCTGCTTCCACGTAGGGTCTAATTCTCCTGCCATAAATATTAAATACTGATGTTTATTTAGCGTACAAATAACGATATTTGCGCACTGTTTTTATAGTAATACAAATTATGTCGAATATAGTTAGGTTAGTTATTGCCTGTGTTATAATGGGTGCCGGTGTAACGCTTTGTGCCTTTGGTTTTTGGGGATGGGGAATAACCGTTTTTTTATTAGGTGGCATTACACTGCTTACCTTTTTCTTTAATGAAAATATGATCATAGCGCAGTTTTATCTGCGTAAAGAGAATACAACTAAAGCCGAAGAATTTTTAAACCGTATAAAAAACTACGAGAAAGAATTGAACAAGAACCAATGGGGGTATTACAATATGCTTATTGGTTTGATAGAATCGCGTACCGCGCCGTTAAAGGCCGAAAAGTACTTCAAGAAAGCGCTACAGTTGGGTATGAGCATGTCTCATAATAATGCATTGGCGAAATTGAGCCTGGCGGGTATATCAATGGCTAAGCGCAACAAGCGTGAGGCGGAAATGTACATGAAAGAAGCCGCAAAAGACGACAAGAACAAACTACTGGCCGATCAGATAAAAATGATGAAGGCACAAATGGCGCAAATGGATAAGCAACAGGTTGTGCGCAACTACCGCCCGAAATTCTAAGAAAGAAAAATATCAGAATTACTTCTCGTCGAGTTTGCTGAAATAATCGGGCTCAGCAGAGTTGTTCTCGCTCGGTTCAATGTGCCTGTCAACTAGTGGGGCCGGTGCAAATACAAAGCTTTCAAAAGTCTCTTCTTTATTTTGCTGTTCAGCTTTAACAGGTGCTGATACTTCAACCATTTTCAGCAAACTGCGAATAAATGAAAGATCAAAACTTCTCCTGTTTAGTTTGATCAGGTATTCGTTTTCGTTTATTTCAAGGATGGAGTTAGTCATAACGTTCATTTATAGTGTATTGCTATAAAAATCAACAACCACTATTAAATGAAAGTTTTTACCAGTTTATTTTTTTGTTAAGGATTGTGGAGATTTATTGAAATAAATAACTGGTTGTTTACATATGGTAAAATATCGAAATAGCCGCATGATGTGTTTTGCGGCTATTTCGATATAAACTATAGTGTTATTATGCGAACCAGGCCATTACCTCATCTTTAGCAGGCATAGCTATTTCCAGTTTCAGCTTTTTACGCATACCGCCAAGGTCGTTAAATACCTTATTTGGGTTGCCCACCTTTAACTCTTCAACGCTGTTGAACCCCATTTTATTTAATACAGGTACCCATTCTGAAGGGATGCCTATTGCGGTAAAGTCCTCTATGCTTGGTGCTTTAGCCTTTTTCTCAGGGCGCATCTGTGGGAAGAATAATACTTCCTGTATGGTGCTCTGGTTGGTCATCAACATCACTAAACGATCAATACCTATACCAAGGCCCGATGTAGGCGGCATACCGTATTCCAGTGCGCGCAAGAAGTCGTCATCCATTGCCATCGCTTCTTCGTCACCGCGACCGGCCAGTACCAACTGCTCCTCAAAGCGTTCGCGTTGGTCTATAGGGTCGTTCAGTTCAGAATATGCGTTGCCTATTTCTTTACCGTTCACAAATAATTCAAATCGCTCAACCAAACCTTCTTTACTGCGGTGTTTTTTAGCAAGCGGCGTCATCTCAATAGGGTAATCGGTAATATAGGTAGGCTGGATAAGGTTAGCCTCAACTTTGGCACTGAAGATCTCATCAACCAGTTTGCCTTTACCCATGCTGTCATCAACTTCAATGCCCAACTCTCCGCAGGTTTTGCGTAAGCCGGCTTCATCCATAGCTGAAACATCAATGCCGGTATATTTTTGTATCGACTCGTACATAGATAATTTTTCGTACGGGCCAGCAAAGTTTATTTCGTGTTGGCCAACCTGTACTACCGGTACGCCATGCACGGCACGCGCAACGGTTTCTAAACATTCCTCAACCATGGCCATCATCCATATGTAGTCTTTATAAGCTACATAGATCTCCATAGCGGTATATTCAGGGTTGTGGGTACGGTCCATACCCTCATTACGGAACATTTTACCGAATTCATATACGCCATCAAAACCGGCAACGATTAATCGTTTCAAGTAAAGCTCGTTGGCAATACGTAGGAACAATGGCATATCCAGCGTATTGTGGTGTGTAGCAAACGGGCGCGCCGCAGCACCACCGTGTATAGACTGCAGGATCGGTGTTTCCACTTCCATCCAGCCTTGCGCGTTAAAGTAATTACGCATAGCGGTAATCACTTTTGAACGGTTGATGAAGATTTGTCTAAAATCGGGGTTTACGGTCAGGTCTACATAACGCTGGCGGTAACGTAGTTCAGGGTCAGTAAAGCCATCATGCACAGTACCATCATCCTCCCGTTTCACTATCGGTAGTGGTTTAAGCGACTTGGATAGAATAGTTAGTTCCTGGGTATGGATGGATAGTTCGCCAGTTTGGGTAATAAATGCGTAACCTTTAATACCAACATAATCGCCAATATCTAAAAGCTTTTTAAATACGGTGTTGTAAAGCGTTTTGTCTTCATCCGGGCAGATATCATCGCGTTTAATGTAGATCTGTATACGGCCTGTGCTATCCTGTAATTCAAAGAAAGAGGCGCTGCCCATAATGCGGCGCGTCATGATACGGCCGGCAACTATCACCTGTTTATACTTATCGGGATCGGCTTCAAAGTTTTCAGTAATCTCTTTAGCCCAGGCGTTTACCGGGTAAGCTTCGGCAGGGTATGGGTTGATACCTAATTCGCGAAGATCGTTTAACGATTTACGACGTAAAATTTCCTGTTCGGATAACGCAATACTCATTGTAGAAACGTATTAAATAAGGGTGCAAAAATATAATTTTTAACTTAGAAACGAGCGTTTGGGTGCATCTTATTGAACGCTCATATCATTGCAATCGGTAACGAGGCAGTCTCGTAGGATAAGCATATTTAATTAGTCTGTAAGATTGCCAAGTAATTGTCGCTCCTCTCAATGACATATTTGCTTTTTACTTGCAGGCCAGTAAAATAAAATTAAAGCTCTCTTAACACCACTTTATGTCGCGAACTTCACAAAACTTGCATCAATTGAGTAATATTGCAACTTAATAAACCATCATGAACATAAAAGTAATTGCTTTTGATGCCGATGATACGCTTTGGGTAAACGAGCCTTACTTCCGTGCGTCAGAAGAAAAGTTTTGTGCACTATTAAGCGAATACGCTTCTCAGCATGAGTTAGAGCGGGAGCTATTTAAAACAGAAATAGAAAATCTGGCGCTTTACGGGTACGGTATAAAAGGTTTTGTACTATCTATGATTGAAACCGCGCTTAAAGTAAGCTGTAATACGGTGACCTCTGCCATTGTTGAACAAATCACCGAGTTGGGCAAGCAAATGCTCAATCAGCCTATTGAGCTATTAGAAGGTGTTGAACAGGTTTTGCAAACGCTAAAGGATAAGTACAGGTTGGTAGTTGCTACCAAAGGCGACCTGCTCGACCAGGAACGAAAGCTAAAACGTTCAGGTTTGAGCAGTTATTTTCATCACATCGAGATCATGAGTGAGAAGGATGATGCCAACTACTTAAAATTGCTAAAACACTTGGATGTTAAAGCGGACGAGTTCCTGATGATAGGTAACTCGCTTAAGAGTGATATCTTGCCAGTGCTAAACATAGGAGGGCATGGCGTACATGTGCCATACCACATTACCTGGGCGCATGAACAGATTGAAGACAGCATTGATAGCGAACGTTTCCGCAACGTGGAGCACATCACCGAAATATTGGATTATCTATAATGAAAACCAAAATCGACTTTGACAACTGGGAACGTACAGAACACTTTAAATTCTTTAACAGTTTTGAGGAATCATTTTTTGGCGCAACGGTAAATGTTGATTGTACAAAAGCTTATGTAAGAGCGAAAGAGCTGGGCGTATCCTTCTTTTTATATTACCTGCACTGTACACTTAAAGCGGCTAATAGTCTGGTTCATTTCAGATACCGGGTGGAGAATGGCGATGTTTATTTATATGATAACATTGGCGCTTCGGCAACAGTGAGCAGGCCGAATGATACGTTCGGATTTTCTTACATTGATTACTATCCGGATCTTTCGGAATTTGCCACTCATGCGAAAAAAGAAATGGAGCGGGTTGCTGCAGGTACAGGCATTGAGCTGCGGCCGGTAACTAATGTTATGCACATATCAGCCATCCCCTGGCTTAACTTCACTGGGCTTACTCACGCACGGGGTTTCCAGTTTGAGGATAGCATGCCTAAAGTATCCTATGGTAAAATGACCGACAATAATGGTGTTAAGACCATGCCTGTTTCGGTGACCGTTCATCATGGCTTAGTCGATGGTAAGCACTTGGGCGATTTTGTAGCTTTATTTCAGGAGCTACTCAATAACTAACGGCGAGAAAAATTATATTTACATATAAACCACGGTTATGTTGCTGAAAAGAATTGCCCTGATAGTTGTACTTGTCGTCTTCTGCTTTTCTTGTAAAAAGCAGGCTTTTGTACCCAATACAGAAAATGCGCTACCCGGGTTATGGAAGCGCCTTGGTGATTTTCCCGGTCTTGGCAGAGTACGCGCATTTGGGTTCAGCATAAATGGTAAAGGTTACATCATAGGCGGAAATGCAGCCGGTGGTTTTGATTCTCATCTGCTTAACGACTTGTGGGAGTACGACCCGGGTGCTGATAGTTGGATAAGAAAGGCTGATTATCCGGGGCAATCGGGAGAATATATTCGCGGTTTTGTTATAAACGGAAAAGCTTACGTGGGCACTGGTTACGGGCAAAGATTGGCTTTACCAGGAAGTAGTTTACCTCAAAACGATGATTTTTGGGAATATGATCCTTTGGCTGATAAGTGGACGCAGAAAGCATCCTTTGCAGGCGGGAAGAGAGAAAATGTAATAGCTTTCACATTAAATGGTGCGGGCTATCTGGGCTTAGGTACTGACAACGCCTATGCTTCCAATTATAAAGATATATGGCGCTATAATGTTGTTGCAGATACCTGGACACGGGTTGCTGATTATCCGGGGCAGGGGAGCTTTGGAGCAATAGGCTTTGCGATAGGTGATAAGGCTTATGTTGGATTAGGCGGGGCCTCGCCTGATATTGCCGCGAAAGACCTATGGCAATATGATCCCTCAACAGATAAATGGATAAAACTGGCTGATTTTCCAGGTTCGGCCAGGGCTTTTAGCGGGCAATTTGTTATCGGTAATACAGCTTACATTGGCATGGGGTCAACACCAAAAGAAACCGCTACAGATTGGTACCGATATAATGCGGATAGCAATACCTGGCTAAAATCAACCTATCTGGATGGCCCTGCACGTTATGATATGATCGCTTTTACCATCAATAATATCGGCTACATCGGTACAGGTAACCCCGGTCAGCTAAACGATATATGGAAGTTTACACCCACTAAGAAATAAACTAAAACGGAAGAAATTACAGTTAATCTTCGTCTGTCTCTTGCAGATATAGTTCATCAATCGCGTCCGCATACTTTTTTTCAATCACCTTACGTTTGGCTTTTAAGGTAGGGGTTATCTCACCCGCTTCCATGCTAAACGGTACGCGTTTTACCTTGAAATTCTTGATACGTTCAAATTTTGCTAACTCTGTTGAGAGGCGTTTGATATCCTGCGCTATCCAGTCCGTTATCTCTTTATCCTCAATAAAAAGCTCCGGTTTTTCAAAGAAAGCATCATCAAGTTTAAATGTTTCCTGCAGGCTTTCTTTTGAAGGAACGATAATAGCGGTGATATATTCGCGTTTGTCACCTATTAAAAATACCTGTTCTATTTTGGGGCTTTTGAGGTAGTTGTTCTCCACAGGAGTAGGATATACGTTTTTCCCGTACGCATTCACCAGCATGTTCTTTAACCTGTCGGTAATTTGCAGGTTGCCGCGGAAAAACCGGCCAATATCACCGGTATGGAACCAACCATCTGCGTCAATTACTGCCGCGGTTTCTTCTGGCTTTTTCCAATAGCCCTGCATTACACAATGACCGCGAACAATAATTTCACCTTCCTCGCTCGTAAAATCAGGATCAAAATTGTGGTGCGTTTGAATAGTGTAAATCTCTTTAGTATCTACATTTTGTATGGCCACCTCTATACCCGGGATAATACGACCAACCGTACCATAAATGATCCGGTCATTTTCTGTTACAGCCATCACCGGCGAGGTTTCTGTTAAACCAAATCCCTCAAGCAATTTAATACCTATATCACCAAAAAACTCACCAATATTTTTTGGCAAGGCACCGCCTCCGGATAATAGTACTTTCAATCGGCCGCCTGTTTTTTCTTTGATCTTACTAAAAACCAGTTTTTCGGCCAGTTTCAGTTGCAAGCCTAATATAAGTCCTGGTTTTTTGTTAGCCTCGCTCAACAGTCGGCGTTTACGCCCGATTGCCAGCGCCCACTTGAATATTTTTGTTTTTACACCGCCCGCAGATAAACCGTTCTTCAGGGCGCGGTCATGGATACGTTCCAACAAGCGTGGTACGCAGTACATCACCGTCGGCTTTACCTCTGCCATGTTGCGTGCCAGCAGGTCAAGGCTTTGAGCAAATGCTATCTGGCAGCCCATGGTTAAACAGATGTAGTATGTTGCTGTACGCTCAAACACGTGTGATAACGGCAGGAACGATAAGAACATGTCCGTATTCTCAATAATAGGCAATTGGATTAAGCTGGTACGGCAGTTCTCAACCAGGTTGTAATGGCTCAACATCACACCTTTAGGGGTACCGGTAGTACCTGATGTATAAATAAGGCAGGAAAGGTCTGTTGGTTGTACGGCAGCACGCGAATTGTTAATGGCCTGGCTATATTCAGTGATCAATACTTTGCCCTGCTCAATTACATCCTTAAAGCCAACCAATTTAGCGTTTAACTCAAGTTTTTCTGTAAACTTTTGGTAATCATCAAATGCTGGCAATATATATTGTAACGACGGACAATTGTTGGCAATCTTGAGCACTTTACGGCACAGGAAGGGATTGCCCGTAATGATAGTTTTAGCCTCCGAATCATTTAATATATACGCTATCTCTGCTTCTGAAAGAGTAGGGTAGATAGAGGTATTGATAGCTCCTATTTGCTGCAAGGCCTGGTCATAATAAATGTAGTCAGGGCCGTTCTCAATAATAAGCGCAAGGCGGTCGCCTTTTTGTATACCAATGCTGATAAACCATGCAGATATAGCGTCGATTTTTTCAAGTGCTTCTTTGTATGATATCTCCACCCAGTTGTCCTGAACTTTATGAATCAGGAAAGTATGGGTATCCGGATGAATATTAGCTACTATAGTGCGGATAAGGCCGGGTATAGTTGATTGCTCAGCTATGTTAGTCATTTAGTTATAATTGAATTTTTGGTAACTACAAAACTAACTATTTTACAAATAATTATAATAGCATAAAAAAACGCCGGAATTATTGTTCCGGCGTTTTTAAATAATGCCTGGCGTAAATTACATAGCTTCAGAAACTACTTCGGTAACTTCAGGCACCATACGTTTTAAAAGATTTTCGATACCTGCTTTAAGAGTAATAGTTGATGATGGGCAGCCACTGCATGAGCCACGAAGCTCTACAGTTACTACGCCCTCGTCAAAAGAACGGTAAGCAATGGCGCCACCATCCTGTTCAACAGCCGGGCGAACGTAATCATTTAGTATCTGCTGGATTTTTATTTCGGTTTCAGTACCTTCAAATTCTACATCAGCGGGTGCTTCTGTTTCTTGTATTTTATATTCGGCTTCTACAGCTCCTTTAACAAATTCTTTTAATATGGGTTGAATGTCTTCCCATTCGGTACCTTCTGTTTTGGTAACCGTAACAAAGTTGCTGGCAAAGAACACACCGTTAACAAAGTTAAATTTGTACAGTTCCTTCGCGAATTGCGATTTATCTGCACTTTCCCTGGTTGGGAAATCCACACTACCATTAATAAGCAACTTGTTCACAATGAACTTCATGGTTGCCGGATTAGGAGTAGTTTCTGTATATACGTTGATATTCATCTTTTCTAATTTATAAGTAGAACAAATATAAACAGGCTTTTTGTTTAAGCATATATTCAAATCGCTTTTGACCTGTTAATGACGATGCTCTGATGTGCAATTATTCAGCTTTCAGATGTGCGGATTTAAATCTTTCTATTATCTGCATATCTGCAGATTTGAAATATACATATTATATACCCGTATAGTTTTGCGGCGTTATCTGCTTCAATTCTTGCTTAATGGTGTCGCTTACATTTAAGGTATCCACAAACTCAGCAATAATTTGCGCGTTTACCTGGCTGTTGGTACGTGTTAAGCCCTTCAGCGCTTCATATGGGTTAGCATATCCTTCACGGCGTAAAATAGTTTGAATAGCTTCTGCTACTACAGCCCAGTTGGCCTCCAGGCTTGCATTTATGACAGTCTCATTCAATAATAACTTGTTCAATCCGCGCAAGGTAGATTTGAATGCAATAAGACTATGCGCCACAGGTACGCCAATATTGCGCAGTACGGTTGAGTCGGTTAGGTCACGTTGCAGGCGTGAGACAGGTAATTTAGCAGCCAGGTGCTCAAACAAGGCATTGGCAATACCCAGGTTACCTTCGCTGTTCTCAAAATCTATCGGATTAACCTTGTGAGGCATGGCCGAGGAACCTACTTCTCCTTTTTTTATTTTCTGTTTAAAGAAATTCATGCTGATGTAGGTCCACATATCGCGGTCAAGATCAATAATAATGTTGTTAATGCGTTTCATGGCATCGCACTGCGCGGCAAAATTGTCATAATGCTCTATCTGTGTAGTGTACTGTGAGCGATTAAGCTTTAATGTTTCGTCAACAAATTTATTACCGAAAGCTTGCCAGTCAATTTCCGGATAAGCTACATGATGAGCATTAAAGTTACCTGTGGCGCCACCAAATTTTGCCGAATGCGGTACAGCCAAAAGTTGATTTAGCTGTTTCTCCAAACGCTCCACAAAAACCATTATCTCTTTACCCAGGCGTGTAGGTGAGGCCGGCTGCCCATGTGTGTGTGCCAGCATAGGTATATTAGCCCATTCGTCGGCATACTGCTTTAGTTGGCTAATGAGTTTGTTAAGTTCTGGCAGGTATACTTCCTCAAGTGCGGCTTTAAATGAATAAGGTATGGCCGTGTTGTTGATATCTTGGGATGTTAACCCGAAATGAATAAATTCCTTGTATTCACTTAAACCTAATTTATCAAATTCGGATTTTATAAAATATTCTACCGCTTTTACGTCGTGGTTAGTGGTCTTTTCAATCTCCTTAATATCATTGGCATCCTGCTCTGAGAAGTTTTTATAGATGTCGCGTAACTTTTCGGTTTTACTGTTATCAAAATTAAGCAGTTGTGGCAGAGGTTGCTCGCACAGGGCTATAAAATATTCTATTTCAACAAATACCCTGTATTTGATAAGCGCAAATTCTGAGAAATAAGATGCGAGCGCGGATGATGCAGTACGATAACGGCCATCAATAGGCGATATAGCGGTTAGGGAAGTTAAAGCCATTTAAAGATTTTTTGCAAAGATAGACAAATGTGGAAAAAGCATGATTGTAATCCGGAAGTAATTTATATTGGAAACTTTGAAATCTAAAAATGTTTCCATAGTTTTGACCCATCATGTCGAATGGTCAAATAGAGCGTATAATATTAGGTGCCGAAGAGCTTTTTTTACAAGCCGGAATAAAGAGTGTTACTATGGATGACATTGCCAAACACTTGGGAATGTCTAAAAAAACCATTTATCATTTTTTTAACGATAAAAATGACCTGGTGATAGCCTTAGTAAAGAAGAAATTGATAGAAGACGAATGCCAGATACAGGATATTATCAATTCCTCTGCAAATGTTATGGAAGAGATGATCAATATGATGAAATGCTCTGAAGAAATATTCAGTCGTATCAATCCTATCGTCATACACGATATGCAAAAGTATCATCCTTCCGCCTGGAGCGAATTCCAGAAGTTTAAATCAGAAGTATTGGTACATACGCTTGAGGAACTTTTAACCAAAGGCATACATCAAGGGTTCATCAGGCCAGATATTGATGTCCGCATACTCGCTAAAATGCGTGTTAACCAAGTGGAAATGGGCTTTAATACGGCTATTTTTCCTGTATCGCAGTTTAGCCCATGGAAAGTGCAGTATCAACTTTTAGAGCATTTTAATTATGGTATCTGTACGTTGAAAGGCCATGAGCTATTAGATAAATATAAGGCCGAACACATAGAAAAAATGGTTGGTTAAACAACTGCTGACATAGGGCTGTCAATAAGCTCTGTTTAATTTGCAACATAAAAACGAACAATAAACTACTCACTCAAAAAATGAAACGAATACTTACCCTACTAATGTGCCTAACGGTTAGCATTAAAGGTTTTTCGCAAACACCACCCGAACCGGTGACTTATAATTTTTCGGTTCAGGAAGCTGTTGATTACGCGCTTAATCATAAAGACTCGGTGGTGAATGCAAGGCTTGATGTTACCAGTGCCGACTATCGCGTAAAAGAAATTATCGGCCAGGGCTTGCCGCAAATTAACGGACAGGCCAGTTTTCAGGATTATCTTAAAGTGCCAACCACGTTGCTTCCCGGTGAATTTTTTGGGCAGCCAGCCGGTACTTTTATACCGGTTAAATTTGGTGTGAAATATCAATCTAATTTAGCAGTTAGTGCCTCGCAGTTATTGTTTGATCCCAGCTACATAGTTGGATTGCAAAGTCGTAAAACTTACAAAGAACTTTATAACAGGGCTTACACACGCACAAAAATTGATGTTATCAGCAATGTTACCAAAGCTTATTACCAGGTTTTGGTGAGTAACGAACAAATAAAACTGTTAGATGCCAATATTGCGCAGCTTAAACAACAGGTTGACCAAACAACAGCCCAAAACAAGCAAGGCTTTGTTGAAAAGATAGATGTTGACAGGATAGCGGTACAATATAACAACCTCGTGACCAACCGGGAGAATACCTTAAGGTTGCTTGCTTTAAACTATCAACTGCTTAAGTTTCAAATTGGGATGCCTATTAACGCTAATCTTACATTAAAAGATAAGCTCACTGATGTAAACATTGACGAAAATGCGGCAGAAACAGCAACCGACACAACTTTTTATAAAAAACGTATTGAATACGGTTTACTGGAAACCAACCTTAAGTTAAGTGAGTTTGACCTAAAGCGGCAGAAAGCACAGTTTTTACCCACCTTATCGGCTAATGCAAGTTATGCATCGTCATATCAGAATAATAGTTTCAGAAACCTTTACAGCACCAGCTTTCCGTCGTCTTACATTGGTTTAACGCTTAACGTGCCCATATTTAGTGGGTTCCAGCGTACAAACCGTGTAAAGCAATCGGCTATAACCGTTCAAAAAAATCAGAATAATCTTAATAGCATCAAAAACGCACTTGCGCTACAGGCCGAGCAAGCGAAGATTACCTACATTAACAGTTTGCAATCGCTTAATAACCAAAAACGTAACCAGGAGCTTGCGCGAGAGGTATTACGTGTAGCTAAAATAAAATATGAGCAAGGCGTAGGATCGAGCATTGAAGTTACCCAAGCCCAAACAGGGCTCGAAAACGCCGATAACTCATATGTGCAAAGCTTATACGACGCTTTAGTGAGCAAAGTAGATTTAGACAAAGCATACGGAAGAATACAATAAACGATAAACTCAATCACTCATACAAAACTCAACATGAAAAAATATTTATACATACCAGCGCTTGTTTTACTGGCAGCATGCTCAAACAAGCCTAAAGATAAGAAGGCCGAACTTGCCGACTTGCAAAAGCAACAGCAGGAAATAAATGCTAAAATTACCAAGCTACAGGCCGAGGTGGGTAGTACCGATTCGGCAAAAACAACTGAGGTAGGTGTAGTTGAAGTGAAAAGTGGCGCATTTACCAATTATGTACAAATACAAGGTAAAATTGATGCCCAGGACAACGTAACTGCTTATCCGCAATCGCCAGGTACTATTACAGGTATATTTGTTAAAGCAGGCCAGCATGTTTCAAAGGGGCAAACGCTTGTGCAATTAGATAACAGCGTGTTAAGGCAAAATATAGCGCAATCAGAAGCGCAGGTTGCCCTTAACCAGCAATTATATAACCGCCAAAAGGCATTGTGGGATCAGAAGATAGGTACTGAAGTTCAATTCCTTCAAGCGCAAACCAATTTACAAGCCAGCAAAAAAGCATTGGGCAGCTTAAGAGAGCAGTCTGCTATGTACCGCATTGTATCGCCAATTAACGGTACAGTTGACCAAATGGATCTTAAACTGGGCCAGGTTGCTCAACCCGGGCAAACCGGTATCCGCATCGTAAATGCTGATGTATTAAAAGTTAAAGCAGATGTTCCTGAATCATACTCTGGCAGTGTAGCCACAGGTAATAAGGTGAATGTAGTGGTGCCGGATGCTAATGATTCATTAACAACCAATATTACTTTTGCTGCAAAAGCTATTGATCCCACATCACGCAGTTTTGCGGTTGAAGTAAAGTTACCCCAGCGTAAAACGCTGCGCCCTAACATGACGGCTATTTTAAAGATAGCTGACTATTCAAAAACAAACACCATAACAGTGCCTGTTAAAGCCATCCAGCGTTCTGAAGAAGGAGATTATGTCTATGTAAATGCAAATGGTGTTGCTAAGCGTACTGCTATTAAAGCAGGCGTTACTTATGGCGGAGTTACCGAGATATTATCGGGACTTAAAGCAGGTGACCAGATCGTAACCGAAGGTGCTGCTGATATTGAAGATGGCGATAAAATTAAGGCTTCTAAATCCGCTATTTAACCTCCCTTATCTAATATAGATATGAAAGATATTAAAAAAGAATTTGCGCCCTCAAGTTGGGCCATTGACAATAAAACTGCCATATATGTGCTCATGTTCCTGATAACGGTTTTAGGCCTTATCAGTTATAACAATTTACCTAAGGAGAACTTTCCGGATATAGCGCAATCCAAGGTGTTTATTACTACTACCTGGGCAGGTCAATCTGCGGAAAACGTAGAGAACCTGGTTACCCGTCAGTTAGAAAAGCAGCTTAAATCGCTTAAGGGTTTAAAGAAGGTAACATCCAATTCGGTACAAAATGTGTCTATTATTACCTGTGAATTTCAGGCTAATATTAAGATAAAAGATGCCAAGATAGATGTTAAAGATGCTGTTGATAAAGCAAAGCAGGACCTGCCTCAGGGTGATGTGAATTTAAAAGAGCCGGTAATATCGGATATTAACGTTGCCGATCTTCCGATTCTTTACATTAACATTTCCGGCGATTATGGTCTCAAGAAGCTTAAAGAATATGCCGATCTGTTGAAAGATGAAATAGAGGGCTTTCGTGAGATATCAAAAGTTGATGAGGTTGGGGCTTTGACACCGGAAATTCAGATCAATGTTGATCTAAATAAAATGGCGGCAGCACAATTAACATTTTATGATATCTATAATACTATTGGTAAAGAGAATGTGCTTTCTTCAGCCGGTACAATTAAAACAGATGGCATTCGCAGAAGTATAGATATCAAAAAGGACTTTAAAAATGCCGATGAAGTAGCTGCGATGATCATCCGTAACCCTAAAGGGCAGGCCATTTATTTGCGGGACATAGCCGAAGTTAAAGATTCATTTTTAGAGCAGGAAAGCTATGCCCGTTTAAAAACACCTAATAGCAATGTGTTTAAAAACGTAATTACATTAAACGTTAGTAAAAGGGCTGGGGAAAACCTTATCGAAGCATCAGATAAGATAAATGCGCTGATAAAAGAGAAACAGAAAGATGTTTTCCCAAAGGGTTTAAACATTACGGTAACAGGTGACCAGTCTGACAAGACACGCACCACGTTAAACGACCTTATTAATACCATTGTAATCGGCTTTATTCTGGTAACCGTTATCCTGATGTTCTTTATGGGAACCACCAATGCAATCTTTGTAGCATTATCAGTTCCGTTATCATGTTTTATTGCCTTCCTGATAATGCCGGCTATAGGCTTCACTTTGAACATGATCGTACTGTTCTCATTCCTGCTGGCGTTAGGTATTGTGGTAGATGATGCCATTGTGGTTATTGAGAATACACACCGTATTTTTGCCAATGGTAAAGTGCCAATTAAAGAAGCAGCTAAAATGGCGGCAGGAGAGGTGTTTTTACCAGTATTCTCGGGTACCATGACCACCCTTGCACCTTTCGTACCTTTGGCATTCTGGAACAGTTTGATAGGGCACTTTATGTTCTTCCTTCCAATCACTCTGATCATTACTTTATTGGCATCGTTAGTTGTGGCTTACATCATGAACCCGGTATTTGCGGTTGATTTTATGAAACCCCATCATGATGGCGAACACGATAATCCTAAATTTGATAAGCCTACTAAAAAAGCAGTGCTATATCTCGGTATTGCCACGGTTATTAGCTACTTTATCAACGTAGGGTTGGGTAATTTTATGGTACTGATCATCATACTGTACCTGTTAAACCATTTCGTTTTGCTAAAGGTGATAGACCGTTTTCAAAAAAACGCGTGGCCTAAGTTCCAAAACTGGTATGCTAAATGGTTAGAGCGTGCCGTAAAGCGCCCGGTAACCATGCTGATGGGTACGTTTGGCTTATTTGTTTTGGCTATTGTTTTAACCGCGGTGTTAGGTAAAACCCCTGAATTTTTCCCTTCCGGTGACCCTAACTTTGCATACGTGTACATTACCATGCCTATAGGTACCGACCAGGCGACGACCAATGCGGTTACTGAGGATATAGAGAAAAAAGTAGCAAAGGTAGTAGAAGGTGATAAAGACATCGTTTCGTCTATCATATCAAATGTTACCAAGGGCGTAACCGATCCAACTGATGAAGATCAGGGCGACTATCAAAATAAAGGTAAGGTAACAGTAGCTTTTGTAGAGTTTGGCAAACGAAATGGAAAAGATACAAAAGAGATATTGAAAAGAATTCGCAGTTCTGTACAAGGCATACCAGGTGCTAAAATATCAGTTGCACAGGAAAATAGTGGCCCTCCGGTACAAAAAGATATTAGTATTGAGATAGCCGGTGACAACCTTGATTCGTTGGTAAAGACCGGCAACCGCTTAAAGGCATACCTGGAAAAACAAAACATTGCAGGTATTGAGAACCTTATTGCCGACGTGCAGAATGATAAGCCTGAAATTGTGTTTGATATTGACAGGGAGCGCGCGAACCGTGAGGGTATTTTAACCGGGCAGGTTACCCAGGATTTGCTAACAGCAGTTTATGGATGGAAGGCGGCCGACTTCAGGAATACCAAAGAAGACGATTACAAAATAATGGTAAGGGCCAAAGAGGATCAACGTAGCAGTATTGACGAGTTGCGTAATATGAAAGAAACCTATCGTGATTTGGCAACGGGTGGTGCAATAAGGCAGGTGCCTATATCAGCTTTTAGTGATATTCGTTACACTAATACTTACAGTAACATTAAGCGTAAACAACAACGCCGGGTATTAACGCTGGGCTCAAACGTAATTAAGCCATACAACCCAAATGATGTAAACGCCAATATTAAGCGTGCAATAGCTAACTTCAAAAAAGCCGATGATATACAGATACGTCAGGGAGGTGGCCAGGAAGACCAGGCAGAAGCAGTTACCTTTCTTGGTGGTGCATTGGCAACATCATTTGGTTTGATCCTGATCATCCTAATGATACAATTCAACTCCATTGGTAAAACGTTTATAATCATCAGCGAGATATTCTTTAGTATCATCGGCGTATTGCTGGGTACCGCCATCTTTGGCATGACCATGGCCATTGTAATGACCGGTGTAGGTATCATAGCACTCGCAGGTGTGGTGGTACGTAATGGTATATTACTCGTAGAGTTCACTGATATGCTGATAGAGCAGGGGGCAAGTCTTCATGATGCCGTAGTAGAAGCCGGCCACACACGTATGACACCGGTGTTGCTAACGGCAACTGCCGCTATATTAGGCTTAATACCTTTGGCTGTAGGTTTCAATATCGACTTTGTAGGCCTGTTCACCCATTTTGAACCACACATTCACTTCGGTGGTGATAACGTTGCCTTCTGGGGGCCTCTGGCATGGACAATGATCTTCGGTTTAGGTTTCGCTACTATTATAACCCTAATATTAGTACCATGTATGTACATTATAAGGGTTAACCTTAAAAACTATTTCTTCGGCAAAAAGAAAGAGGAAGAGAAAACAGATTTAGCTGTAGAATAAAGCTAAGTACACCATCAATTATGTAAAGAGCCGTGCCTTAATTGGTACGGCTCTTTTATTTATAGGTTTTATATAATTTGGCTATAACTATTAGCGAACCTGAATGTTGATAACATGTGATGAATGTTTTAACATTTAAAAATCATATTTTTTTGCAAACCGAATGAGTATTGTTATGGTTTGATAACTTTGTAATTAAACTTAATTTAATATAGCTATACTTAATGGGTACGGTGACAGATCAGCAAGATATTAAACGGGAAAAAATATTAGAGGCAGCTTATCAAAGGTTTCTTCATTATGGTTATTCTAAAACTACCATGAATGAAATTGCTGGCGACTTATCTATGTCCAAAGCACTGCTCTATTATTACTTCCCTGATAAAAGTGAGCTGTATGTGGCTGTTATGCGAAAATTAGCCGGGGACTACCTACGCCAATTAGAAGAAAAATTTGGTCAGTTTAGTAATTTGCGCGATGCTTTTATGTACCAGGTAAACAAGCATCATGATTTTATCGTAACCAACTATAATTTTTTTGATTATTTTAAGCTTAACGAGCAAAACTTGCCCGAGAGCATATGGAGTACAATCTCTGATATACGTAATGCTGAAATAAAGTTGTTAACAGATGCTATACAAATTGAGGTGGATAAGGGAAACCTGCATTTGACCTACGAGGCAGCAGAGATTGTCGATGTATTTTTAGATGCATTACATGGTATTAAAGTGGGTGGTGCCATGCCACAAAAAAAATATAGTTTCCCAAGTAAAGAACATTTAGATGAGATACATAATAAGCGCCTGTTGCTTATTGATGTTTTTGTAAGAGGGTTACGCTAAAATAATACTCTGCTATTTATTTAGTAGCATAATAAGTGCATCCTTGGTAATGAATGCCTAAATATGCCGCGGTGTGCTTAAACGGTACTTCAAAACCATCGGGTATCTGCGGATCTGCTCCAACAGCAATCATAGAAGCATTTTTACCCTTCAAGCTTCGCCCAAGTTCCTTTTTTATAGTGATCAAATCGGTAAGGCGATCGAAGAAAACCTTCATTACGCCACTCATGCTGTACCAGTATACAGGAGTTGCAAAGATTATCTGATCATAAGGAAGTATGCGCTTTATAATATTGTCAAACTCATCCGCATCCGGGTAATTACCATCGTAATTATAATGGACAATAGTATGGTCGAGCAGATCAATAACGTCAAAATCAATATTCGCGAGCGCTTTGCGTGTAATGGATTCAGTAAGGCTGTTCTTGCGGTTACTGCCCAGTATAACAAGGGATTTAGTTTCCATACAAAAGCAAAAGGTTGACTATTTAAATATAGTCAACCTTTTCAAAATATCAATTAATTTAATATTACTATACAGAGAAACTTTCTCCGCAGCCGCAGGTACGGGTGGCGTTAGGGTTATGGAAGTTAAAACCCTTACCATTAAGGCCATCGCTAAAATCCAACTCTGTGCCGGCCAGGTATAAGAAAGATTTCATATCCAAAGCCATGCGGACACCTTTGTCTTCAAAAAACTGATCGCCTTTTTTCTCCTCGTTGTCAAAATCCAAATTGTATGACAAGCCGGAACAGCCTCCTCCCTGCACACTCACACGCAAAAAATAAGAGCTATCCAGCCCGCTATCCTGCATAAGGTGCTCAATTTTCAATTTTGCTTTATCAGTTACAGTTACCATTGTTTAAGAATCAAGACTCAAGAGTCAAGAATCAAGATAAAAGCCTTCAAGCAAAAACAAAGGTCTTGGCTCTTGGCTCTTGATTCTTGTATCTAAATTTAGTGGTGCGATTTTTCTAATTCAATTGGCTCCATGCCGTTCTTAACGCGGTAGTCGTTAATGGCAGCCTTAATAGCATCTTCTGCCAATACTGAGCAGTGAATTTTTACCGGTGGCAATGCAAGCTCTTCAACAATATCCATGTTATCTATTTTCATGGCATCGTCAACGCTTTTACCTTTAAGCCACTCTGTAGCTAAAGATGAAGAAGCGATGGCCGACCCGCAACCAAAAGTTTTAAATTTTGCATCGGTGATGATATTGTTATCATCAACCTGGATTTGCAGGCGCATTACGTCGCCACACTCAGGGGCACCTACAAGGCCGGTACCAACCTTGTGGCTGCTTTTGTCTAACGTACCCACGTTACGCGGGTTGGTGTAGTGGTCAATTACTTTATCTGAATAAGCCATAATATTTTAGATATAAGATTTGAGATTTTAGATATGAGATGAGCTCTGTCTATCCTCTCTAATCGTGTTTATAATTATAAATTATTGATTCGACGCTTAATATGAAATCTTAAATCTCATATCTAACATCTAAAATCTATTTAGTGTTCTGCCCACTCAATTGAGTTAAGGTCAATACCTTCTTTGAACATTTCCCAAAGTGGTGACAGTTCGCGCAGGTGGTTAACCGCTTTTTTAGTTACTTCAATGGCGTAGTCAACCTCTTCTTCTGTTGTGAAACGGCCTAAACCGAAACGGATAGAAGAGTGTGCCAGGTCATCGCTCAAACCCAAGCTTTTTAACACATATGATGGTTCTAATGAAGCCGAAGTACATGCAGAGCCTGATGACACTGCCAAGTCTTTCATGGCCATCATTAAACCTTCGCCCTCAACATATTTGAATGATATGTTAGCAACGTGCGGTAAGCGGTGTTCAACGTTACCGTTTACATAGCTTTCTTCAAGCTCAGTAAGGGCGTTTTGCAATTTATCGCGCAAAGCAGAAAGACGTTTTGCTTCGGCTTCCATTTCCTGACCGGCAATTTCGCAGGCTTTGCCTAAACCAACAATACCTGGAACGTTCAGCGTGCCAGAACGCATACCGCGCTCGTGGCCACCACCATCCATCTGGGCAGTAACCTTAACACGTGGTCCTTTACGGCGTACGTACAAAGCACCTACACCCTTAGGGCCATACATTTTATGTGCTGATAATGCTAAAAGGTCAATACCATCAACGTTTACATCAACAGGAATTTTACCAACTGCCTGGGTAGCATCTGTCATAAACAAAGCACCATGCTTGTGGGCAATGGCCGCAATTTCTTTAACAGGCTGTATAACACCTATCTCGTTATTTCCATACATGATAGATACCAGGATGGTCTCAGGTGTCATGGCAGCTTCAAGCTCGCCAAGATCAACCAAACCATCTTCCTTAACAGGCAGGTAAGTTACTTTACCGCCCAATTTCTCTACATGTTTGCAGGCATCCAAAACAGCTTTATGTTCAGTAACAGCTGTTATAATGTGGTTACCTTTGTCTTTATACATTTCAAACACGCCTTTGATGGCAAGGTTATCAGATTCGGTAGCGCCTGATGTGAAGATGATCTCTTTTTCGCTTGCACCTATCAACTTTGCAACCTGCTCACGAGCATAATCAACGCCCTCTTCGGCTACCCATCCAAAATGGTGGTTACGGCTTGCAGCATTACCAAATTTGTTGGTAAAGTAAGGCAGCATAGCTTCAAGCACCCTTGGGTCCATTGGGGTAGTTGCGTTGTTATCTAAATAAATTGGGATGTTCATGTAGTAAATTTTAAACAATACAAATATACGCAAAGTTTTACTTTTGCATCTTTTGGCAGCTATAAATTGCTTTAAGATGCCATTTATTTACAATATTTGGACATGACGGAGGTGAAGGTAAAAGCTAAACCTAAAAGCATAGAGCTGCAGTTTAAAATATCATTACTCATAATAATAATCCACCAAAGAATAAATGAACAAAATAGAGCACATAGGCATCGCCGTAAACAGTATTGAAACAGCCGGCGATATTTACTCTAAGTTGTTAAACACCAGTGTTTATAAAATTGAAGAAGTACGTAGCGAGGGGGTTAAAACAGCTTTTCTGCAAAGCGGCCCTAACAAAATAGAGTTACTTGAGGCTACCAGTGCCGATAGCCCTATTGCGAAATTTATTGAAAAAAAGGGTGAGGGCATACACCATATCGCGTTCGATATTGACGACATCAGAGCCGAGATGGAGCGCTTAAGATCAGAAGGATTTGTTCTGTTAAACGAAGAGCCCAAACGAGGTGCAGATAACAAATTGGTTTGTTTTGTTCATCCAAAGAGCGCAAATGGTGTATTGATAGAATTGTGCCAGTCAATCTAATAATTCTTAATATGGATGCCTTGATAGAAATGTTTGAAGCTAAACATAAGCTTTTAATTCCGCAGGATTTGAAAGAATACTTTCACAAAACCGATAAGAAGGAATTGGCTGACTACGGTGATTTTCTATTCACTTTCTATGGTATAGATGAATTTAAATCGGTGAAAGATGAAGTGGGCGATTACGGAGGCATTCCCAACTACAGGAAAATAGTTAAAACATTGCCCGATCACGAACACTGCTTTGTTTTTGCTGAGTACATGATACATAGTGGCATATACGCTATTAAATTATTTGAGAAACCGACAACTATTAACAACGTGTATGTAATAGTTGGACACGATTACAAGCAAGTGGCTAATAACTTCTCCGAATTTATTGAAAGTTTTAAAAGAGGAGACGAGGGGCTTTTTATATGAGCTAATATCTGACTTTGTAATTCCTAATTTGTCATTTTTTTAATTCATTTTTAAGTGTGTTAGATAAAGCAACTATCCAATAAAGTATTACGTATAAACGTTAAGTAAACTGGAAAAGATTATAAAATCCCCTATTAATCTATTTGAGCAAATGAAAGTTGCTAAGAAAATGCTGAATACTTTTGCCGCTACGCTATTGGCTTCGTCTTTAATGATGTGCGCCAAGCCAACGCTTAAACCCGAGAAGCCACAAAGTGTGGTACAGCAACCTTCGGCTAAACCTGATACTTCAAATAATGCCATCGGTACCTTACCAAATGTTGGAACAGATCCTACACTTCCCGATACTTCAGCCCCGGCGCGAATAATTACTAACTCTGTTACTACAACCATCTCCGTTCAGCCATCGCAATGGTATGTAGACGGCTCAAATTTACCGGCAGGAGCCATTATTTATATTCCTGCGGGTACACGAGGCGCGCTTTTGCTAAAAAATATAAAAGGTGCCGTGCTTAAACCCATCATTATAGTTAATAAAGGTGGTCAGGTTGTTTTTTCGGCAGCTAAAACAGCTTCATATGCTTTAAAAACCCAGAACTGTAAGAATTTTAAATTACTGGGTACTGGAACAGCGGGTATAAATTTTGGTTTTGTGGTTGATGGTGGTAATCTTGGCGTTTCTATGGATGATCTGAGTACGGATTTTGAGATAGCCAATCTCGAGGTAAAAAATAGTGGTTTCGCCGGTATCATGGCTAAAACCGACCCGACATGCGATCCTGCCACCCAGCGTGGAAACTTTACCATGAGTAATGTGATTATTCATCACAATTATATTCATAACACTGGCGGCGAAGGGGTATACGTAGGAAATTCTTTCTATAAAGATGGGGTATCTGCTGCATGCGGTACGGTAATGCCACATGATGTTAAGAACCTCAGGATTTACAAGAACGTTATCAATTTTTCCGGTTGTGAAGGTATACAGGTAGGCAGCGCGGTAGCCGATTGCTCAGTATATTATAATACCATTTTTTCTCCCGGTGCAGCGCCTTTTGCAAGCGGGCAAAATAATGGCATACAGATAGGTGAGGGTACAGGCGGCCGTTGCTTCAACAACCTCGTGAAGAACGCACCTGGCAATGGAATTATCGTGCTTGGTTTAGGTGATAATACTATTTTTAATAATTACATTATTAATGCCGGGGAAAATGGAATTTTTGCTGATTCGCGCTACACGCCGGGGCCATATTTCAGGTTTATCAATAATACCATTATAGCGCCTGCAAAAGATGGTATTAAATTAAACTCAGTAATTATTCCCGTAAACCTGGTTATTAATAATGTGATCATTAAACCCGGAACCGGTGTGTTTATCCACCCGATGAACAGTAGTGTTAAAGTTACGGCTTTAGATAATTATATGAATAATGATATTAACGCCTGTAAGTTTATTGATTTTAATGGCGGAAACTATCATCTGCAGCCAACATCGCCATTGATAAATACAGGTACCAATGCAAGCTCATACGGTGTAACTTTTGACTATTACGGAATTAAGCGGCCGGCTGGAGCTGCATTTGACATTGGTGCTGCTGAACATCAATAATGCGGTTGTGTGTAAATGTTGAAAAATTTTAAACATTAGCTTTTCTGTTTTAAGTTTTTTAATTACATTTGCGCCTCTTTTGAGAAGAAAGAATATAAGAAAATGAAAAAAGATCTGCATCCATCAAACTATAGATTAGTTGTTTTTAAAGATATGTCTAACGACTATTCTTTCATCACTAAATCATGCATCGATACCCGTGAAACAACTACATGGGAAGATGGTAATGAATACCCATTGGTTAAATTAGAGATATCACACACTTCACACCCGTTTTATACAGGTAAAATGAAGTTGGTTGACACTGCTGGTCGTATCGACAAGTTCCGTAGCCGTTACAACAAAAAGTAATTGTTATCTTAACAAAATATTCAATGGTCCCCCGCCAAAAGCAGGGGACTTTTTTTATTTTTGACCCATGGCTATTATTCTTTTCGACGATAACGCCCGCAATACACTTCTGCCTTTAACCTACACCCGACCGGTTGCCGATCTGCGAATTGGTATTTTAACCATCGCCGAAAAATGGGGCAAGCATCTTAACCAATCCTATTCGTTTCTTACAGAAGAATATTTACATGTTAAATTTCCTGCGGTCATTAATGATGATAACCTTTTCATTAATGGGTCATTCTGTCCTGATGAAACATTGGTTGAAGCAATCGCTACATTAAAAACTGGTCAATCAATAACTTATCGTAATCAATTAGTAGCAGTGCGCCTTAATGCTGACGATGCTAAGGGCTTTGGGGCGCAGCAGGTATATCCGAATTCAATTATCCACGAGCGTATCCCGGTTACCATAAAATACCCTGAGGATATTTTCAAAAAAAACGATATAGAACTACGGAAGGATTTTACCTTGCTTACAAAAGGCCGCACCAGTGCGGTTATGAGTAGTACCAATACCATTATAGGTGCCGATTTCTTTGCGGAAGAAGGCGCCATAGCAGAATGTTGTACTTTTAGCACCCTCAACGGCCCGATATATCTTTCGGCTAACTCAGAAGTGTGGGAAGGTACTAACATTAGGGGCCCATTTGCTTTGTGTTCCAATTCGCAGATAAAAATGGGAACCAAAATATACGGCGCCACTACCGTTGGCCCTTATTGCCGCGTAGGTGGTGAGGTTAATAATGCGGTTTTATGGGGATATTCAAATAAAGGGCATGAGGGGTATTTGGGTAACTCTGTAGTAGGCGAATGGTGTAATATTGGCGCAGATACCAACAACTCTAACCTTAAAAACAACTATTCCGAAGTAAAGCTTTGGGATTACGCGTCGCAAACTATGCGTAAAACTGGTCTACAGTTTTGCGGATTAATAATGGCCGACCATGCCAAGTGCGGCATTAACACCATGTTTAATACCGGTACAGTTGTAGGAGTGGGGGCTAATGTTTTTGGCGGTGGTTACCCGCCCAATTTTATTCCCGACTTTTCATGGGGTGGTGCGGAAGGTTTTGAGGAATACGCCTACAACAAAATGATGGAAACTACAGAACGGGTATTCGCGCGGAGAGAACATCGTAAATTTGATGATGCTGAGAAGCAAATACTAACCGAAGTATTTGAGCTAACAAAAGAATTAAGAGAACTAAATGGTTGCGTTAAAATTAACGCAGCTACATAAATATTATTAACTAACTACTATGGACTATCAACCATAGTCTATGAACTAAAAACGACAACATGAGAAAAAAAATTGTAGCCGGAAACTGGAAAATGAACCTTGATTACAACGAAGGTTTATCGCTTTTTTCTGAAGTGCTTAATATGGTTAAAGACGAAGCCACCGGTACTCAGGAAGTAGTGGTTTGCAGCCCATTTATTCATTTGCACAGCCTTGTACAGTTAGCAAAAGGCAACGGCCGTGTATCAATCGGTGCACAAAATGCTCATCAGGCCGAAAGTGGTGCTTATACAGGCGAGGTATCTGCAAAACAAGTAAAATCTGTAGGCGCGGCATATGTTATCCTGGGCCACTCGGAACGTCGTCAGTACTTTGGCGAAACTAACCAGTTGCTTGCTCAGAAAACTGATACCGCTTTAGCTAACGGGTTAAAACCTATTTTTTGCATTGGTGAAACACTGCAGGAACGTGAGGCGGGCGAGCATTTCAACATTATCAAAACACAACTACAAGAAGGCGTATATCACTTAGATGCTGATAAATTTTCTCAGATAGTTTTGGCTTATGAGCCGGTTTGGGCTATTGGTACCGGTGTTACCGCTACATCAGAGCAGGCCCAGGAGATCCATGCTTTTATACGCCAGGAACTGGCAGCAAAATACGGCCAGCAGGTTGCTGATGATACCACCATTCTTTACGGTGGTAGCTGCAATGCTAAAAATGCTCCTGAATTATTTGCACAACCTGATATAGACGGTGGCCTTATCGGCGGCGCCTCGCTTAAATCGCGTGACTTTACAGATATCGTAAAGGTGTTTAATTAATTGTTTAGTATCAGTAGCAAGTATCGGGTATCAAGAAGCCATGATTTCTTGCTAATTGTTGATTTAAATAAATCCTGATCAAGTAAAAAGTAAATGTCTTTATACTTGATACTTCAATAATGAACTACTACGAACTGCTTTTCACAACCATTACTGCTGAGGATTACCAGCAGGACCTGCTGATAGCTGCCTTGGGAGAAATAGGTTTTGATACTTTTGAGGAACTTGATCTTGGCTTTAAGGCCTACATCCCCGTAGATAACTTTGACCAGCATGTATTGGATGAGGCGCTGGAGCCTTATCGTGATATGTTCACATTTAGCTACGAGATAACACTCATTGCTCAAAAAAACTGGAACGAGGTATGGGAAAGCAATTTTGAACCCATACAAATAGGCGATCAGGTGTTTGTGCGTGCTACCTTCCATGAGGCCAAACCTGAATTCCCCTACGAGATCGTTATCGACCCGAAAATGGCATTTGGCACAGGGCACCATCAAACCACTGCTATGATGATGCAAATGATGCTGGAGAATGATTTTGATGGCAAAAAGGTACTGGATATGGGTTGCGGAACTGGCATACTTGCCATCCTGGCTGCCAAACTGGGAGCAACAGATCTAACCGCTATCGATTATGATCCCGTTTGTTATGAAAGTACTATCGAAAACGCGACGCTAAATCAGGTAGACAATATCAAGGCGCTTTGTGGTTCAAAAGAAGTTATCCCTGCCGAACAATATGATATTATATTGGCCAACATTAACCGCAACATCCTGCTCGATCAAATGGAGAGCTACGCTAAAGTGTTAACACCAGGCGGAGAGATATATTTCAGCGGTTTTTATGAGTCGCCAGATCTGGATATTATTACGGAAGAGGCTCGTAAATACAACCTTAAATATATCACCCACAAAAAAGATAAAGAATGGGTGGCAGCAAAATTTGTACTTTAGGATTACTCTTAAAAATGATTTCACCGATTCCCTAATCGGTGAAATCATCCGTTAATCAAATCAATAATATTAATATCCCACAGTAAAGCGCTGTTTAACAAACTGGTTATTTTCCAATTCATTAAATATGGCAACGGCAAGGTCGGCTGTTGAAATGTCAGATTTACCTTCAGCACTAAATACAGGGCTCTCAGTATTTAAACGGAATTCACCAGTGCGCTTACCCGGGTGCAGGTTAATAGCAGGGCTGAGGAAGGTCCAATCCAATTCCTGTTCGTTACGTAGTTCATTCAGGTAATCCCGTGCGGCTGATGCGCCGGGATAATACTCTTTAGGGAATTCTGGCGAATCAACCAATTGTTTGCCATCTATAAACAGACTGCCTGCACCACCAATGGTAACAAAGCGTTTAACGCCTGCCTTTTTTACCGCCTGTTGTATGTTTCTTGATCCTTGCAGAAAATCGTTATAAAGGTTAGGGTTAGTCCAGCCTGCGTTAAATGAATTGATCACCGCATCATGGCCTGATAATGCCGATGCCAAAGCATCCACATCATTAACATCTGCCGATAACGCTGTTACGCCGGCTTGCTTTTTAACTTTATCTGTATTGCGGGCAATGGCAGTTACTTCATATCCACGTAAAATACCTTCTTTTACTAATTCCGGGCCTACAAAGCCTGTGGCCCCAATAATTGCTACTTTCATATTAATGTTTAAAATGTAATTTATTTTGTTACATATTGTTTCAAATTTTTTTCAGTCGAATTTTTTGTAAAATTCGGCAAGGGTAGTGTCACCAAGCTTGTTAACCATTACCCGCTCAATATCCGCGTCCAAAGTCTTTAAATGGTTGTTGATCTGTTTACCAATAGGGCAGGCAGGGTTAGGCTCATTTTTAGCTTGGCCTAAAATGGCATTGGGCTTTACTGCCTTGTAAATGCTGGCTATGGTAATTTCTTTTGCTGGCTTAGCTAAGCTATAACCGCCATTTTTACCCAACTGACTGTTAATGAGGCCATGCTTAAGCAAGTTACTCAGTTCCTTACGAACCAGTACAGGGTTAATATTGATGCTGCCCGCTAAATAATCAGACGATTGCAGGCGAGCATCGGCGCAAAGCAACGTCATGATATGCATAGCTATGGAGAATCGTCCGTTCATAAATATGTAATAAAAATTATTACATTACAAATGTAGCGTGTTAACTTGAAAAAGCAATAGGTAAATTTATGCCTTAGAGATTTATGAAACCATTTTGACAAACGTTGTTTGTGTATAGCTTATGTTTGACACATTGACTGCCGGTTGCAAGAACAGGCGCTAAAATATATCATCATGAAAACCTATCTCGTACCTGTTGATTTTTCTGAGGCCGCTTTTAATGCCGCCGACTTTGCTGCCAGGTTAAGTAACCAAACTAACGTGGAACGCATCATCCTGTTAAACGCATATTACATCTCTCCTTACGAGGAGTTATTGCCGAATGCTGATATGGTAATGCTGCGGGAACAGGAAATACTTGAGAGCTTAGATGAGCGTTACAACGGCTTAAACAAGCTTAAACGAAAATTAGAAAAATTAGTACGCGCGGGTGTACAAATAGATGTATGGGTAAACCGCTCGCATCTGATCCGGGCAGTGGTTGATAACATAGAAACTTATAATGCCGATCTGGTTATAATAGGTAGTGTAGGCAATAGTAGTGGCGAGGGGGATGGCTTAGGTAGCCACGTAATTGGCATTTCAAAAGCCAGTCCCGTACCGGTGATCGTTATACCTCCCGCATTTAAGTATCGTAAAGTTGAACGGGCCATCATCGCCTGCGATTTCAGGAAAGTTAAAGAAAACGTGCCGGTTGAAGTGCTGCACAAGCTTTTAGGTAAGCAAAATTTTGACCTGTTGGTAGTCAATATCGATACTGATCATAAGCATAACAACGATGTTGAGCAATTGGCAGAAGAAACCGCCTTAAAAGCCATGCTACAAACTTACAAACCAACGTACCATTTTATAAATTCTCCCGATATCATAAAGGGTTTGTTGAACTTTGCCGATGAGCATCATGCAGAAATTGTAATTGCATTACCACATAAATATAGCTTCTTCCGTTCAGTTTTGCACAATAGTATCTCTCAGCAATTAGCTTCCAGCTCACCTGTGCCTGTTTTGTTGTTAAAATAGGCATTATGGTTAATAATTTTAATTGGTATGAAAGAGCATTTTGTGTTTATTTGCACCCATTAAAAAAATGAGAGTACATTTTATAGCAATAGGCGGTAGTGCTATGCATAACTTAGCCATTGCCCTTCACAAAAAGGGATTTACCATAACCGGGTCAGATGATATACTTTTTGAACCATCTGCTTCCCGGCTTAAAAAATACGGCATATTACCCGCTAAAGAAGGTTGGTACCCTGAAAAAATAACGGCCGATCTTGATGCGGTTATATTGGGCATGCATGCCCGTATTGATAATCCGGAATTGCTCAAAGCCCAAGAGCTTGGCTTAAAAATATATTCTTATCCGGATTATATATATGAGCAGTCCAAAAATAAATTACGTGTAGTTATTGGTGGTAGCCATGGTAAAACTACTATAACCAGTATGATACTGCATGTTTTACAATGTGCCGGTAAAAAGTTCGACTATCTGGTAGGCGCACAATTGGAAGGCTTTGAAACTATGGTTGGCCTTACTGATGATGCTCCCGTAATTATTATTGAGGGGGATGAATACTTAGCTTCGCCTATTGACAGGAGACCGAAATTTCATATCTATAAGGCAGATATAGGTGTGATAAGTGGCATCGCTTGGGACCATATTAATGTTTTCCCCACATTTGAAAATTATATAGATCAATTCAGAATTTTCGCGGAGAGCATACAGCATGGTGGCAAACTTATTTATAGCCAAACTGATGAGGTTGTAAATAATATGGTTAATAACTTACGGCTTGCTACTCAAAAAATACCTTACAACCTGCCAGAGTATATTATTAATAATGGTATTACAACTATTATTTCTAATAATAAGCAATATCCATTACAGGTTTTTGGCCAGCATAATTTGCTTAACATGCAAGCCGCACGATTGGTATGTGAAAGCCTGGGAATTGATACAGAGGCATTTTACGAACATATTACGAGTTTTAAGGGGGCCGCGCGCAGGCTTGAGGTGGTAGGGAAAAATGATTCGACTACCATATTTAAAGACTTCGCGCATTCACCTTCTAAACTAAAGGCAACTATTGAGGCTGTAAAATCTCAATATCCGGACAGGAAACTTGTAGCTTGTATAGAGTTGCACACTTTCAGTAGCCTTAACAAAGATTTTTTAAATGAATATGCGCATACAATGGATATGGCCGATGAAGCCATAGTATTTATTGATCGTAAAACATTTGAGCAGAAGCAGATTGAACCTTATGCAGAAGAGGCTGTAAAAAGCGCGTTTGCTAACGAAAAACTCATCTTTTTTAACACTACAGATAATTTGCTTGAGTATCTGAAAACACACGATATGGCAAAGTGCAACCTGTTAATGATGAGCAGTGGTAATTTTGGCGGTTTGGATTTAATAATATTGAAAAATATTTTTTTATAAACATTTTAATAATTGGATTCATATTAATATTTTTATAACTTTATTAACTATTGCGAAACCCTCACCTAATTAAGTAAAGTATGAAGACACTTGGAAAAAAGATCAGGCTATTACGCCATCAAAAAGGCTGGAGCCAGGAAGAAGTTGCTAAACGTTTAGATATTTCTATTCCTGCGTTTTCTAAAATTGAGACCGGTATTACAGACATTAATCTTTCCCGTTTAGAGCAAATCGCCGTTTTATTTGAAATGTCGGTTGTGCAATTACTTACGTATAACGAAAGCGAGCAGGATCAGAAAATGGCCAGTGAGCTGGAAAGCGTAAACAAAAAGTTAATGGACAGGGAAACAGAAGTAATTGATCTGCAGAAAAAAGTGATTGAACTTTTTGAAGAACTGCGGCTTAAAAAGGTTACTGCCTGAGATGTATGACGGTGCCCGTCCCCCGGGCTTTTCTAAAATATATATCTTAAAGTAAGGTGCTTTTTACCAAACGTTGCTCCAACAGCGTTGTGGATAGCTATCATTTGTTTATTAAAATCTCCCACCCATGATAGTTCAAGCTCATTATACTGTTTTAACGGTAAAACATATTCCTTTAGTTTTATAAACAGGCATGATTCCAGGCCATGTTTCTGGTACTTTTGTTTGGTACCCATTACAATAGCACGCATACGGGTAACTCCCTTCCAGCGGCGATACAGGAAAATAAGTTTACCTAACAGATTTAGTTTTCCATTAAGGGGTTTAATCATCTGGTTGGCATCAGGTACAATCACAATAAACGATGCTGGTTCTCCGTCGATATATGCAAACCAAATAAGTCGCTCATCCATTATCGCTTTCATTTTTTCGAAACTTTCAGTAATTGTGGACTTAGTTATGAGCGAAAAATTATCAAAGCCCTTCCAGGCATCGTTATAAATTTCTATAAAATCACTCGCGTATTTTTCAATATCCTTCGATTTAAAGTGTTCGAAGGTATACCCGGGCTTAGCCATTACCCAATTTGCTATTTTAGTAAATCGTTCCGAAAAAGGCTGGTGCACATCCAAGTGATTGGTGATTTGCTCGTATAAAGTTATAAACCCATACTTTTTAAAGAATCCCTCGTAGTATGCATGGTTATAATTCATCCCGTAGGAAGGTGGAGTAAAACCTTCAACCAGTAGCCCCCAAAAATTATCATTCTCTCCAAAGTTAATTGGCCCATCCATTGCCTGCATACCATGTTGCTGTAACCAATTCTTAGCGGTATCTAACAACATAAACGCAGTAGGTTCATGGTTAATACTTTCAAAAAAACCACAACCCCCAGTGGGCTGCTCATAATTATAAGCCTTTTTATCATTAATAAAAGCGGCTATACGCCCGGTAAGGTTTCCTTCGTTATCGCGTATGATCCAACGGGTAACTTTCCCATGCTGATGGAAATTGTTTTTTTTTGGATCAAATACAGCCTCAATATCATTATCGAGCGGGCATATCCAGTTAGTATCATTTTTATAAATAATTCTGGCAACATCCAGGAAAGCAGCCTTGTCAGCTTTGCTTTTTACTTCAGTAATGGTCATTCTCTAAATATGGTCAGGGAGCTAAGCTAAAAAAAAAAGCACCCGGAATGTTCCGGATGCTTTTTATAACTGTATGATTTTTTTAATCGTCGTCTTCGTCATCATAAGGATCATAGGCGTCAAAACCACCCAGATCATCATCTAATGGCATATCCTCGTCGTAATCATCATCGTCATCAGCAACTTTTTTGCCCGGTTGTGGGTCATCAAAGTCGTCATCGTCCTCATCGCTAATTTTTTTGGTAGAAGGTTTTTTCGGAGTCGCCATCTTAAAATGTTTTACGTTTTAAAACTTTTTTAAATTGATCAGTTGTTTGTTGCTCGTAATTTATCTGCCTTAAAGGCATGCTTATTTACAGGTAAAAATAACTAAAAACCTATTTATAAAAAATCATTTTTAAATTTATTCGACTTGCTCACCAATTGTGGAGCTGCCATCTGTAATCTCTTTAAGCTGAGGGAGTTCGTTCATATTATTGATGCCAAAGTAATCCATAAATAAATTACTGGTGCTATATAATATCGGCTTACCTATGGCGTCAGACTTACCGCTTATCGCTATCAGCTCTTTCTCTAACAGTTTTTGAATGGAATAATCACAATTAACACCTCGTATCTGCTCTACATCTGTTTTAGTAACCGGTTGTTTGTAAGCAATAATAGCCAGAGTTTCTAACGCTGCCTGGCTTAACTTCTTTTTTGAGCGTTGTATCTGTAACAGGCTTATAGCAGTATGGTATTCCTTTTTGGTAAGAAACTGATAACTATTATTGATTTTTACGAGTTCAATAGCCAATACAGATTGGTTGTATTTTTTAGTGATATTGCTTAGATGAACGGCAATATCATCAGTGGTAAAATCATGATTAAAAGTCGCCTGTAAACAATAAATAAGTTCTTCGGTACGTATACCTTGTTCCGAAGCAAAAATTAGCGCTTCTATGTATTGTTCTAAATTATCCACTGTGTAAAGGATGTCCTAATAATCTATCACCTGTTCTTCGATCTCCACAGGTATCTCGCGCCATTCGTATTTTTGGGTGCGAAGTTGTGGCTCAAAACCAGCCTCACGTATGGAGTCCTGTATGCCTTTTGCTGTAAACCTATGCGGAGCGCCGGCTGCTGATACCACATTTTCTTCAATCATGATTGAACCGAAATCGTTTGCTCCTGCATGGAGGCATATTTGAGCTACCTGTTTACCAACAGTTAGCCATGAGGCCTGTATATTTTTTATGTTTGGCAGCATTATACGGCTCAGCGCTATCATCCGGATATATTCATCGCCGGTTACATTGTTGGTAATCCCCCGTACTTTTCTAAGTAGCGTACCATCGTCCTGGAAAGGCCATGGTATAAAGGCGATAAACCCATAATGTCCCTCTGGTTTTTCAGACTGTACTTCGCGTATCCAAGCTAAGTGCTCAAAGCGTTCTTCAATTGTTTCAATATGTCCAAACATCATGGTGGCTGATGTAGGCAGGTTAATCTGGTGTGCAGCACGCATCACATCTAACCATTCTTTACCACCACATTTACCTTTTGATATCAGGCGGCGAACACGGTCGTTCAATATTTCTGCGCCTGCGCCGGGTAACGAGTCCAGGCCGGCACCTTTCATTGCGCTTAATACGTCTATATGGCTCATGCCTTCCAACTTGGCAACGTGCGCAATTTCCGGCGGGCCTAATGAGTGCAGTTTTAGTTTAGGATAAAGATCCTTTAACTGGCGGAAAAGTGTAGTATAAAATTCGAGGCCAAGGTCTGGGTGATGGCCTCCCTGTAAAAGCAGTTGATCGCCGCCATAACGGAAAGTCTCTTCAATTTTACGCTTATACGTTTCAATATCGGTTATGTAACTTTCTTCGTGTCCCGGCCTGCGAAAGAAGTTGCAAAACTTACAGTTGGCAATACATACATTGGTTGTGTTAACATTACGGTCTATCTGCCAGGTAACTTTACCATGTGGTACCTGTATTTTACGTAGTTGATTGGCTACGTTCATGAGGTCGGCAGTAGGGGCGTTGTGATAAAGGTAAACACCTTCTTCTATGCTTAAAAAATCAAAAGCCAAAGCGCGTTGTAACAAATCCGCTGTATTCATACAACAAATATACGTGGTGTGCTTGTAATGGCGAAGTATTGCTGATTAAAGCTTACAATTGGGTGTCAGTATAAGAGCGAATTATAATTAACTGCGAATAGCTATCAGATAGATCTACCTTTATCCAGCTTCAGAATTTTATGCACGCATGAAGGAATTTCGTGTTCATAATGCGTTACATAGATCATGGATACATGGCTATTCGCGCAGATAGTATCAATTGTAGTTTTAAAGTGTTGTTGCTGATGATGGTCAAGTCCCTGGCAAGGTTCGTCGAATATTAATAGGTCAGGGTTTTTGATAAGCGCACGTGCCAGCAGGCATAGCCTTTGGGCGCTTGCAGGTATATTTTTTAGCAAGGTGCGGCTATACTTTTCAATTTCAAGCGCTTTCATCCATTTAAGCGCCAAATCAGCGCGGGGCTGTATACTCGGCCTAAACAAACCAAGGGTATCATAAAATCCGCTTTCCACCACTTGCAGGCATGAATTATCAGAAGGAAAATATTGATAAAGCTCGGGTGAAACAAAACCTATCTTACTTTTAATATCCCATATGCTCTCGCCGGTACCTCTTTTGCGGTCAAACAAAATAATGTTGTTTGCGTAAACTTGAGGGTTATCGCCATTAATTAAGCTCAAGAGGGTTGATTTGCCCGCGCCGTTAGCGCCTAAGAGTGCCCAGCGTTCGCCGGGTAAAACCTGCCAGTTGATGTCTGATAATATGTTTTTATCGCCATAGCTAATGTTTACATGCTGCATATTCACAATATGCTTGTATTGATGCTTTGAATTAGTATGCGTTAACGCCATTATGGCTTTATCATCAATACTAATTTGTTCATTAAAACTGTCCGTAGCCACAAAGTCATCGGCTTCAATATCGGCACTAATACTTCCGCCATCCATAACGGTTATCTTTTTAATGATGGCTGGTATTTCTACCGGCGACGTTACCATAATCATGGTAATTCCGGATGAGGCGATTTCATCGAAGAGGGCATTAAAGTATTCGCGTGTTTGTACATCAAGGCCCGTCATAGGGTTGTCTAACAGCAACGCTACAGGGTTTTTTAATAATGCTGCCGCGATCATTAGTCGCTTTGTTTCGCCATTTGAAAGTTTAATGACCGCTTTATCAGCCAGGCTATCGAGGTTTAATGCTTTCAGCGTTTTACTAACTGTCCAATAAGGTATTTTATGTTTATTGGGTTTAATTTGATGCAGATATTGATTTACGGTTAACGCGTCTTCAGAGTCAGACGAGTTGTAACGTTGCTGATAATATAGCTCGTTGGTATTGGATAGATTTCTAAAATGATGCTTGTTAGCTGCAAAGGCTATGAACTGCTGAAAATCATAGGATTGTTCGTCATTTGCGTTTGCCGGATCTGTAAAATGATAATCGACTTGCCCGCTGTTTACCCTAATATTACCTGCCAATACTTGCAACAGCACAGTTTTACCTGAACCGCTTTTACCGATAATTGCCCTATGCTCACCAGCATCGATATTTAAATTAATATTGCTAAGTACCTCAAAAGCTGAAAATTTCAAGCTTACATTGTTAAGTGCTATTAAATGATGATGCATTACAGGCGTTTATTTGTTTGGCCAATATTAACGTAAATGCACTTAAATGTGGTCTTGCATTTATAAAAAGCTTTATTTTTTAAACTATTTACATTTTTTTAAAAAGTTATTAACATTACTTGCATATTTAATTAAAGTATTAATAAATTAGGTTATTGCTACTGTGAACAGCTTTTTTGAGACGGCGAATAGTTAATTTGTATTTTAAATTATAACCCCCAATAATTTGCTATGGAACTTTTTATGTCAGCTGTAGAGGTACTTGTACCTATGAGTTTAGCCGCTATTACAATTGTATTGATTGCAGTACAATTTTTACCTGTAGAACCCGCAGAAATTGAAGAATGACGTATTAAACAATGGGTAGCAACTAAATACTCATTGATGGTCTGATTATTGTAAATGATTTAGCTATAAATCTTACATTAATCTATCATGAAAAAACTAAACTATCTGGCGCTTGCATTGCTGGTATTCACATTCAGTGGATGCGAGGTTATTGGTGGAATATTTAAAGCCGGCGCGGCCGTTGGTGTAATTGCGGTTATTGTTGTTATTATCGTTATTATTTGGATCATTTCTGCTTTCCGGGGCAGATCATAAACGAAGCTTAGGGTAAAGACTTTATTAAAAAATTTTTACCCTAATTATATTATACTATTATTTGCTAATGTTAAGTTCTAACATTTGCCAGCTTTTTGGGTTAGCCCAATCTCCTCCCTTATATGCTAAATGTATTGTCCATGAATTTTGCTGCATTTTACCGCTACTGTCCTGTGAAGACACCGTAGAAGAAATATTATAGCTATCTCGCGCAGTATCAATATTTGCTGTAAATGTATTTTTAGGGAACACAGATGTAGCCGGTTGTTTTAAATGTTCGTTCACGAAAATTTTAGCTACCGTGAAAGCTTCCAGCTGATTGGGTTTGCGATTTACATGTACACGCCTGTTCCTGAACACCGTTAGCATGAATATTCCGAAGAGGAATGCAGCTAAAAGCGTAAATATTTTAGCGGTACGGATATGCGGATGATGCCGCCAATGAATACCTTCCTTTTCTTCTTTATTTAACTTATTCCAATCCGAGTATTTCATAAATGTTGGCTTTAGCAATAAACAAAAAAAGTTAGCAATGTTTTGAAACGAGTAGACAATAAAAAAGCTCCCGGGAAAACCACGGGAGCTTTTTTATTACTAAAAGTGATATTACATTTTTTTAGCAGTATCTTTTTTAGCAGAGTCAACTTTAGCAGCAGCTGAATCAACTTTAGCAGCAGCAGAGTCAACTTTAGTAGCAGCAGAGTCAACTTTAGCTGAATCAGCTTTAGCAGAATCTGCAGATGAAGATGAACCAGAACCTTTGCAGGCAGCAGCTGAAACAGCGATAGCAAGAGCTAAGAAAGCAACTTTGAATGAATTTTTCATTGTTTGTTTTTTTAAGTGATTTAATAGTTTTTTCATTACTTAATACCCATAACTAAAAAAGGTAACCCACTTTTTTGAAAAAAATGCAGATTACCTCTTTAAACTCTAAAAAACTTAAAAAATTAACAATGTAATTTTTTATCAGCCATTAAGGGCTATATTATTTTTTAGTAGTGTCTTTTTTTGCAGCAGAGTCAACTTTAGCAGCAGCTGAATCAACTTTAGCAGCAGCAGAGTCAACTTTAGTAGCGGCTGAATCAACTTTAGCAGCAGCTGAATCTGTTTTAGCAGAATCTGCAGAAGAAGATGAACCAGAACCTTTGCAGGCAGCAGCTGAAACAGCGATAGCAAGAGCTAAGAAAGCAACTTTGAATGAATTTTTCATTTTGTGTTTGTTTTAATTAATATAAGTATCTTGTTAAATACGCCAATTAATACCCAAACACCAAAAAGGTAACCCATTCTTAAATTTTTTATTACAACTTAGCTGCAGACAACTTAAAAGTATGCTTTATGGCTTTTTTGAAGGAGGTTCTATTGTATCGGTACCTCCACTGCCCGATTTATCATAGCCGCTGTCAATGCCTGCAGCCGAACCGTTTTTACCTGCACTGCTATCAACCATACTATTGTCCTGCTTGCGTGTGCTATCCGGTACATGGGTAGAATTATTACCTTTGCACGCAACAAATGTAGTGGCGATACTTATTGCCAATACAACCATGTGAATTTTAATTTTCATAATAGTTATTTTTATATTGTTTAATTTAAATAGTCAAAATTGATGCCGTTGTACTTACAACGGCTTAAGCTTAAAAAACATTTAAACCAGCAAGGGGTTACACCATTTACCTTTTGCTATTTTTTTGCATTTTTTGGGTTACTATTTAATATAAAAAGTATTAAGGAGTGAATAATCAGTTAAATGTGGAGATACCATCAGATAGTGAAGTGATCATAGGGATACTGAATAACTCTGATAGTGTACTCAAAAAGCTTTATTTAGCCTATTTTCCAATGGTTTTACAGCTCATCATCAATAATAATGGAGATGAAGATGAAGCCAAGGATATTTATCAGGAAGCGATTATAGTTCTTTACAATAAAATAAAGCGGGGTGATTTTGAGTTGAGCAGTAAGCTCAAAACCTATATATACTCGGTATGTCGCCGCTTATGGCTTAAAAGGCTTAAACAGCTTAACCGTAATGCAGGCAATATCAAAGATTTTGAAGAGTACCTGCCGGTAGAGGAGGAGGTGGAACGCCATGAAGAGCGTGACATGCAAATCAATAAAATGGGAGAGGCCCTTAAGTTGCTTGGTGAGCCTTGTAAAACCATTATGGAAGACTTTTACATGCATAACCGCAGCATGCAGGATATATGTGAGCGATTTGGCTATACCAATGCTGACAATGCGAAAACACAGAAATATAAGTGTTTGCAAAGGTTGAAAAAGCTGTTTTTTCAACAATAAAAAGTGAGATTCATATGAGAGATAATCAACTTTTGGAAATGATAGACCGTTACCTGGCAGGTGAGATGACCCCGCAGGAACGGGAAGAATTTGAGCTTTTGCGTCAAAAAGATAACGCTGTTAGTGCAAAGGTAGAAGAGCACAAAAATTTCACTTCATTAATTAAGCAGTACAATGAGCGTGTTAACCTGGAGACACGTTTAAATGCTATACATCAGGAAGTGGATGTGCACACGTTGAAAGATGACCTGATGGCGCATCCTTCATGGATTGTACAAATGTGGCGCAATCACCATTCAAAAATTTCTGTAGCCGCATCTGTAGCAATATTGGCTGTTTTGCTAACCTTGTTTATTACAGGCGACCTGAGTAACAAAGATCCAAGGTTTCAACAGTTAAAAGCTGATGTTGAACGTGTTAAGTCTCAACAGGACAGACTGGGTAAACAGCAGCAAAATATCATTAATACCGTGAAAAGCGGCCCGTCTGCTAATGCGAAATTCAGAGGTACTGGTTTTGCTATTAGTAGCAATGGGTACATTGTAACCAACTTCCATGTGGTTAATGGCGGTGATAGTGTATATGTGCAAAATGATGCCGGAGAGTCATTCCACACCAAAGTTATTTATACTGATCCTGCTAATGACCTCGCATTTCTTCAAATCATTGATACTGCTTTCAAAAATCTCGGGCCAATACCTTATACCTTTAAAAAGGCTAAAAGCGACCTTGGTGAAGAGGTTTACACCATCGGTTATCCGGGTAACGATATAAAAATAGCTCCGGGAGCTTTAACTGGCGCTACCGGTTTTAAAGGTGATACTACTGAGTATGAATTATACATACCGGTTAATCCTGGCAACAGCGGTGGTCCGCTGCTTGACAATAAAGGCAACATCATCGGTATTATAAACGGTAAGCAAACAGAGGCAATGGGTGTTGGCTTTGCAGTAAAATCAAACTACCTGCTTAAGTCTATATCTAATATCCCGGCAGACTCGCTCACAAAAACTTTGAGTTTAAACACTAAAAATACTATGGCCAGCCTCAGCCGCCCGCAACAAATAAAAAAGCTGCGAAATTATGTATTTATGGTGAAGGTATATAATCAGTAAAAATCAACAATTAAATAGTAAAGGGTGATGCATTAGCTTGTATCGCCCTTTTTTGTAATTGCTATGGGGACAAAGCAAATACAACTACCTGTCAACCTCGCCTAAAACAAAATCTATCGAACCTATGATAGCAATGACATCCGCTATCATTACCCCCTTAGTTATTGCAGGTACAACAGATAAGTTGTTGTAGCTTGGGCCACGGGCTTTAACTCTAAATGGGACTTCGGAGCGTTCATTATTATGGATAAAATAATACCCAAGTTCTCCTTTAGAGCCCTCTGCCCTAAAGTAGTAATCCTGTGCTTTTGGGGTAAGTTTACGCGGCAATTTAGCGCGTGGGTCAAAATCAGGCGTACGTTTAAGTTCTTTTTGCAACCGATCAAGGCATTGCTCAATTATGTATAATGATTGTTCAATCTCATCGACACGTACTTTATAACGATCCCAGCAATCGCCGGTAGTGCCCATAGCGCCTTTGCCTATCGGTACTTCAAAATCAAGTTCCGGATAAACAGAGTAGCCATCAATGCGTCGCAGATCATACCGCAAGCCCGAACCACGCAGAACGGGGCCTGTGCAACCATAATTGATAGCCACATCGAGTGGTAAAATGCCAACGTTAGCCGTGCGGCTAATAAATATTTGGTTGTCAGTTAATAACTGATTAAGTTCAGCCATTTTAGGCTTAAAATAATCAACAAATTCCCGGCAGCGTTCTTCAAAACCTACCGGCAAGTCATAAAACAAGCCACCAACCCAAATGTAGTTATACAACATTCGCGAGCCCGATGCCCACTCCAGCATACCCATAATATGCTCCCTGTCGCGAAAACACCATAGGAACGGGGTAAACGCACCTATATCAATACCGTAGGTGCCTATTGCTATTAAATGAGAACTTATACGGTTAAGTTCTGAAACCAGTACCCTAATGTATTCTATTCTTTTGGGTATGTCCTGGTCAATACCCAGCATGCGCTCAACGCCCATAACCCATGCATGAGCATTGGTCATGGATGATAAGTAATCCATTCTATCAGTAAAGGGAATGGTTTGCTGGTATGTTAATGACTCGGCATGTTTTTCAAAGCAGCGGTGCAGGTAACCCATATGGGGGATTAATTCCTTCACTATTTCGCCATCGGTAATAAGCTCCAGGCGTAAAACACCATGGGTTGACGGATGCTGTGGCCCCATGTTAAGCACCATATCTTCCACTGCGGCATCCGCTATCTTCTGTTCATAGCGTTTAAGTGCCTCGGTGTACTTAGGATTGGGTTGGAAAGGTGTTTTGTAAGTGATTTTCTCGGCAGGGTTATTTGATTCTACCGGGTAATCTATTTTTATGCCTTTGTAATATTCAGCAGCTATATAATCTTTTCTTAGTGGGTAGCCTTCCCAATCGTCGGGTAATAATATACGGCGTAGGTCGGGGTGTCCCTCAAAATATATGCCTACAAGGTCATAGGCTTCCCGCTCGTGCCAATCGGCAGTGGCATAAACGTGTGCAATGGTAGGTACTGCCGGCAAGTGAAGTTCATCGCGGTTATTCTCCACACTTACCTTCAGCGTTATGCTGAGATGGTATGGGATAGAAGTTAAATGGTAAACAACACCAAATTTGTTGGCTTCGGTACCATAATCAATACCTGATAAGCAATTAAGTAAATCAAAATAAGTTGACGGATTGTCGCGCAATTCAAGGCATACATCGGCAATACTTTCCGTCCTTATCAGTAAGGCCGGCTGCAAGCCGTTTCTTTCTTCACCAATAATTACGTCATTGCCAAAACGCGCAAGTAAAAGTTCCTTTATCTCGTCAAAACTCATGGAGCCAACCGTACTATTTTCCAGTTTTTGTTATCGGTTTTTTTATAAACTATACGATCATGCAACCGGCCGCTGCCGCCCTGCCAAAATTCAATAAGGCGTGGTTTTAAAATGTAACCGCCCCAATGTGCTGGCTTGGGTACTTCACTATCAGCATATTGTTGTTCCAATTCTTTCATGCGGGCATCTAATATCTCACGGCTTTCTATTTCCTGGCTTTGTGGTGATACTATAGCGCCTATTTGGCTCGCTTTAGGGCGGGAGTGGAAATATTTTTCTGAATACTTTTTGTCCAATTTCTCAATAACTCCTTCTATACGTATCTGGCGTTCCATATCGCACCAGAAAAATAAAAGCGCGGCATTGGGGTTTTTGCTTAGTTCGCGCCCTTTACGGCTCAGATAATTGGTATAAAACTTAAAACCGTCGTCGCTAAAGCCTTTCAGTAAAACAATACGTGCCGATGGGCGGCCATCCGCTGTAGCTGTAGCCAATGTCATCGCATTGGGTTCAAGTACCTTATTGTTTATAGCTTCGTTAAACCATTTGTCAAACTGCCTTACAGGATTAGCATCCACATCCTTTTCGCTGAGTGCGGCGGCAGTATAGTCTTGTCTTAGATTTTCAATTTCTTTCTGATCCATTAGCGCAAACTTACAAATTAATTATACCGTAAGTAAGTATACAGCCTGTTTTTAATAAGTTATGAACATAATTTTACATAAAGCGTTAATATTATAAAACTGTTAAACCTATGCTAAGTCATATTGCACCAGCTGCAGGCCGTTTATTGATATCCGAACCATTTATGACCGATCCTAACTTTAAGCGATCGGTTATACTACTTACAGAATATTCTGAAGCAGGCGCTATGGGATTTGTACTAAATCATCAGACCGATTATATGTTGGGTGATATTTTGCCGGATGTTTCTTACTCAGAAATACCCGTGTATATGGGTGGCCCTGTTGCCGAAAACACACTGCATTACATTCATCGCTGCCCACAAAAAATTGATAATGGGATTGAGATATGGGATGGTATTTATTGGGGAGGAGATTTTGAGCAAATAAAACAACTGATCACTAATTACCAGATCACAGAAGATGAGATAAAATTCTTTACGGGATATTCTGGCTGGACGCCAAGCCAGTTGGATGATGAATTGCAGGAAGATTCATGGATTGTAGCCAATAATTTTAATTCGGACACGGTATTCAGTAACCATGAACAAAATCTTTGGCGGGAAGCTGTAATAGGACTTGGGCAGCGGTACGCACACATAGCCAACTTTCCGGAGAACCCAACGTTGAATTAAACAGGTATTAAAATTAAAATGCCCCTGTGAACACAGGGGCATTTTAATTTAGTCTTCTTTCGTGGCTGTTTTAGCGTCGTTTTGAGCGCTTTTAAATTCTTTAACGCCTTCGCCAAGGCCGCGCATTAATTGAGGTATTTTTTTACCGCCAAACAGTAATAATATCGCGATGATGATCAAAATGATCTCTGGTGCACCTAATCCCATAACTTTTTATTTAATGATTATATTCAAATGTACTGATAACTTTTTACATAAACGAAGTATCAGCTAATGCGGTTTTTAAACCTAAAATTAATTCGCCTCCATTTCCCTGGCGGAGTCTTCTACTTTCTTTTTAAGTTCTTCTTTGTATGCTATTAAATTACTGCTCAGGTATTCATCAGCGGTAGATAGGATCTGCGCGGCTAAAATGCCGGCATTCTTAGCCGCGTTTAACGCTACGGTTGCAACCGGTATACCGTTAGGCATTTGTAAAATAGATAGGATAGAATCCCAGCCATCAATAGAGTTGCTTGATTTTACCGGAACCCCAATAACCGGTAGGTGTGTTAATGACGCCACCATGCCCGGCAAGTGCGCAGCGCCACCTGCGCCGGCTATGATCACCTTTATACCACGATCTGCCGCGGCACGTGCATAGCTGAACATCCTATCAGGTGTACGGTGTGCCGACACCACGGTAATCTCGTAGTCAACACCTAATTCTTTTAATACATCGGCGGCATCCTGCATTACATGCAGGTCTGATTTGCTGCCCATTATAATGGCTACTTTTGGTTGGCTCATATCTCTTTGTATAAGGTATGTCATTGCGAGTGTTAGCGTGGCAATCTCGTCGCTCGTAGATGAACGCAATGAGATTGCCGCGTCTCCCGATATTCATCGGGATCCTCGCAATGACATGATTTATGATATCACTCTCAACGTCTTTTGCACATACTGTGCTTTCTCAATCGCTTTTTCCCTGTCAGCATCTACAATGGTAACATGGCCCATCTTGCGGAAGGGTTTGGTTAATGCTTTGCCGTACAGGTGTACGTAAACACCTTCGCATTTTAATATCTTTTCAATTCCTTCATATACTGCTGGACCTTCGTGACCGGCTTCGCCTAAAACGTTTACCATAATGGCATTGCTCAGGCAGGTGGTATCGCCTAAAGGCTGATTAAAGATGGCGCGTAAATGTTGCTCGAATTGCGAAACCACGTTGCCCTCGATACTTTGGTGGCCACTATTATGTGGACGAGGCGCTAATTCGTTTACGAGCACTTTGCCGTCTTTAGTCAGGAACATTTCAACGGCCAGTATGCCTACGATTTTTAATGTATCCGCAATCTTTTTGGCGATGTTTTCGGCTTCCTGATGTATTTCGAACGGCAGGGTAGAGGGCTGTATTAAAAACTCCACGAGGTTGGCCTCAGGATTGAATTCCATCTCCACCATCGGGAAGGTTTTTACTTCACCGTTCTCATTACGGGCAACTATTACGGCAATCTCTTTTTCAAAATCTATCCATCGCTCTATCAGGCTTGGCTCGGTGAAAGCTTTGGCAAGGTAACTTTCGTCAATCACCTTATAAACGCCTTTACCGTCATAACCATCGCGGCGCAGCTTTTGAATATACGGGAACGGGATGCTGCTTTCTCTTAATTGTTCCGCAGATGATATGATATGAAACTCGGCAGTAGGAATTTCGTTCTCTTTAAAGAATTGTTTTTGCAGGCCCTTATCCTGTATCAATCGGATAATGCGCGACTGCGGATAAACCATAACACCTTCGCGTTCCAGTTGTTCCAGCGCATCAACATTTACCTTTTCTATCTCAATGGTAAGCAGGTCAACTTTTTTACCGAAGTTATAAACCGTTTCGTAGTCGCTTAATGATCCTACAACAAACTCACTGCACAACCGGCGGCAAGGTGCCTCGCGGTCGGGGTCAAGTACCTTAACGGTAACGTTATAGTTGATGGATTGCTGTATAAGCATACGGCCCAACTGGCCTCCGCCTAAAATTCCTAATCTTAAATCGCCGTAAAATGCTTTCATAAGTTAAGTGGCAAATTTAACCTAAATCTTTTAAATAGCGATTGTTAAGGTTGATATTACATCATTGTTGTCAAAAATCTGTTGATAAAGCCAATCCGTTGAAGATTTTTTAACCGCTTAATTAATGGGGTTTGTTAAATTGTTAAACTGACACAATTGCGATTAAAATATTTAATTACGAGCTTAAAAACCATACCTTTGCAGCGTTTTTACTCCACATATACACTACTATGAGCACAAAAATCGCTGTAGCTAAAGGTGACGGTATAGGGCCGGAAATTATGGCCGCCGTTCTTCGCATTTTCGAAGCCGCTAATGTTCCTCTCGAGTACGAATACGTTGAAATGGGGAAATCTTATTTTGATGCAGGGCACTCTACCGGGATGACACCTGCCGCAAAAGAAACCATTGAACGTTTAGGCCTGCTATTTAAAGGGCCAATGGAAACACCAAAAGGCAAAGGCGTTAAAAGTATTAACGTTACCGCCCGAAAGGTTTGGAACACCTATGCCAATCAGCGCGATTTCCGCTCGCTAAATGGTGTTGATACTGTTTTTTCAAAAGCCGGTATTCCTATCAACTTAACTATAGTTCGCGAAAATATTGAAGATACTTACGGTGGTATTGAGCACTTGCTTACCAACGACGTAGCTGTTGGCCGCCGTATCATTACCCGCCCGGGCAGTGCGCAGGTTATCCGTTATGCTTTTGAAATGGCCCGCCGTAAAGGTTATACCAAATTGGCTTGCGGCCATAAGGCTAACATTATGAAACTTACCGATGGGATGTTCCTGGAAACCTTTTACGAGATTGCCAAAGATTACCCGGATATTGAATCATCAGATATTATTGTTGATGACCTTTGTATGAAACTTGTATCACGCCCGGAAATGTTCCAGGCTATTGTATTAACCAATCTGCAGGGCGATATCGTATCTGATCTTTGTGCCGGTTTAGTTGGTGGCTTGGGTTTTGCGCCGTCTGCAAATATTGGAGATAACATCTCAATTTTTGAGGCTGTGCACGGCACTGCTCCTGACATCCAGGGTAAAGGCATCGCAAACCCAACTGCGCTATTGCTTTCAGGTATATTGATGCTGCGTTATTTGGGTTACACTACCGCGGCGGCTAACATAGAGAACGCTTTACTTTACACATTAGAACAGGGCGTACATACCGGCGATTTTGGCGACAGGTCTACACCATCTGCCAATACCGAGGCTTTTGCCGATGCAATTATTAGTAATATGGGCCAAACACCTGCTAAGGGTGCTGTTATTGTCCAGCCGGATATCCCGCACAAAGCTAACCAGAAACACCTTACTGAAAATAAGCTTACCGTTGTTAAGGCCGATACTAAGGAAGAAATTGTTGGTGTTGACGTGTTTGTAGAATCAAGCAAACAACCAAGCGAAATTGCCGAGATCGCTCAGAGAAAATTAAACGAGAATACTCAATTGGTGATGATCTCGAACCGTGGTACGCAGGTTTGGCCAACAGGCTCTATCTATACCGAGCTGGTGAACGAGTACCGTATCCGCGTTGAGAAAAAAGATGGCGGTGAGATTTCACAAAAAGAGATCCTGCATATTGCCGGTGAACTATCTGATGATTTCAAAGTTTGCTCAGTTGAATTCCTGATGAAGTTCGACGGCAAAATTGGCTATACCCTTGCACAGGGACAATAAATTCAAAAGTCAAAATTCAAAAATTAAAAAGGTTTGTCTCGTTCAAGACAAGCCTTTTTTGTTATACCTCCAGTTGCGGCTTTAAAAGTACCGGTTCTATTAACTTTGGTCGTTTGATGTAGCGTAGAATTAGAACTAACAACAACAATGCACCGCACATAGCGCCGATGGTTGGTGCGCTCAGGTAATTCATTGCCCAGCCGGAAATATAGGCACCCATCACATCGCAAAAATTTACCAGCGCCATGTAGGCCGTAAATTGTGAGCCTTCAACTTTATCGCGGCACAATGCCATCAGCACAGGCATGGCAGCAACGCTAAACAATGGATCCGCAAAGTTCCATAAGATGAGGCCCGAAACGCTGATCGGTTTGTGCAGCCATAAGCCTCCTAAGCTGTTAAATGCAATCAAAAACAGACAAATGGCCAGCATAACTTTAGTTTGCAATTTTGTGGCGCCCATCCTATCTGCAATTACGCCGCCGCCAAGCGTAACCAAAAGCGTAGCCAGTGTTCCCCAACCGCCCTGCAAAACAGATACTGCATTGTACTGCCAATGCAATGTATGAATGAGATGATAAGAATATGATCTGATGAATATACTGTTGCATGTATAAACCAACGCAATAACGCCAAAAGTTCGTAGGCTTTTCGGCGTAGTTATACCGATATACAGCTGTTTAAATAGCCATTTAAGTTCGGGATTGTTCAGCTTTTCTTTTACAACCTTTGCTTTGTTGCGAATATTAAAGGCAGGGATATAGCTATCGGCCTTGTCCAGTTTGATCATGTAAGTTATAATAGTGAAAATAAGCAGCAGAGATGATTGCATTAATGCCGCGTAGAAGAAGCCGCTTTTATAAAGTATGGTCGAAAGTCCTGCTGAGCCAAGGGCAATACCAAGTAAATAACCGCCGCGCATAAAGGCATTTACCCGCCCGCGCTCGCTTTCGGGCACAATGGATATAGCCATTGCATCGACACTTGCATCTTGTATGCTTGCAAAATTGCTATGCACAAAAAATGCGATAGATACCACGGTAAGTTGCTTTATGGGGTCATGTACTAATAAAAGGCTTAACGAAGCAATAAAAGCCATAAACTGTGTAAGCACAATCCATTGTTTACGATGGCCAATAACAGAGAATTGATACCTATCGATAATAGGCCCCCAGACGAATTGTATGATCCAGGGAATGCCCACGATGGCAACAAATGTACCTACGCCTTGTGATGAAATTCCCTTACCCGTTAAATAATTAGCAACTGCGGTTAAGGCAAAACCTGATGGAATGCCTTGCATCACATACAGGTAAAAAAAGGTGAGGTAACGCAGCCGTGCGCTTTCCTTTAAAACTGGTAAATTTCTTAACAAGAGAAAGGGTTTATAAATAGGATAATTTACCAACCTTTAAATTGTTTCTACGATAAATCGTTTATTCCTAATCGGAGTTAGGTGTGCTCATGCCTACCTCATTATCGTCAGGTTCATCCGGATTGATCTTTTTTACATAGATCTCATCTACCAGTATGATAATGATAGATAGCAGCGGTACCGCCAGTATAATGCCCAGTACACCTGACACCACACCCATTATTACCTGACTAATAATAGTTAAAGCAGGAGGGATGTTGATCATCTTTTTCTGGATGAGTGGGGTAACAATATTGCTCACGATGGTTTGCGACACCATATAAAGCAGGGCGGTGATGATTGCCGTATTAAGGTCTTTGGTAAGCGCCAATAAAACACCGGGTATCATGGCAGCTAACGACCCAAAGTTTGGCACCAGTTTCAAGAGAGCCGTTAATAAGGCCAGCACCAAAGCTACCGGTATACCAATGATCCATAAACCGGTGGTTATCATAATAAAAATAAGCACCATAGATAACATCATACCTTTAAGCCAGCCTTTAAGCGCCTGGCTGGTGCGGTCGATCACTTTGCGGGCCAATGGCTTGTTCTGCATAGGAAAAAGCTTTACAATGCCATCTTTATACAAGGATGGATGCGTTGAGAAGAAAATTCCCAGGAACATGATGATATAAATATCGCCCAGTACACCAAAGCTTGTATTGAAGAAGCTCTTGGCGGTTGACATCATTTTATCGTTGCCGTTATCCTGCGTAAAGTATTCCAGCACTTTTGCACCAAGTGGGGTTGAGCCTAATTTGGCTTTGAAATTATTGATGGTTTCGGGCAGGCTATCGCTTAATGCCGCAACTTGCTTTTGTATGGTAGTGCCCATAAACCAAAGTAGGGTAAGTAAAATAAGAAAAGAGCCCGCCACAGAAATAGTCATGCATACCTTGCGGTTCCATCTGGTGTTACGTTCTATCATGTCTCCAAGTCCATGGAAATAGACCGATATCAGCGCTCCCGCCAATATCATCAGTAGTACATTGAAAGCTACTCGGGCTATCAATATGGCCACTACCAGCAAGGCAACTATGGCAACGGTGTGCCATACTTTTTCGGTGAACGTGAGTTCTTTACGAGGACGAGGATTATGGGTATGGTTTTTTGGCGGCATTATGTGCAGTTCCTTTGCTCATAATGACAATCTTTTACACTTAAAAGTTTTAAAAGAATTTTAAGAATGTAATTAGCGCTTGTCGGCAGCCTTTACCTTATTAAAGTACTGTATTAACTTCTCAATACTGCGCAAATTATATTTGCCTGCCTGTATTTGTGCAACCACTTCCGGCTCATCGCCCATGACTTCACTCATAATGTCTCTGAAGTTGACGTCGGTAAGGTGTTGCATGGTTGCTGTATTGCCGCCATAATAGTAACTCAATTTGTTGTTATTGCCACCACCGCCGTCGCCAAATGATATTCCTAAGCCACCGCCATATGCTGCACCATAGCTGCCTGCACCAATACCTACGCCCGGAGATACATGTATTTTTTTACCACCGCCACTACCGGCACCGCGGGTAGCATAAATCTTTATCTCTTCGTTTAGCGCAACGCGTACAAAATCAAATTCTTGCTTGTTCCATGTTTCATTACCGGGAGCATGGGCTACAACAAAACTATCCTTACCCGCAACAAAAGATTGCAAATCGCTTGTACTGAGCGAATACGGTTCTGCTTTTTCGCTTTCTTTAAAATTGATAAAGCCTTCTCCTTTTATTGGGCCTTTACCGCCCGGGTTAGGGTAGATAAAGCCCTCGGTTTTATTACCCTTTACATCAATAAAATAACCCGGAAGCCACTTTTGCGCGAAGGCGCTTTGAACTGTAAGCGAAAACAAGATGGCTATTGCAGCACTATTGAATATTTTATAAAATTTATTGTTGCTCATTGTTAACAGGAAGTTTACCCGTGTAGTAATATTTTAGCAGGTCGTCCATGTCACCATAACGAAAAGTTTTGTCTTTAATTTTAGCTACCACTTCGGGTTTGTCGGCTAAAATGGTACTCATGGCTTCTATAAAGTTTTTCTTATCTAATTTAGAAACGGTGTTGGGTGTTTTACCAAAATAATAGCTGGTTTTTACACCGCGGCCAATAGCAGTGCCTACCTCCATGCCCACGCCAAAATGGCCGCCGCCACCACCCGAGCCGATGAGTAGCGGAAAACCTTGTTTAAATATTTTAGCAGCGTACAGATTTACCGGCCCATCAACCTCAACTAATAATATGGGATTGTTTTTAAGGTTGATGTTGGTAGATACCACAAAGCTATCGCGCCCCATGGTAAATGCTTTTATCTTGAAATAAGGTATAGGGAAAATATCGGGCGAGCCGGTGTTTTTGAAAAGTATCTGGTCGCCATCAGGATATTGGCCTTTTATAGGGGGCGCCCATGATACCAGTCCGCTAAATACTTCGCCGGTGGTATGGTATACGGTGCCCTCGTCCCATTGCTGAGCGGGAGCTTGTGCCTTAGCGAAAAATGTAATGCAGATAATACAAAGTAGCAGAGTTATTTTACGCACTGTTTTTAGATATTTGACACAAATATAAGCAATAACCTGCATGATGAATGTTGATCTGCGTAGCGATACTGTTACCAAACCCACCCCTTTAATGCTTGAGGCCATGTGGAGCGCCAGAGTTGGTGATGATGTTTTCGGCGAAGATGAAACCGTAAATGTGCTTGAGGAAAAGGCCGCTGCCATGTTCGGGATGGAAGCCGCGATGTTTTGCCCATCAGGCACCATGACTAACCAGATAGCCATTAAATGTTTCACCCAGCCGCTGGATGAATTAATTGCCGACCAAACCGCACACGTTTATCGTTACGAGGGTGGGGGCATTGCCTTTAACTCAGCAGTGTCAACAAGGCTATTAAACGGTTACAGAGGTATACTTATGGCTGAGATGATAGAACCGGAGATCAATGCGGATAATATTCATTATCCGCATACCAGTCTGGTAGTTTTAGAAAATACGGTAAACAAAGGTGGAGGCGCATGTTACAGCCTTAACCAAATAGCACCTATTGCCGCACTGTGCAAAGAGCGCGGACTAAAACTTCACCTGGATGGTGCCCGTATTTTTAATGCGCTTGCCCATACCGGCGATAAAGCGGTTGAGTATGGTAATTACTTTGATGGTATATCGGTGTGTTTATCAAAGGGATTAGGAGCACCGGTTGGTTCAGTACTGCTTGCCGATAAAATGACTATCAATTACGCACGCCGAATACGCAAAGTATTGGGCGGAGGTATGCGACAAGCAGGCTTTTTAGCCGCTGCGGGGATTTTCGCATTGGATCATCATGTAGAACGTTTACACATCGATCACGCGCACGCCCGCATCCTGGCCGGGGAGTTGGCTAATTGCGCTTGGGTAAGCAACATCATTCCGGTTGAAACCAATATTGTACTTTTTGATACCATTGAACCCGCTGATACGGTTTTAAATAAACTGGCTGCAAAAGGCATCAAAGCAGGAAGTACCGATAAACACCGAATCCGATTTGTAACCCATCTGGATGTACATGCAGATCAGGTTGAGTATGTGGTATCGGTTTTGAAGAGTCTTTCTTAAATATAAGATCCGAAAGTTAGCTTATAGACAAATAATTTGACTTGAAATTGAAGGCTTAAAACTTTCAACTTAAACGCATGTTATCTCTAACAATGAACCGCCTGATAAAAAAGTTAGAGAAGATTGGCCGTGATCCCAAGATCACAGCAAAAGCCGTGGGTTTACGTTATGTTTCCGACTCAACGCCGGGCTACACCCGCAAAAAATCAGGCAAGGGGTGGACTTATCTCGATCCGGAAGGGAAATCAGTAAAGGACAAGGAATTGATAAAACGTTTCAACAGTCTGGTGATACCGCCGGCTTATACCGACGTTTGGATATCGCCATATGATAACAGCCACCTGCAATTTACTGGGACGGATGCTGCCGGACGCAAGCAATACCGCTACCATACCCACTGGAACCAGATACGTAATCAATCTAAATATCATCGCCTGCAAACCTTCGCTGCGCATTTGCCAGCCATACGCCAGCAGGTAGACCACGACCTTAACCGCCGCAACCTGGATCATGAAAAGGTTGTTGCACTGGTAGTGCGTTTAATGGAACTAACCAGCATACGTGTGGGTAACGAATCTTATAAAAAGCTTTACGGCTCCTTCGGTTTAACCACATTGATGGACAAGCATGTGAAGATAGAAGGCTCGAAAATGAAATTTGAGTTTAAGGGCAAAAAAGGGGTGATGCACAAAATATCGCTTCAAAGCAAAAAGCTTGCGCGTTTGGTAAAGCAGTGCCGTGATATTCCCGGCAAAGAATTGTTTCAATACTATAATGATGATGGCACCCGCTGCACCATTGGATCCGGCGACATCAATACTTATCTTAAAGGAATTACCGGCGAGGATTTCACCGCCAAAGATTTTCGTACATGGGCAGGCAGCGTAAGCGCGCTTTACGCGTTTAAAGAGGCCGGCGAATTTGAAACAGTTAGCGAGTGCAAAAAGAAAATTGTCAGCGTACTTGATGAGGTAGCGGTTAACCTGGGCAACACACGCACCGTATGTAAAAAATATTATGTGCACCCATCAGTTATCAAAAGCTATGAAGAGAAAACTATTTTCAAATACATTGATAAATTGGACGGCAAAAAAGATATCGAATCAGCAGAACTAAACCTCGCCGAAAAGGCATTGCTTGATCTGTTAGAACACGAGAAACTTGCCGTGGCCAGTTAAGCGCTTTTTCTTTTACCTACAATCATTTCGCGGTGCTTTACACCCCAGTCAGATAGCATGTTAATGATATCGCGCAGGGTTAAACCATACTGGGTAAGGCTGTATTCAACCGTAATGGGTTGCGTATTCAATACCTCTCTTGTGATCAGTTTGTTCGCTTCCAGCTCTTTCAGTTCCTTGCTTAACATTTTGTTGGAGATACCCTCCACGTCATTCAAAATATCAGAAAATCTACGTTTGTTAAAATAGCAGATAGATGATATGATAGAGATCTTCCATTTGCCATTTAACACATCCATAGCATCATGAACGGCACGGATATTCTTTTGGCCTTGAATAGGGCAGCAGGCTAAAACTGTTTCTGTTGTGGTACTTACTTTGGCAGTCATAAGTTACTTGGTTACTCAAATGTTACTGTTACTTTTGGTTACAAAGTAACTAAAATAAATTCAATTACTATAAGTTTGCAGGGTCAAATTAAATTTTACTAAAATGAATTTCGCAAACAAAAACGTAGTAATAACCGGCGGAACAACAGGAATAGGTTTTGCCACTGCAAAAGCATTTATCAACGCAGGTGCCAATGTATGGATCACAGGCCGTAACACCGCTAACCTTGAAAAGGCAGCTGCCGAAATAAACAGCCCAAACTTAAAGACCGTATTGTCTGATACATCAAAACTGGACGAGATTGCCATTTTGGAAAACAGCTTTAAAGAGAGCGGCCAAAAGTTAGATATACTTTTCCTGAATGCAGGGATAGCCAGCTTTGCGCCAATAGAACAGGCTTCAGAGGCTGATTTTGACCGTCAGTTTGATACCAACGTGAAAGGCCCATACTTTACGCTTCAGAAGTTTATCCCGCATTTAAAGGATGGCGCTTCAGTAGTGTTTACCTCATCAATTGTTGCAACGGCATCTAATATTGGCACCAGCATATATTCGTCAACAAAAGGTGCGCTTAATCGTGTAGCGCAAATTGCCGCTAACGAATTGGCCGAAAGAAAGATCCGCGTAAACATTGTAAGCCCGGGCCCTATACAAACACCTGGATTGGAAGGTGTACTTCCGGCCGAGGCGAAAGGCCATATTGCCTCACTAACCGCCCTGCAAAGGTTGGGCAATGCAGATGAGATAGCAAATGCCGTATTGTTCTTATCATCTGATGCGGCAAGCTATATATCGGGTACCGAACTGGTGGTTGATGGGGGCTATCTTACTTACGGTTTAAAATAATAAAAACTTCTAAATAAAAAACGGGCACCCTCGCGGCGCCCGTTTATGAAGCTAAATTTTATTATTTATTTTTTCCTTTTTTAGTAGTAATATAAATTATACCCTTTTTAGCCTTGTCGCCATATTTGATGCTATCTTCAGATGTGCCACGGGCTATATTTATGCTATTGATATCATAAGCCGAAAGTTTTTTCATGTCTTTCTCGCTCGCTACTTTACCATCAATCACAATCACTTTGTCTGATATGTTATCAGCGTTATCTGACCGAATGGCGATAGCCGTAGGGTAGCCCTTTACAGTAATTGCACCCTGCATACCAAAAGTAGAGGGTTCAGCGCCTTTAATATAAATAGTACTACCTTTAGTTTTATGGCCTTGAACGGTAATTGCGCTATCAGGTTGATCAGTGTAATTTGTTGATGACACACTAACAGCACCGCTCCCGGTAGAGAAACTTGAACTTGTAGAAGTGGTTCTGCCATTATTGCGTGTGATAACAACGTCTGATATTTTACCGCGCAGATCATTAGTTAATATGATTTTGTCGTTTTTACTATGGCCATTTGCGCTATCAAAAACAATTCTGTCAACAACTTTTTGGTTATCAACATTTTTGGCTATGTCTTTTCCTGCTTCAGAGTCTTTGGTATCAATAACAATTACAGCTTCATTATTACCAAACGCATATTTGTCATTATAAGCTTTCGCTGCATCTCCTGTAACTACAGAAAGATGCGCGATGGTTGCAGGATTTATTTTAGCAAGCTCAAACTTTGATATTTTTTTGCCGTCAACAACAATATTAGCAGAATCAAGACTGTTTTTTTTATCTGTAGTGATAAAGAAAGCCTGCTTTGCAGGGCTGCCTGTTTTAATGGATAATACCTTTGCGCTTTTACTGGTGTTATCTACCTTAATGCTAAATGTAGCTTTCGCTGGTACAGTATCTGTAAACGCTATGGTATTTTTAGCAGCTTGTTTTAGAGCAATACTTACAGGTTTAATAGCATTAGCCAACTTTATGGTAAGCGGTTTTGCTACATCAGCTTTTGAAATGGTAAACACCAATAGAGAGCCTATAACTGTTGGTATTACAAAGGCATAACGCGTAAGCATTGCCCTGGAAGATCTTTTTGCATTCATCATAATAATACGTTTTTTTATGGTTGATAAGTTGAAATGGTTTACTATTCCGGGGGTATGGTTATTAAAACCAACGTTGATGAGACTGTACTGATAGCTTTTACTATCCATGCCGTTATTCAGTATTAGTCTGTCGGTAATAAACTCAATATTTTCCCTAACGGCTTTTTTCATGAGCCATATCCCGGGATTAAACCAGTAGAATATACAGCTTAGCTCGGCCAGAATAATGTCAATAGTATGCCAGCCATTTACATGTTCCTGTTCATGTTGCAGTATGGCTTCCAAATCGCTTCGCGAATGTTTATCAGGGTTGATATAAATGCTCCGCCAAAAAGAGAATGGAGCAGCATCGCCTTTTATAACCCTTACATTGTGGTTGTGAATGCGTTGAGGTTTGGAGTTATGGTATAGTATATAAAGTGAAAATAACTGCATTAAAAACCGTATCCCCAGGAATACCACACCTGCCCAAAACAGTACTATCAGCCATTGCCAGTAATTGGGCCGGCTAAATAGTTCTTGTGCCGGCAACTGCCATTTATAAATAACTGTTTGAACAGGTTTGGCCAGTGCTTCATGCCTGATAGCAAACGAGGAAAGATCAACATATGGATATATGGTAGCAAACAGGATACCTGTTATCAAATAGGCACGGTTTAAGGTGTAAAACGTTAGTTGCCTTAAGATGAGGTAATAACCACCGCAAAAAAGTAGCAATGCTGCGTTCGCTTTTAACAGGAAGATAAATAAAGCAGGCATAAGATTTATTTTTTTGGGTTTTCAATCAGGTTAATGATCTCTTTCAGGTCGGTAGCGCTTATTTTTTTATCCTTCGCGAAAAAGGTAACCAGGTCTTTGTAAGAGTTCTTGAAGTAGTCGCTTACAAAGCCATTCATAAAGCGTTTCTTGTATTCCTCTTCCTGTATAGCGGGGGCGTATCGGAAAGAGTTGCCTATCTTTTCTGCCAATACGAAACCTTTACGTTCAAGGTTTTTTAACGTTGAGGCCAGGGTAGTATAGGGTGGTTTGGGCTCTTCCATTAGTTCGAGTATGTCCTTAATAACGCCATTACCGGCCTGCCATACAGCTTGCATGGCTTCTTCTTCTTGTATTGATAATTTTTCCATTGTTACGATTCTTTCGTAAATCTACGAACAATTCGTAATTATCCAAATGTTTTAACAAAATTTTAACACTTTCGGCTACAAAATATTGGTAAAGCGCCTTGTTTATAGTTTGACAGGGCTTTAAAAACTGTTACATTTGACCTATTAAGCCCCTTATAATATGCCATTTATTAATACGGTTATTACCGGTGCAACATCCGGCGTTGGCCGCGAAACAGCGCTGGCCCTTGCCAAAAAAGATCATGCTATTTATATGCTTGTTCGCAACGTAGAAAAGGGCGAACAGGTTAAAAGCGAGATTATAGCGGCGTCTAAGAACAGAAACATCTATGTAGTGGAGTGCGACCTTAGCGATTTACAAAGTGTGCGAAACGCCGCTGATATTTTAAAGAGCAGTTTACTTGGAATAAATGTACTTATTAATAATACGGGAGGGATATTTCCTGAGAGGAAGTTAAGCGCCGATGGCCACGAAATGACATTTGCGGTCAATCATTTGGGCCATTTTTTATTGGTGCAATGCCTCATGCCGCTTTTGGAAAGAGGGCAGGCGCGTATCATCAATGTAAGCTCGGAAGCTCATCGTTACTGTCAGTTACGTTTTAATGATATTGATTGGGCAAACCGTCCGTACTCTGCCTGGAAAGCTTATGGTACAGCTAAGCTGTTTAATATTTATTTTACAAGATCTCTGGCAACCAAACTGGGGCCAAAAGGTATCAGTTCCTTCGCGTTACATCCGGGGCTGGTAAATACCTCATTTGGTATGGGCATAGGCGGTTTGGGTAAGTTACTTTTATGGATAATGCGGCCGTTTATGATACCTGCCGAAAAAGGTGCGCAAACCAGTATTTATCTGGCAACAGCGCAGCGTATTGATTCAAAAAGCGGGCAGTATTTTAAAGATCAGCGCCCGGTAAATCCATCCGCTTTAGCCGTAGATGAAGCAAACAGGCATAAATTGTGGGATATCAGTATGGAGTTAGTGGGTAAGTATTTGGTTTGATGTGTAAAAAATGTGTCACACTATTGTCATTGACAATTATTTGATTAGCTTTATCCTATAAATTTTATCCATGCGTATCAACAAAAAACTCAGCGTAACCACAGCTTTACTATCAGCTGTAGCACTTATGGCTATGTCGCCCATAGCTAAACAAGCAGACGATACCAACTTTAAAAATCTTAAAGTATTACCTAAGAATATCTCTAAGGAAGAAATGCATAAAACCATGGAAGAGTGGGAGCATGCTTTGGGTGCAAGGTGTAGTTTTTGCCACGCGCGCAATGAAGACACTAAGAAGATGGATTTTGCAAGCGATGCCAAACCCGAAAAGCAAATGGCGCGTGAAATGTATAAAATGACCCAGGAGATCAATAAAAAATATTTCCATGCCGAAAAGGATAGTACCGGAGTATATAAAGAAAGCAGTATAAACTGTTACAGCTGCCATAGGGGAGTTTCGCATCCTGAAGTGATCAGGGCATCTGAAATGCCTAAACCGCCACGTACAGACATGCCGGTACCGGGGCCTAAACCGGCAGATGGCCAGCAACCTGCCACACCTGCGGGGGCTCCTACAAGCGGTAAATGATTTATAAATAATACAAAAGCACCTTAAAGGGTGCTTTTTTCATAAAAGCTAAACACAAACCTTAACAATAACACCAACCATGAAAAAAGTCACAGGCATTGGCGGCATTTTTTTTAAGTGCCAGGATCCCAAAAAGATGAACGAATGGTATGCACATAATTTGGGGCTGCCGGTTGAGCCATATGGTACTATGTTTAAATGGCGGGATGCCGACGAACCGGAAAAAGAAGGTACAACGGTATGGTCACCTTTTAAGGAGGATACTAAATACTTTGAGCCATCGAAAAAAGACTTCATGATCAATTACCGGGTTGAAAACCTGGAGGCTTTGGTTGAGCAATTAAAAAAGGATGGGGTTACTGTAATCGATGAAATAGCCTCTTACGATTACGGAAAATTTGTGCACATCCTTGATCCGGAAGGAAACGCCATTGAATTATGGGAAGACATTGGTAATTAATATGACTACTCGCAGAAAATTCATCACCCAAACGGCAACCCTTGCAGGCACATTGGCAGCCTTTAGAGCTATACCTGGTTTTGCGTCTGTACCATTTGCTCAAGTGTACACTGTTCAACAGGTAATCGATATTATTTATAAGGATGGCAATATTACACCATCAGCAAATACGGTTGACACGATAAAGGCCGGAGATGCCGGGCAAACAGTTACCGGTATCGTCACCACTATGTTTGCTACCGTAGATGTGATAAAACAAGCTGCCAAACTAAATGCAAATTTCATCATCGCGCATGAGCCTACGTTTTATAACCATACGGATGATAAAAACTTAGTGGCCAACAACCCAATTGTTAAAGAAAAACTTGATCTGTTGGACCAGTACAAGATAACTGTCTGGCGTTTTCATGATGGGTTACACGCCATGAATCCCGACCCTGTAGGCATTGGTTTTTTACAAAAAACCGGCTGGGCTAAATATTACGGTAATAAGGGTTACAGCCTCAGTTTGCCTCCGCAAAGTGTGCAGCAACTGGTGGCGCATCTGAAAAGATCTCTTGGCATACCGCATTTACGCGTAGTTGGCGATGTTAAGCAAATATGCAGGAAGGTTGTTGTGTTGCCCGGATCGGCGGGAGGTAAGCGGCAGATGACGGCAGTAGTACAAGATGACCCGGATGTACTAATAATTGGCGAAATGTCGGAATGGGAGACAGCTGAATTTATGCGAGATAGTAATTTGTTTGGACACAAAAAGGCATTAATAGTTCTTGGGCATGCCTTTAGCGAGGAGCCGGGTATGGAGTATTTTGCTACATGGCTGCAGCCAAAACTGAAAGGCGTTCAGGTTACTCACATTTCATCTGGTGAGCCATTTAAATGGATGTGATTAAATGTTCTGCGCAATAACGAAGCCGCTTGCCCATGCCCACTGAAAGTTGTAACCACCAAGCCATCCGGTAACATCAACGCATTCCCCGCCAAAGAACAGGCCGGGAATTTTTTTTGCTTCAAGGGTTTTTGATGATAGCTCATCGGTATTAACGCCTCCGGTCATTACTTCTGCTTTATCGTAACCTTTAGTACCTGCCGGTTTAACTTTAAACTCATGTATCAAACTGCTAATACTTTCCAGGTCGGTTTTTGATAATGATGCCAGATTTTTATTTACCGGTAAACGCCCGCTAAGTGCATCAGCAAATTTTTTAGTGAACAATCCCGCAAGGTAATTCAGCAATGATTTTTTGCCGTTTTGTTCGCGTTCGCTGGTTATGAGTTCAGCAATGTCCTGGCCGGGCAGCATGTTAATGTAAATTAACTCGCCGGGTTTCCAGTAGGATGATATCTGCAGGATGGCCGGTCCGCTTAATCCCCAGTGGGTAAACAGGATATTTTCCTCAAAACTTGCCCTATCGTTCCAAACCCGGCAAAATATACTGTTGCCGGATAGTTGCTCATACCATGGTTGGTCTTTACCAGTAATGGTTAGCGGTACCAGGGCAGGCGAGGTTGTGGTAACTTTCATGCCAAAACTTCGCGCTACGCGCAATCCAAGATCTGAAGCACCCAATTTGGAGATAGGCAGGCCGCCACTGGCAATAACTACTTTCATAGCAAATAAAGTTTCCTGTCGGTTATTGTGCAGCGTATCTACCTCAAAACCATTAGCAGTTTGGCGTACGGCAGTAACTTCGGTGTTACATAGTATGTGCTGGTCCAGGTCGTTACATAAACCGGTGAACACTTCAACAATGTCCTTAGCCTTGTTGGTAGCCGGGAATAGTTGACCTAATGTTTTTTCCTTTCCTGTAATGCCGTAGGTTTCAAAAAAAGAAATGGTATCATCAACAGTCCATTGCGCCAGCGCCGAGCGGCTGAAATGCTCATTATTGGATATAAATTGCTTGTGCGTAGTATGCAGGTTGGTATAGTTGCACCTGCCACCGCCGCTGATGAGTATTTTGGCACCTACGCGGTCATTCTTTTCCAGTACCAGTGTTCGTTTTCCCAAAAAGCCGGCTTGCACGGCACACATGAGTCCGCAGGCACCGCCGCCAATTATTATAGCATCAAAATGGGTTTGTTTTGTTAAATTTGCCGTCATGGATGGTGTTGCGCAAATATCAGAATTTGGAAAGATACTTATCTTTTTAATTACAGGTACTGTTGCCATAGGTGGTTTATTCTTCTTGAACCGCTTTTTGTCGCCGCGTAACCCCAACCCCGAGAAGCTAAGTACTTACGAATGTGGCGAGGAGCCAACCGGAAATGCCTGGCTGCCCTTCAATTCCCGTTTCTATGTAATTGCTTTGGTTTTCCTGCTGTTTGATGTTGAGATGGTATTTGTTTTCCCGTGGGCAACTGTTTTTGGCGATAAGCAACTCATAGCTGCCGATAGCCGCTGGGGATGGATATCGCTCACAGAAATGTTTATTTTCTTGGGGATACTGATACTTGGCCTGGCGTACGTGTGGGTTAAGGGCGATCTTAACTGGATAAAACCAAAACTAAACATACCGCGCAGCACTACTAAAATACCGCGTAATTTATACGAACAGGTGAATGCCCTACAAGGCCAGTTTAAAGTGCGCGATTTTAATGCGGAGCTCGTACCCGCTACTGCTACCGACAAACCGGCAACCGCCGATACCACTACAGAGCCACGCAAACCTATGTTTAAACCAATTTTTAAAAAGCCTGCCAATGATGCCTGACACCACAAGTGAAAATGGTGGCATAATGGTCACTAAACTGGATGACCTCCTCAATTGGGCAAGACTATCATCATTATGGCCCATGAGTTTTGGTATTGCCTGCTGCGCTATTGAAATGATGGGTGCAATGGCCTCAACTTATGATCTTGACCGTTTTGGTGTATTCCCACGGCCATCAGCACGACAATCTGATGTGATCATTATTGCAGGTACCGTTACCTTTAAAATGGCCGAGCGTATCAAACGACTTTACGAACAAATGCCCGATCCAAAGTATGTGATCTCGATGGGATCGTGCTCTAACTGTGGTGGTCCGTACTGGCAGCACGGTTATCATGTGGTGAAAGGTGTGGATAGGGTAATACCAGTTGATGTTTACGTGCAAGGCTGCCCGCCTCGCCCGGAGGCACTTATCGGCGCCATACTGGAGCTACAAAAGAAAATAGAGAAAGAACACATTATTGCCGGCTCTAAAGTAAGCTAAATATATCGGCTGTTTTCCTGTAAACGCTCATACGTCTTATGCTGTCAATGTGAACCCGCAACCCCTCGCAACGTCATTGCGAGCGATATCATGGCAATCCTCGATAACAGAGCCGCACTTTATTCAATTGCTACGTTGCTTACGTTCCTCAGAATGGCGCACGAAAGAGTATGGAGAGAATTGACATGAAGGGTTCTTATCTGCATTTACTTTAACTACATTTGTTAAGTATGCAAAAGATATTGGTAGCCAACCGCGGCGAAATTGCGCTGCGTGTAATGCGTTCGGCCCGTGAAATGGGCATTAAAACCGTAGCCGTTTATTCTGAAGCCGACCGTGATGCGTTGCACGTACGTTACGCAGATGAGGCTGTTTGTATTGGTCCTGCGCCATCTAACCAGTCTTATCTGGTAGGTGCCAAGATCATTGAGGCCTGTAAGCAAACAGGCGCAGAGGGCATACATCCAGGGTATGGTTTCCTAAGCGAGAATGCTGCCTTTGCCCGACTGGTGCGCGAGGCCGGACTTATTCTCATCGGTCCATCACCGGAGGCCATGGAAGTAATGGGTAATAAGCTATCAGCCAAAGCGGCAGCTTTAAAATACAACATTCCAATGGTGCCGGGCACCGAGGAAGCTATCACCGACATCAGCGAAGCCAAGCAGCGCGCGGTTGAGGTAGGTTTCCCCATACTGATCAAAGCCGCAGCCGGTGGTGGGGGCAAAGGTATGCGCATAGTAGAAAGCGAAGCTGATTTTGAAGAACAAATGAATCTGGCCGTATCTGAGGCTACATCAGCGTTTGGCGACGGTTCTGTTTTCATTGAACGGTACGTATCATCGCCAAGGCATATCGAGATACAAGTATTAGGGGATACTCATGGAAACATCGTGCACTTGTTTGAGCGCGATTGCTCTGTACAGCGCCGCCACCAGAAGGTGGTGGAAGAAGCGCCTTCGTCAGTTTTAACACCAGAGATTCGCGAAGCTATGGGCCGTTGCGCAGTTGATGTTGCGCGCTCGGTAAACTACACAGGCGCCGGTACGGTAGAGTTTATTATGGATGATCAGCTCAATTTCTATTTTTTAGAAATGAATACCCGGCTGCAGGTAGAACACCCGGTGACTGAACTGATCACCGGTATTGACCTGGTAAAAGAGCAGATAAACATTGCCCGCGGCTATGCCATCAGCTTTAAGCAGGAGGACTTGAAAATAAAAGGCCACGCCATGGAACTGCGAGTATATGCCGAAGATCCCGCCAACAACTTTCTACCGGATATTGGCACCCTTCAAACCTATATAACGCCACAAGGGCCCGGCGTTAGGGTGGATGATGGCTTTGAGCAAGGCATGGAAATACCCATCTATTATGACCCAATGATAGCCAAGCTTATCACTTACGGTAAAGACCGTAAAGAAGCTATCGACCGCATGGTAAGGGCCATTGACGAGTATATCATCACGGGTATAACCACCACGTTACCATTCGGTAAGTTTGTGATGCAGCACGAGGCATTTACTTCGGGTAACTTTGATACACATTTCGTTAAAAAGTATTTTACCCCGGACGTACTTAACACCGAGGATACGGATGAAGCAGAAATAGCCGCCCTACTGATGGAACGCCTGCTGAATAACAAAAAAGTTGCCGTTGCTGAAACTGTGGGCGTTGCGGAAAGCAATTGGGTAAAGAACAGAAGGGCCCTGTAAGTTAAAGGATACTTTCTAATTCTTCTACCAGTTTTATTTGGGCTAATATAAGTTTTTCTTTTGCTTCCTGTAAGGTAAACCACCCGGCACGATCGATCTCGGGGAATGTTGCACGCTTGCCTGATCGTGGCGGCCATTCTATTTCAAAGGTGTTACTGGTGATATTGGTGTGGTCTATATCGCCTTCAACCGCCCAGGCATTTACCGTTTTGCCACTCTTTTGCCTGATGGGATGTAGCTTGATGAAGTTGCCATCAATTGGTTTGCCTGTTTCTTCTTTAAACTCACGCTTTGCGGCTGTCAGGGCATCTTCATCATCGTTAAACTCACCTTTGGGGATTGACCATGAGCCATTATCTTTTTTAGCAAAGAACGGCCCGCCGGGATGCACAAGGAAAACCTCTGTAGCTTTAGTTGTATTACGGAAAAGTAGTAAACCAGCACTCTGCTTATTCATACATTAACATATTGATAAGTATAGTTTAAAATATTCTGATTGAACAAGATTGCCCGTCTTCTGTGTGATTAAATATAGATTAATTTTTCACAATCAATTTTCTTATTTCTTTATGAGATATTTTGTTTCAGTAAAGTGAAAATCACTCTACATAATTTGTTATAAATGAGTAGTTTTGCATAAACAATAAATCAACCTTATTACGTATGCTTACGAAATTAAGAACACTCACCTTCTTTGCGTTAGCCGCTTTGGCTATCACCATTTATTCCGCTTGTAAAAAAGAAACTAAAGTTTCTACTGTTACCACTACTATTAACAAAGATGCCCAGTTTGCCTCGCAATTGGCTAACAACCTTTACAAAGCGCTTGGTAATACTGTTGCCAGCAAAACCACAGCCGGTGTACCTGCTGCAAACAGCGTTCGTGATGGTAAAAAGATAAACGATCTTACCTGCGGGCAATTCATAGAGCAACCTTTTGATAATCTTTTTACTAAAGGTGATTCTGTAAAAGATGTAATGACCGGCTCATTTAAATATGTGATCAATTGTGAAAACAATACGCCTAACGGTTACACTTATACGGGTAATTACGTAAACACAGGCTTTAACCCATATTCAACTTACGATATCAGCGTTAAAGAATATTACACCTTAAAGGGCCTGGCTGCCCAATTTTCTAAAATGCAGGTTGATGGAAGCCAAAACTCTGTTTATAAAATCACTACAAAAAAAGACACTGAAACTATCGTTCAGAATAACGCTTATAACTTAAAAGGTTTGATTATAGATTCTACAACTAAACCATTTGATATTACTGCCGGAACAGCTGAATTTGTATCGAACGGAACAAATGTAGGTAAGGCTTTTAGCTTTACCGGCACCATAACATTTTTGGGTAATCATAAGGCACAAGTCACTTTCGGCGGCAAAAGCTTTGCCATTGAAATACAATAAGCTTTTTTTAGATTTAAAATATAAAGCGGGCAACTACAACCCGCTTTTTTTATGATGTTTAATTAACAATAGGGCGTTGCAAAAGCATTACTTTTGAACATGTTTACCGGAATTATAGAAACTTTAGGAAAAATAGCCAACTTAAAAAAAGAACAAGGCAACCTGCATATCACCGTTGAAGCGCCAATTGTGCACGAACTAAAAATAGATCAATCAGTGGCACATAACGGTGTTTGCCTGACTGTAGTTGGCGTTACCGATCAGAGTTATACGGTTACCGCTATAGAAGAAACACTTAATAAAACTAATTTAGGTCAATTACATGTTGGTGATCCGGTAAACCTGGAGCGTTGTATGGTGATGAACGCGCGCCTTGATGGGCATATTGTTCAGGGGCACGTTGATCAAACAGCTATTTGTACCCGTTACACTGAACTTAACGGCAGTTGGGAATACACCTTTGAGTACGATGCGTCGGTGGGTAATGTTACCGTTGAAAAAGGATCAATTTGCGTTAATGGTATTAGCTTAACGGTAGTCAATTCAGGACCTGGCTATTTCTCCGTAGCCATAATACCTTACACCTATGAGCATACCAACCTGCATGTAGTACGCGAAGGTAGCATTGTAAACCTTGAGTTTGATATTATAGGTAAGTATGTAGCCCGCTTAATGAACAGGTGATTTATCTGTTAAAGCTTAATCTTTGTCCGCTTTTTTGATTGTTAAACCGGCCGTTTTCATACACCAAATTACCCGAAACTATGGTGCTCATCACTTGTGAGCGGAAAATGGTTTCCTCAAAAGGTGACCATCCGCATTTATATAAAAGGTTTTCTTTGTTTACCTGCCATGGTTTGTTCAGATCAACCAATACCAGATCGGCCCAGTAACCTTCCCGAATAAACCCTCGTTTTTCTATCTGGAAAATGGTGGCTACATTATGCGCCATTTTCTCGGCAATCTGCGGTAATGATATCTTATCGTGATGGTATAGTTCGAGCATAGCCACTAATGCATGCTGTACTAATGGCCCGCCGGAAGGTGCTTGCAGATAGGGTTGTTGTTTTTCCAGGATCGTATGCGGTGCGTGATCGGTGGCTATTACATCAATACGGCCATCCAGTACTGCTTTTAGTATTTCATCGCGATCGTTAGCGGTTTTAACTGCCGGATTCCACTTTATAAAATTGCCTTTTGTTTCGTAATCTGCATCGCTAAACCATAAATGATGAATACATGCTTCAGCGGTTATCCTCTTGTTGGCCAGTGGAATATCATTTGAAAACAAATGCGTTTCTTTAGCGGTAGATATATGCAGGATATGCAAACGTGTATTGTGTTTTTTAGCCAATGCTACCGCCATCGACGACGATAAATAACATGCTTCTTCGTCCCTTATGATCGGATGGTATCTTACGGGAATATCGTCCCCCAACAGTTCACGGTAATGTGCCAGATTGCGCTTAATGGTAGTTTCATCTTCGCAATGTGTGGCAATTAGCATGGGGCATTTGGCAAACAGGTTTTCAAGAGTGTTCGGATTATCTACCAGCATATTCCCGGTAGATGATCCCATAAAAACCTTTACCCCGCAAACGTTCTTTTCATCGGTACGCAAAACCTCGTCCAGGTTATCATTTGAAGCACCCATGAAAAATGAGTAATTGGCCGGAGAGTTCAGCGCTGCTATCTGATATTTATTTTCAAGCAGTTCCTGGGTAAGCGTATTGGGGATCGTATTGGGCATTTCCATAAACGAGGTAATACCACCTGCTACCGCCGCGCGCGATTCTGTATAAATATCGGCTTTATGTGTTAAACCTGGCTCACGAAAATGCACTTGGTCATCAATAGCACCGGGTAAAAGATATAAACCTTCCGCGTTTATCTCACGGTCGGCAGTTGTGTTTATAGCGCCGTCAATACGGTCAATAAAGCCGTTTTTTATCAATACATCACCGGTAAATTGTTTACCTTCATTAACTATGTTGGCTGCTTTTATAAGGATAGAAGACATACGATAAAGTTAAATAATACTTGATAGAAAATGATACGTGGTATCAGGACAATTAACGCCAGTAATAATTTAAACCGAAATTAAAACTATTACTTACACTCAAGTTAACCACGGTATTACCGCTTCGGTAATTATAATAATAACTGGCATTGCCAAAACCCATGTTTACGCCCAGCTTAGGAGTGGGGAAAAATACTACGTTAGGTGTTCCTCCGATAGTTAAACCGCCGTTACCAAAATCGTTGAGTATATGCGACGTGCTTACACCGAACTGTGGAAATATCCCCACTTTATCGTTAAACATCCAGTAATACCTCAAATTCACCGCCAGCCCTATATAATCGGTATGGAAACTGTTAACCGTAGTGAAGTTAGAAGCGCTATTTTGGTTAGAATAAAAGTTTGAAACCTCTCTGCCGGATGCGCGGGTATAACCCGGTTGTATACCCAGTGCCCAGTTTTTACTCATAAAAAAGCCAAATTCCGGGCTTATATTCAGGTTTAATAAGTGTTCCTGGGTGTAAACAACATTGCCGGTAGGATATGTGTAATTGGTGGTATTGCCGTCGCGGTTATAGTTCAAGTATATGCTTCCGCCAAGATATTTATAGCCTTCGCCGGTTTGCGCCAATAGGGTACTTGATAACGAGAATAACAGAAGTGCTGCAAGTAGAGTTTTTTTCATGCGTATTTATCAGGGGTTTATAAAAGCCAAAAGTATAAAGTGAAACTATTAATAAGGCAAGTATTTGAATTTTATTGAAGAAGCAGCGAAATAGTAATCATAATCTATCAAAGTACATCTATAGTCGTTAATCATTATCTTTGCGGCTATGGCAGAAACTTTTGATGATTTTAAATTTAACCGGCAAATATTAAATGCCATTTCTGATGCCGGTTACAGCCAGCCAACACCTATACAGCAAAAAGCTATACCGCCTATATTGAACGGACAGGATGTAATGGGCATAGCGCAAACAGGTACAGGCAAAACAGCTGCTTATGTGCTGCCTTTGCTTATGAAACTTAAGTATGCACAGGGAGGAAATCCCAGGGCGTTAATAGTTTCGCCTACACGCGAACTGGCTATGCAAATTGAAGAAAACATAAGAACGTTTGCAACTAATACCGATTTACGCACTGTGGTACTATTTGGAGGTATAGGCCCTAAAACGCAGATAGAACAGGTAAGTAAAGGTGTTGATATTATAGTGGCTACGCCTGGCAGGTTTTTGGATATTTATTTGGCTGGCCACATTGTTACCAAGCAATTACAGACGCTGGTACTTGATGAAGCAGATAAGATGATGGATATGGGCTTTATGCCACAGATCAACCGGATACTGGAGGTAGTACCCGTAAAACGCCAGAATCTGTTGTTCTCTGCCACCATGAGCGATAAAGTGCATAATTTGGCCGGTAACTTTCTCGAATTTCCAACAATAATAGAGGTAACTCCGCAGGCAACCGCTGCTGAAACTGTTGAACAACAGCTTTATAAAGTGCCCAATGTAAAGACTAAAGTAAATCTCCTCAAGCATTTGTTAGATCACACAGATGATATTAAAAAGCTGATTGTTTTCTGCAAGACGAGAGTAGTTGCCGAAGATATTTTTAAGTTTTTGTCGCGTAAGTTCGGTGAGGCTGAGGTAAAAGTACTGCACGCTAATAAGGGGCAAAATACACGGATCAACAGTATCAATTCTTTTAAAAACGATGAGGTAAAGATACTGGTAGCCACAGATGTAGCTTCGCGCGGCATTGATGTGAGTGATGTAAGTCATGTGATAAACTTTGATGTTCCGGTAGTTATCGAAGACTATGTACACCGCATAGGCCGTACCGGGCGGGCATTTAATAGTGGCGTAGCCATAACCTTTGCCACACCTGCAGAGGATTATTACCTTAACAAAATACAAAAACTCATAAGGCAAACTATCCCTGTGCGTGATATACCGGCAGAGGTTTTCATTGAGGAAACCCCTTACCAGGAACGGCAGGATCAGGCCCGTGAAATTGATATGCAGAAGCGCAAGGAAGATCCTGATTTTAAAGGAGCGTTCCACGAGAAAAAATCAGCCAGCCAGCATAAAAAATTTAAAGCTGCAAAAGCTAAGCGCAATCCAAATAACCCCAACAATAAAAAACCATCTAAACAATATGGCGGAAATAAAAGATCAGGCAGAAAATAACCTACAACGCAAATTCCGCATTAGTCCGCTAAACTTTGCCACAGCATTTTTCTTTATCGCGGCCGGTTATATTTTCGTAAGCGGAGTAAAAATCACAGGCATGCCCAATGGCAACTGGAGTACAACCGTTGCCTGGATATTTATCCTGTTTGGTTTCGTTGTGTCATTCCTGGATCTTATTTTCCGTAATTTTTTTACCATTACCAAAAACCTCTGGATTGTAGAGCTTAGCTTTATAACTTTGGTGCTGATTATATTTTTCCTTGTTAAATAAGTACTTTAAATGAAAACTGCTGAAATTAAGCTAACTGTAACACTCGACGATAATAATGTTCCTGAAAAAATTGTATGGCAATCAACCGATGCAAAAGGCGAAGACGCGGTGCCTGTAAAAGCCATGATGCTATCTGTTTGGGACCCGAGTTACAGAAACACCATGAAAATTGACCTTTGGACCAAGGATATGCCGGTTGACGAGATGAAACGATTTTTCTACGAAACGCTGCAAACTATGGGCGATACCTTTCTGCGGGCAACGGGCGAAAATAATATTGTAGAAGATCTGCGCGATTATTGTGCTCATTTTGCAGATAAAATGGAAATTAGGCAATAATTTAACTATCGCTTTGTTTATGCGCCTTCCTTCATTATTAGCTCTACTCGGCTTTGTTATATTAATTGTAGCTACCTTTTGCCCGTTGTTAAGGCCGTTTCATTTGTTCAATATGAATGTTTACAAGCTTAATCAACCCTATGGTATGGCGTTGCTGCTGGTTGGGGTAATTGGTATACTTTGCACCGTACTCAACCAGGTAAAAGTAATACGTATTGCTGCCTGGGCTTCTGTTGCTTTAGTAACCTTATTGTTTATAGCCGCTGTGTTTAAGGTAAAAACAACTTTTGGCTTTATACCGTTTAAAGGCATCAGTGGCTTTCTATCACGACAAATAGCCTTCAAGTGGGGGTGGTATTTGCTATTTGCCGGCGCTTTACTTTCACTTGCGGGTGCTACAGGTTTTAGAAAAGCTGTTAACATACAGTAATTTAAAATTTCCTATCTGCGTATTTGTTGTGCTGAAAGTGTTTTGTGTACACATTTATTTTAACATATTTGCACTACTATAACCAAATCTAACCTATGTTCAAGCTTTCTTTTCGTAACCAGGTCCTAACGGGTTTTGGTATATCCGTTTTGCTTGTGTTATTAGTTGGCATACTCTCTTTTAGCAGTATAAAGCAATTAGAGGATGATACCGTATGGGTCAATCACACCCAAAAGGTTATTAAAACCTCCAATGAGATACTGCAACTTCTTATTGATGGTGAAACTGGTATGCGGGGTTACGGCGCAACAGCTAATAAAGCTTTTCTTGATCCTTATAACTCCGCGGTACCTCGTATAACCGAAAATTTATACCAACTGAGTAACCTGGTTTCTGATAACCCGGCACAGACTAAGCGTATTGATACGTTGAAGGACCTTGTAAATCGCCAGTTGCAGGTTTTAAAAAACAACATTGATACACGCGATAAAATGGGCCTTGAGTATATGGTGGCTCATAAGATGTTTTTGGGCGGAAAGCAGAACATGGATAGTATACGAGGTATCAATAACCGTTTAATTAATTCTGAGAACTCCCTGCTTGATGAAAGGAAAGCCGCTTCTGAAAGGGCATCCCGGCAGGCAATTGTAGTTATTGTAATTGGCTGCATACTGTTTATGGCCATCGTTATCCTGATGTTTTACTACATTCAGGCTACTTTCAACCGACAGAAAAAAATAGAGGAAGAAGTAAGACTTGCCAATATTGAACTTGAAAAAGTACTTGAGGAAAATGAAGCCAAAAATTGGCTGCTCACCGGAACCGCTGTTCTTAACGATAAGATGCAGGGGCAGCAAAGCGAAAAGGAATTAAGTAACAACATCCTTACCGAGCTTAGCAGATACTCGGGTGCGCTTACGGGTACCATGTATCTACTAAATGAGAGTGAAGAAATACTTGAACTTCATGCCTCATACGCGTTTTCAGATCCGGATAAAATCAAGCAGTCTATTCGTATTTCTGAAGGTTGGGTGGGGCAAGCTGCTAAAGACGAAAAGTCGGCAATTATAAGCGGTAAACTTAATGATGGTTTACAAATTGAATCGTCAATCATTCAGGATGGGTATATAGAAACTTTCATTGTTCCATTTCTTTTTGATAAAAAGCTCAAAGGTGTTTTAGAACTGGGTTTTAGTGGCCAAATACCGGCACATGTAAAAGATTACATAGAGCGTGTGGCCAATGATATTGCAATTGCCGTAAATACGGCTCAGGCACGCACTATTATGCATGACCTGTTTGAGGAAACTCAACAGCAGGCTGAGGAATTAGAAGCGCAGCAGGAAGAAATGCGCGTTACCAATGAGGAACTCATGAACAAAACCGAAATGCTGCAGGCATCAGAGGAAGAGTTACGCGTTCAGCAGGAGGAGTTACGTACTATTAATGCCGAACTGGAAGAAAAAGCAAGTCTTTTAGAAGAAAAGAACCAGGCAATAGAGGAAGCACGCCAGTCTATCACTCAAAAAGCAAATGAGCTGGAAACAACAGGCAGATACAAATCAGAATTCCTGGCTAACATGAGTCATGAGCTGCGCACGCCACTAAACAGTATATTGGTGCTGGCGCGCATACTTAAAGATAATAAACCGGCTAACCTTTCTGAAGATCAGATCAAGTATGCCAGTGTGATATTTAACGCGGGTAATGACTTGCTTACGTTGATCAATGATATCCTTGATCTGTCGAAAATTGAATCCGGTAAGTTGGATATGCAAACCGAAGAAGTAAGCATATCTGAGGTATTGAGCGATATGCAATCATTATTCGCAGAGGTTGCCATAAATAAAAAGATCGAATTTAAAACCGGATCGTCTGATGTTCCGCAAGCGATTAGTACCGATAAGGTTAGGGTAGAACAAGTGATTAAAAACTTGCTTTCCAATGCCTTTAAATTTACCCCTGAGGGTGGCAGTATAAGCGTAACAGCTGTAGCAGGGCCACGTCCTAAAACAGTAAGCTTTAAAATCAAGGATAGCGGCATAGGCATACCGGCAGATAAACAACGTATCATATTTGAAGCCTTCCAGCAGGCTGATGGTTCTACCAGTCGTAAGTATGGCGGTACAGGTCTCGGTTTATCCATTAGCAGGGAGTTAGCCGCATTATTGGGTGGTTATATTACGCTTACGAGTGAACCTGGTGTGGGTAGCGAATTTGTACTTACATTGCCTTTTGAAGTGAAATTTGAAAACAGCGACGAAGAGGTATTGCCAACAGTTGAAACTTACCAACCGATGTCGCGGCCAAGTACCCCACAACCTGTTGCTCAAAAGACAACAGCGACAGATCGTGATCCATTTGTAGTAATTGTTGAGGATGATCCTAATTTTGCGATAATTTTACAGGATTACGCCCGTGATCATGGTTTTGAACCAGTAATGGTTAACGAGGGAACCAATGCTTTTGAGGTGATAAAAGAGCAGCAGCCCGATGCTGTGATATTAGATATTATGCTACCAGGAAAAGACGGTTGGCAAATATTAAAAGAGCTAAAGCAGGACGAAGCAACCGCGCACATCCCTGTGCACCTGATGTCTGCGGGCGAAGCTGCCGCCAACCGGGTGCGCAAAGAAGGAGCGATAAGTTTCCTTAAAAAGCCGGTAAATACCGAAACTCTTGATAAGTTATTCGGTGATATTATGGCTCGCAGCGGTACTAAGTTTACACAAATACTATTGGTTGAAGACCACAAGGCGCAAAGCCAGGCGCTAAAAGATCTGATGCAAAGCCAGGGTATAACAGTGGATCAGGCTTTTGATGGAGAATCGGCCTTTAAAATGCTGAACGAGCACGAATATCAGTGTGTGATTTTAGACCTTAATCTGCCGGACATTTCCGGGCTCGACCTGCTGGATAAGATCAAAGCGGTTGATCAATTTATTTCATTGCCGGTTATCATTAACACAGCAATGGAACTGGACAAAACCTCGGTTAACCGCTTAATGCAGTATGCAAATGCAATGGTTGTTAAAACAAGCAAGTCATCTGACAGGTTAATTGATGAAGTGAATCTCTTTTTAAATAAAATAAGTGAAAATACCCCGCAAGCCGTTAACAATAATCAGCCGAAACAAAAAATGACCACTAAAGGAAAAGATGCTATCAAGGGTAAAAAAGTACTTATTGTAGATGATGATATGCGCAATATTTTTGCATTAAGCAGCGCTCTTGAAACCTATGACTTGGTTGTTGAGATCGCTAATGATGGAGAAGAGGCGCTTGCTAAGCTGGAAGAAGTAACCGATATTGAGATCGTACTCATGGATATCATGATGCCTAAAATGGATGGTTACGAGGCAACAAGGCAAATAAGAAAGCAAAACAAATGGGCAAAACTTCCTGTTATTGCCTTAACCGCCAAGGCCATGAAGGATGACCGCGAAAAGTGTATTGCGGCCGGGGCCAATGACTATATCACTAAGCCGGTAGATATGGACAGGCTGATATCCTTAATGCAATTATGGCTCGACGGATAGTTGATAGAAGAATATGCCTGATGCTAAAGAGAGTTTAACAGATGCCCAGTTAACAGAACTGATAGATATTGTAAAAAAGATACACGGGTTTGACTTCAGCGATTACACCGAAGCTTCGTTCAGGAGACGCATTGCCCGGGTAATGATGATTAAGAAGCTGGAGTTTTATGATCTGAAGCATCTGTTGATAAATGATCCCGGCTTCTTTCAGGAGTTTTTGGAAGAAATTACGGTAAACGTTACAGAGATGTTTCGCGACCCGGCTTTTTACAAATCTTTACATACCCAGGTAATACCTTATTTATCCACTTATCAGCATATTAAGGTTTGGTGTGCCGGTTGTTCAACGGGCGAAGAGGCCTATTCACTTGCCATATTGTTGAATGAAGAAAAGTTGTTGAAACGTTCTTTTATATATGGTACAGATATTAATACAGAGGTGTTAAACTATGCCAAAAAAGGTATTTACAGCTTGCGTAAAATAAAAAGTTACGCCGAAAACTATTTGTTTACCGGTTTACCAGGGTCTTTAACTGATCATTTTACTATGATGTATGACGCTGCAGCCATACATAGCGAGCTAAAGCAGAATACATTATTTTCTGTTCACAACCTTATTTCTGATACGGTATTCAACGAATTTCAATTAATAAGTTGCCGTAACGTATTCATCTACTTTGAAACAGAACTGCAACATCGTATTCTCGATTTATTTTATAATAGCCTGTGTCCGCTTGGTTACCTATGCCTGGGGAATAAAGAAACTATTCGCTCAGATATTTTTCGCAAAAAGTTCAAGGTAATCAATCAAAAGGAAAATATATACCAAAAAATTGGCTCTTGATGATCATATAATCCACCGTTGGCAAAGCTCTCGAATATTACTTCTGGGTGGCTCGGCAGGTTCATTTAAATTGTTATACCGTATAGTAAAATTGCTACCGGCTAAATGTTCCAAAACAGTAATTATTATTATTCATCGTAAAAAAAATTTTTTCAGCGAAATTGAAAAACTGTTTGCTGAAAACAGCCGTATGTGCCTTAGAGAAATTAGTGATAAGGAACCGATAGCGATAAACACAATTTACGTAGCACCTGCAAATTATCACACACTTGTTGAGAAACAGGGATTTTTTAGCCTGGATGTATCAGAGGCGGTATGGTTTTCAAAACCATCTATAGATGTAACCTTTGAGAGTGTGGCTGAAATATATAAAGACCAGGTTACCGCCATCCTGTTTTCGGGCGCAAACCAGGACGGAGCGTCAGGATTGTTGAAATTGCGTCAAAGCGGAGCGTTAACAATTGCACAAAACCCCGTTGAAGCAGAAATGACTGAAATGCCCCAATCAGCCATTGATATGCACGCAGCAGAATATGTACTCTCAACAACTGATATTTTTAAATTATTAGAAACACCACCTGATACCTGATTTATAAATGAATCCTGTCAATATCCTGATTGTTGATGATAAAGAGGAGAATATTATTGCTCTTGAGGCACTTCTTAAGCGTAATGATATTAAGCTTTTTACCACTACTTCGCCTAACGACGCGTTAAAAATAGCCTGGGAAAACCACATATCCATAGCATTGGTAGATGTACAGATGCCAGAAATGGATGGTTTTGAGCTGGTAGAAATGCTAAAGTCCAACCCTCGCACCAAAGATATTATGGTAATATTTGTCACCGCAATATCCAAGGAAGCCAAGTATGCTGTTAAAGGTTTTGGCGCCGGTGCGGTAGATTATCTTTATAAGCCACTTGACCCTTACATAACATCAGCAAAGGTTGACGCGTTTATACAGCTCGCCCGCACGCAGGAGGAAATTAAGCATAAAAATGACGAATTGCAGAATTATGCTATGGTGGTAAGAAACAGCGCGGACATTATATGTTCAGTTAACGCTGATAACCTGAGAATAAAGAGCATTAATCCAGCTGTAGAAACTATTTTAGGATACACTGCACAAGAGGCTTTAGGTAAAAGTATCGTTGATTTAGCAATAGAGGGAGATCAGACGGCTTTTCGGAAAAAACTTGGTGAAATTATAAAAGATAACGTAGCCATGTCTGTAGCAGAATTTCAGTTTAATACTTTTAATAAGAGCGTTATATGGACTGAGTGCAGAATATCTTACCGGGCACGCACCATTTTTATGAATATCAGTGATATCTCGCCCCAAAAGAGTTATCAGCAACAACTTATCAAATCAAAGGAAGCAGCCGAATATGGTAAAAAGGTAAAAGAAGCATTTTTGGCAAACATGAGCCATGAATTACGTACCCCTGTTAACGGTATTATTGGCCTTACCAATTTACTGTATAAAACTCCGATAAATGACCAGCAAAAAAATTTGCTTAGTATGCTGGAAACATCTTCAAAATCATTGCTCGGGGTAATTAACGATGTACTTGACTTGTCAAAAATAGAGGCGGGTAAATTTAGTATTGTACCTACACCTAATAATGTACGCAGCATTATTAATTCAGTACATGGGTTGCTGAAATATCAGGCCGACGAGAAAAATTTAGAATTTCTACTTGAAATAGATAATGATGTACCTGAAACATTGCTTTTAGACTCATTGCGATTAAATCAGATACTGATGAACCTGTTAAGTAACGCTATCAAATTTACCGATAGGGGGTATGTAAAACTTGTAGTATCCGTATTGCAAAAGACAGAGGATAGTAAGGTGAAGCTAAAGTTTAGTGTGGAAGATACAGGTATAGGCATACCGCAAGCCCGCCTTAGTCGGATTTTTGAATCTTTTGAGCAAGCTGAAGATGATACTGCGAATAAATATGGTGGTACGGGTTTGGGATTAACGATAGTTAAACGTTTAGTCGAGCTTAAAGGCGGTGACCTTACCGTGAGTAGCAAGGTAGGTGAGGGGAGTATATTCAATTTTACTAACTGGTTTACCATCTCTCAACAGGTTACCGAGCCCAAGGTTATAAAAAAAAGCTCCAAACTTGCACCTTTTGTTAGTACAAGGGTGCTGGTGGCTGAAGATAATATGATTAACCAATTTATGGTTACCAAAATGCTTAAAGATTGGAATATTGAGTTTGAGGTGGCTGATAATGGTTACAAGGCCATTGAAAAATTAAAAGAGCAGGATTTTGACCTGATACTGATGGACACTCATATGCCGGCATTAAATGGCTACCAAACAGCGCGTATCATACGTATGGATTTTGAGGAGCCGAAGCGTAGTATACCCATTATTTCATTGTCTGCTTCGGCATTTGAGCATGAGCAGGTAGAGGCTATCTCCTCAGGTATGAATGACGTATTGCCTAAGCCATTTGAGGCACAGGAGCTACATAATAAAATAAGTAAGCTTTTGAAGGGAAGGGTTATGCCTAAAATGCCAGTGTAGTTTGCCCAACGCCGCATACTTTGGCTTCATGTTCAAGCAGCCATTTTTTGCGCCATAAGCCGCCGGCATACCCTGTTAAGTTGCCATTGCTGCCAATAACGCGATGGCATGGCACAATTATCCATAAATTATTACGCCCGTTGGCCGCGGCAATTGCACGTATACCCAGCGGGTTTTGCATTTTCTGCGACTGCTGTCCGTAAGTAATAGTTGTGCCGTATGGTATTTTTAGCAATTCCTGCCAAACAGTTTTTTGAAAATCAGAGCCCGGTTGATTTAATGGCAGATCAAACTCTTTTCGGCTGCCTGCAAAGTATTCCTCCAATTGTTTTATGGCCAGGTTAAGTACTGCAACTTCTGTAATTGTTGGCGTAAGGGTTTCCTCATCGCGAATAGATACTTTAATTATAAATCCATCTTCTTCTACAATGTGTGTAATGCCTAAGGGCGACAAATAGTAAACCTCTGCCATGTTGATTATTGTTGTTCGCTCTTTAACAACGATTTCAAATAAACTTTACTCATGCGCCCACCAATGAATTTTGCAGGTAAAAACTTCATAAACATTTTACCTAAACGGTTCATCAACCCCGGCACATAGTTGAATTTGCGCGTAGTAAATGCATGTATGGCCTCTTTGGCGGCTTGTTGTACCGGCATTAACCAGCCCTGTAATTCACCAAACTCGGCACCGTGCGTCATCTCTGTAGCTATGCCGCCGGGAGCAAACACGGTTATCGAAAAATTAGGATTGGTCAGTTCGTTATGCAGTGCATTACCAAACGCATTAATAAAAGCCTTAGTTGCAGAATAAGCCGTTTGATAAGGCACGGGGAAAAAACCTGCCATGCTTGATACCAGCATCAAGCCGCCTTCCTGTTTACTTTTATCAAAGTGATTGGCCAAAGCGTTGGTCATGCGTACTACACCTACAACATTGGTCTTTAAAATGGATTCAAACTTATCCCATTGTAATTGTGAGTGGCGGCCAAAATAGGTGACGCCGGCATTAAGTATGGCACCATATAAGTCGCCATTGCCAAGGCTTTCTTCAATAACATGGTCGGCACCTTCAATGGTTGATAGATCGGCCACTACAACTTTTACTTGCACACCGGTATTCTTTTCCAGTTCGGTTTTAAGTTGTTCCAGTTTATCCGCACGGCGGGCGGCAATAATCAAATTGGCTTTGTGCAGGGTAGCCAGTTGCCGGGCCATTTCCTGCCCAAGCCCTGATGATGCACCCGTAACCAATATCCATTTATTATTTAACCGCAAATTATCCATGTTGCTAAGGTAAGTTTTTAGTCGGGAAGTCAGAAAAATCCGGAGGTCCATGAGTCGGAAAGTCGAATGCTTGGCATCTTTAGTCCTCCTGACTTCCCGACTTTCGGACTTTTCTGACTTTCCCGACTTTTTTACATTAAATTCGCAAAATGAAACTGGCCGGGCAAACTATCGAGCTGTTAAAGAAGGAGATCATCCTGGAGTGGCGTTCTAAATACGCATTCAATGGCATCCTGCTTTATATTGTGTCTACGGTTTTTGTATGTTACATCTCTTTTAATCTAAATCCCGGTTTTAAGCAAAGCGCGGGTTACCCCATCGTTTGGAATATCCTCTTTTGGATCATTATGCTTTTTGCATCGGTTAATGCCGTCGCAAAAAGCTTTTTGCAAGAGAACAAAGCGCGGTTGCTATACTATTATACTATTGCCCATCCGCAAGCCATCATTCTTTCTAAAACAATTTACAATACGCTGCTCATGTCGTTGCTTAGCGTGCTGGCCTTGGTAGTTTATCTGCTGTTCTTTCCCAATAAAGTAGATGATCTTTTATATTATTTTATCGTAGTATTATTAGGTAGCGTAAGCTTTTCAACAGTATTTACCATGATATCGGCCATTGCATCAAAGGCAGGGAATAATGGTACACTTATGGCGATATTAAGCTTCCCGGTGGTGATACCTGTTATACTGATATTAGTAAAAGTAAGCAAAGCGGCAATGGATGGTATTGATCGCAGCCTCAGCTTAAATAATATTGGTACACTGCTGGCAATAAATGTTATAGTAATTGCGTCATCCCTCATATTGTTTCCCTTTTTATGGCGCGATTAACCTTTCGCTTCGCTTTTATATGTTGTTTGTTGGTGCCTTTTGCCACTAAAGCGCAAAACGGCGTTATCATTGGCAAGATAACCGCGCAGGGCGGCACAACCCCGGTTGCTAAAGCCAGCGTTTTTTTAAACAATGCTTCTTATGGTACCGCGACCGCCGACGATGGGACTTTTTCCCTTCGTGGCGTAAAACCTGGACAGTATGACTTAGTGGTTTCCATATTGGGCTATGAGGAATACACTCAAAAGGTACAGGTAAATAATAACACTTTGGACCTAAGCATTAGCCTAACACCTAAGGTAATGATGATGCGCGAGGTCGTAATCACTACTAACGCCGACTGGAAAAAGAATTATGAGCAGTTTAAAAAAGAATTTATTGGGATTACTGATAATGCCAAGCTGTGTAAGGTGGCCAATCCTCGTGTGCTTAATCTCTCCTACACGCGCAGGACACAAACATTGGAAGCTTCCACAGATGAATTTCTTGAAGTGGAGAATTATGCGCTCGGTTATAAAGTAAAATTTTTACTAAAAGATTTTACCAGTGATAATATTGGTGGTATAATAAGTTACAGTGGGCGCGCTTTGTTTGAGGATTTGCCAGGCACACCCGAACAGAAATTAAAATGGAAAGTTAAACGCGATGAAGCTTATTACGGGTCTTCGCGACATTTCTATCGCTCTTTGTATAAAAACAAGCTTGCGGAAGAAGGCTTCGTGATGTGTGATTTTACGCGAAGCATTGATCCTAACCGCCCACCGGAAGCAGTAATTAAAAGAAAGCTAAAGCAATTTAACGGGTATAACCGCGATTCGGTAATGTACTGGTTGCAAAAGGAAAGCATGCCCAGATGGTACCAGGAGCATTTAGTTAAACCACCGCTCGTTGCAAGAGATGTGTTACGGACTACCGAGCAGCCGGGAATATATGCGATTACATTTCCGCATTATTTATACGTAACCTACACTAAAAAAATGGAAACGGTAGACTTTAAAGATCTTTACCGGCCATTGGATATGCCTAATTATGAAGCAAGTGTGCTCACCCTGAACGGCGGCTATGCTGTTTTTGATATGAACGGAACCGTAATAGGAAATGCTCCTTTAAACGAAGGCACATGGTCCAAATCAAAACTGTCTAACATGCTGCCGGTGGATTATGAACCAAGTGATAAGTAAACCCTAAACTCTAAAGGACGCGTCACATTGGTGGACTACTTCCTAATTTCTCTTTACTATTTAGCGTTTAGCATTTAGGACTTTTCTTTTAGAGTTTAGGATTTGATAACTAAATAAGCTTAAATGCTACAAGTTATTAAACGTTATGCTTGCATAGTAAAACATTGCTAAATATGACGCTGGGCATATAATCGGATGTATCTTATTGCTACCTTTGCCGCATATTTTTGATATGAAGTTTATATACAAAACCTGGTGGAAGGTGCTGGCTGTAGTGCTGGTGTTCTACACACTCATATCCGGTATGCTTTTCCAGGTGCCACGCCTGGATATCCTGCACGAAACCATTCGCAATCTGTATTTCCACGTACCCATGTGGATGGCTATGCTAACCGCATTGGTGACCTCTGTATTCTTTAGTGTTTTGTACTTACGCACAGGGAAAGAGGAACATGACCTTGCCGCTGTTGAGTGTGTAAACACAGGTATGATATTTTACGGATTAGGTTTGATAACCGGGATGCTTTGGGCAAAATACACCTGGGGCGAGTTCTGGAGCGGCGACCCTAAACAGAACAGCGCTGCTATCGCTTTTCTACTATATTGCGCTTACCTGGTGCTGCGTAATTCTATCGACGAGGAACAAACCCGGGCCAAGATCTCCGCTATCTACAATATTTTCGCCTTCCCGATAATGATTGTTTTATTGTTTGTGTTACCGCGCATGACAGATTCGCTTCACCCGGGCGGTGCGGGCGGTAATCCCGGCTTTAATAAATACGACCTGGACAGTCACATGCGTTTGGTGTTATACCCGGCATTTATAGGTTGGAGTTTGCTATCACTATGGATAGCTACCATCCGCTATCGCATTCGCTTAATTGAACATAAAAAGAACGCCATTAACTAAAAATGAAGAAACTTATAACCCTGATAGTACTGATGTTAAGCTTTGTGGCGGTAAATGCCCAGGGCAGCAAAACTGTTGAAATGGCTGATGTATTACGCAGCTCCGGCAAGATATACGTAGTAGTTGCAACTATAGCCATTGTATTTGTTGGGCTGGCTATTTACCTGTTTACCATAGACAGACGCTTAAAAAAAATTGAAAAAGAAAATTAAATCAAAAAGCCCTGTAGCGTTGTTTAAATGATGTTTTTCCTTGCCGATTGGTAAGGTGTAAACCAAACACCATCTTTTTTATAGTTGCGATATTGGTAAAAAAAGCACCAAATTTGAGCAATTTTTTAAGAAATTAATAATTATACCAAAAATCTAAATATGAGCACGAATAACCCGACTGCGAACCAGGAAACGCATTTCTTTGGCGACGTTTGTAAAAACTTCGATCACGCAGCGCAATTCACCAAGCACGATGCCGGTTTATTAGACCAGATCAAATCATGTAACAGCGTTTATCGCTTCCGCTTCCCAATACGTAAAGGCAATGGCTTTGAAGTTATTGACGCATGGCGCGTTGAGCACTCTCACCACCAGTCACCAACTAAAGGTGGTATTCGCTACAGCGAAATGGTGAACGAAGACGAAGTAATGGCCCTTGCAGCATTAATGACTTACAAATGTGCCATCGTTAACGTACCTTTTGGTGGTGCTAAAGGCGGTATCAAAATTAACCCTAAAAATTACACCGTTGGCGAGTTAGAAAACATTACTCGCCGTTACACAGTAGAATTAATTAAGAAGAACTTTATTGGTCCAAGCATTGACGTACCTGCACCGGATTACGGATCAGGCGAGCGCGAGATGAGCTGGATTGCCGATACTTATGCCACCATGAATCCTGGCCAGCTGGATGCACTTGGTGCCGTAACCGGTAAGCCAATTGCATTACACGGGATAGCCGGCAGGAGAGAAGCTACCGGCCGTGGTGTAGCCATTGCCGTTCGCGAGTGCGTAAGCGTTGCCGAGGATATGGATAAACTGGGTTTAACAACCGGTTTATCAGGCAAAAAGGTCATCGTACAAGGTTTAGGTAACGTGGGTTATTACTCAGCTAAGTTCTTGTCAGAGTTTGGTGCACTTATCGTAGGTATCTGCGAGTTTGAAGGTGCCGTTTACAACGAGGACGGTTTAGATGTTGAAGCAGTGTTCCAGCACCGCAAATCAACCGGTTCTATCTTAGGTTATGCAGGAGCCAAACAAGAGTTTAAAAACACCATGGAAGGCCTGGAGCAGCCATGTGATATTCTTGTACCGGCTGCTTTAGAGAACCAGATAACCGAGGCGAACATCCGCAACGTTAAAGCAAAAATTATTGCTGAGGGTGCAAACGGCCCAACTTCACCGGAAGCTGAAGCTATATTTTACCAAAATGGAGGTATGATCATCCCGGATATGTATGCTAACGCTGGTGGTGTAACCGTATCGTATTTTGAGTGGTTAAAAAACCTGAGCCATGTAGCGTTTGGCCGCATGAACCGCCGTTTTGAAGAAAACTCCAACCTTAACCTGGTAAATATGGTAGAAGGGATTACCGGCATCGCTTTAACACCTATCCAACGTGCCACCATTGTAAAAGGTGCATCAGAGCTGGAGTTGGTAAACTCGGGTTTGGAAGATACTATGATCCGCTCATACCACGAGATCCGTGAGATCTACAAAAGCAACCCAGCCATTGGCACACTGCGTAATGCGGCTATGGTTGGCGCTATTAACAAAATTGCGGTGTCATACCAAAACCTTGGTGTGTGGCCGTAAATGGTGATTAGTGATTTGTGATTAGAGATTAGGTTCTCTTTTGAATACAAAAGCGGCAGAGATGCCGCTTTTTGTATTAATAAATAAATTCAATCAAACTGTAAATGCATTTTAACTAGTTTTTCGTCCTTATCTCTTTTAATATTTCTGGTATTTCACTCCATTCGTCAATCCAAATAGTTTTCACTCCGAAAGACTCTGTATCGGTTTCTTCAAATCGTTCAATAATCTCAATTAATAATTTAACGGTTTTATCTAATTCTAAATTCGCGTCTATTTTTTCCCCTAAAAGCTCTTTGTTTTCTCTTAATAGTAATTCTAGTCGCATCTTCACAATTGGCTCTTTATGCCTCATTTTGAAAATAAAATGAGAGTGTTCGTCCTCACCTTTTTGTCTTCTTGCAATATCTAAAAGTCTTCGGGTGTTAGGATCAGTCAATGATGAACCTATAAATACACAATTAGCGTCCCTAAATTTATTTATCTGTACGATATTGTTCCAACTATAAATATCGGTATATTGTTTATGATAGACAGTTTCTCCAAAGGTTATTTGATTGTCACTGGAAATTTTACCCGATTGGGGTAGATAGCCATGAACATGAAAAATGGGGAGTTGGCCGTTAGGATTCATGCCTATCCCATAAATTGACTTGTAAGGTAGTTCTAATTTGACCTTTTCAATTCTTTGCTCCAATATATCATCGAAGTTGTAAGTTATTATACTATCAATGTTCGGGCTTTTTCCAGGCGCAACGCATAGTTTAACTATTTCATCTAATAACGGGGAATTTTTATCTATATCTAAGTTTTCATATAGTACATTTCTTACTGCTTCCTCAAAGGATAATTTTTTATCGTCATAGTATTTTTGTAAGTATCTTCCAGCTATCAAAGGGCTTGGAGAAAATAAGTTTGTGAAAAGTTTGGACAACACAGTAGATGTAGTTTCTTCATTTTTAATAGTTGTAATAAGAAGCTTTTGAAGTAGGACATCCCAATTCGGTATCCCAAAGTCCATTGACACACCGGCACCTAAGACTAGAACAAGTGTCTGAGCTTTGTAATAACCTCGAATCTTTTTTACTATATCTCTCTTGGAAAGCTTTTTAATTTCAGGCAGCTTGTCCGTTAAAACCTTTATGCTGGTTGGATTACTTACAAGTTTTGATAGCTCTTTGAGGATTTCGTCAATTTTATCCGGCGTGATATCGGCAGAATTTGATATATACATTATTGATAAGGTTGTTAAATACATAAAGCTAATAAAAATTAACTACCTTTAATCAATAACAATTCTAAATAAGCAATATCCCTTGTAATAAACATTATTAGCTTTGCGTTTTGTATTTTTGTAAAACTGTTCTGTGCAGTTGTATAAACAATGAAAAAAAGCGCAATCTTCGGGATAGTAACTATTGCCATTGCAATAGCTGTTATCATAAGCACCTATTCAAATACCAGCACTTACGGCTCTTTTAATGATGCCCGTAAAGCTGATGCTGAATTACATGTGGTTGGCCATTTAAACAAAACCAAACCTTTGTATTACGATGCCACTAAGGATGCCAACTACTTTTCTTTTTACATGAAAGACAATAAAGGCGAAGAATGTAAAGTGGTTTTTGATGGCACCAAACCTCAGGACTTTGAGCGTTCGGAGCAAATTGTGTTAACCGGCTCTATGAAAGGAAAAGAGTTTCATGCTTCAAAAATCCTCATGAAATGCCCTTCTAAATATACCGACGATAAATTGAACGTTGCTGAGTCTAAAACGCAAAGCGCCAGCATATAAATAGTTTTTAATGGAGATAGCTTATCAGGGCGAACACCTTTTTCCGGGTAGTTTAGGCCAGTTTTTTATAGTACTTGCATTCGGTTCTGCACTTTTTTCATTTATCTGTTACTATTTTGCCACTACAGAGAAAGCTGTAAACAGTGATAACTCGTGGTTGCGTATGGGCCGGATAGGTTACTGGTTAAACACCATATCTATTATTGGTATGGGTGTATGTTTGTTCTACATCCTTTATAATCATTATTTCGAGTACCACTACGCATGGTCATACACCTCTAAAACTTTACCTACCTACTACCTTATTTCAGGTTTCTGGAATGGGCAGGAAGGTGGCTTTTTGCTATGGATGTTTTGGGGTGCTGTTTTAGGTAACGTTCTGATATGGCGGGCAAAAAGCTGGGAAAAGCCTACCATGGCTATTATGGCGCTATCGCAAGCGGTTTTAGGTACTATGATATTAGGGCTGCAAATAGGCAGCGCGCATATTGGCAGCTCCCCATTTTTGTTATTACGTGATGCCATGGCGGAAGCGCCTATCTTTAAAAGCCCAAACTATTTGGATTTTATAAAGGACGGCAAGGGCATGAATCCTTCGCTGCAAAATTACTGGATGATCATCCACCCGCCGGTGTTGTTCCTGGGTGTGGCATCGCTGGTAGTGCCGTTTGCATTTGCTGTTGCGGGTTTATGGCAAAAACGCTTTAAGGAGTGGGTTCCGGCGGCTATACCATACGCGCTGTTTGCATGTATGATATTGGGTACAGGTATCATTATGGGTTCGTTTTGGGCTTATGAGTCATTAAATTTTGATGGCTTTTGGGCTTGGGACCCTGTAGAGAATGCGTCGATATTTCCATGGTTGATCATGGTGGCTGCGGTACACGTGCTTATTGTATTCAAGAACAGTGGCCATTCGTATTTTACTGCTGCGTTTTTAACCTTACTGGCTTTTGTAATCGAATGGTATTCGTCATTCCTTGCGCGTAGCGGTGTATTGGGCGAAACCTCCGTACACGCATTTACCGACCTTGGCTTGTTCTGGCAGTTGGTTATCGGTATGGCTATATTCTTTGTCATCATGGTTTACCTGCTGGTAAGCCGGTGGAAAGAAATGCCTATCACTAAAAAGGATGAGGATACTTACTCACGCGAGTTCTGGATGTTCGTTGGAGCAGTTTTCCTGTGCCTGTCATGCCTGCAATTAGTTGTAGTAACATCTCTGCCGGTTTGGAACCTGATATTCGGTACCAAATGGGCACCACCTACCGAGGCTATTAAACAATATAACGTTTTCCAGGGATCTTTTGCTGTTGTGATCGCATTGCTAACCGGTGTTACGCAATTCCTCAAATATAAAAAGACCGACATCACCCGCTTCTTTATTACTTCGGGTGTTTACCTCATATTTGCCGCTCTGGTTGCCGCTCTGGTAATTTACGCTACGGGCTTATATAAGTTAAGCTTTGTTTTCTGGCTGGTAATGTTTGCATCGCTGTATAGTGTTTTCGCGAACGGGAAAATTTTGTCTGATGCATTTAAAGGTAAATACAAACTTGCCGGTTCTGCTGTATCACACATCGGTTTCGGTTTACTTTTAGTGGGCGCGCTGATAGCCGCAGGTACCAAAAAAGTAGTATCGATAAACGAGCAGGGAGAGGAACACATCGCCGAATCGTACAAAGAAGAGAATCCAAAGGAAAATCTTTTGCTTTACCTTAATCAGCCCATCAAGATGGGTGAGTATAATGTAACCTTTAAAGGTGATACCATTGAAGGTGCTCAGCATTTGTTCAACATAGATTATGAGCGTGTAAAAGATGGTAAGGTGACGGAGAAATTCAGACTTAGGCCAAACGTGATACAATCGCAGGGTGGTATGTCTTCAACTCCGGATACCAAGCATTACCTGTCTCGCGACTTATATACGCACATTACTATGACCAACGTGATAAGTGCCGAACCTAAGCAGGAAGATAATCATGCCGACCATCCCGAGGCTGATCATGATAAAAACTATGACGCCCCGGTTGCTCATGAAGTTGCTGTTGGCGACACCATCCCATACCGTGATGGTAAGATCGTACTGAAAAGTCTGAATAAGGATGTAAAGGTTAAAGATATTCCGCTAAGTGATAAAGATGTTGCCGTAGGCGCGCAGCTTGAGGTAATTACCCAGGGCAAAACTTATAAAACAGAACCGGTTTACCTCATAAAAGGCCGTAACATATTTGACTTCGGTAAAAAGCTGGAAGAAGTTGGTTTGAAGCTACGTTTTTCAAAGATCATCCCTGACAAAGGCAAGGTTGAAATTATGGTGTATCAACAGCCTGAAAGCAAAAGAAAATTTATTGTGATGAAAGCTGTTGAGTTCCCTTACATCAACTTCCTTTGGGCAGGTACCATTATCATGGTTATTGGCTTCTTTATGTCGATTTTAAGAAGAAACAAGGAACTGAAGGTTCAGCCTGCGACTGCTCAAGTCAAAATTCAAAATTCAAAATTCAAAAAGTAGGACTACACTAACATTTTGCAAAGAGCACAAAGGGATTAACTTTGTGCTCTTTGTATTTTGATATGGTTACTTCTCCTGGTAAAAAGTCTTTTAATATAAATGGCTTTGCTATTGTAAGCGATATGTATGATTCGGTAGAACTAGCAGCGATATTAAATGCTATAAATAAAGGTGATAAAACCAAGGATACCTTCCGCAAAACACATGATCTATTCGCTATAAGGCAGGTATTAAAAGAAGTACCTGAGCTTAGTAATTTGGTGTTTAACCAAAGTCTTAAAAGCTTAATTAGAGATTTATTTGGAGATGAATACTTTGTTGTAAAATCTATTTATTTTGACAAACCAACTGCTTCTAATTGGTTTGTACCCTGGCACCAAGATCTTACTGTATCAGTAGATAAAAAGGTTGAATGTGATGGCTACGGCCCATGGACAGTAAAGCAGAATCAGTTTGCTGTACAACCACCGCTTGCTATTTTGAAAGAAAACTTTACCATTCGCATTCACTTAGATGATGCAGACGAAGGCAACGGCGCCTTAAAAGTACTACCTGGTTCGCATTTAAAAGAGATCTATCGCCCGGAAACCATTGATTGGAAAACGGAGAAACCGTATACCTGTAATGTAAAGGCAGGTGATATTATGATTATGCGTCCATTGCTAATGCATGCTTCAAGCCGAACCACTAACAATAAGCCGCGCAAGGTAATCCATATTGAGTTTGCCAAGGCAGAGTTACCATCAATTATTAAATGGTCAGAGCGTTTGGCTTTATCTTAAAGTTATTCGTAGTGAGATGAATCAAATAATTCCCAATATTCCACACGCTTTCTAATTTTCCACAATCAACCATATCCGCGGGCAATCAATTAAATTAGCAGATTAATAAAAGCGAGGACAAATTGGCTAAGAGCGATACTAAAGAAACGCCGTTAATGCAGCAGTACAACGCCATTAAGGCGAAATATCCCGGTGCATTATTGCTTTTTCGTGTGGGTGATTTTTATGAGACCTTTGGTGCCGATGCCATTAAGGCTTCAGGTATTTTGGGTATTACGCTTACCCGTCGGGCCAATGGCGCTGCCTCACATATAGAATTGGCCGGTTTTCCGCACCATTCGCTGGAAACTTACCTGCCCAAGCTGGTTCGCGCCGGTCAACGCGTGGCCATCTGCGACCAATTGGAAGATCCAAAATCTGTTAAGGGGATTGTAAAGCGCGGGGTTACCGAACTGGTTACCCCCGGCGTTGCAGTTAGCGATAACATCCTGCAACAGAAGAGTAACAATTACCTTGCTTCGTTATACTTCGAGAAGAACAGCATCGGTATAGCCCTGATCGATATATCGACCGGTGAGTTTTTAACCGCCCAGGGCAACAGTAATTATATTGATAAGCTTTTGCAAAGCTATTCACCAAGCGAAGTAATATTCCCTAAAAGCCGCAAAGGCGACTTTACAGATCACTTCGGCGACCGCTTTTACACCTACATGTTGGATGAGTGGCCCTACAGCGGCGATTACGCCAATGAAACCTTGCTCAAGCATTTCGGCGTAAAGTCGCTCAAAGGGTTTGGTATTGATAAATTGGGCTTGGGTATTGTGGCTGCCGGTGTAGCGTTGCATTACCTGAACGAGACAGAGCACCGCAACCTGCAGCATATATCGGCTATCAGCAGGATAGAGGAAGATCGCTATTTATGGCTGGATAGGTTCAGCATCCGTAACCTGGAGTTGGTAGGCTCTGCCAACGAGAATGCAACCACCTTGGTTGATATATTAGACCATACCTGCTCGCCAATGGGTGCGCGTATGTTGCGACGTTGGATTGTGATGCCGCTTAAAGAGATAAAGCCGATACAGGATAGGTTAGGCGTAGTGGAATACCTGATAGCGGAAGAAGAACTACGGGAAGACCTGCAAAACCATATTCGCCAGATAGGAGACCTCGAGCGATTGATTTCTAAGATAGGTTTGCAAAAGGCTAATCCGCGCGAGGTTTGTCAGTTAAAAAAAGCTTTACTGGCTATTGAGAATATCAAAAAGCTGGCAGAATCATCGCTGAGTGAACCGCTTAAAGCCATCGGCGATCAGCTAAACCCCTGCACGTCAATTTGCGAGAAAATAGCCCGCGAACTGCATCCCGAGCCGCCGATTTTAATGGCCAAAGGCATGATCATGAACGATGGTATTAGTGAAGAATTGGATCGCCTGCGTAAGATCGCTTTCGGCGGCAAGGGATATTTACTGGAGATACAAAAACGCGAGGCAGAGATAACCGGTATCCCGTCCTTAAAGGTATCGTTTAACAATGTGTTTGGCTATTACCTCGAGGTTACTCACAGTCACCGGGATAAAGTGCCTGCTGATTGGATACGCAAGCAAACCCTGGTAAATGCGGAGCGTTACATCACGCCTGAACTGAAGGAATACGAAGAGCAAATATTAGGTGCCGAAGAAAAGATACTTGCATTGGAAACCAAGCTGTATAACGATCTGCTTTATACCCTCGCCGAATATATCAAGCCTATACAACTAAATGCGGCACTTGTTGCCCGTTTAGATGTATTGCTGAACTTCGCCACTATATCCATTAAGAATTACTACGTTAAACCAAACGTAAACGACAGCCGTGTGCTGGATATAAAAGGCGGCCGCCATCCGGTGATAGAAAAGAATCTGCCGTTGGGCGAAGAATATATCACAAATGATGTGTTTCTGGATTCAGAGTCGCAGCAGATCATCATCATCACGGGCCCTAACATGGCGGGTAAGTCGGCATTGCTGAGGCAAACAGGTCTCATCGTGCTCATGGCTCAAATGGGTTGCTTTGTACCGGCCAAGGCAGCGTCAGTTGGGTTGGTTGATAAGATCTTTACAAGAGTGGGGGCATCGGACAACCTGTCGTCCGGCGAATCAACCTTTATGGTGGAGATGAACGAAACGGCCAGTATCCTCAACAATTTAAGCGATAGGAGTTTGATCTTGCTGGATGAGATTGGTCGCGGTACATCCACTTATGACGGTATTTCTATCGCCTGGGCCATTGCTGAGTTTTTGCATAACCACCCGGCTGCTAAAGCAAAAACACTTTTTGCTACGCACTACCACGAATTGAATGAATTGAGCAACAGTTTCAACCGTATCAAAAACTACAACGTTTCGGTTAAGGAAGTTGGCCAGCAAATTATCTTTCTGCGTAAGCTGGTACCAGGTGGCAGCGAGCACAGTTTTGGTATTCACGTAGCCAAATTGGCCGGTATGCCACCAAAAGTATTGAGCCGGGCTAATGAGATATTAAAAAAACTGGAGAACGAGCGCACCGGTGGCGAACACATTAAAGAGAGCATTCGTAAAGTGCAGAAACAAGCTGTGCAAATGCAAATGTTCTCGATAGATGATCCTGTTTTGGTAAAGATCCGCGATACGCTGAACAACCTGGATGTGAATACTCTAACACCGGTTGAGGCACTGATGAAACTGGATGAAATACAACGACTGATAAAAAGCTGATATTGAAATAGTCGATAAATTTTATAAAAATTTATCGGCCACTACCAACTCCTTGCTACCTGCGGTGTATTTATAAAAGCCGCTTCCGCTTTTAACACCAAGATGGCCGGCGGTGACCATATTTACTAAAAGAGGACAAGGTGCATATTTAGGGTTTCCAAAGCCATTATGTAGCACTTTTAATATGGCAAGGCATACATCCAGTCCAATAAAGTCGGCCAGTTGGAGCGGGCCCATCGGATGCGCCATGCCGAGTTTCATAACGGTGTCTATCTCATTTACACCTGCCACTCCTTCAAATAAGGTGTAGATAGCTTCGTTTATCATTGGCATCAAGATACGATTGGCTACAAAGCCAGGATAATCATTCACCTCAACCGGGTCTTTGCTCAACTGCCGAGAAAGATCCATTATCGTTTTGGTCACCTCATCTGTTGTTGTATAGCTGCGTATCACTTCAACCAGTTTCATCACAGGTACCGGGTTCATAAAGTGCATACCAATTACATTGGCGGGATTACTGGTAGCCGCGGCTATTTCAGTTATCGATATGGATGAGGTGTTTGATGCCAGAATGGTTTCAGGGTTGCAAACTTCGCTTAGCTGCTTAAAGAGTTTCAACTTTATATCGCGATTTTCGGTTGCGGCCTCTACCACAAGATCCGCATGGGCAGCACCTTTTGCTAAATCCGTATAAGTTTTGATATTGGCAAGGGTAGCGGTTTTAACTACCTCGTCTATAGTCCCTTTTTTTATCTGGCGATCAAGATTACCGGCAATGGTTTGCAGGGCTTTTTGCAAAGCAGCCTCGTTAATATCAACAAGCGATACGTTAAAACCATTTTGCGCGAACGTATGCGCAATGCCGTTACCCATAGTACCCGATCCGATAACTGTAATGTTTTTCATGCTCATTAGTTTACACAAACTTCCTGAAATTATAACGAAATATAGGAACCAGCTTCAATAATTGTTTGTTTGTTAATGGCCTCTAAAACCGGTACCCGTCCAAGATGTGGTAAGCCAGTATAGTTGATGATATAATCTTCCGTAGATGTATTTTGTTCACCATTGAAAATAATACCTCTTAGCCCGATATTCCTGTTCCTTAAAGCTTCAACAGATAGTAAAGTGTGATTGATACTGCCCAGATAATTTTGAGAAACTAAAATTACTTCTGCTTCCAGTTGCTTTATCAAATCAATAATCAGGGTATTATCGTTTAGCGGCACCATTAAACCACCTGCACCTTCAATTACCAAGTTGTTTTCTGTCTGAGGTGCTATAATTGTTTGCTCATCAATAACAATTCCATCCAAGGCCGCCGATTTATGTGGCGAATAAGGTTGTGTTAAACGATAAGCCTCCTGATGAAAAACAGTTTTATCATTACTCACCAGGCTTTGCACTTTTAAAGTGTCAGAATCATGAAGATCACCGGATTGTATAGGTTTCCAGTAATCGGCTTTTAATTTCTCCACTAAAATAGCAGAGATTAATGTCTTACCTATGCCGGTGCCAATACCGGTAACAAATATACTATTGCTCATATTATTAAAGTATTTATAGCCGATGTAAGCTTGATAATCTCATCAGGAGTATTAAACGCATGCAGACAAATGCGTATTCGCTCTGCGCCAATGGCCACGGTAGGGCTCATGATTGCCCGTACATCAAAACCTGCGTTTTGTAAATGTGTCGCCACCGCTTTTGCCTTATTGTTATCACCTAAAATTATGCATTGTATGGCACTATTACTTTCTATAAGCGTAGGTGCATAAATATGCTTTTTAAACAAAGCTATGTTGGCTTTCAAAAGTTGTACTGTTGCTTCTGAACGGTTTAATAATTCATAAGCCATTTTAATAGTTGCCACCTGATGGAACGAAGCTGCGGTTGTGTAAATGAATGAGCGTGCAAAATTGATTAGGTAGTTACGCAGCAGATCACTACCTAACACAACGGCTCCATGCACGCCCAGCGCTTTACCAAATGTAACTACACGCGCAAAAACCTTATCCTGTAAACCCAGATGGCACAATAAACCGTTAGGGTACAGGCCAATAGCGTGTGCTTCATCAACAATCAAGTTGGCATCGTATTTTGTTGTTAATTTAACAATTTGCTGTAACGGTGGCTCATCGCCATCCATGGAGTAAACGCTTTCCACAACTACATAGCAATTTCCTTTCGCTGCTTTTAGTTTTGCTTCGAGGCTTTCAAGATCATTATGTTTAAAGCTGTAGCGGTTAGCCAAACTTAAACGTGCCCCATCAATTATTGAAGCGTGTATCAACTCATCATGAATAATGGTATCACCTTTTTGGGGAAGCGAAGAGAACAGCCCCACATTAGCGTCATAACCGGAATTAAAAAGTAATGAGGCCCCGGCATTGTGAAAAACTGCAATGTGACGTTCAAGCGCTTCAGTGTATTTTAGATTACCTGATATTAAACGCGAGCCTGTTGAGCCATTTAGCGAATGTTGGGTAGCTGTTTCTTTTTTAATAAGCTCCTTCAGCTCTGCAGACCGCGCGAACCCCAGGTAGTCGTTAGAGCAAAAGTCTATTAAATCATTTTCAGGTTTAAGCGCACGCAAAGACCCCGCGTCGGCGCGTTGATCCAGTTTTGATTTTATATATGTTAGCGCTTTTGACAAACGATTTAAATTTGAGGCTAAAATAAAAAAGCGGCACCAAGGCCGCTTAATTTAATTTATTTTAATTTGATGGTTTTAGCATTATCTGCCACTGCCACCCTGGCGTTGGGCACGCATTTCCTGCATCCATTTCTGCCATGCTTCAACCTGCTCAGGTGTTAATATCGCTTTTACCTTATCATTAGTAGCTTGCATCATGGGGCGCATCTGGCTTCTGAAATCGCCACCGGCATTGCGCAGGCTATCAAAAGATTTAGCCTGGGCCTGGTAAATAGCCGTGATTTTTGCTGTCTGATCGTCGGTCAGCTTCAGTTGCTCTTTCATTTGCTTAACACGTTCTTCAGGACTCATCCTCATGCGGTTTTGCGCATGGCCTACAGCGGTTATCCCTAACACAAACAGGCAGATCATCATCATCTTTTTCATTTCTTCTAATTGATTTTTTAGTTTTTAATGATATGTAAGATAAATATAGCTACCAGTAGTTTAACGCAGCACAATGTAACTTATTTGTTGCCAGGTTGGTTAGTTGACGTCCTTTTTATTAAGATTGGCTATTGACCGCTGCATTTGCGCCATCATAGAGGTTAAGCTTTCCATAGTTGGCTCGGGTGTTGGTTGCGGTAAATGTGTTGAAATGTAAGCTTTTGCTTTCCAAACCTCAAGCAGGTCCTCAGCATCAATTTCATAAGGTTCGTAAACTGGATTGTCTGATATTAACTTAATTTTTCTGCCTTCCTTATATTTGTTGCCCGCGCGTTTGTATACTACGCCATCGCTTTTCGTTATAAAAACATATGTTTCGCCAACTTTTACATCGGCCCAGTTTTCCTGGTACTCACCAATAATTATGCTGCCAGAGTGAAGGGGTAGCATTGAATCGCCCTTTATCTCAAATGCCCTGTAAGTGCCCTGTTTAAACATGGGCAGATAAAACTTAGGAAGCTGCGCAACAAATTCAGGGTCGGCATAACCATTTAGGTAGCCGGCGCTTGCCTTCATGGGTACCAGCTCAATGTTTTCATTATCGTCTTTATCAACAGAAATACTTAACACTCTTAGGTTTGCCGGGTTTCCTTTAGGTTTGGGCGCCCATTTTTCATCAATGGTTTCGTTGATAAAATCATCAATTGATATGTCAAAAAATATTGCTAATTGTTTTAGTAATTCATATTTGGGTTCAGCGCGTTCTTCCTCGTATGCGCCTACTAATGAGCGTTTTATGCCAACCTGATCGGCAAATTGCTGTTGTGTTAACCCTTTCTTTTTCCTAAGAAATTTAATATTTGATGAAATTTTTGACATAAAAATTTGGAATTGCTAAAATGTTTAGTAATTTTATGCTCATAAAGTTAGCAATTAAATTTCAAACAGCAAATTTTTTTATCAAATGAAGAGGTTCGTATATATCATAACAGACAGAAATCGTAAGAATTTACATGTGGGAATGTGCACAGATCTTTTAAAAACCATTAAGTTTTACAGCGATATGCCTACCTTATTTTTTGATAGCGCACAACAGCTAAATAGATTAGTATATTTCGAAGAGATCAATACAGAAGAACAAGCCCTGGAACGTTTTAAAACTGTAAGTACCTATACACGCCCGCAAAAAGAAAAAATGATACGTGCTGTAAACACAGACTGGATTGACCTTACAGCAGGACTTAAATATGAAAGTGCGCAAAGAATAAGACCTGCGGCTTATATCAGAAAGAATACCACTTTGTTGAATAGTTCTTTTATAGCAGCTTCTTCATTAAAAGGTCGTTCTGGTTATCAGTACCAAGCTTAAAAGGATGGCTACCAAATACCACGAACCCTTTGCTGTGGTAAAACGCAAGCGCCTTTTGGTTATGCTCCCAAACGCCTAACCAAATATATTTTTTGTTGGTTTCGATGGCTTTGTTAATGGCATAGTCCATCAGGTATTTACCAATTTTTTGCCCCTGGAATTTCTCCAGTACATAAATGCGTTCCAGTTCCAAAGCCTCTGAGCCTTGAGGCTCTGTTTGGGCATCATTAAAGTTTAGTTTAACGTAACCTGCAACTTCGTTATCTACCAACGCGAAGTAGATTTCAGATTCAGGGTTTGAAAGTTCGGCAATGGTGTTCTCAATTGTGAAGACCTTTTCCGCATAAGCCTGCATATGCACCGGATCGTTTTGTGCAGCAAAAGCATCAAAAAAAGTTTGTTGCCTAAGGGCAAGCAATTGTTCTGCTTCGGTTAAGTCAACACGCTTTAATGTAACGGCCATCAATCAAATTGTTGCTGTAGTCGTTCCAACCTGTCAATCATCAGATTGAGTTTTTCTTCCTCATTTTTTAACATTCGCGGTTTTATGTAGAACGTAGTGAAAAGGAACCAAATTGCGGTTAAGCCATACGTTGTTATTTTAAAGCCAACCGATGCTGTTTCCAGCACTTCAACAAAATACATAGCCAGCCCGGCGCTTAATAACAGTATATATATATAATAGAACCAGCTTACTGTACGCGAACGGTCTTTTTGATATTGTTTAAGGCTGTCGAGATAATCTGTTGGGTTTTGAGTAAGGTCATGCTTATTAAGCATATGATAATGCCTCACCATAATATATAAATACATGGCCATGGCTACCAGTATGATCAAAATACCTAAGGTAGTAGCGGGAGATTTAAATGCCATAAAAAACATGAGTATAAAAGCTGCCGCTACGGTACCTATCATGGCTACTATACCCCAATATAAACGCGTAGTAAAACTGCGTATGCCTTTCTTTACCTGTTTAACTACCTCATCAACAGAAAGGTGCTCTTTGGGCGGCTGTGCCTGCCAAACCGACATTAAGTGATCAAAGTCTTTCATAATGATTATATAACTCTGTCAGTTTTTGTTTAATACGATGAATCTTCACTCTCAAATTCCCCTCTGATATGCCCGAAACCTCGGCAATTTCGGGATATGGCACTTCATCAAGCACCAGCGTAATAATAATTCTTTCTGATTCTTCCAGCTTAGAGATACACTTGTAAAGCAAAGCAACCTGCTCATTTTTTTCAGAAAATTCCTCTCGTTTGGTTTCAGCAAGCTGAGGGGTTATTTCGTCTTTAGCCTGGCGTTTCTCTGATCTTAAATAGGTTAAACAGGTGTTTACAGCTATACGATATATCCAGGTTGAGATCAATGCCTGGTTGCGAAATTTGTGCAGATTTTGCCAAACTTTTAGAAAAGTTTCCTGCAACAGATCATTCGCGGCATCGTCATCGCCCGTGTATCCATAGCATAAATGGAAGATCTTTTTTGAATTGGCCTCATATATTCGCCTGAAAGCTTCTTCGTTGTTTTCTGCCACCTGCTGGTTAGTTTTTAATGGTTTGACAAAGTAAAGCACTAAAAGTTACAACTCGTAAATTTTTTTGCTGAACCATGCGTATTTGCCATCCGCATCGGCAATCAATTGCTCATAGTCGTTCACGTAATCATACTGCAGATCTTCGTGTAGTTTGCTTAACAAAGTTTTGATCTTGTCTATTTGGCGTGTTAAAATTAACCTTATAGGTTTATGCGAAGTTTGCTTAACTACATACTGCATGTAATTTTTGCAAAAATTTAAAAGCAATTCAACCTCAGCGGTTTTGTTACCGATAAATTTGATGTATTTGGTAAGCATTTTTAAGATCTTGCGCAGGCCCTTGGCTGTGAAATAAGGTTGTACAGGCAATTGGCTAAACATAAAACCGGCCTCTGCTTTTACATTTTCAATAAAATCCTGTTCATTATGTGCTTCAAAAAGCAGGTAAGCTAATAGCTCCTTGTTTTCCTTTTTGTAGCGGGTGAGGCGTAAACATAATTCCGCTAATTGTTCTGCGGGGAGGTGTTGTAATTCTTTCTTAATTTGCTGTAATCCGTAGGTACTAATACTCAATCCTTAACCTTAAGCTTTATTTTCCTATTTTTGCGCACAATTATCAAATGCAGAAGAGCAAACTCACCCTATACATTTTTATAGCTTTGGTGCTGGGCATTATAGCCGGCTATACTTATAATGCTACCGTTATTAACAACATTAATACCAAGATAAGCGCTGCTGAGGTAAATATAAAAACATTGGATGAGCAAATAGCTGTTGCCAAAGATACTTCCACTGCAAATTTTAAAGCATTAAAGAAAGAACGTGCCGTACAGGCTACTATCCGTAAGGATGCTGATAAAGTACGAGAAGACAAACTGGAAATATTTACTATTCTTAGCGATGTTTTTCTGCGGCTGATAAAAATGATCGTAGCACCCTTGGTATTTACTACCCTGGTGGTGGGAGTTGCTAAAGTTGGCGATATTAAAGCTGTGGGCAGGATAGGTGGTAAGACTCTTTTATGGTTTTTAAGTGCCACACTGGTATCATTACTTTTAGGTATGATGCTGGTAAACTTCTTTCGCCCGGGCGAGGCCATGCATTTGCCATTACCTGATAGCCACCTGTCTACCGGGATACAAAAGACTGCCTTGTCACTGCGTGATTTTATTGGCCACGTTTTCCCCAAAAGTTTTGTTGAGGCTATGGCCAATAATGAGATATTGCAGATAGTGGTATTTGCGCTGTTCTTCGGGGTAGCTACGGCTGCCATTGGCGAAAAGGGTGATGTTGTTGTAAAGGCATTGGATGCTATTGCACATGTGATATTGAAAATAACCGGTTATGTAATGCAACTGGCACCGCTGGCGGTTTTTGGTGCCATTACTGCCATCATAGCTAAACAGGGGCTGGGCATCTTGTCCACTTATGCAATTTTTATCGGCGAGTTCTATTTCTCGTTACTATTATTGTGGCTGGTGATCGTGTTAGCAGGGTTTTTCGTGTTGAAGGGCAGAGTGTTTAACCTGATCAGCAGGATAAAAGATGCCATACTGATTGCCTTTAGTACCTCTACCAGTGAGGCTGCTTATCCAAAAGTATTGTTAGAGCTTGAGCGCTTTGGCTGTAAAGATAAAATTGTAAGTTTCGTGCTGCCATTGGGCTACTCGTTTAACCTTGATGGATCCATGATGTATATGACCTTTGCGTCGCTTTTTCTTGCGCAATCTTATAACATCCATCTTTCATTTCAACAGCAATTATCAATGCTGTTGGTACTTATGCTTACCAGTAAAGGTATAGCCGGTGTGCCGCGCGCCTCACTGGTGGTTATTGCAGGTACCGTAGCTATGTTCAATATTCCAGAAGCCGGCTTGGCGCTATTGATCGGTATCGACCCGCTTTTGGATATGGGGCGTTCTGCAACCAACGTTTTAGGTAACGCTATGGCTACTGCGGTTGTAAGTAAGTGGGAGGGAGAGCTTGGCCCGCAAGCTGAAGGAAATGTTGAACTGTAATTCAATAAATCAAAAATTCGATAATTATATAAAAGATGTCTAATAAAGCTAAGAAGATATTCCTTATCCTGAGTGTTGCAGTTCCGTTTATGCTTTATTGTGTGTATTACTATGGAATGATGGTTAAGAACGCGCCATATAAGTTTTCAGAATTTGAAGGACTGAAACTGGAGTATGGTTACAATGATAGCCTTTTGAATAAATATAATTCTATTACAGGCGATTATCAGTTTGTAAACCGACAGGACTCATTAGTTAGAATGCATATGAAGCTAAGCAAAGACGATTTGCTTTATCTTCACCGTAAAGCAGCAGAATTAGGTTTTTGGGATTTTCCATCGAATGAAACCAAGCAGGATGCTAAAACACGTTCCATGCGTTATATCATCGAATTTAAATATAAGCGTAAAACTAAACGCGTTGTTTTTGACGATGCTTACCAAGGTAACGATAAGCTTATTGATGCCAATCAAAGGCTGATAAAGGAGATACAGAGTAAACTCGATGACAATGAAGCAAGGCTAAGAAGTATTAATAAATAAGTTTAATTAGCCTCGCATTGCTATTTAAAATATTAATCTATATATTTGCACCTCAAAATTTAAAATAATAATTAACCAACAATGTACGCAATAGTAAGTATAGCCGGGCAACAGTTTAAAGTTGCAAAAGACCAGCAGATCTTTGTACACCGCTTACAGGGAGATGAAGGCGCTAATATTGAATTTGACAACGTGTTGTTAGCAGAAAACGAAGGTTCTTTCAAATTAGGTTCTGATTTAAAAGGCGCTAAAGTATCAGCTAAGATCGTGTCTCATTTAAAAGGTGATAAAGTAATCGTCTTCAAAAAGAAAAGAAGAAAAGGTTACAAAAAGAAAAACGGTCACCGTCAGCAATTCACCAAGATCGAGATCACTGGTATCACTTTATAATTAGATTTTAAACTTGCAGGACTTTCCTGTTAAAAATATCAAGAAATGGCACACAAAAAAGGGGCCGGTAGTTCACGAAACGGCCGCGAATCGCATAGCAAACGTTTAGGTATCAAAATTTTTGGTGGTCAGCCAGCTATTGCAGGTAACATCATTGTTCGCCAGCGTGGTACCCAACACAATCCGGGCCTTAACGTAGGTATCGGTAAAGACCACACTTTATTCGCTCTTATTGACGGTAAAGTTGTATTCAAAAAGAAAGCTGATAACCGTTCATACGTATCAGTACTTCCTTTAGAAGAAGCACCCGTTGCTGAAGTAGTTGCTCCTAAATCAGTTGAAGCACCAGCGGTTGAAGAAGCTCCAAAGGCTAAAAAAGCTGCTGCACCAAAAGCAAAAAAAGAAGAAGCTGCTGACACTGCTGAAGAAGTAACCGCAGAGTAATCTTCAACTTACAGATAAAGAAAAGCCCCGGTCAAATTTGATCGGGGCTTTTTGTTGTTATCATGTCATTGCGAGGAGCGGGAGCGACGTGGCAATCTTAGAAAATAATTATAGTTACGAGTCAGATAGTTTATTTACACGCTATTTGGATGATTACAGTAAATGTACTTGTCAGACTGCTAAAGGCTTTTTTAGTGTTCGACCAAACTCAGACTGAAAATGAGTTGTTACTCCAATATCACTTTCTTCAAATACCAACTATCAGGATCTATTACAGGTATAGTTTTACTGCTAACCGTTTGGCCTTGAGGCGAAAGCATCAGGCGCTGCTTGCCTTTATCGATAACAACATCTACCGGCAAAGGCATATTGATATTTTGTAATTTAATTTGGTAGCTGTCGCCTGGACGGGCTTTTACATCTATCTCGAGCTTGTCTGTAGTGCGCAGGTACATGTCAAACAAAGGTTTCAGCGATTGGCCATACGCTTTGCTGAAGTATCGTTCCACATCATCGGTTACGTTCTGATGGTCGTAGGTAAATTGCGGTTCGGTAGCAAGGCCTTTTAATGTTTTAAAGAACAAGGTGTCGCCCATTACATAGTGGAGTGTATGCATAAAGAAGCCGCCTTTGCCGTAGATGTCGCCATTGTATGCCGATGCTTCATCGATGTCCTTACCCAGTACTATTGGTTGTTTGTTTTGAAAACCAAATGCTGATCTTTTAAAATGATCAATATACGCTTGCCGGCCTTCCAGATCTAATATGGGCAGCGCATCGGCATAAGTGTCGATCCCTTCATGTATCCAGTAATCGGCCCAGTCGCGGGCGGTAACTTTGTTACCCCACCACTCGTGGCCAAACTCATGGAACATCAGCCAGTCAAAATCCTGTCCACCAACTTTGGTGTACCTGAATTTGTTACCATATGCGTTCATGCTCTGGTGTTCCATACCTAAGTGGGGAGTTTCCACTATGCCTAACTTCTCTTTTGCCCACGGGTATTCGCCGAAATATTTTTCTTTAGCCTGTGCAGCTTTAATAACCATATCAACCAGGTGAGGACCCTGTGCAGCATGTTCCTTTAATACATAGAATTGCACAGGAACAGTATTGCCTGCAACAGATTTGTATGAGCCTTTCACAACTGTGTAATCGCCAGCGTTAAAAACCAGGCTGTAATTATTGATGGTATATTTGGTTTGCCAGTGGTAAGTAGCAGTATTGCCTTTTTTACTTATACTTTTAAGTAAACCGGGACCGGCAACTACAAGGTCTGACGGTACGGTGATATACATATCTGCTCCTTCGTTAGGCTCATCGCTTGGATGATCTTTGCAGGGGAAATATATCTTGCCACCAGTTTGTTCTGCCGTAACCGCCAGCCACGGGTGACCGGTTGAGTCTTGCGTCCAGGTGAAACCATCGTCCCATGGTGGTCTTTTAGCTATGCGTGGCTTACCGCTGTAAATTACTTTTATAGCAGCCTTCCCGGCAGCAAGTTCTTTATTAAGGCTGATGGTGATGAGGCCGTTCTTATGTTCGAACGGTTCTTTTTTGCCATTAACCGCTACATCACTTACATGGAGAGAGTCCAGCAAATCAAGCACCAGTGTTTTGGTTGGCTGTTTCATTATCACGTCAACAGTGGTGTTACCTTCGATAGATCTTTGCTGAAAATTGCAACTGACTGTAATATTATAATGGCGAACATCCATGATGGCTTGCTCAGGCTTAAGTTTACCGCCGGATGTTTGGGCACTGGCGCAAAATGTGAACGCAGGAAATAAGCAGATAACAAATCCTGCTAATTTGAAATTCTTCATTATGAAAGGAGTGATGGTGCACTTAAAGGTACGCATGCGGACACCATTTGCAGGTGGGAATGTTTGTAAAATTTCCGAGACTGTGGCTTACTGGCGAGAATCTTGATTTACACTATCAATTATCTAACCTGAAATAAACAGGGATAGAATATTGTACCCGAACGGGCTTCCCGCCCTCCATGCCCGGAATCCATTTTGGAGCTTTGGGATCAGACATTAGCCGGATTGCTTCAGCATCGGTATCTTCAGACAAACTTTTTTTCACTTTAATATCACTTAGGCGACCATCTCGCTCAACCACGAATGTTACCCGCACCGTGCCTTGAATGTTGTTTTCTTTAGCGCTTTTGGGATACTTCAAATTCTTTTTTAAGTAAAAAAATAGCTTAGATTCTCCACCGATTACTTGCGGAGGCTGTTCTACTCGCACGAATTTTTGCGTATCAACTTTAGCAGTATCAGTAATCTGGGCCTCTACTTTATTAAAAAAGAATAGGCAAATAGCGATAAATAAAAGTTTCTTCATTGTGATTGTAATATCAATATTCCCTTACCAACAACCCATCGGCAAAATCGCGCAGGTATTGTTTGTTTTCTTCGGGCAGAGTAAGTTTATCTAAGGCAGCAAAAGCTTTATCGGCATAGCTGTGCATTTCGGCTTCTGCATACTGACGAATGTTGGCTTTGTTGTAGATAGCCGTAACTGCAGCTACTTTCTCTGCAGCATCGAAAGTTTTATAAGTAACCCATTGGTCAAGTTCTTGGGCATCCTTGCCTTCAACCAGTTCAAGTGCTTTGATAAATAAGTAGGTCTTTTTGTTGGAGATGATGTCGCCGCCTACTTGTTTGCCAAATTTTTCCGGGTCCCCATAAACATCCAGTATATCATCCTGCAACTGGAATGCTATACCTAAGTTAATACCGAAATCAGAAAGCAGTTCCGCATCCTTAATATCAGCATTGCCTATCAAAGCACCGATCTTGAGCGCGCCACCCAATACCACTGCTGTTTTCAGTCGAATCATGTTGATGTATTCTTCGATACTGATATCGATCTTGGTTTCGAAGGTCATGTCCAACTGCTGGCCTTCGCAAACACCAACGGCGGTATCATTGAAAATATCCAGCACGGTGCGAAGGATATTTTCACGCACCTGCATCATCAGCTTATAACCTTCAATAAGCATTACATCACCCGAAAGGATGGCTACATTGCTGTTCCATTTCTCATGAACAGTGGTTTTACCTCTGCGTTTTGGTGCATTATCCATAATATCATCATGCATCAGCGTGAAGTTATGGAACACCTCAATAGCAAGGGCAGGGGGGAGTGCTTCGTTAACATCGCCCCCAAACAGATCGCAGGCCATTAACAAAAGGGCAGGGCGCATTCGCTTTCCACCTAATGCAAGTATGTATTGGATAGGCTCGTATAATTCCGCCGGGTATGCGGGGAATTTCAGATCGGCTACGGAATTGGCAATCAGCGATTGCAGCTCGTCGAGTTGTCTCATTCAGGGCGTGATTGGTGAGTAGTTAGTGGTGGTCAATTTTAATCTACCGCCACTAAGTCACTAAATCATTTATAAAATATTATTCGTTATCAGGGTAAAGTCAATCTGTTTTTTAGTCAGGTCCACACTTTTTACCTTTATTTTTACCTCATCACCCAGCTGATAGATCTTCTTTTTACGCTGGCCAATAATAGCATAGTTCTTTTCGTCTAAGGTATAAAAATCGTCTGTAATATCGCGCAGACGTATCATTCCCTCGCATTTATTTTCAGTCAACTCCACATACATACCCCATTCGGTTACGCCGGAGATGATACCGGTAAACACATTGCCTACCTGGTCGCGCAGATATTCGGCCTGTTTATATTTAACAGATGCGCGTTCCGCATCGGCAGCACGTTTTTCCATTGCCGAACTGTGTTTGCATAACTCCTCATAATGGTCGGCATTAGCACTTTTGCCACCATTAAGGTAGTGGAACAGCAGCCTATGCACCATCACATCAGGGTATCGCCTAATTGGTGAGGTGAAGTGCGTATAGTGAGAGAATGCCAAACCGTAATGGCTGGATGTCTTTGTGGTGTAAATAGCCTTAGCCATTGACCGTATGGCCAGATGTGTAAGTACGTTCTGCTCTTTTTTTCCCTCTACATCCTCCATCAGATAATTAAGCGACTTGGCGATCTCTTTATCCGATTTAGTGTTGATCTTGTAACCAAACCTTGCAGCGAATTGCGCAAAGCTGTTCAAGGCATCAGGCTTGGGAGAGTCGTGTGCGCGGTAAACAAAGGTGTATTTATTTTTACCCTTACCCATCTTGCTCACATACTCGGCAACTTTACGGTTGGCTAACAGCATAAAGTCTTCAATAAGTTTATGCGCGTCCTTTCTTTCCTTCACATAAACACCTATAGGTTTGCTATTTTCGTCCAGTTTGAACTTAACCTCTGTAGTTTCAAAGCTGATGGCTCCTGCTTTAAACTTGCGTTCACGAAGTTTGTGGGCTAAAGCATTCAGCTTTAAAATTTCTTCGGTAAAGTCGCCTTGCTGGGTTTCTATCACCTCCTGCACTTCTTCGTAAGTAAAACGTCTGTCAGAATGTATCACCGTTTTGCCAAACCATTCGTTATGTATGTTAGCTTCTTCATCCAACTCAAATACAGCGGCAAAGCATAATTTATCCTCATTAGGGCGCAGTGAGCATAAGCCGTTTGACAGGCGCTCGGGGAGCATGGGTATTACCCGGTCAACCAAATAAACGGATGTGCCGCGCTCGTAAGCTTCCTTATCCAAGGCAGAATCAGGAATGATATAATGAGCTACATCGGCAATGTGCACGCCGACCTCATAATTGCCATTATCCAGTTTTTTAAAGGATAAGGCATCATCAAAGTCTTTGGCATCAAATGGATCGATGGTAAAAGTAAGCACTTCCCTAAAATCGCGTCGACGGGCAATTTCCTCTTCTGAGATCACATCCTGGATCTCCTCTGCTTCACGTTCAACCTCCGCGGGGAAGCTGAGAGGGAAACCATACTCAGCCAAAATGGCGTTCATCTCGGTATCGTTCTCGCCCTGCTGACCCAATACATGCTTTATGCGCCCAACCGGGTTTTTAGCACCGGCAGGCCAATCAGTTATCTCTGCAACTGCCTTTATGCCATTTTTAGCACCATTTAATTCGCTTAGCGGAATAAAAATATCATGCATCATTTTTCTGTCATCCGCCAGGAAGAACGCGTAATGCTCTGATAAACGCACCACACCGGTAAACTCCATTTTGTGGCGCTTCAGTATCTCAATTATCTCACCCTCTTTGCGTTTTCCGCGGCTTTTGGCATACACATACACCTTCACCCAATCGCCATTTAGAGCGTTTCGTAGTTTACGTGGGGCTATGTAAATGTCGCTCTCGAACTCGTCGTCGGTAACAATAAAAGCCGAGCCATCATTGGTGAGATCAACCCTGCCCTCAACAAAGGTCTTCAGCTCCAGTAGCTGGAATTTACCCGGAGATATTTCCTTCAAAACCCCTTTAAAGGTTTCTTCGTCAAGGATATCATTGATAACGGCGCGTGCCTCAGGGTCGCGCACGTTTAACTTGGCCGATACTTGTTTATAATTAAGTGGCGTATTCCCGTTTTGCTCAAATATGTCTAACACCATTTGCGTTAGCACCTGGTCTATAGACGATTTATTTTTCTTTTTCTTTTTTGACATAGATGGTTGTTGCGCTAAGATACTAATCGTATCAGCTAAAAAGTACAATGCAAACATAACAGTTTTGAAATGCCTATTGTTAGCGGCAGCGGCAACTTAATATGAACTAATTGAGCTGGCAATCATAGATGTTTTGTAAAAGCTGAAAATTGCATACTTTTAAACAGCAATGGAAGCAAAAAATAATCCTAAAACCATACGCGCCTGGGCCATGTTTGATTGGGCCAACTCGGCGTATAATCTTGTTATCACATCAACTATTTTCCCTGCGTACTATGTGGCTATCACCCAAAATGAAGCCGTGGGTAATAAAGTGAGCTTTTTTGGGATGAGTTTTGTCAATACAGCGCTTACAGATTATGCCCTGGCCACAGCGTATCTGATAATGGTTATCCTGCTACCGGTTTTAAGCGCCGTTGCTGATTACAGAGGTAACAAAAAGATATTTATGCAATTCTTTACCTTATTAGGTTCTTTAGCTTGCTGCGTATTATTTTTCTTTAAAGCATCCACGTTAGAGTTGGGCGTAATTTGCTTCGCGTTGGCGGCAATTGGTTACAGCGGTGGCTTCGTTTTTTATAATTCCTACCTGCCTGAAATAGCCACGATTGATATGCAGGACAAGGTAAGCGCTAAGGGCTTTACCTTTGGTTATATCGGCAGCGTTTTGTTGCAACTGGTATGCTTTGCTTTTGTGTTGAAGCCTGAGATATTTGGGATAACTGACAAATCTTTACCTGCCCGGCTTTCGTTTTTATTGGTGGGCATATGGTGGATAGGCTTTGCCATGATACCATTCAGCGTTTTACCCAAAGGCAGCCCTAATGCGCAATCACACCACAAAAATATCATAAAAGGTGGGTTTGAGGAGTTAGGTAAAGTATGGCAAAAGGTAAAAACTATGCCTTTGCTCAAACGTTTTTTACCATCGTTCTTTTTTTACTCGATGGGTGTGCAAACCATTATGCTGGTAGCTACCGGCTTTGCCGCTAAGGAATTAAAGATGGAAACGTCGGCCTTAATCTCCATCATCCTTATTATTCAATTGGTGGCCATTGTGGGGGCAACGCTGATGTCGCGCTTATCTGATAAATATGGAAACGTAAGGGTGCTGATATTTGTTGTTTTTATTTGGATAGGTGTTTGCATAGCCGCTTATTTTACTACCACATCAACACAATTTTACATCATAGCGGTAGTAGTGGGCCTGGTTATGGGAGGGATACAATCGCTTTCAAGGTCAACCTATTCCAAATTTTTACCCGAGAATATTAGCGATACTGCATCCTTTTTTAGCTTTTATGATGTTACCGAAAAGCTGGCTATTGTAGGCGGCTTATTCAGCTTTGGTTTTGTTGAAGAACTCACAGGAAGCATGCGGAACTCAACCTTAATATTGGGAACATTCTTCGTCATCGGGTTGTTGCTGTTGTTTTCATTGCTAAAAACCGAGAAAATTTTAAAGAAAAATGTGGAATTTAGCGCCAGCTAATTTTTACCAATGACCGTTGATCTGTTTATACCGTGTTTTGTTGACCAGTTATATCCCGATACCGCTTTTAACACTGTAAAGGTGCTGGAGAAAGCCGGTTGCACGGTTAACTATAACCCGGAACAAACCTGTTGCGGTCAGCCTGCATTTAACTCCGGTTTTTGGGATGATGCCAAAACTATCGGAAGTAAATTTCTTTCGGATTTTAAGGAAGATAGTGTAATTGTTTCACCATCTGCCTCATGCACCGGCATGGTACGTAATTATTACAATGATTTGTTTACCAATACCACCTCGCATAATAAATGCCGGAACATACAAGGTAACATATACGAATTGAGCGATTTCCTGATAAATATACTACAGTTTGACTATTTCGGTGCCGAACTTGACGGGCGTGCTGTATACCATGATAGCTGCGCGGGTTTGCGTGAATGCCATATTAAAGAAGAACCCCGTAAACTGCTTGAAAAAGTGCATGGTCTGGAACTTGTTGAACTGCAAGCCGGTGAAACCTGTTGTGGTTTTGGCGGTACCTTTGCAGTAAAGTTCGATGCCATATCTACGGCAATGGCCCAGCAAAAAGTTGATAACGCGATAGCTGCAGGCGCGGAGTACATTATCTCAACAGATGCTTCCTGTATGCTGCATTTGCAAGGATATATTGATAAAAACAACATCCCTTTAAAAACCATGCACATTGCCGATGTACTGGCAAACGGATGGGGAAATGTCTAAGGGCGCTAAAACTGTCTGATTTGCTATTTAAATTATCCTATTACAGATCATAGGTTATGCCCTTTTCGGGAATAGTTACCTTATATTTCTCATTTTCCAATGTCTCCGCCAGCGCCTGCATCGCACTCGTTTCGCCATGTACCAGGTAAACACCTTTGAGTTTATCGGGATCCTGTGATCTAACATTATTCACAAGGTCTTCATGGTCGCCGTGGGCACTCAATACATCAGTTTGTTTGATGGTGGCATAAACGGCCAGGTCGCGGTCTTTAATATGCACAATAGGGTCGCCGCGGAGTAAGCGATGACCCAACGTGCCCTTTGCACAGTAGCCAATGAAAAGAATGGTGCAATAATAATTTTGAATATTATAGAATAAATGATCCTGTATACGGCCACCCTCCAGCATACCTGCTGATGAGATAATAATGCACGGTTCAAAATAATTAGATACCTGCCTGCTGTCTTTCAAAGTCTCCACATAGGTAAGGTTGTCAAAATCAAACTCGTCGCCCTGCGTGTTATAGAACTCCTGAGCTTCCGGGTTAACCTGGTTGTGGTGCTTACGATAGATCTGCGTGGCCATACTTGCCATAGGGCTATCTACAAAAACCTTAACCGGCGGCAAAGCGCCGCTGCTAAAAATCTTATTTAATACAAAAACCAGCGACTGCGTACGGCCAATACTAAACGCGGGGATAATTAATCGGCCTTGTTCCTTAATACAAACCTTATCTATGATCTCTTCAAGCGTTTCCTGCACACCCTTGCCTTTGCTGTGGTTGCGGCCTCCGTAAGTTGCTTCAGATACCAGGTAATCAACTTTTGGTAAAGGCTGAGGGTCATTCAGTACAGGGTAGCCTTTGCGGCCAATATCACCGGTAAAAGCAATTGTTTTTTCTACACCCTCGTCGTTTACCTTTAACACTACGCCGGCGGCGCCAAGCAAATGCCCTGCTGGTACAAAGGTTATTTCAATATCGCCGGTTATTTTAAATGGCTTGTTAAAGTTGATGGTGATGAAGCGCTCCACGGTATCCATTACGTGCTTTTGCAAGTACAGGGGTTGCGGGCCGCTGCTGCTGTGTTTATGCCTGCGGCGATGCTTGTTGCCTTTTTGAGCTTTTTGCAGGAAAATATTTACCGAATCCATTAGCAAAAGCTCTGTCAGATCTGCCGTGGGTGGGGTGCATAATATCTGCCCGTTAAAACCCATCCGTACAAGCGTTGGTAAGTTACCGGTATGATCTATGTGGGCATGCGTAAGTATTACAACGTCGATCTCTTCCGGCCTAAAGCCGAAATCTTCGTTGATCTGCATATTGTGGTCCTTCTCATAATCCAGTCCACAATCAATCAATATCTTATATTGGCCAACCTGCAGCAAGTGCATACTGCCGGTTACCTGCCGGGCTGCCCCGTGTATAGTTAGTTTCATTTAGTCTTAGTTCATGGGTAGTAGTTCATAGATTACAGCTATTTTTCAACTATGATCTATGAACCATCAACTATAAGCTTAAAAATTAAGCATTCTCAAATTGCAACTGGCTCAAATATCGGTATAAGCCCTTCTCGTTGGCTATTAACTCCCGGTGGTTGCCGCTTTCCACAATGTTACCTTTTTCCAGCACAATAATCTTATCGGCTTCGCGAATGGTTGATAAACGGTGTGCTATGATGATAGAAGTACGGCCTCTCATGAGTACCTCAAGTGCTTCTTGCACCAAGCGTTCAGATTCTGAATCCAGGGAAGAGGTGGCTTCGTCTAATATGAGGATAGCCGGATTTTTAAGTAGGGCTCTTGCAATGGCAATGCGCTGGCGCTGTCCTCCGGAAAGCTTTACACCACGCTCGCCCACTACAGTTTCATACCCTTCAGGAAAACCGGTAATAAAACTATCGGCATTTGCTTTTTTAGCGGCGGCAATTATTTCCTCGCGCGATGCATTCAATTTACCATAGGCAATGTTTTCTGCTATAGTACCGCCAAATAGCAATACATCCTGCGGTACAATAGCTACCTGGTTACGAATATCAGTGAGCGCGTACTGGTCAGCATTTTTGCCGTCAAACTTTATAGCGCCATTCTGCGGATGATAAAATTGCAGTATTAAAGCCGCCATAGTTGATTTACCTGAACCGCTCGGGCCAACTATGGCCACTTTTTGCCCTGCATTCGCGGTGAAGGAAACATCTTTCAACACGGTTATTTCAGAACGGGATGGATAAGCAAATTCAACACTATTGAATTCAAGATTGCCATTGATGTGTTTTTTTATGGCGTTGTCTTCAACATTGATAGAGATGTCTTCGCCTTTTTCATCCAGGATCTCTAAAACACGTTCACTGGCGCCTACAGCTTTTTGGATGTTAGCATACAATTCTGGAAAACTGCCCATAGCCGCGCCAACAAAAATTGAATATAATATAAAAGTAGTAAGGCTGCCTACAGAAAGCTCATGCTGATGAACCAGTATAGAGCCATACCATATTACACCTACAATAGCTCCAAACAGACAAAAAACAATAAATGATGCAAATATGCCGCGATATACCGCGCCTTTAACCGCTATTTTTACCACTTCGCGCAGGTTTTTATTGTAACGGCCAGCTTCAAAAGCCTCATTTACAAATGCCTTAACGTTGGCAATGCCCTGTAAAGTTTCTTCAATAATGGTATTTGATTCAGCCAATTTATCCTGCGCCTGCCTGGATAAGTTACGAATAAAACGCCCAAAAAACACCGCTACAACAATAAGTACTGGTAGCATTAGCAGCAGAGCAAGGGTTAGCTTAAAAGATACTATAGTTAATAGCGTAATGCCACCTATTAGTAATACCAGTTGCCTTATAATCTCGGCAAAAGTAGTGGTCATGGTATCCTGTATCTGTGAAAGATCAGCAGAAATACGACTATTTAGTTCCCCAACCCGGCGGTTGGCAAAAAAGTTCATAGGTAAAGTAACCAACTTGAAATAGGTGTCGCGGCGTATATCTGCCAATGCCTTTTCGGCAACCTGCACAAACCAAACTACCCTAAAGAAGGATACAAAAGCCTGTACAAATAATATAGTAAATGCCAATAAGCCAATAGCATTGATAGTAGGAGGTAAAAAAGCATACTTCTGTTTACCCTGCGCAGCATCAATCAGCGCACCCAAAAGGGAGGGAAAAGCTAAACCTGTAAGGCTGGAAATAAATAAAAAAATAATGCCGGCAATAAACTTGCCCTTATAGGGCCTTAAGTAAGAAATGAGCTTGGCGATACGCTTTAAGCTATCCAGATTTATTTTTGCTTTTGGTAATTCTGCTTCCGCCTTACTGCCACTATTCAGTCGTCCTCGTGCCATGTATTAAATTAGTGTGTACAAAGGGGTAAAATTACACCTTTGTTTTCCTTTTAACGATAAACAGCACTAAAATTGACGCAAAGGTGAGAACAATCAGTTTTATTTAGATAGTGACGGTAGTTATTAAGTAATTAATATCATATCATTCCCCAAAAGCAGGTACTTTTTATTGGCCACGCTGCTGATTATTTTCTTTAGGCTGTTACTTGGCCAATTTACAACCTTAACGGATTTTGCAAGAGGAATTCTGATGGGTGCAGTATAAGTATGAAAAATAATTGCAATAAACAGGCTTGCCACTTATAAAAAAAATGCGCACTACTGGAAATCGATAATTACGCTATCACCAATATTTAGGCCCAACAAGCCACTGGCGTTGCCTTTATTTATAGCTATCTCTAAATGGTCGCTGATCCCGAACAGGCAAAGTTTTTCGCCCTCCGGAACTTCATTGTAATGCCAGCTTAATTGGCTAATGGTTTCGTTACGTTTAAAGTAAAGCACAAACCGGCGGCCTTGCTGTACCCGGTTAAAGAATTCTTTGGTGATGTTTGTAATTACATTCTGGAATGAGTCTACATATATCACTACTCCTTTGATCAGGTTTTTTTCTATCACAGGCTGCAGGTTCATCTTATTCTCAACACCAGGTACGGGTAGCCCAATTTCTGCAAGGCTGCCGCCATTTGCCAGGTGGCAGGCGGCTTTAACAAAAATGTCGGCCAGCGGGAAGTGCAGAAACTTAAGGTCCTGCATAATGTTGATCTCCACAATTTCATCAGGTCCACTATCAAACATCAATGAAAAGATACCGTTATCGGCACCCACAAAATAGTGGTTATTGTGTTTTATAGCGAGGTAACGGGTATAAGTACTATATACCGTATCAATACCAATTAAGTGTACGGTACCTTCAGGAAAATAATGGTAACTATTCTTTAAAATAAATGCAGCCTGCTGAACATTAAAGGCCTGTACATTGTTAGTAATATCAACAATATTAGCTGTTGGCAACAACTTATAAATACTACCTTTAAGGGCAGCCTGATAAATATCTTTATCGCCCAGGTCAGTAGTTAAAGTTATAATTGCCATTAATTTTATAAATATTTATTGCTAATCTTGTACTGCATTTAAAGGTGCAAATATTCAATTTTTAATTCATAAAAATTCGCAACTCAATAAAAAACACCAAGTATTGAACGAGCTAAAACTATCCATTGAACAAATAGATCCGGCGGTATTGTGGGGGCCCAATAACGATCATTTTGAGATCATAAAAAAACAATACCCTAAGCTTAAAATAGTTGCGCGCGGCAGTGAGGTTAAAATACTGGGCGATGAAAACGAATTAAATATTTTTCAGGAAAAATTTAATGCCCTGGTACAACACCTTGAAAAATATGAGAGCCTTAATGTAAACGATGTTGAACGTATACTTGGTGCCAGGCCATCGGTAAACACTACAAATACTGCAGAAAGCGCAACAGATAAGTTTGCCAGTAGTGAAGTGATTGTTTTTGGCCCTAATGGGATAATGGTTAAGGCGCGTACGCCAAACCAGCGCCGTATGGTAGATAGCCTTGCCAAAAGCGATATCCTATTTGCTATTGGCCCTGCCGGTACGGGGAAAACCTACACCGCGGTTGCATTGGCCGTGCGTGCGCTGAAGAATAAAGAGATCAAACGTATCATTCTTACCCGCCCTGCGGTTGAGGCGGGGGAGAACCTCGGCTTTTTACCAGGTGACTTAAAGGAAAAGATTGATCCATACCTGCGCCCGCTTTACGATGCGCTGGATGATATGATACCGGCCGAAAAGCTTAAGCTTTACCTGGAAAACCGTACCATAGAGATAGCGCCGTTAGCATTTATGCGCGGCCGTACGCTTGACAATTGCTTTGTGATCCTGGACGAGGCGCAAAACGCTACGGATATGCAGTTGAAGATGTTCCTTACACGTATGGGGCCATCAGCTAAGTTTATTGTTACCGGCGACGTAACACAAATTGACTTACCCAAAAAACAGCAGTCGGGCTTGTACACCGCGCTGCGCATTTTAACCGATATAAAAGGAATTGATATTGTTTACCTGAGCGGAGAAGACGTTGTGCGCCACAAACTGGTAAAACGTATTTTGGAAGCTTACGGAGATATTCAGTAATAGAACCAAGATTTTTAGAGTCAAGAATCAAGGCAGGAACTTATCTTGTATCTTGGTTTTTGTCTCTTGATTCTCAGAGATATGAACGCTATAAAAGAAACTCATTTTAATTTTGAAGGGCAAACAGCCTTTTACAAAGGCAAGGTGCGCGATGTTTACACGATAAAAGGTCAGTACCTGGCTATGGTGGTTACTGACCGTATTTCGGCATTTGATGTGGTGCTTCCTGAGCCTATACCTTACAAAGGACAGGTGTTGAACCAAATTGCCGCTAAGTTTTTGGAAGCCACTTCAGACATTGTACCTAATTGGGTAATATCTGTTCCTGATCCGAGTGTAACTATTGGCCGTATATGCGAGCCATTTAAGGTAGAAATGGTTATACGTGGTTACCTGGCAGGCCATGCAGCTCGCGAGTATGCCGCCGGCAGGAGAGAGGTTTGTGGTGTAAAACTGCCCGAAGGCTTAAAAGAAAATGATATACTGCCTGAGCCTATCATCACCCCAACAACAAAAGCAACTGTTGGCCACGATGAGGATATTTCCCGTGAAGAAATTTTAAAACGTGGCATTGTTAGCGAAGCTGATTACAACCAGCTGGAGCAATACACGCGCGCTTTATTTAAAAGAGGAACAGAAATTGCTGCTGACCAGGGACTTATATTGGTTGACACCAAGTATGAATTTGGAAAGATAGGGGATACCATTTATTTAATTGATGAGATCCATACGCCGGATTCGTCGCGTTATTTTTATGCGGATGGATACGAGGAGCGCCAGCAAAATAGTGAACCCCAAAAACAACTCTCAAAGGAATTTGTTAGAAAATGGCTTATCGAGAATGGTTTCCAGGGAAAGGATGGCCAGCAGATACCAGAGATGACCAAAGAGATCGTTGATTCCATATCACAACGTTACATAGAGTTATATGAGAAAATAACCGGTGAAACTTTTGTTAAGCCCGATCAGGAAAATGTGATTGATAGAGTAGAAAAGGCCGTTAATGCAGCTATTAGCAGGCTCTAACTCATTTAGAGATAAAATTTATATCTTAGCTTTTTAAATAAATTCAAATGAAATATACGGTTGATAAGCACGAGAAATATGTATTGATCAAGCTTAACGAATCAAAACTAAACTCACTGGTAACCCCCCAGTTAAAATCAGAATTGATCCTTATCAATACCGAGGGGCAACGTAATATTATTCTTGATCTTTCTCAGGTAAAGTTTGCTGATTCATCAGGTCTTAGTAGTTTACTGGTAGGGCACAGGTTATGCAAAAATGCAAACGGGTCATTTATCCTTTGCGGTTTAAGTGAGGCTGTATCACGTTTGGTAACGATATCTCAATTAGACAACGTGTTGACCATTGTGCCTACATGTGAAGAGGGGATTGATCTCATCTTTATGGAAGAGATAGAAAAAGAATTGAAGAGAGAGGTAAAATAACTATCTGTTTAACCCGGTATGAAGTTTGAAGTTACAATACTGGGCAGCAGCTCTGCAACCCCAATTTTTAATCGGAATCCTACCGCACAGGTAGTGAATGTAAACGATAAGCTTTACCTTATTGACTGTGCGGAGGGCACGCAGCAACAAATGATGCGGTTTGATGTAAAACCCAGCCGCATTGATCATATTTTCATCAGCCACCTGCACGGCGATCACTACCTGGGCCTTATAGGGTTGTTATCATCCATGCACCTTAATGGCCGTAAAAAAGGACTAAAACTTTTTTGTCCTGCTCCGTTAAAAGAGATCATAGAAATACAACTTAAATACTCTGAAACTACGCTCAATTATCCTATTGAGTACGTATTTACTGATCCTTCACAAAAAGCCCAGATATTTGAGAACCAGGATATTTGTGTAGAAACTATACCCCTTGACCATCGCATACCCTGTACCGGTTTTTTGTTTAAGCAAAAAAAGCGGATGCGTAAACTGATAATGGAACGCGTGGAGGAAATTGGAATACCTGTTCCTTACTATACATCCATTAAAAAAGGGCTTGACTATGAGGCGCCAGATGGCACCATTTACAAAAATGATTTGCTTTCCATGGCCCCGGCGCCTCCTAAAAGTTACGCTTACGTATCTGATACAAAGTACAACCCACAATATTTTAAACAGATCAATAATGTAACGGTGCTTTATCACGAAGCTACCTTTATGCATGATATGCTGGACAGAGCAAATCAGACGCATCACACAACTGCATTGCAAGCTGCTCAAGTTGCTAATGAAGTAAATGCTGAAAGGTTATTGATCGGGCACTTTTCTGCCCGTTACAAAACCCTCAATGAACTTTTAGAAGAAGCTCAAAGTGTTTTCCCTGAAACAGACCTTGCAATAGAAGGCAAGACGTTTGTGATTAGTGAATGATAGATAGCAGAGATCGGTTAATTAACGATTAGTCTAAAATGCTGAAATGAAAAAAGGTCAGAATTTTCATCCTAACCTTTAACTTCTAATATCTAATTAACTAAAATCAATCTCCCTTTTTACCGAATACTGAAAAGTGTACATAACGGCTTGGGTGTGCCTTAATATCAATGAAAAGGTTATTAAGGTTTGATGAGGCCGCTGTGAGGTTGTCGTACATTTTGGTATCATTCATTAATAAGCCAAGCGAACCATCTTTACTGTTGATCTTTGCCATAGTAGCTTGCAGATCTGCAGTGGCTTTATTGGCGTTTTCCATCGTTCCTTTTATATTGGAATTGGCAAGATCGGTACTAAAGCGTTCAAAGTTGGCGGATATGCCATTTAACTTGGCTGTACTTGTTTTCAGGTTTGCCGACACCGCTTCAGCATTGGTCATAATACCATTGATATGGCTGCTTTGCGCGCCAACTATAGCGTCTATCTTTTTCGTAGTCCCTTCAAGTGTTTGTAAGGAATTGGCAATACTGGTAAAGCTTTTATCAACATTTGCCTGGAAACGAGGATTCATGATATGATTAATTGAAGCCAGGGCCGAGTCTACCTTGGAGATCAAAACCTCAGCTTTCTTTTGGATCGGTTGTAAGCTTTCCGCCAAGCTGCCTTGTATGTCCGCGCGTAGCGTATCCGTATTATCGGCGTACTTGCTACTGTTGCCTAATTCAAATACAATGGCTTTGCCGCCCAATAGGTCGGTACTTTGTAATTTAGCCAGTGTATTGTCAGGTATATTATACTTCTTATCTACTTTAAACTCCACAATAGTGCGGCCATCGGGCTGTAACTCCATTTTTGATACGCGGCCAATTTGAAAACCGTTTACTAATATGGGTTTAGAAATAGTTAAGCCCTCCACGCTACGGTATATAGCGTAAAATTTATTAGAGCCCGAAAAAACATCGTTACCCTTTAAAAAGCTGTAACCCAATATCAATACCGTTATAGCCACAGCTGTAAGAGCGCCTATTTTAGTTTCGTTAGAAATTTTCATAAGTAGTAGAAATAAGTATTAGTTTGCCGCAGATGTACCTTCCATCTGGTTTTTATATTTAGTAATGGCCCGTACAATGGAGTTAACAATCTCAGTTTGCCCGGCTTCTGAATTTAAATATCGTTCATCGTCCGGGTTATTGATGTATCCGGTTTCCACCAGTACGGATGGCATAGCAGCATGGCAAAGTACATAAATACTCTGTTCGCGCAAGCCTTCGCTATGCCTTCCGTCAACCTGAACAATTTCTTCGTTAATTAAGTTTGCAATATTTACACTTTGCTTTCTGAAACGGCGCTTGAACTCATTGGTAAGTATAATTACAACAGGGTCGTTAGGGTCCAATCCACCACCATCAAGTTCAGTTTCATTTTCTACCTGGTTGGTTTTTATTTCATTTTCAGCCTCGGTTGTTCGTTTTAGTCCGTAGATCAAAAATAAAGTCCCCTTACCTGATCGGTCAGCCACCCTCACGTTACGGTATCTTGGCCTACGGGCGGTGCCGCCCACACGCTCTCTTATCACCCTGTCAGGTAATGAATTGCAGTGTATGGATATAAAAAGGTTTCCCTTATTTTCATTAGCGATCTGTGCGCGTCGTTCAAATGATACATCTTCCTCTGTAGAGCGTGTTAAAACCGCCTTTACACCAGCTATATCTTTTTCAATGGCCTTCTGCAATTTTAGTGCGATGGCCAGCGTTACATTTCTTTCCGTAGAAAAAGTACCATCGGCCCCGCGTGAATAATGTCCGCGCGGAGCATTTTCCGCTTTAACACCATGCCCGGCATCAATAATTACGGTGCTGAGCTTAAAGCCGGCAACGGTAGTATCAACAGAAGTATTTTTATTGGATTTTATAGCTTTGAACGAAAATAATGGAAAGCAGATGAGCAGCGCTAATGAACCAACAATCGCATTTTTCAACCTGTTCAATAGTTTATTTTTCATTATGTTTGGGGGCTGTTAACTGTACCCTGCAAAAATAGTATTCATAATCAATTTTGAAATTAGTTAGGCTTTTTTTTCTGCTTGCATTTGTACTGATAGTTAACATGATGGCTTCTGCAAAGCGGGGCTATCATCGCTTATCTATAAGGGATACCATTATCAAGCTTGATTCGGTAAGAGATCAAAGGCTGATAAAGTATGGCAAAAAAGGAAAAGAAAAAGCAGCTAACGGGCGTGCTTCTAATGCGCCAAATGCTATAGTTGCCCGGGATACCACGCCTGGTGCCGGTGGCTTAAAATCTATTGTAAAATCTGTTGCAGAAGACTCTACCTTTGTTGATAACGACAACAAGATCACTTACCTGTATGGGAAAGCGCGGGTAACTTATGAAGATTTTGAGCTCGATGCTGATTATATACGCGTTAATGAGAAAACCCATTTGATTTTCGCCCGAGGGTCAATTGACCCTCAAACGAAAAGGTATGTTGGCCGCCCATTATCTAAATCCAAGAACGAAAAGCCTATTGCGTCAGACTCCCTGATATTTGATTACCGCACTAAAAAAGTTAAGATATGGAATCCGGCCTCTGAACAGGAGGGTAATTATATATCCGGCGGGCAGGCGAAACGCCTTAATGAGGATGAAGTAGCTTACCGCGACGTTATCTTCAGTACCTGTAACCTGCCTTATCCCGAAACGCATTTCGGTGTGGTGATCACCAAAGGTATCGGGCAAAAAAAGCGTATCATTTCTGGCCCTGCATATCTGGAAATAGAAGGGGTGCCATTACCAATTGGCTTGCCGTTTGGTTTTTTCCCGAAGCCGGATTCCCGTTCTTCTGGTGTAATCCTGCCATCGTTCGGTGAAGACCAAAAGCTTGGGTTCTTTTTGCGCAACATGGGTTATTACATGGCCATAAATGATAACATCGACCTTACTACTATGGCTACTTTGTATTCAAGAGGCTCTTTTGAGGTGAATACAAACGCGCGTTATCTAAAGCGATATAAGTATGGAGGTAGCCTTACATTGAGTTATGGTTCGCATAATTATGGCCTTCCCGGTGACCCGGCGCAAAAGGATTTTAACATTGCGTGGAGCCATCAACAAGACCCTAACGCTAATCCTGGTACAACATTCAGCGCATCAGTGAACGCGGGTTCTTCTACGTTTTACTCCAATAGTGTAAACCAAAGTAACTATAACCTGGAATCGCTTACGCGTAATACCCTGCGTTCAAGTATTACCTATGGTAAAACATGGGCAAACTCGCCATTTAACTTAAACGTGAGTTTAGGCCATAGCCAGGATTTGCAGCAAAAGACAGTAACTCTTGAGCTCCCAACATTTAGCTTTAACATGGCTACATTAAGTCCGTTTGACTCTAAAGAGCGTGTTGGCGTGCAGAAATGGTATCAGAAAATAACGGTTGGTTACAGCCTGGTAGGTACCAATAAACTGAATAATATACCCGAGTCGCAACTGTTTAAATCAAATACCTTTTCAAAAAGGCTGCAAAGTGGTCTACAACATACTGTACCTGTAGCATTCAATACCACATTCTTAAAATACTTCCAGTTTAATACCGGTGTAAACTATACAGAGCGTTGGTACCTGCAAAGTATCCGCCAGCGTTTTGACAGGGGAACTACGGCAGGGCAGGTGATTGCTATTAAAGATACTGTACCCGGCTTTTCGCGTAACTATGATTACAGCATAAACGCTGGTTTTTCTACCAAGATATATGGCGTTATACCATTTAAAAAGGGCAACATCAAAGCTATACGCCACATTACCACACCACAGATAGGTTTTACCTACCGTCCTGATTTTGGCGACCCGAGTTATGGGTTTTATCAAACAGCAGTAAGCAGTGCCACGGTTCCGTACCCGTACTATGCCCAAAGATATTCCATATATGATGGTTTACCATATGGCGGTCCTTCAGCCGGAAAACAAGCGGGTATAAGTTTCTCATTAGATAATACGATAGAGGCCAAGGTAAAACCTAAAAGCACGGATACCTCGGGCACAGACAGAAAGATACCTATATTGCAGGGCTTAACCTTCTCTACCTTCTATAACTTCGCGGCTGATTCTCTTAAATTATCGCCTATTAATATTAACGGGCATACCTCTATATTAAATCAAAAGGTTAATATCAGCTTTGGTGGTACGCTTGACCCGTATGTAACATTGGTACGCGATTCGATATCCAATGGTAGTATATTAAAGTATGCCCGCCAGATTAATCGATATACCTGGCAGGACGGCAGATTTCCCGTACTAAGAAATTTTAATTTCTCCATGAGTGCCAGTTTGAATTCGTCTACATTTCGGCCAAAAGCTGTACCGGCGCCCGGCACCGCATTACAAACCATGACGCCGGAACAAGCGCAACGTTTGGCACTTATTAATGGTGATGCGGGCGCATATATAGATTTTAATGTTCCCTGGAATGTATCCCTTAACTATAGTTTTAATTATCAGAACAATATTATTAATACATCTTCTACAAATACACTGATGATCAGTGGCGACGTAAGTGTTACTAAAAATTGGAAGGTGCAGTATAATACTACTTATGATTTAAAAGCGCGCAGATTATCAGACGCGACATCGTTTGCCATATACCGGGATTTGCATTGCTGGGATCTGTCTATACAATGGCTACCTTTTGGGTACTACAAATCTTACAATGTAACACTTAAGGTTAAAGCATCTATTTTACAAGATCTTAAATTGAGTAAAAGAAGTGATTACACCAACAACGCAGGCTTTAGATAAGAATATGCTGGCAGAAATTATAACCATAGGCGACGAAATTTTAATAGGGCAGATTGTTGATACCAACTCGGCCTGGATGGCACAGCAGCTTAATTTAATAGGTATAAGGGTTAAGCAGATATCTTCCGTTTCGGATGACCGATCTCATATCCTGAAGGCGCTTGCTGAGGCGTCTTCAAGGGTAGATATCATTTTGATAACCGGTGGATTAGGCCCAACAAAGGATGATATAACCAAGCAAACCCTTGCCGAGTATTTTAACGTGCCGATGGTGTTGAACGAGGAGGCTTTAAATCTTGTGCTGGAGCGTTTTAAACGTTACAACAGGCCCATGCTTGAGGTAAACCATATGCAGGCACAGGTACCGCAGAATTGCGAAGTGCTGCAAAATTACAATGGTACAGCACCAGGTATGTGGTTTTATGAGGGCGGCAAAGTATATGTTTCAATGCCGGGTGTGCCGTTTGAAATGCAGTATATGGTGAAGGAACAAGTGGTTCCCAAATTAAAAACTGTTTTTAAACTCCCCGTTATTATCCACAAAACCATCCTTACAGCAGGAGAAGGTGAGTCATACCTGGCCGAAAGGATAGCCGATATAGAAAGTGCGCTACCATCTCATATTAAACTGGCCTACTTACCCAAAATGGGGCAGGTGCGTTTACGTTTGAGCGCATATGGTGAGCATAAGGAATTCTTGCAACAGCAAGTAGACGCCTTTGCCGCACAAATTGTGGAGCGTGTTAAGGACAATGTAATGGCTGAAGAAGATAAGCCCATAGAAAAAGTAGTACTTGATGAAATGGAAAGCAGGCATTTAACCCTTTCTGTTGCCGAAAGTTGTACTGGTGGATATTTCTCACATCAAATTACACAGCATGCCGGTTCTTCGTCTGTTTTTTTAGGTGGCGCTGTCTCGTATTCCAACCAGTTAAAGGAAGATATATTAGGAGTCAGCAAGGAAACGCTTTACCAATATGGCGCAGTGAGTGAGCAAACAGCTACAGAAATGGTTGAAGGGGCATTACGCCAGTTTAAGTCAGATTTTGCTGTCGCAATCACAGGCATTGCCGGGCCCGGCGGAGGGTCGGAAGAAAAGCCTGTGGGTACTGTATACGTTGCAGTAGCAAATGCAAATAAAACTGTGGTAAAGAAATTCACATTTAGTAATAAACGCATACAAAACATTGAACAGAGTGCTGTAAGGGCATTTTTTATGTTGAATATTTTACTAAAAGAAACTACAAGTTAACGGTTGAATTACCTAATTTTGGTCATTGAACTATAGTTTTGCTTATGGCCAAATACCAATTATTACTGCCAAAAATGGGGGAAAGCGTTGCGGAAGCGACGATAATCAAATGGAACAAAAAGCCGGGCGATTATATTGAAGTAGATGAGGCAGTTATGGAAATCGCTACTGATAAAGTAGACTCAGAAGTTCCATCTCCTGTATCCGGAAAGCTCGTTGAGCAGCTTTGCAAAGAGAATGATGTAGTGCAGGTTGGTGCTGTAATAGCCATAATAGAAACAGAATCTGGAGATGAAAATTCTGCCGATCAAGCCTCACAGAACCCCGTTGTTGAAACACATGTAACTGAATTTCAGCAAACTGAAACAGCCCCGCAAGAAACCGAAAAAGAAGAAACTGAAGTTCATGCCGCAGAGGTACCCGGTATCAGTCAACTGGCTGAAAGGGATGAGCCAATTGTAACCGGCGTAAAATATGAAAACCGTTTTTATTCGCCTTTAGTTAGAAACATTGCTATGCAGGAGAGCATCAGCAATGACGAGCTTGACCGTATACCCGGAACAGGCGCGGAAGGCCGTTTAACCAAAGATGATCTGCTTGAGTACCTGAATAAACGCGGTTATCAGCCATCAAAAACTTACGGGCAACCATCAACAACTCAATCCGGGCATCACAATCCTGAAACACCACTACAACCGGCCCCTGTTAATAGCCAGCAACAAGTGCAGCCCGCCCAGGAAGTAACTAAAGAAAAGCCTGGTAACGATAATACGAAACAAGCTGCTGCAGCACCGTCAAGTACTACCTCTGTTTCGGGCGGACAGGAAATCATTGAGATGGATCGTATGCGTAAGCTGATTGCTGAACATATGGTTTACAGCAAACAGACATCACCACACGTAACTTCATTTGTTGAAGCAGATGTTACTGAACTGGTAATGTGGCGTGACAGGGTTAAGAGCAGCTTTGAAAAGCGCGAAGGGGAGAAGATAACCTTTACGCCTATATTTATTGAGGCGGTTGTAAAAGCGATTAAGGATTTCCCGATGATCAATGTTTCGGTAAACGGTACGCAAATCATTAAGAAAAAGGATATCAACATTAGTATGGCCACAGCTTTACCAAACGGTAACCTGATAGTGCCTGTAATTAAAAAAGCCGATGAGCTTAGCTTAATAGGCTTAACAAAAGCGGTTAATAACCTGGCAGACAGAGCCCGTAATAATAAACTAAACCCCGACGACGTACGTGATGGTACTTTTACCTTAACCAATGTAGGTTCGTTTGGTAATGTAATGGGCACGCCTATTATCAACCAGCCGCAGGTAGCTATTTTGGCGGTAGGTGCCATTAAAAAGAAACCTGCCGTAGTAGAAACCCCGCAAGGCGATGCTATTGCCATAAGGCATATGATGTTCCTTTCGTTATCTTATGACCATAGGGTGGTTGATGGTGCTTTGGGTGGTTCGTTTGTAAGCAGGGTTGCCCAATACCTTGAAAAGTGGGATCCTAACAGAAGTTTATAGTACCAGATATAGTTAATTTAATTTGTGAGTTCTAAGTAAAAAGGCTTCCCGAAAGGAAGCCTTTGTTTTTTAGTGTTCTTACTTGGTTGATTGATAGTTTAAAACTGTTGCAGGGCCCTCATCATTGAAGTTTCTGGTCAGCATTTCATAGGTTATCTTAAGCCACAAGATAAACGCAGGCAAAGCCAGTAATGCATATTTTACAATGTAATCTTTTCTTATATCAGGCGGGAACAGGTCTGATGCGCCAAAACCGGTTAACAGTAATGTGAAAATAAATACCAGTCGCTCAAAACCTGTAATAGGCCGCTTAAGATTAACATACCATATCCCAAACCCAATAAACGCGATAATATAAGTTGGCGGTTCAGAACCGGTACTGAAAATTACTGTAAAAACTAATACAGAAGCTATTAATAGTAGTTGATATTTTATGTTTCGCCAAAATTTAATTCTCAGCATGGAGGCCCCAAATAATAATAGGGCCGGGGCGAGCACCAATAGGTTGGAAAGGTTTTTAACATGAAATATTTTAGTGATCATGCCCATTACGCTTACATTACCGCGATATGATACCAGGTTGGCTGCGTTCTTGGCTTGCAGGTCGGGATACCAATCTTTATAGGTTTGAATGATATATGATGGCGATGAAACCAGCATGGGTAGAACAAACAGTACAGCTGACCAAAACAGCAGACTGAGGATGAATTTCAGTTTATTGTCCGAAAAGAAAAAGAAGGCCAGCCCAACTATGCCGTACAATTTTATGGCTGTACCAATAATGATCATCAAGGCTGCCCAAAAATCCTTTTGATTGCGTATTAATATAAAGCTAAAGATAACCAACGAGGCAATGAGCGGATTTACCTGTACGTTGCCGGAAGAACCCATTATGGCATTTACATTCAACAACAATACAATTGTTTTTTGATGCTCGTTGAGCGGAAGTTTGATGATAGCGTAGTAGGTTATCCAAGTAAGAAAGAGCACCCAAAGTATAACACCAATTTGATTGGGAAAGAAAGTAAACGGCGCTATAATTAAACCAAATACCGGCCCGTAATGATTGAGGTCATAATAGTACTGCGGTTCGGGTCCGAAGAGGCTTTTCTGATGTATAAGGTTTAGATAGTTGTGCTTGTATATGATATAGTTGTTATGCGATGTTTCTTTGTTTTCAGGGTGTAAAATAATGTCTTTAGTAACGGCGAATAAACTCAGACCAAACCAAAGCCAAACAACAAATGTGCGATTAAACAGGATGCGTTTAAGTTTCTCCATTATAAAATTATAAGCCGCTAAATTACAGAATATACCAAAACAAAAAAGGTTGCCTGTTTTAGCAAGGCAACCTTTAACCAATAAGTAGCTATGTTATATAGCTGCTTCGTATTTCTTTGCCGATGCTAATGTTACACCAGTCAGCTGGTCGGCAAAGGCTATAAAAGCCCTTCCATTAGCAATGGCATCTGCATGTTCAATAAGGTTTTGCAGGTTTATTTTGCCTATCACAAACTTATAATCGCCAGAGTAAAAGCGTTCTTGTATGTGGTCAAATTCCAGTAGTTCAACCAGAGCCTCGTCCTCATAACGCAGATATATGTTTATTTCTACGTTATTGGTGAACTGCAAGTTAGTTAGGCCTTTGGCCTTTTTATATTCATAAGCATAGTTATACCGTAAAGCGGCTATGTCTGATAACACGGCAGAGCCGGTAGGGTGGCCCCCGGCGCCTTTACCGAAAAAGAATTGCTGATCGGCAAACGCGGCCTGTACTGTTACACCATTGTATTCGTACTCTACATTGTACAGAAACTCAGTTTCATTAACAAATTTTGGCAGTACAAAAAGGCTTACATGGCGGTCATCAAGTTCCTTGGCTACAGGTACCAGTTTAATTTTCAGGTTCTTTTCACGCGCGTATTGCAGGTCTTTAGCGCCAAGGTTTTGTATGCCAATGTTTAATACATCTTCCGGATCAATTACAACGCCGTAAGCATGAGCAGCAGCTATTATTAACTTATATTTTGCATCATACCCGCCAACATCCATTGTTGGGTCGGTTTCTGCAAAGCCCAGATCTTGTGCCTGCTTCAATGCAGAATTGTAATCAAGCCCCTCAATAAAACCTTTTGAAAGAATGTAGTTTGATGAACCATTGAATATGCCGCTTATGGAATGTAGCAACTCATTATCGTAATATTCTTCAAGGTTACGTATGATAGGGATACTACCACATACAGCTCCTTCATACAACAATGACGTGCCGTGTTTGTGCTGCAACTCTATAAGTTCATCAAGGTAAGTAGCGATCATTTTCTTGCTGGCCGATACCACGTTTTTGCCTGAACTTAGTGCCCTGGAAACAATCTCGAAAGCGGCTTCTGTGTCATTTATTAATTCAACCACTGTATTGATTTCAGGGTTGTTCAATATCTCGTCACGGTCGGTAGTGAACAGTTCTTTAGGTAGCGTACGCTCTTTTTCGGGGTTTTTAATGGCTATCTTAACAATTTCAAGGTTAAGATTTTTAGTTTTAATAATGTCATAAAGCCCCTGGCCAACAACGCCAAAACCAAAGAGGCCAATGTTAAGTTTCTTGCTCATTAAGCTATTTTTTGCAATTCAATAATTTTTCCTTTTACATCCGTTTTCAGGAAGGATGTGATCACCTTTGTAAGATCTTCTGTTTCAATCAGGAAACCGTCATGTCCATAAAATGAATCCAGCTCGGCAAAAGCTGATTTTGGTATATGCCTAAAGAGGTACTGCTGCTCTTCGATGGGAAAAAGCAGGTCTGATTTTATACCAATTACCAGTGTACGCGCCTTAACCAGGCTAAGGGCATTATCAACACCATGCCTGCCACGGCCAACATTGTGTGAATCCATCGCTTTTGACAGATACCAGTAGCTGTAGGCGTTAAAGCGGTTAACCAATTTCTGGCCCTGGTAGTTCTGATAGCCTGCAGCTTTATAATTTTCAGGAATATTATTGCCTGTTTCCTGCTGGGTAATACTGTAAGTTTTGTAGTTGCGATATGATAATAACGCGATGCTTCTCGCAGTTTTTAAGCCTTTTGCTCCTCCTTCGGGACTGCCGGCGTAAAAAGTGCGATCAGTAGAAATGGCCAGTCTTTGCGACTCGTTAAAAGCAATTCCCCATGGCGAATGCACGGCGTTAGTAGCTATCAGTATAAGGTTCTTTATTCTTTCAGGTTCAATAATACTCCATTCCAACGCCTGTTGGCCACCCAGTGATCCACCCAGAAGGAGCTCAATATGATCAATTCCCAGATGATCGGCCAGGAGTTGATGAGCTTTAACAATATCTCTGATGGTATATTCCGGGAACGCCAGATAGTAAGGCTGCCCTGTGGCCGGGTTAATACTTAAAGGATTGGTGCTACCATAAGGCGACCCCAAAACATTGGCGCACACAATAAAATAATCGTCCGGGTTAAAATGGTCTTCGGGGCCAAAAAGTCCTTTCCACCAGTCAAAAACATCGGAATTTGCAGTGAGGGCATGGCATACCCACACTACATTATCCCGGTTTTTATTGAGCGAGCCGTAGGTATGATAACCTACTTCAATACCTGGTAATTTACGGCCAAGCTCCAGTTCAAAAGTTTCTGTATATGTAAAAATCTGTGTACTCATTTTATTATTTAGTTATTGGGGGAGCAGGGACCCGCTCCCCGTAACTATCACTTAAAAACTAAAAAACTAATCAAAATAATTTATGCGTATAAGGATTCACTGATTTTAGCAAACGCCTGTTCAAAGTCGGCTTTAATATCATCAATATGCTCTATGCCCACTGATACCCGCAAAAGCGCCGGTGTAACACCTGCCGAAAGCTGTTCGGCGCTGCTCAATTGCTGGTGTGTGGTTGCTGATGGTTGTATAATCAACGTTTTCGAGTCGCCCACATTTGCCAGGTGACTAACCAGCTTCAAATTATCAATAACTATTGACGCGTTTCCCTGACCACCCTTTACTTCAAATGAAAGCACGGCGCCAAAACCGTTCTTTAAATATTTTTTAGCGTTAGCGTGATGGGGTGACGATTCAAGGCCCGGATAATTTACTTTCTCTATTTGAGGGTGTTGTTCCAGCCATTTGGCAAGTTCAAGGGCATTGTCTACATGGCGTTGTACCCTTAATGATAAGGTTTCTAAACCCTGTATATTCAGCCATGAGTTAAATGGAGACTGTGCTGGGCCAAAATCTCTTAAACCTTCTACTCGTGCTCTTATTATAAAATTGATGTTGCCGAACGGGCCGTTAATGCCAAACACATCGTTAAAGATCAATCCGTGGTAGCCTTCGCTTGGCTCAGTAAATTGAGAGAACTTACCATTGCCCCAATTGTAGTTGCCACCATCTACAATCACGCCCCCAATGCTGGTTCCGTGTCCGTTTATCCATTTAGTGGTTGATTCAACTACGATGTGCGCCCCGTGCTGTAACGGGCGGAACAGGTAGCCACCTGCACCAAATGTATTATCTACTATCAGTGGCAGATCATGTCGTTTAGCCAGTTCAGCTATCTTTTCAAAATCGGGTATGTTAAAGCCCGGGTTACCAATGCTTTCTAAATAAATGGCTTTTGTATTGCCATCAATGCGTTTTTCAATATTTTCTGCTGTATCATCTTCAGCAAAGCGAACCTCAATACCTAAACGTTTAAAAGCTACTTTAAACTGGTTGTAAGTACCACCATATAAATAGGGTGAGGTAACAAAGTTGTCGCCGGCCTGCAAAATGTTATTCAGAGCGATGAATTGCGCCGATTGGCCCGAAGCCGTGGCTAAAGCTGCAACACCACCCTCTAAAGCCGCGATCCTTTTCTCGAGAACATCCGTAGTGGGGTTCATTAAGCGGGTATAAATATTCCCGAATTCTTTTAATGCAAACAGGTTGGCACCGTGTTCGGCATTATTAAATACGTATGATGTAGTTTGATATAAAGGTACGGCGCGAGAGCCTGTAGTAGGGTCAATTTCCTGACCGGCATGTAGTTGTAATGTTTCGAATTTTAGAGCAGACATGGTAGTATCTTTTAAGAATGATTTAAACTGAGATGGATCAACGCATACGGATAGAACTATCCTAAGCAGGGTAACACGTATTTTTCAGGAAACAGAAAAGGTAACGTGTACTGCATCAACAGCAGCAGCAACACATGCACATACAATCAGCAGAAGGATTGTAAATAGCAGATACACCCGTTAGGGTTGGCAATGTGTTTTGTTGGGCTAAATAAATCAGACGTTTCATTTGACTATTAATTTATATCCCCCGGGTAACCTATTTTCCGGGACAGGAATTGGCACCTTCTGCACCTTGCAGGGTTGCCAGCGGTTCTTAGAGCCTGATCTCTCGCCGCTTCTTTATAAATCAACATCCTTGTGAGGGAAAATTGATCGTGGTATTGCTACCAAATAATGTTTCAAATATAGGGCAACAGGAATGTATAATCCAAATAAAATTTTTAGTTAATTTTACTATCTATTGATAATCAATTAATTGAATTAACTAAGAGCTTGTTCTAAATCCGCTATCAGATCGTCAATATGCTCTAATCCTACAGATACCCTTAATAAATTAAACGGTGTTTTTGTGTCGGGCCCTTCAACAGATGCGCGATGCTCAATCAAACTTTCCACACCACCCAAACTGGTAGCCTGTGTAAATATCTTTAAGGCATTGATTACTTTTTTGGCCTCGTCTTCGCCTCCTTTTAACGTAAAAGACATCATAGCGCCCGGAAGCAGCATTTGATCTTTAACGATATCACTTTGCGGGTGCGATACCAAACCAGGATACATTACCTCTTCAACACTGGGGTGGCTCTCCAGAAAAGCGGCCAGTAAGCGAGCATTATGCACATGGCCGCGTACACGATACGGAAGCGTTTTAATACTGCGTACCAAATAGTAACAATCCATAGGGGAGGGTACGGCGCCGCCCATAGTTTGTACATTACGTATTTTTTCCCACCACTCATCTTTTTCAGCGGTAATGAGTGCGCCACCCATCAGATCGCTGTGGCCGCCAAAGTATTTGGTAGAGGAATGCATTACCAGATCGGCACCCAGTAAGAGTGGCTGCTGGCAAACCGGCGTAGCAAATGTATTATCGCAAACCACTTTAATGTGATGCTCTTTAGCTATGGCTACCGCTTTTTTTATATCCGTAATTTTAAGCAGCGGGTTTGATGGCGTTTCAATCCATAAAAGCTCGGTATTGGGTTTTATGTGGGCGCGAAGTATCTCATCATCATTTACATCTATGAATTCAAATTCCAGTATACCTGCAAACAGCTGTTTCAACTGATTACGCAGGCCATGATACATATCATCAGGTGCTATAATGTGAGTTCCTGGTGTAAGTGATTGAAAAACAGACATGCCTGCTGCATTACCCGATGAAAAAGCGGCAGCATCCGCACCATTCTCTAATTGAGCCAGTACTTTTTCCAAAGCATCCCTGTTAGGGTTAGCTGCACGGCTGTATTGGTAGCCGGAGGAAAATCCACCATCGGCATCGCGCTCAAAGGTGGTTGCCATTATTATGGGTTGCACAACTGCTTTTGATGTTGCATCGGTATGGTTGCCTGCGTGTACAGCGATGGTTTCTATTTTCATTTTTGTAGATATAAGCGCTCAAATTAAATAAGAATATCGCAAAATGCGCTTAAAATTCTATTTTTGCTGAAAGTTTAAGTTCGCGTTAGTATGCGAACGGTGTTTTTATACTATTTATTAAAATTTAAATCATAGTTGTAGATGATTAACATTACCCTACCAGATGGTTCCGTTCGTGCCTACGATAAAGGGATCACTTCTATGCAGATAGCGCAGTCTATCTCCGAAGGATTAGCAAGAAATGTATTAGCCGCCGAGGTTGACGGCGAAGTTTGGGACGCCAGCCGCCCGATTGAACAGGACGCGAGCGTAAAGCTGCTGACCTGGAACGACGCGAAAGGAAAGGCTACTTATTGGCATTCTTCGGCACACTTAATGGCCGAGGCACTGGAAGCGCTCTATCCGGGTACCAAATTTGGTATTGGCCCGGCTATTGAAACCGGCTTTTATTACGATGTTGATTTTGGTGACCGCGAGTTTTCTTCTGAAGAGTTCAAAAAGATAGAAGACAAAATGGTGGAGCTGGCCAAAACCAAAAGCGATTACATTCGCAAGCCGGTAAGCAAGGCTGATGCTATTGAATATTTTACTGAAAAAGGTGATGAGTACAAGCTCGACCTGATAAAGGACCTGCCTGACGGTTCTATCACTTTTTATACCCAGGGTAACTTTACCGATCTTTGCCGCGGCCCGCATATTCCCAATACAGGCCATATCAAGGCTGTTAAATTAATGAGTATGGGCGGCGCTTACTGGCGCGGCGACGAAAGCCGTAAACAGTTAACCCGCATTTATGGCGTTACCTTCCCCAAAGCAAGTGAACTTGCTGAATATGTGCATATGATCGAGGAGGCCAAAAAGCGCGATCACCGTAAATTAGGGAAAGAGCTGGAACTATTTACTTTTAGTGAAAAAGTGGGTATGGGCTTGCCCTTATGGTTGCCAAAAGGAACCGCTTTACGTGAGCGTTTAACAAACTTTTTACAGCGTGCGCAGGTTAAAGCAGGTTACGAGCAGGTAATTACGCCGCATATTGGTCACAAGAACCTGTATGTAACCTCGGGGCACTATGAAAAGTATGGCGCTGATTCTTTCCAGCCGATCAGAACACCACAGGAAGGAGAGGAGTTTTTCCTGAAACCCATGAACTGCCCGCATCACTGTGAGATATACAAGGCCAAACCACGTTCATATAAGGATCTTCCGGTTAGGCTGGCTGAGTTTGGTACCGTTTACCGTTACGAACAAAGCGGCGAGTTACATGGCCTAACCAGGGTACGTGGTTTTACTCAGGACGATGCCCACTTGTTTTGCCGCCCGGACCAGGTGAAGGACGAGTTTAAAAAAGTGATCGACCTGGTATTATACGTTTTCAGCGCTTTGGGTTTTGATAATTATACAGCACAGGTATCACTACGCGACCCTAATAATAAAGCGAAGTATATAGGGACAGATGAGAACTGGGCACTGGCCGAGTCTGCTATTATTGAAGCCGCCGAAGAGAAGGGCTTGCCAACCGTAGTTGAATACGGCGAGGCTGCTTTTTATGGCCCTAAGCTTGACTTTATGGTTAAAGATGCTCTTGGCCGAAAATGGCAGTTGGGCACTATACAGGTAGATTATAACCTGCCTGAGCGTTTTGAACTGGAATACACAGGCAGCGACAACCTGAAACACCGCCCGGTAATGATTCACCGCGCACCGTTTGGTTCTTTGGAACGATTCGTTGCGGTATTAATTGAACATTGCGGTGGTAATTTCCCGTTATGGCTATCCCCGGAGCAATTTATCATACTTCCGATATCTGAAAAGTATGAAGATTATGCAAAAAAACTTTCAGATGAGTTAAAAGATTCCGATATTTGCGGGCTGATTGACTTTAGGGATGAAAAAATTGGTCGCAAAATACGCGACGCTGAAGTGAAAAAGATACCATATATGCTCATTGTGGGCGAAAAAGAAGCAGCTGAAGGCAAGGTTTCTGTTCGCAAACATGGTACAGGAGATTTGGGCAGTATGAGCATTGAGGAATTTAAACAACAAATAATAAAAGAAATAACAGTATAACTTGGCATTAAACAGACCTTTCAACAGAGGACCAAGGCCTCCTTTTAAGAAAAAAGAAGCCGAACATAACATTAACCAGTTTATCCGCGCTCAGGAAGTGCGCCTTGTTGGCGATAACGTTGAGCAGGGGGTTTATCCTTTAAAAGAAGCCCTTGCTATAGCGCAAGAGCTTGAACTTGACCTGGTTGAGATATCTCCAAACGCTAACCCGCCGGTTTGTAAGATAACGGATTACAATAAGTTTATCTACGAACAGAAGAAAAAGCTGAAAGAGATAAAAAGTAATGCCAAGCAAACGGTTATCAAGGAAATCCGTTTCGGACCGAACACTGATGATCATGACTTTGATTTCAAATTGAAGCATGCCACTAAGTTTTTAGAATCAGGCGAGAAGGTAAGGGCTTACGTTCACTTTAAAGGCCGTGCAATTGTTTACAAAGAACAGGGCGAGATATTATTGCTTCGTTTTGCACAAGCGCTTGAAGAAGTTGGTAAAGTAGAGCAGCTGCCAAAGCTTGAAGGTAAGCGAATGTTTTTAACAGTAGCACCTAAAGCAGCTAAAAAATAAGATTTGCGTATTTCAGATGTGCAGATGTGCAGATGAAAACGTTTAATGAGTAAACCCGCAGGTGGAATGATTTGCACATTTGCATATCTGTACATTTGCACATTTATATAAATAGAGTTATGCCAAAAATGAAAACCAATTCCAGTGCTAAAAAGCGCTTTAAGCTTACTGGAACCGGTAAAATTGCAAGAAAAAACGCATACAAAAGCCACATCTTAACCAAGATGTCTACTAAACGTAAGCGTGCCCTTGGTCAGACAAGTTTAGTATCTGAAGCTGACATGGGTAACGTAAAACGTATGCTTTGTATCGGCAAGTAATTAATTAATTTTTAACCAGGTATTAGAGTCAAAAGCTTCCGGATAAACGGAACACTCACTACCAAAAAGAAAACAAAATGCCACGTTCAGTTAACGCAGTAGCGTCGAGAAGACGCAGGAAAAGAATCATGAACCTCGCCAAAGGTTATTGGGGTTCACGCAGCAAAGTTTACACTATTGCTAAAAACACAGTTGAAAAAGGTTTACAGTACGCTTACCGCGACCGTAAAACCAAAAAACGCGAATTCAGAGCTCTTTGGATTCAACGTATCAACGCTGGTGCACGTCAGCACGGTATATCTTACTCTCAATTAATGGGTAAGTTAGCCGCTAAAGAGATCGGTTTAAACCGTAAGGTATTAGCTGATTTAGCGATGAACAATCCTGATGCTTTCAAAGCAATCGTTGACGCTGTAAAATAATTTTAGCACAACGCATAAGAAAGCCCCTGCCATTCGGCGGGGGCTTTTCTATTTAATACTGTACTACAATCCTACGCTTGGTGCTCCGTTACCCGGTTTGCCATTCAGATCGTCTAAGTGCGATCTGTATTTCGAATCTTGTTGCTTTTTCGTGTTATCGTCATCAGAGTCGACGATTGTCTCTTCAATGATTATCGCGACTGGCTCGTTGTCATATTTCTCTGAAGGCATACCGCCATCAATATCCATGTACTGCTTAAAGTTGCGAACATCATTATCTACCAGGTTTTTAAATACCGGGTTTAAGATATGGGCAATGCTACCGCCGAAACCGCCGGCCGGTGGTCGGTAAGATATTACTACATCTATTAAGGTTCCTTCACCATCAGGGCTATCCTGGAAGGTAACCTTGCCGGCATTGTCTATCATTGAATCGGGTAGAGAACTCCAACCGATGCTGTAACCCGGCTCATCTTTAACAATCTCAGCATCCCAGCTTACATGTGCTGATCCTATTGGCAGTTTTAGCACCCAATGTGATCTGGTGTCGCTAATAATTTCAACGCTTTCCAGATGTTTCATAAACAGGGGCAGATTATCCAGCTTGCGCCAAAAATCATACACTTCCTGTCGCGGCTTATTCACCAGGTAAGATGAACGAATGTTCACGTTAACCGGCTCAAGTGAATTACGGCCCATTGCAGAATATAGGTCGCAGTGACCGGTAACGCCACGGTTAAGCAGATACCCGCCTGCGCCTAATTTGATGATACTGCTAAACGGACTTTTAAATATTCCTTTGAAACCGCTGAGTGCAAGTTTAACACCTGCAGCTATAGATAATGTGCGTTCTGCCTGAGAAAGGTTGATGCTTTCAGAACGGGGTTCAATATCGGCCGTTGTTTCTCTCCATCTATTTGGTGCTGTCAATGTTGTCATAATGTGTCTGTTATACTTTAAACAACCATCATAACCATGCCAAATTTGTTTTATTAAAAATTATTTTACCTTACAGTTTACTTTTTTCGTGTCCAACCAATTTCACAAAAGCTTTCATTAAAGGGTTAGCAAACCTGTATTTTATGTTTATACCTTTCCCAATTTTCTCTAAAATTTCGCCACGCTCAAGTTTGCAGAGCATACCCAAATTATAAGTTATGGCCTCTCTTATCTTTTGATTATTTGTGTGTTTATTGTAAGCATCTAAAATTTGACCGGTTGTTGAACATTCATATACATCGGTATCGGCAATAGCTACTGCGAGTAGTACATCTTCAAATTGAGTTTTTACTTTCGAGGAAATCGTAGCTTTACGATAAGAATTTCTTAATTGCTGTTGAGCATTTTCTATTGCTTCTTTTACCGCAAAGTCGAAATCTGATTGATCTATTTCATTTTTATTATTCTCCAAAGCCGATTTTGAAGCGTATTTGCTAAGGAGGTGAGTATAATGGGGGAAACCTGATGAATATTCAATAATTTTACCTTTAATTTCAGGTTTTATTTGTAATGGAATCTTATTTAATCCGTTTGTAACAATTTGCCCTAATTCTTCTTTAGACATTCGCGGCATTTTGACTTGCCGTAGACATCTTTCTAAAGAAGGATGGTTACCTATTAAGTCATCAACGTTTTCTGCAATGCCTACAAGTAAAATCGTAACATTACTTGAGTTATCTGATAGAGATTTTATTGTATCAGCAAATTTGATTTTGGTATATTCATCTTCAATACTATCAAATTCGTCGAATATGAATAGTAACGGATTAGTTAAATTTTCAAAAATATTTTGGATATCGGTTGAGTCGACATCCTCTTTTTCTGGTAGAAATAAATTCAGTTGATAAATATTTTGCCGTTCATGAGCCCTATATCCGATGCTTTTTTCCATATTAGAAAATTCGACCTTTTTAAGAGCTTTGTTCCATAAATCTTTGAACTTTTCAGTTCTATTGCACGTGGTTTTGGAAGTTATTATATCGGGTAGAACAGTGGCAATTATATTAGCCAATGAAGTTTTTCCAACGCCTCTTTCTCCATATAATACTGCATGTTGACCGCGTTCCAAAACGGCACTATGTACCTTTTGAATTTGATCTATCCTTCCAAAGAATAAATCTCTTTGCTGTATTGGTGCAGATGGAGAAAAGACTGATTCAAGCGTCTCTAACTTTTTTATTATATCATTTGCCATTATGTTAAGGAGTTATGATTGATTTCTAAAGATAACAATTGTTTACTACATTTGCTGCGCTTTAGGTTTTGATACCACCGTAAGTTGGTGTCAGATTAAAAGGGAATACGGTGTAAATCCGTAACTGTCCCGCAGCTGTAAGCTCCGTCAACCAACATCCGTAATAATTGCCACTGTGTGCTATAACGCGCATGGGAAGGCAGGATGAAGGGGAGCAAGTCAGAATACCTGCCTTGGCGTTATATTATTCATGGCTTTCGTGGATTGAAGCGTGGATGTGATTCAACGGCAAATCAATTGCCCGTTATTGCGTCTGCTATTTCTTTTTTCGCTGCCATGCTTATTAGTTATGAAAGGCAGCAAAGTAATCAAAAAATCGATAATTTATTTTAGGGCTACCCTGGTAACCACATTGCTGCCTGTTGCCGCTGTTTTTGCACAAACAGACACCAGTCGCACACTTAATGAAGTTTCTATCAACGCCCACAAAGCTCTTGTAGTCCCCTCAATTACGCCATCACAGCAGATTAACAATCAGGACTTTATTAAATCAGGCTCTTTTAACGTGGCGGATGCCGTTAGAAACTTCAGTGGTGTTAATATTAAAGATTACGGTGGCATCGGCGGCATAAAAACCATATCGGTACGTGGTTTAGGCGCAGGCCATACGGCGGTTTTTTATGACGGACTACAACTGAACGATGCAGAAACCGGACAGATCGATCTAAGTAAACTCAGCCTGATCAATATCCGCTCTATAACGCTTTATAACGGGCAGCCCGATAACCTGCTGCAACCAGCGAGGGCTTTTGCCGCCGCAAGCCTGCTCAGCTTGCAAACTATGCCTCCCCAATTGAGTAAAAATAAGCCTTATGAGATCACTACAGGAGTAAAGGCAGGTAGCTTTGGCCTTTTTAATCCTTATGTGCTATATCAGCAACGATTGAGTGAGCGCTGGACGGCAGTTATGACAAGTAACTACATCAATGCCAACGGCCGCTATAAATTTAATACGCCAAATGATGGTAGTGATACCCTATCTACAAGGCATAACAGCCAGGTGCGATCATTACAAACCGATGCATCGCTTTACTGGAATAAGAACGATAGCAGCCTTTTTAGCCTGCACGCTAATTTCTACAACGCCAAACGAGGCTTGCCCGGTGCTGTGGTGTTCTATACCGAATCGCCGGGCGAGAAACTGGATAACGATGACATATTACTGCAAGCTTCGTATAAACATATCTGGAAAAATAGTTTGCAATTGTTATTGAGCAGCAAGGTTTCTCAATTAAAAACCCGATACCTGGATTCGCCTTACTTTAATACGCAGGGTTATATTTTACAGCATTATAAACAGCGAGAGGCTTACCAGTCGGCTGCTATCTCTTACAACATTACAAACAATTGGGCGATATCCTACGCTGCTGATGGTTCATACACTAAAGTAGATGCCGACATCTACAAATATGCTTATCCATCACGGTTCACATTGCTCAATGTGCTGGCGAGTAAAGTTAAATTTAATAGGTGGGAGCTTGCCGGGAATTTGTTGCACACTTATATCAACGAGAAAGTTGAAAGGGGTAAAGCCTTTCACCAATCACCGGTGTTATCGCCAACGTTGATGCTGTCGGTTCAACCTTTTAACTCGAAGGAATTAAAGTTAAGGGCTTTTTACAAAAACATCTTCCGGGCGCCAACGCTTGATGAGCTTTATTATTTCGCTTTTGTTGATCGAATTATCAAGCCCGAATTAGTTAAGCAATATGACCTTGGGGCTATTTATGATAAAGACCTTAGCGACTTGCTAAGTTATGTGTTTGTTAGCGCAGACGTTTATTACAACAACGTGCGCGACAAGATCATTGGCATACCAAGCACCAATCCGGCTGTTTTTTCTTTTAGCAATGTCGGTAAAGTAGATATTAAAGGGCTGGATCTCGGTATAAAAACCGCTACAAGAAATTTGGGTGACTGGTACCTTTCATTAATGGCGAATTATACATACCAGCAAGCGCTTGATGTAACAGACCCTACTTCAAGCACCTACTTGCAGCAAATAGCTTATACACCCAAACACACCTTTGCTTTAAACGCAGGTATAAACTTTAAAAAGTTAGGTGTTTACTACAACCAGGTTATTTCATCAAAAAGAAATTACAATGGCGACAATGACCCCGAGCATAATGTACCGGGCTATGCTGTGGGAGATGTTTCTCTACTTTACAACACAAACATCAATCATTTGCCTTTACGTCTTTCGATAGAGGCAAACAACATATTTAACAAATACTATGCGATCATCCAGAGCTATCCAATGCCGGGGCGCTCGTATCGTTTAACCATGCAAATAACCATTTAAATATATCAATATGAACAAACTTCAACTTAAAGGTTTAATCGCGATAGCAGCACTCGCTACGGTATTCTCATCATGCCGCAAAGACAGGGTAACACCAGATCCGGTGGATCCGGTTGTAAAGGCAAACGGCATTTATATACTTAATGAAGGTAACTTTAGCCGCAATAACAGCTCGCTTACCTTTTTTAGCATATCATCACAAACCACTATATCAGATATTTTTAAAACCCAGAACGGCCGTGGTTTGGGCGATACCGGTAACGATGCTAAAGTATATGGCTCAAAAATGTACATCGCAGTTAACGTTTCAAGTACAATTGAGGTAGTTGATGCAAAAACAGCTAAGGCTATTAAACAAATAAAACTGTCTAATGGAGGCGTTGACAGGCAGCCACGCAGCATTGTTTTCAATAAAAACAAAGCTTTTATTTCCTCTTATGATGGCACGGTAGCAGTTTTAGATACCGCAAGCCTTACCGTAGATAAATACATTACAGTAGGCCGTAACCCTGAAGAGATGGTGATATCAAACGGTAAACTATATGTTGCTAACTCCGGCGGTTTAGATTATGCAAACCCTGATAAAACAGTGTCTGTCATTGATTTAAATACACTTACCGAAACTAAAAAAATAGATATTACGACCACTAATCCTATTAATATTGCTGCCGATGCTTATGGCGATGTTTACGTTTTGGCTTATGGTACCGACTATCCGTCGAAACCTAAATTAGTTATCATTGATAATAAAACGGATGCAGTTAAAGCTTCTAATGACATTAACGCCGGTTACGGTACATCATTCATTGTGGTAGGCGATGATGCATATTACATTACTGATTCAGGAAAGATCTCGGTTTACAGTGTGAAAACAGAATCGGTTCGTAAAGAAAATTTCATTACCGATGGTACTACGTTCAAAGCGCCTTATGCCCTGGCAGTAGATGCAGCTACAGGGCAGGTTTACGTAACCGATGCTATTGATTATTCATCAAACGGCAGGTTGTACACTTTTAACAGTACCGGTAAAAACCAGGATGTTAACAACAAGGGTTACGTTACTGATACCGGCATTAACCCTGGCACTATTGTTTTACTTACTAAATAGCCCTTTTATTTACACTGCTTATTAGGTAAATTTGCACAACAATAAGTTTATATGTTAAACCAAAACAAAAACATCCGTAATATAGTACTTGTAACCATGGTGCTGGCTGCCATAGCAATGCGCCTGGTGAATACACAGTTCCCGGCTTTAAGTAATTTTACTCCTGTAGGTGCTGTTGCCTTATTTGGTGGTGCTTACTTTACAGATAAATGGAAAGCATATGTAGTGCCTCTTTTAGCGCTTTTTATAAGCGATATGATAATTAATTATATGTACGCGGGTAAATTTACATTCTATAATAGTTCGTTATTTATGTATGCTTGCTTTATGCTGATGGTTTGGGTAGGCACACTGATCAAGAAAGTGACCGCCCTTAATGTGATAGCTGCTTCAATAGTATCTGTAATGATACACTGGTTGGTGATGGATCTGCCATTTGTGTATGGAATGCCAAATACCTGGGCTAATTACGGAACCTTATTGGTGAGGGCCATTTATCCTTTTGAAACCAATATGCTTATAGGTGATGCTATCTATGGCGCTATTTTGTTTGGCGGCTTTGAGCTGGCTAAAAGCAAATACACCATTTTACGTGCCGAGCGCCAATTGGCATTATAAGAAGCATTAATTCAAAATATCAAAAAGCGGTTAGGCAACTAACCGCTTTTTTTATGAGTTCAAATTCGAAAAACTCACTTAATCAGTAAAATTGATCACTCTTTTACTGGATTCTTTTAATTCTCTAAATTCGGGTTCAGACAACTTAATTTATGAAAAGAGTAGTGGTGCTCACAGGAGCCGGAATAAGCGCTGAGAGCGGCTTGAAAACGTTTAGGGATAGCGATGGATTGTGGGAAGGTTACAATGTTGAGGATGTAGCTACACCCGAAGCGTGGACACGTAACCCGGAACTGGTGCAGCAGTTTTACGACGAGCGTCGCAAATCTGTTTTGGAGGCTGAGCCAAATGCTGCGCATTTTGCTTTAGCGCAATTGCAGGATAAATATGATGTGCAGATCATCACACAAAATATCGACGACCTGCATGAACGTGCCGGGTCTAAAAATGTGATGCATTTGCATGGTATTATCACCCGGTCGCAAAGCAGCATTAACCCGCGGCTTACTTACCCTATTGACGGCTGGGAGATAAAAATGGGGGAGACTTGCGAGTTGGGTTCACAGTTACGAGCGCATGTGGTTTGGTTTGGCGAGGCTGTACCCATGATTGAGCCTGCAGCGGCACTTTGCTCTCAAGCGGATATATTTATTTTAGTTGGTACTTCGCTGGCCGTTTATCCTGCGGCCGGACTGATCAACTATGTACCCCGAACGGTAATCAAATATATCATCGACCCTAATATCCCAACAGTCGCTAATCGGTCAATTGTGGAAATGCCCTTTAATGCAACCATTGGCGTGTCCATGCTGGTAGAGGAGTTGTTGGCTAATGAAAGCTAAATTTGGCTTTTTAGTGAGTAATTTTATGCCAAATTAAATTCGGTATAGAATTTATTAAATGCTTAAACTATTGATATTCAGTTTAATAAATGTTTTATTTAAATTATAATTCATAATGTAATTGAGAATCAATTTTTATGATTCATTCGTATTATACTTAATAGGCTGCCAAATTTAATTTGGCCGCATGCTTTTTAATTTTATAAGTTATTATAATACAGATATTTATTAATTCCAATCTCAATTAATAGTTATATCTATAATAAGCCTCGTGATAGTCTGTCCCCATTTCGGTAAAGCGTGCTGCAACCTTGGTAAGAAAAGCCTCATCGAGTATTTCAAATACAGAGTTTACGCCATCGGTCAGGTCCATCTCGGGCACTTTGTAGGTTTGCTCAAGTGTACCCTGTTCCATCTTTACAATGAATTTTTGGTTCATACTCATAATGGTGATTTTAAAATCAGGATGGGGTAGTTCTGCTATTACTCTCATTTCTATAGGTGCTTTTTAAAGAATATTTTTAGGATCTTAACTTATCAGCAGGCTTTCAATACCCAATCGGTAAGAGTGCATGCCAAAGCCGGCTATAACCCCTTTGCAACTGGCTGCTAACCTAGAATGGTGCCTGAATTCTTCACGCTTATATACATTGGAAATATGCACTTCTATAACCGGTGTTTTAATGGCAGCAATAGCGTCTGCAATGGCTATAGATGTGTGGGTATAGGCTCCGGCATTTAGTACGATACCGTCATAAGTAAAGCCTACTTCGTGAATTTTATTGATGATCTCGCCCTCAACATTGCTTTGGAAGTAAGCGATATCAATATTCTTAAAATGAGCCTTTAATTCGCTCAAATAACTTTCAAAGTCGGTATTTCCGTAAATAGACTTTTCGCGAACGCCAAGAAGGTTTAAATTTGGCCCGTTAATAATTTGTATATTCATTAGCTCAAACTTAGTTTATAAATCGTTAAAATTAAAATCAATTGGAGTGGTCGCCGGCGATAAAATTATTTAATACTTATCTTAAAATCGAAAGAATGCTTTCCGGCAATTCTGTAGAAGCATATATACGAGATATTAATAAGCTTTATCAGTTTGCGATTGCCTGTAAAGAAGGGCTGGCACCTGATAAGTTTACCCTTGGAGATTTGCGTGAGTTTATAAACTGGGTAAGCGAATTAGGTATGGTGCCCTCAACACAGTCCAGAATTATCTCAGGTGTTAAAGCTTTTTATAAATGTTTATTGCTTGACGATATAATATCCACCGACCCCTCTGAACTGTTGGAAGTACCGAAGATCCAGCGCAAACTTCCCGATACATTAAGCATAGAAGATATTAATGCTCTTATTGGAGCCATCGACTTGTCAAAACCGGAGGGCGGCAGAAATAAAGCCATGCTTGAAGTAATGTATAGTTGCGGGTTACGCGTGTCAGAATTAACGGAACTGCGCTTGTCAAACTTATCACTCGATAAGGATGATGAGTTTATTAAAGTTACCGGGAAAGGTAATAAGCAGCGTTTGGTGCCCATTGGAGGACAGGCTATAAAGGCTTTGAGAATATGGATAGAACAACTGCGTGTGCATGTGCCGGTTCAGAAAGGTGAAGAAGATATAGTTTTCTTAAACCGAAGGGGCCGTAGGTTAACGCGTGTATATGTTTTCCTGATGATAAAAGAACTGGCCCAGGTTATTGGTTTAAAGCAAAAGATCAGTCCGCACACTTTTCGCCATTCTTTCGCCACACATTTGGTGGAAGGCGGGGCCGACTTGCGTGCTGTTCAGGAAATGCTGGGGCATGAGAGTATTACTACTACCGAAATTTACACGCATCTGGACAAGGAGTTTTTAATGAGCACAATTATAGCCCATCATCCGCGTAGCTAAATTAAAACTTTACTGCTTTAATCATCCTGTCCCGGTCGGTAAGGTCTTTCTTCAACTCTATGTCTTTAAAGTAATTATTGGTTAAAAGATCAACCATCTCTTTGCCAAAAGCTTCGTTAATTTCAAAATATAATTCACCGCCTATCTTTAAGCTATTCAACGCGACCCGGACGATCGCTTTATAAAACAGCAGCGGTTCATCATCTGTTACAAATAAAGCTGTATGAGGCTCAAAATTTAATACGTTGCTATGCATAAGTATTTTATCTGTGCCGGTAACATAGGGTGGATTACTTACAATAATATCAAATTGGCTACCTGAAAGCTCATAATCTTGTTTAATGTTTAATATATCTCCCTGAATAAAGCTGACATCAACCTGGTTAAGTGTAGCGTTTTTGCGGGCAGTATTCAGGGCGTGTTCTGATATGTCAATAGCGCTTAACCGGGCATTGTTTAAATGCTTTTTAAGCGATATGGCTATGCATCCGGTGCCTGTTCCTATATCAAGTACGGAAATGGGTTGTTGTGCTTTTGATTTTTTATTGGCTAATATCCATTCTACCAATTCTTCGGTTTCGGGTCTTGGTATAAGTGTAGCCGGATTAACCAAAAAGCTCAGGCCGTAAAATTCCGCGGTCCCTAAAATATATTGTACCGGTTTACCTGTTTTTAACTCTTCGAGTATGGGGTGGATCTTCTCTAATATTTCTCCGCTCAGTTCGTCTTGTTCAAAAGCTTTAAGGCGCGACCGCTGCATACCGGTCATGTTTTCTAAAACCAGCATGGCAATGGCTATCGCTTCGTTAGACGAATAAAGATTTTGAAGATTGTTTTTAAAGGACAGTATTACATCCTTAATAGTTTTCATACAACAAAGTAACATAAAAGCTACTTTTGCACAATGGCGTTACCGGAAATATATATGCAGCGCTGCCTGGAACTGGCAGCTTTAGGTGCCGGCAAGGTAAGCCCCAACCCAATGGTAGGAGCTGTTATTGTTTATGAAGACAGGATAATAGGCGAAGGTTACCATCAAAAATATGGTGAAGCCCATGCGGAGGTAAACGCTGTTAAAATGGTGACAGACAACTATGTTAATTATACTGATCTGTTAAAAAAGTCTACCATCTACGTATCGCTCGAACCCTGCGCTCATCATGGTAAAACACCTCCCTGTGCCGACTTGATCATTAAGCATCAAATACCACATGTAGTAGTGGGCTGCCGCGATCCGTTCCCGTTGGTTGACGGTAAAGGGATTGAAAAATTAAAGCATGCAGGTATAAAGGTAACAGTAGGTTTGCTCGAAGCTGAATGCCTTGCCATGAACAAGCGCTTTTTTACCCGAGTACAAAAACAAAGGCCATATATTATACTTAAGTGGGCGCAAACCACTGATGGTTTTTTTGCCCCGGCAGATGGCTCTCAATATTGGATAACCGGTGCAGAAAGCCGTAAATTAGTACACCAATGGCGCTCAGAAGAAGATGCAATATTGGTAGGGAAGAACACAGTAGTGGCAGATAACCCTCTGCTTAACGTGAGGTATGCCGCCGGAAGATCCCCGAAGAGGATAGTGATTGACAGAAACCTGGAACTTGATACATCGTTAAATGTGTTCGATAATACAGTGGAAACCATTGTTTTTAACGAAAAGAAGTTTGCTATAGAAGGAAATGTTAAATACATCCAACTGGAAAGTTTTGATTACTATGTGCCGCAATACGTCATGTATCAATTGTACCTGCAGGATATACAATCTGTTATCATAGAAGGGGGAGCCACAACTTTGCAGCATTTTATTGATGCCGGGTTATGGGACGAAGCGCGTATTTTTACAGGTACATCCGTGTTAAATAATGGCATCAGGTCTCCATTTATAACCGACATAAATACAGATAACTATGTTGTTGGAAACGACCGGTTGCAGATCTGGACAAACCCACATTAATTTAAATTAAATGTTATACGTTTTTCTGAGTATTTGCTGTAGTGTTATTGTTTCGGTTTTGCTAAAACTGGCAAGGCGCTACCAAATAGATGTTTTTCAAGCCATTGTTTGGAATTACTCCATGGCTATGCTGTTAACCTGGTGGTTTTTTAAACCTGATGTGAAGCAGGTAGCTTTTAGCCAGTTACCTATTTGGCTGTATTTAGTTGTTGGTATACTGCTGCCGCTTATATTTTGGATCATGGCTGCTTCGGTACGTGTCGCGGGCATTGTCCGTACAGATGTAGCACAAAGGCTATCATTATTCATTTCGCTTTTTGCCGCTTTCCTGTTATTTGGAGATAGTTTTAACCTGGCAAGACTGGCTTGTTTCGTTATAGGTTTTGCCGCTATACTTTGTTCTATTCCCTGGCAAAAGCAAACAGCCAATCGCAAAGTAGTAAGCAACGCCTGGATATATTTGCTACTGGTATTTTTAGGTTTTGGCGCTATTGATATTTCCTTTAAAAAGGTGGCATCTTACACTGCTGTGTCTTATACAACGTCACTTTTCTTTATTTATATCCTTGCTTTTGCTATATCATTCGTTAGTTTGCTGGTAAAGGTATTCGTACATAAAACGCGCATTCATTGGGCACATATCATATTCGGATGGATTTTAGGTGTAGCCAACTTTGGGAATATATTGTTCTATTTAAAAGCGCACAAAGCGCTTTCTACAAGTCCATCGCTTGTTTTTTCTGCTATGAATATAGGCGTTATCACACTCGGTGCCGTTGTTGGTATGGTGGCCTTTCATGAACGTTTAAGTAAACTCAATAAACTGGGCCTGGCTTTGGCTATAATTTCTATCACGATGATCACCATCGTGAATATACTACACTGGTAATGCTTTTTGACGATACTTATAAAACCATATCTGCTCCTGCGGAAGCGATCTTTCGTGATAGGGGTAGTAAATTCCTGGCCTTCGCTTATCCTATAGCAGGCGAAGCAGATATAAAGCCCATTTTAATAAAACTTAGATCCGAACACCCCAAGGCTAATCATCACTGCTGGGCTATGCGCCTGGGTATCGACAGATCTGTGTTCAGAATAAATGATGATGGGGAGCCTTCAGGTACGGCCGGCCGGCCGATATTAAATACTTTGTTATCTAAAGATATTACCAATACACTGGTAATTGTAGTTCGCTATTTCGGCGGTACGCTTTTAGGCGTGCCTGGGTTAATAAATGCCTATAAGACCGCTACAGAGATGGTGCTTTTAGAAGCAACGGTAATTGAGAAAACCATCAACGATATATATAATATTACTTTTGATTATCCTCAAATGAACGATGTGATGCGCATTATTAAAGAAGAACAATTGCAGGTTTTAGATCAACGTTCGGAACTAAATTGTGCTATTCGTTTTTCTGTTCGTAAAACACAGGTGGAGGTAGTGATGAGCAGGCTCAATAAGCTTAGTGGTATCAAAATCAAATATGATTACAGCGGATGACATTAAGCTAAATCTAACCGAAAATTGCATCTCTTGAGGCGCCTTTTCCGCATAAAAATCCCTAAATTGCCAGCATATGCAATCATTTGAAATAGATAAATCAGACCTGCTGCGCATTAAAGCCGCGCTTGAGGGTGATGATGCTGAATTAGAGCGTGTTCTGAAAGAGTATCACGCCTCGGAGATCGCTATTCTATTTGAACGCCTTCCCCAGGAGGCGCGTGAACGCATTATCAATATCCTGCCCGCCGAAGAAGCGTCTGACGTGATCACCGAGATGACGGAAGAAAGTCACCCGGAAGAGCTGCTGGTTAACCTTGATCCTGAAAAGCGTTCGGAGATTGTTGAAGAATTGGATTATGACGTGGCTACAGATATCATCAGCCAGTTAGATGAAGAAGACCAACAGGAGATACTACAGGAAATAGACCAGGAAGACGCGACCAGTATACGCGCTCTTTTAAATTACGACGAAGATACTGCAGGTGGTATCATGAATTCGCAGGTGATCTGTGTGAATATCGGGCACGATAAAAAAGAGGCGCTCGATGAGATCATCCGGCAATCTGAGGAGATGGAGGAGTTTTATACTATCTACGTGGTTGATGAGCATAAAACATTGCAGGGCATCGTTTCCATAAAAGACCTGATAAAGGCCCGTGCCGAAATGCGGGTGCGTGATATTTATAAGCATGACCCTGTTTTTGTAAAAGCCGACCTTGACCAGGAGGAAGTGGCTAAGCTGATATCACAGTATAACCTTACAAGTATACCAGTGGTTGATGATCATATGAAGTTGCTGGGCCGCATTACGGTTGATGATATCATTGACGTAATGGAGGAGGAGAATACTGAGGATATCTTGAAAATTTCCGGTGTGTCTGAGGATGAGGAACTGAGCGGTAACTGGCAAGCCGCTGTTAAAAGCCGCCTGCCTTGGCTGGTAATTAACCTGGCAACCGCTTTTCTTGCCGCATCCATCATTCGTAACTTCGATGCGACTGTACAAACCCTTGCCATTATATCTGCTTACATGACCATTATTGCCGGAATGGGAGGGAATACCGCAACCCAGGCGCTTGCGGTTACCGTGCGCCGTATATCATTAAGTGACCTTACAGACAGGCAAGCTTATGACACTATTTTAAAGGAATCTTTGGTAGGTTTAATTAATGGTGCCTGTAACGGGCTCATAGTTTTTGCAGTAGCCTATTTTTATGATGCTAACCCGATGTTAGGGGTGGTGTTGTTTTTAGCTATGACCGGTAATCTGGTTATCGCGGGCATTACCGGTGCGGGAATACCATTGATTTTAAAACGCGTGGGGATTGATCCTGCCGTGGCATCATCAATTATCATCACCACGTTTACAGATTGTATTGGTTTTTTCCTGCCCTTATGGTTGGCTACTAAGCTATTATTATAATATTGATAATCAGTGGTTTTTATCAAACAAGCCTCCATGTAATGGAAATAGCAAATAATCTTTCAATATTTGCACTTCAAACGATAGTTCAACATTAATTAACGTTAACGTAATTTATATGACTGAAGTAAGATACGACTGGACCCAGGAAGAGATCTCAAAAATATACCACTCACCTTTATTAGACCTGATTTATCGTGCGGCGACTATTCACCGCGAGAATAAAGACTATTCCGAGGTACAGATCAGTTCACTGATCTCGATAAAAACAGGCGGCTGCCCCGAGGATTGCGCTTATTGCCCGCAGGCCGCGCGGTACAGTACCGGTGTTGATGTACATGCGCTAATGCCTAAAGAAGAGGTTGTAGCTGCTGCCAAACGCGCTAAGGACGGTGGTGCATCAAGGTTATGTATGGGTGCAGCATGGCGCGAAGTGCGCGATAATCGCGACTTTGACAAAGTACTGGATATGGTGAAAGCCGTAAACGAACTGGATATGGAAGTATGCTGTACTTTAGGTATGCTTACCGAAAACCAGGCGCAGCGATTGGCCGATGCCGGTTTATATGCTTATAACCATAACCTGGATACTTCAGAAGATGATTACAAGCGTATTATTACCACCCGTACTTATGATGATCGTTTAACTACGCTTGAACATGTGCGTAAAGCAAAAATATCAGTTTGCAGCGGTGGTATCATCGGTTTAGGCGAAACTACTGCCGACAGGATATCTATGCTTAAAACGCTTTCAAATCTGCCCAAACATCCGGAATCAGTACCGATCAATGCTTTGGTGCCTGTTAAAGGCACGCCATTAGCAGAGCAACCCCGTGTATCTGTTTGGGATATGGTGAGGATGATCGCTACTACGCGTATTATCATGCCTAAAACCGTAGTAAGGTTATCAGCTGGCCGTACTGAAATGAGCACTGTTGAGCAGGCACTATGTTTTATGGCTGGTGCCAATTCCATATTCGCCGGTGAAAAGTTATTGACCACGCCAAACCCTACATTTGATGAGGACATGTTCATGTTTGAGCTGTTAGGCTTAAAACCTCGCCAGGCATTCAAGAATGGCCGGCCTAATGAGCCCAAAGAGTTGCGCGAAATGAGTATTAACGAAGTGTTTTAATCATTTAGTAGATATACAAAATAAGGCCCTTGCATACGCAAGTGCCTTATTTGTTTCATGTTTGTGCTATAAAATGCCGCACTACTCATTAAACTAAAATATATCATTAATATTCTACAAACTGCTCATCAGGGTAGCACCAAAGCCATCGTTCGCCGGGTTGCGCAGAGGCAATAACAGGGTGGTTGCTTGCATTATAATGCTTGGTCATATGTTGCTCCGGTGATTGGTCGCAACAAAGCGTAGCGCCACAAGTTTGGCAGGTTCGTAAGTGAAACCAGGTTGTACCTTGTTTAATACATTCTTCGCAAACATGTTCATCGCTTAATTTTATTTGTGTGATGGCTTGCAGGTGCTGACAAAAGCCGGGATCTAACTCTGGCATACAGGTAATGTTTTTTTAAAGATAACAAAGCTCAATTATTTGAGCCTTACTTTTTAGAAAAATCGTGTCCCCAATTCTTTAAAGAATAATCCCAGTTAGAATCTTTGGCGTCTTTTGGTTTCTGCGCTAAATGACGTGAAACATATCCATGCACTTTTGCCATGTGTTTATAATCTGCTGCAGTTAACTCGCTCTTCTTTTTGTGAAGGATATCGATAATACGCTCACCAGATTTATGACCTATCGATTCACCATCGCCGCTATCCCATCCCACTTTTTTTGATTCTTCCGTTTTTAACCACTTCTCAAGAGCAGAAGCGCTCATGTTCACAGCATCCTTAAATTCTTTATAGGCCTTTTCATTCTTTCTTTTTTGCTTGTCTTGTTTTTCTGAGGTATTCATGGCAATGTTTATCTAACCGGTAACTAACATCATACCATCGTTAGGTAGATATTCCTAAAAGGAATTGAAATTTTTTTTCATTAAGACATAAATGCTAAAAATATTAGTATTTTTGAATTGTATGGATGCAGACAGGATAACCGAAAAACTGAATATTTTAGCTGATGCAGCTAAATATGATGTATCGTGCGCAAGTAGCGGCAGTAAACGTAAAAACGAAAACAAAGGTCTTGGTAACGCCAGCAATGGCATTTGCCATTCCTACACAGAGGATGGCCGTTGCGTTTCGCTGTTAAAGATCCTGCTTACTAATCATTGCATTTTCGATTGTGCTTATTGTGTTTCACGCAAGAGTAATGATATACAGCGTGCAGCCTTTACGGTGCAGGAGGTGGTTGATCTTACCATCAACTTTTACCGCCGCAATTACATAGAAGGATTGTTTCTAAGCTCAGGTATATTTAAGGATGCCGATTTTACTATGGAGCGTTTAGTTCGTGTAGCAAAGAAACTCAGACTGGAGCATAATTTTCATGGTTACATCCATCTTAAATCTATCCCCGGAGCCAGCGATGAACTGATGAACGAAGCAGGGCTTTATGCCGATAGGTTAAGTGTTAATTTAGAAATGCCCACTGAGGCTGGTTTAAAATTGTTGGCGCCCGATAAAAGCCATCAGGATATGATCAAACCAATGAGCTACCTAAAAAACGCTATCATCCAACACACCGAAGAAAAGAAACTTTTTAAAAAAGCTCCCATGTTTGCACCCGCTGGCCAGAGTACACAGGTAATTATTGGTGCCACGCCCGAGGATGATAACCAGATACTGCACTCAGCCAATTATTTTTATAAAAGTTTTAAACTGCGGCGGGTATACTATTCAGGCTATGTACCCGTGCTGGAAGACAGCCGATTGCCCGCACTTAATACCAGTGTACCCATGGTGCGCGAAAACCGGCTTTACCAGGCCGATTGGCTGATGCGTAATTATGGCTTTCATGTAAGCGAGATCGTAAACAATCAGCAGCCGCACCTTGATCTGGATATTGATCCTAAACTAAGCTGGGCTATCAGAAACATGCATGAATTCCCGGTGGATGTTAATCGGGCCGATCTGAAAATGATTTTACGTGTGCCCGGTATTGGTATATTATCGGCCCAGAAAATTGTTAGTGCACGTAAGTTTGGAAAACTTAACTGGGAGCATTTGAAAAGGATGGGGGTGAGTGTTAACCGGGCCAAATATTTTATTACCTGCCAAAGCAAAGAATTTGAGCGGAGGGATTTAACAGGCAGTGCCATCAAACAATTTATATTAGCTACTTCGCATAGTAAGTACAATAAGAATGTTCCAACTCAATTAAATCTGTTCTGATGACCACTCTAATTTACGATGGAACATTTGAAGGGCTGCTAACGGCTGTATTTGATGTTTACGCGCATAAATTAGGCAATGTGAAATTACATCAGGGCGAATATTTGGAGGGAACATTATTTGACGAAAAGTTGCACGTTGTTACAGATCAAACCCGTGCTGCCCGCGTGCTTAAATTATTAAAACTAAAATTATCTACACTTGGCGTTCAGCGGCTATATGCCGCTCATTTGGCAGAAATACCGGGGGAAGATAATAACCTACTTGGCTTTATCCGCTACGCAATTGATTCTCCTGAAAATATTGAAGAGGATTACGGAAATAAATATGTGATGCGCATATCAGAAATAGTGCGTATGGTGAGGCGCGAGAAACATCGTATGGAAGCATTTATCCGTTTTCAGAAACTGCGCGATGGTTTGTTCTATGCTGCAATTGAGCCGGATTTTAATGTGCTGCCCTTATTGATCAAACATTTCAAAAGCCGGTATGCGGACATGAAGTGGATGATTTATGATCTTCGCCGTAAATATGGCATTTACTACGATCTGCATGATACGCAGTTTATTACGCTCGATTTTGCTGAAAGTAACCGACAGACTGATATTGTTGCTGCCTATACTGAAGACGAAAATATGTACCAGCATCTTTGGAAAAACTACTTTAAGAGCGTTAACATCGCTTCACGCAAAAATACCAAGCTGCATGTGAGGCATATTCCCAAGAGATACTGGAAACATTTGACAGAAAAAATATAGGGCTTAGCTTTTAGAAATACTTAATGACTTAAAATGCAGCCTTTATGTTAACAACCGTAAATGTTAAAAAGCTTGCACAATCACGTTTGTTGAACTAAATACCATGTTGATAACTATCAAATAAATGTTAATAAAGTGTTTGAAATAAACACTTGACATGTATATTAAAAAGTCCCGATATTGTAATTATCAAGAACGACGTACTTTGACAGCCTCACAGGATAACACAAACTGAATCGGGTGAACTTTCGGGCGAACTAAAGATCAGGGGCGTGCCTGAATTACGAAAAAGGAGCAAAGTGCTACGGCACTTTACCCGGAAGGTAATTAGCGGGGTATTATTAATAAGCCAGATAATTCTACGGAAAGATAGGGCTTAAATAATGATCGCAGCAGGAATCGGCGTTAGCGTAACAATGAGAAATCGGTATTCACTACAGAAGAAGATGATCAGTGTTGCACGGAACGATGACAGTGTCGACTTTCCATCGGGAGGAAAGGCAGATCAGTATCCGCAAACATTAAAGCTACCATGCTCGCAAGAGCAGGAATAAGTTCAGGTTTGGCAGGGTATGATATAGCCGCCTCCGCAAGGTAACAGACAATGGGCATTGTATACGTACCAACAAATTGATCCGTCATTACTCGCAGAGAATAAAAGATAGATCAGCGTTCGCAGCATAACAACGAGGAGAGCGGGTCGGTTAAAGATCACACAAAACTTGATGCTTCACAAGGGCTACGGCCAATGTGAGGGAAGGAAAAACGGAAGTCGTTTCGCAAGAGAGGCTTCCGTTTTCCATTTTATATGATTTTAACACTTAAATGAAATTTAAAATTTATCAAACTCAACTATCTACTCAAGAATTTCTGCAATTACTGGTTGAGCAGTTCCCGGCGGTAAAAGACGATGTTCTTGATGAAGATTATGAGGGGTTGATAACTCTTCAAGTGAAATTTTTCACCAAGTATGCCAATAACTGTATTTCAGCAGGTCGTTTAGACGAGGTAAGGAGAGTTTTTGAATTCTTTGAAGCGGTATTGGGTAAAGTTAATAGCGACATAAATAATGCACTACACGTTACTTTCTTAAAGCGTCTCGATCTTGACGACGATAACGTTAATGCCCGTGAGGCCAGGAAATTAATTAAGCCTGAACATCTTTCGATTTTTCGTGAATTGGGTAAATGGTCAAATAAGCCATTAAGCTGATACGAAGCTTAGTGCCTTTCTAACAATCGTATCGTTTTCAACATTTGCTGTCACATCCTAAATCAAATTCCTATTTTGTCAGTATGAAGGAATCTACAGGAAAAACAGACGGAAAAAAGAAAATATTTGTGCTGGATACCTCAGTTATCCTCTACGATCACAACGCCTTCGAAAATTTTCAGGAGCATGATGTTGCCATTCCTATACAGGTATTGGAAGAATTGGACAACATGAAAAGCGGTAATGATACACGCAATTTTGAGGCACGTAGTTTTATTCGCATCATGGATGACCTGGCAAAAAGTCGCCTTATCAACCAATGGCTGCCGCTTAGCGGTAAGAGCAGGGGTCAGTTTAAGGTTGTACTGGATACCACAAACGCCAGTGCCGATGCCGAACTGGTATTCGGTTCGGATAAAACCGATCATCGTATACTTAATGCCGCCTTAGGCGTTCAGTTTGAGCATCCCGACCGTAAGGTTATTCTGGTATCAAAAGATATATGCTTACGCCTAAAGGCAAAGGCGCTAAATCTGTTCGCTGAAGATTACGAAACGGGTAAAGTCAAAAACCTGGAAGAGCTATACAGTGGAAAAACCACGCTTAACAAGGTTACAGAAAAAGTTTTAAGTAAGCTTAACAAGTCTGAATCCATCCCGGCGGATGCCGTAAATATCCCCCACGAAGCGGGTAATCACTTTGTTATCCTGAATGGAAAAAATAATACAACGGCTGCATTTTATAATTCCCAAACAAAGCTTTTAGAAAAAGTTGAAGAGCAGCCTGTATTGAACATAGCGCCCCGAAACCTGGAGCAGGCGTTTGCTATTCATGCTTTGCTTCATCCGGACATCAAACTGGTTACCATACAAGGTAACGCAGGTACCGGAAAAACATTGCTGGCGCTTGCCAGCGCTTTAGAGCAGCGTAAAAATTACCGGCAAATATTTGTTACCCGCCCAACTATTCCGCTAAGTAATAGAGATATTGGCTTTTTGCCAGGAGATGTATCATCAAAAATAGACCCCTACATGGCACCTATATGGGATAATTTGAAATTTATAAAAGACCAGTTTGTTGATGACGCCAAGATGCAGGCTAAGTTAGATGAACTGGTTACGAATGATAAGATCTCGATCACCCCGCTGGCGTTCATTCGCGGGCGTACGCTAAGTAAGATCTTTTTTATTGTAGATGAGGCCCAGAACCTTACGCCGCACGAAGTAAAAACCATTATCTCAAGAGCTGGTGAGAATAGCAAATTTATATTTACCGGTGATATATACCAGATAGATACGCCATACCTTGATGCCGAAAGTAACGGTTTATCGTACCTGATTGACAAAGCAAAAGGCCATCCGCTTTATGCACACATTACCTTGCAAAAAGGCGAACGCAGCGAACTTGCCAACCTCGCCAACGACCTTTTGTAATTAATTACGCGGGCGCTTAGGATTATAAGCAACCAAATATTGCAACTCATCTAATTTAATGGTTTGTTTATTCGCTGCTTCCTCTTCCTGGGTCAATGGCAAATTCAGCTTAGTTTTTATCGAGTGCATTACCTGCAGCATTATATCCGGCGAAATTTTTGCCACGTTATTCGGGTAAAAATCACGCTGGATCCTGGTTTTGCCTACCATGCTTTGCATGCTTAATTCCCAGTTCTCCTCAGGTTTAAAGCCATGTTCTTTTGCAAGATTTGCCAGGTCATATAAATACCTGCTGGTTTCAAATTTTATATCTTTATCAGTCATGTTATTTCTTTTTAACAGGTAAAACTGCCGATACCGAATTTTTGCCCGACTGATAATCAGACTGCTTTTTATTGACATTAACAGACGGCGCTTTTTTGTTCTCTCTTGAACTTTTTTTCTCTTTACTCATTATATATAAGTTAAATTTTCAACGGCAAAAAATACTTCAGCCGCTTTCTTTTTGTAGCAGAATGCCTTAAGGAGGTTTTTAAAGGTAACCTTTATATATTGAAAATCAGTGCTTTTTTAATTTTATAGCTTATCCGTCCTGTTAACTCGCTACCATACAGCGCTATAGTTTCAAACATCATTTAAAATATCGTTAAATATTTTTATTTTAAGTAAAATTTGATTTAATTGATTACCTTGCGTGCTTAAATAAAACAAATAATGCAAAAAGAAGGAACAGTAAAGTTTTTCAATACCACAAAAGGTTTTGGATTTATTTCTCAGAGTGAAAGCAGAAGCGATGTTTTTGTACACTCAACTGGCCTCATTGACGAAATTCGTGAAAACGATAAAGTAACGTTTGATGTAGAAGAAGGCAAAAAAGGCCTTACAGCGGTAAATGTAAAAGTAATTTAAAAAATCACTATAAAATTTCATCGTAGCACCTGCCTAACCGGCAGGTGCTTTTTGTTTAATTAAAATCCGGTAAATAAAATATGGCTAAATCACAGGCAACATTCATGAAGAAACAACTCGAAAAAAATCGCCAGAAAAAAAAAGAAGATAAAGCCCAGCGCAAGCAAGAGCGCAAAGAGAGTGGTAGCAGTGCGGAAGAAATTGCTTACGTTGATGAATTTGGCAATCTTACATCTACACCACCGACTCAAAAACAAGCTTCTCGGGATGAAGATAAAAAGAATTAATTATCGATAACCTTAGCTAAAGCATTTCCCCAATTTTGTCCCAGTAGCTTAGCGCCATTTTTGTTGGGATGCAGGTAAAATATTCCCTGATGGCCTTGCTCAGGGATAAAAAGCTGCAGATAATTTTTCTTAAAATCACCAAAGCCATTTTTGTAGCCCGAATATACTTGTCCAGGCTTGGAGGTACGGTAATCCTGTACCAAAGCATTTATTTGAGGGAAGTAGCTCTGTAAACGATTTAAGCCTGCCTGCAAATACATAGCGCCATTGTAGGTGTTAGGGCTGTAATAAATAGGGTAGTTGAAAATGATTTTGCTTTTGGGATAACGTTTCAAAAGGCTATCGGCAGTGCTTTTCAGGTTGTTGCGATATTGCTCAGTCGAGGCAGGAGCGCCATAAGGGCCATTTATCGCGCTATCATTAGTGCCAAGCATGACAGAGAAGATCAACTGTGCAGAACTGTCACTGTAAAAAGTATCCGCATCTTTCAATACTTTTTCAAAGTCGGGCTCTCCCGGTAAAAAGTTTTTGGTAGTATATCCGCTAACGCCACGGTTGGCCTCTACGAATTGAGTGGATTTAAATTTCTCTTTTAAAGATGTCAACGCATAAACTGACGGCTGTAAGTCTGGCTTGTTTTGGCCGTAGGTAATACTATCACCGATAAACACAATGTTTACTTTAAGTGGTTTGGCTATGGTAAAGGCCAATAAACCCAAAGAAAATATTGCAATCGCTGCTCTTTTAAAGTGCTTTTTCATGATGATACGTTATTCACTTTTATAAAGCGCACCCGCTTTCTCGGCTGATGTTTTAATACCTTTTATTAGTGCTGAACTAAAGCCATTGTGCTCCATCTCGTTTAGCCCGGCTATGGTGCAACCCTTTGGAGAAGTAACCTTGTCAATTTCCTGCTCCGGGTGCGATGATAATTGCAACAGCAGGTCGGCGGCACCTTTGGCCGTCTGTGCCGCCATTTTAAGCGCATCATGCGCATGAAAACCAATCTCTGTGCCACCTTGAGAGGCAGCACGTATTGAACGCAGGAAGAAGGCGATACCGCAGGCACACAAGGCTGTTGCAGAAGTCATTAACTCCTCGTTGATCTGTATGCTAACACCTACCGTATCAAAAAGCGATTTCACCAAGCTGATATTTTCAGGCGAGGCCGTATCAGTTGCAATGCATGTCATACTATGGCCTATTGCTATAGCCGTATTTGGCATGGCGCGTATCACCTCAACATCGACCGCTAATTGATCACGAATATCCTGGCAGCTTACACCAGATACCACAGAAATAAGTAAATGCTTAGTATGGCTAACCGCTGGTTTTATCTCATCAAGCAGCTTATTGAGTTGCTGTGGCAAAATAGCCAATACAACAATATTCGCCTTAGTTACTGCCTCGGCATTGTTCGCTGTAACGTTGTAGCCTTCCGCGGCCAAATTATCTAAAGCTGCCACATTACGGCGAGTCAGTGTAATTTGCGACGGCGAAAAAATGCCAGCCTTCACTAACCCCTTGGCTAAAGCCAAACCAATATTACCGCTGCCTAATATGGCTATGTGTTGTTTCGTTTCCATGTTTTCTTTTTATTCGCTTAAACGTGTACCGAAGGCTTGCTTACCTTTCAATTGACCCAAATCATCAGAATGACCAATCACCACTGCTTTAACCCCGCATGATATAGCAGCAAAGGCGTTATCCAACTTCGGGATCATTCCGCTATGTATTACCTGTTCTTCTTTTAGTTTGTGGTAGCGTTCGGGGTTGATCTCTCTTATTAAAGAATCTTCATCATTAATATCATGCAGCACGCCTTTCTTCTCAAAACAATAGATCAAGGTAGTCTCATATCTATCAGAAAGTGCCACGGCCAACGCGGATGCAATGGTATCTGCATTGGTGTTGAGTAACTGCCCCTCGCCATCATGCGTTAGCGCACAGAAAACAGGGGTGAAGCCCCCTTCAAGCAATTTGCCAATATTTTCTGCATCTACTGAGTCTTCTTTAAGATCCCCTACAAAACCATAATCAATAGTTTTTACCGGACGCTTTTCGGCGTGTATCATGTTACCATCGGCACCGGTTAGGCCTATGGCGTTGTTACCATATCGCTGTAACTGGGCCACAATATTCTTATTGATCAAACCACCGTAAACCATCGTGACGATGCGTAGGGTATCAATATCGGTTATGCGGCGTCCGTCAATCATCTTGGCTTCAATACCCATGCTTTCAGAGATCTGCGTAGCAACCTTACCACCACCATGCACCAGTATTTTATGACCATCAAGTGCGGTAAAATCCTTTAAAAACCTGTGCAGATTTTCAGAGTTATCAATGACGTTACCACCAATTTTAATTACGTGTACCGTTTGCATATATGTTACTATATAAGTCCGGTAGCAATAATAGCTATTTTATGTTTGTTTGAATAATTTACCTGCAATTGTAAAAATAGCTTCATTTAAAACACATAACTGCTTATCATGTTAGCAATATGCATCAAGGTTTGTAGCTTAGTCGCACAACACCATTGCAATTATGAATAAACAGGATAACAAAAAACCAAGGGTAATTATAATAGGCGGGGGATTTGGAGGTGTACAGTTAGCTAAAAAACTAAAGAATGCCCCCGTTGAGGTTCTTCTTTTGGATAAGCACAATTATCACACCTTTCAGCCACTACTATACCAGGTGGCAACTGGTGCCATTGAGGCGGATTCTATTGGTTTTCCTATCAGGCGTATATTTAGCAAGCAAAAAAATTTCACCTTCCATTTAGCCAACGTAGACAACATAGATACTGCAACCAACACTGTTATAACCACCGCAGGAAATTACACTTACGACTACCTGGTAATTGCTACCGGAGCTAACACCAATTTTTTTGGCAACCAGGAGTTGGAGCATTATGCCATGCCAATGAAAAACATTGCGGAGGCGCTTAATATCCGTAGTTTAATGCTGCAAAACCTCGAAAAAGCGTTGGTTACCACAGACAAGGCCGAACGGGATGCCTTGCTCACATTTGTAATTGTTGGCGGTGGCCCAACCGGAGTTGAACTTGCCGGTGCCATATCGGAGTTGCGCAAATTTATATTATGTAAGGATTATCCCGGTCTTTGCAATGCCGATATGAAGGTTTATCTGGTAGAAGGTAAGCCTGAGTTATTGGCGGCCATGTCTTCGCAGGCTTCTTTAAAAGCTAAGAAGTTTTTAAAAGAGATGGATGTGGTGATATATAACGGTGTGCATGTATCAAGTTATAATGGCTTGGTTTTAAAAATTGACGATGGGAAGGTAATTCAAACCCGTAATGTGTTGTGGGCAGCAGGAGTGAAGGGGGAGGTGCCCGGCGGTATGCCTGAAGAAGTTGTTGCCAAAGGCGGCAGATTAATTACAGATGACATCAACCGTGTAAAAGGATACAGTAATGTTTTTGCCATAGGCGATGTATCTGCTGTACAAAGTGAGGCCAACCCTGCTGGTTACCCTGGGGTGGCACAGGTGGCTTTGCAGCAGGGTAAACATCTGGCAAAGAATCTGCGAAATATTGTTGAAGGCAGGCCTACAACACCTTTTGTTTACTATGATCTGGGTACTATGGCTACCATAGGCCGTAACAAGGCTGTAGCTGATATCAAGAAATTTAAGTTTCAGGGATTTTTCGCGTGGTTATTGTGGATGTTTGTGCATTTATTGTCATTAGCGGGTTTTAGTAACAAGGCTGTTGTTTTTTTAAACTGGGCCATCAACTATTTTACACGTAACAGTGATAACAGATTAATTATCAGATATTTTAAAACAGATACCATGACGGTTGATCCTGTATCATATTAATAAATACTCATGCACCTATTCCTGATAATCGCATTACTGGTTATATTAAGTGCGCTGTATTCTTACATCAACGCACGCTGGCTTAAATTGCCGGGCACTATTGGCATTATGTCTTTGGCTATTGCTGGGTCAATTATCACCATTATAATAGATAAGTTGGATCCTAAAATTGCCGATTACCTTACCATACTGGCTAAGAGTATCAATTTTTCCAGAACGGTGCTTAATATTATGCTTGGCTTTTTGTTGTTTGCAAGTGCCTTTAATCTGGATAAAAAGCGGTTAAAAAAGGAGATGAGGCCTGTTTTTATGTTGAGCACCATAGGTGTTATTATATCAACAGCAATATTTGGCTCGTTGCTTTACTTCATTACTCATCTGCTCAAGATTGATATACCATACATATATTGCTTGTTGTTTGGCGCGCTTATTTCGCCTACCGATCCGGTGGCTGTAAGTGCCATTATTACAGGCTCAAAGCTACCCAGTAACCTGGAAACCATCATATCCGGCGAATCATTATTCAATGATGGCATTGGGCTGGTACTATTTATTACTTTATTAGAGATCACCCAGTCGGGCATAGACAATGTAGATTTTGGTAAAGCGGTGTTATTGTTTGTGCAGGAGGTATTCGGAGGTATTGCTTTGGGAGCTGTAACCGGTTTTTTCGCGCACAGGCTAATGAAAACGGTAGATGATTTTCAAACCGTAGTGCTGGTGTCTTTTGCGCTGGTAATGGGCAACTCTTTAGTGGCCACTTACCTGCATTTATCTATCCCGCTGGCAGTTGTTACTGCAGGTTTATTTGCCGGCGGGCGATCCATCAACGTTGATAAAAATGACCGCTCACATCAGGCGCTTGAGAAATTTTGGACCTTGATTGACGAATTGCTTAACACGATGCTTTTTGTAATGATAGGCTTACAGATGGTTAACTTTCCGTTTTTGCAGCATTACTGGCTATCGGGCGCAATAGGCATTGCCTTGATATTAATAGCCCGGTGGGGAAGCATTATGCTACCACTTACCTTCTTACGCAGAAGCCTTAATGTAAATTACGGCAGTATAAATATATTAACCTGGGCAGGTTTACGAGGGGGCATATCAATAGCATTAGCGCTTTCTTTACCTGCATCAAACTACAGGCACTATATACTCGCAGGAACTTATTTTATTGTGATATTCTCTATCATTGTGCAGGGGTTAACGCTTAACAAGGTTATCAACGCCATATACAAAAACAACCCACAGAGTTAGTGTTTTAATTGCTGCATATAAGCTGCGATTTCTTTCTCATTAGCTGTAGAAGAGTTGCTGAGGTTGTTGATGATGTTATTTTGCTCTGCTTCACTACGGTTTTGGCTAAGCTTAAATTTCGCTTGCAGATCGGTAATTAAAAGTTCGAATGCTACAATGCCATTCATCATCTTGCTCCTGTAATCGTCCGGCAGTCTATTCCACTGTTTTAAATAATCCTGCTCGTAAATGCCGATGGTTTTGGAAAGTAAGGCACTCACAGCCGATTCTTCTTTTACCAGTGTGGCCTTACCATAGGCATGTATGGTTATATAGTTCCAGGTAGGTACATTAGTATCTTTCTCATAATTCTTTGGCGAAATATAGGCATGAGGTTCGGTGAATATTACTAAAGACGTCTCCTGCTCAATTACATTCACCTGTGGGTTTGCCCTGGCGAAATGGGACAGCAGTACTACGTCATTACCACGCTGTTCAACCACAAAAGGCAGATGTGTTGCCTCAGGCAAACCGTTTAACACCGTAATCATTGAGGCAAAGCTAAACTTCTGCATGAAGCTGATAGCCTGTTGTTGGTCAGTTACTTGAAAGGGTTTAGGTGTGTACATGTTTGCAGGGAATCAGGAAATCAAGAGTCAGGAATCAAGACACCTGTGAACGCTTATTATAAAGCTTCCAGCATCTGTTTTAAAACTGCCTGGGCAGCCCAAACGCGGTTACCTGCTTCATGTATAACTACCGAACGCGGGCCGTCTAAGATATCGGAAGATAATTCCAGATCACGGCGTACGGGCAGGCAATGCATTATTTTGGCATCCGGCGCAAACGCATTCAGTTTAGCATTGGTTAGCATCCAATCTTCGTTACCTTCGGTTACCGCACCGTAAGGCTCATAAGCCGACCAGTTTTTTACGTAAATAAAGTCGGCGTCTTTCAAAGCCTCATCCTGGTTACAGGTGATGGTTGCCCCATTAGTGAATTGCTCTGAAAGGGCATATCCTTCGGGATGGGTGATCACAAAATCAACATCTGCCTTACACATCCATTCTGCAAACGAGTTGGGTACGGCCTGCGGAAGTGCTTTAATATGCGGGGCCCATGTCAACACAACTTTTGGGCGGGCCTTGGTTTTTAATTCTTCTATCGTAACCAGATCGGCAAGGCTTTGTAATGGATGGCGTGTAGCCGACTCCAGGCTTACTACCGGCACTTTACAAAACTCAACAAACTTATTAAATATACTTTCGCTGTAATCCTCTTCACGGTCTTTTAAGCCCGGGAAAGAACGTACACCAATGATGTCAGAATATTCGCCCATTACAGCTGCTGCCTCGCGGATGTGCTCTACGGTGGTGCCGTTCATAATCACGTTATCGCGCAATTCTAAAGCCCATCCTTCTTTATCGATGTTTAGCACTATCACATTCATACCCAAGTTCATGGCTGCCTTTTGGGTGCTCATGCGGGTACGCAAGCTTGGGTTAAGGAAAACCAAACTAATAGTTTTGTTTTTACCCAAATGATTGTTGGCAAAAGGATCCTTTTTTGCTGCTAAAGCCTGGGCAACCAATGCCGGCACGTCAGTAACATCGTTTACAGAAGAAAATAGTTTCATGAGCCTCGTTTTTGCCTCACCCTAAGCCTCTATCCAAAGGAGAGAGACTCTGAGCAAAATATATGGTTATGCGTTATTTAAAGTTTGCGTAAATGCTTCCAGGAACCTATCAGCATGAGCTTTTGTTAAGTTAAGCGCAGGTAATAACCTGATAACATTCGGTTTAGCCTCGCCGGTAAAAATGTGGTGTTTAAACAGCAGGTGTTTTTTTACGTTAGCTAATTCTTCCGGCAGATCGATACCTATCATCAAACCTCTGCCGCGCACCTCTTTTACCTGGTCAAACTTCTTAAGCTCTGTGATCAGATAATCACCAATCTCTGCTGCGTTATGCATCAGGTTGTCTTGCTCAATAACTTCCAGCACAGCTAAACCGGCAGCACAGGCCAAGTGGTTGCCGCCGAAGGTGGTGCCTAACATGCCATACGCAGGCGCTATCTTTGGCGAAATAATAATACCGCCAACAGGGAAGCCGTTACCCATACCTTTAGCCATAGAATAAATGTCGGCATCAACATCCGCGAAATCATGCGAGAAGAACTTACCTGTACGGCCATAACCACACTGTACCGAGTCGGCTATAAAAACCGCATTGTGCTCATCACAAAGCGAGCGTATTTTTTGAAGGAAATTAACCGGTGCAACCTGTATGCCGCCAACACCCTGTATACCTTCGATGATAACTGATGATACCTCATGATCTTTAAAAGCCTGCTCAAGCGCTGCTTCATCGTTCCATGGAAGGAAAACAACATTGTCGGTTTCATTCACCGGTGCAACAATCTTAGGGTTATCGGTTGCAGCTACCGCCAGCGATGTACGGCCGTGGAACGCTTTCTTAAAAGCAATAACTTTCTTTTTGCCGTTATAGAATGATGCCAACTTCAATGCATTCTCATTGGCTTCGGCGCCAGAATTGCAAAGGAACAGCTGGTAATCTTCCTTGCCCGAAACTTGGCCCAGCTTTTCTGCCAATTGTTTTTGCAGCGGTATCTCAATTGAGTTTGAATAGAAACCAATCTGATGTAATTGATCCTCTAAACGTTTTACATAATGCGGGTTGGTATGGCCAATGGAAATAACAGCATGACCGCCATAAAGATCAAGATACTCGGTTCCTTTGTCGTCAAAAACCAGGCTACCCTGTCCTTTAACTATGTTGATTGGATTAATTGGATATACGTCGAATAATTTCATAAAAGTTCGAAGTTTAAAGTAGAAAGTTAAAAGTCATTAATAGTGGTCTTTTAAGTTTCTAACTTTTTTTATCAATGAAATTAGCATTGCCTTTATTTCATTGATATGTTGCGAATGAATATTATAATGCTCTGTAGTTATGAAGCCCAGATCTTTCGAAAGTAAGATCAGGTATTCTACTTCATGAGACTAACCTAAAGCAATCTGCAAATAACTTGCAAAATCCTTTTGAGTAAATCTCCCTGAACCTTCGGCGATGTTGGCCGGAATTGATGTTGAAGCCCTTTTCAATTGGCTCACTAAGTTAAAAGCCTCTTCTTTAGGAAAACTACTTAGAGTTTTGTATGTGTCAATCACAAACTCATGTGATTTTTGCCATACTATCAACTCCCTGTAATTTTGCATCTTACTTTACACTTTCAACTTTTGACCTTCAACTCTAAAAGCCTATCGCCTTCAATCGTAATCCGGCGCTCTCGTTCAGGCCGAACATTAAGTTCATATTTTGTACTGCCTGGCCGGATGCGCCTTTAAGTAAATTGTCCATAATGCTGATAATGAATATTTTATTATCATATACCTTAACCTGTATAAAGCATTTGTTAGTGTTAACTATCTGCTTAAGATCTATGTCTTTGTTGGTTACATGCGTAAACGGATGTTCGGCATAATAATCCTGATAAAGCTTTAAGGCCTCCGCTTCGGTAAGGTTACTTTCCGTGTACATGGATGCAATAATACCACGGGTAAAATCGCCACGATAAGGTATAAAGTTGATGGCCTTATCAAAACCGATTTGCAACTGCCTTAACGATTGCCCTATCTCGTTTAAGTGTTGATGGCTAAATGCCTTGTAGACAGATAGGTTATCATTTCTCCAAGTGAAGTGTGAAGTAGGTGAAAGGCTTTGGCCTGCACCGGTTGATCCCGTTGTTGCTGTAATGTGTACCTCATTTTCGAGCAAACCTTTTGATGCCAGAGGCAGCAATCCTAATTGCAGGCAGGTTGCAAAACAACCTGGATTAGCAATATTATCTGCAACTTTAATAGCATCTCTGTTCAATTCCGGTAAGCCGTATATAAAGTTTTTACTTTTTATTGTTGAGTTTTGACTTAGTCTGAAATCCTGACTTAGATCGATCACCTTAACATGGTCAGCTATTTCATTTGCCTCTAAAAACTTACGTGCATCACCATGGCCAACGCAAAGGAACAGTACATCAATGTTGTTTGATAGTTCAGACGAAAACTTAAGGTCGGTATCGCCAAACAAATCTTTATGAACATCATAGACATGATTGCCCGCATTGCTGTTGCTATGCACAAATATAATGTCAACGTTAGGATGATTGATCAGGATGCGCAGCATCTCGCCACCGGTATAACCGGCACCGCCAACAATGCCTGCACGAATAGCCCCCCCGCCCCCTGAAGGGGGAGTAGAAGTAGATTTTATTTCTTCAGTATTGTTCATAACACTAAATTTTTATTCCCCCTTTAGGGGGTTAAGGGGGCTATAGGTTAACCCGATCATTTTTTGTGGATGGTGAGGAGTAAAGGATAAACTCAAGGTCGCTACTTTCTTTATTGCTGATAAAGTGTTGCTGGCCGGGTTTAATCTCAATACCCTGCTCTGGTTTTAATACGCTGATGGTGCCGTCAATTGTAAAAGTTGCACGACCTTTCAGCACAAAGAAAAATTGGGAAGCCTTTTCGTGATAGTGAAGCTGTTCTGATGTATCAGGCGGCATCAACTCCTGTTTAATTGACAACGCGTCGGTATCAACATAGTTCCAACCGTAGCAGTCATCACCCCATTTGTAGGTACTTAAGCATTCACTTCTCGAAAAAATGGGGTTCTCCATAATTAGTCTTGCCCGTTTACTTTGTGATATATCATCACCTGGTTTCCAAATATCTTGCTGAAGCCTTTAACATCCTCGCCGCTCCAGGCATTGTTCATTTCACCGTAGCTACCAAATTTGTTGCTCATCAGGTCATGGTCTGATTCGATGCCTATTACCTGGAACCGATAAGGGTGAAGTTCTACGAAAACTTTACCGCTTACCTGTTTTTGCGTATCAGTAAGGAAAGCCTCGATATTACGCATAATAGGGTCATGGAACTGACCTTCATGCAGCCAGTTGCCATAGAAAGATGATAACTGATCTTTCCAGGATAACTGCCACTTGGTTAACACATGCTTTTCAAGCGTATGATGAGCTTTTATGATAACCATTGGAGCCGCTGCCTCGAAACCAACGCGGCCTTTGATACCGATGATGGTATCACCAACGTGGATATCCCTGCCTATACCGTAAGGCTGTGCGATGGCTTGTAAAGTCTGTATAGCTTTTGTTGGATGATCATATTGGTTGCCATCGATGGCTGTTAGTTCGCCTTGCTCAAAAACTAATTCAAGCGTCTTTGGCGCTGAGCTGGTAACCTGTGTAGGCCATGCATCCTCGGGTAAACCCAGATGAGAGGTAAGCGTTTCTTTACCACCTACTGATGTACCCCAGATACCTTTGTTGATAGAATACTTTGCTTTTTCAAAGTTCATCTCAACACCATGCTTCTTCAGGTATTCTATCTCTTCCTCGCGGCTTAATTTAAGGTCGCGGATAGGGGTGATGATCTGTACATCCGGGACAAGGATATTAAAGATCATATCAAACCTTACCTGGTCGTTACCTGCACCGGTGCTGCCGTGTGCAACTGCAACGGCACCGATCTCTTTTGCGTAATTGGCAATGGCTGTAGCCTGGCTAACACGCTCTGCACTTACCGATAGCGGATAAGTGTTATTTTTCAACACGTTACCATAAATAAGGTAACGCACGCAAGTGTTGTAGAAGTTTTCGGTTTCATCTACCACATGGTGAGAGGTAACGCCCATTTGGTAAGCGCGTTCTTCTACATTTTTAAGCTCCTCGTCGCTAAAACCGCCGGTGTTAACAATTACAGAGTGCACCTCGTAACCCAGGTCGCGTGTTAAATAAATGCAGCAGAATGATGTATCTAAGCCGCCGCTGTATGCCAGTACTACTTTTTGTTTCTCCATTGTTGTTTTGTCATGGTACAGATGCAATTTAGCACCTGATATTTATTTAAAACGCGGTTACCGCGTGTTGTATTCTTCTTAATAGATTTGATATATCATTAGTGCACTGCAACCAGCTTCTCCATGCGGCGTTTAATAGCTGCTTCGATACGTTCCAAAAGGGTGGCCTTGTGAGTGATTTTTTTCATCTTCTCCTCGTATTGTTTTTGCACTTCTTCCGGGTCGAAAAGCATAGCGGTACACATGCAGTTCTTCCGGTTTTTGCTCATCAGAATATCGTAATTCACACAGCTTTTGCAACCTTTCCAGAAATCTTCATCCTGCGTTAATTCAGAATAAGTCACAGGCTCGTAACCCAGCTCAGAGTTAATTTTCATAACCGCTAAACCAGTTGTTAAGCCAAATATTTTAGCGTTTGGATATTTCTTGCGCGATAATTTGAATATTTCCTTCTTGATTGCTTTAGCTAAACCTACCTTGCGGAAAACCGGACTCACCACCAGGCCCGAATTGGCAACAAAATCGCCATGGCTCCAGGTTTCTATATAGCAAAAGCCAGCCCAGGTACCGTCTTTGTGTAAAGCAATTACTGCTTTGCCTTCCAACATTTTGTTGGCAACGTATTCTGGCGAACGTTGAGCGATACCTGTGCCCCGTGCTTTGGCCGATTCGGCCATTTCATCACATATCACAGTAGCAAAATCTGCATGTTGCGCAGATGCTACAATTATATCAAAGTCTTGTATGGTCATTATTGTAAATAGATACCGTTAAATTATTGGCTGTTAATGGCCTGATAATTAGAAGGACGTTGTTTAAAGAAGTTTAACAACTTCTTAAGGTTGGGTAGAAATTTTTCAGATCAAATTCAAACCCGTGGTATAAACAATCGTCGTCGGTTGGGAAGGAAAAATAAAGCAACAGAAACTAAACAAGTGACAACAGGTGCAAATACTGCCCTGATAGTTATCCTGTTTGTGTTTAGTTTTTTCATTTTTTCTTAAAAGATGGGTTGCTTTTAAAATTTGTGCAAATTATTGCATTAAATTTTATTTATGCAAGAAAAAATTTCGATTATTTCTGCCATAAACTAAAACATTACACTTCGGAAATATTAACCTAATCAATCAGGTATAAATCAATATATAAAACCTTAACAACTACGAATTCGGCACGAGTATTGCCAATGGCAGATTATGCAAGCCGATCCACTTTTATTAACATTAAAGACAGACCAGAAAACGCAGGAATATTTTGATTCCCTGCGTAAGCAATATTTCCCCGCCGAGCGTAACTGGCTTGATGCACATGTAATGCTGTTTCATCAGTTACCGGCGGGCGAACAACAGATACTAAGTGATATTGCTGACATTGCCGCTTCAACAACCGCTTTTGGAATAGACATTATTGCGCCCAAGCACATTGGCAGGGGGGTAGCTTACAAAATAGAATCGCCTCAATTGCTCATGATACATAAACGTATGCAGGCTTTGTGGCAGCAGTGGCTCATTCCGCAGGATAAGCATAGTCTTTGGCCGCACATCACCATACAAAACAAAGTGGACCCTGTAGTTGCGCAGGCAACATTAGTTAAAGTTGCAGAACGTTTTGAGCCGTTTAAAGCTGTCGCAAAAGGTTTAATGTTATGGGAATACAAGGGCGGCCCCTGGAACTTTGTTGCTGAATGGTTGTTTAAAGCTAATTAAATCTTCTCATAATCAGTGTGGTAACTGAAATAAGTGGCTTTTTTAACATTTTCTTAATCAAAAACGCATCTTTTTCTATCTTTGCCGCGGGTAAGTCTTTTACGGCCAGCTCCTCTTGAACTCCCCCAGGGTGGGAACGCAGCAAGGGTAGAGAGTTGAGCGGCGCGATAAAAGTAGCTTACCCATTTTTTGTGCCTTATATTTCGGGTCAGGCACGAAAAGTCTCCGCAACTTCATAATTCTAAATTCGGCCTTTGTTATTCAACATTGTTCAGCTACCATGCTTATATTAGCTGCCATGCTTGATATATTGATCATTGGTGGCGGCCCTATTGGTATTGCCTGCGGTTTGGCAGCGCAAAAAGCCGGACTAAGCTTTGTAATTATTGAAAAGGGTTGCCTGGTTAATTCGCTGTACAATTATCCCTCTACCATGACCTTCTTTTCTACATCAGAAAAACTGGAGATAGGGGGCATACCGTTTGTAACCATCAACAACAAGCCTACCCGCGCCGAGGCATTGGAATATTATCGTCGTGTTGCGGTATCCAACCAGTTACCGATCAACTTATTCGAAGAGGTTACAGGCGTTAAGCCGATAGACGGCGGGTACGAGATCACATCAGCCAAGCAAACTTACCAGGCCAAAAAGGTAATTTTATCTACCGGGTTTTACGATATAGCCGTCAACCTCGGTATCCCCGGCGAAGACCTGCCAAAGGTTAAGCATTATTACAAAGACCCGCATTACTATGCCATGCAAAACGTGGTGGTGGTAGGTAGTAGCAACTCCGCTATTGATGTAGCCCTGGAAACCTATCGCAAAGGCGCGAACGTAACCCTGGTTGTACGCGATAGCGAGATCAGCCACCGGGTAAAGTATTGGGTAAGGCCGGATATTATTAACCGCATCAAAGAAGGTACAGTTAAAGCATATTTTAACAGTAATCTGGCAGCTATACGGGAAACCGAAGTAGATATTGATACACCTGATGGCCGTGTGACCATTCCCAACGATTTTGTGATGGCCATGACAGGTTATAAACCCAACTTTGAATTTTTAGCTAAGTTAGGCATCAATCTCACCGCAGATAAGTTTATACCCGAGTACAACCCGCAAACCATGGAAACCAACCAACCCGGGCTTTACCTTGCCGGTGTGGTATGCGGCGGGTTGGATACCCACCTGTGGTTTATAGAGAATTCGCGCATACACGCGGATATGATTGTTAACGACATACTCTCAAAGAAGTAAGTATTCATATTTACCGGATGAATAATGATAGCTTTTTTGCTTAGATAATTTACATTAATTCCCTTTTCTAAGAGAAATATCCTTGTACAACTGGTATGGCCCGGCTTGGTAGCTTGGTTTATGCAACACGGTGATGTTCCTTACGGTGAAGCGGTCCTCAAAATTTATCCTTTGAAAATGCGGCCAAAGGATATTAAACGATGCGGTGGGTATCTTCCGGGCAATGGTGATATGCGGCCTTAGTTTTTGTTTCGAGGGAAAGATCTTTTCAAAAAAGCTGAACCAGCGCATGATTACAGGGTCAAGTTCCAAAGCAGCGCAAATCGTACGGTACTGGTCGCCATGCTGCAGGTACTCAAATCCCGATAATTTTAAACTAATAGCAGGCACGTTGCTTAAAATGCTTTCTATTACCCGGTAATAATCATCATAACTGAAAGAAGCGGCAGAGGTGTTTTCATCAAAAACCAAAGGCGGAAACGAGATATGTGCCCTGGAGTTGATACTTGGAAACTGGCCGATATGTTTGGCGCATGCGCGTTTGAACCGCATGATATGCGCGTTGCTCTCGTCGGGTAACGATATCAGGTTCATGAACAACATTTGCCGCACGTCAGTCATATCAAAACAAGTTTATTTGCTCGTTGGTGTCGGTTTTGTTTGGGACGGCAAAGCCCTTGTTTCCTTTAAACGCGATGCGCTTTAAGGTTTGCCATTGGGCGTAAGGCTCAAAGGTTTCTCGGCGGGCTATGGTCAACTCATTTGCCCAAAACGGCTCCGTCCAGCGTTTGTGCCTGAAATGAGGCCATAGGGTATTAAACTGCTCATTGAGTATGTTGCGGCAAACAGTAATGTGCGGCACAAAAACCTTTTTTATGCCCAGGTTCTTTCGCATCAATTCAAACCAATCATCCACCGCAGGGGTGTTTCTTATTACAGCATAGATGGTCTTTTTATCGTGCAGGTGATCAAAGTATTTAAAACCATCAATATGCAACAGTATGGGCGGCATAATGGCCAAACGCTGTTCCATGTTGCTCAAAGTATGCTCAGCAAAATAGGGTTTCTGCCGTTCGGCTGTCATGATGCCGATATGTGCCGGGGCGTTCATGCTACTGAACTCACCAATATATTTGGCCGATGCTTTTTTGTAACGCGCTATCTCATCAATAACAGGTTGCGGTGGCGATAAAAGGAAAAGATAGTCTGCGTAACCTGTCATAAATATTTTATTTAGCCTACAAATTTTGCTAATAATTTTAGTAAATAAAAATAAATTTACATATTTGTGTATGGATGCAAAGCGCTACATCGTCCACATTGATCTCGACTCTTTTTTTGTTTCTGTTGAGCGGAAGTTTGACCCTTCGCTTATTGGCAAACCTGTAATTATTGGCGGTTCAAGTGACAGGGGAGTGGTGTCTTCGGCAAGCTATGAGGCACGTGCTTTTGGCATACACTCGGCCATGCCCACCAAACAGGCATTAAAGCTTTGTCCGCATGCAGTGCTGGTGCGCGGTACGCATGGACGCTATTCCGAGGCATCCCGAGAGGTAACACAAATCATCCATCATATGGTGCCGCTGTACCAAAAGTCGTCGGTGGATGAGTTCTACATCGACCTTACCGGTATGGACCGATTTTATGATCCCTATAAATTGGCCACCGAGCTTCGGCAAAAAGTGATGCGTGATACCGGCCTGCCCATATCATTTGGTATGGCATCGGGCAAAACAATAGCTAAAATGGCCACTAACAGCGCGAAACCGAACGGGCAGCTTTGGATACCACATGGCAAAGAGAAAGAGTTTTTAGCGCCACTAAATATTCGCAAGATACCCGGCCTGGGCGAGAGTACCTGCCAAAAAACTTTACCAGTACGGACTGGAGAAGATAGGCGATCTGCAACGCGTGAACCTTAAATTTCTGGAAGCTGTTTTTGGAAAAATGGGGCAGTTTATTTACAACAAAGCCAATGGCATTGATGACAGCGAAGTAGCGCCACATGGCGACAGGAAATCCATCTCCACCGAACATACCTTTGAAAGCGATGTTAAAGACCTGCGCACCCTGGAGAACATCCTGATAGCCATGACAGAGGAGCTCTCCGGCAAGCTGCGCCGCGAGAACAAGCTGGCCTCATGCCTGGCTATCAAGATACGCTATGCCAATTTTGAAACGCATACCCAACAACAAAAGATAGCTTTTACAGCCGCGGAGCATATTTTGATACCGGGTGTAAAAAATTTACTGCGTAAAGCCTGGAACCAGCACCGGCCCATCAGGCTGATCGGTGTGCGCCTGAGCAACCTGTGCAGCGGCAGTTACCAGATCAATTTGTTTGAGGATAACGAAGAGCGAATACGCCTTTATCAGGCCATGGATAACATCAACTTCAGGTTTGGGGACAAAACCGTTTGCCGGGCATCGGGCATGGAAATAGGGGCGCGTACGTTCAATCCGTTCCTGGCGAAATAAACCAGGACGATGATGCATGATGCGGTATAGCGGACATTTTCGCAAACCAACAGGATAAAATTATGTTGCCTTTAAAGCTTATGGGAATAAAAAGGCCGTATTTCATCACCCTTATCGTAATTGTCTTCTGTTTACTGCTCGGCAACAAAAGCTTCGCGCAGTTTAACGACAGCACTTTTTACCACACCGCTTTCCAATCAACCGGCTCTATTAACAAAACCCGCGACGGTAGCGCTTACCTGCTTAATAATGGCCTTAAATTTAATGTAAAGCGCAAGGATATTTCGCTTAACTTTAATAATAGTTGGGTATATGGCAAGCAGAACGGTATACTGAGCAATAATGATTTTTCGTCCTCTTTAGACTTTAACCTGTACAAGGGCATTCCGCATTTTTACTACTGGGGATTGGCCAATTACAATACCAGCTACTCGCTTAAGATAAATAACCAGTTGCTTACCGGCGCTGGTATAGCCTATAACTTTTTAGATAGCAAAGTGGCATACCTTAACCTGAGCGAAGGTGTATTATTTGACACCAGCGACCTGATGCTGCCCGATAACACACGCGATGAGTACACTACCTTCCGCAACTCGCTGCGGCTGCAATTTAGGTTTAACATAGGGGATAGGGTAGTGCTCGATGGCTCTAACTTTTTGCAAAACTCTTTTGACCGCGGGAGCGACTTTAATATCCGCTCCACCACCAACCTGTCCTTTAAACTACAAAGCTGGCTGGCCTTCACCACGTCACTCAACTACAACCGCGTAAACCGCACCCTAAGCGAAAACTTGCTATTTACTTATGGATTGACTTTGGAGAAGTGGTTTTAGGATTTTGTTTTGTTTTTTTAGATAGCCTAATAAACTTTAACCAGAGCCGGAGTCGAACCGGCACAGTCTCCCACAGGTATGTGAGACCATCACCGACCCAATTCTACCCGCGGGCGCTGGCCAATGGCTTAATCATCATCCTCTTCTTTTTTCTTTTCTAAGATCACGAAGGCGCTGCGTTTTGGGGCAGGCATCACCGAGTTTTCTCCTTTAACGTATTTCCATACCACCTCATTTAAATCCAGGTCGGGTGCCGCGTCTTCTTTAGCAAGATTGAACGACTCTGAACGACGGCTGCTTTCATTATTGGCTATGTTGCGCTGTTCCAGGTCAACCTGCGCTTGTTTTGCCTTATAGGGTGTAAAATCGGGCTTGGCGGTAAAACATTCAAATAAAGGCATAGCCGCGGCATCATACTGGCTCATGGGTGGCAGGCCTAAGATCAGTTCAATAGTACGCAGTACCCCTGAGGTAGAATACATGGCGTGGATTACAACGTTGCGCTTTACATAAGGGCTTACCACATAAACCGGCGAGCGGTGGGCATCAACATGGTCGGGGCCATTTTGCGCGTCATCTTCCAAAATAAACACCGCCGACTCCTTCCATATCGGGCTTTCGGAAAGGTGTTGTATAAAACGCCCAACAGCCAGGTCGTTATCAGCCACCGCGGCAGTAGGCGAAATGGCACCCTTGCGTTGGCCACTGGTATGGTCGTTACTTAAGCGTACACTGTTAAAACGTGGTACCGCGTTAATCCTCATCAACGAGTCGAAATCATGTTCCCATATCGCTTCGCGGGTAATATCTTTAATATTTAAATCAAATTCAGGAGATTGAAGGCAGAAATGCCCCTCCAATGCTTTAATGTTCGCTTTGGGCTTTTTGCCACCGGCAGCAAATTCTCCGTAGGTACGGTAAGTGACACCAGCGCGCTTACAGTAATCCCATATAAAGCCATCGCGGGGGTAAGCCACCTTTCGCGTACCCTCATAATCATAATTACCTCCGCGGCCTCCGTAACTTGTTGGCCAGTTTTTTTCAACAAAGTCTGTAGCGTAGGCCGCTGTGCTCCAGTTGTGGCCGTCAGCACTTACCTCGGCATCCACATAAAAGTTATCCATCAAGGCAAATTCGCTGGCTATGGCGTGCAGGTTAGGTGTTGTTTTTTTACCAAAGATGCACAGCGAAGTATCGCCGTTACCCTGCGGCATATCGCCCAATACCTGGTCATAGGTGCGGTTCTCTTTGATGATATAGAAAACGTATTTAATAGGCGATTTTTGGCCTACAATTCGTGGTATGGGGTTACCGGCCTCGCCCGGCGCAACAGCCGTTTTTTGATCGGTAAAAGCGGTATTAGCATATACTTGTTTGGTATAAGCCTTTAGTTTTAATTCATTCGGTTCGTCTATAAATGATAGGGTACCTTTAAATAAACCGCCAATGTATTGCTCCCGGCTGTTTATGGCGCCACGCTGGTAACCACTGTTATCTGTTTTAAGCAGGGGCTGAGGGCCCTTAGGGTTAGCCATTGAGCTAAACCCTTTGCCGTTACTCACCAATATTTTGTGACCGAGTACTTTTACATTGGTTGGATACCAGCCAACCGGAATAAATCCAAGGCTACGACTGTTCCCCGGTTTAGATACATCGAAAACAGCCAGGCAATTATTATCGGCATTGGCTATATACAGGGTTTTCTCATTGGAGGATAACGCGAAGCCATTGGTTGTAGAACCGGTTAATTTGGTTGGAAAAAGCGCGGTTGATACGGTTTCGAGTATTTTGTGATTGGCGGTATTAATGATGCTTACCGAATTATCATTAGCGTTGGCTACAAATAATAATGTGCCTTTTTTGTTAAGCAATAATTCGTTAGGGTGGCTGCCCGTATAAATTTTGGTCAGCTTTTTAGTGGCTATATCATACATTGCCACCTTATCATCGCCCCAAATAGAAATGTAAAGCGTTTTTTCATCAGGTGACAGTATACAACTGTAGGCTTCGGCCCCGAGTTTCAGTTTATCTGCAATGGTTTTTTTAACCGGATCGATGATATATAAGGAACTATCTTCTTTGGTTACCGTGTACAGGCGCGTATTACTCTTATTAACGGCCAATCCGGTAGGGCATATCTTATTTTTTGGCCATGCTTCCCCTAATTTAATCGTATCGGGCAAATTCAGTTTATCATTGGCTATACCAAATTTTAGAATAACGTTGTCGTTACCGCCGGATGCATAAAGCGTATGTTCGTCATGGCTAAAGACAATGCCGTACCATGATTTACCCAGTATCTTGCTATCCAACTGTTTTTGATGTTTCGGATCGATCAGTTGTAATGATTGAGTGCTTTGGCCATTGTTTGTTACCGCCAAATATCTCCCTGATGATGATAGTTGTATATTAAGCGGCAGATCGCCAAGCGGTAGCGATGTACCTGCGGGGCTTAGTTTCCAACCATTAGGAAGCAGCACCTGCCCGGTGTTTTCGATCTTGCCGGGTGTTTGAGCCCAAACAGTAGTTATTGCTAAAGCAGCAATACAGGTAAACAAAATACATTTCATAGTAAAGTTTTATCGCTCAAATTTAGTGCAATGCTTTGGTTGATTTATCGGCATAACAAAAGCTTAACAATTAGTTATTTAAATGTTTAGCCTGAATGTAATTTAAGGTTGGGATAGGGGTGGATATGCTTGCAAAATAACACCAAATAAACGTTTAGGATGTTGAGTATTTGAGATTTTAGAGCATAAAAAAACCGAAGTAACAACAGTTACTTCGGTTTTGTACCCAGAGCCGGAGTCGAACCGGCACGGTTTCCCACAGGTGTTTGAGACCAGCGCGTCTACCAATTCCGCCATCTGGGCATTTGCTAAGCATATTTGCTTATAAGCGGGCTGCAAATGTATCTAAACTCTCTTTAATTCGCAAAAGATATTTTTGTCTGTAGTAGATATTTGCAATTTCATTCAATCGGTTTTCTTTGGCGGTATCGTTCAGAGTGTCGTAATCGCGGGTGAGGCTGTTCAGTTCCTGGTTCATATCACCCTCAATGGCAGCAACTTCCGCGCTGATCTCGCCAAACTGTTCGGCACTTTCAATTTCCATCAGGCGCTCATTAATGTCCATCATTTCCATTAAAAAATCTGCAGGTAATTGTGGTTTCGCACCCTCGCTTACCAGGTCATGCAGCTTTAAAATGTATTCCAAGACCTTATTTGGGTCACTTAAAGTCTGGTAAGCCTTATTGTTTAATGTAGAAAGTTCCAGTATTTCCTGTTGCTTTTCATCGTCGGCATTGGCATGGAAATCCGGGTGGAACTGCTTGCTTAAAGCGTAAAACTGTTTCTTTATATGAGCGGCATCCGGGTGAAAACTCTCCGGTATGTCGTAAAATTCAAAATAATTCATCATCGCAAAACTACTAATTTTACTGCTGTAGAAATCAAGCTAAAAATATGCCGCTATTTGTTGATCAGATGAACCGTGCCGTTGATATCCCGGATAGGCCCAAACGCATCATCTCGCTGGTGCCCTCACAAACAGAGCTACTGTTTGATCTCGGCCTGGCAGATAGGGTCGTAGGCATCACTAAGTTCTGCATCTACCCGGCAGATAAGATGAAGCATGTAACCAAAGTCGGCGGTACAAAGCAACTGAATATGGAGGTGATCTATTCCCTTAAGCCCGATCTGATTATCGCCAACAAGGAAGAGAACGAGCAAAACCAGATAGAAGCTTTGATGCAGCACTACCCGGTTTGGATAAGCGATATAAACGACCTGGATACGGCGCTCGACATGATCGAGCATGTGGGGCAGATAACAGCCACAACTGAAAAAGCCAAGCAGATAGCAAGCGAAATCAAATCGGGCTTTAAAACACTGAAGGGCTTGTCAGCAACTTTGAGTTGCGTTTACCTCATTTGGAAAAATCCTTATATGGCCGCCGGAGCGGACACTTTCATACATGACATGCTGCAAAGCTGCGGTTTCAATAACCTCGTGAAAGAAGGCAGGTATCCTGTATTGACAGATGATGAACTGAAAAAATTGAATCCTGATGTTTTGCTGCTCTCTTCAGAGCCTTATCCATTTGCCGAAAAGCACATACAGGAGTTTAAAAAGTTGTTGCCGAACACGCGGGTAAACCTGGTTGATGGCGAACTTTTCTCTTGGTATGGGAGTCGTTTGCTATACTCGCCGGCGTACTTTATCAGCCTGATGAAAAAAATTACTACCAAATAATGAGGCAGATACATAAAATTACAGCTTTTGATTTTATAGTTTATATATAAACGCTATCTTTGCGGTCTCTTAAAAACCAAACGCGGAAGTGGCGTAATTGGTAGCCGCACCAGACTTAGGATCTGGCGCCGCGAGGCGTGGGGGTTCGAGTCCCTTCTTCCGCACTGTAATTTAAAGCCCTGATAGCAATATCGGGGCTTTTTTTGTCTTTTCTTAATTTAGTTTTCTGTACTATCTGATTTCTTACATTTGCCCCATGATTGAGATTTTTACAGATGGTGCTTCAAGCGGCAATCCTGGTCCGGGGGGGTATGGTGTTATCTTGCGTTCGGGGCAGCATTACAAGGAGCTATCAGCCGGTTTCCGTAAAACTACCAATAACCGTATGGAGTTGCTGGCTGTTATCACGGCTTTGGAAGCATTAAAATCTCCCAATCAAAACGTCACCGTCTATTCCGACTCTAAGTACGTGATAGACGCCATTGAGAAACGCTGGGTAAACGGGTGGGTTGCCAAAGGATTTGCCGGCAAAAAAAACAAAGATCTTTGGATGCGGTATCTTAACATCGCTAAATTGCACAAAGTAAAGTTTGTTTGGGTGCGCGGCCACAACGGCCATCCCGAAAACGAACGTTGCGACCAACTCGCGGTAGCTGCAGCAAAACAGAAAGACCTCCTGATCGACTCTGTTTTTGAAATGGAGGCAGCTAACGGGTATCAATCCTAAAACCGACAACTGCAAGCTTTTAACAGTAAATTATCGACCTCCCAATTCTATTACTTCCAGGTCGTGGATTTTATCAGCAGTAATACTAAAGCGCATTAATGTACGCACTTTATGCCAACCATGTTTTCCTGCCGCGCCCGGGTTAAGGTGCAGGCAACTGATCTTTTTATCGTAAATGGCTTTTAGGATATGTGAATGCCCTGTAATGAATAATTGTGGTGGATTATTATAGATCTCCGGCTTCACCAGCGGACTATACCTGTCCGGATAACCTCCAATGTGTGTCATCCATACATCTACTTCTTCACATTTAAAACGTAGGTGCTCGGGATAAACGCGGCGAATGTCTGCACCATCAATATTACCATAAACGCCGCGTGTAGGCTTAAACGCGGCAAGCTGGTCAGCCAGTTCAAGGGTGCCAAAATCTCCTGCGTGCCATATCTCACCACATTTATCAAAATGTTTAAAAACGGCATCATCGAGATAGCTGTGAGTGTCGGATATAAGGCCTATGCGTTGCATGCTAAAATATGGTCAAAAAATCCTTTAAAAGAAATGTGTACTGTGTTGTGTAGACTTTCGGTGCTTCATAAATTACTACGTCAGTTGGATCGATAGTTTCATCAGCTTTACCAAAAGTTATTATCTCGCGGTGAGGAACGTCGGCCGCAAATGATCTGATATTGATAACATCCTGCAAGTGTAATGAGTTTGCAACCAATATACCTTTAACTAAGTCGGCGGTTGCTACGGGCAGTATTAATTGACAAATTCCGTTAGCACTTAAATTTTCAGCGGCGAATCTCACCAATCTATCAAAAAAAGAGCTATCCGTATGACGTGCAAGTGTTTTGTTTTGTTTTGCTGATGTTAGGGAATCAATAAAGAATGGCGGGTTGGAAACTATAAGGTCGTATTCTTTGCGCTCAAGGTTGGCGAAGTCGCCCTTAAAGAGTTGTAAACGTTCGGCAAACTTTGAGTTGGCGAAGTTGTTGGCGGCGGTATCAGCGGCATTGTCGTCAATCTCGACCGAATCTACGTAAGCCTGCGTAAAAAGTTGTGCCAGCATCAGCGCCACAACACCAGTTCCGGCACCTATATCCAGTATTCGTCTGGCTGTAGTACCGTTGGCTAAGGCACCGAGCAAAACGCCATCGGTATTCACCTTCATGGCGCAGCCGGTTTGGTCAACATCAAACTGCTTGAACTTAAAAATGCTCATTTATTTTGTGCTGAAAAGGCCGTATTTCAAAATGCAGTAAATTGCGCGGAACCCGTCTTTCCAGCCTATTTTCTTGCCTTCATCGTAGGTACGGCCATAGTAAGAGATGCCCACCTCGTAGATACGTATTTGTGGCACACGCGACATTTTGATGGTAACCTCCGGCTCAAAACCAAAGCGTTTCTCTTTCAATTTAAGCGATTGTAATAACTTGGTGTCAAATAACTTGTAACAAGTTTCCATATCCGTAAGGTTTAAATTGCTAAGCAAATTGCTTAAGAATGTAAGCCAACGGTTACCTATAGTATGCCAAAAGAAAAGTATACGATGCGGGTTGCTTCCCATAAAGCGCGAGCCGTAAACCACGTCGGCGAAGCCTTTGCAAATAGGTTTCAGCAGGTCATTGTATTCTGCCGGGTCGTACTCCAGGTCGGCATCCTGTATAATAGTATAATTGCCTGTTGCCTGGGCTATGCCGGTGTGCAGTGCGGCTCCTTTACCTTTATTAACCGGGTGTTTAAAGTAGCGTATATTGAGGTCAGGGTTCTCATTGCAGTAAGCCGCGATGGCCTGTTCTGTATTATCGCTTGAGCAATCGTCAACAATAATAATCTCCTTTTGAATATTATCCATTAATTCAACCACTTTTATCTTGTTTAAAATAAGGTGAATGGTACCGCCTTCGTTATAAGCAGGGATAATTATTGATAATTTATCTATTTTCATTGGGTGATATTTACGCCGGGCAATAATGCAAATCAGTAAAAAAAGTTTAAAACAGTACGTTAAACGGCCAAAAGTAATTATTAGTGCCGCTATTTTACTGGCTTTGTTGATTTGGTTTGCATTTTGCCTGCCAAAGCCTTTATTCAAAAGCTCCACATCATATGTGATTGATGATGACAAAGGACAATTACTGGGCGCTTCCATCGCCGAAGACGGACAATGGCGTTTCCCTTATAATCCTAACGTTCCGGATAAATTCAGCAAATGTATCATCGCCTTTGAAGATAAGCGTTTTAACCACCACTGGGGATTTGACCCTTTGGCATTTGGCAGGGCCGTTAAGCAAAACCTGCGTAACAAGCGGGTAACCAGCGGAGGCAGCACCATTACCATGCAGGTGATCCGTTTAGCCACCCACCACAACCGTACCATTTGGAATAAGATTGCGGAGATCATGATGGCAATGCGGCTGGAATTGGGTTACAGTAAAAAAGAGATCATGGCTTTATACGCCAGTAATGCACCTTTTGGCAGTAATGTAATAGGATTGGATGCAGCGGCCTGGCGATACTTTGGTCGAAGCGCTGATAAACTATCCTGGGGCGAAATGGCAGCGTTGGCCGTGCTTCCCAACTCACCATCGCTGGTACACCCGGGCAAGAACAGACGGATATTATTGAAGAAACGTAACTTGCTGCTCGCTCGTTTACAAAAGCAAGGTACCATTGACAGTACTACCGCAGCCCTGGCGCGTTTTGAGCCGGTGCCTGATAAGCCTATGCCACTACCGCAGCTTGCTCCTCATTTACTGCAACGTTTTAAAGCTGATGCTAAGGCTGCTAACCTATCTGATACCCGCATCACTACCTCCATTAAAAGCAACCTGCAGCAACAGGTAGTAGATGTTGTAGAAAAGCATCACCAGGTATTAAAAGCTAACGACATCAATAACCTCGCCGCAGTTGTGCTGGATGTGGAAACCGGCGCTACTTTAGCTTATGTGGGCAATGTTTCGCATCGTGAAGATCCGGAAACTGAAAGCGATGTAGATGTGATAAGCGCACCGCGAAGTCCGGGTAGTACGCTCAAACCGTTGTTATACGCCAGTATGCTGCACGATGGCTTGATATTGCCCAACAGTTTAATACCTGATGTGCCTACACAAATTGCGGGTTACCACCCCGAGAACTTTGATCTCGGGTATGATGGCGCCGTACCGGCATCCAACGCGCTATCGCGCTCGTTAAACGTGCCCGCAGTAAAAATGCTGCAACAATACAAGTACGAGCGTTTTTATGATATGTTGAAACGAACCGGTATCACTACACTAAACCAACCGGCAGATCATTACGGGCTCGCGCTTATCCTGGGAGGCGGTGAAAATACCTTATGGGAGCTTACCGGCGCCTATGCGGATATGGCACGCGTGCTTAACCATTACAACAAAAACGGCGGTAAATATGATGCTAACGATTACCATCACCCACAATATTTTTACACTGCCTTGAAGCAGTCAAATCTGCAAAACAACGGCCTGCTTGATGCCGGTTCAATTTATTACACCCTGCAGGCAATGGAGGAAGTGATGCGCCCAGGCGAAGAAATGCTTTGGCAACAGTTCAGCTCCAGCCAGCGTGTAGCCTGGAAAACGGGTACCAGTTTCGGTTTTAGGGACGGCTGGGCAATTGGTGTTACGCCCAAATATGTGGTAGGAGTGTGGGTAGGCAATACCGATGGCGAGGGCAGACCGGGATTAACCGGAATAAATACCGCCGCGCCGGTTTTATTTGAGATATTTCGCTTGTTGCCTGCTGCGCGCGAATGGTTTGATGTGCCATTAGGCGAGTTAGTAAAGCTCAACGTTTGCACGGAAAGTGGTTACCGCGCCGGGCAGTACTGTACTGATCCGGTTGAGCAGTATGTACCTAAAACTTGTTTGAAAGCATCGGTTTGCCCGTGGCATAAAATGGTACATCTGTCGGCAGATCGAAAATACCAGGTTACGGCGAACTGCGTTTCACCGGATAAGATGGTAAATCAGCCCTGGTTTGTGCTGCCGCCATCCATGGAATATTATTACAAGACCAAAAATTACCGCTACCATGTTCTGCCACCTTTTGCACCGGGGTGTGAGCAAAATGATGCCAACCCGATGGAATTGATATATCCCAAGGACGGCGCAAAAGTTTATGTCCCCCTTGAGGCCGATGGCAAACGTGGCAGAATGATTTGCAACGCGGCGCATCGTGTAGTTGGTAGCAAAATTTTCTGGCATCTGGATGGTACATTTGTTGGGCAAAGCAGTGCTTATCAGCAAATGGCTTTAAATCCAACGCCCGGTAAACATAAGCTCACACTGGTTGATGGCGCTGGTAATACTATCAACATAAATTTTGAAGTACTGGATAAGAATAAATAGATTAGAAACATGCTTGAACAATACGACCTTGGAAACCTGATGGTGCTGGATATTGAAACGGTTCCACAATATCCTTTATATACGGATATGCCCGAAATTTTGCAGGAGCTTTGGTCGCACAAAACGCGCAATATGCGAGGCGAGGCCACGGCCGAGGAGTTTTACGAACGTGCAGGTATCTGGGCTGAGTTTGGCAAAATAGTTTGTATATCCGTAGGTATTTTCATCAACAGTAGCGGTAAGCGGCCGGGTTTAAGGGTAAAATCATTTGCCGGGCATGATGAGAAAAAGTTGCTGCAGGACTTTTCCCGGATGCTGAGCGGACAACCATTGAGCGTTATCCTGTGTGCGCATAACGGTAAAGAGTTTGATTTCCCGTACATCTGCCGTCGGATGCTTATCCACGGCATACCTTTCCCGCCGCATTTGCAAATGCAGGGCAAAAAGCCGTGGGAGATACAGCATTTGGATACTATGGAACTATGGAAATTCGGCGATTATAAAAGCTATACGTCCTTAAATCTGCTCACCGCTATATTTGACATTCCTACACCTAAGGACGATATTGATGGCAGCCAGGTTGGCCATGTTTATTGGGTCGAGAACGCTTTGGAACGCATTTGCACCTATTGCCAGAAAGATGTTGTGGCTACAGCACAACTCATACGCCGTTACCGTGGTGAGAGTTTAATTGAAGAGGAATGCGTAACGGTGGTAGAATGATAAATAAAAAGCCCCTCATTTTCATGAGAGGCTTTTGGGTAAGCAATGGGGCTCGAACCCACGACCCCCAGAACCACAATCTGGTGCTCTAACCAACTGAGCTATGCCTACCGTTTTGGGGAATGCAAAAATAGAAATTTGCCTGCTATTTGCAATAATTTTTTAAAAATATCGTCTCCGGCACTCAAAATGAGGTTGTTGTGCCAAGCTAAAACTTAAATATAGCTCTAAGACCTGAGATAGCTATCTGCAAACCAACGCAAAAAATAAGGAATGCCGAGATGCGGTTAACAATGTTTTCGCCATTACTGCCCAGGTAATTAATGAGTGTTTTGGTGTTCAGATACAAAATGTAGATCATAACGCACATGACCATTATGGCAATCATTACTGCCAGCAGATTAATGTAATACTCCCTGCTTCCAAATTTTTCGCCATGTGCGCTTAAAGTAAACAGTACTGATATGGTACCTGCGCCGGTGGTCATAGGAAAAGAAATAGGGTAAAAAAGTTTAGGGGTAAGCTGCTGATAGGCCGATATAGGTGTTTTTATTTCAACAGCTTCATCGTTTGTATCTGATCCCTGATCAGACGACAGAAATTCCCAGCCTATTTTACAAATCATAATACCCCCGGCAAGCTGCACTACAGGTATAGAAATACCGAATAGCTCCAGTATCCAATGGCCGGCAAAAAGTGCTACGGTGCAAATACAAAAACCATAAAAAGCTATGCGGCCTACGGCCTTACGCTTTTCGGCACGTGAAAGGTGCTCAAAGTAGGGGCTTACAATAAATGCTGACCCCACAGGGTTAACTACCGGAAAAAGGGCAATGATGCCCATAAATACTAAATGTATAAACGACTCGAACGATGGCATGTGACAAGCGCATAGTTGCGCGGCTACCAAATATATTTATTATAGAGAGATTTTAGTTTATTAAATCACTATTGTTTCCTATCACAATTACGGCTAAGGATTATCCTATTAAATGGTATGTAATAATTAGTTTTGCGAAACATGATCGGGTATAGCATAACCATATTTTCTATAGCATTAGCGGCGTTTTTAAGCTATATATTGGGCAAACTTACTGCCTGGGGCGCTATAATAGGTGCAATAGTGGCTATGTTGATATTTGCAGGTACCGGATATGCAGGGTTAACGCAGTTAGCTGCATTTTTTATATTATCAACTTTGGCTACCAGCCACAGAAGGCAAGAGAAACAGAAATTTAGCATGCCCGGCGAGCAAACAACACGCGATGCCTGGCAAGTATTAGCCAACGGCGGTATAGCTGCAATATGCGGAGCGCTGGCATGGCTCTCGCCTTCAAACGCGCTGTATTTATATTTAATGCTCGCTGCTTCCTTAGCGTCGGCTACGGCAGATACATTATCCTCAGAACTTGGCTCAGTATATGGCAGGAGGTTTTACAACATCATTACACTAAAACCCGACGTAAGGGGGCGAGACGGCGTTGTAAGCTTCGAAGGCTCAATGATCGGTATATCGGGTGCAGCAATTATTGCATTGATCGTACAAATAAATAACACTGCTTTAGGATATAAAGCAGTGGTGATAATTCTTGCCACCGGTACCTTGGGGAATATAGTTGATTCAGTTCTGGGTGCTACTCTTGAGCGTCGCGGTTATATTGGTAATAACACGGTTAATGTAATGAATACGTTTGCAGCAGCCATTATAGCATGGCTGCTGCAAAGCCTATTTATTTAATAACTATCTGTGCGGTATTACGGCTGGTTTGTTTCATTAGAATTGTGCTGTCGCCAACAATTTCTTCTAAGCTTTTATCCGTATAATGCCTTAAGGTAACGAGCTTTAATTTACTGTTATACTTCGTTTTATAATTTTCTTTTAGACTTACTAAAAGTTTATCAAAACGATCGGCTGTGTAGTCAAAACAAGCTGTGAAACTTAATGCGGAGGTTTGCATCATATTGATCTTCACATGATATTTAGCGAAGCAGGCAAAAATTTCGCTTAAGTGGCTTTCTGTAATAAAAGAATAATCATTAGCAGAAACAGATAATAGTACCTGATTATTTTTAACAATTATTACCGGCTGAGTAAAGTTATTCGTCGCGTTTTGTTTAATAATGGTGCCCGGCGCGTCAGGATTGGTAAATGGTTTAACCAGTAAAGGGATGTTAGCGTTTTGCAGGGGCTTAATAGTTTTAGGGTGTATTACGCTTGCTCCGTAATAAGTCATCTCGATAGCTTCCTGGTAGGACAGTTCTTCAAACTTAATGGTATCTGTAAACAGTTTTGGGTCGGCATTTAAAATACCGGGAACATCTTTCCAGGTTGTTACCGACTCGGCGCCCAGGCAGGCCGCAAAAATAGAAGCTGTATAATCAGATCCTTCACGGCCGAGCGTAGTGGTGAAATTTTCAGACGTGCCACCTATAAAGCCTTGGGTGATCACTATACTTTTTTCTAACAGCGCAGGGATGTCTTTCTGGATGCTCGCTTTTGTCTTATCCCAGTCAACATTGCCTTCCCTGTAAGTATTGTCGGTGTGTATGTACCCACGTGCGTCAACCCATTTACACGCTACAGTATTATGATTTAACCATGCAGCTACAATACGTGTTGATACTAATTCACCTACGGAAACTATCTGGTCGTAAATAAAGTCGTAATCATCATGCGGCTCATCCTCAATCATCCAGTCAATCTCCACAAATGTGTTGGCCACATCATCAAATACGGGGTGATTATCGCCAAATAGCTCGTGCATTAAGCCGTAGTGATAATTTTTTATGCCATCAAATATGTCATGAAGTTCGTCGCTGCCATTTACATAAGCCTGTGTAAGTTTTTCAAGGGCATTGGTGGTTTTACCCATTGCAGAAACCACTATCAGGATCTGTTTACCGTTATAGTTATTAACTACTTTACCGAGATTAATAACACCCGGTGCATCTTTAACCGAAGCACCACCGAACTTAAATACAAGCATTTATTTTACAAATTGACTAACAGCGGTATTTGGCCGCAAAATATTTTTAATTGATGAATAGGGAATAAGTAACTCGGTTTTACCGGCGGCATACGGCTTTATCTCATATTGGTTGTAGATAAATCTTAAACCGGTTGGGGTTACTGAGAAATTATTATTCAACGCGAATTTATTATCCTTAAAAAAATAATCACGAGCCAGTGAGGCGGTATCTGCAAGTTTTTCATTTTTGCGAAATATCCCTTCCGCTACCTTAGTTAACTCGTTGTATTTGCCCTCGGCAATAATATCATTTAAATTTATGTTCTTACCTACTTTAGGGTTCCAGTTTATAAAACCGGTGTAGCTTGCGCCATGTGCGCCACCTTGGAAAGTATATCCGCCACATTCCAAAGTAACCAGGGCAGAGTCTTGTAATAATACTTTGGCGTAGCTATCAAGCGTATAATATATGGCTGATTTAGGTTCGTTCTTTTTAAAGTCGTCGTATGCTTGTATGAATTTTTTTGCCATCGCGGTCACACTGGTATCAGGCATTTTATCATCCATTAAAAACATTTGGGTAAGCCTTTTAGTAATGGTATCATTTAACATACGGGCATCCTTAAATACCGGATATTTAATGTTAACCGCTGTGCAGCTACTATCGGGTTTATTGCCACAATCTGTAGCCCGTTCATGCAGGGCTTGGTACTGGTAAACCAGCGTATCATTAAAAATGTCGTGTGATTGTTTGTTAGTAGGCGTGGTAAACTGGCAGGCGCTTAACAACACTACTGACAGAAAGGTAAACGTGAAGATGTTTTTCATAAGTTGGCAACTTGTTCTTTTGATAACGACGCGTTGATCCATCCGGAATCAAGATCAGCGCCATATTTTTTATAAAAGTTAATGGCCGGCTCGTTCCAGTCGAGTACCTGCCAAACCATGCCGCTAAATCCAAGCTCCCTAACCTCCTGAAAAAGGCGGTCAAAAAGCATTTTACCTATGCCTTTACCTCTAAACTCCTCTGTAACAATAAGATCTTCCAGATAAAGGCGGCTACCTTTCCAGGTAGAGTAGCGCACATAGTACAATGCAAACGCAACAACCACGCCATGTGTTTCAACTACAAATGCTTTCCAGACAGGTTTTTTGCCAAATCCCGCTTCTTCAAACTCCTCAAGCGTAACGGTTACTTGCTCGGGTGCGCGCTCAAATAAGGCTAGTTCCCGTATTAGTTCCATTAAACGGGGGCAATCTGCCTTGGTAGCTATGCGAATATAAAAATGGTCGCTCATAAGAAACGGGTAAATAATTTGTAAAAGGTTTAAGCAGTTTTCTTAGGTCGGCTGCCAAAAATAGTACTTCCTAAACGTATCATATTACTGCCTTGTGCTATCGCTACTTTATAATCTGATGACATGCCCATGGATAGTATATCAAAAGAAACCTCTTTTCTAAAGAAGCTAACCTTTACGCCATCAAAAAACGTCTTAAGCTCGTAGTACTCCTCTTTTATCTGCTTTTCGCTATCGGTGTTAGTGGCAATGCCCATTAAACCACGTATACGTATATTTTTCAAGGTTGTGTATTCTTCGCTTCTTAACAGTTCTATCGCTTCATCAAAGCCAAGTCCGTATTTAGTTTCCTCATCGGCTATGTAAATTTGCAGCAGGCAATCAATAATACGGTTATTTTTTGCAGCATGTTTATTAATTTCCTGTAATAGCTTAAGGCTATCAACAGATTGTATCATACTGATAAACGGGGCAATATACTTCACCTTGTTGGTTTGCAAATGCCCTATCAGGTGCCACTCAATATCTTTTGGCAATTGCTCTTGCTTTTCAACCAGTTCCTGCACCGTGTTCTCGCCAAACAAACGCTGCCCTGCATCGTATGCTTCCTGGAGGTCGGTCGCGGGTTTGGTTTTTGATACCGCAAGCAAGGCTACACCTATAGGTTCGGTTTCTTTTTTTAGGTTACTGATATTATTGGCTATGCTCATTTATCCGTAAATTTGTTGTTTAAAACGCCGCTAAATTACAGAATGCAAAAATATCTAAGCTTGTTTTTTTCAGTATTGCTATTTGCCGCCTGTAAACAGGAAGGGCCGCCACCCAATACCATTGAAGAAAAAAAAATGGTAAGGCTGCTGACCGATCTTCATATCGCTGACGGCGAATTATATACCATTACACCCGTTAACGATAGCCTATATAAGTATGGTCGGGAAAAATACGTTACACTATTTAAGAACTACCACGTTAGCGAAGACCAGTTCAAAAAAAGCTATCGCTACTATGCGCTGCAGCCTGAAAAGATACAGGCGATATATGATGGGGTAAGCAAAGCACTAAAAGCCAAGCTCGACTCCATAAACAAAAAACCAATACAGAAGAATGCTTTACCCCCCCAATAGTGCAGATAAACTTGGCTTTAACGAAATAAAGGAATTAATTAAGGCGCACTGCCTGAGTATTATGGGCCAGGAAATGGTAAATAAGATACAGGTGATGACCAATTATGACCTGATCCTTAAATTCCTTAACCAGGCCAATGAATTTAAAAATATCCTGCAAAATGATGAGGCGCTGCCCATCAACCACTTTTATGATATAAAAACACTGGCTAATAAAGCCAAAATAGAAGGTACGTTTTTATCTGAGGAGGAATTTTTTCAGGTAAATGCATCGCTTACTACTGTTTTCGCGGTGATAGCTTATTTTAATGAGCGGGTAGGCGTTTACCCAAACCTGGAAGCCTTGTTTGAGCACTTGCCAATAGAAAAAGCCATTTTGCGTAAGATTGACCAGGTGATTGATCCTAAAGGCAAAATGCGTAACAATGCCTCGCGCGAACTAATGGATATTACTACTGGAATAGCACGGGCAGAACAGGATGCACGTAAAAGGATAGATCATATATTTAAACAGGCATCCGCAAATAACTGGACAGCCGACGGATCGCTTACCGTACGCGATGGGCGCTTGTGTATTCCTTTACTGGCAGAAAATAAGCGTAAGTTAAAAGGGTTCATCCATGACGAATCCGCTTCGGGGCAAACGGTTTACATGGAGCCTGAAGAAGTTTTCTCTCTGAATAATCTCATACGCGACCTGGAGTTCGAGCGTCGCAGAGAAATCATTAAAATATTAACGGCTTTAACGGATGAGCTAAGGCCTTACGTGCCACTGCTGCTGTCATACCATGGTTTGCTCACCAAGCTCGATTTTGTAAGGGCAAAAGCATTGTTTGCCATTGAAATTGAAGCAGAAATGCCCAAACTGGTAAATGAAGCCAAATTTAGGCTTTTTAATGCCCGACACCCTTTGTTATTCCTGAATTTTAAAAAGGAGCATAAATCGGTAGTGCCGCTAAACGTGCATATTGATGACCATACACGCATTATTGTTGTTTCGGGGCCTAACGCGGGTGGCAAATCCGTTTGTATGAAAACGGTAGGCTTGCTGCAAATGATGGTACAGGCCGGCTTATTAATACCGGCAGGGGCTGATAGCATCGCGGGCGTATTTAAGCAGTTGTTTGTTGATATTGGGGACGACCAGTCAATAGAGAGCGATCTAAGTACCTACAGTGCCCACTTATCCAAAATGAAGAAGTTTGTTGAGGATGCCAATGGCAAAACGCTCATACTTATTGATGAATTTGGTACAGGTACCGATCCTCAATTTGGTGGGCCTATCGCGGAAGCGGTATTGGAGGCTCTCAATCACAAAAAAGTACGTGGCATGGTCACTACGCATTATTCTAACCTAAAAATATTTGCCAGTAACACCGAGGGTATTGAAAACGCATCAATGCTGTTTAATAATACCGAAATGAAACCGCTTTACATGCTTGAGGTGGGTAAACCCGGCAGTTCATACGCTTTTGAGATAGCACAAAAGATAGGCTTACCGCAACATGTACTTAGCCTGGCACAAAGCAAAATAAGCGCCGGACAAAAAAAGGTAGATAGCCTGCTGGTAGATCTTGAGCGCGATAAAAAGGAAATATTGGAAACCAAACAGCGTTTGGATAAGCAACAACGCCGCGTGAATGCCCTGTTTGCCGAAAATGAGGAGTTAAAATCATTTTTAGACGAGAACAGGAAAAACCTTTTGCGCGAGGCTAAACAGGAAGCAAAAAATATTATCCTAAACGCTAATAAGCTGGTTGAAAATACTATTGCTGAAATAAAAAGCAGCAATGCTGATAAGGATGTTACCCGCGCGTTACGTGAGAACCTTAATAATGAGGTAAAGAAAAATACCGTAAAGGCCGAACCCATTAAACAGGCAGGGCAGGTAAATGAGGAAATAAAAGCCGGTGATTGGGTTAAGCTGATTGATGCGGATACCACCGGCCAGGTGCTTGAATTAATAAAGGACAATGTGGTAATTGCCATGGGCGAGCTGCGTACGGTAGTGAAAAAGAAACGTGTTGAAAAGGTTTCGCGCTCATCAGTACCTAAAGAACTACGTAAAAGCAGCGGTAGCATGCAAACCGGCGACATGGCCAGCTTCAGTCCCGAAATTGATGTGCGTGGCATGCGTACCGAAGATGCACTGCATGCAATAGAAAAGTTGTTTGACCGTGCTTTGATGATGGGATTTAATAACCTTAAGATCCTGCATGGGAAAGGTGATGGCATATTGCGTAAGATGATACGACAGTATCTGAAAAAGTATGATCAGGTTGATCGGTTGGAGGATGAACACCCTGACAGGGGTGGCGACGGGATCACTTACGCGTATTTAAAATAACAAATGATGAAAAAAATAGGATGTTTGTTACTTGTGTTTAACTGTTTCATTAGCGCCATTTGTTGTGCCCAGGAGACAGTTGATTTTAATAACCCTAAGATATTTTATATGGGCCGTGTACCCCTGCGTGATACTGCGGCAGAATTGTCATGGACAGGAGCATCCGTTATTATTAATTTCAAAGGAACAGCCGTTAAAGCAACACTCAACGACGAAAAAGGCCTGAATTATTATAATGTGGTGATAGACGGAAAAGTAGCTAACGTTTTGAAACCGGCTCAGGGGGAAAAAGAATATACCTTAGCATCGGGTTTGTCAAAAGGAAAGCATCAGCTACAGCTGTTTAAGCGTACTGAATACGATTGGGGACGTACATGGATATTTTCTTTAAGTGTTGACGGGCAATTATTGCCGCCGCCGGTTTTTAAACATCGTATCGAATACTATGGCGATTCAATAACCTGCGGCATGGCTGATGAGGATACAACAGGTAAGGATAGAGGTGATAACGATTTTGAAAATGGTTTTGCCAGCTATGCTAATGTTACAGCCAGGTATTTTAATGCCGATATGCACTGCATAGCTAAAAGCGGTATAGGTATAACTATTAGTTGGTTTGACTACGTGATGCCTGATATTTATGACAGGGCTTATGCTCACGACACTACCCGATGGGATTTTAACAAGTTTACGCCCGAGATAGTAGTCATTAACTTGTTTCAGAACGATTCATGGCTGGTTAAAGCAAAAGATCATGAACAATTTAAAAAAGTGTTTGGCAATAACTCACCCACACCGCAATTCATCATCAGTCGATACCGGGAGTTTGTAAAAAATATCAGAAGTAAATATCCCGAAGCCAAAATAATTTGTGCGCTTGGTTCTATGGATGCTACACAAGCAGGTTCGCCCTGGCCAGTGTATATCCAGGAAGCTGTTGATGCGCTAAACGATACCAATATTTACACCCACTTTTTTGCCTACAAAAACACACCCGGTCACCCAAGTGTGAAAGAACAAAATGCAATGGCTGATGACCTTATCGCCTATATAAAAAGGACATTTAAGTGGTGAAGAACGCATTTAGTGGTAGGCAGCTGTGAAATTTACTCGCCCCATGCGGTGATCACCAGGTTGCGGCTGCCACCACGGTTACGGTGTTCGCAGAGATAGATTCCTTGCCAGGTTCCCAGCGCGAGTTGGCCATTATGTATAGGTATCGATACTGAACTTCCCAGCATGGCTGCTTTTAAATGCGCAGGCATATCATCATCGCCTTCGTAGTCATGCAAATAATCAGGGTCATTTTCAGGCACCGCTTTGTTAAAGTACATTTCAAAATCCTGCCTCACGGTAGGATCGGCGTTTTCATTAATGCATAATGAAGCCGAAGTATGCTGTATAAAAACCTGTAGAATACCCACTTTTATTTCACCTATCTGAGGCAATGCATGCAATACTTCATTGGTGATGATATGAAAACCCCGCTGGCGCGGTGCAAGTGAAACCAGTTGCTGAAATATTCTCATATACGGTAAACAAACAAAATGCTGATAGTGTTGGCCGGAAAATGCCTTTAAAATGTCTTATTTTCTTTTAGGATAACGGTAAACGCCGAACCTTCTCCAATCTTACTTTCTACGCTAATCCGTCCTCCATTGAGTTCAGCGAATTCTTTACATAACAGCAAACCCAAACCGGTACCTTTTTCATTACTTGTACCGCGTGTGCTAACGTTGGTGCTATCTAAAATATCGGCAAGTTTTTCAGGAGCAATGCCTACACCATTATCTTTTACGGTAACGGCAACTTCCCCATTTTTTTGTTCGGCGGTAATAACCACTTTACCATTTACATTACTGAATTTAATGGCATTAGATACCAGGTTGCGTATAATAAACTCAAAATGGTCGGCATCAGCATAAATACCGGTTTGTTCACTTACCTGGTTTTCAATAGTGATGTGCTTGTTAGCGGCAACATCAAGCAGGAAATCGGTTACTTTACTAATAACCAAACGAGCATTAAACGCCGATGGGTGTATGGGGGTTCCTTTTATTTGCTTTTGGCCCCATCGCAATAAATTATCAAGGGTTTCCAACGATACCTTGGTGGTTTTTTGCAATTGGTTAAGCAGGGCTTTTCGTTGTTCGGGTTCCAGTTCATCGTCATCAATTATTTCAACCATGTTGATGACAGATACAAACGGCGACCTCAAATCATGCCCCAGTATAGAGAACAACTTGTCTTTAACCGTATTAAGATCCTGTAATTCTTCATTAATATGATGCAGCATGAGGTTAAGTTTGCGCATCCTGAAATAGTAGAAGATCACTATACCTAAAATGATAAGTACAGTTACAATAACGCCGTATGACACCCTCTGCCTGAATATGCGCCGGTTTTCCTCGTACCTGAATTGCTGTTCACGTACTTTATACTGGTTAAGTTCATAAGCATTTTGCAGACTGATGATCTGTTTGCTCATTTTCTTATAGAAAAACTCGTCGGCAATTTTATATTGTTTATCACGTGCTTCGTAAGCCGCCTTGTAGTTTTTTTGTTTACTATAGATGTCTGCCATAGCATTTAATTCATCTATTTGCTCCTTGTATGCCTTGCGGCTGTCAGATAGTATAAATGCCTGTTGCCAGTAATATAATGATTGCGACAGGTTGCTCCGTTGATAGGTTGTAGCTAAGCCCGTTAAAATCTGGATCTGCCTGATATAGTTATTGATCTTCTTAGCTTTTTCAAGCGCTGATTTCTGCAGTTTAATTGAAGAGGTAGTGTCCCCAGCCTTAGCATAAACTGAAGCGAGGGTATTAATAAGCGTAATGTTTAACCCCTGATATTGAGGCACCTCGCTTTTTTGTATTCCTTTTACAAGATAGGGGATAGCTTCTTTGAGTCTGCCAGTTTCACGATAGGCTATGGCGATATCATTGTATAAGTTTAACGACAGGTTTGAGAAAGGAATCTGCTGGTTTAACCTTTCAGCAATACGGTAATATTCTATAGCCCTGTCATATTTCTTTTGTCCGGCAAAGGCTTCACCAAGAGTAATGTAACCCTCCATTTGGCCAAACTTGTTGCCGTTGCGCTGACTAAGTTGCAAGGCTTGCAAAAAATAGTCGATAGATTTATCATACACACCCTTCCTCATTTCGACAACTCCCAGGCGTATATTCTCTGTGGCCATACCCTTGGTATCGTTAATTTTTTTATAGAGGGAGTAAGCGCTAAGATATTTTTTTCGGGATGATTCAAAGTCGCCCACATTGTCATCAATCATCCCCAACTGATTAAGCATCTTTGCTTCACCAGCATAGTTATGTTGCTTGCGGGCCATAGCAAGGCCTAAATTGGCGTAAAAGGTAGCCGAGTCTGGGTTTTTATAGCGGTACTGTAAAACAAGCTTATTATAATACTCAATGCTATCAGTATTCTCCTGTTTTTTTACCTGCCCAAAAGCTAAAGCATAAGTTACTCCTGTTACAATAAACAGGCATATGAGAATTTTATGTTGAAGCTTAAATAATAGCGTGTTGTTATTCACGTTAACAGTTTCTTAGGGGCATGCAGCAATAAGTAGGGGAACCCAAAGGTATTAAAATACATTCGCTGTAAGGCGACTATGATGTACAAATTTTAATATGCCGGTGTAAAATATCTAAAAGGAAAAGCGCTATAAATGTCACAAAAAACAAACAACCGCTTTAAAATTTTGTCATAATAATATAATTTAGACGATATGGTAATCTTAAAACTTGTTACAGGAAACGAACCCGAAAAACACGTGGAAATTGTATCTGAAAGAGGTGTATGGGGCAGCGGCCTATACAAAATTTTCTCTTCACGATTTTTGAATAAGTTTATCCACAAGGATATTCCCAATGAGCCTATGGACGAAAACGATCCTAACTTCCTGGGAGAAATAAATATTGACAAGGAAAAAGAAAAATGGGAATATAAGGGTACTAAATTGAAAATACCCGAACTTAAAAAAATTGTAGATTTTATATTTGATTATAAAGCGCCTGACGCGGTTTATTAATTTATTAAGTAAAAAGGCGGTCATACCGCCTTTTTACTTAATAAATTTTTTAGTCACCATTGTAGGCAGCCATTAAGGTTGCTATATCAAATTTGCTCATCTGCATCATGGACTGCATTACACGGGCGGTTTTTTGTTTATCCGGATCGCTGTAGAGCTTACCCATAATGGAAGGTACTACTTGCCACGACAAGCCAAACCTATCTTTTAACCAACCGCAATAGGATGTTTGGCCGCCTTTGGAAAGCTCCTCCCAGTAATGATCAATTTCTTCCTGTGTATCGCAATTAATTACAAATGAGATGGACTCATTAAATGTGAATCCAGATGTGCAGTTAAGCGCTACAAATTCCTGACCTTCAATAACAAATGAAGCCGTCATTAATTTTCCAGCAGGTTCGGGCCCACCTTCGGGGTAGGTATTGGTTTGAGTAATGGTAATATTCTTGAAGACAGATTTATAAAACTCTATTGCCTCCTGCAAATCGTTATTGAACCATAAAAAAGGCGTAATTTTCTTCATGATATTAGCTTTAGAATGAAAACGAATCTAAATATTACACATCAACTGCATGCAGGTACAAAACGACAAGTGTACACCTTGAATACGTCAAATTATTACTTATGCACGGCCAAATAAAGTAGCGAACTTCCTCATATGCTTATACGGGATAGCTATCATTTGGTCTGATGTTAACTGCCATGTCCAGTTATCTGCTTCAGTAGCCGGGGTATTCATACGGGCTTTTTCATCTAATCCAAGCCAATCTTGTAAGGGAATAATAACGGTATCTGAAACTGACGAAAAAGCCTGGCGTATCATGATGTTGCCGATATTATTTTCATTGATCTTTTTGATACCAGTATACTTCTTTAGATTTTTAATTGATGTTTTATCCGCATCATGTCGGTACCAGCCCAATATGGTATTATTATCATGCGTACCTGTATAAGCAAATGAGTTTTGTGAGTGATGATGGTTAATGTGCGGTGAATCGGCAACATCTTCCCCAAAAGCAAATTGTAAAACTTTCATGCCTGGTAAATGGTACTTGTTGGCTAATGTATGTACAGGTTCATCAATTTCACCCAGATCTTCTGCTACAAAAGGCATATCAGGGAAATTTAAACTTAATACTTTAAATAAATCATCACCCGGGCCTTTTACCCATTTACCATTCCTTGCTGTGGATTCTTCGGCGGGGATACTCCAGTAAGCAGCAAATGCCCGGAAGTGATCAAGCCGTAGTACATCATACCATATGAGATTTTTTTGGATACGCTTAACCCACCAGTTGTAATTGTTTTGCTTTAATTTATCCCAATCATAAATCGGCATGCCCCAACGCTGGCCATCCTCATTAAAATAATCGGGTGGTACACCACACACATTAATCATATTGAGGCTACTATCCAATTCAAATATGTCGGGATTCGCCCAAACATCAGCCGAGTCATAACTGATATAAAATGGCAGGTCGCCAAGTACTTTAATCCCTAAATGATTACAGTACCTCTTTAAAGCCAGCCACTGCCGGTTAAATATGAATTGCTGCCATTTTATTTTCTCTATTTCATCAATATGGTTTCGCGATAGCTCATCCAAAGCCTTCGGCTCCCTGTATTTATATTCATCGGGCCATTTGTTCCAGGCATCCTGATGATATTGTTTTTTTAATAAACAATACAAGGCGAAGTCAATTAGCCACCAATCTTCGTTTTTGCAAAAGTTTTTGAATTCATTTTCCATAAGCTCTGTATGAGTGAGCTTATAGTTTTCCCAGCCTATATCAAGCAGTTGTTTTTTAATTATCTCCGCAGATGATAAGTCAAACCAATCATTTTCCTTTTTTTGACAAACTGTAATTCAAGAGCAGTCAATAACCCATCTTCAACCAAATCCTCAGGGCTTATTAACGAAATATTGCCTGCCTGGCTGGAGCTGGAACTATAGGGTGAAAATCCGTCCCTGGCGGTTACAGGGCTCAAGGGCAATATCTGCCAGTATCGTTGCATGCCCTTTTTTAAAAGCATGGCAAATGTTCTTGCCGCCGGTCCAAAATCCCCTACACCAAAACCTGATGGGAGTGACGTAATATGTAACAGTACGCCAGCGCTTCTTTGGTTGTTTGACTGGGTAAGTTCTAAAACAGCTAAGGGCAAGGAAGTGAAAACTTCATTCAGCTTAATATTTTTACGGATATGCCCTTTAAAGCCCGTTAATAAATGATGCATGAATAAAGGAGCATCATCCGGCAGGTGTATTTTAGTATTATCCCAGTCAAGATTTTCAAGGCTTTCGATATCGGCTTCTGAAAATTGTGTCAATGAAAGTGGCACAGCCGTTATTATCCATTTGTTTTCGTGCACTCTTGCAAAAGCCATTACCTTATCGGCATGCTTACCTGTAACTTTTAGAGCTTTGTACTCACCATATGTGAACAGGTCAGGTGAGTTGCTCCTTAGTTCGAGAAGTTTTACGAGTAACCAGGCCTTGATTTGCCCGGTATCCCTATTTTCCCAAAGGGTATTAATATCGTATTCACTGTTCAGGTATTGCTTTCTTAATTCATAATCAACAGGTCGCCTGTTGTCCGGGTCAACCATGCTGAGGTCCCATAATTCGCACCCCTGGTAAATGTCAGGTGTTCCTGGGCAGGTCATTTTTAGTACAAGTTGGGCAAGAGAATTAACAACGCCGTAATCTTTTACTTTCTTCCAAAAAGTTGTAAAGCTCTCCCAAAATGGCCTGGTGTTATCCAGTAGTTTGGATGCGAAATCTTTTACGGCAGTTTCATATACCTCATTGGGATTTGCCCAGCTAGAGTGTACTTTAGCTTCGCGTAATACTTTCTCCAAATAGGCACATAAACGTTCCTCGTAGTTCTCGGTATCTATATTTAGTGCAGGATAAGTACCAATAAGGGTTTGATAAATGAAATATTCGTCATTGCTATCCGGCGCGCCCTTAGTTTTCAAATCCTTGTTAAGCGCCTGCCATTCCGTAACTTTTTCCTGCCACTCGTCATGCAAATAGGTTAATACATTTAGCCTTGCACGTACATCTTCGCCCCGTTTAGTATCATGTGTTGATGTAGCATTAATTGCTGAAGGCCATTTCTGCCTGCGGTTTTGCATGAGCAAATGGTAAGCATCGGTATCGATGCCAAAAAAAGCAGGAGAGTCGCCTACTTCATTGTGTCCAATAAACCGGTTGTAAGTATACATCAGCGTGTCTTCAACACCTTTAGCCATTAAAGGCCCGCTGAATTGCATGCATCGCTGATAAAATTGTAAATACTTATCGTTGCTATTTAAATTTCCATGATTACTAAAAAGGTCGTAACCGGTATTAGTCAGCTCGTTTAACTGCTGTTGCTCTGCTGAACTTAGAGGCCACTGATTATAGTAATGACGATAAACCGGAAAGTTTACTAAAAACGATTCGATAGCGTGTTTGATGAGTTCCTTATCCTCAGATTTTCCCAGTCCCTGTTCGATATATAGGTTTGTCAGGTTGTTTAACTCACCATTCATGTGATGAGTAAGTATAAGCCGCTTTTTATCTTTTATCTGCTCATCAATAGTCGGCTGATTACCGGTGATACGCTCATAAATGCGGCTAAACGGCTTTTTGGCTTTAGTGTTTGTGAACAAGTTGTTTACCTGGGCCAGGAAATCATAACCTGTAGTACCTTGTATGGGCCAGGCGGGCAGATCTTCTTGATGAGCGAGGATTTTTTCAGCTACGATAAAAACCTGTTCACCCAACAACTCTCTTAGCCTTTTTAAATAGTTATCGGGATCATACAGCCCATCAATATGATCAATCCTGATTCCCTGAAAAATATCTTCTTTTACTAACTCGTGTATGAACTGATGGAAGTGGTCAAATACTTCTTTATTTTGGATGTTAATACAAATGAGGCTGTTGACCGTAAAGAAACGACGATAGTTAATTTGTTCATCGGTTTCTTTCCAGCTGCACAGGCGGTAATGTTGCTTAGCGGCTATATTTAGGAGTTGTTCTTTGTTATCATTTATTACATCAAGATCTTCTACCTGTAGTTCTTTAACCGAGTGATTATTCACTGGCCACTCCTGATCGGCGTAAGAAAAAAAGTAATTATTATCCTTATTAATTAGCTTTAGTTCACCACTGTCAATTACTGTTTGTAAATCGTCGCCTAAAAAGGGTACCATAATTGGCCCATGAAACAAGGTGCCTTCTGCAAGGCTTTGGTCAAAATAGTTTTTGTATTTAGATTCAGGGCCATTCTTTAGGAGGTCCATGAGCCATTCATTATGGTGATGGAATGCCATGTGATTGGGCACAATGTCCTGCAGCCAGGATATGCCCGCCTCCTTTAATTTACGGCTGACGTTTCTTAATTCGTTAAGGGTTCCAATTTCCGGGTTAATAGTAAGCGGGTCTGTGCCATCGTAACCATGATTACTGCCTGGTACAGCAGAAAAAATGGGAGATGCATAGAGCGTTTTTACACCCAACTGTTTGAGATAAGGAATTATAGCATCCAGCTGCGAAAAGGTAAAATCTTTGTGAAATTGTATGCGGTAGGTGCTCACCGGATTAAACATAACAGTTTGCATAAATGATGATCGATTCGGGTTGCAGCATGTTGTCCCGGTTGTCTGTTTTTTCTTCCGATCGGAAGATCACGTTAAGCCGTTCATTGGCTGGTAATTCAAAAGGCTGCTTTGTTTGTGAAAAGTTAAGGTAACAGTATACATGTTGTTCGCCTTCCCACCTGTGTAGTTGAATGGTTTGGTTTTCTTTATGGAAACTTATCTCCAATTTATTACGATCATTGTTATTCAAAGCAGGTGTATTTTTCCTGAGCGCAATTAATAATTGGTAATAAGCCAGCATAGCCTGATGCTCACGTTGATCTAACGAACTCCAGTTAAGGCGGGAGGATAAGAAGGTTTGTTCTGCTTGTGGGTCCGGCGCCTCGTTATCTGAATGAAAAGCCTTAAATTCATTTTTGCGGCCTTCTCTTACGGCGGTGATGAGTTCATCATCGCTATGGCTAACAAAATACAAGAAAGGGTTTAATTCACCATATTCCTCCCCCATAAATAACATGGGCAGGTAGGGGCTAACCATTACCGCGGCATATATTAGCTTTTGCATGGAGGTACTAAACAAAATACTGGTTCTCTCACCCAGCATGCGGTTACCTACATGGTCATGATTTTGAGAAAACACCACAAACTGCTCTCCGGGATTATTTGTTTTTACCCCGAATGTTTTTTGGCGTTCATAAGAGTATAGGCCATCATAAACATACGCGTCCTGGTATGCTTTTGCAAGGTGTTCAATCCCGTCAAAATCGGCGTAATATCCATCCCGCTGGCCTCCGGCGGTAACGCGTAATGCATGGTGGAATTCATCTATCCATTGCGCATCCATTCCATAGCCGTTGTTTTCAATACCATCAATGAATCGTTTGTCGTTAAGGTCAAACTCAATGATTAGATAATGCTTCTTACCGGTTTTTGCCATCAATTCATCTACAGCTTCACGCATTTCCTGTAAAATATGCTTAGGGCTAAAATCCTTAATGGCATGTACCGCATCCAGGCGTAATGCATCTATCCCAAAATCTCTGAACCACATTAATACATTCTCAATAAAGTATTTACGCACTTCATCAGAGCCTGCATCATCGAAGTTGACTGCATTGCCCCAAGGAGTATTGTATTTGGAGGTAAAATATGGCCCAAATTCGTTAAAGTAATTACCCTCGGGCCCAACGTGGTTATATACTACATCCAATATTACTGCCACACCTTGTTTATGGCAGGCATCAACCAATTGCATAAGGCCTTTGTACCCTCCGTAAGAGTTTTGTACCGCATAAGGGAATACACCATCATACCCCCAATTTCGCGTGCCGGGAAACTGGGCTACCGGCATAATTTCTATGGCGGTAATGCCCAATTCTTTTAAATAACTTAGTTTTTGCGCTATTCCTTTAAAAGTGCCATCGGTTGTAAATGCGGCGGTGTGCAACTCGTAAATAATATATTCGGCAAGCGGTATATTTTGCCAACTGTCATCATCATGAGGCTTATGTGCATTAAGATCAACCACTTCCGACCAGCCATGTACGCCCTCCGGTTGGTACTTTGAGGCCGGATCAGGAAGTTCTTTTCCGTTATCCAGCCTAAATTTGTACTGATCGCCTACAAGTAGCTTATCTGTTGTCAAAGCCCAATAACCGCGTTCACGCTGATGCAGCATTAATGTTTCCTTATCCTTTATCACTATAGCCGCTACTTTTGCAAAAGGTGCCCAAAGCACTATATCTGCCGTATCATGGCTTATTTTCACCCCCGGTGTCAACATGTTAATGCTCGTTTCCATGGTTTATAACGGGTTACAAAGTATCACTACCGACCGTGCCGGTACATGGATGCTTTCGCTGCTATTGATCTGCTTATCCTGCACGCTATCGTCACTTGTATCTAAAACCACATGCCAGTTTTTTTGAGAGAGCTTTTCAGGTATTTTGTATTCAAGCGACTCATAATGGGCGTTGAACATAATGTAGAAATTGTCGTCTTTGACAGCGTTACCCTCATTATCTACCGAGTGTATGCCCATGCCGTTCAGGAAAATACCTAAAGAGCGAGCGAAGTCGTGGTTCCAGCTCTCATCTTCCATTTCCATACCTTCAGGTAAGAACCACGCAATGTCTTCAAGCCCTTTGCCTTTAACGGGTTGGCCCTGAAACCATCTTCTCCTGCGGAAAACAGGATGGTCTTTCTTTATATTAATCAGCCTTTTGGTGAAATTCAGCAGGTTTTGATCCGCTGATTCCCAGTTTACCCATGATATCTCGTTATCCTGGCAATAGGCATTATTATTACCCTGCTGCGTGCGGCCAAATTCATCACCGGCTACCAGCATAGGCACGCCTTGCGATAAAAATAGGGTGGTAAGCAGGTTACGTTTTTGCCTGTCGCGAATTTGGTTTACCTCCGGGTCATCTGTAGGGCCTTCGGCGCCACAGTTCCACGAACGGTTATGATTCTCCCCGTCGTTGTTGTCCTCTCCATTAGCTTCGTTATGTTTTTCATTGTACGAAACCAGGTCGTTTAAAGTAAAGCCATCATGAGCGGTAATAAAATTGATACTTGCTGTTGGCCTGCGGTTATTATCCTGGTAAAGGTCGGGGCTGCCCGTAAAACGCTGGCCAAATTCGCCCAGCATGCTGTCAGCACCCACCCAGTAATCGCGTATACAATCGCGGAATTTACCGTTCCATTCTGCCCATCCCGGCGGGAAATTACCAACCTGGTAGCCGCCCTCTCCAATGTCCCATGGTTCTGCGATCAGCTTCACTTGCGAGATAATCGGATCCTGGTAAATAATGTCAAAAAATCCGCTTAACCGGTTAACATCATGCAATTCACGGGCAAGGGTTGCGGCAAGGTCAAACCTAAAGCCGTCAACATGCATTTCTGTTATCCAGTACCTCAAGCTATCCATAATGTAACGTAAAACATTTGGCAGCATAGCGTTAAGCGTATTACCGGTACCGGTATAGTCATTGTAAAAACGTTTGTTTTCATCTGTTAACCGGTAGTAAGATGCATTGTCTATACCCTTTAAAGAAAGGGTAGGGCCCATATGATTACCTTCCCCCGTATGGTTATATACCACATCCAGTATTACTTCGATACCCGCCTTGTGCAGGTTTTTAACCATTTGCTTAAATTCCTGTACCTGGTCGCCGCAGGGCACATTACCGGCATACCTTACATCCGGCGCAAAAAAGCCTATAGTATTATATCCCCAATAATTACTTAGGCCTTTCTCTACTAAATGCCGATCGTTCACAAATTGATGTATAGGCATCAACTCTATAGCGGTAATGCCCAAGTCTTTCAAATATTTAACACAAGCCGGATGACCAATAGCCGCATAGGTTCCTCTTATATCTTCGGGAATTTCGGGGTGCAATTGTGTCAATCCTTTTACATGGGCCTCATAAATAATAGACTGATGATAAGGTATCCGGGGTGGCTGATCGTCTTCCCAGTCATAGGAGTTATCAACCACCACAGCTTTAGGCATAAACGGAGCACTGTCTGTTTGACTAAAACTAAAGTCTTCATCAGGGTTACCTACCTCATATCCAAAAAGCGAATCGTGCCAATTGATAGTTCCGGAGATAGCTTTAGCGTATGGATCGAGCAGTAATTTATTGCGATTGAAACGATGTCCGTTTTCAGGATCGTAAGGTCCATCAACCCGGTAGCCATATAATTGGCCGTGTTCAACTCCGGGTATATAGCAGTGCCATACCTGGTGGGTACGTTCAGTTAGCTTAATTCTTTTTTCGGGTTCGTTGCCATTTTCCGAAGTTTGGAAAAGGCACAATTCAACTCCTGTAGCGTTATCAGCAAAAACGGCGAAATTTACGCCTTTGCCATCATACGTTGCACCGAGCGGATAAGGTTTTCCGGGATATATATTACTCATGCATATCAAATACTTTTTTCAGGAATAATGTTTTAGGATTTAAAAATTATCGTTCTAAGAAATTTTATTCGAGGTGTTTACTCTTTTAAAACTTTAAATAGTTTTTGGTAACAATTACAAACTATTGTTGTTGCTATGGTTATTTAAAGCCACAAGATGGAGAAACATACTTATCAAACCGGGATAATTGGAAATTGCGCTTTTTTGGCACACATAGCTACAGATACCAATGTAGAGTGGATGTGCTGGCCCCGATTTGACAGCCAGTTTATATTTGGTGGATTGCTTGATAAACAAAAAGGCGGGGAGTTTTCTGTTAAACCCAAAGGCGAATTTACTACCAAGCAATATTACCTGGAAAACACCAATATTTTACGAACAGAGGTTACCTGCGAAAATGGTAAATACCGGGTAACAGACTTTGCCCCGCGCTTTCGCAAGCATGACCGTTACTACCGCCCATTAATTTTAATAAGGAAGATAGAGGTATTGGAAGGCAATCCGCGTATACGGGTAAAATGTGAACCAGTATGCGACTACGGTCAAAAGAAATGGGAAAAATTGCTGGGTAGCGATTCAATTGAATTTACAGGATGCGAAGAAAGGATGACACTTACCTCCAATATTCCATTGACCTATCTTGATGAGGAGTCGTATTTCGCTCTTAATGAAACCAAATATTTGTTGTTGAATTATGGTGCCGAAATTGACAAATCATTAACTGGCATAGCAGAAGAATATTTGAGGGAAACTACTGAATACTGGCGGCTATGGATCAAGCACTCTTCCATTGCAGGCTTTTATCAGCCTTATGTAATCCGTTCTGCCCTGGCTTTAAAGATACACCAATACGAGGATACCGGAGCCATAATTGCTGCCAGTACCACCAGTTTGCCTGAGTTCCCGGGGAGCGGTCGTAACTGGGATTACCGCTATTGCTGGCTGCGCGATACCTACTATGTGCTTACCTCACTCAACCATATAGGTCATTTTGAGGAAATGGAGCGGTATTTTAGTTATGTTACTGATATATCTTTTGGCGATAAGCAGCACTTCAGGTATCAGCCATTATATGGCATTAACACCCAAAAAGATCTGACGGAAGTAATTATGGATCATTTGGATGGCTACATGGGTAACAAGCCGGTTAGGATTGGCAACCAGGCTTCGGAACATATCCAAAATGATATATATGGGCAGGTACTTGTTTCCTTATTGCCATTATATACTGATCACCGCTTTGTATTTACGGAACGCAAAGATTCAGACAAGTGGATATCATCGATACTGGATAAAATTGAACGCACTATTGACGAAAAAGACGCGGGGATCTGGGAGTTCAGGAACATAGCCCATATCCATTGTTACAGTAATTTATTCCAGTGGGCAGGGTGCAATGCTGCAGAAAAAATGGCGCTTACCATTAACAACAACGATCTTGTTGAGAGGGCGGTAGCGCTTAAGGAACGTGCCGCTGCACATATAGAAAACTGCTACGATCCTGAGCGAAAAGTGTATACACACGCTGTTGGCAGCCCTCACCTGGATGCCAGTACACTGCAATTGATCATGATGAATTACCTTGATCCGGTATCAGAAAAGGCAAAGGATCATTTGATAGCATTAGAGAAGGAACTCAAAACTGAGGATGGCTTGTTCTATCGATACATTCATAGTGACGATTTCGGTAAGCCTAAAACTACTTTTTTGATATGTGCTTTCTGGTACGTAGAAGCACTTGCATGCGTTGGCCGCTTGGATGATGCTGTGCGCGAGTTTGAAAAACTGTTGAAATATTGTAATCATCTATTACTTTTCAGTGAGGACGTTGATGAAAGAACAGGCAGCCAATGGGGTAATTTCCCGCAAGCATATAGCCATGTTGGCTTAATGAATGCAGCATACCGTATTGCTATGAAACTTGACAGGCCTATATTTTTATAGTGGAAAATCAAATAAACGTTTGGTCTAAAACATGGCCGCATTGGCTATGGAACATGGCTATAATTGCCATAGTACTGCTTATTGGCATAGCCGTAAAAGTAATTGTTAAGCTTTTACTTAATTATTACAAGAACAAAAAAGACAATAGTTACTCTTTTTTAAAATCGTTTATAACACATTTTAGCCGCCCGCTTAACCATTTTATACCACTACTGGTTATCAACTTATTTTTACCCTACCTTACTTTAAAAGACGATTATGCTGATGATGTAAAAAAATGGCTGGGTATACTATTACTGATATCTTTTGCGAGTTTGCTTATCAATGCTATCACCATACTTGAGGATTATATTTACTATAAATATGATTTCAATAAAGAGGATAACCTTAAGGAGCGTAAAGTTCGAACGCAATTACAATTCGTGCGCCAGGTTGCCACTGTTTTGATTGTACTAATTACACTGGCGCTTATACTACTGAGTTTTGAGAATGTACGAAAACTGGGTGCAGGTTTGCTTACAGGTGTGGGTATTGGTGGGATTATCATTGGTTTTGCCGCGCAAAAATCATTAGGCAATTTGTTAGCTGGTTTCCAGATTGCTTTTACACAACCTATACGAATTGATGATGTTTTAGTAGTTGAAGGAGAATGGGGCAGGGTAGAAGATATCACACTTACTTACGTAGTGATCAGTATATGGGACCAACGCAGGTTAATACTACCTATTAATTACTTTATTGAAAAACCCTTCCAAAACTGGACAAGAACCACTTCGCAAATATTAGGAACGGTTTTCATTTATGTAGATTACAAAATACCCGCTGAGGCAATGCGAAACGAACTACTCAGATTACTCAACGAGTCGCCGTTATGGGATAAGCGTGTAGGTAAACTACAAGTAACCGATATTAAAGAAAATGTTGTTGAGTTAAGAATATTAGTTAGCGCGGCTAATTCATCAAACGCCTTTGACCTGCGCTGCGACATACGGGAAAAAATGGTAGCTTTTTTACAAGAGCATTATCCTGAAACTTTACCCCGTAACAGGTATGTGCTTGCCAATGAGCCTGTTGAACATATTTCCAACACAGATATCAATAAATCCTGATATCATTTGCAATCTGATTTTAATATTTAGAAATTATTTAATTAGTAATTAAAACCAATTATTCATGTGATTGTTATCATTTTATGGCTGTTAAACCCGCCATAACTTGCGATATATCTTTCTATTCGCATCCAAGAATTAAATCTATACTATCTATGAAATCGGTTTTTGTGATTAATGACAATTCGGTAGAAACGAGGCATGTGGCGGAGTCTGCATTAATGATGGCGAAAGCGATCAATGCAAAATTGATTATCGGCAACCGGCTGATAAAATCAAGCAAACCAGCATTGTCTTTTGCTTTTCCTCACCCCGAAGTGTTTGAGGATGATACTTATGGCGATGATACTTTATTAAGGAAGCTGAACCTTTTAAATGCTACAATTAAAGGCGAACTTACTGGTATTGAAGAGGTGGATATATCATCAATGGATAGCCATAAACTTGCGGCTTTTATTAACGCGCATAATGTTACTTTATTAATGATCAGTGCCGAAACGGTAAAAGCAGTAAGCGGTAGAAAACTGATAGACTATCAAACTGTATTAAATAAAATAAGCGCGCCTATATTTTTAATACCCGCATCGTGGTCATTCAAAAAGTTCAGGAGCATAACATACATAACCGATTTAAGATATTGCCGCACAGATGTTTTAGGTTACCTCACTAAAGTAACACTGCCTTTTAAAACCAGTATCTATGTAGGCCATATGGCCGCATCGGGACTACCTGATCTTAGCCCCGATTTTGCCAGGCAGTTATTTTATGAGGCAGCACGGCGGTGTACGCATTGGGAGCATTTAAATTTCCATCATATCCCGTCAAAAGATATTTCAACTGTAGCTGATGTGTTGATACATGGCATGCGTAATGATGCGCTTGTACTTATCAATCATTCGCAACACTATCATTATTTCATTGGTAAGCAGTTAATGCTCAATCAGCCCGAGCTGGTAAATGTGCCTTTATTGTTGTATCCTCATTAATTTGGAATCGGCTGTAACTACATTTTTAAACTCTTATATCATCTTAAAATAATTAAAAAACTACGCTCCAAAAAAGCAAACGGCACAAAACCTTGGGGTGTGATTTTTGTTAGAAGCATCATGGAAAACCAAACAGAACTACGCGAAAGAACACGATATTCAGATAGGGAACTTGAAGAATTCAAAGAAATTATATTGCAAAAAAAGGCCGTTGCCCAAGAGGAGTTAGAAGCACTTTCGGCATCATTGGGTAACAGTAACCCTAATGGTACTGACGATACTTCGGCCGCATACTCAACTCTCGAAGATGGCTCGGCTACGCTTGAAAAAGAAAGCCTTCATCAGCTGGCATCAAGACAAAAGAAATTTATAGAACAACTGGATGCTGCGCTGATACGTATCGCTAATAAAACTTATGGAGTTTGCCGTGTTACAGGTAAACTTATCCAAAAAGAAAGGCTTATGGCTGTACCACATACTACCATGAGCATGGAAGCAAAGCTTAAACAAAACTAAACTAAATGTGAGCTGATAACAAAGCCGCGGTGAAATTCACCACGGCTTTGTTATTTATAAAGAGTTACCGGTTCCCTTCTTTTACGGCATTCTCAATTTTTAAACTTTCTTTATGGATAGCGTTCATTAGATCCTCTACGAATTCAGCTGAAAGGCCTTCTGATTCTCCGGCTTTTTTAGCCTTATCTAAAACCTGCTGAAACCTTGCCGCCTGTAAAGGCGGAATATTGTTTTTGGCTTTGTATAAACCAATAGCTTTTACTACACGTTCACGTTCGCCAATGAGCTTAATGAGTTGCTTGTCTAATGAATCGATAGATAAGCGTGCCCGGTTAAAATCAGCAGGTGTGCTTATCTGAGGTGTTTGTGCATGTAAAGTTGTTTTAGCCATTAACAAAAACAGAATAGCCACACAAACTGATTTGCATAGGGGTGATGCTTTTTTCATAAATGTTATAAGTTTTAATACTTAACGACAAATAAAGGATAAGAGTGTTAATTACATATTAAAAAAGGGGAGAGAATTATTCTTGAACGATCAGCTGCTTACTTATAGGCAAGTCCATTGTAGCAATGAAGTTATATTTCAGTAAATTAAACTTGAATCTTTTGAAAAGTTTGTTATCGGCGAAGTTTATGACGTATAACTTGTTTGAAACGGATACGGAAATAGTCATAAAAAAGTACTACCAACAATAACGCTACCGGAAAATAAAACGCTTTGAAATGTAAGCCCTGAAAGGCAAAACCACCAGCCACTCCACCCAGCAGAAAAAATATAATAATAGCGAGCCGGAGTAGTAAACGGCGCTTGAGCGCTGCAGAGAGGTTTTTCCTTGATAATAAAGCGGTAGAAAGATCGATCCCCAGGTCTGTAAACATACCGGTAAGGTGGGTAGTGCGTACCACTGAACCAGACACCATTGAAACCAAAGCATTCTGCATACCCATTGCGAAAAGCAGGCTGCCTGCAAAATATTCAGTTTCGGGCAAAGTATGTTTATAGCCGGAACCAAATACGGCCACCAGCAGTAACAGTACGATAATGACAAGGATAGGCACAGTATAGGCGAAAGACCGGTGGCGGCCTACTTTGCCAATATATAAACTTGAAGCAAATGCGCCGGATAGAAACAGCATCAGCCATAAAGCTACCATTCGCGCAGCCCGCCATTGGCCACTGGTAAGGTGTACTGCCAATAACGCCGCGTGCCCGGTAACGTTAGTTGTGAGTACGGCAAACGCTATAAAGCCTGCCGCGTTAATAAATCCGGCGTTCAGGCACAACAAGATCGCCAGGCGCAAATTGTGCGCAAAACTTCTTCTTTCTCCTGTATGTCGAAGCATGGCTAAAATTAAGAAAATTATATCGAGGTTTCCTGTATTACACTTTTACCGGAGTTTATACATAATTAGCATAACTGGCAATAACAATAAAGAATTTAGCCTGCTCAAATTTGAAGATCGTTTTAAGTGAGTAGCACAAATATTAACGCGAAAATTGCTGGCAATGCCTGAGTAAAGAATATCTTTCCGGAAGAAACAATACTTCCGTATATGCCGGCAATGATCACGCAGGCCAGAAAGAAAATGGCAATGTTCTTTTGCCATGCGGCGTCATTTATAAAGAAACTCCATAGTAGTCCTGCCGCGAGAAATCCGTTATACAATCCCTGATTAGCAGCCAGGCTTTTTGTTGGCTTAAACAATTCACCGGGCAATGCATTTTTAAACACTTTTTTGCCAACAGTTTCCCAGGCAAACATTTCCATCCACAAAATGAATAAATGCTCTAAAGCCACTATTGCTACAAATATTTTTGATGAAATGGTTATCATATATTCCATAAGGTGTGTGCATTAGCTTTATAGCATATAAAGAGAAAACAATTTACTTCACTAAGTTAATGAAGTTAGTAGCCTATTTTAGCTTCCATTCGAAGATTGGTTTGGTTATTAAAAAATAATAATATTCTCTATAGAAGACGTTTACCAAATATCTTTTAGTTCAGGTTTTAATCTATAGATTTCATGTCTGACACATTCTATAACGTTATCGAGTTCGTAGGTTGGTAAGTTTTTTCTGGAAAATAAATATCTAAAGTCAATAAACGCTGTATTTGCTTCTTCCAAAAGTTTATAAATTGATGGTTTTTCAAATATTCCACCATATAGCCTATGTCGTCTTTTATAAATAAAATTTGACGTAAAGTAATTTTCGATATTTGTTCTAGTAGTGCTACTAAGTAATTTAAAAAGATCATGCAGTTTATGTCCCTGTTCATATTCGCCACTCTCAATAATCATTAGGCATTTTAAATATAACTCAAATGCGTAAGCATGGTTAACATGTGTGGCGTATGCAAAATTTATACTTTGTGCAATTTCCTTTTGAGTAAAAGACTTCAAGAATGTTTTTTCTTTAATCATTTTGGCGACGTTTAAAAAACACTCTGCTTCACGGAATGCAATTAAATATTCTTGGGATTGAATTTTCTTTGCCATAAGCGTATTTCGAATTCTTGCAACTATTTGCGTGATAAGAAATAGATGGTTATCAATAATATAGGAAGATAGGGTATATATCAAAATGGATAGCGAAACACAGAAAATAAATGTTTCACCCGAAATAAAAAAAGCGATTAGTGTCTTTCACCTAATCGCTTCATTTTAAAGTACTCAGAGCGGGAATCGAACCCGCACTCCGTTTACGGGAACAGGATTTTAAGTCCTGCGTGTCTACCAGTTCCACCATCTGAGCAGGTGATTAACCTTTTAAAAATAAATCCCTTCTATTGGAAGGGATTTGAGCGAAAGACGAGATTCGAACTCGCGACCCCGACCTTGGCAAGGTCGTGCTCTACCAACTGAGCTACTTTCGCATGCCTATTTTACAAATGCAAATATCTTTTGCTTTTTGCGTGGTGCAAATATAGGTAGAAATGAAGTTTCTGCAAGTAAAAAGTTAACTTTTTTTGAAGTTTTTCATAAGTCACTGTCTTTCAAAACCTCTGCTATTATGTCGCTTTCATATCCGCGGCTTAGTGCGTACTGCTGCAATTTATAACGGCGCTTAAAGGCAACTTTTTCGTTAATGGTTGCGGTTTTCTTATCTATCAATAATTTTAATTTGTGATAATAGGCACCCATGTCTATGGTTTGCAGCGCTTTTTTTATCAAAATGGCCGATACACCTTTTTGTTTCAGGCTTTGTTTTATCTTTATTTTACCCCATCCTTTTTGATTAAACTTTCCTTGTGTATATGCTTTGGCAAAGCGTTCCTCATTTAAGAAGTTTTCAGAGATCAGGTTACTAATAATTAGTTCTACAGCGTCAGTCCATAATCCCCATTCATAAAGTTTATCACGTACTTCCTGTTGCGCGCGTTCCTGGTAGGCGCAATAATGTTCTGCCTTTTTTTGTGCGACATTTATATCAGTTATCCGCGTTTTTTTAATGGGTTCCATTAAAACCAATATTCGCTAAAATTCTTCTCTTTACAGAAATATAATCAAATTAGTGCCATGCAATTAACGTTTACGGTTGGAGATATCAAGAACATAATAAAGGCTTCTGGTACTGTAGTGCAGGATAGCGTAATAAGCATATTATTAACTGATAGCAGAAGAATAAGCAATGCACCGGCTTCCTTATTTTTTGCGCTGAATGGTCGTCGCGACGGACATGAATTTATTGCAGATGCTTACACCGCTGGGGTACGCAGCTTCGTGGTAACACACCAACCAGAGATGGTTGCGGTTGATGTTAATTTCCTTATTGTAGATAATGTACTGGCCGCTCTGCAAATTTTGGCCGCGCACCATCGTAGCCAATTTGATATAGAGGTAATTGGAATTACCGGTAGCAACGGTAAAACCATCGTAAAAGAATGGCTCTATCAGTTAATGAGCCCTGAACGCAATATTGTAAGAAATCCTAAAAGTTATAATTCGCAGATAGGCGTACCGTTGTCGGTATGGCAAATTAATGAGGGAAATAACCTTGCAATATTTGAGGCTGGGATATCTAAAGCAGGCGAGATGAGCAGCCTGGAAGCTATTATACAGCCTACAATGGGTGTGCTTACGCACATGGGTACGGCGCACGACGAAGGCTTTGACTCGCCTAAACAAAAGCTGGAAGAAAAATTGCGTCTGTTCAGGAACTGCAGCCAAATCGTTTATCAATATGATCTTTTGATAGACTTTCCGGAAGATATGCGTGAGCATAAATGTTTTACCTGGAGCCGTAAGTTTAACATCGCCACGTTGTATGTTTTTAGTGAAACATCTATATTAGGTAAACATTATATGCGTGCTATGTATAAGGAACAGGAAATTGAATGCCTGGTGCCTTACCGCGATGAGGCTTCTATAGAAAATGCTATTATTTGCTGGGCTACCATGCTGGCTATGGGATATGAACCAGCCGTCTGTGATGACAGGATAGAACGCCTGGCGCCGGTGAGCATGCGGTTGGAATTAAAAGACGGCATAAATGATTGTTCTATTATAGACGATTCTTACAACTCCGATATCCAGTCGTTAGAAATAGCACTCAACTTCCTGGCGCAGCAAAATCAACACAGCAAAAAAACGCTCATTCTTTCTGACATTTATCAATCAGGACTAAAACAACATGAGCTTTATTTGCAGATAGCGCAATTGGTGAGCAACGCCGGGATAGACCGCTTTATAGGTGTAGGAAGCGATTTAACAGAACATCGGGATTTGTTTAAAGCCACTAAGCTGCATTTTTATAATAATACTGAGGAATTATTAAAAGATCTGACACGTATTCACCTGAATAACGAAACTGTGCTTATTAAGGGAGCAAGGAGCTTCGAGTTCGAAAAAATAAGCAGGGCGTTGGTGCAAAAAGCACATGAAACTGTACTGGAAATTAACCTGAATACTTTGCTTAATAATCTTAACTTTTATAAGGGTAAACTTAACCCGGGTGTTAAGATCATGGTGATGGTAAAAGCTTTCTCCTACGGAAGCGGCACCTTCGAGGTAGCCAATATATTGCAGTATAATAGGGTAGATTACCTTGCAGTGGCCTACACAGATGAGGGTATAGATTTAAGGGAAACCGGTATTACATTACCAATAATGGTGTTAAACCCCGAACCGGCAGCCTTTGATAAGTTGGTAGCGCATAAACTTGAACCAGCCTTGTATAGTTTTTTATTGTTTGATGAGTTTGTAAAATTTGCTCAGACTGATGATATACGCGACTATCCCATACATTTAAAAATTGACACAGGAATGCATAGGGTAGGCTTTGAGGAATTTGAGGTTGAAGCCCTGTGTGATCTTTTGGAAGTTAATCCATACGTTAAGGTACAATCTGTATATTCACATATGGTAGCGAGCGATGCGACTGAGCATGACCTGTTTACCCTTAAACAAATAAGCAGTTTTGAGAAAGCCTATAAGGCTATTGAAGATACCCTCGGATATACCGTAATCAAGCATATCAGTAATACATCAGGTATCAGCCGATGGCCTAACGCGCAGTATGATATGGTTCGCCTGGGGATAGGCCTGTATGGTGTGGATGCCGCGGTACCACGTGATAGTACCGCTTTGCAACCCATAGCTACATTAAAAACAACCGTTTCACAAGTGAAAAAGATTGCCGCCACAGAAACTATTGGCTATATGCGTAATGGGAGCCTTAAAAGTGATGGTAAAATAGCCACAGTGCGTATTGGCTACGCGGATGGTTATTTGCGCGCTTTTGGCAACGGTGTCGGAAAAATGCTGGTAAATGGCACACTGGTACCTACAGTGGGCAATATTACGATGGACATGTGTATGCTGGATGTAAGCAATGTTGAAGTAAAAGAGGGTGATGAAGTGATTGTTTTTAATGAACAGCAACGGATAGAGGAATTGGCTGCGCAGATAGGTACTATCCCTTATGAAATATTGACAAATGTTTCACAACGTGTAAAAAGAGTGTACTTTTACGAGTGATTTAACCTGTGCTGTAATGACACGCATTTTTCGCGCCCTCTTCAATTATTTTATTAAAGGGCTACTCATAGTGGTGCCTTTAGGCGCCGCTTTTTTTCTTATTTTCTGGATCGTTTCGCGTATTGATAGCGCCCTTAACTTAAGTAGCGAGATTTGGGTAGACAGCCATGGTAAACCATTATACATACCCGGGTTAGGTATAGTAACCGTTATTGTAGTAGTGCTTGTGGCTGGCGTGCTGGTTACTAATGTGATTACCGATCCCATAAAAAGGTGGTTTGCGCGATGGCTTAACCGGTTACCCTTATTCAAGTTTCTGTATTCTTCTATTAAGGACCTTACCGAGGCATTTGTAGGGGAAGAAAAAAAATTTAATGAGCCGGTTATTGTAGAGGTTAATGAGTTTGGCCTGAAAAAGATAGGTTTTCTGGTGCAAAAAGACCTGGCTAAGCTAAATCTACCGGGCGAGGTAGCGGTTTATTTCCCTTATTCATATTCTTTTGCCGGGCAGATCGTCATAATTGCTGCTGATAAAGTAAAACCACTGGATAAAAATGCCGCTGATATGATGAAGTTTGTTATATCGGGCGGTGTAAGTGGGTTGGATTAAATATGTGGTGTAGTTTTGGGAATTTGATGTGAGTCGTCTTCCTTACCTTTAAAACTTCTTAAAGTTAATACCACGCTAATAAACATGAGTATGGCGCCTAAAAGAAAGGGTGCGCCCGGGAAATATATAGCCGCTCCCTTCTCGGTAAAGTGGTGGAATACGGAGGTCATCAAAAGCGGGCCTATTACTGTGGTTATGCTTACCAAACTGGTTAATGCACCCTGGAGTTCTCCTTGTTCATTTGCAGGCACACGGTCAGAGATGAAGCCCTGTAGCGCTGTGCCACCTATACCCCCCAGGCAATAAGGTATCATACACAAATACATCATCCAGCCAACATTGATTAGGGATATCATTAATAAACCTATCCCGTAAAAGGCTATCCCAGCCATAATGTTTTTCTGCAAGCCAAATTTAGGGATGGTCCAGCGTACAAATCCTCCTTGTATACCAGCTATGAGCGCGCCAATGAATATGCCCAGCGCACCAATGCTGTAAGTGGTCCATTGGAATTTTTCTATTACATAAAAAGGTAACACGCTTTCTACTGCTTTTTGAGCTATGTAAACAATGGTATAGGCGGTAATTAAAGTACTTACCGCACGTGAATAGTTGCGCAGGCGTAATAAAGAACCTACCGGGTTGGCCCGTTTCCATTGAAAGGCCCTGCGGTTTCTTAAAGATAAAGATTCGGGAAGCACAAAATATCCGTAAGCGGCATTCAATAAAGCCAGGGACGCGGCTACAATAAAAGGTAATCTTATCCATACACCGCTTAAAAAGCCACCCAGTCCTATGCCTAATATAAAACCTAAACCTGTTGCGGCACCAATTAATCCGAAATTAGCCGCACGTTTATCTCCTGTACTTACATCAGCGATATATGCTGTTGCCGTTGTAGTACTGGCGCCGGCTATACCGGCTATGAACCTTCCCACAAATAACCATAATATAGTAGGAGCAAAAGCCATTAAGGCATAGTCTATCCCAAAGCCAACTAATGATACTAACAAAACCGGGCGGCGGCCTACCTTATCGCTAAGGTTACCCAGCACCGGCGCAAAAATAAACTGCATGGTAGCGTAAGTAAACGTTAACCAACCGCTGTACTGGCTGGCGGTACTAATGTCAACATGTCCTAATTGCTCCAATAATTTAGGTAGCACGGGTATAATAATACCTAAACCAAGTACATCAATAAAGATAGTAACGAATATGAATCCTAAAGCAGCTTTGCCGTGTTGGGCGGGTTTGGTCATGTGCGGTTAATGTATGCTGCCGGTATAATAAGATTTATCATCAGATTGTTTCGTTTTTTTAAAGCTGCGTACGGCAAGCAACGCGCTTACAAACATTAAAAACGAGGCGATGAAATATGGGGCGCCGGGTAGTTGTACAGGCGCGTTTTTATTAGTGAAATAATAAAAAATGTAGGTCATAAAGCCAGGGCCGAACACAGAGCTCAGGCTCATTAAACTGGTAAGGCCGCCCTGTAATTCACCCTGTTCATTTTTAGGCACTTCGTTACTCATAACACCTTGCAGGGCAGGGCCGCATATGCCACCTAATGAATAAGGGATCATAAAGGCAAACATCATCCAGCTTTTGTTGGCAAGGCCAAACAACAACATGCCTATGCCATAAAGTACCAACCCCAGCCAAACGCTGCGTTCCTGCCCCAATTTTGGTATGGCAACACGTATCAAGCCACCCTGTACCGCGGCTATCAACAGGCCAATAAAGCCAAGAGAATAGCCAACGGTATCTTCATCCCAATGAAACTTTTCCATTGTATAAAAAGTCCACACACTTTGTACGGCATGCCCTGCAAAGTATACCACAAACAGGCAGGCGGCCAGGCCAAATATGGCTGGATATTTTTTCAGCTGTAGCAGGGAGCCAAGCGGATTGGCCCGTGACAGGTCCAATTCACGGCGGTGTTCTTTGTCAAGCGATTCGGGTAATATAAAGAAACCATATGCGGCGTTGAGCAAGGCAAGTGCCGCCGCCGCGTAAAAGGGGTAATGTGTGTCCATTTTACCGAGTATACCACCTATAACCGGGCCTATAATAAATCCAAGGCCAAAAGCAACGCCTATCATACCAAAGTTCTGTGCTCTTTTCTCAGGCTCGCTTACGTCGGCAATGTAAGCCGAAGCGGTAGTAAAACTTGCCCCGGTGATACCCGCTATAACACGCCCTACAAACAATAGCCAAATGGTTTTAGCAAATGCCAGGAAAAGATAATCAACACCAAAACCTAATAAAGAAAACAATAACACCGGCCTTCGCCCATATTTATCGCTTAAATTACCTACCAATGGCGAAAACAGGAATTGCATAACGGAATAGGCCATAAGTAAATAGCCCGAATAGCGGGTAGCCTCACTAATTCCACTATGTATAAGCCCCTCTATCAATTTAGGAAAAACAGGGATGATAATAGCAAAGCCGATAACATCAATAAGTAGGGTTACAAAAATAAAGCTAAGGGCAGCTTTTTTCTTTTTAGGTTGTAATTGCGCGTCCATAAAAAGCTAAAGAAACAATATTTTTTCCGCTTGAGCCATATTAATTTTAAGATAAATATTTGGAAGTTAATACACTAAATAATTAAATTGACTAAAATTATAGTTGCCATGAAAAAACCAAACCTCCTTTTAACCATACCGGCTGTTTTGTTGATGAATTACAGCTTTGCACAGTCTGCAAAGCATCTCCGGTTGTCTGATGATACTCCCTCACCAGGAGAAAAAATAAGCCTTAACTATAACGCAACAGGGACGCCCCTGGAAGGTAAGAGTGATATTAAAGCATCCGTTTATTTTTTAGATAATAAAAAATTCCCGGTGAGTGATATAGAGCTTAAAAAGGCCGGTGATGAGCTTAAAGGTGATTTTATTGTACCGGCTAATACTAAAGCCTTATTTGTAAAGCTCAGCAGTGCAAGCATCGTTGACACCAATGACGATAATGGTTACGTTTACCTGGTATATGATAAAGCCAATAAACCAGTGGAGGGTGCCAACGGGATGAAGGCATACCTGATAGGTAGTGGTATGGGCGCTTATTTCTCGGGTATAAAAACCAATGTGCCTGAGGCCTTGAATTTATATAAACAGGAGTTTGCCAATTACCCGCAAAGTAAGAAAGATTTTGAGGCTAATTATTGGTCTATGTTAGCCATGTCTAAGGACGCGGCCGACAAAGCAGCTTACAGCGCCAAGATGCAGCAATTAGCGCAAAGCACCACTGAGGCTGATCTTACACTTGCGTATAATTTGTTTTTGCGTACACGTAAGATAAAACAAGCTGATTCTTTAAGCACTATTGTTGCCGCTAAATTTCCTGATGGCGAGGTCGCAAAAAATGTTTTAGGGACAGAGTTCCATAACGAAAAGGACCTTGTTAAAAAGGAAGAGCTTTACAAAAAGTATATTGCTAAATTTCCTGAAAAATCAGAGGAAAATACGATACAGGATAATTTTAGGGTGCAGTTGGCAGGAGCATACTTAAATGCCGGTAATATTGCTAAATACAAAGATTGGGCCGCGCAGATCAAAAATAAATCGGCCTTAGCTTCAGGTTTAAATAGTGTTGCTTGGAACTGGGCCGAAAAGGGTGAAAAGCTTGATGAAGCTGCAGCATTATCTAAAGAATCCTTAGATATCTTGGATGAGCAATACAAAGCCGGCAAGTTTAGCGGTATGTATATGTCGCCGGCACAGCTGATGGAGAATAACCGTTCTACTTACAACATGTTTGCCGATACTTATGCCTATATTCTTAATAAACAGGGCAAATTTAAAGAAGCACTTAAGTATGAACAAAGCGTTTATGATGCCATGAAAGGCCAGGATGCTGAGATAAATGAGCATTATGCTACTATATTAAATGCTAATGGGCAATACGCGAAAGCAAAAGAGGTAATAGAAAAAACCATATTAAATGGCAAAAGTACCGATGCCCTTAAGGCCCAATTGGCTATAGCTTATACAAAAAGTAAAGGCAGCGAAGCGGGCTACAAAGAATACCTTGCTGGTATTGAAAAGCAAAAAGAGCTAAAAGCCAAAGATAAGTTCATAAAAGATATGATCAATACACCTGCACCAGCGTTTGCTTTAAAAGACTTTGATGGTAAAGAGGTATCACTGGCCAGTTTAAAAGGAAAAGTTGTTGTAGTTGATTTTTGGGCTACCTGGTGCGGCCCTTGTAAGGCCTCTTTCCCCGGTATGCAAATGGCTGTAAACAAGTTTAAAGACAATGATAACGTGAAATTCCTGTTTATTGATACCTGGGAGAATGGCGATAATTACCAGCCAAACGTGCAAAAATTTATTGCCGACAATAAGTATACTTTCCATGTGTTAATGGATGAAAAGGGGGAAGACGGACGACAGTCAAAAGTAGTATCTCAATTTAAGGTTGATGGTATACCTACCAAATTTGTAATTGATAAAAATGGTAACATCCGGTTTAAATATGTGGGCTATTCAGGTTCGTCTGAAGCGGTACTTGATGAAGTGACCAATATGGTTGAACTGGCTTCTGACCCGGATGCCGTAGCATCAACACAAAAAGTAACAATGCTCAAGTAAGTTGTTTCAAATAACAAAGAAAGCCGGCCTTATTTGCGTAAGGCCGGCTTTCTTTGTTATAGACTTTTTTTTAAAAATTGGGTTTCAGCACGTATTTATCGTAGAAACGGAAAATATGCTCTACTGCCTCTTCAGCAGTATCTACCACGCGGTACAGGTTCAAGTCGTCCGGGCTTATGTTATGTTCAGCTTCCAGCATGCGCTCTTCTACCCATTTAAACAGGCCGCTCCAATAATCTTTTCCCACAAAAATGATGGGGAAGCGAGCTATTTTACCGGTTTGTATCAAGGTAATAGCTTCAAAGGATTCATCCATGGTGCCAAAACCGCCAGGCAGGATAATAAAACCCTGTGAATATTTCATGAACATTACCTTACGGATAAAAAAGTAATCGAACTCCAATATCTTATCCCTGTCGATATATTTATTATGGAACTGCTCAAAAGGCAACTCAATGTTTAAACCTACCGACTTACCGCCGGCTTCATAAGCACCTTTGTTACCTGCTTCCATAATACCCGGGCCACCGCCGGTTATTACGCCATAGCCTCGTTCGGTAAGCAGGCGAGCGGTATCTTCAGCCAGTTTGTAATATTTATTATCGTTTTGAGTACGTGCTGAACCAAATATAGATACGCATGGGCCTATCTTGGCCAGTTTCTCAAAGCCGTCGACAAACTCGGCCATTATTTTAAATATCTGCCAGGAGTCGGTTACTTTAATTTCCTGCCAGTTCTTGTTCTCAAATGCTTGTCTTATTTTTTCTTCACCAGTCATGTTACAAAATTAGTCCGGAGGTCCGGTAAATCGGAAGCCGGAAGTAGATACATATTACAATAAAAATTTATTTAAGTTTTAAAGGGAGCGGGTTAAGCAACCTCAACTCTCAAGGCTTTCTCATCTTTTCGTTTAGAAGTGATCCACAACCCGGCAAATGTAATTAAACCGTTCACAATTATTAGTTCGTTATCAAATACATATCCGCCTAACAGTTCTTTTGAATCTGTACTCAGGAAGTAGCAAACCGCCGGAGAAATCAGGCAAATAAATGGTACTAATTTGTCATTTACCTGCCGCTTGCTTACGAACAAACCGAAGCTGTATAAACCAAGTAAAGGGCCATAAGTATATGATGCTACTTTAAATATGGCCGTTACCACCGCGTCATTATTTAACGCATTGAAGGCAATAATGGTGAGAAACATTAATCCTGAAAATGCGATATGCACATAATGGCGAATGTTCACCATTCTTTTGCTGTTGGTATCTTTACGCTTATTGAAGCCTAAAAAGTCTACGCAGAATGATGTTGTAAGCGCCGTAAGTGCAGAATCAGTAGTGGCAAATGTAGCTGCTGTTAAACCCAGCATAAACACCATGGCGGGTACCAAACCCAAGTAATTTAAAGCAATGGTAGGGTACAGATAATCGGTCTTGGCAACGGTAATACCGTTTTTAGCCGCATACATGTACAGTAATGCACCAACGCTCAAAAAGAAAATATTGATCACCACGAACACGCCCGTAAAGCTGAACATGTTCTTTTGAGCTTCCTTGATATTGCTTAGGCTGAGATTTTTCTGCATTAGGTCCTGATCGAGGCCAGTCATACCTACGGTGATGAACAAACCACCGAGGAACTGTTTGCTCAGGTGAAAATGGCTACCCATAAAATCTTCCAGGAAAAAGATCTTTGAATAACTGCTGTTCTTGATGGCCTCCGCTGCCTGAAAGATGTTCATGTCCAGGCTACGGCAAATAAAGTATATTGACAGAAAAACTGACGAAACCAGGAACAGCGTCTGCAAGCTATCGGTAATAATAATTGTTTTTAACCCGCCTTTAAACGTGTATGACCATATTAGTACTAAACAGATAAGCACCGTTACACCAAAGGGAACGCCATAGCTATCAAATATGAATTTTTGTAATACAATAACCACCAGGTACAGCCTAAAAGACGAACCAATTGTGCGGCTCAGTAAGAATATAGCGGCAGCCGTTTTGTAGCTCCATGTGCCTAAAGCGTGTTCAATGTAACTGTAAATGGACGTCAGCTTCATGCGATAATACAGGGGTAGCAACACAGTAGCTATAATAATAAAGCCAGCAGCGTTACCCAATACAAATTGAAAATAAGCAAACTGATCTCCGGATGGCGCACCAACTTTGCCCGGTACCGATATAAAGGTTACACCGCTTAGGGCGGTACCGATCATACCAAAAGCAACCAGGTACCATTTTGAATTACGGTTAGCCACAAAAAAGGTATCATTATCTGACGATTTACGAGAAGTGAGATATGAAATGACCATCAGCACCAAAAAGTAGCCGATAATGAATGACAGTAATATTCCGGGTGACATAATTTAGTTTTACGTTACGCCCTAAAGTAGGGGTTTAAGATTGGCAATGCAAAATAATATGTGTACAGTATAGTAAAAAAGATACTTTTGCATGCAGTTGTTTAGCTTTAATGATACTACAGACATGAACCGACTTAACCAGCTTTTTGCTTCGAAAAATAAAAACCTGCTTTCTATTTATTACACAGCCGGTTATCCGCGGTTAGATACCACGCTTGATATTGCCGAAGCGCTTGAAAAAGCCGGTGCCGATTTTTTAGAGATCGGTTTTCCATACTCTGACCCCGTTGCTGATGGGCCGACTATCCAACATAGTTCGCAAACTGCCTTAGATAACGGCATGACTTTGAACCTTTTATTTCAGCAATTGAAAGAACTGCGCAACCGCGTTAGCATACCGGTGCTTTTAATGGGTTACATTAACCCCATTGTACAATACGGCGTAGAACGTTTTTGTAAAGATGCCTCAGCTGCTGGCGTAGATGGCGTGATAGTGCCCGACCTGCCGATGTATGAGTATGAGATGATCTATCGTAAGCATTTCGAAGATAACAACCTAAGCAATATATTTCTGGTTACTCCGCAAACTTCGGAGGAGCGGATCCGTAAGATAGACGGTTTTAGCAACAGCTTTATTTATTTGCTGTCGTCATCGTCAATTACCGGTGGTAGTTTACAACTAAGTGATAGCATTGAGGCTTATTATCAGCGTATTAAAGATATGCACTTGAACAACCCGGCCATTATTGGTTTTGGGATTTCGGATAACAGATCTTTTAGTAAAGCTTGCGAGTATGCCAATGGTGCTATAGTAGGCAGTGCTTTTGTAAAACTTTTGGCAGAGGAGAACTACATGGAAAAGATTCCTGAATTTATCAAGGCAATAAAGGATAGCTTATAAATAATCTTCCAATACACCTTTTCCCTCTCGGATAATCTCAAAGTCGCCGGATGTGCAGTCAACTATAGTTGATGGTATGTTTTCGCCATAACCGCCATCTATTACAATATCTACAAGGTCCTGGTATTTCTCGTGTATCAATTCAGGATCAGTAGAGTATTCGATGATATCGTCATCATCGTGAATTGAGGTAGATAGGATGGGGTTGCCCAACACTTTCACAATGCACCGGGCAACATTATTGTCAGGCACGCGTATACCAACTGTTTTCTTATTAGAGCTAAGCAATTTAGGTACAGCATGGCTTGCATTAAAGATAAATGTGAATGGGCCGGGCAGGGCTTTCTTTAGTAAACGAAACGTGGTATTATCTATCGGCTTTATATAATCCGAAATGTGGCTAAGATCATAGCAGATAAATGAGAAGTTTGCTTTCTCCGGTTTAATATTCCTGATGCGCGCAATTTTTTCGATAGCTTTTTGGTTGGTAATATCGCAACCCAAACCATAAACAGTATCGGTAGGATAAATGATAATGCCACCTTTGCGTAGCACATCTGCTACTTGTTCAATGGCCCGCTCATTTGGGTTTTCAGGATAGATTTTTAAAAGCATATTAATAAAGCAAATATAACCACCAAAGGTTTTAAAAAGGAAAGCCATCCGTTTTTACGAATGGCTTTTTATTATGAACAGGTCAATTAATCTCTAATCAACCAATCTTTGATCCTAATTACGCTTGTTTAGCAAACTGGATGCTGGCGATCAACTTAATATCTTCGCCAACAACAATTGAACCTGCTTCAGTAACGCCATCCCAGGTAAGGCCAAACTCTTTACGGTTTATTTTACCGCTAACATCAAAACCGGCTTTGTTGTTGCCGTAAAAATCGGTAGCAACACCACCGTGTTCTACATCAAGGGTAACCGGTTTGGTAACACCTTTAATGGTCAAGTCGCCTTTTAATTGGTAATCATCACCGTCTTTAGTAAAAGAAGTTGATTTAAAACTGATCTTCGGATGAGAAGCCGCATCAAAAAAGTCGGCACCTTTTAAATGCTCGTCGCGTTGAGATTGATTGGTATCAATGCTATCAACGTTTAAAGAAAATTCCACTTTCGCATCAGTAAAATCGTCATTTTCTGTTTCTAATGAGCCTTCAAAAGTTTTAAATGAACCTGTTACGGTTGATATAACCAGGTGTTTAACTTTAAACTGAACCTCTGAGTGCATTGGGTCTAATACCCATTTTGTTGTTGCCATGGTAATGTAGTTTTGTTTTGTGATACAAATGTATAAATAAATGTTTAAACATGTATTTATATCTCGTTTTTATGACCTGTTTACGACAAAGGCCATTTTAACTATAACATTATGATATTGAAGCGGTTTGAGTTTATTAATAACTTAATGTTGAGATAACAAAAAAGGGGAAGCGTTGCTCCCCCTTTTTTGTTATGTGATTATTTGAATACTATTTAGCTAATACTTCTTTTACACGTTCAGCAGCCTCCTTAAGCAGGATAGCCGAGTAAACCTGCAAACCAGAATTATCAATCAGTTCTTTAGCTTCTTTAGCGTTAGTGCCTTGTAAGCGAACAATGATTGGAACTGGAATATTTCCTATTTCGTTATAGGCATCAATAACACCTTGTGCCACACGGTCGCAACGTACTATACCACCAAATATGTTGATCAGGATGGCTTTAACGTTAGGATCTGAAAGGATAATGTTAAAACCAGCCTTTACAGTTTGCGCATTAGCAGTACCACCAACATCAAGGAAGTTAGCAGGTTCGCCACCGGCAAGTTTAATAATATCCATGGTAGCCATGGCCAAACCGGCACCGTTAACCATACAGCCTACGTTACCATCAAGCTTAACGTAGTTTAGGTTGCTTTTGCTGGCCTCAACTTCTGTAGGGTCTTCCTCGTCCGTATCGCGCATGGCAGCGTAATCCGCATGGCGGTAAAGTGCATTATCATCCAGGTTAACTTTAGCATCAACAGCTAAAATTTTATTATCAGATGTTTTTAATACCGGGTTAATTTCAAACTGCGAAGAATCTGTTGCATCATAAGCCTTATAAAGAGCAGTGATAAACTTCACCATATCCTTAAAAGCATCACCGCTTACACCCAGGTTAAAGGCAATTTTACGTGCCTGGAAGGGTTGTAAACCAACTTTAGGATCTATTTCTTCTTTAAATATCTTTTCAGGGGTAGAGTGTGCCACTTCTTCAATGTCCATACCACCTTCAGTGCTGTACATGATAATGTTACGGCCTTTGGCGCGGTCAAGCAAAACGCTCATGTAAAATTCTTTTACATCGCTTTCGCCCGGGTAATAAACATCTTGTGCAATTAAAACCTTTTTAACCAGCTTACCTTCGGGACCTGTTTGGGGGGTAACCAGCTGCATGCCAATGATCTGGCCGGCCAATTCCTTAACCTGATCGTGATTTTTAGCTAATTTTACGCCTCCGCCTTTACCACGGCCACCGGCATGTATCTGAGCTTTAACAACAACCCAGTCAGAGTTAAAATCCTCTTTCATTTTTTGCGCTGCTGCAACCGCCTCTTCCGGAGTGTCTGCAACAATGCCTTCCTGTACTCTTACGCCAAAGCTTTTTAAAATAGCCTTGCCCTGATATTCATGAATATTCATATTGTCGAAGTATTTGCGGTAAAACTACAATTTTGTTTTTAGAGATTAGCGCCCCAATATTAGAGATTTGTGATTTATGGCAATTATTTTGCAATAACATTAGGTACGGCTGTTTAAGTTCTGGTAAATTATCCATCACATCACTTATTTACTTCGCTGTTATTGCTAAATTCGCCCATGCTTAAAGCACAATCCATCCATAAATCATACGGAAAACTGCATATACTAAAAGGTGTAGACCTTGAAGTACAGCAAGGCGAGATCGTAACTATTGTAGGTGCCTCAGGCGCAGGTAAGAGCTCGTTACTCAATATACTGGGCACGCTGGATACACCAGATAGCGGCCAGATATTTATAGATGGGGAAGAGGTAAGTAAATACAATAACAAAAATCTCAGTATCTTCCGTAACAAGCGTATAGGTTTCATTTTTCAGTTCCATCATTTGCTGGTAGAATTCAGCGCGCTTGAAAATGTATGTATACCGGCATTTATAGCAGGCACGCAAAAGGCCGTAGCCGAAAAGAGGGCGAAGGAATTATTGGATATGCTGGGACTCGGGCACCGTACCGATCATAAGCCGGCAGAGCTATCAGGCGGCGAGCAGCAGCGTGTGGCGGTTGCGAGGGCCCTGATCAATAACCCTGCATTGATATTTGCCGATGAACCTTCGGGTAATCTCGATTCAAAGAACGCCTTGGAACTACATGAATTATTCATCAGGCTTAGGAAGGAATTTAACCAAACCTTTGTGATCGTTACACACAATGAAGACCTGGCCGCTATGGCCGACCGTAAGATAGTGATGAAAGATGGCTTAATTGTGAACAGTTAATGAAGATATTGATTACAGCCGCTACATCAGCCGATTCACATAAACTTAAAAAGCAATTTGATGGCCATGTAGTGCAAATGGGCGATTATCATGAATTACCTGCATTTATGAATGTGGTGAAGCTGCCAGATCCTAAAGTTGATACCTATGCGCACGAGATGCTCACCCTGTGCCTGGATATTGGCGCCGAGCAGGTTTACTTGATGGAAGAAGCTGAAGCTGATGCCTTATTGCCATCCGGACAATTGTTTACAGAATATAATATTGAACTTATAGATGGCCGTAACCTATAGCGATACCGACCCGCGTAAAAAGGCTTATATATTTGAGCTGGATAATGTGCTGTTCCCTGCCAAAGATTATTATTACCAGATATACTACCTGTTTGCCAACCTTTTAGAATATACGGAATTAAACAGCGCGGCAAAGACAACCGAACTGATGATTGATACGTATAATAACAAAGGGGGGGGTGCTGTGTATGACGAATTGGTAGCCCGGTTAAACGTAGACGAAAAATATCGCAGTAAACTGGAAATTATGCTGCTTACTGCCAGGCTGCCTTTAAAATTGTTGTTATACAGTAATATGCTTACATTTATACAGGAAGCGGTTACCGATCGTAAAAAGATATTTATTGTAACTAACGGCGCGCCGCAGATGCAATTAAATAAAATAAGGCAGGTTGAGTGGCATGGATTACAACCTTATCTCACTTGTTATTTTGCAGAAGAAACGCGGCCTAAGCCTGAACCGGACGTATTGCACCTGCTGATGAAGGAACATAGCTTGGAACGGCGCGACCTGCTCATGATTACAGGCAGCGAAACAGATATTTTATGCGCTGAAGCCTGTGGACTTGACCATTTGCCTGCAAGCGGAATTTTATATTGATACTGATAATATACTTATTACAAACTCGTTACATCATCTGAAAAGAATATCATATGCGGAAAATTTTTTACTTACTTGGTTTTACCGTTGTAGCATTTACAGCCTGTAAAAAAGACAAAGTTAACAATGGCGGCGGCAGCGACGGTGGTACCATTGCCCCCTCAAAGACAGGATCAACACTCGATCTGATAAAAGATTCGGTTTATTTATACGCGCAGCAAACCTATTATTGGAACACGCAGTTGCCAACATACGCTGCATTTAATCCAAGGTCCATAAGTGGTAGTAATGATATTGACGCGCTGTCAAATGAAGTAGACAGGCTTACACAATATGCCATCAATCCGGAAACAGGGAAATCATATGAATACACGGCTTCCGGGTATTCAAAGTATTCTTTTGTAGATGATGGTACGGTGTCTGCGGAACTGGGAGGAGTAAAAGGCGACTTTGGTTTTGCGCCTCTTTGGAATACCACTAATGATCTCAGGATAAAGTATGTTTATCCCGGTTCACCTGCAGATCAGCAGGGAATTAAACGCGGATACCAGATCATCAAAATAAACGGTAAGAGCGGTAGCGACTTAAGTTATGATGGCGACGGCAGTGGCAATAACGTACGTTTCCTGATCAATGCATACAGCAATAGCAGCACCATAACCATGACGCTTAAACGCCCTGATGCTACTACCTTTGATGTAAACTTAACCACCGGTACTTATACCGTTAACCCGGTTCTTGCTTCAAAAGTGATTGACCCGGGTAACGGGCAAAAAGTAGGCTACGTTGTATTTAACAGCTTTACCACATTAGACAACTCGCAAAGCAAGCTCGATGCTGTATTCAGTGATTTTGCAGCACAAGGGGTACAAAACTTGGTGGTTGATTTAAGGTATAACGGAGGTGGATCGGTTGCAACAGCAGAGTACTTATCCAATCTTATTGCACCAACAAGCGTAAATGGCCAAACCATGTTTACTTATTATTTTAACCAAACTATGGTAAACAAACAGGCCACCATTCTGCAAAACCAAAAATTCAAATACAATGGTCAAATTTATTCCATGTTTGATTATGACTATTCACCTTCGGCCTGGACAGAGAAATTTGATAAAAGTGGTAAACCTGATCTGGGCCTGAAAAATGTGTTCTTCCTGGTTACAGGTTCTACAGCATCAGCCAGTGAATTAACAATTAACAATTTATTGCCTATAACTTCATTGAATGTTAAGCTTATAGGCACCACTACTTATGGTAAACCCGTTGGTTTCTTCGCCTGGGATATTAATAAATATCAATTATATATGCCGGAATTTGAAACCAAAAATTCCGCAGGTAAAGGTGGTTATTATACAGGCATGAGGCCTGCTACAAATCCATCCGCATCTACAGATTATGCGGGTAAGCCTGTATCTGATGATGTAACTAAAGATTTTGGCGACCCAACAGAAGGCATGCTTGCTACCGCGCTTAGCTATGTTAAACTGGGTTCTTTTGCTACCAATAACCTACAGGTGCAAAGCTTAAATAAAGTAGCCACTTTTTCGGTTGACCAATCTCGTGAAGTAGGTTTGAAATTAGAAGGCAACAAATTTAATGGCATGGTAGCTGATCCGGCTGGTCATAAAAAATTGAAATAATCAATTTTAAATTCAAATCGCAAGTTATATACCTGCTATTTGTAAAGTATCGGTCCGGGGAGAAAGCGCTTCCTGGATCAATACAGTAGCTTATGATGGAGATCCCCTGATGGAGGCACCTTTTCTAGCACAAGTGTAGGCATTGCGTACGAGTTTTAACTTACTCAGCAAATTCGCGTAAGTCTACAGGTACCACTCTTGATATACCTTGCTCTACCATGGTAACCCCATAAACAACATCGGTGCAGGCAATTGTACGTTTGTTGTGTGATATGATGATAAACTGCGATTCGGCCGAGAACTTGCGTATGATGTTATTAAACTTATCAATATTAGTATCGTCAAGCGGGGCATCTACCTCATCGAAAATACAGAATGGCGCGGGCTTAAGCAGGTAAAGCGAAAATAGTATAGCTGTGGCTGTAAGCGTTTTTTCACCGCCTGATAACTGGTTGATAGATAACGGCCGCTTACCTTTAGGCCGGGCGATGATATCTATGTCAGATTCCAGCGGATTGTCGGGATTAGTAAGTGTAAGGTCGCAGGAGTCTTCTTCATTAAACAATGAGCGGAATACCTTAATGAAGTTTTCACGTACCAGCACAAATGCGTTCATGAACTTCTCTTTGGCGGTATCATCAATCTCCTGAATGGTGGCCAGTAGTGACGCTTTAGCTTCTGCCAAGTCTTTTTTCTGCGTTTGGATGAAGGTATGGCGCTCGTTCATCTCATTGTAAGCCTCAACCGCCATTGGGTTGATTGCACCAAAGTCATCCAACTGGCGTTTCATCTTATCGGTCTTCTCGCGGATGTCTTCTTCGTTGTCCGCTTCGTTCACCTCAACTTCTAACAGGTCATTAATATCAATGTTGAACTCTACCGACAAACGTTCGCGTAAGGCATTAAGTTCAAGCTTGAGGTTATTACGTTCGTCTTTCAACTCGTTTTCAATAGCCTCGGTGCGGTCTTTTTGCTGGCGGAGTTTTGTAACTTCTGCTTCGCGATCGGTGATCGCATTTCGCCAAGCGTAGTATTCCTGTTCAGCTTCCGCGGTTCCTTTTTCAAGCGCTTCTTTCTGCTCATACATTTCCAGCAGGTTTTCGTCGCTGTCGCCGGTCTGTTGCAGGTTCTCTAATATCGCCGCCTTTACTTTTTCCAGCTCAGCACTGTTTTGCCTTATGCGTGTATCCAAGTGCTCTAACTGTGTTTCGCGGTAGTCAAGATCTTTTGCCAACCCCGACACCTTATTTTGCTGCTGATGAAAGCGGATATTTTCCTGGTTGTATGCATTGGAACGAACGGTTACAATCTCGTTCAACTCATTAAACAAGGCCTGCTTTGCCAGCATCAGCTCGTTTTGTGTTTGCTTTTGTTCTTTAAGGTCTAACAGAGTAGGGCCAAGGTTAAATATCTCATCTTTGATTCCGGCTATTTTATCGGCGATGGCTTGCTTACGGTTCAGGCTGTTCTCTATAAAGGCCTGGTACTGTTCCTGCTTCGTTTTAACCGTAACTAATTCTGTATTAAGTTGATTCAGTTCAAACTGTTTTTGGCGTACCTCGTTAGCCTTGCCTGAGGCTTTTAAAGCTGCAAGCCTGCTGTTTAGTTCCTCTGATTCACTTTTTAACTTTTGTATACGTGTTTCAGCCTGTTTAATTTCCTTAAGCAGATTATCCAGGTTTTTCGCCCTCCCAATACGCTTGCCTTCAAACAAACCAACCGAACCGCCGGCCATAGTATGGCGCGATTTGTTAAATTTGCCGGTTTTACCTATCAGCACTACACCCTCCGGCAATGGTAACGAGTTAATATCCTGCTCACCCTGATCATTCACCAGGTAAACATGTTTTAACAAATGCGTACACAGCGGCGTGTAGCGCTCATCAACTTCAATAACTGATAGTGCGGGAATAGCGGCAGAGTCGATCAGGCTGGTATCAGTTGCTTTTTCTTCGTTCTTGTAATTATCGAGTATAAAAAACTGTGCGCGGCCCTTCGCAGCATTGCTTAACAGGTTGATGGCGGCAATGGCTTCATCGTAACTATTTACCACATAGTGGTTCATGAACGGCTCCAGGTAATTCTCAATCGCTACCCTGAACTCTTCCTTGCAAAAAAGTATATCGCTAAAAAGTGTGATGGTTTTAGCCCAACCTGTGGTCTTCTTCAAAAAACGGATAGACTCGGGGAAACCTTCCAAATTATCAACCAAACTTTTTGTAAGGTTGTATTCGTTTTGCCGGGCATCTAAACAGCGACTATCGGTAGCTATACTTTCCGTTACTGTTTTTAGCGATGCTTCTGCTTCTGCAATTTGCTCCTGTAGTTTGTTCTCTGCATCTACAGCGAGTTCGTACTCGCCTTTCAGGGTTTCAACGCGGTTCTGCAGTTCAGCAACAACGGTATTAAAGTGGGAGAGCTCCGCTTCTTTATTAGTGGTGTCCTCCATGTTACGCTGGCTTTCCTGCTCAAGCGCCTGTTGCTGAATGTTCAGGATGTCAATGTCCTTTTCGGCTTTGTAAACCTGGCTTTGCAAACGGTTGTTCACCGCATTCAGTTCATTCAGCTCATTTCTGGCTTCGGCCTGTTGCGCCCGTAGTTCATCTACAGCTTCTTTAAGCTCCTGTACGCGCGCCGTAATGGTTTGCAGGTTTTCGTCCTCCTGCAATTTTTCCTCATTAAGGCGCTTAATATTGTATTGTACGTGCTTATATTGTGTATTATCTCGTTCTAACTCATCTTTCAGGCGAGATTCTTTATCCTGCTGATGTTTGAGCTGCTCGTTCTTAATACGTTTCTCGCTCTCGTATGCACGTATCTTAGCCGTATACTCATTACTGGCTTTTTGTTGGGCGGCCAGGTTTTTCTCTTTGGTGATGCTTTCAACCTTGCTTTTTTGAAGTTCGGCTTCAAGTGTATCTATCTGTGATACGATACCGGCTTTTTCAACTTTTTGAACCTGTTCTTTTTCCTCGATCATCGCCAGCGAGCGACTAAAATTGGCAATACGGAATGAGGCCAGCGAGATGCTAAGCGTTTTATATTGTTCTTTTAAGCGGTAATAGCGTTCGGTTTTTTTTGCCTGGTTTTCAAGTGTCTTCAGGTTTTTCTCAATCTCAAATAACAGGTCCTCAACACGTTCAAGGTCGGCTTCTGTATCCTTTAACTTACTAAAGGTTTGCTTTTTGCGGAGCTTGTATTTGGAGATACCCGATGCTTCCTCAAACAAGTTACGTCGCGATCCTTCTTTGTTGTTGATGATCTCGTCTATCATTCGTAGTTCGATGATAGAGTAGGAGTCGGCACCAACGCCGGTATCCATAAAAAGATCGGTGATATCCTTTAAACGACATTGTACGTCGTTTAGGCGGTACTCGCTCTCACCGCTGCGATATAACCTGCGGGTAAGTGTAACCTGCGAAAAATCAGTAGGAAGAATATTCTTAGTATTATCAAACGTTAACGACACCTCGGCCAGGTTGGCCGCCTTGCGGGTTTTGGTACCGTTAAAAATAACGTTGTCCATCTTTTCAGACCGTAGCATACGCGTGCTTTGCTCTCCCAGAACCCAGCGGATAGCATCTACAACGTTGCTTTTGCCGCAGCCATTAGGGCCTGCAATAGCCGTAACACCCTCATTAAAATTAATGGTGATCTTATCGCCGAAACTCTTAAAACCCTTGATTTCTAATTGAGTAAGTTGCATTAATCAGGACAAGTGCTGCTAAAAAACAAAAGCTTAAGATAGCTATTTACGGTTAAAGCTGAAACTAAAAAGGCTTATCTTATTTAAACCACTATGCTTCCACTTAGATAAGTGACTGCATTCCCGGCCATTACCACGCGGTCACCTTTAAATTCGCACCATAATTCGCCTTTCCGTGGCGATACCTGGTAGGCATGTAGCCTATCTTTACCTAATTTATTTGCCCAGTACGGAATTAAATTGCAGTGCGCCGAACCCGTAACCGGGTCTTCCGGAACACCTGCAGCGGGAGCAAAAAAGCGTGATACAAAGTCGACATCTTTACCTGGTGCCGTAACAATTATGCCTAACGTATCTATCTTAGCCAGCAACGAATGATCGGGTACCATATTCCTAATTTCGTCCTCGGTTTCATAAACCAGGAAGTAATCGCGGGAGCGTAGAACTTCTTTAGGTGTAGCGCTGCCTAAAGCCGCCATCAAACCCTCGGGTATATCAGCTGCAAATGGAAGGCGTGAAGGGAAATTCATAGTATATTTATTACCATCGCGTGTAACCACCAATGTGCCCGCCTTAACCGTATCAAAGTTGATGGTATCGCCCGCGTAGCCTAATTCGGTAAATAAAATATGGGCGGCAGCAAGTGTAGCATGTCCGCATAGATCAATCTCCAACTCAGGAGTAAACCAGCGCAGCAAGTAACCATTCTCGTTTTTTACAAAGAAAGCGGTTTCTGCCAGATTGTTTTCCATGGCTATCTTCTGCATTACTTCATCGGGTAACCATCCCTCAAGTGGACAAACAGCAGCGGGGTTGCCACCAAAAAGCTTGTCGGTAAATGCATCGGCCTGGTATATTGGGATCGTCATAGCGTTTAACGGTTTATACCGCTAAGATAGCCGTAAGTAACTAATTCTTCGTTATTGGTGATGTGTTTTGTGCAGCCGTTATTTAATAGTATCACCTTATCACTCACATCCAAAATATTATTATACTGATGATCGGTGATGATAATTCCTTTACATTTGGCGCATGTGCGTATTATGGGTTTAAATTCATCTGCTTGTACAGGTGAAATATGCGTAAACGGCTCGTCCAGTAAAATAAAGTCAGCCTTGCTGTAGACAATCATTAGCATCTCCAGTTGCCGCAACTCGCCGCCCGAGAGCTGTGCCGGTGTTTTATGAGCATGCAGTTTGTATACGTCAAGACCAGTAAAATCATTCCAAACGTTCTCATCTACCAACATCCGCGCAAGTCTGCTTATTTTAATATTATTGGGCAAATAGCTATGCTGTGGCAAATAAGCTATACGGTTGTTATGGTAGCCTTTATGAATGAAAACGCCATTGATGCTTACATATTTGTAAGATGCCTGCAACGTACCAAATATCACTTTTAATAACGATGATTTACCACAGCCGTTCCTGCCTAACAAACCAATTACCTGGCCCTGAGTACATTCCAGGTATACATCCTGCAATGTCTTGCGCCCGTTATATGCCAGCTGTACACTGTCAACTTTTAAAACAAGTGGCGGCATATAGAAAGTATTAAGGTGATTACGGTAAATACAGCGAGATCTATCAAATAAGCATAGCCATATAACCGCCTAATGGATAAGCCCGCGTTACGGTAATAAAAGTACGTTTTGGCTGATGAATGATAATGCAAACTTACAGCGCCTGCAAAACCAATAAGCTTTGAAAAGTACAGAGAAATTATATTATTTCCAGTGCTGCCGCCAACTAATAAAAAACAGAGAAGAGTAAATGTTATGTTATAAACAACCAGTGTACAATAGAATTGCAGCGTGAGTGTGACAAGGCGTTTCATGTTGATTGCTTACAATACGTAAATCAATCAAATAAATTGTATTGCGGGTTTGTTTTAATGCTGTGCTCTATCCGTATCTTATTCACCAACAAGTGCGCCTGCCTGGTTGGCTCAGGTATGCGATAACAGCGAATGCAATTTTTTATCACCTCAACGCTTTGCTGTATATTGATATGATGCCCTGGTGAAATATAAATAGGGTTACAGCGTACCTTGCTTCTTAATGCTACACCAACCTGTTCGCCATTATGGTATATTGAGCTTTCTGCGAAGGGCTTATCTTCAGGTTCATCAAACTTGCCGGCCAGCCGGCTTTTGGCACTCCCAATGGTAGGCACATTAGTTATCAACCCGAAATGTGTGGCAATACCCATGTGGCGTTCGTGTGCTATGCCCTGGCCGTCTAATACCAGCAAGTTGGGTTTTGTTATGAGGGTATCCCATGCTTTTAGCAGTGCGGGTACTTCTCTAAAGGCTAACAGCCCGGGAATGTAAGGGAATTTAGTGGTGGCTATTGCAGTAGCCGTAGTGATAACTTTTAATTCGGGATAGGTAAAAACCACAATACCGGCATACAATACTTCGGAGTTTTTATTAAAAGATATATCGGCGCCTGCAATGGTGCGGACAGGAGAGGTGAGTTCTTTTATACTGATCTGCTTACGCAGTTCGTGTTGATGAGCAATCGCCTGCGCAGGGGTGAAATGTTCGTAACCGCTTGGGTCTTCCATTTCTTTTTAACATAAAAAAGCCTCCGCTTGTTTAAGGGAGGCTTTTTATAAGGATTAACCTAAGTATGATTTTAATATTTTGCTTCGCGAAGTGTGACGTAAGCGTTGCAGCGCCTTATCCTTTATCTGGCGAACACGTTCGCGGGTAAGGTTAAACTTCTCGCCGATCTCCTCAAGTGATAGCGGATGATTAGTACCTAAACCGAAGAACAGTACGATGATCTCGCGCTCGCGCTCAGTCAAAGTAGATAATGAACGTTTGATCTCTTCTGAAAGAGATTCGTTGATCAGGATAGAGTCGGTGTTCGGCTCCTGGTTTTCCAGTACATCTAACAAAGTGTTTTCTTCACCCTGTACAAACGGAGCATCCATAGATACATGGCGGCCGCTGTTGCTTAGCGTATCAGATATCTTGTCAACGGTAGTCTCCAGTATGTCGGCAAGCTCTTCCGGTGAAGGTTCACGCTCGTATTCTTGCTCTAATTTGGAGAAGGCTTTGCTGATCTTGCTTAATGAACCCACCTGGTTCAGTGGTAAACGTACGATACGGCTTTGCTCAGCAATAGCTTGTAGTATCGATTGGCGGATCCACCAAACCGCGTATGAAATGAATTTGAAACCTTTGGTTTCGTCAAAGCGTTTTGCAGCTTTAATCAAACCTAAGTTACCTTCGTTAATAAGGTCGCCCAGTGTAAGGCCCTGGTTTTGATATTGTTTAGCTACCGATACCACAAAGCGAAGGTTCGTTTTGGTTAAACGCTCCAATGCGGCCTGGTCGCCTTCTCTAATTTTCTGTGCTAAGATTACTTCTTCTTCGGCAGTTATCAGGTCAACTTTACCAATTTCGTGTAAGTATTTGTCGAGGGATTGCGACTCACGATTGGTAATTGATTGAGTTATTTTGAGTTGTCTCATCTATTTTATTAGCCTCGATTCTTTGATTTAGAATTGAACGTGCAAAAGTACGTATTTGTTTCCTAAAAAACCAGTTTTACTGTAAGAAAACCAGTTATTTACCCTAAAATAAGAAAGTATTTTAAGGGGTAGAAATTGGAATAATTTTTGTGGTTTATAATTCAGGACTATGATTTGGTTTATAAATTCCAAGTTACAAATCTTTTAGCATTAAAATATCTTTTACTCTAATTCCTTTCTCGGTTTGTTGTAAAGTGCAGCATTCATTAACCGGGTCATGTTCTAAAAATAAGATGTATTCTTTCTCTACGGCTTCATTCCAATATAACTTTCTTTCATGAAGCGTTTTCATCGGGAACATATCATAAGCCATTACATACGGTAACGGGATATGACCTACTGATGGGAGCAGATCTGCCATATATAAAATTTGTTTTCCCTTGTAGCTTATCTGTGGCAACATCATAGCATCAGTATGTCCATAAGCAAAACGTATCTTAATATCTTCGGTAAATGACACGCCGTCCTGGGCTTCAATAAATTTGAGTTGCCCACTTTCCTGGATGGGTAAAATGTTTTCTTTGAGAAAGGACGCCTTTTCACGATCATTCGGATTAACGGCCCATTGCCAATGTTGTTTGTTACTCCAATAAGTGGCGTTTTTAAAAGTAGGAGCAAGGTTACCGTTAAGGCGTTCCACTGCACCGCCTACGTGGTCAAAATGCAGGTGGGTCAAAAAAACATCGGTTACATCATCGCGGTTAAAACCTTTGGATGCTAAAGAACTGTCTATAGAAGCATCGCCATGCAGGTAATAGTGACTGAAAAATTTCTCATCCTGTTTGTTGCCTATACCGGTATCTATCAGTATTAGTCTTTCGCCATCTTCAATTAACAAACAGCGCATGGCCCAGGTACAAAGATTCTTATCATCGGCAGGGTTGGTTTTCTGCCAGATGGCTTTCGGTACAACGCCAAACATTGCCCCGCCATCCAATTTAAAAAAGCCAGTATCTATAGTATGTAGTTTCATGGTAACCAAGTATAGTGAATTATTATTTTTGCGCAGCAACATCTCCCCAGAATTTCGGATGTAGCGCTTTACTTATTAAACACTTTTATTTTGACTGACATATTTGGCCAGGCACTTTTTGATCATTACGAGCAAAACGGCAAACATAAATTATGGATCAATAACAAATATGGCCCCAAAGAGGAGATGCCTGTTGATGTTTATTTTCGTGATGAAGAAGATATGCCGGAACTTGAATTGCATGCTCTGGCAAATTGCATCGGCAATGTGCTGGATATAGGGGCGGGAGTAGGCAGCCACGCCCTGGCTTTGCAAAAACGTGGGTTAAGCGTTACAGCTATGGATATCTCGCCTATGGCAGCAACCATTATGCGGCAAAGAGGCGTTGAGGATGTATTAGTAAGTGATATTTTCGATTTCAACGGGAAGCAATATGATACACTATTGCTGATGATGAACGGCATAGGGCTTTGTGGTACGCTTAAAAAGCTGCGTGCTTTTCTGCAACATGCGAGTCAATTATTAAAACCTGGCGGCCAGCTGATTTTTGACTCGTCAGACATTTCTTACTTGTATAATGGGCATCCGCCTTTAACCGGCGACTATTACGGCGAATTATGGTACCAATACCAATATAAAGGCAAAAAAGGAGACTGGTTTAAATGGTTGTATATTGATAAAGATACTTTGCAGGACATAGCTGTAAGCGAAGGGTGGAGTTGCCAGGTATTATTTGAAGATGATATGGATCAATACCTAATTAAACTTAACTATTTATAAGTAATTATATGTGCTGTAACTGAATTATATAAACTTATTTTTAGTAAGATTTGGAATTTTCAATAAGGCAAAATATATTTACTAAAATTATAGTCCTAATTTAGCTCTTGGTGAAAAAAATACTGGCATTACTACTGCTAAGTTTCCATCTGTATACAGCAGGTGGTTATGCTATTATTTTCGCCTATTTTATGCACCGCTCCGAGCAGCAAATTACCAAACAGATTTACGAAAACAAGGTAGACGCTACCCAATTGGTGCAGATAAAAGTACCAGTACATACTCCCGGCATAAAAGACTGGCCCGACTATGAGCGGGTACAGGGACAGGTTCAGTTAAAGAATGGTTTTTATAATTACGTGGGAATGAAAATGACTCACGATACCATTTATCTGGTGTGTGTAGCCAATGAGGTAAAAAGCAAGCTTTTTAATGCCAATACCATTATGGCAAAAAACGTGAGCGACGCGCCGCTAAGTAAAAAAGGACAAGAAGCGCCTGCTAAAAAATTAAACTCGCCTGTTACTGAATACAATATTCCGGTAACTAATTATAGTTTTTTGAGCTTCGACGATCATTGTTTAAAAAGAGCAAATCTTATATCTTCTATATTAACCAATCCTTACATTGAATCTCCGGGAAAGCCACCCAATTACCTCATCGGCTGATTAATATCATTTGAGATTTATTGCATTTATGTATCAAGCTAACAGTGTCTTAGAACATAGTTGTGCTTGTGTTCACATTACAGTATTTAAACATAAGCCGTCAGGTTTGTGAGATTTCCTGATGGTTTATGTTTAAACTGTTTATCCTATTTAATTAAAACTTCATGAATACAACTTTACAATACATAAGGTATTGTATTGGTGCATTGGTTTTGTTGCTTGCCGGCCAATCGGTTAAAGCACAGACGGAATCGGATGCGCTGATGATACCCAAAAATTACTTTTGTGCTGCCGGTATATACACCCATAATAGTTGGGACCATTACTGGGAAGGTACTTTTAAACGCGAAAACCTTAACCTGGGTACAGTAAGCAGTAATGTTTTTGCCCTTGGAGGTAACTACGGTTTAAGCAATCGTATCAATTTACTATTTATGGTGCCTTATGTAAAAACCAATGTATCGGCAGGTACATTACGAGGGCAGCAGGGCTTCCAGGATATTAGCCTGGCATTTAAGTGGATGGCTGTTAAAGAAGAAGTAGGTACAGGCTTACTAAGTTTACATGCCATAGTATCGGGTAATATCCCTGTTGGTAACTACCAGGCCGATTATCTGCCGTTGGCAATAGGCATGAGCAGTAAAAGCATAGCCTTAAGAGGACTTTTAAATTACCAGGTTGGTCGTTTTTTCGTTGCAGGTGCCGGCCAGTATGTCCGTCGTGACAATATCACCATAGACCGCGACTCATATTACACTACAGGGATGCATTACACCAATCAGGTGGCGATGCCTAACATGACTAACTTTTTATTCAGTACCGGTTACCGCAGTTTAAAATTTAATGCAGAAGCCACGCTAACGCGGATGAATACTATTGGTGGTTTTGATATCACCAAAAACAATATGCCTTTTCCAAGTAACAATATGGAGGCTACTGCAGCCGGGGCGATATTTAAATATATGTTTCAGTCAATCCCCGGTCTTGAATTTACAGCTGGTGGTAACTATGTGTTAAAGGGGCGCAATTATGGCCAAAATCTATCGGCTTTTGGTGGCGTATATTACGTGTTTGCAGTGAAAAAGGATAAATCAGAATAATGACCCAAACAATGAGAAAAAACATATTACACATATTGATGATTGGCTTGGGGGCAACTGTTGTACTCACCTCGTCATGTAAAAAAGATATTATTGAGCGAAACCAGGAGTACCCCGCTTTGGCGCCAGCCAGTCAGGATCTTAATGCTGATACATGGCAGCCGGTTTTAACAGCGTCATCCACCTTTAGCGTGGCCACGCCTGACGCGATCACCTCGCCAAACTATCTGGCAGACCTTAACGAAATCAAAAGCTACCAGCGTAATTTAACCAGGCAACAACGCGACATTATTACCTACTGGAGTGCTGGCTCAGTATTACGCTGGAATGAGATATTGCGTGAACTGGTTGCCAAGCATAATTTACCGCCATACCAGAATGATGATGGCACCTATCCTGCGCCAAGCGCAGCTAATCCTTTGGCTTATCCATTATTTCCGTTCTCCAACCCGCCATATGCGGCAAGGGCTTACGCTTATGTAAGCGCAGCCCAGTATGACGCGCTGGTACAGGCATGGAAGTATAAAAAGCAGTTTAACAGGCCCGCACCTTATAAAAACGATGTAGCTATACAGGCGTTGGTTCCAAAGTCTGACCTGCCATCTTACCCCAGCGAAGATGCTGTAGTTTACGGCGTAACAGCTAAGATGATGGAATTACTGTTCCCAGGCGACCTGGATTATATTCGCCAAAAAGCAGCGGAAGAAAAGCTCTATCGCATAATGGCCGGTGCCAACACACGGTCTGATTTGGATGCAGGTGAGTCTTTAGGTAAACAGGTTGCGGATGTATTTTTGGCTCGTGCCCGTACAGATAAAGCAGGTGCCGCGATAGGTAATAAAGATCTTTGGGATAAGCTGGAATCAGACAAGCGTGCTACCGGGCAAATACCATGGATGAGCCTTGAATTGCCTAAACGCCCGCCAATGCTGCCGCTTTTTACCAAGGTGACACCGTTCTTGTTCTCGCCGGAAACTGTTGTGGCTTTACGCCCTGCGGCACCATATTCAACCAGTTCTCCAGAGTTTCAGAAAGAAGCAGATGAGGTATTGCAAATGAGCATGAATCGCAGCCGCGAACATGAACGCATAGTAGCTTTCTGGGCCGATGGTGTGGGTACCGTAACGCCTCCAGGACACTGGAACGCTATTGCTGCTGATGAATTTGTAAAACACAATTACAGCGAAGTGCGCTGGGCGCGTAACCTGGCATTGCTCAACATGGCCGAAATGGATGCCGCCATTGTTTGCTGGGATGCCAAGTATTACTATTTTAACCCAAGGCCTACCCAATTTATGTTTAACATAAAAACGCTTACAGGTATACCTAATTTCCCTTCTTATACCTCGGGGCACTCCAATTTTAGCGGCGCGGCGGCTACCATTTTAGGCTACCTGGTTCCGGAGAAAAAGCAGGCCTTTATGGATATGGCAAATGAAGCGGCCATGTCAAGGTTATATGGAGCTATCCATTACCGTAGCGATTGCGAGGTGGGCTTACAAACCGGTGTTAAAGTAGGGGAATATGCAGTGGCCCGAGCCAAAGCTGACGGTGCAAACTAACGGGATTGTACATGCCATGAGAACAGAACAAAAGATACACTACGTACTACGATTAGCTATATCCATGTGCTTTATAGGCCATGGTGCTTTCGGAATTGTTACCAAGCAAATATGGTGTAACTACTTCGCGGTGTTTGGTATAGATGCTAAAAGCGCCTATGCGCTTATGCCATGGGTAGGCGTAGCGGATATCAGCCTTGGTATATTAATGCTTTTTAGACCAATGCGCGCTATTGCTTTGTGGCTGGTGATATGGGGAAGTGTTACAGCTTTCCTGAGGCCGGCATCAGGCGAACCTTTTGCCGAATTTATTGAGCGCGCCGGAAATTTCGGAGCACCACTGGACATGCTTATCCTATCGGGAGGCATAAAAAGCTTCAAAAATTTATTTGAACCTATCAATCCCGAAACAGAGGTAAATCCGGGTACTATCAGCAAGGTTTATACTTGCCTTAAGATAGTTGGCTTTTTACTTTTGGCCGGGCATGGTTGGCTTAACCTTTTGCAAAAGAAAGGTTTATTAAGCCAATATGCCTCTCTTGGTTTTTCCGAACCGGGCAAAGTGGCACAGTTTGCCGGCGTGTTTGAAATAGCAGCCGCATTACTGGTATTGGTAAAACCAGTCAGAAGTATGGTGCTTGTTTTTATTGTCTGGAAAGCGGCAACCGAACTATTTTATCCTAAATATGAAATATTTGAATGGGTAGAACGGGGTGGTAGCTATGGTACATTGCTGGCCTTATGGCTTTCATTACAGAGTGTTTCTTCAAATCTCACAATACGTTTTTTTTCAAAAAAACATTAATCATCTAAAAAGGGGACTTTCAACCAAACTTATCAAATTCATGCTACTCAATGTGGAGTAGCTTAAGTATTTATCACCTTAAAATCACAATAAATGAAATATATATTTAGCATATTAAGCTTAGCAATTATCACTTTAATTTTTACGTCGGGTAGGGTAAACGCACAGGGCTGTGTGGCTATAAGCGGCAAAGGTTCATTTTCAATAATGGAACACCCCATGCTGGATACAAACTTATCTGCAGGTTCAGAAAAAAGCTGGATTTTTACATCGTCTTACCGCTATTTCCGTTCTTTCAGGCACTTTAAAGGTACCGAAGAACAAAAGCAACGCCAGGTGCTGCATAACGAGGTAATCAACTGGCAAAACACTATTGACTTAAGCCTTACCCGTAATTTCAATCGTTTTTGGTCGGTAACAGTAGGTATACCTTATCTTATCAATACCCGCTCGTCACTTTATGAACATGGTGGTAAAGAGCGCCACAGTTCTTATTCTCATGGTTTTGGTGACGCGCGTGTGGTGGCAAGCCGTTGGTTATTTGATAGCCGTAAGGTACATAGCGGCAATTTGCAGCTCGGGTTAGGCGTTAAGCTCCCAACCGGCGACTATGGCTACAGAAGTTATTTTTATAATGTTACACCATCCAGCCGCCCGGTTGATCAGTCGATACAACTGGGTGATGGTGGTGTGGGCATCATTGCAGAGTTAAATGGCTTTTTACATTTAGGTGGTCGTTTTAATGGTTATACTAATTTGTATTACATGGCCAACCCACGTAATATAAATGGTACCCGTACCTTCCGCGAGACCTTAAGCCCAACGCTGGCTAATGAGGCTATTATGAGTGTGCCAGACCAGTACCTGGCCCGGCTGGGTGCCAGTTATACTTTAAGCGGAGCACTTAGCGCGTTAACCGTAGCCGCTGGTGCACGTTTGGAGGGTATACCTGTATACGACCTGATTGGTAAAAGTGACGGTTTCCGCCGCCCGGGATATATTTTATCTGCCGAGCCTTCTTTAAATTACAGTTTCAAAAGAGTTAACATTTTCGCCAGTGTGCCTGTAGCATTAAAAAGAAACAGGTTACAAAGTGTTACCGATAAAGAAAATTCGGCCAAAACCGGCACCTACGTAAATGGCGATGCTGCCTTTGCCGACTATTCTATCAATTTCGGCGTTTCTGTGAAGTTCTAATTAATAATGGTCATATAAAGTAAAAGCCGGGGTGGTTCCCGGCTTTTTTTGTTTATGACGTGCTTTTGATGGTAAAAATAATAGATTTACCAAATGAACTCTGCTGAAAAAAACTTTAAGGAACTCGGTTTGAGCCTTCCGCCGGCTCCAAAACCGCTTGGTGTATATAAACCCTGTTTAATTGATGGTAAATATCTTTATCTATCAGGACACGGTACAGTGCAGGACGATGGCAGTTTGATCATCGGCCGTATTGGTGATACTATTGATATAGAAAATGGTAAGCTTGCCGCACGACAAGTAGGTTTGGCTATGCTTGCAACTATACGAGAAAACTTAGGCAGCCTGGATAGGGTGAAACGTGTAATAAAAGTACTGGGTATGGTAAACTGCACGCCCGATTTTGAGCGCCACCCTTATATTATCAACGGCGCCAGCGAGTTGTTTGCTAAGGTTTGGGGCGAAGATAATGGCATAGGCGTACGCAGTGCAGTAGGTATGGGATCGCTGCCCGATAATATCCCGGTGGAGATTGAAGCATTATTTGAACTGGTTTAAACCTGCTGCATGTGAAAGAAGCCGAATGGTACACCATCAATAACGTTGATGAACTGGATACGCCTGCGCTTGTTGTGTATCCTGATAGGATAAAATATAACATTGAGCTATTGAAAAGCCTGGTTGATAATGAGGAGCGTTTGCGCCCGCATGCTAAAACCCACAAAAGTGCCGATGCTGTAGGTTTAATGATCCGCAGCGGAATTAACAAATTCAAATGCGCAACCATCTCCGAAGCGGAAATGCTGGGAATGGCTGGTGCTGAAGATGTACTATTGGCCTATCAACCAACCGGGCCAAAGCTACATCGTTTTATCGAATTGATAAAAGCTTATCCGGGCACCAGATATTCTTGTTTGATAGATAATGAGCGTTCTGCAAGTGAAATATCTCTTCAGGCGATAGCTAATCGGATTATCGTCCCGGTTTTTATTGATCTGAATGTTGGGATGAACCGCACTGGTATTAAGCCCGCAGGTGCCTTAAGATTATATCCATTTTGTAATACTTTAGCCGGCTTGTCTTTAAAAGGTTTGCATGCATATGATGGCCACATTCATGATAGTGATTTTGAAGTAAGGAGAAAGCGTTCAGAAAATACCATGCAGCCTGTTCATCAATTAATTGATGAACTACAAAAACAGGGTTTTGAAAAACCCTTGTTAATAGCGGGCGGCTCGCCAACCATGCCGGTAGTGAAAGAAATTGAAGGTGCGGAACTTAGTCCCGGTACATTCGTGTATTGGGATAAGGGATATGGCGACGCCTATCCGGAGCAGCCATTTAAACCAGCTGCTTTGCTGATTGCAAGGGTTATATCATTGCCTGAAGATGGTAAAATCTGTATCGATCTTGGTCATAAATCGGTATCTGCGGAACGCCCTTTGCATGAACGCGTATTTTTCCTGAATGCACCGGAACTGAAGTTTGTAAGTCACAGCGAAGAGCATCTGGTGGCTGATGCGGGCGTAAACCATAAGCATAATGTTGGTGATGTTTTATATGGCTTACCGTACCATGTTTGCCCGTCGGTAGCGCTTTATGAACGAGCTATTACCATCGAAAACAATCTTATTTCGGGTGAATGGAAAACGATTGCGAGAGATAGAAAGATAACCATTTAACAGGTGCTAAAATCCAGAACATGTTCACGATAGATGCCCATTTAGACCTCAGCATGAATGCCCTGGAATGGAACAGGGATCTAACGCAGCCGGTCGCCGCTATTAATGCCCGTGAGGAAGGTTTAACCGATAAGCCCGACCGGGCTAAAGCCGTTGTTGCTTTGCCCGAACTGAGAAAAGGTAATATCGGTTTGGTGGTAGCAACACAAATTGGTAGATACGTGGCACCAGATAATCATTTGCCCGGATGGCACTCGCCCCAACAGGCATGGGCGCAAACGCAGGGGCAACTGGCATGGTACAAAGCCATGGAAGACGCTGGCGAAATGGCACAGATAAAAAATCTAACTTCATTAGAATCTCATGTGTCGCTGTGGCAGAATGATCATAACAACGTTGACAAACCTATAGGTTATATCTTAAGTTTAGAAGGGGCGGATTCGCTTATTGATATTTCTTACCTGCAAATCGCTTACGATTATGGTCTACGGGCATTAGGTCCTGCCCATTATGGCCCGGGCCGGTATGCTAATGGTACCGATGCAACAGGTAAGATGAACAAAAACGGCCTGCAACTACTAAAAGAAATGGAACGGCTAAACATTATCCTGGATGCTACTCATTTATGTGATGATGCCTTTTGGCAGGCACTGGACAATTTTGGCGGACATGTTTGGGCGAGTCACAACAATTGCCGTGCGCTGGTTAACCATAACCGCCAGTATAGCGATGAGATGATAAAGGCATTGATAAATCGAGGCGCTGTAATAGGTGCCGCTTTAGATGCCTGGATGATGGTACCTGGGTGGATTAGGGGACAATCAGACCCCAAACAAATGAATTGCAATTTAGAAGTGATGGCCAACCATATAGACCATATTTGTCAGCTGGCCGGTAACGCTTTGCATGTAGGCATGGGTACCGATCTGGACGGAGCCTTTGGCAGGGAACAATGCCCCTATGATCTGGAAACCATAGCAGACCTGCAAAAAGTGCCCAATATTTTATTAAAAAGAGGATACAGCCAAACCGATATTGAAAATATGATGAATGGTAACTGGCTGCGTTTTTTACGTAATGCCTGGAAATAATTATCCATATGGGTGCAGAAGCCGACAGATTAAAAACAACAGGATGGAAACGTTGGGGACCTTATGTAAGCGATCGCCAATGGGGCACCGTACGTGAAGATTACAGCGCTAATGGCGATGCATGGAACTATATTACCCATGATATGGCCCGTAGCAAAGCATTCCGCTGGGGAGAAGAAGGTATAGCCGGTATATGTGATATAAAGCAGTTACTTTGCTTTTCAGTAGCGTTCTGGAACAAGCAGGATCATATTATTAAAGAACGTTTTTTTGGATTGAGCAACGCCGAAGGTAACCACGGTGAGGATGTAAAGGAGCTTTATTATTACCTGGATAATGCGCCTACGCATTCATATATGAAAATGCTGTATAAATACCCACAGCAGCCTTTTCCTTATGATCAACTGGTGGCAGAGAACCGTAAACGAGATCGTAATCAACCTGAATACGAGCTGATGGATACGGGCGTTTTCAATAACGATGAATACTTCGATCTCCAGATAGAATATGCAAAAGGGGGGACTGATGACATCCTGATAAAAATAACCGTTACTAACCGGGCAGAACAAGCGGCAAAGCTAAACGTACTGCCAACTATTTGGTTCCGCAACACATGGGATTGGGGATACAGTAATTACAAGCCACAACTGAGTGATAACAACGGCAACATACATATTGAGCATCAAGACCTTGATGTTAAATATCTTTTAGCCGAAGGAGGCCCAGAAACGCTTTTTTGCGAGAATGAAACCAACTCTATACGTTTTGGTGGGACAGCAGGCGAACAAGCCTATTATAAAGATGGTATAAACGATTATATAGTTAATCAGGCAGGCACTGTCAACATATCAAAAACAGGAACCCGCGCGGCTTGTAATTACGATATTGAAGTCGCCGCTGGGGAAAGCAAAGTGATAAGACTAAGGTTAACGGAGGACGCAGGCGCTAACTTTACAGATTTTGACAACATTTTTGCTGCACGCCAGGCTGAAGCTGATGAATTTTATAACGATTTACTGCCTGCCAATAACGCGCCCGAAAAAGCGATGATCAGGCGGCAGGCTTACGCCGGCCTGCTTTGGAACAAGCAATTTTATTACTATGATGTTCACCAATGGCTAAAGGGCGACCCGGGAGAGCCTGCGCCCCCGTCAAGTCGTTTGCATGCGCGTAACAGTAAATGGCAGCACTTTAATAACCGTGGCGATATTATTTCTATGCCCGATAAATGGGAATACCCCTGGTTTGCCGCCTGGGACCTGGCATTCCATTGTATAGCTCTGGCAGGCATTGATATGGCTTTTGCCAAAAATCAACTCAATTTATTGATACGTGATTGGTATATGCATCCTAACGGCCAATTACCTGCTTATGAATGGGATTTTAGCGATGCTAACCCACCAGTACATGCCATGGCCGCATGGAAAATATATCAGCAGGATAAACAAGCTAACAATGGAGTGGGTGATACCTTTTTCCTGGAGCGTATTTTTCATAAACTGATGCTCAACTTTACCTGGTGGGTTAACCGTAAAGACGAGGCTGGCAATAATATTTTTGAAGGCGGCTTTTTGGGCATGGACAATATTGGCGTGTTTGACCGCAACACTAAATTTGCCAACGGAGCACATCTGGAGCAAGTTGATGGCACCAGTTGGATGGCCATGTATTCGCTTAACCTGATGGGGATGGCCGCAGAACTGGCGCAAGCCAATAAAGCTTATCGTGACATAGCTTCTAAATACTTTGAGCATTTCATCTACATTGCCGAAGCCATGTCCAGCATGGGCGAGGGCGGGCAGGAAGGCTTATGGGATGAAGGTGATAACTTTTTTTACGACCAGCTGCGCATGCCCGATCATACCGCTATAAAAATGCGTATCCGCAGTATGGTGGGCCTTATACCCTTGTTCGCTACCGAAATACTTAATGATATTGACATCGACGAAAACCCCATATTTCGTAACAGACTTGACTGGTTCAAGAACAACCGGCCCGATCTTGCCGCGCTGGTGTCCCGCTGGGATGAGCGTAGCCCTAACGGTAAGCACTTAATTAGTTTACTTCGGGGGCACCGTATGAAGGGTTTGTTAAGCTACATGCTTGATGAAAAAGAGTTTTTGAGTCCGTACGGTATTCGGTCGCTTTCCAAGTATCATTTGGAGCATCCGTTTTCTGTAACTCTCGATGGCAATACTTCGAGTATAAGATATACGCCCGGTGATAGCGACGGACCTATGTTTGGGGGGAACAGCAATTGGCGGGGACCGGTTTGGATACCGCTTAATTACCTCATTATCCAAAGCCTGAACGATTATTATGAGTATTATGGTAATGATCTCCAGGTAGAATGCCCCATTGGGTCGGGTAAGATGATGAACCTTAAAGAAGTAGCCAATGAGATTTATGCCCGTATATCTAAATTATTTTTAGTTGATGAGCGTGGATACAGGCCCGCTAACGGAACCGACCAGAAGGTGCAGACTGATCCGAATTTCAAAAACCACATCCTTTTTTATGAATTTTTCGATGGTGATACCGGTCGGGGCTTAGGGGCATCGCACCAAACCGGCTGGACAGGTTTGATCGCCGATTGCTTATATCATTAAATTAATTGTGTTAAGCAGACACAATTAATTTTTTACTCTCATTTTATTGATTTAGCTTTATATAACCAATATAAACTAAATACCATAAATGATGAGTTTAAACAGACGCAGTTTTTTACAAAGCGCGGGTACACTTGCGCTTAGCAGTGCCATATTATCCGGAAAGGCGGCAGCATACTTACTAAAGCACCCTGTTGGTGTACAGCTATTTACTTTCTTTAACGTGATTGACGCCGACGTTAAGGGCACACTTACCAAAATTAAGTCGGCAGGTTACAGCGAACTGGAATCAGCATTCAGCAAAAAGGGCGGTTACTATGGCATGAAGCCCAAAGAATTTAAGGTTATGGCGAATGATCTGGGCCTGGTTTGGAAATCGCATCATGTGTTGGGTGCCCCGTTTAAATTACCCGCCGGAGCCAAAATGCCAACTACTCCCGATGGTAAGCCAATGGTAATACCTAAAATGGCCAATCTTACCGATAATATGCAGCGACTGGTTGATGAAGCGGCCGAAGGCGGGGTAAAATACCTGGTATGTGCCAACATCCCTACAGGTACTATAGAAGAGGTTAACCAGGCCATAATCGTGTTAAACAAGACCGGAGAGGCGGCAGCTAAGGCTGGGCTCACTTTCGCCTACCATAACCATGACATGGAGTTTAAGCCCGTTGGTGATAAGGTACCGTATGATCTATTGTTATCAGAGACTGACCCGAAAAAGGTAAAAATGGAACTGGATCTTGCCTGGGCAATGAAGGCTGGCAAAGACCCGGTTGAAATGTTTAAAGCTCACCCTAGCCGTTTCCCGCTTTGGCACGTAAAAGATCTGGATGCCAGCAGAGAGAATATTATACCGGTAGGCAGTGGCACGCTTGACTTTAAACCAGTTTTCGCGGCTGCGTCTATAGCAGGGATGAAAAGCTTTTTTGTAGAGCACGATATGCCTCAGGATCCTTTTGCAAGCATCAATAACAGTATGCAATACCTAAAGAAAAATATTAATATTTAATACGAAATTTGTACAGGTTTAACGCAGGTAAGCCTGTACAAATTCATCATTACTTATAGCGCTTACAAGGGCGTTAACTAATGGTTTCTGGGTAGCGTTGTTATCTAAACCGGTAGCATAATCTTCCAGTATATCTAAGTACTCAACGGCTTCCTGTTCATCTTCAAAAAGTAATATCACGTCACCATTTACTTCTGTATCGGTGCCATTAGCCGGAAGGGGGATATTGTATTGTTCAAAGGCTGCATAGGTAAAAGCAGGTTCGCCATTTTGTGGTATATCAATCCTCAACATAATCTTTAATTTATATAGATAACAACAGGGCCTTTAACTTTTAGTTTTCGCCCGCTCTTTAACATTTCCCTGAAAACTTATCTGCTGCCTGTTCACGCTGATGACCGATAAACTTGCATAACCACCAGGATATGCCTCCAGAAACATTTGCGTTAAATTGGTAACGTCTTTTGGTTTAATAATGATACGGTAACCGCCTTTTTTAAGATTCTGTACCTGGTAATCAAATTTTGTAGAGGTAAATTTAATACCGTTATCGCTGCTGCTGTAGCCGGTACTCATATAGGCTACACCAAAATAAGGCAAAAAAGAGGTAACCGTATCACGTGTAATAGTTACATCATACGGCGAGGTAAGGTAGATCTGCCCGCCACCCATTGGGGACATGTACGTAGCCTGGAATACGAAATTTCGCGACTCTATTAGTTGTCTTAATTTCTCGGCTTTTTCATCTTGTTTTTGTTGTTTGGTGGTTTGTGCCCGGCCGGGTAATGCTATTACGGATGTAATAAGTATTACCATGAGTGTTCTTATTAAGCTTTTCATTTTTAATTATTTATGGGTTTGTAAACAGGTTATTCTATTGACAAAATTGCACATGGCAGGTTTAAATAATGAGCTTATCTTTTATAACAAGATGCAGGCCGAAATGATATTCCATAAATTTATTAAAAAAAAAGCCACCCTTGTTAGGTGGCTATAATATTGAGTAATAAAAATTTATATAAGGTTAACGCTGCGGTTTACAAACTCGGTCAGTTCCGCACCGGTTAGCAAGCCCTGAGATAGCAAGGCCAAATCAAATGCTTGTTTAGCCAATTGTGCTTGTTCGTCAGCATTTTCGTTATTTAGTATACGGCTGATTAGTTTGTGGTTACCATTTACAATAACCTTATAGTTATCGGGCATGCTGCCGTAGAAGCCCATGCCGCCACCCATGGCTGCCATATCTTTCATGCGGCGCATAAACTCATCCATGGTAACGGTAACCGGTAATTCATCAGGATGCAGGCTCTCCAGTTCAACACGGTAAGCCGGTTTGTTAATAGCCTTATCAAAAATTTCTTTTACTTGTTTGGTCTGCTCTTCAGTCAGCACGTGTTCAGGTGCGTCATCTTTTTTAATGAGCTTATCAGCAACATCGGCATCAACACGTTTAAGTGAAGTTTTCTCCAATTTATGCTCCAACTGACTAATGAAGTGGTTGTCGATAGGAGAGTTCATCAGCAATACATCATAGCCTTTTTTATTGGCTGATTGTATGAACGAATCCTGCTTATCAGCATCGTTGGTGTACAAATATATTAACTGGCCATCTTTGTCAGTCTGTGTGCCTTCAACCTTTTCCTTGTATTCAGTAAGCGTAAAGTTCTCTTTGGCTGTGTTGGTTAGCAGGACAAAATCTTTTGCCTTGTCATAAAACTTTTCGTCGCTAATAGCGCCGTATTTTACAAACAGGCCGATATCGCTCCATTTATCTTCGTAAGCTTTGCGATCATTTTTGAAAAGGTCGCCCAGTTTATCAGCTACTTTTTTGGTGATGTAACTGTTGATCTTTTTCACGTTGCTATCGGCCTGCAAGAAGCTACGGGATACGTTCAGCGGAATATCCGGTGAATCGATAACACCATGCAGCAACATCAGGAATTCAGGAACAATGTCTTTTACTTCTTCAGTGATGAACACCTGGCGTGAGAACAATTTGATCTTATTCTTCTGGAATTCGAAATCGTTTTTCACTTTTGGGAAGTATAGCACACCAGTGAGGTTAAACGGATAGTCTACATTTAAGTGTATCCAGAATAATGGGTCTTCGCTGAATGGATAAAGCTCTTTGTAGAACTTAAGGTAATCTTCATCCTTTAATTCGTTGGGAGATTTTGTCCAGATAGGATTGGTATCATTAATGATATTGTCTTCCTCAACGGTTTTGTACTTAGTTTTACCCTCCTCGTCAACACCGTCCTCAATGCTATCTTCTTTAGTGCCAAACTTAATAGGTACAGGTAAAAACTTGCAGTACTTATCCAATATCTCCTGCAATTTATACTTGCTTAAAAACTCTTCAGACTCAGCATTAATATGCAGGGTGATCTCGGTACCACGTTCGGCCAGGCTGCCTTCGCTTATTTCAAACTCGGTGCTGCCATCGCATACCCAATGGGCAGGAGTGGCGCCATCCTGGTAGCTTAAGGTTTCGATCTCCACCTTGTCTGCCACCATAAATGCCGAGTAGAAGCCCAAACCAAAACGACCAATGATCTCATTGGCATCCTTGGCTTCTTTAAATTTCTCCATAAACTCAGTAGCGCCCGAGAATGCGATCTGGTTAATGTATTTTTTGATCTCTTCGGCCGTCATACCAATACCGTTATCAGATATGGTAATGGTCTTTTTGTCGGCATCAAAAGCAACCTCAACGCACAGATCGCCAAGCTCGCCGTTGTATTGGCCTAATGAAGCCAGGCGTTTTATTTTTTGTGTTGCATCAACAGCGTTTGATACCAGTTCGCGCAGAAATATCTCGGTATCAGAATATAAGAATTTTTTAATGATGGGAAAAATGTTCTCGGTGTGTATCGAGATGGTTCCTTTTTCTTGCATTGTATTGAGTGATTTTAGTTTGATTAACGTTTACATCAACCCAATATCAATGCTTGTTCCAAAGGATTATAATTGCCAAATTGGCAGATAGGAAATTATTTAATTACACCGGGAAAGTCATAATAAACGCCGAACCTTTACCTTCGGTTGATTGTACCTGGATATTGCCTTTATGCAACAGCATAATCTGCTTGCATAAGCTTAAACCAATACCGCTTCCGGTTTTGCGGGTACTAAAAAAGGGAATAAATATCTTATCCAATAACTCGGGTGGCATACCTACGCCGTTATCAACCACTTTAAGCAGTAACTTACCACTTTGTTGTTCAGCCTGAAGAATTATCTGTGGTTCTTCCCGGTCTTTTACCGCTTCAATAGCGTTTACCAGCAGATTGATCAACACCTGGTCAAGCAGGTTAATGTCGGCCTCAATGGTTAATGCCGGGTCTCGGAGAATGATGTCCAGTTCAATGTTCTTTTTTTCCAGTGTGGGCGTCATGAGGCTGTTGAGGTTCTCAAACATATCCCGCACCATAACCCGGTTAAGATCAAGCTTGGTGATCTTATTAAGGCTGCGATAGCTTTCTGTGAATTTGAGCAATCCCTCGCTGCGCCGTTTAATGGTATCAATACCCAATTCTATGTCTTCCAGATCTACGTTTTGCAAATTATCGGTAATATCCGGCGCCTGCAGGCGGTTTTTAAGTGTATCGGCAAGTGATGATATGGGTGCAACAGAATTCATGATCTCATGCGTCATCACATTCAACAATTTCGACCAGGCTTTTGATTCAGTTTCATCCAGAGCTTCGCTTACATTCTGAAAGGCAATGAGCTTGTTCAGTTTATCTTCGCTGCGCATGATACTGGCGGTCACCAGCATTTTTACCTGCTGCTGCTCGCGTGTAATGGTCATTACTTTGGCTTCGCCGGGTTTCAGGTTAATCACATCAGCATATAAAATCGGTTCGCGCTTCTCCAGTGAATGGATAGATTTTAAATAGGGTATGCCTACCAGGTTCTTGAATGATTCATTAATCCAGCCAATTTCGCCAGTTTCCTGCTCATAACTGATAATGCCGGTATCAACCAGTTCCAGTATTTTTTGGAGATAATGATATTGTGTTTCGCGTTCGCGGCTGATTACTTTAAAGGTGCTGTTAATGTCATTAAAACCTTTACGCAAGGGCTTAAGCTCATTCGGTGCTTTACGCACATCAAAATGCCGCGAAAAATCACGATAATGTATTGACTCTACAAACTGGTTTACTTCGTCCTGCGCCTTTTTATTAAAGCGTATCAGGTCAAGCAACGAATAGGTGAGCATGGGTACGGTAATTACCAGGAACAAATACTGCCGCAACACAAATATCACTAAGACAGTAGCTGTTACCGCCGCAAATAATAATAACACACGCAGCACAAGCCGCCACTCATAACGGTTAAATATCATACTTGCTTAATCTGCGGTAAAGGGCGGTGCGGGTTAAACCAAGCTCTTTGGCTGCACGCGTTATATTGCCGTTATGCTTATCAATCACACGTAATATGGCGTTTTTTTCCAGCGTGCTTAACTGGATATTGTCCTCATCGATCATATTTTCAGCAGGCGCTTCCAGTACAGAGAATATAAGGTCGTCTGGTTTTAACAGGTGATCGTCGGCCATAATTACAGCTCTCTCAATGGTATATTGCAGTTCGCGCACGTTCCCTGGATAGCTATAGCTGCGTAGTTTATTGAGCGCATAATTGTCAAAATCTACCGCAGGTTTCATATACTTAGTGCTGTACATTTTAGCAAAGTGCCTTGCCAAAACCACTATATCCTCGGCGCGCTTGCGCAGCGGCGGCATATTAATTTCAACCGTATTGATACGATATATCAAATCTTTTCTGAACTTATTTTCATTTGCCAGTTCTTGCAAGGGCACGTTGGTAGCACATATTAACCGTATATTAATATCAATGGGCTTATTGGTACCCAGCCTGGTTACCTGACGGTTTTGTAATACGGTAAGCAACTTCGCCTGCTGCTGCAGGCTGATGTTACCAATTTCATCTAAAAAAAGCGTTCCGCCTTCGGCTTCCTCAAACCGGCCTATACGGTCTTCCCGCGCATCAGTAAAAGCGCCCTTTTTGTGGCCAAACAACTCACTCTCGAAAAGCGAGTCTGTTAAGGCGCCAACGTCCACCTTTACAAAGGGTTTGTTGGCCCTTAAAGAGCGCTCGTGTATAGCTTTTGCCATAAGGTCTTTACCGGTACCATTTTCACCAAGGATAAGGATATTGGCATCAGTAGGGGCTATTTTATTTACCTTATGAAAAATGTCTTCCATCACCTCCGATTCGCCAAGGATAGAAGTTTGGCCGGTGTTGCTTTTGGCAGATTTAGATGCTTTTGGCCCACATTCTTTTTTATCCAGCAGGTCGGTAATAGTATCTATCAGTTTTTCGTTGTGCCACGGTTTCACTACAAAATCGTTAGCGCCTTCCTTAAGTGACCGTACAGCCAGGTCAATATCCCCATACGCGGTGATCATGATCACGCATACATTCGGCTTCCATTCTTTTATCTTGCGCAGCCAATATATGCCCTCGTTACCGGTATTTATGGCGCTGTTGAAGTTCATGTCAAGCAGCACCAGGTCAATATTGTTCTTCTGCAATAACCAGTTCAGGTTTTCGGGATTTTTCTCGGTGATGATCTCCTGGGTAAGCGGTTTTAGCAGCAGCTTAACCGCGGTAAGCACATCCGGGTCGTCGTCAACAATAAGTACGTTGGCTTTTTTTAATATCATATAAGCGCAGGTGATAGTTTTTGGGTGCAGCGTATTAAAATACACCCTTGCAATTTAGCTTTTTAACACAAAATATCGTACCATTCAGCTTATATTGATTAATTATGCTGATAATCAACAAGCAAACGGTTTTAATAAAAATAAGGCCGAAAATTCACTGTATCATAACCGAACACTCCCTGTAACAGAAGCGTACGGTAAATAATAAAAAAATACTCGCAACTTACTGTTAAACAGGTATTTAATTTGTGGCATATGTTTTTGTATCTGTATGCCAAACATATACTAATAACGTGGACAGAGTTATACAAAAAAAGAAATGGAGCAATAAACGCCTGATGACCATAGCCGGTGTAACAGGAGTGGTGGTTTTAGTTGCCGGAAGCATATTTTTTACATCAGGTAAAAGCAAATTAAATGTTGATACAGAGCGTATTACCGTAAGTGAAATAAAGAAGGGCCCGTTTCAGGAATTTATACCGGTTAATGGCGTGGTAATGCCGTTAACAACCATATATCTTGATGCCGTAGAAGGCGGACAGGTGGAAGAAAAATATGTTGAAGACGGTGCGATGCTCAAAAAGGGTGACCCAATACTCAAACTTTCCAACATTGATGAGGAACTGAGCCTTGCTTCGCAGGAGTCGGCAGTATTTGGCGAGCAAACACAAATGCAGATAGCGCATAACAACGCGCAGCAGAATACCGTAAGCAAGCTTAACCAAATGGCTGATGTTGATAACGCTTTTAAAGAAGCTGAACGTGTTTACCTGCTGGATAAAAGCCTTTATGAACAAAAGGCCATAGGCCTGCAGGAATACCAGGCGGCTAAAAATAACTATGATTACCAGGTACGCCGCAAACGTTTAACCACACAGATTCTCAAGCAGGATACCGCGTTGACCAGGCAGCAGGAGCAACAGGCGCAAGAGCATTACGCTCAAATGAAAAACGCGCTAACCCTGATGCGTAAAAAGGTAGGCAGTTTAACCTTGCGTGCACCTATTGATGGCCAGTTAACCTCAATGGATGCCGAAGTTGGGCAGAACAAGAATAAGGGTGAACACCTTGGCCAAATAGACGCGCAAAACGGATTTAAAGTACGGGTTGATATTGAGGAGCACTATCTCTCACGGATATATAATGGTTTGATGGGCGATTTCGTGTTTGCTGATAAAACTTATAAATTAACCATAAAGAAGGTTTATACGCAGGTTACCAACGGCCGTTTCCAGGTAGATATGCAATTTGTAGGCGCCGTTCCTAAAGGAATACGTAAAGGCCAGACTTTACAGATACGCCTTGCGCTTAGTGACGAAACTACCGCATTACTGGTTCCAAAAGGTGGCTTTTACCAGCAAACAGGTGGTAACTGGATATTTAAAGTAAGCGAAGATGGTAAAACGGCTTATAAAACCGACATACAAATAGGCCGTCAAAACCCGGATTATTATGAGGTGCTGCAAGGATTAAAACCAGGCGATAAGGTAATTACCTCAAGCTACGAAAGTTATGGGGATATACAGGAACTCGTATTAAAACAATAGCAACAGACTTGCAACACATAGGCGGTTAACCGCGTCTATATAATTAGAAACTAAAAAGTAAAAAACATAAATCACAATTAACAACAAGCCCTCCTCGCGTAAAAGCAGGAGGGTTTAAGGAGGCCAAATGATAAAAATTACTAATCTTGAAAAATTCTATCGCACCGAAGAGGTAGAAACCATCGCCTTAAACAAACTCTCTATGCATGTTGATACCGGCGAGTTTGTAGCCATCATGGGCCCATCGGGCTGTGGTAAATCAACCTTGCTGAATATATTGGGTATGCTGGACGACCCGGATGAGGGCAGCTATGTATTCAATGGAATAGAGGTAGCGCATTTTAATGAGCGCAAGCGTGCCGATCTGCGTAAACATAACATAGGTTTTGTATTCCAGAGCTTTAACCTTATTGATGAGTTAACTGTATTTGAAAACGTTGAACTTCCTTTGATATATACTGGTGTAAGCGCCTCAGAACGCGTGAAAAGGGTAGAAGAGGTGTTGGATAAAATGCAGATCATGCACCGCCGTAACCACTACCCACAGCAGTTATCGGGTGGTCAGCAACAACGTGTGGCCATTGCGCGCGCGGTTGTAAATAAACCAAAACTCATCCTTGCGGATGAGCCCACCGGTAACCTGGACAGCAGTAACGGTAACGATGTAATGGAACTTTTAACAGACCTTAACGAGCAGGGTACTACCATTATCATGGTAACGCACTCGGAACATGATGCCCGTTACAGCCACCGTATTATCCGTTTATTAGACGGACAAACCGTAATGGAAAACATTATGGTTTAAACCAGCCATTCCTTTAGTTTATTATAGTTAAGTGTGCCTCCCGCCCAAAACCTCCGTTATCTTTTCCCCCCGCTGATGACGGAGGCGCTGGGTTGGTTTACCTTTCTAACTTAAACCCGATCCTATTTTCACCTATACAAAACATCACAGTCATGCTTAAAAACTACCTAAAAACCGCCATCAGGAGCCTCAATAAAAACAAGGGTTTCACCACAATAAACCTTTTAGGTCTTACGCTGGGTTTAACATCCTGCCTCATGATCGTTCTTTACGTGGTTGATGAGCTTAGCTATGATAAGTACAACGTAAACCACGAACGCATTTTTCGGGTTAATGCAGAGCTTAAATTGGGCGACAACCAGGCTTCATATGCGGTTTGTATGCCGCCGCTGGCAAAAACTTTGAAGGCAGAGTATCCTTTTATTACCCAATCAGCCAGAATTAAACCCGCTGGTACCACTCATGTTAAAAAGGGAAACCTAACCATAGTAGAAAACCGTATTGCCTTTGCAGACCCGGGGGTGTTTCCCATATTCACATTGCCTGCCATTAGCGGCGATATTCAAACGGCGTTAAAAGACCCTCAAACAGTCGTATTAACTGAATCAACCGCAAAAAAATACTTCAATACAACCGATGCCGTAGGCAAAACCATCGTTTTTAACGATAAGGATAACTTTAAGGTAACCGGTGTAATAAAAGACATCCCACAGCAATCGCATTTTAACTTTGACTTTTTTGTGTCAATGGAATCATTGCCTGAGAGCCGTGCAAATAAATGGTTGGAAAATAATTACAACACGTACGTTTTACTAAAAGATAAAAAAGACGCGAAGACCCTGCAGGCAAGTTTACCAACATTCTTAAGGAAGTTTAGCGGTCAGGAAATGCAAGCTGACCTGGGTATGAGTTATGATCAGTTTGAAAAAAGTGGCAGCTATTTCAGACTAAACCTATCACCGCTCGACGATATACATCTTAGATCAGCCCGTATTGGCGAACTGTCACCTAATGGTTCTGCTCAATATGTTTATATATTTTCGGCCATCGCTATTTTTATTTTGCTGATAGCATGTGTAAACTTCATGAATTTAAGCACCGCCCGCTCGGCCAATAGGGCGCGGGAAGTAGGGGTACGCAAAGTTTTAGGATCTTCCCGCAAGCACTTGATCTTTCAGTTCCTTTCCGAGTCCATGCTGGTTACCTTGCTTGCAACCGCTGCGGCCTTTGTTGCAGCCATTATTTTACTGCCCTGGTTTAACCAGTTGGCGGGGAAAGATATCGTTCTAACTGTGCCAACCCTTCTGTGGTTAATACCGATTTTGTTTGTTGTAGTAATTATGGTAGGGGCCCTGGCTGGTTCTTATCCTGCATTTTATTTATCGGCTTTCCAACCCATAGCGGTATTAAAGGGCAAGCTTTCTGCCGGGTTTAAAAGCAGTGTGCTGCGCAATTTCCTGGTTGTTTTTCAATTTTCTATATCTATTTTCCTGATCATCGGTACGCTGGTTATATACAATCAGCTTAATTTTATACAAACCAAAAACCTGGGTTATAACCGTAACCAGGTATTGGTTATACAAAATGCTTTTGAGCTGAATGGTGAGGCCAGGACATTTAAGCAGGAGTTATCCCGTTTACCCGGTGTGGTCAATTCAACCATGACAGGCTTTTTACCTACCTCCGGATGGGGCAATACACGCATATTTTTTAAGGATGCTACCCTGAACCAACGTGAATCATTATTTCCTCAAACCTGGGAGGTAGATGCGGATTGGATACCAACCCTCGGAATGAAGATGGCTGCCGGTCGTAACTTTTCAAGAGAAATGCAAACAGATTCATCAGCTGTGATCATTAACGAGTCAGCCGCGAAATTCCTTGGATTTAAAGATGCAGGCGATCAAACGCTATACCAATCATTAGGTGGTAAAACAGAGTTAGCCAATACCATAAAATATCATGTAATAGGGATAGTAAAAGATTTCAACTTCAGGTCGCTGCGAGAAAAGGTTGAACCTATGGTGCTAAAACTCGGTAAAAACAACGGAGCTGTGAGCGTAAAGGTAAATACGGCTAACCTGCCTGCTCTAATGAGCCAGGTAAAAAACGTATGGTCAAAATTTTCACCAAGCCTGCAGATAAACTATTCATTCATGGATCAGGATTTTGATGCCATTTACCGTAGCGAGCAACGTATCGGAAAAATCTTTGTCATATTCACAGTGCTGGCTATCATCGTAGCATGTATGGGCCTGTTTGGTCTGGCTGCTTACGCTGCAGAACAACGCACCAAAGAAATTGGTATCCGTAAGGTTTTAGGTGCCGATATTACTTCAATAGTGGCTATGTTATCAAAAGATTTTGTGAAGCTGGTATTGCTGGCAGTTTTAGTGGCCGCGCCACTTGGCTGGTATCTTATGAATAAATGGCTGCAGGATTTTGCTTACCGCATACATATACAATGGTGGGTAATAGCCGTGGCGGGTTTTACGGCGCTGCTGATAGCCTTTGTTACCATCAGCTTTCAATCGGTTAAGGCTGCTATGCTAAACCCTGTTAACAGCCTAAAGGACGAGTAATTTAAGAATTAAATAAACCGGACCATCATGTTTAAGAACTACTTAAAGATCACCTGGCGTAATCTTGTTAAAAATAAAAGCTTTACAGCCATCAATATCGCAGGCCTGGCCATAGGTATGGCCAGCGCGGCCCTTATATTGTTTTGGGTACAAAACGAGGTAAGCTACGATCGTTTTCACGAAAAGAAGTATAGGTTATATACCATGTATAACCAATCTAAATTCGATGGAAAATTATGGTCATGGAATACTACACCAAAACCAATGATGAAAGCCCTGAAGCAGGATTATCCGCAGGTTGATGAAGCCTCACGTAATACCGCGGGCAGCTTTTTGTTTAGCGTTGGTGATAAGCGCCTCAACCTGCAAGGGAATTTTGTTGACCCTGACTTTCTGACCATGTTTAGCTTTCCGCTGCTGAAAGGTGATAGCCATACCGCGCTGAACGATATGAAAAATATTGTACTCACCGAAAAAACGGCAAAAGCGCTTTTTGGTAACGAGGAGGCGTACGGAAAAACTATTAAGATTGACAGTGTAGATTATTTTACCGTAACCGGTATAATGAAGGACCTGCCCAATAACACCCGTTTTAAATTTGGCTATCTGATGCCCTGGAAATATTGGGAAAAAACCAATGGTGGCGAGGAAAAGAACTGGGGCAATAATTCGGTGCAAACGTACATAACGCTTAAGCCCGGGATAACAGAGGCATTTTTTAATGCAAGGGTAAAAGATATTACCCGTTCGCATTCGGATATTAAGGATATTGATGTATTTGTACACCCTGCGAGTAAATGGCGCTTATACTCAAAATTCGAAGAAGGCAAACAAGTAGGCGGTAAAATTGAAACGGTTAAACTGTTTAGCATCATAGCAGGATTTATTTTATTGATCGCCTGTATCAATTTCATGAATCTAAGCACGGCCCGTAGTGAAAAGCGTGCTAAAGAGGTGGGTATCCGCAAAGTTGTTGGCGCGGGTAAATCAAGCCTTATAGCGCAATTTATGGGCGAATCGCTGCTTATCGCATTGTTTGCCGGCATAATAGCACTGATAATTATTATTCTTTCATTACCGGCATTTAATAACCTTACGCAGAAACAGTTATTTGTACCTTATTCATCTGTATCATTTTGGTTAATTGTATTAGGCTTCATTGTATTTACCGGCTTGGTGGCGGGTAGCTATCCGGCATTATACTTATCGTCTTTTGCACCGGTAAAAGTTTTAAAGGGAACGTTTAAGGCCGCAAATGCCGCTATTTCGCCTCGTAAAGTATTGGTGGTAACTCAGTTCACCTTTGCAATAGTACTTATTATCTGTACTATTATTGTTAAAGAGCAGCTTGATTACGCACAGAATCGCGATACCGGGTACGCCCGCAATAATCTGGTCTATACCACAATGTCTGGTGATATGAGTAAGAATTATCGACTCATCCGCAACGAACTACTTAGCAGCGGCGCGGCCACCGCAGTAACTAAGACCAGCGCACCAATAACAGAGGGGTGGAGCGATACCTGGGGTTTTAGCTGGGATGGAAAGCAGGAAACGTCGAAAATTGATTTTAATATTTTTAATACCGACGGCAGTTTTACCAAAACAATGGGCTTGAAGATCATTGATGGCCGCGATATTGATATCACTAAATACCCAAGCGATTCAAGCGCAATTATGCTGAATGAAGCAGCGGTGAAGGTAATGGGCTTTAAACACCCAGTAGGACAGGTGGTACGTAATGGTAACTCCAAGTACATTGTAGTGGGAGTGGTGAAAGATTTCATACTACAATCACCCTACGAGCCGGTAAAACAAATGATCATTCAGGGGCCATCATCCTGGTTCAATGTGATACATTTTAAATTAAATGATAAACTGAGTACTGCTCAAAGCCTGAAACTGGCCGAATCTGTATTTAAAAAGTATAATTCAGAATATCCTTTTGAATACCACTTTGTTGACGAGGAATACGGCCTTAAATTTCAGGATGAACAACGGATGGGTACGCTTGCGTCGTTATTTGCAGGGCTAACCATATTTATATCGTGCCTTGGTTTGTTTGGCCTGGCTACTTATATGGCCCAAAACCGCATTAAAGAGATAGGGGTACGTAAGGTGCTTGGTGCTTCGGTTATTGGTGTAGCATCTATGCTTTCAAAAGACTTTCTAAAGTTGGTTGGCGTAGCTTTTGCCATATCAGTTCCTTTGGCCTGGTACTTTATGGATCAATGGTTAACCAAGTATTCCTACCATGTTGAAATTAGCGTATGGGTGTTTATCGTTGCAGCTATCATTACTACAGTCATCTCTATTTTAACAGTTAGTTCGCAAGCTGTAAAAGCCGCTTTAACTAATCCGGTTAAAAGTTTACGTAGCGAATAAGAATCAGAAGTTAGCCTTTACAACAGGCTGCATTTTATGAATTTCTAATTTAAAAAAGATGCTTAAAAACTACTTTAAAACTGCCTGGCGCAACGTTTTAGCCAATAAGTTTTATGCTGCCATAAATATAACCGGACTAACTGTTGGTTTGGTGGTGGGGATTTTTATGTTGCTTTGGGTGCAGGACGAATTGAGCTATGACCGTTTCAACACCAAAGCCGATAATATTTACAAGGTCGGAATTGTTGGCGGCACCGGTTTAAGCAAACAGATCTTTAGCAGCATTATAGCCCCGGTAGCAACCTTTGCCAAAAAAGAGATACCGGAAGTTAAAGATGGGGTACGTATCATGTCCGTAGGGGAAGCTCCATTTAAGTATAAAGACAAGATTTTTTACGAAGATAATTTTTGCTTCACTGATCCATCTTATTTTTCAGTTTTTGATTTCCCGTTGATCAGGGGCGATAAACGAGATCCATTTCCCGATAACAATTCAGTTGTAATTACAGAAAGTACCGCCAAAAAATATTTTGGCAATGAAGATCCGATAGGTAAAACCGTTGTTATCGGACAGAATGAGCCTGTTGCCGTTACCGGCGTAATTGCTGATTATCCTAAAAACTCCAGTTTTCAGTACCATGTGATGTTGCCTTTATCAAGGTTTAATTACCTCGCCTACGTTAAAAGCAAAACCAGCTACGATGGTAAAACAACGGTGCCGTCGATGGATGCAGACTGGTCAAGTTTTTCTTTCCAAACGTATTTACTTACAAAGCCAAATACTAACGCCGCTAAGTTGGAAAAAAAGCTGCAAGCGATACATGAGCGGCAAAAACCGGAAGATGCCCCAGTGCCATATCTTACACAGGCTTTACCTAAAATGCACCTCTACCAGGCTGATGGTGCCGATGGCGGTATGTCAACCGTTCGCACATTTGGTATTGTGGCAATCATGATACTGGTTATAGCATGTATCAACTATGTCAATCTCTCAACCGCAAGGGCAATGCTTAGGGCTAAGGAAGTGAGTATGCGCAAGATCATCGGCGCGGGGAAATTTCAATTGTTTATGCAGTTTATGGTAGAAACAATGCTGTTATTTGCTTTAGCCGCGGTATTGGCCATTACATTGATGTTCGTTTTGTTGCCGTATTATAATCAATTCTCCGGCAAGCAGATCACGTTAAGTTTAACCAGTTTTAACGTTTGGGCTTGTATAGCTATAACGCTAATTGGTACCCTAACGGCATCGAGCATTTACCCGGCTTTGCTACTTTCTTCGTTTGAGCCATTGAAGGCCTTAAAAGGCAAGATCACCGCCGGTATAGGTACCGCTGCATTCCGCAGGATTTTAGTAGTGTTGCAATTCAGTGTATCGGTAGTGCTTATTGTAAGCACGCTCATCATAGGCAAGCAGCTAAAATACATCCTCACAAAAGACCTTGGTTACGATAAAGAAAATATACTCACCTTCACTATGCGCAGTGATATGCACAAGCATGCTGATGCGGTGATGAATGAGCTCCGGAAGGATCCCTCTATTTTATCGGCCACCGTATCCAGTCGCAACATGGTTGTTGGAGGCCCCTCAACCGGTAATAACGATTGGGATGGCAAACCAAAATCATCCAACCTATGGTTCAATCAAATACATGGCGATAAGAATATTATTGATTTCTTTAAAATAAAGCTCATACAAGGCAGCAATTTTACCGGCGCCGTTGCGGATAGTTCGCACTTCATTATCAATGAAACAGCCGTTAAGGAAATGGGCCTTACCGGCAATGTGATAGGTAAACGCCTCAGGATACAAACCATTAACGGAACCATAATTGGGGTGGTTAAAGATTTCCACTTCCAAAATCTTCATAGGAAAATTGAGCCCGTTGTTTTCCAGTATAGTCCGGCGAACAGTTGGCGTGTTTACCTTAAAACTACCAATGCCAATGCCCAAAGAGCCATTGCCGTTAGTACAGCTGTGTGGAAACAGTACAATAACGATGTGCCATTCAACTATGCATTTTTGGACGAAAGCTATCGTAAAATTTATAGTGACGATAGCAGGCAGGGCCAACTCTTCAATATATTTTCTGTAATAGCCATTGTCATCTCGTGCCTGGGGTTGTTCGGCCTGGCTACCTACTCAGCGCAGGTTAAAACGCGCGAAATTGGTATTCGCAAGGTTTTAGGCGCAAGTGTAGCCCGAATTATAACGCTGTTAGCAAGCGAATTTATGATACTAATTGCTGTATCTACCGCTATCGGGTTACCTGTGGCCTGGTATGCCATGAACAGATGGCTGCAGGACTTTGCTTACAAAACCAGCATTGGTTGGTCGGTATTTGTGTTCTCGGCGTTTGCTGCTACTGCCATAGCTTTGGCCACTATTAGTGTTCAATCGGTAAAGGCCGCACTCGCAAATCCTGTTAAAAGCTTAAAGAATAACGATTAGGGGCCGTTTAGCAAACGGCTTTATTTAATATAATTTTATTGCTTGAGAGATGTTAAAAAACTACTTTAAAACCGCCTGGAGAACTTTTTGGAAACACCGCTCAACAGGCTTTATCAATATTGCAGGTTTATCTGTTGGCATGGCCGCTGCCGTACTCATATTTATTTGGGTACACAACGAGTTTACGTTTGACAACGACCAACCCAACGCTGAAAACATTTACCGGATAACCAGTCACCTTGCTATTGACAAGAACGAAACTTGGGTATGGGAAAGCTCTCCATACCAGTTGGGATTAGAAGCAAAAAAGACCATGCCCGAAGTTACTGCAGTTACCAGAGTGCTTCCAATGAAGGGCGTGCCGTTATACCTTGATATCAACAGTGAGTTTTTCAAAGAAGAAAATGCTGCTTACGTTGATCAATCCTGGTTTGATGTTTTTAACGCTAATTTTGTAATTGGGAATGCTATAGCGTTCAATAAAAATCCATTCAGCATTATCCTTTCAGAAAGTACGGCTAAAAAGTATTTCGCCAACCAGGATCCAATAGGTAAAACTATACGTATCGATTCTGCTAATTACCAGGTGCAGGCAGTGGTAAAAGACGCTCCTGCAAACTCGAGCTTTAAATTTGATTTGTTCATTCCCATTGCAGCAAGGCAAACTGTACCGCAGGAAAAAAAGAACGATATGGGATGGGGAAATTTTTCTTATATCACGTTCGTCAAATTTAAACCCGGAACTAATTTAAAACACGCTCTTGAAAATCTAAAAGGCATTATTAAGCCACACCGGGATAAGAATGATAATCTCAGCCTCACTCTGAGAAATTTAAAGGAGATGCATTTTGAAGACGACCTTCAGGGTTCGGGCTTAGTGCATGCCGATAAAAAAGTGGTTTACATATTTGTTATTTTAGGTGCATTGCTGCTAATTATAGCCTGTATCAATTACGTAAATCTAACTACTGCCCGGGCAAGCCTCAGGTCAAAAGAGGTAAGCGTTAAGAAGATCGTTGGAGCAGGCAGGGGGCATTTGTTTAAACAATTTGTGACAGAGTCGGCAGTAATCAGTTTGTTAGCCCTTATTCTAACAATAATTATTATAAGTGCGGCTTTGCCTTCTTTCAATAGCTTTACTGATCGTAACTTCTCCTTAACAACAGGTTCAGGTTATCTATGGTTGATCATAACAGGTACTTTGATGATTACTATCGTGCTCAACAGTATATATCCGGCAATGCTGCTATCGTCTTTTAAGCCCCTAAGTGCATTCAGGGGCGGAAGCGTGATGAAGATAAAAGATACATCACTGAGGAAAGGATTAGTAATAGTGCAATTCACGTTCTCTATCTTCCTTATCATCGGGGTTATTACCATTTACAAGCAATTGTCTTTTGTGCAATCTCAAAATCCGGGGTATGATCGTTCTCAGGTCATGTCTTTCAATCTTTCATGGAAGTTACTAAAGGGTATGAATGACCAGCAAAAGGCTGCTATTAAATCAACCTTAAAGCAAGCGATCTTGCAGGAACCAACTGTAAATGCTGCTTCGTTGGTTGGTATGGAATCTATACAATCAAACGGTAGCTTTTCATCAGGCAGTGCCGATTGGGAAGGCCGGCCTAAAGATTTTAACCCAAGTATCACTTACTTTAACGTAGATGGCGATTATACCAAACTGGTAAACATTAAATTTGCTTCAGGACGGTGGTTTTTGCCGGGCAGTGCTGATAAGCGTAACGTAATTATTAACGAGACCGCTGCCAGGCAATTTAATATTCATAAACCTTATGTTGGCCAGCGTTTTGTAGCTCAGGGCGATACCGGAGTTGTGATAGGTGTAGTAAAGGATTTCAACTTCCAATCTATGCATGCTAAGATAACGCCGGTTGTGTTTAAATTAAATCAGCAATGGAACTCAAATTACCTTGTTAAAGTCGCGCCGCATAAACAGGCACAGGCTATCGCCAGGATAGAAAGTATCTGGAAGCAAAACTTTCCTGGCCAACCATTCTCTTACCAGTTTTTAGATCAGGAGTTTGATAAGATTTACCGTGAGGATGCGAAGGCTTCAACGCTGATGTCTGGCTTTGCAATAGTTGCCATCATTATATCTTGCCTTGGGCTATTCGGTTTGGCAGCATTTACGGCCGAGCAAAGAGGTAAAGAAATAGGAATACGCAAAGTGTTGGGTGCTTCAATCGCGGGTCTTGTATCGTTGCTTTCCGTTGAGTTTGTTGTATTGGTAATAATTGCTTTAATTATTGCTGCGCCATTAGCGTATTGGCTAATGAATCTGTGGTTGCAAAATTTCGCCTACCGCATATCACTACAATGGTGGATATTTATAGCCGCCGGTTTTGTTGCCGTACTGATAGCGTTTGCAACGGTTGGTTTACAAACTATAAAAGCAGCTATGGCAAACCCGGTTAAAAGTTTACGTAGCGAATAAGGTAAAGTACGTATGTTAAAAAGCTCCCGTGTGAAAACATGAGGAGCTTTTTTTATGAATTAAGTACGTGAACAAAATGATTTTTTGTTTATGTACAAACTTATAGTTTAATGTAAAAACATAATATAATAACTTTTCCATATTAAATTTAATTTGTAATTATGCGGGAAACCAAATCAATACAGGTTTTTCTAATAATCACACCTAAATAAAAATGAAGAGAAGGCAATTTATCGGCAGCACCACCTTGCTGGGGGCGGGTGTTTTTTTAAACAAGATTTCACTTGCGTCACCAAATGCTGCTTTCCCGGTAGTAAGGATTGCACCGGCTCAACGCAGGTTTAAAAGTACATCCGTTGAAAAGGCTATAAGCGAGTTTAAGTCAAAAGTAAAAAACCCTGAACTGGGCTGGCTTTTTGAAAACTGTTTCCCTAACACGCTGGATACTACCGTTACCTATAAACTAATCGACGGCAAGCCCGATACTTACGTAATTACAGGTGATATTGATGCTATGTGGTTGCGCGACAGTAGTGCTCAAGTTTGGCCTTATATCGCTTTTATTAATAAGGATGCTGAATTGAAAAAGCTGGTGGCCGGTGTAATTAACCGTCAGGTCACCTGTATTTTGCGTGACCCTTATGCAAATGCCTTTTACGATGACCCCAACAAGGTAGGTGAGTGGAAGGACGATGTTACAGACATGAAACCAGGTCTTCATGAGCGTAAATGGGAGATAGATTCTTTATGTTATCCTATACGCCTGGCCTATAAATACTGGAAACTAACGGGCGATACCACGCCGTTCGATGCCCGCTGGAAATCGGCTATTGAAAATATATTAAAAACATTCCGTGAGCAGCAGCGCAAAGAAAATGACGGCCCATACTCTTTCCAGCGCAAAACCTCTTGGGCTACAGACGGTGTACCTATGAATGGTTTTGGGTACCCGGTTAAACCGGTAGGCCTTATTTGTTCGGCTTTCCGCCCGAGCGATGATGCTACCATTTATTCATTTTTAATACCATCTAACTTTTTCGCGGTAATAAGCCTTAAACAAGCGGCAGAAATGGTAACGGCAATTACTAAAGATACAGACCTTGCCGCGCAACTAAACGCGCTGGCTGCCGAGGTTGATGCCGCTCTGCAAAAACATGCCGTTATTGATCATCCTGATTATGGTAAAATATATGCTTATGAAGTAAACGGGTTTGGCAGCTTTAACCTTATGGACGATGCAAATGTACCGAGCTTACTGGGCCTGCCATATCTGGATGCTGTTAAAAATACCGATCCTGTTTACCTTAATACCCGTAAAATGCTGCTGTCATTAAATAACCCTTTCTTCTTTAAAGGAACAGCTGGCGAAGGTATCGGCGGCCCGCACATTGGTAAGGATATGATATGGCCAATCAGTATCATCATCAGGGCGCTTACCAGTAACAACGACGCGGAAATAAAAGAATGTATAGAGATGCTGCGTAAAACGCACGGTGGTACAGGCTTTATGCATGAGTCGTTCCATAAGAATGATCCTACCAAATTCACGCGTAAGTGGTTTGCATGGGCCAATACATTGTTTGGCGAGCTCCTGTGGGAAACTTACACACAAAAACCTCAATTATTAGCTTAATTGATAATTGATAAATAGTTATCTACCAATTGAATAAATGCGTTTCTATGAGAAAATCTATTAAGTTATTTTGCACGGCCATTATAGGTCTGCTGGGTAATGAAATGGTATATGCCCAGGCAACCAAGGCGCCGGCCTATCCATTAATTACGCATAACCCATATTTTAGTGTATGGTCTTTTACCGACAAGCTGAACGAGTCAACCACGCGCCACTGGACCGGTAAGAACCAGTCGATGATCGGCCTGATAAAAGTGGATGGTGAGGTTTATCGTTTTATGGGGAAGCAGCCGGTTACTTATCGTACGCTATTGTCTTCTGGTGAAGAGGCTCCTTATGCAGTTAAATATACCGAAACAGCACCGGCTGCGGGCTGGGAGGAGCCGGGTTTTAATGCCAGTGGCTGGAAAAGCGGAATGGCGCCCTTAGGAGATGATCCCGCCCAGGTAAAAACCGTATGGAAAAGCCGGGACTTGTGGGTAAGGCGTACTTTTAAATATCGTAAAACGGATGTTAATAAACTGATCTTGCGTTTGCGCCATGACGACCAGGCCGAGGTATACCTTAATGGCGAAAAGATAAATATTAGCGATGGTGCAAACGGCGAATTACAACCGATTCTACTCAGCAAAAATGTGCTGGATAAATTAAAGGATGGTGAAAATGTGCTGGCCCTCCATTGCACCAACACAGGTGGGGGTGCCTGGCTTGATGCCGGTTTAGCGGATGAGCAAAAACCCCAGGAAGGCCAGGATATTAAAATAGCCGAACAGACAGAGCGTATCCTAACAGCAACTCGTACCATTTATAAGTTCAAGGCTGGTAAAGCTAACCTTGAACTTACTTTTACTTCGCCATTGTTAATGGACAATCTCGATCTGTTGTCACGGCCGGTTACCTATGTGCATTTCAAAGTTTCCGCTACTGATGGTAAAAATCACAAGCTAAAGGTTTATTTAGGTGCATCGGCAGATCTGGCCCGCACTGCACCTGTACAACAGGTGGTTGCTCAAGTTAATAGCAATAATGGCTTACAGATGCTTAAAGCCGGCACAACGGAACAACCTATACTTAAAAAGCGAGGGGATGACCTGCGTATTGATTGGGGGTATGTATACATAGCAGCACCAGTTGCCCAGGGTCGTGTAGCGCAATACGTTAGTAACACCGAACAATCTGTTCCATCATTCATCAATAATAAGCCGATTACCGGTATTTCAAAAGGTACGGATATCGTACTGAATACTGTTATTCCGTTTGATAAAGTTGGCGCGGCATCGGTAGAAAAATTTATTGAGATAGGCTACGATGATATTTATTCCGTGCAATATTTTGGTAAAAACCTGCGCCCATGGTGGAACAGGAATAATAATAAAACTATTACAGGTGAACTAACGCAGGCCGCTGCAAACTATAAAGCTATTATGGCCAAATGTGTGGCTTTTGATAAACAGCTTTATGCAAAGGCATTAGCGGCAGGTGGGGATGACTACGCTAAACTATGCGCCATGGCGTACAGGCAATCTATCTCCGCGCACGCGCTGGTAAAAAGCCCTCAGGGTGAGATATTGTTCCTGTCAAAAGAAAACTTTAGCAATGGTTCCATTAACACAGTAGACGTTACCTATCCATCCGCTCCATTGTACCTGGTATATAACCCCGACTTATTGAAGGGGATGTTAAATGGCATATTCTATTACAGCGAGAGCGGTAAATTTAAAAAGCCCTGGGCAGCTCATGACCTGGGTACTTATCCCATAGCCAACGGGCAGACTTATGGCGAGGACATGCCTGTGGAAGAATCGGGTAATATGGTGCTGTTGACCGCGGCTATTGCACGGGCAGAAGGCAACGCCGCCTATGCTAAAAAGCATTGGAAAACGCTTACACAATGGGTAAACTTTTTGGTAAAAGATGGCCTCGACCCAACTAACCAACTTTGTACCGATGACTTTGCGGGCCACCTTGCACGTAACGCCAATTTATCCTTAAAGGCCATAAATGGTATATCCGCATACGCTATGATGGCGCAGATGCTTGGAGATAACGCGACTTATCAAAAATATCATGCAACTGCTAAAGATTATGTAGGCCGGTGGATGCAAATGGCTGATGCAGGCGACCACTATTCATTGGTTTTTGGCAAGCCGGATACCTGGAGCCAGAAGTATAACCTGGTTTGGGATAAGCTGCTCAACATACATATTTTTCCGCAGGAGATCTATAACAAGGAGATCAAGTATTACTTGTCTAAACAGAACGACTTTGGCTTACCGTTAGACAGCCGTAGAACTTATACAAAATCAGACTGGATCATCTGGACAGCTTCATTAACCAATAACCAGGATGATTTTAAAGCGCTGATAAATCCTATCTACAAATACGCTACAGAAACCCCTACAAGGGTACCGCTCAGCGACTGGCACGAAACTACCGATGGAAAACAGGTGGGGTTTCAGGCCCGAAGTGTTGTCGGCGGATATTTCATGAAGGTGCTTGAAGACAAATGGCTAAAAAAGTAACCAATGAATAAACACTAAAAAGGCGATCTATTGATTGCCTTTTTTCATAAATAATACCTTGCATTTCAATTATTAACATTCCTTATCTTACTAACAACTCAAGCCAATCCCAAAACTTTTGTTATTAGCTACATGTTAATTTAATAACCAATTTAGATTAATATCAGGTAATGAGTGCTAAGTATTTTCAGGTGGCGCAAGGCGTGTGGGGGTTGAAACAGTATTTTGTAAATGTGTACATGATAGCTAACCGCAGAAGCGCGGGAAAGGGCTGGGTACTGGTAGATACGGGGATAAAGGGTTCTGAAAAAGATATTATAGCAGCGGCCGAAAAACTTTTTGGCCCCGGCACAAGGCCTGCTGCCATAGTACTTACCCATGGCCATGCAGATCATTCGGGTTCTATAAAAGAGTTGTTGAAACATTGGAATGTGCCTGTTTATGCTCATAAACTCGAAATACCTTATTTAACAGGGCTTTCATCTTATCCACCTGCTGATCCCGGTGTTGGAGGAGGGCTAATGACCATGTTGTCATGGATTTGGCCGGTGAAGCCTATTAATATTAGCCGAAACCTGCGTGAGATAGATATGTATGAGGGTATCCCCGAATTACCGGAATGGAAAGTGATCCATACGCCGGGGCATACGCCAGGGCATATCTCGCTTTTTTTACCTTTGAACACTACGCTTATAGCAGGTGATGCATTTACAACAACGGTTACTGAATCAGCAACTTATTTATTGGGTAATATCAAGCATATCAGCGGCCCGCCTAAATACATTACTACAGATTGGAAGGCTGCAGAGCACTCGGTTCGTGAACTTGCCGAATTACAGCCACGTATCGCAGCTACAGGCCATGGCCCTGTAATGCGTGGCAGGGAGCTTACAACGGCATTAAACCAACTATCAGAAGATTTTAAAACTTTGGCATTACCGGAAAACGGCCGGTACGTAAAGCGTGCTGCTATAGCCGATGAGCGTGGTGTACGCTATGTGCCACCGGTAAAAGTCGGGGCCAAGCAAACCATAGGCTTTGCGGCTGCAGCGTCTGTAGCTGCGTTTCTGTTAGTCCGCAGCCTGTGGTAAGCCTTAATTGTTGTATGTTTACGGCGTGGAAAGTATTACGCCCGATCCCCGCATTTTAATTGATATTGTAAACACGCGCATGCCTTTTGGTAAATATAAGAATACCTTGTTGTGCGACCTTCCGGTGTATTACCTGGAGTGGATGCATAGCAGGGGAGGCTTCCAACCAGGTAAGCTGGGTATGATGTTGAGCACCGTTTTTGAGATAAAAACTAATGGTGTTGATAAACTTTTGGTGGAAATAAAAACAAAATACGGGCGAAATACTCCCCGCTTATAATTTGTTGAACCAGCCTTTTTTCCAGAATACAACCAACTGTATTACCGCCAGCACAAACATCCCAATTAGTGTATACACGTAGCCATGGTGCGCGTAAAGTTCGGGCATATTATCGGGTATAAGCCGGCCTTTCGCATCCTGGCGGCTAAAGTTCATACCGTATACTCCTGCAATAAAAGTTAGAGGGATAAATATAACCGAGATAATGGTGAGCACCTTCATGATCTCGTTCATACGGTTACTTACCATGCTCAGATACAGATCAATAATGCTGCTGGTTACCTCCTTATAGCTTTCAACCATATCCATAGCCTGTATGCAGTGGTCATACGCGTCGCGCAGGTAAATTTTAATTTCCTTGCTTATTTCGGGGCTTTCGCTGCGGATCATATCATTGATCTTATCGCGTTCGGGCCAGCATGCCCTGCGTATAATAATCAAAGTGCGTTTCAGTTGCTGGGCATCAAACATGATGCTCTTATCGGCCGATTTGTATAATCGGTCTTCAGTGGTATCTACACGGTCACCGATCTGGGCCAGCAAAACAAAATAATTATCAAGGATAGTATCTGTGAGAGCGTAAAATATATAACCTGCACCAGCTGTGCGAATAACACCTTTTCCTGCTTTTAAACGCGTTTTTACAGCCTCGAAGTAGTCACTGTAATCTTGTTCAAAACTAATAATGATGTTATCTTTTACTATGCTGCTAAACTGGCAGTTTACAAGCTCCTGTTCATCATTAAAATACAATATCCTGCTGGTGCCAAAAACATAACCATCGTACTCGTCAAACTTAGCCCTTTGATGCGTGTTCACAATATCTTCAAGTACCAGCCTGTTAATGCCTAAAAACGTACCAATGTCTTCTATTAAAGCAGCATCACCAAGGCCATTGATCTTGATCCAATGGGTATGCTCTTTGCACTTATCAATTTGGCGGGTTATGGTTTCCATATCCGAACCTTTGCTGCTCAGCAATTCATGCTCATTAAATGAGTAAACATGTATGCGGGGCTTTAATGCATCCTCAGGGATGTTTATGGTGCCCGGTTGTGAGCCAACCTCATACTTCCCGCGTTTATGTTTATATTTTACCCTGCCGTTGTAGCTCATTTAAATCCTATAAATAGTTTATAGCCTGAGGGCCCTGGTTAAATAACAGGTCCACAATACTCAGATTGGGCAAGAAGCCCTTTCGTTCCTCAAAAACTTGAAAATACGGCTTTTGTTCTGTTACTTTTTGGCTTTTGGCGTTAAAGGCGCCGCGCAGGTCTGTTAATCCGTTGTAAGTGGGCTCGTAGTCCTCCGTAAATTTTACTTCGAGCTTTATTTTCATTAGTCGAAGTATCAGCTCAAATAATTCCCGGTTATAATCCAGCAGGTATTCATATCGCTTTTCATAAAACGGGGCAAAGTCATTCTCATAATATTCAAAATATGCTGATCTGCGGTAGCAGGCCTGCAGGCTCATCCAGTGTAAACGCTGCCACCTAAAATCGTAGCTTATCTTTACATCACAGGTTTTGGTGTGGTTTTTAGAACCTTTTATAACCGGCACAACCAGATTCAGCAAACCATCGGGCGAATAAACATTAGCCCGGTTGCGGTAGGTTTGTTTAGGGAAGTGTTCCTGCGCTTCAAACACCACATTAGGCTTAAAAGCCATCAGTTGGGTAAAGTATTCAACAGGGGGCAAGTAAAACATAGGTAAAACAGCACCGTTAGCAATCATATATATTTTTTATGTTTGTGGCAAAATTGGGAAAAATGTCAAGAAAAGCGGCTTGGGGCGCCGGTATATTTTTTATGCCGGGTTATGCTATGGTCCATTTGAGTAAATTATGACGAACACACCAAGGGTTGCCGTGGTGATACTGAACTGGAATGGCATCAAATACCTACGCGATTTTTTACCCTACGTTGTTGCCTCCACCTGGCCGGGCCTGGATATTGTAGTGGGCGATAACGGTTCTACTGATGGATCGGTAGAATTTTTAAAAAGTGCCTATCCCCAAATCAGGATCATAGAAAATAAAGCTAACTACGGTTTTACCGGTGGCTATAATCGCGTGCTCGCGCAGGTGGACGCCGATTATTACATACTGCTCAATTCGGATGTGGAAGTACAACCAGGATGGATCGAACCTGTTATCGCATTGATGGAAAGCGATGCTACTATAGCCGCTGCCGCGCCGAAGGTTAAGGCTTATCATCAAAAAACACATTTTGAACATGCCGGCGCAGCCGGGGGCTTTATAGATAAGTTTGGTTATCCGTTTTGCCGTGGTCGTATATTTTACGAAATAGAAGAGGACAGGGGCCAGTATGACATTACCGGAGAGGTATTTTGGGCTACAGGCGCCGCCATGTTTGTAAAAAAGAAATACTGGGACGAAGCAGGTGGGTTTGATGAGAGTTTTTTTGCCCATATGGAAGAAATTGATCTTTGCTGGCGGCTAAAAAACATGGGGTATAAAGTAATGTATTGTGCCGAATCAACCGTTTACCACGTTGGGGGTGGCACGCTCAATTCCGAAAACCCGTTTAAAACCTACCTTAACTTTCGCAACAACCTGTTGCTGTTAAAGAATAACCTGCCTGTATGGCGTGCATTCTGGATAATCGGGCTGCGTTTCTGGATGGATCTGTTGGCTTTATTCCGTTTCCTAATGGAAGGCAAACGTAAGGATGCCTGGGCCGTTAGCCGTGCCCATCAGAATTTTGTACGAAGGTTATTTAGCAGCAAAAAAGGTAAAACCACTAAAATTAAAAATGGCTCGCTGCTTACCGGTATGTACAACGGTAGTATGGTATGGGAGTTTTTTGTAAACAAAACGCATACGTTCGATAAGCTAAATCCCCTGAAGTTAAGATAGGTTACAATAATCCGTTTAATGGATCATGTCCGTTAATGGTGCCATTGCTCTCTAATATTTGGAACCTTGCAAAAAGCTCCTCACTATACCAGCCTTCGCTACGTGTTTTTTTGATCACCTCGGCATGCTCCTTACTCTTGTAAGCAAAAGCCTTCATTTGATCAAAGCTTTGCCATATAGAGAAAGTAGCCTGCCTGTAAACAGGCGCTTCGCCTACACCAACAGAAGTAATATATCCGGGAGCTTTGGACATAATATCAGCCACTTCATCCACATGCGACCAGAAGTTCTTCAATCGGCTCATTTTTATGGTAGCGCGGGTAAGTACGGCTATAGGGCCATCGGTTTCTTTAGTATCAGATTTGCCAAAGGGTTCTTTGCCATCCCATTTTCCGTGGCTTTGTAGGGGGCGGCAAATAATAGTCCATTGTTCTTTAGCAAATACTTTCCACCATTTACTCACAAATGATCTTTGCGCGAATTGCTCATAATCATCCGTCGTATTCCAAACTGCAAGTAAACCCCATTGTTGCCAATCGGGCTGCAGATCAAACGTGCCATTGCGGCCTGTGCCCAACAATTTCCAGAAACTGCAACCACTCTGCAGCATTAAAGGCAGCCGGTGTAAAGCCATAGAAATAAGCGCAAAAGGTATCATCGCTTTTGGGTAACGTACAATGGTGAGGCTAACAATCATTTAAATGCGAATTAAAATATTAAATATGATATTTAGCTTATTTACTTTCAGGATAGTGTAATTACTTTTGCTGCATGGCAGAAGATCTCAAAATAACCCATTCAACCAATAAGGAAGAGCAATACCAGTCATTGTTACCGCAAATACAAGGACTGCTTGATGGCGAGACCGATCTGGTCGCTAACCTGGCTAATATTGCAGCTGCTTTAAAGGAGCAATTTAAATGGTTTTGGGTAGGTTTTTATCTGGTTAAAAACAATGAGCTGGTTTTAGGGCCTTTCCAGGGGCCTGTGGCATGTACGCGTATAGCGAAGGGCAGGGGTGTTTGTGGTACAGCCTGGGATAAAGCCGAAACTTTAATTGTGCCTGACGTGGAAGCTTTTCCGGGGCATATAGCCTGTAGTTCGCTGTCAAAGTCAGAAATTGTACTGCCGCTATTTTCACATGGAGAGGTAATAGGCGTATTAGATGTAGACAGTGAAGAACTGGACACCTTTGACGAAGTGGATGCCCGATATCTGAAACAAGTAACTCAGCTAATTAAATTTAATGCCTAAGGCCATACTTATATCCGGCTTAGGTGCCGATAAACGGCTTTATAAACATATTCTTATTCCCGATGGATATGAAGTGGTATATGCAGACTGGCTGCTTCCAAATGAGGATGATACTTTAGTTAGTTATGCTCAAAGTCTTATAAGCCAATATAATATATTAACTGGTGATGTGGTGATAGGTGTGTCGCTTGGCGGTATTATATCTACCGAAATAGCAAAATCTATTTGTCTCCGTTGCGCAATCCTAATCTCCAGCATAAAAACAGATGCGGAAGCTCCCATATATTTTAAGGTCTTTCGCAAATTGCCCCTATACAAAATTATCCCGGGTAAGGTGTTTAACAGAATGAGCTTTTTGGTAGAGTATATTTTTGGCGCTATGCCTATGCAGGATAAGATGTTATTTAAAAATATGCTTACAGGTTCTTCGCCTAATTTTTTAAAATGGGCTATGGGCGCGGTGCTTGCCTGGCGTAATCAAACCGTACCAAAAAATGTTTATCACATAATTGGCGACCATGACCTGGTTTTTCCTTACAAAAACATAAAAGCACCCACTGCTGTCATTAAAGGGGGGACGCATATGATGGTGTTTGACCACGCCGATGAGATCAATAAGATCATCCATCAAATATTAAAATGAAACTACCTGAAGAGTATTATGAAAGCCAGGATGTGGTAGCGCTTAGTCGCGACCTTTTGGGTAAATATCTTTTTACCCGCATTGATGGTGAGCTTACCGGAGGTTACATAGTTGAAACAGAAGCTTACGCCGGTATTATTGACAAAGCCTCACATGCTTTTGGGGGGTGTTTTACACCCCGTACACAAACCATGTATATGCAGGGCGGTATCATTTATGTTTACCTTTGTTACGGTATACATGAAATGCTTAATGTAGTGGTTTCTGCAAAGGATGTACCGCATGCTATTTTAATTAGAGCTATACAACCTACTGATGGATTGGAAGTTATGTTGCGCAGGCGAAACGTGGATTCAATAAAGCCTAACCTTACGCGTGGCCCGGGATCCGTAGCTAAAGCACTCGGCATTTCGCGCAAAATAAACGCCGAAAGCCTGCAAAGTAAAACGATTTGGATAGAAGACAGGGGATTAACGTTTGCAGATGAGCAAATAGCCGCTGTACCACGTATAGGTGTTGATTACGCCGGCGATGACGCGTTATTGCCTTATCGTTTTTATGTACGTGAAAATATTTATGTAAGTAAACCCAACAAATAATTGTTTACATGGTTGTTTTCATGATTATATATAGAAAACAATATGAGCAGCGATTGGTCAAGAACAGAAGGCCTTGAATATTTAAAGGACAAGGTTAAGGAAATTAAAACAGCTATGCTAACCACTTATACGGAAGAAAAGGGTTTTCATAGCCGCCCAATGGGCACCGCGGATATTGATAGTGAGGGTAATATTTGGTTCTTTACTAATGAGTACTCGCCAAAAGTAAGTGAGATATCCATGGAGAACACGGTTTCGCTCACGTATTCAGACGTAAAAAACCATACCTATTTAAGTATTGTCGCTACCGCGCAAGTGGTTGAAGACAGGGAAAAGATGAAAGAATTATGGAATCCGTTTATCCAGGCTTTTTTCCCGCAAGGATTAGATGATCCGAAACTTACCTTGCTAAAGGTTATCCCTAACGATGCCGAATATTGGGATAGCAGCAGCAGCCGGATGGTAGTGCTATTTAATATGCTAAAGGCTACGCTAACCGGCAAACAATACGACGAAGGCAAACACGGCAAAGTTGCACTTTAAAATATATTCGTATAAAAAAGCGAGCCCCTCATCAACCAATGAGGGAGTC
>NZ_NRSW01000001.1:2218801-2561830 GCF_002288635.1 Mucilaginibacter sp. MD40 | reverse complement strand
CTTTTTTATATATTTTTCTTTGGCTATACATAGCTAATGCCTAATATTGAATATGATCTATCAGCGTAATTTAAACTTCGCGCAAGAGCAGGACGAGCAGGATGCTCTACGGCATTTAAGGAGCGAATTTCTTTTCCCGCGCCATAATAACCAGGCTGCGATATACCTATGCGGTAATTCATTGGGTTTGCAGCCACACTCTGCAAAACATTATATACAGCAACAATTAAATTACTGGGAACATTACGCAGTTGAAGGCTGGTTTAATGGCGAGGCGCCATGGCTTAGTTATCATAAGCAGTTATTGCCCGTATTGGCAGGTTTACTTGGCACCAGCGAAAAAGAAATCACGGTGATGAATTCGCTTACCATAAACCTGCACTTGTTAATGGTGAGCTTTTATAAGCCCGATCATAAGCGATATAAGATTATTATGGAGGCGGGTGCTTTTCCGTCAGACCAGTACGCGGTTGAAAGCCAAGTCCGTTTTCATGGCTTTAACCCTAAAGATGCCATTATTGAAGTAAGCCCAAGGCCGGGTGAGGTAACCTTGCATACGCAGGATATTATTGAGGCTATAGAAGATAACGCCGATGAAACCGCCCTTGTGCTTTTTAGCGGGATTAACTATTATACCGGGCAGCTATTTGATATGCAGGCTATAACAAAGGCAGGGCACAAGGCTGGCGCGCTTGTTGGATTTGATCTGGCACACGCTGCCGGTAATGTAGCCCTTAAATTGCATGATTGGGATGCAGATTTTGCCTGCTGGTGTTCTTATAAATATCTTAATTCGGGCCCGGGTGGCATTAGCGGTGTGTTTGTTCACGAAAAACATTTTGATAATCCTAAGCTTAATCGTTTCGCGGGTTGGTGGGGCTATCGCAGGGATAAACAGTTTCTGATGCAGCAGGGCTTTGACCCTGAAATGGGCGCACAGGGGTGGAGTGTAAGTACCAGTCCTATAATACTGATGGCCATGCACAAAGCTTCGCTGGATATATTTGAAAAGGCGGGGGGCATTAAACCGCTGAGGGCAAAAGGCGATCAACTAACGGCGTATCTCGAATTTCTGATCAATGATATTAACCGCGAATGTGGTGAAGAGATTTTCCGGATCATCACCCCAAAAAATATCTCGGAGCGGGGTAGCCAGCTTTCTGTAATATGCGCACGAGATGCGAAAGCTATTTTTAATTATTTGGCTGAGAACGGCATAATAGGCGACTGGCGCGAACCCGATGTAATCCGTTTAAGCCCTGTGCCGCTTTATAATTCCTTTACAGATGTTTATCAGGCTGCAGAATGCCTTTTAAAAGCGGTATCAAGTAGTTAAGTAAACTAATTTTTAGCTCGTCGTTATATGCTTAAGATAGCGTTTGATCCTATTTACTTACATCCGCTTCCGGATGGGCATCGTTTCCCGATGCTTAAGTACGAACTTATTCCTGAGCAGTTAAAGTATGAGGGTGTGGTAACGGATGAAAACTTTTTTTCACCGGAGATACTGGATGAGGAAACCATACTGCTTACGCACGATGACGATTATTGGCGACAGCTTAGAGAGCTTACATTGCCGCCAAAAGAGCAACGCCGCATCGGTTTTCCGCTTAATGCTGATTTAGTTGAACGGGAGCGGCGAATTGCCAAAGGCACCATAGATGGTTGCCATTATGCGATAGAATTTGGTATTGCCTTTAATACAGCAGGGGGTACGCATCATGCAGGCACTAATTGGGGCGAAGGTTTTTGCTTACTAAATGATCAGGCTATAGCTGCTAACTATTTGTTAAATAATGGTTTATATCAATCCATTTTAATTATTGATTTAGATGTACACCAGGGTAACGGAACCGCGCAGATATTTGAAAATGAACCCCGTGTATTTACTTTTTCTATACATGGTGATAAGAATTTCCCTTTCAGGAAAGAGCGGTCAGACCTGGATATACCGCTTAATGACGGTACCGGAGATGATGAATATCTTAAGTTATTGAAGAACGCATTGCCAGCCCTGATTCAACAGCACCAACCGGATTTTATATTTTATCTTTCCGGGGTAGATGTTTTATCGTCTGATAAGCTGGGTAAACTGTCCTTAAGTAAAGAAGGATGCAAAGAACGTGATAGGTTTGTTTTATCGCAATGCAGGCAAAATAATATCCCCGTGCAGGTAAGTATGGGCGGAGGATACTCGCCTCATATAAAAGATATTGTTGAAGCGCATTGCAATACCTATAAAGTAGCTGCCGAACTCTATTTTTAACCGGCTTGTAACTTCGATTGATTACTATGACTAATTTTATGAAAACGAATAAATAGCATAATCGACGAAGCCATTAAACCGCAAACCAGGCCATACCAAACCCCTTTAACTCCCCAGTTTAACTGTATGCCTAATAAGTAAGCGATTGGCAAACCGATGATCCAGTATGATACAAAAGTAATTACGGTTGGTTTATTCACATCGCCCATTCCCCTTAGTATTCCCAGGCCAACTACCTGCGTACCATCAAATAACTGGAAAAACGCAGCTACGATGAGTAGCTGAGCAGCAATTTGTATGACTTGCCTATCTGTAGTATACATCCAAGGTAACCACTGGTTACAGACTGCGAAAATAACTGCCGTTACACACATAAAGCCTATCACAATATGGTAATTTGAAATGGCCGATAACCTGAGGTGATGATGCTTACCCGCACCAAAGTAGTTTCCGGATTTTACAGCCGCCGCGGAAGAAACACCGCTAGCCATCATGTAGGTCATGCTAGCGAGAGATATGGCAATTTGATGTGCTGCCTGTTGTACAGGGCCGATAGTACCAATAAGAATAGATGCGCCACCGAAAGCGCTAAGCTCAAACGTGGCTTGTAATGCTACAGGCATACCTATTTTTAACAACTGCTTAATCCGTATCCATTGTACGTTGATAAGTTTGAAGCTCGAAAGATATTTTTTAAAAGCCGGTGAACGGAAAACATAAGTCCCCATAGCGATCGCCATCAGGCAACGGTCTATCAGGGTGCTATAACCCACACCACGTATGCCCATTGGCTTGATCCCAAACATTCCTTTTACCAGAACTATCCCTACCAGTATGTTCAGGATGTTGCCCACGATAGTAATGTACATGGCCTGTTTGGTAAAGCCCAGGCCTTGTGCAAATTGCTTAAAAGCGTCAAATATCAGCAGCGGAATAATAGAAATGCTCAGCAATAACAGAAAAGGTTTAGCCTGAGCCACAACAGCCACGTCCTGGTGCAGTTTGTCAATGAATAATTGCATTACCCCGTAAACTACGCTAAACAATACCAACCCTGTAAGTATGTTTAGCAGAAGGCTATTGCTAAGTAGTTTACCACATTCGGCAAAATTTTCCCGCCCGTTATGCTGCGCTATTAACGGTGTAATGCCATAACTAATCCCCAGACCAATTGCCAGCGGAACTAAAAACGTACTGATAGATAGTGAAACACCGGCAAGGGCATCGGTGCCGGCAAATTGTCCCACTATAATGGTATCTGACAGTTGTACCAGTGTATGGCCAACCTGCGACAGTACTACCGGAATGGCAAGCCCGAGGCTGTCTTTATAGTAGGGTTTATATTTCTGTAGATTTAAATTCATTTGCCGGCAGTGGAGGCGGCAAAGGTACATATTATGCCCTTAAACTACATCGCCGTGTAAAACTCTTCCTTTTCGGTGGTATGTACAGCCAGTACACCCGATAAAACAAGGTCAACAAGTATGCGCTGCGCTCGGCGCCGACCAATATTTAATAATGCGCAAAATTCCTTTACTGTTATGCGTTCTTTTTTATCCAAATGTTCAAGCAGCGCTTTCTCTTTAGATGAATATTCAATCAGCACGCCTTTTTCGTCTGCTCCACGGCGCAATACATCTACCACCACTTTACTGGCCAGCACACTTTTGTCTTTCACGCGAATGTATACCCACCATTTACCGTCTTCGGCCAGGGAATAATGCGGTTTTTCGGTACTTTCCGGTATATCTACCATTAGAACCGTTTTATCGTCATAATATATTTCTTCAAAGATAGGGTCGAGGGCCGGCCTGCAGAAGAAATGCGCCGCCCTGGTGATCATATATCGTTCTTCGGTCTCGTCTTTTACACCTTTTATAGTGCCATCATCCAAAACACCAATAAGTAAACGGCCGCCAACATTATTAGCGAACGATACCATTGTTTTCGCTATCTTTTCACAACTGGTGATGGTTTTTTTAAAGTCGAGTTTAACGCCTTCTCCCTCAAGTATCTGTCTCTTTAAATTCATTGCGTTTATTTATAAGGCGTAAATATTTCCATCCATCGGTCGGCTCCTTTGATCAACTCAAAGCCGAATTGTTTGTATAACCCATGTGCATCTGCTGTGGCTAATACAAAACGTCTTAATCCTTGTAAATCCGGGTGAGATATAATTGCTTGCATGAGCCATTTTGATAGGCCCGATTTGCGATGGGCTGATAAGATAAACACATCGCACAGGTAGGCAAAGGTAGCTTTATCTGTAATAACCCTGGCAAAACCAGCCTGTTCGTTATTTTTGTAAATGCCGAAGCACAGTGAATTTGTTATTGCTTTCCGTAATTTATCTTCGGGTATTCCCTTAGCCCAATAAGATTCAGTATTAAGGTAATTAAATATCTCGGCGAAATGCAGCAAACTATTATCAGTAGAAATATAATAGCCCTGGTTATGGTAATGGGCATCATTCATATAAACCGGCATGTTATAGTGGTTTAAAGTTTAGGTCGCGTATGTAAACTTCATTATTTAACGAAGCACAAATCTCATTATTATCGTTAAAAATCTCTACAGGATAGGTGCCTTCATATTTTCCATATACATCAATTGTATCTATTACTTCCTGTATCTGATGCTCGGTAATAGTGATAGTAAATTTTAAATTGCCGGTTGCTGGTATTAAATAATTTATTGTTGAGGATTTGGACCATATCTTTAACTTTCTTCCGGGTGATTGTAATATACGGTCAAATAATACCGGATAGAATGGGTCCGCTGCGGCAAATATAGTACCTCCGAAAATAGAACCGTTATAGTTCGTGTTCAGAAAACTTTTAATGATTGACACGTGCACACCTCTGAAATCTTTATTAAAACCCTTAACCCAAACGCGTTGAAAAAACAGGGGAGGATAGAAGCGCATGATCCATTTTAAGGTATTTTCTGATACCACCATTGCTGATAAATATCAGAAAAAATTACTTTGAATTTAATAAAAAGCTAATTTAATTGAAGGATAATTATGACCTGTTTCTCAAAGAAATATTGATAAATAATTAAACAATTTAACTGTTTAAAGGTTATCCATTTGTAAAACTATTAAAAACATCAATGAAAAAGCAAATTTTAAGTTTCGCAGCTGCTGCGATGATAATCGGTTCAATTGCAACAGGTTGCAGTTCCGAAAAGGCAACAAATGGTTCAGACAGCACCAAAACAGATTCAACTACAACAATGGCTCCTGGTGATACCACCAAAGCTGCTGATACAGTAATGAAAGACACCACAAAAAAAGATACTACTAAAAAGCCAATGTAATTTGGTTATCAAAATTATAAACGCCCGGATAAATTATCCGGGCGTTTTGTTTTAGTTTATTTTAGGTGATTTAATATTATTATAAAACTTTAAATAAATTCTCATCTTAAAAATTCATATAATTAACATTATGTTAAGTAAAAGTGTGTTTTACACCTTTTACTACTATGTCAATTATAGCAAATAATAAACCGAAAATACAGCCTGAACATTATTTCCAACACTTAAATGAGTTGGAGATGATACGTAAAAAAGGCAAACACACCATGTATAACAGCTTGCTAAAGCTGTTCAGGAAAAAAGGCATAAAGTGCCAAACGTTAAACAATCGTACTATCATCTGTGATGGTCTGTTAAGTGGCCTTTGGTTTACCCCCGATGGCACACGTTGTTCTATATCGCTGGCCGCTTGGCATCCAATGTATAACCCGTCTTTTTCATCAAAAAAAGTCGGCCTTACTTCTCTCAATTTGGTTGTCGATTATAGTATCGAAACCTTGTTTAATAAGCTTTTCAATAAAAAGGTTATAACAGCCGGTACACATCAATTTCTCACTACTTCAATCAAAGACTAATGCAAAAGCAATTACTTAAATCGGTAGTTGCTCGCAAGATTGCGGAAACTATCTCCCAGCCTATTGAAGAAATGACTGACCGCCTCGCTCTGCAGGCGCTTATCCAGCGGTATGAGGAAACTATCGAACGCACGAAAAACGACCTCGATAGACGGGAAAACATATTCGCAACACAGGACTTGCAAAAGTGCAAACAGAGGGTTAAACACCTCGACCGCTATATTTCTAAACTTCCACTTCAAACACCCCAATTAAACCTTTTTCAATCATGACACTATCTGAAGCTATTTATCTCGCTGGCCTCTACTTGGCCGCTACTGCTACGGGCTGTATGGTCGGTATAGCAGTGTTTAAAATTCTTGACTTTTTCATTTACCGTAAATTTTAAAACTATGTGGCCTTATTCTCAATATTATTCTATATGGGACGGTTTTAGAAATTCTCCTATCCCTGTTTATCAGCTTGTCATTAATGGCTTTATAGCCCGTAAATCCCGCTCTAATCGCAGAAATAAAAGGCGGCGTTAATGGATTTATCTTATATGCAACAATTCAAACTCCGCTGTTTTTCTTCAACAAAACCAGCGTTTTAGGTAAGAATTAAGCAAAAAAAAACCCGCCAGTGTGCTGCTGGCGGGTAGTTATAAATGTGTTAAAGGGCTTCAACCACCTTTAACACGGTGCTAATACCAAAACCTCTAACAGAATGATACTAACACAAAACGCACTCATTGTTTCAGGCAATGAGTTAGATGCTCTTGAAACCGATACATATAGTGATAGGTCGGAGGTAACTTTGTGCGGCTCATCGTTTTGCCGCTCAAAAACATCAGTGCTAAAGTTAAAAACTAATTCCTTAACTCCAAAGGAAAAAGCCACGTTCTTAACCATTGAGCAAGAGCAAAAAGAACTAAAATCAGCCCCCCTATCGTCGGCAGATATGCCACAATTCAATCATTTTGAACGTTTAACGCCTTTAAAAGTTTGCGGCCGTGAAAGAAAGTCAATGAGCCAAAGAACGAAAACAAAGATAAGGCAAAAACTAACCGCCTGGGCAAATACTCAACGCCCAAAGCACCAGCAACTAAAGTTTGTTTTCATCACGCTGACCTTAACCAGTAAGCAGATTGGAACTGATAAGGACTATAGCAGGATGTTAAACACGTTTTTTACGTACCTGCGCAAATACTACGGCTTTAAAAACTACTTCTATGTCAACGAAAAACAAGAAAACGGCAATTTACACTCACATATTGTCTATGACAGGTTTTTACCTGCCCAACGCATCAATTACATATGGTGCAAAATTCTCCAGCAAAACGGTTACACCTTTAACGGCCAAAAAGAATTTAAAGCAGGTAAAGGCGGTGCGAACCCTGTAGACGTTACACAAATCTTTTCTACCGACCGTGTCGGTTCGTACGTTACGAAGTATGTTACAAAAAATCATACCGAAATGGATTGTGCTATTTGGAACTGTTCAAATACCATTTCTCGCCTCTTTACAAGTGTGAAATTTCACAAAAAAGACGTGTTCTACACACTATTTCATACGTTCCGTAACACGTTTAATGTAAAACTTGCCAATAGGGAAACCCTGCATATAAATTTGCTCTCATTCTATCACGGAATACAAAAAAAACATTTCAAAATAAATGAGCGTGTACTCTGTGAAACCATTGATAGAGAACAATTTATAAAAGAAAATAAAGACAAATGCAAATTAAATCAGCTACAACTGGCGTAACCGAAATCACGGATTTAAAAATCCAAAAATCAATATCTCACATATTGATTATTAAAAACGGTGCTGCCGAAATCGTTGACGAAAAAATTACCCTGTCGCTGCAAAGCGAACAAGGGTCAGCAAAGGTGTTGCCGCTTTCAAAAATCCGTACACACGCCATTATTTCGCAGTTTCAGGCTGGTCACCAGCTAATTGAGAAAAAAGCAGATGGTACTGTAAAATGCGCCTTTTTGCTGGCTCTTTCAGCTACTGACGCAATCTTGTTGCAAAACAACACATACTTAAAGCTCGACCTTACCAATTTGGTAGCTGGTTCTACCTATGAGGTTTTCGGCTTAGAGTATGCCAGCGCATCACGCTTCTACAACGAATTTAACAATGAAATTATCACAGGCAACGACAGCCAAACCAAAACGTTTACCCCGCAGTTTGGCGCAAAATCGCTTATACTGTCAAATAATGGTTCGTTGTCATCTGTTCGCCTCTCTTATGCAGGTGCTAATGAGGTGACTTACACACCCCAGGAACTTGACGCAATTATGCGGTCATCAAACGACATTTCGTTTGCTCCTGACAAACTGATTGAGGGTGATACCGTAAATCAGGCTATACTCGGTGGCGGTACAGAGTTTTGGGCTCTAAGCCTCGTTGGTGTATCGAAATTTGAAGTAACTACAACTGGTGCCGATGACCTGTCGGTTATGCAGATAGTTGTAAAAAGCTATTAGTGTTTGAGAAGTGTTGAGTTAACCCCCGTTATTACCGATTATACCATCCAAGATGCGTATTTCGGTAATAACACAAGGGAAAATTATTACGGTGGCGGCGGTGGCGGTTATTCTACACCTGTTCAGCCAATAACGGAAACAAAACCAATGACATTACCAATATCAACTAATATTTTAAAAGACATTGCAGGAACTGTCAGCGATAAAATATCCGCCGTATCTGTAGCACCTCAAAACTATTTACAGGAGGCTTTAGATAAAGCCTCTACAATTGGTGCCGCCTTGGGTTTACCTGTGCCATCCCCCGCCCCTACTACTTCGGTAATGGGTTCAGAGGTAACGGTAACTGCAAAGCCAACTTACTGGTGGCTAATTGTAATCGTTGTTTGTATACTGGCCGCAATACTCGGCTATGCTACAACCGACAAAAAGAAAGGTTGGAAATAATGAGTTTTTGGGATAGCGATTTTGGTTCAGTTCTCCGTCAAATCGGTTACAATGCAACTGGCGGAATCATAGGTGAACAGGGTAAAACGGTCACTGTTGGCGATATACTGGCTGCTGGTGCTTACATATATGGTAGCACACCACAAGGTCAAAAAGTTATCAGCGATGCCGCAGGTTCATATGTTGGTGCGACCGCAACGGATAATAAGTACTGGATAATGGTTGTCGCCATATTGGGTTTTTTGGTTGTCATTTTGGCTCTTAAAAAGAAATAAAATGCCAATCCCTGTAGCTGCTGTTGTTGCTGTTGCTCCGTCTGTAATAAGTGCTATTGGTGGCTTATTTAAGTCTGACCCTCGCAGGGAGGCCAATATTTGGATGAACATTTATGCAGAGGTAAACGCCATCATTGCTACCCGTTACCCTCGTAGGATTAAAATGACGGATGTGGGTATGTATGTATACTTTTCCATTGATGATGCTATTAAAAAGCGTGACGAAATGGATGGTTATCTACTGGATGCCCTTAATAAAATTCAATCAGGCCAACCCCTGGAAAATACACCTCAAAATATATGGTGTGTTGACGAGTTGAAACATCGTGCTATTGGTAATCACAATACCGAGTTCTACGCAAACGGTGATGACCCTATTTGGCACGCTCTGTTGCAGGCTAAAATAGAAACGCAGACAAAAAAATATCTGCCTATTGTGGCGGGTTTGATAGCCTTTATATTGCTTATATGGGCTTTAAAGAAGTAAATAATTAATTAAAAATAAAATGGCTTTATCAAAGGCAAAAAAGAAAAGGTACATGAAAGTATTCGCAATTGTAGCGGCTGTAGCTGTCGGCCTGTATTACCTCGTATTTAAAACAGCGAACGGTAAAACATTCGTCAATTCCGCTGCCGCAAAAATGGGTATCGGTTCATCAACTAACCCGCTGATTGTATAATCATGCCACCAAAAAAAGTAAAAGTAAAAGAGGCAAAAGCCACAAACGGCAAACCTCTAAAGTTTAACGGTAAACCTCTAAAAATAAAATAATGGGTTACAATAACAGCCGCTTTGGTAATGGCGGCTACCAGTCGAATAACGGCTATGGCCGTTCTAATTACGGTAACAACGGTTATAACAATAACCGTCAGCAAGCCCGTAAAAAATCAGGTGCAAAGCACAAAAAATCTGACAAAAACGGCAATCCTGTTACAACTGGATGGTCGAAAACTCGTGGTGCTGGCTTTGTAAAATTCCTTTGCGTGTTCACAAAAAACACTGACCAGCATTCGTCTCAAAGTGGCCGTATTTGGGCTAACGTAATGGTTGTTGTACAAAAGCCAATGACCCCCGATGTTCGCACCAGCGGTTTAATGGACTTATCAACTGGTAAAGTAGTAGTTCAGTCTATGGGAATTGTTATCAATCCCCAAGCACCAAACGGCGGCTTTACAGGTCAGTACGGACGCAAAAAATAAACATTTACCTATCTAAAAGCGTGGCCGCTTGTCGGTTTAACTTGTCGGCTGCGCTTCATAAAACACTATCAAGATGCTTAAATTTTTAAAGTTTATAAATGTCGTTGGCTTGGTTAAACGTATCATTAAATACGGTGACCATATCACGCTTATTGCTGATACAGCAAAGTACTGGCATACCGAGGCTGAAAAGCGCGGCTTAATTGGTAACGATGCACCCGCACAAGTAACTGAATAATGAATGTCACACAGGATTATATCGACTGGCTCGCAGAAGAAGAGGCCTTTTCTTCTAAGGCGTATAAAGATGGCTCTGTCAATGGCGTTCAAATGTATAGCATCGGCTATGGTCATCAAATTCAGCCTAACGAGCAATACCTACGCACAGCCACAATCGACAAAGCCAAAGGAAAACAATTATTAAATACCGATGTCAAAGACCGTGTTAACTTCGTCAATAGTAAGCTCAAAAAGGCTATCACTCAAAATCAGTTTCACGCCTGTGTTGATTGCTGTTATAATGCTGGCGTTGGTGCTTGGCAAAATGAGATTTTACCCCTCATCAATGGCGGTAGCTCGGCCGCAACAATCGCAGCAAAAATTAAAGGCTGGCGCACTACAAAAACAGAGAACGGTATCAGAATTACCGTACCAGCTTTAATTAAAAGGCGTTCAGAGGTTGCCAGTTGGTACACAGGTAGTCCGATTGTAACCATTCTTTCAGCGATTAAAAAAGTGGCTATTATGCTGGCCGTAATAGTCGCTGGTACATACTTAGTTTATTTATACAATGGCGAAAAATTTCCGATACACATTTAATAATATTTCTGATTGGCCTTGGCTTAAAATCGTTCTTATAGGCGGTTTTTCCCTGTGGCTTATCAATAAGATAGCTTCATCATCTACATGGGTTGGTGACTTTATCAGGCGTATTATATCGCCTACTGTTACAGAAGTTGTAGAGCATCAACAACAGGTTTTTGATATCAAGTATAAAAACGTAACAAATAGTACTTGGACGCCCGATAAAATCCGTTCTGATGCCCGTAGGTTGGCCTATGAATTTAATACTTATAAAGGTTCTTGGGGTGTTGAAAGGATATTTTATAGGCTGGATGACACTGCGTTCAATATCGTTAAGAACTATACCAATAAGACTTTAAAAAAGGCTTTGGACGAAGCATATACAACTTTTGCTACTGACGGCCGAACCCTTGACACTGATTTAATGAAATTCATATCATCAGACGGTGTTAAATATTTACGTACAAAAGGCATTTTATAATGATATACAAAAAATCTTTAGTAGTAGTAAACGGCTATAGGCTCGTTGATAACGGAGGTGGTGATATTCGCTGTTATTTACAAAGTGGTCAGGATTATAATTTACCGTTTGTTCCTACTCATGTTAAACTAATGGATGTGGGTAGCGGTGAAATTGTTGATCATCTAATTGAGGGTTACAATATCTTCGGCTTTGCCGATACCCAAAAAATTTACAATGCTGCAAAGCTGTATGATTTTCCTGACGAATTACTGATTGATTGCCCCTTGCATACAGCTAACGGAAATTCTTATGAGCATTGTTATGTTCTTTCGCCAGAGGCTGTTATTTCTGACGCTATAGCCCAAAAGAACTTGTTTATCATGGGGTATTCACCATTTGTTCAGCCTGTATACTATTCAGGTAAATTTTTACTTGATGATGGCGGTTTCGCTAACAAGATAGTGCCTGACCCTATAGACTTGCCTGTATCAATGAAAACAAACGGTTTTCCTAAACCACCGCAAGCCGCTGACGTGGACGGTGAGTATATTTTACCATACTTATTTAATAGCTAATGGATATTACAGAAAAAAGGCCGCAACTAAAAACATATGCCGTTACCGTTCAACAGGGTACTCCTGAATACAAATTTAAGCCATCAGGCCGTTACCTTTTGTTAGATATCGAATGCCCCGAGGTGAGCAAAAAATATGTGGATGCCTTAGCCCGTGCAAATCGTTCAGTTTATGAAGCTATGTGCCAAAAGTATTTCGCTGGTGAGTTTCATTTTGATGATAGCAAGATAAATGAGCCTGAAACCCGTACGATTAAGTATTTAAACAATATGTTTAATGCGGTTTCTCCAGGGCAACCCTTTTTGATGGTTTTAACAATAATTCAGTTTGATTAATATGCAAGATTTACCCCTATTACCTGATACTTCGGCAACTGCCGCTCCAAAGCGTTCTATTAAACAAAAAGCTAAAGACACGGCCAAAGAGGGCGCAAAGTGGGCTTTTTGGTACGGTGTGGCTCAATTAGCCGTTGAAGTTGCAAAACTTTTTATTCATCACTAATATCTACCTTGAACCATTCATCAAAAAACCGCAGCACGTATAAACCGAAACTTTTTATTGTTTACATCAAAAAGAACTCCACGGATTTTATGAAACTGCACGTCAAAAACTTTAAAAAGCTGTACATATGGCTCGACAAAAATGAGCCTAATTGGCGTTTTGGCAATGTGTGGTTTGATCGTCGTCAGGTTGGTAATTTCACAAAAAATAATCGTCCTGACCGTCCCTACACGATTTAATATCTACCTTGAACCATCCATCAAAAAACTCGGATGTTCAAATGTTTGTAACTTTTTTCACACAATTGTGCATTAAAGTTTTTGGCATTAAAAAATTATTAATTAATATTGGTAGTCGAACGCTTCAACCGTTTGGCTACCCTTAACATATTGATTATTTAAACCTCTAACAAAATGCCAAAAGAGTACAAGCCCTTTCGGGTTCGCTTTACTAAAGCGAATACCGTTGACCAGTTAAAAGCCGTAAAAAAGCTTCTTAACCGTCACCCCTCCCTTACCCAGATTGTTAATGAACTAACATCTGTTGACCCCGTTATCACAGTTTATCAAAATGGCTCTGTTAATTTCTTAACTGATGCCCACTTATTTAAAACCTAAACTATGTCGTCTGAATTAGAGATTTATAAACTCGAAACTGAATTGCTATCAATTAAGAAAAAATACAAAAGCTTACAGTCTTTTATAATAGTATTTTTTCTGTTGTTCCTCGCAGCATGTCTATTTGCAGTTGTTACATTAAGCGATGAACATAACCGAGTTAGCAGAGCCTTGGATATATTATCACAAATTAAAATTTAAAACAATACACCGTTCTACTTAACATAATATGACTTTCTAAAGTACAATTAACATTATGTTAAGTAACAGTTTTAATTAAAGAGCCTATATTTCTATAGGCTCCTACTATTGCTTTGGCAACTTTGAGTTTATTGATTAAGCGCCTTGATCTGAGCGTTGATCTTAGCTGCATTGGCGTCATCACGTTTTCCTTTGTAATACGTAAGCAAAGCGCTTAATGCATCCTCAGATTTAGGATTTATTTCTACAGCTTTTAATATATATGGTTTAGCCAGATCAAATTGTGCAGATGCTTTTGCCATCATAGCTGTGTAATCTTTCTGTTTGTTTGCAGGCAATTTATTAGCCGCGTTAAACATGTCAATAGCTGGTGACAAATAAACAAAACCCAGGTTCAAATTAGCCTCAAAATAGTTTGGATCAACCTCTATGGCCTTTTTATACATTTCAGCAGCTTTGTCCAGATTTTGCTTTTTCTCTGCTTCAAGGCCCGCTTTTGTTGCCGCAGTAGCCTTATCGATACGTTTTGTATAAGTATCAGCAGTTTGTGAGTAAATTAAACCTGCATAATAATATAGATCCTTGTTCTTAGGATCAGCCTGTATAGCCGGTAAAAGTGTTTCTAATAGCTCTTTTTGTTTGCCTTGTTTAAGGCTCAGGTCAATTTGGTTGGCACGCATATTCGCGTTTTTAGGGTATTTAACCAACGCCTCATTAATTAGCTTCATTGCACCGGCTGTATCCTTATTCATTATATAAGCACGCGCAAGGTCATTGTATACAGCCTCATTTTTTGAGTATTTGGTAGTTACCAGTTTACTGTAGTTGGTAATAGCTGCAGGATAATTCTTTGCATTAAACGCAGCCATACCTGTGTATAAAATCGCGGTAGTATCTTCCGGGTTAGTGCTGCGGTAGTAATCAAAAGATTTATATGCTTCATCATATTTCTGATCGTTAAACTCTTTTGCACCCTTATTGCCCTGGTACCTGCCCAATATACCATTAGCGCTTTCAATGATTTTTTTGTTCTCCCCTTTGGTATCCAATTCCTGGGCTTTTTTTACCGCTTCTGCCGCGATAGTGAAGTTAGACATTGCTGCTTCAGGATTTTTTTCATCGCTTGATTCTACAAGTCCTGCATAAACAGAAGCTTTTACCGCCCAGGTCTTTGGAAGATTGGCTGTTTTAGGATCGGCTACCGCTTTGTCAATAGCTTCTTTGGCCTTATTAAGGCTTGGTATAGCCAACGTAGGCTGGCTTCTTAGGCTTTCGTATTTTTCATACTCCGATTGCGCGTTATTTACTTCTTTTTGCGCAAAGGCTGCCGTTGAGATAAGCCCTAAAACGCCTATCATTAAGAATTTAATTTTCATCAGTTACTGTTTTAAATTGGTAATGAGTGTAATACGGAATATTTTCCGCTTAGTTTATTAATTTAATTGTTCCAGTCGGTTGTTTACCCTATCTAATTGTGATTGGTTTCCGGTTTTTGTGTATGCCAATTGTAACAACTCAAGGCAGTCTTTATCACGTGGAGCCATCTCGTTGGCTTTTTCAAGCCATACTATCGCATTAGTAATGTTTCTGTTGTTGGTATCGCTCTTAAGCGTACTCATTTTAAAATATAACAACCCCAAATTTAACACAGGCTCATAAGCGTTGCCATCTAACTCAATGGTACGGAGATATAATGACTCTGCTTTGTCAAAATCGTTTAAATGATCATAACAATTAGCGGCAACAAAGGTAATTTCAGCGTTGTTGGGGTTATCATCTATCAATTGGCCCAGTAAAGGTTCTAACGATTTATAATCATGTTTGTTATTATAGATGTTAGCTTCATCATGCAACAACTGCTTATTAGTTGGGAGCATTTTTCTACCCTTTTTAACAATTTGAAGTGCTTTGGCGGTGTCGCCAAGAGATTTATAAATGGATGATGCCGTTTCCAGATACTCTACATTTGTACTGTCGGTATTAATGAGATTATCAAAGTACTTGGCCGCGTCTTTTAAATTGCCCTGCTTATTATTGGCAAAAGCGATGTAAGCGTTAATGCTTTTTTGCCCAGGCGCATACTTTTTAGCGTTTTGGAAAGCTATTGACGCGTTTTTATAATCGTTGTTGCGGATTAACACGAACCCTCTCCTGATGTAGGCGTTGGCGAGGCATCTGCTGGCGTAATCCATTTCTGGCTGATACTGAAATATCTTGTTTTTAGCCGCGAATTTTTCATACAATGCCGTGGTTTGATCCAGGAAATTATCAGGCTGTTTTAGTGCATTAGTAGAATCTATCTGCAATATGCTGGTATTGACGATAATACGATAGATATTCTTTTCCAAATCATTAGAATCCTTCTTGGTGACCACAAGGCTATCTGCTGATTTTTTTGCCCGCGCCAAAAATGCTATATCAGCCTTTTTTTTATAAAAAGCAAGGTTGTTTACCACGCTTTTCAACGCTTCGGACTGGCCGAAGGCGATTGACGTAATAAACAACCCAATTATTATTAAACCCAACTTGCTTTTTTGCATAAGCTATTCTGTTTGGTCGTCGTCGATAGCGGCATCATCCGCGTTACCTTCATCAATTTTAGTATCCTGTTTTATATCAGATTCTTCTGTTCCTGCTGCTATGTCAGCATCTGTACTTTCAGCTATTTCCTTATCGGCTGTCGCATCGGCTATTACTGCTTCGTCAAGTTCTTCGTCCTCAACATGTGCAACGGTTGCTACAGAAGCAATTTCGTCGTTGCCTTTCAGTGTTATCAGCCTCACTCCTTGTGTAGCGCGGCCCATGGTGCGTAATTCAGCTATAGCCATGCGTATAATGATGCCTGATTTATTGATGATCATCAAATCTTCAGTATCAGTAACACCTTTTATGGCAACAAGGTTTCCGGTTTTTTCAGTAATGTTAAGCGTTTTAACACCCTTACCGCCCCTATTAGTTACACGGTAATCCTCTATATCGGTACGTTTACCGTAACCTTTTTCAGATACAACCAATACAGTTGTTTCGGCGTCATTGATACTTATCATACCAACCACCTCATCATTATTGCTATCCAGGCTGATACCGCGTACACCTGTTGCTGTACGTCCCATAGGCCTTACAGTAGATTCGTTGAAGCGAATAGCGCGGCCTGATTGCAGCGCCATAACAATTTCACTTGTACCGGTTGTTAATGTTGCCTCAAGAAGGGAATCGCCCTCATTAATGTTGATGGCATTGATACCGTTTGCACGTGGGCGCGAGTATGCTTCTAAAGATGTTTTCTTGATCACACCTTTCTTAGTACACATAATAATGAAGTTGTTTTCCAGGTATTCCCGGTCTTTTAACGACTTCAGCTTGATATACGCCTTTATCTTCTCCTCTTTCGGAATGTTAATGATGTTTTGTATAGCTCTGCCTTTTGAGGTGCGCGTACCTTCAGGTATTTCAAACACACGTAACCAGAAACATTGGCCGCTTTCGGTAAAGAACAGCATGTAGTTGTGGTTAGATGCGATAAGCAGGTGCTCTATAAAGTCGGCATCGCGGCTGTTGCTACCTAATGAGCCTTTACCACCCCTGCCCTGACGGCGATATTCTGTTAACGAAGTACGCTTGATGTAACCCTCATGGGAGATAGTGATCACTACATCTTCATCCTCAATAAAGTCTTCGGTTTGCATTTCTGCAGATGAGTGCACAATTTGGGTTTTACGCTCATCACCGTATTTCTCTTTTATCTCCGTTAACTCGGTTTTAATGATACCCATACGCAGGCCTTCGTCTGCCAAAACAGATTTTAAGTAATCTATCTGTTTCATTAACGCATCGTATTCATCTCGGATCTTATCACGTTCCAGACCGGTTAAACGGCGAAGCGTCATATCCAAAATAGCACGTGCCTGTATGTCGCTTAAGCCAAATTTCTCCATCAAGCCTTCACGGGCTTCATCAGGCGTACCTGATGAACGGATCAACTGGATTACCTCATCAAGGTGATCAAGAGCGATCAGCAAACCTTCCAGGATGTGGGCGCGTTTTTCAGCCTCGGCAAGTTCAAACTTGGTACGGCGTATAACCACCTCATGCCTGTGCTCAACAAAGTGATGGATAAGGTCTTTCAGGTTAAGCAACATTGGGCGGCCACCAACAAGCGCTATATTATTAACGCTGAATGATGTTTGCAGCGCGGTATATTTATAAAGGTTATTTAAAACGATGGCCGCGTTGGCGTCACGTTTTATCTCATAAACCACCCTTATACCCTGGCGGTTAGATTCATCGCGGATGGCGGAGATACCCTCAATTTTCTTTTCATTGATTAGTTCGGCGGTACGCTCGATCATCAACGCCTTATTTACCTGGTAAGGTACATCACTTACAATAATACGTTCACGGTCATTATTGTAAGTTTCTATCTCTGCCGTTGCGCGGATAACGATACGGCCACGACCGGTTTCTAAGGCAGCGCGAGGGCCTTCAAAACCGTATATAATACCTCCGGTTGGGAAATCTGGACCTTTTACGTGTTTGATAAGTTCGCTTACCTCAATATCCCTGTTGTCAATATATGCTAAAGTAGCATCGATTACCTCGTTCAGGTTATGTGGCGCCATGTTCGTGGCCATACCTACGGCAATACCCGATGCACCATTAACCAGCAGGTTAGGGAATTTAGCGGGTAATACAGTTGGCTCTTGGAGCGAGTCGTCAAAATTAAGCTGGAAATCAATAGTATCCTTGTTGATATCGGCCAGCATTTCTTCGGCTATCTTTTGCAGCTTTGCCTCAGTATAACGCATTGCTGCAGGTTGGTCGCCGTCTATTGAGCCGTAGTTGCCTTGTCCTTCAACAAAAGGGTAGCGTAAGCTCCAGTCCTGTGCCATACGCACCATGGCATCATATACGGAGGTATCACCATGCGGGTGGTATTTACCCAATACCTCACCTACTATACGGGCAGATTTTTTGTAAGGTTTGTTATTGTTGAGGCCCAAATCAAGCATGCCATACAATACGCGCCTGTGTACCGGTTTTAAACCGTCGCGCACATCGGGCAGCGCCCTTGACACGATAACCGACATTGAGTAGTCAATGTAAGCGGCACGCATCTGTTCATCAATATTTATCGGGATTATTCGGTCTTCTTTATGGGCGTTCTCGTTTTCTAAATCTTCAGCCATTTTCTAATTTTTCTGTAGATAATTTGGGCGCTGTTATTAGGTTAAGTAATGTTATTTAAGCGACCTGCGAAGATAAGAAATTATACGTAGAACGGTGGTTTTTTTACTAACATTCTGCCTGTTTTGCACAACAAATCATGAGTAGAAATGGAAAATCCCTATCTTAAAATATACATGGAATTAAAGGGACTTTTATGGGGAATTACTGCACCCTTTTCCAATATTCTTCTACAACGGTACCATTGGGTAATTTCCCATTAAAGATCAGCGTATCATTACGTATACTGAAATGATACTTGAGCGTGACGTTGAGCCATTTAGATGGCTGCGCACTATAGGTTTGTGTTTCAAAACAGCTATCACCGGATAATTTATAGTTACCGGTTTCATAGGTAAGCGGTTGCGCATCTTTTTCGAGGTAGGTGCCTGCGTAGTGTTCCGCGTTGTATTGCCTTCGCAAAATATAATCTTTGGGGGCGGTTTCCGGCTTGCCATTATAAATACCGCCTCCATACTCCCATCTGCCGCTAAGGCCACCATCCAATTTAAATGATGTTAGCGCGCCCAATAGCAATATGAATATGAGTGCCTTTTTCATTTTAAACCCAGTTAATGCCTTTTTTTAACAAGCTAAGCGTTTTCTCTTCTTCGCTGCCCGCTTGTGGCTCATAATTGTACAACCACTTAGCGGTTGGTGGTAAGCTCATTAATATAGATTCAATACGGCCGTTGGTTTCTAACCCAAATTTAGTACCCGCGTCATACACCAGGTTAAATTCGGCGTAACGGCTGCGGCGCTGATATTGCCATAATTGCTGAGCTTCAGTATAGATTTTATCACGGTTGCGGTTCACCAGTTCAATATAAGTTGGGGCAAAGGTGCGGCCAACAGCTTTTGAAAATTCAAACACCTGTTGCCAGCTTATATCATCGGTTGCCGTTAAGCGGTCATAAAATATGCCTCCAATGCCTCGTGTTTCTGCTCTGTGTTTAATGAAAAAATAGTCATCGGCCCATACCTTAAAACGATGATAAAAATCAGCATGGAACATATCGCAGGTGTTTTTCAATTGCTGATGAAAAAACCTTGCATCATCTTCAATAACATAATGCGGTGTAAGGTCAATTCCACCACCAAACCAGCGCACCGGCGGTGTGCTGGAGTTGAATGACGATGGCATTTCGAAATACCTGATGTTCATATGGATGATAGGCACCAATGGATGATTGGGATGGATAACGATAGATACTCCTGTGGCGAAAAAATCGTCTTGCTCTACTTTAAGAGCTCTTTTTACCGTATCAGGCAACTGGCCGTGAACGGCAGAAAAGTTCACGCCGCCTTTTTCAAATATTTTTCCATTCTGTATTACCCTGGTACGACCACCACCTCCACCCTCACGTTCCCAAATTTCCTGTTCAAACCTGGCGCTTCCGTCAGCGGCTTCCAATGCTGCGCATATCTCATCCTGTATTTGCTGGTAATCGGCGGCTATTTCTTCCCTGCTCATTTGCGTAGTATGTGAGTGATCGAATAATGCAACTGCTGAGGCAAAGTTAATAATAATAATACCCTCGCAGTTTTAAAAATAGACATTTAAGGATTAAATCAGCCCGGCCTCATCTTCTATATAATTCAGATCCTTGCCAAATGTTTCTTTTAACTGGCTAAGCGAGAATAACGAAATGATGGTTAATGCGATCATCATGATGTAACCCGTGGTGATCATGCCGTAGTGCGGCTTCAATAAATTAAAGATAGTATTAATGGGTATTAACGAGCCTCTTACAAAGTTAGGAACGGTTGTAGTTACGGTTGAGCGGATGTTGGTACCGAACTGCTCAGCGGCTATGGTTACAAAGGTAGCCCAATAACCTACGGTGCATCCCATAAAGAAACATACCCAAACAAATTTATCGTGCGTGATACCTTTAGCGCCCAGGTAAGTAAACGCGCTAACAAGCGACAATACCAGGAAAACAAGCATAGTTAACCTGCGAGATTTGGTTACCTGCGCCAACAAACCGGCAAAAATATCGCCTATGGCAATACCTATATAGGTGTATAAAACGCCCTCGCCGGCTTTGAGGGTTTCTGTAGCGCCCAACGCTTTACCAAACTCTGGCGAAAGGGTAACTAATATGCCTACCACGTACCAAAGAGGCGCACCTATTAAAATGCAATACACATATTTCTTAAACCTCCCCCAGTTGTTGAATAGCATTAAGAAATTGCCTTTTGATACCTTACTTTCCTGTACGTTTCTGAACATGCCCGATTCGAAGGTGCCCACACGTAGCAACAACAGTAATATGCCGAGGCCGCCGCCAACCATGTAAGCGCTTTGCCACCCGTGTTTTGCCACCGCGTAAGCAGCAGCCGCGCCAAAAAGTCCTATAACCGCTACGATCATGGTTCCGTAACCGCGATTCTCCTTACTTAAAGTTTCGGAAACAAGTGTAATGCCGGCACCGAGTTCGCCGGCCAGGCCTATACCTGCTATAAAGCGTATAATAGCATAAGAGGTTACATTGCCCACATAGGCATTAGCGAAGTTGGCAATGGAATACAACAAAATAGAGCCAAACAAAACTTTTATGCGCCCCATCTTATCGCCTATTATACCCCATAGTATGCCGCCTAACAACAAACCTGCCATTTGCACATTGATAATCAACTGCCCTTTTGTAGTAATATCCGCTTCGCTAAGGCCAAGCGCGGTAAGACTTGGCACCCGCACTATCGAAAAAACAAGTAAGTCATATATATCAACAAAATAACCGAGTGAGGCAACCAGCACCAGAAATACGGCATTGCGGGTTAACTTGGCGGGTGTAGCTTCTGTCATAAATTATCAGGTTAGTGGTTAGTTGGTTCCACTAAGGTAAATATTGCACTTTAGGGTGCAAATATTATTCAACAAAAAACCCCTGTTTTATCAACAGGGGTTTAATTATAAGGGGAAAAGGGGTTTTATACCTTTTTTACTTTTACTGCCTGTAAGCCTTTGCGGCCCTCTTCTTCTTCGTACTCTACATCGTCATTATCCTTTATGGCGTTAACACCACCCTGCACATCTTTAAAATGTACAAAAAGATCTTTACCTTCTTCAGTTATAATAAATCCATAACCTTTTTGTGTGTTAAACCATTTTACTTTACCAGTTTTCATAATGCTTAATTAACGTATTAATAATTGTGTTAAGATTAGTAAGTAATCCAACTGAATTAAAATGGGTTTAATAATCAATGTAGACGTACAACTATCTTATCAAATATAATAAAAAATTAATATGCAAATAATTATTTGGCTGATATAAAATAGCTTAAACAAAAACCGCCCGGAAAGCTAAGCTAACCGGGCGGTTTTGATATATATGGTTAATAATAAAAATTATTTAACTTTTTGGAACGGATAAACGCTGCCTGTTGGTGTAACTCTTACTAAAACTTCTTCTTTATCGTTTTTCAAGTCAACAAAGTAAACGGTTGGTTCAACGTTGTTTTCGTTTTCTAATTTGATGATCTCGTTTGCAAAATAACCCTGGAATTTAGCAGCGATAGTTTTTTGAGCGGCTACCGGTAATGCACGATATTGTACATTTTCAGTAAGGCCCATAAACTCGCCCCTCAGGTTGTAAAAAGCTGATTTCTGTACACCATCTACAGTGAAGGTAGCTTTTCTAAAATCGCGGGTAACTTTCCAGGTTACATTCTCAGCACCTATAAAGTCGTTCTGAAATTGACTAACAACATAAGAAGGTACGTTATCGTTACCACCTTCTGCTTTAACATTTTTATCGCCTGCAAAAACATTAACACTTAATAAGGCTGCTATGGCGGTAGTTATAAATAATTTTTTCATGGCTGTCAAATTTTAAATTATGCAACAAAAATAAGCCAGCTTTGAATATTCTCAAAATTTTAGGTAATTATTATATAATTTTAATAATAATAGATGATTTTTAGAAAAATTGTCAAAATAAGGGCCTTTAGATAGTGTATTTTTTACAATATGGCAATGATTTTTACAATATCTTATTGTAAAAAGTACACTAAGGTATTTCTTTCACTCGTAAGTCTATGTATTTTACTTTCTTATGACAATAAGCGCTATCCGTTGTCAGAAAAACCGGGATACAGTGTCATACCTCCATCAATAAATATGGTAGTACCGGTAATGTAATCTGCTTCATCAGATACGAGCCAGGCAGCAAGATTGCCTACATCAACCGGCTGACCAATGCGCTTATAAGGAATAAGAGTCAGCAATTTATTTAATGCTTCCGATGTTTCCCAGGCTTCTTTATTAATGGGAGTTTGTATAGCTCCCGGGCCAATGCCGTTTACACGTATCTTAAAGGGCGCAAGTTCCTGTGCCAGGCTTTTCATTAGCATTTCAATCCCTCCTTTACTGGCAGCGTAATTTACGTGCCCCGCCCATGGAATAATTTCATGCACGCTGCTCATACAAATAATTTTGCCTGCAGCTGCACTTACCCCCTGCCTTACCCCTTGTTGTATAAATATTTTGGCGGCTTCGCGCGAGCAAAGAAACTGGCCTGTAAGGTTTACATCAATAACCGTTTGCCATTGGTCAAGCGTCATATCAACCAGTTTGGCATCTTTTTGCAGGCCCGCGTTGTTTACCATTATATCAAGTGACCCGTATACGGAAAGGTGCTGCGCAAACATGGCTAAAACGTCATGTTCTCTACTTACGTCGGCTTTAATGGCTATGGCTTCGCCGCCATGCTTTTTAATCTCGGTTACTAACTCGTCAGCATGTTCGTGGTTATGCACAAAGTTTACAGAAACTTTTGCGCCGGCCTTGGCCAATGCTAAAGCTACGCCCTTGCCGATGCCGCTATCGGCGCCGGTTATAATGGCCGACTGGCCTTTTAATTTTTGTATTTCCATAGTTATATGGAATAATACAGGCGCTTAGCGTATTGTTTTATCGTAGGTGTCGATTTTACAAAGCCTTAATATAATCAAGGAAAAGATACAGTGCTTTTTTCTTGTCGTCTGTTAAATTAAAGTCGAGTTTGTGCATCAGGTAATCTTCCAGGTCAAAATCAGCACGATGAGGGAGCTCTTTCAACAGATCAAGCCTATGGGCAAGGCCATGGCGTAAAGCAGTATTAAACGCCTGTATAAATGCTTCCGGAATAGGTTTGTTGGCTATCCAGGCAGCGAATACAAATGGTAAGCCTGTAAATTTTTTCCATTCGCCTGAAAGATCATAAACATACTTGTACTGCTCGGTTTTACCGAAAGTGCGGTCGCCAATTTGTACAAACGCGGTTTTAGAGTCGGTTGAATGCGCGTAATCGGGCGCATTCTCAATCAATTGAGGCGACACTTTCCAGTAATTTTTAAGCAACACACGGGCAAGGTTATTAGAACTGCGCGACTCCGGATCGAGTTGCAACGTGGCAGCTTCCTGTATAGGGCAATTGCTGAAAATAAATACAGAATTAACAGGCCCCTCTGCGCCGATGCAATAGTTGGAGATGATATGCCATTCGGACATGCTTAAAGTGGCTGCCACCGGTATAAGCCCGATATCTACCTGGTTATCTATCAGTTTACGCGCGCAATCTGCAGGCATGTCCAAACTCAGGTCGATGTTTTCTTTTACAGCAGAATGCTGCAGGCCATATAAAAAAGGTTTGGTGTTAGTATAACTAACAGCCGATATTTTTATCTTATTCACGATTAAATTCCCTGTTTCGACTTTAGATGGAGCGCGTTGTTTGCATCAACAATGGTAAACTTGCTGCCATCATAAGTAAGTTTATAAAGCACCAGATTTTGGTGCGGAAAAGTATCCATTTGTGTTAAAGGCTGTTCTGTTAAGATGCACATTAACAAACGTAAAGCCCTGCCATGCATACATACCAACACCTTTTTTTCTTCGGGATGGCTCATGATCACGCTCATGGCTTCACGCTGGCGGATAGCAACCTCGTTAGGGCTTTCGCCACCTTCAAATTTCGAGTCGAGCTTGCCATCCAGCCAATCACGCATAAGGTTTAAAAACGCCGCCTTGCTTTCGGGCGTGGCCGGTTGACCTTCCTGTACGCCCCATGCCAGCTCATCCAGGCCGCTCAGTTTCTCAAATGGTATTCCCTTATCAATAAAGGGCTGTATGCTTTGCTGCGTACGTTTAAGGCTTGATATATAGATCTTATCAAAAGGTATATCTTTATAAGCAGCATAAAATTGCTGAGCCTGCAAGCGTCCCTCTTCATTCAGGTCAGTATCTCGGCCGCGGCCTTGTACAATGCCTAACCTATTCAATTCGGTTTGCCCGTGGCGTACAATATAAAGTGTCTTTTGAATATCCATTTTTTTAGTTTAAAGCTGAAAGTATAAGGCTTAAAGCTTTGTTTTTGGAAAAGATAATGAGCTTTTTACTAAGCTTTTACCTTTTCGCTTAATTAATAACAGGCAGCTTGTAATAACTTGGTTTAGCGGTTTCCTCAAACTGGTAGTCCTTGTAATCGGTAACCACGTTGTACAAGGTATCACGTTCTATCGGATGCCTGCCTACGTTTTTAATCAGTTCTACCAGCTCTTTGGTACTCATGGCCGGGTGTTGTTCCTCGGCACCTGCCATAGAATAAATTTTGGTAGTATCGTCAAGCGTACCGTCAATATCATCCACACCAAAGTTTAATGATAATTGCGCGGTGGTACGACTGATCATGGCCCAGTAAGCTTTAATGTGGTCAAAGTTATCCAGATAAATACGGGCTATGGCGTAGTTGCGCAGGTCCTCAATCACGGTTGATTCCGGCACATTGCTCATCTGGTTATCCTGGTTGCGGAATTTGAGCGGTATAAACGTTTGGAAACCGCCTGTACGGTCCTGTAACTGGCGCAGGCGTTCCATATGATCAACACGATGCCAGTATTGCTCGATGTGGCCGTAAAGCATAGTGGCGTTTGAGCGCATACCGAGTTTGTGCCATTCTTCATGTATGGCCAGCCACTGGTCGCCAGTGCATTTATCTTTTGCTATCAGGTCACGTACTTCCGGATGGAATATCTCCGCGCCACCGCCGGGGATTGATTCCAATCCGGCATCTTTCATCATCTTCATGCCGGTGGCATAGTCTATTTTAGCCTTTTTGAAGATGTAATGATATTCAACCGGTGTTAACGCTTTCACGTGCAGTTCGGGTCTATGCGCTTTTATCCTGCTGAACAATTCGCTGTAAAATGGCACATCATATTGCGGCAATACCCCGCCTACAATGTGCACCTCGGTTACGGGCTGGTCATCGTATTTTTTTACGATATCCATCATCTCGTCCATGGTGTATTCCCAGCCATCAGCACGCTGCTTTATAAGGCGCGAGTAGGAACAAAACTTGCAATCGTAAACGCACAGATTTGTGGGCTCGATATGAAAGTTACGGTTAAAATACGTTTTATCGCCGTGCTTTTGTTCGCGTATGTAATTGGCCAATACGCCAAGGTAACCAAGTTCAGCTTTTTCATACAGCAAAACGCCCTCTTCAAAGGTGATGCGCTGTTGATGAAGTACCTTCCCGGCTATATCTTTTAATTCGGGTAAAAGTTGAGGATCATTGATCAGTACCCGTAAATTCTCTGATACTTCCATAGTGGAAAAATTTGAGCAAATGTAGCAATTTGCGGTTGTTTTAAAACATTATTAGCACTGCCAACAGGTGTTTAAACACAGAGTTTGACGCTCACTTTACATTAACCCAAATAAAAAAGCCCTGTGCGGTAAAACACAGGGCCGGATATGATTTTTTAATAAATAATTATCCTTTAAAGTGCTGGATGATCAGGCTGGCAAGCTCTACACCTATACGCTCCTGCGCCTCGTTGGTAGCAGCGCCAATGTGTGGCGTAAGCGAAATTTTAGGATGCGACAAGATATCCTGGCGCGGAGTCGGCTCGTTATCAAACACATCAAGCGCGGCGAATGCTACTTTACCACTGTCTAAAGCAGCTATCAGATCGGTTTCATCAATTAAGCCACCGCGTGAGCAATTCACCAAACCAACACCTTTTTTCATTTGCTCGAACTCAGCAGCCGCAATAAGCGCTTTGTCAACAAATGGGGTGTGCATGGTAATAAAATCCGCATTGGCGATAATTTCTTCTTTTGTAGCTGTTTTAACGGCTACTTTAGCAACGTAACCACCACCTAAAACTACTTCAACTTCGGGGTTGAACGGAAATACATCAAATGCCAATACTTCCATACCCACACCGATAGCGATTTTAGCCACCTCACGGCCAATACGGCCGAAACCAAGGATACCTAAAGTTTTGCCACGCAGCTCGACACCTTTAGCATAAGCTTTTTTAAGGTCGTTGAATTTGGCAGCGCCATCAACCGGCATTTTCCGGTTACTATCCGGCAGGAAACGTACGCCGCCAAACAAGTGACCAAATACCAGTTCCGCTACAGATAATGATGAAGACGCAGGTGTGTTGTAAACTCCTATGCCTTTTTCTTTGGCGTAGTCAACATCAATATTATCTACACCAACGCCGCCACGACCAATCAATTTTAGATTTGGGCAGGCGTCAATTAAAGCTTTACGTACTTTGGTAGCACTACGCACGGTAATAGCATCGTACTCCTGCAAGCGGGTGGGTAATTCATCCTGTGGGATATTGTTGGTATCCACTATAAAACCGGCATCCTCAAGCATTTTTTTGCCTATAGGGTCGATACCGTCATTAGCTAATATTTTGATCATCTTATTATTCATCGGGTCATTGAGTCATTGAGTCATTGTTGGCCGTTAATGACCTAATGACTCAGTGACCCAATGACGTTTAAACTATTTATTCTTTTCAGCAAACTCGCGCATCGCATCTATCAGCACGTAAACACTGGTGATGGGCAATGCATTGTATATAGAAGCGCGGAAACCACCAACACTTCTATGGCCTTTGATACCTACGATACCCTTTTCGTCACAGAATTTAAGGAATGGTTTTTCAAGCTCCGCATTCTCCATCACAAAGCATACGTTCATGCGCGAACGGTCTTCTGGAGCGGCAACAGCTTTGAATAGTGGGTTGCGGTCAATCTCTTCGTAAAGTACCCGTGCTTTCTCGTTATTTTCTTTCTCGATAGCCGGTACACCACCTTTAGATTTTAACCATTTCAGGGTTAACATAGATACGTAAATGGCAAAGCAAGGAGGCGTATTATACATAGAACCACCTTCTATTTGTACCTGGTAGTTGTACATAGCAGGTATTTTACGGCCGGTTTTGCCTAAAATATCATCTTTAACAATTACCAGAGTAACGCCGGCAGGGCCCATGTTTTTCTGCGCGCCTGCGTAGATCAAACCGAAATCGGCCACATTTACCTCGCGGCTGAAAATATCAGACGACATATCACAAACCATTGGCACAGGCGATTTAGGAAATTGCTGTAACTGCGTACCGTAAATGGTATTATTTGATGTGATATGGAAATAAGCCGCATCAGTTGGTATGGTATAATCTTTAGGGATATAAGTGTAGTTGCTTTCTTTTGAAGAAGCTACTACTTCTACATCACCAAAAAATTTAGCTTCTTTTAAGGCTTTACTTGCCCATACGCCGGTATCCAGATAAGCGGCTTTGCCACCCTCCGGTAACAGGTTGTTGGGCGCCATGGCAAACTGGGTGCTTGCACCGCCTTGTAAAAACAGTACCGAATAACCTTCGGGTACGTTAAATAGTTCTTTTACCAACGCAACAGCTTCATTCAGTACTTCTTCAAATTCCGGTGAGCGGTGCGATATCTCCAGCAAGGATAAACCTGTTCCGTTGAAATCAAGTACAGCCGCTGCTGCCTGTTTGAATACCTCCTGAGGCAATATGCCGGGTCCGGCACCGAAATTGTATTTCATGATTAATTATTTATGTATTGGTTTATTAAGTTTGTACTAAGACGCGCCTAAGGTAGTTAATTCGACAAAAATTATAGACTTTTTTTACATTTTTTTAAAATGCCGTGACATAAGCAAAACATTCTTTTTGCTCGTTTGGATAAATATTTACCAGAAATTGTAAACGAGTGTGAGTTACAAATGCTTTAACTGCGAAATAGCCAAAGAAGGATCACTTGCCGAGAATACCGAACTTCCTGCTACCAAAACGCTGGCCCCGGCCTCAACTAATTTGGCAGCGTTGCCGGTATCAACACCTCCATCAACCTCTATTTTAAGATCAGGATTGGTATTTGCGGCAAGCGTTTTTACCTGAGCAAGTTTTGTAAAAGTATGTTCAATGAATTTCTGGCCGCCAAAACCGGGGTTTACTGACATCACCAAAACCATGTCCAGATCAGCTATGATGTCTACCAAATTTGCAACAGGCGTTGCAGGATTTATAGCTACGGATGCTTTACAACCCAGTTGTTTGATGACCTGTATGGTGCGGTGCAGGTGCGGGCAGGCTTCGTAATGTACCGTTATGCTATCGGCCCCGGCTTCCTTAAAGTCTTTAAGGTATCTGTCAGGGTCAACGATCATCAGGTGCACATCAAGCGGTTTTTGCGCGTGTTTTTTGATAGCTTTTATAACAGGGAAACCGAAGGAGATATTCGGCACAAACATACCGTCCATCACATCCACATGGAACCAATCTGCTTCACTGGCATTTACCAGTTCAATATCTCTTTGCAGGTTTGCAAAATCGGAAGCTAATAAAGAAGGCGCTATCAAATGGTGCATGCGGTAAATATAGGGATATTTTAAAGTTTACAGTTAACACTTTGCAGTTAGCTACTGCAAACTTCCCTCCGCAAACTATATTGCCATCTCCGGCACATCACCCTCAACAACCAGCTTGCCTGCCGTTGCTTTTTTGATATCTTCCACAGAAACACCGGGCGCCCGTTCTACCAGCTTGAAACCACCATCGGGCAGAACGTCTAACACGGCCAATTCCGTAACTATTTTTTTAACACATTTAATGCCGGTTAAGGGCAAGGTGCAATTAGGTAAAAGTTTGGATTCGCCAGCTTTGTTAACATGCTGCATGGCTACAATAATATTTTCGGCTGAAGCCACCAGATCCATGGCTCCCCCCATTCCCTTTACCATTTTACCGGGAATTTTCCAATTAGCGATGTCGCCATTTTCAGATACTTCCATGGCGCCTAAAATGGTCAGGTTAACTTTCTTTGCCCTAATCATGCCAAAGCTCATGGCCGAATCAAACACCGCAGAACCGGGTAGTTTGGTTATGGTTTGCTTACCTGCGTTAATGGTGTCAGGGTCTTCTTCTCCCTCAAACGGAAACGGCCCCATCCCTAACAATCCATTCTCAGATTGCAGCACTACGTCAATATTTTCCGGGATATAGTTGGCTACCAATGTAGGGATGCCGATACCCAGGTTAACATAATAACCGTCTTTTACTTCTTTTGCTATGCGTTTAGCTATGCCTTCTTTGTCTAACATAGGTTTAATTTCTTGTTACACTATAATATATGTCATTGCGAGTAGCGTTAGCGACGTGGCAATCATAGGCAGATCAGTGTGCCTGTTCTGTGAGATTGCTTCTCCGCCATACGGCGTATCGCAATGACATAGCTGATTATTGTTTCTTTCTCACCGTTCTTTGCTCAATGCGTTTTTCGTAGTTTTCACCTTTAAATATTCGGTGTACGTAGATGCCGGGGGTATGGATATGGTCGGGGTCCAATTCTCCGGGTTCAACCAATTCTTCAACTTCGGCAATGGTTACTTTACCTGCCATAGCCATTACGGGGTTAAAGTTGCGGGCCGTTGAGCGGTATACCAGGTTACCCATGGTATCACCTTTCCAAGCTTTTACAATGGCGAAATCTGCATCAAAGGCCATTTCCATTAAATAATCTTTGCCATTGAAGTTACGTATTTCTTTACCTTCTGCTACTTCGGTACCTATGCCGGCAGGCGTAAATATGGCCGGCATACCATAGCCTGCTGCCATGCAGCGTGTTGCCAACGTGCCCTGGGGGATCAGTTCTACTTCAAGTTCACCGCTAAGCAACTGCCTTTCAAATTCCGCGTTCTCACCTACGTAAGAAGAGATCATCTTTTTAACCTGGCGGTTGCGCAGCAATAACCCTATGCCAAAATCATCCACCCCCGCATTGTTAGATATGCAGGTTAGATCTTTAATCCCACTTTCCGCTAAGGCAAGTATAGTTTTCTCGGGCAGCCCGCATAAACCAAAGCCCCCCAGCATAAGCGTCATGCCGTCTTTAATATCGTTAATGGCTTCGTGAGCACCACTGACAACTTTATTCATGTTTATAATTGGTTATAGGCAAATGTAGTTTTTTTTAATAATACTATGCATGCATAATAACTTTGTATATGATTTTTTTGCTCCTGCCATAGACATGTTTTGGCGATTTTAAATTTAACCCATTTACTTTGAGTTAAAAAATGCAAACAATTAAAAAACTCAAACCTTATTACTATACATCAATCTATAAACAAAATGGAACTGAATAATAATAATAACAACCCGCAGCCAAATGCTTACCGTGTTGAGGACGACGATAATTTAGAAGAAAAAGATCTGCGCCGCGAAACCTTTATGTTTGGCAGCGAAGAAAAAGAAGCCAACAAACCCGGAATGGAAGGCCAGGGATATGGCGGCCAAAGCTTTGGTGAGGATAACAATACACCATCAGGCGATGATGGCAACAACCCATCCCGTAATGCCGGATATGATAATGTTTATTTTAAGCGTTCAGAACCCTCTGAAGAACATCCGGAGTTTAATAATTTCAAGGATCCTAATCAGTTAGGTCAACCCAATTTTACCCAATCTTTGGGAGCTGCGTCAACAGGCCAATCAGACGAAGAAAATGCTGGCCCCAAGCAAGAGGACGCCGGGAATGGCAACAATAACAGCGACGACCAAAATCTGAGCTATCAGGAAGGTACGGCTGATAACGATGGTTATGAAACAGGCGTTAATGAAGAAGGTGACGTAGCCGGTAACCGAGAAGTACCGGATCAGCAAAAGGTAGGTGAATAGTTAATTTACCATAGCCCGAATCAAAGTTCGGGCTATGGTAATGTTTTTATTGTGCCACCGAAAATTTAAAAATAGTTTGCGTTTGATAAGTTTCTCCGGGCTTTAATACTGTTGAAGGAAATTCAGGTTGGTTTGGAGAATCAGGATAATGCTGCGTTTCCATCGCGAACGATGTGCGGTGTTCGTCTCTCTTCCCGCCTTTCATAACATTTTGAGCCTGCATAAAATTACCGCTGTAAAATTGCATTCCCGGCTCTTCTGTATAGATTTCCATTTTTATGCCGATTTTATCACCAATAACGGTTGCAACAGGCGTTGAAAGGTCGTGCTGGTTAAGCACATAGTTATGATCATATCCTCTGCCATCTATTAGCTGTACATGATCCTCATTGATGCGCTGTCCTATAGTCGTGGGTTTCGCAAAGTCAAAAGGAGTACCGGCAACGGGTTCAATTTTCCCGGTAGGGATCAATGTGCTGTTTACCGGCGTATAACCGTCAGCATTGATTTGCACTATATGGTTTAATATGGTTCCGCTGCCTTCGCCATTAAGATTAAAAAAGGCGTGATTAGTAAGGTTTACCACAGTGGTTTTATCGGTAGTAGCCAAAAAACTTACCTTCATGGCATTATCATCAGTAATTTGGTAGGTTACCTTAACGCTAAGGTTGCCCGGGAAACCGCCCTCCATATCTTCGGACAGGTAGGTTAGCACTAAGGTGGCTTCATCTGTTTGTTCGGCATCCCATACCACATCCTGGAAAGCCGGTGTACCACCATGCAGTGTGTTTGGGCCGTTGTTTAAAGCAAGAGTATATTCTGTTCCTTCAAGAGTGAACTTGCCTTTAGCTATGCGGTTAGCAAAACGCCCAATGGTGGCGCCATAATATGGCTCTTTGGAATTTATAAACCCATCAACACTTTCAAAGCCAAGTATGATATCAGTGAGCTTGCCGTACTTGTCAGGCACAAACAAACTAACTACACGGCCACCATAATTGGTAATTGCCGCCTCTACCCCATTATTATTTTTTAGTATATATAAGTGGGTTTGTTTGCCGTTAACTGTTTTTTCAAATGCTGTAGCAGGGGGGAATTGTGGTCGGGTTTGAGTACTTTCTGTCATTGTTATATTGTTTTTCCATGCGGATTTGATCAAAAGTGAAAATGAATTTCCGCCAATAGCTTACAGCACCAAAGTTGCTATATTAATTGCTCTTATCATAATACAAATGTCACAGATACAATAATTTTTATCCCCCCTGGGATGAGACAGCTTATCCTGATTATAAATTCAGTGCCTGCGGGCCAATAACGGCATGCTCACAAATATAGGTAGGCACAATGCCGGTGGCCTGTATGCGGTTATCCGCGTCCTGCGGTAAAGTATTTCCTGATAAAACCAGCACAGTATCCAGTCCAAATTTGTTACCACCCATAATATCGGTTTGCAGGGTATCGCCTACCATTACTATCTCCTTTTTATTAATGGGCCTGTACTCGCGAATGAGGTCATAAACAAACATAAACATTTGCGAATCGGGCTTGCCAAAGCGGATAAACTTTTTGCCGATAATGGTTTCAATCATTTGCGCTAAACCACCAATGGCGATGCTTACATCGTGGTTTGATACCGGGTAAGCATAATCCGTATTGGCTACAATTGCAGGTATTGTACGCTTACGCAGCAGGTTAACGGTTTTATTAATGTCTTCAAACCAGTTAAAACCCTCATCGTCCATAAAAACAAGGGCGTTCACCTGGTCAATATTACTGCTGTTAATATCGCTTACTGGCAGGGTTTTTAAACCGGCGCTTTCTATATAATGGGCAGACTCTGTTGTGCCAAGGTAAGCCACATATCCGCCCTCAACTTTTAGTTCCAGGTAATCTTTGGTTAATTGTCCTGAGGAAATGATCCTGTCGGCAGTTACCACGTTTAAACCTTTATTGTGGTACGATTGCGCTAACTGCGCCGGGCTCCTTGATGCATCGTTAGTTACAATGTAGTATTCTTTATTCTGCGCTTCGAGATAAGCAAATGTCCGCTCTATACCGGGCACCAGCCCGGTATGTGTTTTAAGCACTCCAAAGGCATCAAAAAAGATCACTTCATAACGGTCTATAATTGATTTAAAATCCTCTATGCGTTTCATTATAGTTTATTTGTTTAAAGTCACTCACTATTAACCACTAACTACACTATTCCAATCCCAAAGCTTTTATAATTTTCTCTGCATCAAAATCGCGGTCAACAGATGGTAGATAAGTTTCAAAAGCTTCGGCCTGCAGTTTTTTTGCATATTGACCGCTAAAAAAGTATTGCCCGTCTTTTATTACGTAGTTAAGTATAAAAAAACGGTATGCTTCTTTCAGGAAGCGTATCTCATCGGCTGTAATAGGGTTTACTTTGTGATACTCTTTTAGAAAAGTAATAAAGCGGTCTTCCATCATTGGCCCTATCACGTAGCTGAATACGGTGCGGTCGCCCGCATCTGAAACCACCCTGCTGAAAAAATAAAAATCAAGCAGGCGGTAGCTCATCCTAAACCAGTCGTAATCCCAGCGTGAGTAAAGTTCCAGTTCGGGTGTTACCGAAAAGTTCCCGATGTTCCAGTCGATAAATACCGGGATGATCTCGAAAGAACTCATGTTATAACGGGAGCGGTTCTTTAAGAATTGTTCGCAGTGGTATTTAAGCAGGTCGGCCTGCATGCGTGTGCCAAATTTGCGCTCGTCTTTTTCCAGCTGTCGCTGCAGGTCATAAATATCGGTACGTAAAGTTTTAGATGATTTTGGCAGAACATTTTTTACCCTCGAGCATGCTTTATGGAACTTGCCCAACTGGTTACCCAGTTTTTTGATCATGTCGTCGTCCAGGCGGCGTGGCAAGCGTTCCATCATGCGGGTTGGGTTGTAAAAAACTACCCAGGCGTCATCCTTACCTTGTTTATAGCGATAAATATAAACGCGGTTATTTTTTAATAACGATTTCGACAGCAGGTTTTCAAATGGATAAAGCAAGTTGTTTGATAGCGCCTGTATAATGCGATGATCCTCTTTAAAATGTTCGAATTTGCCAAAAAAAGAAAGCTTGGCAATAACCATATCGTCATCATCAAAAGTGATGCGGTACACATGATTGGTAGAAACCATCGCGCTGATATCATCAATGCTTTTGATGGTTTTAGATTTATCGTAGCCTTCCCAGGCTGATTGTATGATTAAGTGAAAGTCCATTGTTTGAACCGGGATTAAGCGTATTTATTCGGTTTCACGGGATAATTCTTCAATACCGGTGTAATTAGTTTATGCGGCTAATATACTACAGTTTGCAGTTTTAAACTTTTGTACTGCAAATAATCCCGGTCATATTCCCTCAAAGTACCTTTTCAATTCCCAATCGCTTACGCTTTTGGCATATTGCCGGTGTTCCCATAAACGGGTTTGGGTAAAGTGTTTTACAAACCCTTCGCCAAAAAGTTCTTTAGCGAGCGGAGTATTTTGCATAGCTGTGGCCGCGTCAAATAAATTACTGTGTAATATGCCGTTGGCCTTGTTATCATAACCATTGCCCTTGGTGGCTGCTATATTAAGTTTTAGTTTGTTTTTGATGCCATAAAGCCCGGAAGCAAGCGCCGCTGCTATCGCCAGATACGGGTTGGTATCCGAGCCGGGTATGCGGGTCTCTAACCGGGTTGCTTTTTCTGATACATTTATGACCCTCAAAGCTGTTGTGCGGTTGTCTATCCCCCATGTAATGGTAGTGGGTGCCCAGGCGCCCTCCACAAGGCGTTTATAGCTGTTAATGGTTGGCGCGTACATTGGCAGCAAATGCGGAAGGCAATAAAGTTGCCCTGCCAGATAATGTTGATGTAACTCGCTCATCTTGTTTACATCCGCATCATCGTAAAATAAATTTTTTCCACCCTCTGCCGACCATAAACTCTGGTGAATATGCCCGCTGCAACCCGGCAAATTTTCGTTCCATTTGGCCATAAAGGTTGCAGTTAAGCCATGCTGTGACGCTATTTCTTTTACCGCGGTCTTAAAAAGTACTGCCCTATCTGCAGCCTCCAGTGTTGGCGCATAGTGTATGGCGGCCTCGTAAACGCCTGGCCCGGTTTCGGTATGTAAACCTTCAATAGGTATCTGGTATTGGGTGAGCTTATCAAACAGATCATTATAGAACGCGCTGTTTTGTGATGGCCTTAGTATGGAGTAGCCAAACATACCAGGCGAAAGCGGCTCCAGATTCCTGAAACCTTTGTGCTGTAAGCTTTGAGGCGTTTCGTAAAAGTTGAACCACTCAAATTCCTGGGCAAATTGTGCCACATAGCCCAATTTATCGCACTCCGAGATAATGTTTTTTAACAGGCTCCGGGGGCAAACCTCCAATGCCTTTGCGCCGGGGCCACTATAGTCGGCTATAAAGAAAGGCACGTTGTCTTCCCATGGGATCATCCGGAACGTGGAAATATCTATAAAGCATTGCTTGTCCGGGTAACCGCTATGCCAGCCTGTAAGATCAACATTGTCATAAGGGGCATCGGTGCTATCCCAGCCAAACACCACGTCGCAAAAGCCATAACCACTTTGCAAGCCATCCAAGAATTTTTGTTTGCTGATGACTTTGCCACGCAAAATGCCGTCGACGTCGGCAAAAGCGAATTTTATTTTCTGAATGTTATGGTCGTTGATGTATGAAATTACCTGTTCTGCATTCATTTTAGCTATATAAAATGGCAATTTAAGATTATTTAGAATAAATTGGGATAAATATTCAAGTCAGCATTCACTATATCCTCATGACCTGCTTATTGTTTGTTTACGGCACTTTGTTACAATATGATAATGAGTTTGCCCGCTATCTTCGCCAAAAATGCACGTTTGTTTCCACCGGCGTTATACATGGGCAGCTTTATGATTTGGGAGAATATCCGGGATTGATTATAACCAGTGATGCCAACCAGCTGGTGCATGGGAATATTTATGAAATGACTCACCCGGAGGAAGTACTAAAACGGCTGGATTTTTATGAAGGCGTAGGAACCGATGAAGAGCAACCTAACCTTTATCGGCGGGAAATGCACTCGGTGATAATCAATAACGGTATATTAAAAGCTTGGGTATACGTTTACAACAGGAGCATTGAGAATGCTATCTCTATCCCTGGCGGGGATTACATGGAATATGTAAATAAAAAATCCCCCGGTAAATAGCTACCGGAGGATTCTATTATATCAGTTCGCGAAGATTAGATCTTAGCAGATTTTACTGTTTTAATGATCACTGCAGCTACTTTGTATGGGTCTGCAGCAGAGTTAGGACGACGATCTTCCAGGTAACCGCTCCAGTTATGCTCAACAGCATAAAGAGGGATACGGATAGAAGCGCCGCGGTCTGATACGCCATAGCTAAAGTCGTGGATTGAAGCTGTCTCGTGTTTGCCGGTTAAGCGTTGATCGTTATCAGCACCGTAAACGGCAATACACTCAGCAACCGCAGGGCGGAATGCCTCACAAACTGCTTTGAATTTCTCTTCGCTATTAGCAGTACGCAATAATGAGTTAGAGAAGTTAGCGTGCATACCAGAACCGTTCCAGTCTAACTGGCCAAGCGGTTTACAATGCCAGTTAACAGCTACTCCGTATTTCTCACCGATACGCTCAAGCAGGTAACGTGCAACCCAGATCTGGTCACCAGCTTCTTTAGCGCCTTTAGCAAATATCTGGAACTCCCATTGCCCGGCAGCAACCTCAGCATTAATACCTTCTACGTTAAGGCCTGCTTCTAAACAAGCGTCTAAGTGCTCTTCAACAATTTCGCGGCCGAAAGCATTGTTAGCGCCTACTGAACAGTAGTAAGGGCCTTGCGGGCCTGGATAGCCACCAGCAGGGAAACCAAGTGGTTTGTTAGTAGCAGGGTCCCACAGGAAGTATTCCTGCTCAAAACCAAACCAGAAATCATTATCATCATCCTCAATGTGTGCACGGCCGTTTGACTCGTGTGGCTGGCCTTTTGAATCCAATACTTCACACATTACAAGGTAGGCATCTTTTCTTTGTGGATCTGGTACGGTGAATACCGGTTTCAAGATACAATCTGATGAGCCGCCCGGTGCCTGCTCTGTTGATGAACCATCAAAGCTCCAGTTATCAAGGTCTTCTACTTTTCCGCTGAAACTTTTAACAATTTTTGTTTTGCTGCGCAGGCTTTGAGTTGGTTTGTAGCCGTCAAGCCAGATGTACTCGAGTTTTGTTGCCATTTTGAATGATAAATTTGAAAATTTTAAGTTTAATTATAGTTCCTTATAAAATCAGTCAGTATTTATGCCGCTAATTTAAAGTATTTTTATAAATTCAATAACTTTTTTGAAAAAATTTATAAAAATGGGAACTAAAAATTGTAAATATTCAATATTTATCTGTTTAGAATCAAAATCCACCCATATTATTATGCTTACATAGCATATATGGCAATATCGGAAAATATACATGGAAGCGAAAGGACGTGTTATTTGGTTGATGCCACACCCCAATAGCACACCCTCCTTATCTTTACCAGCGCACTTGTAGTTGTTTTGATCTCAGTTTTCACACCGCTTTTTAGCAAATACATTTTCGCGGAGGTATTATCATAAACAAAAGCAGGGTAAGCTTTTTTGTTGCCTTTGTTATCCGTAATATCAAGCCTTATAGCGTTAGTTGCTCCTCTCCTGCCTGTTGTATCTTGTGCGTTAGGCGCGGGCACCCAGTTAATTTCATATTTAACCTTGTTTATAGCCGGTATACCAAGGTTTTTAAATTCTGTAGTTTGTTCAACAACGCCAATTATGCATTTAATGCACATATCCGGCACGGTTGCCAGGGTTGCGTAACGTTTGTCTGTATTATTAACTACCGCTACTTTTTTGTTATTTACCACTACTGGCGTTTGTACACCATCTTTAATAGATGTATTTGAATTATGTTTACATGCGGTAAGCGTAAAGGCAAACATGAGGGTGCTGATGAATAGTATTTTGCGCATGATGCAAGGAGTTTATATTCAACAACAACGCTTGTAATTAATTGTGTTACCCAGAATACCGCACCACTTATATTTAAATCAACCTATTTTTACAGAAACACTAAAATCCACCCATTTTCATTAAAAATTTACAATATGAACAGGAAAAATTCTGTAAAATTTGCTAAAATTGCCTGATTATGTTATCGCAAAGTACAATTGCTTAACTTATTGGCGTAAACTTTGTATAACGCATAAACAAAAACAAATACAGATGAATGTTTTCTAACATTCGTAAGCATCATGAATAACGGCAATATTGGTTCTCAAACAACGGTTGATGTAGTTTTGGTTGGCGCGGGTATTATGAGCGCTACATTAGGTGTAATGCTTAAACAGCTCGATCCTAATTTGAAAATTGAAATTTTTGAACGCCTTGATACCGTTTCTGCCGAAAGTTCTGACGCTATGAACAATGCCGGTACCGGCCACTCGGCCTTTTGCGAGCTTAACTATACCCCCGAGCTTAAAGATGGTACCGTTGAGATAAAAAAAGCTATTAAAATTGCCGAACAATTTGAAATATCCAAGGAGTTTTGGGCTTTTTTAGTTGAAAAAGGTTATGTAGAATCTCCTGAAAGCTTTATACGTAAAGTACCCCACATGAGCTTTGTTTGGGGACAGGACAATGTAGAATATCTCAAAAAACGCCAGCAGGCTTTGGTAAAACACCATTTTTTCAAAGGAATGGAATATGCCGAAGACCAGCAGCAACTGCAAAAATGGATACCGCTGGTAATGGATGGCCGCGACCCTAACCAAAAGGTGGCAGCCACACATATGGATATTGGTACCGATGTAAACTTTGGTGCCCTTACCCGCAGCCTCATCAGCAAGCTGCAACTAAAGCCGGGTGTTAACCTTAGCCTTAACCACGAGGTGGCAGACATCAGGCGTAATAAGGACAATACCTGGAAAATAAAGGTTGAAGACCGTACCAGCGGAAATAGAAGAACCCTTAACGCTAAGTTTGTATTTGTAGGTGCCGGTGGTGGCGCTTTGCTGTTGTTGCAAAAAACAGGCATCCCTGAAAGTAAAGGTTTTGGTGGCTTCCCGGTAAGCGGGCAATGGTTGGTATGTAATAACCCCGCTATTGTTGAGCAGCACGCGGCCAAGGTATACGGCAAAGCATCGGTAGGTTCGCCGCCAATGTCGGTACCGCATTTGGATACCCGCATGATCGATGGTAAAAAATCATTGTTATTCGGGCCTTATGCCGGTTTCTCTACGCGCTTCCTTAAAAAAGGCTCGTTGCTTGATCTGTTCAAGTCTATCAAGTTTAATAATATATTGCCGTTGCTTGCGGTGGGGCGCGATAATATGGCACTCACTAAATACCTCATTGTTCAGGTGCTGCAATCGCCTGCTGATAGGTTAAAGGCTTTGCAGGAATATTTTCCCGAAGCTAAAAAAGAAGACTGGGACCTGGATATTGCTGGGCAACGCGTACAGATCATCAAAAAGGATCCAAAGCGTACCGGTGTACTGGAATTTGGTACCGAAGTAGTAACCAGTGCCGATGGCAGTATATCAGCCTTGTTAGGTGCTTCGCCGGGCGCTTCAACATCAGTACCTATTATGCTCGACTTGATCAGCCGTTGCTTTAAACAACCTATGCAAACCAGCCAGTGGCAGCAAAAACTGAAGGAAATGATACCATCATATGGGCAATCTCTGGTTAACGATGAGGTTTTGGCCAATGCTACACGTGAGCGTACCAGTACCGTGCTGGGATTGCTTTAAATGCAAATTAACTACCTAATCTGAAAGTTATAGGAATTGACCGTTGTACACGAACTTGCTTGCCTTGAGATTCTCCGGGTACCCATTTGGGTGATAATGTAATCACTCTCATCGCTTCTTCATCACATCCTGCGCCCATTCCTTTTACAACTCTAATATCACTTAAGGAACCATCAGTTTCAATTACAAAAGTTATGATGACTGTTCCTTGTATATTATTTAGTCTGGCTTTTACAGGATATTCGATATTCTTTATGATAAAACCCCTAAGTGCTACTAAACCACCCGGAAAGGATGGATTCTTATCCACATGGATGAAAATCGGATCACCATTTGGAACATCTCTCTTCGCATATAAAATTTTTCCTTTCTTGTAAAGAGTCGTGTAAATCTTACCGTCAAGATACCAGTTCCATTCTCCCTCTTCCTTGCCGTTAATCACATTGCCCTCTAAGCGTTCGCCGGGGCTGTTGGTATATTTTATCCATTTGCCATTACCGTTAATAGTAAGCCTGTTTCCGGTAGAGTCTAAAAATTGTTTCAGATAAACGCCATCGGCACTGTATGTTTCAACACACCTCAACGCGCCGTTGGGGTAGTAATTTAGCACGTCGCCTATGATCTTACCTTTATTAAATACCTTACTGGTCTTACGTTTTCCGTTTTCATAATATTCATCATATATGCCATTTATACCCGGCCTGATGTTCATATTGTCTAATGAGGTTAAAGTAACCAGGCGCAGGTTTCCGTTCATATAATAATCCTTCACACGGAACATTCCCGAGTCGGCTTTTATCATCAGGCGCAAAAATTTAGCATCGCTTTCACTGTAAGCCAGGGTCGAGTCGTTTACCATATAATATCGTACGGTATCGGGTCGTGTTTTGGCTTCAGGTTGTTTTTCTTGTGCAAAGCCGGTAATATTTATTAATAAGAATAAGGCCAAGACATAAGGTTTCATGTTGCAATAAGGGTTTGTACAGCTAATTTAATAAGTATTCATAACGCTTCAAAATGTAACCCATTTATCATATACTTACCGTGCTTAATTTTTATATTTTTGTAGCTAACCTTACACAAGGTTCTTTTTAAATGGATATATCAGTAGTAGTACCACTATATAACGAAGTAGAATCATTACCGGAGCTTACCTCGTGGATAAGCCGTGTAATGGACGAGCATGGCTTTACCTATGAGATTGTATTGGTTGATGACGGCAGTACAGATGGCTCATGGGGAATGATCATGAAGCTGAAGGAAAATAACCCGTTTATCAGGGGCTTCCGTTTCAGGAGAAATTATGGCAAATCTGCCGCGCTGAATATTGGTTTTGACGCCGCGCGTGGTAATGTAGTGATCACTATGGATGCCGACCTGCAGGACAGCCCGGATGAGATACCGGAACTTTATCGTCGTATTAACGAAGAAAAGTATGATCTCATATCAGGCTGGAAAGCAAAACGTTACGACCCTATATCTAAAACTATACCTACCAAGCTTTTTAACGCGGCTACCCGTAAAATGAGCGGCATTAATAACCTGCACGATTTTAATTGTGGGCTTAAAGCTTACCGCAGCACAGTAGTTAAAAACATTGAAGTGTATGGCGAAATGCACCGCTATATACCTGTATTGGCCAAGTGGGCAGGGTTTACCAAAATTGGCGAACAGGTAGTGGAGCACCGTGCCCGCAAATACGGTAAAACCAAGTTTGGCTGGAGCCGTTTTATCAATGGTTTTCTGGATCTGCTATCAATATTTTTTGTAGGAAAATTCGGTAAGCGCCCTATGCACTTTTTTGGCGCTATGGGTACGCTTAGCTTTTTTGCGGGGATAATTATTGCCGTATGGATGCTTGCCGAAAAGCTTTACCTTATAGCGCACCATCTTCCCTACCGTGATGTTACCGCTAATCCATTGTTTTACATTGCCCTGGTAGCCATTATATTGGGTTCGCAGCTTTTTCTTACCGGTTTTGTTGCCGAACTGGTATCGCGCAACTCAAACGACAGGAACAATTACCAGATCGCTGAAACAATTTAATGGTGTTAGAGATTTGAGATATGCAGATGTGCCGGTGTTTCTTTCAACATCGGTAAAAATTAATCATCGCATCTGCATATTTGCAAAATCACACATCTGATCATTCATCTGCATATTTGCACATTTGAAATTTGCACATCTACGAAATGTTTTTTTCCATCATCATACCTTTATATAATCGCCCCCAGGAAATTGACGAATTACTGGATACCCTTACCCGCCAGACTTACAAGGCGTTTGAGGTATTAGTGATTGAGGATGGTTCGGTAAATAAGGCAGATTATATTGTAAATAAATATTCCGAAAAACTCGACCTGCATTACTTTGAAAAAGCGAATGAGGGCCAGGGTTTCACCCGTAATTTTGGTTTTGAGCGCGCCAAAGGAGACTATTTCGTTATCTTCGACTCCGACTGCCTTATTCCCGAAAATTACCTCGAAGTAGTAAACCGATCACTTAACGCCAACTGGCTTGATGCCTATGGCGGACCCGATGGCGCTCATGAATCGTTCACGCCAATCCAAAAAGCTATCAGTTACGCCATGACGTCGCCATTTACTACCGGCGGTATCAGGGGGAATAAAAAGGCTATCGGCCAGTTCCATCCGCGTAGCTTTAATATGGGTGTTTCAAGAAAGGTTTGGGAGAAGGTTGGCGGTTTTATTATCACCCGCCTGGGCGAGGATATTGAGTACAGCATACGTATACACGCGTCGGGTTTCAAGATCGGGCTGATACCTGAAGCCATTGTTTATCATAAACGGCGCACCGACTTTGTGAAGTTTTTTAAGCAGCTCCACTTTTTTGGCAGGGCGCGTATCAATATATACAAGTTTTTTCCCTCGCAGTTAAAGGCGGTACATTTTTTCCCTGCATTAGTTACCCTTGGCTTGCTGTTTACTGTTATTGCCAACCTGTTTGCCTGGCGTATAGCGGCGCTTTGTAACATATTGCTTGCCGTTTACATATTGTTAATATTTTTTCATGCGCTTGTTAAAAATAAATCGTTAAAAATTGCAATTTTGAGCATCGCAGCTGCCTTTATTCAACTTACTGCTTATGGGTTAGGATTTATGCAGGATTTTTGGAAACGTGTTATTTTAAAAAGGTCATAGTAAGGTATGTATCACCCGTTTTCGGTTGTGGAGACCGTAAAAACTTCATGGGATATTTTCAGAAAAAATTTTGTAACTATCATCGTTTACTCCGTAATAGCTTTTTTCCTGCTGGGAATTTTAGGTTTATTAGCGGGTTTTGTTTATTCTCCGGAAGATTACTGGGCTTCGATGATTGTAACCTTTATTCTTATCTGGCTGCAGGCTTATACTACACTGGGACTTTATAAATTAATATTCACGGTTATAGACAGCGAATACTATGATTTTGAGTTTATGCAGGTGATCCCCAAAGCTAAGATGGTTTGGAGTTATCTGGCTGTGGTGTTTATTTTCGCTTTTGTGGTTACCAATTTGGGCATCGCTGTAGATTATCTTGACAACAACCCTAACTTACAGTTTGCTATTGAGCTGCTGGCCGGTTTAGGCGGTTTGTATTTAGCCCTACGGGTGATGTTTTTTAATACATTTATTGTTGATGACAACTCGGGCCCTATAGAATCTATTAAACAGAGCTTTGAACTTACCAGGGGATATCTTTTAAAAGTTATATCCATACTGCTCATCATCATCTTGCTAATCGCCTTACCTGCTAAAATTTCTCAGTATTATCCGTTAATCTCCATAACTATATTATTTACTTACCCGTTTGTAAACATTATTTTGGCGGTTACTTATCGTAAATTAATATACAGCCATCAGGATATTGACGATAACGTAAGCGAAACGGATTAATATGGGCATAAAAGCATCGTTAAGTAAAGTTTTTGCATGGCTGGTCAACCGGCAGCTAAATCATATCCGTTACAACGCGCTATCCCTGCAGCAAAAGAACTTTAGTCACATCATCCATGAAGCAACTCACACTGCGTTTGGCCGCGATCATCATTTTAGTTCAATTAACAGTTACGAAGATTTTAAAAAACACGTACCTGTACGAGATTATGAAGAACTACGACCGTACATAGAGCGTGTGGTAAACGGCGAGGAGAATGTTACCTGGCCCGGCAAACCTGCTTATCTGGCCAAAACGTCGGGCACCACTTCGGGTGTAAAATACATTCCCATTTCAAAGCAAAGCATGCCTGAGCACATTAAAGCGGCCCGTAATGCGTTACTCAGCTACATCTATGAAACCGGCAATGCCGACTTTGTTGACGGCAAAATGATATTCCTGCAAGGCAGCCCTGTACTGGCTGAGAAACACGGCATACAAACCGGTCGATTATCGGGTATCGTAGCGCACCATGTACCGGCCTACCTGCAAAAGAACCGTCTGCCCTCCTACCAAACCAATTGCATTGAAGACTGGGAACAAAAGGTTGACGCCATTGTGGAAGAAACCAGGAACCAGGATATGCGCCTCATCTCTGGCATACCACCATGGTGCCAGATGTATTTTGACAGGCTATCTGCCATATCAGGCGGAAAAAAGATCAAAGACATTTTCCCTAACTTTAAGCTATACGTGCATGGCGGCGTTAATTACGAGCCTTACCGCGCCCGAATGGAAGAAAGCATAGGCTTTAAGATCGACAGTATTGAAACCTACCCGGCATCGGAAGGGTTTATCGCTTTCCAGGATTCGCAGAAAGAAAAAGGCTTACTGCTGATGGTGGATGCCGGCATATTTTATGAGTTTATCCCCAGCGATGAATATTATAACGAAAACCCGACACGCATTAACTTAAAAGACGTGGAGTTGGGTAAAAACTATGCTTTAATACTGAATACCAATGCAGGGCTATGGGGTTATAGTATTGGCGATACGGTAAAGTTTGTATCTAAGGATCCATACAAAATCGTGGTAACCGGGCGTATCAAACACTACATCTCCGCCTTTGGCGAACATGTGATAGGCGAAGAAGTGGAACACGCACTCATGAGTGTAGCTGCTCAAGAAGGTATTGAAGTAGTTGAATTTACCGTAGCCCCTCAGGTTGCCCCTGCCGATGGGCAATTACCTTACCATGAATGGTTTATAGAATTCGGCACGCAGCCTAAAGATATGGAGGCCTTTGCCCTTAAAGTAGATAAAGCCTTGCAACAAAAAAATATTTACTATTTTGACCTTATTGAGGGTAACATTTTGCGCCCTTTGATCGTCAGAAGTTTACAAAAGGACGCCTTTATTAGTTACATGCGCAGCCAGGGTAAACTGGGCGGGCAAAATAAAGTGCCCCGTTTATCAAATGACAGGAAGATAGCGGATGAGTTGATGGGGTATACTGTTTAATTGTTATATTGTTTTATTGAGTAACTGTGTCAATCGAAAACAATATTCTTAATGCATTACCTAAAGAAATACATCAATTAATAAAGTTTACAGATGAAAGGGTTAAAGTTTAAGTTTTCTTGAACTTTACTAACAATAAAATAATAAAGCAATCGAACACTCTAACAACAACATAAAAAACATAGCCATCCTTGGCTCTACCGGCAGCATAGGCACACAAACGCTTGAGGTAATCAAAGATAACCCGCAATTATTCAGTGCGTTTATGATAACGGCTAATGCCAATGCTTACTTGCTGATACAACAGGCATTGGAGTTTGTGCCCCAATATGCCATTATTTGTGATGAAAGTAAGTATGAAGAGGTTAAGCAGGCCCTGGCCCATTTACCTACTCAAGTACTGGCCGGTTATGATGCCATAAAAGAGCACGTATCGCACCCGAACATTGACGTAGTGCTTACCGCCATGGTTGGCTTTTCGGGGCTTGTGCCTACCATTAATGCCATCAGGGCAGGTAAGGATATTGCCCTGGCCAATAAGGAAACATTGGTGGTAGCGGGAGAAATGGTTACCGAGCTTGCCAAAGAGCATGGTGTTAAGATCTTACCGGTAGATAGCGAGCATTCGGCTATATTCCAGTGCCTTGCCGGTGAAGAAAACAATAGGATAGAAAAAATTATCCTTACCGCTTCAGGCGGTCCTTTCAGAGGGCGCAACGCCGCTTACCTGGCATCGGTTACCCGCGAAAACGCCCTTAAGCATCCTAATTGGGTAATGGGCGCCAAAATTACCATCGATTCTGCATCGTTAATGAACAAGGGATTGGAAGTGATAGAGGCTAAGTGGTTGTTTGATCTCCAACCCGATCAGATCGAGGTGATCGTGCATCCTCAGTCAATTATCCATTCGTTGGTGCAGTTTGAGGATGGATCTATCAAGGCGCAAATGGGGCTCCCGGATATGAAGCTACCTATACAGTATGCCCTAACGTATCCGGGTAGGGTTAAAAATAATTTTAAGCGGTTTAATTTTGCGGATTATGCCCAGCTTACGTTTGAACAGCCGGATATGGTTACTTTCCGCAACCTGAAGTTGGCTTTTGACGCTTTAGCGCAGGGCGGCAATATGCCATGCATTATTAATGCCGCTAACGAAATAGCTGTTGCAGCTTTTCTGCAAAACCGCACAGGCTTTCTGGAAATGAGCGATGTTATAGAAGCCTGTATGCAACATATTGCTTTTATTGCGCATCCTACCCTGCACGACTATTTGAATACTGATAAAGAAACACGCATATTTGCGCAAAATTTAATAGAAAAAATGCCGTTAAAGGCTTAACATTTATATAACTACGGATGAGCGTTTTGGTGATGGCGGGCCAATTGATACTTGGTCTTTCAATTTTAGTGATACTGCACGAGTTCGGGCATTTTTTGGCGGCCCGTGCTTTCGGGATAAAAGTAGAGAAGTTTTACCTGTTTTTTGATGCCTGGGGTGTAAGCCTGTTCAAATTTAATTATAAAGGCGTTGAGTATGGCATTGGCTGGCTGCCTTTAGGCGGCTATGTAAAAATTGCCGGCATGATTGACGAATCAATGGATACCGAGCAAATGGCCGGGCCGCCGCAGTCCTGGGAGTTCAGGGCTAAACCTGCCTGGCAAAGATTGATCGTGATGTTAGGCGGTATTATCGTTAACATTATCGTGGGCATATTCATCTTCTGGATGCTCACTATCCGCTATGGCGAAAGCTATACGCCTATGGATACCGTAAAATATGGTATCGTGCCGGGTAAAATAGGCCAGAAAATGGGCCTTAAAGCCGGTGATAAGATCACCGCTGTAAACGGTAAGCAATTGCAGCGCTTTGAGGATTTGGTAAGTTCAAAAGTATTATTAGATAATACGGTATTTACGGTACAGCGCGGCGATTCGACCTTAGAGGTCAAAGTACCTCTTACTATATTGAATGATCTGTCTGATTATGGTATCGAGGAATTTATCAGCCTGATACCACGTGGCCGTTTTAGTGTTGATTCAGTTATTGGGGAAGCTAAACGTATAGGCCTTAAAAAAGGCGATAGTATACTGGCTGTAAACAACACGCCTACTGTCTTTTACGATCAGCTGCAAACCGTGCTGGCAGCCAATAAAGGTAAAACGGTAGACCTTACTGTTAAGCGCGCCAACAACACGATGGATCTGAAGGCCAACATTGATAAGGATGGTCATCTGGGTTTCTTTCGCCCGCGCAATGAGATATTACCTAATCTCAAAACGGTTAAATACGGCCTTTTTGAAGCCTTCCCGGTTGGTGCCAGAAAAGCCTGGGGCATGTTTGCCGATAATGCCAAAGGCATTAAAAAGATATTCTCGGGACAGGTGAAAGCCACCAAAGCTATTTCAAGCCCGCTGGGCATAGCGGAAAAATTTGGCGGCCATGTTGACTGGCTTCGTTTCTGGAGCCTGGTGGGTTTCCTTTCAATGGTATTGGCGCTTACCAACTTATTGCCTATACCGGGCCTGGATGGCGGCCATACCGTGTTCCTGATCATTGAGATGATAAAAGGTAAACCGTTAAGCGATAAGTTCCTGGAGCGCGCTCAAATAGTTGGTTTCGTACTGTTGATCTCGCTAATGGTGTTTGCCTTCGGTAATGATATTGTGAAGATAGTAACGAGAAAATAAGACTTAGTTTATATAGCTTATAAGCCTGCCCATTGGGCAGGCTTTTTTGTTTAGTAATGCTTATACAGATATCGGTCATTATTATTTCGCCATTGAGGGTAGCGATTAATGGTTAAAGGCACATCAATGGTCGTTTTCCTCGTTTGCAATAATGCTTTGTTGAAAGGTTTGCGCTGCAGCGCAGAATAACAAGTTGCTCGGGTAGTTAGTGGCAATAAAAAAGCCGCTTTACAGAAGCGGCTTTCCAATTATAAAGTTCGTTTTAAACTGTTTGATCTGCACGAGGTTCATCCGGTATATCGTAAACAGAAGGTTCTCGTTTTAAAATGGCGGCACCTACAAGGCTTACGATAGAGCCAAATATTAAACTACTTATAGCTGTGGCAACAGCCCCAAGCATTGGGCCAAGCTTTTTACCCATCTCTATAGCCTTATCTATCTGTTCTTGCGACAAACCTTTTTCAGCCATTTGTGCTTCCTGCTGCTCCATGCTTTTTGTTAACATTTCTGGACTAAGGAACTGCAAATAAATATAGATAAATATGCCCAGTAACAGCCCACTGAAAAGCGCATACCTGAAACCGGTATTAAATGCTTTACCAAAAGTGATAAAGCCGCCCAGTTGGTCTTTAAATTCTTTTTGCGCTAAAAAGCAAAAAGCAATGAAAGGTATATAAGCTACATACTTAACAGGAGATTCTGCAATATCTAAATACTGAAAAGTATAGGTGATGACAATTGATACCACTACATAGATCAACGCCCATTTAGTAGCAATTTTGGTTGGGTTAGGTGCAAGGTTTTCCATTGTGTTTTTTATTTAAAACTAAGCAATATTTCCAACACCGCCATATCAAAAGGCTGATTAACCGCGTTGTCGGCTATTTCCTGTTTATCGCTTGTTGTTGGGCTGGTATTCTGGAAAAACGCCATGATAGGATAAAACAGCTCCTTTACTTCTGAATCCTCGGGCACACTACCTGCAACTTTTTTTACTTCGCTAAGCGGGCTTTCTACCAATATCTGGTTTGCTATAATGGGTTCATAAATGCGGTGCTCATCCTGAAACTCGTCCTCATCAACCAGTAAAAACTCTTTCAGATAATCTTCCAGTTCGGGTTCTATATCCTCATCGTCGCACTCGTTCAGGTAGAGCAGCAGGTTAAGTAGCTCTGTACCACGGTCAAGTGTTTGCTCCTCAATATCTTCCCACTCTGGTGTTTCCAGGTAATCGTCTTCCAGTTTTTTAACATCCTCGCTAAAGAAATTGATCATCAACAGATCAAAGAATGGCTCACGCAGTTCTTCCAGTCGTGGATTGTCGTCAAAAACTTTGTCGAGCAGGTCAACTTTGGTCATAAAGTCGGCTTCCGCCGAAAAAACGGCTTCAAAATCCGGTTTAGCGGCTTCCGTACCTGCGGAATTATATTGGTTAAATGCCTGTAAAGCAGCTGTAATGGCTTTGCTTACCTTTGGGTCCGTCATAAAATTGAGGTTTAAAATTTTGCTATTTTATTGTTATTGATGGATAACAATACTTTGCCCTTTAGGTTCTGCCCTAAAAACGGCGAATTGTAACTTTTCGAGCGGTTATTTTGCTTATTGTATTCCCATTCCGACCGGGCATCAAATACGATGAGGTTGGCATTAGCGCCATGCTCAATTGCGGCGGTATCGGCGGTAAGTATGCGCCTCGGGTTTACCGACATTTTTTCAATGATCATTTCCGGGCTCAATCCGGCAGATAATGCAACGGGTAATGCGGTTTGCAGGCCGATCATGCCGTATTCGGCTACTTCAAACTCTACGGCCTTAAATTCTACCTCATGCGGGGTATGCTGTGTAACTATGGCGTCAATGGTGCCATCTTTTACGCCCGCTATTAAAGCGTCAACATCCTTTTGGGTACGCAATGGGGGTTTCACTTTGTAATGGCTGTCAAAATCCATTAAAGCCTCATCTGTTAATACAAGGTTGTGCAGGGCAACATCGCAGGTTACATTAACGCCTTTGCGTTTAGCTTCGCGTATCAGCTCAATCGCGTGGGCTGTTGATATGGTAGTAAAGTGTATAGCTGCCCCAGTGTCTTCGGCCAGGTAAAGGTCGCGTGCTATCATCAGTTCTTCGGCAAGGGCTGGTATACCCTTCATGCCGAGCATGGTACTTACCACGCCTTCGTTCATTTTCGCTTTACCCGCTATGGAAATATCTTCGGGATATGAGATCACCCTGGCGCCAAAGTTCTGCACATATAACATGGCGCGCTCCATCAGCCCGGCATCTTGTACAGGGCGGTTACCATCGGTAAAGGCTTTGGCGCCGCTCTTGTACATATCGTACATTTCGGCCATATCCTTTCCTTCGCGTTTGTGTGAAATGGTACCCAGCGGATAAATATCTACCAGGTTATTTTTGGCCCTATTAAGCAGGTACTCCACCTCGGCTTTAGAATGTACGGGCGGTTGTGTGTTGGGCATTAAGGCTATCCCGGTAAAGCCACCGGCTGCTGCTGCCGCGGTTCCGGTTTCCAGGTCTTCCTTGGTTTCTAACCCTAATTCACCAATATTGCAGTTGAGATCAAACAAGCCGGGAGAAACATGGTAGCCTTCAGCATCAAATATCTCTATGTCTTCGCCATCTATATCAGCGGCAATTTCCTGTATAATACCATCCTTAATTAAAATATCGGCAACCTTGTTGTTGAATGACGAGGCAGGGTCTGTAACGGTAGCTGATTTAATGAGTAAATTCATTAGCTGCTGTTTTATGAAGGGTTAGCTGATATGGTCAGGGTCAGGAAAGTGTGGTTTGTTGACTTTAAAGTATCTCACCAGCAAAATTTCTGTCGCCATAAATATCAGCGCCAAAATTATACAAAGTTTCCATAATTGCAGTCCCCAATTTGCAATGCTGTTTATTCTGTTAATATTTAGCTTGTCTGCTTCGGTTGTGCTTGCGTTGCCCGGCACCTCCCGGGCAAGCGCTGAATTATCCAGATACCTCAGGTCAGATTCGCTGTTGCTGTTATTGAACGCCAGTACGGCGGCCAGGTTATCCTGCTGTATTAAACGGTATGCTCCGGCATGCAGCAACTGGCCCGGCAAATAAAGCACACTGCTTCCATCCTGCTGCCTTACTTCTGGGATAATGGTTTCTTTTCCGTTGCTCAGTTTTACAATTGATTTTTCTGATGAACGCAGTGGCACAGTCTCCATAGCTGCATTTCGTTCCGTTGAATAAAACAATGGCCCATCATGCCCGCTCAGGAGCGCTATGCGCAGCATAATGGGTACAAACAAGCCATGAACAGGCAGGTTACTAAACTCCTCGTTTAATGGCACGGCAGATGTATAAACCCTTCCCCTGCCTGATGTGGTAACCTGCAGCATATCCGTTCCTGATTGCAGGCGGATGAGGTATTCACTTCTGCTATTTCCGGGCTCCATATGGTAATATTTATTAGCAAAGGGCAGATCGGGGTTTTGAGGGGCTGCCTCGAACATGTTACTGAATACCGGGTTTTGGAGGTTAATAGCCGAAGCTTTGGTTTTAGCACTTATAAGTTTAGAAGGATACGCAGCGCCCAATGGTTGCAATAATGCCTGATAGCTGCCTGCATCAGCCATAGTGGAAGGAAATATCATTAAGTTACCACCGTTTTGCACATACGCCCTTAGCTGCTGGGCTAAGCCCGTACTTATGTTTTTTACATCGCTCAATACCACCAGCGGATAGCTATTTAATGAAGTATAATCTACACTACCATAGGCAACCGTGCTGGGCTTAAAAAAACCATCGGTACTAAAAACGGCATTCAGGTACTTGTTGGCGGTATCGGCATGCACCAGTAATACCGGCAACTGGTCGGTAACATTAAAGGCGAAATAAAAATGATTGTCAAACACTACCGGGTTATCCTGTAACTCAATTACTCCACTTTGCCAGCCTGCATCAAGGCCCGAGAAGGTAAGCGTATCATTTTGTACAGTGCGCTCTTTTACGCTAAAGCTGCCTACCGCTTTCTGTTTGCCGTTAATGCTTAATGATAAGGGTACCTTAACGGCAGGCTTATCCGCATAGTTATGCAGCTTTACCACCAGGCGCTCGGTTTCGCCGGGCCGATGTTTGGCCGACAGGAACCAAACACTATCTACCGCCATGTTAGGGAACGAGCCCGGTGTTATCCTTACCAGGTTAACGCGCATATGAGTTGCTTCTGAGGGCTTGGCGGCGGCCATATTTTGCTGAAAGTCTGACAGGATATAGCTGTGTGCCGGTATGCCAGCCTGCATGTTTAATAATTGCTGCTGCCTGCTGATGATCTCTGTTAGGGTGCGGTGGCGTGGGCTTGCCTTAATGGTATCAACCGCGTCATTAAATTCGCTCAGGCTGAGCAGGCGCTGATGCCGGCCCTCAAAATCATTGGTCAGTATTTGGAAGCGATCATTTATTCCGTAAGCGCCTGCTATTTGTCGGGCGCGTTCTTTTGCCTGGCCAAGCAGCGTACCTTCTTTATTGATGGTTTGCATACTGTAGCTGTTGTCTACAAAAATGCTTACCACCTGTTGTTTACCTGCTGCGGAGGCATCTTTACCCGGTATATAAGGTTGCGCGAATGCCAGTACCAGGAAGCCTATCATCAGCAGGCGTGATAGTAAAATGAGCCTTTCGCGAAGGTTGCGCCTGCCTGCCTGCTGCAGTTCAACCTCCTGTAAGAACTGTACATTAGTAAAATATACCTTTTTATACCTCCTGAAACTAAACAGGTGGATAATTAATGGTATGGCCAATGCCGATAACGCCCATAAAAAAGCCGGATACAAAAAGTGCATTAAACAAATGTGCGAATTAATGCGCACTGCGGCCAATAATTTTATTGCTAACAAGCGTTGCAATTAATGTCTGGCGGTATGCCGTAACAGGGTTTGATAGTTTGGCGTGGTTTATGCTTAGCTGCTAATAAAATTAAGGATATGGCACAATTAGATGTACAGCCTAAAAAGCATAGTTCAACCTGGCTGTGGATAATATTTTTCATATTAGCTGTTGGGGCAGCTGTATTGTTGTATAACGGATGTAACAGGACTTCGCCTTTGAGGGTAGACGCTACTGATACCACTGCGCACGACAGCACTAAAAAGGATAGCAACGTAATTGTAACCACCCAGCCCGACTGGAATAAGATAGACCTGAATATTCCCAAAGAACAATATGATGAAATCACCGATACGGCTATTATTGTAAAAGGTAACGATCAGTATACCATCTATAGCCTGGGCGAGAACATTCTTTTTAAGAAGGGCCAAAGCACATTGCAGCCTTCATCAGAAGTTACCTTAAAGCAAGTAGCTTCTTCACTCATTAAGCGCTATAAAGACGCTAACATAGGTGTTTACGGGCATACCGATTCTGTAGGCAACACAGCCACCAATAAGGCATTGGGCGAAGCGAGGGCAAAGGCTGTAAAAGAATGGCTGAATAAAAAAGGCGGCCTACCTGACGACCAGGTATCGGTACATTCGCTTGGGGAGCAACAACCCGTGGCACCCAACAGCACAGAAAGCGGACGGGCGCTTAACCGCAGCGTTGAAATTGTTGCCTTCCCTAATAAGGCAGCACAGTAGTTTACTTTAATACATACCAAAATGGATTTTGCAGATAACAGCGCCGACTACGGCCTCCTTGAAGAATTAAGCGAGAGCGATTTTGAAATAGTTGACAGCCAACCCAACGTTATGGGCTGGGATGTTTTAGATACCCACCAAAACAAAGTGGGCGAAGTTTACGACCTCTTATTTAACGCCGATACAAGAAAAGTACGCTACATTATACTGGATATGGAAAGCAACAATGCCGGGCTTGATGATGGTCGGGTAATAGTCCCGATAGATATTGCAGTTTTTGACCTGGACAAAGACGTAGTTAAATTGCCGGGTATAAGTACCACCACGCTGGAATATTTGCCGCTTTACGAACGTGGACGCGAGATCAATAAAGATACAGACGATACTATAAGGCGTGCTTTAGACATTCCGGAACGCGACGCTCCTATCCCACCCGGTTCACTACACGTGGCACAAACCAAATTTTACGCCAAGAAGGACTAATATCAGGTTAGTACAGCTTCGGTAACCTTGGCTATATCCACGGAGATCTTGTTGATAAAGCCGAGTTGCTCTTTCATCAGCTTCTCATCGGCGTTTAGTGGCACTTGCGGGGCTTCAGGTTTTGTAGCAGGATTTAACTTGATGTTATCTTCGGGTGGTTGACTGCTCACAACTTCGGCGCTTAATTTCCTTTGGGTGTCTCTAAGGGTAGCAATACTGCGTTTTACCAGTTTTTGCATATCGGCATGAGTATTTTTAGGGCGATTAAGTACCAAAGCCGATGCAATATTAGCCGCGTAAGAAGCCAGGATGTGGTTCAGTACCACAAATTTATGCAGGTCTTTAATATTACGCTGCTTACTCTTAGGCTCCGACGTCATACGCTCAAATACGGCAGATAAGTTGGCCGAGCTCACATATACATCCTTACGGGCCAATTTATATTCGGTTAAGGTAACTTCAATGCCCGAGAGGCTGTCTGATATTTTACGCAGGTAATTCAAATTGGCGGTAATAGCCATCTTAAGGCTATCGCTCACCTGTTGAAATTCCCATGTAGGGAAGATAAGATAACTGGCTAAAAATGCAATGCCCGAACCTATTATCGTATCAATAATTCGTTCCTGCGCCACATCTAATATGCCCACCCCCAAAAACTTGAACAATAATAGCACATAAGGCGTCATGAGGATAACGGATACAATGTAGTTGAGCCTCGAAAAGCTGTAAGTACCTATCATTAAAACCACCAGTATAACAAACTGGGCCGTTTTATCGGGTATCAGGTTCAGTATCAGCACCCCGATCACGCCACCGGCAATGGTACCGATCAAACGCTGGTAGTTGCGTTGTTTTGAAAGGCTGAAACCCGGTTTCAGGATCACGATAATGGTGAGCAGCACCCAGTAGCTATGCCCGCCCAGTGAGAAATTCTTGGCCGTTATAAAACCAACCAAACACACCAGCGCTACCCGCAGGGCATGTTTAAAAGCGCCCGATTTTAGCGTAAGGTTATCGGTAAATATATGGGGGGCAAAGTCAAGCTGGGCTACAAATTTGGAGTATTCAACACCCGGCTTACTCTGTACCAGCCCGTCAGAAGCTTTGGAATGATAATACTTATAAATATTGCCGATACGACCCACAAGATCGCGCAGGTTAATTAATATCTTTTTTAGTACCAGGTTGCTGGTTTCTTTTTCATCGGCACCTACTTCATCAATCTTTACCTTTAACCTTTCCAGTTGCAGGTCGAGGTTACTTAGTTTTTGAGGCCTGGTGTTGGCCAGCACCGCATAGCCGATGTTGTCCAGATCATCCGCTACGATGTGCAGAAACCGGTTGATGTCAGTCAATATGCCGGTGTGTTCAAATTTCTCGCGGATATAAGCATAATCATAGTGGGTAGCCATGATCTGCTCAAACATATCAACCAGGTCATTAAAGGTAAGCACCAGTATGCGGCTTGCCGGGGTCGATTCTTTTACCAGCATGCGGCTTTTAAACAGTATTTCACGCACCGCGTCCTGGTGGTTGCTCACCTGTATCTGTGATAGTACCAGCTTTTTGTAGTTCTCGTCTATATCTGTTCTGGTATCATAAAAATCTGCCTTAATGCGCAGAAAGTTGGCAATATCGGCTACGTTTTCTCCCAATGTTTGCTGAGCGGCGCGGTAAGGCCTTATCCCGAAAAATATAATGGCGAACAGCATGTACCATATACCACCCGCCAGTAGCGTAAGGCTAAACCCGGGTACCTCCTCCGGCGGTAAATGCTTGTCCATCATAAATATCATGATGAGCAGAGACGATGTACCTACTGATGCTGCCCGGTTACCATAAACCGTAAGCATGGAGAACAGGAAAGCGAAAATGGTAATTTCAATAGCCAGGGCAACCACATTCATGCGCGCGTAACCCGTTGTAAGGGCTACCAATAACAACAACAGGTTGCCAATGGCCATACCATTGCGCTTGTGTGTAAGCGGGCCGGGAGTGTCAATAGTGCAAATACAAAGCGCTCCTAAAGAGAGGGTTAACCCGGTATCAAAATCACCCAGTTCCATCATTACCAGTGTAGGGATAAGTATCCCCATGGTCATGCGCAGGCCATCAGAAAAATATTGGCTGTAAAAAAAGCTTTTTATTTCGCGCTGTTGGCTCTTCATGGATATTTTGTTGGGCTGGATATTTGTGATGCAAAACTAAACAAATATTTTGCCGCTAAGTTTATACTAATCATTATCGCATTAAATTGACCTTATTATTAATAATTTAATACTTTATGACGTATTTTGATTTTAGATAATTAAATTCACGCCGTTATATACCAATTTCACCTGTTAAAAATTACCGTATGCCATCAACCTTAAGGCTAAGCCAAAAAGAAACTGTATTTAACCATGAGGTGGTTAAACGTTTTGAGCTGTACAACAGTTTATTTCAAACGCTTCCGTTTTACCAGGTAAAGGAGATAGGGATATTGCTGCCCTTTTTTAGCTCACATTGTGAAAAAGGAGCCGCCGAACAGCTATCCCCGGTGGAGATCATCGAATCATTTTTTAAAAAATATGTCCCCGGTATTGATCATCGCGAAGAGCTGAACCGGTTATTCAGGTTTATACAATATATTGAACGCCAGGTGGTATTGTTTGATGCTATTGAAGATTCGCTATTTAACAAGGTCGGCCGCGGAGATGATACCGGTACATTGCAAAGCCTCATACAGCAGGCCTCGCAAAGCGAGGAGGCGCGTGCCCGCATCAGCAAACAATTACAGGATTTTTCGCTCAGGCTGGTATTAACCGCTCACCCTACACAGTTTTACCCGGGAAGCGTGCTGGGTATTATGACCGATCTTATTGAGGCGCTTAAAGCCAACGATATATCCACCATTGATGTGTTACTGCAGCAGTTAGGTAAAACGCCATTCTTCAACAAAACATCGCCTACCCCCGTGGATGAGGCTGCCAGCCTGGTATGGTTCCTCGAAAATATTTTCTACAACGCGTTATCGTCAATACAATCAAAATTAGAGGATGAATTTGATATTGAGGGGAATGCCAACGTACTGGAGCTGGGTTTCTGGCCGGGTGGCGACAGGGATGGTAACCCTAATGTGACCACCGAAACTACGCGTTCGGTATCGTCTATGCTGCGGCAGATCATCTACAGGTGTTATTACCGCGATTTCAGGAACCTGAAACGCCGCATCACTTTCCGTGGCTTTACGGATACCATTGCCCTCCTGGAGAGTTTGCTGTATGATAATGCTTTTAACCCACAGGAGAATCCAAAGGATTTGCAGCCCGAGCTACTGAAAACTCTTCGCGATATGCGCGAAACACTGGTAAAAGAACATGATGGTTTGTTTGTGAGCGTAGTAGATAACCTGATACAAAAGGTGAAGCTTTTCGGTAGTTACTTCGCCACGCTTGATATCAGGCAGGATAGCCGCGTATTGCGTAACGTGTTTAAGTATACTACAGAAAAAGTATATACCGGCGTACCCAAAAATTACGAAGAAATGGATGAGGCGGCTAAAATTAAGAGCTTGCCATTTAACCAGGCCGATTTTAAATGCCCCGAAACGGCTGAGCCCCTCATACGCGATACGCTGGACACCATCAGGCTGGTAAAACAGATACAACACAGTAATGGTGAAAAAGGCTGTCAGCGTTTTATTATCAGCAATTGCCAGCAGGCATCAGATATTCTACAGCTCATCGCCCTGTTTTTATGGAGCGGCTGGGAAAAGGATAAGCTGAGTATTGATTTTATGCCATTGTTTGAGACCGTTAATGATCTTAAACATGCCAGTGAGGTGATGGAGCGCCTGTACACCCACCCTTTCTACAAGGCTCACCTTAAAAAGCGCGGAAACAAGCAAACCATTATGCTGGGCTTTAGCGACAGTACCAAGGATGGCGGCTACCTGATGGCTAACTGGAGCATATATAAGGCCAAAGTTGAACTTACCGCTATGGCACGTAAGCACGGTATACAACTGGCATTTTTTGATGGCCGTGGTGGCCCGCCTGCCCGCGGCGGTGGTAAAACGCACCGCTTTTATGCTTCTATGGGCAAGGAGATAGCGAATGATCATATCCAGTTGACTATACAGGGGCAAACGGTAAGTTCGCAATATGGCTCTGTTGAAACCGCCCGTTTTAATACAGAACAACTCATTAGCGCGGGCGTAACATCTGCCCTGCACCCCAACCATTTTGACCTGCTTGATGAAAAGCATAAATCGCTTATTTCCAACATGGCCGAAAGCAGCCATAAACTATTTATGGAGCTGCGCGAGCATCCCCTATTTATGGATTACCTGGAAAAATTTAGTCCGCTGAAGCTGTTATCCCAGATCAATATCAGCAGCAGGCCAACTAAACGTAACCCGGGAGCTAAACTAAAACTGGAAGATCTCCGGGCTATCAGCTTTGTAACATCCTGGAGCCAGCTTAAACAAAATATTCCGGGTTTTTACGGTGTGGGTACCGCGTTAAAGCAAATGAAAGAAAGCGGACATTGGGACGAAGTGCAGGAGTTATACCACCGCTCGGGCTTTTTTAAGACCATGCTGGATAACTGTATGATGTCTATGTCTAAATCAGATTTCAGGGTTACCGCCTACATGGCTAATGATAAAAAGTTCAGCAAATTCTGGAAGGGCCTTAAAGCCGAATACGAATTAACGCGTGACATGTTGCTGCAACTCACCGGTACAAACGTGCTGATGGAAGAATACCCTGTTGACAGGCGTTCCATTGCCGTACGCGAACGTATTGTGCTGCCATTGGTAATTATACAGCACTACGCGCTCCTGCGCCTGAATGAAATAGACGACGAGGAATTAATAGGTGTTTACAACAAACTGGTGATACGCACGGTTTACGGTATTGTGAATGCCGGCCGTAACCTGGCTTAGCATAAAAGTATTTGTAAAGGTATCAAACTCATAGTGCCAAATTTTGTTAGATAGTTATAAGTTAAGATAGCTATATGAGAAGATTTGGCGCTGTGTTACTGCTTGTAGCGTTTTTAGAGATACTGGCTTGTAATAACCGGAAAGGTAAAAACTACAATAAAAGTATTGATGCTGACGCGGTAAGTTTTGTGCAAGCGGCCAATGAAGACGCTATGGCAGAAGTCAAGTTATCGCAGCTTGCACTGCAAAAAACCGGCGATACGGCGATCATTAGTATGGCCAAGGCGATTCTTGATCACCACAACAGCGCCGGTGCCGACATAAAAAAGCTTGCCGATAAATACCACATCACGTTAAGTGATCAACTGAGTACTATTCATCAGCAATCATTACAAAGCCTTGAGAAAATGCCAAAAGGCGAAGGTTTTGATAAGGCTTACGCGCAGGTAATGGTCAACGATCATGAGAAAGCTATAGCCTTGTTTAAGAACGCCATCAATAACACCAGCGGAGATATTCAGGATTTCGCTGAGGAAACGCTACCCAAGCTCGAAGCGCATTTTAAAGTAGCCAATACCATTTGCACCGATCTAAAATAATTTAAGCTGCTGGTTATGCGGCGGTTTTTCTTTGCCGAACACCGTACGGCCGCCATAACGCCATGATTGTTTTCTTTCTTCCTCAATCACATGCTCAAAATTAGCGTTGGGGGTAAAATCCTTTTCTGCTGCTTGGGCAATATCTGTAAGCCGTTTAATAGCCTCATTCTTTTCCGTATGCCCGAGTTTAGCTTTTTGTATGGCGTTTTGCAGCGTGCCTATGGTTTCATCATAAACTTTGGTGGGTACCGGGAACGGATGCCCGTCTTTACCGCCATGCGCGAAGGAGAACCTTGCCGGGTCCTTAAATCGTGATGGCGTACCATGTATTACTTCGCTTACCAGCGCCAGCGACTGCAAGGTGCGCGGGCCCAGGCCTTGCAGCATCAGCAGATCTTCAAAGTCCTGAGGTTGTTTTTCATGAGCCAGCCACAATACGGCGCCAAGCCTTTTCAGGTCTACATCTTTAGCCCGTACATCGTGGTGACCGGGCATAACCAGTTGGCGGATCTCTTTAAGCATCAGTTCGGGCTTTTCGGCCGCTATCTGCATAACTCCCTTACGTGAGCTGCCGGCTTGTTTATCGGCCATGTTCAGTATATAGCCCTCATTCCTGCCGTAAATGCAGGTATGCGGGTCTTCTACAAAAGAAGTTAATTGCTCAGAATGCCAGTGGTACCTGCGTGCCGTACGGCTGGCATCGCTCATACCCTGCTGTACAACAGCCCATTTACCAGTATCACTTAAAATAAAATTATGTGTGTATAACTGAAAGCCATCCTGTATGGCGGTATTATCTACCTTAGCGCTTAGCTTGCTGCATTTCACCAATTCATCGCCATTTAGGCCGGTAAGGTTACAAACGTTTAAAAGTTCAGCGGGTGTCCTGGTAGAGTGTTTGCCTTTGCCGCCGCAAATATAGATACCCAGTTCGCGACTGCGCGGATTTATGGCCCTTTTTAAAGCACCCATAACGGACGTAGTAACGCCTGATGAATGCCAGTCCATACCCATTACGGCACCGAGACTTTGAAACCAGAAAGGGTCGCTCAAACGCCTGATTACCTCATCCTTCCCATAATCAAGTACAATACTTTCTACTACGGCAAGCCCCAGTTTGGCCATGCGTTCGGCAAGCCAAAGCGGAACATAACCGTAGTGTAGAGGCAGGTCGGCACTTCCCGAACGTTTCATGAATATTTAACTTTTAATTGCGGCAGATGGTATTTGTTAAATACTAATTACAAAATTACGCAATATTCAGCGTTAACAGGCGATAGTAAAAGCTAAATCAAAAACTACATTTTACGCTGGGCCTTTTCCCAAACGGCACTTTGTTTTTTGGTGAAATAGCGCACAATACCGGCAAGTACGGCATAATTCATTACGCAAAAATAATAGGGAATAAACAGCGCCTTGATACGGATGTGCCGCTTTTCCATTATAAAACCGATGGCGGCCAGTAAATAAAAAACCACTTGTGCCATCAATAGCAAGATATAAAACAAGCTATAATGCACAGCTGCCAGCTGCAGATTGATAAGGAAAGCAAGGATAAGGAAAAATGGCGTAACCGTCCACCGTAAAACACGGTGGCTCACATACTGGAATGAGAGCAGCGGATATTTAGCTGAGAACAGCAGGCTTTTAAGCCTGATAATGGACTGTATGCCCCCTGCCGCTATACGTATTTTGCGTTTAAGTTCTTCACCAACATTTTCTGAAGCGGTTTCAAGCGCGTAAGCATCGGGTTCATAAATAATGCGGTAACCTTGTTCTGCTATGAGCATGGAGATCATAAAATCGTCAAGAACGGTATCCGGTGGCACATCCTGGTACAAATCGCGCCGAACGCTGAAGAGTTCGCCTGCCGCGCCTACCACAGAGTATAGTTCCGAATCCCATTTCTTTAAGGTTGATTCATATTTCCAGTAAAAACCCTCGCCTGCCGCGCTGGCATCCGCACTGTTATCCACCTGTACACGCTTCTCTCCTGCTACAGCGCCAACGGTTCTATCGCTGTAATGCCTGCAAATACGCTCAATAGCCTCGGGGTTTAAAAAAGTATTGGCATCTGTAAATACCACTACCTCGGTATCTACCTGTTCCATGGCCCTGTGTACGGCGGCTATCTTGCCTGCTCGTTCTGGGCGGTGCAATAGTTGTATTTGCGGGTACTGCGCTATTATTTCGGGCGCACGGTCTGATGATCCGTCGGTTACAAAAACAAATTTTAGCTTTCCTTCCGGATATTTAAGCTCCAGGGAGTTATTGATCTTTTGCGTAATGAAATGCTCTTCATTGTAGGCAGCTACAACAAGCGTACAAGTAGGCAACGCATCCGGAATAATAGCAGGTATAGCCGGCTTGCCTCTAACAGAGCGTTTGATCTTGATAATAAAATACAGCAAAAAGCCGTAGCCTACAAAGGTGTAGGCTACTACAAACAAGCTAATCCAAAGCAAAACTATCATGAAACTTTGTTTATGGTAAAGCCCAGCTCGGTACTGTGTTTATTATGAGTAACATTCCACCAGATAGCCCTGAATAAGATGGGAATAAAGTTGTATTTCTTTTCTTTAATATATCCTAAAATGTTCCGGGGAACCACCAGTAACATGAAATAGAAATAAAACACCAGCGCTTTAAAAAACGGCGCGTTATGCCTGATGAACAGTATACGGTTGCGGTTCATAAAGTACTCTTTAAAGGCACTTTTCTTACCCACCGTCATAGATTCTTTGTGGTAGATCACCGCGTCGCCACGTACCCACGCCTGGTAGCCAGACCGGTTAATGCGTTCGCCCCAGTCTACCTCTTCATAATAAATAAAGAAGTTATCGGCCATTAAGCCGGCTTTTTCGCAGGTTTCGCGTTTTACCATCATGGCGCCACCGTGGCAATAGCCGGTTTGGCCAAGCAAGTTGTCATATTGCCCGTTATCCTTTTCACCTTTACCTACGGCACGGTTACGGCAGGTATAATAATCAACCTGGGTAAACCCTACATACTGGATAATACTTCGGTCATAATCATACACCAGTTTTGGAGATATGATGCCTACCTGCGGGTGGGTGTCTAAAATATCCACCAGTTTTTGTACCAGGCCCGGCGAAAACTCGGTATCGTTGTTAACCAGGAAGTAATAATCGCCGGTGGCTTGCGCTATACCAATGTTATTACCACCCGAGAAACCGAGGTTGGCCTCCGAGCGGATAAATTTTACATCAGGGTATTTGCCGGTCCATAACGGGATAGGGTTAACGGTGCTGCCATTATCCACTACAATCACTTCAAGGTTCTCGTAGGTATTGGTTTCGGCGATGGATACCAGGAGTTCTTCCGTTATCTTATCCTGATTATAATTGATAGTAACAACAGATACTTTTTTCATGCAGGGTGCTTAATGGCTGTTTGATGGCATAATATTATTAAAAAGTATTGAAATTTTATGCCTTTGGTATATTCTTAAAGTTTATATAGCCGTGTTTTAGCCCAATACAGCTATCTTTATTTTATCCTGTCCATTTTAATTACTATATACCTATGGCCACAACAGAAATTGTTTTTCAACGCGAGCTTACCTTAGGTGCCGACGAATTTATTGCTGTGTTGCAGCGTAGTACCCTTGCCGAGCGCCGCCCGGTAGCTGATGCTGAACGTATAGCTGATATGTTGCAACATGCCAACCTGATTGTAACCGCGCGTATAGATGGCCGGTTAGTTGGCGTGTCGCGCGCGCTCACTGATTTTGCCTTCTGTACCTATCTATCCGACCTTGCCGTTGATGAAGCTTACCAGCACCAGGGTATTGGTGCAATGCTTATTTACGAAACCAAAAAGTATAGCCCAAAAGCTAAACTTATTTTGCTGGCCGCCCCTAAAGCTACAGGCTATTACCCCAAAGTGGGTATGAGCAGGTTTGAACATTGTTTTATATTGGACGATGCCGAAAAGATGATTTTAAAGCAAGTTTAGTGTTGAGTTTATTTGCAAACAAACCAAGCTTTTTTATTGCTGAGTGTTAATTTAAGGTTATTAATAGCTATATTTATTATAACCAAATTATTAACCCTTGCATTTGCTCCGAAACTGGTGGATGGCTGTATTCCTTGTGGCGGTATTTACAACAGTAAATGCGCAAAGGCACATTGTGGTTAATTTTTACAAAGACCCGTTTGAGGCCGACCTAAACGCAGATAAAATTGAACTTCCACAACAATTAACGCCAGCCGGGCTGCAGAAAGTTTATCAGCAGTTGAATAAGGCGCAATATCAGCCTTTGATTGGCGCTTTGCTGTCCTATAAGGCAACACACCAATTAAACGACTGGCTTTATTATCAGCTCATACGACATACGGCCCAACAAATAGCCCCTAAACAGGATAATTATCCGCTATATACTTTTTATAAATGGTTGATGCTCAGTAAATCGGGTTATGACGCACGGCTGGCCTTATCGCATCAAAAAATTATTTTTTATGTGTACAATAACGAGGAGATAAAGGATATCCCCTATTTTATGGTTGATGGGAAGCAGTTTGTATGCCTTAACATACATGATTATGCCTACGCCAATCTTAACACCGACCCGCCCGTACCCGTTCTATTACCTGTGCCGGAAAAAGTTATCCCGTTTTCATACAAAGTAACCTTAATGCCTGATTTTACGCCCGCCGGTGATGTAGAAAAAAGTATGACCTTCCGGTATGGGCAGCAAACCTATCACTTCAAGATCAGGCTTAACACCAACCAGCAAGCGGCTTTTAATAATTACCCTGGCGTGAGCTTTGAAACTTATTTTAACATACCCCTAAGCAGGGAAACATATAGCTCATTGATACCTACTCTAAAAAGCGTATTAAAGGGAATGGACGAAAAGAAAGGCGTTGACTACCTGATGCGTTTTACCCGCTACGCTTTCTTGTATGAGGATGACCAGGAAAACTATGGCCGCGAAAGGCGCCTCTCGCCCGGAGAAACCCTCGCCGCTACCTACAGTGATTGTGATGACCGTGCCGCTTTGTTTTTTTACCTGGTAAAAGAACTGTACAACCTGCCTATGATAGCCATGCTCTATCCTACCCATATTACCATGGCGGTAAGCTTTAACCAACCTGTTGGTGAGGCTGTTAATTATAACGGAAAAGCCTATACGGTTTGTGAGCCTACGCCCCAGGCCGAAGACCTGCATATAGGCCAGTTGTCGGCTAAATTAAAAAACCAGCCTTATCAGGTAGTTTACGCTTATGAGCCTTCTGTACATAAATAGCGGGGTAAGCCATAATTTTAGTAACTGTATCATAACCGTACACTCACTGTTACGGTAACGAACGTGTAGCTTCGCTTTAAATAACTTAATTTACTGTAAAAAAGCAATTTATGTAGCTGGCATGTAATTTTGATATGCAGTTTGATTTATCGGTGAATTATGTTTAAAAATTACTTTAAGATATCCCTACGCAGCCTTTCTAAAAACAAGGCATTCACTTTTATTAACTTATTGGGCCTTACTATTGGTTTAAGCAGCTGTATGCTCATAGGCCTGTACATTTTTCATGAGCTTAGCTATGATAGTATGCAGCAGAATGGTGACAGGATTGCCAGGGTAATTATGGAGTATAAGTTTGATGGAGGCGGTGAGTCTAACAAGGGCAATTTTACAAGTGTTAAGGTAGCCCCTGTATTTAAACGTACTTTCCCCGAAGTGGTTGACGCGGTACGTTTATACGGCATGCTATCCAGCAAGATCGCTGTTAGCTATAATGATAAATCATTTGCCGAAAAAAACTTCCTGTATGCCGATCCATCATTTTTCAAGATTTTTTCATTTAAAATGCTCAGGGGCGATGCTGCTACTGTCCTAAATGCCCCTCATAAGATAGTTATTACACAAACTACTGCCAGGCGCTATTTTGGCGATGCGGATCCGATAGGTAAAAGCCTCAAAGTTTCTAACGACACCAGTCTTTACCAGGTAAGCGGGTTAATGCAGGATTGCCCAAGCAATTCGCAAATTAAATTTGATATGCTGGCCTCCTTTTCATCTTTAGGTATCACTGATGAGGAGAGCAGTTATTGGAATGCGAATTATACAACTTACCTACTACTTAAAAATCCATCGTCATTTGAATCGCTCCAGTCAAAAATAGGGCCTTTCATGCAACGGGAAATGAATGGCAAAGGTGCGAGCGTAAATTTCTCGCTGGAACCATATAAAAGCGTACACCTGCACTCTCCTTTCCCGGGTTTTGAACCTAATAATAACATCAGGTACATTTATATCCTTGAAGCGGTTTCGCTGCTTATACTGGTTATTGCCTGCTTTACTTACATCAATCTCAACACGGCCCGTTCTATGGAACGCGCAAAAGAAGTAGGCGTACGAAAAGTTATCGGGGCTGATAAAATGCAACTATTCTGGCAGTTCATCAGCGAATCGGCATTTATGTGTATGGTAGCCATTATCATCAGTGTGTTTGTGGCTATAGTGGCTTTGCCTGCATTTAATCAACTTACCGACAGGCAACTTACCGTCAGTACCCTTTTTACCTTTCCGTTTATAACAGGTGTTGTTGTGGTAATGATAGGCGTAAGTTTTTTTGCCGGATTTTATCCTGCATTGGTTTTAACCGGTTTCCAGCCGGTAAAAGTGTTAAAAGGCTCCTTTAAAAATACCGGCTCGGGGCAGTTCACCCGAAAAGCGCTTATTGTTTTCCAGTTTTCTGTATCGGTGTTACTGATCGCTTCAACCTTTATTATCCAGAAACAATTAAACTTTATACGTAATAAAGATTTAGGCTACAACCGCGATCGCTTGTTGGTATTGCCTTTTAGTTATAGCCTCAATGATAAGGTTGACCTGATCAAAAACGAGTTAAAAGCGGATAAGGATATCGTATCTGTTTCCCGTTGCGTAAATACGCCTGTAAATATAGTGGGTGGCTATAATATGCGTAATGATGCCATGCCCGAAAATGAGCAGCTTGCCGTTACCGCTAACCCTGTAGATGAGGACTATATTAAAACAACAGGACTGCATATACTGGTTGGGGCCGACTTTACACGCCAGGATGTAGAAGATATTAAAGACGATAATCAAACAAAGAATATTTATCACTTTATCATAAATGAGTCGGCGGCAAAAGCGCTTGGTTGGACTGCGCAACAGGCCGTAGGTAAAAAAATGTACCTTGATGCCACGCGCCCTGGTTTTGTTAAGGCTGTAATTAAGGATTTTAATTTTCAATCGTTACACAACACTATAAAGCCGCTGGTACTATTTACTGAACCAAGAGGCCGCAATTTGCTGGTTAAAATATCCGGCAAGCATATCCGGCAAACCATAGCGGGCATACAAGGCAAACTCAAAGCAATAATGCCGCAAATGCCTTTCGAGTATAGCTTTATGGATGCTGATTTTGATAAATTATATAAGGCAGAACTACGCCTGGGCGATGCCTTAAATGTATTTGCCGCAATAGCCATAGCGCTTGCGTGTATGGGCTTGTTTGGCCTGTCATCATATATAGCCAGGCAGCGCGTTAAGGAAATAGGTATCCGCAAAGTGTTAGGTGCAAGTATATTTGATATTACCACCGCACTCTCGGCATCATTTATCAGGCTCATAATTGTATCGCTAATTATCGCCCTGCCCCTGGCCTGGTATACTACACATGCATGGTTACAGGATTTTGCCTACCGTATAAAGCCTAATATTTGGTTGTTTGCTGGCACAGCTGCTGCTGTAACTTTGATAGCACTCATTACCGTGAGCTTCCAGTCGGTAAGGGCCGCTATGGTAAATCCAGTTAAAAGCTTAAAAAACGAATAATTATAAAATCTCTTGCAACGTTGAGGCGATAATACTCGTCTTAGTAGAAATAAACCATTAAACACACATGAAAAAATACCTATTCTTATTGCTGATGGCTTCATCTGCAAGCGCGGCTTTTGCACAAACCGGCAAAGAGCCCTATTATACCCGGTCATTAAGTAACGACGGTATTAAAAAAGTATTTCTGAATACCAGCGGCGGCAGTTTACTGGTAAGTGGCGAAGGTAAAGAAGCCCCCCATATTGATGTATTTGTAGTGGGTAATAACGGCCGTGAGTACACCAAAGACGAAATAAAGAAACGCCTTGAGCAGGATTACATCTTAGATATTGATATACATAACGGCGAATTACACGCTACAGCCAAAAGCCGTCGTAATAATATGGACTGGAGACAATCGCTCAGCATAGGCTTTAAAGTTTATGTAGGCAGCCAAACCTCAACCAATTTAAATACCAGTGGTGGCTCTATTACTTTAAAGAGCTTAAACGGCAGCCAAAATTTTGAAACTAGCGGCGGTAGCTTATCTGTAGCTAACATTACCGGTAACATTAAAGGCGAAACCAGTGGCGGCAGCATTACCGTTACCGACAGCCGTAACAACATTGATCTGGAAACGAGCGGTGGCAGCATTACCGCCGCGCGTTGCAGCGGAAACATTAAACTGGAAACCAGCGGCGGCTCATTAAACTTAACTGACCTTAAAGGGCATGTAAGTGCTGAAACAAGCGGCGGTAGCATTGAAGGGAATAATGTTGATGGCGAACTGATCACCAGTACTTCCGGTGGAAGCATTAATTTGATGAAAATAGCCGGAAGCGTAAACGCCGAAACCAGTGGTGGCAGCGTACACGTACAGATGGACAAACTTGGCAGGTATGTTAAGTTGGAAACCAGTGCCGGGCATATTGACCTGCTGGTTCCCCAGAAAGCCGGCATGGATGTAAGCCTCCATGGCAACCGTGTAAGCTTCAATGTAAATGGCGATTTCCAGGGCCGTAAGGATAAAGATGATGTGGTAGGTAAAGTAAACGGTGGCGGTACTACTGTTGAGGTAAACGGCAGCAGCAATGTTAATGTATCAACCCGTTAATTATTAACGATTCAGTTACAAGAAATACACTCAAAATCTGCGATCATTGATCTTTAAAGGCGTTCCGCACGGAATGCCTTTGCTTTTTTAATTGTGCTTTAATGATCAATTAGTTATACATGATTAAATACACTACTTGTGTGAATTTATTATTGAACTAACGACGATCAAATAGCTGATAACAAGAGTGTTTATTTGTCTCCTTTTCTTATTTATCTTGTGCAGCACAGCAGTACCGTAGTCAATCTTTAGCATAGCTAACCGCTATGGGATGAGTAGCAAACAGACAGTAAAATGAGTATCTTCGCTCAATGAATTTTTCATCAAAATTGTTGGAGGAAGCGGTAGCTGAGTTTGCGAAATTACCGGGTGTAGGGCAAAAGACCGCGTTAAGGCTGGTATTGCATTTACTCAACCGCGATGTGGCAGAAGTGCAAAAGTTTAGTACCGCTATCACCAAATTACGCACGGAGATACAGTTTTGTGAAACCTGCCATAATATATCTGATCAGAAGATATGTGAAATATGCGCGTCGCCCCGGCGTGACCACACTACCATTTGCGTGGTGGAAGATACGCGTGATGTTATGGCTATTGAAAATACCAACCAATACAATGGTGTTTACCACGTTTTAGGTGGTTTGATATCGCCCATGGATGGTATTGGCCCCGGCGACCTGCAGGTGGATACCCTTGTTGAAAGATTAAAGGATGGTAATGTAAAAGAAACAATTTTTGCTTTAAGCGCAACTATGGAGGGCGATACTACCATATTCTATCTGCATAAGCGCTTAAAACAATTTAATATAAATATCTCTACCATAGCTCGTGGCATTGCTTTTGGTGGTGAGTTAGAGTACGTTGACGAAATTACTTTAGGGCGTTCTATTGTGACTCGTGTGCCGTATGAAAATTCACCATCCTGACGCTTATGAAACTTTCTGTCATTGTAGTTAATTACAACATGTGCACCCTGCTCAGGCAGGCTCTTTTTACTTTAACAAGAGCTTGCAGAGATATTGATTATGAGCTTATTATCATTGATGATGCTTCTACCGATAAGTCGGTAAAAATGCTGAATGAAGATTTTCCGGAAGCTAAATTGATGGTGAATGAACAAAGCCTTGGGGTATCCGCATCCCGAAATAAAGGTATAGAGTTAGCGTCTGGTGAGTATATTTTACTGGTCAATGCGGATATTATAAGCGGCAAAAAAACAATTGAGCAGGTAGTAGACTTTATGGATGCCCACCCCGAAGCAGGTAGCGTTGGCGTTAGGGCGCTTACACCAGGCGGTCGTTTCATACCTCATTCAAGAACCGGTTTTACAAAGCCATGGGCGGCGCTTTTAAAGCTTACCGGTTTGTCTAAATATTTTACTAAATCCAGGCTTTATAAGAATAACGATAACTGGGTCGAGGAAGAGGAATTTGCCACTACCGAAGTTGACGTGGTTAATGGCGCGTTTATGCTGTTACGTAAACAAGCGTTAGCGCAAACCGGCCTGCTTGATGAAAAGTTGGCTTATTTTGGCCATGATATTGATATTTCTTTCAGGTTAAGGCTTTTGGGCTACAAGAATTATTATTACCCACGTACCTATATTTTGAGCTTTAATAAGCAGATCAAACCCACTACAAGCTGGAATTACATCAAACATTATTATGGCGCTATGTTTATCTTCGCAGCGAAATATCTGTTTAAAAAACCCGAGTTAAAATTACCGGGCATACCACAGTTGTTCGCACCGAAATATGAAATTGAAAGGTAAAGTAGTTGTTATTACAGGGGCTTCTTCCGGAATAGGCAAAGCGTTGGTTTATGAGTTTGCAAAACGGGGAGCCAATTTGGTATTAGGTGCCAGGCAGTTTGTTACCCTTTGCGAGATCACACAGGATATCGAGGCCAGATACAGCAACAGAGCAGTAGCCGTACAATGTGACGTTACTATAGACGAAGATTGTAAATCGCTTATTAAACAAGCGCAACTCACTTTTGGAAAGGTGGATATACTCATTAACAATGCGGGTATGTCTATGCGAGCTCTGTTCAAAGATACAGAGGTGTCTGTGCTGAAGAAATTAATGGACGTGAATTTTTGGGGAACGGTTTATTGTACCAAGCACGCTTTACCTGAAATCCTCAAGACCAAAGGGAGCATTGTAGCGGTATCATCAATAGCCGGTTACAAAGGCTTGCCGGGTCGTACAGGATATTCGGCTTCCAAGTTCGCTATGAATGGCTTTATGGACGCGTTGCGGATAGAAAACTTGCATACCGGTGTACATATTATGGTAGCATGCCCGGGCTTTACGGCATCAAACATCAGAAACACCGCCTTAAACGCTGAAGGTGTGGCCCAGGGTGAGAGTACTTTGCACGAAGATAAAATGATGACTGCCGAAGAAGTGGCCACACGCATTGCCAACGCCACAGAGCAACGTAAGCGCACATTAATACTCACTACGCAAGGCAAGTTAACGGTGTTAATCAATAAATTTTTGCCTGGCTTTGTAGATAAGCAGGTATATAAGTTATTCTCAAAAGAACGCAATTCATTGCTAAAGTAACTGATATTCAATTACTCTACTCCTTTTACATTCATTTTTAAAACATATATCGCATTGGAAGCCGTTATAAAAAGCTCATCGCGGTTTTTTCCGCCAAAGCATAAATTAGCAGTCCAAGGTTCGGGAATATCGATATGCGCTATTTTTTTACCGTTCGGATCAATAACGGTAATGCCGTTTCCGGCAAGGTAAAGGTTACCCCGCTCGTCAAGTGTAATGCCGTCTGCCCCTTGTTCATAAAAGAGTTCCTTTGCTCCTAACCTGCCTGGTTTAAGGATGGGGTATTTATAGATCTTGCCGGCTCCTATATCAGCAACAAACAAAGTTTTACCATCCGGGGAGCCAACAATTCCATTCGGCTTTACCAGGCTATCTAAAAATAGAGCTTCCCTGTTCCCTTTAAGCAATACAAATATCATTTGACCGCTTTGCTCGCTTTTGGTGCGTGACCAATAATCCCGCTGGTAATAAGGGTCTGTAAAATATATATCGCCATGCGGACTAACCCATAAGTCGTTTGGGCCATTAACTAACCGCCCGCTGTAGTTGTTAAGCAATATCTTTATTTTGCCCTTCGGAGTAATACGCCATAACTGGTTATGTTCATCGGCGCAAGCTATCAGGTTGCCCTTCTTGTCGAAATAAGTGCCATTGGCCCTGCCTGCATTCTCCATAAAAACAGATAATTTGCCAAGGGTATCATATTTCCAGATGCGGTTATTGGGTTGGTCGGTAAAAAATATATTCCCCGCTGCATCGACTGACGGCCCTTCGGTAAAAGAAAATTGCCTGGAGATCAGTCGTGGCTTTTCATCAGTGTTAAATAATGTTTTTTGCTGAGCCGGTGATGCAGATGGGAAAAGTATCAACCCAATAATGGCGCAAGTAAATAAGACCCTCATCATATAATCAATTATTTTTTTGGCTATGCCTTTGTATCAGGTCCCAAAGGTTGCCGTACAGGTCCTTAAAAACAGCTACAATGCCATAGCTCTCGTTAAGGGGTTCGCGCACAAAGATAATCTCGTTGTTTAGCATCCGGTGGTAATCGCGGTAAAAATCATCAGTCTCCAGAAACAAGAAAACCCGCCCTCCGGATTGATTGCCAACGCTTGCCGTTTGCATTTCGTTTGCCGCTTTTGCCAGCAACAAGCAGCAGCCCGATGAGCCGGGAGGTTTAATTAATACCCACCGCTTGTCAGGCGTTAATGTTGTATCTTCAACTATATCGAAGTTTAATTTATTGCAATAAAAATCAATGGCCTCATCATAGTCATTAACTAATAGGGATACGTGAATAATAGATTGTTGCATGGTTATCAGATCAGGAATAGGTAAGCCGAAGTCATTTTATCATATTTGCAAAAAAGTAAGCATTTGTTGCTAATGTAGCGTTTAGGGCTATACTTTGTTGCTCATGCCCGCTAAATCTTTTAAGTTAGCCTTTATTTATAAAAACTGTAATAATGAGAAATAGGTTTACCCGCCTGGCTTTTATTCTGTTAATGCCGTTATTGGCATCCGCGCAGCAAAAACCAATATACAAAGACCCGAAGCAGCCTGTTGAAGTACGGGTCAAAGACCTGTTATCGCGCTTAACCATACAGGAAAAAATTGATCTGCTTGGTTACAACAGTAAAGCCGTGCCGCGCCTGGGTATCCCCGCTTATAACTGGTGGAACGAGGCTTTGCATGGCGTGGCACGCGCCGGCGAGGCCACCATATTTCCGCAAGCCATAGGGATGGCGGCAACGTTTAATGATGATCTGCTAAAACAGGTATCAACCGTTATATCTACCGAAGCAAGGGCTAAATACAACCTTTCAACCGGTATGGGCAGGCGTTTACAATATATGGGGCTTACCTTCTGGACACCTAACATTAATATTTTCCGTGACCCACGTTGGGGGCGCGGTCAGGAAACTTATGGCGAAGACCCTTTTCTTACTTCGCGTATGGGCGCGGCCTTTGTAAGCGGTTTACAGGGGAATGATCCCAATCATCTCAAGGCAAGCGCTACGGCCAAACACTTTGCCGTACATAGCGGCCCTGAAGCCGGAAGGCACGAATTTAACGCGGTAGTAGATGAGAAAGACCTGCGCGAAACATACCTTTACTCATTTAAATATCTGGTTGATGGTGGCGTAGCCAGTGTGATGTGTGGTTATAACCGCCTAAATAACGAACCCTGCTGCACCAGCAATACCCTTTTACATGACATATTGCTAAAAGAGTGGAAATTTAAAGGACAGGTAGTTACCGATTGCGGCGCGTTAGATGATATTTATCTTCGCCATAAAACCGAGCCGGACCAGGTGGTAGTTGCGGCAGAGGCGATAAAGGCAGGTGTAAACCTGGATTGCTCAACGCTTTTGCAGAATGATGTGCTGGCTGCCGTGAAGCGTGGTTTGTTAAAAAACAGTGATGTTGACCGTGCTTTATCAGCTTCATTACGCACCCAATTCAAATTAGGGTTTTACGATGATGCCAGCCTTAGCCCATACCATGCTTATGGCGCCGATAGCGTACATAACACCCAACATATCGCCCTGGCCAGAAAAGTGGCGCAGCAGAGCATGGTGCTGTTAAAGAATGATCAGCACATATTGCCGTTAAGTAAGAGAAAATACAGTAGCTACATGGTTATAGGCCCCACCTCTACTTCTTATGACGCTTTAATAGGCAACTATCATGGTGCAGGTAAAGTGGTAAATTTTGTAGAGGGCATTACAGCTGCCGTTGGCCCTGCCGCACGTGTGGAATATGATATGGGTGCTGATAACCGTGACACTACTCATTTTGGTGGTATATGGGCAGCGGGTAACGCTGATGTTACCATCGCGGTTTTGGGCCTGTCCCCTGTTTATGAGGGTGAAGAGGGCGATGCTTTCCTGGCTGCAGGTGGTGGTGATAAATTGAATATCGATCTCCCGGCCAGCCATATCGCTTTTCTGAAAAAGCTACGCCATGATGTCAAAAAGCCAATTATCGCAGTGGTTACCGCCGGTAGCGACGTGAATATTGATGCTATTGCCCCCTATGCCGACGCGGTAATATTAGCCTGGTACCCAGGCGAACAAGGCGGAAATGCCTTAGCTGATATTTTATTTGGTGATGTATCGCCATCGGGCCACTTGCCGGTAACTTTTTATAAAAGCCTTAGCGACTTGCCCGAATACCACAATTACAACATGGCGGGCCGCACTTACCGTTATTATAATGGGCCGGTACAGTATCCTTTTGGCTTTGGTATGAGTTACACTTCATTTGAATATGCCCTAAGTAATCCACTAAAGGATTCGTATAAGCTAAATGATACCATTAGCGTTACCGTGAACGTAAAAAACACCGGTAATTTTAATGGTGATGAGGTGGTACAAGCCTACATCAAATACCCGTCTGTTGAACGTATGCCCTACAAAGAGCTTAAGGCCTTTAAGCGGGTAACGGTTACTAAAGGCAGCGCCAATACGGTAACCATTAAAATACCCGTTAAGGAACTGCGCAAATGGGATCTGTATAAGCGCGACTGGCAATTACACAAGGGGAACTATCAGTTAGTGTTGGGCAGCAGTTCTGCCGATGAAAAATTAACGGCCCCTTTCAGGGTTGAGGGTATTTAATGTATAGCAAAGAACAAGCATCACAGTTAAAACAGGCGTTCTGGACGGCCTTTGGGCAATATATGACGCCTGTTTTATCTGCCGATGGCTTAAAAACCAACTGGATCAATTATAAAACCGGGGCAAAGCATATCTATTTCAGAATGCAGGCCGATAACCGCTCGGCGACTATTTCTATTGACTTGGCCCACCCTGATGTGGAACTACAGGAATTGTATTTTGATCAGTTACTCTCCTATAAAAGCATCCTGCATACTACTCTGAATGAGGAATGGCAATGGCAGCTGCATGATACAGATGAATATGGCAAAACCATTAGCCGTGTATATGCGGAGTTGGCGCCTGTAAGCATTTATCAGAAAGAAGACTGGCCCCGGTTAATTTCTTTTTTTAAACCCCGTATCATTGCGCTTGATGAATTTTGGGCCGATGTAAAGTATGCATTCGGGGTAAGTGTGTAGCTATATTTAGCGCCTTCTTCTTTTATGATGCTTCTTATGGCTTTCGCTTTTTTTCTTTTTCGTTGATCTTGAGGTTTTGTCCTCATTGGTTGATTTTGGTTCCGTATTTTTTGGGGTAGCCGTAATGGTATCAGTAGAGTCTTTACTGATTTGCTTTACTGAAAAGTTATTATTACGCAGGCTGTATTCTAATTGGCGTTTAGCTCCGCTTGGCTTGGCCAGCGAATCGTTGGAACTGTAAATAGGAAACTCTCTTATCAGTTTACCTTCTCTGATATAAAAATTATCGTTGCCACGATAACCCTTGCGTTGCGAAGCTGTGAGTTTAGGAAAATCCAGCTTATTTACGGAGTTATTATTGAACTCAAAGCCATATATACGCGCATAATTAACGGTATCTTTTGCTTTAGCTTCAATCAGTATTTCCGGGTTGCCATCATTATCCATGTCAGCGTTATACACGTCAGCAATGGCGCCGTCCAGGTCGCCCGTGGTAGTGGTATATTTAATTTTAGCCGAATCGGAATGTAAAATAGCAAAAGCGCCGGCATCGGTTGAGCCCCTGCCCCAGCTTACTACATCATACGTTTGTCCCGGCGATACTTCTATGGCTTTATGGTACCTGAAAGGCGCCATTAACGCGGGCTTAGCGGGAGCGCTGGCCTTAACCGGCTTTTTATCATTACTGCTGCAGGCGGCAAGTAAAGCCAAAGCAGCAACTGCAATTGAGTATCTACCTTTTAACATTATATTTTATATCGGCTATTAATAATACATCATATCCGGCGAAATTTCACCTTTAGGCTTACCGGGTATGGTCATATAAACACGTAAACCACTACCCGATGTGTTTGCGTCTACATATTTGATAGTTATTTTATGGTAACCCCTCTGCAATGGAATGACACCCTGCTGCTCAATCAGTCCGGTGCGACCATCGTTATCGACAATAGGTATTTCATCTATCAATAATACCGAACCATTTGATGAGGCTGTTGAAAAGCCATAATTACCATCAACGTCAATCTTTATATAACCACTAAACACAACGCCATACTTATCAAACTCCTTTTTAAAGGCACTTAGCGCGGTACTGAAACTTTTAGCAACGCCGGTATCTATTACCGCGGCCGGGTTTATCTGCGTAGTGTTGATATATGTGCCTTCCGAAACCTGGTATTTTAAACCCTGGGCATTTCCGTTGTAAGCTATTGGCGGCAACGGCCTTTTATTAAATACCTTGGCAGCCGTAATTACACTTCTGCGGCCCGCAGGTGTTACCACAATGGTTTTCAGATCGCGAAATTCGTTTAGGGGTACCTGGTATGTCATGGGCTTGGTATACAGCAGTTCGGTTTCACGTGGGGTGTAACCGTCAATCGTATAGTATATTTTGGCTCCCGTAACCGGCGATTTTAAATTCACCGTCATTACCGGCGCTATCATTACCGTATCAGCAGCGCCAATGGCCGGCGGTACACGAAAGTTGTAGCCGTTTTTATCAAACCATGCCAGATGATCCGGCAGGCGTGTTTCATAAAAGTCCTTGAAATTTTTATTAGCCAAAGGCGACCATGCCACTTCTGATAGTGCCAGCATGCGTGGTAATATCATGTACTCTACTTTGTTTTCGGTGGTGATGTATTCCGTCCAAAGGTTAGCTTGTACGCCTTTGATATACTTTTGCTGGTCGGGCGTTAATGATGCAGGCGTTGGATTATAAGCATAGGTTTTTTGTATAGGCGCGTTGCCACCAATGCCAACCGGCTCCTGGTTAAGTTTGCCCTGGGTATGGTCAAAATATAAACCCTGGCTGCTCGGCGTCATGATCACATCATGGTTTTGTTTGGCAGCCTCAATACCGCCCTCCTCGCCTCTCCAGCTCATTACCGTGGCGTTAGGTGCCAGGCCGCCTTCCAATATTTCGTCCCAGCCAATAATGCTGCGGCCTTTGCTGTTCACAAACTTCTCCATACGTTGTACAAAGTAGCTTTGCAGACCATGCTCATTTTTTAGGTTAAGCCGCCTGATGAGGTCCTGGCAAAATTTAGATTGCTTCCATACTTCTTTAGGCGCTTCGTCGCCACCAATATGGATGTACTTACCCGGGAACAGTTCCATCACCTCAGTTAAAACATCCTGCAAAAAGCCAAAGGTTTTTTCTGAGGGGCAAAAGATATTATTAAACACACCCCATTTGCCCGATACCTCATACTTTTGATCGGGGTTGCAGCTCAACTCCGGGTAAGCGGCAAGCGCCGCTAGGGCGTGGCCGGGCATCTCAATTTCGGGTACAATAGTAATGTACCTGTCCTGCGCGTATTTTACCACATCGCGTATCTGCTCCTGCGTGTAATAGCCGGATACCGGTACACCATCATATTGCAGCGGTTGGCGGTCTTTGTAGTTGCCTATTACGCTTTCTTTTCTAAAGCTGCCAACAGAGGTCAATCTCGGATATTTTTTTATCTCAATTCGCCATCCCTGGTCGTCGGTTAAATGCCAGTGAAAGCGGTTAAGCTTATAAGCCGCCATCAGGTCGATATACCTTTTTACAAATTCAACCGTAAAGAAGTGGCGGCAAACATCAAGCATCATGCCCCGGTAACCAAATCGCGGATAATCTTCAATAACAACAGCAGGTAGCTTCGCTGTTCCGCCATGTTCAAGCGGCATTAATTGAATGAGGGTTTGCACACCATAAAAAAGGCCGGCACCTTTACCTGCAACAGTGACCTGGTTTGGTGTAATGGTTAAGCGATACCCCTCTGCCGGTAGGTTATCGGTGCCGGCAGAAGTGAAAACAATACTTGTAGTGCTTACACGCGCGTTGCGGGTGGCCACCTGTTTATTGTAGGCCATATTATTGGCCATGTATTTGGAAAAAAACTGAACTGCTTTATTATCAGGTGTATCTGCCTGTATAACCGTTTCCTGACTAAGAACAAATTGGCCCGCGGCTTTTTTAACAGATACCGGTGCCGGGATGATACCGGCATAAGGATCGGTATCCTGCGCGTTTACCATTGCAGACGATACTAAGAAGCAGGAGAATAATAAAGCAGTTAGCGTTTTAAGCATGACGTATTTCTTCAGGTGAATAATGAGCTGTGAATTTAACATTATTTGAAAATAATGTGTCATTATCACACAAAAATTACCCGAATAGAAACAAAAAAGCCGGTTCGTTATAAAGAACCGGCCTTTTTAAAGTTTTTTAGGAAGCTGTATTAGAGACTGTAGGTTAAAGATTAAAGATTAGGAAATATATAATTGTACCTTAAGCACTAATCTCTAATCTCTAATCTCTAATCTCTAATCTTTAATTAACCAATCTTTGATCACAAATCTCTAATCAATTAACCGTTTAAGCGGTAACCACATGCTCTTTTGCAGCCAGGTAACGCTCTGCGTCTATAGCTGCCATACAGCCTGTACCGGCCGCGGTAACAGCCTGGCGATAAATATGATCCTGGGCGTCGCCGCAGCAAAATACGCCTTCCACATTGGTCTCTGTTGAACCGGGACGTGTTATAATATAGCCGGTTTCATCCATATTAATCCATCCGCGGAAAATATCGGTATTGGGTTTATGGCCAATAGCTACGAAAAAGCCGGTCACATCTAAAATAGTTTCCTGCTGGCTTTGATTGTTACACACTTTAACCGCGTTAACGCTGGTACCATCGCCCATTATTTCAATGGTTTCGGTATTGTATAATACCTCAATGTTCGGCGTATTTAATACGCGGTGCACCATGGCTTTTGAAGCACGGAACTCATCTCTGCGAACGATCATGTACACCTTGCGGCACATCTTAGCCAGGTAAGTAGCTTCTTCGGCGGCGGTGTCACCGGCACCAACTATAGCCACATCCTGCCCCTTAAAGAAAAAGCCATCGCACACGGCACAGGCTGATACGCCAAAGCCACTATATTTTTGTTCGCTCTCCAGGCCGAGCCATTTGGCCGAAGCGCCTGTAGAGATAATAACGGTATCTGCCAAAATAGTTTTGCTTTCATCAACTACTACTTTGTGTGGTAGTGATGCAAAATCAACTGAACTTACGTAACCAAAGCGTATATCGGTTCCTAAACGCTCTGCCTGTTTACGGAAATCTTCCATCATTTCGGGGCCCATAATGCCATTGGGGTAACCGGGAAAATTCTCCACTTCGGTAGTTTGGGTAAGCTGACCGCCGGCAAGCATACCAGTGTACATAACGGGCTTAAGATCGGCGCGCGAAGCGTAAATGGCCGCGGTATAACCTGCAGGTCCCGAACCTATAATTAAACATTTAACGTGTTCAGTATCTTGTGACATTTGCATATATTAATGAGATGCGAATTTAATAAAAACATAAACAAGGACAGTCAACACCCCGTAAAACTTATTAACGCTGCGGCAGGTGTGTTGATAAGCTGTTAACTACCCCCTGTTCGCTTTAAGGATCCTGATAAAATTGCGGCCCAATATTTTGTCAATATCACTCTCTTCGTAGCCCAGTTTAACCAGTTCCGCGGTGATTTTAGGGTAATCGGTTACGCTGTCTAAGCCAAGCGGGTATGATTCAGCGCCGTCAAAATCCGACCCGATACCTACATGATCGGCACCTATTAGTTTCACCATATAATCAATGTGTTTGATGAGCAGGCTCAATGGCGGGCGTAACTGGTCTGCCTCGGCTTTGTTAATGGCGTTAAGGCGTATACTGGCCAGGTCATAATCGTGGTAGATCTTCATTAATGAATCCAGTTGGGGCTTATGCCTGGAAAGGTAGGCTTCGTGCTTTGCTTCATAGGCGGTATCTAAAAAACCGCTGTAGAAATTTACAAATACTACACCGCCGTTTTTAGCAATGGCTTTTAGCTGGTAATCTTTTAAATTACGGCGATGGGGTGCCAGCGCGTAAGCGCAACTATGCGATGCCATTACCGGTTTACTGGTTAGTGCCATTACATCCTTAAAAGTTTGCTCACCGGGATGAGAAAGGTCAATAATAACACCCAGCCTGTTTAATTTTTTAATTACGGCTTTGCCAAAGTCTGTAAGTCCTTTATGTTTCAGGGTATCACCATGTAATACCTCGTCGCGGGCTGATGTGGCCCAGGGGGTACTGTTATTCCAGGTTAGGGTGAGGTAGATCATGCCCCTTTTAGCAAGGCTGTCAATATAATCCAGCCGGCTTTCTATCATATGGCCGCCTTCTACGCCTATCAACGCGGCAAATTTGCCTTGTTTAACCGTCTTTTGCAGATCGGTAGAGGTAGTGACTAACTTTATTTTATTTGGGTACCGTTTAATTAACGCATCAAGCGAGTCTATTTCACGGTTAGCAAAGCGAAATGCAGTGCCATTGCCATATTGGTCGCCGCACCAAATGGAAAATACCTGTGCATTGAGGCCGCCAATTTTGGCTCGTACCAGGTCTAAATTGCCTGTTTGCTGTAATTTGCCTAAATCGGAACCGGTGATGAGCTCATTGGATATGGCATCGTTATGTGTATCAATTAGAATAGGTTTTCGATTGATCTGAGCCGACGCAGAGAATGAAAAAAACGCTATCAATAACAAAAAATATTTTATCATTAGCTAAAAATTTTTAAATTAAATAAGTATGCTATCACAGAACCGGCAATTAGCAAAACGCCAATCAACGTAAATACCAATGGCCCAAACTTAGATCTTCCATCACCTAAAATAAACTCTTCCGGGTCAGCAGGATTATATATGACCTTAACTTTGTCGCCTTCAGATAAAGTTAAGGCGTCTCTTATCTCATCATAGCGTTTGGTTATCCACAGGTTATCGGTCGTGGTATATCTTATGGTTACGTAATAATCCGGCTCAATACGGTTGCCAACTCTTAATCCATCATTGCGTTCAATGGAGAAAATTACTCCTTCTACCTTAATCCCTTTATCATAAAGCATACGGTTACGCCTTGTATAAATATATCCTGTGAAAAGGAAAATACATCCAAGCAATAAAGTGATAAGTCCTTGAAAATCTTCATCAGATAAGTTGATATGCATTAAGCAAATATTTAAAGGTGTAAGGGTGACTTTAAAAACAATACTTCAATTAAAAGGTATTATTTGGTAGTGTAAGTTAAACAATTAGCAGCTAATCCGGCTAAAATTACTTACTTTAGCATTTAACCAATTGCAGGTAAACCATAAACCTGCGCCTATTTTTATGATGAGTTATTTTAAAAGCTTTGCCGCTTTACTATATGTTGTGCCTTTTTTCTGCCAGTTTACCACCGCGCAGATCAATTTTGATATTAAAAACAAAAACATAGCGGAAATACGCAGTTACGAAACCAATTTGAAAAGCAAGCCTGTTGATCTGTGGAGCACCTACATTAACCCACCGGGTATTGCGGATCCGGTAGTTTTTGAGCGGCCTGAAAAAAATGTGCCTAACCTGTGGGTATATTATTTCGCCAATGCCAAAGACTCTACCATCAATAATATCCTTTATGAATGGGACGACAGTAATTTTACCGAAGATCATCATGCGACTACACAACCTACCACGGTTTTGATGAACTATGTGAACAAATATAAAGAACTGCTTGCCCAGGTAAGTGCCAATTATGGTACTCCTGAAACTACAGGTTCAATAGAAGACCTATCAGCAATAGAAACCGGAAGGGTTAAAAGAAAAGATGTTTTTAGAAAAAACGGCGTAGAGGTAGAAATGTATATTGTGTTATCTAACAATGAATTAACTAATGGTATTGTAACTATTAGTCCAACTCATAGAATAAGGTTATACATCAGACCCGCGAATAGTTAAGTTAATAACGGAATAATTAAGTCAGGTTCCGGTCTTTAAACCAAACTTCATCGGGCTTTATGTCGATGTTTTCCATCAGGCTTACCAGTTCCGCGGGGTCGGCAGAAGTGAGCACCAGTTGGCGGTTAGCGGGTTTAAGAAAGCGCTGCTCTACCATAACATCCATTTGCTTTAACAAATGGTCGTAGAAGCCGCTAATGTTGAGCACGCCTACAGGGTTATTGTGCAGGCCCAACTGCAGCCAGGTAAGTACTTCAAAAAATTCTTCGAGCGTACCAAAACCACCCGGCAGCATAATGATGCCGTCGCAAAGGTCATTCATCATTTGTTTGCGTTGGTGCATGTTATCAACCACGTGCAATTCGGTGATACCCATGTGGCCCACTTCCTTGTCAATCAAAAACTGCGGAATAACACCAATTACCTCGCCACCACGACTAAGCATGGCATCGGCTATCAAGCCCATCACTCCTACCTTGCCACCACCATAAACCACTTTGATATTCTTTGCTACAAAAACATCAGCCAATGTTTCAATGGCTTGTTTAAGCAGAGGATCGCCGTTGAAGTTGGCGCCGCAGAAAATGGCAATGCTTTGCATTTAGTTGATTAGTGATCGGTTAATTGGAGATTAGTTTTTTCTTACCCGGGTATTTTTATTTCAGAATTTAGAGATCAGAGTTTAGAATTTCTCAAAACTAATCTCTAATCTCCAACCTCTAATACCTTACCGCGAAGTATAATTCGGTGCTTCTTTAGTAATGGTAATATCGTGCGGGTGGCTTTCGCGCATACCGGCAGCGGTGATACGTACAAAGCGTGCTTTTTGCAGGTCTTCAATAGTTGCGGCACCACAGTAATGCATACCTGCGCGCAGGCCGCCAATGTACTGGTAAACCACCTCGGCCATGTTACCTTTAAACGGCACCCTGCCCACAATACCCTCTGGTACTAACTTGGTTACCACATCAGTTTCGTCTTGGAAATAACGGTCTTTAGAACCTTTTGCCATCGCCTCGATAGAGCCCATACCGCGGTACGATTTAAATTTACGGCCTTCGTAAATGATGGTTTCGCCCGGAGATTCTTCAACACCCGCGAACAACGAACCCGCCATTATGGTACTTGCGCCTGCGGCTATGGCTTTAACCATATCGCCGGTTTGCTTAATACCACCATCGGCAATTACCGGGATGCCGGTACCTTCAAGGGCTTTAGCACATTCGTAAACCGCATATAACTGCGGTACACCTACACCGGCAATAATACGGGTAGTACAAATAGACCCCGGGCCTATACCTACTTTAACGGCATCAGCGCCGGCTTCGGCAAGGGCTTTTGCCGCATCGCCTGTTGCAATGTTACCCGCAATAACCTGCAGATCCGGGTAAAGCTTTTTAACGGCCTTAACCATATCGATAACTCCTTTTGAATGGCCATGAGCGGTATCAACAGTAATTACATCAACACCTGCTTTTACAAGCGCGGTAACACGGTCAATGTTATCGGCGGCAACACCAACGGCCGCGCCAACGCGGAGGCGGCCAAACTCGTCCTTACAAGCGTTAGGGAATGTTTTTACCTTTTGGATATCTTTGTAAGTAATTAAACCAACCAGTTTACCATCTTTATTTACAACGGGTAGTTTCTCTATCTTATTATCCTGCAATATCACAGCCGCGTCTTGCAAGGTAGTACCTTCCGGGGCTATGATGAGGTTTTCTTTGGTCATTACCTGGCTTACAGGTACGGTAAGATCTTTCTGGAAACGCAGATCGCGGTTAGTGATGATACCTTTTAGCTTATTGTCAGCAGATACCACCGGGATACCTCCAATGCCATATTCGCGCATGATGTTTACCGCATCAGACAGTAAAGCATTTTCAGACAGTGTTACGGGCTCCTGTATCATACCGCTTTCAGAACGTTTTACTTTACGTACCTCATCGGCCTGGGCTTCAATGGTCATGTTTTTATGCAGCATGCCTATACCGCCTGCCTGCGCAATGGCAATGGCCAGGCCAGCCTCGGTAACTGTATCCATCGCAGCGGAAATAATAGGAATATTCAAGCGGATCTTTTTAGTTAAAAAAGTGCTTGTATCCACTTCGCGCGGTAAAACTTCAGAGTATGCGGGGAGTAACAGTACGTCGTCGTAAGTTAAGCCTTCGGCGACAAATTTGGATGGGTCTAACTGCATGGCAAATAATTATATTGGAGTTATTATTTGCCGGGCAAAGATAGATTTTTATTTTGAATTTTAAAAGAGATACAAGAAACAAGAGCCAAGAATCAAGAATTTTACATTTAAAAGAATATTTATTTCTGTCTTGATTCCTGGCTCTTAAATCTTGTTTCTTAATCAATATTTCCCTGCCACAACTTTGTAGAAATTACCAAAATCGTAGTATCTATTGGCTAATGCCTTTAAATCTTCGGCAGTTATGTTTTTAACGGTTTCAGTATAATGGTCGTAATAATCATAATCCAAGCCGGAGAAATAGATGCTTTTGAATTTATCAGCATGCGACATGATGTTTTCCAGGCTACCCAACAGCGAGCCCAACATAAAGTTGCGTACCAGCGAAAGTTCTTCCTCAGGGATCAGTTCGGTTTTCAGTAGGTTGATCTCTTTCTCTACTTCGTTTAACGCCGCTTTGCAAACATCAGCGCCTACTTCAGAGGCGATGAAGAAAGACCCCGCGTTTTTAAAAGATGCCATCCCCGACCCTATGCCATAGCTGTAACCTTTATCTTCACGGATATTACTCATTAGCCTCGATCCAAAATACCCGCCCAATACGGTATTTAATACTTGCAGCCCTGCAAAATCAGGATGCGACCTTCTTACGAATGGCGTACCTACACGAATAGCTGATTGCAAAGCCCCGGCTTTTTCTTTATAAATGAAATGCTCGTCTGCTGATTTTACCTCGGGCTGAGAAGTATCGCCTTTGGCCGATTGATGATCCCAGCCCTGCTCAAATGTGCTGGTTACAGCCGCTACCACTTCTGCACCCGCCTTGCCTGCTACAATAATGGTACAGTTGCCCGGTTGGTACATTTGTTTATAATTAGCCAGCATATCCTCCCTGTTCAATGATTCAAAATCTTCGGGATAGGCTGCCTTGCCATAAATGGTATCACCAAAAACAGCCTCGTTGAACAGGCGCCGGGCAACAAAATCATTCTTCTGTAAGCTTACCTGTAACTTTTGCTGTTGGTTGCGCTTATAAGTGGCCAGCTCCTTTTCAGGGAAAATAGAATCGGTAAGTATTTCCTTTACCACCGGCAACGTAGCGTTCAGGTGTTTGTTAAGCGTAAAAAGTGTAACCTGGGAGTTATCATAACCATAATCAACCTGCAAAAACGCGCCATGAAAGTCAATCTTATCCGCGATCTGAGCAGCCGTCATTTTCGAGGTGCCATCAGTAAGCATGGTATTAACCGCCACATTCAGTAAGGGTTTAGATGGGTTGAACCGCAGGTTACTAAATATAAATTCAATACGCACCAGATCTTGTTCGCCTGAGTTAAAAATGAAAACTTTTGCGCCGTTGTCCAGTGTTTTCTCCTCAGGCTTTATTAAATGTATATTTTCAACGCCATTAAATTGCGGCGGTGTTTTTCTGTCAAGTACTGTCATAGGGTTCAGATCAATTTTGGGCTTCTGATAGTTCGGGTTCGTCAACGCTTTCAGCGGTTTCTGCCAGATAAACTAAGGTTGATGAGTTTTCCTTACGGAAAAGCTTTAACGCCTGCTGTTGAATTTGTGCTGGTGTAACCGCTAAAAATTTTGCGGTTTCCCTGTTAAAGTCATCAGCATCGCCCAGCAGTTCATAATAGGCCAGGTTCATGGCTTTATCCAGCAAAGACATCTCCGAGAATACCATGGTCGACTCGGTCTTATTCTGCACCTTGGTCAATTCTTCCAGCGGTACCTCTTCGGCCTTTATTTTTTCCAATTCATCCCAAAGTGCTTTTTCGGCTGTTTCCATACTCACACCCTGTAATGGCTTTCCCTGTATCACAAACATCCCTTTATCAATACTGCCGGTTATGTAGGCATTAGCTTCGCTAAAAAGTTGTTTATCTTTTATCAGGCTTTTATACAGGCGTGACGAATTACCACGTGAAAGGATATCAGACATCAGCTCTGTTGGATAATAACTCGAATCGGCCCTGGCCTCCATCTGGAAAGCGATGTAAATATCGTTTAAAGGCACTTTGCCTGTGGTGGTTTCCCGGCGTTCTTCGCGTTGCTCAGGCTCCTGCGGGAGGTTGCGCACATACTTTTCGCCTGCCGGTATGCTACCGAACCATTTTTCGGCAAGTTGCTTCACCTGTTCTGTGGTCACATCTCCGCCAACCACCATAATGGCGTTTTGCGGGTTGTAGTGTTTTTTAAAAAAGGCCTTTACATCCTCAATGCGGGCATCCTCAATATGCTTAATGGTTTTGCCGATAGTGGCCCAACGGTAAGGGTGTGTTTTGTAAACCAGCGGACGAAGTTTTAACCAAACATCGCCATAAGGCTGGTTAAGATAGCGTTGCTTAAACTCCTCTATCACCACGTTGCGCTGCACCTCCAGGCTTTTTTCGCTAAAAGCGAGGTTAAGCATGCGGTCGCTCTCCAGCCAAAAAGCGGTTTCGATATTAGCGGATGGCAGGGTGATATAATAATTAGTAATATCGTTGCTGGTAAAGGCGTTATTTTCGCCGCCTACGCGCTGTAGAGGGCCATCATAATTAGGAATATTTACTGATCCGCCAAACATCAGGTGCTCAAAAAGGTGGGCAAAACCCGTGCGTTCGGGATCTTCGTCGCGGGCGCCAACATCATATAATATGTTTAGCACCGCCATGGGGGTTGTATGATCTTCGTGGACAAGGACACGTAGCCCATTGTCAAGTGTAAAACGATTGTATTTAACCATATATATTAAATAACGGTTAGCAAATGTATAATTTTTAGGATGCGGTGATGTAAAATGCAGGTAGTTTTTTGTGGCCTCTTACTATTTCACCGGGCGACCATATAATTTCCGGAGTTTATTTTTTGCCTGCTCAAGCGGTTTTTTCTGCGTCTTGGTAAGATTTTTCCCTGCACGGTTAATATAGAAATTAAGCATAGACATGGCGCTCTGGAAAGGAGAAGCCTTGCGCTTGTGGCTTTCTTCGGCTGATTGCTTTAAGGACTCTGCAATCTTTTCTGGATCCTTAGATTTGAAAATGTTTTCCTTCAGATCGAGCGCGTCACTGGTAGCGGTAACCTTAGCCGACCACCTATGCGTATTTCTCCTGTGCTTACCCTTAACCGGCATATCTTTTTGGTTTATATTTAATTAAGTTTGTTTACCCAAATAAAGTTTTTGCTAATGTTATTTAGATGTTAACCGCAGACTTACTTATTAAGGAACTTTCGAGTATTCGCGGAGCGAAATTCATAGAAAATCTTTCTGAAAAGGTTATTCGGGAAAATTTTGACATCAATCAACTGGTTGATCTTACGTTCCACCAAAACCAACAAACAGGCTTTAGGGCTTGCTGGCTGCTGGATAGCGTGATGCACCTACAGCCAGAAAAGTATGCTGCTAACGTTGGCTATATTATATCACGAATGCCCGAAGTGACCAACCCGAGTTGTGAAAGGCACTTCGCGCGGGTACTAATGCTATTGACACGTAGTACTGCTCCTGATAATATCCGTGAACAACTCAATAACATCAATTTAGAACAGGTAGTTGAAAAGTGCTTCGATTGGTTAATAAACCCTGGTGTGAAAGTGGCAGTTAAAGCTACAGCAGCAGAAGTGCTGTTTAACCTCACTCCCCGCTATGATTGGATAAAAGAAGAATTAGCCAACCAAATGCAATTTCTCATGCGCAACGGAACGGCTGCTATACAAGCGAGAGGTAAAAAGCTGTTGGCTTTAATTCAAAATTAAAAAGTCAAAATTCAAAAGCTTAGCAAGCTCGCCAACCCCTAAATTTTGACTTTTGATTTTTGACTTTAACAACGTTAGTTGTTCGACGGCCTGTCCGATCCATGCAGGTTGTTGCTTACCTGGTGGTGATGCAGTTTAGCCTGTATGGCCGAAGAGCTATCGTTAGCATAAGTACCGTAGGCATTAACCAAAATACCCTTTAAGCCATATTTTGCCGAACTGATGCCGTATACAATAGCCATATCATCGGGGTTGCTCTGCCCTTCAAAACGGTAGAATTCATCTATTTCAAAATCGTCGGCAGTCATTTGGATGTTTTTGGACTTATCGTCTATAGTATCTCCCTCAAGGCTCAGGTTTTGTGTGTAACCTCTTTTGGTAAGATCGTTAGTGGCGTCCACTAATGTTTCAAAATTTTTCATGGTAGTAGTTTTGCGTGATAATGATGTATTATGATAACCCAAAATACATAGCGGTTGTTTCAGCGGGTAATGCTAATTTATTGTAACAAGATGGTTGATTAAACAAAAATAGCAGGGTGCATTGCGCTACCCTGCTATTTTTCAAAATGTTAACTGTACTAATGTTATTGCGCTTTTGCCGCCCAAAGCGATGCGTTTAAGTGCAGCGCCGGATGCGAAGTAAAGCCCGATGGTGAATCGCCAGACCAACCGTTGAACAGGTTGTCATTAGGGTCGCCAGTACCGTCATCGCAAGGCGAGCTATCGCCAATGAAAAACACACGGCCGCTGCCGTAGGTAGATAAAAGCGCCATAACCCCGGTAGTGCCGCCATTTGTCGAGCTACTGCGCCAGAACAGGCCCTGTACATTAGCATTGTTTGCCGGTGTAAGCGTAGCTGTTGAGCCATTGTAAAAGGCCAGTTTTGAAGCCGTGCCTGCAGCGCCGTTCAGCACTTTTGTAGCGTTGGCATTGGTGCCGGTATACACATTGCTCGATGGCTTTTCGCTGATATCCACATAGTTTACAGTAAAGCCAAATGGATTACTGTTGTTGATGCCGTTATTGGTCATCAGGTCGTTCCAAACGCGTGGCGAATCGTAACCATCGCCATCACGATCTGATGGGTTGTACCCGTTAGCATCAGTGCCTGCTGTGGTGGCAGCTGTATGGTCGGCCACCATAATTAAACCACCGCCGTTAGATACAAAGTTCATGATGGCTGTTTTTTCGGCTGCGGTAAACAGTTTATTTGGCTCAACCACTACAAAAACATCGTAGTTACTTAAATCCTGCGGGTTTGATGAATCGCCATAGGTAATGGCAGCGCCATTAGGAAGCGACTCTACCAGTTCGCCTTTCTTTACCAGTTCAACAGCCCAGGCAGATATACCGCCAGTCCAGTAGGTTTCTGCTGTTGATGAGGTTATGCCGGTATATGACGGTGTTGGATAGCGTTGGGCCTTTAACTCAACAGTGGTACCGCCGGTGTAAGATGCTACGTTTTCGGTACCGTCAGCGTCTATCTGCCAGTCGGCGCTACCTGCATTTTCCAGGTGGCTGGCATCAAACAGGAATTTTTTACCTGTGATGACGGTGCCCGTACCGCCGCCGCCGGTAGAACCATTATCATTGATGGTGATATCATCTATATTGATACGGCTGCTGCCACCGCTTAGCTTACGGATCTCGATACGTACAGTGCCGGTAACCGAAAAGGTGAAAGTTTGCGTTTGCAGCGTAGAAGTGGTAGTTACGGCCGAGCCTGCCTGTGTCCATGAGCTGCCGCCATTTGTTGAGTAGAACAAGCCCCATGTACTGGCGGCGTCGCTGCTGTAAGTAGCGCTTTTTACCGTAACACTGCTGATGCCTGTAGTAACATCATATAACATGGTAATTTTACCGGTGTTACGGATACGGGCCGACCACGAGCCGTTCTTTTGATCGGCAGCGAGGTTGCCTATCAGTGCGTCATACAAATTCCACTGGTTACCCGATAAGGTTACATTATCGCCGGATGATGAACCTGTTGGCGATACATCATAAGCTGTTTTTGGGCTGGTAGCACCCACCTCAAAGCCTTGCGTTAACGATACCGCCATGGTTTTTAAAGTGCGGCCAATGGTTGCATTGGCTTCGGCTGGTTTTGTGATGGCCTGCTCCTGGTTTTTTTGGCAACCCATTGCCATTAAGCCCGCCGCTATGAAAGCTAAGGCCTTAAATGTGTTTTTGTAGTTTTGTTTCATTTGAGGGTTGGTTAATAATGCTTAATTATACGTTTAAAGTAAGTAGTTATGTTTCACCTAAAACCCTATAAAGCATTAACTTATTGTTAATTTTTGATGAATGATAGTTCATCGATGTAGTTAATACATCTAACTCAAATTTTTCATTACGGCCAGCGTGTAGTATCTTGGCAGCGAAAATCTTATCACATACATGAACAAAAAATCATTTTTTTTAGCGTTTATCGCGTTTTATTTGACTGCTTGCAGTACTAAAAACACTGATCTACAACCTTCAAATCCTGTACAAGGCAAAAATCAATTGCTATCATCTGTTGTTACTGAGGCTAATGGGGGGACCACTGAAATTGACTACGATTACGATAATCAAAACCGAATGATAGGCATGCATAGTAAGTCAATTAATGCTCCCTACGCAGACGTTGCCGATCATATTTATGCCTATGATAATGATGGGAATTTAATAAAGTCGACCATTACAAGAGGAAAAGACATATCCATTTTTGACTATATTTATAAAAATGGTGTACCGGTATTAGTTAAGTACAGCCAGCCCGGCAACCCATCTCAAGGGCATACACTGGACATAAGTGTACAAAATAATCAGGTTATTGCACACACCATTACAACACCTGCTGGTGAGCATGCTACCGTTGATTTTACCTATCAAAACCAAAATAGAATTAGTGAGATAAATAAGGCATACTCTCCAAACAATCTCTTAACTTTTACCTTGACTTTTAATGATGAATACGGTACTCATAATAGCCCCTACCTTTTTAGTGGCTCTAAATGGATATTACCGGATGTTCCATATGCCAACAAAAATGAACTTACAAGGGAAACGATTAATAATGATGGCTCTATAACCATAGATACTTATCAATACACCTATAACAATCAAAACTATCCTGTTAAAGCTAAACTAAGCAGTACTTATAGTGGAAACAATAACTCCGTTATTACTTATACCTACGTTGATGCTAAATAATGCTATGCCATCTTAAACAAAAAGAGCCGCCTGTTAAGGCAGCTCTTTTTTGTTAATTGTATTTAATGAATGGCAAACCGGCTAAATTTAATAATCAATCACATAGCCGTGTAACTGCCGGTCTGCTACCACCCTCACCTGTCACTCATTGGCATTCATAAACACAAAGTTGTTATCAAACATGTCCAGCTTTATTTTGCTGTCCCTGTCCACTTTTCCGGCAAGGATCTGTTTAGATAGTTCGTTCAAAATCCTCTTTTGTATCACACGTTTTAACGGGCGCGCGCCAAATTGCGGGTCGTAACCCAGTTGCGCCAACCAATCCAGCGCATCGTCAGAGGCTTCGATACTTATACCCATTTCAGCAAGTGTTTGCTGCACTTGTTTAAATTGCAGTTTTACAATATCGGTGATCTCATCACGGCTCAGCGGAGTGAACATAATGATCTCATCTATCCTGTTCAAAAACTCCGGACGAATGGTTTGCCTTAACAGGTTAAACAACTCGTTCTTGGTTTTAGCGATAACGGCCTCTTTATCGCTGGCTTCAAAATCCTGGAAGTTTTCCTGAATGATGTTAGAGCCGATGTTAGAGGTCATGATGATGATGGTGTTCTTAAAGTTCACCACACGGCCCTTGTTATCGGTCAAGTGGCCATCATCCAATACCTGCAGCAAGATGTTGAACACATCGGGGTGAGCTTTTTCAATCTCATCCAGCAGCACCACACTGTAAGGTTTACGACGAACGGCTTCTGTTAATTGTCCGCCTTCATCATAACCCACATAGCCCGGAGGCGCACCTATCAATCTGGATACGGCGTGGCGTTCCTGGTACTCGCTCATATCTATACGCACCATCGAATTTTCATCGTTAAACAGGTACTCGGCCAAAGCTTTAGCCAGTTCGGTTTTACCCACACCGGTAGTACCCAGGAATATGAATGAACCAATTGGTTTACGCTTGTCCTGCAAACCCGCACGGCTGCGGCGTATGGCATCGCTTATAGCTTCAATCGCTTCCTCCTGCCCTGCTACGCGTTTGTGCAGTTCATCTTCCAGGTTAAGCAGCTTTTCGCGCTCACTTTGTACCATTTTACTTACCGGGATGCCTGTCCAGCGTGATACCACGCCTGCAATATCATCGGCAGTAACTTCTTCTTTCAGCATGCGGTTATCGTCCTGGTTTTCCTGTAAAGCAGCTTTCAGTTCTTCAACTTGTTTTTGCGCCTGTACAATGGTACCATAACGTAATTCGGCCACTTTGCCGTAATCACCGGCGCGTTCTGCCTGTTCGGCTTCCAGCTTATAGTTCTCAATCTGCTCAACCTTTTGGTTAATGCCATCAACCAGGTCTTTTTCGCCCTGCCATTTAGCTCGTAACGAGTCGCGTTGTGACGATAAGTTGGCTATTTCTTCGCTTAGTTCCGCCACCTTGTGCTCATCTTTTTCACGTTTAATAGCCTCGCGTTCGATCTCCAACTGCATTATACGGCGCTCCAATTCGTCAACCGCCTCTGGTACTGAATCCATTTCTAAACGGAGTTTAGAAGCAGCCTCGTCCATCAGGTCGATAGCTTTATCGGGCAGAAAACGGTCTGATATATAGCGCTGTGACATTTCAACGGCGGCAATGATGGCCTCGTCTTTAATACGCACCTTGTGGTGGGCTTCATAGCGTTCTTTCAAACCACGAAGGATAGAGATAGCATCGGCCGCATCCGGCTCATCAACCATTACTTTCTGAAAACGGCGTTCAAGCGCTTTATCTTTTTCAATATATTTCTGATACTCGTTAAGCGTGGTAGCACCTATTGAGCGCAGTTCACCGCGTGCTAAGGCTGGTTTAAGAATGTTGGCGGCATCCATAGCGCCTTCGCCACCACCCGCACCAACAAGGGTGTGTATCTCATCGATGAACAGAATGATATCGCCATCGCTTTGCACCACCTCTTTAATAACCGCTTTAAGCCGCTCTTCAAACTCTCCTTTATATTTGGCTCCGGCCACCAGCGCACCCATGTCTAAAGAGTACACGGTTTTGCTTTTCAGGCTTTCGGGAACGTCGCCTTTAATAATACGGAAGGCAATACCTTCGGCGATGGCGGTTTTACCCACACCCGGTTCACCAACCAGTATCGGGTTGTTCTTGGTACGGCGTGATAGGATCTGTATTACCCGGCGTATCTCTTCATCGCGGCCAATAACCGGGTCGAGTTTGCCACTTTCGGCGTACTCGTTTAAGTTACGGGCATATTTGTTTAAAGCGTTATAAGTGGCTTCGGCATTCTGGTCGGTTACTTTATTATCACCCCTAAGAGCGATGATCGCTTTTTTAAGATCAGCTTCGTTCACTCCCGCGTCTTTAAGTGCAGTAGCGGCTTTGTCGCTACCCGCCAGTATACCCAACAGAATATGTTCTACCGATACAAATTCGTCTTTAAATTCTTTTAAATATGATTGTGCCTTTTGCAAGGCGGTGTTGGCATTTGCCGACAAATAGATGTTGCTGCCGCTCACTTTCGGGAACGACGCTATTTGCTGGTCGAGGGTATCGTTGAGCCGGTTAAGGTTAACGTTTAGCTTTTTCAAAAGGTAGGTTATCACGTTTTCATCAACCAGTAACAAACCCTTTAATAAATGCGCCGGTTCAATAGCTTGCTGCTGATTGCCGGTTGCAATTTCAGAAGCCTTTTGAACGGCTTCCTGGGCTTTGATGGTAAAGTTGTTAAAATTCATAGTAATAAGATGATATCAAATCTTTTGCCACTCCCCTTAACTATCGGCAGCGCTGAAAATTTGGCATTTAAAATTGTTTTTAAAAGACATTTTGTCAAATAAAGGAAATGAACGCCATGCAAGTTTTTGTTGTAAGCCAACAAATTGATATTTTTGGTGAGCCCTAACTAAACTAACTTATCAGTATTGGAAACTCACTTTTTTGCAAAGCTCCCGCCTAAATACCGCGAGCCTTACCGCAATTACTATACTTATCAGAATTTACTGGCAGTGCGTACGGCCAGCTTTATCTTTCTTACCTTAAACATCATTATCAGGATACTGTACCACGTATTTCCTGAAAGCCTTACCAAAGCGCAAAATTTTCCGGAGTTCAACTTTATTAACTGGGTATTTATAGGTGTAACACCTTTCTTTTACCTTTTTAGCCACCTGATGGTTGGCCATATGCGTAAAACAAGGTTTGCTACCTCGGGCATGGCCTTATTTGTATTTGTTTTTGCTCTGTACATTATTATGTGCGGTATGTATTCGAGCTTTATTTCCACCTCAGACCCCAGTAACAGCCTTACCTTATACCTCGTTGCGTTAAGCATCATTAGTATGCTTTTCACCTTTGAATATTATGAAACGCTGGTATTACTGGTGGGTGTTGAAATGTTGTTTAGTATGATGCTTTTACACGCACAGGCCGGCCCAACAGAAACAATACACAACCAAATGATATCGGCTATTTTGCTGGCCGGTTTTTATCTTACCTCGCGCTATTTTTTCAGTTACAAAGCCAGCTATTACGGGCAAATAGTGGAAATACGGGAACAAAAAGCGCAAATAGAAAAGGCCAATATCTTTAAAAACCAGGTGTTGGGGACGGTAGCGCATGATCTGCGAAACCCCATAGCTGCCGTAGAGTCATTAACCATGGTGATGGCGTTGGACGATATTGACGAAGAAACGCAGGAGAACCTGAATATGATGCGCGAATCATGCGTGAAGGCCCGTACCATTATAGATGACCTGCTTGCAGCGGCGCGCAGCGAGAATAATTCCAGTTCTATTGATCTGCAGCGCACCGATCTCAATAGTTGCCTGCAAAGCATTGTAAATGCATGGAAGATACAACTCAATGGCAAAGAACGAGTGGTATTGATGAGTAATGTAAAAAATGCTTTCGCCCTGCTCAATCATGAGAAGTTTACCCGGGTAATTGATAACCTGGTAAGTAATGCACTTAAGTTTTCAAAAGACGGAGATCTGGTTGAAGTGCATTTAAATAAGGATAAGCGTAATTTTATTATACAGGTTAAAGACTACGGCTTAGGCATACCACAGGAAATGCTTCCTAAAATATTTGAACGTTTCTCAGGTGCCGGTCGCACCGGTTTAAGAGGCGAAGAATCAACCGGTATTGGTTTAAGTATTGTAAGAGATATAGTGAATGCCCATAACGGTAAAATCACGGTGCAAAGTAAGGAAGGGGAAGGCAGTGTATTTACTATTACTTTGCCGGAAGCACAATAGATTTTTGTTAATGGGTCATAGTTTGCTGATGAATATCTTCCTTTTCTATGAACGATTGTCCACTAACTATGAACCACTGTTTATAAAGAACTGCTCATTAAAATTAACCAGGTAGAGCTCTTTAGTTGCCCTTGTACAGGCGGTGTAAAACCATCTTAAAAAATCAGTATTAACCATGTCGTCGGTCAAATATCCCTGGTCAACAAATACTGCTTCCCATTGCCCGCCCTGCGCCTTGTGGCAGGTAACGGCATAAGCAAATTTCACCTGTAAGGCATTGTAGTAAGGGTTTAGTTTTAGCTCATTATGTTTATCGCGCTTATTGGGGATATGGTCATAATCTTTCATGGCCTCCAGGTAAAAGCGCTTTTGATCGGTAGGTGGTAAAGCGGGCGCTTCGGAGTACAATGTGTCCAGTAGTATTTTACATTCCAATATGGGGTCTTCGGCATAATCTGTAAATTCCAGCTGCACATCGGCAAACCGGAAACCATACATCTCCTCAAACCGGCGTACTTTTCTGATACGGGCAATGTCGCCATTGGCAATAAAGCCGGTACTGCTATCCTCCTGGTCTTTCAGCCAGAAATAATTATTACGCACCACCATGAGCTGGTCGCCGCCGGTAAGTTCTTCTTCCCTGTACAATATACGCCCCCGTATTTGCCGGTTATACAGGTTAGCGTTTTTATTGCTCCGGCAGATGATCAGCGTTTGATCATCGCCATATTTATTATAGGCGTAGTTTAAACCCTCCTCCAGCATATCGCTACCCATGCGGTAAATATCTTTATAGCCTTTGGTGGTAATTTTAGGGGTAATTTCTTTTTCCTGTCTGATCAGGTTGCGTATTTGCGTAGCGTTGTGCAGTATACCGGAGTCTTTTTGTTGCCTTAGTACATCTGTGAGCTCATAATAAAACACATTGAGCCCAAACTGCGCTTTCATCAAACGCTCGTTTAAAGCGGGGCTGTCGTCGGCACCAACGGGAGGCAACTGCGCCGTATCACCCACCAGCAGTAAGCGGCAGTTTTTGGTGTTGTAAACATAGTTCACCAGATCGTGCAGGAGCGTTTCGCGGTTGTTCCCGCTGATCTCGTCAGATATCATGGAAGCTTCATCCACAATGAACAGGGTGTTGGCGCTTAGGTTATCGGCTATCAAAAAAGACTCGTCGACGTTCAATGCCGATTTTTTGCGATAAATGCGCTTATGTATGGTAAAAGCCTTCCGGCCCGAATAACTCGTGATCACCTTGGCAGCACGGCCGGTAGGCGCTAAAAGTACCGAACGCAGGTTGTATTTTGGCAACGCCTTTACCAGCGCGCCCACTATGGTGGTTTTACCGGTACCGGCATAACCTTTTAATATAAAGCATTCGTCGCCATCCTCGCTCACCAAAAATTGGTGCAGCTTTAAAAAGAGCTCCAGTTGCTGGGCGTTTGGCTCATGCGGAAAGCTTTGGCTGATGTATTCTGTACCGTGCACATCACAAAATTGCTGAATAGTATGTTAACATACGTAATTCAGAAAAAATATTACTTTTGCTTAAACTGCATGAGCGAGAATAAAACCCACTACACCAGCGACGATTTTAGCCTGAGCCGGGCCAACACATACTCCCTGCTCCTACAGGCCGATGTAAACCATTTTAATTACGCTGTTTTACAGGATAAGCAGCTATTACAGTGGGGAACCGGTTTTTCTACAGATGAGTTACGTGACCCCAGTGATTTGCGGGACATACTCACCGCCAATTATAAAAAGGTGCTTATCGGTCTAAAGGCTGATGCGTTAACATTGTTACCCGCTGCGCTTTATGAACAGGCCCATATTGCTGACGCCGCCCGCCTGCTTGATGTAAAAGACAACGAAAAAGTACTGGTGGAACCGCTTGATGAAGTAAACCATATTATATACAAGGTTGATGAAGCGTTGCTGTACGCGGTAAAAGACCTCGATAACCAGCAAGTAACCCATGCCGATATGGGCTGGCTAAAGGCTACATCCGCTAATTATCCTACCAATACTTCCTTGTATTTGCATATTGGTCACGAAAGTGTTTCAATACTCAACTACCATTACAGTAAACTGCGTTTTTATAACACCTTCAGCTTTAAAAACCACGAAGAACTGGCCTATTTTTGCGCGATGGTGTGCAGGGAAATAGACCTAGATCCTGAAAAGGCAAGGTTATATATCAGCGGAGATATGAATATCACTGATGGTTATTTTACCTATCTCAAAGCCTTTTTTGGCGAGGTTAATTTAAACTCCGCAAGCGTTATCAATTTGCCGGCTAACATTTCCGCGCATCAAATATTAAGCCTTGCAGCGTTATCATTATGCGCATCATAGGAGGAAAATTAAAAGGATTAAGGCTTAACCCGCCTAATAATTTACCTGTACGCCCAACTACCGACTTGGCCAAAGAGGCCCTATTTAATATCCTGCAAAATCAGATAGAATTTGAAGGCTTGTCCGTTTTGGATATTTTTAGCGGCACCGGTAATATTTCCATGGAGTTTGCTTCCCGTTACGCAGAAAAGGTAACCGCGGTAGACCGCAGCATACATTGTGTAAATTATTTAAAAGACGCTTCGCGCCAGCATGGCCTAACGCAGATACAAACCTACAAAGCCGATGTATTTAAATACCTGGCTATGGAAACCGAGCAATACGACCTGGTATTTGCTGACCCCCCGTATGATCTCAATAAAATTCCGGAGATACCTAAAATAGTGTTCGATAGGGCGCTGTTAAAGCCTGATGGACTGCTGATAGTAGAACACCAAAGCCTGCAAAATTTAAGTAACCACCCGGCGTTTGTGGAACAGCGTAAATACGGGCACTCTTCTTTTTCGTTTTTTAAGCATAAGGCAGATGAGTAATGAGCATGTTAAAAATCTGGAACTTACCGTTCTCTCAGATAATTGGTACACACTGCGTAAAGCAACCTACGAACTGTTGGGCCGCGATGGAAAATGGCAGCCGCAGCAGCGTGAGGCTTATGACCGTGGCAACGGCGCCGTAATATTACTTTACAACAAAGCGGAGGGTAAAGTCATATTGACCAGACAATTCAGGCTGCCCACCTACTTAAATGGCAATGCCGACGGCTATATGATCGAGGCGTGCGCCGGCTTACTGGATAAAGATAACCCGGACGACTGTATTCGGAAAGAAACCGAGGAGGAAACCGGCTACAAAATAACCGAGGTACAAAAAGTCTTTGAGGCATACATGTCGCCCGGTTCGGTTACAGAAATACTGTATTTCTTTGTGGCCGAGTATAATAAAAGCCAAAAAGTAGGCGACGGCGGTGGCCTTGAAGAAGAAACGGAGCATATTGAAGTGCTGGAACTGCCGTTCGGCAGGGCGCTTGATATGGTTAAGACCGGCGAAATAAAAGATGCCAAAACTATTATGCTGTTGCAATACGCCCAGTTAAACGATTTGGTATAACATTCTGTCATTTCGAACGACAGTTAGAAATCTTATACGCTGTGTTTTTGGCAATAAATACCGCTAACAAAATATCTATCATCGCGCTTTACATTGCTTCAGCCTTTCTGCCCGCCCGCAATGAACAATTGATTATTGAAAATTCTTTTCTAACGATTATTCCCTACTTTTGATAAGCAAAAGCTCAAATATGAAAATAGCCCTTTTCCCCGGCTCGTTTGATCCTGTTACCAAAGCGCATGTTGATATTGTAAAGCGCTCGGTAAATTTGTTTGATAAACTGTATATCGGTATTGGTGTTAACAGCAGCAAGCAGGGGCTTTTGTCGGTAAGCAAACGCGAAGAAATGCTGAGGGCTGTTTTTTCATATGATGAGCGTATACACGTGATTGCCTATGAGGGCCTAACCGTTGATTTTTGCCGGAGTATAGGTGCCGATTATATGATACGGGGCATACGTACCGTAAGCGATTTTGAGTACGAAAAGGCCATAGCACAAATGAACCATGCGCTTGAGCCCGAAATTGAAAGCATATTTATCGTAAGCAAACCGGGATATTCATCCATCAGTTCCAGCATAGTACGCGAAATTATCCGGTATAATGGCGATGTAGCGCAGTTTATTCCTAAAGAGGCTATTCCATTTCTGTAATCAGTTTTTCCTTTTTTAGCACATCCAGAATTGAAGGGAAAGTATTGCCTGCAATTGCGGGTACTTCCTTATCGGCAAACCAGCGTACGTCGGTGATTCCTTCTTCTAACTGCGGGATAAGCTTAGCCTTACCTTTATAACGCATCTTAAACCAGTGTGTCTTTTTAAGTACTACTTCGCCACGGTAAATATAGGTGTGGTAGGTTTTGCATATTTTTTCTTCAATACGGCTTACTTTAATACCACACTCCTCCTCTACCTCGCGTACAGCGGCAACCCTGTTCTTTTCCTTCTTTTCAATTTTACCTTTAGGCAGGTCCCATTTATCGTTGCGGTAAATAAAAAGATGCTTTCCATCCTTATTGGTCACCAAACCGCCGGCTGCCTCTATCAGGAAATTATTCCTGATGATCCTTTTCAAAAACGCGCGCGTATCATTACACAATACGTAAAAAAACCTGTTGTTTTGTTTAAGCGCCCAGTAGTAAACTATTTTTAAATCAAAATGCTCTGCATCAATAGGTTGGTACTCCAGGCCATCGTCAGGCACTTTTGAGGTTAATAAAACCACTTTTTCGTTGATATAAATTCTGTATTTTTGAGCCATGTTTACCAATAGTGAGACCGAACAGCAGGTCGCTGAATTTTTGCTGCAAATTAAAGCAATAAAATTGCAACCTACTAATCCTTTTACATGGGCTTCGGGCTGGAAATCACCTATCTATTGTGATAACCGTGTAACCCTGTCTTATCCTACCATTCGCACTTATATCAGGCAAAAGCTTACATCGGCCATACAGGAAATGTTTGGTTCTGTAGGGTGCATAGCAGGCGTGGCAACAGCAGGTATCCCTCAGGGCGCGCTGGTTGCTCAGGAACTTGGTTTACCCTTTATTTATGTACGTGCTAAAGCCAAAGAGCATGGCCGCGGTAACCTTATAGAGGGCGAAATTAACCCGGGGCAGCGTGTAGTAGTTATTGAAGATCTTATTTCTACCGGAAAAAGCAGTTTGCAGGCGGTTGATGCTTTGCGTGAGGCCGGTTATACCGTTGCGGGCCTTGCAGCTATTTTTAGCTACGGTTTTAATGTAGCTGATGAAAATTTCAAGAATGCTAAATGTCCTTACTTCACCCTGTCAAATTACAACGCTTTAATTAAATACGCCGAAGAGAAGCAGTTTATATCATCCGCTGATGTAGATATGTTGAGAAAATGGCGCGAAGAACCTTCCACCTGGGGGCAATAATCTAAAATAAGGTATGAGCATTTTTGAAAGCGAAGTAGTGATCAACCAACCGGCTGGTGTTGTTTACGCGTTTTTAACTGATATGAATAACCACAGGCAGTTAATGCCTGAAGGTATTACCGATTGGGAGTCAACTACAGACACGGCAAGTTTTAATGTGCAGAACATTACCCGTCTTTCACTTAAAATAGATCAAAAGGTCCCCAATAAATCAATTTCTGTTATACCTGCTGAAAAGCCGCCATTTGATATGGAACTGAAATGGGAAATAACGCAAAATGATGCCAACACTACAAAGGCAAAATTTACCATTGCTGCTGAACTGAATATGCTGATGAAGATGGCCGCCAGCGGGCCTTTGAATAAACTTGTGCAAGCAGAAACGGCTAACTTAGTGCTTGCACTAAGTTAGCCGTAGCATTAAATTTCGCTTTTGCTGCCGTTTTTAATATGGTTGGCTGCTACCAACGCATTTACGATGAACAGACTGGTTACTACAATAGCCATAGTTTAATTAGGGATTTTTAGGGGGTTAACTATTTGTACGGATTAACCTGTTCAATTGTTATTCCGTTTTTATAAATATAGCGTTTTTTTGTTGTTTGCAAGGATTTTGTGAAAATTTTATTTCGTTAAAGTTATCTTTTGAGGAATAGCCTCTACATGTATATGCCACTAAGTGTAGATAAATATCCCTGAAAGCAATATCCGGCTTCAAATGCCCCTCCCCGCTTCTTATCCTTAACAATTTACCGTACCTTTGCCGCAAAATAGAACGCAGAATGATCACGGTATCAAACTTATCTCTCCGTTACGGTAAACGCACCCTTTTTGAAGATGTAAACCTAAAGTTTACACAGGGAAACTGCTACGGTATTATTGGCGCCAATGGTGCAGGTAAATCAACCTTTCTTAAAATATTATCAGGCGAGGTTGATCCTACAAGCGGTTCGGTAAGCTTTACCCCGGGCGAGCGTATGGCTGTGTTAAGCCAGAACCACTACGCTTTTGACGAATACAGCGTTATTGAAACCGTAATGATGGGGCATAAGGAAATGTATGCCGTTATGAAGGAAAAAGACGCTATTTATCTAAAAGAAGATTTTACCGATGCCGACGGCGAGCGTGCCGGTGAGCTGGAAAACCTCTTCGCGGAGATGGATGGCTGGAACGCCGAAAGTAATGCCGCTACCCTACTGAGTAACTTGGGCATTAAGGAGGAGTTTCATTATAAACTGGTTAAAGATCTTGACAATACCCAAAAAGTACGCGTATTGCTGGCACAGGCGCTTTTTGGTAAACCGGATATCCTGATACTGGATGAGCCTACCAACGATCTGGATATACACACCATTAGCTGGCTGGAAGATTTCCTGGCATCATACGAGGCTATTGTACTGGTAGTATCGCACGACAGGCACTTCCTGGATACCGTGTGTACGCACGTAGTAGATATTGATTTTGGCAAGATGACCATTTATACCGGTAACTACACGTTCTGGTACGAATCGAGCCAGCTGGCATTGAAACAACGTGCCGAGCAAAATAAAAAGGCCGAGGATAAGGTTAAGGAGTTGCAGGAGTTTATCCGTCGCTTTAGCGCCAACGCCTCAAAGTCAAAACAGGCTACCAGCCGTAAAAAAGCGCTGGATAAAATTAATCTTGACGAGATACAGCCATCGAACCGTAAATATCCGGGCATTATATTTAATAACCAGGGCCGCGAGATTGGCGATCAGGTACTACAGACCGAAAACCTGGGTAAAACCCTTAATGGCGAAGTATTATTTGCCAACGTGAATTTTATGGTCAGCAAAGGCGATAAGATAGCCGTACTATCGCAAAACAGTTTGGCTACTACCGCTTTTTACGATATTTTAACCGGGAGAGATAAAGATTACAGCGGTACTTTTAAATGGGGCGTTACCGTTAACCTGGCCGACATACCTATTGATGGTGCCGAATATTTCAAAGGCAAGGATGAGAACCTGATTGACTGGCTGCGTGAATATTCACCGGGCGAAAAGGACGATCAGTTTATTCGTGGTTTCCTGGGCCGTATGCTTTTCAGTGGCGAGGAAGTGTTAAAGAAAGCCAATGTGTTATCAGGTGGCGAAAAAATGCGCTGCATGTTTAGCCGTATGATGCTGCAAAGCGCCAATATGCTGCTTTTTGATGAGCCTACCAACCACCTCGATCTGGAATCTATTACGGCACTGAACAACGGTATGCGCGATTTCAGGGGTAATATTATCTTTACCTCGCGTGACCACGAACTGGTACAAACCGTAGCCAACCGTATCATTGAGATTACTCCCGGTGGTGTTATTGATAAGCTAATGAGCTACGATGAATACATCAACAGCGAAGCTGTAAAAAAGCAACGCGAAGAGATGTACGCTACGGCCTAAAGATACCTACTTGTATAAAAAGCCCGTGTAATAAGTATTATACGGGCTTTTTTAGTTCAAGAATATTTATCAACAGGCCTTTTTATTTCTTTAGTAATGAATAATTTAGCCGGATATAACCTTATTAAATACCTATGAATATTATCACGGTTTTCGGCACTATAATATTAGGCTTTGCTTTATTGCTTATAGCTGGCGTAGTGTTTTTCAGTTTTCTTAAATATATTAAAAGAAAGTACTACCCTGCCTGGAAATTCCCTGATTATATCAGCGTGGGTTATGCCGAATATTTATACCATAAGTATATCCGGAAAGATCTGCCGCGATAAAAAAGCTGCATTATTTTTTCTGGAGTTAGCTTAAGCAATTGTATATTTGCAACCCGCTTTACTTATTGAAGCGTTATCAAACACCACAACGACTCCGTAGCTCAGCTGGTAGAGCAAATGACTCTTAATCATTGGGTCGAGAGTTCGAATCTCTCCGGGGTCACCTCCAAACGAAAAAAAGCCTTGCCAAACCGGCAGGGCTTTTTTATTTAACAAACCTTTCTTACGTATTTGTGGGTTTAACTGTATGTAAAACTTTGCTTTAAGTTTAATCTGCTCGTTCCCCTGGCCAATAAATACCATAATCGGCTTTTTTGACATTAAAAGAGCTTATTTGGGAACTTTTGGACCTATCATTTATTCTTATTTTGTTTAAAATTGTCCATCCTTTATTAATTGTATGGAAAACAGTTTTAACTCGTCAAAATTAGCCGCTCCATCCTTCAGTCCCGAGTGCAACATATGTGGGAACCAACTCTACAGAATACGCCGATCGGTTTTTATGAAGCTCTTTTTCCCTTCTGTTAAAAAATACTATTGTTACCGGTGTTTACGCCCAAGATATATAAGGCATCCGGGGAGATTTAATATCTCCAAAACACCCGCTGGTTTAAACAATGGCAATAATACAGTATAACTGCACCTGTGTTGAAAATTAATTATAATGACCTTGTTAACCAGATGGCGGGACGTTAATTTAAAACGAGTTGAGCCTCTTACCTACCTACGTTATTATGGAAGGCATAGTACGGTACCTGGCCTGGTCACTAAAGGGCATTTTTACTTAAATGAGGAATACGTATCATCCGAAATATTTTATGAAAAGATAGAAGATGGATTTTGGATGATCGCGTTAGAAATTAAAGCTAAACAAAATACCCGTTATCACTTTATGCCGAAAAACAAAGCCAAATTATACTCGGTAAACTTTATTTCGGGGTCAAAAAAGATAGGGTATAAAAATGGAAAAGATATTAACTGGGCTGATAACCAGGTCGTTTTTTTTGATCCTAATGCTTCTTATGAGATTTACCTTAAAGCAGGTACCGTGGTAAAATGTTGCCGGCTTATTTATACCGATGGTTTTATTAAGGCACTAACCGGAAAAAGTGAAAATATTACTTCTACAAAAGATATTTCATTAAATGAGGCGAGAGGGACGGCAAAGGCAGAGCTTTTCCTGCAAAACCGCCTTTTTAACATCCTGCGTTATGAGCGTGGTAGGTACCATTATCGCGCCTCTCTTTTTAGTGCAGTATATGGGCTTACTACATTTTTTTTAAGATGCTCATTGATTGAAAAAAACGTTATGAGTAACGATCGCGAAAATAATAGCAACTATGCCATGTTAAAAGCCGCTAAGATACTTGAAGCACATTTTTCGGAGAGCTTTCCGGGGATATATAAACTGGCGTCAGACTGTAATATATCCGTATCTAAGCTTAAGAGAGATTTTAAGGAAACCTATGGCATAACCCCGCTGAATTACTTCCGAAACATACAAATCAATTATGCAATGGCCTCATACAGGGGGCGCGAAAAAACAGTCAAGGAAATAGCTTCAGATTTGGGATTTAAAAAAAGCAGTACGTTTTCTGCATGGTATAAAAAAATAAATAATCACCAGCCCGGCATTGTTAATGAATTTCAAGGGAGCAAATAATTTAATAACCGTTGCCATTATTGACGACGACGCGTTTTATAGCAAGATAATGGCCATGCAATTAAAACGCGCAGGTATAGCCATTGTGCTCGCCGCAGATAATGGTTTGTTGGGGATAACTCAATTACAAGCCATGTCAACCCATCCCCAAATTGTTATTGTTGATATTGAAATGCCGGTAATGAACGGTTTTGAAGTGGTAAGATATTTAAAACAGGCATGGCCTTATTTGCAAATAATTGCACATTCTTCATTAACAAATAGCGATGTACATAAACAGATCATTAAAGATGGTGCTGATACATTTGTTCAAAAGCAGCCAGATGCCACCAAGCTAATTGATACAATAAAAAACTTATCAAGTAGTTGTGGGCATATGCTGTAATAAATATTTTAGCTCTATCCTATTTCTATATGCCAGCCTTAAATGGTACCATAAACCGGTAAGGATATAATCGTGAAAAAACACATAGCCGAATCCGGGTATTGAATACTCATTACATTGATTAAATATAATCTACCACAAACACTATTAAGATAAATACGTATAATGCGTAAACAAAATGGGTATGTGGTGGATATATGCATTGCTTTCGGCGCTGTTTGCGGCGTTAACGGCCATCTTTGCCAAGATTGGCATTAAAGGAGTTGATTCTGATCTGGCTACGGCTTTACGCACAGTAGTGATTTTGGTAGTTGCCTGGGGAATAGCCATTTTTCGTGGCAGCACAGCATCCCTACCCTCTTTAACAAGACATAACCTACTTTTTATAGGGCTTTCCGGAATTGCTACCGGGCTTTCGTGGATATTTTATTTTAAGGCATTGCAGATCGGACAGGTATCAAAGGTTGCCCCGGTTGATAAATTGAGCGTGGCGCTCGCTATTATATTTTCGGTATTATTTCTTGGCGAATCACTTACTGTTAAAACCGCGCTTGGCGCATTGCTCATCATATGCGGCTCCATAGTACTCATATTTTAATTAAAATTCTTAAAGGTTTAGTCTGTCGTATTCTGCCCTGTAGTTTGTCCGAAATGGCTATCGTCATCAACTTGTTAATGCTGCACATTTGTATTGAATAACTAATTGGCAATTATTACGCATAACCATATGAGAAAGATTATTATTTCGGCATTTATGTCATTGGATGGCGTTATGCAGGCGCCTGGCGGCCCTGATGAAGACCGCGAAGGAGGCTTTGCTTACGGTGGATGGTCGGCCCCGTACGGCGATGAAATATCGGGTGAAGCAATGCAAAAACAAATGCAACCTGCCGATTTGCTTTTAGGCCGCAAAACCTTTGATATTTTTGAAAGCTACTGGCCGCAGCATGCCGATCACTGGCCGGGCATCAATGAGGTTACTAAATATGTATTATCAACCACCAGGGAAAGTTCTGACTGGCAAAATACTATCTTTATTAATACTGTAGAAGATATCCGTAAAATTAAGGAAACTGAAGGTGGCCATATCATAGTGTGGGGAAGCAGCCAGCTTGTGCATTTATTATTGAAACATCAACTGGCCGATGAGTTATGGCTTAAAATATATCCTGTTGTATTAGGTAGCGGTAAAAAGCTATTTAGTGATGAAATTTCTGCTGCGGCATTTACCTTAGCTGAGAGTACCATAACGCCCGGAGGTGTGATATTTGCCAACTATACCCGTGCAGGCGAAGTTAAAACAGGTACAATAGGTGCATAAATAAGTAGCCGTACGCCTGTTTTAAAGCAAATAGGCGTACTGCTATTGGTTGATTATTGGTCTGCAACATTTAATTGCCTATATTCATTTTCCATGCTTTGCCCGCTTATATAAAATAAATAGTTTGTTTGGAGAATATGCTCAAATAAGTATCTCGCACTCTCCTGTCAGACATGTACTCTTCAAATAATTTCTGAATACTGAATTTACGCACATCGCCTTGTTTTTTTGAAAGTTATTTATTAAAACTATTGGTTATTTATTGGTATTAATAAGAAATATATTTAAAAATTTCACTCCTTTTTAAACATAATAGTTGTATAATTACGCGTTTGTAATTTTTAGTAAATTTTTACTTACACTTATTTACCTATGTATAATAATTCAGGTATTAACAAAGTATTTTTACTCGGGCATATAGAAAGCAGCCCACGTTTACACAAAACCGCCAAAGCAGAAAATATCTGCTTCACTTTAAAAACGGTGGAACGAATACAAAAGAACTCGGAACCGGTTGAACACGTAGAGCTACATAATTTAATAGTGGATAAAAACCTGGCTGATATTCAAAATATTGAAATTAAGAAAAATGATCTGCTGCACATAGTAGGTAAGATACAAACCAAAATGTGGGTAGATGAAGAGAATATTAAACGTTATAAAACCGAAATTGTGGTTACCCAACTAACACCCATTGTAAATCAGGTTGTAGAAACGTATTGAAAAAAATTAGAGCAAAAAAAGAACAGCTATCTGATTACCGGATAGCTGTCCTTTTTTTAATTATACATGTATTAGGCGGTAAGTTGCCTGTCAGCGTTATCCTCTTTATTTGATGTTAATTGTATAATTTGTGTATCCTCGATGGTACCAAGCGTCATCTGCTCAAACATATCTCTTGATTTACGGAGTTCATTTTCAAGTCTTTGCAGCCCAAACTGGAGTGTATGGTAATTAGATTTAAACTCGGACAAAGCTTCGTTTAATTTACTGCTTTGTTCTCTCAGGCTGTTTAAATGCTCTTTAAAATGATCCGCTCTCACAATTGTTTATATTTTGTATTGAAAAAAGCAAATTTTATACCACTTTTGGTAGTGATGAACCCTATGTTATGAAAAAGTTATTTTTTGCAGTTAAATTATTTTTGTTATCCGCTTTGGGTGCCCAGGCGCAGGATTGGCCAAACCTGGCTAAATACCAGGCAGACAACGCCCGCTTAATGGCCGAATCCAATCCCGCTAACCGCGTGGTGTTTATGGGAAACTCTATTACCGAATTCTGGAAAACCAAACACACGGTTTTTTTTGAAAATAATCCTAATTACATTGATCGTGGTATCAGCGGGCAAACTACACCACAAATGTTGCTACGTTTCAGGCAGGATGTTATCGACCTTAAACCTGCTGTTGTAACCATATTAGCTGGTACCAATGATATCGCGGGCAATACCGGCCCCGCCACGCTGGAACAGATCTACGGGAATATTATATCAATGGCGCAGTTGGCACAGGTTTACCATATAAAAGTGATACTAAGTTCGATATTGCCGGTGTACGACTACCCATGGAAGAAAGGTATTGAACCCGCCGGGAAAATTGTAGCAATTAACAATATGCTCAAAACCTTCGCTGCTAAAAACAACATGTACTATGTTGACTATCATTCCCTGATGAAGGACGACAGAAATGGCATGCAGGCCGCGCTTGCCGAGGATGGCGTACACCCCAATGTCGCAGGTTATACCATCATGGAAAACGCTTTGCAGCCAATTATAAAAAAGGCCCTGGCCCAACCCGCCAACCATACCAATAATAAAAAACATGGCCGATAAGGCAAACCCTATTTATAATTTACATTTTGCCCTTGTTTGCTTAAGCTCTTTCCTGTTTTCCTGCAGCTTTAACATGCTTATTCCTGAGCTGCCTGGCTATCTTTCCAGCCTGGGCGGTGCCGAACATAAAGGCCTCATCATTGCTTTGTTTACCTTAACCGCGGGTATCTCCCGCCCTTTTAGCGGGCGACTTACTGATACGCTGGGCCGTGTGCCGGTAATGGCCGTAGGTTCAATAGTTTGCTTTATTTGCGGCTTTTTATACCCCATATTAAGTACGGTAGCCGGTTTTTTATTTCTGAGGCTGTTGCATGGCTTTTCAACTGGTTTTAAGCCTACGGCCACAGCAGCTTACGTAGCCGATATTGTACCAAGGGAGCGCTGGGGCGAAGCGCTGGGCTTGCATGGTCTGTGCTTTAGTACCGGGCTGGCCATCGGGCCTGCAATTGGCAGTACCATAAGGCTCGGGTTTTCGCTTAACGCTTTATTTTATACGTCTTCGTTGTTTGCGCTCATGTCAATCGCCATACTCATGAACATGAAGGAAACGCTTAAGGACAAAAAAGCATTCAAATTATCCGTCTTAAAAATATCCCGTAAGGATATTATAGCTGTGGAAGTATTGCCCGCTGCGGTAGTAACGCTGTTAGCATATGTAGCTTATGGGGCTATCCTTACTGTAATACCTGATTGGAGCCAGCACCTCGGTATCGTAAACAAAGGTTTGTTTTTTATGGTATTTACCGTCGCATCATTAGTTATCCGTTTTATCGCGGGCAGGGTGTCAGATAAATATGGCCGTATAGCGGTCATTAACGCCGGGCTGGTTTTACTTATATTAGCCTTGTTTGTTATCGGTTTTTCTACCACTATTACCGGCTTTATGGCGGGTGGTGTTATTTATGGTGTAGCGACGGGTATCCTCTCTCCCGCCCTCAATGCTTGGACGGTTGATATGAGCCACCCCGATCACCGTGGTAAGGCAATGGCTACCATGTATATTTCATTGGAAGCAGGTATTGGCCTCGGCGCGCTTATTTCGGGCTGGTTATATCAGGATGTGATCAGTAAGGTGCCATTTATTATGTATGCCAGCGGCGTAGTAGCTGTACTTGCTTTTATTTACATGCTATTAAGGCATAAAATACCCTCAAAGCATAAGAACGATCTGCTCCTGAAAAGCGACATCTAAGTAGCATATCATATCATACGGTTAAAGTAACTTCCTTTCGATGGTTTTACCAAAACGGTAACCCAAACTAACCTCATGTACCACCGCGTTAAAACCGCCGAGATTGTTTGATGAAGTGCCAAACTGGTAGGCATATCCAATTTTGTAGTTATCGCCAATAATAGAGATAATACCTGAACCACGCTTATTGGTGCGATAGTTAGCCCCCAGCCCTATTTGCTCTTTCAGATAAAACGTGCCTGTTATGTCTGCCAGTATATCCGAACCTTTTACATAAGAGACGAGTGTAGATGGTTTAAACTTTACATCGTCACTCAGTGTAGCCAGGTAAGCACCTGTAAAATAGTAATGGTTTTTTAGGTAATTGGCCTGCTGTACCGATGCCGTACCTAAACTGCGTATAGTAAGTTCGGGTAAAGAGAAGCCAAGGTAATACTTACTGCTGTAGAACATGATACCGAACCCCAGGTTGGGCGATGTTTCACGCACATCGTCCCTGAATTGCGGGTCATATGCATCCAGCGACGAGTAGTTAGCATTGTAATTCCTAATACCCGCATTAAGTGACACTGCGAGGTAATCATTAGCCGAAAGCTGTATGCTCTTCGCGAAAAACGCGTTTACTTCTAACTGCTTTTCAATAGCCACCTGGTCGTTCAGTACAAATATACCGGCCGAGCCTCCTATCGATTCAATGGGCAAACTACCGCTGAACATCAAGCTGGTAGGTGCACCGTCGATACCAACAAATTGCTTTTTGCCCATCAGGTTGATGGAGCCCGCCTTATCCAGTAAAGAGTAAGCCGGGTTAACCGGTATCAGATTATCGGCATACTGACTATAGCTGAATATTTGCTGTTGCTGAGCTAAAAGCCTGCCACCGCATGGCAGCAGGCTTATGAATATGATGAGTTGAAATACCTTCTTCACTTTATCTTTCTGTGGTTTAATATTTAAGTACCAGGTAACCGGTTTTGCGCTTGGTTTCATTCCCGGTGGTGTATTCCAGCGCGTAATAATAAGTGCCGGATCTAAGCATGGAGCCGCCGCGGTCATGGCCGTCAAACACATTGCCGTTCTTGCCATAGTTTTTGGTTTCATAAACCAGGTTACCCGCCGCGTTCATGATAGACAACTTGCTGCCCGAAACATCAGACAGTCCTTCAATTGTGAGAAAATCATTTGATCCGTCGCCATTAGGTGATACGGCCGGGTGTACTACAACATCAGCAGGTGCAAAAGATGCAGCGGTTTTAGGGGCCAGCATTCTTATTTCCTGTCGTGTAGCCATAAGGGTGTTTGGCGCTTTGTTAACAGTTATGGTAAAGGTGCGTGTGGTAATCCCGTCTTCTGCTGTAACTACAATAGATAATAATGTACTGGTCGCGTTTAACGCAATTGGCGCTGATGGCACGCCGTTGGCGGTAGCTATTCCGTTGATGGTTATAGAAGCATTGCTATCAGAAGGTATGGCCGCTACCTGTACACTGGCTTGTGCAGGTGCTGCCGTTGTGCTGTAATTACCTGCGGAAACAAGGGTTAGCGTTCCCGTCGGATTAACCGCCAAACTGGACATGTTTGCGTTGCTTGAGCCGTTTTTGTTAACGGTAATGGCGTATGTGCGCTTAGTGATGCCATCCTGTGCTGTAGAAATGATATTTAATACTGTACTGCTGCCGGTTAAAGCTATCGGATCAGTTATTACACCGCTAATTACCGGGTTGCCATTAATTTGTATAGTGGCGTTGGCATCCTCTGTTTTAGCTTTAAGCTGAACGCTGTTGAGGCTTGAGTTTACCGAAGCCGAATAATTACCGGGAAATGTTTGTGTTAGCGTTACCCCGGGCACCATAACCAAATCGCTTATATTGGCGTTGCTGGATCCCCTTTTGTTTACAGTAATGGTATAAGTATGGGTGGTTGACCCATCTTCAGCAGTTACTTCAATAGCTATATAGGCGCTGTTGTTAACAAAGCCCAGGGCGTTCGATAAAGCCCCGCTCGATATTGGTGTGCCGTTGACTTTCAGGCTCCCGTTAGGGTCGGTAAGTGTAGCTGCTATTTTAATGCTATCTACATTATTAGCAACTGATGAAGTGTAGTTAGTAACAAAAGAACTGTTAGAACTAAGCGTGAGCATAGACGCCGGGGTTAACGATATGTTTGCTAACGATGTGATATTTGAGCCCGTCTTAATTACCGTAATGGTAAAGGTTCTGGTTGTTACACCATCTTCGGCGGTAGTTACAATGTTAATTAAGGTTGCGTAGCCGTTTAGCGGTATATCATTTGATGATGAGCCGTTTGCCACCACCGTACCATTAACTTTAACGGTGGCACTTGGAGACACCGGTAAGGCAGTAACTTTTACACTATTAACCAACGTACTGACGTTAGCCTGGTAATTACCGGCCGATGTTTTTAACAGCACCGCGGCCGGGGTAATATTCAGGCTGGCAATATTTGCATCGCTTGAACCTGTTTTATTTACCGTTACGCTATAATTACGGGTGGTGGTGCCATCTTCGGCGGTTGAAACAATATTCAGCACCGTACTTGCACCAGTTAAGGCTATCGGGTCTGATATTGTACCGCTGGTAACCGCCATGCCATTAACTTTTAGCGATGCATTATCATCAGCAGCAGTAAGCGTAAGCTTTACGCTGCTGATACTGCTACTTACAGATGTATTGTAGTTGTCCTTACTGATCAGGCTAAGCGCCGAAGATGGAGTTAGCTTGATATCTGTCACCTCGGCGTTACTTGAGCCGGTTTTGTTAACGGTGATCTGGTAGGTGCGTTTGGCGGTTCCATTTTGTGCCGTTGTAACAATCGTTATTAAGGTACTGTTGCTGCTAAGCGCGATGGGATCTGATAATATGCCATTTGCCAGGCTCACACCGTTTACTTTTATACTTGCGTTAGGGTCAGCGGTATTTAAGGTAAGTTTAATGCTGCTGGTTGATGATGAAACAGAAGTTACATAGCTGCCCGGTATGGTTTGCGTTAAAATAGATGATGGTGTTACCACTATACTGGCCAGATTACTGTTGGCTGATGGCTCTGGCCTGGTTGTACTTATGGTATAAGTTTGTGTGGCGCCACTTTCAGCAGTAACCACTATGGTTGATGTGTTTAAGCCATAGTTTAAAGGCAAGTTAATAGGGTTACCGCTGGTAACACCGGTGCCGTTTACCGTAATTAAACTTGTTGCGGCATTAGCGGTGGGTGTAATGTTTATGGATGTTTTTGTAATTGCTACGGTTTGAGTGTAAGCGGTAACCGACGGACTGAATGCTGGTGAAAGTGAACCACCGTCAGTTGTCAGGTTAGATAAGGTAGCGTCGGTTGATTGCGCGCGGTTGATGGTAATTGTATAATCCTTCGTATCGCCATTGGCGGCGGTAGCCCTGATGGTAACGATATTATCACCACCAATAAGGGTAATATTTTTGATAACGTTATTGGCTATTGGCTGGTTGTTAATGGTTAAACCGGCCGTAGTATCCGCTGTACTCGCGCTGATATCTACAGAGCTTGTACTACCGGCTACCGAAGCGGTATAGCTGGTTACCGCAGGGTTGAATAATGGCACCAGGTTGGTTTGGTTAATTACCAAAGTGGCGAGGTTGTTGTTTGAAGAAAGCGCCCTGTTAACGGTAATGGTATAAGTTTGCTGGTATGCCCTGTCCTGCGCATAAACAACAACGTTGAAAATGTTGGCGCCCGGTTGTAAAGCAGTACCATATACACCCTGGTAAGGGATGTTATTGATAGTTACAATGGCGTTTGCTGAAGCTGTTTGCGGAACAATTTTGATGTAATTGGTCTGGTAAGGTACTGCAACGCTGTAGTTATGTGTTTGTGCGTTATAAGATGAAGGTACAGGTGTTTCACCATCATAGAAATTTACTGATGACAGATTGGCGTTCTTATCAAGCGGCGCTTTAACATTAATGTTATAAACCTTGGTTGTGGTGCCATCCTGGGCAGTTACTTGTACAGGTATCATGTTATCTCCCGGGTAAATAGCTACTGCAGACGATGTTCCTGATGTAGCAGGTATATAATTTACCTGTACCGAGGCCCTTGTATCGCTCAGCGTTGGGGTGATATTTATCTGGTTTACACCATCGGCAACAGATACCGTGTAATTGGTACTATCCTGGTTAAACGCAGGGGTTAGTGTACCTACATCGGTACTGATAGATGCAAGGTTGGCATTATTGGGTGGTGGATTAATAGTTAACGTCCCATTGGTATAATTAAAGGTATAGTTAGGGTCAACAGCATTACCTATAAATATTTCATACGTGCCAACAGGTGAGCTGTCTGTGGCGTTGGTGCTTATAGATACAGGCGTGCTGAACACAGCCTCGGTGTCGCCATTTTTAAAGCCCGATATCTGGTAGGTAAGCGGCGGGTTAGGATGGTTAAACGTTTTTGATTTATTATCAGCATTAACATTCAAAGTTGCCGGGGTTATTTGCAGCACGTTTGCATGTATGATAAAGTTGTAATTATTCTGGTCAACGGTATAAGAATCATTGGCAATGGCCAGCGTTCCCTTACTGATGTTATAAAAGCCAACGCTTTCTCCAGCGTTACGGGCCGGGCTGCCAACTATTTTATCGCCGGTAAATAAAAGCGGCGTATTCAGATGGTATACAAAGGCAGGGTCCGCGTCACCATAAACCTTGGTAACCGTATCAATCGTAATATCAATATCCTTTTTAACTATCGTAAGGCTGTTGCCTGTATAGCTGATGTTATAATTCGGGTTGTTGGTATTGTTAAGTGTACCCTGGTTAATGGTGTAATTGCCCGCGTTCTCACCGGCATCCCTGGATAACGATCCGGTTAAGGCATCGCCAGTGATAAGCCCAGTTGTGGTATAGGTAAGTGCAGGGTCGGTTGCTCCGTAAACTTTACTTTTACCGTCGGCAGTTAGTGTGATCGCCTTTGGCGAAACAGTAAGCGTTTGCGCAGCTGAAGTTACCGCGTTAGTGTTGGCATCGCCAGCCTGATAGGCAGTAATATTGGTAGAACCCGCTCCTGTTATATGGAACTGGTTATTTACAATAGTTACTACAGCAGGGTTACTGCTGGTATAGGTAACAGGCAGGCCGCTGCTGGCAGTAAAACCGCTAACAAAGTCGGCGTCGCCATAACTTTTTGCCGGGAAGCCCGAAAAGCTAAGTGTTTGATCGGCTTTTGCCCGGGTTACGTTGATGGCGTAGGTTTGGGTGGTTGTACCATCCTGGGCGGTTACCACTGTAGTAACTACATTTAAGCCGGTTGATAAGCTGATACTTGCCGACGCGGGCTGCCCTGCCCCGCCTGTTGGCGTGTTATTTACTTTTGCGCTTGCACCGGTTGGGAGCGCAGGTGTAAAGGTTATAGCGGTTACACTGTTAGGTACAGAAACGGTGTAACTGGTAGTGTTTGATGAAAACGCAGGATCTAATGTTCCTGAACTGATGGTGTAATTAGTTAATGAGGCATTGTTTGACGCGAGCGTGTTAAAGTTGATAACATTGCCATAGGTGGTACCTGCCGCGCTTATGGCATAGGTACGCGCATAGTAGGTTGTATTGCTGTTAAGCCCGGTTAAATTAACAGAGATATTACCGGTACCGGTTCCGTTAGTAGCTTTTGTAACACCATTGGCGTTGAGCAGCGGTGTGCTGTTGCTGGTACTGTACAGGATACCCTTTTCTGTAACAGCCCCGTCGCTGCGTGTAACAGAACCTGCTATGGTGGCCGCCGCCGAAGTAATACTAGTTGCTGTTGTGGTAGATAGAACTGGTGCAGCCGCCGCGTATATGCCATTTACACGATAGTAAGTTGGCGTGTTTTGCAGGTTAACGTGGTTAAGTATCTGTGTGGTACTGCCTGAACTCAGGTCTACCGAAAATATACCTGTATCATCTAACCTTATGGTGGTTGACGAGCCTATGTAACCCTCGTAAACAAAAGCGCGGTTATTGCCGGCGTCCAAAGCCAGGTATTGCGGGCTTTTAAATAAACTTGCTTTTACTACTACTTCTCCCCCGCTGCCACCAGGTTTTATTTTCCTTAAAGCATCATTATCTGTAGTAGCCGCGGGGTTATTATCACTGGTGGTATAATAGATATTATCACTCAGCTTATCATAAGCCATCGCTGTTACAATATTGCTTACGGGCGCGTTGCCTGTTACGGTATTTGAATTTAAATCGAACGTTAAAAATTTACGGCCGCTAAAAATACCCTCGTAAATAAAAACACGGTTATTAGGGATATCCAGCGCCAGGTATACCGGAAAAAGGGCTACACTGGTTGCTAAGGCCGCGTTTTGGCTACCGTCGGGCTTGGAGCGGTAAATAGCGTTCATGGCGTCGGCAGTACCTTTGCCGGTGTTGGTTGTGTAATAAACCCAGTTGTTTATGGGGTCGTATTTAATGGCGCCAACAGAATAGCCGGTTGTATTGATAGCCGAGGGCAAACTGATCTGGTTAATAACCGATCCCGACGTCATGTCGACCACATTGATGGTTCTGCTGCCTAAAAAACCGTTATACGTAAATATCCGGTTGTTCGGCGCGTCAACCTCCACAAGTACCGGGTTGGGGATGCTGCTGGTAACCGTTGTTTCGTTACTGCCGTTATAGTCAATTCTCTTTAATGCATTTACCGCGTTAGTGGTATTACCCGTACCGCTATTTAATACATAATAAACCTGTGCATAGCCCCTGCTTGCTGTGCATATTAACATAACCAATAAGCCCACTATCTTTATGGAGCGTATAGAGTTGGTTAGCGTACTTTTTTTTAAAAGTAAAGTTTTAATCATAAAGAGAGAATTTGTGTGATCGGTTTTGGTGAGCTTACTATGCTGATAACTGTAGTAATGCTATTAACCTGTAAAACCCCATACGGCCAGCGCGCAGGAGTTACCTATTAATTATTACGGAATGCAGCAAGCCGGCACCCGCCGGTTACTTATATACCCTGCAACAACTGTTTAATTTATTGCAGGGTAAGGGTGATTTTATCTGCTAATTATGGGCGTGGAGGATATATACCTTCGTAAGCGATAATGTAGTTAACTCCTAATGAAGGCTGCACAATATCAAAAGGAAGGCCACCACCCGTAGAAGTAACCGAACCTGCATTAAGTACGCTGTCCGGCGAGCCATCAGCGTAGTTGTTAGAGCCTTCTCCGGTGTTTGGGTCAACCGGAAGTGCCGATAAATAATTACCATTAGGTTGTGGCTTGTCTCCAACAGAAACAGCATATATGCTATGCGTATGTGGCGGTAATTGGGTAACACTTAGCTTTACGCTCGCACTACCTGTGCGCTCGCCCAAAGTTACGGTAACGCCAGACTGGCTGCCGCCATTGCCAACATGCAAGGGTACGGTTCCACGAAGATCGGGCAATTGAAAATTACTATATCCATCGCCACCATACATAGTGCCTAATAATGAGAATAATGCCTGGTAACGGCTAATGGGTAACGTGGTGCCATCGCAAAAAAACCAGCCCTGGGGTGCAAAGTTACCTGCGAACAATTTGATCTCGCCTACTAAAGGTTCCATAATTGTGATAAGATTTAAGTTATAATATTACTAAATTAATTGCTGAACAAACTATTAACCGGTGTGTAATACCCGTTTTAATAACTATCATTCAAAATAAATTACGGTTGTTTATTTTAACAAGTAAGATATTTTACCTCAAATCTCAACTTATCAATTAAAATATTAAAGGGTGAAAACAGCTTTTTTTATATAAAACTTAGGTTAAAAAAAGGCGCAGTGCAGTATTGTTAATCATTACTTAAATAAGCAACTTCGATAAATTATACAATAAACCATGATCACCTTAAAAAAAACCTTATTCGCATCAGCTTTATTTGCCTTCGCGCTGGCTGCCTGCCAAAATCAACATGCCGATTTAAACGCCTCCGCAGCGTTTAATGATCCGGATACTCTTAGTTATGAACTGGCAAAACAATATGTAAAGAATTACGCAAAACATGCCGGCACGGTAGACTCTTTTGGTGTTTCACAGAATGATTCAAAAAAGAAAAAAGCACCTAACACACGCGCCATATGGTTTAGTGTGGACAGGTTGCAGAAACTGGTAAATAAAATTAAGAGCGAAGGTGGAGACGGTATACGTTTTTACTTGGCCACTTATGATACTATTTATCCGGCCAGATTTGCTGGCGGCCATAAACCTGCTCCTGATTATTGGGGCCATAACACACTGGTATTAGTATCTACAAAAGACAGCACTAATAAAATGAACCAGAAATACCACCGCGATTATTACACCGACAAATTGCTGGGTAACAATGGCCAACCATCCAAAGGTTTTATTGTAGGCGCTGAGCCAGAAAATCGTGGTGAGCTATGCCCTCCGCCAAGAGATTGTAACAGCGTAGGCGCTACCCTCATCCCGTAATTATTATCCTACTGTGGCCTATTTAAGCATAAATACATTTACAGAATGCGTATGTTTCCTGGCGGCTTTTGTTTTTCTGCGGAAAGACAAAAGCCTGGCCTGGAAAATGTTTATCCCCTTTTTGCTGCTTACCTGCGCAACAGAGTTAGGAGGCATTTATATGCGCCACCATCTCAGGGTAAATAACTATCCTATTTATAATATCTATCTGTTATTTGAGTGTGGTTTTACCAGTTTATTTTTTTACTACTTGTACAGGCCTTACCACTACCCGGTTAAATGGTTAATTACCTGGTACGCGGCTTTTTTAGCGCTTTACCTGGGCGAGCTTATTCACACAAACTTTTCGGGTTTCGTATCAGTTACGGCGTCGGTTATGTCGGTTGTGTTTGTGCTGGCCAGTTTGTACTATTATTACCTCAAACTTAAAGACGAGCGTTTTGAGCCGTTGCTGTACTCAGCATCATTCTGGTGGGTTAGCGGCGCCCTGTTCTTCTATTTTGGCAGCACGGCATGTAATAACTTTTTGGATTACCTGGCGAAATACGAGTCTATCACCTACAATAACTCCATCAGGTATATTATTTTTAATGTGCTGGATATCATTATGTATACATTTTGGTCATACGCTTTCATATGCAGATATCGACAAAGGAAGTAATATCGCTGATAGGCTTAACATCGGTGATCTTTTTAATAGCGCCGCTGTTCCTGATACTGTATGTGCTGTCATACAACCGGCGCAAGAAGCAGCACCGCGATGATACCATACTGATGCAAAAGAATTTTGAAACGGAGCTTTTAAAAACACAAATGGAGGTGCAGGAACAAACGCTTAAAACCGTAGCTTATGACCTGCATGACAATATTGGCCAGTTGCTTAGCCTTACCACTATTACTCTAAGTTCGGTTGATGTAACAGATACCCAAAATACGGCTGAAAAACTTGCCCTTGTGGAAGACCTTACCCTGCGCTCCATCAAAGAAGTTAAGGCACTTTCGAGGCTGCTGCATGGCGAGGAAATTGTGAGCAGGGGTTTGGCATCAGCCATTGATTTTGAACTGGAATGGCTCAGGCGGTCAGATAAGTTTGAAGTGGTATTTAATTACGACCATGATCTCACACAACTGGATAACGCTAAAGAAACCATACTTTTCAGGTTGTTCCAGGAGATCATCAATAACATTATACAACACGCCCGCGCCACTGCCATACACATTAACCTGAACCAGGCTAATGGCTCTTGTATACTGGAAATAACAGATAACGGCACAGGTTTTAATGTGGATGAGGCGCTAAGCCGTAAAAGCGGCATGGGCCTGCACAACATGGTAAAAAGATCGGCCATGATAAACGGCACAGCTAATATCCGGTCAACTCCCGGAAAAGGATCAACCATTACTATACAAATTCCTAACCTATAACTTTATGACTTCTGAGAAAATTAATATCGCCATTGTTGATGACCATACCCTGTTCAGGCAGGGGCTTGCCAAATTACTTTCGGAATCAAATGAAGTAAATGTTTTATTCGATGCCGATAACGGCGCCGATATGATCAAAAAACTTTGCGACAACCAGTTGCCCGAAGTAATACTGATGGACATTACTATGCCGGTTATGGATGGTTATGAAACCACCCGGTGGCTAAAAGAGCATTACCCGGATATTAATGTGCTGGCCTTAAGTATGTTTGAAGAAGATAAGCCTATTATAGGTATGCTAAAAAGCGGCGCCGGTGGTTATATGCTTAAACAGTCAAAAACCGGCGACCTGATCAGCGCTATTAAAGGAATAGCCAAACATTCTTTTTACATCAACGAACTTGTGTCGGGTAAGCTGTTGCGTAATATTCAAAATAACCAGCCTGTTAAAGCGGCGATAATTGAATTGACCAAGAATGAGCAAAAGTTCCTGGAGTTATGCTGCTCGGATTATACCTATAAGCAAATAGCCGATATGATGCACCTGAGCCCACACACCATAGATAATTACAGGGAGGCACTGTTCCAGAAATTTGATGTTAAATCCAGAACAGGCCTGGTAATTTCGGCTCTAAAAAGCGAGCTGATCAAGCTATAGAATTACTGGGGATTGGTTTCTGTTTCGGCCTTTTTTGCGGCTTTAGGCTTTACCGGAACCGCGATGGGTTTTGCAGGCGCGGTAGTATCTTTCAGCAACTCATCTTTATTGATGCTGATGTTTTTGGCCATCTTTTTAGCAAGCTTTTTGGCTTCTTTATCAATTTTTTTGTCAAGTTTTTTTGAAGCTGTACTAAATTTAGCGGCTACTTCTTTTAAACTGGCAACCAGTTGCTGATGTATGGCTTTCTGAGCAGTTTTTTTAGCTTCCTTAATAAGTGGCTTAAGTTTATCTTTCATTTTATAAGTATCTGATTTATGGGTGTAAAGCTATATCATTTAAATATTAATTCAATATTATGATTATGTTAAGCATTGGTCCTAAACTTAACACTGATATTTAATTATAAGTTGCACCGCATATTTTAACACTTATTGTTGCATGCTGGTTTGTGTGGTTGTAGCGTTGTCATTCACAGAGCCTGCTCGGGAGAAAAATTTGTAGATGCCATTATCATGCAGCCGTGCTATCATTACCCCCTTGCGCGTACTGGCATGCACAAAGTAACCGTTTTGCAGATACACGCCCACATGGCTGAATTGCTTGCCGTCAAAATCAAAAAAAACGAGGTCGCCTTCCTGTAATTCTTCCTCATATTTACGTTTAATGATACCTACCTGCATGGCACACGTACGTGGCACAGGTTGGTCGTACACCTGCAGTTGTAATAAGAATACCAGGCCGGAGCAATCAATGCCATCCTTATCCATACCCCCAAAGCGGTACGGCGTACCATACCATTCTTCTATGAAACTGTATAAGCGTCCGTTTTGTATATCACCGCGCTTTACCCCCATCAGCGAGGCATATTTCTCGGCTATTTCCTTTTCAGGCTTTACCATTACGTAAGGTCCGCGTTTAACCGGTATGCCGGTAACATCATCTACCGTGGTTTTACGAGGCGTAAGTTTATGCGAACAGGATGATATCAATACTACCAAAACTGCTAAAAGACATACCCTGTAATAACATTTACCAATCATGCCATAAAGATATTCCTAAAACGGGAAATTACGGTTGCTGATGTTTTAAACATGTTAACACTGTTACTTTTACAGGTGCTTAGGTACTCTTAACCAGTTACTTCTGTATGCTCTATGGTTTACTAAACCATTTATCAGTTTAATCGTCTTACCAACAAACCACATTACAGATGAAGACATTAAGTAAATTAGGAATTATGACAGCAATAGCAGGTACGTTGTTTCTGTCTTCATGCGCAAGCGATTATTATGTAGCCGACCAACCGGTTGAGCCGGTTTACGTACGCCCTGCCCCACCTTACCCGGGCGCTTACTGGGTACCCGGCGAATGGATGTACCGGGGCAACCGGTACGTATATGTAAATGGCTATTACACACGCCCTCGTGTTAACCGTGTGTACGTACGGGGGAATTGGGTACATGCCAACAGAGGCTGGGCATGGCGCCGTGGCCACTGGAGATAATATGCGAGAGGTTAGGATTAAGAATCAAGATATAAGAGTCAAGAATCAAGATTTTGGCTAAAAAGAAAGTCCCTTGCTTAACGCAAAGGACTTTCTTGATTCTTGATTCTATAAAATCACATTCTCTCCGGCACTTGTATTCCTAATAGCTTCATGCCACGCTTAATAACGTTCGCGGTGGCTGCCGAAAGCTGCATCCTGAATTGTTTCAGGTCTTCCGTTTCGGCCTGGTTTACCGACTTTTCGTGGTAGAATTTATTGTAATTTTTGGCTACTTCGTAAATGTAGTTGGCAACTACCGCCGGGCTATGCCCTTTCGCGGCTTCTGCAATTGTTTCAGGGAACTTGGTCAGGCTAACGATCAGGTCACGCTCAACAGGGTCTAATGCATCAGTGCTTGTAGCGGCTACCCCTTTATATCCGGCTTTTGCCAGTACAGATTTGATACGGGCATGGGTATATTGTATAAACGGCCCGGTGTGTCCCTGGAAATCTACCGATTCATTAGGGTCAAACAACAGGCGTTTTTTGGGGTCTACCTTTAACAGGAAATATTTTAAAGCGCCCATGCCTATGGTATGGTACAAAGTATCTTTTTCGCTGTCTGACAAACCTTCCACTTTGCCCGCAGCATCGGTTTGTTCTTTAGCAGTGCTGTACATATCCGCCATCAGGTCATCTGCATCAACTACCGTTCCCTCACGTGACTTCATCTTGCCCGACGGCAGATCAACCATACCGTACGATAAATGGTAAAGTCCCTTTGCCCAGCTTTTGCCTAATTTCTCCAGGATAAGAAAAAGCACCTTGAAGTGATAGTCCTGCTCGTTGCCTACTACATAGATAGACTCATCCATGTGGTAGTCGTTGTATTTAAGCTGCGCCGTCCCCAGATCCTGTGTAATATAAACCGAAGTACCATCGGCACGTAGAACCAGTTTCTGGTCGAGGCCATCTTCGGTAAGGTCTATCCATACAGAGCCATCTTCTTTCTTAAAGAAAACACCTTTGGCAAGCCCTTCTTCAACGATGTCTTTTCCTAACAAGTATGTATCGCTCTCGTAGTAATATTTATCAAAGCTAACGCCAAGGGCTTTATAGGTTTCAGCGAAACCATCGTACACCCAGCCGTTCATGGTTTTCCAAAGGCTGATCACTTCTTCGTCGCCCGCCTCCCATTTTTGCAGCATTTCCTGCGCCTGTTTTATCAGCGGGGCATTTTTCTTGGCCTCTTCCTCGGTTTGGCCTTCTTCAATCAGTTCTGTTATCTGCTGCTTATAAGCTTTATCAAACCAAACATAATATTTACCGGCAAGGTGGTCGCCTTTTAAGCCCGAGCTTTGCGGAGTTTCGCCATTGCCAAATTGCTGCCAGGCCAGCATGCTTTTACAAATGTGTATACCACGGTCGTTCACCAGGTTAGCTTTTACCACTTCATAACCGGCCGCTGCCAGGATCTCTGATAGCGAGAAGCCCAACAGGTTATTACGGATATGGCCCAAGTGCAGTGGCTTGTTGGTATTGGGCGATGAATATTCTACCATTACCTTTTTGCCGTTGGGTTTTACTACGGCAAAATCATCAGCAAGAATGTTGTTGTTTAATTGGGCCAACCAATAAGCATCGGCAATAGAAATATTAAGGAAGCCTTTGATCACGTTAAACGACGCGATCTCCTGAACATTGGCTTTAAGGTACTCACCAATCTCGGTACCGGTTTGCTCCGGCCCTTTGCGAGATACTTTAGTAAAAGGGAAAGTAACTATGGTAACCTGCCCTTCAAACTCCTTGCGGGTTTCCTGCAGGTTTACGGCATCAGCGGCAACATCGGTTTGGTATAAGTCCTTAACGGCTTTAACAACAGCCTCAATAATAAAATCCATCGCGCAAAAATAACATTTATCGGTGGATAGTCCATAGTCAATGGCCCATAGTCGATAGTTTAAATTCTGTACGCATTTTAGTTCTGGCTATGGACTATTGTCTATTGACTATCGACTATGAATCATCTAAGTAAAATTCCCTATTTTTGTTACTGAACATAACCCCATATGCTACCTGTAAATAACGATTTTAACCTAAATGTAACTTCTGAAATTGGTAACCTTAAAGCACTGTTGGTACACAGCCCCGATAGCGGACTGGGTAAAGTAGTGCCATCAAAAGCGCAGGACTGGCTGTTCGAAGATATTGTTCATCTGGATACCATGCGCCGCAAGGAGTACGATTATTATATTAAACTGTTGATGTATTTTCTTGATCCGGATAAAATTAAAGGCAAGCTAAGCGAGATAGACAGCGCCGCAAGTGACCGCGCCTTTTTTAAGCCCGATAATGCCGGTTTCCATAACTCTGATAAGGTTATTGAAATACAAACGCTGCTGAGCGATATACTGCAACAGGCAGACATTCGTAAAAAACTGGTCGCATCGGTTTGTGCAATAGAAAATTGTACGTATCGCCTGCAATTGCAGCTTATAGATACCGACCCGGTAGAACTCGCTAAGATATTTATATCGGGCTCGCTTAGTGATGATACCATGATATTTGCTCCTATCCCCAACCTGATATTCACACGGGACATAGGCATTGCCATTAATAATTACATGCTGCTGAACAAGCCTGCTAAGAAAGCCCGTTCGCGCGAAACTTTATTGGTACGTTATATTTTCTTTAACCACCCCTTGTTTGCGGCTTACCGCGAAAATATACTGGAGATACCTGATACGGTGCAGCATTTCCTGCGCCCGGGCGAAGACCAGGAAGAAAAAACCACCCTTGAAGGTGGCGATGTAATGATGGTAAGCCCGCAGCATTTACTGATAGGTTGCAGCGAGCGTACCTCCATTAGCGGTGCCAACGAAGCTATAAAGCTGTTGTTTGCCAATAACGTAGTTAATAAAGTTACTATAGTTAAAATACCGCACAAGCGCGATTATATGCACATTGATACGGTTTTTACACAGGTTAAGCGTGATACGTGGGTAATGCTTAAATCGCTTTCGATTACGGAAGCCGGGCAGCCCGAGAACGAACCGATCAATTGGTTTGCCGACAAGAAAGATAAGGACAAGCCCGAGATAGTACAGTTTACCAAAGGGCAACAGCCGCGTACATTTGACCATTTAGAAGACCTGCTGACAGATATCAGTAAAAACGAACTGGGTTGTACCGGCGAAGTGAAATTTATTTACTCCGGTAATAACGAGTTTCCGTTTGATGCGCGTGAACAGTGGACAGACAGCTGTAACCTGCTGGCGCTTAAAGATGGCGTGGTATTAGGTTACGACCGTAACAACAAAACAGTAGAGGCCTTTAAAAAGACCGGGTTTAAGGTACTCAACGTAAAGTCGGTGCTGCAAAAGCTGGAGAACGACGAGCTTGACCCTGCAACCATGAAAGATACTTTGATACTGATGCCTTCGGCCGAGCTTTCGCGTGCCCGCGGTGGTTTCCATTGCATGAGCATGCCGCTGACGCGAGAAGCGCTGTAGTCATCAAGTCATTAGGTCATTGAGTCATTGGCCTGATTGACGTTGTAAAATAATGACTCAATGACCCAATGACAGCGAAGCAAATGACTTCTCAAAGTACATACAATATATTAATGATACGCCCTGTGGCGTTCGGTTTTAACGCCCAAACGGCGGAAAGCAACGCCTTCCAGAACCGCGACGACGACCAGCAGGCCGTGCAGCAAAAAGCGGCTGAAGAATTTGATGGTTTTGTTAACGTACTACGCCAAAACGGCGTGAACGTGATTGTGGTGAACGATACACCAGAGCCGCATACCCCCGATTCCATATTCCCCAACAACTGGGTATCCTTTCATGATAATGGCGATATTATCCTCTACCCCATGCAGGCCGAGAACCGGAGGTTGGAGCGCCGGGAAGATATCATCAGGCAAGTGGAAGAAAGCTTTGCCGCCAACCATGTGATCGATCTTAGTCGCTTTGAGCTTAAGGACGAGTTTTTGGAAGGCACCGGCAGCATGGTGTTAGACCGGCCGAACAAAATAGCCTATGCTTGTCTATCCCCACGTACAAACGCCGAAGTGCTGAAAGCTTTTTGCGACTACACCGGCTATAAAGCGATAACCTTTGACGCATTCGACGAAAACGGGCAGGCCATTTATCACACCAACGTATTGATGGCCGTTGGTTCCGGCTTTGTGGTGATCTGTTTAGATAGCATTACCAATGCTACTGAAAAAGAGTTGGTTATAAAATCAATCCAAACTACCGGAAAGGAAATTATTGATATATCTTTTAACCAGATGAACCACTTTGCCGGCAATATGCTGGAGGTGAAAAATACATCGGGCGATACGCTGATCGTGATGTCGAAAGCGGCGTTTGATTCATTATCAAACGAGAAGAAGAACGCATTGGAAAAATACGGCAAGCTGGTGTATGCCAACATCAGTACCATTGAAACTAACGGTGGCGGCAGCGCCAGGTGCATGATGGCAGAAGTGCATCTTTCTTTGAGTCATTGAGTCATTGGGAATCTCCCTATCCACGGTGTTATTGCAAGGAGCGACAGCGACATGGCAATCTTACAAGCAACTTAACCTGGTTATGAATTTGCCATGCTTTGCTCACAATTACATAGCTTTTGATTTCTACTTTCTCGTTCAACAAATCCCCTCGTAAACAAATTACAATCCACCTATAATTTGCCGCAAATATTTTGGTAAATAATCCGTTTAAAAATTACATTTTTGCCAAAAATATCAGAGAATGCAGAGTTACCAGGAATTTCTTGACCTTAGCGTTGGTTTCCCGCAGGAAGGTTTTGAGATAATAGAGGACGAATTATACTTTAACGACCTCAATTTAATGGAGATGATTGAAACGTATGGCACCCCCCTGCGCTTCACTTACCTGCCCATGATCAGCAAAAAAATACAGCAGGCCAAACTGCTTTTTCAGCAGGCTATCATTAAAAACAACTATCGCGGCACCTACAAGTATTGCTATTGTACCAAAAGCTCACACTTCAAACATATTGTTGAGGAGGCGCTGCGTAATGATATCCACCTGGAAACATCATCAGCTTTTGATATGCCGATGATTGATGCGTTAGAGAAAAAAGGCGCGTTAACAAAAGACATGACCGTTATTTGTAACGGTTTTAAAACCTTCCAGTACAAGCAGTACATTATTGATATGCTGCATGATGGCTTCCATAACATTATACCTGTTTTGGATAATAAAGAAGAGTTTAACCTGTACGATGATGAGGTTGAACTGGATACGCCGTGTAACCTGGGTATCCGTATTGCAGCTGAGGAACAGCCCGATTCACAATTTTATACCTCACGCCTTGGTGTGCGTATGGAGGATGTGATCGATTTTTATCATAATAAAATTGAGCAGAACCCTAATTTTCAGGTAAAACTGCTGCATTTCTTTATTAACTCCGGTATCTCTGATACCCCGTATTACTGGAACGAGTTAGAAAAGTATGTAACGCTTTACTGTAAATTTAAAAAGGTGAACCCGCACCTGGATACGTTGGATATCGGAGGCGGTATGCCTTTCAAAGATTCGCTGGTATTTGATTTTGATTACGAGTACATGATCAACGAGATCGTGAGCCGTATCAAAGAGATCTGCGCCGAGCATGATACCATTGAACCCGACATCATTACCGAATTTGGTAAATACACGGTTGCCGAAGCATCGGGTATACTCTATAAAGTGCTGGGCCGTAAACAGCAGAACGACCGTGAAAAATGGTTAATGCTTGATGGCTCGTTCATTACCAATCTCCCTGATGTTTGGGCGTTGAATCAAAAATACATCCTGTTACCTATAAACAACTGGGACAGCGAATATGAGCGCGTTAACCTTGGCGGTATCACCTGCGACGGGCAGGATTATTACAATCAGGAAGCACACATGAACAGTGTATACATGCCTAAAACACGTAAGGTGCAGTATTTAGGTTTCTTTAATACCGGCGCCTACCAGGAAGTACTGAGCGGTTATGGCGGTATCCACCATTGCCTGCTGCCATCGCCCAAACATGTCATCATCCGCCGTAACCGCGACGAAACATTTAACTTCGAGGTATTTGGCGAAGAACAAAACAGCAAACAGGTACTTAAAATATTAGGCTACACCACCTAATAACCAAGAATATCAAAAGCACTGCAATAGCGGTGCTTTTTTATTTTAAGGTGTTTAAAAAACTATACAATTTTTATCTTTAGCGTCAAACATTCTGCCCGAAAAACGGTTTACAACACATGGCTAAAATTCTGATCATTGATGACGAGAGAGCAATACGCAGCACTCTCCGTGAAATACTTGAATATGAAGATTATACGGTAGAAGACATAGACAACGGTATTGACGGATTAGAAATGATCCGTAAGAACGACTATGACCTGGTACTGTGCGATATAAAAATGAACCGGATGGATGGCATGGAGGTACTAACCGAAGGCCTTACCATTAAACCCGACCTGCCTTTTATCATGATATCCGGCCACGGTACGGTAGAAACCGCCGTGGAGGCCAGCAAAAAAGGCGCGTTCGACTTTATCTCCAAACCGCCTGATCTTAACCGCCTCTTAATTACCGTACGTAACGCCTTGGATCGTGGTAGTTTGGTGGTTGAAACTAAAACCCTTAAACGCAGGGTTTCAAAAGTACGCCCAATTCTTGGCGAGTCGCAGGCTATTTTGCGTATCAAGGAAACCATAGACCGTGTAGGCCCTACCGATGCACGCGTGCTGGTTACCGGCGCTAACGGTAGCGGTAAAGAACTGGTAGCCCGCTGGCTGCACGAAAAATCGAACCGCTCAAACGGACCAATCATCGAGGTAAACTGCGCGGCTATCCCATCAGAACTGATCGAGAGTGAGTTGTTTGGCCACGAGAAAGGCTCTTTTACCTCGGCTATTAAGCAGCGTATAGGTAAGTTTGAATCGGCCAGTGGCGGTACCCTTTTCCTGGATGAGATCGGCGACATGAGCCAGTCGGCACAGGCTAAAGTGCTGCGCGCCTTACAGGAAAGTAAAATAACCCGTGTTGGCGGCGAAAAAGAAATTGACGTAGATGTACGCGTTGTAGCGGCAACCAACAAGGACCTGTTAAAAGAAATTGAGGCCGGTAACTTCCGTATGGACTTGTATCATCGCCTGAGCGTTATTCTCATCCACGTGCCGCCTTTGGTGGAGCGTAAGGATGATATACCGTTGCTTACCCAAAGCTTTTTGGAAGAAATATGCAGCGAGTATGGTATGCCTACCAAAAAGATATCAGAAGCCGCTCTTGAGGAAATGAAAAGACTGCCGTGGACGGGTAACATCCGCGAGCTGCGTAACATGGTAGAACGTTTGATCATCCTGAGCGATAAGACGATTACCGACGCCGATGTAAAAGCCTTCGCTAACCCTTCGGCGCCCGTAGTAGCTACTGCCGGCGAAGCGGCTACCGCCGCCCCGCAAACAGACTACGATAGCTTTACTAATTTCCAGGAATATAAGGACTATGCCGAACGCGAGTATATCAAATTTAAGCTGGAAAAGAACAACTGGAACGTTTCTAAAACCGCGGATGATATTGATATCCAGCGAAGCCACCTGTACAGCAAAATTGAAAAGTTTGGCTTAAAGCGAAACGAATAATATAATTCTCAATAAAAGCCCGGTAACGCAACATCGGGCTTTTGCATTTTTAATAAATTTGAAGTGTTTTTAGATAGCTGCGAATGAGTATACACAGGAAAGATATCGGTACGAAACAAAAGGCGCTCACCATTAACCTCGATAACCGGATCTATGGATCTTTTGCCGAGATCGGCGCGGGGCAGGATGTGGCGGCTAACTTTTTTAAGGCGGGTGCGGCAGCCGGCACCATCGCCAAAACCATGTCGGCTTATGACATGATCTTTTCCGACTCCATTTACGGGGTGCAGCAAGCGCGCCGCTACGTAAGCGAATCGAGGCTGATAGCGATGCTCAACCACGAGTACAGCCTGGTACTGGAACGATTGTCGGCCATGCGAGGCGATTCTACTACCTTCTTCGCTTTTGCCGATACTTTCGCGGCGCTCAATTATCACAAAACCAATGAGGGCCACGGCTGGATGGGCCTGCGTTTCCAGATGCGGCCCAATGGCGATTTTCACGATGTGATACTGCATGTTAACCTGCTGGATAATGATAACAACCTGCAGCAGCAAGCCGCCGGCGTATTGGGTGTTAACCTCATCTTTGCCTGTTTTTATTATAGCGAATATCCTGCTGTTTTCCTGGAGTCACTGATGGACGACCTTAGTCGCGACCGCATACAGATAGACATGATCAGGTTTGAAGGAGCAGGTTTCAGTAAGGTAGATAACCGTTTAATGAGCCTCCTACTGGTTAAACTCGGTTTTACCGACGCCGCCCTTTTTGGCCCTAATGGCCAAAACCTGCAGCCAACAGAAGTTTTATACAAGAAAAACGCCGTGGTGGTAAGGGGGCGGTTCAGGCCGCTGATCAACGTACACCTGGATATGATCAATACAGGCGTTGAGAAGTTTATGGCCGAGCCCGATGTAGATAAAGATAATGTAATCCTGATCACCGAGCTTACCCTCCAAGGCTTAAAGGACCGCTACGCTGATGACAATGCGGAGATTGACGAAAAGGACTTTCTGGACCGGGTAGATATTCTTTGCTCGCTGGGCCAAACGGTACTGATCTCTAATTATCACCAGTACTATAAACTGGTGTCTTACCTATCCAAGGTCACGCGGCGTAAACTGGGCGTGGTACTGGGTTATCCCAACCTGGAATATATTTTTTCTGAGGCACATTATAAAAACCTGCCCGGCGGCATCCTGGAAGCTTTTGCCGCCCTGTTTAGCCGGGAAGTAAAACTTTTTATCTACCCTACCCTGCGCAATAACGAGATCTACAACAGCAAAAAGTTCTCTCTCCCGCCCAACCTCATTGACCTGTACGAGTACCTGCTGGCGAATAACAAGATAGAAGACATAGAAAATTACAACAAAAACAACCTAGAGGTAGAAACCGACAGCGTATTACAGATGGTAAAAGACGATGTAAAAGGCTGGGAAGAATATATGCCGGTTGAAGTATCGGCCATGATCAAGCAACGCAATTTATTTGGTTACACTGCCCGGCCGGACGGTGTTTAATAAAGGTTATTTGTAACTTAGTTTCCGAAAACTAAATTAACCTACTTAACCAAACAACCATGAAAAAATTATCACTGTTGCTGGTAATGCTCAGCTTTGCCTGCACCACCGCCTTTGCCCAAATGAGCAAAGACCAGATCGTATCAGAATGGCAGCGCGCCAAAAAGTACACCAAAGCCTACCTGGATGCCATGCCTGCCGATGGCTACAGTTTAAAGGCCACTCCGCAGGTAAAAACTTTTGCCGAACAGATGCTGCACCTTGCCGATGCCAACTTTATGTTCTTGGGTATGATAAGCGGTAAAGAAAGCCCTTATGGCCGTACCTCGCTTGAGAAAACTATACCGCAGAACAAGGAAGCGGTTACCAAAGCGGTTATGGAAAGCTATGATTTCGCTATCAGCGCCGTAGAGGGCATGACCGAAGATCAGTTTAAGCAGGAAGTAAGCATGGGTAAGGATATGAAAATGCAAAAAGGCCAGTTGCTGGCAAAAGCCTTTGAGCACCAAACCCACCACAGGGGCCAAACCACCATTTACCTGCGCTTAAAAGGGGTAACACCACCAAACGAAATGCTTTTTTAGTAAGTAGATGAGCCACCTTCCGGGTGGCTTTTTTATTTAAAAAAGATTTGCAATTGCTAAAATAATTAGCAATTTTGTGATGTGAACCAAAACTCCATAAAAGCAAAGGCTGACGCCCGTGTACTGTTCGTGGACATGAACAGCTACTTTGCCCGCTGTGAGCAACAGGCCAACTATTGGCTGCGTAACCGCCCGGTTGGGGTTTGTGTTTACACGGGTAAATACGGCTGTGTGATATCGCTTTCAACAGAGGCCAAAGAGCGCGGCCTTAAAGCCGGTATGCGGTTGAATGATGCCATGCAGATATGCCCGGATCTGGTGCCTGTGGAAAGCAATCCCGCCCGCTACCGCGAATACCACACCAAGATCATTAATGTAATGCGCGAGTACAGTAATGATGTAGTGCCTAAAAGCATTGATGAGGCCATTATCAACCTCAGCAATTACGACCATGTTGACCCTATCAAAATTGCGCAGTGTATTAAAAGCGATATCCTCACCAAAGTAGGCGACTGGCTCACCTGCTCTGTAGGCATTGCCCCTAATGCCTTTCTGGCTAAACTGGCATCAGTAAGGGGAAAAAAGAAAGGTGGCCTGTTAGTGATCACACCGCAAAATATTGATGAGATATTGAGCGAGCTGAAACTGGGCGACCTGCCCGGCATTGGGGCTAACATGTCGTACCGGCTGGAGCGTGCCGGCGTAAAAACACCGCTTGAGATGCGCTATTGTTCGCCGCAGCGCCTTAAGGCCATATTCAAAAGCATTGATGGTATTTACTGGCACTACCGCCTTAATTTTGTGGAAACCAATATTGTGGCGCATGAATACAAGGGCATGCAGGCCATGCGCCAGATATCGGCCGAGAAGCGCCAGCACATCAGCTACATTGAGCAACTGTTCATGACCTTGTGTTTAACGCTGGAGAAACGGATGGTGCATCATAAATTCTACTGCAAATCGGTGGGTTTTACCGCCCGCTATGTTGATGGCACCCGTTGGGACGATGCCTTTACCATTACTGTGCCGGTGCAAGATGCCATTAGCCTCATGCGTATGATACGCTCGCGGATACAGAAATTTGAAAGCGCTACAGGAAGTGGCCCTATCCTCAATACTGAGATAACCCAACTGCGGGTAGCTGTTACCAACTTTGTAAACAACGGAAATATGCTTTACAGCCTGTTTGACGATATGGACCGCAAGGAAACGGCTTTAAAAACCATGCATGATATTAAAGACAAGTTTGGCTCCGATAAACTGATACGGGCTGTGGAAATGACGGACGGAAAAGTAATAAAGGATGTGATCGGTTTTGGTTCGGTAAAGGACCTTACCGACCTGGATTACAGGTAACTGTGGAATAATAAAACAAGTAGCCGGCCATTACGTATAAATACGTACTTTTTACGCTGCTAAAACTCATCCATGAACGGCCTTTTTTTCCATCGATATATTTTTTTGCTGGTATTTGGTTTTTTAGGGCTATCGCGCTGCCATAAACAAGCGGCATACAAGCACCTGATGAAAGATACAGTGACCATAGTAGCCGATAAGCCCGGTGATACTACAGCTCGTAGAGCAGATTCTCCTCCTTTAAAAAACATGTTCGGTATCAATGCTTACGAGTGGAACTTTCTGGAAAACCCATCCGTGCCAAATGATCATAGCCATATTTACGAAACCAATATGGCCATTATTAAGAGCTTTACAGCGGTGCGCCATTACATGAACTGGAACAAACTGGAAAACACCCCGGGAGATTACACCTACAACCCTACTAATAACGGTAGCTGGTATTATGATGTGATGTATGAACGCTGCAAACGCGACAGCATATTGGTTTTGGCCGATCTGAAAAACCTGCCCGTTTGGATGATGAACAGCTACCCCGCGGATGACCGTGATGACGAAAATGTACCTGCGCCATACGGCGCTGACCGCGGCAAACCGTCTTCTTACCTGGTACAGGCCCGTACGGCTTTTCAGTTTGCCGCACGTTATGGCTCAAATAAGCAAATTGATGCAGGGTTAGTTAAGGTGGATACCCGCCCGCGCTGGACTAATGATGTACCCAACACGGTAAAAATAGGTTTGGGTTACATTGGCTATATGGAATGCAACAACGAGCCCGACCGCTGGTGGAAGGGCAGTAAGGCCATGCAAACACCCGAAGAATATGCTGCCAACTTATCCGCCTTTTATGATGGGCATAAGCATACCATGGGCCCTGGTGCCGGTGTAAAAACTGCCGACCCCAAAATGATGGTGGTAATGGGAGGCCTGGCCTCTGCGGATGTAAATTATGTACGCCGAATAATAGCGTGGTGCAGAAAAAATCGTGGCCTGCGTCCGGATGGAAGTGTGGATATATGTTTTGATGTGATCAATTATCACCTTTACGCCAATAACGGTAGTGTATTTGCCCGCCATAGGGCAAGCACAGGCGTAGCGCCCGAATTGACTGAATTGGGCCATGTAGCGGATAGTTTTAAACACTTGGCCGATAGCATTAAAACTCCTGTTTGGGTAACCGAAACCGGTTACGATCTTAACACCGAAAGCTATCAGCATGCGCCTGAAATCGGCAGTAAAAGTGCCTTGCTCACCCAAGCCGACTGGATACTGCGTACCTCGCTCCTATACATGCGCCACGGAGTACAAAGGTTGTTCTTCTACCAGTTATTTGATGCAGAGGCGGGCAGCCCCGGCCAGTACATGACTTCCGGGCTTGCCGAGAGCCCTAAAATGCGGCCTGCGGCTGATTATATCATGCAAACCAATAAGCTCATGGGTAGTTACCAGTACGTAGGTACTATTAATGCAGATCCGCTGGTAGATAAATACCGATCAGGCAAAAGCATTATTTATGTACTTACCGTTCCCGACCAAAAAGGCAGAAGCGCGGATTACACCTTATCGGTTGGGAACCATTCAAAAGTTAATGTACACACCCTAAAACCCGGTGCCGACCATATGGATAGCAAAGCGGTTAAAATTGCTGATGGTAAGCTAAAAATTAAGGTGACCGAAACGCCGCAATTTGTAGAAGTTGTGAAGTAACCCAAATCTATTGAATATATACTGGTTCTGCTGTTGCTTCCGGCTTATCTTTATCAAAATAAAATTTACATAATTCACAAGCTTTTTTAAACTCACGTTTAGTACCATCCTTTTCGTAATCTATCTCCAATTGAATATTTTGGGCTTGGTCGTATCGCATGTAACTATGTAGCTTTCCGCCTTTGTAATAAACCCAACCTTCATATAATTTTTTTTGCCAGTCTAAATTATATTTTGCCTCCGGTTTTCCGTCATAATAAAACATACTGTAGCTGTAACTATGCCCATCATCACTGAAAACCTCGTGAAAGCTTATCTCTCTATCCCAGTGCTTCAGGCTCCTTAGCGAATCAAGTAAATTAGCGAAGTAAGTAGAGTCATGTTCGTGATCACCGAACAAAGGGTCTTTGTTGTTTTTTATTTGATATTTTAAATACCATGCGGTTTCTGCGGTATCCTGGTACCTGATAACCTCTTTCTTTAAACCATTTTTATACCTGGTAAGTGATATCAGGTGCCCCGAAGTATCATAAATTCTACGTAAGCCGGTCCTTATGCTGTGCTTAAAATCTTCTGTCAGGTACAGCTTGCCGCTTGGGTAATATACATAGCGTTTACCTTCAAGCTTTCCATTCACTATCTTCTGCCTGATTTCCGGCTTACCATTAGGAAAAAACAGGTTATTAGCCACGTTCAGGTTTGGTGAATGTTGATAAAGCCTTCGTAGCAGATCCAGATCCCTGATACCGCGGAATCCATTCCAATCCCTAAAACCCGTCGCATCCCTGTACACAGTACTATAACTACACCTGGATACATAGGTTTTACCATTACGTTCGTAAGCATAAAGCAACCATTCTTCATTGTTGCTATACAGCATATTGCAATCCGTAAGATAATCTCCATCAATTACCACATCCGTTGCTTTTCCTTTAAACAGTTCGAGGACGGTAATGTGAGCAACGCTATCTTTCCTTATACCCATAAACTTGTATTTTTCGTCAAAAGGTGCTGTTTGCGTTATCTTAACGAGGGCTATAAAGCTATAGTCCTTTAAATCGTTTGTTGATTTAAAAGCGGGTTTTATTAAACACGAACAGGCAAACACAGGTATGCTCAGGAAGAGGAAAATGGCGGTAATAATGGCTTTCATTAAGTGAATGGGCTTTACGAGGTTCTCCAAGTTAGCAAATCGGTTATTTCATAACAATTTATCCGCTTAAAAACTTATTTTTGCGGTTGAATGAAGCACATCCGTAACTTTTGTATTATAGCACATATTGACCACGGTAAAAGTACACTTGCCGACAGGTTATTAGAATACACCAACACTATTACCCAGCGCGAAGCTCAGGCCCAGTTACTTGACGATATGGATCTCGAGCGCGAGCGCGGTATCACCATTAAAAGCCACGCCATACAAATGGATTACGTGCTTGATGGCGAGACATATGTTTTAAACTTAATTGATACGCCCGGCCACGTTGATTTTTCGTACGAGGTGTCGCGCTCTATCGCCGCCTGCGAGGGTGCTTTGCTTATTGTAGACGCATCGCAGGGTATACAGGCGCAAACCATATCCAACCTTTACCTGGCTTTGGAGAACGATCTGGAGATCATCCCGGTATTGAATAAAATGGATCTTCCGGGTGCCATGCCCGAAGAGGTGAAAGACCAGATTGTAGACCTGATAGGCTGCAAACGCGAGGACATCCTTGCCGCATCGGGTAAAACCGGTATGGGGGTGCATGATATTCTGCGTGCCGTAGTGGAGCGTGTCCCCGCCCCTGTCGGTGATCCTGAGGCGCCGCTTCAGGCATTGATCTTCGACTCGGTATTTAACTCTTTCCGTGGTATCATTGCTTACTTTAAAGTAGTGAACGGCGAAATACGGAAAAACGACCGCGTGAAATTTGTGGCTACCGGAAAACAGTACATTGCCGATGAGGTGGGTACATTAAAACTGAACCAGGTTGCCAAAGATGTGATCAAGACCGGCGATGTGGGTTACATCATCTCCGGTATTAAAGAAGCGAAAGAAGTAAAGGTGGGTGACACCATTACCACGATAGACCGCCCTTGCTCTGAGGGTATACAGGGTTTTGAGGAAGTAAAGCCGATGGTTTTCGCGGGTATTTACCCGGTTGATACCGAAGATTATGAAGAGCTGCGCGAGTCAATGGCCAAGCTACAGCTGAACGATGCTTCATTGGTGTTTGAGCCTGAATCATCTGCCGCGCTGGGCTTTGGTTTCCGTTGTGGTTTCCTGGGCATGCTGCACATGGAAATTATACAGGAACGTCTGGAACGCGAGTTCAACATGACGGTGATCACTACCGTTCCCAACGTATCCTACATCGCATACACCACCAAAGGCGAAGAGTTGTTGGTAAATAACCCAAGCGACCTGCCTGATCCGAGCAAGATGGATTATGTGGAGGAGCCGTACATTAAAGCTACCATTATTACCAAATCTGAATTTGTAGGGCCGGTGATGTCGTTGTGTATCCAGAAACGCGGTATGATCGTGAATCAATCCTACCTTACATCAGACCGTGTAGAGCTGATCTTTGAGATGCCGATGGGTGAGATCGTATTTGACTTTTACGATAAGCTGAAGACCATTTCAAAAGGTTACGCCTCGTTTGATTATCATCAGATAGGCTACCGTCAGTCGGACCTGGTAAAACTGGATATCCGCCTGAACGCTGAACCGGTGGATGCACTGTCATCATTGATACACCGCAGTAACTCTTATGATTTTGGTAAAAAGATTTGTGAAAAACTGAAGGAGCTGCTGCCCCGCCAGCAATTTGAGATCATTATACAGGCATCTATCGGTGCCAAGATCATCGCCCGTGAAACGGTAAAAGCTATGCGTAAGGATGTAACCGCCAAATGTTATGGTGGTGATATCTCACGTAAGCGTAAACTATTAGAGAAACAAAAAGCCGGTAAAAAACGCATGCGCCAGGTAGGTAACGTAGAGATACCACAAAGCGCGTTTATGGCGGTTTTGAAACTTGATTGATAATATTAGAACCAAGAGTCAGGAATCAAGAGACAACACTTTGTCAAATAGCTCTTGACTCTTGATTCTTTTATCTCGACGCTCTTATGCAATTACTCGACGGAAAATACGTATCGGAAAAACTTAAAGGTGAAATTGCCGAAGAGGCAGCTAAAATTTTAGGGCGTACCGGTCGCAAGCCTCACCTGGTGGCTGTTTTAGTAGGCCACGACGGTGGCAGCGAAACCTACGTGGCCAGCAAAATGAAAAACTGCGAAAAGGTAGGCTTTAAATCTACCCTGGTACGCTACGAAGACACGGTATCCGAAGAAGAATTGCTGGCTAAAGTAGCAGAACTCAATGCTGATGCCGATATTGACGGCATTATAGTTCAGCTCCCGCTGCCAAAGCATATCGACCCGGAGAAGGTAACAGAACGCATCGATCCTAAAAAAGATGTGGACGGCTTTCACCCGGTGAATTTGGGGCGCATGCAGCGCAACCTGCCATCATTTATCCCAGCCACACCCTATGGCATCACACTGATGCTGAAAGAATACGGTATAGAAACCGCGGGTAAACATTGTGTGGTGGTTGGTCGCAGCAATATAGTAGGCTCGCCAATGAGCATCCTGATGGCACGTAACACCACACCCGGCAATTGCACGGTAACCATTTGCCATAGTCGCACGCCCGATATTAAGAAATTCACGCTTGATGCTGATATACTGATCGTGGCCATTGGCAAAAAGAACTTCATCACTGCCGATATGGTGAAGGAAGGCGCCATAGTAGTTGACGTAGGCATGAACCGTGAAACGTCTGCTACTACCAAATCGGGTTTTAAACTATATGGTGATGTCGATTTTGAAAACGTAGCTCCAAAGGCTTCCTGGATAACACCCGTTCCCGGCGGCGTAGGTTTAATGACGATAATTGGTTTGTTGAAAAATACTTTAGCGTCAGCTAATAAGGAAGTTTATCAATAAGCACCATCCTAACTTATTGTAAAGGGTTAGAGCGTAAAGCGTTTTAACCCTTTTTTATTGCCCAAACACCTTATCCCAGAAAGATGTTATTCCCACGAAAATTTCACCATTACGTAGTTCTACGGGATAACTGTCAATAAAATCATTTTGGCCGGGGCTGCCCTTGCCGGTTTTAAGGTCATACGAATAGCGGTGAAACGGACAAATAATCTTCCCCTCCTTGCACCAGCCTCCGCTTAGTTCGGCGCCGGCATGCGGGCAGGTAGCTCCTACCGCATACAGGGTATTACTGTAATTAACTATGCAAATATTTTTGCCGCCCACCTTAACCTTTTTTATAAAAGGCTCAGCCGAAGGCTTTAGATCTGGAACGGCATACCACTTCATAGGTGCTTAGAAGTCTACTTTCAGGTTCATCAGGCCGGGGTCTTTCATCACATCGTCCATGTTGGTAATGAGGGTAACCTGCTTTCTGTCGGCAGAGAGTACGGCTTTGGGGTTGCTTACTTTTTTCACCGGTCGCGCGAAATTCATCACCACCTTGTAAGGCATATCAATCAGCATGGCTTTAGCAGCCGCGAAGGTTGAGCGGGTTTTTTGCAAAAACTTGCCAAACTTTATCTTATCAATAATCCGCGAAAAACTATGAGGCGTAACCTCGTAAATATAGTAATCCTGCCCTGCCACAAAGTTTTGCAGGGTAAGGGCATCGGTGCTTTTGATATTCGCCTTGTCTTTTTTATTTTCCAGCAGATCTACCGCCGGTGTTTTTACGGATACGGTGGAGATATGCTGCAGGTAGTATTGCAGATCGGCCGGGGTTTTGGCCAGGTGCGTCATTTTTACGCACATGTGCCCTTTGCTCAGGTCCATATCTACAGACAGGTCGCTGCTTTTGGCCATGGCTGTTTCTTCCGAGGTGAGGCGTGCTGCGGTAGTATCTGGCAGCGCATCGTAAAAGTTGAGTGTCGTATCTCTCGCTACACTGAATTGCGGAGTAGCCCGAACAGAATCGGTCATTAAATTCATCAGGATAGATACGGCTTTACTCATATCAAAGCCGTATACCACCTTACAGGAGCCATCCTCTTTGAAGTCGTAATGTTCCTCTATATCAACGCATGAGCTTAAACTGAGCAGGGCAATAAGCACAACCAGATTAAAAAGCTTTTTCATGCGTAATATTTTCTGTAATGATAACTAATTTACATGAAAGGTAAAAGACCGGCCATACGTTTCAGATTATCTGCATAATATCATATTAAGCCTTTTGCCATTACCCCTTAAGCTTTTAGCGGTAAAAAGCTTACCTTTGCAGCCTTAATTATGGCACACCAGGTTCCGGAAGATGGCACATTGCTTCCTTTAATGGAAGAGTTCTACACGATACAAGGCGAAGGATATAATACCGGCAAAGCCGCCTATTTTATCCGTCTGGGTGGCTGTGATGTAGGCTGCCATTGGTGCGATGTAAAAGAAAGCTGGGATGCCGAACTGCACCCGCTTACCCCGGCCGATACCATTGTTAAGAATGCCATGCAGCATCCCTCAAAAGCGGTAGTGATCACCGGTGGCGAGCCGTTGATTTACAATCTCGATTACCTTACCGGGCAGTTGCAGCAAAACGGCATCCGCACTTTTATTGAAACTTCCGGCGCTTACCCCCTTTCGGGCCAGTGGGACTGGATATGCCTGTCGCCTAAAAAATTTAAAAGCCCTATGCAGCAGGTGGCTGATAAAGCCAATGAACTGAAGGTGATCATCTTCAATAAATCAGACTTCGCTTTTGCTGAGCACCACGCCGGCCTGGTCGGGCCCGATTGCAAATTGTATTTGCAACCCGAATGGTCGAAACATAAAGAAATTACCCCGCTTATTGTTGACTATGTAATGGCCAACCCTAAATGGGAAATATCGCTGCAAACGCATAAATATCTTAATATTCCGTAAGCTGTGCTGAAACATCCTGTACGGTTTAACGTATAGGTTACTGATGCAAAAACTCTATGCCGTTTTATTCCTGTTACTGATAGCCTCCTTAGCAGAAGCTCAGGAAAAGCGTTACAGTACCACTAACCAGGAAGCCATAAAAAACTTTTCGCTGGCTAATCAAAGTATTGATGAGCACCTATATGATGAGGCCATTGCACTGCTGCAAAAAGCGGTTGATGCCGATAGTAAATTTATAGAAGCCCATGCCCTACTGGGCGATGTACTGAGGATGCGCCGTATGTTTAAACCGGCCGCGGAGCAGTTTAACCAAGCCATTGCGCTCAATCCTGAATACAACAAGGGCCTTTACCTTAAAGTTGCCGACTGCGAGATACCCAATGCCATGTATGAGCAGGCCTTGCGTCACCTGGAGAAATATCTTACCTATACCAACAATACGCCGCAAAATATTGCTTACGCGCAAAAGCTAATTGCCGATTGTAAATTTAGCATACAGGCCATTGCACACCCTGTAGCGTTTACACCTGTAAACATGGGTGCCGACATCAATACCGCTGATGATGAGTACCTGCCGGTTGCCACCGCAGATGAGGCGGAGCTGATCTTCACCCGCAAGATCAACAACAACGAGGATTTTTATAAAAGCGATAAAGTGGGGAACAAATGGCAAAAGGCCACCTATCTGAGCGATGTGATCAATACGCCTATGTACAACGAGGGGGCGCAGTCCATTTCGCAGGATGGTAAATACCTCTTTTTTACGGGTTGTAACCGGCCCGACGGACTGGGGCGCTGCGATATCTATATAGCGCAAAAGAAAGGTAACGATTGGGCCAAACCTTTTAGCATCGGTGCACCATTAAACACCTCCGGATGGGAGGCGCAACCTTCCATAAGTGCCGATGGCCGTACCCTGTATTTTGTAAGTAACCGCAAAGGCGGATATGGTGGGTACGATATATGGCTATCGCACCTTACAGAAAAAGGCTGGAGCGAGCCCGAAAATATGGGGCCGAACGTGAATACCCAATATGATGAGCAGTCGCCATTTATACACCCTGATGACAGCACTTTTTACTTTTGCAGCAATGGCTGGCCGGGTTTAGGCGGCAAGGATCTTTTTGTAAGCAGGTTAGGTAAGGACGGCAAATGGCAAAAGCCCGAGAACCTGGGCTACCCCATCAACTCCAGTGGCGACGAGAACGGCCTCACTCTTACAGCAAATGGCAGCTATGCCTTTTTCGCCTCAAACAACCTTAAAGGCTTTGGCGGCTATGATATTTACACCTTTGAAATGCCCGAAAGCGTGCGCCCAAAGGTGGTTACCTACGTAAAGGGTACCGTACAGGATAAAAAGACCAAAGCCCCGCTTGAGGCGGCAGTAGAGATCATTGATCTGCAAAAGAACACGCCTGTTTACCAGGATTACAGTTCTGAAGACGCGGGAACGTTTCTGGCCACATTGCCTACAGGCAAAAATTATGGCCTCAACATTTCACGAGAGGGCTATTTATTCTACTCCGATAATTTTTCGCTGATCGGTTTAACAAATAAAAAGGCCTTCGATCTGTCGGTTTTGCTCTCGCCCATTGAAGTGGGTAATAAGGTGATCCTGAAAAACATCTTTTTTGATACCAATAAGTTCGACTTGAAACCCGAATCAAAAGCCGAGCTACAAAAGCTGGTGGAGTTTATGCAGCTTAACCCTACCGTTAAAATAGAAGTTTCGGGCTTTACCGATAACGTTGGCACCCATGAGGCCAACCAAACGCTGTCAGAAAAGCGTGCCGGCGCGGTTTACCAATACCTCGTGTCCGCCAAAGTTAACCCTACCCGGCTGATTTATAAAGGCTACGGCGAAGCGCAGCCCATAGCACCGAACACTACCGATGAAAACAGAGCTTTGAACAGAAGGACTGAGTTTATGATCATTGCGAAATAGAGCGAAAAGTTAAGGCTAAAAGCAAAAACTATGAAACTAAAAAAGTCCAAAGCAAGCCAATAATGGCTTTAAGCTTTGGACTTTGTACTTTTAACTTGAAAAGCTTAATTCCCTACTTCAGACATGAACTTGATCCGCATCAATTGCACTTCTTCACGGGTATAATCGTCTGAGCCTAATTCGGCAAGGGCCTCATCTATTGAATCGCACTCGGCGGTTTTAAAATAGTCGAAAACCTCATACTGCTTGTCCTCATCAATCACTTCATCAATGTAATAATTGAGGTTAAGTTTGGTGCCCGAGTTTACAATAGTTTCCACCTCTTTCAGTATCTCTTCGTAAGTAAGCCCTTTTGAGGCCGCTATATCTTCCAGTGCCAGGTGCCTGTCAATATTCTGGATAATAAATACTTTGAGTGCCGATTTATTGGCCGCGCTCTTGATCACCATGTCAAGCGGGCGGTCAATATCATTGTCCTCCACGTATTTCTTGATCAGGTCAATGAAAGGAGCACCAAACTTCATGGCCTTGCCCGCACCCACGCCTGATATTTGTTTCATTTCATCATTAGTAATGGGGTAATGCGTACACATTTCCTCTAATGACGGATCCTGGAAAATAACGAAAGGCGGCAGTCCTTTTTGCTTGGCTATCTTTTTACGCAAATCTTTCAGCATTTGCAGCAACTGGGTATCCAGCGCGGCGCCACCCTGTTTAGGGCCTTCGTCGCCCTCTTCATCATCCGTAGGGCCCATTTCGCGGTTAAGCAAGAAACGGATGCTGTATGGGTTCTCTATAAATGAATTACCGGCTTTGGTTAAGTGCAACAAGCCGTAATGATCAATATCTTTTGAAACAAAATTATTTAGCAATGCCTGGCGCAGTAACGAGTTCCATAGGTTTTCGCCGTGTTCTTTACCTGAGCCAAAGTATTCCAGTTTATCATGCTCATAGCTTTTGATATGAGCATCGTCCCTACCCATTAAAATGCTGATGAGGTGGGCGTCGTCAAACTTTTCACCAATGTGCTTGATGAGGCTTAGCACCCGGTGCAGGTGTTCTTCGCCATCAAAGTGCGTTTTCGGCGCGCAGCAGTTGTCGCACATGTTATTACAGCCGGCCTCATTAAAGTTCTCACCAAAATAGTGCAGCAGCTGTTTACGGCGGCATACAGATGATTCGGCATAGTCAATTACTTCTTTAAGTATCTGCGTGCCTATTTCACGTTCGGCCACAGGTTTATCCTTCATAAACTTCTGCAGCTTATCAATATCCTTTTCAGAATAAAAAGCCACGCAAACCCCTTCGCCGCCATCACGCCCGGCACGGCCGGTTTCCTGGTAATATCCCTCCATGCTCTTAGGCATATCATGGTGTATCACATAACGCACATCGGGTTTATCAATGCCCATACCAAAGGCAATGGTAGCCACAATAACGTCCACATCCTCCATCAGGAACTTATCCTGCGTATCGGCACGCATTTTAGGGTCTAAACCGGCATGGTAAGGTAAAGCGCGTACCCCATTGAGTTTAAGCGCTTCGGCAACTTCTTCAACCTTTTTACGGCTCAGGCAATACACAATGCCTGATTTGCCCTGGTTTTGCTTAACAAACTTTACGATCTCTTTAAGCACGTTACGCTTGGCACGCACCTCGTAGAACAGGTTAGAGCGGTTAAATGATGATTTAAACACCGTAGCATTGTTCATTTGCAGGTTCTTCTGTATGTCCTGCTGTACTTTTGGCGTAGCGGTAGCCGTAAGGGCTATAATAGGAATATCATCGCCGATATTGCTGATCACCTGTCGTATTTTACGGTATTCGGGGCGAAAATCGTGCCCCCACTCAGAGATACAGTGCGCCTCATCAACCGCCACGAATGAAACGTGGTTAAGACGAAGGAAATCAACATTCTCCTGCTTGGTCAATGATTCGGGCGCTACATACAGCAATTTGGTTTTGCCGCTCAGTACATCATCCTTTACCCGTAGTATATCTGCTTTGCTTAATGAAGAATTGAGGAAGTGCGCGATGCTGTCTGACCCTCCGAAAGCCCGTAGCTGGTCAACCTGGTTTTTCATCAGCGCGATAAGCGGAGAGATCACAATCGCTGTGCCTTCGCTCATAAGGGCGGGTAACTGGTAACACATGGATTTGCCACCGCCTGTAGGCATAATGACAAATGTATCGTTCCCGGCCAAAATATTAGTGATAATCGCCTCTTGCTCCCCCTTGAAGTTATCAAAACCGAAAAAGTTTTGAAGGTTGTCAAAAAGCGACTTTTTTGTCTCGATCATTATTTAATTGTGCGTTTGGAAATATGGTTCAAAATAACAAAAATCTAAGAATAAACGGCGGCTTTTGTTAAAAATTTTATATAAAAATGATTATTCTTTTTAAAACAATTTAAGGTTTTGGGCCTTTATTGAAATGTGAAAAAAACATGAAATTATTTATGTTTTTCATTGCTTTGAAATCGCGAATTATTGTACATCTTTAGCGACGATTTGCCAAATTAAAATCTACAGTATACATGAATCAAAACTATTACGCCATTATTATGGCAGGCGGTATAGGCAGCCGTTTTTGGCCTATCAGCCGTACTTCACACCCCAAACAGTTTATTGATATACTTGGCACCGGTAAAACTCTTATCCAAAACACCTATGAGCGTTTCCTGAAGGTTTGCCCAAAAGAGAATATTTACGTTGTTACCAACGATAATTATACCCAACTGGTAAAAGAACAACTGCCAGACATGGCCGATAACCAGATACTGACCGAACCTGTTATGCGCAACACCGCCCCTTGCGTGGCCTATGGTTGTTTTAAAATTGAAACGCTTAACCCTAACGCGGCAATTGTTGTTGCCCCATCTGACCATTTGATACTGGATGAGAACGCATTTATCAGCGCCATTGAAAAATCGTTAAAAACAGCGTCGGAAAACAACTGCCTTATTACCCTGGGTATAAAACCTTCGCGCCCCGATACCGGCTACGGCTATATCCAGTACACAGAAGAAACGCTTAACGAGGAATTCCATAAGGTAAAAACCTTTACCGAAAAACCAACGCTTGAACTGGCCAAAACCTTTATACAAAGCGGCGACTTTTTATGGAACGCGGGTATATTTGTATGGTCGGCATCAGCCATTGTGGATGCCTTTAACCAGCACCTGCCCGAAATGCATGAGATTTTCGCCGAAGCGCGGTCGGTATACAATACCCATGAGGAACGCGAGTTTGTACACAAAGTTTACCAGCGTTGTATTAATATCTCTATTGATTATGGTATTATGGAGAAGGCGCCTAACGTTTACGTATTGCCATCGGAATTTGGCTGGAGCGACCTGGGTACATGGGCATCTATTTACCAGCTAGCCGAGAAAGATTACGTGGGCAACGCGGTGATCCCGGCTGATAAGGTGATCATGTACGATAGTAGCAACTGCATGGTGAATGTACCCAGCGATAAGTTGGTGATTTTACAGGGCCTGCATGACTATATTGTAGTGGAATCAAACAACTCGCTGCTGATATGCCCGCGCGACCAGGAGCAGAACGTAAAGCAGGTAGTAGCCGATGTGAAAAGCAAGTTCGGTACTAAATACATATAAGAGAATCAGGACTGTTAGAGTCAAGAATCAAGATACAAAGAAGCCCGACTAAGTAGTCGGGCTTTCTTGTTTTTAGTACCGCAAGATCACCCTTTATCGCCTGAAAAGCAGCGTTCCAAAAGCGTTCCGTTATAGCTTCCAAAAGCGTTCCGCACGGAACGCTAACTAAAAATATTTATAATACTAATTATCAAATATTTAAATTATTTTATCTGAATAATTAATGCAAGTATTTAATTTTATTAAATAGCTGATTATCAGATTCTTATTGTCGTTCCGAAATTGTATATACTTTTAACGGAACACCAGGCTTTTACAAGCCCCAACCAACCCTATTGCAGGGCGAACCGCTGCCTGATGGCTTCGTACAAAATAATACCGGTTGATACCGAAACGTTCAGTGATTCTATCTCGCCGTACATAGGTATTTTTGCCAGGTGGTCGCTTATCCGGATGATCTCGTTACGTATACCATCCTCTTCCGAACCCATGATGATGGCGGTAGGCATGGTATAGTCGGGGGTGTATAGGTAGTCGGTAGTTTTTTCGGTACAGCACACCAACTGCAATCCCGATTCCTGTATGAACTTAACGGTTTGCATAAAGTTATCATGCCTGCATACCGGTATCTTATACAATGCCCCTGCCGAGGTCTTTATGGCGTCGGGGTTAATTTGCGCGGAGCCTCGGGCGGGTATAACAATAGCATGCACGCCGGCACATTCTGCTGTACGGGCAATAGCGCCCATATTACGTACATCGGTAATACTGTCCAGTACCAAAACAAGCGGCACTTCGCCTTTCTCAAATACAGCCGGTATAATGTCTTCAATTTTCTGGTAAATAATAGGTGAGATAAACGCAATAGCACCCTGATGGTTTTTCATGGTAATTCGGTTGAGTTTTTCAACCGGTACCTGCTGCGCAATAACGTTGTGTTCTTGCAGTACACCTTTAAGCTCGTTTAACAAAGGACCGCCCAGGCCGCGCTGTATATAAAGGGATTCGATCTCCTTACCTGCGTTAATAGCCTCAATAATGGCACGTATCCCAAAAACCATCTGGTTGCCTTCACGGGCGGGCTTTGCATGATGTATCATTCACAAAAAAATTTCTTCAAAAGTAGTTATATTAACTGATTAAACCATTACAGTAACGTTTGCGGGCAGTTTAGCGCTTAGTTTAATTAACATTGGGCTACATTTATAAACACTTATCAATATCAGGCACTTACAAAGTAATTAACACGTTATAAACATACAGTGTTAATTAACAAGTGTGAAATTTATAGCGCTGATAATGTTTCGATTAAAAGATTGATACACTATGTGGACGATTTGTAGGCCACCTGATTTGATTTTTGCATATTTTTGTTTGCTATGATTTTTGAGAACGAATCCCCTAATTACAAGCCCGGCGTTGGCGAACGCAGAACGCGTTTTTCGAACCCTTCACCGCAGGTTGGCCTGGGCAAATTACCGCCACAGGCCCTTGATCTGGAAGAGGCGGTGTTAGGTGCTCTGATGCTGGAAAAAGACGCGCTTTCATCAGTAATTGACGTTCTTAAACCGGAGGTATTTTACGATATAAGGCACCAGAAGATATTTGCCGTAATAGCCTACTTGTTCGAAAAAACCTCTCCGGTAGATATCCTTACTGTTACTGCCCAGCTTCGCCAAACAGGTGAGTTGGAAATGGTAGGTGGTGCCTACTATATTACCGAGTTAACCAATCGGGTCGCCTCTGCTGCTAACATTGAGTATCACTCGCGTATCATTATTCAAAAATATATTCAGCGCGAACTGATCCGTATATCTACTGATATTGTAAGCAGTGCTTATGAAGATACCAGCGACGTGTTTGACCTGCTGGACAAGGCCGAAAAAAACCTGTTTGAAATCGCTCAAAATAACCTTCGCCGCGACTCCCGCAAGATGGACGACCTGATGCACGAGGCCCTGAAGGATATTGAAGCGCTTAAAGATAAAAAAGACGGTTTGACAGGTGTCGCATCGGGCTTTACCGAACTTGACCGCATGACCTCGGGCTGGCAAAAGTCTGACCTGGTTATCATTGCGGCCCGCCCTGCGATGGGTAAAACGGCCTTCGTACTCAGTTGCGCACGTAATGCAGCGGTTGACTTTAACAAACCTGTTGTGGTGTTCTCGCTGGAGATGTCGTCCGTTCAGTTGGTGAATCGTTTAATATCCGGCGAAACCGAAATTGAGCAGGAAAAAATACGTAAGGGTAACATCGAAGAATGGGAATGGGCACAGATCCACTCTAAAATTGGCAGACTGGAGCAAGCACCGTTGATTATTGACGACACCCCATCGCTGAATATTTTCGAGTTCAGGGCTAAATGCCGCCGTTTAAAATCGCAGCATGATATACAGCTAATCATCATTGACTACCTGCAGCTGATGCATGGTAAAAATGACGGCAAGGGCGGTAACCGTGAGCAGGAGATCGGTAGTATATCCCGCGCGTTAAAGACCGTGGCTAAGGAGCTGAATGTACCTGTAATTGCGCTATCGCAGTTGAGCCGTGCAGTAGAAAGCCGCCCGGGTGGGTCTAAAAGGCCTATGCTTTCAGACTTACGTGAATCGGGTTCAATTGAGCAGGACGCGGATATGGTATTATTCCTTTACCGCCCCGAATATTACGGTTTGGATGTAGATGAAGATAACAACCCTACACAGGGTGTAGGTGAAGTTATTATCGCCAAGCATCGTAACGGCGAAACCGGCCGTGTAAGGCTTAAGTTTGTTGGCAAGTATGTGAAATTCCAGGATCTGGAAACCAGCATGGACGGCTTCCCTCCCATGAACGCTGCTTTCTCGGGCCTTACCCCCAACCAGGATTTCGACAAACCAAGCAACTTCATTATCCGCCCATCGCGTATGGATGACATAGAGGATGAACCGCCGTTTTAAGAGTTAGCGTAGATATAAAAGCTTTTTAAAATATTCCCTGTAAATTTATTTCCTGTATCTTTAAACCAATATGCAATTATTTCGTCTATTGCCTAAAGTATTATCACAAACAATAAACACATCACAATTGAAAAAAATTTTTACCATCCTATCGGTTTTGGCCATATTAACATCTTGCGCTAAAAAGTCAAATGATTTAACCAGTCAGAAACCTGTTTTGTCTAAGGACATAAGCTTATCGGTTGCGGGCCAAAATGAAAATAAGCCGCCTTTAATTACACCATCAGACTCATACAATTACTTAGGATTTGGTTATGATGTTACTGATAAATTTAACGACGAGGCTTCAGTTAGGGCTAACGTTATAAATACGTCGGCTTATGCTGCAAGCGGTTCACAAAGAATCAATATAGGTACAAGCACTGAGGGGGCCGCACGTACCATAGAGGCTAATGATGCCGCAGAACTGTCGGCAAGATTTTCCAGTGCATTTAACGAAACCAATGGGTCGGTGCTTTTTGGGAACACGCTCTACGGTCTTTTCCCCGGAACTAATGTAACTGATAAAAAATATGTTTATGGTTACTATTCGGATTACTGGATATATAAATCATACAAGATTTTCTATGATCAAAATGTAAATAATTTCCTGACGGACAACTTCAAAAGAGATATCTTGTCGTTAACCGCACAGGAGCTTGTCAGTAAATATGGCACGCACGTGTTAACGCGCATAAATTTGGGACGCAGGTTTGATATATTTTACCAGGCAGAAGCCCTTACTAAAGATAAGCGATCTATTATTAAAGAAGGTTTACAATATGCGTTGAAGAGTGTATTTGGCTTAAGTACTGTTGAGAATTTAATTAACAAGAGTTCAGACTTAGAAAGTCTTAATGCCAATGGTTCCGCCAAAGTATACTATAAATCTTATGGCGGGGATATTAGTAAATTAAAAACGCAAACTGTGAATAAACGAACAATGCTAAATATTACTGACTGGCTTCATTCAGCCAATGTCGCTAATGCCAGCTTTATCGGCCCTTTGGAGAACGGTTTGGTTAGTTTAGATAAATTCATTGACGATAGCACTAAAAAGGCTGAGGTTAATTTATATATTAAGCAATATCTTGCTTCTAAAACGGTTACATTATCCAATTGAATATTGCGTAATTAATCTTTCGGATTCACATATCACAAAAATGCCCGGTAGCCAATGAGCTCCGGGCATTTTTGTAAAGTACCTACTATAGATCAATAATCGTCGTCATCATCATCAAAGCCAACCAGATTATTGTAAACACCCTGGAGTTCTGACAGCGCGTGCATATCCCGCTTGGCACGGGTTATTTCTATGCCTTTTTCGTAAGTAGCGATGGCGTCGTCACGACGGTTAAGCGCCTCATAGAGTTTACCCAGGTGGTAATAAGTTCCGGTATAATTTGGATGATTTTTCACCAGGTCTTCATAATAAGCCAGCGCTTTATCAGTATCATTTAACCGGAGGTATTCGGTGGCGAGCGCGTATTTTAAAAACTCATCGTTGGGTTCGTTCTCAATAAATGCCAGGAGCTTTTCCAATCTGCTTGTGTCCATTTTAAACTCGTTGTTTTTTAACTAAATTTGCCAGTAACCCTAATCAAATACCTATAAAACCAATTATATGATGAAAATACTGGTATGTATCAGCAATGTTCCGGATACCACTACAAAAATAACCTTTACCGATAATAACACGCAATTTAATACCAATGGGGTGCAATTTATACTCAACCCCTATGATGAGATAGCCCTTGCCCGCGCTATCGAATTAACCGATGGCGGCAATGGCAGTGTTACCGTTATCAACGTAGGTGAAGCTGCTACAGAACCTACCATTCGTAAAGCATTAGCCATAGGCGCTACCGATGCTGTACGTATCAACGCCAAACCGCATGATGCCTGGTTTGTGGCCAACCAAATTGCCGCATATGTAAAACAAAATCCGTTTGACCTGATCCTCACCGGCCGCGAATCTATAGATTACAACGGCTCAAAAGTAGCGGCTATGCTGGGCGAGCTTTTGGATATCCCTTCCGTATCTATCATCAAAAAACTGGATGTTACCGGCAGCGAAGCTACCGTAGAGCGTGAGATTGAAGGCGGCAAGGAAGTACTTACCATACCTTTACCCATAGTTGCCGGTACAGCCGAGGGCGTAGCCGAGCCTAAAATACCTAATATGCGTGGTATAATGAGCGCGCGCACCAAACCCCTTACTGTTGTTGAGCCAGTGGAGGTAAAAATAAACTCAGAGGTAATCAGCTATGAAACTCCAGCACCTCGTGGCAAAGTTACTTTGGTACCGGCCGATGATGCCGGCAAACTGGTCGATCTGCTGCACAACGAAGCCAGGGTTATCTAATATTTTCTTAAACACTACCATTAAGATCTTTTTATGTCAGTTTTAATATATGCTGAAAATGCCGAAGGCAAATTCAAAAAATCAATATTCGAGGCGGTTTCATACGCCAAAGCTATAGCCGATCAACAACAAACCAACCTTATTGCCATATCCATTGGTGACGTTGCCGCTGATGAACTGGTTGCATTAGGCAAATATGGCGCGGAAAAAGTGCTCAATGTAAGCAACGATAAGCTAAAAAACTTTGTGAACCAGGCGTATGCTTCGGTAATTGCGGAAGCGGCTAAAGCCGGTGGTGCCGATATTGTAGTGCTATCAAACTCTTTTAGTGGCCGTGGCCTTGCCCCACGTCTCGGCGTAAAGCTGGACGCTGGCGTTGCTGATGGCGCTGTAGCCTTACCGGAGCAAAATGGTGGGAAATTCACGGTTAAGAAAACAGCCTTTTCTGGTAAAGCCTTTGCCGTTGTTGAGCTAACTTCAGCCAATAAGGTTATTGCCCTAACACCAAATTCATATAAAGTAGTAGAAACCGGCGGTACAGCATCAGTTGAAGAATTTACTGTACAGGCTAAAGAAGGCGACTTTAAGCAAATGCTGAAAGATATTGTACGTTCAACAGACAAGGTTTCCTTGCCCGACGCGGAAATAGTTGTTTCTAGTGGCCGCGGCTTAAAGGGTCCCGAAAACTGGGGTATGGTTGAAGAACTGGCTGATTTGCTTGGAGCGGCTACTGCCTGCTCAAAACCCGTATCAGATGCCGGCTGGCGCCCTCACAGTGAGCACGTGGGCCAAACCGGTATAGCCGTTAGCCCTAACTTATACATTGCTATTGGTATATCTGGCGCCATACAGCATCTGGCGGGTATCAGCTCATCAAAAGTAATTGTTGTGATAAACAAAGATGCCGAAGCTCCGTTCTTTAAGGTAGCTGATTATGGCATTGTAGGTGATGCTTTTGAGATAGTACCAAAACTAATCGACGCATTTAAGGCATACAAAGCTTCAGCTTAAAGCGTATATTTGCAGTGATGGGTAACGACATGAAAAAGATCGAGCTGGATATCGTTGGGCTATCCTACAGCCAAACACAATCCGGTGCTTATGCTTTAGTTTTGGGCGAAATTAATGGCCGCAGGCGTCTGCCAATTATTATTGGCAGTTTTGAGGCACAAGCCATTGCCATTGAAATTGAAAAAATGACCCCAAGCCGTCCCCTTACACATGATTTGTTCAAAAGCCTTGGTCAGGCGTTCAACATCAGCGTACAGGAAATTATTATTTATAACCTGGTTGATGGTATTTTTTATGCCAAGCTGGTGTGTTTTGATGGTAAAAGAACGGTAGAGATAGACGCACGCACCTCTGATGCTATTGCGGTATCCGTAAGGTTCGATTGCCCTATTTATACTTATGAATTTATCCTTTCAACTGCAGGCATTGTGATCGAGGGGAATGATTTTGTATACCTGGAGAACATTAATGAAACGCCTGAGGAAAAAACCGCTATTCCCAATGCATCAGGTAGTTATAATACTTTAAGTGAAGATGAGCTTAAATCGCGTTTGCAGCAGGCTTTAGCCGAAGAAGCCTATGAAAAGGCTGCCAAAATACGGGATGAATTGAATAAACGTAAATCGTCTTAAATATTAAAAGGATATCAACTGATATCCTTTTTTGTTTACTCAAGCAAAGTAATTACTTTATAGTTTGCTAATATTTCCCTAATTTCAGCTTTTATTTAAACATTGATTTTTAAGAATTTTATTGCCTGCGCTCTATGAATATTAAGTTTCGCTTAATACTGATGAACTTTATGCAGTTTTTTATTTGGGGAGCCTGGCTGCTAACCATTGGTGCATATTGGTTTCAAAACAAACAATGGTCTGGTGCGCAATTTGGCGCTATCTTTTCTACAATGGGCATCTCATCCATCTTGATGCCTACCCTAACAGGTATACTTTCTGATAAATTTATTAATGCAGAAAAACTGTACGGCATAATGCATATTCTTGGTGGTTTAACGCTATGTGTATTGCCGATGATCAGTAACCCTATAACATTTTTCTGGGTGATGCTTATTAACATGGCTTTTTACATGCCTACGCTTTCATTATCTATAACCGTTGGTTATTCTGCTTTAAAAAGCCAGGGAATAGATATTGTTAAGACCTTCCCCCCTATACGCACCTGGGGAACAGTAGGCTTTATAGCTGCTTTATGGGCGGTAAGTCTAACTCATAACGAAACTTCTGCCAACCAATTTTATATTTCTGCTGCGGTAGCTTTCGCTTTGGGTATATATGCTTTTACATTACCAAAATGCCCACCGCTCAACAAACGCGCCGGTAAAAAATCTTTTGTAGATGCATGGGGCTTAAATGCTTTTGCGCTCTTTAAATCTCCCCGTTTCGCTATTTTCTTTGCTTTCTCACTATTATTAGGCGCGGCATTGCAATTAACCAATGCCTATGGCGATACCTATATACATGATTTTAAAAACGTACCGGCATATCAAAATACGATAGCAGTTAAATATCCGGCTATCATTATGTCTATCAGCCAGATATCTGAAACCTTGTTTATCTTAGCCATTCCATTCTTCCTGCGCAAGTTTGGTATTAAATACGTCATGCTGTTCAGTATGCTGGCATGGGTACTACGCTTCGGGTTATTTGCCTTTGGCGACCCTGCTAACGGCTTATGGATGATTATCCTGTCATGCATCGTTTACGGTATGGCTTTCGATTTCTTTAACATCTCAGGCTCTTTATTTGTAGAAACCCAGGCATCGCCAGAAATACGCGGGAGCGCACAGGGACTGTTTATGATGATGGTAAATGGCTTTGGCGCGTTATTCGGCAGCTTTGCCAGCGGTATCATCATAGATAAGTATTTTACGCTTGCTAACAACACTAAAGACTGGCATGGCATATGGATTACATTTGCACTTTACGCCTTAGCCATATCCGTGGTATTCCCATTTGTATTCAAATACAAGCATAACGCAGCCTTGAAACACGCCATAGAGCATGCCTAAGGTCGCCAATAAAAAAAGCCGGTGTATGTTTATATACACCGGCTTTTTTATGCTTTTGAACTTCTTACAAGAACGCGTAACCTAAGCTCAGGTTAAATAAGCTTACACGTGTTTTGTAATTGGTAGAGCCATCGTAATAATTCTGTTTGGTTAAACCGGCTTCATAGCGCAGGTCAACAGAGAATTTACGGATGTCTATACCTGCGCCCAAAGTCCAGGCAAAGTTAGAATCCTTGTAATCAAAACTGGTTGCGCTGCTTACAGCAGTACCAAAGTTTCTGTCTTTATTAATAGCGAATGACAATAGCGGGCCGGTATAGAACCTGCCACCAAGGCCAAAAGCGCCTACTTTGCCGCCAAATAATAATGGCACATCAATACTGGTAAATTTAGCTGAGCCAATTTTAACGTTGCTGTTATTGATATCTACGTTTTTACTGGTAATATATAACTCCGGCTGAAAGTTAAAGCCAATAGCGCCAAAGCGTGCCCAAAAACCTGCCAGGTAGCCTGCCCGGTTATCAGAACTGAATGTGCTGGTTGAGTTAGATAAACTGGATAAGTTTACACCTGCTTTAGCACCAAATTGTACTTTAGGTATAATTTGAGCCTGGGTAGCTGTAGCAAAAGCTGCAAAGAAGCCAATGGTAAGTAATAATTTTTTCATGGTTTAATGATTTTAAGGTAAAACAGTGGTATTGGTATTTTGTGTTAACGAGTACAACGCACAAATGTATATTTTATTCACATAAAAAAGTCCGGCGGCTAAATAGCACACCGGACTGCATTGTTATAAGGTTGTAAAGTATTAAAATGACAGGCGGCCCTGGTAATAATCCAATATCTTATTATAGATGTAGCAATCGTACCGGGCATTGATAAGATTGATATTGGCGCGGTCAAGATAGTTTTTGGCCAGCACATAGTCTACCGAGGTAAGTACGCCTGCGTTAAAACGTATCTCTGCTATACGGAATGATTCGGCGTAGGCTTTAACCTGCTCTATAAGGGCATTATACCTGTTATAGGCAGATTCCATATTTAGGTAAGCCTGCTCTACATCCTGCCTTAATTTAATGCGTGTGTTTTCTTCAATGTTCTTGTAGTTCTCCAGGTCTACTTTAGCTTGGGCTACTTTATTACGGTTTTGGAAATAGTTAAGTATAGGTATCCTTACGCTGATACCCGCCTGCGTACTATAGTTATTTTTAAACTGATCGTAGTAACCAATGCTGCGGTTATCGTAATTTGCCTGGCGTGCCAGTACGGGTTGCTGCCCGGTTGCCGTATTTACAAATTGCCCTGTGTTTACAGTACTTGAATCTGTAAATACCGACCGTTGAGCCGCGCTTGAATAATTAGTGTATAATCCTCCAAATAATGATACTGTCGGGAACAAAGCCCCTTTAGCCACTTTTACCGCTTTCTCGGCACTTTGGCGCCTTAAGGTAGACGCTTTTACTAAAGCCAGTTGTTGCAAAGCCGTAGAATATATGCTTTCTGAAGAGGCATCTGTTTGCTTAGTTAAATTTTGAGCATCAACCGGGGCAAGTGTAATTCCTTTACGGTAAGGAATATTCAATATCTGCAGCAAGTTTAGTTTTGATGCTTCAAGCGTAGAAACCGCGTTGACTAATGCCAATTGATTGTCGCCGTAAGTACCTTTGAGATCATAAAGATCGGAAGGTTGTTTATTAGCGCCCTTTTTCTCCAATATTTCTAAACGGTCAACCTGTTGTTTTGATACAGTTAATTGCTTACGGGCCTGGGCTAATAGTTCTGTATTGTCTAATACCAGTAAATAAGCGGTAATTACATTAATAGTCACCAGGTCTTTAGCTTGTTGGAAATCCATTTTACCCGCTTCATAAGCTAATGCCGTTTGCTTAATGCGGTTAAGGTTTTGTAAACCACTAAACAGTGTAAGGTTTCCGTTAAGGCTGTAGTTGCCATAGGTTAACGACTGGTTTACATAGGTATTTGTAAACGGGTTAATGTTACGCCCGTTGTTAATACCGTGATCTACCTGTGCATTTACGGTTGGTAAAAGATATTCTTTAGCCTGGTTGTAATCAATTTTTCCGGATTGCGCCAGTAAGCCGCTCTTTTTAACATCAAGGTTATTTTTTACCGCGATATCCACACACTGCTGTAAAGTCAACAAGCTGTCTGCCTGTTGGGCATGCACCAATACCGGAGAAAACGATGTAAAAGTTATTAGTAAATATTTAAAGTATCGCATTTCTATAATTGAATTCAAAGGTTCTTGATGGATTCTATTTTACCATCTAAAAGGTTAATGATACGTGAGCCGTATTCAGCGTTCTTTTCGGAGTGTGTAACCTGTATAATGGTAACGCCATCTTCTTTATTCAGCTTCCTGAATAGTTCCATTATCTCTTCTCCCTGTTTAGAGTTAAGATTTCCGGTAGGCTCATCAGCCAGTATCAATTTAGGTTTTGCTATCAAAGCGCGGGCGATACCAACCAATTGTTGCTGGCCGCCTGATAACTGGGCAGGAAAAAGATCTTTCTTGCCTACTATCTGGAACCTGTCGAGCATATCGGCAACCATTGCTTTGCGTTCGCTGCCTTTTACATCCTGGTATATCAACGGGGTTTCGATATTTTCTGCTACGGTAAGCTCGTCGATAAGATGATATGCCTGGAAAACGAAGCCTATATATTGTTTATATAATGCCGAACGTTGCTTTTCTTTAAGCTGGTGAACGGGCTGATCTACAAAGTAGTGATAGCCGTTGGTAGGCTCATCTAACATGCCAATGATGTTTAGCAATGTTGATTTACCCGAACCTGAAGGACCCATGATAGATACAAATTCGCCTTCATCAACATTGAGGCTGATATCATTGATGACGTAGTTTTTATTGCCGCCTACCTGGTAGTATTTTGAAATATGTTGTAGTGATAACATTTGGATATAATTGTGACTTGTTAATACTTGCTATAATTTGTGCTGCAATTTCTTAAACTGTTTTGGTATGCAGGTATGAATAATGTACCAAAATTACAAGTATCAATAAGTCAGGTATTTATAAACATTATTTTAAAGAATAACCGTACGCTTATGTACAGCGAGCGTACGGTTATGATACAATGAAACGGCTAATTATATTATAACTAATAGCTTAAACGCAAAAGGTTAGACCCATGGTCCTAACCTTTTTAATATTAAATAAACCAGGTATTATTCAGATCGTAGACTTTTTACCGGGTTCACCAGGGCGGCTTTAATTGCCTGCGAACCGATGGTGATGAGGCCGATAGTGATGGCAATGATCGTAGTATAAGCAAATATTGTCCAATCAATAGCCTGGCGGTAGGCAAAGCCCTGGAGCCATTTATTCATTAACCACCAGGCAATTGGTGAGGCTATGATAACCGATATAATAATCAATTTAAGAAAATCGATGGATAACAACGAAACAATTGTTTGTACGCTTGCACCCAGCACTTTGCGCACACCTATTTCCTTGGTACGCTGTTCGGCACTAAATGCGGCCAAACCAAACAACCCAAGGCACGATATTAAGATAGCTATGATGGTGAAGTAGCGTACAATAGCGGCCAGGCGAGTATCAGCTTTATAGTTCTTCTGAAAATCCTCATCCAGAAAGCTATAGTCGAAAGGCTCATTGGCATTAAATTTCTTCCAGGTGCTTTCAATTGATTTTAGAACATCGCTTACATTACCTGCACGGGCGTGTACGATCATGTAACTGCATGAGTTATCTGTTGTTAACCGGAACGCATACGGGGTAACAGGTAAATGCAGATCCTCGTAATGAAAATCTTTAACCACGCCGACTATTTTAAACGGACTAATGTTGTTTCGGAAACTATTATAAATAGTTTTTCCAACAGCTTCCTTTGCCGAAGCAAATCCGTACTCTTTAGCGGCTGTTTCATTAATAATAACGCTATTGGTGGTATCAGAGCGGAAATCAGCAGAAAACAAGCGCCCTGCAATGGGTTTAATATTAAGTGTATTCAAAAAGTTCTCATCCACATAGTTCATGCGGGTACGTTTACCTTCTTCAACATTTTGCCCCTCTCTGTAAAAGCTATTGTCGCTCGGGTTAAATATACCGGGATAGTAATAGGATGCACCTACTGATGCAATACGACTATTGCCTTTAAGATCATCTCTGAAAGCCTGGTAGGCTTTTTTAGCAGTAGCTGTACGTAAAGGAATCACGATCTCCTGTTCACGGGTAAAGCCCAGATCTGTAGTGCGCATAAAGTTCATTTGCCTGGCTATTACAACCGATGCGACTATAAGCACCACAGAAATAATAAACTGAAAAACAACCAAACCTTTCCTTACAGCCACCACCGCGAGCGAATTGGTTAACTTTCCCTTTAAAACTTTTACCGGGTTAAATGATGATAAATAGAAAGCAGGATAACTACCCGCTAATAGGCCGGTAAACAAAGCCATTACCAGGAACCCGGCTAATAACATCCCATCGTTTGCCCAAGATAGGACGATGTTCCTGTCGGCTACTTTATTAAATAGCGGGACAAGTGCTACCGTAATGACAATAGATATAACAAATGCTATCAGGGTCATGAGTATCGACTCCCCGAGAAACTGCCTGATAAGGGTTGACTTTTCAGCCCCCAAAACTTTACGTACTCCAACTTCTGATGAACGCTTAGATGAGCGGGCGGTAGAAAGGTTCATGAAATTGATACAGGCGATAAGCAGGGTAAATACAGCTATTGAGAAGAGCACATACAAGTACGTTTTGCTTGCCGGCGGTGTTACGTTAGTAGTTACACGGTCACTTAAATGTATCTCCCGTAGTGGCAGTAATGTCTGTAACTTTTTAAAACCCATTTCCCGCATGGTTTGGCCGGCATATTTTTCCAGGAATGCCGGGAACTTGGCCTCAAGCGTTTTAGGATCAGTACCCGGTTTAAGCAGCAGATAAGTATGAAACATATTGTTACTGGCATAGTCATTTGCCTGCTGCTTGGTAAACTGTTCAATATTACCACCACTCATAGACAGGAAAAAGTTGGCATCAATATGTGACGGGGTTTGGCTGTCGGCAAAAACACCAGTTACCGTGTAATCCTGCTCGCCATTGGTATTACTGTTTACATGTAAAACCTTATTTATAGCGGGCTGATTGCCAAATAGCTTATTCGCCAGCTGTTGTGATATGACCACTGTACGAGGTTGAGCCAAGGCATTAACTGCATTACCCTCAATAAAGTTGTAATTAAATATCTTGAAGAACGAGGCGTCTGTCAGATAGCCTCTCTCTTCTAAAAATGATTTGCGTTCTCCTGATGGCGGGTTGTATTGCAAAATGGTTTTATCATCAGTAAATAGCTTCATAAGCCTTGCGCTTTCCAAAACTTCCGGGAAGTCGCGTTTTACCGCTTCGGCCATAGGCGCCGGTGTGTTGGGCATTTTTATAGGTTCTGACCCCTTTTTAATGAAATCAGTTACTATCTGATAAATATCAGTCGAATGTTTGTGTTGTGTATCGTAACTTGTTTCATAGTTTAGATAAAGCGCAATAAGCATACAGCAGGCTAAACCTACAGATAAGCCGAAAATGTTAATGAAGGAGAAGAATTTGCTCTTCATCATATTTCGCCAGGCTATTTTAAAATAATTTTTAAGCATAATAATATTTTTAGAGGTTAGCTATTCGCTTCTAAGTGTTTTTATGGGGTTGGTTAAAGCCGCCTTTACTGATTGGTAACCTACTGTAGCTAATGCTATAAATACCGCAAAAGCTGCGGATAGTGCAAATATCCACCATTGTATCTCCACCCTAAAAGCAAAATCCTGCAACCATTTATGCATAGCATAATAAGCCAGCGGCGAGGCTATGATAACCGCGATAATCACCAGCTTAATAAAATCAAAAGATACTAATGCAGCAATATTGGTTACCCCTGCCCCTAATACTTTGCGTATACCAATTTCCTTGGTACGCAGGCGTGTTGAGAATACAGCCAGACCAAACAAACCAAGACATGAAATAAAAATAGTTATAGCAGTGAAAGCTTTTAAAATGGCACCTGTACGCAGGTCAGCTTTGTACAGCTCTTCATACTCCTCGTCAAGGAAATGATATTCAAAAGGTTTATTAGGGTAAAAAGCTTTCCATTTACCTTGCAACGCGGTAACGGTTTGCTGCATGTTTTTAGCTGATGCTTTGATCAGTAACTTACCAAACCAGTCGTACTCGGCAAACATCACAATGGGCGTAATTTCCTGGTGTAGCGACGCGAAGTTAAAATCCTTTGCCACAGCTTTAATTAAACCAACACGCCCGTTAAGCCCTATACGTTTACCTACAGCTTCTTCAGGTTTCCAGCCCATTGCTTTTACAGCGGTTTCATTGAGTATAAAGCTGTATTTACGTTTGTTATATGCGGTATCCTGCACGGCCTTCTCATCACTTAGGTTAAAATCCTCGCCTGTTAGCAGCTTAATTCCTAAGGTCTTTACAAAGTCTTTTTCGATAGGTATGGCGGTTACAGACAGGCTGTAATCGGTAGGCTTTCCATCCGCAGCGTTAATGCTGTAACCTCCACGCACATTAACAGGCGAATCATAGCTCGCTGTTGTAGCTACAACACCGCTTTGTTGTTTAAGATCGTTTTTAAAGGTTTCTATTTTATTATATGGCAAGCCGCCAATATTTATAACAATTACCTGGTCGCGTTTAATACCGGTATCTACCGTTTGCATATATTTTAACTGATTACCTGCTATCAGCGTACTGATGATAAAAAATACCGATACTACAAACTGAAATACTACCAACGATTTGCGTAGTAAGTTACCGCCGGGTTGAGCTGTTGATTTACCTTTTAACGTGGCTATAGGTTTAAATGCTGAAAGGTAAAGCGAAGGATAGGTGCCCGCCAGAAAAGACACCAAAACAAATAGAATCACTAACGCGCCTACAAGCCAGCTCATATTCCATGTATGCAAGCTGAGTTGCTGGCCGGTAAATGTACTGAAGCCTGGTAGCGCAAGGTAAAGTATAATAATACCAATGAGCAGCGAAACTAATGTTATGATCGCGGCTTCTATAATGAACTGAACAAACAATTGCCCGCGACCGGCGCCCATTACCTTACGCACGCCAATTTCTTTGCCACGCTCTGCAGATCGTGCGGTAACCAGATTAAGAAAGTTAACACAGGCCAGCAGCAATAAAATAACCGCCACTACGCCAAGTGTGTAAATATTATTCAGATTACCGGGCGTATCTAAACTGTATAACGCCTTTGAGTAAAGGTGTACTTTTGTTAGGGGTTCTAACTGGTACTGTGTTGTACCCTTGCGGCCCTCTCCTTTCATGATATTAGCGATGAAGGCATCCATTTTTTTTGAAAGGGCTTGCCTGTTTGTTCCCGGTTTAAGCAACAAGTACGAATAATTGCTTGCCGAACTCCAGCGCAGATCTTTCGTACCCGGATCAATAACCGAATTGGCTATCATATCAAATTTGATCTGAGAATATGAGGGTACATCCTCTATCACACCTGTAACGGTAAGGTTTTTATCGCTGTTTAATTTAAGCACCTTGCCCATCGGATCTTCATTACCGAAGTACTTTTTCGCGGCAGATAAACTGATCACGATAGATGATGGATCTGACAAGGCATTTTGCGCGTTGCCTTCTAAAAAATTAAATGAGAAAATTTTAAAGAATGAGTCATCAGCAGTTAGCATTTGCTTTTCGGCAAAGAGTTTATCTCCATAACTAACAGTAACCTGTCCGTTGCCTGAGTAATTAAAAATGCGTACGCCATCTTCTATCTCGGAGAATTGCTGCTTGTAAACCGGAACCGTTGCCGTAGGTGTAACAGCTAATTCCCTTGGTTCCTTATCATCTGGAGACTGATATTTATAAGCAACACGTACAATCCTGCCGGCATTATTATTAAATGTATCATACCGTAGCTCATTTACCAGATAGGTAGCTAAAAGCATAAAGCAGCTTATACCCACAGCAAGCCCTGCCATGCTAATAAACGATGTTGTTTTATTACTCAGCAGGTTTCTCCAGGCTGTTTTTAAATAGTTACGTATCATTCTTTAATAGTTTAAATTTTATTCGCTCCTTAAACTTTTTACCGGGTTAGTTAAAGCCGCCCTTATAGCCTGAAAGCTGATAGTGGTTAATGCCACTACTATTGCCAGTACGCCGGCAGCGGCAAATACCCACCATTGTATTTGAATGCGGTAAGCAAAATCAAGCAGCCACTTGTGCATAAAGTACCAGGCTACAGGAGTTGCTATTACAAATGATATGAGCACCAGCTTTAAAAAATCAATTGATAGCATATTAACAATACCACTTGTTGATGCGCCCAGTACTTTGCGTATACCTATTTCACGGGTGCGCTGGTATGTACTGTACGAAGCCAAACCCAATAACCCCAAACAAGAGATGGCTATGGCTAAGAGGGCAAAGTTGAAGAAGAGTTTGCCAAAGCGTTGTTCGCTGCGATATTGGCGGTCAAAAAACTCATCTAAAAAGAAATAGGTGTAAGGTTTAGTTGGAATATATTGTTTCCACTTGCTTTCAATCTGAGCCAGGCTTGTCTGTAAATTAGCAGTGCTCATCTTAACTGAAACCTTGTTAAATGCTTTCATTTCCACACGCATGGTAAGTGGGTCTATCTTCTCTTGAAGTGAGTGGTAGTGAAAATCTTTCATTACCCCAATTATCTTACCCTCGCGGCCCCACTGCTTAAAGCGTCGGCCAATGGCCTGCTCAGGCTTTGCATAGCCAAATAATTTTGCAGCCTGCTCGTTAATGATCATGGCTTGGGCAGTATCTGTGTTCATAAAATCGCGTGAGAACGGGCGCCCGGCAATTATTTTAAGGCCATAATTTTTGATATAATCAAAATCAACAAAGTATAGGGCAAGGTTAGCCACCTGGAGATCGCCTTTATTATTTTCTATTTCAGAATAGGCGCCGTTGTGACCGCTTCCCGGCACGCTTGAAGATAAAGTTACGGCCTTTACCCCCGGCAAGTCTTTTATTGACTGTTTAAATGCCTCCTGCCCAGGATCATTATCTGTATCTAAAACAAGCGTTTGCTCTTTTGAAAAGCCAAGGTCCTGGTTTTGCATAAAGTTCATCTGATCATAAACCACAATGGTGCCTATGATAAGCGCTATTGATATGCTGAATTGTGCTACCACCAGGCTTTTTCTTAACAAATTGCCTTTAGTACCGCTTGAGAACCTGCCTTTTAACACCATAACCGGCCTGAAAGATGATAATACCAGCGCCGGATAAATGCCAGCTAATAAGCCAATAATTACTGATAGCAAAAATAACCCCAATACATTTAATGGGTTACTGAATACACCAGGGCTTACTACTTTACCTGCCAACTGGTTAAATACAGGCAGTAGTATAGATGATAGCGCAAGCGTTATAAAAAAAGCGATGATACACAACACTACCGATTCGCCAATGAACTGGGCCGCAAGCTCGCCTTTCGCAGCGCCAACTACTTTACGTATACCCACTTCTTTAGCACGCTCTACCGAACGGGCTGTAGTAAGATTAATAAAATTGATGCAGGCAATGAGCAATATGAATACTGCTACAATACTAAATATGTATACGTTGCTGATACTGCCAACTTCCTGTCCACCCCTTGTTGAGTGCAGGTAAACATCTTTTAACGGCTCCAGCAAAAGGGTGGCAAACATTTTACTTTCGCGTGCTTGCTTACCATACCGTTTTTCTATAAAAGGCACAAATTTGGCCTGCAGTTGCTTAGAGTTGGTACCCGGCTTCAACAGCAAATAGGTGTTGGCGCCGTAATTGCCCCACTGATTATCAATATCCGGACGAAACTTTTGGGTGAGTGAGGTCATCGAGATCAGCAGATCGGCATGTATCTGCGAGTTGCCCGGCATATCTTTCATTACGCCGGTTACTACAGCCGGCACGCCATCGCCCGACATGAGGACTGTTTTACCCATAGGATCCGCATCGCCAAAATATTTTTTGGCTGTAGTTTCACTAAAAACGATGCTTGCCGGTTTAATTAGCGCGGTATTTATATCTCCTTTTACGAGTTTGAAATCAAATACCTTAAAGAAATTAGAATCGGCCAGCATAGCGTTATCTTCCTGAAACTTTATATTATCTTTTCTGATTAGAAAGCCACTCCTTTGTACCCGTACAAATGCCTCAACTTCCGGAAACTCCGGTTTGATGTTTGGCCCAAAAGCCCATGAGGTGGCATCCGTATTAATTGTTTCGGATGGTGTTTTAATGTCTGTTACCAAACGGTAAATACGATCTGCCTTGGTATTAAACCTGTCGTAGCTTAGTTCAAAAGCTACGTACATGAATATAAAGAAGCAGGCGGTAATGCCAATTGACAGGCCGGTAACATTGATGAATGAAAATGCCTTATGTTTCCACAGGTTACGCAGGGCTATTTTAAAATGGTTTTTTAGCATAGGTTTAATTGGTAATAAGATATTATTGAATTATCTGGAGCTTGGCAGACAACCCAATCTATTCCATGATGTAATTATTCGCTTCTTAAACTTTTAACAGGGTTTACTAATGCCGCTTTAGTTGCTTTATAGCCAACTGTCAACCAAGCGATAATGATAGAGGTTGCCATTGCCAAAATAAATACACCCGCGGTTAGTGGTATGCGGTAGACGAAGTTCTGGAGCCATTGGTTCATCATATACCAGGCTATAGGTATGGCCAGTAAGAATGATATACCTATCAAGATCATGAATTCTTTGGAGAACAGCAACACGATATTCAATACCGATGCGCCAAGAACCTTACGTACGCCCACCTCTTTTGTACGCTGTACCGCCATGTACGATACTAAACCATATAAACCGAGGCATGAAATAAACACGGCTATAAAAGCAAATAGCTTATAAACCAGTGCCAGTTGATTTTCTTGTTTGTAAAATTGGGCAATGGTTTCATCAAGGAAATAGCCGTTGTAGGCATATTCAGGATAGGTTTTTTCCCATAGGCTTTGTACAGCTTTAGCGGTGTTGCTCAGGCCTTTGGTCTCTATTTTGACAGCTGTTTGCGATAATAATGCTTTTCTTGATGAGATAGCAATGGGCTTCACTTCATCACGTAACGAGTTAGTCTTAAAGTCTTTAACTACGCCAACAATTGGAGAGAACGTTTTGGCGCTACCCAGTTTCATGGTTTTGCCTATAGCATCCTCTGCCCTTTTAATGCCAAGTTTATGTATAAAAGTTTCGTTAACCACAAACTGATTAACGGTGTCGCTTTTAGCGAAACCTTTGCCTGCCACTAACTTTAACCCAAATGTTTTGAAATAATCATTATCCCCAAACTTCAGGAAAGTATTGAAGTCGGGGTCTTTCATGGAGTTATTGAAGTAGAAGTTTGAGCCCGAGTTATTATCTGATGATGGCGCATCTGAAGCAAAACTTACCGATTTAATATTCGGGTTTTGAAGCAGATTAGCTTTGAATGATTCCATTTTACTCAGGCTGATACTATCTGTATAGCCGGGTAGTATCATCACCGCTTCTTTATTAAAACCGAGATCGGCCTCGTTAACAAAGTTCATTTGGTTTACGGCTACAATGGTACCTATAATGAGCAATTGAGCAATAGCAAACTGCGCTACCACCAATGCCCTGCGTAGCGGAATACCACCAATAGATGCTGCCGTTATTTTATTTTTTAGAGCCAGCACCGGTTTAAAGCCCGAAACAACCAATGCGGGATAAATACCTGAAAGCAAAACCACAACAACAAAAGTGGTTACCAGGAATAAAACTGTACCCACGCTTAACAGTGCAATATCATCCGGCACACTGGCAATATTCTTCAAGTGCGGCAATGCTATTTTAGCCAGGGCTAATGCAAGTAATATAGAGAACAAGATCACTAACATCGTTTCGCCTAAAACCTGAGCAATTAATTGTGAACGCGTGCTCCCTAATACCTTACGTATGCCAACCTCTTTTGAACGGCCAACTGATTGGGCGGTGGATAAATTGATAAAATTGATCGAAGCCATTAAAATGATAAGAATAGCAATAAACCCTAAGGTTTTAAGTGTGGCTTTGCTGGTTAGGTGATCGCCCAGGGTATTGCCGATCCTGGTATCAAAATGCAGTTCACCTAATGGTTGTACTATATGTATGCGGGTGCTGTTGGTTTTATTTTCAGTGGCTTTTTTGGTAAAAATGTCTATCTGCTTTTGAAAAGCATCTTTTGACATATTAGCAGGCAGCAATGCAAATATCTGGTGGTTGCTGCTTAACGAACCCCATTCGTTTGTGTAACCATAAAGCTCACCGGCATTTTTCCAGGTGATGTATGATACCAGTACTTTAAGCGGAATATCTGTGTTGCTTGGCATATCTTCGATAACACCTGCTACACGCAAAGTTATTGCGTTATCAATTTTGATAGATTTTCCGTTTGCCTGCTTCCAGTCGCCAAAGTATTTATCGGCGGTAGCTTTTGATAATACCACCATGTTGGGTTGCGCCAAAACATTCTTATCGCCGCTAAGCCATTTGGTGGTAAAAATATCGAAGAACTGTGGTTCGGTAAACATCACGCCCAGCGGCTCAATAAATTTTTTGTCGCTGGCAGAAACGCTTTCTCCGTTATTTAAAATAGTGAACTGGCTGCCATAGCTTGAGTTTACCGCGGCAAATTTTACCTGCGGCATATCCAGGCGGAACCCTTCTAATGCTGGTACCGATACACCTGGGTTGTAATCAATATTACCGTCCCTCTTTTGCTCGGATATGATATGGTAAATGTTTTTATAATTGGCGTTGAACTTATTGTAGCTGGTCTCAAATTGTAAAATTACAAATATGAGCAGACAGGCAGCAATGCCCACCGTTAAACCAGAAATATTAATTAAAGAATAAGCTTTATGGCGAAGAATATTTCTCCACGCGATCTTGATGTAATTTTTCAGCATTGTGACGGTATTTGCCTAACAAGGTTAAAAGCTATACCAAAATAACAAATTGCTGATTTATAGATATTTACAGTAATTATGCAAAGTGTACGCTGTTCGTAAGTGTGACAGCATGTGTACGTTTATGATACATATTAGTGAGCGGTGAATAGTCAGTAGGAAATGGTGAGAGGGGTATAAGTTTGGTGAATGATGGACTTTTGATAAATACGTAAAGTTCACAATCACTCACCATTTTTCTCTCACCATTCACCACGGTACCCTCACCACCTAATATCCAAAATGCTTAATGTAGGTACTCAGATCCTTATCGCCACGGCCCGAGATGCAGATCACAACATTATCATCCTTTTTAAAAGTCATCTTTTCGAGATAGGCCAGGGCATGAGCAGTTTCTATTGCCGGTATGATGCCTTCTAACTGGCAACAAAGCAAACCAGCATTTAACGATTCTTCATCGGTAATACTCACATATTGCGCGCGGTTAACTTTATACAAGTGTGCGTGCTGCGGACCTATCCCCGGATAATCTAATCCGGCCGATATGGAATAAGGTTCAACAACCTGGCCATCGTCACTTTGCATTAAAATAGTGCGGCTGCCGTGTAATACGCCCTCTTTCCCCAATGCAGTGGTTGCGGCAGAATGGCCACTGTTTACCCCTTTGCCTGCAGCTTCAACGGCAACTAATTTAACTTCTTCATCATCAAGGAAATTGTAAAACATGCCCATAGCATTACTGCCGCCGCCAACACATGCCAATACATATTGCGGTAATTCGCTGCCGGTGTGTTCTTTGAGCTGCACCTTTGTTTCTGCAGATATGATGGACTGGAACTTTGCCACCATCTCCGGGTACGGGTATGGCCCCACTACGGAGCCGATGATATAATGTGTATCAACCGGGTTGGCTATCCAATCGCGCAGGGCCTCGTTGGTAGCGTCCTTCAGCGTTTTACTGCCCGATGTTGCAGGGATCACGGTTGCACCTAACATTTTCATGCGGGCTACGTTAGGCGCCTGGCGCTCCATATCTATTTCGCCCATGTAAACAATGCACTCAATACCCATTAAGGCGCAAACTGTTGCTGTGGCAACGCCATGCTGACCGGCACCTGTTTCAGCAATAATGCGTTTTTTACCAAGGCGTTTAGCCAATAATATCTGCCCAATGGCATTGTTTATCTTATGTGAACCGGTATGGTTAAGGTCTTCCCGCTTAAAGAAAATGTTGGCGCCGTATTTTTCAGAATAACGCTTAGCGTGGTACAAAGGTGAAGGCCGGCCAACGTAATCTTTCATTAACTGGTCAAACTCCTGTTTAAAATCCGGGTCGTCTAAAATTTTTACGTATTCGCGGCGTAATTCCTCTACATTAGGGTAAAGCATTTCAGGAATGTATGCTCCGCCAAAATCACCGTAATATCCTTGTTCATTTACTCCGTATTTCATCCGAATGATATATTATTTTTCTTAATTATTGTTCACTACTCGTTAAGTAACAACACGAAAGCTTCCTTTAACTTGCTAATGTCTTTAAGCCCGGGTTCTATCTCAAATTTGCTGTTGAGGTCAACACCGTAAAAGGCGGGATGTTTAATTTTTGCTACTTCGCTGATATTATCAGGGCTTAACCCTCCTGAAAGAAAGAAGGGAACATTCATTTTGTAACGATCAAGCATCTCCCAGTCAAATGTTTCACCTGAGCCGCCATGCGCCGGTGTCTTGGTGTCGAACAAAAAGAAATCCACAACATCTTTGTAAGCCTCCAGCTGCTCAAAGTTAAAATCGGCATCTACTCCAAAAGCTTTAATAACTGTAACCTTGCCCTTAAACTGCAAGCAATATTCTGGTGTTTCGGTACCGTGCAACTGTATAGCCTTAAAACCATAACGCTCTATCATTTCAAATACCTTATCGGCATCTTCGTTTACAAAAACGCCAGTGGTTACCACGCCATTAGGTACAGCAGTAACATTTGGCGGCAGATCAGCCATATAGCGGGGCGATTGATCGTAGCAAATAAAACCTACATAATCGGGGCCAAGAGCTGCTACCTCCCCAATATTATCCACGTATTTTAAACCGCAAACCTTAATATTCATGTTAATTGGCTAAAAGGGTTTTAAAACTGGTAAGCGCTTTCTTACTCATTAATGATTCTTCGGCTTCATAAAAACAGTCAGCAAAACTACTTTCCGGCTTAATGGTTTTTATGGCCATTGCCGCATTGCTGAGCACCACGCTGGTTTGCGCGCTTGTAGCTTCATCGTTAAGTACCTTCATGAATATGTCTGCCGATTCGGCAACGGTATGTCCGCCGGCGATCTGATCTTCTTTCAGTTTCTCGAAACCCAATGATTCCACACTGGTAACCCGCTCCCCTTCTGATGAAAAAGTTTTAAAATCGCAGGTTAAGGATATTTCGTCGTAACCATCAAGCGCATTTAATATGGTGTATTTTACACCAGATTTTTGATACAGGTAAGCATATATACGGGCCAGCTCCAGGTTAAACACACCTACCATTTGGTTTTTCGGCTTTGCCGGATTTGCCAGCGGACCAAGCATATTAAAGAATGTTTTCACACCTAATTCGCGGCGTATTGGCGCAACGGTTTTCATAGCCGGGTGAAATAAAGGAGCATGCAAAAAACAAATATTGGCTTTTTCTGCACTGCGTTTTAAGGCATCTGCATCATTAGTAAAAGTATAGCCTAAATGCTCCATCACGTTTGATGATCCACAGCCGGAAGACACACCATAATTACCATGTTTGGCCACCTTGTAACCTGCTCCGGCTACAACAAATGAGGCAAGTGTTGAAATATTGAACGTATCCTTACCATCGCCTCCTGTTCCGCATAGGTCAATAAATTCACCGCCGCCCAGATCAACCGGCAGGCAAAGCTCCAGCATGGCATCTCTAAACCCTTCAAGTTCCTGAACGGTAATACTGCGCATGCAGTAAGCCGTCATGAAAGCTGCCATTTGAGAATTGTTAAATTTCCCGAGAGCGATATCTTTTAGAATTCCCCTTGATTGCTCACGGGTAAACGTTTTGTGTTCAAATAAATGATTAAGTATCTCTTTCATAATCTACAAACCAGCCGCATGCGTATCAGCCGGACAAATTTTACTTAAATAAAAAAGGGCTGCCATATGGCAACCCTTCTGTGTATCTATTTATTATAAAAACAAAAATGAGGTTGCCTTACGATATATCGTTAAGCCACCACCAGTTATTGTTCAATTGTATTTTCATTACTTGTTGGCAAATATGTAAATTGTTTTAACCATTTGCAAATGATAAATGGGTACATGATTATATTTATGCCTTAAAGCTATTGTTTTATAATGTCCATAACTGAGCAAAAAGTAAATCCTGAAAATGATCTGGGGTTTGGCCCGCAACCCGTCATCAAAAGTCAGCCGTTATTAAATAAGGATGGCTCCGTTAATGTTAAACGAAAGGGTCTTTCACGCCTTAACACTGCCGATACTTACCATATGCTTATTACCATGAGCTGGACAAAGTTTTGGATAGTGGTAATGAGTGGGTACCTGGTTACTAACCTGATTTTCGCTGTTATTTATGTACTCATAGGAAAAGAAAGTTTAGATGGAACTGCTGCCCAAAATGGTATGAGCCATTTTTTAGACGCTTTTTTCTTTTCCGCGCAAACCATATCCACAGTTGGGTACGGTCACATTAGCCCTAAAGGTGTTGTTGCCAATACGGTTGCGGCTTTTGAATCCATGCTGGGTCTGTTGGCCTTCGCGCTGGCAACCGGTTTACTTTATGGGCGGTTTTCGAAACCTTCTGCCAAGATCATTTACAGCGAAAATCTGCTGGTTGCACCCTATAAAGACGGCCAGCAAGGTATTATGTTCAGGCTTTGCAATATACGCCGTAACGTACTTATTGATATTGGTATAGAAGTGATATTTTCTTATAACAAAGTTATTGACGGTAAACCTATAAGGCAATTCTTTCCCTTAGAGTTGGAACGGCGCAATGTAAGTATGTTAACCCTAAACTGGACCGTGGTACACCCTTTAAATGATAGTAGCCCGCTGGCGAAGATGAGTCGTAAAGAATTGGAGGAAACAGATGCCAGCTTTGCTGTTTTGCTTAGCGCTTTTGATGATACTTTCTCACAAACCGTGCATTCGCGTACGGCTTACCAAACTTCTGATATGGTTTGGTATGCCAAATTTGTGCCTATGTTTGAGCGCGATGATACAGGAAGAATTGTACTGGACATTACAAAAATAAATTCGCATGTATCTGTTTAGCAGTACATAAGCGTATTGATACATCTTGTTTCCATGTAAATGTTACAGAAGGTCAATCCTCGCGCTAACAGATTAAATGTACATTAGCATACTTAGCCCTATATCAACAATAAACATGAAGAACTTTAACAAACTATTTTTTGTAGCCGGTATCTGCATGAGCAGCGTAAGCTACGCGCAAACCAGCAATACCATGGTTAGCGATATTGTAAAAGAAGCTACCGAAAACTCACAACTACCAACACTTGCCCATGAATTGCTGGATGGCATAGGCCCCCGCCTGGTAGGTACACCTCAATTTGACAAAGCCGGTAAATGGGCTATAGACAAGTATAAAAGCTGGGGTATTACCGCACGACAGGAAAAATGGGGCGACTGGCGCGGTTGGGAACGCGGTATATCGCACATCGATATGGTGTACCCACGTATACATAGTATTGAAGGTACGCAGCTTGCCTGGAGCCCGGGTATGAAAAAACCGGTAACCGCCGAAACTATTATACTGGCCGATGTTGCCGATTCAACCGCTTTTGCAAAGTGGTTACCGGCTGTAAAAGGAAAATTTGTGATGATATCTATGAATCCTGTTAGCGGCCGCCCGGATGATAACTGGAAAGAATTTGCTTTACAAGGATCATTCGACAAAATGAAGGAAGAACGTACCGCACGTACCGAAGCATGGAGAAACCGTATTAAAAAGACTGGTTACACTACAAAAACACTTGCGATAGCACTGGAAAAAGCGGGCGCGGCAGGTATTATTACCAATTATTGGTCGCAGGGCTTTGGGGTTGATAAGATATTCGCCGCTTATACAAAAACCATCCCTACGGTAGACATTGCCCTGGAAGATTACGGTTTGTTGTATCGACTTACCGAAAATAACGAAAAACCACGTATTACAATTCAAACAGAATCTAAAGAGCTTGGAGCGGTACCTACGTTTAATGTTATCGGTGAAATTAAAGGGACCGAAAAGCCTGATGAATATGTAATGCTCTCGGCCCATTTTGACTCATGGGACGGTGCTACCGGCGCTACAGATAACGGCACAGGCACATTAACCATGATGGAAGCTATGAGGATATTAAAGAAAGTATATCCTAAGCCTAAACGCACCATATTGGTTGGCCATTGGTCAAGTGAAGAACAGGGTTTGAACGGTTCGCGTGCTTTTGTGGAAGATCACCCTGAAATTGTGGCTAACCTGCAGGCTTTATTCAACCAGGACAATGGCACAGGCCGAGTAGTAAACATCAGCGGGCAGGGCTTTGCTAAAGCCGGCGATTTTATCAGCAAATGGCTTGAAGCGGTTCCTGATACGATACGCCATCAAATAAAAACCAACTTTCCGGGCTCGCCGGGCGGAGGTGGCTCTGATTTTGCATCATTTGTAGCCGCAGATGCTCCTGGTTTTTCGTTAGGCTCAAACAGTTGGTCGTACGGTAATTATACCTGGCACACCAACCGCGATACCTATGACAAAATTGTTTTTGATGACCTGCGCAGCAATGCTATCCTAACCGCGATATTAGTTTATATGGCATCAGAAGACCCCAATAAGTTTCCTAGAGATAAGGCTGAATTACCGGTTAATAGCAATACCGGACAGCCTGGAAAATGGCCGCAGCCGGTTAAGGCTAACCGCCATGGTGGTTTTGAATAACGATACACAAACAAAACAGAGAAACCCGCTTTTTATAGGCGGGCTTCTCTGTTTTGTTTGTGTTAATCAATTACTTTGACCGCCCCATAGCGTATTTGATACCGCCTAAAAGATGTTTCAGGAATAAAGGTTCACTATACGAGGCGTCGGTGTGGCCCAATGCGGTATAAAATGCGCGTCCGCCGTCATAATTATGATACCAGCTCATAGGGTGATTACTTCCGTTTTCGCCTCCGGTATAACTTTTTTCATCTATAGTGATCAATACATGCAGGCCCTTAGCTATCCATTTGTAATTATACCACTCATCTAACCTGCGCCAAACTACCGGCAGGTGTTTGGTGGCAATAAATTTACGGTCAACTACATGCAGGTCAGCCTCCTGCTGTTTGCTGGGGTGACTTTTAAAATATGCACCAACCAGGTTGCCATACCAGGGCCAGACGTATTCGGTATCTGTTGCAGAGTGCACGCCAACAAAACCACCGCCCTGCTTTATATATTGCTCAAAGGCTGCCTGTTGTTCATTGTTTAAAACATCACCTGTTGTGCTTAAGAAAATGACAGCCTTATACTTTTTTAAATTTTGCAGGGTAAATAATGCTGAGTTCGTGGTAGTGTCTACATCAAAGTTATTCTCCTGACCCATTTTAATAACTGCAGGTACACCAACCGCTATAGATTCATGGTGAAAGCCGGCTGTTTTGCTAAATACCAACACGCGTGGTTTGGCAAAACCAAATACCGTAGCACTTAACATCATCATGAACGCTACTAAAATATTTTTTCTCATAATATCATTTATTGTGAACGGTACTATCACCGGACTTTTTTGTGTTTAATTATATGTTACCCTTTTTTAATTCATCAACGGCGAAATTTGCCGCGCGGGCAGTAAGCGCCATGTAAGTTAACGATGGGTTTTGGCAAGCTGATGAAGTCATGCAGGCACCATCAGTAACAAATACATTTTTGGCATCCCAAACCTGATTGTGTTTATTAAGGACGGATGTTTTGGGATCAAACCCCATACGCGCCGTACCCATTTCGTGGATACCATCGCCAACATTATGGCCCCAGTCGTGCGTTTCCACTTGTTTTACGCCTGCCTCTTCAAGCATTGCTTTAGCTTCGTTTACAATATCAATACGCATTTTACGCTCGTTGTCTTTTATCTCCGCATCCATAGAGAGTACGGGCAAGCCCCACTTATCTTTAACTTTTGAGTCGAGGGTAATTTTATTTTCATGATAAGGCAATAGCTCACCAAAGCCACCTATACCCATAGTCCATGGGCCGGGTTCGCTTAAAGAATCCTTATATTTGGTACCTAAACCATATTCAGCTATTTCGCGGCTCCAGCCCTCTCTTCCTGCTGCACCCTGGTAACCAAAACCCCTAAGATAATCGCGTTTATCTTTACCAATATTAGCAAAACGGGCTACATACACCCCATTAGCCCTGCGACCGAAATAATATTTATCCTCATACCCCTCTACCAAACCACTTGCGCCTAAGTTATAATGGTGATCCATAATGTTATGCCCAAGTTCACCGCTGCTGCTGCCAAGGCCCTGTGGCCATATGTCAGTAGCAGAGTTCATCAGCACCCACGCACTGTTTAACGCCGATGCATTAAGGAAAACCACTTTAGCATAAAACTCATATGTTTTATGAGTTTCAGTATCCAGCACCTCTACTCCTTTGGCTTTTTGGGTATTTTTATCATACAATACCTTAGTAACAATAGATTGCGGCCTAACCGTTAGATTACCTGTTTTAACCGCGGCGGGCAACGTTGATGCCTGCGTACTGAAATACCCTCCGAACGGACACCCTTCCCAGCAACGGTTACGATACTGGCAATTGGTACGGTTGTTATAAGGAATAGTAATGTTGGCAGAACGGCCAATAATCATGTGCCGTCCAAATTTTTTCTTAATGCTTGCTGCTACGTCCTTTTCTACCACATTAAGTTCCATTGGTGGCAGGAAATGCCCATCCGGCAAATTAGGAATACCTTCCAGAGAACCGCTTACACCAATAAATTTTTCGACGTGATCATACCAGGGAGATATATCCTTGTACCGTATTGGCCAGTCAATAGCCCAACCGTCTTTCGCGTTCGCTTCAAAATCCAGGTCGCTCCAGCGGTAGCTTTGTCTGCCCCACAAAATGGATCTGCCACCCATCCGGTATGATCGCCACCAGTTAAAAGGTTTTACTTCGGTGTAGGGCGCTTCCTTTTCATCAACCCAGGCATCCATAATAGCTTCAGTAGCACCCCAGCCACGTGATATAACCGGTCTTTCCTTGCGTTGGGCCAGGGTTACATTACCGCGGTGCTCAAACTCCCAGGGCGCTTTTTGCGCGGTTTTATAATCCTTAATATGTTCATAATTATGCCCCCGTTCAAGCATTAATGTTTTAAGCCCAAGCTCGGTAAGTTCCTTGGCGGCCCAGCCACCACTTATACCGGAGCCTACTACGATAGCGTCGTAGGTGTTACCGGCAACGGCCTTTAAGTTTAAGTTAGCAGATAGGTTTTCCATTTTTAAAATTTAAACCGGTATGGGGCGCCCGGGTGGGTTAATTGGTATAAACAATATTATTGATTAAAAGCCAATAAATCAATTGTATCATCAGCAATTAATTACTGAGTAAAAGATTTTTAGTAGATGTAATGAAATATAAAATCCGCTTTTATTAGGTCCCGAAACAAGGTAGTTAAACCGTCTACTCCACATATCTCACATCAATATCAGCATGGTTTACTTCTATGCAATTGTACAAATATGTATCTGTTGCAAATATTTTGGCCGGATATCTTTAACTTAAAATTTACTTGTTAAAATTGCGTTGTTAACTTTTAGCTGCGCTCAGCTATGATTTGGGCGTATAATTTTTCATCTTTACCCAATGTTCAGAGAAATAAAGAACCGGTACTTAAGATACTTTATCATCTTCATATATTCTATTATCATTTTCTTTTGCTCTATAGAGCTCAATTTCCTGTGGCTATTTGGCTATTCGCCTGATATGAAGGATATTAAGCAACCTTCCATGTCACTGGCATCAGAGGTTTACACCGCCGATGGAAAATTGATAGGTCGTTTTTACAAAGAAAACCGCTCACCGGTTGAATATAAAGCCATATCGCCCTACATTATACACGCGCTGGTAGCTACAGAAGACGCACGCTTTTACAAGCATAACGGTGTTGATTTTATTGGCTTTACCGGTAGCTTGCTTTCTACCGCAAAAGGCGACAGACGTGGCGGCAGTACCATTACGCAACAGTTGGCTAAAAACCTATTTAGTACACGTAAGCGCAAATCACAGGGCTTTATACGCCATATACCAGTGTTACGCACCATTGTTTTTAAGTGCAAAGAGTGGCTCACTGCTTTTAAAATTGAACGCCAATATAGTAAGGAAGAAATTTTAACCCTGTATTTAAATACAGTACCTTTCGGTAATAATACTTTCGGTATAAAAACGGCTACTTTAAGGTATTTCAATAAAATGCCTAACGTTGTAAGCCCGGCAGAAGCAGCTACATTAATAGGTATGCTTAAAGCTACCTCAACTTACAATCCGCGCACCAATCCCCAGCGTTCGCTTGAGCGCCGTAATGTGGTTTTGGGGCAGATGGAAAAATATGGTTACCTGAAACCTGCCGAATTTAAAGCTGAAACACAAAAGCCTTTAGCCCTGGATTTGAGTTATATTGATAACACCGGATCGGGCGATTCGTACTTGCGCCATGCCGTTGAGAAATGGCTGGACAAGTGGTGCAAGGAAAACAACTATGACCTTTACGAGGATGGCTTGAAAATTTACACGACTATTGATTCCCGTTTACAGCAATATGCTGAGGAAGCTGTAGCTCAAAAAATGAAGATGCTGCAAAAACGCTTTAACAACCTTTGGGGAAATAAAAACCCCTGGCGCGATAGCAAAGGCGTGGAGATAAAAGACTTTATCCTTAAGAACGAACAGCGCCTGCCTATTTACAAGCTACTTAGTAAAAAGTATAACGGCGATACCAGTAAAATAAACGAGTATTTTAATCAAAAGAAACGCATGAGCGTTTTTACCTGGAAAGGCGATCAGGATACGACCTTCTCTACTGTCGACTCGATAAAATATTACGCCAAAATACTTAATACCGGCATGATGACCATGGAGCCATCAACCGGAAAAATTAAAGTCTGGGTGGGTGGTATTAACCATAAGTACTTTAATTATGATCACGTGAACCAGGCAAAACGCCAGGCAGGCTCAACCTTTAAACCGTTTGCATATGTAACAGCAATAGATAATGGTTTTACCCCTTGCGATAAGTTTACTGATAAGCCGGTTACTATCAAATTTAAAGATGAAGGAAAGGATGATGTATGGGAGCCTAAGAATGCCGATTTCCATTTCTCCTACAGGGAAATGTCGTTACGTTGGGCAATGGGTAAATCGGTTAACTCTATAACCGCACAAGTTACAGAGCGTGTTGGATGGGACAAAATTGTGGAATATGCCCACAAGATCGGTATAGAAAGCTATTTAAAATCTGTTCCTTCGGTATCACTGGGCTCAAATGATGTATCGGTTTATGAGATGGTACGCGCCTACAGTACTTTCTTAAATAAAGGCGAAAAAGTTGATCCGATACTGGTTGAACGTATCACCGACCAGGATGGCGATCTTATAAAAGAATTTAAGCTGAAAACAGAACGTGTTTTGAGCGAAGAAACCGCATGGCTAATGCTTTATATGTTCCGCGGAGGAATGGAAGAACCCGGAGGCACATCTCAAGCGCTTTGGGAATATCCTGAACTTTGGAAAAAGAACAATCAGATAGGCGGTAAAACAGGTACATCATCTGATTATGTTGACGGATGGTACATGGGCATCACCAAAGACCTTGTAACAGGCATTTGGGTTGGTGCTGATGACCGCAGCGTACACTTTACCTCATCAGAAACAGGTGAAGGTTCACATACCGCGCTGCCGATATTTGGCGCCTTTATGGAAAAGGTATATACAGATCCTAAATCGGGTTACACTTACGGGCCTTTCCCGAAACCCTGGGTGAAAATCACTAAGGAATACATGTGTCCGTCACCGGTGATCAGGGAGGATACTACATCGTCAGACACTTCTGAGATGCCGATGGATACTACCGCTGCACCAGTGCCTGTGCCACAACCCGAAGAAAAGCCTGAAGGTACGCCAGCCGGGAATTAGCCGGGAATAATTTGAAAAAGGAGCAATTTTTCATTAAATAAAGCTACTACATCACAATTATATGAATAAACGTTTCCCTTTTAATTTAAATCTTAAAACGGTTATAGCGGCTTTATGCATTTTTGTTGCGGTATCGTTTTCGCAACATGCAAGCGCCCAATATTTCGGGCAAAACAAGGTTAGATATAAAAAGCTCGATTTTAAGGTATACAAAACTCCGCATTTTGAAATTTACTATTATCTCAGGAATGACAGCCTGATCAAGCGGTTCGCACAGGAAAGCGAACTGTGGTATACTTTGCATCAGCAGGTTTTCAGAGATACATTTAATAAACCTAATCCCATTATCCTATATGCTAACCACCCCGATTTTCAGCAAACTACCGCTATTGATGGCGAAATTGGCGTAGGTACCGGCGGTGTTACCGAAGGATTAAAAAACCGGGTAGTAATGCCAATAATGGAAACCAACCAAACCACGCGCCATGTTCTGGGGCATGAGCTGGTGCATGCTTTTCAATACCACACTTTGTTGGGACGCGATTCAGCAAATTTTGAGAATATCAACAATCTGCCATTGTGGATGATAGAAGGGATGGCCGAATACCTTTCTATAGGAAAAAAAGATGCTTACACCGCTATGTGGATGCGCGATGCGTATCTGAACAAGGATATACCTACCGTTAAGGATCTTACCGAGAGCAATAAATATTTCCCATACCGTTATGGCGAAGCCTTCTGGTCGTTCTTAGGGTCAACCTATGGCGATACCATCATTGTGCCTTTCTTTAAAAATGTTGCCCGGTATGGCCTGCAATATGGCATACGCCGAACTTTTGGATACGATGATAAAACCTTATCGCGGTTATGGCAAAACTCTATTATCAATACCTACAAGCCATTTCTTAAAGACACCGTACAAAAACCGATCGGCTTACGGGTAATTGACGCTAAAGCAGGTGGCGACTTAACCGTAGCTCCTTCTGTGAGCCCTGATGGACGTTATCTGGCTTTTTTATCTTCAAAAAATTTATTCAGTATTGATCTTTACCTGGCCGATGCTAAAACAGGCCGTATTATTAAACAGCTCACCAGCAAAATATCAAACACACACATCGATGAATTTAATTTCATCGAGTCGGCTGGTACATGGTCGCCTGACGGGCGTAAGTTCGCGTTCAGCGTATTTGCCAAAGGCCGAAACAGGATGCTTATAGTAAGCGTACCGGATGGTAAAATACTGGATGATGTATCAATGGGTAAGGCCGAGCAATTCAGCAACCTTTCCTGGTCGCCGGATGGTAAGAGCGTAGTTTTCCAGGGGATGTCTGAAGGACAAAGCGACTTATACCTGTATAACTTCGACACCAAGCAGGTTAAGCAGCTCACTAACGATAAATATTCAGATTATCAGCCCGATTTTTCGCGGGATGGCAAACACATCATATTCAGCAGCGACCGCGCTACTTATGATAAATCACTTTCGCAAGACATTACTTTTAACCTGGCTGAGCTGGATCTTGCAACAGGTAAAATAACTAATATTGATGTATTTAACGGAGCCAATAACCTTAACCCGCAATACTCGGCAGATAATACGCAGGTATATTTCCTTTCAAACAGGGATGGTTTCCGCAATCTTTACCGGTACACCTTTACCACGGGTAAGGTAGAACAGCTTACTGAGTTATTCACCGGGATATGCGGTATAACGGAGTTTTCGCCTGCCTTAAGTGTTTCTGATCATGATGATGTGGTTTACTCTTATTACCGTTCGCAAAAATATTCGGTGTATAATGCCAAAGCATCCGACTTTAATGCGATAACGGTTGAACCCGGTAAAACCGATTTTACTGCGGCTATGCTTCCTCCTACAAAGGCTGTCGGGGTTGACCTGATCAACAGCAATCTGAACAATTACCTTGCATATCGTAAAATCCCGACCGATTCTATTCGCAGTATACCTTATCGCCCTAAATTTAAGCTGGACGCGTTGGCCAGCAGCGGTGTGGGTGTGGGCGTAAACAGCGTATACGGCGCAGGGTTATCAAGTGGTATCATGGGCGTTTTCAGCGATATACTGGGTCGTAACCAAATATACGCCGGAGCATCCGTAAATGGCGCTATTTATGATTTTGGCGCCTCTGTACTTTATCTTAATCAACAAGGCCGCTGGACTTTAGGGGCAGGCGCTTCACATATCCCCTACCAATCGGGTATGTACAGCGCTGCTTTCACAACACGTAGCATAAACGGCACCAATACACCTGTTTATGAAGAACGTACGGACATTATTCGCACTTTTGAGGACGCCTTACAAGGTGTAGCTTCCTATCCCTTCTCACGTACATTAAGAGCGGAATTTGGCGCAACCGCGTCACGCTACTCATACCGGGTAGACAGGTATAGTAGCTACTACAATTACCAAACAGTTGATGATGGTAAGGGAAACCAGGTTACTAATATTGGTTACCAGGTAGATTTCCAAAAACATAAGATTTCGAGGGAAGAGTTTCTTTCAGAAACTGGTGTTGACCTGCGTGCTTTCCAGGTGTATGGTACCAGCGCGGCCATTGTTGGCGACGATTCTTATTTTGGTATAGCTGCCCCACTGGGCGGCCACCGTTTCAGGCTCGAAGCAGAGTATAATGTAGGTAGTTATCAGTTCTTCTCTCCTACTATCGACCTGCGTAAATACGTGCGGATGGCCCCGGTAACTTTAGCGGCGAGGCTGTATGGTTACGGGCGTTTTGGTAACACTAATAATAATCTGTACCCCTTATACCTTGGGTATCCGTTCCTTATTCGCGGTTATGAGTCGCAAACTTTTTATAACGCCAATAAAACCAGCACCAATAATTTCACTATTGACCAATTATCCGGAAACCGTATAGCCGTAGCCAATTTTGAAGTACGCCTGCCATTTACAGGCCCCGAAAAGCTGGCGGCTATTAAATCTAAATTCCTGTTTACAGACCTTAATCTGTTTTTTGACGCCGGTTTGGCATGGAATGCCGGCGACAAAATTACCCTTGGTACAACCAACCCGGAGTTTGTGCGTAATGATGTGCTACGTAACCGCAATGGCGACCCCATACTTGATGCTAATGGTAACCAGCAGCCCACCACCGTTTATAGCCGTGTGCCTGCTTTAAGTGCCGGGATATCAATAAGGATTAACCTTTTTGGCGCTATAATTCTTGAACCTTATTATGCCATACCATTTAACCGCACAGATGTTAAAACCGGTGTTTTCGGCCTTAACTTTACACCCGGTTGGTAACACACAATATTCCTGATCATACAAAAAGCGGCACATGCCGCTTTTTTAGTTTAACAACTAATACAGCAAACACAAACTATGACATGTTGTTATTTTAATAAACATAGCATATGGCACAACAATTTGAAGCAACATTAACCGGCTCTGACACCACTGTTGACGGCTGGGTTACAGAAACCGGCAACGGGATTTATACTTTTAAAGCGATAGATGACAGTTTGGAGCTAACTATAGCTAAAAACGAACATGGCTATTGGGAACGCATAGGCGGTTCAGAACCTTACTTTTCTGCCTGGGTTGAAGAACTGGCCGAACAAATTAGCATAAACAAGACAACTGTATAATGGAAAAACGTGAATTAGGAAGATCGGGTATAAAGGTTGCACCACTCTGTTTTGGTGGTAATGTTTTTGGCTGGACTATCGACGAAAAAACATCATTCGATATTTTAGATGCTTTTGTTGATAACGGGTTTGACTTTATAGATACTGCCGATGTATACTCCAGGTGGGCTAACAACGGCGTTGGTGGCCAGTCTGAAACAATTATTGGTAACTGGCTTAAACAAGGCGGTAAGCGTGATAAGGTAGTTATAGCTACCAAATTGGGCAAGCCTATGGCTGATAACAAAAAAGGATTATCAAAAACTTACATCCGTGAGGCTATAGATGCCTCTCTCAAAAGATTGAATATTGATTATATAGATCTTTACCAGGCACATGAAGATGATACGCAAACCCCGCTTGAGGAAACTTTGGAAACCTTTACAGACTTGATAAAGGAAGGAAAAGTGAGGGCAATAGGCGCATCAAATTATGGAGCAGAGAGGTTACGTGAGGCTTTAAAGGTAAGTTCGGAAAATGGTTTTGCCCGTTATGAAACCTTGCAACCTGAGTACAATTTGTACGACCGACAGGATTATGAACGCCAGTATGAAGCCTTATGCCATGAAAACAATCTGGGTGTTATTAGTTACTTTTCATTAGCAAGCGGCTTTTTAACCGGTAAGTATCGTTCCGAGAATGATCTGAATAAAAGCAAGAGAGGTGCGGGCATTAAAAAGTATCTTGATAAAAGGGGCTTTTTAATCCTACGTGCGCTTGATGAAGTAGCCGCTACTTATAACTCCAGCCCGGCAAGTGTAGCTTTGGCCTGGTTAATGGCAAGGCCCGGTATTACTGCTCCCATTGCCAGCGCTACCAGCATCAGCCAATTAAATGAGCTGATCAGATCAACGGAGTTAAACCTCAACCCGGAAGATGTTGAGAAACTGACTACAGCAAGCATCTATTAAACAAAAGAGCCCTGCACATTGAAGTGAAGGGCTCTTTGCTTTGAAATCTACATTAGAATCTTGCGCCGCGGGCTGTAGGGACATTTCCGTTCCCGGCAAGCTGGTTAGCAAAACCGGGGTTATCTCTTCTGCCCCAGCCTCGTCCGCCTCTGTCATCATTGCCGTTTCTTCTGTCGGGTTGTGGTTGTTGCCAGTTATTGTTACGTGGTTGAGCGTTCCAGTTATTGTTACCCCCGGGGTAACCGTCGTTCTGTCTGTTCCAGTTACTACGGTTATCATTATCCGGTCTGTTCCATCCGTTACGGTTATCATTCCATCTGTCGTAACCCTGGTTGTTCCAGCGGTTATCATTGTTACGTCTCGCGTAGCCATCGTTTCTGCGGCTCCAGTCCCATCCTCTGTAATAATTACCACCCCATTTATTCCGGTAATAATCGTGGTTGAAGAATGGTCTGCTGGCCCTTACTTCAAAACGTCGGGCGCTTCGCCAGTCATAGTTGCGGTAAGCACCGGGTAAATATGCGGCGGATACCCATCTTCCGTCATTTTGATAATAGTAGCAGTGGCGATGTACGCTGTAATATGCCTCCACCTCAGGCAGATAATAATAATCATCGCCGTTATCATAATAATCGTCGTCATCATCAACTATCACGGGTTGTGGTGGCGGGGCGGGTGCATAAACCGGCCTGGCAGGTATGTTAAACCCAAAATGTATAGACACCTGGGCTTTTGCCGGTAAATAAAATAAGCTGCCGAAGAATATTGCTGAGAGTATTACTGACCTTTTCATAACTTTAAATTTTATAAACTTATGACGGCAGAGAATATATAGAGTTTAATTACTCATAAAAAAATATCACTACAAATCCATATATCAATATTTAATTTTTCACGGCAGTAATAAATTAAAATATAATTACGAAAACAAACGTCTTAAAAATGTTACGCAGATGATTAGCAAACACAATTTAAGGCCAACTGTATTTATTAACTTGGTGAACTATTTCTAATCAATTCTTGTGTGCAACTTTAACTAACATCTTATATCATGAATAAAACACTCAAAATTGTTTTGCCGGCCCTTGCCCTATCAGCATCGGTACTGTTTAACGCCTGTAAAAGCAATAACAGTAAAACAGCTGTTGACGATACCCTAAAAAGCTCAGCAGATACTACAAAAACTGCAGCCGGCATAGCTGTTCCGGATGGTTTCACGGCAACGGTTATTGCAAAAGATCTGGGTGGTACACGCCATATCGTGGTATCGCCAAAGGGAGTTATTTACGTTAAACTTGGCCAGCCTAAGGATGGCAAAGGCATTTTAATGCTTGTTGAAAACAATGGTGCAGCTGAAGTGAAAGCCAGTTTCGGCGACTACGGCGGTACCGGTATCACCATTAAAAATGGCTATTTGTACGCTTCATCTAACCAGGATATTTACCGCTATAAGCTCAACGATAAAGATGAAGTAATAGACCCATCAAAACCTGAAAAGATTGTGACCGGGTTGATCGACCGTCATCAGCACGAATCAAAATCAATAGTACTGGATGATGCAGGTAACTTATATACTAATATTGGTGCTTACTCTAATTCATGCCAGATAAAAGACAGGGAAAAAGGGTCATTGGGACAAAAAGACTGCCCTATATTAGATTCGGCAGGCGGTATATGGCAGTTTAAAGCCGACAAGCCTAACCAAACTTATAAAGATGGTGTGCACTATGCCACCGGCTTACGCAACGTGGTAGGGCTCGACTGGAATAAGCAGGATAACCAATTGTTTGTGATGCAACATGGCCGCGACGGTTTGCACGATTTATTTCCTGACCTGTACACCGTTCAACAGCAAGCCGAGTTGCCTGCAGAATGTATGTACGCGCTAAAAAAAGGCGATAACGCCGGATGGCCATATATTTATTACGATCAGTTGCAGAAAAAGAAAATGCTGGCCCCTGAATATGGTGGCGATGGCAAAAAAGAAGGTGATAGCAAGTTTATTGATCCGGTAGCGGCTTACCCTGGCCACCTTGCTCCTAACGGCTTACTATTTTATACAGCCAGCCAGTTCCCCGAACAATACAAAAACGGCGCTTTTATAGCTTTCCACGGATCATGGAACCGCGCACCGGAACCACAGGCAGGTTATTATGTGGTATTCCAAGTGTTTAAAGATGGCAAGCCAAGTGGCGACGGAGTAGTTTTTGCGGATAATTTTTCAGGCTCGCCTCAAAATACCGCAAAAGGTGCTGCACAGCACCGCCCATGTGGCTTAGCACAGGGGCCAGATGGGTCACTGTATGTAACTGATGATTCCAAAGGATACATTTACAAAATATCCTACAAGAAATAAGACATAACGAAAAAAAGGTAAGCAAGCGCTTACCTTTTTTTCGTTTAATAAATAAGCGCCATTACATTTTGCATACCTGAGGGATAAGGTATTACCTGCACGTACAAATGCACTCAGGTTTATGGTAACGGCGCTCTTCAGGAAGCTTACGCCGCCTGATTTACTTTAATTTTTTCAATCTGATAGTTGTTCATCAGTTCTTTTTCGGAAATAATCACACTAAAATCGTCAAACCTTACGCCGTTCTCAAAAGCATAGAGTGTATAACCCCGTTTATTACCATCGTAAGCGCCCAGCTCGAATATTTCATCGTAGTTCTTTGCTTTTATTTTAGCGCCACTTACTAACTGGTAAGCGTCAAATATATTTTCAAATGTTGTGTTTTTCATAGTACTGGCTTTAATACAATTTCTTTGCCAGTTTTTATCCAAACCATTCAAACACATCAGTTTGTTTTAATGTGCTTTTTTCTATACCTGTAATGTCTTTTAAAATATTCCCTTCGTCCATTTGAATAATACGCGAGCCATAATTAACAGCATCTTTTAAATTATGCGTTACCATCACCGCGGTGAGTTTAAACTGCTTGATAATATCATCGGCTATGCGCAAAATATTTGTAGCAGAACGTGGGTCCAAGGCGGCTGTGGGCTCATCTAACAAAAGTATTTTACAATTGTCCATCACGCTCATCAATAAAGTAAGCGCCTGCCTTTGTCCGCCGGATAAAGTACCAATGGGCTGCTCCAGTTTGTTTTCAAGGCCCATGTTCAAGTTAGCTATACGGTCACGCACTTTGTTTTTAAATTCGGTAGTTTTACCGATAGTGAGTGATTTAGTTTGGGTACGCAATGCTGCAAGACGAAAATTATCAATAATGCTTAGGTCAGCCGCAGTACCCAACAAAGGGTTTTGGAATATACGGGCAATCCATTTGCTGCGTTGGTGCTCAGGTAATTTGGTTACGTCATTACTATCAATTATAACGCTCCCCTCGTTGGGAAGTATACTGCCTGATATGACATTGAGCAATGTTGACTTGCCCGAACCATTAGCACCAACTATAATTACATATTCGCCTTCGGCTATTTGCAGGTTTACAGAGCCAAGTGCGTTTATCGCGTTCGCTTTTCCCGGGTTAAAGGTTTTGCTGACATCGTTAAGCGCTATCATATTTCCCTTCGAATTAAGCGTGGTATCCCCACAATAATAAGTACAAACAAGGCAATTACCAATTTTAACAAATTGGCATCAACACCAATACTCAGTGTAAAGGCCAATACGAGTTGAAATACAATTGCTCCGGCCAAAACGAGGAGTAAATTAAGCCATACTGAAGTTATTTGCAGCCAGTTTATAATGGTTTCTGCAATGATAACTGACCCCAACCCGATAATGACGCTGCCTATTCCCATATTAATATCAGCATAACCTTGCTGCTGTGCCATCAGGTAACCGCTTAAAGCTGTAAGGGCATTGGCCATCGCGAGGCCTATGATCTTCATTCTATCAGTATTTACTCCAAGTGCCCTTATCATGGGTTCACTATTACCGGTTGCCCGCATAGCAATGCCAAAATCTGTTTTGAGTATGTAACCAATAATCAGCATAATCATAACGATAAAGACAATTACGATGAGTAATGATTTCGAAACGCTGTCTTGTGTACTACTTAGTATAGAAAACAAATTGGAAACGTTCAACAAAGGCACGTTAGAACGTCCAAGGATGGTAAGGTTTACAGAGTATAGTGCAGTCATCACTAATATACCCGCTAACAAGGCATTTATTTTAAGTTTAGTATGAATTAGACCTGTAAGCGCACCTGCTACTGCACCGGCTAAAAGAACGCTTAGAAATATCAAATAACCAGGCTGATGATGCGTGAGCATTACGCCGGTAACCGCGCCACCTAAAGTATAACTACCATCTGTGGTGATATCCGGAATATTAAATATTTTCATAGATATATATATCCCGAATGCAATGCCGGCAAAACAAAAGCCCTGTAATATGGCGGTCAGGTAAAACTCCATTATTTTACGGCTTCAAAACCTGCAGGTATATTAATATTGAAGTGTTTAGTTACGGCAGGATTATAAACACGTTTACGCACTTTTACCATTTCAAGTTTAAGCCCGTCGGTTTTGTGGGATTTCAGGTATTGTGCAGCCTGTAAGCCCGATTGATAGCCCCATTGATAAATATCGGCGCCAAACGCGGCCACTGCTCCTCTTTGTACCAGGCCTGCTTCGCTGGTAAAAATGGGTACATCTTTATCATTACAACTTTTTAATATGGTTTCAAACGCGGCAAAAACAGTATTGTCAGGGTTGGCAAAAAATGCGTCGATACCTTTACCCAACAAACCTTGCGTAACCAATTGCGCATCGGCAGATGAGTTAAGCGGTAACGCTATGATCTTAACGCCAAGCTTAGCTGCAAGCCCCTGTATACGTTGCAATGCATCGGCCGATTGTGGTTCGGACTGGTTGTAGATCATGCCCACAACCAGTTGCAATCCCTTAGGCTTAACCAGTTTTGGAATAATTGCGAAAGATGTATCGATGTAATTGAGATCTTCCATCGTACCGAAAAGATTGGCGGGTCCCTTACCGTTGGCATCGGCTACCTTCATGCGCTCCGGTGTAGGCGACACCATCTGGAAAATAGGAATAATCTTGGTTTTTTGTATCGCAGCCACTGTTGCAAGCGTTGTAGAAGTACCCAAAAGATCAACCCGTTCTGCCACCAGTTGATTAACAATTTGAGAAAGTGTTGGAATGCTCCCTTGTGCGTTGTTATATTTTATTTTGATGTTTCCCTTTTCTTCGCTGTAGCCATTGGCCTTTAAAGCATCTACAAAACCATTTTTAGCTTGTGATATAGTAGCATCTTCAAACGCGTCAACAAAGCCAACTACTGGCACATCGCTCTTTTTTGATGAACAGGCAGCGATGATTAAAATTAGTGAGAAGGCCAAGAAATAATAACGTATCAGTTTCATTCTACTAAGGTAAATAATCAACACAATACAAAATACAGGTAACATTTAATTGTTTTGCAGCGTTGTTAATATTAGATAGTTTAAAAGTCATTTTATCCGCATTAAATTAACATAAGAAAACAAGTACTAATAATTAATAGAACAATCATACCAACTCACACTGAAACTCCGAAAGTAAATTATTTACTTGTTCGGCGGATTTTATGGTGTAATGGTTATTTTAGCCGCCGATGATACCAGTTATTTCAAAGCTACCACAAACCGGTACAACCATCTTTACTACCATGTCTGCCCTGGCAGCAAAGCATAGTGCTATTAATTTATCACAGGGTTTTCCTGATTATGATTGCTCTCCAGAGTTAATTGAAATGGTAACCAAAGTCATGCAGGCGGGATATAACCAGTACGCTCCTATGGCCGGTTTGCCTGCCTTGCGCGAGCAGATAGCCATAAAAACAGAACGGCTTTACGGCGCGGTATATGACCCTGAAACAGAGATCACCGTAACAGCAGGCGCCACGCAGGGCATATTTACCGCCATAAGCGCGGTGATACATCCTAATGATGAGGTAATTATGTTTGAACCTGCCTATGACTGTTATGCACCAGCGGTTAAGTTGATGGGTGGCGTAGTAAAGTCTTTGGAATTGGAACCGCCTGATTACCGTATTCCCTGGGATATGGTAAAAAGGCTCATTACCAATAAAACCAGGATGATCATCCTTAACTCTCCGCACAACCCAACGGCTACCGTATTAAGCGAGGATGACATAGAACAGTTAAGCGCTTTGGTAAAAAACCAGGATATACTGATATTGAGCGATGAGGTTTACGAGCATCTGGTGTTTGACGGAGATGTGCACCGCAGCATGGCCCGCTACCCACTATTAAAAGAGCGTAGTTTGATAGTGGCATCATTCGGTAAAACATTCCACGCAACAGGATGGAAAGTAGGTTACTGCATTGCGCCGGCCTACCTTATGCAAGAGTTCAGGAAGATACACCAGTTCCTGGTATTCAGCGTAAATACACCTATGCAGCACGCCATAGCCGAATATTTAAAGAATGTGAACCATTATGAAAGCTTACCTGACTTTTTTAGCGAAAAACGGGATAACTTCCGGAATGGATTAGCGCATAGCAGGTTCAAATTATTACCTTGTGCTGGTACATACTTTCAATCAGTGAGTTATGAAGGCATTACAGACGAAAAGGACACTGATTTTGCCTTGCGCCTTACCACCGAAATTGGGGTAGCAGCCATACCGGTTTCGGCTTTTTACCGCAAGGGCACAGACAGGCATATCTTACGATTTTGTTTTGCCAAAAAACAAGAAACTTTGGATAAAGCCGTTGAAAGATTACAAAGGGTTTAACCTTACGGAAATATTTACGTAAAAAATTATTCGTCGCCTCAGGAACAAGCTTATGGATAACTTAAAGATCACCGTTTATCAGGGATACCTGTTTTGGGAAAACACTGATAAAAACCTGCAGAATATATCCCTGCGGTTGTCCAATATTCGGGAGAAAACCAACCTCATTATATTGCCGGAGATGTTCAATACCGGTTTTACCATGAATGCCGCGGAACTGGGCGAACCCATGAATGGTAAAACCATGCAATGGATGCAAAAAACAGCCGAAAAATTTGACGCTGTAGTAACCGGCAGCCTGATAATAACCGAAGACGGCAAATACTTCAATCGCCTGATATGGATGCGACCTGACGGCACTTATGAGTACTACGACAAGCGCCACCTTTTTGCATTAGGCAAAGAGCACAATACTTACTTAGCGGGTACAAAAAAACTAATAGTTGAGTTGAATGGCTGGCGCATATGCCCTGTAATATGCTATGACCTGCGTTTCCCGGTATGGTTAAGGAATATACCCGAGCAGGAATATGACCTTTTGATCATTGTTGCTAACTGGCCGGAGAAAAGAGCCCTGCACTGGCGTACCCTTATACCCGCACGTGCAGTAGAGAACCAGGCCTATGTAATTGGTGTTAACCGTGTTGGGCACGATGGCAACGAGATATACCATTCCGGCGATTCTACCTGTATTGATCCTAATGGTAACGTGGTATATTACAAACGCGATGAGGAGGATGTCTATACTTTTTCTATCATCGGCGATGAAGTGAAAAAAGCCAGGCGCGCCTTACCTTTCTTAAAAGACGCGGACGATTTTGATATACGTTAGCTGGTTTTATTAGCGCGTTTTTTTAATGAGAAATTTGAGTACCAAACTTGTAATTTGCGTATTTAAAATCCATTAAATGAAACTTGCTTTTCGCATCGCTTTATTATCATATTTCCTTTTCGCTTCAGCATTATCTTTCGCTCAAAAGAAGAAAAAAGATTTCGCACAGTATGTAGATCCCTTTATAGGAACCGGCGGTCACGGCCACACCTATCCTGGCGCGGTATTACCGTTTGGTATGGTACAACTAAGCCCCGATACACGCCTGGAAGGTTGGGACGGTTGTTCCGGCTACCATTACACCGACACCGTAGTTTACGGATTTTCGCACACGCATCTTAGCGGCACAGGTATACCCGATCTTTGTGATGTATTGTTCATGCCCACAACCGGCGAACCGAAATTAAAGAATACCGAATACCGTTCGGGCTTTAAGAAAAACAATGAAAATGCCAGCCCGGGCTATTACCACACTTTACTGGATAAATACAACATTAATGTAGAGCTTACGGCTACCCTGCGTGCCGGTATGCACAAGTATGATTACAAGGATGCTAAAGAAGGCAACATTGTCATCGATCTTTTACACCGTGATGAAGTGCTTGATTCATGGATAGAAGTGGTGAACGATTATGAGATACGAGGATATCGCAAGTCGCGGTCATGGGCTACCGAACAGCCTGTTTATTTTTACGCTAAGTTTTCAAAACCCTTTGCCTCTTATGGTATAGCTTTAAACGAAGCCATACAGGATAGTAAAAAACGCGTTGAAGGTAAAAACGTGAAAATGTATATCCGGTTCAATAATCCGGGAATTATCAGCGCAAGGGTTGGTATTTCCGCCGTAAGTGCAGAAGGAGCATTGAAAAACCTTGACGCGGAAATGCCCGATTTTGATTTCAAGAAAATAGTAAAATCTGCACGATTGGCCTGGAATGATGAGTTGAACAAAATACAGGTTGAAGGAGGCGCACCGTCCAAATCATCTCAATCACAACCGTACAACCCTTACTTATATAACCGTCCGCAACCTAAACAAAAGAAAGTTGAGGAACCCGATTACGGAAAAGTAAAACAAACCGTTTTTTATACAGCACTTTACCATTGTTTCTCCGCGCCAAGTATTTATAGCGATGTGGATGGGCAATACCGGGGGGCCGATCAAAAAGTACATACCGCTAACGGATTTACCTATTACACGGCCTTCTCCCTGTGGGACACTTACCGTGCAGAGAACCCATTGCTCAACATTATCGACAAAAAGCGCACGCTTGATTTCATCAAGACATTTTTAGCCATTTACGAGCAGGGCGGTTTATTACCTATATGGCCATTAGCTACAACTGAAACGTATTGTATGGTAGGCAACCACTCCATACCGGTAATAGTGGATGCTTATGCCAAAGGTATACGCGATTTTAATGCCGAGGAAGCCTTTACCGCTATGCAAGCAGCTGTTAACCGTAACCAGTTTGGTTTAGATAATTACAGGGCTACCGGCGCTGTGCAGGCAGATGTAGAGCACGAATCGGTAGCCAAAACGCTGGATTATGCCATTGACGACTGGTGCATAGCCCAAATGGCTAAAATGCTAAATAAGCCGCAGGATTATGCAGAATATATCAAGCGCGCCCAATACTGGAAAAACGTACACAATAACCAAAACGGCTTTATGCAGGCGAGAGAAAATGGCGGCTGGTACACTCCTTTCGAGCCTACAGAGATCAATAATAATTATACCGAAGGTAATGCCTGGCAATATAGCTTCCTGGTACCGCAGGATGTAGAAGGGCTGGCCAATAGCCTGGGCGGCATCAATAAACTGGAAGTAAAGCTGGATGAGATTTTTACCACAACGTCCAAACTAAGCGGCAGGCAGCAGGATGATGTTACAGGCCTGGTTGGCCAGTACGCGCATGGCAACGAGCCCAGCCACCATATTGCCTATTTGTACAATTTCACTAATGCTCCTTACAAAACACAATACTATGTAAGCAAGCTTTTACGCGAGCAGTACAGCGCCAAACCGGATGGTTTATCAGGTAACGAGGATTGCGGCCAAATGTCTGCATGGTATGTAATGAGCTCGTTGGGACTTTACAATGCAATGCCCGGGCAAAACCAGTATCAGTTAACCACCCCACAGTTTGAACGCATTGTTCTTAACCTTGAGAATGGTAAACAATTCGTTATCACTAATCCTGGCGCCACTATTAGTCGTGCAAACAATTACATTCAGGGTTTAAGCCTTGATAAAAAGCCTTACAACAAGTTATATTTAAACTACGACGACCTCGCAAATGGGGGTGAACTGGAAGTGTTTAGCGGCAGTCTGGAAAATAAATTGTTTATGCAGGAACTGGAGCGGCCATCTTCAAAGATCAGCGATCATTTGATCGTGCCAAACCCGTATATAAATGCCGTGAGCCGTACCTTTAAGCAAGACCTTACAGTAACCATTGGTTGCGCGGATAGCGCCGCTAAAATATATTATACGCTTGATGGTAGCTTGCCTACTGCGCAATCAACTTTGTATACCAAGCCTATATCCGTTACAGCAACCACAACTATAAAAGCGATAGCTATTAACTCGGGTGATACCAGTTTTGTTGATGAAGGTGTATTCACTAAGATACGCGGAGATATTAAATTAACCCTCCTGAACAAATACCTGCCAAACTATTCTGCCCAGGGCGATGAAACATTAATAAACGGCATACACGGTACTGCCAACTGGCGTTTAGGTAACTGGCAGGGTTACCAGGGGAAAGACCTCGTGGCGATAATTGATATGGGCAAGATAAAGCCCATAAAACAGGTGAGTATCGGCACACTGCAGGATACCCGTTCCTGGATTGTGTTTCCCAAGGTAGTTGAATATTGGATATCTGCCGACGGCATAAATTATAAACTGGCCGCGACAACCAATTCTAAAGTAAATATAACAAGCCTGCAGCCACAAACGCAGGAATTTACCGGCAAGGTAAATAGCACCGCCCGCTACATTAAGATTATAGCGAAACAATATGGTGCCCTGCCCGATTGGCATGAAAGCAAAGGTAATCTATCCTATATTTTTGCAGATGAAATAACTGTAGAATAATTACTACAAAGAGACTTAAACAAAATTTTGAGGTACACTAACTGTAGTTAGTAAAAGGGATGGCAAATGTAATTTACCATCCCTTTTAGATTACTTAATATTTGTGCCTTCTTTTAACTCATCTCCGGCGTGTAGTACCACCTTCTCCCCTGCTTTCAAATTTCCGAAAACCTCAGTGGAATCGTTGGTATTAATGCCTTCTTTTATGTCTGCAAAAACAGCCTTTCCATCAACTACCGTAACCACATATTGGCGTTCGGTAGACTGTATAATGGCACTGTTAGGCACTAATAGTGATTTAGCGCCTGAAAGCAATGGTATTTTCACCTCGCCGTACATACCCGGCTTTAAAACCCCACTGGTGTTATGTACATCTATTTCTATCGCTTCTGAACGCATCGTACTTAAAGCGTCAGCAGAACGGCTAATGTAAGCCTGGTATTTCTGCCCCGGCATGGCATTAAACACAAAACTTACCTTCTGTTTAAGATCAACCTTATCTACATAGTTTTCAGGTATCATCACTTCTAAACGAAGCTTCTTGTTATCCTGTAGTACCAGCATGGGCTGGTCGGTTGATTTGCCAGGACCTACCAACGCTCCGGCCGAAACATTACGCTGAACGATGATGCCATCAAACGGAGCACGTATGTTTAAATAGTCCTGCACGTCTTTTACAGAATTAACATTTGATCTTTCAGACAAGGCTACGGCTTCATCGGCCTTCATTTTGGCCATTGCGTTATCCAGGTCGAGTGGCGAAACCGCACCTGCTTCTTTGGCCGCTTCTTTTAGTCGGCGATACTTTTCGCGGCTGGCACTGGCCGTTTCCTGTGCTTGCAGATAGCGGGCATTAGCTGCCTGTAACTGCGACATCATTTCGGGTGCTTCCAAAACAGCCAGCAACTCCCCTTTGTGTACAATTGACCCACGGTCGACATTGATACGCTTTACAAAGCTGTTGATTTTAGCAAATAGATTCACATCGTTAAAAGGCTTCAACTGACCAGGCAAGCGTACATAGCTTGACAATGCTTTTTCGACAACAGTACCGGTTTCAAACTTGCTTTCAGCAGCTTTATTTTCTTTTTTGGTGATATCAACCGGCTTTTGAGCGCCGCCACAGCCTGCCGCCAATATAGCAACAGCCATTATAGTTATTATTTTGTATTTCATGGTATTACAATTCTTGTGTCTGAAGATGATTTTCAGGTAATAGTGAAGGTGATTGGTAAGTGGTTTTATTTTGTACCCAGGCAAATACCAGCGGGAGGATAAACAAAGCGGCAATGGTAGATGCTATAAGCCCGCCGATAACCGCACGGCCGAGCGGGGCAGATTGTTCGCCTGCTTCACCCAAACCAGATGCCATAGGGATCATACCTGCTATCATGGCTAAACTCGTCATCAAAATCGGCCTCAAACGGATGGATGCACTGGTTACTGAAGCACGTGTAGCATCCTTATAATCTAACCTTAGCTTCTCTGCATTGGTTACAATCAAAATAGCGTTAGCTACCGATACGCCTGTAGACATGATCATGCCCATATAAGATTGCAGGTTAAGCGTAGAACCCGTTAAAAGCAACATGAGCAGCGAACCCAAAATTACAGCCGGCACCGTAGAAAGTACAGTGAGTGATAGTTTCATTGATTGGTAATTGGCTGCCAGCAGCAGGAAGATAACCAACACGGCAAATAGTAAACCGTTTTGTAAACTGCTCATGGTTTCCGTCAACAGGTTTGACATGCCCTCCATTCGAACTACTACACCCCTTGGCGGTGTACCCATTTCATCAATTGCTTTTTGTACAGCTGTTGTAGCGGTTCCAAGGTCTTTATGGTTGATGTTGGCACTCACCGTAAGGTAGCGGCGTGGGCCGCGGCGATCGTATTCACCCGGCACATAATGTGTGGTAAATTCGGCAACATCGCCCAGTACGGGGCTGCTCTGGCCTTTTACCAGCGGTATTTCGCGTAGTTCATCCATCGTGTTCATAACAAATTCGGGCACTTGTACTTGTACCTGATAGGTATAAGCTGATTTTTCATCAAGCCAAAGGTTTTTTTCTGTAAAGCGGCTTGATGATGTACTTGCCGTTACCGAACGGGCTATTTCTGATACACTTAACCCCATTTGCGCTATCTTCAAGCGGTCAAGCTTAATAGCAATGATTGGGAAGTGCATAGGCTGGTTGATCTGCACATCACGCAAGTAATTTACCTTTTGCAACTTGCTTATCAACCTGTTACTATACTCTTGTAGCTGGGTCATATCCCGGCCTGCTACGGTCACCTCAATTGGCGTGGACGCCCCCTGGCTCATGATCTTCTCGGTCATGTCAATAGGTTCAAAGGTCACACGCATTTCTGGCAGGGCGTAGGAAATGTTCTTACGCAGCGCCTCTTTAAAATCATCCATGTTCACATGGTAGCCTTCATCAAGGTTCACCTGCAAAACTGCTTCATATGTACCAGTATTAAATACATACAGGTTACTTACTCCATAACTGCTGGGTATAAGCCCAACAAAGCCAGATGTAATGGCTAAATGATGGTTAGAGGTACTATCAATAATTTTTAACACCTCCTTAAGCTTAGCCTCCGTACGTTCCAGCCTGGTGCCATCGGGTTCTTTAATACGGATCTGGAATTGGCCGTTGTTCAACTTGGGCATCATGTCCTTCCCAATCACAACGAAGCATATACCAGCCAGTATAAATACCCCCACCAAGTAAACCGGCACTATTACCTTTTTACCTGGCATCCACTTACTAATGATGTTCATGAAACGTATCTTAATACGTTCAAACAGGTCATTTTGCTCGGGATGTTTCTTCTCTTCTTTTAAGTGCGCGTCAACCTGGTCGCGTTCGGCAGCATCGAGCCCCTCTCCTGCATGTGCATGCACATGGTCATGGTGATAATGCTGATATTGCTCTGCTTTTATCATCCAGTTGCTTAATATAGGTACCAGGGTTTGCGCGATGATGTAAGAAACGATCATGGTTAAACCTATGGATAGTGAAAGCGGCAAAAACATAGCTTTAGGTACGCCGCTCATCATGAATGATGGCGCGAAAACAGCGAGTATACACAACAGGATAAGCAAAAGCGGAAAAGAGATCTCCTCACACGCGTCATAGATGGCTAAACGCTTTGGTTTGCCCATTTCCAGATGCTGATGTATGTTCTCTATGGTTACCGTTGCCTGGTCAACCAGGATACCAATAGCCAAAGCAAGCCCGCTCAGGGTCATGATATTGATGGTTTGATGAAAGATCCCTAACAGCGTTAGACCTATAAGAATAGACACCGGGATAGTGATCACTACGATCAAACTACTGCGCCAGTCACGGAGGAATAAGAGTACCATTAAACCTGTTAATAGGGCACCAAGCCCACCTTCAGTCATTAAACTTTTTACCGCATTAATAACGAATATAGATTGGTCAAACTCGTAAGATATTTTAACATCATTAGGTAGCAAGCTTTGTATATCTAGTAGTTTTGCTTTTAATGCCTGCACAACAGACCAGGTGGAGGCGTCGGCCGTTTTTACAACCGGTATGTAAACAGAACGCTTGCCGTTGATAAGCGCGTAGCTCACCGTTACGTCTGCCCCGTCAGATACACGTGCTACATCTCTTATAAATACAGGAGTGCCACCTTTAGTAACCACCGGGATGTTGCCAAAATTGTCTACACTCTTAATGAGCGTATTCATAGTGGTAACAAACATGGTATTGTTCATGCGAAGGTTACCAGACGGCGACATAACATTGTATTTAGCCATTGCCTCTACCACCTCATCGGGAGTTAAGCTGTAACTTCTGAGTTTATTGGGATCAACATTAATGATCACCGAGCGGGAATTAGCGCCAAACGGAGGTGGAGCAGAAAGGCCGGAAATAGACGAGAACGTAGGCCTTACACGTGTTGAGGCCAGATCATATATCTCTTTTAAACTACGAGTTTTTGAGGCCAGCACTAATTGGCCAACCGGTAATGAAGATGCATCGAACCTTACTACCTGCGGAGGTAATGCTCCGGGCGGGAAAGCTTTCATTACCCGGTTTACCTGTAGTGCCACCTGGGCCGATGCTTCGGCCATATCCGTACCTTCATAAAAGCTCAATTTAAGTAAAGTTAGGCCCTGGATATTTTTACTGGTAATGCTTTTTATACCGTTTACATACAGGAACTGATCCTGCATACTGGTAGAAAAGAAACCTTCCATTTGCTGGGGCGACATACCTCCGTAAGATTCAATTACGTATATGGTAGGCATGTTAAGCTGAGGAAAGATATCTATGGGGATTTTTATTGCACTTAGCACCGAGAATATAAGCAGGCTCACTACGATGATTACCGTAGTTACCGGCCGCTTTAGTGCTGATGTTACCATTGACATATGGGAGATTATTTTAAAAGTTTTAGGATCGCGTTAACTTGATTTTCAACAACCGCCTTTTGGAATAAGGCACGGCAATAGCTGTACTTGGCAGTGGTAAAATCGGTCTCGGCACGATACAACAGGTTTAATGCGGCATTGAGCTCAATAATATCGGTAAGGCCGTTCTTGTACAGCGCGAATTTTTGCCTGTAAGCGGCGTTAGCGGCTTTAAGCTGTTTGGGTATTTCGCCAAGCCTGTCAATTGCCGAAGCCACATTGGCATCAGCCTGATTGCTGCCTGCCGCTATGAGAGCTTTTTGTTCATTAAGCTTTTTTTGCGCGTATTCGGTTTCCGCTCTTTGCGTACTAAGCTTTAAATGCCGCCGCCTGATATCAAACAGGTTATAAATAATACCTACGCCAACCAGGTAGTTACCCCTGTCAAAACCCCATCCTGTATTTAACGGGCCAAAATGGTCTTCGGCATTTATGCTTGAGCCCCTGCCCCATGCTGCCGCCTCTAATAATATTTTAGGCGAATAGCTTTTTTTAACCAGGTTTTCCTGTTGAAGGCTGCTGTTATAAAGTGATTTGTAGTAGTTAATCACCGGGTGGTTTAAAGTATCGGCATTAAACAGGCTAAACTCGGCGGTGTTTGCAGCCAGGCTTTGCTGTGTAGTAGTATCAGCAATGATTTGAGCGGCAGGTACGCCGCTCAGTGCTGATAAATTGATCTGTATTTGCCTGGCCTGGTTAACGAGGTCTATATATACCAACCGGGCTTTGGAGATTTCGGCTTCGGCAATACTCGTATCCACTCCGGCACGTATACCACTTCTGGCGAGGGCCTGTATAGAACGCCGTATCTCTTTATTCCTTTCTATGTTGCGGTTTTGTATGGTGATAAGATCTTGCAGCAGGCCAAGCTGCAAATAGTTATCAATAGTAGCCGCAGTAAGCGTGTATTTAGATTGCTCGAAACTTTTACGCTCTACATCTACATTGGCTTCTGCCGCTTTGTTAGCGGCGCCATATGCGCCAAAGTTATAAACCTCCCAATCGAGTGCCGCGATACCCAAGTTGGTTAATGTGGCTGATGTGTTACTTTCGTCACGTACGCCACGTGAATTAGACGGTATAATACCAAAGCCAAAGTAAGGGCCGGCAGTGTTATTATTAGTTCCTACGTCAGCCTGATAGTTGAGCTTTAGCGATGGTAACCAGTTATTTCTAACCTCGGTAGTTTGGGACTGGCGTATTCTTATAGCGGCGGCATCGGCAGTTAAAGATGGCGCATAGGCCGTAACCTTCTCCAGCACGGTATTTAAGCTGATACTTGGCGTATTTTGAGAACGGGCAATGTTTGGCAGCAGTAATAAAACCAGCGGCCAGCATTTATATATACTGAACATTTTACAATATTGAAATTAATGAAACCTGTAAATTAACTTGTTAAACAAGGCTTTGCACAGAGCGTGCTGTTTCAGTAAAATCAGATATTAAGTTGGTGGAGTTTAATATAAGTCGGCCGTACACCTACAGCCGCCATGTTGAATACCGACAATTGAGACTGCTTTGCAATAGTTATGCCTCTAAACGCCGAATATAATACTGACAATAAAGCAGCTATGGTAATTGCTAAGGGCAAAAATGGGTCGGGATAGATGTCCTTTGACTGGTCTTTACAAAACTCTGTATCTCCAAGGCTATCCAAACGAAGTTTATTAAAACTTTTTAATAAAATAGTTGGATGATCTGTATGTGTAAAAACATTGGTATGGATACCAAAACCAATAAACGGCTTGGCTACAAACAAACAGGCTGCAAAGAACAGCACAATCCTTATTTGTTTATGAATTTCCATGTTTGCAAAAATGCTAAGAGTTCAGATTTGTTTGCATACGTAACGAAAATATTGCAATAAATATTATTATGGTATTTAATATCTAAATGTATGCTTGGATAGAAATTAAAACAAAAAACCCATAAATCATATGATTTATGGGTTTTGATACTTGGTATCGCTTTTGTCGGGATGGCAGGATGATGTCAAACCGAACTATATCTATGATAATCAATGTATTATATCGATTTAAAACAGGAATGGACACCGAATAGGGCACATATAATGTGCTTTTGTTTGGTGGCTTTTGAAGCCTGTTTAAATGTATAAGTGATAGTCAATGAACTATTTTTACAAATATAACAATGTTTTGAAGTTAAATTATTCAATCCATCGATTTTGTGTAATTCGTTAATTAATTTCTGCTATTATTAATCGTAAACGAATTAATCCTTGTTTATTATCTTTGTAGCCATTTGTTACCCGCAAGATTGACGAATTAAATTTAGTTGTTTAGGGTCTTACAGAAAAAGATGTTCACTAGATAGTATCATTTTCTTTATTGTTTTTCTTACTAATAATATCGAGGCATTTTTTCAATATCTGTCTCATTTCTCTTCTTAATTGGGTTGTGGAGATTCTGATGAACTTGACCACTATGTTCCGGAACAAACTGACCATCTATTCCGGGCGAAACTGACCACCTGATTCCGGGGCAAACTGACCACCGCAAACTCGTAGCAAATGCTGTAGAAGAGACCATCTTTTGAGGGCAAATACACCTTCCTAAGAATGGCAAACTTAACAATCAGCATGAGTAAGATCAGAAAGATATTAAAGATGTACAGCCAACAGCGGCCTTTAATGACCATAGCTGCCCAAGCTGATGCATCGAGAAACACAGTAAAAAAGTATGTAGCAACATTCAAAGCCAGCGGCCTCACCTTTGATGAGGTTAATGCACTGAACGACAAAGAACTGGAAGACCTGTTCGGAAAGTCTAAAGAACACCCGCCTAACGCACGTATGCAGTCCATGCTGCGCTGTTTCCCCCACGTCGATAAAGAGCTTAAAAAGACCGGTATGAACCGGCAGATCCTATGGGAGGCCTATTATAAAGAGTTTCCTGATGGATATCAGTACAGTCAATTCTGCTTTTATTATAACCAATGGAAAGCCAGGGTCAATCCGACCATGCATATGGATCACAAAGCCGGTGATAAGCTTTATGTGGACTTTGCAGGCGAAAAGCTAAGCTATACCGATAAGGATACCGGTGAAGTTATTGCAGTAGAGGTCTTTGTGGCTATCCTCGGAGCCAGCCAGTTAACCTATGTTGAAGCAGTTATGAGCCAGCAGAAGGAAGACTTTATTGCTGCCTGTGAGAACACCCTGCACTTTATTGGTGGCGTTCCTGCCGCTATTGTACCCGATAACCTGAAGGCAGCCGTAACCAAAAGCAGCCGCTATGAACCCACCCTGAACGAAACGTTCGAGGACTTTGCAGACCATTACGGCACCACCATACTCCCGGCGCGGGCGTACCGCCCGCGTGATAAAGCACTGGTAGAAGGTGCCGTTAAGATCATTTATACCAAGATCTACGCGCCTATCAACCGGGTTACCTATCATTCTTTAAAAGAGTTGAATAAAGGTATCTGGGAAGCATTGGAAACCCATAACAGCCAATTGCTTAAAGGTCGCAACTACAGCCGAAGGCTACAGTTTGAAGAGATCGAGCGGCATACGCTGATGCCGTTGCCTGTCCTGCCTTACCAGTTCAAAAAGCACTTCTACGCTAAAGTGATCAAGAACGGCCATGTCAACCTCGGCCCGGATAAACACTATTACAGTGTGCCATATCGCTTCATCGGCAAGCGGGTTAAGCTTTTGTATTCCAGTACTATCGTAGAGATCTACTCCAACTACGAGCGCATTGCTTTGCACAAACGGGCAAAGAACCCTTACGGTTATACGACCGACAAAGACCACATGGCTACTACGCACCGCTTTGTAACCGACTGGACGCCTGATAAGTTCTTAGAATGGGCTGCTTCCATCCATGAGGATGTCAGACTGTATATCCTTAAGATACTTGACCGCAAACAGCACCCGGAACAGGCTTACAAGTCCTGTCTGGGCGTACTTGGCTTTGCGAAGAAAGCAGGTAACGAGCGGTTAATAATGGCTTGCCAGCGTGCACTCAGCTATGGTATTTACAACTATAAAACCATACAAACCATCCTGGAGAATAAGATGGACGGCTATGAGGAAAGCTTGTTTGCCGATGAGCTGCCGATGCCTAACCACGATAATATCAGGGGAAAAGACTATTACAAATAACCATTAAAACAACAATAACATGAACACAAGTACATTAGAAAAGATGAGGAAGATGAAGTTCTTCGGTATGTTCCATGCTTTCAAAAGCAGCATGGAAACAGGTAAAACTAACGATCATACAGCGGATGAGCTACTCGCCCTGTTGGTAGATGCAGAATGGGACGACCGGCAAAACAGGCGTATAGAAAGGACAATACAATATGCCAAGTTCCGCTATAAAGCTTCTGTAGAGGACGTGCATTACCATGCCGAACGAAGTATCGACCGCAACCAGATCATGCGCCTGGCAGACTGTACCTTCATTGACCGCAATGAAAACGTACTGGTTACTGGTAGTACCGGCATTGGTAAAAGTTATGTGGCTTCTGCCATCGGCTATCAGGCCTGTATGCTGGGCTACAGGGTATTCTACGCCAGTACCCCCAAGCTATTCGCTAAACTGAAGATGGCAAAAGCAGACGGCTCCTATATCAAAGAGCTGGCTAAACTCGAAAGGACACAGCTGCTCATACTGGATGACTTCGGTATCCAGCCTTTTGATGCACAAAGCAGGGCTGCACTCATGGAACTTATCGAGGACAGGCATGGCAAGACCTCGCTGATCATTACCTCACAGTTACCGGTAAGCAAATGGTTTGAAGTGATCGGTGAAAAAACGGTTGCTGATGCGATCCTGGACCGGATCGTTCATGATGCGCATCGCATCGAACTGAAGGGGGAATCTATGAGGAAAAAACGTAGTGTTGAACCAACAAAAAGCTACTAATGGAAATACCTTTTAAATAACTATTTTTGTACACGCTTTTATAGCATTTGCTGCAACCCAAAAGTCAGCTAACCCAGTGGTCAATTTGGCCCGGAACAGGGTGGTCAACATCTCCATAACATACAACACCTACATTTCAATCTAAAACATGTTCATATTTTATAAATAAATGAACACAACATTGAATTTTGTCCATAATTTAATATTCAAAATTAATTACGTTCATTTTTTTAACAAAATTGGACACGTGGTTTTAATTTATCAAAATACTTACGTTAATTTGCATTGTGTTCACAAATCAGAATAAAATGAACATATTATATGGCTTACGACAGAACAAAACCATTTAATGATTTACCATTACTGCCCCCCAAATCTGAAATCGAAAATGATGTTGAGATTTTGAAGAAATTGGTAACGGCATCAAGAGCATTAGCGGCTGTAAACAGCAGCATTATGAGACTGCCAAATCCATTGATGCTGGTAAATACAATAGCTCTACAAGAGGCCAAAGCTTCTACTGCCATTGAAAATATTTTTACAACTGAAGACGCTTTATATAAAGCGGTTTCAGATACCGTTCAAGAAGACAAGGCTAATATTGCAACAAAAGAGGTATTACGCTATCGTGAAGCTCTGTGGACTGGTTATCAACTCATAAAAGAAAATAATCATATTGATTTAGAAAGCGTATTAGGAATTTTCAGGCAAATTAAAAATACATCATCAGGGCTCAGGTCACCGGCATCGTTAACTATAATACAGCGTGGGCAAAGCGAATTTCGCTCTGGAGAAGTAATTTATACTCCCCCACGAGGAACCGGAATATTGGAAAAACTAATGGATAATTTGTTGAACTATTTAAATGACGATCAAAAATATCCTACAGATCCTTTATTAAAAATGTGTTTCGCTCATTATCAATTTGAAGCGATACATCCTTTTCCTGATGGGAATGGAAGAACTGGTCGCATATTAAACTTACTTTATCTCGTACATGCAGGCTTATTAAATCAACCGGTGCTATATCTGTCTAAATATATTATTGTTAATAAAGACGACTACTATTATAATCTGGGGATTGTTACTCAACGCAGTTCGTGGAAACCCTGGATACTATACATGCTGGATGCCGTAGAAAAGACAGCACTATTAACAAGCCAATTAATTAACAGCATACTTGCTCAGATGGATTCAACGTTGATACACGCCAAAAATTCAATAAAATGGTATAATAAAGAAGTAAACGAATTGATTTTCAGTCAGCCGTATATCAAACCTAAATTCATTGGTGATCAATTAAATATAACATCTAGAACAACCCTAACAAAATACTTCAATGAATTAGTTAATGCCAAAATGTTAAGTCCTATAAAAGATGGTAAAGAATTATTCTACGTAAACGACGATTTAATACGTATTCTTGAGGGATAAGTGCACTAAAGGATTTTAATAGCTAAAGAAACTAAAGTTTCTGCATCAATTTTTTTTGGTAACTACTCACCGTGTTATACTCTGCTCTCTGGGTTCGCCCCAAAAATGATTAATAATTGATTTTTAGTTATCCTGTAAAGTAAGGCAAATACTTCTGTCAATATATCGACTCTAAGACCTATAAAACCATAAACGCAAATACCCAAATGAAACTAATTAGGGATTTTTTGTAAGTTTACGAGTGATTTAACCTTATCCGAATGGTTGGCTACTGTTTCTGTGGTTCGCAGATCGGGTGAATATTATCACGAGATAAATATGACAACTCAAAGCGAATTAGTATTAGAAAATGGACTGATTAATACCTTAGTAGGTATGGGTTATGAGCGAGTGGTATTGAAAGAGGAAGAAAACCTTTACACAAACTTTAAACGCCAGTTAGAAAAACATAACCAGAAACGTTTAGCGCAGATCGGACGAACGGAGTTTACTGATAAAGAGTTCGAGCGTATCCGTATTCACCTGGAAGGTGGTACGCGGTTTGAAAAAGCAAAAAAAATACGGGATCTTTTTCCTTTGGATACAGAGGACGGGCAGCGAGTATGGGTGGAGTTTCTCAACAAGCATAAATGGTGTCAGAATGAATTCCAAGTAGCTAATCAGATTACCGTGGAGGGACGCCGCGCCTGCCGATATGATGTAACAATTCTGATCAACGGTCTGCCTTTAGTGCAGTTAGAACTGAAAAAGCGTGGATTGGAACTGCGGGTAGCTTATGATCAGATACAGAAGTACCATAAGATTTCATATAATGGGTTATTTGACTATATCCAGTTATTCGTCATCTCTAACGGCGTGAACACGCGGTATTTTGCCAACAACCCAAATCTGGGCTATAAATTTACTTTCAATTGGACAGATGCGGACAATACGCCTTACAATGATTTAAATCAGTTTGCAAACAATTTTCTGGAAAAATGTGGACTGGGAAAAATGATCAGCAAGTATATTGTCCTGAATGAGAGCGATAAAGTGCTGATGGCTTTGCGTCCATACCAGTATTATGCAGTGGAGCGTATCTTAGACCGGGTTGAAAATTCGACTAAGAACGGTTATGTATGGCATACGACGGGTGCAGGAAAAACGCTAACATCTTTTAAAGCGGCGCAACTGGCTTCGGAGTTGGATGGCGTGGACAAGGTGGTTTTTGTGGTAGACCGACGCGATCTGGATACACAGACACAAGCAGAGTATGAGGCCTTTGAAAAAGGGGCTGTAGATGGCACGGATAATACATTTGAACTGATCCGGCGACTAGGAGGAGATTCTAAGATTATTATAACAACTATTCAGAAACTAAATAATGCCGTCACGAGAGACCGTTACAACAAGCATTTGCAAAAGGTTCGAGATCAAAAGGTTGTGATGATCTTTGATGAATGCCATCGCAGCCAATTTGGTGATTCGCACAGAAACATCAAACGTTTCTTTAACAATCTGCAATTTTTTGGATTTACCGGCACACCAATTTTTGCCGAAAATGCCCACGAACACACTACGGCGGAAATCTTTGGGGATTGCCTGCACCGTTACCTGATCAAAGATGCGATTGCAGATGAAAACGTGCTCGGTTTCTTGGTCGAATATTATAAAGGAAAAAACGAATCAGGTGACGATCTGATGAACGATGTTCGGATGCAGGAAATCGCTAAGTTCATCCTAGCTAACTTTAATAAATCAACCTATGATGGTGAGTACAATGCAGTGTTCGCAACGCAGTCAGTGGCAGCCCTATTAAAATATTATCAAATATTTAAGAGCCTGAACCCTTCCATCAGGATCGGGGCGGTCTTTACGTATGCGGCTAATAGCAACCAAGACGATGAATTAACGGGTACGAATCAAGGCTTTGCCAATGACGCAGTTGCAGCAGATGAGTTGCAGTCCATCATGAATGATTATAACGACATGTTCGGTACGTCGTTTACGACGGAGAATTTCGGTTTATATTATGATGACGTAAATAAGCGGATGAAAAAAAAGAATCCGGAAATGGCTTCTCTTGACCTGTTGCTGGTGGTAAATATGTTCCTGACCGGTTTTGATGCAAAAAAACTCAACACTTTGTATGTCGATAAGAATTTGGAATACCACGGCTTAGTACAGGCCTTTAGCCGGACAAACCGGGTGCTGAATGAAAAGAAACGGTTCGGTAAGGTCGTTTGTTTCCGTGATCTAAAAAACAACGTCGATGCGGCAATCAAGCTGTTTAGTAACAATCAGCCGAACGAGTTTATTATCCGAGAGCCTTTTGATAAGGTTAAAAGTGAGTTGAATGAGCTGGTGGTCAAATTCAAGGAAAAGTATCCCGATGTGCAATCTGTAGATGGTTTGCAAAGCGAATACGAGCGGCGCGACTTTGTACTTGCCTTCCGAGATATTATCAAAAAGCGTTCGGAGATCCAGGTTTATGAGGACTTCGATGCAGAAGATCAGACCCTGCTGATGTCAGATCAGGAGTTTATGGATTTTCGCAGCAAGTATCTGGATATTGCAGTCGGGCCCATCAAACCGCCACCGGAGCCGAGCTTGGTCGCCGAGCCGCCCGTGTCTTATGGCGAAAATGAGGAAAGCCCTACCTTAGAAGATATCGATTTCTGTTTAGAATTATTGCGGAGCGACGTAATTAACGTGGCATATATCTTAGAACTGATCTCGGATCTTGACATTAATAGCGAGGATTACGCACAGCAACGCCAAAGTATTCTGGATACCATGATTAAGGATGCAGGTATGCGCAATAAGACAAAGCTGGTAGATGAGTTCATGCGTGAAAATATTGATAATGACAAAGAAGCTTTTGCCCGGGCAAAAGCTGACGGTACGATAGACCTTGAGAGTCGCTTATCCGCCTTCGTAACCCGTAAACGTGGCGAAGCGGTGCAGGGGTTGGCAGAAGAAGAAGCCTTAGATGAAGGTGCTTTGCAGCAGTTTTTGACCGAATATGATTATTTAAAACGGGAAAAACTGGAGATTGTACAGGAAGCAGTGAGAAAGAAAAAAGCTGGGATTGTCGAGCGGCGCAGCATTTTAGACCGCGTAGTTCGGAAATTGAGGACTATTATGGATATATATAATTGGGATTAACGATGAGTGAAGAACTACAACAACGATTACGCAACCAGCTCTGGATGGTGGCGAATACTTTAAGAGGCAATATGTCCGCCAGCGACTTCATGTATTTTTCGCTTGGCTTTATATTTTATAAATATTTGTCGGAAAAAATTGAGTTGCATGTCAATAAGGAATTGGAAGCTGACGGCCTGACCTTCAAACAAGCCTGGGAAAGCAATGATGAAGTTATCAAAAGCGCGATCAGAGAGACGTGTATGCAAGATCTCGGTTATTTTGTAGCACCAGAATTTTTGTACTCGACTATGATCGATTTGATCAATAAAAAGGAGAACATTCTGCCTGCTTTGGAACGTTCGATGAAGCGTATCGAAGACAGTACCATAGGTCAAGAAAGTGAAGATGATTTTGGCGGTTTGTTTTCCGATATTGATTTGGCTTCGCCAAAATTGGGCAAAACAGCTGATGATAAGAATAAACTGGTTAGCGAGGTGCTGGTCGCATTGAACGGTATCGACTTTGGTCTGCACGAGGCGAATGAAATTGATATCCTAGGAGACGCCTACGAATACATGATTTCACAGTTTGCAGCCGGTGCTGGTAAAAAAGCAGGCGAGTTTTACACACCTCAGGAAGTTAGTACAATTCTCGCTGACATTGTTACCACCGGGCGTCCACGCTTAAAAGATGTATATGATCCTACTTGTGGTAGCGGCTCTCTATTATTGCAGACAGCACGTAACGGCCACGCAGATATTATCTATGGTCAGGAAAAGAATCCAACCACTTTTAACTTATGTCGGATGAACATGCTCCTGCACGGCATCAAGTATAATAATTTTGACATCCGCAATGGCGACACCTTAGAGGCCAATGAATTTGGCGAACGTCAGTTCGACGCGGTGGTTGCCAACCCTCCCTTTTCGGCCACCTGGACCGCCGCCGCAAAATTCAACAATGATGACCGCTTCAGCAGTGCTGGTGTTTTGGCCCCGCAATCAAAAGCCGACTACGCGTTCATTTTACACATGTTGTACCACTTGAATGAGCAAGGTACCATGGCTTGTGTTGCGCCCCACGGTGTCTTATTCCGTGGTAGCAGCGAAGGGAAAATCCGTCGCTTTTTGATCGAAAAGAAAAACTACATCGACGCCATCATCGGCCTTCCCGCAAATATCTTTTATGGCACCAGCATCCCGACCTGTATAATTGTCGCAAAAAAGTGCCGCAAACAAGACGATAACATTTTATTTATCGATGCTAGTAAAGAATTTGAAAAAGTTAAGACTCAGAACAAACTACGTAAAGAGCACATTGACAAAATTGTAAACACCTACCGCGACCGCGCCGAGATCGAGAAGTACAGTCATTGCGCGTCATTGCAAGAAATTGCCGAAAACGATTACAACCTGAACATCCCCCGCTATGTAGATACCTTCGAGGAAGAAGAAGAAATCGATATACAAGCCGTTATGCGCGAGATAAAAGAACTTGAAGCCCAGCGGGCCGACCTCGATAAAGAGATCGAGGGCTATCTGAAAGAACTCGGCCTTGTTTTTTAACTATCCTTAATGTTTATACAGAAGAAAGTAAATGACCGAGAAAAAGACTAATAAACAACTAAAGGCCAATGTTCCGAATTTGAGATTCCCGGGATTTGAAAGCAAATGGACAGAAACAGCCGTTGAAGACATTCTAAAAATAGGAAGCGGTAAAGATTATAAACATTTAAAAACCGGTCCCGTGCCCGTTTTTGGAACCGGCGGACAAATGACATCGGTAAATGATTATCTCCATGATGGAGAAACCGTTTGCATTGGAAGAAAGGGCACTATCAACAAGCCATTTTATTATAATGGAAAACTTTGGACCGTCGACACTCTCTTTTATACTCATTCTTTTAACAATATTTATCCAAAATTTTTACTATATATATTTCAAAGGATAAATTGGCTTCAACATAACGAAGCCTCGGGAGTGCCAAGCCTATCGAAAAGCACGATAGAACAGATTGTTATATCAATACCAAGTCTGGATGAACAAAGCAAAATTGCTACTCTTCTTTCTCTAATTGACGATCGTATAACAACCCAAAACAAAATAATTGAACGTTTAGAAACCTTAATTACGGGACTAAGGGATAGTATTTTTAATCATAAGATCCGGTTTAGGGGATTTAATCAGCCTTGGGAAAAATTTCGCGGCAGTGATTTGTTAATTTTTTTTCCAACTAATTCCCTCTCTTGGGAAAATTTAGAATATGCCTCTGGAACAATTTTGAATTTACACTATGGACTTATCCACCAGGGGCTTCCGCAACAGATAAATCTAACCGAAAATAAATTACCCAGCATTAAGAATGAATGTTTACCCGTTAATTATGAATTATGCAAAGAAGGTGATGTTGTCTTTGCTGATGCATCCGAAGATACTAATGATGTTGGAAAGGTAATTGAGTTCATTGATTGCAATGAGAAATTGGTGGTATCTGGATTACATACAATACATGGTCGTGATAAATTAAATCGATCGATCGTAGGTTTTAAAGGCTATGCTTTTGCGGCTAAGTCTTTTAGAAATCAAATGAGAAGTCTTGCGCAAGGAACAAAAGTTTATTCTATAAGTATTAAAAACTTTCATGATTGTTTCATTTCTATTCCTGAAAAAGAAGAGCAACAAAAAATTATTAAAATATTAACAAATATCAGTCACCAAATAGCTGACGAAAAGAAAATACTTAAAGCTTTCAAAGTCCAGAAACAATTTTTGATACAAAAGATGTTTATATGATTAATTCTTTTAAGAAATAAGATTTTTGGCTCTGATACGCATTGACAATCTGCGTTTCGTTCTTTAACTTATTTTTTAAGCTAGATAAGCAATTAGTTATGCTTTGTTGTTCATCGTAGGAAGGGTAGTTAATTTTAATCTCAGCAAAATTCTCATAGAACAAGTAGATCCGCACGCCACCTTCCCCGCTTGCTAGTACAGATGACTTAAACTCCGATGTTTGAAGAAAGTCTTGCAAGAAATAATCATCAATGTCCCCATTTGTTTTGAAACACACATACAATGAACTGACGATAGCTTTTTCAATAGAATCATTAAAAGCTATCGATCCAACATTTATTCTCGCCGGATTATAGACAAAAGTACTGTGTTCAACAATTTTGTAAAGACTCGTGTCGTAACCCCGGTCATTGCTGTCAATGTTTTCAAATTGCTCTGATTGTGGCACAAACCCGTTAACATTACTAACGGAATAGACGGGAAAACTATGGTTAAGCTTATTTTTTTAATCAGTTTTAAAAGTTACCTCGCCTAATTTTTTCCTTTCCCAATCAGGAAAACTATCACCATTCTTGTTCAAAAATCTCAGTCGCTTACTGAATAACAAATCCCTTAGTCCCGTAATTAAGGTTTTATTCTCTTCCCGAGTTAAACCAAAAGAGCTTTTAAAAACCATTCTTTTTGATCGATGTATAAACGCAACAATCGAGTGTTATGTACAAGTTTTTGCTTTAGTCCTGATGTTATTTTAAGAATCTCCGCTTGTTTCTCAATAGAAGGAACGTTGACAGGGAGCTTCAAAAACTCCTCTATATTAATTGATCTTCCGTCACGAATTCCGTAGGTAACTAACCTCAAAGATTTAATAAAGGAATCCGATACGAAAAAATTCTCCCAAAAGCCATATAGGATAGTTGATTTGGACCTGAGTATTGTATATGCCGGACTACAAATACCATATTTTCTAGAAAAAGCCAAACCTCCTTGAAATGATCGTAAGTGTACAATGTAATCTCCTGGCTCAATTAGCTTGTAATTCTTAATCGAATCCAAATCGTATTTGATATCTATATCGATTTCTTTTCGCTCGATCATGCCATGCACTTGGCTCGCTGACAATACATTTTCTACCGCCATGTCTACATTTTTTTTGTGCGGACTTCAAATATGTCCCCGTAGGTTAGATGACTCCAATATGCATCAGGATTTTCATTGAATTTATAGTTAAATAATTTATCTACTACCGATTTATTAAAGGTCTCTAATTCCTCAATTATTTTGTTTTGGGTTTGAATCCGGCGATCAATAAGACTTAAAATCGCTGAGATTTTTTGTTGCTCAGTCTTTGATTTTGGAATCGCCACCTCGACTCTTTCCAAATTTTGAACTGACAATCCTGGTTGGGCCGCTCCAGTTGCATATTGATTTAAATTGAGATGAGTCAAAAGATAATACATCCATAAGGTGTCGATACTTTCATCTGGCGTAACTACAACAGCATGCTCGGTAGCATAAAATTTCCCATCAACTATAGTTACGTTACCACATAGTGCTCCCTGACGTCCAATCAAAGAATATAATCCATTTTGGTTATAATACTTAGTATATCCACGCAACCCATTACCTCCATAGCAAGGGAATAATTCATCTTGCTCCTTCTCTAGTATTTCGGAGGCACTGACAAATTTACCTGCTTGCATTTTACATACTTCACCTAATATATCTGCTTTCCAATCGTCCTCAAATCCCGGGAATCTCAAATTCGGAACATTGGTGATATTTTTATCTCCAATGCTTTACGTTGATTTTATTTGCCTAAAAATTAAATCTTAAAAACAACCCTAAAGAACATCATGAATGAAACAAAAAAAATCGCAGAAATTATCGAATTATGGAAAGCAGACAAAAAGCGTTACGTCAAGAAATCAACATTTTCGGCATACATGTTATTGATTGAAAATCATCTTAATCCAGCATTTGGTGATAACCTAAAGTTGACTGAGGCAGAAATTCAAGCATTCGTGCTCAAAAAACTAAATGAAGGGTTAAGCCAGAAATCGGTTAAAGACATTTTGATTGTATTGAAAATGGCATTAAAATTTGGTGCTAAGCATCAGTGGATTGAATATCGACCATTTGATATTCAATACCCTACACAACGTGAAAAGAACAGCATAGAGGTCCTTAGTAGGGCGGATCAAAAAAAGGTAATGTGCTATGTACAACAACATTTTACTTTTCGCAACCTTGGCATATATATCTGCTTAAGTGCAGGTGTACGCATCGGGGAAATTTGTGCATTGACTTGGGACGACGTTGATACGGACAATGGTATAATACATGTACGACGCACTATCCAGCGTATTTACACGCTCGAAGGTGGTGAACGTAAAACAGAAATTTTAATCGACACCCCTAAAACCAAGAATTCTATCCGAGAAATTCCGATGAATCGAGACCTGATCAAAATGCTAAAACCGATGAAAAAAATCGTTAATTCAAAATTTTTCATGTTGACAAACGATCTCAAACCAACTGAACCAAGAACATATCGTAGTTACTACCAAAGATTTATGCGGGAATTAAATATGCCTAAACTTAAGTTTCACGGGTTGCGACACAGTTTTGCCACTCGGTGCATAGAAAGTAAATGCGATTATAAAACTGTTAGTGTATTATTAGGGCATTCGAATATAAGTACAACATTGAATTTATATGTTCACCCTAACATGGATCAAAAGAAAAAGTGCATTGATCAAATGTTTAAAGGGATTAGATAATGTTATTGCAAATTGTTTTGTACTAAAAAACACACTGCCCCTTAATCACCATGTAAGCAACCAAAAGCGCTTAGCCGGATAAAATGTCAAGGCCGGGCAAGCCGCTGAAAAACAAAAACATTATTGCCCGCTTGTATAGCCTTGACGTTTTATTCCGGCGTGGGCTACCTTTGCGGCGCATGGTGACTGAGGGGCTATATTAAAGGGCAACTGCGCTTTATTCTTGCGGTGAGGCTGACGGCGTAAGTATGGAGCCGTTTGCCGCAACCGCTCCCCGCCGTGCATTTCTAAACGCCTGTAATCGATTTTACTAAATTGCAATCATAAGCTATCCGCTTACCCGATCTTTCAGAAAAGAAAACACTGTACTTATCGCTTAGCTGACGCAAAAAGTCTTTATCAAATTCATGGAAATGCTCGGCTAGTATCGTAATCTTATTATTGTTGTCAGTCATCCAAATTAACAGCTCATCATCCTGCAAAGTGTTCATTAAAAAGCATGTGTTTGTTTCTTCGTCGAAAACGAACAAATGAGGTTTATGCTCCACTTTGATTGCCTTGCTACCTATAATTATATCCACCATCAGGGTAAAATAGTGCTTATGATACGTTAGGTTGAAAGTTAAAGACGGACGTTCTAAGCTGTACCGACAACCCTGCATAAGCGTTTTCATAGGTCGTTCCCTCAAATATTTCAACCAATACAAATGATAGCTTTGATTATATGGGTAGTCAATTAATAAGGGCAATATCTCCTGCCACATCTTAAAAACAATGTGCTTCGTACTATCCCAAGCTGTCCAATCTCTGTTTTCCGCAAGACTCAACGGCCTAACAATACCATACAAAGTTTTACTATAGCTGTCTAATTGTTGCTGTAATTGATGACCGTTAGATTTAACAGGTAGTTTGTCAGGTAAAATAAATTTCGTAAAGCTTACGACTTTTGAGCCATCCTTACTCGTTATTCCGAAAAACGGCAATAACAACGGGAAATGGCGATTGCGAAAACGTCCCGTTGCAAAGCAAAGTGCATAGGAATAAACAGCAGTTTCGCCCGGTTTCAGCGTAAGCACTCGATCTGTAGGATTTGACAATGCAGGTGGCTGGTCATCAGGGAATTTTAATCCGCTGCGGTATAAGGTGCCAAAATCAGGATTAGCTGAAATATTGATTCGTTCCTTACCCAACTCTATTTCAAGGAACTTTTTAGCCTTTGCGCTATCATAATAACCCGGCCAATAAATTTCCTGAAAATTAAACCCCTCCGTAAGCCAACACATGCTATGTAGCCCTATAAAGGCATGATAACAAAGTTTATCATCCGGCATACCGCATGTACACGCCACATGCAATTCATCAAGTTCTACATGCAGGTATAAATGATTTTCAGAGCCGTCACTGGGATGCACCTGAACTGTTAAGATGCTGTTTTCAAAGCTAATGAGTTTATAATGGTTACCCATGTACGCTTTACGCCCTTTCGGCGGCTCGTAATGTGTTGCGAGGTCTTCCCTTGTTAACCTTTGGCGAGATGGGATAAGCGGTATGATATAGAAAAACATATCCGACGGAATGATTACCGCATCTTTTCTTTTTTTGATAGCCATAATCATTAATCTTCGGTTTGTATTTCGTTGTTGCTATTTCCAACCTCTGTACGGAGATTGTTAATCCATTCAAGGCATAAGTTTTCCGCAAGTTCTACAAATGCAGCAACACGCTCTAAAAGCATTATTGCATCGTCTTCATCAATTTTAAAGTCTTCTTTGTACCGGGCGTTGCCATAGCTATCGCGTAGGATTTGAAACAATCTTACCGAATCAGCATCATTTGCCGGAAAAACTTGTAATGGTTTATTTGAAAAGCAACTGCAAAGGGCGATTAACCTTGCAATATTGTGCAAATCAATTCGGTAGCCCATGTGAACTTTAATAAGTGTAATGCAAGCCTGCTCTACTGCCTGATGTAAAGAGAAAACACCATTTTCAAAAAACTTTTGGTTGCGTATGCAATCGGATGCGCTGTACAAAAAGCCTGATGCCATCCTGATATGGTTATGAAAACGCTTTTCCGCTTTTTCAAGCGTATTAACAGGATTTAACTTCGGCAACGCGATGTCAAGAAATGTTTCCCTGTCGTGGTGTAGAGATATGCCCTTAAAAGCATAAATGAAAAACCTATTTCCCTGCGCTATGGCGCTTCGGGCATTTTCATAGCTGTGAGATATGGCAGTTACTTTGAAAGTTTTATAATGGTTATTGACGTAATCCTGTATCTCATGTTCTACCCGTTCTGAACCTTTTGTAATAAATAACAGGAAATAATGCAGATCGATATTTACACCGGAACTGAGATCTACGAAAACGCTGAAATGATTAGCCAATTCACTTTTCCGGGCAAAACAAAAGATGTGGGATAGTTCATATTTTTTCGATACTGCCTCAATTAATTGTTCCAGTTCGTTAGCCTGTTCTTCTGTGGCAAAACTATCATCGACCAAGTCCTCTATAGGAAACTCCCGATTGAGTGCTGCTTCTAATACGAGTGCTCGCTGCCGCTCCTGTTCGTAGAGCCGTTTATATTCGGAATCATTCAAATTATTAGGGTCAAGTTTGACACCATCCACGGAAATACTACCTGTATCGCTGTATATGGTAAGATTTCCTATTGTCGTTCCGTTAATGTTAATTTTTTCCATGCTGATTGAAATTTTGTGACCGTTTCAATCAAATTTCTGCGAGGTAGCTTGCGTATCGAACTCAAAGGGTGTGTTTTTTACCCGGTACGACGTTATCTTTACCGTTATAATTTCTTTGTATATTTGAATTATGGAAACCTCTGCTAAACCCTCAAACAATCATATAGGTAGGAAAATTGGCCGCATTCGCGAAATGCGTGGTATTAAGCAAGATACACTTGCTACCGAATTAGGCATTAGCCAGCAAGCAATATCGCGGATTGAACAGAGCGAAACTATTGAGGATGAGGTATTAGAAAAGATTGCCAAAATATTGGGCGTAACAACTGAAGCAATAAAGAACTTTACTGAAGAAGCCGTGGTTAACTATTTTAATAATACATTCCACGGTAGTAATCATGGCCCATTTTACCATTGTACGTTTAATCCGTTAGATAAACTGCTGGAATTAGTAGAGGAAAACAAGAAGCTATATGAACGCCTGGTTCAAGCAGAAAAAGAAAAAAACGATCTTTTAACAGGTAAATAAATATTTCAACTATGAAATATTTATTTAAAAAATACTGTCGTTATGTAATTACTTGACGATTGTGATAAGATTAGGTAAAAGCCAGGCGCAATGCCCGGCTTTTATTTTTCTCAAGCACCATGATTAATTAGTAATCAGGTAGATTACCTTGATTTACGCTTTTTAAGCTTTTCTAATCTTTGCTTTGCATCCTCATTTTTTTCTTTCGCCTGCTTTGCATCAAATTCCGCATTTAGTATTTCTTTTCGATGTTCGATATTTATTTCTGCCTGATTAAGTAGCGTGTCCTTGTTTACAGAGTATGCACTATCGACCTGACCGGCCACACTCGGATAAAATCCCTGCACAATCTTATACTTGTTTTTATAATCAGACCGACTACCTAACTCGAACGCCAAAACGCCAATTATTCCAACTGACGCGGCAGAAATCCCAATCAAAGACAATATTACCCTGACCATAAATTTGGATTTAGTATTAAACTCAATTTTGTTGCGGATAGGTATTTCCTTTGGAAAGGATTTTAATTGCTGGCCATATATGTCTAATTGATTTCCGTATTGCTTTAACTGATCGTTGAGTTCTGTTGTTTTCGTTCCTTTGTTCTCGGCAATAGATCTTTCTAACTCCTTGATTTGCTCCGGCATTGCTTCAAGGTTTGATGCCTCCAATTTACTTTGTCGCTTTTCAAGCTCACTGAACTTACGCGATAAGCTATCTATAATCTCCTGCTGTAAATTATCTTCGTGGTTTTTCATAATTCTAATTGTTTAAATTTTCATCCCCCTGCTTTGTTCTTCATCTTCACCCTGGCCTTTCTTTCTGCGTTTACGGGGCGGTTCGGGGTCAGTGGAGATTACCGGCATGTGTCCAAATAAATCGAGTGCTGCGCTCAATGCTTGCCTATCGCTTCCTTGCTCTTTTCCTCGTTCGCTATTTAACACCTCCCGTAACTGCTGAGCTAACGATGGCTGCTGAACAACTATTTGTTTTTCTTTAGCCTGCTCCTGCAACTGTTTGGCGAGGTTACCATAGCTTAAACTTCGGTCTATTTCAGATCCTTTAAAGGTGTATTTGCCTTTGCTGAAACTAACTCCCTGTATCTCCAGCGAACCGCTTTTTAACTTGTATTGCGTTGTAATACCTTGTTTAGCTAATATCTGCTTTAGTTCTCCGATAGTGTTCACCTGCTTGCTCGCAGCTTTGATCTTGTCGTACAATTCATATTTGACTTTATCGGCACCTTTGAGCTGTTCCCTTTTCACTTGTTTCTTATCCAATGCGATATATAACCCATGTTGCAAAGTGAGCGCCTTAGTGATCTTAATGCTTTTATACTGTTGGAAATTATCGGCAATAGTCTTACCGTCATTATTAACCCGGTTATAAACGATGTGCAGATGTGGGTGTGCCTTATCCTGATGCCGGACAATCAAAACCTGCGTGTTCTCAATCTTCATTCTTTGCAGATAGTCTTTAGCAATAGCGGTCATCAGGTCGTTGGTTAATCTACCTTTATCATTCGCACTAAAGCCTAAAGCAATGTGACCGACCGCCTGACCCAATCCGGGATTAAGCTTCCGTTGCATATTAAAATCTGCTATCATGTGCTTTACATGATCTGTCCTAATGCCATCGGCAAAAAGCAACTCCGCATCCTTTCTCAATACATTGTATTCCACAACACCGCCGAAGCTTCTGCCGGGCTTGGGTATTTTAGCGATCATCGTTATTGAAGTATTTTAATGCCTGGTCAATCTCATTTAAAACCTCACTACATTTTCGGGCGACCGATAGCAATCCGTCACGGTGGGCAAGCCTTGTCAACTGGTTTAAATTGTTGGCAAGTCCTGCCAGCATCCGCATCAATTTCATATCATCGACCGATAGACGGGCGGTGACCCGCGCGGATTTAGCCGCCGCCCTTACAAAGTCGCTTAGGCTCATACCTGCTTCTTTTGCCCGCTTGTCGTAAACCAATCGTTCGGTAGCGGTCAGGCGGATTTTAGCGTGTGATTCACGCTTAATGCTGGTTTTCGGCCTGCCGCCTTTATGCTTCGGCTTTGTCGTTTTTGTTACGGTCTTTACTGTGGTTTCCATACACTTATATTATCCTTAAATCCTTTTCCCCTTTTTGCGACCATCGGGAGCAAAAAGCAAGTTTGCCGTCCTGCCGAAGGCATGGGCGGAGTTTTCGGGTACCGAAAACACAAACTTGCTTCTTATCGGCAAATGGATTTAGTTAACGGCCTCCGGCCGGTCTATCCAGATACACAGCTATACCGCAAGCGGTATGCTGCGCCGCCCTTTTACCAAAGCTTCGCTTTGGGCTTCGTACACGAAGCCTTACTTCCCGTTACCCTCTAAAAGGGTTTCAATATCTTCACGCTTGTAGTAAAGCAAGCCGCCGATCTTGGTATATCGGAGCGTTCCGTTAACTCTTAAATTCTGCAAGGTGCCGGGTGAGATATTAAGCAGCTTCCTGACTTCGTAACTTTTAAGCCACTGCTTACTCTGACCTTGACCGGGTTTTAAAAGTCCCTTGATCTCGTATAATAAGTTCTCTAACTTTTTTAAATCCTCTTTTGTGATAAACTCGATGTTCATTTTGCCCTCCTGTTACTCTTTAATTTTTTGTTGCATGATTTTGAGCACTTCGCTCTTTTTGAAATACACCCGTTTATGCAGCCGCAAAAACGGTAAGCCTTTTTTCATCCAGTCCGTAAGCGTGACCAATGACACGCCCAATTCCTCGGACAGTTCCTTTTTGGACAATAGCCGTTCGTCCTGTGGCAAGGCTTCGCTTGCCTTAAAATGTTCTTGTAATTCTGCCCTGACTGCATCCCTGACACACCGGCTTAGGGCTTCCTGGTTGATGATCTCCATGAAGCAAATGAAAACAAAAAGGTGTCGCGGGCGTGACCACGCGGAACTGCGTGGTTAAATTGACGGCGTTTATATTAAGCTAAGACAAGCTTATAAGATTCTGAAATTCAGGCTATTGCTGCCTTTAAAAAGAGAAAAGAAGTACGGCTAAGTTTGAACGGTTTTCAACTCCGCTTACGGGCAGGTTTAAGCTGAAACAGTTTTAACTCTGATGGGATTTTGGCGTATTTTGAGCCGGGATTATTCTTATCGGCAGGGAAATATCGGCGTATGGTTTCTAAACTGATCTCGTTATTACCCTCTTTAAAATACTTGGCGATCATCTTGCACCATACGATCTGCGTTTGGGAAAACACCAATTCTTTACCGTCATCAGGTAACATAGCTTCCTGCATTTGCAGGCATATATCCAAAAAGCTTAACAAGTAACCATCCGCAATATTGATATACTCCTGCGTGTCTAACTTTCTCGTCGCTTTCAGGTCATCTTTAAGTGCTACTATCTCGTTCTGCTGCTTCCTGATCTCGTCCTGCTGCTCGGCAATAATCTCCGGTAAGGTTTTTTGCGTGTTCCACTGGTCGATGGAACGTAGATACTTTTGAAAGCTAATTAGCTTATCCAATATGTCCATGTCCAGCGCATGGCTTGAATTAAAAGGGTCTTTGGTTTCTATGAACTTAATGCGGCGTAAAACGATCTGCCATACAAAAGAAAAAAACTCCTGCTCACCATTCGGCTCTTTGCTTAAAAAGTAAGTCAGGTGGTAGAGATAATATGGGGCGTATTCGAGTTCTGGTAGTGTAAATAGTTTCTTTATAAATAGATTGTCCTCGTAACCTTTCTTCAATCCAACAAATACACCAATATCATATTTGTGAGGGTTACGATCATAAGGCTTATGGGGTTTAAAGTACTTGTTAGGCATCGTTTAAATCATAGTATATAGTAAGAAAAAACTTTATTTTTTGTTCACGTATAGTGAATAAACTGATAACAGAATCGTTATATGTGATTTACGATATAATCGTATCGCAATTAATTTCATTGTTGTTACCAATTGTTTCCCAAAAAGTATAGTAATTGAGATGCTAACTTGTAAAGCTTCGTTACACCTGACTCAGGGAAATAATTTTCTTTATTAGAGTCTGCTTCTTCTGAATGCTTCGTCGCTGTCTGGATTTGAGAAGCAAAGAGGTCGCGATTATATCCACCTTTAACGATTTCCGGTAAATGGGCTTTTAATTTTTTGGCACTATTTAAATCTGCCGGTATGGTTTTAATAAAATGATAACATAACCAAACTTCAAAACTTGGATTACTCATTCCAATATGATAGTTTTTGGAATTTTCACAGGCGTCATACAAATTATGAATTTCGGCTTTAGGCCATCGATCAACATCTAGTACGAACCAAACAAAATCCTCTTTCTCTATACCATGTTGGTTATCATATAGGGCAAGCCTTTCCAAAAAATACTTAGCTGCCGATCTACCGCCCTCTCGGCTAACTATCCTAATATCGATTCTTAATGATAGTTTTTTAAAGAAATGAAAGTAATCATCTTCTCTTTCACCTTCAGCAACAATAATAAATTTTCGGAAATCCCTATGAGGTTTTCCCTTTTTGTATTCGCGGTTTTTATTCCTCGACATATTGCCCCCACTTTAGATCCTTTAAGTTTCCTAAAAATGGGATTGCGCCAAATCTTCCAGATAAATATCCCTTTCTGATGTCAAAATCTGTTCTCACATCATAATCACTGAGCACATAAAATTGTGATGAGCATCCTTTGCTTTTTTCGGCAAACCAAATTTCATCCTGTCTAAACAAATCCAAATCCAATAAATTTGATTCATGGGTTGTGAATATCAATTGGCCAAATCTTTCTGAGTCATTCTGAATTTTAGTTACAAATTCTTTCAATAACGATGGGTGGATACTCTGATCAATCTCGTCAATGATAACGGTTACCTGATAATTCTTTATCAAAAATAATAATGGAATAAAATCAATCAACCTTAACGTACCATCAGATTCTTCGTAAAGTTCAAATTTTACCTTTTTGCCATTAGGATCGGCATGGTAGGAGACAGGTTTTTTTACTACCGGCTTTCCTCCTTCAATCATGGCCAGGGCATTTTTGAAATCTCCAACACTTTCCGATTCGCCACCTCTGATTTTCTTAAGTACCCGATCTTTTTCGGCAGAATTATCCTCGCCGAAATACAAATCAAAATCTATTGTTTGTACATCAATTTCCTTAATTCCTGTTTCCAAATTGCAAATCAATTCGTTAGTGAAAGATTTGAATCTGTCATCGTTTAGGAAGTTGTTTACAAGCCCCGAAAAGTGCATTCGCGGAAAAATAATGAACATTCCCGTTTCCAGCCAATGCCGTGCATCCTGAATTTCTTTGAACTTTTTCTCTTTTACAGTAGTAAGAAATGGTTTATCAGCCTCTAAAATATCTTCGTAAACTTTAATAAGAATTTTATCTTCCGGGGTTTTAGAGTATTTATCACCCATTTTTAGGCTTTCTTGACCGCCCTTTTTTAACTTTCTCTCAAAAATGATGTCATCCGGTTTCTTTCCAAAGTTCAGTTTAAACATCCATTCTTCTACAATTGCGCTTTTATATACGGATATTCCGTAGGCATATCCATTTTTACCAGATAGAAATTCTATTTCAAAAGTTGTTGGTTTGTCTTCGTTCTGATCAAGTCGGAAGTAAGAATCTTCAGGAATATAATTTACCGTTTTATCTAAAATGATATGCCTCAAGACGTTTATTGCAGTTACCAGATTGGATTTTCCTGCACCGTTAGCGCCATAAATGACAGCACTTTTTAAAAGGTCAACTTTTGAAAACGAAAAAACATGATTAGGAAGACGCCTAACCTCTCCTGTTAGCATATTAAATTCTGTTTCCTGGTTAAATGATAGAAAGTTTTCAACAGTGAATCTTATGAGCATGGGGTCGAATTTGATGTAATTATAACGAAAAACCCGAATAAACATTATAATAAAATAATAAAAATGTTGAAAAAGTGCAATATATGACGAAACTTTCGTCGTAACCTGTTGTTTTTTTATTATATTTGTCTAAATTATTTTTTGACAAAAGTTAAAAACAGAGAATTATGGGAAGAATACACGTATCTCACGATGATATCGCACAGTTTGCAAAAGATCGCGTAAACCTGCCGAAAGATAAAGCAGATACATATAGGGCACAAGCCGCACGGGTTCGCGAAAAAGTTACTGAGTATGTAGATGACCATCCTGATTTTAAACTTAGAAAAATTCTCCTTTCAGGTAGCCTGGCTAAAGGAACAGCTTTGCGAACGCTTAATGATATTGATATGGCATGTTATATAAGTGGATCAGATGCACCCCATGATATAAAGGCGCTATTGGAATATCTTGCTGATAAATTACGCAAGGCATTTCCTAATATGGCTCCTGAACAAGTGCAACCGAAAACCTATTCTGTAACGATTTCTTTCAGAGGCTCAGGCTTAGATGTAGATGTCGTTCCAATACTTTATTATGGAGACGTAAACTGGTATGGTTGTGTAGTGAGTCAGGATGATGGTTCTCTGCTGGAGACCTGCATACCCCGACACCTTGAATTTATAAGAACACGAAAGGCGAAGCAAAAAGATCACTTTTCGCAAGTGATTCGTTTAGCAAAATATTGGGTAAGAAATATAAAAGCCGAAAACAGCGACTTTAAATTTAAATCCTTTATGGTTGAATTAATTATGTCAAAGCTTTTGGACGATGGTCTTAATTTCTCTGATTATCCCGAAGCTATGCAAAGTTTCTTTACCTATCTTGCTAAAAGTGACCTGAAAGAAATTATTTCATTCAGTGATTACTATAGAGCGTCAGAAATACCTTCATTCGGTGAGCGTGTACGAATTATAGATCCTGTAAATCCTAAAAATAACGCTTCTAAGTTGTACACAACTAACCAGGCAAATGCCATTATAGATGCGGCACTCGATGCGGGGGATGCCATCGATGCAGCGTTATCTGCAACTACAAAAGAAAAAACTGTTTACTACTGGCAAAAAATATTTGGCCCATCATTTCAAGTTTAATTATTATGAGTTCATATACTAATACAGGCACCTCTACATTTACTGTAACACATGCCAAATACCTGGCATCAAAGGTTGCCGCAGATTTAAAACGCATACAGCGCTTTTATAATTCACCGTCAGATACTGAAATTGCTGATTATGAATCAGAATTAATAGAATTTTTAAAGAAGGGATATCTTCAAGAAGTCACCTACGGATTTAAGATAAATGGAACTTGGACGGAACCTACATTAAAATATACCGCACAAGATCTTGCCGATGCTTATGCTAATGACGATGATCCTGGAAGAATAAGCCCTAATGCCAATGTTAATGGCGCATATTTCAGTTCTTATATGACCTATACATGGGCTTATCACTTTTTATCTGAGGCTGATAAAAATTCCTTTCATAACTCATTACCATTTGTTAGAACAGGAGCGCCCCAGCCGGGATTTAATGGGTATTTAAGTTCAGATAAGAGCTATTCATCAGGAGGCAAATCGCTAAACCGCTCATCTTTAAAAAGTTAATAATGGAAAATAACAAACCAACATTTGCGGAATTATTTGAGCAAACTATAGTATTTCCTGATCCAGATATGCATGACCGATATGGTTTACTTGTCGGATTAGATGATACAAAAGAAACTTTAAAAAAGATTTTAGGATTGCTAATCAATCCGGATGGTGTCGCAAAATGGGCTAAAAAACACCACCCGGATGCCAGCCAAATCTTAAATTTTGTTACCAGGCGTCCACCATTAATCGTTTTGGCTGGTGATGTTGGTTCAGGGAAATCAGAATTGGCATATACAATAGGGGATGCAGTTGCAAGGCAGGAAGACATTGATGTTGAATTATTTCCGCTGAGCTTGGCCACAAGAGGCCAGGGGCGGGTTGGACAGATGACTCAGCTTGTATCCTCTGCATTTGAATATACACTTGAACGGGCCAAAAAGCTAAAAAACCATTCGGGTAAATCTAGAGGTGCAGTAATCTTGCTTGTAGATGAGGCCGACGCACTTGCACAATCTCGCGAAAATGACCAAATGCACCACGAAGACAAAGCGGGGGTTAATGCATTTATTAGGGGTATTGATAGTTTGGGCAATGGGAAATTTCCGGCTGCGGTAATAATGTGCACTAATCGTCCAAATTCACTTGATCCTGCAATTCGCCGTCGTGCAGCGGAAATTGTTTATTTCAAAAGACCGTCCGACGAAAGCAGATATGGTGTATTATCCGGGCCATTGCGAGAGTTGGGTTTTAAAGATCACGACATTCAACGCATGGTCACCTTAACGGGGCCTTCAGACGACAGAAAATATGGCTATACTTTTTCTGATATTGTTCAACGTTTGCTGCCATCTTTAGTATTAGATGCTTACCCGGATCAATCAATTCAGCCCAAAAGAGCATTTGAGATTGCTGCGAATATTATTCCTACAGCACCATTTAAAGAAAGTTAATTATGGCAAGTAAGGTTATTTTAAAAGATTTATTTTCTGCGCTTCAGCTTCAAATGTCAGCTCAATTGAGCACAAACCGTGAATTTATATTGCATCCAGGTTCAAAAGGGGACTCGCTCGAAGATACTTGGATAGAATGGCTTAGGAAATACCTGCCTAATCGTTATTGTGTCGATAAAGCTATCGTAATCGATAGTACGGGTCAGTTAAGCGATCAAATTGATCTCGTAATATATGATCAGCAATATACACCGTTTGTACTCACACAAAATGGAATTCATTATATTCCTGCTGAGGGCGTTTATGCGGTATTTGAAGTAAAACCCGATCTTAACGGCACAGTAAATGTATCTTCAGAGAGTATTAGCTATATAGAGTATGCAGGTCGGAAAATAGAAAGTGTTCGAAAACTTAAACGTACCTCAACATATATAATCGATCGTGGCGAACAAAGACCTCCAAGGCCACTAACAAAAATTATCGGAGGAATATTAGCAAGTACAAATACCATTAAAAAAAATGAGACTTTAGAAAATCATTTAAAGTCGTTATCTGGTCTTAAAGGTATTGATATGGGATGCGCAGTTGATTTTGGTGCATTTATAATTGAACATGATGGTCAGGAGGATATTAAAAACACAGACATTTTATCCCGAATTAAAGACTATTATAATTCAAGAACAATTTCAGGGATTGAATTTAGTAAAGCTGATGTATCATTAGTGTCGTTCTTTTTTCAATTAACACGGTACCTACAACAAAGTATTGGCTCTGTTGCTGCTATCGATATGAGTGAATACGCAAAAGCAATTAAAATAGAGATTGATGAAGCGCTTTAGTTTGATTTTAATCTGACTTTCTGTTTTACTATATTATAGAGTAAACGTAAGTAAATCTACGGTCACAGATAGCGACCGTAGATTTCTCAGTTAATTATTGCAGACGAGCACTTAAGGCGGCCATATCATCATTTATCTTACTTTCTATAACCTTTGCATAAATTTGTGTCGTAGTCAATTTGGTATGACCTAACAGCTTGCTTACTGTTTCAATCGGGACACCATTAGTTAAGGTTACAGTTGTTGCGAATGTATGGCGTGCTATATGGAACGTCAGCGGTTTGTTTATGTGGCACATATCAGCTATCTCTTTCAAATAGCTGTTTAATTTTTGATTGCTCAACGTAGGCAGTACCTTTCCCTCTGCTAATGCTTGTGGATGGCCTTTGTATTTTTCGATAATTACTAAAGCTTTAGGCAATAATGGAACTCTAACAGGCTCATTTGTCTTTTGCCTGTTGGTCATAATCCATAGGCTGCCTTTAGCCTTTTCGATCAGGTTGGCTGGTGTTAAATTATAAACATCAATGTAGGCAAGCCCGGTATAGCAACTGAAGACAAATAGGTCTTTAACAACCTGTAACCGTACGATATTGAAATGCTTGTTTTCAATCCTTGCCAATTCATCTTTAGTCAAATATTCCCGCTCGACTTTATCAAACTTCAATTGATAGGCCTGAAATGGATTGCGGTCTAACCACTCTAACCTGACAGCAAGGTTTACCATCTTGCAGAACCTTTCAAGGTGTTTCATCAACCCATTGTTTTCTAATCGCTTTTGGCCTTTTTCCGGTTTCCTATTTCTTAAGAAGTACTCAAAATCAGTAATGAACTTATAGCTGAGTTCTGAAAGGTACTTGTCATTAGTGCTAAAGCGTTCTTTGATAAACTCTTTAAGGTACTTTTGGGTGGTAAAGTAGTTCTTCATCGTACCAGGCTTCAATATCTGCGCTTGTTCGGAGTTGTGATAAGTCATCAATTTGCATAGGGTAAATTCGGCCTGATCTTCACCAGTGAATTTATCCTTTACTAATTCCGCTGTAACGAGCTTCTTTTGTAATGATAGCTGCTGATAGCTTTCTACAATGCCGGACCGGTATTGCTCTAAATATTTGTTCAACTTTACAATTTCTTCTTTGCTGCCCTTTGCCATTCCCTTGTTTGCATTCCAGTTGGCGGGATCAATTGAACGCTTTACTGAAACATCGGTACGTTGACCGTTTACAGTGATTCGCGCATAGATAGGTGTTTTTCCGTCATTGGTCGCCTTGTACTTTCTTAAGTAGAAGATTACGCCAAAGGTGCTGTTCTGTGTTTTCATATTCGTCAATTTTTATTTCGCAATAGCTTCATATTGACGGGCTTTGATACCATTTAGCAGGCGGGCGATTTGCCCATAAATTTTCAATACACTAAAAGACACCAAAACCAATCAAAATAAATCAAATAACAAATTGACTATCAGTTACTTAATTCGCTATTTGTGCCCAAATATAAAGTATAGATTTGGGGCACCGAATAGGGTACATTTTCTTTGATATAACTTGAATATATTGGGGTGGAATAAAATAAAAAAGCCCCTAAATCATAGATTTAAGGGCTTTTTGGTATCGCTTGACACCGTAAGCGTCGGGATGGCAGGATTCGAACCTGCGGCCTCCACATCCCAAATGTGGCGCGATACCGGGCTACGCTACATCCCGTTTGGTTTTCTTTGGGACTGCAAAGGTAGCTTTTTTGCGTACCTGTGCAAACTTTTTTTTAAATAATATTGGATAAACAATCTAATCAATTCATTTGCAAAAACTTAAATTTTATTCAATGTTAGATACATTAATATTGTACTACATAATATACAGCATATGAGTTATTGATAAGCTATACATACACGGTTACTTTTGTTTAAGCAATTATAAATAATAATTGAGTATGCTTTACAGTTTTAAACTGGGAAATTGTGAGGCTTTATTTGAAAACCAGGACGATCATACTATTAATTTAGGGGGGATATGATCTTCCTGCAGAGCCGTATAGCATTGATATACGGCTTTTTTGTGCACAATTGCTGTGATAACAATCATAATAAAACAATTAGGTGTAAAAACAGGTATCTTAAATTAAAAGACACCAACTTATACTTGAAGATAAAAAAGCATATAGCTATACTTGGCGGAGGGCCGAGCAGCTTATTTATATTTAAACGTTTTGTCGAATCAGGTGAACACAATTTCACCATTTCCATATTTGAAAAGAGCGATCGCCTGGGAGCAGGCATGCCCTACTCACGTGATGGCGCAAATGATGAACACGTTACCAATGTTTCGGGCAATGAAATACCAGATTTAGTTACTTCGCTAAATAAATGGATTAAATCGGTACCACGTGATACAGTTGATAAATATCACATTGATCCTGAAAAATTTAACGATTACAAAGTATTGCCCCGACTACTGTTTGGCCAATATCTTACCGAACAGTTTAAGCTATTACAACGAAAGGCCAGTGAGAAAGGAGTTGAATATGAAATATTTTATAACAACTGCGTCACAGACATTATAGATCGCCCTGATGAAGAAAAGGTAACAGTTATCATTAACGATAATCAGGTTTTAGAATTTGATATTGTAATTATTTCTACCGGACATAATTGGCCTAAGAAAAATGAAGATAAAATAAAAGGATATTACGATTCACCTTACCCCCCTGCAAAACTGGCGCATAAGATCAATCACCCGGTGGCAATTAAAGGTTCATCATTAACTGCCATTGACGCTATCCGTACACTTTCCAGGCACAATGGCCATTATCACAGAAACGAAAATGGCCAAGTTGTTTACCATCTGCATAATGATAGCCCGGATTTTAAAATGGTCATGCATTCTCGTAATGGTTTGTTACCCGCTGTAAGGTTCCATCTCGAAGACCCTCATCTTTCCAAGAATCAAACCCTTACACCACAACAAATAAAGGATCACAGAGCACAAAATAACGGCTTCTTATCTCTTGATTATGTTTTTGACCAGGATTTTAAACTTCCCCTCAAAGCCAAGCGGCCTACGTTCTATGAGGAAATTAAGGACATGAACATGGAGGAGTTTGTTGATGCGATGATGACTCTGCGTGAAAGTATAGATCCTTTTGAATTGTTAAAAATAGAATATGACGAAGCCGAGGCATCTATAGCTCAACGAAAGTCTGTTTATTGGAAAGAAATGCTCGCTATATTAAGCTTTGCAATGAATTACCCGGCAAAATATTTTTCGGCCGAAGATATGTTGCGCATCCAAAAAACACTTATGCCGCTAATTTCTGTAGTAATTGCCTTTGTACCGCAAAGCTCAGCCGAAGAAATGATGGCACTTCACAATGCAGGTGTACTGGAAATAATAGCCGTAGGTGATGATAGTTACGTGGAGCCTGCTGATGAAGCAACTGTTTATCATTACACCGATACTAAAGGGAAGCCAATTAAAAGTTCTTACAAAACCTTTGTCGACAGCACGGGGCAACAACATTTCGCTTATGATGATTTCCCTTTTAAAGGCCTTATCAAATACAGGACGCTTGCGCCGGCCCGATTAAGATTTAAAGACCAGGCAATGGGTTTAATAGAAAAGGACAAAGGGAATAAGAATGTTTATACAGACTCTGAGGGAAATTATTACCTGCAGGTACCTGGGATTGCCATTAATGATAATTTTGAAGCTGTAGATAGTTATGGTGCGCTGAATGAGCGGATATATATCATGGCTGTTCCGTATATTGGCGGCTACAATCCGGATTACTCCGGCCTCGACTTTGGTGAGGCGGCTTCGGATATTATTGTAAAAAGTATTTTAAACCATGAACCAGCAACCCGGTACTAATTATAAATTATTTATGGTGCTTTTAGGCTCAAAAGCGCCCGGAAGGCATATTGAACAACATGACTTTTTCTTTGGTATAGGCACATCCATTAAAGAACTCGTTCCGGAAATGAAAGCTTTTTGGCCTGAAGCCGGCGCAAGCCTACATATTGATGGCTGGCGAGAGGTAAATACAGTTGATGGGTACAGCATTGTGGTTAGCCCTAAAGGAGAACAAAAGGTTGCCGACGAAAAAAAATTATTCTTTATTAACCTTGGTGGTTACAAAGCCGGTGACCTGGCCGAGCAGCATTACACCATGTTATCCGTTCAAACAGAGCAGGCATTAGCGGTACAGGAATCTAAAAAAACCGTGTTCTTTAAAACCAATAGCATCACACCATCAACTACAACAAAAGGCGCTAACGCGCATGTTGATGATAAATATGGCATAGATGTAGATGATATATATCGTATTGAAGATATTTTATTGCCTCATCAAAAAGCTAATTTCAGTATCAGTATCATACCGAATTCGTCCTTGCCGGATGATGAAATTTACCTTGGTTACTTTAAATTAGATAAGCTGTAATAGTACAGCTTATCTTTCAACAATACTTTTCAGATCAGCGGGAGAATAGTTTACTGATTTCAATGTCTTATTGTCGTGACTCCTGTAAACCAAAAAGCGTTCATCCTCCTGGTGCATGTATGCCTCACAGCCTTCCTTAGCTTTGTAATGCGCTATGGTTTGGCTTGCTTCATCGGCTGAGTTACATGCCTTGCTCATGTTTGAACGATGCACCTCGTCAAACAGTTCCTTAAATTTATCAGCCAGGCCAAACTCCAATATTGCGCCGGCCAACACATATTGTATATCGCACAGCGCATCGGCTATTTCAACGATATTGTTATCAGCTACTGCTTCCTGTAATTCTTTTACTTCTTCTGCAAGTAAGGCAACCCGCAGATCGCATCTCTTTTTATCGGGAATGGTTGGGTTATTTAAAATAGGGTGTTTAAATGTACGATGAAATTCCGCTACTTTATTGAGTGATTCTGCTTCCTGCATATTTAGTACAATTAGTTGATTAAGTTTTTAATTTTAAAATATCTCTTTTACCTGACGTGGACTTAATACCGTTACCTTCATCCAGACCGGATTATCCGGGTTGCCGTTTTTATCTACATTAACGGTGGTAATTTTATCAATAAGGTCCATACCTTTTACAATTTCACCAAACACCGTGTAATGCCCATCTAAAAATGGAGTGCCGCCAACAGTACGGTAAACGTTTCTTTGTTCGGGCGCAAAGTGGTAATGGTATTTCTGTTCTACCATATCCAACTGTTCATCTGTCCAGGTTTTGCCGTCAACTATGTAGAATTGGGTACTGAATGATGATTGGGACGGATTATTATCGCGCCCCATTGCAACTGCACCACGATGATGAAAAAAGGCCGGAACTAATTCGGCGGGTAACCATTTTTGCTCTGAATTGAGTTGTTTACCTTTTTCGTATAACGAATCTGGGTCGCCACCCTGTATCACAAAATTCTTTAATATACGGTTAAAAGTGGTTTTATTAAAATAACCTGCTTTGGTTAATTTGATAAAGTTATCGCGATGCACTGGGGTTTCGTTATACAACTTTACCACACACCAACCCTGTGGCGTTTCAATTTTTACATACCGGTTATTGGGTTGCGCAAAAGCAAACGAACTTAGTACGATACAGAAGAAGAAAATGATACGCTTTGCCATTCTTATTTCTATGTGGCATTTAAATAAGCAAAAATTATCCGCGCCTGCAAATTGCGAGGATGTTGCGATGCTAATCTCTTAGCAGCGCTCTATCCAGATGTACGTAGCCCCCATCCACATGAAGCAGTTGCCCTGTAGTATGGCTGGAACGCTCCGAAAGCAAAAAGGCTGTTGTATTGGCAATTTCCTCGGCCGTGGTCATGCGGTGTTGTAAAGGAATACGCGCGTTTATCTCTCTCAGCGTTTCTTCAGAGTTAGGCAAGGTAGTTATCCAGTTCTCGTATTGCGGAGTCCAGCACTCGGCAACTACTACGGCGTTAACACGTATGTTATATTTAAGTAATTCAACAGCCCACTCACGGGTAAGTGCGTTACGGCCGCCATTAGCGGCAGCATAGGCTGATGTTTCGCCCTGACCTGTTTCGGCAGTCTTAGAACTGATATTTACTATAGCGCCCTGCGTTTTTTTAAGTTCAGGTAAAGCGAAATGTGCCAACAGGTAATAGTGTACCAGGTTACGATGCAGAGAATCCATAAAGCCCTGGTAACTCCCCTTCTCTAAACCTACACCGTCATTTAGCCCGGCATTGTTTACTAAACCATCAATTTGGCCAAATTGATTTACCACATTTTGAATAACTTTTTCGCAATTTTCGGGAACAGAGAGTTCTGCGGCAACTTGAAAAGCACGACCACCTTTTGCTTCAATTTCTTTTACAGCGAAAAGGTTATCCTCTTCATTCCTGCCAATAATTACAGGTATAGCACCCTCGTTAGCAAGCACCATGCTAATGCCTTTGCCTATACCTTTAGCACCACCACTAACGATGATAACTTTATCCTTTAAAAATAAATCCATGTTATCTGATTTAGTGCCGCAATTATTGGTTGTAAGCCCTTAATGTTTGCTTTTGTGTCCCTAATCCATCAATACCTAATTCAACCACATCCCCGGGGTTAAGGTAAACAGGCGGCTTAAAGCCCAGGCCAACTCCTGCTGGCGTGCCTGTTGAGATAATATCACCCGGCAATAAGGTCATGAACCGGCTGATGTAAGCTATTAAATATGGTATATTGAATATGAGGTTAGCTGTTGTGCCATCCTGCATCATTTTCCCGTTCACACTCAACCACAAACGTAAATTGTTCACATCTTCAATTTCATCGGGTGTTACCAGGTAGGGCCCCAGTGGGGCAAATGTATCACAGCCTTTGCCTTTATCCCAGGTACCGTTACGCTCCAACTGAAATTCTCTTTCAGATACATCGTTGTGCAGTAAATACCCGCCAATGTAAGTTTGCGCTTCAGCTTCAGTAACATAAGAGGCTTTTTTACCAATGAGTACGGCAAGTTCAACCTCCCAGTCTGTTTTTTGTGAACCTTTAGGAATAATCACATCATCATTTGGGCCGGTAATAGCTGTTGTACTTTTAAAGAATATGATAGGCTCCGAAGGTGTAGGTGCGTTAGTTTCGCGGGCATGGTCTGCATAGTTTAAACCTATGCAGACAATTTTAGAAGGACGACCTACCGGGCAACCCAGGCGCTCATCTTCACTTACAACTGGTAGCTGACCATGACCGGTAGCAACATACTCTTTTAGCTGAGCCAAGCCGTCGCTTTCAAAGAAGGCTTCATCAAAGTTTGAAGCAAAACCAGATACGTCCAGTCGCTTTCCATTATATATAACACCGGTTTTTTCGGCACCAGCCTTTCCGTATCTGATCAATTTCATTAGTTCTTAATTGTTTAATTTAATAAATCCGCCATCAATAGGATAATCGCAACCTGTAATAAATGAGGCTTCGTCTGAACATAAGTACAAAGCCAACGCGGCAATTTCAGCAGGCTGGGCCATACGGCCGATCGGCTGGCTTTGAGAAAGTTTCTGAAACATTTCCTCTTCCCTGCCAGGATAATTTTTGCTGATAAAGCCATCAACAAACGGAGTATGTACCCGGGCAGGTGAAATGGTATTGCTACGAATATTGTATTGCATATAATCACGCGCTACTGACAAACTCATGGCGTAAATAGCCCCCTTGCTCGTAGAATAGGCAAACCGGTCGGTTATACCCACCAATGCCGCAATAGATGCCATGCTTAAAATAACGCCGCCCTTGCGTGCCTTCATCAAAGGAATAGCCGCATAAAAGCAATTATAAGCTCCCTTAACATTAACGCTGTAAATACGGTCAAAATCTGATGCGCTGGTATTCTCCAGATTACCTACATGCGCTATACCGGCATTATTAACCAATATATCTACTTCGGTTATGCTGTGAAATATATCTACCATCTGATCCTGGTTGGTCACGTCGCCACCGTAGGCAAATGCCTTACCGCCCGCCTCCTGTATTTCTTTTACAGTGTCAGAAGCTGCGGTTCCATTTAATTCTATAATATGCACTATGGCGCCTTGCCTGGCAAATAGCTGGCTTATAGCCTTGCCTATGCCACTACCTCCTCCGGTTATTACCGCTTGTTTTCCTTCTAAGCTGAACATGTTTAATAAAAATTAGAGTGATACGCCCCTTTTCCACGGTATAAAATCGTCCTGGCCTAACTGCACCGCCTTAGGTTTTATGTTGCCGCTGGCTACGTCAATTACGTACTTGAGTATACGTTTTGCTGCTTCAGCAATACTTTCTGTACCTTCTATAATAGTGCCGCAGTCAATATCAATAATATCGGGCATACGCTTATAAAGTGCCGTATTGGTAGATAGCTTAATAACCGGTGCTACAGGGTTACCAGTTGGTGTACCCAGGCCTGTTGTAAACAATACTACATTAGCGCCTGCAGCTACCTCGGCGGTAGTGCTTTCCACGTCACTGCCGGGGGTGCATAACAAGTTTAAGCCCGGTTTTGAAACCTTGCCCGGATAGTCCAGCACATCCACCACCGGCGAAGTGCCGCCTTTTTTTGCTGCACCGGCAGATTTAATGGCGTCTGTAATTAATCCGTCCCTTATGTTTCCGGGTGAGGGATTAGCGTAAAAGCCTGACCCCGCTGCCTCGGCCTGAGCATTGTAATTACGCATCAGCTCCATAAAACGCAAAGCCGAACGTTCGTCTACGCACCTGTCGCTCAGTTCCTGCTCTACGCCGCACAGTTCCGGAAATTCTGCCAGGATCACACTGCCACCTAAAGCTACCAGCATATCTGAAAAATACCCCAGTGCCGGGTTAGCTGAAATTCCCGAAAACCCATCGGAACCACCACACTCAAGTCCTACGCATAATTTTGATAACGGCGCCGGCATCCTTTGTTGCTTATTAGCTTTTATAAGACCGGTAAAGGTTTGTTTAAGCGCCTCCTGCATCAACCTGCTTTCTGTACCCATTTGCTGCTGCTCAAGTATAATGAGCGGCTTATCAAAACGCGGGTCTCTTTTGTTGATCTCAGTTCTTAATATATCGGCCTGCGCGTGCTGGCATCCTAAACTCAGCACGGTAGCACCAGCAACGTTTGGATGCGTAATATAGCCCGCCAGCAGCCCGCAAAGAGCGTCAGAATCAGACTTGGTTCCTCCGCATCCGAGTTCGTGATTCAAAAACTTGATACCATCAATATTAGCAAATACCTTACGGGTTTGTTGTTCATTCACAGATTGATGAGCTATATCAGCAGATAATATTTCCTCAACAGATTTACCCGCCCTGTACATTTCAATCAGGCTGTCTACTTCCTGTTCGTAACCTTTAGGCTGGTCAAAGCCCAATTTAGCATACATGGCATCTTTTAGCACATTAACATTTCTGTTTTCGCAAAAAACCAGTGGTATTACCAGCCAATAGTTGCCGGTGCCTACACTACCATCACTGCGATGATATCCCATAAAGGTCTGTGATGCAAAATCGCCTATGTCCGGCTTATCCCATTGCAGTTTACGCTCGCCCAATTCAAAACCGGTTGAAGCGTGATGTATGTTTTCGGTGGTTATGCCAGCGCCTTTATCAATGCTTTCATTAGCTATGCCTACCAAAACACCATACATGTAAACCTCATCGCCTTTGTTCAATACATCAATAGTGAACTTGTGCTTCGCCGACACACCTGTGGTAAGATTAAATGTTTCGCCATTGTGCTGTATTAATTTACCAGCTTGTAGATCTTTTAACGCAACCAGAACATTATCATGCGGATGTATCTGTAGATAGTCAGTAGACATAGTAGAACTTATCATATATTTATAAGGCTTACAACAAGATTACTGAAGCCCTTTTAGGTTTTATTTTGTTAATACAAATAAAGCCATTTGCATTAACTGATATTCAACTTTATTACCATAAAATTATATGATATTGGCATATCATCAATTTTACGTTCCTGACTTGCTGGTTCCTCCCTAAAAACAATTAACCTTTTAAAACCGGTCCGGATAATCAGAGATCATACCGTCAACGCCCAACGCCTTAACAGCTTGAATGTCTTTAGGATCATTTACCGTCCAGGGAATCACTTTTATGCCGATCGAATGGCAGTCGTCAACCACCTGTTTATTCAGCATTTTATAATCAGGGCTGTATATAGTTGGCTTAAAAGTTAAGGCAGACAGATTGGTTTTAAGATCTTTCTGATTAGATACCAGCCAGGCTGTAGCAACCGCCGGGTATTGCCTGTGTACAATTTCAAGCGTACGCGGATCAAATGACTGGATGATCACTCTTTTTAGTATTCCTTTTGCAACCAATACAGCCATAAGCCGGTCAACAAACTCTTGAGGGGCGGGGTGTTTAATATCATCACCATCGGGGCTTGTTTTGGTTTCAATATTATAATGCGGCGCAGGTAGGTGTTTTGCCTTGGCGTAAGCCTCTACCGTATCTATAAGCACCGACAAAAGCGGTATATGTTCTTTTATTTTCTGCTGATGCGGAAATTGCTTATAAAATTTACTTCCTACGTCAAAGCTTTTTATTTCTGTATAACTAAGGTTGTATAACCGTAATGCCGAAGCCTCCTGCCTGGTAAGGCTATCGCCATTAGCTTTTAATGTAAATGCCGGGTTAATGTATTGATCATGTGATATAATAGGCAACTTTTCTTTAGTGAATGAAATATCCATTTCAAGCGTTACACCAAGTTCCACAGCTTTTTTCATAGACGAAATGGTATTTTCAGGCATAAGCCCCCGCCCTCCTCTATGGCCTTCTTTATCAAAGGCTCTCTGCGCGTGTAATGATGATACTGTTGAAGCAGATAAGATAAATAGGATAATGATAACCAGTTGTTTCATAAGATGTATACACGGAAAATGCTTACAAAATTAACCGAGAGGCATTAGCAATGGCGCATGGCCATGTTATTTTTATATTAACAACAAGATAACTATTGTTTGCCTGTTACCCTTTGCTGAAACATAAGTGGAGTGGTTCCTTTAAGTTTACGGAAAGATTTGTGAAAACTGGTGAGGTTACGGAAACCTGATTCGTGCGCGATTTGCTTCATGCTCATCTCTTCTCTGGCAATAAGCTTACAGGCATTTCCTATGCGCATTTTTTCGATGTAAGATGATAAACTTTCGTTCGCTTTAGCTTTGAAATACCGGCATAGCGAAGTAGGGTTCATGGCAGCAACTTCCGACAGGTCTTTCAGGGATATATGATTTTGGAGATTTTTTGAAAGGTATTCCACTATCAGATCAATACGCTTATCGTTATGAATACTTAAATTACCAAAACCGTTGGTAACTACAGGGTAAGCGCTATTATCTTCTGAAATAACACCCAAGGCCCGGATAAGGAGTGTTAGCCGTTCGTAACCACGTGCAGCATTCATTTGCACTAAACATTCGGCTACCTTTAGGGCAGAGTCAACCACTTTTATGCCACGTTTGGCGCGTTCGAGTAACTTTAAAACATCCGCGCATTCCGGCAAATTAAAAAAAGCGTTTCCGCAAAAATTCTTGTCGAAGTGTACTACGTAGGCCTCTACGTTAGCGTCATGACCCTCCGAAAAGTACCGATCTTCAAATTGCCAGTAATGCTCCAATTGAGGGCCTATCAGCATAACATTACCTTCATTAAAACCGGTAATACTATCTCCTATGAACTGTGTACCGCTTCCCTTTTGAAAATAGATTAGTTCAAACTCCTGGTGATAATGCCAGCGATTATTGATGCATGGTAAATGATCTACCCGAAAGCTAAATGATGCTTCGTTCTCACTGCCGGATTTGATGAAATTAGGTTTCATGGCGCTCGGCTTTAAATTTACGTTAATATATCATAAATTATCAAAAACCGAAAGAGAATATTCAGCAACAATTTCAAGAAGCGACTGTCCGGCATCTTTTTCAAGATGCCGGAGAACTGCTTATCATTAAAAAGTTACAGACCGTGGGCGATCTGCGGGCGCGGTGCCAAATTTACCAGGCTTATCTGTCATGGTAATTACCAGCGTGCCGCCTGCAACTAAATCTGTATGTTTCAGATAATTTTTTGAATAAGGCTTACCATCCAGCACCATGCTGCTGATGTACTTGTTTTTTGCACTGTTATTTTTTACAGTAATGGTAAAAGACTTACCGGAGGGCAATTGAATAACCGCACTGTTAATAGTAGGGCTGCCAAAAACGTAATTACCATTTGCCGGATTAACGGGATAAAATCCAAGTGAGGAAAGAACGTACCATGCCGACATTTGCCCCACATCCTCGTTGCCGATAATACCATCGGCTTTAGTGGTATAAAAGTTATTAAGTATATAACGTACCTTATCAGCCGTTTTCCAGGGCTGGCCTACATAGGCATATAGATATGTGATGTGGTGGCTCGGCTCGTTGCCGTGCGCGTATTGGCCTATCAGTCCGGATATATCGGGCGAATGCTCCGCACCAAGGTCGCCACTCACCATAAACAACGAATCAAGCTTTTTAATGAAAGGCTTTTCACCGCCCAAGAGAGTTATCAAACCTTCTACATCCTGTGGCACCAACCAGGTATACTGCCAGGCATTCCCTTCGGTGTAATCATCTTTCTCGTGCCTGGATTCAAATGGACTAAAAGGCGTGCGCCAGGTATCAGCACTTACCTTGCCACGCATAAAACGGGTTTGCGGGTCAAAATATTTCTGGTAGTTTTTGGCCCTGCCGCTAAAATATTGATAATCGTCCATCTTGCCGAGCTTTTTTGCCATTTGGGCTATGCACCAATCGTTGATGGAATATTCAAGACCCATAGCAACGGATTCGCGCGAACTATCCGCAGGTATAAAACCGAGCTCCTTTACATATTTTAGCCCGCGAAGGTCCTGCATTTGGGTTGCTTTTACTGCTTCATACGCAAACTTAGCGTCAAAACCCTTAAAACCTTTCAGATATGCATCTACTATAACCGGCACAGCGCTGTTACCTACCATAGTATTGGTTTCGTTAGCCATCAGGTGCCATACAGGCAATCGCCCTTGCTGTTTATAAATATTCAGCATGGTATTAATCATATCAGGCACTCTATCAGGCTGCATTATGGTGTATAATGGGTTAGCAGACCGGTAAGTATCCCAAAGCGAAAATGTGGTTAAATTTTTAAATGCCCCATCTTTGTGTACCTTTTTATCCGTACCCCAATATTCGCCGTTAACATCATTAAAGGTTGATGGCGCTATCATGGTATGATAAAGTGCGGTATAAAACTTCTTTAATTGTGATAATGAATCGGCTTTGATAGTAATCCGCCCCAGTTCTTTGTTCCAGGCCAGATCAGCATTAGTGGCCGTTTGGTTGAAATTCCAACCAGGTATTTCGGCCTTAATGTTTTGCAGTGCGTTAGCACAACCAACAGGCGATATACCCACCTTTATCTCTACCCTTTCAGGAAGATTGCTTTTAGCAAATGTTATGGCACAACGTGCGTTTTTACTGTTCATTTCTACGCCTTGCTTAAGTGCTGTACTGTCATACACCGCGAACTTTTCTATGGGTTTTGAAAATACCGCTGTAAAGTAAATACGTTGATCAGCAGCCCAACCTCTTGAAAAGCGGTAGCCTTCAATAGTGTATTTATCTTTTTGTTTAATATAGGCATCGGTAGTTCTGTCAGCAACACCTTCGGTAAGATCTATAATGACGTTCGCTTGTTCGCCTGCAGGATAAGTATACCGGTGATAACCTACTCTTGTTGAAACCGTTAATTCGGCTTTAATATTGTATTTCTTTAACTTAACCGCATAGTAACCGGGCTTAACAATTTCATCTTTATGGCTGAACAGTGAGAAATAACCACTTGACGGATCTGCAAGCGTGCCCTTATTTATAATTACACGCCCGGTGGTAGGCATAAAAGAAATATCACCCAAATCGCCAATGCCCGTACCGCTTAGGTGTGTATGTTGAAAGCCGATAATGATAGAATCTGATATATGATAGCCAGAACACCAGTCCCAACCTTTTGAAATATTTGTAGGCCCTAATTGTACAGCGCCAAAAGGTACGTTCGCCCCCACAAAAACGTGCCCGTGAAAACCTGTACCGATATACTGGTCGACATATTGGGTTAACCTGGGCGATGCCTGTTTTTGAGCGAGAGCGCCAAAGCCACTGGCTATAAACGATATAAATAAGATGAATTTTTGTTTCATTAAATCTCGAAGTAATAAGTACGCACTAATTTTTGAACCACGATGAAGGAACTTCTGCCCGAGCACTGCCGTTAAAACTGTATTTTAGTTTCAGAGCAAAGCCGCCGCCACCTTCTATAAATTTAAGTACAAAAGGTTGAAGACCTTTTTCTAAAGCTACCTGCCCATTCCGTTCCTGTGCTGAATGTAAGCCGTCATTATCTACCACCATTCGGTCTGCGATTTTAAGTATGCCGCCATCATCGCAGGTAAGATAAAAAGTATAAATACCTGTTTGGGGAACATCGATATATCCTTTATAAATCAGGGCGAATGAAGGGGCGTTAACAGAAGCAGGGACGATAATGTTGTTTGCAATGAAAGAACTATCCGGCTTCTTTGCCTCTATCATTGACGTTTGTTTAAAGAACGCTTTATAGTAATCGCATTTTAAACCTGCAGTAGTCTGAGCGCTAACGGCTGCTGCTAACGATTGTTGGCGATAATTAATGGTGTAGATATCACCTCTTGAGCCATTTGGCGTAAATGCTGCCAGCTTAATATTTACGGGTTTATTGATAGTAAGCGATGTCGGTAAAACATTTGAGGTATTTTGCGGCAGGCTGCCATCAGTAGTGTACCTGATGGTCATGTCGGCCAATGGTTTGGTTATCGTTAAAACAGCCTTATCAGTAAATACATTCTCATTTACGATGTTGGGAATATCGGGTAGCCTATAATGCACGTTTAAAGCATCAAGTCTTTTGTATTGCCCTGTAAGGCGTTTAAGATAGCTATCGTAATTATCAGCGTTACCGTTCCATAACCTTTCGGCTAAGGCAGTCATACGGGGCATCATCATGTAGTCGGCTCTGCGCTCAGAGGGTATCATCTCCGTCCAGATATTTGCCTGAGCGCCAATAATAGCCTTGGCTTCCTCCTTGTTCAGTTTAGCAGGGATTGGATTAAAGTGATACACCTTGTATAGCGAATATTGGTCGGCAGGATTATCAAAGTATAATGGCTCCCCAGGGGCCATGATCACCTTGTTACCATTTTTAGCTGCCTTTACAGGCGCATCTGGTACCCAGGTACGCCAATACATAATAGTTGCTGTAGGGCTAATACCACCTTCAATCACCTCATCCCAGCCAATAAGCTTTTTGCCTTTAGAGTTGAAATACTTTTCCATACGGTTAATGAAATAGCTATGCAAGCCTGCCAGGTCTTTAATACCTTCGCGCTCCATCATCGCCTTGCACTCGGCAGATTTTGCCCAATCCGTACGGTCTACCTCATCACCACCAATGTGGATATACTGTGACGGAAATATCTGCATGATCTCGTCGAAAATATTTTGCGCAAACTCGTAAGTAGTCTCATTACATGGGCATATGGGTTTGGAAAAAAGTTCACCAAACTTATTTTCACCATTACAGGTGAGGTATGGGTAGGCTGTAATGGCGGCCATCATGTGGCCCGGCATATCAATTTCAGGGATTATCTCAATATGTTTTGTAGCCGCGTAAGCTACCAGTTCTTTTAGTTGTTCCTGTGTGTAATAGCCGCCATACAAGGTTTTACCGTCCCTTTTTATGATATGCGATTTGTCAATCTCAAAATCAGGATTGTCTTTGGCTTTCTTCATACAGGCAGAATCCTGATTATTGAAGGTCCGCCAGGCGCCCTGTTGGGTTAACAGCGGATATTTCTTGATCTCGACACGCCAGCCCTGGTCATCTGTTAAGTGCAAATGAAATTTGTTCATTTTGTACAATGCCATCAAATCGATGAATTTGTGCAGATAGCTGATAGAGAAAAAGTGCCTCGATACATCTAAATGCATCCCGCGCCAGGCATATTCCGGCTTGTCGGTGATATTTAACGCAGGCAGGGTAAGCGCTTTTAAATGTCCCGTTTTGCTCTGCAGGCCCACGGGTAGTAATTGCCTTATGGTTTCTACCGCCCTAAACATACCGGCAGATGTAGCGGCGCTTATTGCAACGTTAAGAGGCGTAATAGTTAGTTTATAACCTTCCGCCGGTAAACTGGCATCCAGGTTCAGTTTTATGGTTTTAGCGCCTTTACCTAACTTGAGCTTTGTACCTAAACCGCGTTGTATAAGCTCATTTAATTGTACAACTTCATTAGCAAACTTACCCGCTGATACATCTATCCGGGTACTATTTGTTATCGTAAACACACCCTGCCTGGCTATTAATGCCGATGGATACGGAATGATATTATAGCTATTGCCTTGCGCAGCTGATCTGTTTGTAAGAACACACCCAAGCCCTATTACCAGCGCTACTCCTATATTTTTTAATATTTTCATTAGTTGAGTATATTAATTTGTTTTGCGCCGTCGGCACTGTTCCATCCATCAATTTCTACTGCCATACTCTTGGTAGCGGCCGATTTACTTTCGACAATGATCTTCCTGGTTTGGCCGGGCATCACTGTAATATAGTTATCGCTGTAAAAAGTTGGCAAAACGCGGTTACCTGTTTGTTTGTCATTCAGCGATATCCGATTAAAAAATGATGGTACCGAGCCAGGCTTATTGGTTAACGTTACTTCTATGCGATCGTTATCCAACTTACGGGCGGCTACATCCAATTTATCTTTTTGCATGTGCTGCAAACCCGAATATTCGCCTTTACTATCAGGCAGCCAATAGATATTTTCAGAAAGTATGCGCTTGTCTGTATCTAATAACTGCAGCGTAAGGAATGCGCCTTCTTTAGCAGCCAGTTTATCCATCATCTCTTTTACAGACAGTATATTTTTTGTTGACGATGGTACAACATCCACAAAAACCTGGGTTATCAGGCTGTCTTTTCCTGCCATATCAGCAGCCCTTACTACCAACATGATACTCCTGCGTGCTGTAAACGTATTGTTTACTAACGATACCATGCCGTTAACCGGGTTACACATTACATGCAGCGGCTCGCTACCGTTATGCAATCCATAAAGGCATGCGTTAGGATCAAGGTAGTAGTCATACATCTGGCCACGCATAGCCGTCCATGGGTTTTGAGTTTTCCAGATAATAAAACCGGTATACCAATCCCACATATGCGAACTAAAGCCTTCGGCCAGCCCCCTGTACTGGTCGTAATTTACCAGCTGCGCCTTACGGGCGAAGTCTTGCGCGTCCTTAGCTTTACCGTATTTGTTAATGCTGGTATCATAGCCTATGTATTTGTGGTAATCCCACACGCTGTCCACCTTGTTGCTACGGGTGCTTTCGTTGTAAACCGGCGGTACCATGTTTTTTTCAGGTATAAACCTTTTCAGCGACTCATAATCGCCGACGCCCACAGAGCCTACCTCTGAGTTGAACGGAAAAGTGCGTTGCTGCCAGAAAACCGAAAGCGGCTGTATGCCATATGGCCCGTCGCCATTGCCTCCAAGTGTATTGCGCGACATGCTCTCTGAATTGGAATAATCTACAAACCAACGGGTATTATCTAATTGTGGCAACAACTTATCGCGTAAACCCGTCAATATATCCTCAGGGGGCGTAATTTCATTACCGCCGCACCATATGGCCAGTGAAGCATAATTTCTGATCATTTTTATCTGGTCAGCAGCCGATTTCAGGTAGAGCGTATGATCATCCGGATATTTGCGTCTTGTCCATTGGTCATCTGCTTTCATTGGGTCGAGCCAGCGGCCATTACAATCGCCAGATCCCCAGAAATCCTGAAATACCAATAAACCGTATTTATCGCAGGCTTCATAAAACTCAGGCCGTTCCATCATCGCACCGCCCCAAACCCTTATCAGGTTAAGGTTCATATCTCTGTGAAACCGTACTTCTGCGTCATAACGCATATCCGACAGGCGCAGCATGGCATCAGAAATAACCCAGTTACCTCCTTTTATAAATATCTTTTGGCCATTAACCGCTATTTGCCTGCTGCCTGTATGTTCATTCCAGGTGGTTTGTATCTCTCTAACACCCACTTTAAAGTGTTGTACGTTTGAGAGTTGGCCATTGATCTCAAAACTCATGGATGCATCATACAAATCCTGCTTACCATAACCGTTGGGCCACCATAGTTTAGGATTTTGCAAAACCATGTCTGTTAAGGATACCAGGATGGTTTGCCCCCCTCCAATAGTAAGCAACCTACTAACCGTTTTACCACCCATGGTAAATGACAGCTTGCCGCTTACAGGTAAAGTATTGGCATTGGTTAATTGCGCGTCTGTTTTAACGATGGCATTGGCTTGCGGCCCTTCGCTGTTACGAACTCCGGGAACCAATGTAACAATGTGTGGGTCGGTTATACGTACAGCTCCTGTGCGCTCGATGGTCACTTTATCCCAAATACCGGTATTACGGTCTCTCATGGGTTGTATCCAGTCCCATCCGGCGGTATACTGCAAACCTACATTTTTTGCTATGGTACCATCACCACCCTGGCCCCCATTAGGGTTTCCGACCACATCCGGCGGATGTACAATAACTGCCAGGCGGTTTTTCCCCGTTTTTGACAAGAGAGCGGTAATGTTGTAGCTAAAACGCATAAACATGCCCTTTGCCTGCTCTTTGTTTATTTTTTTGCCATTGAGGTAAGCGTCAAAACTATAATTTACCCCTCTGAAATTTAAATAAACCTGTTCATCACCAGCCAGCTTACTTTCCTGGAAATCTTTAACAAACCAATAGGTATAGTAATCGCGCCCTACTTTATATATATCCGGGATACGCTCATTATTCATTCCGTAGAAAGGGTCTGCTACTTTTTTATTATCCAGTAAAGTAGTTAACACCGTACCCGGTACTGTAGCCGGAAGCCAGTCATCAGTATGATATGTTATTGATGATAACTGCTCTCCATTAACTTTTACACTATTTACAGGTGCGCAGCGCCAGCCAGTATTTAATTCGTTAATATTCTGAGCTTTAGCAGAATAAATATAAAGTATTAAAGCACAGCAAGTAACGACAGAACGGAAAATTGAGTTGAACCTAACGTTTCTCAATAGCATGATAGATAAATGTATAATATGTAGATAATTAATATTGTATTTTAAATACCGCCGCTTGTTTTAAGCCATTGGCAGTTTGCAATTTCGCAGGGATATTTAGTATAATACTATCTGTCTGTTTGCTGAAATTAATTTTACTGGTAACGCCCAAAAGCTTAACGGATTTGATCTGTTTAGCATTTTGTAAATGAAGGTTTAAAGTAGCCGGTATAGTAACATTTTCGGTAGCAGAGGTAACGAAAGCGTATACCGACTTCCCGTTTTCAGATTGCGTGTAGTAAACATTGTTCTCCGAATACGGCGCAACCGGCACTGAATTATAGATACCCTCCTGATTTATAGCCATCCATTTACCAATGTCCGCCAGGCGATTATAAGCTGTAGGGTCCCAATCACCATCCGGTCCGGGGCCAATGTTCATCAACAGGTTTCCGCCTCTTGATACGATCTTTACCAATAGATTAACGATCTCATTCGCCGATTTGTATTTATCGCCGGGTACATAACTCCATGAGTTACCCATGGTAATGCAGCTTTCCCATGGATGGTTAAGCGGCTGGTTCGGCACTGTTTGCTCAGGAGTGGTATAGTTCTCATACTCGCCCGCTACTGTACGGTCTACAACGATAAGGCCCGGTTGTTTAAATCTCGCCATTTTAGCGATGCGCGGCATATCAATATCCTGATTAAAGGTAATAGCCTTTTGCCAGTCGACAGTAGTGTCAATGGTGTTTTTTGGCCTAACCCATCCGCCGTCTAACCACAATATATCTACTTTACCATAATCACTCATCAGCTCACTGATCTGGTTATAGGTAAAGTCCTTAAACTTCTGCCAGTGGTCCGGATGCTTGGCGGGGTCATAGTTCACGTTCCTGTCTTTCGGCGGGAAGTATGGCCACCAGTAATCTTCAGAATGCCAATCGGGCTTTGAGAAATAAGCGCCTATCATAAAATTCTCTTTAGAAAAGGCATTGAATATCTCTTTGGTAACGTTTGCCCGCGGATTTGACGAAAAAGGTGTTTTGCTCGATGTGATCTTGTAATCGCTTTGTTTAGTATCAAACATACTGAAACCATCATGATGTTTGGTGGTAAAAACCACGTATTTCATCCCCGCTGCTTTGGCAGCCTTTACCCATTTTTCGGGGGCAAACTTTGTTGGGTTAAATGTGGTTTGCAGGTTTTCATACGCCGCTTTGTAACCGTTATATGTAGCGCCGTAAGGGCCTTTACGTTGTGTCCAGCCTTCATCTTCGGGGCAAATGCTCCAGCTTTCTACTACTCCCCACTGGCTGTAAGTTCCCCAGTGCATGAATAAACCGAATTTTAATTTCTGCCATTTTTTGAGGTTTGCCTGTACCGCCGGGTCTGATGGTGCAATATAATTGGCAGACATGTTATGTTCCTGCGCAACCAATAAAAACGGACAAATTAAAAGGAAAAGTAAAACACGAATTGTTCTCATATTTTTAATTATCTATCGACAATATGGTAAATGCAGAGCCTAAACAAGGCCCCCATTAATGCTATTTAGAAAAAGGCTTTAAGCCAGCCGCTTTCAATTTGCTAATGATGATGCCTCCTACTTCTTTTCCCTGAGTGTTACCCTGGGTAATACTTTCCATATAGTGTATACCACCGTAGAAACGCGACATGGACGCTTCAGCAGCCGCTTGCCTGAATGATTTAAAAGAGCGTTCGCTACTCCCAAATGGCACATCAGTATTATCGGTAAAGTTAAAGTTATCTCCCAACAAATAAGTAAGTAGTTCAGCAGAGGCATTTGATATAACGGCATGCCCGCTGGTGTACTCCGGAAAAGGAGGCGTTTGTAGCAAAGGCTGCCATTTTACATCCATATACCTATTGATATAAGTTTCAGGACGGATACGGTCGCTATTGTATTTTTCGTCCCAACAGCTTATAAAAGCGTCCATTAACGTAGCGCCTTCAAGTGTAAGCGCAGCTACAGTCTGGTCAAAACTTAATCCGGCTTTTTTGGCAACTAAACCTGTAACGTGCATCCAATGCCCCCCTGGACTGATTTTCTTGAACCCTATAGCCATATGGCCGGATGTAGTAATGGCAAAAGGGTTACAATCCCAAAATAATGCCTGGTTAATTTGCTCTGCATTAAGGTGTTTGGATTGATCATAAACTTCTTTAACCTGTTTATAAAAAGCTGAAGTGGTGTCTTTACTAAACGGTGTAAGGTTGGCTGCTTTACATTGCTTTGCAGAATCAAGCAGCATTACTCTTATAGTGCGCCAGTTGGGCTCAACTGCCTCAAAATATCCCGGCGGCGTTGGATACCATTTACCGTCAGCTTTTGATGGCGTGTATCTTTTTAACGCGCTTAACTTATTGTAGTTATCTGTTTTAGAAAAAGCTAAAACTTCCTTTGAAGCTGCCAAAGCCGCTTTGATGGAGTTGTCAATTACATCCTGCTTAACTCCTGTTTTCTTAAGTAAGGTTACAAACTGGTTTTGATCATCTTCTAAAAGCACGCCTGACGGCAACAACTGCTTTCCTAACTCCAGTATGGAATAATAAGAAGCGATTTTATAATCGTACTTACCTTTAAGCGTATCTAAAACACCGGTAGGCTTGTATGCTTTAATGATGCTTTTTAAGGTCGGGACACTTTTAGTGTTCGTTTCTACCAGATTGTAAGCCCCCATCATGCTATAAGCATAATATCGCGCCGCCACAGGTGGGCTAACCACATCATGTATCATCACCATGGTTAAGGCATTTACGGCATGATCGGGTTGCAAATAGTCGGGATATGCCTTATTGCTTTGTGCAGAAACGGCACCCGAAACAAAAGCAGTTATTATAAATAAGTATTGCTTAATACTTTTCATCGTTTAAAAAATTGAAGGGGGTTACCTGATGTCCCGATGATCAAATAATCGGCATTACCTGCCTTTGTTTCCAAAGCTGATTTTACGTCGCCCGTTACAGACAAGCCGGAAGATGGCTGAGGAATATAAGTAAACTTACCTGTGCCATCGCCTTTTAACAACACACCGTAATTGGCATCTATGCTGCCTATCTTTAGCCGATTATCAGATTTGTTACCTAAGAGCAAAATATCCTGCTTGCCATCTTTATTAAAGTCGTTCACTAATATCTGCGTAACCGGGGCAAATTGCGCCTCAATAGGTAAGGCTACATGATTAAATTTACCGCCTTTGTTGATGAACAAAGTTGTAATTACCGTATTTGCGGTTAGCTTTTGTGCTTTATCCATCTGCTCAGGCGACAGAATGTCTTTCATGGTAGCATCAGCGTAAGCTTTGTACGAACCGAATTTACGGCGCATCGGGTATATCTGCTCGTTTAACTCGTCACGGCTAACAAAGGGATAACTGGTACCATCATTATAAAAATTGAGGAAAGGGTCTATCGAACCATTATCATCAAAATCGGCATAGTAAAGTTCAGCCGGTTTTTTATCCGTGGCGTGTATCTGTGAATTCTCACCTAAGTTACCCGCAATAAGATCCGGTAAGCCATCGCCGTTTATATCTGCAACAGCCATTTTAAACCAAAAACCACTCTGCGGAGTACTGAAATAATCAGCGGTACGATCTTCAAAACCTTTAGCGGTGTTGATGAATACTTTTATCGGCATCATCTCGCCAGAAATGATAAGGTCTTTACGCTTATCGTTATTGAGGTCAACCCATTGCGCGTCAGTCACCATACCAAGTTTGGCAAACGGAACATCCGCCACGGTAAAATGGCCTTTACCATCATTAACCAGCATATAGCTTTGCGGTGCAAGCGGATATTTACCCGGTATCACCCTGCCGCCAACAAAAACATCCATATCACCATCGCCATCAAAATCACAAGGCGCCACGCAGCTTTTGCTGTTGGCAGTTAAAACCGGCAAGGAGGTTTTAGTAAGTACGAAACGGCCATTACCTTCATTTAAATAGAGTTCATCCTGCAGATCAACTGCAGTGGGTTCGTAGTTACTATAACCACCTTTAGCCAGGTAAAGATCGGGCTTACCATCGCCATTAGCGTCAAAGAATGCTGCTGCAGATATGGTACCGATATTCTCTGTGTAACCACGAATCAATTCAACGGGTTGGTAATTGCCACTTTGCTGCTGAATAAACAATTTTCCCGGACTATTCTTTTCACCGCTTACAAAAATATCTTCCAGCTTGTCCCCATTTACATCAGCCTTAACCATCACCGGTGTGACTTTGGAATACATGAAGGTCATCAATAACTGTCGCTTAAAATCATTATCAGTTACTTCATCCGCATTGTAATTAATCAGTGGTTTAACCTCATTCATCAGCTTAGGTGTAGGTACCTCCAAAGCAGCCATAGCCGTTGGTTTGGGGCTAACGCTTACTTGCTGATCAGCTTTTAAATTCCTCAAATATTGTACTGTTTGATCGGGCCATATGATCTTTACCGAATCTATTTTAGTTTGATTTCCCAGACCAAAATTCAAGGTTGTTGATACTGATGATAGGTATCCCCTGCCAGGTATCAACTCCTGATATTGTTGACCCAGCGGACTATAAACGTAAACTTTAGCGCCTATGGCAGCAGTGTTTTTTCCCGACCCTCTTAATTTAAATGCGATATAATGCGTTTTGTGGTCATCCGCAGCAGTGTTCTGATAAATTGCCGCCGGCTGATTAATGGCATTTACCACCAGGTCAAGGTCGCCATCATTGTCCAGATCAGCATAAACCGCGCCACCTGAAATGTTCTGTTGGTTTAGCCCCCACTCTACTTGCTTATTGCTAAAAGTTAAGTCATGATTATTGCGAAAAATATAATCAGGAACAGCAGTTGATGGCATCGCCTTAACCAGATCCATTAACAGGAATGGTTCCTGGGCCATGGCTTTTTTTATTTTGTAGTCGCCCCAATAACGTAAAAAATCTTTATTGGTGTAATCTCTTAAATAACCGTTAGATACAAACAGGTCTTTATAACCATCATTATCAAAGTCGGCAAATAAAGGGCTCCAGCTCCAATCTGTATTGGAAACGCCAGCCAGCTGAGCAATTTCACTAAATGTGCCATCGCCATTATTTAGCTGTAACATGTTGCGCATGTACTGGTTGTATAAACCCTGGCTCTGCATTAATGCGAAAGCTTCGTAATTCTCTTCTAATTGCAACGATTTTTGCCTGTGATTGTCTGCAGGCAACATATCAAGCGTTAAAATATCAGATAAGCCATCGTTGTTGTAGTCGGCGATATCAACCCCCATTGAGAAGTGCGACATGTGCCTTACCATATCTTTTGAGCGCTCGGCAAATTTGCCATCGTGTGTGTTGATGTAAATGTAGTCCGGTTCGTTGTAGTCGTTGGTTACATAGATGTCCAGCCAGCCATCTTTGTTAATATCTGATACCGCTACTCCTAAGCCAAAGGTTAACGGATTTTGAATAATACCAGCACTTTTTGATACTTCTACAAATTTGCCGTTATCGTTACGGTAGAGTTTGTTACTCGCCAAAAGGTCTGTTTGTTCCTTAAAGCGGGCAAGCTCCATGTTATCTATCTTTTTTATATTATGGTTCAGCAGGAACATGTCCAGGTCGCCGTCGTTATCGTAATCAAAAAATACGGCCTGGGTACTATAGCCTATATCGGCAAGGCCGTAAGCTGCAGCCTGTTCCTCGAATTTGTTATTTCCCTTATTAATGAATAGTTGGTTTGCGCGGGTGGCATCATCTTTTTTGCCCGAGTAGCAAACGTAAATATCCAGCAGCCCATCGCCGTTAACATCAGCCATGGTAACACCAGTTTTCCAGCCGTTGCTGCGGCCTGCCAGGTCTTTTCCGGCTTCGCTGGTAATGTCTTTAAATTTTAAGCCACCAAGATTAAGGTAAAGCTTGTTGGGTTTCATGTTACCTGTAAAGAACAGGTCAGGCAAGCCATCATTGTTAATGTCGCCAACGGCTACGCCGGCACCATTATAGAAGTACTCGTATGATAACACGTTCAGGGATTCAGTTTCTGAAATATCATTACTGAATTTAACGCCTGTTTGAGTTGGAGGTAATAGTTTAAAAAGCGTTTGCGCGAAAGAAACTCTGGGCAAACAAATAATTAGCAGTATAAATAAACAGGGGGTATTCTTAAAATCCTTCACACCGGCACAGTTAAGTTGAAAAAGTAAGGAGGCTTGCGCCCCCTTACTTTTAACTAAATCAAATTATTATTTATCCCACCAAACACGGGTAGCAAAATTATCCGCACCCTGTCTTTGAACAGCTGCGTTATAATTAGCTCCGTTTTGTTGTAATTGACTGGTTGGATAAGGCATTCTGCGCGGTACCTGACCAGTGATATATTGACCTGGGAAAACAACAGGTGTTAAGACAGGAAAACCTGATCTTCTCCAGTTTGCAAACGTTTCGTTGTAGTTGAACGTAGCAGAAGTTGTTACCCAATATTCCATGTTGATCTGTTGTAAAGCAGTAGCTGGGTTAAGTGGGTTTGCCGCCACGTACGTTGCAATATCTGCATCGCTAACAACAGCAATTGGTGTTGCGTTATAACCGGCCAAAGTTTTCATATCAGCGGTTAACGCGTTTGCAAAGTGCGTAGCTGCAACACCCGTATTCCAACCTCTTGACGCAGCTTCGGCCAATAATAGCTCAGACTCACCGTAAGTGTAAATATAATTTGCACTTCCTCTATCAGCATAAACCTGGAAACGAGGGCGAGAATATTTACCAAGCGGTGCAGGTGCATCAGTGGCACTTGCGGCAGGTGTTGCGCCAGGATAACCTGGAGCATTAACAATGCTGCTGATGGTATATCCATTTGGCATACCTTGCTGCAAACTTGCAGTATTGTCGCCAGCTGTTTGATTTTGGTTAGCGGCAAGGCCATTACCAATCGCTGCGATTGCTGATATACGAGGATCATTTTTTGATTTCATATAATCGATAAGCGTTTTGCCCCATCTAACCTCTCTGAAGTCATCTGGTGTACGCATAACATCTGAGTTACTGCTTGTTGCGTTAGACGGATCAGCCATAACTTTCGCGTCATCAGCAATGCTGCTCATTGTGCCACCGGCAAATGCTTTTTCAGCATAGCTTTTTGCTGTTGCAGGGTCAACTTTTACTAAACGCATACCCAATTTCAGCATCATTGAATAACCAAGACGCTTCCATTTGCTAACATCTCCTTTGTAAAATAGATCAGCAGTAGGGCCTACTTTTGAAGCATCAAGAGCAGCAGTTGCTGTTTCTAATTGCTTAAGCATGTCTGTATAAATGGCTTGCTGTGCATCGTATTTAGGCGTAAAATTACCTGATTTGGCTAACCCTGCTTCTGAGTAAGGCACATCGCCGTACAAATCTGTAAGACGCTGTACTTCCATTACACGCAAAATTGTAGCACAAGCATTAAGATTGGTGTACTCAGGCTTGTCCTTAATAAGAGCTTGCATTTCAACAAGTAGCGTTAATGCGCTATAAGTCCTGTTCCAAGGGTAGCTAAAGTAACCAGAACCGGCACCGCCAAAAACGTACTTGTCACCGTTGTAATAGTAGCTAAAGGTTGAGGCCAAAGATTGCATCCACTCGCTTTGGAAAAGCAGCTGGTCATAACCGGTTTGTGAAAACGTGATCTGCGACTGCGATAAAAAATAATTTGGGTTAATTAAATTACCGGTGGTTCTGTTAGGATCAGTGTTTATAGCCTCAAAATTCTTAGTACAGCTGGCCATCAATGTAGCACCCGCTACGAGGCAACTGAAAATATATCGTTTTTTCATATTCTGTTTAGTTTTTGAATTTAAAGTTCACATTTAAACCATAAGTCCTGGCGAAAGGTAAACTACCACCTTCGATACCTGCATATCTAACATCGTTTGAAAAACCTGACTCTGGGTCAATATTTTTAGTGTGTTTCATGATAGTCCAAAGGTTACGTCCAACTGCTGATACGCCAATGCTGCTGAACGGTGTTCCTCTCAAGAATGCAGCATTGAAGGTATAGCCAAGAGTAATTTGACGTAGTTTGATAAAGCTACCGTCTAATACATCAATCGTGTAAACGTTACGTGCTAACGCCTGGTAATATGTTTGTGCAGGTACATTAACTGTGTTTGGTGTACCGCTTTCTGTAACACCTACACCAACAACACCGGTTTCACGACCATTTAATGTAAGTTTATTTAATCCTCTAAGGATACTGGCTTGCTCAGTAGCAGACAATACTTTGTTACCAAAGCGGTAATCAACCAGGAAGCTTAAGTTAAACTGTTTGTAATTGAATGTGTTATTTAAACCACCATAGATTTTAGGGATCGTAGAACCCATAGGAATTAAATTTCCGGTTTGTGGCAAACCATTACTGTCAAACACGATGTTACCAGATGCATCTCGTTTATAATCTGCAGCAAGTATCTGCGGACCAGGTAAACCAGCAACAAGTGCTGTAATAGCTAAACCGTTAGCTGCAGAAGGACGGAACCTACCGAAGTTGAAGTTATCGTTAGTTACACCATCTGTTTGCAAGATCTTGTTTTTAACATAGGTAAAGTTAAATGACGGGGTCCAGCTAAAGCCTGATGATGTTCTTACGGGTGTACCATGAATCTCTAACTCAATACCCTTATTTTGGGTAGAACCTGTACCAATATACCTGTTTGTGTAACCTGTAGACCAGTCTAAGTTTCCATTAACAATCTCGTTGCTTGTTTTACGAGAAAATAAGGTAAGGTCGAAACCCAACCTATCGCCCCAGAACTTCATTTCTAAACCGGTAACAATTGCATCTTTAACCGCATTCAATAAAAACTGTTACGCTTATTTGTGGTTCTCTATCCAAATTGCGTGTAATTGAAGATGCTTTTCAGATCTGCTTTAAAATCGTTCTTAGCGCTTGTACTTGTTGCCTTACTCGGGCAAAGTGTAAAAGCCTATTCGGTACTTGCGCATGAAGCAATAATTGATGCTTCATGGAAGCCGTCGCTGTTACCCTTGTTGAAAGAAAAGTTTCCTACGGCTACCCGCGAAGAACTCCTGGTAGCACATTCTTACGCTTATGGTGGCAGTATAGTGGCCGATATGGGCTATATGCCCTTCGGAAACGGTTTCTTTACAGATCTTTTGCATTACGTACGCAGCGGAGATTTTATCATTAACCTCATCAATGATGCGCAGAATTTAAATGAGTACGCTTTCGCGTTGGGTGCAATGTCGCATTACATGGCCGATAAGTATGGTCATTCCATGTCAACCAATTTAAACGTGCCTATCGTATATCCTAAGCTCCGGAAAAAATATGGCGATGTGGTTACTTATGAAGATAACCACCTTTCGCATAGCCGTATGGAATTTGCTTATGATGTGCTACAGATAGGCCAAAACGGCTACACTTCGGAAGGTTACCATGATTTTATTGGATTTAACATATCCGTTCCGGTACTTGAACGGGCTTTTTTTAAAACTTATGGAAAGCATTTGAATACCATATTTGGCAACATTAACGCGGATATTAATACCATGCGCTGGGGTGTACGTAATTTGTTTCCTAACTTAACAAGATCTGCCTACAAAGCCAACCAAGCCGAAATCGAGCGTATGCATCCCGGCATTACTGCTAAAAAATTTCAGTACAAAATGAGCCGGCGTGCTTTTAATCTCGAGTTTGGCAAAGAGCAAAAAGAGAGTAAATTTTTTGCTAAACTTACCGTATTCCTGATAAGGATATTACCAAAGATCGGCCCGCTTAAGACCTTGAAATATCAATCGCCCGGAGAAGAAGGACAGAAACTATTTGCCGTAAGCTTTGAGTCTATTTTAAAAAATTACAAGGAAGCTGTTGAACAAGTAAAAAGCGAGTCGCTTACATTGCCTGATATTAATTTTGATACAGGCACACCCACCTTGCCCGGCCAATATGTACTTGCCGACGATACATACGCCAAATTACTGAAAGAATTACAAAAACAGCATTATCAAACAGTAGATGCTGATCTGCAAAGAAACATTTCTGATTACTATGCAAAAGCAGACACCGCAGCCTTAGCTACAAAAAATAAAAAGAAATGGAAAGAAACTGAATTTAGGATAAAGGAAATTATGGCCATTAAACCGGCCATACAAGCCGATACTTTAAGAGCTTTAAATTAAGTTGAATTGATAAGCCTTTAGCTGCCGGTTACCTGCGTAAGCCACAGCGGCAATATGTGCAGTATTTATTTTGAAACTTTGTTGAACCCATGCCATATCATCTTTTAACAAAGTTTGGGATAAGTTATGTGAGCCATCAAGTGCTGGTGTAACAGATAAATGATCCCCCAGCCCTTTGCCTGTGGCTTTTAGGAAACTCTCTTTCCGTGTCCATAACTGGTAAAAACGTTCCAAGCTGTTTGTTTCGTTAATCCAGTCTATCTCTTGCCCACTGAAATTGTCCGGCAGAATATCTTTAAAGTCAAAATCGGGGTCAAGATATTCCACATCAACCCCTACGGGCGAATTGGCTATAGCTAATAATATCCGATCACCTGCATGCGAGAGATTATAACACAGTTCTTCATTATTATTATTTGCAATTTTCGGCTTCTTGTTTTCTCCCGTAACAAATTCAAGCTTATCTGATGCCGTATTCATATACCTGCCCAAAACCATACGCTGCATACCCCGGCTTATCACAAAGCGGTGCTGGTCTTTTAGCTGAAAATACTTTCCGGCCCGGGCCAATTCATCAGCGTTAAGAGGCGCCCCGTAAACCGGTAACATTTCAAAGCCCTCACTTATACTCGTACACCAAACATGTACTTCGTCAGCAGATAATTGATAGCTGGCCATATTGCCCGGCATAAAATCAATATGAGCCAGCGGCAGGTTTGTAAGCGTAGCCAATTTGTATTAATAGTTAATTTTATCCAAACAGTCCTGCAGTACCCGTGCAAAAACTTTATCATTAGGCTCTTTAAACATGGTGTTATGCTCACCCGGTACGTTATGGATATTAATGCCCTTTAACGCGTAAGGTTTCCAACCCATATAAACATAATCGTCCAGGTAATAAGAACGGGTTTCAGCCCTAAAGAGCTCTATTTCCAGGTCTGATGGTTGTATACGATAATACTTTTGCGCTATATCATTCATTTCATCTATCCGGTGAGAATACCCGAAAAAGCCGGCCTGATTTTGTTCTTTACCATAGCGCAGTTTCCAAAACAGGCGGGTCAAACCACGCTTTACAGCCGTTGATCGTTTATTAATGGTTTTGATGAAACCATCCTTAAAGGTGACGGAATGCCAGATCTTTCGTCCAAAGTATAAACCACGTTTTAACAACTGAGTGGTAAGCGGGTCATAATGCGGTGTGCGATAAGCATAAGTATCAAACATACCCAGCATCCGTACATCCTTGTTCAAGGCTTTCATTTGCCTGGCCATTTCAAAAGCAATGAGCCCACCAAAAGAAAAGCCCGCCAGCGCATACGGCCCGTCAGGATTTTTCGCCAGTATGGAGGCTATGTAATGAGCAGCCATATCTTCAATACGGTTAAGCGGTTCGTCTACCCCATTGAGGCCCTTGGCCTGCAAGCCATATACAGGCTGGTCGGCATCAAGGTGTTTGGCAAGCGTATTAAATAACAACACGTTAAGCCCTGCACCATGTACAATGTAAATAGGTACTTTGGTACCTGTTGGTTTAATAGGCACTAATGAGTCCCATGAGATAGCATTACTGTCGTTATCCAGTACCGATGCCAGCTTCTCAATGGTCGAGTTTTCAAACAGTATGGCTAAAGGTAACCGCTCCCCTGTTTCCTTTTCTATGCGGGCCATTACTTTAACTGCTATTAAGGAGTGCCCGCCTAACTCAAAAAAGTTATCGTGTATACCCACCTGTTCAATGCCCAGCATTTCGGCCCATATTTTTGCCAGCAGTTGCTCATTTTCGGTTGTGGGTGCAACATAACGAACCGTTTCAACGGCTTCCACATCCTGCGCGGCGAGTGCTTTCTTATCTACTTTCCCATTGGGTGTAAGCGGCATTTCGTCCGTCACCACAAAATTATCCGGTACCATATAATCGGGTACGGCATTTCGCAATGCCACACGCCATTGATGTATCAGATCGGTATAATCCTCTATTTTCTTATACTGCTCGTTGAGCACTATGTAGGCTACCAGTTTAGCCACCCCGTTTTTATCGTTACGTGCAATTACAACAGCCTGCTTTATCGCCTCTTCTTTGGAAAGATTGTATTCTATTTCTCCCGTTTCAATGCGGTAACCCCTTATTTTTACCTGGGCATCTATACGCGAAAGATAAACAAGTTCGCCATCAGGCGTAAAGGTTCCCAAATCACCCGTGCCATACATCATGGCGCCAGGCGTGTTGTCAAACGGGTCGGCAACAAACTTTTCGGCTGTAAGCTCGGGCCGGTTAAGGTATCCTTTAGCAACACCTTCCCCACCAATAAATATTTCGCCCGCGGCCCCGGGTGCCAGCATGTTATAAAACTTATCTAAAACATATATATAAGTATTATCAATGGGTCTTCCAATATTAATGGATTCGTCTGTAGCTTTTATTTCTTTTAAGGTAGACCATATTGTTGTTTCGGTAGGCCCGTAAACATTCCATAAAGATGTTGCCCTCTCCAAAATACGGGTGGCAAGGTCCATAGGTAAGGCCTCTCCTCCGCGTATTACTTTTATCCGCTCGTTTTTCCAGCCGGATTCGAGCATGATACGCCATGTATATGGCGTTGCCTGCATAACCGTAATATACTCCTTGCGGATGATATCCAGCAATACATTCCCATCTTTGGCAGTACCTGCGTCAGCCAGTACAATTTGAGCGCCTGTAATGAGCGGCAGCCATAACTCCAGCCCCGCAATATCAAAGCTGATGGTGGTAACCGCCAGCAGTTTATCGGTATTGGTAAGCCCGGGCTGCTTTTGCATGCTGTACAAAAAATTCACCACGTTGTGATGTTTGATCTGTACTCCTTTAGGCTGCCCTGTTGACCCGGATGTGTACAGGATATACAAGAGGTCATCGCCATTTACTTCTACCAAAGGATCTGTTTCCGGATAATTTCCAAGGCTTGGTATTACCTCTTCAAGCAATAGTTCTTTGGCGTTAGATACGTAACGCTGACTGTAAATCTTAGTGGTGATCAAAACAACCGCACCCGAATCCTCCAGCATGTAATTAATGCGGTTGATGGGAAATATCGGGTCGAGCGGTAAGTAAGTAGCCCCAGCTTTCATGATGGCCAGTAGTGCCACAACCAGGTCAGCGTTCCTATCCATGGAGATAGCTACCTTATCACCCGGCTTAACACCTTTTTCAATCAAAACAGCAGCTAACTGGTTGGCTTTTTTGTTAAGCTGATTATAAGTCAATTCCTGCCCGTTAAATTTTAACGATATTCTATCAGGATATTGCGACGCGGTTTCGCTGATGATATGATGCAGCGGCTTATCCTTAGGGTATGCCACTTGTGTGTTATTCCACTTGGTTAACAGTTCTTTTACCTGCTCCGCGTTCATGAGCGGTATTTTACCTATCAATGCATCCGGATTTTTGATCACATACCGCAGCAGGTGTTCAAACTCCTGCATGAAACGCGAAATGGTTGCCGGCTGGAATAACTGAGTATTATACGACCATTCAAAGGTAAGCGTGCCTTTATTATCGGTAATATTTAAGAATATCTCAAAGGTTTCGTACTCACGCGGGTTATTGATGTAGCGATGTTTAAGCTCGTGAAAAGCGATACCATCATCCATACCAATGTCAATATTGAATATGACCGGCACCAGCGGTAACCGTGATGGATCGCGAGGAATAGCCAATCGCTTAAGTAAGCTGCCAAAGGTATACTGCTGATGATCGTACGCGTCCAGAACCGTATCTTTTCGTTCTTTGAGATAGTTGGCAAAAGTTTGGTTTCCATGCGGAAAACTTCGCAGCGGTAACAGGTTAACGCAATGCCCTACAAGGCTAAAGTTGCCCGTGGCCGACTGCCCTGCGGCGGGTAAACCTACAATAACTTCATCCTGCCCGGTAATCTGATGCAAAAGCACTTCAAAAGATGCCAGTATAGTAGTTACCAAACTTACCCCTGTTTTACGTGCGAAAGCTTTTAAATCGTTTACCAGTAAAGTATCCAGCCCGTAATCGGCCCGTGTGCTTTTAAAGGTACGTGGTACGGGCCGTGGGTTGTCTGTAGGTATGTCTAACAGGTGATCGCTACCCTTAAATTGCTCTATCCAGTATTGCTCGGTTTCCAGGTGCTCGGCATTGTTACATGTGTTGGCCTCCTCTTCAGCATATTGGCTAAATCTTGGTGTAGGCGGCAAATCAACTTCGAAGCCTTGTGCAAAGGCAGAATAAAGCTTTCCAAGTTCCTGCATAATGATCCCCATTGACCAGCCATCGCAAACAATATGATGGGTAAGCAATATGACCATGTGCTCATCTGCGCTGAGTTTTATTAAGGCCGTCTTAAAAAGCGGCCCGTTAACCAGATCTAATGGTGTTATTGCCAGTTGCTTATTATAATTTTCAATAAACAATTTGTTTTGCGCGTCATCCTGTCCTGAAAGGTCATAATAGTCAACCTTTACCGATGGATTATTATAAATAATGATATGCTCGCCACTGGCGCTAAATACGGTGCGTAAAGCTTCGTGCCTGTCGCTAAGTGCTTGTATGGCGGCAAACATGGCTTCCTTATCAAACGCGTGTCCGGTAAGCGTGATGGTAGCAAAATCATTATATGCGCAATTGGCATCGTTTCCGCCGATAAGGCACGATGTCCAGATCTCCATCTGGGGTTCGGTAGCAGGGGCAATTAGTAAAATTTCGGGCCCGGTAAACGGGTTAAACGCTTCAGTGCTAACCTGGGGATTATATGTAGCTGTCTGTTCGGGCATTAATTATTACTGATGTTGTATTGCAAATACTTTCCCGGGTTGGCCTTATCCTCTATAAACCAGGCGGGGTTTCCTTCTTTATCGCGTCCCAGCCTTGCTCCGGCAACTGGTGGGGTATTCATTGCTGCGAGATTAACCGTTTTAACCTCATGATCAGCCGAGGTATTTCCAGGCTGACTTTGTTTAAAAAAGCCAACATCAACCATCTCCTGTATGCTCGCGCTAAATTGCGCTATCATAAAGTCTACGTCCTGCTCTGAGTGGGCATCAGTCATAAAGCACGGAAAACCGTCGAGTATGTGTATGCCCTTCAGCCGCATAAGTGTAAACAGCAATTCGCTGTACGGTATCTCTTCGAAAAATTTAATACGCCATAGCGAACCAAAACCTACGGTAGAAACAGGAATATCCAGCTTACGGCAGGTAACTTCCATTCCCTCTCTTAAACGTGTGGCCAGGCCTGTAAGTTTTTCCTGCAAAGCAGGCCCACGTTCTTTCATGTATAATAATGACGCTTTAGCTGCAGCGAGAGCTAAGGGATGGCGTACAAAAGTTCCGGCGAAATACGTCACACCCACTTCCGGTACCGAATCATCGCCATATTGCCAGTAGCCACCATCAAGCGCGTCCATATATGCTGCTTTACCGCATATTGCGCCAACCGGCATGCCTCCGCCTATTACCTTGCCGTAAGTACCCAAATCCGCTTTGATACCAAACAAAGCCTGCGTACCACCGGGATGAAAACGGAAACCGCTGATCACCTCGTCAAACACAAGGCATATCTGCTTTTCGGCAGTAAGTGTCCTCAGATTCTTAAGAAACTCAACCGGTTGAAATTCAGGGCGCCTGCTTTGTACTGGCTCTACCAATACCGCCGCTATGTCATCGGCACGCTCGCTGATTATACGTAAGGCTTCGTCCGTACCATAATCGAGGATGAGCATATTTTGAACGTTTTCCGGCAAAATACCTGATGCGGCAGGGAACGTTTTTAACTTTTTGGTACCACGTACAATCACCTCATCCATAATACCATGATACGAACCGCTAAAGGCCACAATGAGTGACCTTCCGCTTACCGTGCGCGCTATACGCATTGCCCCAAGTACAGCTTCAGAACCTGTATTGCATAATGCCGCGCGATCATGGCCTGTAAATTCACACATCAGCTTACATACCTCACCAGCGAGTTCATGCTGCGGGCCTATTTCATAGCCAAGGTCTATCTGCTCATGTATGGCCTTTTTTAATACATCAGGCTGATAACCTAACATATTTGAACCAAAGCCATTTAGTGCGTCAATGTATTCGTTGCCGTCAACATCCCACAAGCGGTTACCTTTTGACTTATTGATAACTATAGGATATACCACCTCTTTGGTTAACGGGCGAAACCCGCTCACTACCCGTGGATCGGCCATGTAGGCCCTGTGCTGTTGTGTTTGTTCTTTGCTCTTACGTGTTTTATCGTTGTACCTTTTGGTAAGGTCAGCAAGCCAGGCCATTTGCTTATCGTCAAGCTCCTGCACTTTTCGTTCAATGCGTGCAGTGGCCCCAAACGGTTTTTTTATCTCTACCATCTCCTCCTCGGTTACCTCCGGCTCCTGGTCGAGCAGTAAGGGCGCCACAGGTTCGCTTTGCAGCCCGTTGGGGATTGGTTGGTGGTTGGTGGGGGTATGGTTGGCCGTTTTGGCTTCATAACCCTGTAACTGCGCTATCTGGCCGGCCAATAATTGCAGTTGCTGGCTAATCATGTTAAGAGCAACCTCGCTTCCATTACCCGTTAGTGGCATGGCTCGCGGCATCGGAGCCGCCTGGGTATAAACTGCCTGTTTGTTGGCTGCCGGCGTTGCGGTGTTCGTGGCTGGAGCCGGTTCAAACTGCCCTGCCGGTATGGTTTTGTCCAGGAAATCTGCCAGCAGGTTGATAGAGTTGTAATCTTCAAACAGTTTCCTGAAGGTGATATTTACATTGAACGTTTTTTTAAGATTGGTGGCTATCTGGGTAAGCAAAAGCGAATCGAACCCGATCTCAGGGAAGCTGACATCAGCAGAGGCATTATCAATGTCTATACCCGCTGCATCAGCGAATATGCCCTGGAGTTTACCGGCCAGAAAATCTTTTCTCGTCATGGTATTTTGTATGATATTCTCTTGTATAGTTAAAGATAGCGAATCGGGCACTATTTCTCCCGGCTGGTAATTTACTGTTAATGCAGGGGTTGCCAGCGCTGGTTCTACCCAATATATCTTATGATCAAAAGCGTAGGCAGGTAGAGTTAAACGTTTATGCCCATCCCCGTAAAACTTATTCCAGTTGGGTGTAATACCGTTTAACCAAAGCTGCCCCATGGCTTTTAGGGCAGACACATACTCGGGCTGCTTATTGTTATCTATCCCGGCAATGGTAGTTACCACATCTACAGGTGCCTGCTGGGCGGCAAGGGTGGCCAGGGTGCGGCCCGGACCTACCTCTAATAATACGCGGCCTTTTTCTTCACACACACGGTCTACAGCACGGGCAAAATGTACCGTTTTACGTAAATGGTTAGCCCAATAAGCCGGATCGGTCGCTTCGGCCTCGGTAAGCCAATCGCCGGTAACGGTAGATAATACCGGTTTCACCGGGCGGTTAAGCTGTACCGTGCGCACAACGCTTTCAAACGGTGCTACGATACCATCCATCATGGCCGAGTGAAAGGCATGGCTGGTTTGCAACATACGGCCGGGTATACCTTTCGCCTCCAGTTGCACGGCAAATGCGGCGACGGCTGCTTTTGTGCCTGCTACTACAGATAGTTTGTTGCTGTTGACCGCCGCTATCGACAAATCAGCAGGTAGTATTTTTTCCAGTTCATCCGGCGCTACCCGTACGGATAGCATATCACCTTCGGCCACTTCGCTTACCAGGCGGGCACGTTCAGTGATCAGTTTAAGGGCATCTTCCAAACTGAATATCCCCGCCAGGTGCGCTGCAACAAATTCGCCAATGCTATGCCCCATCAGTATGGCCGGCTCAATGCCCCAGCTGATCCATAGCCTGGCCATGGCGTAAGAAGTGATGAAGATAGCCGGCTGGGTATAAAAAGTATTTTTCAGTTTTTCCGCGGCTTCAGCGGTTTCCTCAGCATATATTACATCAAGGATGCCGGCATGAGCCGTACCTTGCAGAATGGCCACGCACTCACTTACCGCAGCGGCAAATACGGGCTCATGTTTGTACAAATCATAGCCCATATTGAGGTATTGCGCACCCTGGCCAGGGAACATAAATACTACTTCTGTTGCCTGCTGGTTAAGCACCTTTGAATTGGTTACATCCCTTTTGTAATTCATGAGCTTTTCCATCAGGTCCTGCCTGTCGGCGGCTATGATGAAATTACACTCGCGCATATCCGCACGTGTGGTATGCAACGTATAAGCTATATCGCTTAAGCTGGCTTCGGGATGATCCTGTATATAATAGTACAATCTATCCGCGTACTTTGAAGCGCTGGTAGCGGTTTTAGACGACCAACTGATCAGCTCAAACGGGCGTTGCTCAATGGTTTCATTATCTTCATTTTGCTGATATTCTTCCAGTATCGTGTGTACATTGGTCCCGCCTACTCCAAATGAGCTTACACCTGCTATTCGTTTGCCTACAGCCCCCCAGTTACGTAAGGATGTGTTGACAAAGAATGGACTTTCAGTGAAGTCGATATTAGGGTTCGGCCTTGTGTAATGCAATGAAGGCGGTATTTGCCGGTGATACAGTGCCAGCGTAGTTTTAATGAACCCTGCCACACCCGCCGCTGCTACTAAATGCCCCATGTTACTCTTGATAGAGCCTATGGCGCAATACTGGTTATGTTCCTGCTTGCCAAAAGCCAGGTTTAAGCCTTCTATCTCTATAGGGTCGCCTAAAGCAGTGGCTGTGCCATGAGCCTCAATGTAGGAAATGTTAGCAGCCTCTACACCTGCGTCGGCGATAGCCATAGCAATAGCCCCTGCCTGCCCGTCAGCGCTTGGCGCAGTGAAGCTACCTTTTCCGCCACCGTCGTTATTCAACCCTACTCCTTTTAAAACGGCATAAATGGTATCGCCATCTTTTATGGCATCATCCATATTTTTGAGCACTACTATACCGGCTCCATCGCTAAATACGGTACCATCACTCTCGGCATCAAACGGGCGGCAATGCCCATCGGCGCTGAGCATGGTTCCTTGTTGATAAAGATGCCCACTGTTGATAGGTGTACTGATGGATGCCCCTCCGGCAAGCGCTACCGTACATTGGCCGTTCCGAATGGCATCGGCCGCCTGCGCAATAGCCAGCAAAGAGGTAGAACAGGCCGCGTGTACGCTTACAGCGGGGCCGGTAAGGTTTAGCTCATAAGCTGTGCGGGTAGCTATATAATCTTTCTCGTTTATGGTAGCGGTTAAGAACCGCCCTATATTCTCTATTTTATCAGGATGCGCTAATACATTATTAATATAATAGGTATTGTTACCTACACCGCCGTAAACCCCAATTACCCCATTGTAATGTTCGGGTAAATGCCCGCTGGTTTCAAGCGCCTCCCAGGCCAGCTCCAAGAAAATACGCTGTTGAGGATCCATCAACTCCGCCACTTTAGGGTTAATGCCAAAAAAAGCGGCATCAAAGCCTTGAGCACCTTCAACAATACCGCGCGCTTTTACATAATTAGGCGCATTGCGTATTTCGATAGGAATGCTTTTATCCAATTCTTCGTCGCTGAAGAAAGAGGTACTTTCCCGTCCTTCGGTAAGCAGCTTCCATAACTCATCTACATTATTAGCACCGGGAAAACGCACCGCCATGCCTACCACAGCTATATCCTGGTTACCGTTATTTCTCGGCTTTGCAGCATTTACCCTGGCTACTGTTTTGTTGCCATCGATGTAGGATGCTATGCCATTTACCGTTGGGTATTGGTATACTTTAGTAATAGGTAAAGTATAATTGTACTGCTTTTTTAAAGCGGCAACTGTTTTAAGTGCCAGTATGGAATTACCACCCAGCTCAAAAAAATTGTCGTAAACGCCTACCCTGTCTATTTGCAGCAACCCGGCCCAGTAATCTGCTATTCGTTTTTCTGTTGGGTTAGCGGGCGCTTTATACAGCACCGATAATTCAGGGCGCTGCATATGAGGCGCGGGGAGTTTATTGCGGTCGATCTTACCACTGGTAGTTTCCACAAAGCCATCAACCCATACAAAAGCGGACGGGATCATGTATTCGGGGAGGTGCTTCTCCAGGCTATCGCGCAGGTAAGAAATATCTTTTTTGTCGCCCCCGGCCTTTAAATAAGCTACCAACCGTTTCTGGCCCGGCACATCTTCCCGTGCCGCCACAACAGATTGCTGAATGCCATCCATCTGGTTAAGTAATACCTCAATTTCCCCTATCTCAACCCGGTTACCACGTATTTTTACCTGGGTATCCTTGCGGCCCAAATACTCGATGTTCCCATCAGGCAGGTAAAGGCAAAGGTCGCCGCTGCGGTATACTTTACGGGCATTGCCATCGCCGTCTTGCCAGTCTACAAATTTTTCCGCGGTAAGGTCGGCACGGTTAAGGTAACCCTCGGCCAAACTAATGCCGCTAATGCATAATTCTCCCTGTTCGCCATCAGGTACCTGCTGTAGTTGTTCATCCAACACAACAATATTAACACCATCAATAGGCTTGCCAATATTGGGCAGCAGTGGCCAGGCATCAGGCGAACCTTCCAGTTTTAAGGCGGTGCTGCAAACGCTGGCCTCTGTAGGGCCATACATGTTATAAAAAATACAGCCGGGCAAAGCCTTAAAAAAGCGGAGTATCTGCGGCGTAACCTTTAACTGCTCTCCCGCGCTGATCACATCCTGCAATGACGCGGGAAAGAATTGTTCGGCATCGGCAGCCTCAGTTAAATACTGTAGTGCCACAAAAGTGACAATGATGCGGTTTACCTGTTGGTCGTTAATATACTTAAGTAGCCTTATTGGGTCAATACGCACCTCCTCCTGCACCAGCACCATGGTACCGCCTGTACATAAGGTACAGAGTATCTCCATCACAGAGGCATCAAATATCAGTGGCGAAAACTGAAGCGTACGATGCCCAATGCCCAGGTATGGCGCTATGCGTTGGTTCCATTTAATCAAATTGATGGGCCCGGCATGGGCCACGCAAACGCCTTTTGGTTTACCTGTAGAGCCTGATGTGTAAATGATATAAGCTATACCGGTTTTGGCAACCCTTATCGGCAATTCCTCTGGAGCCTGTATATCTCCGTCTGAAATGATAACGTTTTTAACGAGTTTTCCAAAAACATCCACATCTGCCGCCGGGGCAAGGCAGGTATCCATTCCGCTATCGAGAATAATATCCTGAAGGCGTTCGGCGGGAAAAGTGGGGTCTAAGGGTAAATACGCTTTACCTGCTTTTAATATGGCAAACAGGCTTACCATGGTAGCTATAGAGCGTGTAGCGCTTACTCCTATTACAAGCGCTTCGGGACTGGTTGCGGAAATTACTTCGGACACTTGAGTGGCCCTCCTATTCATTTCAGCATAGGTGATGCGCTCATCTCCAAATTGCACGGCTACTACATCAGGATGCTGCTTTGCTTGTTGCTCAAACAAATGGTGTAGCAGCATTTCACCTTCAGCACTTCCATAATATTTCTGATCGGCAAGGATACTCATTAAGTAATACGCACAAGATTTTACAACCTTGCGTTTTAGTTTATTGTTTAGATTGAAATCGGCATTAATATAGGAAATTAGGCGTTTATGACATTCAAATATTAAAAATATTTAAGCCTTTATACTGTTTTTATTGGTTTAAAACGTCTTATGAACATTTTTACTTATCTCAGAAAATTCTTTATTATCCTAAATCTGGTAACCGTTAAACCATTATTGAAAAACCTTTCAATTTGTAACCAGAAGAATAATAACTATTATTTAAATTTTAGCTATAGTGTTACAACAAGTGCATTTAGCCCGTAGAGTAGGTATTACACATACTGACAAAGTTGCATGCATACATTTACAAAGCTAAATCCGATTATTATTTTCATATTTGTACCCGTCAACACTATGAAAAATTCTCTATTAAAAATTATGTCTGCATTATATTTTCTAAACTTTTAACAAACAAAAATTTTACTTGATTGTAAATTGAGCATCAGCTTAAAAGTTAATTATTAAGGTGCCGCAATAAACGGTGTCAACCGTAGGTTATAGTGCAAATATCTAAACATCATTTTTCTGTCTCTACACATCACATATGATCTTTAAAAAATCACTTTATACCATTTTGGTCATGTTTCTTGTTTTTTTATGCATGAATAGCTATGGCCAAAATTTACAAAATATTAAAGTTGATGACCTGAATGACCAGCAAGTACTGGAACTGGTAAAAAAAGCGAACTCACTTGGCTACAGTGACGACCAGGCCGCCCAGCTTGCCGCTTCAAGAGGTATGCCTCCCGAAGAAATTGCTAAACTACGTGTGAGGATAAGTAATCTTCGTAATAAAGGCAATAACAACAATAACAACCAATCAACCGATACGGACACCATACCCTCGGGAAGAAAGATAAACGGTATGGCTGCTGACAGTAGCTCACGAAGCAAACAAAAGAGCATGGCTGACGCGTTTGCCAATCTGTCGCCTAAAATATTCGGTGAAAATTTATTCAGAGATGGTACTCAAACTTTTGAGCCCAACCTTAGGATAGCTACTCCCAAAAATTACGTAATAGGGCCTGATGATGAGATATTGCTGGACCTTACAGGTGATAACGAAGCCAGTTACCGGCTCAAAGTAAGCCCGGAAGGTACTATAAGAGTGCAATATGCCGGTGTGATAGCCGTTGGAGGCTTAACCATTGAGCGTGCCGAAACGAAAATAAAAGCGGCGCTATCTAAAACCTATCCTGCGCTTAGAACAGGCCGCACCACGGTTAATGTTAATATAGGTAACATTAGAAGTATTAGGGTAACCCTGGTTGGAGAGGTAAGAAAACCCGGGTCCTATACTGTATCTTCCTTGTCATCGGTATTTAATGCTCTTTACCTTTCAGGAGGGCCAAATGAGAACGGCTCATTCAGGGATATTCACGTAGTCAGGAACAATAGGGTTATACAAACCGTTGATATTTATGACTTTTTACTAAAAGGCTTGCAAAACAGCAATATACGCCTGCAGGATCAGGATGTAATTAGTGTGCCTGTTTACAAAAAACGGGTAGAGATGACTGGCGATGTTAAACGCCCCGGCATTTATGAAATGAAGGATGGCGAATCGTTAACTGATCTTATTAACTTCAGCGGCGGCTTTTCTTCAACCGCCTATACAGCATCTGTAAAAGTAGTACAAAATACTTCCCGTGAAAGGCAAATAGCCGATATACCGGCTGCTGAATTTGGCACCTACCGACCTAATAATGGCGATAAATTTACGGTTGAAACCATACTCAACCGCTTTGCAAACCGTGTACAAATACGCGGCGCGGTTTTCAGGCCCGGCGATTATGAACTAAGCAACGGTTTAACTTTAAGTAAGTTAATTACCCGTGCAGGTGGCTTAAAAGAGGATGCCTTTACTAACAGGGTTTATGTGCTGCGGTTAAACAAGGACAACTCATCCACGGTTTTGTCTGTTGATCTGAACGATGTATTAGCCGGCAGAACCACTGATCCCCTTTTACAGCGTGAGGATAAAGTAAGCATCAATTCATTACTTGACCTGCGCGATGAATATACTTTTGAGGTTAAAGGTGAAGTAAGGCTTCCGGGCACTTACAAATATGCCGATAACATGAGTGTTGAAACGGCCATACAAATGGCGGGTGGGCTTAAACCCGATGCAGCTTTTACCCGTGTGGAAGTTTCGCGGAGGATAAATAATGCAGATACTTCCGGCAGGTCGCTGCGTACGGCAGATCTTTTCACTATCGCGGTAGACTCTGACCTTACTTATCATGGACAGCCTTTTATTTTACAGCCCTTTGATGTGATATCGGTACGACTTGCTGACAGAAACCGCCCTCAACTTAACGTGCTGATAAAAGGCGAAGTTAAATATCCGGGCAACTACTCGCTTAAAAAGAAAAACGAGCGTATTTCTGATGTGCTTTTACGGGCTGGCGGTTTAACAATCCAGGCTTTCCCTGAAGGTGCTTCATTAAAGCGTCCCGGCACTGTCTTGGGCAACAACCCTAATGACAAAAATGATACGCTTAGCCAAAAAAATGAGCGTTTAAAACTCCTGAATTTAAAGAGGTTACAGGTACAGAATGGTGTAACTGACACGTCTAAAACAGCTTTAGGTAATGAAATAATCAGGAGCGATATGGTAGGCATTGACCTTAATGATATCATGAAACATCCTGGTGGAAAATCAGACCTTATACTACAGGATGGTGATATTCTTAACATTCCTACAGAACTGCAAACGGTAAAAGTATCCGGTGAGGTGTTAAAACCAATAAACGTAGTTTATGAAAAAGGTATGAGCCTTAGCGAGTACATCAATCGCGCAGGTGGATATGCATCAAGCGCCGATAAAAGGGCGGTATACGTTGAATATGCAAACGGCTCAGTTAAAGGCACTAAAAAATTCCTCTTCTTCCGCAGTCATCCGTCTGTTAAACCCGGCGCGGAAATATTTGTACCACAACACGCTCCAAGAGAAAAGGTTGGGATACAAGGCCTCATAAGTATTGCCACAGCGTTGGCCTCTTTAGCGGCAATAGTAACCGTACTACTCAGGAAATAATTAGCTTAAATAATTAAATACTTGTGGCAAAGATAGTTCTCTAAACGAATAAAGGCTCCCTTTGGGGAGCCTTTATTCGTTTAGACCTTTGACTAAATTATACTAAGTTACGACCAATTCCCTTTTTAAAGATACTGCTGGCTTGACCTTTTTAGATGATTTTTTCTGTTTGTTAAGCCATATGATCAGCCCGGTTACGGGTAATGATGCCGCTATGAGCGAAACAAGAAAATAAATGATCTTACCCCAGATACCAATTAACGTAAAACGGCCGGTATGCAGGTTATAGTTGCTGGCAGCTACCTTATCATAAGCATTATAATTTTTGAACAGATCAGCTTTGATAATCCGCCCGGTATATGGGTCAAAATATAAAGTATTTTGTTGCCTTACAATAGTATAAGAGTACCGCATCTGCACCCGGATGGCTCCGTCTTTGCCCGCTGGCGGGGCCATAAATGTTTCTATAGCACCCGGGTAATTATGCAGCATATATTGGTAAGCCTCATCCATACCATAAACCTTTTTGTTACCTGCTTTAACTTTTATCTTATCTTTTTTAGGCTTAGGGCTATTGGTTACAACGGCTACGCTGCTTTTAACCGAGTCATAAACAAAGAACATCCCGGTAAAAGCAATAATAATTAGGGGAATGGCCGCATAAAAGCCAAGTACACTATGAAGGTCATAATTGAGGCGTTTCCATTTACCAGCCTTAATTTTAATGCGCAATGCCTGTTTCAAGTGCCTTAACTGCTTTGGCAACCATAATACAAGGCCGCTCAGGCACATTATAAAAAATATGAGTACGTTGGCTTTCACTATAGCGCCCCCTACCTCTCCCATTAACAAATGCGTATGTAGTTTTAATACTACCGTGAAAAAATCGGTTTTAAGGTTTCGCACGGAAATAATTTTGCTGGTATAAGGGTCAACGCTAATAGCGCGATCCTTTTTACTGTAAAAAATAACCGCGGCATCGGCTTTTTCTTTAAAACGTATACTACTGAACTTAAAATCGGGATGGTGCAGCTTAATGGTATCTGCCATCTGCTTAAAAGTAGCCTTGTGCTCACCTATTCTTTCTACATGGTAAAATTCGCGCTGAAAAAGCTCCCGCCCTTCTTCTTCAAAAACCAAAATTGCAGCAGCAACCGCTACAATAAAAACAACAAGCCCGCTAACAAGTCCAAGAATGAGGTGTAGTTTGCCAACTAATTTTTTAAAACGCATTGTTGATCATCATTAATTAATAGCTACTCACATAGCCCCATATCGATCACTGCAAAAATATCTTTATTTAGATTAATTACAAATAAATACTTAAAAGAAGTACAACACTTATTCATTTGCAACAAAACACAACCAATAGTTGTTAAATAAGTAATTATTTTAATTATGGAGCAAAAGATAAATGAATGTAGCAAGTTAATTGCCGACAAAGGATTAACCATAGCATTCGCTGAAAGTGCCACAGCAGGGTGGTTATGTTCTGAATTTGCCTTATCCGAGTTTTCTGGTAGCGTACTCAAAGGGGGTATTGTGTGCTACGATGCGGCTTTGAAAGAAAGTCTGTTAAAAGTACCACATGAAATCATAGAACGATACATTCCCGAATCAATGGAAGTAACGGACGAGTTGGCCAAGCGTTTGCCAGCATTGATACCTGCTGACATTTGTGTCGGCGTAACCGGGCTTACCACACCCGGTGGCAGCGAAACACAGGAAAAGCCGGTTGGTACCATGTTCATTTCTATAACAATAAGGCATGAATTACATCATCAAAGATTTAACTTTTCCGGAGATTGCGAATCAATTATCGCGCAAACCATACAGGCTACCGCAGATATGCTTACCCATATTTTAGATACTGATTGATGCTATGAAAGATATATTGATCGATATTTTTGGTGAAGGCAAAAACCTCGATGCATTGCAAATGAGTTTGCGGGGTATTGTGGTTTTTTTCCTGGCGCTGATGATGATAAGAATTTCGGGCAGGCGCTCATTCGGTTTACGCGCACCCGTTGATAATATTGTGGCTGTATTATTGGGAGCTATCCTCAGCCGAAGCGTTGTAGGAGCCTCTGCCTTTGCCCCTGTTGTAATAACCTGTTTAGTGATTGTGTTTTTACACCGCTTTATAGGCTGGCTTACCGTAAAAAGTAAGTTTATACGTAAAACCTTTATAGGCAACACATTGGTACTATTCGAGAACGGCAAGTTCGATGAACCTAACATGAATGCTATGCAGGTTTGTCGCGATGATGTTTTACAAAGTATTCGCAAGTCGGCTCTCACAGAAAACCTGGAGCTGATAGAAAAAGTTTATATGGAAAACAATGGAGAGATCACTATAGTTAAGAAACAATAAAGGCGGCCAATGGCCGCCTTTATTGTTTCTCATGGTTGTCCACTACCACCTGCTGAGCCGTATACCTGCCCGGTTGCATAACTGGCATCGGCCGCAGCCAATTGCACATATATGGAGGCCAGCTCTGCCGGTTGGCCCGGCCTGCCCATTGGTGTTTGGCCGCCAAACTGTTTTAACTTTTCCATGGTGGCCCCACCGCTTACCTGCAGCGGAGTCCATATAGGGCCCGGCGCTACGCCATTCACACGGATGCCCTTCGGCGCTAATTGTTTTGCCAGAGATTTTACATAGTTCATGGTAGCGGCTTTGGTCTGCGCATAATCATAAAGATCTGGCGACGGATCATACGCCTGCTCTGATGTGGTACCAATTATAGCTGAACCCGGCTTTAGATGCGGCATTGCAGCTTTGATAGTCCAGAATGGCGCGTAAATGTTCGTCTTCATTGTGGCATCAAAATCATCGCTGCTTACATCCATAATGGTTTTGCGGGTTTGCTGGCGGGCGGCGTTGTTTACCAGTATATCCAGTCCGCCTAATTGTTTTACCGCCTCATCAACCATTCTCTTGCAAAAACTTTCGTCCCGAAGATCGCCGGGAATGGCGACTGCTTTTACCCCCTCTTTTTTCATCAGGGTAATTACTTCCTGCGCATCCTGTTCTTCGGCAGGCAGGTAATTGATGGCTACATCTGCACCTTCACGGGCATAAGCAATGGCCGCGGCACGACCCATACCAGAGTCACCGCCGGTTATTAAAGCCTTACGGCCTTTTAATCTGCCCGATCCTTTGTAGCTCGTTTCGCCATGATCGGGTCTTGGGTTCATTTTGCTGGCTAAGCCAGGCCAAGGCTGGCTTTGCTCCATAAAGGGCGGTTTAGGATACTTGGTTGTCGGGTCTTCAAGTGGTTTTGCTTCCATTGTATTATTTGTTATATTAGCTAATGCCGGGGCTGCAACAACCGCGGCTAACGTAGTTCCTAAGCCGGCAACCGCTTGTCGCCGGGTCATTTTTTTATCTTCAGACATGTTTTTTTGTATATAGCTTTAATTACTTTTCCTCTAAAGGCTTTTGCATCTCGCCATATCCCCGGCAAAAAGTTTACTCGACTCATACCTTCTACCGTTTATTGCGCTGGTTGTTATCACGCCTTTGCTCTCATAATTCACAACTGTTTTCATTTATTTGATAGTTCTATTTTATTGTTCCCATGGTTTTAAAACTACTTTAACACAGTCGTCCTCTTTGTTCTGGAACATATCATAACCTTTTGTAACCTCGCTCAAAGGCATTGTGTGTGAGATGATATCATCCAGCACAACTTTCTCCTGTTTAACCAGATCGATCAGATGATCAACATAGTTGATAACCGGTGCCTGCCCCATTTTAAGGGTGATACCTTTATCAAATAAGCGATGGAAAGGGAAGTTATCGTATGTAGAGCCATACACACCCATTATAGAAACAGTGCCCATACGGCGTACGGCTTTAAAGGCCATATCTAAAACCTTCATGCTGCCAACTTCAAAGTTGATAAGGGCTTTTGCTTTGTCTATAATGCTTCGTTCGGGTTCAAACCCTACGGCATCCACACATACATCAGCACCTCGACCGCCTGTCATTTCGCGAATAGCTTCAACTACATCAACATTGTGCGGATTTAGGGTTTCAACCTTGTTAACGACACGCGCACGCTCTAAACGGTAATCAAGCGGATCAATAGCGATCACCCTGCTTGCACCATTAATCCATGCTGCCTTTTGAGCCATCAGGCCAACCGGTCCCGAACCAAATATGGCTACAACCTCACCGCCTTTTAGCCCGGCCCAGTCGATTGCTGACCATCCGGTAGGAAAAATATCGGTCAAGAAAAGCACTTGTTCGTCGGTCAGATTATCGGGCACTACCCTTGGGCTGATGTCTGCATAAGGTACACGTACATACTCTGCCTGACCGCCTGAATAGCCGCCGTAAAGGTCGGTATAACCGAATAAGGCAGCACCTTTTTGATCGAGCATATCGCCATCAGGACCGTAGTGTTTGTAGTTTGAATTTTCGCAAGCGGGAGATGCACCATGCTGGCAAAAAAAGCAATGGCCGCAGGCTATCGGGAACGGCACTACTACCCTATCTCCGCGTTTAAGATTGGTAATAGAACTACCAACTTCCTCAACAATGCCCATAAACTCATGCCCCATTACCATTGGCTCTTTCTGTGGCACGCCGCCACTCAGAATATGCAGGTCTGAGCCGCATATGGCTGTAGATGTAACGCGGAGAATCACATCGCGTGAGTCTTCAATTCTCGGATCTTCAACGGTATCGTATCTAATATCGCCAGGTTTGTGAAATACGGCTGCTTTCATAATTATCTATTGTTTTTTATTCAACTACAACACTTTACAATTCTCCATAGTTTTAATTATTATCATTTTAAGAAAATTAATTTATTTAAAACTTAACACATTTCACTCTGTTGTTAAAGGGCTGCGTACCAAATACACTATTACTTTGGGAGCTTCAAAAGCACTTACATCTACCTTAAAAACCACCAGAATGTATACACTTGGAATAAATGCCGCTTTCCATGACTCCGCGGCCTGTATCGTAAAAGACGGTATTTTGCTTGCCGCTACAGAGGAAGAGCGTTTTACCCATTACAAACACGGCAAGCGGCCGGTGCCATTCTCCACTTGGGAGCTTCCTTTCCATGCAATTGATTATTGCCTTAAAGTGGCCGGCATCCATATCAACGATATAGACCATGTGGCTTATTCGTTTGACCCCTATTTACTTATTGGTGAAAAGTATCGAGGCAAGGAAACGATAGAAATTCCTTTTGAGGAAGGACGTTCGCATTTGAATGAAGAATTTGGTAATCCCTGGGAGCCCCTATTCCTGTCATCTATTTTAAACGCACCCGGCCAGTTGAGAGATGGTTGGCCGCATCATCTGCAGCAGCGGTTTATAGGCTGCCACATTGGCCGCGAAAAGTGGCATTTTGTTGAGCACCATATTTCGCATTCCGCAAGCGCTTTCAATTGCTCTCCGTTCCGCAATGCAGCGGTAATGACGGTTGATGGCCGTGGTGAGCAAGCGACTACCACCTACAATATTGGGCACGGCCAGCAATTAGACCGTATAGGCCAGGTAAACATGCCGCATTCCTTAGGGTTATTGTATGAGGATGTTACTACACATTTAGGGTTCCTCCATTCAAGCGACGAATACAAGGTAATGGCCTTAGCATCGTACGGCAAGCCGGAGTTTGTGAACGATTTTCGCGAGATAGTACAAATTGGCGCTAATGGGCAATATACCATCAACAACCAAAACCTAACGGAGCGTTTTGGCCCTAAACGCTTACGCCACGAAGAATTTACTAAACACCATTTTAACGTAGCACACTCCCTGCAATTAGTTTTAGAAGAAGCCATGCTGGAACTTACCGGCTGGTTACACGAAGAAACTAAAGAAGATAACCTATGCCTTGCGGGTGGTGTAGCGCTTAACTGTGTGGCCAATGCACGTATTCGCGACAAAGGCTTCTTTAAAAACATTTGGATACAACCTGCATCCGGCGATGATGGTACCGCGCTTGGTGCCGCCCTTTGGTTAGACGCGCAGCAACGGAAAAGCGATGAGAAGACTTTTGTAATGGACCATTGCTACTGGGGACCGCAATACAGTGACGCTGAAATTGAAAAGCAACTAAAGCTTTGGAAAGTACCCTATAGGAAGCTTGAAAATATTGCCGAAGAAACAGCGGACATTCTTGCGCAAGATAAAATTATTGGCTGGTACCAAGGACGCATGGAATTTGGCCCAAGGGCTTTGGGCAGCCGCTCCATACTGGCATCCCCTATTAACCCGGCCATGCAGGCAAGGTTAAACGAGGTAAAAGACCGGGAAGACTTTCGCCCGGTAGCACCTGTTGTATTACAGGAAAAAGCAGGTGAGTGGTTTAACAATGCGGAATACTCTCCGTTTATGCTGTTCATTTATGATGTAAAGGAAGACAAGGCCGATCAGATACCTGCTGTAAGGCATACTGACGGTACTGCCCGAATCCAAACTATAAACGAACAACAACATAAAGATTACTATGACTTATTGAAAGCATTTGAACGCAAAACAGGCGTGCCGGTATTAGTCAACACATCCTTTAATACCCTGGGCAAACCAATAGTTTGTACACCACGCGATGCGGTAGAATGTTTTTGGTCGTCGCCTTTTGATGCATTGATCATTGGTTCATTTGTAATAGAAAAAGAAAATGATAACCGTATCTATAGTGATACCGACGTATCAGCGGCCGAAGCTATTAGCTAATTGTTTAAAGGCGCTGCTTCAGCAAAAGTTTGACAAACATCAGTACGAAATTATTGTGGTGAGCGATGGGCCTGATGAACAAACTAAAGCTGCCATTAGCAAGTGGTCGCTTTACGATCATCCGCAGATAAAGTATCTGCCGCTCTCCCAAAAAAAGGGACCTGCAGGCGCACGTAACTATGGCTGGCTAAATGCAAAGGGCAGCATTATTGCTTTTACCGACGATGATTGCCTGCCTGATGCACATTGGCTGCAGCAGATAGTTGCCCATTGTGACCCCGAAAAAGAAATCGCTATAACCGGCAAGGTTATAGTGCCCATCAGCGGCCGCCCTACTGATCATGAGCAGAACACGGCGCATTTGCAAACGGCAGATTTTATTACAGCGAACTGCGCCTGTACAAAGAAAGCACTGATAAAGGCAGGCGGATTTGATGAGGAATTTGAGATGGCCTGGCGCGAAGACAGTGACCTGCATTTTAAATTCATTCACAATAACGTGCCTATTACCAGAGTAGAAAGTGCGGTTGTTGTACATCCGGTACGGCCATCTTCATGGGGTGTGAGCATTAAGGACCAGAAGAAGACCATGTATAATGCATTGCTCTATAAAAAGCACCCCGACTTGTATAACAGGCTCATTTGCCAGAAAACACCAGTGTTTTACTATTGCATTATCGCGGCTTTTATCATGATGCTGGCTGGGTGGATAAGCCATTATCCGGCGCTCGCAACAGTCGGCTTTGCCGGATGGGCCGGGCTAACCACATGGTTTATTTATAAAAGATTGCAACATACCAGCCTTGCCCCAAGCCATGTTTTAGAAATGATCTATACGTCAATTATTATCCCATTTGCCTCGGTGTTTTGGCAATGGTATGGAGCCATTAAATACCGCGTTTTATTTATCTGATAATTATGAAGATCCCTCCCTCCGAAATAAAGAAGATCGCCATATTCCGCGCACTGCAACTAGGTGATATGCTTTGTATAATACCGGCCATAAGGGCGTTGCGGCATGCTTACCCCAACGCGCAGATCACCTTACTTGGCTTGCCATGGGGTAAATCGTTCACTGAAAGATTTGGACAATACTTCGATAATTTTATCCATTTCCCGGGCTACCCGGGCCTGCCCGAACAGCAATTGGATAAAGCCGCATTTACCAGCTTTTTGAAACAGGTACAGGATGAACATTTTGATCTTGCCATACAAATGCAGGGTAATGGTTCTGTAGTAAACCCCATGGTTGAACTATTGGGCGCTAAGAATACAGCCGGGTATAAAATTGATGGACATTACGCACCGGATAATGGCTTATTCATGACTTACCCCGATGAAGGTCACGAAATTGAACGGCATATCCGCCTGATGGATTTTTTGGGCGTCGAGTCTCAGGGTAATGAGTTGGAGTATCCATTAACAACCGCGGATTATGATGCGTTAGATGCTTTACAGTTAGATATAGAACCGAAAAAATATGTTTGCATTCACCCCGGATCGAGAGGCAGCTACCGCCAATGGCCGGTAAAATATTTCGCTGCTCTGGCAGATTACTGTTTTGACGAAGGGTACAAAGCCGTGCTTACCGGCACCAAGGAAGAAAGTGACATTATTGAAGCTGTAATAAGCCACATGAGGCATGAGCCCATTAATACCGCTGGCAAAACATCTATGGGTGCTGTTGGTGTGCTGATACAGAATGCAGCTATACTAATTTCAAATTGCACGGGCGTTTCGCATATAGCGTCCGCGTTTAAAACGCCAAGCATCGTGATCAGTATGGATGGAGAACCACAAAGATGGGGGCCTTTAGATACGCGCGTTCATCGTACCATTAACTGGCTGCAATCGCCGGATTTTCATCTGGTATTCCGGGAGACAGTTGAATTGGTGAGCCTGGCGGGTTAAGCAGGCTCTTAACTGCTGTTGAAATGGCTTCTGCATCCGGCATTGCTACCGGCTCGCTGTATAACGTTCGGTTTACATATTGTATCACCTCATTACGGCTGCGCAGGTTCGCAGGCACTGCAAATGGCAAAACTACATGGGGTACCTTCCACGGCGTATGTTGTGGATTGGTTTGCGCATACAGCACAACCACAGGAGTGTTAACCGCGGCTGCGATATGTATGGTACCGGTGTTAACAGATACCAGCAGCGGTGAATGCTTAACCAGGCAAACAAATTCCTGAAGTGGAAAAAGTCCTGCACTTGAAAAGCAGCCTGCTCCTATTTCAGTTGCCAAACAATCTGCGCGTTCTTTTTCGCTTGAAGCTCCCGTAACCACGAGTTGATAACCATCATTTACTAATCTTTTACCTGCCTCAACCCAAAGCTTAAATGGATATTCTCTCTTTGGTTCGCTTACACCGGGGTGGATCAGCAACCAGGGCTTTGTTAAATCCACACCAATCACGTTAAGCTTGGTGGATATTCCCGGCCATAAATGATCATCAACTTCCAGACTTAAATTATCATTATTGGTATAAGCACCTACGGCAGCAACCAAATCGAGATCGCGCTGAACCTGGTGCTTTATAAGATCATATGGCTCCTTATCGGGCACCCAGTTGTTAATTAAATGATACGGATTCTCGCGGCAGTAAGCCAGTATATTGGGTATTCCTGCCAGGTAAGCCAGCATGGCCGTTGATTGTGGGTTTTGACTGTAAACCGTAAATATTACCGCGGCATCAAAGGCTTTGCTTTTAATATTGGCAATTATCTCATATAACGCCTCCGTTACTCCGGCTTCCGCGGTCTTCACCCAGGGCACATCATAGATCATTACTTCGTCAATCTCCGGCATCATCGGTGTAATGCCTTTAGCCATTGTTGAGGTAAGCAACGTTATACGGGCACCAAAACTTTCCTTAAGCGCACTAATGGCCGGCCCCGACATGATCAGGTCGCCCATGTTATCCGGGCGTATGCAGAGGATATTTTTACAGCCCTGCCAATTCATGTTGGTTTGATTTTAACATCAGCGTCGCAGCTTCGTCGATTGATTTAGCGGTAATTGTTGGTACTCTGTGATGACCGGGTACCCATTCGGTTTCGTTGCCGTTATCTATTAAAACTGTACTGCAACCGGCACGGTTACCTGCTTCCACATCGTTAAGGATATCGCCAATCATCCAGGATAATCCCAAATCGATATTATGCGCCACTGCTGCTGTTAACAGCATACCCGGTGCAGGCTTGCGGCAATTACAATCTTTATTGAAACCCGTTACAATACCATCAGGATGATGCGGACAATAATAAAACCCGGAGAGTTCGATCCCACGCTCCTGCAATAGCTGACTAATACGTTGCTCTACTCCTACTAACATCTTCTCCTCAAAAAAGCCACGCGCCACGCCCGATTGATTAGACACGATGACAAAAAGATAACCAGCAACTTGTAAGCGCTTTAGCCCCTCAATGGCATCAGCCTGAAGGGTTATTAACTGCGGATCGACATTGTAAGGAATGTCGGGTATCAGTGTGCCATCTTTATCCAGGAAAACTGCCCTGTTCTTCATTAAGCAGCCTGCGATTGCTTTTGAACTAATCTCGTAACCGGTGCAATATTCCGGTAAACTGCCTTAATCATATTGGCTACATTTGCCCAGGTAAAATAACGGTTAACGCGTTCAATAGCATTCTCACCCATATCGCTTAGCAGCATTTCATCGCTAAGTAAATCGTTAATAGCTTGCGCTAATTGCTTCGGGTTGTGAGGTTCAATCAATATACCCGTTTCTCCGTCTTTTACACTGTATTTAATTCCGCCTACATTTGAACCTATTACCGGTGTTCCGCAGGCCATGGCTTCTAATGGTGTAATCCCAAAAGGCTCATACCAGGGAGTGGTGATAAAAATATCGGCTGCGGCGTAATAATATTTGAGCTTATCGCGGTTTTTGCGCCCCGCAAATATCACCTGCTCAATAACTTCATTTTTGCGTGCAATATTAAGTAGCCTTGCATATTCGGGGCAGGTTTCTTCTTCCTGTTCTTCGCACTCGCCGCCAACAATCAGCAGCCTCACCTGTTTGGTTTTGGTTTTAACTCCGGCCAATGCTTCAATCACATTATCAACGCCCTTGCGTGGCACCATACGGCCCAACTGCAAAATAATGTGCTCATCTTGCGGTAAGCCTAATATCCTTCGCGCACACTGCTTATCCATCGGCGAAAATTCGTGGTGACTAAAGCCGCAAGGTACTACAGAAATTTTGTCTTCGTTAGCGTTGTAATATTTGATCAGGTCTTCCTTATCCTGAGGGCACTCTGCTATAATATGGTCAGCCATCTTAACAGCATTTTCTTCAATATCCAGGCGCTCAACAGGAAATTTATCCGCATCGTTCTGATGATTGCGCCTTACATGACCGAGTGCGTGGAAGGTAACCACGAAAGGTATGCCTAACTGCTCTTTTATGCCCATAGCCACCAACGCCGACATGAAGAAATTGGCATGCACCAAGGTGTATTCGATCTCTTCATGTCTTATAAATTTAAGCATGTTTGCTTTAAACGCTTTCATATGAGGTAATAGTTCCTCTTTAGGAACATTAGCCACCGGACCAGCTTCTATATTAATGACGCGCACACCGCTTACCCAGTTGACCACACTGGGCAAAGAAGAATCATCTTTCCGGGTAAACACATCAACCAGGTAACCTTGTGTTGCCAGTTGCTTGGCTAATTGGGCAACATATACGTTTTGCCCGCCGGTATCAACGCCGCCAAGGTTTGCAAGCGGCGATGCATGGTCGCTGATCATTGCGATCCTTTTCGTTTGATATTTCATGATGCTGTTATTAGGGATTCGGGTACCTGCCTGTTGGTCACTTCGCTAAAAAGTTGTTCCCAATCATTGGCAAAGCGCTGGATGTTAAAGCGCTGCATAGCTACCTTTCTGCCGTTATTACCTATTTCAAGAGCCAGTTGCGGCTCGTTAATTAAAAGCTTCATTTTTTCTACCAGGTAATCCACATCAGTATGGATAAAACCTGATACGCCATTTTCGATCACTGCTGATAGCTCTGTTGTGGCTAAACCAACAACAGGAATCCCCATCATCATGGCTTCACAAATGGCAAGTCCGAGGCTGGTATATCTGATTGGATTAAAAAAGAAACGGTAACGGCTTTGAAATTCTGGTAGCTGCGGATGCAACACCTCACCAAGTCCAAGGTCTCCTGTACCCATGCCCACCAAATCAAGCGGTACATGTTTACGAACGTTCATAAATATATCGTAACCCAGCAGGCGGCCACGCGCCGGCAGGTTATTAATTACTACAATGCCTTTGTCTAAATCACCTTTGTAAACAACACCGCTATCAGTTACGCCATGTTCAATAACACGGGTTGGCGTGTTGTTGCTGTCCCACATCAGGCGGTTAAAATGGGTAACATGCACCAGCGTAACCTCCGGATCATCAACTACGTGTTTTGTATCAGTTGGATGCTGGCGTGGCGGGTCATGCTCAATGTAGATACGCGGCAGTTTACGCTGCTCTTCTGAAAGTATCTCGTACTGGTCGGTTAAATAATTGTTATTGGTTTGATATACGATACAATCAAACGAATGATCTTTAACTTCTTCAGCAGGAATCTCGATAACATTGGCTCCGAAAGGAAAGGTTTCTCCCCTGCCATAGTATCCTTCGGTTTTTTCCGGCTTAGTTGGAATATAAATGTCGTAGTTTCCCTGAGATAGATAGAACAGATAGCTACCGTGGATATGCCACGTAAATATCTTTAGTTGGTTTTGCATGTGCGGTTGTTTGTGCCAAGAAGTAACCAAACGAAACGCCAAACAAAAATTTAACTACTAAATAAAATTATATATCAATAATAGTCAATTATTTACCTATAAATCAATATTAATTATAATTAATTTAATATTGTAAATACTTACTGGCACCATCTAAAACTGTATGATAAAACTACATGTTGTATACTTCTCTTAACATTCCATCATCAAAACACTACAATTCTCAATGATAAAATCTACCACCAATAAACCTGTTACCAATGCCAGTTACAATTACCCTAACTTAATTTCTAATTAACCCGCACATATAATCGCCACACTTAATAAAAAGAGCATCTGTAAATATTTTCATACGACCGATAAAAAATATGGTACTGATAAGCACCCTGTTAGCCTTTCTGAGTGACGCTTTTTAACCAAGCTCATTGCCGGTAAAAACGGGCTTTAGTATATTTGAGGCCCGATTTTTTTGATAATATATTGTGAGTATGAATCTGGTTGACATCGTTTCAAAGCATGTACTTTTACAACAAAGCCGCAAAGCATTAAAAGGGCGTTGCCCGTTTCACAAAGATGAAACCACTTCGCTGATGGTGAACCCGTCAAGCAATGTATTTAAATGCTTTGGCTGCGGAATTGAAGGCGGCCCCATCGAGTTTTTGATGGCTCTTGAAGGTAAAAGCCGTAATGAGATCATTGCCAAACTGGCTAATAAAAATTTCCCTAAAGAGAAGGCTTCCGTGTGATAAGCTCTAACGGTTACTGTATCTGCTGATCGTTATCCGTTCCAGGTCGGTGCTGTCACCTTTGAAAACATCAAAGTCTACAGTGTGGCCAATACCGTTGATATGGCCCCTTTCTGAGTGTTGCCAGAACCTCCAGTCGGTGCCCTTTTGTAAATTAAGCTTTGGCTGGTCGTAATGGGCTATCCATAAGGGATAACCATCAAAAAAGCCCCGCAGGTAGTCGTTATAAAAACTGATGCCGGTGTAAATAACCGGCTTTACTCCTGTTTTCGACTCCACATGCCGTATAAATTCCTTTAATTCTTTGCGCATGGCTGCTGGTGATTTTCCATCAAGCCGTTCAATATCTACCACCGGAGGCAGGTCGCCATTTTCTATCTCCACATTCTGCAAGAAAAACCGGGCCTGCCACAAACCATTCTTCTTAGGCCTAAAAAAATGGTAAGCCCCGCATTTTATTCCCACTTTAGCGGCTTCGCGCCAGTTTCTCTTGAAATAGGGATCAACCTTGAGCAGGCCCTCCGTTGCTTTAATATAGGCGAATGAGATACGGACGCTATCTTCATGCATGCGGCGCACCTTTTGCCAGTAGATCTTACCCTGGGCATAAGAAACGTCTATGCCATGTACGCTATAACCCTCAGGTATGCTGATGCCGAAGCTCTTGTAAATGCGGCCCGAAGCAGGTGTGCCAATGTCCTCTATCCAGCGCCAGGCCGAGGAAAAGGTCTTAAATACATATCCGTAATAGAAAGGAGAAAAAAGCACGGCAAAGCCAAGCGTAATGAGATACCATCTTAAGTAAGGATACTGGCTTTGGAGTTTCTTTTTACGACCTGTAGGCTTTCTCCTTGCCGTAATGGTCGTTTTCTTTTTAGGAACAGGCACAATGCAAATATAATTAGCTACAACTGCAAATCATTGGCTATTAATAAACGAGGGTTACCTTCCTGCTTTCAAACAATTATCAGGATATATGATTAATATATACATGAGCAAGCAACACAAAACCATACCTACTGAGCCGGAAGAAATGCCTGTGCACATAGAAGGGCCGGAAATTAAACAACCCACAGACCCTAATATCAGGGAGATACCTACTGAAGCGCCGGACAACCAGCCACCTGAAATTACACCTGATACGCCTAAGCCCGATGAGGGCGTTGTACACCCGGGTTAGCTAAGATATTCTGTTAATAATTAAAGGCTTTTTTAATGCCCAGTTCAAGCCCTCTTAATTCCGCAAGTCCACGCAAACGGCCTATGGCGGAATAGCCTGGATTGGTTTTCTTCTTGAGATCGTCGAGCATTTTATGCCCATGATCGGGCCTGAAAGGTATTTGGGTATCTTTTCTGCCCGAAGCAATCCGCCTTTGCTGCTCCTCAAGCAACGCCTTCATTACTTCATACATATCTACATCACCGGCCAGGTGGTCGGCTTCGTAAAAACTGCCCAGATTATCTCTTTTAGTACTGCGTAAATGCACAAAATGTATGCGGTGACCAAGGTTTTTTACCATCTCCGGGAGGTTATTACCCGGAATAACGCCAAAGGAACCTGTACAAAAAGTTAAACCATTATTGTGGCTATCAACAGCATTATAAATATCACATATATCCTGCTCATTGCTTACCACTCGCGGCAAACCCAGTATATCATAAGGAGGGTCGTCCGGATGTATGCACATCATCACCCCGGCCTGTTCTGCCGCCGGTATCACCTGCCGCAAAAAATGCGCGAGATTAGCCTTTAAGATAGTCGCATTAATATTTTTATAGGAAGCCAGTACCGCTAAAAACTCATCAAGCGTATAACCTTCTTCGGCTCCGGGTAAGCCGACTATAATGTTTGCGGTGAGCTTTTTTTTGCCTTCCGCATCAAGGGCATGGGCATATTCTGCCGCGAGCTGCCGGATATGCTCCGGATAATCCTGCTCCGCTTTTGGGCGCCTGAGGATATGCATATCAAAAGCGGCAAAATGTACCATATTAAAATGCAGGGCTGTTGAACCATCAGGCATGGGGTAATCCAGATCGGTGCGGGTCCAATCAAGCACCGGCATAAAATTGTAACAAACGGTATGTATACCGCACTGGCCAAGGTTACTTAACGTTTGGCGATAGTTATCAATATAATGCTCAAAATTGCCGCTGCGCTTCTTGATATCTTCATGCACAGGCACGCTTTCTACCACAGACCATTTTAAACCGGCAGCTTCAACAAGCTGCTTACGTTTCATGATCTCTTCAACAGGCCATACAGCGCCATTGGCAATATGGTGCAGCGCAGTAACTATGCCGGTAGCCCCTGCCTGCTTAATATCACTCAGTGATACCTGGTCAGATGGCCCAAACCAGCGCCAGGTTTGTTCTAAACTCATAGCCGTAAATAACAAAAATAATTTAGCATAACCTTATGCTACCGGTGACAAAATTACAAAACCGTTATTTTGACATGTATTTAGCAGTATTTCACATAAATCTTGCAAAACATGCATAATTTATTACTTTTTCAACTTGCATTGTATTACATTGCCAAGCATTTAAAGCATTATCTATCTAAAATTAAACTGCAAAATACATAAACACTACTCATGAACAACTCATTTTCGCTCGAAGGGAAAGTTATCATAGTTACCGGTGGCACCGGTATATTAGGCAACGCGTTTATTAACGGTATTGTTGAAGCAGGCGGTACCGTGGGCATACTTGGCCGCAACAAACAGGTTGCAGATGAACGCGCCCAGGTCATTAACGCAAAAGGCGGTAAAGCCATTGCCCTCATCGCCGACGCGCTTGACGAAGCGGCCCTTATAGAAGCTAAAACCCAGATTTTAGATAAATTTGGTCGTATTGATGGCCTGGTGAACGGTGCCGGCGGCAATATGCCTGCAGGCGTTATACAGCCCGATGAGGATATTTTTAAGATCAATATAGAGGGCATGAAAAAGGTACTGGATGTAAACCTTTGGGGTACTATACTGCCTACACAGGTGTTTGGAGAGGCCATAGCGCAAACCGGCAAAGGAAGTATCGTTAACATATCATCCATGAACTCTAAACAGGCCGTTACCAAGGTGTTAGGGTACAATATGGGCAAGGCCGCCGTTGATTGCTATACCGAATGGTTCGCGGTTGAGTTGGCTAACCGTTATGGCGATGCCATCCGCATGAATGCACTTGCTCCCGGCTTTTTCCTAACTGAGCAGAACCGCAATTTATTGACCACACCTGATGGTGGCTACACCAGTCGCGGAGAGTCTGTGATTCGTAAAACGCCATTTAAACGATTTGGGCACCCTGACGAATTGATCGGCGCACTAGTATGGCTGCTTAGCGATGCTTCGGCATTTGTAACCGGTTCCATGATATGCGTTGATGGTGGTTTTTCCGTATTCAGCGGGGTTTAACTACATTAGCAGCTATGGCAGGCAAAGTTTTAACATTCGGCGAATTACTGCTCAGGTTTTGCCCTGACGCGGATAGCCATTGGCTAAATAATAATGCCATGCCTTTCCACGTTGGCGGCGCCGAGCTCAATGTAGCTACCGCGCTTGCTCATTGGAATGTACCTGTAAAATACTTTACCGCCTTACCCGATAACGGCCTCACCGAACAGTTGATCAATTATCTGCAAAAAAGGAAGATCGACACATCGGCTATTGTGAAAAGCGACGGCCGTTTGGGCACCTTTTATTTAACTAAGGGTAAAGATATGAAGCACGATGCGGTGATTTACGACCGTGCAGAATCGTCATTTGCCAAATTAAAAACCGGTACCGTTAATTGGGACGAGGTTTTGCAGGATGTAAGCTGGTTTCATTTCAGCGCTATTTGCCCGGCACTAAGCCCGGAGGCTGCCGAACTTTGCGAAGAAGTACTTAAAGCTGCATCTGACAGAGGCATTTTTATTTCTGTTGATCTGAATTACCGCGCTAAACTTTGGCAATATGGCAAGCAACCCTTTGAAGTGATGCCGCGCCTCGCACATTATTGCGACCTTATTATGGGTAACATCTGGGCTGCTGAGAAACTATTGGGTATTCCAGTTTTGGGCGATATTCATGAATCGGGACAAAAAAGTATTTATCTTAAACAGGCTCAACGTTCATCAGAAGATATTCAAAAAGCGTTTACAAAATGTAAGGTAGTGGCTAATACCTTCCGGTTTGACTCGCGCGATGGTATTGATTATTATACGACGATATACGCTGACAATGAATTTCACCATTCTGCCGAGTACCACGCCGATAATGTAGTGGATAAAGTAGGCAGCGGCGATTGCTTTATGGCCGGCCTGATATATGGCTTGTACAATCAATTATCCTACAAGGAAACTTTAGACTTTGCTACCGCGGCGGCATTCGCGAAACTTTTTATTGAAGGCGATGCAACCACAAGTAAAGTGGATGATGTTTTAAAAACCATTCGGTATGAAAACTAAACAGCAAATCACGGATGCTATTATTTCCCAAGGCATGCTGCCACTTTTTTACCATGCCGATAAACAGGTTAGTTTAGACGTAACCCGAACGCTTTACAAAGCAGGCATCCGTGTAATAGAATACACCAACCGCGGCGAGGCGGCACTTGAAAATTTTAAAGCGTTAAAAGAGCTTCAACAAAACGAATTTCCCGACCTGATATTAGGAATAGGCACCATCAAAACGCCGCAGGACTTTGATAACTATGCCTTAGCCGGCGCTGATTTTTTCATATCGCCCATACTGGCAGAAGAAGTAGGCCATTTAGCTGTAACCAATAACTATTTATGGATACCGGGATGTATGACCCCTACAGAGATTGACAAGGCTGCCAGGTATTTTGATGTTTCTTTTGTGAAGTTATTTCCTGCAAATGTTTTGGTGCCGGGTTTTGTTTCGGCAATAAAAGAGTTGTTCCCGGGTGTTAAGATGATGCCTACAGGCGGTGTAGATATGAGCGCGGAAAACATTAACGCCTGGTTTAAAGCGGGTGTAGTAGCTGTTGGTATGGGCAGCAAGCTGATCACCTCTGATGTACTGAAAGATAAAAATTATAACCAATTATATACCAATACCCTGCTCGCTTTAGAACTGGTCAAAGGGGCGCGGTAGCGGCAACCTTACATCATGAGCCAAACACAAAGAACCAACTACCGCTGGACGGTGGTTGTGCTGCTATTTTTTGCCACCACCATTAATTACCTCGACAGACAAGTAATAGGTTTTTTAAAACCTGACTTACAGAAAGAATTCCACTGGTCTGAAAGCGATTACGGGTTTATAGTTATAGCCTTTCAGGCAGCTTACGCTTTTGGTTTATTATTATTTGGAGCTTTTATAGACCGTTTGAATACTAAGCAAGGCTACACTATCTCAATTATTGTCTGGAGTTTAGCTGGGGTATTGAACGGTGTTGTAAATAACACCTTCGGATTTTTGGTAGTAAGAATGATTTTAGGTGTTGGCGAGGGCGGAAATTTTCCAGCAGCTATAAAGGCGATAGCGGAATGGTTCCCTAAAAAAGAGCGTGCTTTTGCAACCGGTATCTTTAATTCGGGAGCCAACATTGGCGCGGTTGTGGCGCCTATACTGGTGCCGTGGATATTAGGTGTTTACGATTGGCAAATGGCGTTCATCATCACCGGCGCCATAGGTTTTATATGGCTGATATTCTGGTGGATCTATTACGAAATCCCTTCCCGCCACAAAAAAATCAACAGTGATGAGTTAGAATACATCAATAGCGATGCCGAAGAAGAAGCAGCCGAAAGTAAACTGGCTACAGAAAAAATTGCCTGGAGCCGCTTATTTACGGTAAGGCAAACATGGGCATTAGTGGTAGGTAAGTTTTTAACAGACCCTATGTGGTACTTTTTCCTGTTTTGGCTACCTTCCTATTTCTCCAGCACCTTTAACCTTGATCTTAAAAAGCCTACGCTGCCGTTGATACTTATTTACACGGCTACCACTATCGGTAGTATTGGCGGCGGCTATTTGTCATCGTGGTTTATTAAGCGCGGGATGCCGGTGTTTAAGGCCCGGAAAACAGCCATGTTTATTTTCGCGCTTTGTGTGGTGCCGATTTTTACGGCAAGGTACGCAACCAATATCTGGCAATCAGTGGCACTCATTGGTTTAGCCGCAGCTGCGCACCAGGCCTGGAGCGCCAATATTTATACCACAGCATCAGATATTTTTCCTAAAAAAGCTGTAAGCTCCATAATAGGCATTGCTGGTATGGCAGGCTCGGTAGGCGCCATTTTATTCCCGTTCTTTATCGGCTGGGTGCTTGATTCGGCCAGGGCAGCGGGTAATGTAACGGCTGGTTATAATATACTGTTCACCATTTGCGCCTGCGCATATGTGGCAGCCTGGTTGTTAATGCATTTGCTAATGCCCAAGCGTAAGGCTGTAAATTTGTGATTCAACTAATACATCTACGCTTGGTATTAACCAACAATGCCCGCTTTCGCGGGCATTGTTGGTTACCGTCATAATCAAAACTCATTAGAAAGTACTCCAGGTAAGTGAGTTTTTATCAAATAGTACACCATGCGAAAAATCGGGAGCAGTAGAAGTACTGCCGTCCGCGCATTTCGCCAGGATGGCCACACGCCCCCCGGTGGCCGAAGAAGGAATGGCGAGCGTAAGGCTATTTGCTGATGTGCTGCCACTTGGCGGCGGAAGCGATGCACCCGTAGTATTCCAATACCCACCTATGCCATATGAACTGGCCGAACTCGGGTTCCACTCTATGGTTATTGAATAAGCTGAAAAAGAAGTAACATGTATGTTGATGACCGCGCCACACGAAGGGAAATTTTGCGGTGCCATAACTGCATTTTTCTTGGTAGTTTTCTTTACCGGAGGTTTTGTATCAACCGGTATAAAAGATGGTAACGCGAATAGCAAAACAGCTACCAGCGTTGATAACATAAAATTCCTTTTCATAAAATTTGGTTTAATTGATTAAAAATGAGAGTAGTAGAACTTACTTGACGGTAATTAAATAAAGTTATAGAATAAATTTAATTTAAAAAACATTTCTATTCAATTATTTAATCTTAGAGAAACCTATAGATACTAAATCAGGGATCACGTTTGAAAATCTCAATACTCGTTATCGTCGTAGAAATGTTAAAAGATGTGAAATATTCCACATTGGTGTATTTAACAATGGTTAGTTGCTATATTTATCTCAACGAACCGCGAAGTACGATGTAGCGCGTTTTGTTATTGTTACTGATAGGGATCCCCCATCGCCCAAAAAAACGCGTTACCTGATCAATTGCAATTAAGTATGATTAACCGTATACATTTACCGTTTTTTAAAATCTTCTCCGCAGTTGTTTTAACATTTGGCACGCTCACCGCCTCTGCGCAAATGTCTGCTTCGCTGCCCTACAAACAGGATGCTGCCGATACATCAGCCATTAATAGTGAGTATATTGAGGAAAAGGATTTTACCTCAGTCAAGACAAAACCCGCTGTCAGCATTTTTGATAATGTGAGTGAGACTGACCTCCAGAAAAAGGTATCGATAAGTCTTAATAACTCAGGTGACCGCAAGCAGTTGATGAATTATCTCAAACAGCTTGAGGTAAGCGACAACGGATCTGCAGGTAATGAAGCCAGGAATAAAACGCTTTTCAAATTTGCCAATCTTTTTGCCCGTCTAAAGCTTTATCCGTTGGCCATGAAGTGTTTCTTTAAAACCTTGCAAAAAGATAAACAGAAACATGATAACCGGGAAGCGGCAGTATCAGACAACATGGACGTTGATGACAGCCTAAGCCCCGACCTGCCCATCAATACCAAAGATGATTCGTTAGCTTACGTCCAGAGTTTACAGGTACGAAGCGAAAAATCCGTTAGAACCACTTATGAAAATATTTCGGGTACTTTTAATGATGGAAAACAGGCCGTGGCCTACGCATTGCTTTTCCATGTGAAACAACCTTCACCCGGTAAAAAGAAAGTCCATGTGTTGGCTTATACCGGGCATACGTACATCACCCTGATCAAATATAATACGGATTCTACCTACGTTTCCTGCTCATTTGGCTTCTACCCTAAAAAAGATCATATATTTTCTGCGACCCCCTGGTTCCCGTCAACTTCGTCGCAATTTAAAAATGATGCCGGCCACAAATGGGATGAGATCATTGGCAAGTTTATTTCTAAGAAAAGCTTTGATAAGATACTCAAACTTACCAAAGAATATAATGATGTGGACTACCACCTCAGCTATAACAACTGCACCGATTTTTCATTACAGGCGGCAGGCATGGCAGGTATCAGTATCAGTAATACGGAAGGCAAGTGGTTTATGGGTCATGGCAACAACCCCGGCGTAACCGGCCAAAGTATTCTGCAAGGTGGCTACGGCACAACCGATAAACAACCCGTTGCCACTCTGTTTAAAAGTTTAAATACATCGGTTACAGAAAAATAAATATAGGTCCAAAGTCTATAGACGGAAAGTCTGAAGATATACTTAAACCATCGTTAAGGAAAGGCTTTGCACTTAATAATTACTGCTTAACACCGGCTGCCCAAAATATCGCATTGGTGAACAATTTGGTGTAAGCCGGATTATCAAACAGCTTCGGTGAGTGCCCCATAAAAATGTAAACGTTTCGGGCTTTATACTTTGGGTTTGTCCATACCACCGGGTGGTCGCCCATTTTGATATTACCGTTGGGCTGGTAGGTGTTTTCATCAACACTGGCCAACACCCTTACATTTGGACGCGGGCTTTTATCGTACGTATACCATTCCTCCTGTTTGATCAGAAATTTGCCGGGGATGCCGCGCATTACCGGGTGTTGCCTGTCCTCCACCTTTACTTCGCCGGAGGCAAAAGTAGCGATGTAATCTTTAAACCGAATATCGCCCATAAAGTGGTAAAACCAATCCCACATCGGGAAGCCGTCAAACTCACCCAGCAGCGTCGCGTGGTGAAAGCCTATCCATCCTCCCCTGCCGTTGCTGATATACTCTTCAAAGGCCTTTACCGCTTTATCCTTCCAGCCATAAGGCGGATAGTCTAACTGGATAAATAATTGGTAATTGCTGAGATATGCGGAATCAATGATATCGGTGTTTTGGATATAATCAACGGTAAAGCCTCTCTTTGCAGCAAGCCCATTCAACCAGGTCTTTGCTCTTTTGGAATACTCGACATGGTGACCGCCGTTCTCATAAATAGCCAGCACCTTGAAAGGGTTACGCTGCGCAAAGCAACTGAAACCAACCAAAAGCAAACATGACAAAAACAGCGTTCTCATCTTCAAGTGAATATGTTAGAATATCCCCAGGAATTTTTTGCGCTTTTTCTTCTTAACCGGTGGCGCTACACTAACCGAATCGGCCAATACCTTTTTAGGTTTCCAAACCCTTTTTTTGGCAGCAAGCAGCGCGGCATGTTTGGCACGGGCCACGCTATCGTAATTATATTGCCTGGGTATATAAGGCGGCCGCAAGTAGTTAGTGGCGGGTACATAAACTACATTACCAGTACTTGCAGGGCTTCTAAAGAAAGCGTACAGGGATATAGCAACAAATATTAGCCCCACAGTTATGATGGCACCAAGTGTATTCTTAGGCATAATGATAGTAGCCCTATTACGCTCATATACGCCTTTATTGCCATTGAAATGCGCGCCTGTTTCTTTCGCAAGTGTTTGTAGAGCGGCCAGTTGCCGGTTCTTTTCGGCATCTTCTTTTTCAAACTGCTCAACCAGTTTTCTTAGGCGTTCATTTTCGGCAAGTACAGCAGCGTTACTACTTTTATTGTCACCGGAAAAATTAGCCTCAATAACAGCGTCCAGCAATTCAACTCCACTTGTGTAGCGTTGTGCAGGGTCTTTTTGCAAGCATTTGTTTATGATGGTTAACAACCAGTGAGGCAACTGCATTTCCTGGTCGCGCTTTTCTTCGGTCCAGGTGCGGGGCAGGTTGTTCTGGCGCATAATGCGCAGGTCGGGTACCGGTGATTCCAGGTGCGCCATCCGCACATTATTACGGGCGGTTTCACTATTGCCTGTAAGCGGAAATGGAACGCTGCCGGTAAGCATTTCGTACAAGATGATACCGTAAGCATACACATCAGATTGCGGCAGCATCTGGCCATCAGTTTGCTCCGGTGCCATAAATTCTATAGCCCCGGCATGCCTTATGCTGGTACGGCGCTCCTCATCGGTAAGGATGGCTAAGCCAAAATCTATCAGTACATAATTACCTGTTTGGGCATTGTACTTAACGTTATTGCTTTTAACATCGCCGTGTTTGATACCTATTTTATGGCAATGGGCCAAAGCGCCTGCCAACTGGTATGCCAGCCTTATCGTTTCTTTAATGGTAAAAACACGATCATTAGGTGGTTGGAGCAGGTCGCACAGATCAGGGCCATCAATGTACTCCATCTCAATGTATGGCAGCGATCCACTCTCGGTAATACCCGAACTTAATATCTTTACCACATTGGGATTAGGCACCTCGTTTACCTTCTGCAGTTTGCCCACTTCGTTAATAAAGTTGCGATAGTTGCGATCCTCAGTGTTTTCGGCGTAAACGGGTGTAGGCAATATCTTTACGGCGGTGATCATAGGCCCCATGCGCCGGCCTTTGTATACCGATCCCTGTCCGCCTGTGCGCAATGCACCCAGGTTCTCTAATCCTTCGGTTATGGTAAATACTTTACTCATGGCCTGTTGGTTGATAGCTGAACTCCAAAACCGCCGACTGCCCTAAAATGATCTGGTCGCCTTCCTGCAATTGATGCCCAATGTGGGTAGAGCTTAGTTTGATCACATCCTCACTTTTTTCTGAACGGATCTTTATCTTATTTCTCGGCGGGATACCACCTTCATCCGCGTAGATATAGAATTTGCCTGCCTCATCGCTCCATTCTATGTGAGCATGCTGGCGACTTACATATTTGTTTGCCTCATCGGCACCATCACTCGGGAAAGCGATGTGGTTGGTACGAAAAAAGCCGTCATCGGCCTGCGCTTTTTTATCCCTGCCGATATTGATCTTGTCTTTACCGGATTGTATATGATATTCTTTCTGTTCAGTTTCCCCACCCAAAACCCGGATATATGCCGAGGCAGATTGCTTAATAAAATTACTGCCGGTTTTTATAAAAAATGCGGCATCAATGTTCCTCGCGGGCACCGCTTCTGCCGGTAATTCCTCGTCAAATATTACGTCCAACTGCCAGTTTTGAGGCAGGTTTACTGCATAATCATCAGCAATACGCTGTACCTCGTCTTTAAAAACTTCCGGTTCTTCGGTATGCACCGCGGCTTCGTAAAGCGATTTATCTGCCGCTGGGGCATTAATATACAGGTTAAGGCCGCGGATGTTGCCACCTTCACCACCTTCCGCTTTTTGCAATTCCTGTTTAATGAATTGCAGCAGTTCATATCGTATACCCTTAACATCAGACGGTCTATCCGCCTTATCGTTTTTAAAAAAATTGAACATCCTATCCAGTAAAGTATTCTACCTAAATTTTAGTGCTTAACTGACCCTAATCTAAAAAGTATCTCTCAAATAATTATGACTTAATGTTGTTTATAACGTTCTTAAGCCCCGCACTGGCATACGGTATAGCACTATACCATAAACCAACGCATTATTCAGTTGTTTGGTCTGTAATGCTTTTAATGTAGCCTTTTTCCTTTAGAAAAGGTATAACATGACGCCCTGCCAGCCTTACCGCGTCAGACGATCCTTTGGTAGATTCTATCCTTACGCAAACTACCATGTTACCAGCTCCGTTTCCTTTGGGCGCGAAAAACACATACCAACCATCGTTTATTTGTTCGCCTTTCCAGATACGCTCCGGCGTACCGGTTTTACCGGCAACTGCAAGTCCCAGTGTATATTGTTTCGGCGCACTTTGCTCTATCATATAATGTCGCATTAGCCCTGCGTAACGGGGATCATTCATCAGCTTAATGCCCGGTTTTACCTGCGTTGCAGAATCGCTTACCTTAAGCACATAACGGTTTTGCGGCATAGTGCCATTATTGGCAACACCGGCCGCCATGCGTGCAACAGCGGCAGGCGTAGCAATTAACTCGCCCTGGCCCCATGCCATACCGGAGATACCTTTGGCCCTTGTTTTCCGAATATTGTTAGGATTATAACGCGGCTTGGTATTGAACTCCGTTTTGCGCCAAAGCTCGCGCCATTTTTCTTCCTGCTGCGCATTCTCTTTGTCGCGACCGTAGTAATAACCACCAACGCCATGTAAGAACATACCGGTTTTTAAATAAACCGTTGCCATATCCTCCTGCAGATGTTCCTCGTTAGCCAGTTTGATGAAGTATACGTTATTTGATTTTGCGACGGCACGCTCCAGTGTTATTAAACCGGTTTCGTCAGGCTCCAAACCTTTGGTACGGATACGCTCATAGCTGGCCACGTTAAACTTGCGGTTAGCGGCAGCTATACCCAATTTATTGAACGATGCAATAGAAGTTGCGAGTTTAGCCGTTGAGCCGGGTTGCGTAGCCAGGGTAAAACCAAGATCCTGTGTGGTCATCCATCCACTAAGTTGATTTTGGTCGGCGTAACTCATGGTCAGCTTTTCCCAATCATGCACCGGCGGCAGCGGATAAGTAGCCGATGTAAGCACATCCCCTGTATTGGATTCCATTACCACTACCGATACACGGTTATCCAACAAAGATGTATCCTGCGCTATCGAGTTTTGTATCTCGGTTTGCAGTTGTGCATCCATGGTAAGCCTAACATCGCGGTTTCGTTTTTTGAAATCTTCCACTTCCTTGCTGTTTATACCTGCAAGCAATAAAGGCGCAATAGCGCTGTAATCGCGCTTTACAACCGTCATTTCCTTAACGCCTCTTGCCAGGAACCTGTCTTCCCGGTATCGGTTCGCGGTTACGTTGAATTTCTCGGTAGGCATCTGGAAACCGCGCAGTTCAGCAGCATGTTCATATTCCGCAAAATAACCATTTGGGCTGCCGTTGAAAACGCCGGTATTTGCATCGCCTATCCAAAAGAACATTTTATCATCAAAAGGATAATATCGGTCCAAACGCTTATGCATAGCCGAATCGATATTGTAATCAGCCGCGCCGGCAAGCACCAGTTTACGGTGTTGTTGCTTCACCAAATTAGGATCGCTTGTTGCTAATAACACACCATCGCGATCGTAAAGGTTACCGGCCTCCAGGCGGTTCATTAATATGGCGATACGCGGGTTGTAACTAAACATCCGGGCGCCGCTTTTATCGGCCACCAGTGATGGCTTCACCACCCATTTTTTATTATTGAATGAATATCTTGAAACGCTCACCGAAAGCAGCACCACACCACTTAAGGCGGCCATGAGTGCCGGAACCAGATTTTTGTCCTGCTGCTGCGAAATGTAATTCATTTGCACAGGCGTACCCCTCACTTTTGACGCGGATAACAAAAATCCTGAAGCCAGTAAATTGGCCACTAAAGATGAGCCGCCATAACTTTCAAACGGCAGTGACACCCCGGATAACGGTAATGCCCCTGTTGAGCCACCCGCAATAAGCAAAAACTGCACAAAGGTTGATACACCGATACCTGCACATAAATAAAACAGGAACGGCGTGCCCGTTCGCCGCCCTATGATGATGGAACGGTGCAAATAAAGCAGAAAGAGGATGAAAATACAGGTCATACCCGCCCATCCGAACTCTTCACTCATGGAAGGCAGTATCATGTCGGTATGCGCTTCCGGGATAGTTTTGGCAAAGCCTTCACCTACGCCTTGCCCCGCAACGCCACCGCTGGACATGGCCCAGAGCCCGTTCGCTACCTGGTCGCCGCCATAAACCTCGTTATTCCAGGCATCCTGCCAAATGGCTTTACGGTCTACCAGACGTTGTACCGGACCAGGGAATAACTTACCTAACAAAGGCACCTGGTCTATAGTTACAAACGCCGCCATGATAACCAGCACCATAATGGCCGATTCGCTTAACGAGCGGCGGTTGAAAAGCATCATTAACGAAACCGCAGCAGCTGTAATAAGCGCGGCAAGCCAAACATTTTTTACAAACCAGCTTACCAGCACATACAGCACAACGGCTATCGCCATGAACATGAAATCGCCGCGCGAAAAGGAAAACAAAACGATGAAGGTAAAAAGTACCACCATTGCCGGCCCAAGATCGCCCAGGATAAGAAATAGAAACAAGGTAATCAGTATGGCTATCAGCGCGAAGGAGAAGAACTGCCAGCGTTTGTTCCAACTGGTGTATTCGCTAATGAGTTTCTCGTTAGCCGCAAAGAAACCAGCCAAGAACAAAATGATAAGATATTTCACGATCTCGCTGGGTTGGAACCCGAATAAGTTAACCTTTACACCGCTACCCTCTGGCCCTGTACCAAACTTGATGGTAAGCGCCAGTAAGGTTGCTGCTAAAGCAACCCAGGGCCAACCGTTTGCTGCCGCGCGGTTCTGTTTAAACACCAGCATCCGGTACACCCATGAATCCGGTGTAAAACGGCGAAGATTAAAAAACAGCATCACCAGCATGGCAACCAAACCAATGCCTAAATAAAAGAGCATATCCTTAGCCAGGAAGCGGTCGCGGAGCGGATCTTGTAAGCTGAGTAAGGTAATAAATGATAACCCGGTTAACGTCATGATCACCGGCAGGATCAGTTGATCGGCGTTTCTGAAACCTATCGACAATACAATGTGTACTAACAGAAAAGCTCCCAAAAAGCTGCCGACTATAATATAAAACCAGTGGTTAAAATCATCAACGGTGCGTATGTTGAGCGATTTTTCCTTTTTAAGGATGTTGAAGTCGCGGGTGGAGAATAAGCGTATTGTATGTGGCTGCTGGTTAAAAGTAAAAGTGGCATCGTCATCCAGTTCCTGTATCCCTTGCGATGTACCAAACTGGTAACCGGGCTGCAGGGGTAACACTTTAAACGCCTTGCCGTTTGGCAAATGCGTAAACTGCGCCAAACCCTGCTCATTAGTGCGGGCATAGGCAATTAGTTCCTGCAGATGCGGCCGGCCGGCACTATCAGGCGTAAATGCCTTGGTAAAGCCGTTGCCGTTCTCACGCGTCCGTTTAACCTCTTCTATCTCCTCATCATTGTAAATGCTATCCTGGGGCAGTACCATTTGCAGGCGTACCAACACGCCTCCAACTGGTTGCTGTTTATTTAAGATATTTACAGCGACAACTCCGTTGCCCATGTTGAGATCAGTACTTTGAGGCACCTGTTTGGGGTTACTTTTCTCGCTCACAAACAACGATGAATCCGCACCTGTGTAGCCCAGTAAAGCCCGGGAAGCTTCTACCCTGCTTTTGAAAGATTTGCCGCCCTGAGCAAAAGCATCATCCGCAATAATAAAATACTTGCGTTTATTCAACTCGCCGATGTTATCAATCTGCAAGTGATTATCAGTAGCGTTGGCAACTGTTGAGGTGATGAGGTCGATGTCTTTTTTATCCTCAAAATAATAGCCTTTTGTAAGCAATCGCTTAAGCTGGCCTGCCGGGTCACCTGCGTTAAGATTGATCATGGTGCCATCCTGCAAACGCTTATCCACATCAGTAAAACGGGTTTGCAATACGGTATGTAAACGCAGGAAAAGGCATATAAACAATGCCGTTAACAGTACAATGAAAATGCGCTCGGTCCACCGGCCGGGTTGTTGCACTTTATCTGCTTCCATTTACTTTTACAGTGGTTTTAGGTTTAGCAGTATTGGTGTTAGTAATGATCATAGGGAAGCTGGCCGTTATGTTTTTATCCTGAGCAAACACATAGTTATTACGCACCGGCAAACGGCAATTGCTGAACTGTACGTTGACTAACGAGAGTCCATTATTGGCGAATTCAACCGCCACGTCAAAATCTTTAAACTTGAGGTTTTCAATTACAATAACCTTTGCCTTGCCACCCAAAGCCAGCGCAGGGCCATGATAGGCGGTATCGCGCTGTAAAACAAAGTTTCCTTTGGTTTTAAGGTACAGCGTATCCTGATCGATGTGCAAAGTATCGGTTAACAATACCGGCTGCTTAAAAGCCGTATCTGTTAAAACGAGGGTGTCTCCTTTAAAAGCATCTATAGCGTCCTGTAGTTTAACTTCGTTGCTATTGCGCAGCTTTGCCGTATCAGCAACCGGTTTTGTCACTTTTACAGCAGGCTGCCCTTTCATGAACAGCCAAACGGTACTTCCTAAAAACAACAGGCATAGCAGCCCTAATATCACGGTTAAACCGCTGTTTCCGCTTTTACGCATCTCGGGTTCGGGTTTTGTTGTAGATGGTTTTATATCTTCCTGGTTGGTTATTTCTTTGCTTTCCTCGGGTTCTTCTTTCTTTACCTGGTTAGTTATGGGCGCAACCACCTGAGGCTGATGCCGGGGTTTATCGTTATATACCAGCACAACGGTCACGTTATCCCGACCACCGTTATTGTTAGCAGCGGCTATCAGCTCGCGTGCTTTTTCCTGTAACGAAGCGTTTAAGGTAAGTATGGATAAGATGCCTTCTTTATCAACCAGATCGGTAAGGCCATCACTGCAAAGCAACAGCATATCTCCGGGCAGGAAAGGTGATTCACCGGTTTCAACAAAGCTATCGTCTGTTTCTATCTGGTTGCTGAAGCCTAAGGCTTTGTTTATTTCGTTACGCTTAGGGTGGTTCATGGCGGCATCTTCTGTCAAGCGTCCGCTATCCTCCAAAAAGCCAACAAAAGAGTGGTCTTTGGATATTTTGACTAAAGACTGATCGCGCAGCAGGTATAAACGCGTATCACCTACGTGAGCGTAATAAAAGCGGTTATTCTCAATATCGGCAATGGCCATGGTGGCTACGCAGGCCATGCTTTCCAGCTCTTTATCTTCCGCTTTTTTCGCGGCTATATCCCGGCTGGCTTGCTTAAAAGCTTCAATCATCCCCTCAATGATATTGGTTTGGGGCCTACTGAGCTGCTCCGTAAAAACAGTCTGCGCAATTTCGGCAGCTACCTCTCCGCCATTATATCCGCCGACACCATCAATTACGGCGGCAAGCACCAACTTGTCATGCATTATTCTGCGGGCAACAAAAGTATCTTCATTGTTGCTGCGTACCCTGCCGGTATCGGTTTGTCCAAAATAGTTTTCAGCCATTGCGTTTACCTGATCTTTTTATATCAGCAAAGTGGGTGAGCAACATTAGCCCGCCAATTACCAATAAGCCTATAGATAATATTTGTGACATTAATTATGCTTTAAACAGGTTTAAACCTATAATACCGTTAAGCAGCATGCGCGAGTTTACAGGCAATTCCACCCATTTAGGCGAGTTGATATCGCTGCGCTCTAATTTAACTTCGTTCAATGTGGTCATCTCACCGAAAGATGCCAGATAGAATTTACCATCAGAACGGTTATACTTGATCTGCAAATGCGGCGCGTTAACCCAATCTGAAGGTATGGTAAATATGTTGGAATCTTCGCGCGTTTCCTCACTGCCTGATACGATGATCTCATCGTCTTTCATCAGGTACTCCACCTTTTTACCGGCAAACTGCTGGTCGGGAATGATGGTTTCCAGTTTGGCAAGGCTATCTTTTGGCGGCTTTGCAGATGCTTTTTTCTCTTCTTCCGCAGCCTGCAGATTATCTTCGTAAGGTATTTCAAAATACCCTTCGCTGTAGTAATTAAATCCTTTTAACACATCCTGGCTCACATCAAAGGTTTGCGCGATACCGGTTTGGCGCGGTATAAAAGTTACCCGCAGGTTTTGCTCTTTTAGCGGTTCGTTATTATCAGGCAATAACTTCCCGATAAAACCTTTGTCGCCACGAGCATAATCCGGGTGGGATACCAGCCTGAAAACCCATTTAGAACCCGATGGTTTTACCGTTTTACCAGCATCGCGGTACTCCTTCAGTATCTCGTAAAACTTCTCTACCGTTTCCTGGACGATCAATCCGAAGATGCCTTGTTTATCGGCGATGAATTCCTTGTAATCATCCGGGTTAAAGCTGATGATGAATTCATGATAGAAAACCACCCTATCGGCAAACGATAATTGCTTAATAGATTCCCTGAATTTTCCGACGATGTAGCTGTAAACAGTATCGGGTGTTAGGGCGTTTGCTTTAGCCTTTTCGGTAGTTTCGTTAGTGAGAAACCAATCCTGCAAACCAATGCGTTGCCAAAAATTAGGTGTAGATGCCATCGGGTAAATTCAAAAGTTAAAATTCAAAAGCAAGTTTTTGAAAATCTTGCCAACCTTAAATGTTTGTGGTAGTCTCATTGAACACATTTAGCGAACAGATGTTTTATTGTTCCTGCTGCCCACCAGTGGTATCCGGTTGCTGATTGTTAACGCTATCTTGTACCGGCCTTTGCGGCTCTGCCACAGGCTTCTTTACAACCGGCGTATCACGCTTAACAGGGATACTATCCGGCTGACTATTCTGATCTTGCGGGTACTTTGAACCGTAGTTAACTCCGGTAGTATCAGGTTTATTTTGTAAACTGTCCTGATTTACCTGTTTATCCTGCCCGTGCTTTTTAAGGAAAGTGGCGTAAACCGAGAAGCCCATAAAAAGCACCAGCAGCACCATTATGGTATAGTAGTAAGGCTTGGAAAGCGACACACGCGATTCATCCTCAACAGCGTCAGTTTGAGCAGGCGCCGGCGGCGGGCCGCTTTGCTGGTACTGTAGCAGCAGGTTATGTAAACGCTCGTTCTCGCTGCGCAGGGCCGCATTGCTTAACCCCCCGTTAAAATCATGACTGTCGACAGCAGCCATACTACCGCGGACGATGGCATCGTGCAGTTCGGTACCATTTCTGAACCTTTTATCTGGATCTTTTTGCAGGCACTTATCAATAATTTTCAGCAACCATTGCGGTACCTGCATTTCCTGCGCTTTCTTTTCATCACTCCACGATGCAGGCAAGGCAGCGCGACGGGCGTTAAGCAGATCGGGCACCGGCGCCTCTATATGCGCCAGCATTACCTGGTTACGTGCGCTGTCGCCCTGTCCTTTTAATGGAAAAGGCACTTCACCGGTCAGTAACTCATAAAGGATAATGCCATAGCTGTAAATATCGGTTTCCAGCAGCATTTTACCTTCATGCTGTTCCGGAGCCATAAACTCTACTGCACCCGCATGCCTGATGCTGGTGCGGCGCTGCTCCTCCGTCATCACGGCAAGGCCAAAATCCAGAAGTACGTAGTTGCCGGTATGTACGTTATATTTTACGTTATTACTTTTAACATCGCCATGCTTTACACCTACCTTGTGGCAGTGCGCAAGCGCGCTGGAAAGCTGGTCGGCCACGCGGATGGCCTCCTTAAGCATAAATATTTTTTCATGAGGCTCTTTTAACAGCTCACAAAGGTCGGGGCCTTCAATGTATTCCATCTCGATAAATGGGAAAGAGCCACTATCGGTAAGCCCCCAGCTCAATATCTTCACCACATTAGGGTTGGGCTCCTCATTTACCTTTTGCAGTTTGGTAACCTCGTTTTTAAAATTACGGTAGTTACGGTCGTCATCGCTCTCGTTGAGTATGGGTGTGGGCATCAACTTAATGGCTGTAAGCACCGGCCCCATGCGGCGGCCTTTATAAACGGAACCCTGCCCGCCCGTGCTCATGGCACCTAAATTTTCAAGTCCTTCGGTTATAGTAAAAACTTTGCTCATTAGTAGATATTTTCCGTTACAGGTGACGGCAATTTACAGACTAATCTACATTTACCACACCATTTTGTTGTGATAATTTTTAAAGTATGGAAACAAATTGCATCAAAAAGCCCGTTACTAAACAAGCAACGGGCCGTTATACTTTCTTAAAACCTCTTAACTCAAAGGCGCATATGCCGATTTACGAATAACATCGGCAAGCAGCTTTACTGAATACATGCGCGACTGCTGGTCAAATATGGGCGAAGTAGCCATTATTTCATCAACGCCTGTTTCTTCTATAAAGCTGTTCAGCTTATTTTTTATGGTTTCGGCACCGCCAACAAAAGAATAAGCCAGCATTTGCATAACTGCCTCCTCTTCATACGGCGTCCATATTCCGCTCATATCTTTTACTGGTGGTGGCAATAAGCGGCGACGGCCGGTCACTACGCCTAAAAACATCTGTTTCATTGATGTGGCCAGGCGCTCCGCCTCGGCATCAGTATCCGCTGCAACAACGTTAACACATGCCATTACATAAGGCTCCTTTAACTGATCTGACGGCCGAAAATTATCCCGGTAGATCTTTATCGCTTCCCTGAAGTACGTCGGCGCAAAATGGCTGGCAAAAGCATAGGGTAAGCCCATAGCCGCGGCAACCTTTGCACTATCGGTACTTGAACCCAGCACCCAGATAGGTATATCCAAACCTTCGCCGGGGATGGCTCTTACCTTACTATCCGCATTTTCGGCAGAGAAGAAAGTTTGCAGCCTTAGTATATCCTTCGGAAAGTTTTGAACGGCGTTGAAGTTTTCACCACGGATAGCCAAAGCGGTAAGCTGGTCCGTGCCCGGCGCACGACCAAGGCCGAGGTCTATCCTGCCGGGGTAAAGCGATTCCAAAGTGCCAAACTGTTCTGCTATGATCAATGGCGCGTGGTTAGGCAGCATGATGCCACCAGAGCCTACACGGATCTTAGATGTACCGCCGGCAACATAGCCAATGAGTACTGCTGTAGCAGAACTGGCCACACTGATCATGTTATGGTGCTCGGCAAACCAGTAGCGGGTATAGCCAACCCTTTCGGCTAACTGGGCAATCTCCAGGCTCAATTTGAAACTGGTGCCGGGTGTGCCGCCCTGCACAACAGGTGCCAGGTCGAGAATGGAATATTTTATATCAGATAATTTTTTTGTGCTCATAATTAATGCCCAAAGGGATATTTTCAAACAGGTGTAACACAAATTTACGGCGAATACGGTGCCCTGCGAACGACTTTGATGTTATATGACGCTGCACATACACTGGGACATAGGGGTGACAAAGTAGCGTGTGAGGCGCCTCACCTACCCCCTCTCCAAAGGAGAGGTTTTAATTGTGAAGGGTTCGATCTGCCTGATACCAACTTTATCGGGTATTTAATATCTTAGCAACATGATCAATACCCCGGAAGGACAGTATATTTTAAATCGGCTCAAAACTGAGCTACCGGAGCATTTTTATTATCATAATGTTGACCATACGCTGGATGTATACCACGCCGCCGCAAGCATTGCCGAAAAAGAAAATATTAATGAATTTGATAAGCGCTTGTTATTAGTTGCTGCACTTTACCACGACAGCGGTTATCTCAACCAAATTAAAGATCACGAAAAAGCATCCTGTGATATCGCGCGGGAAGCCCTACCGGACTTTGGCTACACGGGAGAACAGATCGATCATATTTGCGCCATTATTATGGCAACCCAACTTCCTCAACAGCCCAAAAATCAATTAGAGGAGATTATCTGTGATGCCGATCTGGATTATTTAGGTCGCGCAGATTTTATCAGCACGGGTGACAAGCTTTACCAGGAGATGAAAGCCCTGGGTAATATAACCGATAAAAAAGCATGGGATGCGCTGCAAATTTCTTTTCTTACACAGCATCGCTATTGCACAAAAACGGCTGTTGAAAACAAGGAGCCAAAAAAACAAGAAAATTTAAGAGCTTTACAAAACAAACACCTACTGCCGAAATGAGTACAGCGCCAACTGCAAAATCAATCATTACCGATACCATTTACACCATTGCAGGTATCTTGTTCTGTGGCTTTGCTTTAAAAAGTTTTTTGATACCCAACGCGTTTTTTGATGGCGGTGTAACCGGTATCTCGCTATTGATACATGAGCTGTACCACGTTAATATTGCCTATGTTATCATCCTGGCTAATATTCCGTTCATTGTTATGGGAATGTTCCAGGTGAATAAGACCTTTGCTTTACGCACACTTTTGGCTATTATCGGCTTAGCGCTTTGCCTGCTTTATATTCCTTATCCGGATAAAATAACCTCCGACAAGCTGCTGGTTTCCATATTTGGCGGGGTTTTTATGGGTACGGGTATCGGCTTGGCTATACGCGGTGGTTGTGCCCTGGATGGCATTGAAGTTTTGGCACTTTATACCGGTAAGCGTATCAGTTTCACCATCAGCGAGATCATTTTAGGTATCAATATCGTTATCTTCCTGATCGCTGCGTTTGAGGTTGGTTTTACCACTTCTTTATATTCCATAATCACCTATTTCACCGCATCGCGCATGATCAACTTTGTAATAGAAGGTTTGGAGGAATACACAGGGGTTACCATTATATCGGGCCAAAACCAGGCTATTAAAGAAATGCTGGTGATGCAGTTAGGCCGCGGAATTACCATTTACAAAGGCGAGCGTGGCTTTTTAAAGGAAACCTTTGATGTCCATCACCCGGTTGATATTGTGTTTACTGTTGTAACCCGCCTGGAGTTACGCCGCCTGAAGGATATGGTACATGAGATAGACCCTAAGGCGTTTATCTTCACCAGTATTATCAAGGAAGCTGCCGGTGGCGTTTTAAAGAGAAGAGCGAGACATTAGGGTGGAGAAATTCTAAAAGCTAAACTCTAAAAGTAAGCTTATGAATAAAAGTGTCATTGCGAGGAGGAACGACGCGGCAATCTCATAAGCTGAATATCCTCCCATGAGGTTGCCGCGCTACGCTCGCAATGATATAACTTTTAACTTTTGAATTTTGACTTACTCCACCACCTCGTAAGTATTTACCGGCAGGGCCTTGTTCTTCAGTGTAAACTGCCCATTCTCTTTGCAATGGAAAGACTCTTTAGCTTTTTCGTAAACAGCTTCGGTGATAATGATCTGGCCGGCTTTGGCTATACCTTGTAACCTCTGAGCCAAATTCACAGAGTCGCCTATTACAGTGTAATCTAATCGTTTTAAAGATGCCGAGCCAATGTTGCCCGATACCATTTCGCCGGAATTGATGCCTACCGAGATCTCCGGCTTAAATATTTTACCGTTGCCGGCATCTATTTCAGGCTCATTGGCTAATTGTTGTTTAACAGCCAACGCGGCATCAATGGCCCTATCCAGGTGATACTCCCCGCGGAACACAGCCATAATAGCATCACCCATAAACTTATCTACGTGGCCACCCTGGGCTATAATTTCTTTAACAATTTTATCAAACAGTCCATTCAACAAATTAACCACGGTATTAGCTGCCACATGTTCGGTAATGGCAGTGAAGCCACAAACATCCACAAACATTACAGTAGCCTCAAGCAGCTCATTTTTCATGAGGCTGTGCTCAGCCTCTTTATGGGTCATGAAGTTAAGCACATTCTCGTCCACATACATTTTAAGGATGTTATTTTCCTTGATGGCTTTAAGGGTTTCCTGCAACTGCCTTACATGGGTGATGGTCTTTTGCATAGTAAGGTCCAGATCATCAAAATCCACCGGCTTCATGATAAAATCAAACGCGCCACGGTTCATGGCCGTGCGGATGTTCTGCATATCGCCGTAGGCTGATACTACAACCGCTTTCAATGTAGGGTTGGCTTCCGGCAGTCGCGATAGCAACGTGAGGCCATCCATCACGGGCATATTAATATCAGACAAAATGATGTCCAGATCAGGGTGTTCTTTTATACGCTCGAGCGCCTCTGCCCCGTTTTGCGCAAAGATAAACTCGTACTCGTTCTCCCTTATCTTGCGCCTGAATTTCTGTTTCACCAGTACTTCCAGGTCCGCCTCGTCGTCTACTACCAGTATCTTAGCCATTACTCGCTAATTGTTTTAAGTTTTTCTTTTAATAGGTTAAAGTCAAGCGGTTTTGTCAGGAAATCATTCGCTCCTTTTTCCATCGCCTGCTTATAGTTTTCTTCGTCGCCGTAGGCCGTAACCATCATTACAACCGGCGGTGGCGGCGTAGGAAAATCTTCGCGGATATGCCCTAACAGCTCAATACCGCTCATACCCGGCATATTGATATCCGAAAGGATAAGAACCACTTCAGAATGTTTTTCTTTCAAATATTCCAAAGCTTCCTCACCAGAATGTGCGAAGTCGAGTTCTACCTCGTTATTGCGTATCTCTTTTCTAAAACGTTGTAAAAATAAGGGCTGCACATCCTCCTCGTCGTCTACTACCAATATTTTCATGCGAAAATAATTATTGATTTAAAAATGTTGATTAATGAATTATAAATACCACACAAACTAACTAACCGGAAGCGTGATGATAAACTCTGAGCCCTCACCTTCCTTACTGTTAATGTTGATGGTACCTTTATGCGCTTTTACAATGATATCATAACTTAGCGAAAGGCCAAGTCCTGTACCCTCGCCTGCCGGTTTGGTAGTAAAGAATGGCTGCATGATCTTGTCTTTTATAGCATCAGGTATACCGGTACCATTATCGCGAACGATTACTTCAACCGACGCCCCCCGCCCCCCTGAAGGGGGAGCAGGAATTTTCCTGGTGGATACCTCAACCTTTGGTTTAAAGTCGCCACCGATTGTTTTTTGCTTTTGATGCACCGCGTAAAACGCGTTGGTAAACATGTTGAGTAACACACGGCCCACATCCTGCGATACCATATTTACCAAAGGCAAATGCTCATCAAAGTTGCTCACCAATTCAGCGTTAAAGGACTTGTCCTTTGCCCGCAAACCGTGGTAAGCCAGGCGGAAATACTCATCGGCAATGGTGTTAAGGTTAGTAGGCTCCTTAACATTGCTGCTAGCGCGGCTATGCTGCAGCATCCCCTTTACAATACCATCCGCACGCTTACCGTGGTGGCGTATTTTCTCCAGGTTTTGTTTAATATCTGCCGCTATCGCATTAGCTTCTTCCATATCACCTTTTGCAATTTCGGCCTCCATCTCGTCGATCAGTTCCATACTCACCTCAGAGAAATTGTTTACAAAATTTAACGGATTCTGTATCTCATGGGCAATACCGGCGGTAAGTTCTCCTAATGAGGCCAATTTTTCCTGCTGTATCAATTGTGCTTGTGTTGCCTTAAGCTCTTTAACCGTTTCTTCAAGCGCGTTACGCTGGTTGGTTAGTTCGGCCGTGCGGGCGGCAACCATCGCTTCCAATTCGTCCTTACGCTCGCTGATGCGTTTGATAACCTGTTGCTGCTTTTTAGAGGTGGCTACACGTATAAATATCCAGACAAAAGCGGCAACCTCAGCCGAAACAAAAAAGCTTCCGTAGTTATTATAAAAATTCTTGACGAACAATTCGGCTAAACCATTTATTAAGGCAGCAGCAACCAAAGGCAAGTGCGCAGTAAGTAAAATTGAAAAAGACTTAAAGTCATCCTGACGCTTTAGATATTCTATTGTTCCTAAAAGATAAGCCGCGGCAATAATGCAAGAAACACGATCCTCGAAATTGTCATCACACAATATAAAGCCGCCAATTGCCAGAGCTGCAATGCCCCATAATGGCCAACGCCACTTAGCGCGAAGAGCAGTAAATTTAATTGCTTTGTTAAGCCTTAAAGCAAGCAGAAAAGCTGCTAAAAAAGGGAAAAAATGCATACTTATGCTTAGGGTTTAAATTAACACCTAAGTTAGTTATTTAAACTGAACCTTTACTTAATGTTTAAATCTAACTAAGCAATTACGTGCAGATGCAAGAAATAGACGATTACCTGGAGAACAACATTTCCATATACTCCCGCCAGCACATCGTCCATCATTACGCCGGTCCCGCCGGGCAGCGACTCCATTTTACGGACACCAAGCGGTTTCAAGATATCAAAGAAGCGGAACAGCACAAAGCCCATTAAAAGGTAGTAAATGTTTGCCGGGATAAATAACATGGTCACCATCATACCGGCTACTTCATCTATCACCACCCGGTAGCTATCCTTTCCCCAGAAAGGTTCAACTTTATTACCAACGTAAATACCCAACAACGTAACAATAACAGTAGCCAAAACCAGGTACAAAGGATTAGCCGCCCATGGCTGCAGCCAAAGCAAGTAAATGAACGGACAGGTTACCAAAGCAGCCAATGTGCCGCCACCCTTTACATAACCAATACCGAAAATAGACGCGATTAATTTGTTCACGGTGTATTATTTTTGCCTGTAATTTTATCAGCTTCTTCAGCAAACTCCGGCTCTTTCGTAGTCTTTTTGGGGAAATTAAAAAATACAGATGTAAGCACCGGAATAATAAAAATGGCTACCGTAAAAATGGACACCGCCGCGTCGGCCACTTCACTTTCAAGAAACTTACCAACCTCTGAGTCGGGGTAGAAATGCACAAACAATGATGCCGTTAATTTAACCCCCAAAACACCGATGACAATAAAAGCGATCGTTTCCAGGAAACTGAATTTTTCCATCAACTTGACAAAAGCCTGCGCCACAAAACGCATAGCCAGTATGCCAATGAACACGCCTGTGTATATAAGAAATACATGATCAGTAAAGGCTACGGCTGCAAACACGTTATCTATCGAAAAGGCTAAATCCATCAGCTCTACCAAAGCAACGGTTGCCCAAAAGGTGCCGATTAAACCAACGGTTGAGCGGTAAAACCAGTTCTTTTTCTTATCAACAGACTCTTCTGCATCCTCTTCCGCTTCTTTTTTCTTTTTTGAGGCTTTACCTTTAAAATAATCAAAGGCCAGATATAGCAGATACAAGCCACCCAAAGGTTTTAACCACCAGATCTTTACCAGCCATGTGGCTAAAAGCAAACATAAGCCACGTAAAACATAAGCGCCAATAATACCGTAGCGTAATGCTCTCGCACGCTGTTCCTTCGGCAGATCGAGCACCATGGTAGCCAGCACCGCGGCATTATCTACTGATAAGAGGCTCTCGATAACAATTAGATTGAGAATGATAAGTAATCCGGCTTTTATGTCTTCGCCAAGCAGCGTGTGTAAAATATCCATTAATAATGGTTTGGTACCTACTTTTAGCTAACTATTAATAAAAGCAACGGTTTTATGCGGATGCTAAAATAAAAAAACTATGCATATCTGCAGGACTGCCAAAAGTACTATTGTGCATTAAGTACATTACGATAAGCTACAACAGCCCTTATAATGGATTGTACAATTGCATTTTGCCCTTCTTCTGAATTGAGATATTCTTCTTCATCGGGGTTATTGATGAACCCGGTTTCAATAAGTACTGATGGCATGGCGCTGTTAGCCAGTACATATACTCCCTGCTCACGCACACCCAATGATACCCGGCCATCGGTATCTGTAAACTCGTTCATTAACAGATCGCCAAATTTGATGCTTTGCTTACGGTATTTTTTGGTAAAAGCATCGAGTATGATGGCATTAGCAGGGTCTGATTCATCAAGCGCCTGGTAGTTTTGCTGATAGTTTTTTTCCTCAAAAATAGAAGCATTCTCACGCATGGCTTCCTCCTGCTCACGTACACGATGCAAACCATAAACCAGCACCATTACACCGCTTTGCTTATGCGCCCTGTAGGCCGTTCCCTCGGCAGACGAGTTACAGTGAATAGAAATAAACAAATTGCCTTTTGATTGATTAGCAATGGCCGACCGCCTGCGTAACTCAATAAAGGTATCATCATTACGCGTTAATACCGTATTCAGATCAGGGATTTGGGCGTGGATAGCGGCATCCAGTTTCTTAGCAATGGCAAGCGTAACATTCTTCTCAAAAGAATACTGACCGCGTGCGCCGGCATCCTTACCACCATGGCCGGCATCAATAATTACATTCTTTATTTTATACCCGGTAGTAACAATGGTATCAGCCGGGGTGAAAGAACAGAAGAGAATATATAAAGATAAAATGCTGATGCTACAGATCAGCCTTGCGTATTTTTGTTGCATTGAATTAATCAGAGGACACAAATTTATCAGCCACACTATCAAACTGCAAACGTAAATAAAGGTTTGCTATTGTTGAATTTGACGATGATATTTTGCAATGGATTAACGTACTAATGGCCAAGTAGTGTTTAGTTAATAGAAGATGCATTCTTCTTGCTGCACTTAGGGCATAAACCCGATGCGTAAAGCGTAAAGCTATCCGCTTTAAAACCTTCGGGTAAATTTAAACGCGGCATATGCAGGTCATCAAGGCAGTAAACGTTTTTGCAGTTGGTACAATTAAAATGCAGGTGCTCATCGTGGTGATGATTTTCGCCGCAATCAGCATGGCAAACCGCGTAGTTGGCCGTGCCGTTCAGATCAAACACCTTATGGATAATACCTTTTTCCTCAAACACGTTAAGGATACGGTATAAGGTAACCCTGTCAATATCACTCATCACACTCTCCAGATCGGGCTGTGAGGTAGCCGTATTTTTTGAATACATCATGGAAAGAACGCGCAGCCGGGCACCGGTTTTCTTTAAATGGTGCTTATCCAGCAGTTCTTCAAAACGGAAATTCTTTGTTTGTGCCATTCGCCCAAATTTAAGCAAAATTCAGTTAAGCAGCCTGTTTATTATCGTGTTTGTGGGAGTGCTTAATGTGCAAAAAGTTATCGCCTGCATCGCAGGCACCGGCCAGTTTATAATTAAGATAATGTGCTATTGCTATCGTTAATCCACCAATGGGTACGATCACCGCTTCCACCCAGTTATGAATAAAAACATGGCCGCCAATAATTAGGGCAAATCCCGCACCGAGCACAATTAAAGGCAAAGTTTTACGGTATTGATGGTAAGCGCTACCGATAGACCATACCCCTATTACCAATGCAAACAGGATCATTGTCCACTCCACCCAGGGGTTAGCTAAAAAACCAAGGCCTAATAAGGGTAAGCTTGTAAAAAATACAGGCACCGCGGCACAATGTATGGCACATAGCGCCGAGGCGGTCATACCGATATTATCAAGCTTTATGGCTTTTCGTTGAGGTAACATGTTACAAAGATAGTTATAAATGCAACATAATTACATTTACATTTGTTTAGTTTTTGTCAGGTTTGCTTAGCCATTTATCATTTCAAGCGCTTCCCGGGCATTTATCAGCTCAATTACATCGAAAATTTTACCTGCCAGCGTATTATAATTTTTAAAGAAAGCTTCCAGTTCCTTCAAAATACTATCCGGTAATTGCAGCAAAGTTGTAACGTCTGAATACAGATGTGAAACCTCTGGTACCACCACAAATCGGTCATTACGCATCTCATCGCCATTGCGTTCTGTTTGTTTGGCTTTAATGGCGCCTATTACCCGGCAATCCATACGGCAGCCGGTAAATGTACCTATTTCAGATAAAACGATCACATCCAGCGGGTCGCCATCGCCGCCTTTAGTATCGGGTATAAAACCAAAATCGAACGGAAACACCATTCCGGCCGGAAGGATCTTTTTTAATTTGAAATCTTTTGTAGCTGGCTCGTAATCAAACTTTGCACCACTACCCTTCGGGCTCTCAATAATTACAGAAATCAGTTCCATATTAACTCACTTTTCCTTTGTTATCCCAATGGTCTTTCAATACATTACCGCTATCATCAAACACCAGCCGGCGTGCAAAACGTTCGCCCTTGATGCGCCCTTCCCCGTCGGCCTTGCCTAAGAATAGCAGTATTGGCCTGCCTGCTTCGTCAGTCTTAAACGCCAGATCGTATCGTTTAAAACTGGTTTCTATGAAACTATCCGGCGTGTAAATTTTGTTTACGATCTTTAATATCTCGTCTCCAAGTGTCATATTAATACTAACCCCGTTTAGAGCCGCTGGTTTTAGCATGAGTATAATCTCTGTCATGAAGACAGAAAATCACCAGTGTATTTTGTACATTTAGCTGCCAATTATTTATTTATGAAGAAGTTTTTATTGCTGCTTTTAGCCTTACCGGCTTTAGCACAGGCGCAACAACGGCCAACTAATCAAAATTTATTTGATACCATCCCTTTTATTCCCGACCATACCGTCGAAAAATTAAAGGTATTTGCTGCACAGCCGGTTAAGAAAGCCAACGTTATCTTTTTTGGCGATAGTATTACTGAAATGGGCGACTGGGGAAGCCTTACCGGTGATACTACGGTTATTAACCGTGGCATAGGCGGCGACATCACCTTTGGTGCCTTAAAACGCCTGGATGATATCATTGCTCGCCAACCTAACAAGCTATTCATGCTATTTGGCATAAACGACATTGGGAAAGATATCCCCGACGCGGTAATTGCCGACAATTATTTCAAGATCATTAAACGTGTACACGCTCAAAGTCCGCAGACCCGTGTCTACGTACAAAGCATATTGCCTGTAGACCCTACGCACCTGAAATTTCCGCAACATTATGATAAAGGGGCGCATGTCCCGGTCGTAAACAAGCTACTAAAAGCTAAAGCAAATGAGCTGAATTTCACCTGGGTGAACCTGGCCCCGCTCTTTACTGATAAACGCTGCCTGCTGGATAACCGATATACCCTTGAAGGCCTGCACCTTAATAAAGATGCCTACAAAATATGGGTGGCTTATCTAAAAAAAATGAACTATTTATAATACCTTAAAAACATGAACAGAACTAAAGTAGCTATTATAGGCGCGGGCTTTATATCAGACATTCACCTGGAATCGTATCACCGGTTTGTACCTGAGGCCGAAGTGGTAGCCGTTTACGCCCGTAACCCGGATAAAGCCAAAGCCTTTGCCGAAAAATATCACATAGCAACCTGGTTTAACGATGTAGACCAACTGCTTGCCAAAACCGATGCCGAGGTAATAGATATTTGCGTGCCCAATTACCTGCACGCCGAAGTTTGTATAAAAGCCGCCAAAGCCAAAAAGCACATCATTATAGAAAAACCATTAGCCGTTACCATTGAAGAGGCTGATGAAATGATCGCGGTTTGCAAAGAGAACAATGTGAAACTAATGTACGCCGAGGAGCTTTGTTTCGCGCCCAAATACGAGCGTGCGCGCAGCTTGGTTGACGAAGGCGCCGTTGGTGAGGTGTATATGCTTAAACAAGCGGAAAAACACTCTGGCCCGCATACCGATTGGTTTTATGATATTAACCTGGCCGGTGGTGGCGTGTTGATGGATATGGGCTGCCATGCCCTGGGCTGGTTCCGCTGGGTGCTTAAACACGCTAAAGTAAAGGACGTATACGCTACCATGAGTACCGTATTGCATAAAGGCCGCACCAAAGGCGAAGATAATGCCGTGGTTGTGGTGGAGTTTGAGAATGGTGTTACCTGCGTTGCAGAAAGCAGCTGGGCTAAGCACGGCGGCATGGATGACCGTTGCGAAATTTACGGTACTGGTGGTGTGGTTTACGCTGATCTGTTTATGGGCAACTCCGCGCTTACTTATAGTAAAAATGGTTATGGCTATGCGATGGAAAAGGTAGATAGCTCTGCCGGCTGGACCTTCACTATTTTTGAGGAGGCCTTTAACCAGGGTTACCCGCAGGAACTAAAGCATTTTATTGAATGTGTACGGGAAGATAAAACCCCTATTGTTACCGGCGAAGACGGCCGTGTAGTGTTAGAGATGATCTATGCCGCTTATGCTTCTGCAGGCCTGGGCAAAAAGATAGCCCTGCCCTATTATGCTAAAATAGAGAAACCTGTTGACCTTTGGTTGAATCCCCAAAAAGACTAAAACATGGAAGTAAAAATATATCACGACTACGACGAAATGTCAAAAGCGGCAGCAGAGCTTGTGGCCCGTCAATTAGCTGAAAAGCCTGATTCGGTACTGGTTTTCCCATCCGGCGATTCTCCAACGGGTACCATTAATTACCTGGTTAACTGGGCTAACGATGGCCGTATAGATTTGACAAAAGCTTTCATCATTGGCCTTGACGAATGGGTAGGCATGGATGAGAACGACAAAGGCAGTTGCAAATACTATCTTAAAAACACCTTTTTTGATAAGCTTAATACCAAGCTTACCAACGTAACACTGTTTAACGCTAAAGCGGATAACCTGGAAGCGGAGTGTGAGCGCATGAACGCATTCATCGCTTCAAAGGGCGGCATTGATGTGATGATGGTAGGGATTGGCATGAACGGCCACCTTGGCTTGAACGAGCCGGGTACACCGTTTGATCTTTACGCCCACCGATCAGCACTTGACCCGGTGACCGTTGAAGTTGGGCAGAAATATTTTGATAAAGCTACGCCACTTACAGAGGGCATCACCCTTGGGTTACAACACCTGGCAGAGGCCGGGAAAGCAGTACTCATAGCCTCTGGCACGAAAAAGACTGATATTATTGCGAAAAGCCTGCAAGGAGAAGTTAGTACTAACGTACCAGCATCCATCCTGCAAACGCTGGATAATGCAGTGGTTTTGCTGGATGAGGACGTGGCGGTAAAATTGAAGAAAAACTAATAACCAATGCTGTTTAATCCTTTTGCTGTGATCACAATAGTGATGTTTATATTGTACGCCTGGTTTGCTTTAAGATCAAGTCAGCTATTTGCTAAACTTGAGCAAACCGCATCCTTTGTTTGGCCTATATCAAATCAGCAAAAATGGATTATGGCAAAAGCAATACGTGACCAAACTAAAGGAACTGCATTACATGATACAGCAAAAAAATTTTATTTATATATGCTGTTAAGCCGTTACACAGTTTGGATAGGTTTTGCAGTATTCATCGTTACGATGCTTTTTTTTATAAAAACACATAGGAATGTGGATTTACCACACTTTAATCGCATATTTAGTAACCAATTATAAACTAAAACATGCTTACTGATACGCCTGAGAATATTGCGGCTTATGCCGCGCAAACATACGATGCCATAGTGATAGGATCCGGAATTAGTGGAGGATGGGCCGCAAAAGAGCTTTGCGAAAAAGGCCTTAAAACACTGGTTTTAGAGCGCGGCCGTGATGTTAAGCACATCAAGGATTATCCTACCGCTACAAAAGCGCCCTGGGAATTTCCCTATCGTGGCCGTGTGAGCCTGAAACAGATGCAGGAAAACCCGCTTATCACTAAAGCAGCCGGCTATGGCGACGATTGCGACCACTTTTTTATCAAGGATGCCGACCATCCTTATGTACAGGAAAAGCCGTTCGACTGGATACGCGGTTACCAGGTTGGAGGTAAATCACTCACGTGGGGGCGCGCCACACAACGCTGGAGCGATTTTGAATTTACCGCCCCTCATCGTTTTGGCTATGGCATTGAGTGGCCCATCGGGTATAACGATGTTGCGCCCTGGTATTCGCATGTAGAAAAATTCATCGGTATCTGCGGAAATAAAGATGGTTTGGAAGCCATGCCCGATGGCGAATTTCTGCCACCTTTTGAAATGAGCGCGCCACTCAAGTTTATGCGCGATAACATAAAGCAAAATTTCGGAAGGCATTTGGTGCACGCGCGATGGGCGCATCTTACTGAACCTCAACAGATCCACCTTGATCAGGGCCGTGGTAAGTGCCAGGCGCGCAACATGTGTATGCGTGGTTGCCCCTTTGGCGGTTATTTTAGTTCAGTAAGTTCTACCCTGCCCTGGGCGGAAAAAACAGGCAATTTAACCATTCGCCCCCATTCTGTGGTACATTCCATCATTTACGATGAGCAAACGGGCAAAGCATCAGGCGTAAGGGTAATAGATGCGCAAACCAAAGAAACCATTGATTTTAAGGCGAAGGTGATCTTCATGAACGCCTCGGCGTTGAATACCAATCTAATCCTGCTCAATTCCAAATCCAAACGTTTTCCTAACGGCTTAGGTAATGATAATGGCTTATTAGGCAAATACATCGCCTTTCATAATTATCGCGCTTCGGTAAGCGGCACACTCGATGGCTATGAAGATAAATACTACTTTGGCCGCAACCCTACCGACCTGATATTGGTGAACTACAAAAACCTGCATAAACGCGAAACCGATTATTTTGGCGGTTATACTACTTTCCTAAATGCCTACCGTCCGCAACACCCGGAAGATACCGCTGATGGGCAGGTCGGCGCTGTTTATAAAGACAACTTGTCTGAACCCGGCGGCTGGAATGTGTTTGCCTACCTGCAGGGCGAAACCGTTCCGGTAAAAGAAAACCAGGTTCGTTTGAGTGATACAGAAAAAGATCAGTGGGGAATACCTTTGCTGGTAACCTCCGTTGCCTATCATCCTAACGATGATAAAATGACCGAGGACTTCCTGAACGAAACGGCCGCTATGTTTGAAAAAGCCGGTGTAAAAAACATCAGCAAACACAACAGTATGCAGGCACCCGGATTGGATATCCACGAAATGGGTGGCGTTCGTATGGGTAAAGACCCCAAGAACTCACTGCTTAACCAGTGGAACCAGCTGCACCTTTGCCAAAACGTTTTTGTTACGGATGGGGCCTGCATGACCAGCACGGGTAATCAAAGTCCATCAATTTTATACATGGCCTTAACCGCCAGGGCAGCCAATTACGCTGCGGAACAGGTGAAAGCGGGCCGGTTATAGTATTGCTAAACCTATCATGAAGTCACGTTTACTTTACAGTATCTTATTAACCGCAGGAGCAATTTTACCTTCGATTTTATTCGCGGCAAGGCCGGTTAATTTAAAAACCGAATACCTTACTAATCCAATTGGCCTGGATAATACCCATCCTCGCTTTACCTGGATGATGGATGATAACGGCGCCGGAGCCGCACAAGCAGCCTACCAGATCATTGTAGGCACAGACTCTATAGGCGTGAGCCAAGGGAAAGCTGATGTTTGGTCTACCGGCAAAATCAATTCGCGGAACATTCAGGCAGTATACAACGGCAAGGCATTACAACCCTTCGGCAGATATTACTGGCGTATACAGCTTTGGAATACTAAAGGGCAGCCTACTCTGCCATCGGCGGTAAATAGCTTTGAAATGGGCATGATGAACATGACCAATTGGAAAGGCATGTGGATAAGCGATGGTGAAAGCCGCAATACAGGGCCTGCACCGTATTTCCGCACCACATTTGGCACCGGTAAAAAAGTAAAAATGGCCCGGGCGTACATTGCCGTAGCGGGGCTATATGAGGTATACATCAACGGTTCGCGCATTGGCGACCACCGGCTTGATCCCATGTATACCCGTTTTGACAGGCGCAACCTGTACGTTACCTATGATATTACCTCGCAAATACAGCCCGGCAAAAACGCCATAGGTGTGCTTTTAGGAAACGGCTGGTACAACCATCAAAGTACAGCCGTTTGGGATTATCACCTCGCCCCATGGCGCCAGCGACCCGCTTTCTGCCTCGATCTTCGCATTACGTACAGTGATGGTACGGTTGAAACCATCAGTTCTAACGATCACTGGAAAACAGACTTGAGCCCTGTTGTCAAAAACAACATCTACACCGGCGAACACTACGATGCACGCGAAGAACAACCCGGTTGGAACACTATAAATTTTAATGACACCAAATGGAAACCGGCCGTTAACCGCCAGGCGCCCTCACAAAATGTCGTTGCCCAGGCAATGGTGCCAATTAAAAATGTACAAGAGATACAAACGGTCGCCTTAAACAAATTTAACCACAAGGATTATGTGTTTAACCTGGGAAGGAACATCGCGGGCGTAAGCAAACTTACGGTGATCGGCAAAGAGGGTACCATTATACGCCTCAAACACGGCGAACGGCTGCAGAAGGATGGGCATGTGGACCAATCAAACATTGACATGCATTACCGCCCTACTGATGATAAAGACCCATTCCAGGTAGATATATTTATACTTAAAGGCAGCGGTAGCGAAACCTTTATGCCTCGTTTTAACTATAAGGGTTTCCAGTATGTGGAAGTAACCAGCAGCGAACCCATTGAACTGAGCCAGAATAGCCTTACCGGCTATTTTATGCATAGCGATGTTAAACAGGTAGGTTATCTCCACACATCAAATCCTGTTATCAATAAAATATGGGCCGCCACCAACAATTCTTACCTGAGCAACTTGTTTGGCTATCCTACCGACTGCCCTCAGCGGGAGAAAAACGGGTGGACGGGTGACGCGCACATAGCCATTGAAACCGGACTGTATAGTTTTGATGGCATTACCGTTTATGAAAAATGGATGGCTGACCATCGCGATGAGCAGCAGCCTAATGGAACGCTGCCTGCTATTATTCCTACGCCGGGATGGGGTTACGATTGGGCTAACGGACCGGATTGGACCAGCACCATCGCCCTTATCCCATGGAACACTTATCTCTTTTATGGTGACACTAAAATATTAAGCGACAATTATGAGCGTATTAAGCGCTATGTGAACCATATAAATGATTTGTATCCAACCGGGTTAACCACCTGGGGCTTGGGTGACTGGGTACCGGTAAAATCCAAATCTCCGGTAGAGATGACCTCAACGGCCTATTATTTTGCCGACGTAACCATTGCTGCCAAGATAGCGGCTATATTAGGCAAAAAAGATGAACAGGTACTATACGCCGCGCTGGCGGATAAAATCAAGAACGCATTTAACCATAAGTATCTTAACCCAAACACAGGTAGCTACAACACCGGGTTGCAAACGGAACTGGCCGTACCGCTGTACTGGGGTATGGTGCCTGAAAATTATAAAGCGCGCACAGCCACTTTATTGGCTCAAAGAGTAAAAGCGGATAATTATCATTTGGATGTGGGTATCCTTGGCGCTAAAGCTATCCTTACCGCTTTGAGCGATAACGGTTATGCCGATGTAGCTTACCGCATTGCCTCACAGGAAACCTACCCTTCATGGGGATGGTGGATAGTGAATGGCGCTACTACACTTTACGAAAATTGGGATATTAACGCTAAAAGCGACATATCACTCAACCATATCATGTTTGGAGAAATTGGCGCATGGTTGTATAAAGGTATTGGCGGCATCAGGCCGGATGGGCAGCATCCTGGTTTTAGTAATGTTATTTTACAGCCAAATTTTGTAACCGGGCTGTATAGCTATGCATCGAGCCACATTGGCCCCTATGGAAAGATCAGCGCGGCATGGAAACGCAATGGTAAGGTAATAACATACCAGGTAACCATACCAGCCAATTCTACCGCAGAGGTAATTATCCCCAATGGTAAAACAGCCAGTTTGAACGGTAAACCCGTAGCAAACAGGTACCACATAACTGCTGGAAGCTATGTATTTATGATCCAATGAAAGGCTAAACTCTATAGATGATCTAAGTCACGTATTTTTTTGACGTATGGATAGTTTTAATGGCTTGCAGTATCATTAATTTTGCTCTATGCAGGCACAAAACGATATTTTATCGCTTACAGATATTAAACTTTTGGTAGATACCTTTTATGAGCGTATTCAAAAAAATGAGCTATTAGGCCCGATCTTTAACGAACGTATAAAAGATAACTGGCCCGAGCATCTGGATAAAATGTACCGCTTTTGGCAAACCGTTTTGCTGGAAGAATATACTTATGGCGGCCGTCCCTTCCCGCCCCATGCTCAAATGCCTATTGATGAGCAGCACTTTGACCAATGGCTGGCTTTATTCACCAAAACGGTTGATGAGCTGTTTACCGGCGATAAAGCAACGGAAGCTAAATGGCGCGCCAATAAAATGGCTACCATGTTTCAGAGTAAGCTGGCTTATATGAGAAACAATCTTTTTAATATTGTATGAGGCGAAAACTTCATTAGCCTAATTCGAAATTACAATGGTTTTTAAAATTACTTAACGGATGATAGGCCTGTAGCTTATTACATCGTTTCAATCTCATCCGGACGGCGTGGCTGCCAGATGGCATAGTAAAACGCCAGGCAAAATACACCCAGTAAGAAGGGTATCAATGCCAAATGTTTATACGTGAACCATCCGCTAATAGTGATATGGTCAAACCCCATAAACTCGCTGATCATCCAATACGAATTTGCACTGATCCAGAAGGTAATCGCCAGGTTATGGCAAAGTTCAGACATTAATTGTCTTGTTCGGTAAGCGATCACTACCGATATCACCAAAGTAGGGATGATCATCACAATACCCAGCGGTTTCCATATCATACACCAGCCAATATCCTTAAAAAGCCAGAATACAATGTGGAGGTTCTCCATCTTGCGATACTTGAGCGGGATAACATATTGTGACATGCTTATGTAATTAACAGTTTTGAGGTTTCAAAATTTGTGATCAAGGGCTCTGTACCAGTCATCTGTTTGGTACTCGTACGCTAATATTCGCGGCACGTTTTTGCTTTCTACTATCTTCCAGTTATCCAGCTTTAAAATAAAGCCCGGTAAAGCCAATTCTCCTTTTTCTGCAGCTTGGGTGTAAAAATCCGCACGTGTTGGATGATGTTGCGCTACGGCATTAAAAATATGCCCATAAGCGTTTTTATGAATTATCGCTTTAGTAATGCCTATACAATCATTCAGATGGATCAAATTTACAGGTGCCAGTCCGTTGGTGATACCTTGTTTGCCGGTAAAAAACCTACCCGGGTGCCTGCCCGGCCCTACCAGTCCTCCAAAACGAATGATAGCTGTTTTAAATTCGATTTGTTGTTGAAACAGCGTTTCAGCTTGTAATAATATTTTTCCGGATGCGGTATCGGGTACAGGCGGCGTATCTTCATCTACCACCTTGTTCATATCAGCGTAAACTCCTGTAGAACTAATCAGGATAACTTTGCTGACTTGATGCTTATTTACGCTTGCTACTACCTTCTCCATTTTAGAGAGGTACTCCTCCCCCTCGCCCGAACGGGTTTTAGGCGGGATAGCAATTACCAAAACATCAGTATCAAAAAAATCATCAGGAAAAGTAGATCGATCAGCAGAAAGGTCTAAAATAAATGGCTCAATCCCTGCACCAGCCAGTTGCTCAACCTTACTCCCCGATGTGGTGCTGCCCTTTACTTTATACCCATCACTTACTAATGCCTTTGCCAATGGCAGCCCGTACCAGCCGCATCCCAAAATACTTATCGTTGTCATCCGGCTTAAAGATAATATAAAAGCAAGTAATATATTTGCCCTATGGATACGCCGCAAACTTTACCTGTTTTAACCGATACCGAATTAAGAGTGTTAGGCTCGCTGATGGAGAAAAGCAAAATAACGCCTGATTATTACCCCATGACCATCAACGGCCTAACCGCGGCCTGCAACCAAAAAACTGCCCGCAAGCCCGTAGTGGAGTACGATGAGCAGACTGTCGCGCTGGCGTTGGACACTTTAAAACGCAAAGGCTTGGTATCAACAGCTACGGGAGGCTCCAGTCGCGCGACAAAATACAAACACAACTTTGGCATCGTATTCCCGGTAGTGCCATCAGAGGTGGCGGTTATCTGTTTACTTATTCTGCGCGGCCCGCAAACACCCGGCGAGATCAATACCAACTCGGGCCGTTTGTATGAATTTGAAAACCTGGACGAGGTAACGGAGATGCTCGAGAAACTGTCCGGTGGCGACCTCCCTTTTATTGAGCAAATGCCTAAAAGACCCGGTCAGAAAGAAGTGCGTTACCGCCACCTGCTGGGCGGAACAGTCCCGGAAGATGATGCCTATGATGAGCCTCAACACCGCCCGTCAAACAACGATCTTGAAGAACGTTTAAGCAAACTGGAAACTGATTTTGCTCAATTGAAGGAAGCGTTTGATAAATTGATGAAGGAGCTGTCTTAAACGGCTTCGTCTCCGTGCTGTACCATTTTACGTTCTATACGCCTGTCCGGGAGAAACCAAATACAGGCTACCAGCACATACAAACCTACTGCAAGCCAGGAGTGTATGAAAGAAATAGCAATAGCCGAAGCATATATCATCAGCGATAGCTTTCCCTTAGTATCATTCCCTAATGCACTTGCAAGTAATGAATTTTCGCCATGGTGTTTAATCAACAAATGGGCGAGTATGCTATAAGCCAGCGCGCACATAATCAGCACAATACCGTAACATATCACCGGCACCTGTGCAAAGTGGTTCTCCCCCATCCAACCGGTAACAAAGGGTACTAAAGATAGCCAGAATAAAAGAAACAGGTTGGCCCATAGTACACCACCATTAATAGATTTTACGGCATGCAGCATATGGTGGTGGTTGTTCCAATAAATACCTACGTAAATAAAACTCAGCACATAGCTTAAAAATACGGGTGAGAGCTGCTTTAACTCGTTCCAGCCGGCATGGTGCGGTACCTTAAGTTCAAGTACCATAATCGTAATAATAATGGCAATAACGCCATCGCTAAAAGCCTCTAAACGACCTTTACCCATATTGTGATCAATTTGAGTTAAAGATACAATACGGCCCAGTGCTTTGCAATGGCAATAGTTATAGTTTTAGTTTTACGCCGATGCCAAACACATCTTTAAGCGCTCTTTTGGCGGCATTGTAACCACACATACCATGCACACCACCGCCTGGCGGCGTGGACGCAGAACAGATGTATAAACCTTTCTCTGACGTTTTGTATGGCGACAAGCGCAAGGCCGGGCGTGTGAATAATTGCCCAAGATCAATAACACCTCCGTTAATATCACCACCGATGTAATTTGGGTTGTACTCTTCCAATTCTGCGGTATTAAAGGTGTGTTTAGCAAGAATGGTATCCCTGAAGCCGGGTGCATAGCGTTCTATTTGCCTTTCAATGGCATCGGTCATGTTTTTGGTTGAACCGTTGGGTACATGGCAGTAGGCCCATGCGGTGTGCTTTTTCTCCGGTGCGCGGGTACTATCAAACAAGCTTTGTTGTGCCAGTAGCACAAAGGGTTTATCAGGGTGCTTGCCATTCCAGGTTTGCTGCTCAGCATCGCGTATCTCGTTGAGGGTGTTACCGAGATGTACGGTACCTGCTTTACGGCAAGCTTCCGGTATAAACGGAATTTGTTCGCTCAAGGCAAAATCAACCTTAAATGCACCCATCCCATAGCGGTACCTATTAAGCTGCCATTTGTACAAGGCAGAAAACTTTTGCCCCGCTATATCCATTAACTGCTTCGGTGTTACATCAAACAGTATGGCGTGTGCTGATGGCAGTTTTTTCAAAGATCTGACGTAGGTATTGGTCTCGATCTTACCACCAATTGAGGTAAAGTATCCTGCCAAGGCATCCGTAATACTTTGTGAGCCGCCTTTAGGGAGTGGCCAGCCTTTCAAGTGCCCGGCAGCCATTAAAACCAATGCTATGGCCGATGTAGCCGCGTTGGTAAGCGGTTGCATACTATGTGCAGCCATACCTGCCAGTAAGGCCTTAGCCTGTTTGGTTTTAAACTGCTTTGCCAGCATGGTAACCGGCTTCAGCGCATCCAAACCAAAAGACGCTAATGCCAAAGGATGCTTAGGGATATGCAACGGACCAAGTACATCAGCATCTATCAAAGGCCAGTTTTGGGTAACGGTTCGCACCAGCTTTAGATACGCGTTTTCATCATCGCCCAAATGTTTAGCCGTCAATTCCATATTACGGCACAGTACGGCAGAGTTATGATGTTCTAATGGATGCGCGGCATCTATTTCGGGATAAATATATTCCAGGCCATGATCAGCCAGGGGCAGCGTTTTAAAAAACGGTGATGCCACTCCAAGCGGATGAATTGCCGAGCACACATCGTGCTTAAAGCCCGGTAATGTAAGTTCTTTTGTGCGCAGGCCACCGCCGATGGTATCTTTAGCCTCAAGCAAGAGTACAGACAAGCCATGCTGCTGCATCAGGATGGCAGCTGCCAGGCCGTTTGGGCCACTGCCCACTACAATGGCATCGTAATCGCGTTTTTCGAGCGCCATAGGCTATATATTGTTATCAATAGTCAGAGTAATCAGTTGGATAAAGAAATATAATATCCGCTTTTGATACGTTGTTTTTATATTGCGCATCGCCTATCAATCCCTTCCATTGCGCGTCCGCGTCAAAAGCTTTCCAATGGTCATCCCTGCTTTGTTTGTCATTAAAAGTAGTCAAATACATCAGGTTAGGCATTCTATTGCCTGCAATAACGCTGCCATAAAAAACCGGGTTAAAACCTAAGCGCTCAAAAATATCGGTTTCGCCGCTATTAAACATCTTCACTTTGTTGTGGTGGTAAGCCTCTGTAGGGCTTTCGTAGCTACGTAATTCATAAACACGTTTTGAGCGATCTCCGCTTAGCTTAGGCAGCATCAAATGCGGGCGGGTAACAAACGGGCTTAGTAAAATAGTTTCGATGCGTGTGTAAGGCGCATCATTGTAAGCAGCATCATTATATGTTTTGTTATCAGCCGTTGAAGTTGCAGGTTTAATTGCTGAAACATTATCAGGTTCAACATCTTTCCATGAAGCATAAGGCACCAGTACATAGATCTTCCTGTCTGCGGTATCCGTTTCCACAGGCTTAAAAACACCAATGCTTTTAATGCCTTTCTTGTGCAATACCGGTATAAAACTTTTTTGCAGATAGGCATCCAGCACCGCTCCTTGCCGCGGTGTTTTGTAGTGATATATCTTTATCTGATAATAATCGCCTTTGATAGTTTGCGCGATTGATACATGATTAAAAAGGATAAAAGCTGCCAGTAGAAAAGCTCCACACAAACGCCTTGTTATTATTGAAATGGTAGACATTGTTATTTTGATTTATATTGATTGATTGAATTGATCCTTAAAAAGCTATAAAAAGAGCTTGATCTTAAACAAAAAAAGCCTGCACTAAGGCAAGCTTTTTTGTATGCTTAAAATCATTATTTAAGTTCTCTCACCCAAATATTACGGAAGCTAAGCGGTTCGCTTTTATCTCCGTGGGCCTGTAATTTAATAGGGCTGTCACCGTGAGCTTTTCTGTAGCCGGGTTTGCCAATGTACTGGGTTGGGCCAAGCAGTTCCACATTATTCTCAACCAATACACCATTAAATATAACGGTTACGCGGGCCGGGGTTTTTAACTGGTCGCCATCAAAGGTTGGAGCGGTCCAGATAACATCGTAAACATTCCAGCTGCCCGGAGGGCGGGTTGGGTTGGCCAAGGGTATAAACTGTTTGTAAATACTGCCGGCCATACCGTTCACGTAAGTTTTGTTGTTGTATGAATCTAATACCTGCAGCTCATAACCATCATCGCCTTTACCTATTGATGCCAGGAAAACACCACTATTGCCGCGAGCCTGACCTGTACCTGTTATATTTGCAGGCACTTTCCATTCAATGTGTAATTGGTAGTTACCAAATTTCTTTTTGGTTTCGATGTTACCGTATTGCTTATTAACGGTTAACACATCGCCTTTCACATCCCATTTGGCGGCATCGCCACTGGCAACATCTACCCATTCAGAAAGGCCTGTTTTACCGTTAAAGAGTATAATGGCATCAGACGGAGCATCGCCAATAGCCTTGCCCGGAGTAACAACCGGTGGTACGGGTTCCCATTTCTCGGTATCTTCGGGTTTTGCAGCCTGCTGTGCATTCGCCATATGAAAGCTTCCGCAAAGTAAAGCTGTTAAAATTAATTTATGTTTCATATTTCAGTTAGTTAATTGGTGCCGATTATAAATAGAGCTTGGTTTTAAGATATTTAGCGCTTTTGGCAATACTCACAAAAGGATCAATATTAGTAAAATTCTCCTGCTCAACAATGTAATGCTTTATGCCTGCCAGTTTAGCTTTAGCCAATATATCTTTGTAATCAATAGCGCCGCTACCAATCTCGGTATTTAACTCGTGGTTAGCCTTATCCATATCTTTTATATGCACCATGGCAAAACGGCCCGGGTGCTTTTTAAATATCTCTATAGGGTCTTTACCGGCGCGTACCACCCAGTAAATATCCATTTCCATAGCTACCAGTTTAGGATCGGTATGGTTAAGTATGGTATCGTAAAAAGTAGTACCCTCCGTTTCTTTCCACTCAAAATTGTGGTTATGGTAACCTAACTTTAAACCGTGTGCTTTACAGATCTTAGCGGCTTTATTCATTTTTTCGGCGATGGATCTAAAATCCGCAGCAGTTTTTATAAGGTCGTGGTTGAGGCTTGGCACAACAATGTATGTTTGGCCGAGTATCTTAGCAGCTTCGATATAGCTGTTAAACTCGTCCATATTACCGGTACCAAAATATTCATCCAGGCCGTAATGCCCGCTTGGGCTTTTTAAGCCATTAGCCTTTAACAGGGCGGCAAATTCTTTAGCACTTAAGCCCCAAAAACCGTTCTGTTTAGAGTAGCCAAAGGTTTCTACCTCTTTGTAACCGGCTTTAGACACTTTAGCAATAACACCCTTTACATCTTTGGGTAGTTCATCGCGCAATGAATATAGTTGCAGACCGATGCCATTAAGGCTTTTAGCCGATGCTAATTGGGGTGCAAGCATAATGCCTGCCGCAGCCATACCGGCCTGCGCTAAGAAAGTTCTTCTGGTAGTAGTCATGTATTAGTTAAATTGGTATTACTGTTACAGACCCGCCATAACAGTAATGGTTTAAACATCACAAATCTGTATCGCCTTACGCAGCGATGCAAGTTTGTCTTTAGCTGTAGGTATAAATTCCTGCGCTACAAAGCCTTTATGCCCTACTTCAACAATGGCACGCATAATGGCCGGGTAAAACAGTTCCTGGGTATCGTCAATCTCATGACGGCCCGGAACACCGCCGGTATGGTAATGCGCTATGTATTGATGATGATCACGTATGTTACGGATCACGTCGCCTTCATCTATCTGCATATGATAAATATCATACAGTAGCTTAAAGTTTTCAGAACCTAATCTTTTACACAGTTCGGCTCCCCAGGCGGTGTGGTCGCATTGGTAATCCTTATGGTCAATTTTACTGTTTAGCAATTCCATTACCAATACCACGTTATGCTTTTCGGCCAGCTCCACCATCGGTTTAAGGCCTTCCACGCAGTTCTTCCACCCCTCTTCATCGGTTTTACCACGACGGCTGCCGCTAAAACAAATCAGGTTTTTGTAACCGGCAGCAGCTACTTTGGGTATCATCTCGCTGTACTGTTTGTGCAGTTGCGCATGGAAACGGGTATCGCCGAAACCATCGGTAAGGTTAATTTCAGCGCCATTGCACATAGATGAGGTAAGACCATACTTTTTAAGGGTAGGCCAGTCATTAGGGCCAACCAGATCGATCCCTTTTATGCCTATTTCTTTTGCGGCTTTACAAAGTTCCTCAACCGATAGGTCACCATAGCACCAGCGGCAAACCGCGTGGTTAATATTGCCTTTGAGTTTTCCGCTCATTTGTTCATGGTCATTACACTTGTATGCAGACAGCACACTCCCTGCACCTATAGCGGCTGTACCGGCAAGTATGCCTTTTATAGCCGTTCTTCTGTTTGTTGTTGCCATTGTATTATATGTCTGCTCTGCCGGTTCCGGGCTCTTCTATGTCTAATCCTGGCTTGGTTTGTATCTGGTTGGTATCTTTAAAGAAGATAACGAAAACCAGGAATACAAAGCCTGCGATACCTGCCGGTATCAGCCAGATATTTGTCCAGTTATGGGCTGTTTCTGATAGCTTGAACTTATCTACTACAGGGCCTGAAATGTATGACCCCATCAGCATACCTACACCGTAAGTAGCCAACGTAATAAAGCCCTGAGCCGCACTTTTGAATTTCTCACCTGCAAGGTTGTCTGTATAGATCTGCCCGGTTACGAAGAAGAAGTCATAACAGATACCGTGCATCACTATACCGGCAATCAGCATCCAGTAATTACCGCCAACATTACCATAAGCAAAGAAAATGTAGCGGATCACCCAAGCCAGCATACCCACCGCAAGCATCTTTTTAACGCCTAAGCGCACAAAGAACAGCGGCATTAGTGCCATAAACAAGAACTCAGACACTTGGCCCAATGATTGTACACCTGCCGCGGCTTTCATACCTACCTCGTTCAGGAACGGATTGGTAAAATTGTAATAGAATGCCAAAGGCACGCAAATAGCTACAGAAGCCAGGAAAAACACCAGGTACGACCTGTTTTTTAACAAACCTATAGAATCCAGACCTAATATATCTCCTAAGCTTGCTTTCTGGCCTTTTTTGGCAGGAGGCGTAGCAGGCAAGGTAAAACTTAACAAACCTAAAATAAGGGATGCACCTGCAGCCATTTTAAAGGTTAGGACAAGCGAGTTGCTTTGCTCCCAGCCTAACCAGCCAATTACCAGGCCGGCAATGATCCAGCCTAAGGTACCGAATACGCGTATAGGCGGAAACTCCTTGCTTGGATTCTGCATTTGCCTGAATGACACTGAGTTAACCAACGCAAGGGTAGGCATATAAACAATCATGTATGCGAAGATGATCGGGAAGAAACCTTCAAAATTTGTTTGGGTGGTGATGTAGTAGAGCAAAGCCGCACCGGTTAAATGCAGTATACCCAGTACTTTTTGTGCCGAAAAAAATCTGTCGGCAATAAGCCCGATAACAAATGGCGCTATAATAGCACCCCATGATTGTGTTGCGTAGGCATTACCGTTTTGTACGCCGGTAGCGTTCAACGTTTTGCCTAAGTACGTTCCCATAGTTACAAACCATGCACCCCAGATAAAAAACTCCAGGAACATCATGGTTGATAACTTAACGCGTGTAGTTAAGGTCATAATTGGTATTGGTTTAAATTAGTCAGGTTGGTTAGTTAGTACTTATTTTATAGTAAGGATGTATTTTACCATTGCTTTGGCATCATCCATCGATAGGTCGGGGTGAGCAGTCATAGGTACAGTGCCCCAGTTACCGCTACCACCAGCTATTACCTTCTTGGCCAGCATGTCTACATCGCTTTCTTTGTATTTTTTTGCGATATCAACCAGCGCAGGGCCGATTACTTTGCTTTGCGCGTTGTGGCAGGTATTACAGTCGTTATTAGCCATCAGCGCCTCTCCTTTATTATCAGGTGTACCGGCTGCTTTAGTGGTGCCAATGTTATTTACGGCAGTATCATTTGCCGCGTCAGAATTGTGGGCAACTGCTGCCTGGTCTGTTGCTTTGGCGCTATCTGCTTCACTGTTTCCTGCTGATGTAGCTGATTTATCTTTATTTCCCCCACAAGCTGCTAACGCAAGGCTTATCCCTAATATTACGAATAGTTTTTTCATGATGTGTTATTCTGTTGTATTGTATTTTATTTAATTCTAATCTATTATAGTCCTATCAATGATCTGTTAAAGGCTTCGTTACTGCCCGATGCGGCAAAATCATCGAAAGCCTTATCTGTTACCCTGATGATATGGTCTTTGATAAACTGTGCACCTTCGCGCGCGCCATCTTCAGAATTCTTTAACGCGCATTCCCATTCCAGCACCGCCCAACCCTTGTAATCATATTGGGTTAATTTGCTGAACACGGATTTAAAGTCTACCTGTCCATCGCCCAGCGAGCGGAACCTGCCGGCGCGTTCAACCCAGCCCGAATAACCTCCATAAACACCCTGCCTGCCGGTAGGGTTAAACTCGGCATCCTTTACATGGAACATTTTGATGCGTTCATGATAGATATCAATATATTCCAGGTAGTCCATCGCCTGCAATACAAAGTGCGATGGGTCATATAACAGGCACGCGCGTTTGTGGTTGTTCACTTTTTCGAGGAAACGTTCATAGCTTACGCCATCGTGCAAGTCTTCACCAGGATGTATCTCGTAGCAAAGGTCTACCCCATGCTCATCAAAAACATTTAAGATAGGTTCCCAGCGCTTTGCCAGCTCATCAAAAGCGGTATCTACTAAGCCGGCAGGGCGCTGCGGCCATGGGTATACCATGTGCCAAATTAACGCGCCGCTAAAAGTTACGTGCGCGTTGAGCCCAAGGTTTTGAGAGGCCTTTGCAGCAGCCTTCAGCTGTGATACAGCCCATTTTTGGCGTTCAGCCGGGTTATTTTTGTAAGCCTCGGGTGCAAAAGCGTCAAAAAGACTATCATAAGCAGGATTAACTGCCACCAACTGCCCTTGCAGGTGAGTTGATAATTCTGTTATCTCAAGGCCGGCTTCGTTCACAATACCTTTTATCTCATCGGCATAGGTTTTACTGTCGGCTGCTTTTTGCAGGTCAATAAAACGCAGGTCATTAGTAGGCAGTTGTATACCTTTATAACCTAACCCTGCCGCCCATTGCGAAATGGATTTAAGATCATTAAAAGGCGCTGTATCGCCAACAAACTGTGCTAAAAATATAGCAGGTCCTTTTATGGTATTCATGCCTTTAAATGGTATATTTTGTCCACTTCTCGTTACTCTGGCTGGATGCCACCACATTGTTGATAAATGCCATACCGCGTATACCATCATCAACAGACGGGAAATCAACCCAGTCAGGGATCTCGCTTCCCTCTATTTTGGCGCTTAATGCAATGGCAAAGTTGCGGTAAAGGTTACCAAATGCTTCCAGATAACCTTCAGGATGCCCGCCAGGTGTACGGCAGTTTGAGGTAGCATAAGCCGATAAACGATCGGTATAGCCGCTACCAGCCCGCAGCGTTTCAGCAGGTTTATCCAGCCATTTAATGGTAAGTGTGTTAGGCTCCATTTGGTTCCACTCGAGGCCACCATTTTCGCCGTAAACACGTATTTTAAGCGCATTCTCTTCACCCGCCGCTATTTGCGATGCGGTAAGTGTACCGGTCACGCCTTCTTCAAAACGTAACAGTACTACGCCGTCATCATCTAACATGCGGCCATCAACCACAACGTTTAATGAGGCGTTAAGCTCCGTGATCTTTAAACCGGAAATGTATTCGGCCAGGTGTGCCGCGTGGGTACCAATATCACCCATGCAGCCAGCCTTGCCTGATTTGGAAGGATCGGTACGCCATGAAGCCTGGGCATTACCCTCACGCTCAGAAAGGCGGCTTAACCAGCCTTGTAAGTATTCAACATAGATTTTACGCACTTTGCCTAAAGCTCCGCTTTTTACAATTTCGCGTGCCTCTTTTACCATTGGGTAACCAGAGTAGGTATGCGTTAGCAGTAACATCAGCCCGGTTTCTTCTACTTTAGCTTTAAGTTGTTGCGCTTCTTCAAGCGTAAAAGTGATCGGTTTTTCGATCACTACGTTAAAACCGTTTTCCAATGCCATCATTGCCGGGGCAAAGTGAGCGAAATTGGGGGTAACAATGGTTACAAAATCCATGCGTTCATCGGCAGGGCGTTGCGCCTCAGCCTTAAACATGTCTTCATAGTTATTGTAAATACGATCGGGCGATAAAAAAAGCATGCGGCCGCTTTCCTGGGCAACTTCAGGGTGCATACTTAAGGCACCGCAAACCAGTTCTATCTGTCCGTCCATATTGGCAGCAATGCGGTGAATAGCGCCGATGAAGGCATCCTTGCCACCGCCTATCATGCCCATGCGTAATTTTCTGTTACTCATAATAGATAAGCAAGCATTACCAGGAACAAACCCGGAAATGCCTTTGTTTTAATTTAGATAAATGTATAAAAACCGCTCCGGGTTACGGAGCGGTGCAATTTTAAGGGTTTCTTATGATAATGCCCAGGCTTTATCTCCTTTTTTGTAAGGATAATCGCCTATGTATTTTCCCGGTACCGGCACATACCTTAATGCCTTTGTTGCGCCAACCTCCGAGGTAAAGTAACCTAACAAGGTAAGTTGCTTTATCATAGTAAAGTAATGGTTCGGATCTTCCGGCTTCTTGGTTTTAGCGTAATCCTTAGCTTCCTTATCCAACTGCGTAAGCAGTTCGGTACGTTGCTTGGCATCGGCATCCATAAATTTTTTGTTGAACTTCTTGTCAGAAGCTTCATCTAACTGGGCCAAACCTTTTTTAAACACCTTTTGATCGGCATCGGTATAGCAGTCGCGTACCATTATGGCCATAAAACCACCAACGTTTGCCGCCTTAGCGCCGGGTGTTGAGGTCGCGGGCAAAATGGTTTCGCCAATCTCATTCATGTAGGCGGTAGTTTCCTTACTAAAAAGGTCATCGGTATTTACCGAGCCGCCCGACTTACAGCCTGACACGAAGAACTCGGCACCAATTACAGCACCGCCCAGTATCAAACCCACTCTGCTTATAGCATCTCTTCTATTCATCTTTTTATAGAATTATGAGTTAATTTTTTAGTTTTTATTGTTGTTATGCTTTTAGCTCAAACCCTGCAGGGTATTGGCGCTTAACATATTGGTTAACATCATCAAAGTTGGTCACTTTCATGGCTTTGTTATCCCATGTGTATTTGAATGCACCGCCTTTAAGGTCATGACCACGAACAGCCAGGTTAGCCATCAATAACGCCTCGGTAAGCGGACCGGCAACTTCAAACGGAGAACTTACTTCCATTTTACCATAACCGGCAATACATGCTTCAACCCATTGCGCGTAGTGGCCATTAGCACCACCCGGAACACGTTTGTATTTCTGCGGCGCTTTGGCATCTCTAGTACGCTCTTTTGGTAATAAAGTAGCCGCATCAGAATAGGTGCTGGCGTACATTTTACCTTTGCTACCAATGAATAAGGTACCGTTACCTTCTTCTCCACCCCACTTCTCGTTAGGGCCAAGCTCTTCAGGGCGTTCAGGCTGTATGCCACCATCCATCCAGTGAAGGGTAATATCACCTTTAGTTTTAGCAGTTTTAGGGAAAGTTAAAGTGATATGGCTTGATGGCGGGCAGCTTTCAGGGAAGTTACCTTTTCTGAAAGAATCAACATAAACACTGCCTACACTGGCCTGTACATCTTTAACATATTGCAAGCCCAACACGCGGAATGGTGCCTCAACCAAGTGGCAACCCATATCGCCTAAGGCGCCTGTACCGTAATCCCACCAGCCGCGCCAGTTAAATGGCACCAGTTTTTCCACGTAATCTTTACGGGGAGCGGTACCCAACCAAAGATCCCAGTCAAGCTCTTTAGGGATATTGGTGCTTGGATCTGGCCATTTGATACCCTGCGGCCATACCGGGCGGTTTGTCCAGCAGTAAATAGTATCTACATCGCCTATAAGGCCTGCATCATACCACTCTGCCATTAAGCGGGTACCATCGTTTGATGCACCCTGGTTACCCATTTGGGTAACTACTTTGAATTTTTTGGCCGCATCGGTTAGTAAGCGTGCCTCCCAAATATCATGCGTAAGGGGTTTTTGCACATAAACGTGCTTGCCTAACTGCATAGCATGGTAAGCGATGATTGCATGGTTATGATCCGGAGTAGATACGGATACCGCGTCGAAATTTTTATGATCCTTTTCTAACAACTCGCGCCAGTCCTTAACATATTTGGCTTTAGGGAACGATGCCCGTGATCTTGCAGCCTGACGGTCGTCGACGTCACACAGGAAAGCAATGTTTGCCTTTCCGCTTTTTGCAAAATTAGCGATATCGCTCTCTCCTTTACCGCCCGCGCCAATACCGGCTACGTTAAGCATATCGCTGGGAGCTGTAAAGCCCCTGCCACCCAAAACGTGGCGTGGTACGATCATGAATCCGGCGGCTACCATTGAGGCCGATTTAATAAAATCACGCCTTGATGTGCCGTTGTTTGTGGTTTCTTTTTTCTCAGTCATTGGTAGTCGAATTTCAATACTGTATGTTATAAATTACCTTTTTTAAGCTCTTCAACCGCATGGTTAGCTGCGCGGGCAGTTAATGCCATGTAGGTAAGTGAAGGGTTTTGGCAGGCAGCCGATGCCATGGCCGCGCCATCGGTAACAAATACGTTTTTCGCATCCCAAACCTGGTTCCACTCGTTTAGTACAGATGATTTAGGATCGCGACCCATACGGGCAGTACCCATCTCATGTATACCACGGCCCAATACCGGCTCTGTGGTGTAACCCTGTACATCTTTAACACCGGCGTTCTCAAGCATTTCTTTCGCGTCGTTCATCATATCGATACGCATTTTACGCTCGTTATCTTTACATTCCGCGTCAATAGCTAACACCGGTAAGCCCCACTTATCTTTTTTCTCTTTATCCAGGTAAACGCGGTTTTCATGATATGGTAGTGTTTCACCGAAACCACCCATACCAAATGTCCATGTGCCCGGTTCAGATAATGCATCTTTAAATGCACCACCAATGTTAAGCTCAGCAATATCACGGCTCCAGTTTTCGCGGCTACCGCCTCCCTGATAACCAAAACCGCGGATATAATCGCGTTTCTCGCCGTTAAGGTTCCGGTAACGTGGAATATAGATACCATTAGCACGACGGCCGAAGTAGTATTTATCTTCATGGCCCTCGATACGGCCACCAGCACCAACACCTAAGTGGTGGTCCATCAGGTTATGGCCCAACTGGCCGCTGCTGCTTCCTAAGCCACCTTCCCAAACATCGGTAGCTGAGTTCATTAACACCCAAGCACTGTTAAGAGCTGAAGCGTTAACGAAAACGATCTTGGCGAAATATTGGTAAGTTTTGTTGGTTTCCGCGTCCAGTATCTCAACGCCTTTTGCCTTCTTGGTGTCTTTATCGTATAATATTTTGGTTACGATTGACCATGGACGAACGGTTAAGTTACCGGTTGCCATTGCAGCAGGTAACGTGGCAGACTGTGTGCTAAAATAAGCACCGAACGGACAACCTAACCAGCATTTGTTACGGTACTGGCAGTTTGTACGGTTATTATGCGGTACAGTAATATTAGCGGTACGGCCAATAATAAAGTGCCTTGCATCTTTATAAAATTCTTTAAAACGTTTTTGAACATCTTTCTCAATAACGTTCATTTCCATTGGCGGCATAAAATCGCCATCAGGTAAAATTGGTACGCCGTCGCGGTTACCGGAGATACCGGCAAAACGCTCTGCATAACCATACCAGTCGTGCAGGTCCTTGTAACGGATAGGCCAGTCGGTACCTATACCATCTTTAAGGTTGGCTTCAAAGTCGGTATCATGCCAGCGGTATGATTGCCTTCCCCACATTAAAGAACGACCACCAACATGGTAACCCCTAAACCAGTCGAAACGTTTAATTTCAACATAAGGGCTTTCCTTTTCATTGGTCCAGTAATCAAGGTTGGTTTCGTTAAGCGGATAATCACGTTTAAGCACGGGATAATCCTCTATCATTTTTTGCGTGCGGCCACCACGGTGTTCAAACTCCCACGGTGCTTTGTTGGCATTAACATAATCTTTAATGTGCTCGATGTTTTTACCGCGCTCCAACATAATGGTTTTTAAACCTTTTTCGGTTAGCTCTTTTGCAGCCCAGCCGCCGGAGATACCTGAACCAATGACGATGGCGTCATAAGTGTTTGTAGACATAAAAGTGTAGCGTTAAAATAGTTTACTTAGCAATTGGTTATATGGCCTAATGTATGAATAAAATTTATCTTGCAAATACTTTTCATTGTGTTTTTTTCACACACTATCCTTTTTATTAAACAGTTAATGATTACCAGCACAATAGCCTAATAATTAGCCTACTGCCGATAACAAAAACTATACGTTTCCTTTCTTTAATTCACTTACGGCATGGTCAACAGCGCGGGCGGTAAAAGCCATGTAAGTAAGTGAAGGGTTCTGGCATGATGTTGATGTCATGCTGGCGCCATCTGTAACATATACATTGGGGCAGGCATGCAAACGATGCCATTTATCAAGCATGGATGTTTTAGGGTCTTTACCCATACGCACGCCACCCATCTCATGAATATCAAGCCCCGGAGCGCGATGATCGGTAAAGGTTTGTATATTGGTAAAGCCGGCTGACGTAAACATCTCGGTCATCTGCTCAATATAATCCTTCTTCATCTTCTCATCGTTATCATCATAATCAACAGAAATTCTCAGTTGCGGTATTCCCCACGGGTCTTTCAGGCTGTTATCAAGTGTAACAAAGTTGCTTTCCTTCGGGATGGTTTCGCCCATCATATGCGAACCTACACTCCAGCCGCCCAGTTCTTTCCTGGCCAGGTTATCTTTCAGCTCCTGGCCTATACCATCGCTGCTTTGTATATGCCCCCTGTAAGCGTAAAGCCCCGCCGCGTAACCTCGCAGGAAATTTGTTTCCTGTTTATACACGTTCCTGAACCGTGGTATATAACCGCCACCCGCCGGGTTACGGCCATCTGTGGTCCATTCTTTAGCGCCATCATATTCGGCGTTCATATGTGCCGAATAATTATGGAAAGCAATGTATTTACCCAGGGTGCCGCTATCGTTACCTAAACCATTTGGGAAGCGCTGCGATTTGGAGTTAAGCAATATGAGGTTACTGTTTAAGGCCGCCGCGTTAACAAATATCACCGGCGCATAGTATTCTATAGCCTCTTTGGTATTGGCATCTATTACCCGCACACCTGTTGCTTTACCTTTTTTATCATCGTAAATAATGGACTCAACAACAGAATGTGGCCTTAAACTACACAAGCCTGTTTTTAAGGCCCAAGGTATGGTAGATGAATTAGAACTGAAGTAGCCTCCAAATGGGCACCCACGCTGGCACAGGGTACGCTCCTGGCACTGCCCCCTGCCCTGGTCAAGATGTATTTGATTGGGTTTTGACAAATGGGCGCAACGCGCGCTGATCACGTGCCTGTTCTTGTAATTCTTTTTAACGTGGTTGCTGAAATAGGTTTCAACCGCGTTGAGTGGAAAGGGCGGCAGAAACTCACCATCAGGCAATTCGGCCAGCCCGTCGCGGTTACCCGATATACCTGCAAATTTCTCTACGTAACTGTACCAGGGAGCTATGTCCTCATAACGGATAGGCCAGTCAACAGCAAAGCCATCACGCGCGGGGCCTTCAAAATCAAAATTACTCCAGCGCTGTGTTTGGCGCGCCCAAAGTAATGATTTGCCTCCTGTTTGATATCCGCGTATCCAGTCGAAAGGTTTTTCCTGTACATAAGGATGCTCGGCATCCTTCACAAAAAAGTGCATGGCATCTTCACCAAAGGCGTAGCAACGATTAACTATGGGGTTAGCTTTCTGTATGCCGTCAGGTACTACGCCATGGTGCGGAAATTCCCAGGGATATAAATTAGTGGTAGGGTAATCTTTAAGGTGCTTAACATCCCTACCCCGCTCAAGTACGAGCGTTTTAAGGCCTTTACCGGTAAACTCTTTAGCCGCCCAGCCGCCGCTGATACCCGAACCTATAACTATGGCATCAAACGTGCGGTCCTTTATACTATCAATATTAAGATTTGCCATAATTACACTGTTGCCTTACTTGCGGGGAACATAGCATTATATCTGCCGGGTACCAGTTCGTAAACTACTTGTTTGGTCATAAAATATTTTGAGGTGGTATAGCCAAAAACCGTTTGCCCTTTTACCATTTGATAAAATGCCATCAGTTTGCTGTCGTCTTTATAATTTTTGTCTTTGCCGAGCTTTTCAACCGATGAAACAAAGGCTGCCCGCTCTTTATCAGTGCTATCAACAAATGGTTTTCCCATTTTTTGCTTAGCCGCATCGGCAAACTTATTCAGGCCGGTTATGAAATCGGCCTGCTGTTCTTTGCCAGCGCAGTCATCGATCATTTTAAAAACAAAGAGATTTATACCCAATTCAGCGGCGCCGGGGGTATCCGTTTTTGGCAGAATGGTTTCGGTAAGGCTGTTCACTATCTTCTCCTGCTCAGCGTCAACAGTAAGGTTATTGAGCTTTACTACCGCCTTACCTTTATCATCATGCAGGCATGAGGGCAATATGATTGCACCTCCCATAATGAGCGCCATGTTGCGAAGCGCGGCGCGCCTGTTCATGTTCAAATTCAATTGATCAACAGTTAAAAGTTTATAATTAATATAGGTTTAAGGGCATTAAGGTAACCTTTACTTATTAATATCCCCACTTTTTCATGGTTTGTAAATCAATTTTTACACACTCAAGCGGGTCTATTCCCTGGTATGATTCCTGCTCGATGATCAAGTACACAGTACCACCGGTTTTTTTAGCAGCCTTAAGCACATTGCTCACGTTGAGCACTCCCCTGCCCAGGATAGTACTTTCGTACCCTGTACCTTCGGTATTGGTAGCGCTTTTTATCTCATCTTTTACGTGCATGGATACAAAACGCCCCGGGTATTTCTCAATAAGCGAAATAGGGTTATTTTCTCTACCGTACATATTACCAATATCCAACTGCTGCGCCACTTTATCGGGGTCAGTATTCTGCATAATGTAATCGAACAGGCGCATATCGCCTACCATGGTAGTAAACTCAAAATCATGGTTATGGTAGCCAAACTTCATCTTATATTTCTGGCACAACTCACCGCTTTTGTTAAATTGTTCCATAGTACGTTTTAACAGGTCTGTATCATGCCTTACACGCTCGTCCATCCAAGGGCTGATCACAAATTTTTGCCCCATGTATGCGGCATCTTCCACGGTAGCCTTCCAGGCGTCGGTAAAATCGTTCTTAGCCGCGTCCCAATGCTCGGGGCGCATAACCGTATGGCCGCTGGGCATTTGCAAATCAAGATCGGTTAAGCGTTTTTTAAATTCTTTAGCATCCCAACCGTAAAACTTCCTGTCGATATAATTAGCATGTTCCACATACTTGTAGCCCATATCTGAAAGCATCTTTAATGTACCTGCCGGATCTTTGGCCATAGCATCACGTACAGAGTACAGTTGAAGGCCAACCCTTTGGATCTTGGCCGGCGCAGCAAAAAGATGCCTGGGCATTAAGGCGGCAGCCGTTACGGCCACAGCGCCGCTTTTAAGAAAAGTTCTTCTGGACGATGTCATGTTATTATTGAGTTTAGTTAGTTTGCTTAGCTACGAAAAACACATAACCAATTATTACCGGCACCTAAAATGAGGGGGCTAAAAAGCGGTTATAACAGAACGGCATGTAATGTATCCCACAATTAAACTACATATTCACACTTAGGGGATGCGTTAAATGGTAGTGGTATACTGGTTAGTTAACTGGCTCACTAAGTTATATATTCGTTTGTAAAAAGCCAATAAAAAGGCTTAAAATTTATAAAGTAGCTTCAGCTTATTAAAACAATAGCCACATGATGTTGATCATGCGGCTATTGTTTTATACAGGAGACAAGCTGTTATATTTTTGCTGGTACTACTTTGTTAAGAACAACCGGGCAAAGCTGAGGCTCTGTTTCGGTTTTTTTGGTTGTACTCATATAATTGGCATAAAACTGTTTTTTAGCATCATTATAACAACTTACCGCGCCTATCAGACTCATAAATTTTATGTAATACCAGGCACTATCAATCTGGTAAGGCTTGAAACCCGAACGGGCACTTTTAGGATACAGGTGATGGTTGTTATGCCACTCACCTGCTACTAGGCCCGGCCATATCTGGTTTATTGACATATCGTTGCGATTATGATCAACACCATTACGGCGTTTATCTTTTCCTTTACCGTGGCCTTCATAATTAAATGTACGCACGCCAACCGCCCATATACCGGCAGCGCCGAAAATTGCACAGGCAAGGGCCATACCGCCAATTAAATAAAATACAGCAAACCAAAATGCCCAGTTAACAATAACCCCTGCTATCATGTAAAAAGGATTAGCAATAGAGCCCCATTTTTGATACTGCGCATAAGTATTAGTGGTAACGCCGGTATGTTTCATTAAGGTAACACAGCGGTTAAAATGCTTTTCGCTTAAATTGCGGTTAACCGGCTGATGGTTGGCATCGGCCAGGAAACAATAGAGAAAACCACCTTGCGCGTTGTAAGGATCACCGGGTGTATCTGATAAAGCATGGTGCACGTGGTGGGATATCGCGTATATTTCCTCGGGAATTATTTTAAGGGTAAGATTTTGGGTGATAAAACGCCAGAAGTTATTTTTAAACTTGTATGCCCGGTGAGTGCAATAACGGTGATACCATATAGTACCATGCGTTCCCATTACTACCATGCTATACACAAAGGCAGTAATAAGGCCATAAACTGTAAAATACTTAAAAAGGAACAATGCTAAAAAAGGCGCAAGACAAAGTATCATTAACCAACTGGTAAAAGAAAGCCAGTTCTTTTTGTTACTGAATACATTAAGCCTTGATAAAAACTCTTTTAGAATTTGTTTGGGCATGGGTTTTGATAATTCGCCTTCAGCGTTTTTCCAGCCATAAGATGGTGCTTCGAGCACATCGTGTATAAATGCCATTAAATAAGGGATTATTTGTATTTGAGGAGGGTTATATAGAATAATAGTTGTAAGGTAAGCCTTATTTGTCAGATTAACATCATTTTTAGTAAACAAATAAGCTATATAGCTATAATATCATCATAGATATATAAAAATCAAACACTTAAAATTTCATGTTAGTTCGTATTAGATTTGCTAAAACACCATTGAGATAATAGGTGTTCTCAATATAAATTATACCTTCAAAGGATTCAAATGTGCTATGTAACTCCAATATTTTATAACCTTTAAACTCCATCACTCTACATGCGTTATCGTTACATCATCTTATTATTTTGCTTATACATATCTGTTACAGGTTTTGCTCAGGAGCTAAGTACCGTATCGAGGAAACTCACCAATAACATCAGCGAAACCTACCATGTATTAGCAAACGATGGCATTACCCGGCAGGGGATTTACCAGGCTTTATATAAAAAGAAAACAGCTATTGCCAGCGGCTCTTACCTGGGCGGTAAACGGGTTGGCATATGGCATTTTTACGACAGTAATGGAACGGTGGTGCAAAGCTTTAATTTTGACAAGCAACTGTTATTATATGAAGCTCCGGAAGACACTACCTCCAACCTGCATTATTTTATTGACCGCACACTCGATACCGCCAAAACTGCTGTGCAAAAAATCACTAAACCTGTACGCATAGGCGGCAGGTATTATGGCTATGTACCTTATGTAGCGCTATTCAGGATGCCTAAAAGGATTTCAGAATCTGACTTTGATTACAGTAATATGAAAGCTGTAGTTGAGCTTTTGGTAAGCCCCGGTGGCCGGCTGGCCGATTATACTGTACATTTAATATATGTACCAACCGCCTACGCTGTTGATGATATAACCATGAATCTGAAACTCCCAAACCCCGACGACCTGGTTTTTGTACCGGCCACCTTCAATGGCGAACCCATTGCATGCAGGGTAATGATAGAATGTATTATAAATAAAAACGGAACACTCGACTTTGCACGGTAAACAAATAAAAAAG
>NZ_NRSW01000001.1:2108151-2218564 GCF_002288635.1 Mucilaginibacter sp. MD40 | reverse complement strand
GCGCCTTTTTTATTTGTTTATTAATGACCATGATGTCCATCCGGGCCATGTGCGTGGCCGTGTGACAATTCTTCTGACGTAGCCGGGCGAACATTAATGATCTCGCCTTTAAAGTGTAATTCCTGGCCTGCCATGGGGTGGTTAAGATCAACCATAACCGAATCTTCAGTAACAGATACTACCTGTCCCTGAAAACGATTGCCGTTATTATCCTGCAAAGGCAAAATTTCACCTACCTGGGGCAGGTCTGTACCCTGGAACATTTCTTTTGGCAGGTTAGCTACGGCTTCCTGGTCGTACTCGCCGTAACCATCTTCTGCTGATATGCGGAAATCATATGTATCGCCTGTTGAAAGTGTGCTAAGGTGCTCCTCAAACTTAGGGATCATCTGGCCTGCGCCAAATAAAAATGTAAGCGGCTGCTCCTGGGTAGCGCTCTCTACTAACCCCTCTTCACCATTCTCTTTGTTAACGTACAGATCATATGTTAATGACACTACGTGTTGTGGTTGAATTTTCATTTATTGATTATTTTATGGCAAGGTGCTATTTTTTTATTAACCACGCCAATTTATTATTAAATACAAACGCTGATGTTTATAAAAGATTATGATGAATGAATTTGTTTTAAAGCATCTACAATAGTAGCAGCAGGCAAGCCACAGGTACGGTCTTTACAGATGAATATCCTTGTGGTATCACCCAATCGCCCCTGCAACAAGGGCAAAGTGTCTGTTTGCCCGCCCAGTATTACCTTATTGGGTATATAATGCTGCTCTAAGTCTCTGCGCATATTCTCATACTCCGGCCCTGTTATAGCTACCTCATTAACACCGAAGATCTCATCAAGCAAAAGGATGGTCCAGTTAGGATATGCTGTACCGTATTTAGCCAGGTGAGGAACAATGTTACGCAGCATTTGAGCCGATACCTCAAGGTAACCATCGTTATCAAAAAGCAGCCCCAGTTTTTTAAGAACACGTGCCATTACCGAGTTGGATGCCGGTATTACCCCATCCATGATTTCCGATTTACGCGCGATCAATTGTTCGTCGTTATCGGCAGTGTAATAAAATATACCGCCCTCAGCGTTATAGAAGTGTTGCAAAGCGTAATCCGTAAGCTTTTGTGCCTGTATCAGCCAGTCCTCGTCAAAGGTTACTTCGTATAATGAGATCAAGGCATCCGCAACATTGGCGTAATCGTCAAGAAAAGCAACACCTGCTGCAGCCGGTGAATTATAAATTCGATTGATCTTAGCACCCGAGATCAGATTTTTGACAATAAATTCCGCGTTCTTTAAAGCCAAATCTAAATACTCCGGCTTCCCGAAAGCACGGTAAGCATCGCACAAGCCTTTAAGCATTAAGCCATTCCATGATGCTAAGATCTTGTTATCCAAACCTGGCCGTACGCGCTTTCCGCGAGCATCAAACACTTTTTGCTTAGCAAGTTTAATACGCTCATGTAGTTCGGATAAACTTAAACCATACTGCGAGGCTATGTCGTGCTCATCATGTTTCCTTAAAAACACATTGCTTTGTTCCTCTTCCCAGTTGCCCTCGTCGGTTACGTGATAATAGGCATTGAAAAGCGGTGCATCATCACCCAATATTTCGGCAATTTCCTGCCGGGTAAAAATGTAAAACTTACCCTCTTTGCCTTCGCTATCTGCATCCAGGGCAGAATAAAAACCATTTTCCGGCGAGGTAAGTTCACGCTGAACAAAACTGATGAGTTCACCAGCAACCTCAGCATAAAGCGGATCAGCGTTCCAGGTATATGCTTCTGAGTAAAGGCTCAAAAGCTGACCATTATCATACAGCATCTTCTCAAAATGTGGCACATGCCAAACACCATCAACAGCATAACGGGCAAAGCCGCCGCCAACATGGTCATAAATGCCGCCGTAGGCCATTTTCTGTAGCGTAAGCTTCACATTTTCGGCAATGCCTTCATCTTTCATCAGGTGTGCATATCGCATCAGGAATATCCAGTTAGCGGGCATGGGAAACTTGGGAGCTCCGCCAAAACCACCTTGTTCGGGGTCAATATACCGGCGCCAGGTGGCCATAATAGGCTCCAGCATGTCTTTACTATACTCGGCGGTCTGTTCAACAAAAGGTACCGATTCATATTGCTTAATGCCTTCAGTAAGGCGCACGGCGTAATCTTCAGCTTCCTCGGGCTTTTGCTTGTAGAAATCTGCCAGGTTCAATAGTAACGATGCCCAGTCGTTTTTACGGAAATAGGTGCCGCCATAAATAGGTCGCTGATCTGGCAGGCAGATACAGTTGAGCGGCCACCCTCCTCTACCACTCATCAATTGAACGGCACTCATGTATATCTGGTCGATGTCCGGGCGTTCCTCCCGGTCTACCTTTATACATACGAAGTACTCATTCATCAGCGCGGCCACCCCTTCGTCCTCAAAACTCTCATGCTCCATTACGTGGCACCAGTGGCAAGCCGAGTAACCTATGCTTACCAGTATCAGTTTGTTCTCTTCTTTAGCTTTTTGTAAAGCCTCGGTCCCCCAGGAATACCAGTCTACCGGATTATTGGCATGCTGCAAAAGGTAAGGCGAAGTAGCGTTGGCGAGGCGATTCATAAGCGGTAGATGGTTTATTAAACAAAGCCCGAAATTGTTAATTGTTTTAGGGATATGCAAAAGGGGCGCTGCATTATTTTACTCAATCGGCCTTTACTTCGCTCGACCATCCTCTTTGCTTCGCAAAGAGGATGGTAAATTTTAATATTTTTCTTATCCCTCTCTTCGCTGTGCGAAAAGCGGGTCGACAAGCGATAGCGATGTCAGGGTGAGTAAACCATGCAATGAGTGACTTTCCCTTTATAGGTTGGTTAAACCACACAGCGTTGAAAATTTGCTTTACCAATTTTGTTAGCTTTCACCGCCAAAATCTTAATTTCGCAGACACAGAAAAGAGGAACTGGATTTGGATTATCTACAAGGGTTAAATCCCGAACAAAAAGCTGCCGTTTTACAAATTAAAGGCCCGGTAATGATCATTGCCGGCGCGGGATCAGGCAAAACACGTGTGATCACTTACCGTGTGGCGCACCTTATCCGCAGTGGTGTGGATTCGTTTAACATATTGGTATTAACCTTTACCAACAAGGCCGCCAAGGAGATGCGTGAGCGTATCAACCATATTGTTGGCCCCGAGGCTAAGAATATATGGATGGGAACTTTCCACTCCGTATTTGCCAAGATATTACGTGTGGAGGCCGATAAAATTGGTTACCCTAATAACTTTACCATTTACGATACCGACGACAGCAAAAGTGTTATCCGTGCCATTTTAAAAGAAATGCAGCTGGATGATAAGCTGTACAACCAAAACTTTGTTTACAACCGCATTTCTGCCGCCAAAAACAACCTCGTTGGTTGGCAGGAATATCAAAATAACGACCAGATACAGGCTGATGACTTTAGCAGCGGTCGCGGAATGTTAGGTAAGATATACGAAACTTACGCTATGCGTTGTTTCCGCGCAGGCGCAATGGATTTTGACGATCTGCTCTTTAAAACCAATGAACTCTTAAAAAACCATCCGGATGTGCTGAACAAGTATCAGCATAAGTTTAAATACCTGATGGTTGATGAGTACCAGGACACCAACTTTTCGCAGTACCTCATCGTAAAGCGCTTAGCGGCTGTGAGCGAAAACCTCTGCGTGGTGGGCGACGACGCGCAAAGTATCTACGCTTTTCGCGGGGCTAACATTCAAAACATCCTCAATTTTGAGAAGGATTACCCGGATCTTAAAGTATTTAAGCTGGAGCAGAATTACCGCTCTACCCAAAACATTGTAAACGTTGCCAACAGCATTATTGCCAATAATAAAGACCAGCTCAAGAAAAACGTTTTTTCTGAGAAAGACACCGGCGATAAAATAAAGGTGATGCGCGCTTTTAGCGATAATGAAGAGGGTAAAATGGTTGCCGACGCCATTATGCACCAGCGCAGCACAAAAAGTTTAAAGTGGAAAGACTTTGCTATTCTATACCGTACCAACGCGCAATCGCGCTCTATGGAAGAGGCGCTGCGTAAGCTCAACATCCCGTACAAAATATATGGTGGCATGTCTTTCTACCAGCGTAAGGAGATCAAGGACCTCATTGCTTATTTCAGGCTAACGTTTAACCCAAATGACGAAGAAGCGCTAAAACGGGTGATCAATTACCCAAAACGTGGTATTGGCGATACCACGGTTGATCGCATTATCGTAGCCGCCGATAAGCACCAGCTCACGCCGTTTGAAGTTATATTAGAGGCGCCGCGTTATGTAGAAAAAGCACCGGCAGCGCTAACGGCCTTTGCCACCATGATCCAAAGCTTCCAGGTAATAACCAAAACGTTAAGCGCTTATGATGCGGCTTTGCATATTGCGCAACACTCGGGCTTGCTAAAAGACCTTTACGACGATAAATCTGTAGAAGGCCTTAACCGTTACGAAAACATACAGGAGTTACTGAACGGTATCAAAGAATTCTCCGAAAGGGAAGATATTGAAGAAAAAGGCCTTGACGTTTTCATGCAGGATGTGGCTCTTTTAACCAATGATGATAACGACAAGAACAAAGATGCCGATACTGTTTCGCTGATGACCATCCACTCGTCAAAAGGGCTTGAATTCCCTCAGGTTCATATTGTTGGGTTGGAAGAAAACCTTTTTCCTTCGCAAATGTCGCTCAACTCACGAAGCGATCTGGAGGAGGAGCGACGTTTATTTTACGTAGCCATTACCCGTGCCGAGTATAAATTAACAATCAGTTACGCTACATCGCGCTTTAAATTTGGCACACTTATCAACTGCGAACCCAGCCGTTTTCTGGATGAGATAGATGCCAAATATCTTGAACTTGATTTTTCGGCCAAGCCTGCCCCTTCACCATCTTCTTCATTTGGGGATGAGCGCAGTGCCTGGAGCAGAAAACCGGCAGACACTTTCTCTAAACCTAAACCAGCTACCGCGCCGCCTGTAAAAACAACATCTATACTGGCTAAGGCACACGTACCATCCGCTGGTTTTAAGCCTGCTGATACCTCAAACCTACAAGTAGGTATGGAGGTAGAACATGAGCGCTTTGGCTTTGGAAAGGTAATAAGCCTTGAGGGCAACAAGCCAGATATTAAAGCCACTATATTTTTTAAAGAAATTGGCCAAAAACAGCTTTTGTTAAAGTTTGCTAAACTTAGTATAGTTACCTAAAACTAAGTAAAAAAAATACACAGTTTTGGGGAACATATTCCACATAAAAGTTTAGTCACACTTAACTTTGTGTTAATTGGACGCTATAAAGGCCATTTTAATAACTGGCATTACGATTGGTTAATAGTTAATACCCTTATTCCCGTAATTAACTATTATGTACATGATGAGCGAATCCATTAAAAAGAAAACCAACAAATCGGCCGGTAAAAACATACGTACCCTGCGCCATGAGCATGGCTGGAGCCAGGAAGATGTTGCTAACCGTTTAGGTATATCTATACCAGCGTTTTCAAAGATTGAAACAGGCGTAACAGATATTAACCTGTCAAGGCTGGAGCAAATTGCCAATATCTTTGAAGTAAGTGTAGTAAACCTGCTTTCACTCGAGCATACCGAGCAGCCAGCTGTACAAGACCAAAACTTAAGTATCGTACAAAAAAAATTGCTTGACCGCGAAACCGAGATCACCAACCTGCAACGCAAAGTGATATTGCTGTATGAAGAGTTGTTGAGTAAAAACGGCACCCACCAATAAGAAATTTACCCCTACTGTTCAAAATACAAAACAGATTAACTGTTTTTAGTTCGGTAACAAAACCGCTCCCGGTTTACTTTTTATGCAATTATTTAAAAAATCCTCAAATTATTGCATGTAGTGAAAAAAGCGGTATTTGTTACCGCTTTTTTTGCCTGTAAGCGATGCAAAAAAAAGGGTTTAGCACTTTTGGTTTTATTATTGTAGTAACCATATAGCATCAAACTATGGCTTATATGTGTAATTACATGATATCTATCCCTAATGCCGGGCAACAGGCAAACGGTACTATCCATGATCGCCGCACGAAGTTAAAAGTAAAGGCCTTTGACCTTTTTAAATCGCGCGCCAAACAACAGGAAGGTGAAGTAAGATACTTTGTTACAGCCGGCAACCAATTACTGGCCTTTGAAACAGAAGGTTATAAGCGCCACAGGCAGTTACTTATACTACAGATGATATCCAGGTACTGTGTTTACCTGGGCTTGATGGAAGCGCAGATACATAGCAGCTATCCTATCTAATGGAATTTAGAATGGTTAAGCAGTTGTTTTACTGGTATCGTTGAGCATATCGCTCATCTCTATGATCTTTTGATCAATATCAGATACACACTTGTCCATCATATGGATGCATTCTTTCTCATCAACCAGTCCTTCTCTTTCCAGGTTCATTAATCCGCGGAGCGTGGCGATAGGTCCCCTTATCTGGTGAGAAAGATAGGAGGAGTAATCAGAAAGCTTTTTATTCTTTATCTGCAGGTCTTTTGTACGTTCATCAATGATCTCTTCGAGGTGATGGTTCACCCTGTCAAGGTTATCCTTTTGTCTCGATACCTCTTCATTCAGTTCTGTAAGCTGGCTGTTAGTAGCATTCTTGCGTTTCACGTTGCTTACCAGCAAACCTACCACAACCAGTAAAAGCCCAGCCACAACGGTTACCGCCCAAAACTTTATACGGTCGTTTTGCTGGTTCACTAAAAGTAGCTCCGTATCGCGTTGTTTAGCTTCCTGTTTAAACTGCTCTTGTATGAGGTTAATCTGTGTAGACTCGTTAGAAATATGGATGGAGCTATCCTGCCTGAAAATCATTTGCAAATAGTACAGCGCCCTTTCATAATTTTTTCGCTTTGATTCCAACTGATAAATAGTGTAGTTGTAATCATTGGTCAGCTTTTCATCCTTAAGCGCCCTTGCGTAAGCTTCCCCCTCCTGCACCACTTTCTCCGCCGCGTTAAAATCGCCTTTATCTATATATAACGAAGCAAGGGTAAGGTTGGTACTCGCTACCGGCTTATTCAAATCCAACTGCTTGGCAGATTGGTTGGCTTTAAGCAGCAGTTTTTCGGCAACATCATATTGGTTAAGTTTATAATAAATAACCCCTCTGTTCTGCAGGCATTGCACCAGGTTGGCCGAGTCTTTTAGCTCGGTGAAGATCACATTACTCTTATCGTAATAACTAAGAGCCTGGTTAAAACTATTTTTTCGATAGTAAACGTTACCAATATTCATGTATAACGACGCCATCAAGCTCTGATCATTCAAGCGTTCGGTAATAGCTAAAGCCTTTTTAAAATATTCCAGCGCTTTGGTAAGGTTATTATCCAGGTACAGGTTACCTATGTTATTATCTACTTTTGCCTGGCTGCGTAAATCTTTTATGCTTTCAAACGTGCTCAAAGCATTCAAATAATCATTAATAGCGGCACTGGCCTGGTTCAGGTAATATTTACCTATGCCACGCACGCGGTATGCCTCGCCTATACCAGCCTTGTAATCCAGCTTAATGGCTATATCAAGCGCTTTGGTAGCATCGGCAATGGTTTGCTCGGGGCTGGTAAGGCGGTTGGTGTATGCCTGCTTGTTCAGCTTTATAACCTCGGTAGTATCATTAGCTGCAACTTCATCATTACTCTTAGCGTATACTGTAAAGGCATATAAGAAGAAAATAAGAAGAATAAAAGCTTTATTCATTTAGCTGTATATACGGTAATTATAGGGCGAAAGTTATAAAATAAATTTAAAGAAATATATGGCGGTATAAAAACTAAAAACATGCAATTTTTTTTCACACAATTGCTTGTGAATTAAAAAACATATTTATATTTGTACTGTTAATATATTGATTTATAATAAATTAGACTATACATAGGCGTATTTTTACGCCACGAAAAATTTGTTCTTTATTATGTATTTTGTTGAGCAATAGTTACGCTCAAAAAATTTAGAGCATATTATGCCAATATAATTTTTTAACATGGGGCAAGTTAATAAAAACAATTATTTAATCAATAATAAAATGAAAAAAATAGTACTTGGATATCTGTTACTGGTGGGCGGGCTGTTGTTTTCATCATGCATTAAGCAGAATAACTTACACAGCAGCATGGTTGCACTGCTAAAAGCAGGCGTTGGCATGAGGAAAGATATCGGTACTGCCGATTAATAATTGATAATAAAAGCTGAACTACAATAAAAAAGACATTAAATAAAACGCATATGAAAAAGGTATTAACCCTGGTATTACTTGTTGCAGGAAGCCTGTCAGCATCAACAACACAAAATCATGCTGTTAAAGCGGCCAAAATGGCAAAAGTAGAACAAGCGACATCTGTTTTTAGAAAAGACGTTGGCACTGCCGACTAATATTAGTTCATCTGTACATCCAACTTAGTATAAGCAATTATGAAGAAGATCATATTCACAGCAGTTTCATTGATAGTTATTTCCGGCGTTTTGCCTTCATGCACCAAACAGGCTGGAATTAAACCTGTAGCAAGGGTGGAATACAGCACATCAGCAGCCAGAAAAGACATCGGCACTGCAGACTGATCCTAGCTCATATACCCATATCAATTATTAAAAAAGACATTTAAATATCCCTAATCATGAAAAAATTTATCATAGCAGCAGCAGTAGTTTTATCAACAGGAATCGTGTCAGCAAATGCCCTTATGCATAAAGACACCACCGCTACAACTACCCCTAAAGAGGAAAATACACCCGTAGCAACTAACACCGACCAGGTAAGCAAAATGACTAAAAAAGACATTGGCACTGCCGACTAATTGCACCATTAAGGCATACCCTATTCTACCTCAGAGCATAACAACGTAATAGACAACAACCATCAACGCATATTAAAATACGATCATGAAAAAATTCATCATAGCAGCAGCAATAGTTCTATCAACAGGTTTTTCAGTAGCTAACGCAGCAACAGGCACTAAAAAAGATATCGGTACTGCTGATACCAAAAAAGACATTGGCACCGCCGACACCAAAAAAGATATCGGTACCGCTGACACCAAGAAAGATATTGGTACTGCTGATACTAAAAAGACATTGGTACTGCCGACTAATTGCACCACGAAGCACATAACCTATTCTACCTCGGAGCATAACACATAACAGATAACAACCATCAACGCATATTAAAATACGATCATGAAAAAATTCATCATAGCAGTAGCAGTAGTTCTTTCAACAGGTTTTTCAGTAGCTAACGCAGCAACAGGCACTAAAAAAGATATCGGTACTGCTGATACCAAAAAAGACATTGGCACCGCAGACACCAAAAAAGATATCGGTACCGCTGACACCAAGAAAGATATTGGTACTGCTGATACTAAAAAAGACATTGGCACTGCCGACTAATACAAGTTCCTGATCTGTATGAAAAAACTAATAATTATTACTTTTATCATCCTTTCTTCTGCTGTTACCGCATTTTGCCTGGCGGCAAAATCTAATTCCCTTGTAGCTGAGCCGGATAAAAAAGAAATACATAATGACTTTTCCGGCAAAAACATAGCTGATACTCATACAACCGCTATAGGTACGGCCGATTAATTAAATCACCGTATCCATATAACAATAATGCCCCGTCTTTTTACACGAGGCATCTTCAACTTATTTACTACAACTGGTATACTCCAAAAACAACTATAAAGCAGGCTTATTAGCTGATTTAAACTGGCTGCAATTATCAAGCTGATATATTAAGGTATAGCCGGCATTGGTATCAGTAGTTTGCCTGCCATCAGCAGTGTTAACCTTTAAAGGCTTTTGGGCCAATTGCTGTGCAGTTAGTTTAAAAGCCAGTTGAATAGAATCCTTGGTACCTTCCTGCATAAAGTTCCAAACAGCGGTGATCTCATCACCGGAAATTGTTCCTGTTAAAGTGCCTTTACGGCTGTCTTTTTCTTTTGGCATCCATTTCATTTCCCCTGTAATTTTATTGCCTTTTTGCAACAGGTGAATAGCAGTAGTATCCTGGTTATTTGTGCCATCGGTACGCATAAAGCAATATTCCATATCCTGGGCGGGTGTGCTCATGGCGGCCTTTTTTCCCGTATCCACTTTTGCAGAGTCGGCTGCTTTATTACTGTTGCTATTGCTTGTGCATGATGCAAGCGCTATGGCGCAAATGGCAAAATACTTTTTCATAAGGTGTATTTACTTTTCGGTAATGCTGAGTTTTTTAAAAACGTTTTAACTGTGTTTATCAAACGTAACAATACTATAACTACGCTGGTTTAAATTTGTTAGTTAAGTATTATTACATATATTGCCGCGGCAAAACTTTAAATGCTTATTTCTGCATAAAATAACCGCATAAATAAACAAAAAGCTAATTATACAGTTACTTACAAAAAACAAAAAACTTAAACATGGCAGCAAAAAAAGAAGGCGCTATTACCGCCTACTCAGTAAAAACAAAAACCAAGAACGTACCAATGATTGATCCTGTTATTGATGTAAAATCAGGCAGATACATTGCTACCGGTAAAGATAGCGAAGGCAACAAAATGGCTGCTATTATGGGCAAAGCCACTGCAGAAGAGCATATTAAAAATGGCAACGCCAAAAAAGGTACTGGCTGGGAATAATCATCCTTCAGCAACTAAACAAAAAAATGCCGCCTTGTTTTAGCGGTCATTTTTGGTTTATTACTTACCTCCAGTTTTATCACGGGTTTAACAGATGAATGGACAGCAGTTAGTGTATCTCCATCATCACCTTACCTCCTTTAGTAACCCATTTCAAGGTTTACCTCNGACTCGCTTGTTTTTAGCGGGCATTTTTTGTTTATACTACCTCCAGTTTTTATACGGGTTAACAGATAAGGCAGCGTTAGTGTATCTCCCATCATCACTTACCTCCTTAGTAACCCATTCAGGTTTCTCAAAAACCTCCTCTTCGCTGTCCAGTTCAATTTCTGCTACAATAAGTCCTGTATTGTCACCCTCAAAAACGTCAACTTCCCATAAATGCCCGTTGTGGGATATGTTGTACCTTACTTTTTCAACAACCGATGTGGTAAAATCTTTCAGTATTTCTATACCGTCAGTGAGAGGTATTTCGTAGTCATACTCGCTTCTGCTTATCCCTTTGGTACCACCTTTTAAAGTAATATAAGCTGCTGTTCCGGTAACGCGTAATCTTACTGTACGGTCCTTATCATTTACAATATAACCTTGTCGGTATACATCGCCCTCAGGTTTATTTACTAATGACCATTTGTCATGGTTAACTAAAAACTTACGTTCTATTTCTATTCCCATTGTAGCGTTTATTTTACAGCAATAAATCTTAAAAAAATCGTTTATGTTATGGTTGTTATAACCTCCCAAAATAGCTAACAGATGTTAAAACCAGCCCTTGTTACCCTGCAATAAAACAAATGTTTTTATATTAGCCAAGCCTACTGTCATTAAACTATGAGCGCGAAAAGATTTACCCTGCTTCTGTTTATTTTTATTTCTTCATTTACCAAAGTGTTTGCCCAGCGCGATACTATTGGTATAAAAACTATTGTAACCAAAACCGCTCAATACATTAATGCCTACCCTATTGAAAAAGTTTACCTGCATTTAGATAAACCGTACTATACCGCCGGCGATACCATCTGGTTTAAGGCATATGTAACTATTGACAGGCATCAACCTACTGTTTTAAGCAATATTGTTTATGTAGATATCGCTAATGAGCAGGATTCACTTGTAAAAATTTTAAAATTACCCGTGGTAAATGGTGTGGCCAACGGTAACATTCTGCTGCCGCCAGATGTATACAAACAAGGAAATTACCATTTGAGGGCATACACCCAATGGATGCGCAATTTTGATACGGATTATTATTTTAATAAAAACATTACCATTGGCAACGCTATACAGGAAAACATCAACTCGGCAATTGATTTTAAGAAGAATACCTCAACAGCCAACAAACCGGTAGCGGTTATCGCTTATAAAGAAACCGGGGGAGCTCCTGTTAGTAACAGAAAAATAAGCTGGAGCATTGTAAATACTAATGGTGATGAACTGGCCAAGGGAAAAGGCACAACAGACGCAGCCGGTAATTATACCGTTAGCCTTGCCGATGCTACTAACCTGCAAAATGCTACACTTGTTGCCAATCTGGAAACAGGTAAAAAAGAAAAGCTGGACAGGTTTTCGCTGAAAGGCGCGGGCGCTGGCTACGATATACAATTTTTTCCGGAGGGCGGCGAACTCACTATGGGCGTGCGCTCCAGAATTGCTTATAAAGCGATCAACTCAAATGGCTTGGGTATTGATGTGAAAGGAACTGTAACCGATAACACCGGCGCAATCATCGCGAATATACAGCCACAACACCTGGGCATGGGTGCATTTGTTTTATTGCCCGAAGATGGTAAAAGCTATAAGGCAAATGTTACCTTTCCCGACGGTTCAAGCCAGGTATTTGATCTGCCACGTATAAGGCCATCCGGAATAAGCATGTCTGTTTATGACGCCGACGCCGCTAACCTTGGTATAAAGCTGTCCGCAAATGAGCCCTACTTTAACGCTAATAAAGACAAAGTATACTATATTATCGCACAAAACGGCGGCGCTATATATTTTGCGGCGCAAACTGCATTAAATACACAAAGCTACAGCGCCAATATTCCGAAAGATAAATTCCCTACAGGTGTATTACAACTAAGCCTGATGAGCGAACGAGGCGTAATACTGGCCGAGCGCATTGTTTTCATACAACATAACGACGAACTTAACCTGTCATTAAACACTGATAAAAAAGTTTTCACTACACGCCAGAAGGTACGCCTGGGTGTTTTAGCTAAAAAGGGCGCGGCTCCGGTTAGCGGTAACTTTTCGGTTTCTGTAGTAGATGAAAGTAAGGTACCTTTTGATGAGGATAACGAAAATACCATACTCTCCAACCTGCTGCTTACTTCAGAAATAAAGGGGTATATCGAAAAACCCAATTATTACTTCCTGAGCAAAAACGCCAATGCAGCAGCCGATCTGGATATCCTGATGCTTACACAGGGTTATCGCCGTATATCATATCGTAATATTATTTTAAACAAATTACCCCAGATTACACTACAGCCCGAGCAAAACGGCTTACAGCTCAGCGGCATGATCCGCAACACATCGGCAGTACCTGTGCCCAAGGCTAACCTGCGTATACAAATACCCATAAAAAAATATTTTGCCGAAACGCTTACCGATATGGATGGCAATTTCAGGTTTACAAAGCTGGACTTCCCCGATTCGGCTGATATTACCCTTAATGCACGAGGCAACATTAACAGCCGCAACCTGGTGATCACCGTGAACGGCGAACCTTACCAGCCGGCTACAAAAAACGTTAACGCAGGCGATGAGATCCCAGATATAGATAATGCCTTTAAAGACCTGTTGGCCAACAGTAAAAAGCAATATGATAATACCCATACTTTAAAAGAGGTAGTAATTAAAGCCAAAGCGATAGTAAAAAAACCAAGCCATACCGATTACAGTGCTTTAACCGGCCTGCCCATGATGGCCGACCAGGTTGTATCTGGTGAAAGGTTTAAAGATTGCCCCAATCTATACATATGTGTTCAAACTGCTTTATTAGGCGTTTTTGTTGAGAACAATAACATGTACCTATCAAAAAACATGTCAAATTCCAACAAGTTGCCTGTGCAGATATTTGTAAACGGCCAACCTGTTGATTACAGCTTTTTAAATACTATAGCAGGTAAAGACGTTGAAACTATTGAGGTTTTTAAAACCGATGGTGTAAGCTCATTAAACAGGGTTTATCAATCTGATGGTATCGTTTCCATTATTACCAAAAAACTCCCTGTGGGCCAAAAAGTGACTTATCAGCAATTACAGGATATGCTGCCAAAGGGTAATATCATCACCTTTAAGGGGCTTGGATATGCTGTGGCACGCGAGTTTTATTCGCCTAAATATGATGTTTTAAAACAAGGCGCCTTTGGCGGCGACCTCCGCAGCACTATATACTGGAACCCTAAGGTAAAAACAGATAAAACAACCGGCGCTACATCGCTTGAATTTTTCAATGCCGATGGCAGGGGTACCTACAGGGCAACTATAGAAGGCTTTGATGCTGATGGTAATCTGGGGCGCTACATTTATCGCTACACCGTTAAATAATCTGTAATCTGTGCAATAAAAAATTTGGTATATTTAGGTTGATTAAACCTGAATATCATGAATCCTACTTTTATTAATGTACCTGCAATTTTGTTGGCAGCGTTATCAGGCTTTGCTGTTGGCGGCCTCTGGTACGCCCCTCCGGTATTTGGAAAAGCGTGGATGGCCGACAACCAGCTATCAACCGAACAGATACAAGAGGGCAACAAAGCCAAAATATTTGGCTTTACCGCTTTCTTTTCATTAGTGATGGCTTTTAACCTGGCCATGTTTCTTGCTGACGAAAAAACAACCGTAACCTGGGGCGCAACAGCGGGTTTCCTCGCCGGAGTATGGACATTTAGCGCCATTGCCATACACAGCCTTTTTGAACTCAAAAGCTGGCGCCTCATTTTTATCAATGGCGGTTACAGCGTGGTCGCCCTTACTTTAATGGGCGCAATTATAGGCTTATGGCGATAATTATATGCCTGTAATGGTTATGTGTTTTCGCGAATATTAAATGACAGTTTAATGAAGCAATTACCGAACAATAGTAGTTGCTTAGCGTTATTTAAATCTATCATTGGCAGATATTTATGAACAACAACACAACAACATTGCCGGCAACATTTACCATTGGCGGCGAATTAACAGTTAACCGCCTCGGCTATGGGGCTATGCGTATAACCGGTAAGGGCATTTGGGGCCCGCCTAAAGATAAAGACGAAGCAATAAGAGTATTGAAACGCGCTGTTGAACTTGGCGTAAATTTTATTGATACGGCAGATAGCTATGGCCCGCATATCTCTGAGGAACTGATTGCCGAAGCGCTGTATCCGTATCCGCAGGGATTGGTAATTGGCACCAAAGGCGGCTTGCAACGTACCGGCCCCGACCAATGGCCTGTTGATGCCAGCCCTAAACATTTGAAAGAGGCATTAGAAGGCAGTTTAAAGCGACTGAAACTTGACCAGATAGATCTGTACCAGTTACATCGCATAGATCCTAATGTTCCTGCCGAGCAGAGCTTTGAATTTTTGCGTGAAGCACAGCAACAAGGTAAAATAGTACACATCGGTCTCTCAGAAGTAGATGTTGACGCCATTAAAAAAGCGCAGGATTATTTTGAAGTAGTATCGGTACAAAACATGTACAGCGTTGATAACCGTAAATGGGAAGGCGTGTTAAACTATTGTGAGGATAATGATATTGCCTTTATCCCATGGTACCCGTTAAGCGGCGGTAATGTAACTGCGAATGAAATATTACAAAAGATAGCAGATAAGCACAATGCCACCATACACCAGGTCGCCCTTAACTGGTTATTGAACCACTCAAAAAATATATTACTGATACCGGGTACCTCAAGCGTGGCTCACCTGGAAGAAAACATGCAAGCTGCAAATATCAGGTTAGATGAAGAGGATATGGACCAATTAGATGGCATAGCCCCACCTGTAGGCTAAACGACAAACACTTTAATAAAAATGCCTCCAGTAACGGAGGCATTTTTATTATGATTAAATTGCAGGCGTGAAAAGCAAAGAAGATATCCTGCAAAAATACTACTCCTATACGCCGGATGGCATCCCAGAGATCAACCATTCGGGTTTGCTCGAGGCCATGGAAGAATACCGCCTTGAAGCCGAAGAAGCTGCCTTTAACGCCGCCCGGCAAATGCAACAGCAGCAGTATCAATATTCTTCATTTAAAGAATATAAGGAAAGCCTTTCAGCACAGCCGGCCCAGGTAAGTGAAAGCGATAAAATAAAGCTGATAGCCGATAGCATTGTTGAACAATTCTTACCGTCTGATCCTGCTATTTCAAACTTCTCATTCAGTTTTAGAACAGAAGGAAAACCATATACGGCAATTTACGCACGTAACCAACAAGGGTATTGGGAGTACCAGTCTTTTACACCGGACAATTAAATGTTAGCTACTTTAAAAGGTTTTACATCAACCGTTTCCCAAACCTGTTGGGTAATGTAAGGCTCGCGCTGTTTCCAGGCCTCTAACTGTTCCTCATTTTCAAACTGTAATATCATTACTGAACCAATCATCCGGCCATCATCATCCAGCATAGCACCGGCAAAAACATAATTACCGCTTTCTTTAAGTTCCTTAGCGCCATCCAGGTGGTGCGGCCTAACGTTCATACGGCGTTCATAGGCGCCTTCGTCGGTAAAATCATATGCGGTTACGAGGTATTGGTTCATGTGCGTCATTTTTTAAAATTAACAAATAATGTGGTCTTGTGTTTATAAGTCCCCGAGGTCATTAAAAATAATTTTTTCGGTTAAACATCGGAATAACTGTATAATTTACAATATTTGTTTTCCCAATTATTATACCTGGAAAAAATGAAAGCCGATCTGCAACAGCAATTCTTTGAACAATATGGTAAACATGCCGATGAAACCTTTTTTTCACCTGGCAGGGTTAACCTTATTGGCGAACATATAGATTACAACGGAGGGCTGGTGATGCCTTGCGCCATTACCTTTGGTACTTACCTTTTAGTAGCGTTCAATAACGATAACGTATTTCGTTTCAAGAGCCTGAACTTTAACGAAGAAACGGAAATTCCGGTAAATGCAGAACACCGTAAAACAGGAGAAACCTGGTATAATTACCCGCTGGGGGTCATCAATCACTTTCAGCAATCCGGCAAAGAACTGCGCGGGTTAGACCTATTGTTTTTCGGCGACATCCCCATCGGTTCGGGTTTATCTTCATCAGCATCTATTGAAGTGGTTACCGCATTTGCCTTAAATGAGCTTTTTAGTGCCGGTTACAACAAGCTTGAACTGGTTAAACTGGCCCAATCTGTTGAGAATAAATTTATAGGCGTTAGCTGCGGTATTATGGACCAGTTTGCCGTGGCATTCGGTGAAAAGGATAAAGCCCTGAAACTGGATTGCAACACGCTTGCCTATGAAGCGGTTGACAGCAACCTGGGCGACTATGTACTGGCCATCATCAATACCAATAAACCACGTAAACTGGCCGAATCAAAATACAACGAGCGGGTAAAGGAATGCCAAACAGCCCTAACAGCTTTACAGCACGAACTCAATATTACCTACCTGTGCGATATCAACAGCGATACCTTTGATCGGCATAAATATTTAATAACAGACCCTACCGTTCAAAAGCGCGCACAGCACGTGGTTGAAGAAAACGACCGTGTAAAAAAAGCCGCCGAAGCTTTAAATAACAATGACCTTAACGGCTTTGGAAAATTGATGTATGCCTCGCATGACTCCTTGCGCGACCTTTATGAAGTAAGCGGAACAGAACTGGATACGGTGGTACAATATGCTAAAACTAACCCGGATGTTGCCGGTGCCCGCATGACAGGCGCCGGCTTTGGCGGCTGTGCCATAGCATTGGTTAAGGGTGATGGCTTTAAGCGCTTCAGCAATGATGTAATAGCGTATTACACCGAAAAAATCGGTTACGCGCCATCGGTATACAGCTCGCTTATTGGTGATGGTGTTGGCGTGCTTAAAGAGCAGGTAAAATCGTAATTTAGCGGTTTTACGCTTAAAAGCTCATGCGCAAATTAAAACTCGACGAACTTAACCGTGCAACCATAGCCGAATTTAAGGAACAGCAAAAACTGCCCGTAGCCGTTGTGCTGGATAATGTGCGCAGTATGCACAATATTGGTTCCATATTCCGTACTTCTGACGGATTTGCTGTTGAACAAATATGCCTCTGCGGCATTACCGCGCAGCCCCCACACCGCGAAATTGAGAAAACAGCGCTTGGTGCTACCAACGCTGTAGATTGGGCTTATTATCAAAACACGGTTGATGCCGTAACCCGGCTAAGAGCAGATGGTTACAAAATAATTGCCATTGAACAGGCAGAGAACAGCACCATGCTTAACAACTTTGGGCCCAACCCGGGTGAAAAGTATGCCCTGATATTCGGTAATGAGGTTAACGGCGTAAGCGATGAAGTAATGGCGCTGATAGATGGTTGTATAGAAATACCCCAGTTTGGCACCAAGCATTCCTTTAACATTGTGGTATCGGCAGGTATAGTATTGTGGGATTTCTACGCCAAAATAGTTCATGGCTGATGGATTGACCTTGACAATTTTTCTATAATTTAGTGAGCACCTGATCCATTAATTATGATTCCCACCAGCGCGCTCGCTAAAAAACTGCAAATAAAGGCCGGCCAAACCTGGCTGCTTATTAACCCTCCCAAAGATTACGCGGCAGCCCTGGATCCCCTGCCTGATGGTGTTGAGTTGGTTTTTACTCCAGACAGGCAAGTGAGCGGCATACAAGCCTTTGCGAAAAGCAAAAGCGAGCTGGCGGCAATATTGTTAAAACTAAAGCCCATACTCACTGATGATACCATCCTGTGGGTGATCTATCCGAAGAAAAACTCAGGTATAGCTACCGACCTGGAAATGATGAGCAGCTGGGACGAACCTGCCAGATACCAGCTAAGGCCGGTGGCATCTGCTGCTATAAATGATACTTGGACGGCTTTACGATTTAAGCCGGAACATATGGTTAAAAGATCCGACACCAGCCAGGAAGCCATGAAGCAGCAAAACGCTTATTCAGATTACATAGATTCGGTAAAAAAGCAAATTACCATTCCCTCCTATCTGCAAGAAGCATTGGCGGCGGCTCCGGCTGCTTTTGTCAATTTTGAGAAGCTGGCATGGTCGCACCGTAAGGAGTATGTGGTTTGGATATTAAGCGCCAAGCAGGAACAAACCCGCGCTAACCGTATAACCAAAATGGTAGAGATGCTGTTAGCGGGCAAGAAAAACCCGAGTGATAAATAACACGCTACTTAACGCTTTCATCGTATTCATATATCCCGCCCTCTTCACCAAAATCTTTAATGGTTTTAAGCTGTTTATGGGCTTTTATGTCCTTTAAGTTTATCAGTTCCGGATTCTCAAGGTTGTTAAACCAGATGAGGTAAAAGCGCTTGATACGGTAAAACTTCTCTACATCCTTCTTAAAAAATTTATGCGGCACCAGGTAGGCAGACATGCCTGAGAAAAAATAAACCGCTTCGTGCGCGTCTGAATAAATGGTTATACCCGGCTTAAAAATGCTTTTATCCATTGTTTTAAGATAAGCGGCAAATTTCGATTCCATCCAGTCGTTGTCGGTATAACCAGGGTTACCGTATTCATCAGCTATTTGGTCTTTATACCTGTCGCGGTCTACCATAAATATTTTGGTAATATAGCCCAGCATAGCGGCAATAAATACTACTGCTACAACTGTACGCAACTTATGATTGGCTAAGCGCTTCAAAAAAAGCAAACCCCAACTGGTATAGCCCCACAAAGCGGGTATATACATAGGTGATAGCAGCCTCGGGTTAATACGCTCATACCGCGAAAAGGTAGAAGAAAGCACAATGAACAGGCCGTAAACCAACGCGAAAGCAATCGCCAGGTTCTCGTAACTATTAAGTTTACGGCGGTAAAAGTTAAAGGCCAGAGCGGCTATAAAACCCGCTAAAATAACAATGGCAAGCGGCGTAGCCAGAAAATACATATTAGGTGTAAAGCCCAGCCACTCGCAAAATACCGTACCAAAGTAGTATAGGTTTTTGATAAAAGGCGTAATGGATGGCTCTCGCGGACCGGTAACCGTACCTGTATGCAAAGCATTGAACCAAAGGTTGGCTACCAGTAAGGAGATAGAAATAAACCCGAATATGAGGATATGCCCTATCTTTTTCCGGATAGGCAAAGTACGGTCAAGCAAGAGTATTAAACCGCCTGTACCCACTATAGTAACAGCGGCATAGCGCGTAATGCAGGCAACCGCGGCTATTAACGCTGCGAAAACCAGCCATTTACCGGCATGGTTAACCAAATATTGCCTGAAAACAATCATGAACAGCAGCACCTCTAAAATAAATAGCGTCTCCGACCATAAATAGGTGTAAACCTGTAATAAGCCGGGATTTAAGATAATAGCCGCCAGCACCAGCCATTTGTAAACGCGCGACGTAGGTACAAACCGCGACATGATATAGCCGCTGCAATAGATAAGCGCGCCAAACATCAAAGCATCAAGCCACCATCCAAACACGGTAGGATCAAGCCGGGTAATAAAACTGATGACACCTAAATAAGTAGGATAAAAAACCGGGAAATCTACAATTGGGGCATGGTTAAACGTATGCAAATTACCATGGGCCACAAAGTTACGTGCAGCGCTGGTATACATGATGGAGTCGGGGGATATGCCCACTCCATTGTAACTGCAGAACAGGTAAATAGCAAAAAAAGCTATCGCTGAAAATACCAGTGTATCGTAGTTCTTTAATTTATCTGTAAACGTCATTAATGCTTAGATGCTTTAAAAAGGAACGACATTCCAAAATGTTTTAGATAGGATGTGCAGATTTCAAGTGTGCAGATGTGCAAATGAACCATCACATGTGTAAATAAACAAGGTTATCTGCACATCAATATTTATTCTATCAAATCCAAAACCGTACTTATCGGCTGGTCGCTGTCAATCAAAATGCCTTTAACGCCGGCGGCTTCACCTGCTTCAACATCGCGCTCACGGTCGCCAATGAAGTAAGATTTGGCCGGGTCGATATTATATTTTTCGATGCCCTGCAACAATAAGCCGGGTTTGGGTTTACGGCAGTCGCAATCGCCAGTAAAATTTGGGTGATGGGGGCAGTAAAAAAAGTCGGTTAGCTCTACCCCGCGTTCATGGTAAACCTGTTTCAGGTGCTTATGCATTTTTGCCAGTTCTTCCTCACTGTACCAGCCCTTTGCCAAACCACCCTGGTTAGTAGCTACCAGTAATAAATAGCCACGGTCCTGCAGTTCTTTAAGCGCATCAAAATTATCAAGTACATGAAAATCCTCAAATTTACATACGTAATCGCCCATTTCGCGATTCAGTACACCATCGCGGTCTAAAAAAACCGCTTTCCTTTTTTCTGTCATGAGTAAGTATAAAACAAGATTTCCGCAAAAGTAAACTTATTAGGGAATTTACTATGTGTGCATATTATTCAACCTCTGAAAATTATCAAATTGATAGCTAAAGTATACGATAATTGTCGACTTAATAAATTTCTTGCATCAAAATGGCTCCGTTTTAGAAATTTTAAAAAAATTATGGATATTTTTATGAAAAAAATGTAATTTTAGTAACTTCGTTATTACGCTAATTATAAACTTTGTGTAAAAGATATGGATCAGACTGATTGCAACCAGCAGGGACTTTACAGGCCCGAATTTGAACACGACTCCTGCGGAACAGGTTTTATCACCCATATAAACGGCCATAAATCGCACGCTATTGTAAGCGATGCCTTAACCATGTTAGAAAACATGGAACACCGTGGTGCTTGTGGCTGCGACCCTGATAGCGGAGATGGTGCCGGTATCCTCATTCAGCTTCCGCATGAATTTCTGATGGAAGAATGTTCTGATCTGGAGATCAGCTTGCCTGAACCGGGTGAATACGGTGTAGGTATGATGTTCCTGCCAAAAGAGCCTTCTTTAAAAAAGGCCTGCCGTAAAATTATTTCGGCTGCTACAGATAAGCTTGGTTTTGCTATCCTCGGTTTCCGCAAGCCCGACGTTGATTCATCAGTAATTGGCGAAACCGCCCGCCAGGCCGAGCCCGATTGCGAACAGATATTTGTTGCCCGCCCACGCGGCATTTATAATGCCGATGATTTTGAGCGAAAGCTATATGTTTTACGCCGCTATATTAATAAAACCGTTTTGGAAACGGTTCCGGCCGCGGGCGAACACTTCTACTTTACTTCGTTCTCCTGCAAAACCATTATTTACAAAGGCCAGGTAACTACTTACCAGCTGCGTAAATACTTTAAAGACCTGGCCGACCCACGGGTAACATCTGGCTTAGCGCTGATCCACTCACGTTTCTCTACCAATACTTTCCCGTCATGGAAACTGGCGCAACCGTTCCGCCTCATCGCGCATAACGGGGAGATCAATACGCTAACCGGTAACCTTAACTGGTTCTATTCGGGCGTAAAATCATTTGCCTCTGCCTATTTCACCAACGAGGAAATGGAGATGCTGCTGCCGGTGGTTGATAACAATCAATCAGACTCTGCTTGCCTGGATAACATCATCGAAGTATTGCTGCACACCGGCCGCTCATTACCACACGTAATGATGATGCTGATCCCCGAAGCATGGGATGGCAACGAGCAAATGGATCCGGTTAAAAAAGCTTTCTACGAATACCATGCAACACTAATGGAGCCATGGGATGGCCCTGCGGCTATCAGCTTTACCGATGGTAAAAAAGTTGGTGCCGTGTTGGACCGTAATGGTCTGCGCCCGCTGCGTTTTGTGATCACCAGCGATAACCGCGTTATTGCCGCGTCTGAAGCCGGTACGCTTAAGTTAGACGAGAGCACCATTGTACGCAAAGGCCGCTTGCAGCCTGGCAAAATGTTGCTGATAGATACTGAGCAGGGCAAGATCATCACCGACGAAGAAATTAAGAAAGAAATTACCAGCCAGCAGCCTTATGGTAACTGGTTAGATAATTATAAAATACGCCTGGGCGACCTGCCCGAGCCACGCGTATCATTCGCGAGCTTAAGTGCGGATGCTGTTTACCGCTACCAGCAGGTATTTGGTTACAGCCGCGAGGACATTGATACCATTATCAAACCTATGGCTTTGGATGGTAAAGAGCCGGTTGGCTCAATGGGTACCGATGTGCCATTGGCTATCTTATCTGATAAGCCACAGCATCTGTCGAGCTATTTTAAACAATTCTTCGCGCAGGTAACCAACCCTCCTATCGACCCTATTCGCGAGCGTTTGGTAATGAGTTTGGCTACCTTTATAGGTAACAACGGTAACTTGCTGGATGAGGACAAAATGCATTGCCATTGCGTGGTGCTTAACCATCCGATATTGAAGAACCACCAGTTAGAAAAACTGCGTTCTATAGATACCGGCCTGTTCCATGCAAAAACGCTGCAAACCTACTACAAAGCCGATGGTAACCCCGGCTCATTGGAGAAAGGTATTGAAAGGCTTTGCCGCTACGCCGATGACGCCGTTGATGATGGCTTCGAGGTATTAATATTGAGCGACCGCGCTATCGACTCTGAACACGCGCCTATCCCAATGTTGCTGGCGGTATCAGCCGTTCACCACCATTTGATAAAGAAAGGTCGCCGTGGCGCCGTAGGTATTGTCGCCGAAACCGGCGACGTGTGGGAAGTACACCACTTTGCTACTTTATTGGCATTTGGTGCTACGGCCATCAACCCTTACCTGGCGCTTTCAACCATCGAAACATTAAAAAATGAAGGTCATTTAGAAACCAGCCTTGATCTCAAATCGCTTTACAAAAACTATGTAAAATCGGTTAATGATGGCTTGTTAAAGATATTTTCTAAGATGGGTATCTCTACCTTGCAGTCATACCACGGTTCGCAGGTGTTTGAGATATTGGGTATTAACAAAGAAGTTGTTGACCGTTATTTTACCGGTGCCGTTACCCGTATTGAGGGCTTAGGTTTGGATGAGATCGCTAAAGAATCGCTTTGCAAACACAAAACCGGCTTTAACGCGCCAAAAACAGAAACACATTTATTGCCCGAGGGTGGTATTTACCAATGGAAACGCCGTGGCGAAGCCCACTTGTTTAACCCAACCACAGTACACTTGCTGCAACACGCAACACGCAGCAACAGCTACCAGGTTTACAAAAACTATGCGGCTGCCATTAACGAGCAAACAGAAAAACATTATACCATCCGCGGGTTGCTGGATTTTGCCCATCACCGCGAATCAATAAGCCTTGATGAGGTTGAACCGGCAGAAAGCATCATGAAGCGTTTTGCTACAGGCGCTATGTCTTTCGGCTCTATTTCGCACGAGGCACACAGCACCATGGCTATCGCCATGAACCGTATTGGTGGTAAAAGTAATACCGGCGAAGGCGGCGAGGACGAAATGCGCTACGAGAAATTGCCAAACGGCGACTCTATGCGTTCGGCTATTAAGCAAATCGCTTCGGCACGCTTTGGCGTTACCTCGCATTACTTAACCAATGCGGATGAGTTACAGATAAAAATGGCGCAGGGTGCTAAACCTGGTGAAGGCGGACAGCTACCCGGCCATAAGGTTGACGAATGGATAGCTAAAACCCGCCACTCTACACCGGGTGTTGGTTTGATCTCTCCTCCGCCGCACCACGATATTTATTCAATTGAAGATTTAGCGCAGCTGATCTTCGACCTAAAGAATGCTAATCGCGAGGCACGCATCAACGTTAAGCTGGTTTCAAAAGCCGGTGTAGGTACCATTGCGGCCGGTGTGGCAAAAGCCCATGCCGATGTGATTTTGGTTGCGGGGTATGACGGCGGTACAGGTGCATCGCCAATAAGCTCTATAAAACACGCAGGCTTACCTTGGGAACTTGGTTTAGCCGAAGCGCACCAGACCCTGGTACGTAACAAACTACGCAGCCGCGTGGTGTTGCAAACAGACGGTCAGTTAAAAACAGGTCGGGACCTGGCCATTGCCACCCTGATGGGTGCTGAGGAATGGGGCGTGGCTACTGCGGCCCTTGTTGCAGGCGGTTGTATCATGATGCGTAAATGTCACCTGAATACCTGCCCGGTAGGTGTTGCTACACAGGACCCTGAACTGAGAAAACTATTCAGCGGTAGCCCGGATCACGTGGTGAACCTGTTCCGCTTTATGGCGGAGGAGTTGCGCGAAATTATGGCTGAGCTGGGTTTCCGTACCATTAATGAGATGGTGGGCCGTGTACAGTTCTTAAAAGTTAGGGATAACATCAAGAGCTGGAAAGCTAAAACCGTTAATTTATCAGCTATTCTGCACCCGGTAAATACCGCTAAAGGCAGTACGCTTTACAACAGCGAGAAACAGGATCATGGCATGGATGCCATCCTCGACTGGCAATTGCTGGAACATGCGAAACCTGCCCTGGTAGATAAAACGCCGGTGTTTGGCACCTTCGATGTAAAAAACGTCGACCGTACTATCGGCACCTTGTTATCAAACGAAATATCAAAGGTATACGGTTCTGCCGGATTGCCTGATAATACTATCAATTTCAAATTTAAAGGCTCTGCTGGTCAAAGCTTTGGCGCTTTCAATACCAAAGGAGTTTCCTTTGAGCTGGAAGGCGAGGCTAACGACTATGTAGGTAAAGGCCTATCGGGCGCGCAACTGGCTATCTACCCTGATGCCAGCGCTAAGTTTACGCCGGAGGAGAACATCATCATAGGTAACGTAGCACTTTATGGTGCTACCAGCGGCGAGTTGTTTGTACGGGGTATGGCAGGTGAGCGTTTCGCGGTGCGTAACTCGGGTGCTACTACTGTAGTGGAAGGTATTGGCGACCACGGTTGCGAGTATATGACCGGTGGCCGCGCGCTTATCCTTGGCGAAACAGGCCGCAACTTTGCTGCAGGTATGAGCGGTGGTTTAGCTTGGGTGTACAATCCTAAAGGAACTTTCGCGGCCAACTGCAATACCGAAATGGTTGATCTTGACCCGCTTTCCGTTAAAGACGAGGAGCAAATTAAAGCCCTGCTTAAAAAGCATATCAACTTAACAGGCAGTAAAGTGGCGCAGGATATCCTTAAAAACTGGGATAAAGCTTCATCACAGTTTGTGAAAGTATTCCCTAAAGAGTACAAAAAAGTGTTAGAAAAATTAGAGTATCAAACCGTAAGCTAAATTATAAAATGGGAAAAGTTACAGGATTTCAGGAATATGGCAGGGAACTCCCGCAAAAGACGCCTGTTGCCGAAAGGGTAAAAAATTATAATGAGTTTGTTGGTTTATATTCTGATGAAAAACTTAACCAGCAATCAGCACGGTGCATGAACTGTGGTATACCGTTCTGCCACAATGGTTGCCCGCTGGGAAATGTTATCCCGGAGTTTAACGATGCGGTTTACCGCAAAAGCTGGGACGAAGCCTACCAGATATTATCATCAACCAATAATTTCCCGGAGTTTACGGGCCGTATATGCCCTGCTCCGTGCGAATCTGCCTGTGTATTGGGCATCAACAAACCGCCGGTAGCTATTGAGGAAATTGAGAAACACATTATTGAGATAGCCTACTCTAAAAACCTGGTAAAGCCGGTTGCACCGCTCATTAAAACAGGTAAAACTGTTGCGGTTGTAGGTTCTGGCCCGGCGGGTTTAGCCGCCGCGGCGCAGTTGAGCAAGGCCGGCCATGCCGTTACGGTTTATGAGCGTGATGACCGCCCGGGTGGCTTACTGCGTTACGGCATCCCTGATTTTAAATTGGAGAAATGGGTGATAGATCGCCGTATCCAGATCATGGAAGAAGATGGCGTTGTATTTAAATGCAATGTTGAAGTAGGTAAGGATATAGCTGCCGATGAGATTGTACGTAATTATGATGCGGTAGTGCTGGCAGGTGGTTCAACCATTCCGCGTAACCTGCCTATTCCTGGCCGCGAGTTGAAAGGTATCTATTTCGCGATGGATTTCCTTAAACAACAGAACAAACGTGTAAGCAGCATTGCTGTAGCAGGTGAGGATATTTTAGCGACAGATAAAGATGTTGTGGTAATTGGCGGTGGCGATACCGGCAGCGACTGTGTAGGTACATCAAACCGCCAGGGTGCACGTTCTGTTAAGCAGTTTGAAGTGATGGTACAGCCGCCGAGCGAGCGTACCGCGCATATGCCATGGCCTACTTACCCAATGTTATTAAAAACCACCAGTTCTCACGAGGAAGGCGCTGAACGTTTCTGGGGTGTAAACACCAAAGAATTTATTGGCGACGAAAATGGCGAATTAAAAGCCCTTAAAGTAACCGATGTAAGCTGGGAAATAGATGTAATGGGCCGCCCGATAAAGTTTACCGAAGTTGAAGGCAGTGAGCGTGAGATCCCTTGTCAGCGCGTGTTTCTGGCGATGGGTTTTGTTAACCCGCAATTTAACGGAGCATTGGAGCAATTAGGCGTTGAGCTTGATGAGCGCAAAAATGTTAAAGCGCGCGAAGGTGTTTACCGCACCAACGTAAGCAAAGTATTCGCGGCAGGCGATATGCGCCGCGGACAATCACTGGTGGTTTGGGCCATATCTGAAGGCCGCGAAACCGCCCGTAAAGTAGACGAGTTTTTAATGGGACACTCTAACCTGGAAAGTAAAGATGCCGTGAACCAGTTTGACCAGGTGTTTTATCAGCAGGTATAACCTGCCCTAAGGTTGCCAGTAATAGTTAACCGTTTATAAACCCAAACCCTTGCCGGTAAAATGGCGAGGGTTTTTTGTTAGTGATTAATTTATATAAGCACTTATACATATTGCCATTTTTATAAAAAACAAGCTTTTAAATTGTATTTTTTACAAATTATTGATTTTTAAATTTTGTTTTTATAGTGGAGTGCCTATATTTGCAGCACTTACCACCCGGTACTATACTTAAATGGAACAGTATAAACTACATCATCTTCATCTGCACCATCACCACTTTGTGGTGAATAGATAATGTATGTTTCTACGCGAAATAACAACCTCCGTTTATATAGTTACTAAAACTCCAATTTGTGAAAACATTAAAAATAGCGATCCAGAAATCGGGTCGGCTCAACGAAAAATCCGTTGAATTACTGAAAAATTGCGGCCTTAATTTTGAGAATTACAAGAGCTCGCTGATATCTCCCGTATCAAACTTCCCTTTAGAAATACTTTTCCTACGTGATGATGATATCCCTGAATATGTACAGGATGGCATAGCCGACCTGGGTATTGTTGGTGAGAACGTTATACAGGAAACAGAAGTTGAAGTAAGCTATCTGCAAAAACTCGGCTTCGGCAAATGCTCGTTAAAAATCGCCGTTCCTAATAACAATAGCATTAACAGTCTTGAAGAATTGAACGGCAGGGCAATAGCCACCACCTACCCTGTTATTTTGGGTAAATACCTCAAAGAAAAAGGCATTACATCAGATATACGCACCATTTCAGGTTCGGTGGAAATTTCACCCGGACTGGGCTTAAGCGATGCCATATGCGACCTGGTATCAACCGGCGGCACGTTAAAAAGCAATGGCTTAAAACCTTTTGCCGATGTAATGAGCAGCGAAGCCGTGCTAATAGGCCGTAAAGGCAGCGAGAACGAAGACCTGGTACAGGAGCTGATACAGCGTGTGCAATCAGTTTTGCGGGCTAAAGAGACCAAGTATGTGGTACTCAATGTAGAACGCAAAAACCTGGAAGCCGTTACCGCGTTACTCCCAGGGGTAAAAAGCCCGTCGGTAGTGCCATTGGCCGAAGAAGACTGGGTTGCAGTGCACACAGTTATCCCCGAGCGCGATTTCTGGAGCCGCATCAGTCAGCTTAAACAAGCCGGCGCGCAAGGTATAGTAGTAATGCCGATAGAGAAGATAATATTATAACCCCCCATCCCCCTAAAGGGGGCGTAAAATTTTAATTATGGACAACGATAATTTAAAACCAAGCTTTTCAAAAGCTCCCCCTTCAGGGGGCGGGGGGAGTATTTACAGATATTCGGATCTTTCATCGGCAGATATCCAAGCCCTGGTGCAGCGCAATGTTGACCCGGCTAATGAGATACGCACACTGGTGGAGAACGTGATAGAAAACGTTAAACAACATAGCGACCGCGCTTTGTTTGATTACGCGCACCAGTTTGATAAAGTTGAACTAAGTAAGCTTTACCTGGATAAAGCCGAATTGCAGGAAATTGCTTCTGCCGTAACGGCTGATCAAAAGGCGGCCTTGAAAGTGGCTTATGATAACATCTATAAGTTCCACCAATCACAGGTAAAGGCTGAGGACAAGGTAGAAACTATGCCAGGCGTAACCTGCTGGCGCGAATTAAGGCCGATTGAAAAGGTGGGCTTGTATATACCCGGCGGTACCGCGGTTTTACCATCTACTTTCCTGATGCTGGGTATCCCGGCCAAGATCGCGGGTTGTAAAGAGATAGTAGTATGCTCACCACCGCAAAAAAATGGTAAAGTAAATGCTTTTATTGCGGAGGTTGCATTGATGATTGGCGTTGACAGGGTTTACCTTGCCGGTGGCGCACAGGCTGTTGCCGCCATGGCTTACGGTACAGAAACCATAGCTAAAGTGGATAAGATATTTGGCCCGGGTAACCAGTTTGTAACAAAGGCTAAAACCATTATCCAAAGCACCACTACCACGGCTATTGATATGCCCGCAGGCCCGTCTGAGGTGTTGGTAATTGCAGATGAAACCGCGAACCCGGCCTTTATAGCCGCCGATCTGCTGGCACAGGCGGAGCACGGGATCGATAGCCAATCGGTATTGGTTTGTACAAATGAAACCATTGCCCAACAGACTTTGGCGGAGGTTGAGAAACAGTTACAGGTATTGCCACGTGCAGAGATAGCCAAACAAGCGCTGGATAATTCTTACATGGTTGTTACCCAAAACTTAGCTGAGGCAATGGATTTCAGCAATCAATACGCGCCCGAGCACCTGATATTAGCAACCGAAAGCTGGAAAGAGATCACCGGTAGTATTATTAACGCGGGCTCGGTTTTCCTGGGCAATTTAACACCGGAGAGCGCTGGCGACTATGCATCTGGTACCAACCATACCCTACCCACAAGCAGTTATGCCAGGGCCTATTCGGGTGTATCGGTAGACTCTTTTGTGAAGAAGATCACCTTTCAGCATTTGACCGAAGAAGGCATCAGAAACATAGGACCATCTGTTGAGATATTAGCTGATCTGGAAGGTTTACACGCGCACCGGAATGCGGTGAGTGTGAGAGTTAGCCCCCCGGCCCCCTGAAGGGGGAGTAAAATCCCAATTATATCATAATGAGTAACGAGATAGATCAACAACAACTTTATAGCGGCCCTGACGGTAACTCCCCCTTCAGGGGGTTAGGGGGGCTCCTTCGCCCAAATATTAAAAACCTTACCCCCTATTCATCCGCGCGTGATGAGTTCCAGGGAGAAGCAAGTGTTTTTTTGGATGCTAACGAAAATGCATACGGTTCACCACTGGTACAGGCTTATAACCGCTACCCCGATCCTATGCAGTACCAGGTAAAAATGCGCCTAAGCCAGATCAAAGGGGTTCCGGCACGTAATATTTTTCTGGGTAATGGCAGCGATGAAGCCATTGATATCCTATTCCGCAGTTTCTGTAATCCGGGTATAGATAATGTGATCATCGTACCACCCACTTACGGCATGTATGAGGTATCGGCCAACATCAACGATATAAAACTGAAACGCGTTCTGCTTACCGAAGATTACCAGTTAAACCTGGAAGGCATCGCTGAAGCAATAGATAAGAACACCAAACTGATATTTATCTGCTCACCCAATAACCCTACGGGCAATTCAATCAATCGCGACGATATTGAAACGCTGCTGGCTAACTTCAACGGTATTGTAGTTGTTGATGAAGCGTATATCAACTACAGCAGGCAAAAAACCTTTATACAGGAGCTGACAGAATACGCCAACCTGGTTGTACTACAAACGCTTTCAAAAGCATGGGGCCTGGCAGGCTTACGCATGGGTATGGCCTTCGCCAGCGAGGAGATCATTGAGGTAATGAACAAGGTTAAGCCGCCTTATAATATTAACGAGGCATCACAAACCCTGGCCTTGCAAGCTTTAGCCAATATAGACCAGGTGAACGAATGGATAAAAGAAACGCTGCAACAACGCGACAACCTGGTGCTCACGTTGAAAAACATGGCCTTTGTGCTGGACATCTATCCGTCTGATGCCAACTTTATCCTCGTGAAAACCACCGATGCTAACGGCATTTACAATTTCCTGGTGGAGCGTGGCATTATCGTACGTAACCGCTCAAAAGTAGAGCTTTGCGAAGGCTGCCTGCGTATAACCATTGGCACTCCGCAGGAAAACAATAAATTGATTGAAACCCTACAGCAATATAACGCATGAGCAAGCTGCAAAAAGTACTTTTTATTGACCGCGACGGCACACTGATAAACGAAACGGTTGACGAACAAATAGATTCGTTTGAGAAATTGACCTTTTATCCGGGCGCATTGCAATACCTGCCGCGTGTAGCCGCCGAGCTTGATTTTGAGCTGGTGATGGTAACCAACCAGGATGGTTTAGGCACAGCATCATTCCCGGAAGATACTTTCTGGCCGGTGCATAACCTTATTCTTAAAACTTACGAGAACGAGGGCGTGCGCTTTAGCGAACAAGCCATCGACCGTACCTTTGCCAGGGATAACGCTCCTACCCGCAAACCGGCAACTGGTCTGTTAACCAAATATCTGGATGCAACTAAATATGATCTGGCCAACTCTTTCACCATTGGCGACCGCAAGAACGATATTCTGCTGGCCCGCAATTTGGGTGCAAAAGCAATTTGGCTAAACAACAAAAGTGGCTTGGGCAATGCAGAATTTGAAGCGAAAGATGATGAGTCTTTAAACGATATTATCGCGCTGGAAACAACTGACTGGAAAGACATTTACGAGTTTTTGAAACTGGGGCAACGCGTGATTGAACACCGCCGCACTACCAAAGAAACAGATATCTACATCAAACTTAATTTGGATGGCAAAGGCGATGCAAAGGTTTCAACCGGTTTGCATTTCTTTGACCATATGCTGGATCAGATAGCCCGCCACGGTGGTTTAGACCTTACAGTTGAGGCTAAAGGCGACCTCCATATTGATGAGCACCATACCATAGAAGATACCGGCATTGCGCTTGGCGAGATATTTGCCACTGCATTAGGTAACAAAATGGGGATTGAACGCTACGGCTTTTGCCTGCCGATGGATGATTGCCTGGCACAAGCCGCAATCGATTTTGGTGGCCGCAACTGGATAGTTTGGGACGCCGAGTTTAAACGTGAAAAAGTAGGCGATGTACCTACTGAGATGTTCTACCACTTTTTTAAATCGTTTAGTGACGCCTCAAAATGCAACTTGAACATAAAAGCCGAGGGACAGAACGAGCATCACAAAATTGAGGCTATATTTAAAGCGTTCGCAAAAGCCATAAAAATGGCCGTAAAGCGCGACGCTGAAAAGATGGTGTTACCATCAACAAAAGGGTTGTTATAATAGAAGCAAGATGCAAGAACCAAGAGCCAAGACAATGAGCTTCTCTTGCTTCTTGCATCTTGATTCCTGATTCTCTAACACAATGATCGGAATAATAAGATACGGCGCAGGTAACATATTCTCCTTAACGGCCGCTTTAGACAGGCTGGGCATTGCCTATGGCATGATCCATACCGAAGCTGATCTTAAAGGTTTTGACCGTTACATCATCCCGGGCGTTGGCCATGCCGGCGCGGCTATGCAAAAGCTACAGAGTACCGGGCTGGTGCCTGCCATTAAGGCGTTAAATAAACCCACTTTGGGTATTTGCGTAGGTATGCAGCTCATGACGGCCTACAGCGAAGAAGGTGACGCCGACCTGCTTAATATTTTCCCGATAAAAACACTAAAATTCCCCGGCGATACCGAGTTTAAGGTACCGCATACCGGTTGGAACCAGGTATTTGCAGAAAAGAACAATCCACTGTTTGCAGATATTCCCGAAGGTTCGCACTTTTATTACGTACATTCATACTTTATTGAGTATAACCCGTTATATACTTTGGCGTCAACAAATTACGTCAATAAATTTTCGGCGTCAATTTGGCATAACAACTTTTACGGCGTGCAGTTTCACCCCGAAAAATCAGGTGTGTATGGCGAAACATTATTAAAAAACTTTTCAAAAATTTAACCCCATGTATATAATTCCGGCTATCGATATTCTGAATAAAAAAGTAGTGCGCCTGCGCGAAGGTGATTACGCACAAGTTACAGAATACGATGTTACCTTAGAAGAGATGATTGAGCGTTACCAGAGCAATGGTACCAACCTCATCCATATCATTGACCTTAACGGCGCAAAAAACGATTTCAGCAACCAGCAATACCTGTTTGATGTGATCAAAAAAACCGATATGCAGGTGCAGTACGGCGGTGGTATCCGCAGTATTGATAAAGTTAAAGAGCTGATCGATGCAGGGGTATCGCGGGTTATCGTAGGTACACAAGCCATCACTAATCCGTCTTTTTTGGAAGATCTGAGCAAAGAAATTTGCGGAAAAGAAAAATGCAGCGACCAGGTGGTGGTAGCTATCGACGTTCTGGACGAGGTGATCAAATACTCGGGCTGGATGGAAAGTTCACCCATAAAACTAATGGATTACGTTGATAAGTGCCTTAGATTAGGCTTCTTCCGCTTCCTATGCACAGATATTAATAAGGACGGCAAACTGGGCGGCGCGGGCGTAGATCTGTACAAGAAACTGCTGGATCACTCGCCGTTCATCAAACTGATCGCGTCGGGAGGTGTAAGCTCGATGAAAGACATTGAAGAACTAAGCAAGATCAAAGTAGAAGCCTGCGTTGTGGGTAAAGCTATTTATGAAAACCACATCAGCATTGAAGATATTAAAAACTGGAACCTGGACGCGCTGATATCGATTTAACCCCCCAGCCCCCTGAAGGGGGAGTTTTTGAAGAGCATGAGCAAAAAATTTTTTTTAGGCGCAGGCCCGGAAATTTTTGAATATGCAAAAGGCTTACGTTATAATATGACAGCCGCTGAAACAACTCTTTGGGGACATATAAAGGGTAATCAACTTGGTGTACGTTTCAGAAGACAACACCCATTAGGAATTTACATAGCCGATTTCTATTGTCATCAGCATAAATTAGTTATAGAGTTAGATGGAGGTATCCATCTTAATCCTGAAATAGCTGCTCACGATATAGAAAGGCAGAAGGGTCTTGAAACTGACGGAATGAAAGTTTTAAGATTTACAAACAATGAGATATTTACTCAACTTGAAAAAGTTTTGACTACAATACAGAAGGCTTTAAGCTCCCCCTTTAGGGGTCGGGGGGGGTTAACTAAACGCATTATCCCCTGTCTCGATGTTAAAGACGGTCGCACCGTAAAGGGTGTGAACTTTGTTGACCTGCGTGATGCCGGTGACCCGGTTGAACTGGCCTGGAACTATTCGCAGCAAGGTGCCGATGAATTAGTTTTCCTGGATATAACCGCTACCGTTGAGCGCCGTAAAACCATGGTAGAGCTGGTTAAAGCAGTTGCAAGGCAGATCAATATTCCGTTCACTATTGGCGGCGGCATTAATGAGATAGCCGACGCTGATGCCTTGCTGAACGCAGGTGCAGATAAAATTTCCATCAACTCAGCCGCAGTGCGTAACCCGGCTTTGATCAATGAATTGGCTAAGGCCTTTGGCGTTCAGTTTGTGATCGTGGCGGTTGATACCCGCGTGCTTGATGGCAAAAACATCGTTCACCTAAACGGGGGCAGGTTGCCAACCGAAAAACAAACTTTAGACTGGATACTGGAAGCTGAAAGCCGTGGTGCAGGCGAAATACTGCTCACCTCTATGGACCACGACGGCACCAAAGGTGGTTTTGATAACGGCCTCCTTAAACAGGTAAACGATGCGGTAAACATCCCGGTGATCGCGTCGGGAGGCGCCGGTGCGGTTGAGCATTTTGTGGATGTGTTTCATAAAACCAATGTAGACGCGGCTTTGGCTGCATCAGTATTCCACTATGGCGAAATACTGATACCGGACCTGAAAGCTATTTTAAAAGATAATAACATTGAGGTGAGGGTGTAAGAAGCCCCGTCCTCACTACAACGTGTCATAGCGAGCGTAGCGCGGCAATCTCGGCATACAGAGCGGCTCTATAAAGTCGAAGATTGACACGCCACTACCGCTACTCGCAATGACGATTTGAACAGATAGAACTTATGAACATCGACTTTAACAAAACCGACGGCTTAGTGCCGGTAGTGATACAGGACGAGCAAACGCTTGAGGTGCTGATGCTGGGCTACATGAACCAGGAGGCTTATGATAAAACCGTGCAGGAGAATGTAGTTACCTTTTTCTCGCGCAGCAAACAACGCTTGTGGACCAAAGGCGAAACCAGCCAAAACTTCTTGCATGTAAAAAGCATGCACATCGATTGCGATAACGATACCCTGCTCATAAAAGTTAAAGCCGATGGCCCCACCTGCCACACCGGTTCGCGTAGTTGTTTCCAAACGGAATATAACCAAAACTTTATTAACGAGTTGGAGAACATTATTGCCGATCGTTATGAAAACCCGGTTGAAGGTTCTTATGTGAATAAGCTCCGCAATAAAGGCTTAAAAAAGATCACCCAAAAAGTAGGCGAAGAAGGTGTTGAGGTAGTAATAGCCGCCCTGCACGAAACCAATAAAGAACTGATAGACGAATCAAGCGATCTTGTTTTCCACCTGTTAGTATTGCTGCGCGAAAAAGGCTTAAGTTTGCAGCAGATAGCTAAAAATTTAGAGGAAAGACACAAGTAAAAGTTAGCAGTTTTAAGTTTGCAATTTGCAGCTTATTACTGCAAACCGATGACTATTTACTGCAAACTACTACAATGCACGCCATAAAAATAGCAGAACTTACCGGCCACAGTAACCCGATATTTAGCCTGGAGCTTTCACAGAAGCCGGGTATTTTATTTACGGGCGGCAATGATAAGGGCCTGGTGGAATGGAGCCTTGCGGACAACACCTTTATAAAGGTGATGTTCCCCGTGCCTACATCTATTTATGCCATCCATTGCCCTGCCGGTTATCCGCTGCTGTTTGCAGGGTTACGAAGCGGCGAGGTGTTAGTTTTTAACTTCATTGAGCAGAAGATCACACACCGCTTACGTAAGCATATCAAACCGGTATTCGATATTAAATCATCCCCTAAGAAAGATGAGCTGCTTGTTGCATCAGAAGATGGCAGCGTTACTGTTTGGAGCTTAAAAACAATGGAACTGCTGCATACCGTAAACGTATCGCATGATACCGTTCGTTGTTTAGCTATAGATCCATCGGAACAGCGTGTTGCCTTCGGCTGCCGGGATAATCGTATCAGGATATTTGACATGAACGATTACAGCTTTATTACCGATCTGGAAGGCCATACCATGGCAGTTTTCTCATTGCAATATTCGCCGGATGGGCAATACCTGATGTCGGGCTCACGCGATGCGCAATTGAAGATATGGGATGCTAAAACGTATTCCTTAGTGAAAAACATTCCGGCGCATATGTTCGCCGTTAATCATATCATCTTCCATCCTACGCAGCCATATTTTGCTACAGCCAGTATGGATAAAAGTATTAAGATATGGGGTGCCGATGATTTTAAACTGTACAAGATCATCAGCAGAGAGAAAGGCTATCCAGCGCACGTATTATCTGTAAACAAACTGGCGTGGAACGGCGACCAGCTGCTATCAACCAGTGATGATAAAACCGTTAAGATATGGGGTATTGAATTTTAAAAATATCGCCTGATGCTTTTTAATTTGTGCGTATAACGTTTCATATCTTCTGAGTAGATCCCCTTTTCGTCCAGCAGATCAATTTTCACCTTGCCTGATGCATGAATAATACGGCCAGGACTAAGCACTATGCCCACATGCGTGATACGCCCTTCCGGGTTGTCAAAAAACGCGAGGTCGCCAAGTTTGGTTTTCAGCACAGAATCTACCTCTTCGCCCTGTTCCGCCTGCTGCCAGGCATCGCGTTTAAGCTGCAACCCTCTTAGCTTAAATACAGCCTGAGTAAAGCCCGAGCAATCGATGCCAAAATGAGTGCGCCCGCCCCATAAATATGGTGAGTTTAAAAAAGACTGGGCAATATTGGCCAAGCTATCCGTTTCGCCTATTTCGCCTATGATCTCGAATCTTTGGTTGCTGATGTAGCAGGTGGTGCCTTCCAGGAAGGCCAGAGAACTACCTACAGGTAAGTACACAACACTATTATCAGCAATGCGCCAGGCCTGCGTTACCGCACGGTAAGTAAGCGGTGCTGGTTTCTGTTGCAGGCTTTTATAAGCTATATGCCCTAAGGAGTTGCAATGGAGCCGGTCGATCCAACCTTTGTAGCTGTCGTTAGCCGTTACAATGTTAACCCACTTATCCTTCCACTCCAATATTTCAAAGGCTTCGCCGAATAATAACTGCGAAACCATTTCGCTTCGGTCACTGGGTTCAGCGCGTAGGGGTATTACAGCGAGGTTACAGATCCCGTATTCCATTTACTTAATTATATATAATATTTACGGTAAGTTAACAATAATGTTTCATTAAAAAACAAAAAGGGGGAAAACGTAACCGTTTCCCCCCTTTAAAATATTTCTTACGTGAGGCAATTAGCCGTTAGCATGCAGCCAGTCTTTCTTAGCCAGCAATTCTTCTTCGCTTTCACGTACATCCTCATCATCTACACAACAATCAACCGGGCAAACAGCAGCGCACTGAGGCTCATCGTGAAAACCCACGCATTCGGTACATTTATCCGGTACGATGTAATAAATATCGTCAGACAAGGCAGCCTGCGCTTCTTCTGCATTTAAAGTATTGCCATCGCCAAAATCTATTACACCTTTCAATGAAGTGCCATCGCTGAAACGCCATGCCGCACCGGCATCATAAATAGCATTGTTTGGGCACTCCGGCTCGCAAGCTCCGCAGTTAATGCATTCATCGGTGATTATAATCGCCATATATTTAAATATTCTAAAGTACTTAGTTTAACTTTGCCCCAAATTTGGGCTTGCAAATATAACAAAAAAAGCTTTTAAGGGTTTAAAGCCTTTGCACATATATGTCAAAAATTAATATAAACGATATAACAGATACTTTTTCACAACTGGGTGCACTACTTTCTCAACCGGATGAGCAACTGAATGATCTTATTGAATCCGAACGCCATTATAATGCCTGGTTTACGCCCGAAAGTGTGCGAAAAGCGGTAACCGCTACAGGCGAAATGCTTAATCGCGCCGATATAGAAAAATGGTTATCAGCCTATAACATTCCTGTACAACAGCCCAAAAAGGTAGGACTGGTACTGGCGGGAAACATCCCTATGGTGGGTTTTCATGATGCGCTTTGCGTATTGGTGGCCGGCCATCATGCCGTAATTAAGGCTTCATCTCAGGATAGCCGCCTTATTCGGTACGCGCTGGATAAACTGGTAGAAATAGCCCCGGCTTACAGTGGCCGCTATACATTTGTAGAAAAATTGGAAGGCTTTGAGGCAATTATAGCTACCGGCAGCAACAATACTTCCCGTTACTTTGAATATTACTTTGGCAAAGCGCCTCATATTATCCGCAAAAACCGTAACAGTATTGCCCTGCTTACCGGTGACGAAAGCAACGAGGAGCTAACCGCATTAGGGCACGACATATTGAATTACTTTGGGCTCGGTTGCCGCAACGTGTCTAAATTGCTGGTGCCGGAAGGGTATAACTTCACGCAATTCTTTGAAGCTATTGAGCATTTAAATGAAATTATCCATCACCATAAGTACAACAACAATTACGATTATAACAAATCCATCTATCTGGTAAACCGCGATCAGCATCTCGATAATGGTTTTCTGATGGTTAAACGTGATGAAAGGCTTACCTCCCCCTTATCAGTTGTTTTTTATGATACCTATTCGTCGCTTTCGGAGGCTCAGGAGCAATTACAATCATTAACTGATCAGTTGCAGTGCATTGTAACTAACGCCCCTGTTGATGTACCTAACCAGGTGGTAGGTTTTGGCCGGAGCCAGCACCCCAATTTATGGGATTATGCCGATGGTATAGATACGATGGATTTTTTGTCTAATCTTTAAATTTACAATACCTTTGGAAAAGTTCATAGGTCATAGTTCATAGCAAAGCTTTAGATAGCGAGATTCTATGAACCATTAGCTATCACCCATTAACTAAATAATGTATATCATAAAAGTAAAAGGCGTTGCCAAGATACCCGACTACGTACAGCTGCGTGACGATAAGTTCACCCTGCTGGCCTATTTCAGGGTAGACAGGCCCGAAAAGTCATTAGATAAAATTGGGCTGGGTGGCCATTATGATCACATTATGAATATTGTTAAAGAGTTGCCTTTTGGCAAAATCGTAAAATTAGAGCTGTAATAACATGGTCGGAAATTCTATCATAAAACTCAACAACGTAGATATTTTTCAGCAAAAACACCTGGTGCTGAGCGGTGTTAACCTGCATATTGATAAAGGTGACTTTGTTTGGCTGATAGGGCAAACCGGTTCAGGAAAAAGCAGCTTGCTCAAGGTGATATACGGCGACCTGAATATTGCAGCCGGTACCGGCCATGCATGTGGCTATGAGTTGAGTAAACTGGCCACCAGGGATATCCCCTACCTGCGCCGCAAGTTGGGGATTGTTTTCCAGGATTTCCAGCTGTTAACCGACCGCTCTGTAGAACAGAACCTGCAGTTTGTGATGCGTGCCACCGGCTGGACAGAAAAAGCCCAAATATCCGAGAGAATTTTGGATGTATTGGAAAAGGTTGGCCTGCGCTCTAAGCTTAAAAAAATGCCGCATGAACTATCAGGCGGTGAGCAGCAGCGCGTGGTGATTGCCCGTGCGCTGTTAAATAACCCCGAAATTATACTTGCCGACGAACCTACCGGTAACCTTGACCCTGATACCTCGGAAGAAATTGTGCTACTGCTTAAACAGATCAGCCAAAGCGGTACAGCTGTTGTAGTTGCTACGCATGACTACCATATCATCCGCACTTTCCCGTCACGTATTATTAAATGTGAGAACGGTAAGGTTTTGGAAGATGTACAGATAGCTTAGTTAGTGATTGGTGAGCAGTGAATGGAGATTAGTTTTATAACAATAATCTTCGTAAGTATCCTTAACTGCCAGTCCACCTACTAATAACTGATAACAAGTCACAAAACACTCTTACATACTGCCACACTGGCGGTTTTTACCCTATGGCAGGATACTTGATTAGCACTATTTGCTATGAATTTGAACGATATGCTGAAGAAAAAAATAAAGAAAATTCAGAAACACCTGAAAAAAACGCTGAAAACACGACGGAAAACAGACAGCCTGACGCGCCTGAGCAAAACGCAGATGCTGCACCTGCCCCATCTGCCGAAGATAAGTTAAAAGATGAGCTGGCTCAGGCCAATGATAAATACCTGCGTTTATATGCCGAGTTCGATAACTTTAGGCGCCGCACTATTAAGGAACGCGAAGACGCACGAAAAACTGAGGGTAAGGATGTAATAGTTGCCCTGTTACCTATTCTTGACGATTTTGAACGCGCCCTGCGTGCTATGGATAAAGCTACAGAGGTAGCATCAGTAAAAGAGGGTGTTGAGCTGATACAAAATAAGTTAAAGGGTGTGCTTACACAAAAAGGTCTAAAAGAAATGAAATCAATAGGCCAGCCTTTTGATGCCGATATACACGAGGCCGTTACCAGCGTACCTGTACCTGATGAGCAAAAAGGCCAGGTGATTGATGAAATGGAAAAAGGTTACGAGCTTAATGATAAAGTTATCCGTTTCGCAAAAGTGATTGTTGGAGCGTAACAATCATTGATCTTATTTAAATTTAACAGATGAACAGTGTTGATGATTGATTGAGCACCTCAGCCTTTCACCAACTCAAAAAACTCAATACATAAAATGGCTAAAAGAGATTATTACGATGTGCTTGGGGTAAGCCGGGGTGCTGATGCCGACGAGATAAAGAAGGCGTATCGTAAAATGGCTATTAAATATCACCCTGATAAAAACCAGGGCGATAAGGACGCTGAAGAGAAATTTAAAGAAGCGGCAGAGGCTTACGAAGTGTTAAGCAACCCCGAAAAGCGCCAGCGTTATAACCAGTTTGGCCATGCGGCAAACGCGGGCTCGGCAAGTGGCGGCGGCTACGGCGGCGGCAACATGAACATGGACGATATATTTAGCCAGTTTGGCGATATATTTGGCGGCGGCAGTCCGTTTGATGGTTTCTTTGGCGGTGGTGGCAGGCAGGGTGGCGGCAGGCGCGTAGTACGCGGCAGCAACCTGCGTATAAAAGTACGCCTCACCCTTGAGGAAATTGCCAATGGTGCCGAAAAGAAAATTAAGGTGAACAAACAGGTGCTTTGTAAAACCTGTGATGGTACCGGCGCAAAAGATAAGGCCTCATTCCAAACCTGTAAAACCTGTGGTGGCGCAGGCTCTGTACGCCGGGTAACCAATACCATATTGGGCCAGATGCAAACTACCAGCACCTGCCCTACCTGTAACGGTGAAGGTACCACCATTACCTCAAAATGTAATGTTTGCCACGGCGACGGTGTGGTACGCGGCGAAGAAACTATTACCATAAACGTACCTGCCGGCGTAAGCGAAGGCATGCAGCTGAGCATGAGCGGCAAAGGCAACGCTGCCCCAAGAGGTGGTGTTCCGGGCGACCTGATCATCCTGATAGAGGAAATTCCGCACGAAACGCTTAAACGCGATGGCAACAACGTGATATATGACCTGCACGTAAGCTTTATTGACGCTGCCCTCGGCACCAGTATCGAGGTACCTACTATTGATGGTAAAGCCAAAATAAAAATCGACCCGGGTACGCAAGGCGGTAAAATATTACGCCTCAAAGGAAAAGGCGTACCGGAAGTAAACTCCTACCACCGCGGCGACCAGTTGATACACGTGAACATCTGGACACCAAAAGCGCTTAGCCGCGAGGAACGTGAAGCTTTGGAGAAACTGCAAAGTTCGCCAAACTTTAAACCCAACCCGGGCAAAAACGAAAAGAGTTTCTTTGAACGGATGAAGGAATATTTTGAATAGTCTAAAAAATAAATGAGTCAGCTTTTTACTGACTCATTTATTTTTTAGACTTTTTTCAATTCCGGTTTTGATTCCTTTAAAAATATTTCCCTCGATTACCTTGAAGTCAGCAGGAAGTAATTGCTCATGGTATAATTTAACGATTTTACTATCGCTATTAGTAACTACTGTGTAATTATATGCTTCCAGTTTAAATAAAATCCGAACTGCAACGTCAAACGTATTATTAGGTTCTCTAAATTCTTTTAACAAAAAAGAAAGTTCAATATCTTCATAATCTCTTGACAGAAACTGAGAGCTTTCGCTATTTCGCTTAAATTCGTCTATTGCATAAATGGTATAGACAGTTGCTGCCACATCCGGATGCCAGTAGGACATCTTTACATTAAACTCCTCTGAAATAAAAAAAGATGAAAATTCTTTAACGGCAATTAATGCTTTATCAATCGTTTTGAGTATATCATTATTAATCAACTCGTTTATTACATCTTTTGATTTTTTAATTCTAATTGAAATTCGGTTTTGCAACTCTACTTTAAATAAGGCAATCTCTTTTTTTATATCATCCTCTTCATCAATGTCTTCCCCTTCAATGGCTTTTATATAAACTTTCATGGAGCTTTGTACCCTTTCAACAATATACTCAACAAATGGCCAGATATCGCCGTTGTCTGCTCTATTTAATAATGAATAGTAATTTTTTCTATCATCCATTTTCACGATTGCTGGCGGAAAACCATTTTGCATCAAGATCAAATTCATTAAAATACGGGACAAGCGTCCGTTACCATCATCAAATGGGTGGATAGCAACAAATTTGTGGTGAAATAAAGCGGCAAGTACAACGGGATGTATTGCTTTATTCTCCATGGCCTGACGATACCATTCAATAAGCTCAGGCATTTTTATGAGCACTTCTTCTGGCGAAGCATAATAATGGATTTCTCCTGTTGACGTTTGAACATGGTTAGCCATGCTTTTGTATTCACCTATCTCTACCCATTTGGTTGTTGGCTTACCGTCGGCAGTTTGAGCATCCACTTTGTACCGCTCAACCAATATCATTTTGTGCAGTGCTCTAATGTCAGCCTCCGTAATTCCTCTCGAATCTTTTATCAGTTCTGTAAGAAAGTGTATAGCTTCGTTATGGCCCCTTATATCCAAATGGTCTTTTAAAGGCTTACCTTTTGCAGTTATACCTTCCATTAAAAAGGCCACGGTTTCCCCATAAGTGAGTTTGTTACCCTCAATAGCATTAGAATTGTAATTCCAGTCGAGGCGTAGTTTTTGCATCACACGGCCTTCCACATCCGGCGGCAATGGTCGCTGGTCATCAATTTGTTTTTTAAGGGCATCAAGCTCCGCAAATATCGGTGCCTTACTCAATTCAATTTCTAACTCAAGGTTCATGTTTTAAAGTTAATAAATACATCGGCAAAAAATTACACCACAAAAAAAGCCGCTGTACATACAGCGGCTTTCCTGTTATAATGAGTATTTATCTACTAAAATACAAAGCGGAAACCTAAGCCAAACCTTGCAGCGGTGAAGTCAGAGTTATCACCAACCAGGAATGCCGGGCGCCAGTCAAAAGACAGGTCAAGCGGTGCGCCTGTTAATTTATAATCCAAACCGGCCATAGGACGGATATAAAAATCAGTATTACCGTGCCCAAAACCTAACTGCGGGCCAATACCCAGGTACCAGTTTAAACCACCGGCATTACGTATCCTGTCCTGGTATTGATAAAAAGCACCAAGATAGGTTCTGTCGCCGCCGAAGGTAAGTTCTGCTTGTCCGTAATCATTACGGGTAAAAGCATGCCTCAGGGCAGGCCCTACCAAAGTTGCGCCGTCGCCAAAGTCGATAGATAAACCGGCAGATGTAGAACCTGTTTGCGCCTTAGCTACATTGCCGAAGTAAAGAAAACCTACTGTGAATAAGAGAAATAGTTTTTTCATAAAGTAATAGATTGATTAAAAAATAAAAGCTGCAATTATAATAAATATTAACTAAAGATTATTTAACTTATATTTTATTTGGTATACATTTACAGAAACCACCTAACAACATTAAAATATTTCTATTAACATTTCTTTTTGTTCCTTAGGAGAAATCTACGTCACTAACAAAAAAGTTGTAACAATGTTCGGCCTACGTCATCTAAAAGCAATAAAAAACTATTAACCAAATGCTTAGCATACGCAACATTGTTAAAGAATACGCCGGCCATCGCGCGTTGAACGATGTGAGCCTTGAGGTAGAAAGCGGCAAAATTTTCGGGCTCCTTGGCCCAAATGGCGCCGGCAAAACATCCCTGATCCGTATTATTAACCAGATCACGGCGCCTGACTCGGGCGAGGTTTACTTCAATGGTGAACGCCTTAACCAATCACATATCGAACGTATAGGCTATCTGCCCGAAGAACGGGGACTTTACAAAAAAATGGAAATAGGCGAACAGATGATCTACCTGGCACGCCTTAAAGGCCTCAGCCGGGCTGACGCCACTACCAGGCTTAAATACTGGTTTGATAAACTGGAAATGCAAAGCTGGTGGAAAAAAAAGATCGAAGAACTCTCCAAAGGTATGCAGCAAAAAGCCCAGTTTGTGGCAACGGTACTGCATGAGCCTGACCTGATCATCCTGGATGAACCCTTTAGCGGTTTTGACCCGGTAAATGCAGAACTCATCAAAAACGAGATCCTTGAACTGAATAAAAAAGGAGCTACCATTCTTTTCTCTACCCACCGTATGGAATCGGTAGAAGAACTATGTGATTCCATTGCACTTATTAATAGGTCACACAAAATACTGGACGGGCCTGTAAAAACCATCCGTAACTCCTACCGCAACGAAACCTACATGATCGAGTACACAGGCGATAAGCTCTTGTTTGACGGCACCCAACCGTTTGCCATTGTTACCGAAACAGATGGCGAAGACGACAGCCACATCATCCGCATAAAACTTAACGGTAACAACACCAATGATGTGCTACAGTACCTGTTACCCAGAACTCGTATTAACATGCTGCAGGAAGTAATACCTACCATGCACGAAATATTTATTGAAAAAGTAAACTTAACCGCATAAATCACATGAAAAAAGTTTTACTTATTATACAGCGAGAGTACCTTACCCGTGTTCGTAAAAGGGCTTTTATAGTAATGATGCTGGCCGTGCCCCTGCTTATTGCCGGCATGACCAAGTTAATAGCCTACGTAGCAAAAGATACCGACCAGGTGAGCAAGCCCCAAACGGTAAAGGTGATTGATGAAAGCCGCATGTTTGAAGGCAAATTTAAAAACGCCCGGAACATCCGCTTTATACCGGCAAACGAAAGCCTTAACGATGCGAAAAAATCATTAAACGATAATGAGGATCTTTCTATCCTGGTGATTTCCAAGGATTATGCCCACAAACCGGTTCAGTTTCTATCAAAAAAGAAACCATCACTGGTACTAACCGGCGAGGTAGAGAACCAAATGAACGATATAGCCTCAAACAACACGATGCTGGCTAACCACATTGATACCGCGCTGCTCAACAAGGCAAAAAAGAACAAAGTAAGCGTTAATGCCCTTGAAGTTACCGAGGCCGGCACCAAAGATGCTGATGTAGGCGCCAGTATGGGCGTAGGTGTGGCTTGTGCCATATTGATCTATATGTCGTTGTTTATTTACGGAGCACAGGTAATGCGTGGGGTTATCGAAGAAAAAACCAGCCGTATCATTGAAGTGATCATCTCATCTGTTAAGCCTTTCCAGCTGATGCTGGGTAAAATTATAGGTGTAGGCCTGGTAGGTTTAACCCAGTTTGTGGCATGGATAGTATTATCCATACTGGCTACCAAAATTGGAGGGCAGCATGCCACAGGCGGCCTTGCACAGTTCCTGGTAACTTTGCAAAACCTGCCTTTCGGGTATATCTTGTTCTGCTTCCTGTTTTACTTCATTACAGGCTATTTACTTTACAGCGCACTGTTTGCAGCTGTAGGTTCGGCGGTTGATAGTGAGACCGAAACACAACAATTTATGTTCCCTATTACCATGCCGCTGCTGTTTACCTATTTACTATCGGTAACGGTACTGTTCAGGGCTCCTGATAGTCCGCTGGCGGTATGGTTGTCTATGATACCTTTCACCGCCCCTGTTGCCATGATGATACGTGTGCCATTTGGTGGCGTGCCCGATTGGCAACTGGCTTTGTCAATGGCCATGATGGTAATTGGCTTCCTGTTCACTACCTACGTGGCGTCGCGCATTTATCGTGTGGGGGTATTGATGTACGGCAAAAAAGCCAACTTCAAAGAACTGGCTAAATGGTTCTTTTATAAAGAGTAACTCCTTAACCACATCATAATAACATCCCCGTTGAGGCCCTTTCTCGCGGGGATTTTTTATTTTTGCGGCCAATGAGCAAACAGAAACGTGTAGCGGTGATGGACCTTGGCACCAATACCTTCCATTTATTGATAGGTGAAAAACAAGGCGATACCTTCCGGGAGATACTCCGTGAAACCGTGGCCGTTAAACTTGGCGAGGGTGGCATTAACAAAGCGATGATCATGCCTGCCGCGTTTGAGCGTGGTGTAGCGGCTATGCAAAACTTTAAAAAGCTAATAGATGAAGCCGGCGTTGATGAAATTAAAGCTATCGCCACCTCCGCCCTGCGCAATGCCGGCAACGGGCAGGATTTTATCGCTACCGTAATGCAGCAAACCGGCATCGTGATAGACGTAATTACCGGCGAGCAGGAAGCAACCTACATTTACCAGGGCATTGATGCCAGCGGTGTGCTGACCGAGAATAACGCCTTGATTGTTGATATTGGCGGAGGCAGCGTTGAGTTCATTATTGCTAATGAAGACGAAGTGTTGTGGAAGCAAAGCTTTGAGATAGGCGCAGCCAGGCTGATGGATAAGTTCCACAAGACCGACCCTATCCCGGTAACTTCCATTAAAGAGCTTACCACGTTCGTTAACGGCAAACTCGGCGACCTGTTTGTGGCTGCTGCCAAATATAAACCATCAGTACTGGTAGGCTCATCCGGAGCTTTTGAAAGTTTTGCCGAGGTGATAGAGCTAAAAAAAGGACGCATCTTCGATATCAAACAGGTTAAAACCTACGAGTTTGACATTGATGAATTATTGGGGTTGATAGAACTGCTCATTAAATCAAACCACAAGCTTCGCGCCAGCATGAAAGGCATTATACCTGTACGGGTGGACATGATCGTGACCGCGAGCCTGCTCACTATATATATCATGCAGAAACTCGGCATTGCCGATGTAAGCATGTCCACTTGGTCGCTTAAAGAGGGAGCCATGGTAAAAGCTATGCGTTAAAACAGGTGTTTTACTTTATACCATAATCGTTTATGAAAGGGGGGTTTTACTACCACAACCTCTCCCATCAATAGGGGCGTGGGAGTTAAGCTTATGACTACATCAGAGCCATTATTAAACATTGATACCGGAACATTCATACCTTTGAAGCCGATGAACCTCACCATTACTGAATCGGCATAAGCCGGTATGCTCATTTTAAAAAAGCCGGATGCATCTGCTGATACTTTCACCATCGTATGCTTACATAAAACCACCGCACCCGGAAGTGCCAAATTATCCTCACTGCTGATAACTTTACCTTTTACAGTGATGTAGGTAGTGGTATCGCTAACCGCTGTAGAATTTTTTTTATTAGTATCTACAGCACCTTGTTCAATAGGATGCTGGGCTTTTACAGCGGAATTTACAGTAGTGAAGATGGCTGTTAGAGCTGCAACCAACGTTAATTCTTTCCACATTACCCGTCGGCCTGATCCCGGCTTCAGCTGCCGGTTAATGTTATTTATTTGTTGAGGCAATAAACGTCCGCAGGTTTTAGTACCCATACTTAAATAAGTGATAAGTTGCTGATCTGTAAAACCTGTAAAATCAACAATGTCTTTTCCGCACAATTGGCAATGGCGCCCTTTGTCAGCAGGAGTCATATTATTCCAGTTTTGGTGACAAGGTTGCGGGATACTAATGTTTGTGATGGTTTGCATGTGAATAATTTAAAGATAAGATGCGAACACGCATAAATTTCCATAAACTTTTTCATTTTTTTTCTTAGCTACATCGTTACGCATGCTTTGCCCTTATTTCGCCATAGCATTTGTATATTGCCGTGCTTATCATTTCAACATGAAAAAACTCACCATTGCTGCTTTGTTGCTAATTTCCGGCAGCTTTGCACATGCGCAGAAAAACCCTAACGATACCATTACTTCTAACTACCAGCCGTCGGTACTTTTCTCGCCCCTGCCTTACAAAACCCGTGGTGATGAATTCCATTCGGCCAATGGCGAGCCCGGGCCAAAATACTGGCAAAACCGTGTCGATTATAAAATAGCAGTAACACTTGATACCGTACGCAAAACTATCAGCGGTAATGTTACCATCAATTACACCAATAATAGTCCGGATGCTTTGCAGTATCTGTGGCTGCAGTTAGACCAGAACACTTATAAAAAAGATGCGCGCTCAAATTTTGTCACCGGCGTACAGGCGCAACAACATACCAGTGGTTACGAGATAGAATCAGTAGAGATCATTAGCGGCGCTAACCATAAAAAAGCCAATTTCAAGATTACCGACACACGTATGCAGGTGCGTTTAGCACAGGCTTTAGGTAAAGGCAGCATCGTGTTGAACATTAAATATCACTACACCATCCCAGGCAATTTTGGTAACCGTACCGATTTTGTAGATACCAAAAACGGCAAGATCTATGAGGTAGCACAGTTTTACCCCCGGATGTGTGTTTATGATGATAGCCGCGGCTGGGCCACCGCGCCTTTCCTGGGAAGCGGTGAATTTTACTGCGAGTATGGCGACATTGATTATAGCGTTACCGCACCTTGGGACATAATCGTTGCCGGGCCGGGCGACCTGCTCAACCCTAAAGAAGTACTCACCGCAACGCAGATCAACCGCCTTGCACAAGCCCGCAACAGCGATAAAACCGTAATGATACGCACAGCGGATGAGATCAATTCGCCTGCCTCGCGCCCCGTGAATAAAGGCACCCATACCTGGCACTACAAAATGCTGAATACGCGTGATGTTGCTTTCGGTGCCTCAAAAGCTTACATATGGGATGCTGCAAGGGTTAACCTGCCGGGTGGCAAAAAATCGCTGGCTATGTCGGTTTACCCGGTGGAGAGCCAGGGCAATGCAGCATGGGGTCGTGCTACGGAATACCTCAAAAAATCAATGGAGTATTTCTCCGAAAAATGGTTCACCTACCCCTGGCCAACCGCCATTAACGAGGCGGGTATAGCCGGCGGCATGGAGTACCCGGGTATTGTTTTTGATGGCATTAACGATAAAGGCAGCGAGTTATACTGGGTTACCGCCCACGAGATAGGCCACAACTGGTTCCCGATGATCGTAGGTAGCGACGAGCGTCGTTTTGCCTGGATGGATGAGGGCTTAAATACCTTTATTGACGTATATGCCTCTGATGCTTTTAACAACGGCGAGTATGCCCCTAAGCGCGATGGTGAATATGCGCCGGGCGGTGGTAATCCGGCTGATGAGATCGTCCAGCACATCATAGACCCGAACTCGCCCAGCATCATGACCCAGCCTGACGCCATACCCGAAAAATACCGCCACCCGCTTACCTATTTTAAACCGGCTTTTGGCTTAGTGCTGCTGCGCGAGCAGATTTTGGGCCACGACCGGTTTGATTATGCTTTTAAAAATTACATTCACAAATGGGCTTACAAACACCCTCAACCCGACGATTTTTTCCGAGCTATGGAAAACGGCAGTGGCGAAGACCTCAACTGGTTCTGGAACGGCTGGTTCTACAACAATTACAAGCTGGACATTGCGCTGATAGATGCTAAGTACATCGATAACAAAAAGACTATAGAACTTACCATTGCCAACAAAGAGATGATGGCCATGCCGTTTACCGTAGAACTAAAATTTAAAGACGGCAACAAGCAGCGCATTTATTTCCCGGTGGAAACATGGCTGCAAAACAAAGTGACCACTTATGATGTGCCCGTTTTAAAAGAAGTTGAAAGTGTAGCGGTGGATCCTGACAACGCTTTGCCGGATGTGAACAGGAAGAATAATAGTAAGAAGCTATAAAATCGTGTCATTGCGAGAGCGTCAGCGACGTGGCAATCTCATAAGCAATTTACGATTGCTTGTCCTATGAGATTGCCACGCTATTGCTCGCAATGACACCTTTTTGATTTACGAAATTGCCATGCTAAATGCACGTGAAGCATCTATTAGAAGTTTGTATAATTCACCAATAGATTCTTCGCTATCGCTCAGAATCACAAATTATTGTAGTTGTTTCATTAGAACCGGATATGCTTTACCGGATGTGAATAGAAAGCTATAAAATCGTGTCATTGCGAGAGCGTCAGCGACGTGGCAATCTCATAGGCTATTTACGATTGATTATCTGTGAACAGGAAGGACAACGCTAAAAAGCTATAAAACCATGTAATTGCGAAGAGCGTCAGCGACGTGGCAATCTCATAGTCAGTTTATGATTGCTTGTCCCTATGAGATTGCCACGCTATCGCTCGCAATGACACCTTTTTTATTTACAAAATTGTCATGCTGAACGTATGTGAAGCATCTATCATACGACGTAGTTAACTCAATAATAGGTTCTTCGCTGCCGCTCAGAATGACAAATTAAACTAATCTCTTCAATTGCTGATAAACCTTCTCGGTAGGCAGGCCTACAACATTGGTATAAGAGCCGTTTATACGTTCGATACCGATGAGACCTATGCGTTGCTGGATGCCGTAAGAACCGGCTTTGTCATAGGGTTCGTATTCATCAACATAACTGATGATCTCTTCGTCAGTCAGCTGGCGGAAGAATACCTCTGAGCGGTCGTAAAATTTATTGTATTCGCCTTTATGGTATAGACAAACGCCTGTGTACACTTCATGTACTTTGCCTGACAAGCGCTGCAGCATTTCAATTGCATGTTCGCGCGATTCGGGTTTGCCTAATATAAGGCCATCTATGGCAACAATGGTATCGGCAGTCAGAACAATCTCGTCGTTCACCTCCTCATCAAATGCTTCTGCTTTTTTTGAAGCGATGTAAACGGCTATCTCAGCAGGTGTTAAACCATCAGGGTAAGATTCATCCACCTCTTTTAAAACCACCCGGAAATCAATATCCATCAGTTTTAAAAGCTCCTGCCTGCGTGGCGATTTAGATGCGAGAATGATCTTTGGATTCATGGGAGATTGTTCATAGTTAATCGATCATGGTTCATGGCAGCTTCTATGAACTATCAACCATGAACTATGAACTGACTTTTGACTTTTTACTTTAAACTTTTGACTTAGCGCAGCCTACCAGCTATACGCCTTTTCATTCATCCAGGTGCCCTGTACCTTCATTACCTTTTCTATCACCTCGCGTACACAGCCTTTACCACCTGATATTGGTGACACGTAACTGCATATGGCTTTTATCTCCTCAGCGGCATCGGCAGGGCAAACAGGCAAGCCCACCAGTTGCATGGTAGCCAGGTCAGGGATATCGTCGGCCATGTAGAGTACCCTTGACGGATGTATGCCTTTTTCCTGGGTGTACAACTTGAAGCGGTCTATCTTGGTATGAGTACCCAAATACACATCCTTAATGCCCAGGCTGTTTAAGCGGTATAAAGCGCTTTTTGACCGGCTGCCCGATATGGCTGCTACATTGTAGCCGCTCTTAACCGCTAATTGTAATGCATAACCATCTTTAATATTAAAGGCGCGGCTTTGCACACCGGTTTCCGTCACGAAAACAGACCCGTCGGTCAATACACCGTCCACATCAAAAATAAAGGTGGTAATATCGTTAAGCTTGGTTAAAAAGGATTCCATTTTTCGGGATTACACTGATTTTGTATTGATTTCACCGATTCGCAACATTACAACGTTAAAACCTTCCAACGTTGCAACACTATTGATTATCGCGCCATTCGTAAACCCAGGCGCTTTGGATCTGCTCCAGGTGGCCTTCGTTTGATTCTTCGCGGGTGCCCACAAAGTTTGGCAGGCTCAACACCCACTCCAGCAGGTCGGTAAAGCGGATGCGGTATATTTTTGATTCGCCAAATTCATCGCCAAATTTTTCATAAAGGCCCATGGCAATGTCTTCGTAGTCGTTCCAGTGAATCGGCAGTGCGAATTTATCTGTACTCATTTATTTTTCTTGATTATAATCTGTTAATGGCCCATAAAGCCTGATTGATCAGGCAGGGTAACCTCAATGTCACCATCTATCACCACACACTGGCAGCCCAAACGCGAATTAATGCGCGGGTTAACGGCACGGTCAATAAAGTCTTCTTCCTTATCAGATATTTCCTGCAGGTTATCCATCCCTTTATTTACGTAGATATGGCAGGTGCTGCAGCCGCAAACGCCGCCGCAATTATGCTGTAGTTCTATACCGTTCTCAAGGCAAACGTCCAACACAGATTCCCCCTCCGCTATCGGCAGTTCTACGCTTTCGTGGTCGGCTTCCTCAAAGTTTATCTTTACTTTAAAAATATTCATTATTGGCAAAAGTAACAAAATTACCCATCCCCGTTAACCCCGTTGTGGTTTTTGATAATATCCTGACTTAGCACCTCATATATTTCCTGCAAACGCGGCTGTTTTTCAAGCAATTGCAAATGCGCAGCCATGGTAGTTTCATCATTTCTAACGGCAGGGCCGGTTTGCACGGTAAACGGCGAACGTTCTTTTATCTTATCGGCGGTCTCGGCTATTAAAGGCCTAAGCATATCAAAACTCATACCGCTGTCTTTCAACAGGGCCTCTCCTATTCCGTAAAGATGGTTGGTAAAATTGCAGGCAAAAACGGCTGCAAGGTGCAGCACCTTACGCTGTGGCGATGAAACACGATACAATTTATTGCTGATATCACGTGCGAGGTCCTCAAGAGTTTTTGTAATAGATTCACTGGCTCCCTCAATACACATGGGCACCTCTCTAAAATTGAGTTCCCTGGTTTTACTGAAGGTTTGCAGGGGATAAAAAACACCTGCTTGCTGCGTAAACTCCAGCATCGGTAAAAGTTCTACAGCACCCGAAGTATGGGCGATTAGTTTGCCGTATTTGGCCAATTGCGCTACCATCGGTAAAACGGCATCGTCCTTTACAGATATAATAAACAGGTCGGTATTGATGGTTAGGGTATTAACATCGTCGGTTGCCCCGGCACCTACATGGTACGCCAGTAACGCCGCATGTTGCAAGTTACGGCTGTAAACCTGCACAATACGATGACCGGCATTTTTTAAAGCTGCTGAAATATGTGTGGCTACGTTGCCCGACCCTACGATGGTTACCCGCATACGTTGTAATGATAAACGCGTCAAAATTAAATAAATGGATTACTTTTATTAACAATTTTATAAACCTGTACAGAATGAAATTTCTTAGAAAACTGCTGGTATTCATACTCATTGTTATTGTATTTGGTGGCGCGGCCATATGGATCATTTATTACTTTAAAAACATCGAAAAAAAGGAGCTTACCTACGAGCTTCGCAAAAACACCAACGGAAGTTATGCCGAACTGGAAAAAGGCTTTACCCATTACGAACTGGATGGCCCCGACAGCGGCAAGGTGGTAGTACTACTCAATGGCTTTAGCGTACCTTATTATATCTGGAACGGCACCTATGAGTACCTTACTTCTCATGGCTTTAGGGTATTGCGCTATGATATGTATGGCAGGGGCTTTTCTGACAGGCCAAACGTTACTTATAATAAACAGCTTTATTTTGAACAGTTAAATGAACTGATAGACCAGCTGCACCTAAAGCAACCTTTTAATATTGCCGGTGTTTCTTTTGGCGGACTGATGGCGGCTGATTACACTGCTGCCTATCCGGAAAAGGTAAATAAAGTGGTATTAATTGACCCGGCTTACAATTTTGACCATCCCTCGACACCGGAACTGGCAGAAAATTTTTTAGAGGCACTGGACCCTGAAAAAAGGGCACTGAGCCAGATGGAAGATTTTAAGTATCCGGATAAACACCCTAACTGGGTAGAGCAATACCGCCCGCAAATGGAATACAAAGGTTTCAGGCACGCGCTTGTTTCTACACGCTATGATTATGGCAGCGACAATAACAAAATTTACACGGCACTCAACAATGCCCATAAACAGGTGTTATTAATATGGGGGAAAGACGACAAAACCGTATCTTTTACCTATAGTAAGGATATACAACAAGTTTTAAAAACAGAATTTTTGCCGGTTGATGACGCGGCCCATCTACCACACCTGGAGCAGCCTGATGTGGTAAACCCCGCGCTGGTAACATTTCTGAAAAAATAACATCTAAACACTAAAAACAATAAAATGGACACCTCACTTATTACTACCAGCACCGGTTTGGAAGGCTACAAAGTTGTTAAACACCTTGGCGTTGTACGTGGCATTACCGTACGCAGCCGCAGTGTTGTAGGTAACTTTGCCGGCGGTATACAATCCTTATTTGGCGGCAGGCTTTCTGTTTACGTGGAGCTATGCGAGAACGCCCGCGAAGAGGCTTACCACCTGTTGATACAGCATGCGCAGGCACTTGGCGCTAACGCCATCATCAACATGCGTTATGATGCCAACGAGGTAATGCAGGGCATTACCGAGGTATTGGCCTATGGCACAGCTGTAGTGGTTGAAAAAAGCGAATAAAACCGCTAACCAAATAATAAAAAAGGGATGGCTTACAGCACATCCCTTTTTTATTGCAGGCGTTTTTTGGCCAGTTCGGCACGATAGATCTCGTTCAATTTTGTCGAGGGGGCAGTAATAAGATAGATCCTTACACCATGTTCGCGGGCAAGTGGTGTTTGCACCTGCCCAACCAATTTATAGCTGCCAACCAACGGACTTAAGCGGCGCTCCACATTATCATCATCGTCAACGTAAATAATGTATTTAGCATTAAGGTTATCCGGTGCCCATAATTGAAAACTGCTGTTGAGGGAAGCTACATCCGGCAGGCCATAAATTTTCCGGTAATGATGCAGGGCTCCAGCTTCGCCATAATTATCAGCAAATAATTGTGTGTTCTTTTGCTGCTCGGGAGTTAGGTTGTGATAAGCATCAGCGGCTTTCCTGGCCATCTCATCCCAACCCAGCATATCGGCATAATCCTGTGTTAGGGGGTGTTGTTTCTGATCTTCCCAGGTAACAATAAATTTAAGGAAAGGAAGACGCTCTGTTTTACGTTTGATAAAACTAACCGTATCCTGTAATGATAGTATGGGTAATACCAAAGGCAGCAACAGTATGTTAGGGATAACTACAATAACCAGCGCCAGGCTCCTTAACAGGTAGGCTTTTCGCTTTAAAACACGCTCTAACGCGAAACCTCCTGTGGCAAAAAGCATCGGGTAGGCACCAAATATGTAATAGCTTTTACCGTTCATTTCCAGCAAAAACAAGAAAATAAGGATATAGGCTATCGCCATAAACCTGAACCTGCGCAACCTGAACGATACAAACAATGCGATAAAACCACTTAGCCACACAAATAATGCGGTGCCATTTACCAGTAACTGTTGCTCAATAAAATCAAGCGGATGTACATAGTCCAATTGGGTTTCGCGTAGCTCTTTCATGTGCGTAATTACCGGCAAATGATGCACGAACTGCCATATTATGTTCGGTAAAAATATCACTATGGCGACCAATGCCGCGTACAATACATGGCGGTTAAAAAGCAGCTTCCGCTCCCGGCTAATGAGCACACCTATAATAAGCGAACCGGTAAAGAAAGCCATGGTATATTTAGTAAGCATACCCAAGCCTACGGCAGCGCCGAGCCAGTAGAGGTAGCGCACATCGGCAGTGTTGAGGTATTTGCAGAAAAGCCAAACGGTAAGCACCCACCAAAGCTGATCGAAAACAACAGGCTGGAATAAATAACCGCTGGCAGCAAACGCGGGAGAAAAAATAAGCGCCAAACATGCCACGGTAATGGCAAAACGCTTACCGCCAAGCTCAACCGTAATTAACCCGGTTAGCCAGATGATCAATCCGCTGGCAAGCGTTGAGAAGATGCGGGCCGCAAATACAGAGTCGCCGAACACACTTAGCGTAATTTTAGCCAATAAGGCAATAAATGGCGGTACTTCTTTATAACCCCAGTCCAGGTGATCGCCCAGCACGAGATGCAGCAATTCATCACGGTGAAAGCCGAAATTTTTTATGGCAAAGAGGTTAAGGGTAACCTTAAGGGCTACAAATATGAGGATAAACGGGAAGTACGAGGATTTCCGGTTTTTGTAAGACATCTCAGTTAGTTGTACTGGAAGCTATAAATGTAGTAAAAAGCTGTTAACGGTGAAAGGCGAAAGGTAAAAGGTAAAAGATTCTGGATCAATTCTGCGGGAATTATGAAAATCAAAAGGCGAAAAATTAAAGAAACCTTTAACCTTTCGCCTTTTAGCTTTAAGCTCAATTTAAACGCGTTTAATATCCGCGCCGAGCGCACGCAGGCGCTCGTCGATATTCTGGTAGCCGCGTTCAATTTGTTCGATATTGTAGATGGTCGACTGCCCTTGTGCCGATAGCGCGGCGATCAATAACGATACACCTGCACGGATATCCGGCGAGGTCATGGAAATACCACGCAATTGAATTTGCTTATCCAAACCAATAACGGTAGCACGGTGCGGATCGCAAAGGATAATGTTCGCTCCCATATCCAGCAGCTTGTCCACAAAAAATAAGCGGCTTTCAAACATTTTCTGATGAATCAATACGGAACCTTTTGCTTGCGTAGCGACTACTAATACGATACTTAACAAATCCGGCGTAAAGCCAGGCCATGGCGCATCGGCCACGGTAAGCAGCGAGCCATCAATAAAGGTATCTATCTCGTAATGGTCTTGCGATGGGATGTAGATATCGTCGCCACGGCGCTCCAGTTGAATACCCAGGCGTTTGAAAACGTCAGGTATCATACCTAATTCGTCATAGTGTACATCTTTAATGGTGATCTCTGAACCCGTCATAGCGGCCAAACCGATGAAAGAACCAATCTCGATCATATCCGGTAGCATACGGTGTTCGGTACCATGTAATTCGGTTACCCCCTCTATGGTTAACAGGTTTGAGCCGATACCGCTAATTTTTGCGCCCATGCGGTTAAGCATTTTACATAACTGCTGCAGGTACGGTTCGCAGGCGGCATTATAGATGGTAGTAGTACCCTTGGCCAGTACAGCAGCCATTACAATGTTAGCCGTACCGGTAACAGATGCCTCATCTAACAAGATGTAAGTACCCTGCAGGTTTGAAGCATCTACGTTGTAAAAACCGTTCTCGGGATTAAAATCAAAGCGGGCGCCCAGTTTCTCAAAACCCAGGAAGTGGGTATCTAACCTGCGGCGGCCAATTTTATCGCCCCCCGGTTTTGGGATAGATGCACTGCCGAAACGCGCCAACAGCGGGCCAAGGATCATGATGGATCCTCGGAGGCCGCCACCTTTGGTTTTAAAGGCTTCAGAGTTAAAAAAGTCCTGGTCAATTTCCTTTGCTTCAAAGGTGGCAGTATCGCGCGAAATGCGGTTCACCTCAACACCCATGTCGCCTAAAAGCTCTATCAGTTTATTCACATCCTGTATGTCAGGGATGTTGCTGATGGTCATTTTTTCGCCGGTTAATAATACGGCAGATATGATTTGTAAGGCTTCGTTTTTAGCTCCCTGGGGAATAATTTCGCCCTTAAGCTTCTTACCGCCCTGTATTTCAAATGCGTTCTTCATCTTTAGTTAATGGTTGATGGTTCATAGTTCATTGTTCGGATCAGAAAGCCGAAACATCAGTACCTCGCAAAGATTATAAAATAATTGCAATGCCGCAGGCAGTCTGGCTCATTTCTACGATCTATGAACCATTAACTATGAACACATGTTCAATTAATATTTTTTCGCTCCTCCGTTATTGCGGTTGCGGTTATTTTGGTTGTTGTTACGGTTTTGGTTGTTATTGTTCTGGCGACCGCCACCAGCGCCACCGCCGCGGTTATTTTGATTGTTCTGACGGCCGCGATTGTTGTTATTGTTATTATTGTTGTTATTGGTACGGAACTCTACCTTATTAAGGTTAACGTTCTCTTCCAATTTTAGTTCGCCGTTTGATAACGAGTATAGATCATTCAGGATGATCTCATCTGCAACAGAATCCTTATTCCACTGCACGTAAGCCATTTTCATGAAGTTGGCTATGGCTTGTACCATGTGGCGCTTACGCTCGGGTTCCTCAATGGTTTTAGCCTTTTGTATCATCAGCTCAATGGTTTTACCATAATGGCGGGACCTGATGCGCTGGTTGGGATATTTTAAAGGCTCCGGTTTAATATGTATAGCCTCTTCCGTTGGTTTTGGGTACGGCGAATCAACATCTAACTGGAAGCCGGAGATAATGTGCAGGTGGTCCCAAAGTTTGTGTTTAAAATCGGCCACATCACGCAGGTGAGGGTTAAGGAAACCCATCAGGTCGATAACGACCTGCGCGTAGCGGTTACGTTCTTCTTTGGTTGGCAGCGCAACAATGTATTTCACCATGTTTTGCACATTGCGGCCGTATTCTGTAAGTAAAAGTTTGCTCCTGGTTGAGTTATAATCAAACGGACCAGGCAAATTGGTTAATGCCATGTATATTTTTCTATTAAATAAGTTCGTGAAATGTTTTTTAGCTCATGGACGGTTTCACAGACTGAAAGCGGAAACCGGAGAACTAAAATGGAATACTTTGTAGTAACGCAAATATACAGTAAATGTGTTGAGATGCAAATTCGCCTACAAGCTATAATTCTTTTTAATGGTGTTTGGCTACTATTTGGCTTAATGCGGGTTCAATGGCAAGTGCATGGCCCTGGCCAAAAGTTATCATGATCCGGTCGTTTGTATTTAAAGCCTTATCTATTTTACTGAGCAGCGTACTATCGCGCACCATTTTAGATGCCCTGCCTATAGCACAAAACTCGCAGTTGCTATTCAGGTAATCAAACCGCTCAATATCATTAGTGATAACAGGCTTAAAATCAGTGCCTACATATTTACGATAAAGGTTGGTAAAGTAACCGTAACGTTGTTCCTGGAAATTAAGTGGAAAACCTGGCTCTACAAACCAGGGCTTTACCGATTTTGTATAAAAGGCTTCAAAAGGAATTTTGCCATAAGCACCATTAACATAAGGGATAACCATCCTTTCCATCACATAGTACAAGAACAGCTTATCTTTTGGATACTTCTTCAGCATGGCGCCAAACTCCGCGCTGTCGGCCATGTCGCCATCCATCATTTTTATATGCGACCGATCGCTCAGGTATTTTAATGCCCCGCTCTCCCCATGCTTAATTATACCATCCCGGAAACTGCTGATAGAAGTATCGGCCAGCTGGCCGCCCTCATTAAAGGCGATCTGGGGTTTAAGCTTTTTAAAATATTGTTCAATTAAAGCGAACTGCGGATGCTTCGGATCGCGGTTATGATCGCAACCTATTAACACCACATGCTTTTTACCCGCCGAGGCATCAACAATGTAAGGCGGTTTAATAGTATCCATCATTTTGCCCACTACCAGGTAATCGCGGGTTGGGTAAGATACTTTTTCGGCCGGATGCCGGCAGGCACACAAAAACAAGAGTACCAATAAAAATAGTTTATTCATGATAATGATGTTGTACGGTTTAAGGCTGTTAAGCAGGGCAGGTTTCACCTACGCTAACTTACACAAGTCATTACAATTTAAAAACAGTGAAAACTTAATTATTACTGTTTTAAAAGAATAAATTGTGAAATTAGGGGCAATACACACTGTATAAGCATGACCCACCCCACCATTACCGCTGTAGATATTTATCGCTTTTGCATACCTATGGTACCCTTTACTATAGCTACCGGCACTATGGCCCACGCGCAAAATGTTTTTATCCGTGTGCATACCAATGCCGGTTTTTATGGTGTGGGCGAATGCTCGGCCTTCCCCATGATCGTTGGCGAAACGCAGGATACTTGCCTGGTGATGGCAAAAGATTTCGCGCAGTTATGGAAAGGTAAAAACGCTTTGGATATAGAGGCCAGGCTACAGGAGTTGCATAGCTTTACCGCCGGCAATACCACTATTAAAAGCGCGTTTGATATGGCTTTATATGACATAGCGGCCAAACATGCCGGTTTGCCTTTATACAAGTTTCTGGGAGGCGAAAAGCGCGAGGTAGAGAGTGATATTACCATTGGTATATCCACGCCGGAGGATATGGCCAGGCAGGCATCAGCATTTAAAGCAAACGGCGCCAAAATATTGAAAGTTAAACTCGGTAAAAATGCCCAAACGGATACCGAGCGAATAAAAGCCATCAGAGAAGCTGTTGGTGCTTATATGAAGATCCGTGTGGATGCCAACCAGGGCTGGACTTTCGACGAGGCTGTTTTTGCCCTGCAAGCCATAGCCGAGCACGACATAGAATTTTGCGAACAGCCCATGCGCACCTGGTATGATGATAAGCTACCCGCGCTGATGCGCCTGTCGCCGGTTAAAATAATGGCCGACGAAAGCGTATACAACCACCACGACGCACGTAAGCAAATAGACAGCGGAAGTTGCCATTACATCAATATAAAAATGGCCAAGTCCGGCGGTATACATGAGGCGAAAAAGATACATGACGTAGCAGCAGCACATAACATCCCTTGTATGATGGGGGGCATGCTGGAAAGTCGTATTGCGCTAAGCTGTAAACTGCACTTTGTATATGACAGCCCCAACATCAAATTTTATGATATGGATACCTGTATGTTAGGTCACCTGCAAGACCCTTGCGTTGGCGGCGTAACCTATGATGGTTACAAGCTCAACATCAGCGATGCGCCGGGGATTGGGGCTGATGCGAATGAAGAGTTTTTGGAAGGGTGTGAAAGGTTTATTGTTTAGCATATAAAGCTGTAATGAGCACCTAACGCCGAATCTATTTCGGCATCCCACATGATAAGGCTGTGCTGAGAATTAACGATAGTCCGCTCAATAGCCGCGGAGGGCTGTTACTTTTTGCTTGATCAAAAAGTAACCAAAAAATCAAGTCAGCAAAGAGGCTTCTCTGCCGCACAAGGCCTTTGCCCGGCAAAGCGGACAGAACCACGGGCTGAAAATCTCTTACTCCATACACTAAGGCCATTGCTCTGTAATAGATTTCACAATGCCCTTTCAACCGCACAGACCCATCATTTTCTGCCGCTTTTGCCCTAAGCTTTTTGCTGACGGGAGAGAACACCTTGTCATTCTTCGCTTTCGCTCAGAATCTAAGTACGTGATGTGCATGTCGTAGATCAGATGCTTCGTTCCTCAGCATGACAAGATGAATACAGTGTAACAACGAACCTAACACATCCGAAATTGCGACATAGTGTAACGTGCGGATAGTACAGGCATTGCTAAAGCACAACCATTGTAGCGCGTTACCAAGTCGCGAGTTTTTTCTTTGGTTACTTTCTTTTTTGCGGAAAAAAAGAAAGTAACATCCACAAACGAGCAACTGCTACACTGCCATTCCTAACGAAGAACTATCTATGAGATTGCACACTGTGCTCGCAATGACATGTTTTTAAGTAAAAAAAAGCGATGCGAAATATCGCATCGCTTTTGTTAGGAGTATATTATTTACTCAACTCCGCAAAGTACTTATGAAACAACGGGATGGTTTCAATCCCTTTGTAGTAGTTGAATATATCGTATTTCTCGTTTGGTGAATGCAGGGCATCGCTATCAAGGCCAAAACCCATAAGTACCGTTTTTATACCTAATTCTGCTTCAAATAAAGCAACAATTGGTATGCTGCCGCCACCACGGGTTGGGATAGGCTGTTTGCCAAAAGCCTCTGCAATGGCCTTTTGCGCCGCGCGGTAGGCCACGCTGTCGGTTGGGGTTACCACCGGTTCGCCGCCGTGGTGCGGGGTAACTTTAACCTTTACGAATGGCGGCGCTATCTTCAGGAAATGATCTGTAAATAACTGCGTAATTTTTTCGCTGGTTTGGTTAGGCACCAAACGCATGGAAATTTTAGCATTAGCTTTTGACGGCAGAACGGTTTTGGCGCCTTCGCCAATATAACCACCCCATATGCCGTTAACTTCAAGCGTTGGGCGTGTGCCGGTGCGCTCAAAGGTGCTGTATCCCTTCTCTCCCCAAAGCTCCTGTACGTCCAGGTCCTTTTTATATTCGTCTTCGTTATAAGGGGCCGAATTCAGAGCGTCGCGTTCAGCCTGTGTTAGTTCAATTACATCATCATAAAAACCGGGGATAGTGATATGGTTATTCTCGTCATGCAACGAGGCGATCATTTTGGCCAGGATAGTTGCCGGGTTAGCCACCGCGCCGCCGTAAACACCCGAGTGCAGGTCGCGGTTAGGGCCGGTTACCTCTACCTCCAGGTAGGATAAGCCACGCAAACCGGTTTCCAGTGACGGATGCTCCATGCTGATCATCGAAGTATCAGATATCAATACCACATCAGCTTTTAAACGTTCTCTATTGGCTTTAACAAATAAACCGAGGTTATTTGAGCCTACTTCCTCCTCCCCTTCAATCATAAACTTTACGTTGCAGGGCAGGCCGTCGGTTTGCATCATCAGCTCAAAAGCTTTTACGTGCATGTAAAACTGGCCCTTATCATCGCAGGCGCCACGCGCGTAAATTTTACCATCACGCACGGTAGGTTCAAACGGTGGGGTATGCCACAGCTCTAATGGGTCTGGTGGCTGCACATCATAATGCCCATATACCAATACCGTAGGCTTTGACGGATCGATCAGCTTTTCGCCATACACAATGGGGTAACCCGCGGTTTGGCAAACTTCCACGTTATCCGCACCTGCATCGCGTAGCTTTTGTGCCACATAATCGGCCGTTTTTAATACTTCAGGTGCATACTTAGGGTCGGCACTTACAGAGGGGAAGCGCAGCAGCTCAAAAAGTTCATCGAGCATGCGCTGTTTGTTATCATCTATATATTGCTTTATCGTTTGCATAAACAAAAGGTTTGCAGCAAATATAGTGTATTCGGCGATTACGATAACCTACCAAGCATTACCGTTATTAATTACTTTACCTGTTTACAGTGTAGTATAAATGGTTTCCGCAAAAATGGATGTATAAAGACCTTCAAACACCGTAACATTCGCGATTTCATTCCTTTCGCATAAAAATTTCCTCTGCTTTCACCGATGCAAAACACCCGTTTACCGACACAATTGCCCCATACATCTATTTGAGCTAAAAGCGCTGTAACGTTTTTAAAGCGGTATCGTCTTATGAGTGTAATTAACAACAAGAAATAATTAAAATACTCACAATCAAAATATTAAAAGTCATGAAAACTCAATTTTTAACCATAGCCACTATCGTAACTTTAGCCGTAGGTACCGTAACAACCGCCTTTGCAACCGATAACAACAACAACAACGAAAACAGCACTACCCTAACTAATGTAAGCAAGATCAACAAAATTGAGCTGCACGGAAATGTAGAACTGTATGTATCTGATGGCAGCGCCGACCAGGTAAAGGTTTATAATAAATATTATGCGGAAAACGCTTTGGTACAAAGCCAGAATGGCGTACTGCGTATCTCTTCATATGCCGACCAGAAACTGGTAGTTTGGGTTACCGCTAATGACCTGCGCAGCATAACCGCTTATGATAACGCTTCTGTTAAATCATTCGGCGACCTTTCAAAAATCGACCTGAACGTTACGCTGAACAACAACGCTACTGCCGACCTTAAACTGGATGCTTTTAAAGCCAGCATCAACGTGAACGACCGCGCTAAAGCCAACATCAGCGGTGTGGTGAATGAGTATGACCTGAAACACGACCAGTCTGCCACCGTAAACCAAACCAACCTGGTTGCCGGTAACGCTAACAAAACCATCACCAACAAATTTGTAAAGGCTAATGATGCTGAATTAGCCGTACTCTAAGCAACACTTTTAAAGTTCAACATATATCAACAGAAAAGCCATCCGTGATTGACGGATGGCTTTCTTATTTTTAGTGGGATTAGAGGCTTAAGCAGATATCGCGTTAATGATATCGTACTGCGTAATGATCTCTATCTTCCCCTGCTCGTCTTCAACCAAAACCGCGATGTTGTCCTTGTTGATCATCCCGGAGATCTTATCAATAGACGTATTAAGATCAATAAAAGGGAATGGCGCGGTAGATATGCTTTTAACCGCCTGAGATTTAATGCCGGGGTTTTCCATCAGCGAATCCAGGATGTCACTTTCCGTGATCTTGCCAATGACCATCCCCTGCTGGGTAACCGGTATCTGACTGATGTTAAGCGATTTAATTACGTTAATAGCTTCCAGAACAGTTTTTTCGCAATCTATGGTGATAATCTCCGTGCTTTCTTTTTTGGCGATGATATCTTTTGCGGTCAGCTTACCATCTTTCAGGAAGCCACGATCGCGCAGCCAGTCATCGTTATACATTTTGCCCAGGTAACGTGTACCGTGGTCTGGGAAAATGATCACTACTACGTCACCTTCTTTAAAACGGTCTTTCATTTGCAGCGTACCCGCTACAGCGGCACCGGTAGAGTTACCTGCGAAAATACCTTCTTTACGGGCAATTTCGCGCGTCATGAGGGCGGCATCCTCATCGCTTACTTTTTCAAAGTAATCTATCAGGCTAAAGTCTACGTTCTGCGGTAAAAAGTCTTCACCTATACCCTCGGTGATGTAAGGATATATCTCATCCTTATCAAATATGCCGGTTTCCTTGTATTTTTTAAATACGGAACCGTAGGTATCAATACCCAATACCTGTATGTTCGGGTTTTGCTCTTTAAGGTAACGTGCCGTACCTGATATGGTACCGCCTGTACCTACACCCACCACCAGGTGGGTAATTTTGCCTTCGGTTTGCTCCCAAATCTCCGGGCCGGTTTGCTCGTAGTGCGCCTGTGAGTTGGACAGGTTATCGTACTGGTTAGGTTTCCATGAGTTGGGCACCTCACGCTCCAGGCGTGATGATACGGAATAATATGATCTTGGGTCTTCCGGTTCTACGTTGGTGGGGCAAACAATTACCTCAGCGCCAAAAGCGCGCAGGGCATCAAACTTTTCTTTTGATTGCTTATCGGTACTGGTGAAGATACATTTGTAACCTTTAATTACCGCCGCAATGGCCAGCCCCATACCGGTATTGCCCGATGTACCTTCAATAATAGTACCGCCCGGTTTAAGCTTACCGCTTTTTTCGGCATCCTCAATCATTTTTAGGGCCATACGGTCTTTTATGGAGTTACCCGGGTTGGTGGTTTCTATTTTGGCCAAAACTGTTGCCGGGATATCTTTTACTATTTTATTGAGCTTTACCATTGGCGTGTGGCCAATAGTTTCCAGTATGTTGTTATACCACATATTACGCTAATTGTCTACTTATCCTGTATATTTAATTGGATAGTATACAAAATTAGGAAAATTATTGGGCAGAAGCCCAATTTAAGCATTTACGAAATGTCAATAAATGTGCATTGATTATTAAGAGGCAAGCTCACCGTACCAGTATGCTGCTGTTACGCCACCATCCATCAGAAAGTCGCTGCCTGTAATAAAGGTGCCTTCGGGCCCCATTAGCAGAGACGCTACGGCGGCTACTTCGTCCGCAGTACCCGGTCGCCCGGCTGCGCTCAGTGCTATCATCCTGCGGTAACCATCGCCACGTGGGCCGCTTAATTCATCTTTGGCTAAAGGTGTAATAATTATTCCAGGACTTATGGTATTAATTCTTGCGCCCCGTTTACCCCACCTCACAGCCTCGGCCGCAACTCGTAAGGAATTACCACGTTTAGAGTATTGATAGGCCATCAAGGGATCGGTTATTTTATCCGGCTGCAGCATGTCCAAACCGAGAAGGTCGTCGGCTGGAGTTATTGCCAATAGTTTATTTTCTTCTACAGATAACGGCTTTAACCTATGCCCTGATTGCGAGGCTATGACAACGCCTGAACCGCCGGATTGTATAACATTACCAAATTCTTCCAGTATAAGTGCTGTACCATAAAGGTCGACCTTCAATATTACCTCCGCAGGTGCCTGACTGGGCGAAACACCAGCAGCATGTATCAAACCAACTATATTGCCGATGCCGGTAGCAAAAGCTATCAGCGCTTTTATTGATTGGCGGGAAGAAACATCAACTACGGTTGTACTTACCTCAAAACCGGCCTCACTTAATGTTTTTGCCGCGACTTCGGCGTTTTCAGGGCGAAGATCGGCCAGTAACAGGTATTTACCGGCCCCCACCCGGCGTGCGATGGCCTGGCCTATTGAGCCTGCGCCAATCACAACGACTATATTGGGGAGATTATTATTCATGCTATTAAATGCAAGGTCTGCTAACCTAATGCATCTAAGTTAGCAATTAAAACTTAAGGTGCTTAACGGTTAGGCCGCCGTTTATTAATTGCTTTAACGACTCAATACCAACATGCAGGTGTGTTTCCACATATTTCTCGGTTACACTTGAATCGCTTTCGGCGGTCTTTACTCCTTCCGGGATCATTGGCTGGTCTGATACCAACAACAAGGCACCAGTAGGTATCTTATTGGCAAAACCTGTGGTAAAAATGGTAGCCGTTTCCATATCAATAGCCATGGCGCGCAGCTGTTTAAGGTATTTTTTAAATTCCTTGTCATGCTCCCAAACGCGGCGGTTGGTGGTGTAGCAGGTACCGGTCCAGTAATCTCGTGAGTAATCGCGGATGGTGGTTGAAATAGCCTTTTGCAGCGCGAATGACGGCAAAGCGGGTACTTCTGCAGGCAGGTAATCGTTTGATGTACCCTCACCACGTATGGCCGCTATGGGTAATATCAGGTCGCCCACGTTGTTCTTCTTTTTCAAGCCTCCGCATTTACCCAAAAATATAACCGCTTTAGGTTTTATGGCCGTTAACAGGTCCATTACGGTTGCTGCTACCGAGCTGCCCATACCAAAGTTAATAATGGTAATACCATCAGCAGTTACGCTCTGCATGGGCTTATCCAGGCCCATAATAGGCGCGTTATCATGCCAGTCAGAGAATAATTGTAAATACTTGGAGAAATTGGTTAGGATGATGTATTCGCCAAACTGGTCAAGCGGCCTGCCGGTATAGCGGGGCAGCCAGTTAGCCACAATAGCATCTTTTGTTTTAAGCCCGCTCTTTACGGGAGTTGACACCTCTTTAGGTGCTTTAACAGCTGGGGTGCTGTCTTCTTTTTTGATATCTAATTCTTCGTTCATACGATATATATTTTTAGGCGGCCGGGCGGCCGCAGGTTATAAAAAACGAAACGTTTTTATACAGCAAACCCCGGCTATTGCCAGGGTGCTTGGTATTTTTGAGTATGCAAATATAGCAATTTGCTGTGATATATTTGTTAAGCCACCTTTAACTTTTTAAGATCGCTCTTATCAAACTTCTCACGGGCATAGTCGAGCGTTATGTTTAAGCGCTTGGCATCTTTCTTTGATGGTATCTCAAACATGGCATCAATCATGATCGCTTCGCATATAGAGCGTAAGCCACGGGCGCCCAATTTAAACTCCATGGCCTTATCAACAATAAAATCCAGCACTTCCGAGTCAAACTCCAGTTTAACCCCTTCGTACTCAAACAGCTTTTTGTATTGTTTAAGCAGCGAGTTTTTAGGCTCTGTAAGGATGTTATGCAGCGCGTCCCTGTCCAGCGGGTTCAAATAAGTAAGTACCGGAAGGCGGCCTATCAGCTCAGGTATTAAACCAAATGATTTCAGGTCCTGAGGGGTAATGTATTTGTACAGGTTCTTCAGATCTACCTCGCTATCGTCGCGTTTAAACTTGTAGCCTACAGTTTGAGTGCGCAGCCTGCTGGCTATCTTTTTTTCGATACTGTCAAAAGCGCCGCCGCAAATAAACAGGATATTACTGGTGTTCACGGTGATCATTTTCTGGTCGGGATGTTTACGGCCACCTTGTGGTGGTACGTTCACCATGGTACCTTCCAGAATTTTTAACAGGGCCTGTTGTACCCCTTCGCCGCTTACATCACGGGTGATGGAAGCGTTATCACTCTTACGGGCGATCTTGTCTACCTCATCAATATATACAATGCCGCGTTCGGCAGAGTTTACATCATAATCCGCAGCCTGCAAAAGGCGGGTAAGAATACTCTCTACGTCCTCGCCTACGTAACCCGCCTCAGTAAGTACAGTGGCATCGCATATGCAAAAAGGCACATTCAATACTTTGGCAAGCGTTTTAGCCAGCAGGGTTTTACCCGTACCGGTTTCGCCCACCATAATAATGTTCGATTTTTCTATCTCCACCTCATCCTTATCTACCCGCTGATTAAGGCGCTTGTAGTGGTTATATACCGCAACCGACAATACTTTTTTGGCATCGTCCTGACCGATGATATACTGGTCCAGGTGAGATTTTATTTCAGAAGGCTTCAGTACCGAAGGGACCGCCGGCGACGCTTTTACTTTGCGCACCTTTAGCTCCTCGGCCAATATCTCGTTTGCCTGATCAACACATTTATCACAAATGTGTGCGTCAAGGCCGGCTATCAGCATCAGGGAATCCTGTTTACCTGCACCACAAAACGAGCATCTGATCTCCTTGCTGTTCTTATTCATTTTAAAATTCCTCTTTTATCAAAAATAAACAATTAGCGGATGTTTACAAACCCGGCTACTGTTAAAGGGTTACAACCGCTAATTGTTTATAAATTATTTATTTGTGTTGGCTTTTAACACTTCGTCAACCATACCAAATTCTTTTGCTTCTTCGGCAATCATCCAGTAATCGCGGTCTGAAGCGTCCCAAACTTTTTGGTAATCGCTGCCGCTATGGTCAGCAATAATCTGGTAAAGTTCTTTTTTCAGTTTGGTGATCTCGTGATAAGTGATCTCAATATCAGACTGCTGGCCTTGCGCGCCGCCTGATGGCTGGTGGATCATTACCCTTGAGTGCGGCAGCGCGGCACGCTTGCCTTTGGCGCCTGCTACCAATAATACAGCGCCCATTGAAGCGGCCATACCGGTACAAATGGTAGCTACATCATTAGAGATGAACTGCATGGTATCATAAATACCTAAACCGGCATATACCGAACCACCCGGAGAGTTAATGTATATCTGGATGTCGCGCTTACTGTCTGCTGATTGCAGGAACAGCAGCTGCGCCTGGATAATATTGGCGTTTTGGTCATAGATCGGATCGCCCAGGAAAATAATACGGTCCATCATCAAACGCGAGAACACGTCCATCTGGGCTATATTCATGGGGCGCTCTTCGATAATGTAAGGCGTCATTCCGGTAGGCAGTTTCGCGCGGTCAACGCCACCAATAAATTTATCTACATAAGTGCTGCTAATGCGGTGGTGCTTAACAGCATATTTACGGAATTCATTTTTATCGATATTACTACTCATGGTATTTGTTTGTTAAGTCGTTTTTATAATTAAGGTAAGCGGGATAAATATAGTTTTTAGTTGAATAGATTTATTACAATTAAGTTTTTATAAAGTAAAATTTAAAGCCTTACCTAATCCTCTCCAAAGGAGAGGACTTGAAGTTAACGCTATCATATCTGTCATTCTGAGCGGTAGCGAAGAATCTGATCAGCGCCATACTCTCCGGCAATAGATGCTTCACTTCGTTCAGCATGACAAATGTTGATTTGGGTGAGGCCTAAAACACAAAAGCATTTGCTGGTGGGCAAATGCTTTTGGTGAAAGTTATATAAGCGGAAATATTAGTCTTCCAGTTTGTTAAACTCGGTAAACAGTATTTCTTTTTTATCAAGTGTAATTACGCTTTTGATATAATCAAAAACCTTAACGGCTTTCACTTCTTCAAATATCTTGTTAGCGTTTTCCTTGTCCTGCAGGTACTGAACGGTGTATTGCGCTAACTGCTCTTCAGAAAGTGATTGCTGGCTGTACATCCTGAACTGGTTGTTTAGGCTTTGTTTAGCGTAAGCGAAAACCTCATCGTATTTGATCTCAATTTTGTTATCAACGATGACCTTGTTAGCGATAAGCGTCCATTTAAGGTTTTTCGCGAAATCGTTATAACCACCTTCCAATTCCTCGTCAGACAGTTTTTCGTTGGTGGCTTTTAACCAGCGTTTCAGGAACTCGTCAGGCAGTTCAAACTGTACTTTATCTAAAGTAAAGTTGTAGATATCGTTTTGCAGTTTGCGCTCGCTATCCTGCTGCATCATGGTTTCCAGTTCTTCAGTGATCTTCTCACGGAAGCCTTCTTCTGTGGTTACCACACCTTCACCAAATAATTTATCAAAGAACTCCTGGTTCAGGTCGGCCTCATCTAAACGGTTTACATTTTTTACCGTTAATTTAAAGCTCGACTTTAGCTCAGCGGCTTCATCTTCTTCTATTTTTAATAGACCTGCAACCTTAGCCGCATCGTTATCAAAAGCTTTCTGAAGATCTATCGTCACTTCATCGCCTTTCTTTAAACCGATCAATGATTTTTTAACTTCTTCATTTTTGATCTGGTCTAAACGTACCGATGTAGTGTTGCTAATGCCTCCTTCAAAAACAGCACCATCCGGAGAAAGTTGTACTAATTCTGAATAAAGCACGTCATCGTCTGCCGATACGTCAGGATTTGTCATTTTGCCATAGGCACGACGGATATTTTTCTCGCGTGATGCCAGTGTTTCTGCATCAACTTTAATCACATATTGTGTTAATTTATCCTGAGATGAAAAATCAACAGAAAATTCTGGAGCAAGGCCTAACTCGTATGCAAATTCAAATTCGTCGTTAAAATCCCAGTTATACTCTTTGGTATCCTCATCCATTTTTGGAAGCGGCTGGCCTAATACTTCAAGTTTTTCTTCCTCGATAAATTTGTTCAGGCTGTCTGACAGTAAAGTGTTGATTTCGTCAACCAAGATATTTTTACCGTACATTTTTTTAATGTGAGCCGCAGGAACCATGCCTTTGCGGAAGCCCGGAAGCTGCGCTTTTTTAGCTTGTTCTTTAATGGCTTTATCAACCTTCGGCTGGTAATCGGCCGGGCTAAGACTGATCTTTACAACTGCATTCAGGCTGTCTTTTTTCTCCTGTGATATATTCATCTTTTACCGTTTTGTTAATGTTATGCTACATAGCCGTTATTTTGTAAGCTACGTAAAAAATAGAGGCGCAAAAGTATGAATTTATTTTGAGAAATAGTGGTGTTTTACAGCACACTAAATTGAATATTTATACAGGCGGCCCTGCTATGCAGAATGCAGGAAAATACAACAGCCGGAGCCTTTTTTATCTGGGCTCCGGCTGTTGCTTATCTAAAAAGTGAAATATGCTTACTGTACCTTGTTAACAGAAACCGATCCTTTTTTATCCGTGCTAATAGTGGGGTTGCCCCGGTATTTAACGTCAGAGGCGCCTGTACTTTTAATATTCAGTTCGTTTAACACGTTAACATTGCATTCGCTGGCGCCCGTGGTACTTAGGTTGTAACGGCCAACTACAAAATCGAGCGCGTTAAGCTTACCCGAGCCGGTAAGGTGCACATCGGCCGTGGCGGCTTGTCCGCGTAATACCAGTTCGGTACTGCCTTTACCATCGGCGCGAACGTTGGTCGCGCTCATATCCAATTCAACTTTTGTAGCACCCTTAAGTTCGAAACCGATGTCCTTTACATTTAACCGCCCGTCAGACTTCACCTCTACCGCGCCCGATGCTTTTATATCATCAATATTGCGCACACCTACCGTTACGGTAATGGCTTTGCCGGTGCACAGGCTGCGGCGGCTATTAATTTTAAGGGTATTGCCACTGGTACTGGTTTCAATGTACTGCAGCAGGTTGTCATCAGCGGTAATGGTTAGGGTTTTGGAGCTATCCTGTTTCAGGAGCACGTTGTAAGCGCCTTTTATCTCCAGTCTGGAAAAGTCGCCTGTTTGGCGTGTTTCGGTTTTCATATTACCCGAACCTTTTTTACACCCGAACCTACGGCAGGATGAAGTGATAACAGTTGCCGAAGCGAGTAAAACCAGCAGGGATATTTTAAAGTATGATCTTTTCATGATTACAAGGATTTAGTTTAAGTACGTTTTGACGATCTAATACAGCATGAAGTTACATTTTAAATTAAAAAAGCCATCATTTTATATATATAACGATGGCTTTTAATGACTGATAAGGTTTGTTGATATTATTATAAGCTTGATAGCGCGTTGCTTTTGCTGAGTGCTATAATGGGGGCTTTTATTACATTAACAGCTACGAGTTGTTCATGGTTAACGCTGGCAGTTTGAGCGTAACGCAGGTTACAATCGTTCACGTTACCGGCAAGCAGGGCTTTCGCTGCATCGTTCACGGTAATGTTGGCTTTGTAGGCTTCCAGTTTCAAGTCGGCAGTAGCGCCGTTATGCAAGTTAACATCCAGCTCTACTTTTGAAAGTTTACCGAATGATCTTACACTGGCATTGTCATAAGCCTCTATAGAACGAAGATCATTTACGGTAACCCAAACCACCAGTTTTTCACCGGCGTATGAGGATATGCGCAGCACACCGTTACGGCTTTGCACCAGGGCGCTTTCGGCATAATATTTATTGTAAACCTTTACGTTATCAGTATCGCCGTCTGATACGTATACTTCAACATTACCGCGCACCTCAATTTTATTGATCTTGCTTACGTTGGTTAAAATGGTGGCTTCGTTGTTGTGGCCAGTTGTTGCTTTTGCAAAGGTATTTTTGGTAGTTACCATGGCCATAAACATAATGGCTGCTATGGTTAAAATTCTTGCTTTCATGACGCTTAATATTTTGATTGTGAATAATATATGTTATGTTTTTTATTGAACCAATTACACATATATGACGCCTCCAGGCAGTATACGTTACAGCCAATAAGTGTGTATTAGACACAGTGCCGGTTTTAGTCGGTAAAGAGGGCGTTAGGGTCGGTGAAAACGGAAGCCGGTTTCAATACCGACAGAGGAAGATGAGGACTACAGATAGTAAATTTCGCCGTTGGTTTTTATTTTGGCGGCATCCAGCAAAAGGCGCAGGGTACGTATCTTTTCTCTTTCGGTACCATATTTAAGCGCTGGTATAAGTTCGGCGATGGTATGCGGGCCATTGCTGAGCGCCTGTACGATCTCGCTGGTAATATGATCGGTTATTTCGCCGCTATTTTGCTGCCGGCGTTCTTCCAGGCAAACATCGCATATACCGCATTTTGGGGCTTCAGGCTCATCAAAATAAGTTAATAGCTGCCTGCTGCGGCAAACAGGCGTACCCGTATACGCAAAAACGGCATCCAGCTTTTTACGGTAGGTTGCCTTACGCTGCTCAATGGCCACCTTGTTAATATATAAATGATTATTGGGCTGCCTTGGCTTTAACCAGGTAACCTGTGGCTGGTCGGTTTGTGGCAGGTAGCTCAAAATACCAAAGGCTTGCAACTGCTGCAGGCCGGTAACAACCTGCTGCACACTCATGCCTGCACGCCTGGCAATGTCAAACTCTTTTATGCGCACATAGTTCTCAAATGAGCCCCCGTACGAGCGCAAAAGGGTTTTTATAAAAGGATCCCAGCCGGGGTTTTGTATCTGGAAGTTATATAATTCCTCGTTCAATACCTCAAACCTGAAACGCGAGGGAAGGAAAACACTCTCCGTGAATGACACATACTCGTCCTGCTCCAGAAACTTTAACGCGTTAAGGGTTTTAATGGCGTCGAGCTCAAAGCGGCTGCAAAACCCGGCGATGTCCAGGTCAAAGCTTATCCCCTCGCCTGCCTGATAAGCCAGCTGGCAGTAATTACCCAGGCTATGATAGATCTTCTTGATCTCCTCAACCGACGGAAAACTTTGCTGCATTTTCTTTTGATACAGCGCGCGATCTGATGGATGATAGAGCAGCACCGCATAGGCTTTATCCTCATCGCGCCCTGCCCTGCCTGCCTCCTGGTAATAAGCTTCCAAACTATCCGGCATATCCTTGTGGATCACAAAGCGCACATCGGGCTTGTCAATCCCCATACCGAAGGCATTGGTTGCCACAATTATGCGGGTAGTGTTGCTTTTCCAGGCATCCTGCTTTTCGGCGCGTTCATCAGCCGGCAGGCCCGCATGGTAATAATCGGCGCTGATGTGGTGCCTGCGATAGTGCTGGGCTATCTCGAAGGTTTCCTTGCGGGTACGTACGTAAACTATGCCGCTACCGGTAATGCCGTTGGCTACATCAAGCAGTTTACGCAGTTTATCCTCCGTTTCCTGTACCACATAGCTCAGGTTTTTACGCTCAAAGCTTTTACGGAAGACCACCCCCTTCCTGAACGCTAATTTTTCCTGTATATCGGCCTGCACATCGGCTGTAGCACTCGCCGTTAAGGCCAATACCGGCACGCCGGGGTGCAGTTCGCGCAGGCGGGCAATATGCAGGTATGGCGGCCGGAAATCATAACCCCACTGTGAAATACAATGCGCCTCATCAACAGCGAACAGGTTTACATTCATGTATTTGATGCGCTCGCGCACCAGGTCAGACAATAAACGCTCGGGCGACAGATATAAAAACTTTACCGGGCCGTAAATACAATTATCAAGCGCGATATCTACCTCGCGCCTGCCCATGCCCGATACAATGGCCATTGCAGCTATGCCGCGTGCTTTAAGGTTTTCTACCTGGTCTTTCATCAGGGCGATGAGCGGCGATACCACAATGCATATCCCCTCTTTGGCTAAAGCAGGCACCTGGAAACAAACCGATTTACCCCCACCTGTTGGCAACAGCGCCAAGGTATCGCGGCCCTGCAATACGGATGTAACAATCTCCTCCTGCATAGGCCGGAACTGATGGTGCCCCCAATATTGCTTCAGTATTTCGCGTGGTGTCATTGCTTTTACGAAAAAAGCCCGGCAAGCGGGCTTCTAAAAAATATATTCTTGCAGGCTATTTATCTGCTCTTTATGTCTGTGTAATCTCTGTTGGTTTCGCCAACATATACCTGGCGCGGCCTGCCAATAGGCTCCTTGTTGGTTTTCATTTCTTTCCACTGCGCAATCCATCCCGGTAAACGGCCAAGGGCAAATAATACGGTAAACATTTCTGTAGGGAAGCCTAATGCAGTATAAATAATACCCGAGTAAAAGTCAACGTTAGGGTACAGTTTACGTTCAACAAAGTAAGGGTCGCTCAGGGCTACTTCTTCCAGTTTTTTGGCAATGTCCAGAGTTTCGTCCTGCACGCCTAATTTTTCCAGGATATCATCGCACGCCTTTTTAATGATCTTGGCGCGGGGGTCAAAATTCTTATACACCCGGTGCCCAAAGCCCATTAAACGGAACGGATCGTTCTTGTCTTTAGCCTTGGCTACCCATTTATCTACATCGCCGCCATCTGCTTTAATTTTTTGCAGCATTTCTACCACAGCCTGGTTGGCGCCACCATGCAGCGGCCCCCAAAGCGCTGAAATACCTGCCGAAATAGACGCGTACAAGTTAGCATCTGATGAACCTACAATACGCACGGTTGAGGTAGAGCAGTTCTGCTCGTGATCGGCATGCAATATCAGCAGTTTGTTCATGGCATTCACCACTACAGGGTCAATTTCTATTTCCTCGGTGCGCTGCCCAAAGGTCATGTGCATAAAATTGGTGACGTAATCGTATTTATTACGAGGGTAAATCACCGGGTGGCCTAATGATTTTTTATATATCCATGATACCAGGGTACTCATTTTAGCGATCAGCTTAATGATCTCCAGGTTCACCTCTTCGGCGGTAAGGCCCTGCTTAAGCGATGCCGGGTTAAAAGCCGCCAAAGCGCCAATTAATGATGACAACTGCCCCATTGGGTGCGAACCTGAAGGGAAGCCATCAAAAAACTTTTTCATATCCTCATGCACAAGGGTATGGTGGCTTATCTCGTACTCAAACGCTTTTAGCTGTTCTTCGGTAGGCAGGTTGCCGTAAATTAACAGGTAGGCTACTTCAATAAACGTGCTTTTTTCGGCAAGCTCTTCTATAGCATATCCACGGTATTTTAATATTCCTGCTTCGCCATCTAAAAAAGTGATAGCGCTTTTTGTAGCGCCGGTATTTTTGTAACCTATATCAAGCGTAACATATCCGCTCTGGTCGCGCAGTTTAGAGATATCTATGGCTTTTTCGCCTTCAGTGCCTTCAATTACAGGGAGTTCGTAAGTTTTATCGCCAATTTTTAGTTGTGCATTCTCAGACATAGGATATTTAGTATTTGCAACAAATGTAATTAAATCTGCGTATTAAAAGCTGCCAGATGTATTTACGATCTGTAAAATTGTTATTAAGTAATTATATTGTCGTCCCTAATTTATTTGGCTATAATTTAAATTTTATCCAGCTGCATGCCGTTTAAAAATAAAACACCGTTTTTGTTTGATGGTGACATTACCATCAACCGGTTTGTGCTGCTGGGCATATTACTGGCCTGCCCATTATTACACCACCTGTGCTACTATAACAATTATGACCCGGTTTGGTTGCGAGTAATTAATATGGCCGTTTGCCTGCCTGCTTTACTGCTATCATATGGTAAAAAAAATCCATTCAGGGTGGCCATTTACTTTACTATTATCAGCAACCTGGTTATTAATAATTACCTGTTGCTTGGTAATAATAATTTTGCGCATACCTATCTCTTAAACTCTTTAGTCATATTCACGGCGCTTACTTTATTCTGTAAAAAACGGGTTGAATTTCTCTGGCTTGCTGTTGTGAATACCATAGCTCTTTTTTGCGCGTACTTTTTTAACCATCTCGTACAGTTAAACACGCTGCTTTTTACAACAAGTACATTTATCGCCATAACTTACGTAGCATATCTGGTGACGAGGGCGTATCAGGCACGGTTTAACAACGCGGTTAACAGTACGGTTGTACTTAACCAATCGCTCCAAAACAGTGCTCAGCAGTTAGAGGAAACCCAGCAACAGCTACACTCGCTCATCAGCTCTATCAATGACACTATTTTTGAGTTTGATGAAAACCGTATATGTATAAATGTATGGTTTGGCCCGCAAACACCACCCTACCTCAAAAAAGAACATTTCCTGAACAAGACCCTCTTAGAAGCTATTGGAGAAGAACGCGCACGCCCGTTCACAAAGGTGTATGATTATGTGATACAACACAAAAAGCCTTACAGTGTTGAATTTGCCTCGATATATGGTGAACCGGGATGGTTTCTGGCAAAAGCTTCGCCGGTGATTGATATTGACGGCAATTACACCAAACGCATATCCGTTTCGGTAACAGAAATTACCGAACAAAAAAAGTTTGATGACGCACTAATAGAAAATAAGGACCTTTTAATGCAGGCCCAGCGCATTGCCAAAATAGGTAACTGGTGGTACGATGCCGAAACCAGTGAAAACTTCTGGTCGGAGAGCCTTTATAATATCCTGGAGATAGATGATATACCTGCCGGCCTAAGTAAGTTTGATTATTACATGCAAATGGTACACCCGGACGACTTCGAGGCTGTACGCGATTATCTTAATAATATTAACACTTCTGCCGCCAGCAGCATCGACCATAAGTTTAATACGCCTAAAGGCAACCTTAAATACCTGAAAATATTAAGGGGCGAACTACAGGTGCTCAGTAACGGCCAGCTGAAACGTGTAGTTGGCATTATACAGGACATAACGGAATCAAAACTGAATGAGAAAGCGCTTAAAATAAGCCAGGCCGAACTATTAGAGGCACAAACCATAGCCAAAATAGGTAACTGGAAATGGGACAGCCGCAACAAGATACTCAGCTGGAGCGATGAGATCAATTCTATTTTTGAGATCAGCGAAATGGGTGTATCATCATCCAGATTTGGTAAGATACTTTTACAGTACACCCACCCAAACGATGTATACATAGCCCGCAACCTATTTAAAGGTGGCGATAGTAGTGGCAACTCCTACGAATACCGCATTATAACCCCTAAAGGCCATATAAAATACATAAGTGTAATTACCGGCAAACTCATGTACCGCGAGGATGGCAGCGTACGCAAAATTATAGGTACCCTGCAGGATATCACCCAGCGTAAACAGGCCGAAATAGCGCATCGCCGTACCGAAAACAAATACCGCCTGGTATTGGAAACCATTAAACTCGCCGCCGTGTCGCTAAACGCACAGGGAAAGGTTATTTTTTGCAATAAATACCTGGCCAATCTATTAGGTTATACCCAAACCGAAATAATGGGCATGGACTGGATGGAGCACTTTGTACCACGTGAGCATAGTGATATTATTACCGGTTGGTTTAGTAACGACAGTATAAAAGCGCATTATGTAAACCCCATAATTTGTCGTGATGGCGAACAGCGCATCATTAGCTGGCAAAATACGGTGAGTTATGACGAAAACGGCCATATTAAGGAAACCACCAGCATTGGCGAGGACATAACCGTACAGCAAAAAGTAAGGCAGGAACTGATTATGGCCAAAGAACAGGCCGAAAGATCATCGCACTTTAAGTCCGAGTTCCTCTCTATCATGAGTCATGAGATACGCACCCCTATGAACGCGGTGATAGGTACCACCAATCTGCTACTGGAAGAAGACCCTAAGCCCGAGCAGATGGAGTACCTGAATATCCTCAAATTCAGCAGCGAAAACCTGCTCGCTATAATCAATGACATACTCGATTATAACAAAATTGAGGCGGGCAAACTGGTGTTAAGCCATCTGCCGTTCAATATCCACCAGTTGATACAAAATATCCGCCAGTCGTTTTATGCAAAGGCCGTTCAAAAAAACCTGGATATAGCATTAATTGATGACCAGCAAATCCCGCTAATGCTTAATGGAGACCAAACGCGCCTTAGCCAGATATTGATTAACCTGGTAAGCAACGCCGTTAAGTTTACACATAAGGGCAAGGTTACCATAGCCGTGCAGCAACAGGAAGAAACGGCGGACGATGTTTTAATTAAGTTTACCATAGCCGATACGGGCATAGGCATGTCTGCCGAAAACCTGGCCGTTGTTTTTGACCCCTTTATACAGGGGCCGCAAACCATTACGCATGAATATGGTGGCACCGGCCTTGGCCTGGCCATCACCAAACGCCTTATTGAGTTGCACCAGAGCAATATTGAGGTAAACAGTGAATTGGGCAAAGGTACTGCGTTTACCTTCGCCATACGCTTCGGAAAAACACAGGTGGAACCAGCAATAGCAACATTTGAAGATAAGAAAGACAGCCCCGCCCTGCCGGTAAGTCTGCAAGGCAGGCATATATTGGTTGTGGACGACAACAAAATGAACCTGATGATAGCCGCAAAATTCCTGAAGAAATGGGACGCGAAAGTATCACAGGCCATTAACGGGCAGTTGGCTATTGATTTACTTACAACGGGTGAACAATTTGACCTGATTATTATGGACTTGCAGATGCCCGTGATGGATGGCTTTGAAGCTACCGCCATAATTAAGGCCAGTTACCCGCACATTCCTGTAATAGCTTTTACGGCTGACGCCATGCCCGAAACACATAAAAAAGCCTTTGATGCCGGCATGTGCGATTACCTTACCAAGCCATTTGCTCCGGAAGCCTTATTTGAAAAGGTTTCCAAATACTGCAATAATCAACCATCACCACAAACAAGCGGTATACAGGATGAGCAAAGCGGGCAACAGCAATACGCGGGTTAGTTAGTCCGTATAGCCTCTACCGGGTCAAGTTTGGCGGCAAACCAGGCAGGTAAAATACCTGAGAACATACCTATAACTACCGATATGCCTATGCCATAGATAATATTGGCGACATCAAGCACCACCTGCACATCAAATATGGCTTTTACCGCAAAGGTGATGAGATAAACAAAAAATAAACCTATTAACCCGCCAAGAATACATAATGCCACCGCCTCTATCAGGAACTGCAGCATAATGAAATAATTTTTGGCGCCTAATGATTTTTGTATACCAATGATGTTGGTACGTTCCTTAACAGAAACGAACATGATGTTGGCAATACCGAAGCCGCCCACCAGTACCGAAAATATACCTATAACGAAGCCTACCTTATTCAGCACACCAAATACCTTATCCAGTTGGTTAGTTAAAATGGTTGATTTGTTGAGCGAAAAATCATCCTCGGCACCCGGGCGTATGCTGTGCACAGAGCGCATGATACCCCTTACTTCGCTTTCCACTTCCACATCGGTGAGGTTATCTTTACCGCGCACCACTATCTGCGGGCCATATTTATCGCTTTCAATATCGATAACGTTTTTAGCGAAATTTAAAGGCAATAATATTTCATTGTCACTGGTAATACCCAGCATATCCTTACCTTCCTTGGTAAACACCCCTATAATGGTGATCTTACGGCCCATTATTTTAATTTGTTTACCCAAAGCGTTTCCGTCAGGAAACAGGTTTGAGGCAATATCGGCACCGATAACTGTTACCGGCGCACCCGTGCGCGATTCGATCTCGGTGAAATAGCGGCCATCCTGCAGGTCAAAGTTCCAGGTCTTATCATGGTCATGCGATACCGCGTCAATCTGCGCGCCGTCAACCGTGTTACTGCCGTATTTTACCGTGCGATTGTCAATACTTATCTCGTAAGAAATAGCTTTGGCGGTTTGGCTGCGGCGGGTTATCTGGTCAAAATCACGCAGTTTGGGTACCGGGCGCTGCATATACTTCCACCAGGGGAAATTCTCCTCACCTACCCAGGGCCATTTTTGTATGTATATACTGTTACTGCCCAGCTTGTTTACGCTTTTTTGCAGGTTGTTGCGCAGCGTATCTACTGCTGATGATACTGCTATAATGGTAAAAATACCAATAGTAACCCCCAGCAGCGAAAGCATGGTACGCAGCTTGTTTTGCCTCAAAGCATCATAGGCAAACAGGAAACTTTCGCGGATGAGTTTAAGTATGATCATAGTGCAACTATCGGTTAACGGATTTTACCTTTTATAAAACAGTATGGTTTAGACGATGTTTATGCTCTTAAGTTACAGCATTTTTTAATTAACCGCCTGTAACCCTTAATCATAAAAAATGGGGGCATAATTTATAATTTTTTTCTTACATTTGCGCCCTAAAAATTCATATATATCAGCATGAAATTATCTCAGTTCAAATTCAATTTACCTGAATCACTGATTGCCCATAACCCCTCAGACAAGCGCGATGAATCGCGTTTAATGGTTTTACACCGCGATTCGGGCAAGATTGAGCATAAGATCTTTAAAGATGTTTTGGATTATTTTGATGACCAGGATGTAATGATCCTGAACAATACCAAAGTATTCCCGGCGCGTATGTATGGTAATAAAGAAAAAACCGGTGCCACTATTGAGGTATTTCTGCTGCGCGAACTAAACAAAGAACTGCGCCTTTGGGATGTACTGGTTGACCCTGCACGTAAGATACGCGTTGGTAATAAGCTTTATTTTGGCGATGACGACCTGCTGATAGCAGAGGTAGTAGACAACACTACTTCACGCGGCCGTACCATTCGCTTCCTGTTTGACGGCACCGATGAGGAGTTCCGCCGTAATGTGGAGATACTGGGCGAAACACCGCTTCCTAAATATATTAAACGCAAGGCTACCGCCGAAGATAAAGAGCGCTACCAAACCATCTTCGCTAAAAACGAAGGCGCTGTTGCCGCCCCTACCGCGGGCCTGCACTTTAGCCGCGAGCTCATGAAACGCCTTGAACTGAAAGGTGTTGAATTTGCCGAGGTTACCCTGCACGTAGGTTTAGGTACCTTTCGCCAGGTGGAAGTAGAAGATTTGACCAAGCATAAAATGGATTCGGAGCAATTCATTATCGAGCAAAAACAAGCCGATATTGTTAACCGTGCCATTGAGCGTAAAAAGCGTGTTTGCGCGGTAGGTACTACCTCTATGCGTACCATTGAATCTGCCGTATCGGCCAATAAAACGCTAAAGGCAGCTAACGACTGGACGAGCAAGTTCATTTTCCCGCCGTATGATTTTAGCATTGCAAACTCTATGATCACCAACTTCCACACGCCGGAGTCAACCCTGTTGATGATGATTTGCGCGTTTGGCGGTTACGAGCATGTGATGAATGCTTATGAGGTAGCGGTAAAAGAAAAATACCGTTTCTACAGCTACGGCGACGCGATGTTGATTATCTAAGTGAGTGGTGAGTAGAGAATAGTGAGGGTTTATCACTGTTCTGAAAATATATAAGGAGATATGGGTTTACTCATATCTCTTTTTTGTTTTATACCTTTACCCCAACAACGTCATGCCGAATTTATTTCGGCAACCCACATACAAGGTTTATAAACCTTTCTGATGGTATCCCGAAATAAATTCGGGATGACGGCAATATTTAAATATGTCAACCACTCACCACTCGCCATTCACTACTCACCACTACGCCATCATCGTTGCCGGTGGTACGGGTAGCCGCATGCAGTCGGCCTTGCCTAAGCAGTTTATTGAGCTTTGTGGCGAGCCGATTTTAATGCATACCATCAGGGCGTTTTTTGAGAGCGGGGCCGCGCCTAAGATCATTTTGGCGCTAAACAGCCATTACCATGAGCTTTGGGCTGAGCTTTGCCAGCAGCATAGCTTCACTATACCCCATACGGTTATAGCAGGCGGGGAAACCCGCTTCCACTCGGTAAAGAACGCGCTTGATGTTATTAATGAGGGCGATGCTGTTATAGCCGTGCATGATGCTGTGCGGCCGCTTACTTCCGCGGAGATCATTAAAGAGAGCTTCCGTTGTGCCGCGCAAAACGGAACAGCGGTTACAGCGGTTAAAAGCCGCGATTCGGTGAGGCAGCTCAATGGCAACACCTCCGCTTGTTTAGACCGCGAAAGGATATACCTGGTACAAACCCCGCAAACTTTCCGTGGCGATGTGTTAAAAGCGGCCTACAGGCAACCCTACAATGAGCTGTTTACAGACGATGCTTCTGTTTTAGAAAAAAACGGCACTGCTGTTACGCTTATAGAAGGCAGCTACAGTAACATCAAGATCACTTTTCCTGATGATATATTGATAGCCGAAACCTTATTACATAAAAAAGCCACCGGTTAAACCGGTGGCCGATATTTTACCTGCGTTATGCTCAGGCTCTTCTGATCACCCCCAGCAATAACGCGATGATAGCGATTACCAACAGGATGTGAATTAAACCACCTGCGTGGTTAACAAAAAACCCGAAGATCCATCCGATTACCAGGATGACAGCGATAATGTACAATAAACTTCTCATAGTGATGTTATTAAATAATGCTTAAGTGTTGTTTACTATTTAACCAACTGCTTTAAAAAAGGTTTTACAACCATTAGCTTTAACAGTTGAAAACCTATCAGGCCCTTCTGATAATGCCCAGCAATAATGCTATAATAGCTATCACTAATAAAATGTGGATGATACCGCCAGCGTCAGCGTAGAAAAAACCAAATGCCCATCCTATTATCAGGATTACCGCAATGATGTATAATAAGCCTCTCATTGTTTTGATGTTTTTGTTTAAGTAGATGTTAATTAAAACCACCATCTCTAAAATCATTCCAAAAATACGGAGGCATAAAAAAAGCCGCTTGTATCAAGCGGCTTAATGTTCAAGTATCAGTTTAGTACTCGTCCTCGTTAAAGAAGAAGTCGTCTTTTGTAGGGTAATCAGGCCATATTTCTTCAATGTTCTCATACGGCTCGCCATCATCTTCAAGTGCCTGCAGGTTCTCAATCACCTCTACAGGTGCGCCTGAGCGTATGGCGTAATCAATTAGTTCGTCTTTTGTGGCAGGCCAGGGAGCATCTTCCAGGTGCGATGCTAATTCAAGTGTCCAATACATGTTTTTATCTTAAATGGTAAATATTCTATTTCTTCCTTTTTCGCAAAAGTATAATATTTTTAAAATGATAATCAATATTTTTTTCAAAAATTTTAAACTCGCGGAATCCACTGATTTTCAGGCATGTTTCTTTCAAATACAACTATGCGTGCTAAGGTAAACAGGTAATCGCTTAATCTGTTGAGGTAGATGACCACTTTTTCCTCAACTTTACTTTCTTCAGACAAATGCACGCATAAACGCTCCGCACGGCGGCAAACACAGCGTGCCACATGGCAAAAAGATGCGGTGGTGCCGCCGCCGGGCAATATAAAATGCTTTAAAGAGGGCAGGCTTTCGTTCATGCGGTCTATTTCTTTTTCCAGCAGTTCAACATCGGCCGTATGCAGGTCGGGGATCACCATTTTGGAACGCTCAGGGTCGGCAGCGAGTGAAGAGCCAACCGTAAACAGGCGATCCTGTATCTCTTTTAATACATCTTTATCATGCAAACTGATATCCTGGTCGCGGATAAGTCCAACGTAAGAGTTCAGTTCATCCACAGTTCCGTAAGCTTCTATGCGTAAATGGTATTTAGGCACACGCGTACCTCCTATTAACGAGGTGTAGCCCTTATCGCCGGTTTTGGTATATATCTTCATAAACAATTAAATAATTGCTGTGGCGTTTTAATTTGCATATTTACAAAGTTTAAACTTAAACACCTACTTTGTGTTTTGTACAAATTAAAATACGCCCCGCTATCATGAAGGTATTTGCATCAACGGTTAAGTTTACCACTATAACATTACTGGCCACCTCCCTGCTTGGTTTTAGCTGCGGTAACAGTAACGCTAAAAAAACAACGGATAGCACCGCTGCCACTAAAACCGAAGCTACCCCTGCCCCATCATTCAGCAAGTTATTGTCAGAAAAAGAGTTTAATGAACTGTTTCCGCAGCGCGACAAATTTTATACCTACGCGGCTTTTATTAAAGCCGCCGATGAACTGGCAAAGATAAAGGTACAGGTTACCCGCCGCGCGGTATCGGTTTACCAGTTTATCCGTACGGATAAAAGCACCGGTAAGGCTACCACTGTACGGCAGGATGCCGACTGGAACGAGGCCTGGGCCAAACAAAAACCCGATAGCACTTACATGGTTGACTATGGCGCTTTTTGTACCGCCGGAGATGCAACCACCAACAAACGGGAGTTAGCCGCGTTTTTCGCCCAGATAGCGCATGAAACCCGACACGGACAAAATGAAACGTATACGGATGGATTGATGCTCATACATGAAGCCAATACATCCCTTAACTACATTAGCGATAACGACGAATATCCGCCGGTTGCAGGGCAAAAATATTATGGCCGCGGCCCTATACAGTTGAGCTATAACGGCAATTATGGTTATGCGTCAGACTGCATATTCGGGGATAAAAAGATTTTGCTGAACAACCCCGGCCTGGTTGAAACCGACCCCGTAGTGGCCTTTAAAACCGCCATATACTTTTGGATGACGCCCGAAACCCGCAAGCCATCCGCGCATGATGTGATGACCGGCAAATGGCAGCCCAGCGCTACGGATAAAGCAAAAGGCCGCACCCCGGGCTTCGGCATGACCATTCTGATCGTGAACGGCGAACTGGAATGCAACAAGGGCGAAAACAATTACAGCATGAAGGACCGCATTGGTTTTTACCAGTTCTTCCTGAAAAAACTGGGCGTAACAGATCCTAACTGTGCCTGCAGCTGCGGTAAAATGGAGCCGTACAAATACTAACATGGAGGCGGTTGATATTACTGACAGTGACCACATAAAGGAAAAGCTTATCTACCTTAATGCCGATACACTACCATTGTGGGGCAACATGGCAGCGCAGCAAATGATTGAGCACCTTATAGAACAGGTGCAATATACCAACGGTGTTAAAGTGCCTGTTGACACCGGCCTGCCTGCAGATTATGCCGAACGCAAGCAACGCTGGGTTTATACCGATGAACTGATTCCGCGGAATTTGGTACTTGGACAATTACCTGATAAATTAACTTATACCGGTCTGGAAACCGCGAGGCAACAGTTACTTGCCGAATTAGAAACTTTTCATGCCTACTACCGGGCTAACCCGGGCATAATGGTATTACACGGCGGCTTCGGCATGATGGATTACCATGAATGGGTGCTGTGGCACAACAAGCATTTCACCCATCATTTTAAACAATTCGGCCTTACCCAATAGTTAAACATTGGGTTGTATTAAATAAACAGTTGTGTATCTTAGTAGCATGAACTCCTTATCAGTTGATGCCACCGGCCTTCCCTATATTGGCAAACACCCCTACGATACTACCTGCCAAAGGCTCAGAAACCGTTTCAGGATAGAGGTACCGGGTGATATTGATTTTAAACTGGAGCAATTCGAAACGCTTAACCATCACCATGCGGTAAACATCCGCAACACCTTCGCTATTAAAAATCCTTGCGGCGACAGCTATGTTTTGCTGCTTGATACTGATACCGAAACTTCGGCCATTAACCAGAAAAACAAAATACAACACCGTGATACTTTTCAGCCCTGGGCGCTGGCCTATCTCAAAAAAGATTTTGGTCGCGTGGTGATCCGTACCGAAACCATTATGGATAAGATTAGAGAGATGGTGTTCCCGATAGAGCTTGATTTAAAAGAAGATAAGGCCTTTAGCAATCGCTTTTATGTACTAACTGACGATCGCCATAAAACCGAAGCCGCCATGACGCCTGAGTTTCGCGCAGCGATAATGTCCATCAAAAAGTCTGATTTTGTTATCGAGATCTACGAACACACGCTTATCATAGGTAACCACAAGCCAGTTACACCCGAAAACACCCTTTACCTTGCCGATTTTGTGGCCCGGCTGGCAGAACTAAAGTGCTAACCTCACTGTGCTACCGCCGGTAAAATATACTGCTGCATCATTTTATCAACCTGCGCATGGGCATAACTTTCATTGTAAGCACTTGCGGTAATAACAACTACCAGCGGCAGGTTCTTAAACACAAATATCTTATTGCCACCATTGCCGGTACAATACCAGGTTTCGTAATACTTTCCGTTAACTTCGTAGGTTTTGTTCCAGAACAAGTAACCATAATAACCCGGCCCTACCATATCGGCCGGTAAGGCCATGTACCTCGTAAATGTTTTTTGTACCCAAGCTTCAGGGAGTATCTGTTTGCCCTGCCATTTTCCATTATTTTTATAAAGCTGCCCGAATTTAGCGAAATCAATGGCCCGCAACCTGATACCACCTGCGGTACTGGGAACATGCTGGGGCGTATATTGCCATTTATAATTAACAATACCGAGTGGTTTAAATAGTTTTTCATCAGCATAACGGTCCAGGCCTCCGGGGACGTTTTTATTAAGCACATCGCCTAATACCACTGCCCCTGCCGTAAAATAATTCCATTGCGTATAAGGCTTCTTGGCAGCGTCAGCCCTTAGATCGAGGGCGAATTTCACCCAGTTGTCTAAAGGATACATATTGTTCTCATTACCCGGCGAATTATCGTCATTATCATTCGCGTCAAAAACAGAACTCATGGTAAGCAAGCTTTTTAAAGTGACACTATCCTTTTGCGGTGAATAGTTTTGATAAGCCTTGAGGTCATAAAAGTCCTTTAGCGTTTGGTTTTCAGATTTAATATAGCCCACGTTGATAGCGATGCCCATCACTGCCGATGCGAAGGTTTTCCCTACCGATCGCGGGTCATGCAGCGTATCACGGCCCTCGCCATTAAAATATTCCTCAATCAGCAGCTTACCGCCTTTGACCACCACTATACCATTAATGTTCTTGAACTTGTTCTGTAATATTTTCCCGTTAAGTTCGGTGATCAATGATCTATTATAGCTTTCGGCAGATACCGGCCAGCCGCTATTGGGTTTAATGGGCTGGATAGCTTTATCATGTACATCTACAACCGGTACTATCACTTTTATTTCGCCTTGCGCTATCAGGTCGCCAACTTTAACCTCCGGCAATGCCACATACGGCCGAAGCTCAATTTTTAGCGTATGGCTGCCTGTAGTTAAGGCATCCTCGCCCCCTTGCATCATAAACCGGCTAAACATATGCCTTGACCACATATCCTCGTGGAGGTTACTCAGCAACTTAATGGTAAGTACGGTACGGCTGTTCTTAAGATATGAATAGCCCGCTCCCTTATGCAAATTTTCCTGGTATAGCTGTTTACCATCAACATAGTAGGTGAACTGGTAGTTTCCCTGATTTAATTGTTCAACCGTTTGCTGTGGAGCAAGCTTGTGTTGCAGATTAGTAAGCGAATTAGGCAAAAACGCACGCATAGTCAGGTTAGCATCGGGCGTTAAAGTTACCGCTGTTAAAAAATCTGCTGTCGTGGTATTCGCCATAGGTATCGTATCTTTCATAAACACGATGCGGCCTATATTGGCTTTATGCAGCGGGGAGGTAATCGGGTCGGCTTTAACTATATCCTGCGCGAATGAACGGTTACAAGCAATGATAGTTATTAATATAAGCAGTGGTTTGAGTAGTTTCATCTATCAATTTTTATTTCCACAAATATGCCGGGCTGGGTTTTACTAAAATAGAACAGAATTAACGTTTGCAAGCTTTTGGGTTGCGTATCAACCACCTGCCAGCATTGCCTTGTAGAGTTTTGGATTGCCGGAATTAAACTGCTTAAAACAGCGCAGAAAATGGCTCTGATCGGCAAAGCCGCACTGCATGGCAATTTCGGTAAGGCTGAGTTTGCCGCTGTGCATTAACGATAGTGCTTTTTCTACCCTGACAGCACGAATATAGTTGCCAACGTTAGTGTTAAAATACTTTGAAAAATCTCGCGACAGGTGACCAGGGTGAATATTAGCGACAGCTGCTAAATGTTGTAAGGTGAATTTCTGCGACAGGTCATCAGCAATAGCTTCTTTCACCTGCCCTACCCACTTGGGTTGCTGCCGTTCGGCGGCTTCAGTATTGGTGCCAATGCCCCACAACAACTGCAACAACAAAGATTCAGTAGCGAGTGCCGAGGAGTCGTCACTTATCTTACACTCTTTAAATATTTGGTAAAAATGCAGTTTAAACTGCGGATTTTTGATAGCAAAGCTACCCCGGAGGTTTTGTATATTAATATCAGTTCGGGTAATCCAATTGTTATTCATTTCTATATGAAAACCCCTGGTATAGCCTTTAGGCTTAATGTTATAATGCGGATCCTGCCAGTTATGGAACAGCAGGGTGCCGGGCGTACAGGTGTACACCTCCTTTTTATTCCCCTCAATTACATTGCCCTGCAAAATAAACGTAAAGTACGCGTTTTCGTGGTAATGCCAGTCTACCCGTTCGTGGGTATATTCGGTATCGGTAATGGTAGCAAAATCCAGGTGCAGGGTTTGGTTGGTTTGCCCGTAAAATTCACCTGTTTTAAGCGTTCTCACTTATTTGGTTAAGTTTATATCGCTCTCCGCTTCCGGCTCGCGTTTACTTACCGTTTGAATGTTGTCGTTCATATAATCATTCTCTACCAAACCATCACGCATACGTACTATTCGGTGGGCATGCAGGGCAATGTCCTCCTCGTGGGTTACCAATATAATGGTGTTCCCTTTAGAGTGGATATCCTCAAGCAGCCCCATGATCTCGATAGAGGTTTTGGTATCCAGGTTACCGGTAGGCTCATCCGCAAGGATAATGGATGGGTTATTAATTAGCGCGCGGGCTACCGCTACACGCTGGCGCTGCCCACCAGATAGTTCATTAGGGCGGTGATCTATGCGATGCCCCAACCCCACATTCTCTAAAGCTTGTTTGGCCCGCTCGTTACGTTTTTCTTTGCTGATACCGGCATATACCAGCGGCAAAGCCACGTTATCTAACGCGCTGTTACGGGGTAATAAGTTAAACGTCTGGAACACGAAGCCTATCTCCGAGTTACGCACTTCGGCCAGGTCGTTATCACTCATGTGGCTTACATCAATACCGTTGAGGATGTACTGGCCTTTGGTTGGTGTATCCAGGCAGCCCAGGATATTCATCAGCGTTGATTTTCCAGAACCGGAAGGCCCCATCAACGCTACGAACTCACCCTTCTCAATCGTAAGCGAAACAGATTTAATGGCATGGATAACCTCCGAACCGATCACATATTTACGGCCAATATCTTTTATGGTAATAAGCGGTTTGCCCTGGTTAAGTGTCTGCTTCATCCGTTTTTCTTGCTTTGACTATAAGGCGGTAGTAAATGTTACAGTTTTTTTAGAATCAAGATACAAGAGCCAATAATCAAGACAAACGCTCATAATTTCCTCTTCGTAATTTTAGCTCTTGATTCTTGTATCTTGATTCTTGTATCTTGATTCTTGGCTCTATTTACTTATCACTTTCGCTACCAGGAAATGGCTGTCATCATGCATGGGGGCATTTTTAAGCGCTTCTTCGGTGGTAATATCCTGTTTGATCACATCATCGCGCAGGTTATTTACTTCGGCGGTCATGTAAACAAGTGGTTCAACACCGGCGGTATCTACCTCGTTCAACTTATCCATAAAACCCAGTATCTTATTCATATCCTTGATCATTTCCTGCTTTTCATCGGCAGCCAGTTCAAGGCGCGCCAGGTGCGCTATCTTATCAACCGTTTGTTCGTCAATATTCATATGCTGTTCAGTTTATTACTGATGATCCCAAATATGCGGTCGCGCAGGTCATCAGCATCATCTATCGTTAAATGAGCGGTTTCAACAGGCTCATGTACAAATATATCACATACGCCGGGCTTACTGCCGTATTTTTTGCCATCGTCCCATAAAACCTGCCAGGTGTTAACCGAAGTTACCGGGATGATGGGTATCTTCAGCTCAATGGCCATACGGAAAGGGCCATTTTTAAAAGGGTGCAGTTGCGGCGGATAACTTTCGGGTATAGTAGCTTCGGGAAAAATCACTACGCTCATTCCCTGCTGCAGGCGCTCCATAGCCTGCTTAAACGCTTTAAAAGAAGCTATTTTGCTTTCTCGGTTCACAGGGATATCCACCGTACGGAAGAACAGGGAGGTCACCAGCCCGTCAACCAGTTCCTGTTTACCCATAAAGCAAAAATTATTTTTCACCAGGAGGCTCATCGCCGTAATATCCAGGTTAGAGGTGTGGTTAGGGGCTATGATATAAGGCCGGCTCCAGTCGATAGGCTTTTCATAATGATACTGGTAACGTATACCCACTGCGCCGGAGCTTAGCCGCCCCCATATGCGCCTGAAGACGTTCATGCCGGCATAACGTTCCGGTTTGCGCGAATGATAGTAGAGAAACGGCCACAGCACGAAGTAAAAAAACGCCACGCTGCCCTGGTATAGGTATAGGTGGGCTTTCTTCAATATCATTTTCATCCGCTCCAAAAATATAAAAAATAGCCACTTGTAAGCCTACTACAATGTATCATGAAATAAGAAGGTTATTTTCTTAAGAAGCCCCTCTTCCACAGACAGGGGTTTGGGGTGAGGCTTTTGCTAAAAAATCCTTACTTTCGCCCCCATATGGAAACTGTTGTTAGCGGTATACGTTCTACCGGGAATTTACACTTAGGAAATTATTACGGAGCGGTACAAAACTTCGTAAAAATGCAAAACGAGTACAATTGCTACTTTTTTATAGCCGACCTGCACTCGCTTACCACGCACCCTACACCGGCCAACCTGCACTCAAATGTTAAGCAGGTTTTGGTAGAATACCTGGCAGCAGGTATTGATCCCGAAAAAGCCACCATATATGTACAAAGCGACGTGCCGGAGGTAACCGAGCTTTACCTGTACCTGAACATGAACGCCTACATGGGCGAATTGGAACGTGCTACCTCCTTTAAAGATAAAGTACGTGCTAACCCTGATAACGTTAACGCGGGCCTGCTTACCTACCCGGTATTGATGGCGGCGGATATCATCATCCACAAAGCTACCAAGGTGCCTGTTGGTAAAGACCAGGAACAGCACCTGGAAATGGCCCGTACTTTTGGCAATCGCTTTAACCGTTTGTATAACCACGATTATTTCCCTGAACCTTACGCGTTCACATTCGGTGAGAGCCTGGTAAAGATCCCCGGGCTTGATGGTGCCGGCAAAATGGGCAAAAGCGAAGGCGAAGGTAATGCCATATTCTTAAGCGACACTCCCGAAGCGATCCGCAAAAAAGTGATGCGCGCTAAAACGGATAGCGGCCCTACCGAAGAGAACCAAACAAAACCCCAGGAGATACAAAACCTATTCGACCTGATGAAAGTGGTATCCACACCGGATACCCTGGCGCATTTCGACAACCTGTACAATACCTGCGCCATCCGTTACGGCGACCTTAAAAAGCAACTGGCCGAAGATATGATCATTGCTACAGCGCCCATTCGCGAAAAGATAAACGATATTGCCAATGACGCGCCGCTGTTAAGGCAGGTTGCCCGCTACGGTGCCGCCAAAGCCCGCGAAAGCGCCTCTAAAACCATCAGGGAGGTGAGGGAGCTCATCGGTTTCAGGAAGTTTTAAATCAGCTTATAGTTGATGGTTCATTGTTCATAGTGTATATTAGCAGCAGTGACTGTTTGATAGCATGGGTTATTACTATGAACTATTAACCATGAACCACCAACAACATTGATCACATGCACATAGCTATCGTAGGAAATATCGGCGCGGGCAAAACTACCCTTACTGAAATGCTCGCCAAAAATTATGGCTGGGACCCTCTTTTTGAAGCGGTTGACAACAACCCTTACCTGGAGGACTTCTACAGCGACATGAAACGCTGGAGCTTTAACCTGCAGATCTATTTCCTGAATAGCCGTTACCGCCAGATCATTGATATACAAAAGAGCGGGCGCAATATTATACAGGACCGCACCATTTATGAGGATGCCCACATTTTCGCGGAGAACCTGCACGATATGGGCCTCATGACTACCCGCGACTACGAGAACTACCAAAGCATATTTGATAACATCACCGAGTTCATTAAACCACCCGATCTGCTGGTATACCTTAAAGCATCGGTACCTACGCTGGTGAATAACATCCAGCGCCGGGGCCGCGAGTATGAGATAGGTATCCGTATTGATTACCTGTCAAAACTTAACGAGAAATACGATAAGTGGATCAAAAACTACAAGCTGGGCAAACTGCTTATACTGGATAAGGACAACCTCGATTTTGCAAACAATCCGGAAGATATGGGAACCATCATCAACCAGATAGAACGCGAGATAAACGGGTTGTTTTAAGGGATATTTTCAGCCCGTTCCATCTGCAGCATCAGGTTATTAAGGTTTTGATTAATGGAGCGGATAACGGCCTGTAACTGATTGATCATTGATGCCCTGGAATGCAGGTCGTCAGCCTTGTAGGTCCCACCATCTGTAAAGATCACAGATCTGGCTGCTTGCTTTTCATCATTATCAAACTGATAGGTGATCCATCTTTTCCTGAGATTATACATCAGGGACGACTCTCCTTTGTTGCTAAAGCTTTTTTCGCTTAACATATACCATATCCAGCCCGAGAAATGGCTATCGGTGTTTTGTTGCAGCCAAATATCTTTAAGCAAGTTGCGGTGATGGCTAAACTGCACCTTTTTACCGCCCGGGTTTAGCGTTAACAAGCCAAGTCCGCCGGTAAGTACACCCCCGCCTACCGTAATGGCATTATTTAAGCCTTCCGCTTTAATAAAAACACCCGTTACTGATGTTAAAGCGCCTAATACCACCGAGGCAGCCGTATACCGGTTATTTCTTGTCGTATTGATATTGTCAACATAGCTGCCTACCTGGTCTACCCGTTCGCCTTCGCAATCCAGCTCAGCAGCGGCAGAATTAATATCAGAAACAGCAAGCAACAGTACTTTAGAGGTTTTATTAGCGATTTCTAATTTCCTCAGCCTGCCTTTAATGGTGGTATCGCTTTTCAAACGCATCAGCTCTTTCATATCCTGGGCAAGCCCTAATGAGTTGATGATCAAAATATCCTGGTCGGTATAGTACTTTTTTAATGATGCGTTCCTGGCTAATATCTCCTGTGCATTTGCACTATCAGGATAAGCCGATCTGATAAAATACTTGGGCGGTTCACAGTAATTCTCCTGAACCACCAGCATCTCCCCTGCTTTTTTCTTTACCGAACAGGCCGAAACAGATATCAGCAGCAACAAAAACAACACGGCATTTAACAGCAAGGGCCGTTTTTTACTGAAGTTGATTGAGAATATTTTTTTAATTAGCGGCATTTTAAAGATTAAATGGCCTTGCTAAATTAGCGCTTATCGGCATTGGTTGCTAAACTGCCGGTAAATTTAAAAATATCCGTGTTTGTTGTTTTATTTATTGGTATCATGTTGCTAATCAAGCGGCTCCTTGCCCTTTGATTTCAGCTTTTACCCGAATTAAAAATTGCGGCGGCAAATGCCGCAAAAATTGCTACTTTTGTATCCCGTACACAAACAATTGGCAGCCCCTTAAAAACTGCCTTTGATTTCCAAAAAAATCATGACTAAATACATTTTTGTTACGGGTGGTGTTACCTCATCATTAGGAAAAGGCATTATTTCGGCCTCATTAGCTAAACTACTTCAGGCGCGCGGTTACCGCGTTACCATCCAAAAGTTCGATCCGTATATCAACATCGATCCGGGAACACTGAATCCTTACGAGCATGGAGAGTGCTATGTGACCGAAGATGGTGCCGAAACCGACCTTGACCTTGGCCACTACGAGCGTTTCCTGAACGTTCCTACTTCGCAGGCCAATAACATTACCACCGGCCGTATCTACCAAAATGTAATTAGCCGCGAGCGCGAGGGCGCTTTCCTGGGTAAAACCATACAGGTGGTACCGCATATTACCGATGAGATCAAACGCAACTTCCGCATATTGGGCGAAAGCGGCGATTATGATATTGTGATCACAGAAATTGGTGGTACCGTTGGCGATATTGAATCCTTACCGTTTGTTGAGGCCGTAAGGCAGTTCAGGTGGGAGGCCGGCCCTAATAACGCGTTGGTGATCCACTTAACGCTTATACCTTTCCTGGCTGCCGCGGGAGAGTTAAAAACCAAGCCTACCCAGCACTCTGTAAAAATGCTTTTAGAGTATGGTATACAGCCGGACATACTGGTTTGCCGTACCGAACACCATATTAACGCCGACATCAGAAAAAAAATTGCACTTTTTTGCAACGTAAACATCAATGCGGTAATCGAATCAATGGATGCGCCAACAATTTATGACGTGCCATTGCTGATGCTGAAAGAAAAACTGGACCAAACCGTTTTAACGAAACTAAAGCTTTCGCATAAAAACGAACCCGACCTGGAAAGCTGGAAAGATTTCCTGGGTCGGCTAAAAAACCCTACTGCCGATGTAAAAATTGGCCTGGTAGGTAAATATGTAGAACTGCCCGATGCTTACAAATCTATCATTGAAGCTTTTGTACACGCGGGTGCTAAAAACGAATGTAAGGTAAGGGTACAATACATCCCCTCAGCCAGCCTTACGCCTGAGAACGCGGTTGAAAAACTGCGCGACCTGCACGGGGTACTGGTTGCACCCGGCTTTGGCGAACGCGGCTTTGAAGGTAAAATAGAGGCCATACGCTATGTACGTGAAAATAACATCCCGTTCTTTGGCATATGCCTGGGCATGCAATGTGCCGTAGTAGAATTTGGCCGCCACGTACTGGGTTATAAAGATGCCAGCAGCACCGAAATGAACCCTGAAACACCGAACCCGGTTATTGATATGATGGAAGAGCAAAAAACCGTGGTGAACAAAGGCGGCACCATGCGTTTAGGCGCTTACCCATGCGATATCAAAAAGGGCACCAAAGCGGCCGCAGCATATGGCAAAACACACATCAGCGAGCGCCACCGCCACCGTTACGAATTTAATAACAAGTATTTAAAGGAATATGAAGCTGCGGGCCTGGTACCATCGGGTATTAACCCGGAGAACGGCTTGGTAGAGATAGTGGAGCTTAAAAATCACCCTTATTTTGTGGGCGCGCAGTTTCATCCCGAATTAAAATCAACAGTTGCTAATCCGCACCCACTTTTTATTAACTTTGTCGCCGCTTCGCTGGCCTATGCCCGCAAGAACTAAGTTACAGTACGAGAAACAGATAAATGGATAAGAATACATTCACAGGATTATTCCTGATCATGATCATCCTTGGTGTTGGCGTTTTCTTAATGAAGCCAAACGAGGCCGAGATCAAAAAAGAACAATTAACCGTTCACCAGGACTCTATAAAAAAAGGCCTGATAAAAACGCCTGTTAAAGCCGATACCACAAAAGCTAAAATAGCAAAGGTTGATTCCGCTACATTGAAAGGCCCGTTTGGCAGCGCCATTAGCGGCAACCAGCAATTTGTTACTTTAGAAAATGCTGACGTACGCGTAAAATTAAGCACCAAAGGTGGCCGTGTTTACAGCGCCGAGCTTAAAAACTACCTTACATACTATAAAAAGCCCCTGGTATTGTTCAATGGTGATAACAACACCTTTGGCCTTAACCTTAACGCTGCCGGTAAAAACTTTAACACCAATGACCTTTACTTTACGCCAAGCGCGCCTTCATTAACGGTTGCAGGCAAAGATTCGTCATCGGTAACTATGCGTTTAAGCTACAGCCCAACGCAGTATATTGATTATGTATACAGCTTAAAAGGCACCGGCTTTAAAGTTGGCTTAACCATCCGCTCAACCGGTATGGACCAAGTTTTGGCTAACAGCAATGTATACAGCCTTAACTGGAGCGCCAGCTTAAACAAACTGGAGAAAGACCTTAAACAGGAGCGCCAGTACTCTACCGTTTACTATCGCAATACCGACGGCGATGTTGACTACCTGTCTGAAGCTAAAGACGAACAGAAAAACATTGCCGATAAAAAGATGCAATGGGTAGCCTTTAAACAACACTTCTTCTCCAGCGTACTGATCGCTAAGGATGGCATCAGCAAATCAGACCTTGGTGTGGTTACCAACGTTGCCGATACCGCGTCTGTTAAAGATATGAAGGCCGGCCTGCAGTTAACCCGCGATGCCAGCGGTGCCGTGCCATTGGAGTTTTACTTTGGCCCTAACCAGTTCAACGTATTAAAAAGCCAGGGATACGATCTGCAAAAGATCATCAACTTAGGCTGGGGACCGTTAAAATACATTAACCAGTTTGCGGTATTACCGGTATTTAACTTACTGAAACAGTTTAACTGGAACTACGGCTTAATTATCCTCGCGCTTACTGTGTTACTGAAACTGGTGTTATCGCCACTTACCTATAAATCTTACCTGTCAATGGCTAAGATGCGTGTAATTAAGCCGGAAATGGACGAGATAAAAGCTAAAGTTGGTGAAGATAACCCTACCCTGTTACAGCAGGAATATCTTAAGCTTTACAAAAAAGCTGGTGTAAACCCGCTGGGCGGCTGCTTGCCTTTACTGCTGCAAATGCCGATTGTGATCGCCTTCTTCCGTTTTTTCCCAAGCTTGTTTGAGCTTCGCGGACAAAGCTTTTTATGGATGCATGACCTATCCACGTATGATGATGTGATCAAGTTTTCAACTAACATCCCTATCATAGGTAACCACATCAGTGCAATGTGTTTGCTGATGACGATATCTACGTTGATCTATACTTATTTCAACAACCAGATATCGGGCGCTACAGGGCAAATGAAGTACATCGGTTACATTACACCGTTCATCTTCTTTGCAACACTGAACAGCTACCCTGCCGGTTTGAACTACTACTACTTCCTGGCTAACATGTTCACCTTCTTACAACAATATCTTATCAAATTTATGGTTGATGATAAGAAGATACATGCCCAGATACAGGAAAATAAAAAGAAACCAGAAGACCCTAAAAAGAAAAAATCTGGCTTCGCTGCTAAAATGGAAGAAATGATGCGTCAGCAACAACAGATCCAGGCGAAGAAAGGTAAATAAGTTGATGAGTGATTGGTTAATTAGAAATTAGTTAGCCTTCGATATACAAGCCCGACATTTTATAATTTGTCGGGCTTTTTATTTGAATACGTTGTCATGGTGAACCTGTCGAACCATTAACCACTATGCAAGAGACCTTCGACAAGCTCAGGTTGACACCACTGAGAGCTTCCCGCGCTCGCACTCGTTAAGCGCCGTCCTGGAGGGCGCCTATACGTCATGGTGAGCCTGTCGAACCATTAACCACTATGCAAAACCTTCCACACGGTTGACATGTTGAGGTATACATATTAATGCGCCGGCCCAACACTACACCTCAATTAAACATACATCAATCAAACAAACAAGCGGTTTTTGCCTTATTCCTACTAACAATAAACAAAGTAGGCACACCGCCACCGGCCTCATATATTTAAGATATATAACCGTGGGTACAGCTCTTTACCGGCATTAGTAAATAACGGCACCAGGCAATTAATCCATTATACTGGGTGAGCCATAGGTTGTTACTGACTTTACATTACTGGCCTCAAATTTTTAGTTTAATGGATACACGCGAAATTATTACCATTACCATCGTTTTAGCCGCGGCCTTCGCCTATATCAACCATCGTGTAATCAAGTGGCCGCCAACTATTGGCATTATGGCCCTTTCGCTAATCAGCTCAATCGCGTTGGTGTTTCTTGGTAATTCCCGTTGGTTGCTGTCTGCAAAGGCAGTGCAACTGGCCAACTCGGTTGATTTTCAGGACGTACTCATGAACTTTATGCTCAGCTTCCTGCTTTTTGCAGGAGCCATCCATATTGATGCCGGTAAGTTAAAAAGAGAACGCTGGCCGGTGCTGCTGCTGGCAACCATCGGTATACTTATTTCCACATTTGTTGTAGGCGGTATGACGTGGGGCCTGTTTAATTTGTTTAATACCCCAGTACCATTTATTTATTGCCTGCTTTTTGGCTCGCTTATCTCCCCAACCGACCCCATTGCCGTTATGGGAATTTTAAAGCAGGCAAAAATACCTTCATCGCTGGAAGTAAAGATAGCCGGCGAATCGCTGTTTAACGATGGCGTGGCCGTTGTTATTTTTATCAGCATCGCACAAATAGCGCGCTCTACAAGCGGGGATTTTAACGCGATAGACATAGGGCGCTTGTTTTTGCAGGAAGCCGTAGGTGGCCTGGTTTTTGGTGCTTTGCTCGGCTACATTGGCTTTTTGGCACTGCGTTCCATTGACGACTATAAGGTAGAAGTACTGATCACGCTCGCCATTGTAATGGGTGGATATACCCTGGCATCTCATTTACATATTTCCGGGCCGCTGGCTATGGTTATCGCGGGAATTATCACCGGGAACAAATCAAAAGAAATGGGCATGTCTGACCAGACAAGGGATTATCTGGGTAAATTCTGGCACCTGGTAGATGAAATACTGAACGCCGTGCTGTTTCTGTTCATCGGCCTGGAAATGCTCATCATCAAAATTCACCCAACGGTTATGGTTATCGGCGCTATCAGCATTGTAACTGTACTTTTAGCGCGCTGGATCTCTGTTATTATACCGGTTAGCCTCTTAAAGTTTAAAATTAAGTTTGAGAATAACGCGGTTGCCATACTTACCTGGGGTGGTTTGCGCGGGGGCATATCCGTTGCGCTGGCGTTATCACTCAGCAGTAACATGTACCGCGATGAGTTTGTGCTCATCACCTATATCATTGTGGTGTTCTCCATTCTGGTACAGGGCTTAACTATTGGCAAACTGGCAAAAAAGCTACAAACTCACAATTAGCGGCTTATGAATCAACTTTCTAAAAAATTACAGTATTTTTTTACACACCGTTTTAATTTACAGGATGATAAGGCCGACGAAACTGAAATTATTACGAGCATACGTAAGAATATTGATTTTAGGGGAGCCAACCTCTGGGCGCTTATTTTCGCCATATTTATCGCCTCTATCGGCCTCAATGTAAACTCCACTGCGGTAATTATAGGCGCCATGCTGATATCGCCCATTATGGGGCCGGTAATGGGTATAGGTTTAGGTATCGGTATAAACGACCTGGCCATGGTGAAGAAAGGGGGTAAAAACCTGTTGGTTGCCACTCTTGTAAGCGTTATCACTTCGAGTATTTACTTTTCCATCACGCCGCTGCACGAAGCGCAGTCTGAATTGCTTGCACGCACATCGCCATCAATCTGGGATGTGTTTATCGCTTTCTTTGGCGGCTTAGCCGGTATGGTTGCCGCATCACGTAAAGAGAAAAATAATGTGGTGCCGGGTGTCGCCATCGCCACAGCCTTAATGCCACCGCTATGTACCGCGGGGTTTGGCATTGCAACCGGAAACTGGTTATACGTTTTGGGTGCCATCTATCTTTATTTTATCAATAGCGTATTCATCGCCATTGCTACTTACCTGATGTCGCGCTACCTGAATTTGCAGCGTACCCATTTTGATGACCCTGCCGTACAAAAAAAGGTGAGCCGGTATCTAATCATTATTGTGGTGGTAACCATATTGCCCAGCATTTACATGGCTTACCGCATTGTAAACAAAAGCATTTTTGAGAATAATGCCCGCAAGTTTGTTGAACAGGAATTTCATTTTAATAATACGCAGGTAGTTTCCAAAACTTTCACTTATACCAACGATAAAAAAATGATAGATATTTTACTGATAGGCTCGGTATTGGATAAACCGGTAATTGACTCCCTAAAGCACCGGATGAACGGCTACCGCTTGCGTAATGTGCAGCTAAACATAAGGCAGGGACTTAACGCGAGGCAGGAGATAGACTTTTCGCAGATAAAAGCCAGCATTCTTGAAGATGTATTTAATAAACAAACCAAACCTGATACGATAAGGCTGACACCAAAACCAATTAACCATGACAGTACCGTACTCGCAGAACTAAGGGTGTTTTACCCATTGGTAACCAATTTTGGAGTAAGCAAGATAGCTGTTCAACGCGCCGACACCAACCTGGTAGATACGCAACGTGTGGCGCTGATTCGTTTTAGTAAACCAAAACCCAACGCTGATATTCAAAAACTACAGGCATGGTTACAGAAGAGGTATAATTCCCCTAAACTTAAGTTAGTTGCGCAGTAAGGTTAGGCAAGTGAGAAGGTAATTAAAATCCGTTTCATCGCGAGCGATAGCGCGGCAATCCCATGCGACAAGCAGATCGCATGGGATTGCCTTTTTATAAGAGAACACCCTGATAAGAGCCTTTCGGTCTTTTCCAACTTCTGGGCTTTTTAAAATAAAGACTAATTTTATTAGCAATTATATTTACATTTGTTATTACCATGTATGCAATTGTAGATATAGAAACGACGGGAGGGCATGCCAGCGCTAATGGCATCACAGAGGTGGCTATTTGCATACATGATGGCAAAAAGGTTATCCGCAGGTTTGAAACGCTGGTTAACCCGCAGCGTGATATACCCGTTTACATCAGCGCGCTTACCGGTATCACCAATGAAATGGTGCAGCAAGCACCGCTTTTTGAGGATGTTGCCCACGAGATATTCCATCTGCTTAAAGGGCAGATATTTGTAGCGCATAATGTTAATTTCGACTACTCCTTTCTCCGTTACCATTTAAGCGCGGCGGGTTACGATATTAACCTGAATAAGCTTTGCACTGTGCGTTTAGGGCGTAAAATTATGCCGGGTTTGATGTCATACAGTTTAGGTAAACTGTGTTCGCGTTTGGGTATACAAAACAATGCCCGCCACCGTGCCATGGGCGACGCGGAAGCTACGGCTCAATTGTTCTCCATCTTGTTGAGCAAAGACAATGATAACCACATTAGCAAAGCGCTTAAACAAAACAGTAAAGAGCAGGTACTGCCCGCTAATTTACCCAAAGCCGATATTGAAGCACTGCCGGCAAACCCCGGCGTATACTATTTTCATAACCAGCAGGGCAAGGTTATTTATGTAGGCAAGGCTAAAAACCTGCGTAAACGGGTATGCAGTCATTTTACCGGTAATAACCCTAATTTACAGCGGCAGGAATTTTTAAAGAATATTTATCGCGTAAGTTACCAGGTGTGCGGCACAGAACTCATCGCCTTCGTATTGGAAGCGGTAGAGATCAAAAGGCTGTGGCCAAAATACAACCGATCGTTAAAGCGCTTTGAAAATACCTTTGGCATTTACATGTATGAGGACCAGCGTGGTTACCTGCGCCTGGCGGTGGATAAGCACCGTAAGCATATGCCGGCTATTTATGCCTGCAACTCGCTGCTGGAGGGGCATAACCTGCTCCATAACCTCATAGAAACTTTTGGCCTGTGCCCTAAGCTTTGCTTTATCCAAAAGAACGATCAGCCATGTATTGGCAGTAATGTTGGCCAATGCGCATGCGAGGGAAATGAACAGCCGGATGTTTACAACTCAAAAGTACTGGCCGCGTTGGAGCAATTAAAACAGGCCCTGCCCACTTTTGCTATCAGGGATGAGGGCCGCACAGATGATGAACACAGTTGCATCCTGATAGAAGAAGGCCGCTTTTATGGCATGGGTTATATTTCGCATTATTACAATGCGGATAACCTGCAGGCCCTTAAAAATTACCTCACCCCCTATCCGGGTAACGATTATATCCGCAATATGGTAACCGGCTATGCCGACCGCTTTCCGCAGCGTAAGGTGATGTTTGCCTGAGTCGGCCTACCCTATTTATTACACTAAGCCCCTGTTCCAAAAGCGTTCCGCGCGGAACGCTCAGTTAAAGTTCGGCAATATGGTAACCGGCTATGCCGACCGCTTTCCGCAGCGTAAGGTGATGTTTGCGTAGGACCCCGACCTATCCCCTTACACTAAGCCCCCGTTCAAAAAGCGTTCCGTGCGGAACGCTCACTTAAAGTAAATTGGTGGTTATTAATCAGCATGCTTAAGTTTTTTATTAAAGCATGGTGGCATAGGTGTGTCAGTAGTAAACATACTCATTATCAATATATTAAAATTGTACCACTTGTGTAAACATTTAATATGGAACACCTGAATAAGCACGAGGCACCAATACACTTAGCTATGCATCACCAACGGGCTATCACCAACTACCAACGAGTGGCAAACAAAGCATTTTCATTCTGGTTAATATATTATCATTTAATAATCAATTCTACTACCTATGGATAGCATTAACCAGCAACAACCCGAAAATAATTTTGAAAACCTGGAAGGCAACGAAGCCTGGAAAAAAATGAAGGAACTGGCAGAAGCCGCGTCGAGCTGTTTCTTTTGCAGTAACATCAAAACCGGCTTACCTTTCTCTACCAGGCCGATGTCGCCCCAAAAGATTGATGACAACGGCGACTTGTGGTTCCTGAGTGCCGACGACAGCCATAAAAACGAAGAAATAGGCAAAGACCCATTTGTACAGTTGTTATTTCAGGGCTCAGCACATTCCGATTTCCTGAATGTATATGGCACCGCGGAGATCAGTAAAGACAAAGAAAAAATAAAGGAACTATGGCAACCTATCTTAAAAACATGGTTTACCGAAGGCGAAGATGACCCGCGTATCACTGTAATTAAAGTTACGCCTACCCAGGGTTACTATTGGGATAACAAACACGGCAACGCCATAGCCTTTGTAAAACAACTGGTAGGTGCCGCCCTTGGCAAAACGCTTGATGACTCTATTGAAGGGAAATTGGAAGCTTAAATCTTGAAGAGAGGCAGGAATCAGGATATCAAGAGTCAAGACACATAATTTTTGTCTTGATTCTTGGCTCTTGATTCTTGATTCTAAATAACCCCTGCTTTTTCCAGCTCTTCCCACATTTGCTGTTGCAGCTTAAGCGCCTCGTTACGGGCGGCCTGGGCAAAATCTTCGCCATTGCTGGCATATATAATACCCCGGGAAGAGTTAACAATCAATCCACAATCTTTTGTCATCCCATACTTGCAAACATCCTGCAGACTGCCTCCCTGGGCACCAACGCCCGGTACCAACAAGAAGTTATCAGGGGCATGCCTTCGGATATCAGTAAATTCGGTGCTTTTAGTAGCGCCTACCACATACATGATTCTGTCGGCACTTGCCCAGGTATTCGCTTTTTTAATTACAGTTTCGTAAAGGTAGCCGTCTCCGGTATTTAAATATTGAAAATCCTTACTGCCAACAGAAGAGGTTAAAGCCAGTATAATTACCCATTTACCCTCATACTTAAGATAGGGTGTAACGCTATCATTACCCATGTAGGGTGTTACGGTAATGGCATCAAAATCCATCCCGGAGTTTTCCTGATCAAAAAAAGCTTTAGCATAATTATCAGACGTATTACCAATGTCGCCCCTTTTGGCATCTATAATGCTGAGGCAATTCTTTGGAATATACTGCGCTGTTGATATAAGGCTTTGTAAACCTTTTAAACCCCGGGCCTCATAAAACGCAGCATTAGGCTTGTAAGCAATGCATATGTCATGTGTGGCATCAATAATACGCTTATTAAACTCGAAAACCGGGTCTGGATAATCCTTCAAAAAATTCGGTATCTTGTCAAGATCCGTATCAAGCCCTACACATAAAAACGATTTTTTTTGTTTGATCTGGGCAATTAATTCTGCGCGGGTTATCATAGGGATATATATTTACAGGTACAAAACTAAAAAATTATAGGGAATGCTTATTTTTTTAATAAATTTGCATTTCAATATAAATTATTTATCATTGCACTGTTTTCCTGAATTATTTCTTGCACTAAAGAAACAATTTTAGCTTCCACGTTATTTATTATCTATTCTAATATTTGCCTGGGTTAACGTTGCATATATCAGGACTTTCAAACAACTTTCATAAAAAATCCTTTTTGAACTATAATTCATAACATGTCTGAGACAACCGAATTGAACGACAAACTCGTTTCTGAGTTGCGCGAAATTGCTAAAAGCTTAGGTATTGCAGAGGCTGACGATTTACGTAAAGCCCAACTGATATCTACCATTGTTGAGCAGCAAAAGCTAATTGAAGTAGCCCGGGAACAACAAAATACAGTAAACAGCAATTACGCTGAAAAAAATACGCCCCCTGCCCCTGATACCGACACAGATATTGCAGAAAAACCACGCAAACGTACGCGTACAGTAAAAGGTAAAACTGCCAGAACCGAAGTGCCGCTGGATGATACTAACCTATTTGACCAGCCTGAGGAACAAACGGCTACCGATAACGAAGATACTACAGCTACTGACAACAGCATAAATACGGAAGTTACCGCTGCCGAGCCACAATCAGGCCAGCCGGAAACAACTGTTCCGGAAAGCCGCCCTCAGAAGTTTGACAAACGGAATAACAATAACCACAATAATCAGCAGCAAAAGGCACAAGAGCCCGCTATCAACCTTGATTTTGATAATGTAATTGTTAACGAGGGTGTGTTGGAAATTATGCCCGATGGTTACGGTTTCCTGCGTTCATCTGATTATAATTACCTTACCTCTCCGGATGATATTTACGTATCACAATCGCAGATCAAGCTCTTCGGTTTAAAAACCGGCGACACGGTTCGTGGTAGTATACGCCCGCCAAAAGAAGGTGAAAAATATTTCCCGCTGGTACGTGTAGAGGCAATTAATGGCCGTATACCCGCAGAAGTACGCGACCGTGTACCTTTTGACCACTTAACACCGCTTTTCCCATCAGAAAAATTAAGCCTGTTTACCGATCCTAATAATTATTCGACCCGTATCATGGACCTGTTCTCGCCGATAGGTAAAGGTCAGCGTGGTTTAATTGTGGCGCAGCCTAAAACAGGTAAAACCATGTTATTGAAGGATGTAGCTAACGCGATAGCCAAAAACCATCCTGAGGTTTATCTGATCATCTTACTGATTGATGAGCGCCCTGAGGAGGTAACCGACATGGCCCGCAGCGTACGCGCAGAGGTAGTATCATCTACATTTGATGAACCTGCTGAACGCCACGTAAAAATTGCCAACATCGTATTGGAGAAAGCTAAACGTATGGTAGAATGTGGCCATGATGTGGTGATCCTGCTTGACTCTATTACACGTTTGGCACGTGCTTATAACACCGTTGCTCCGGCATCCGGTAAAATATTATCGGGTGGCGTTGATGCAAACGCGTTACACAAACCTAAACGCTTCTTTGGTGCGGCCCGTAATATTGAGGATGGCGGTTCACTAACCATAATTGCTACGGCGCTTACCGAAACAGGCTCTAAAATGGACGAGGTGATCTTTGAAGAGTTTAAAGGTACCGGTAACATGGAATTACAGTTGGATCGTAAACTTTCTAACAAACGTATATTCCCTGCTATTGATATTACCGCGTCCAGCACCCGCCGCGACGATCTGCTGCTTGATCGTGATACGCTGCAACGCATCTGGATATTGCGCAACCACCTGGCCGACATGAACTCACAGGAATCAATGGAGTTTTTACAGGCACAGATACGTGGCACCAAAACAAACGAAGAGTTCTTAATATCAATGAATTCATAATATTTTCGCACAAAAAGGAGTTATAAATAACATAAGGTTAATTGTAACTCCTTTGCGTATTTGTAAATTTTGTGATACCTTCATAACATCATGAGGCGACGGGTAAAAAAACATCTTCCGAATGCAATTACGTGCGCAAACTTGTTCAGTGGCTGCATTGGCATTGTTTTTACATTTCAGGATAATTTAATATTTGCCGCTTACGCTATTTTCCTTGCCGCCATTTTTGACTTTTTTGATGGCTTTGCTTCCCGCGTACTGCAATCGTTCTCGGGTATAGGTAAGGATCTGGATTCACTTGCAGATATGGTAAGCTTTGGCGTACTCCCATCAGCCATTATGTATATGCTCATGTTGCAAACCAGACAAATTCAACATGTTAGCGAATGGTTAAATTTTATCGCCTTCCTGATACCTGTATTTTCAGCCCTAAGGTTGGCCAAGTTTAATAATGATACCCGCCAGGCCGAAAGCTTTATTGGCCTGCCTACACCAGCAAACGCGATTCTTATTGCTTCTATCCCTCTAATATTGGCGCAGTATAATAATTTAACACCTTATGTGCTTAACCCGTATGTCTTATCAGTATTCATAGTGGTGATGTGTACGCTTTTGGTGGCTGAGTTACCACTGATGTCGTTAAAATTCAAGAACAAGGATTTTAATAAAAATTTTTACCGCTATTTATTACTGCTGTTTTCGGCAATACTCATTCTATTTTTTAAATTTGCAGCAGTTCCGGTGGTTATCGTAATGTATATCACCCTTTCATTAATTCAATTAAAATTTACAGATCATACGGTGATCAGCGGTTCAAAAAAATAATTGCTAAGCGGTATCATCTTAACTACACACAATGAAAACATTTCTGGCCGAAATTGACGTAATGCCTAAAAAAGAAATTCTTGACCCACAAGGTAAAGCTGTTACCGGCAGCATGAAAAACCTGGGTTTATCAGAAATACAAAATGTTCGTATTGGCAAACATATTTCATTAGAAATAGAGGCAGATAACGAAGCTACTGCAAGCGCAAAAGTTGATGAAGCCTGCAAAAATCTTTTAGCTAACCTCATTATGGAGAGCTATAATTTTACTTTAACAGAGAAGTAGTATTTAGTCTGAAGTTCAGTCGGTAAGTCCGAAAGCAGCTTCAAAGACGACATATAAAAGAAAAGCAAGCACTGGCTTGGCTTGCTCTTTCTTTTATATGATATTTCAATTTCCGGACTTACCAACCTTGAATATTACTATTCCTAAAGATTTGCTTCTTTTTCTGCCTTTATCTTCTGTAACTCCAAAAGGTTATGGTTCACGGTTGCTTTTACCTCATTAAATTTATTAAGTACCGCGGCTACGTCAGGCGTGCCGGTTTTACAGGCCAACTCTACCTCCTGTATATTGGCTTGGCTAAGCGGCATACCAAAAAAACCCAGGTTGGGTTTTAATTTGTGTGCAGCTGACGCAGCCGTTGTCCAATCACCAGAGTTAATAGCATCTGATATCGTATTGAGTAATAAAGGTGTTTGCTCAAGGAATAACCCGATAGAATCAACAATAAACTCGTCGCTTCCATCGGCAATTTCATACAAAAATGAAAGATCAAGGTCTTTATCGGGTGAAAAATCAGACATTTAAAATTGGTTGTTGTGTATTCAAAAATATATTTTTTTTACAATTAAGCTATCAGTGAGCTCAGTTTTTAAGTGTTGCACTGTTTTTTTTAATGCCGGATGCACCAAATCTGGTGCCAGTTCAACCAAAGGCTCTAAGGTAAAGCGCCTGTTATGTAACTGCGGATGAGGCACCTGCAGGTCGGGTTCATCAATTACCTCATGGCCGTAAAATAAAATATCAATATCAATTACCCTTGAGCCCCACTTTTCTTCCCTTACACGGCCTAAAATCAATTCAATATCAAGCACGGTTTGCAAAACCTCATGAGCAGTAAGTTTGGTTTGTACGAGTAACACCTGGTTAAGATAATCAGGCAAGGTAGTTACGCCCCAGGCCTGCGTTTCGTAAACCGACGACACCTTTTTTATATACCCCACTCTCTCCGATACATATTTAATTGCCTCATCCAAAAACAGTTTCCGGTCCCCAAGGTTACTTCCCAAAAGCAAAAAAACATCAACCATGTTGTAACAAATATTAAGCACAAAGCTCTTAATAAATATGCATTTACTAAGTTTGCATAACATATATACTTGATTTTACACACTTAATGAAACAATTCTTCAAATTTGTACTGGCAACCGTAGTGGGCATTACCCTTGTTTTTGTTATTGGCTTTGCAATTTTGCTGGGTATTATTGCCGCAGCGGCCGGTAGCGAGAAAGCGGTACAGGTTGAATCAAACTCTATTCTACACATCAAATTTGATTACCAGATAAACGAACGCACGCCCAACAACCCCTTCAATAACCTGCCTTTCTTTGGCGACAGGAAACGTAACCTCGGGTTAAACGACATCCTCACCAGCATAAAAAAAGCGAAGACTGACGATCGCATAAAAGGCATATTCCTGGATGAAAGTTATATGATGAACGGGCAGGCCACTACCGAAGAAATACGCAACGCCTTGCTCGACTTTAAAAAATCAGGTAAGTTTATTATGGCCTATTCTGAAGTATACACACAGGGTTTTTATTACCTGGCATCCGTTGCCGACAAGGTATATCTTAACCCAAAAGGTATATTTGAATTTAAAGGCTTTAGCTCGCAGATCACTTTTTTAAAAGGCGCGCTTGATAAATTAGGTATTGAGGCCCAGGTAATAAAAGTAGGTACCTATAAAAGCGCTGTTGAGCCTTTTGTACTTACCAAAATGAGCGATGCCAACCGTACGCAGGTTACCTCATACCTTAACGCCATGTACGGCCATTTCCTGAGCGGCATTAGTACTGCCAGAAATATTAACAAGGATACCTTATTTAATTATGCCAACAGCGGCCGCATACAATTACCCGAAGATGCGCTTAAATATAAACTGGTAGACGGCCTTAAATATAAGGATGAGATACTTGACGACCTGAAACACAGAACCGGTAAAGCTGTAAAAAATGATGTTGCCAGTGTTGAGCTGGATGATTATACAAAAAGTGAGATAGACGCCACCACAAATCCTAAAGAAGTAACCGCGAACAAACGCATAGCCATTGTGTATGCCTCAGGCGAGATCTCTGGCGGCGAGGGTGATGATAACAGCATCGGATCTGAAACGATCTCGAAAGCGCTGCGTAAGGTACGTACCGATGATAAGGTAAAAGCTGTAGTATTAAGAGTAAACTCCCCCGGTGGCAGCGCCCTGGCATCAGACGTGATATGGCGCGAGGTTATGCTTACCAAAAAGGTAAAACCAATTATTGTATCAATGGGCGATGTTGCTGCGTCAGGCGGATACTACATCTCCTGCGCTGCCGACTCTATTTTTGCTGAACCGAATACTATTACAGGCTCAATAGGCATATTTTCTATTTTGCCTAACATGCAAAAGCTGTTTAACGATAAGCTGGGTGTTACCTTTGATGGCGTAAAAACGGGCAAATTCGCTGATTTAGGCGATGTTAGCCGCCCCCTTACTCCGGAAGAGCGCGCATTATTGCAGAATGATGTAAACCACGGGTATGATACTTTTACAAAAGCAGTAGCCAACGGGCGTAAAAAAACACAGGCTTATATTAATAGTATTGGGCAGGGCCGCGTGTGGACAGGAACACAAGCATTAAGCATAGGCCTGGTTGACCGCCTTGGAAATATTAACGACGCCGTAAAATGCGCCGCTAAAAAAGCCAACTTAAAAGACTATAAACTGGTAAGCTATCCTGAACAAAAAAGCGCACTTGATAAATTTGGCGAAGGCCTCAGCGCTGAAGTAAAAGCGCACTTTGTTAAAGCCGAACTTGGCGAAAACTACCGTATTTACGAGCAAATTAAAAGTGTTACCAAAATGATGCGCACCCCGCAAATGCGAATGCCATATGATATTGTGATACAGTAAAAAGAATTAACAAAAAAGGCCGCTTTT